>NZ_AP017315.1 GCF_002355395.1 Microcella alkaliphila | reverse complement strand
GACGGCGCTCACTGAAATTCCTCACTTCTGCTCATCGAAATTCCCCACCCTGGGTCGCTCCGCCACATGAGGCGGGCCTCCCTCGATGCTGGTGGTCTCTAACCACACACCAGCTTCCGGGGGAGGCCCTCTTCTCATGCTTTCAGAGAGGAGCAGCGTGGACATCCACGCTCTGAAACGGCAGGGGATGACGATCAGTGAGATCGCCCGCCGCACTAACCATGACCGCAAGACGATCCGTTCCTACCTGAACGGAGACCGCGCCCCGGGAGTCCGTCAGCGCGCGGCCCCAGACGAGTTCGACGGGTTCGTGGACTACGTCACCGCGAGGCTGACCGAGGACCCGCACCTCTGGGCCGCGACGCTGCTCGACGAGCTACGACCACTCGGCTTCGAGGGTTCGTATCCGACGTTGACGCGGCAGATCCGCGCCCGTGGCCTGCGTCCCGCGTGCACGGCCTGCGCGCATGTCACGAAGCGTCCGAACGCGGTCATCGAGCACCCGCCCGGGGAGGAGACCCAGTTCGACTGGCTCGAGCTACCCGACCCGCCCGCGCACTGGGGGTTCCCGACCAAGCGCGCGTACCTCCTCGTCGGATCTCTGGCGCACTCAGGGGTCTGGCGAGGCGTGATCTCCCCGTCGATGGATATCCCGCACCTGCTTGCCGCGATGACGACCCTGCTCGCCCTGCTGGGCGGGCTGACCCGGGTCTGGCGGTTCGATCGGATGGCGACCGTGCTGCACCCTGTCACTGGAGACCTCACCCCGATGTTCGCGGGGTTCGCGAAGCACCACGGCGTCCAGCCGGTGGTCTGCCGGCCGCGGTCGGGGAATCGGAAGGGCGTGGTCGAGAAGAACAACCACACCGCCGCGCAACGGTGGTGGCGGAACCTCCCCGACGAGCTCACCCTCGAACAAGCACAGGCGTCCGTGGAGACGTTCGCCGCCGGGCAGGACGCCCGCAAGCGGGAGGGCGAGCACGGAACCACGACAGCAGCCGCCATGTTCGCCGACGAGCGGCTGCGGCCGTTGCCGCCGGTGGTGTTCCCTGTGATCGTGACCGAGGAGCGGACTGCGACCCGGCAGGCGCTGATCGACTGGCGCGGGAACCGCTACTCCGTCCCGCCCGAGCTCGCCGCCGCGAAAGTCGTCGTCCAGCAGCGGCTCGGCGCCGCGACCATCGACATCGCCACCGTCTCCGGGACGGTCGTCGCCCGACACGCCGTCGCGCAGCCCGGGCTCGGGGTCACGATCCGCGACGGCGGGCACGTCACCGCGCTCGAAGCGATCGCTCTCGCGTCAGCGCCACCGGGGCGCCCGCACCGCCGCAAGGAACGCATCCCACCCGGCGCGGCCGCGCTGCGGGCGGCGCAGGTGCTGACCGGCACCGCCGCACCCACCACGACCGTGATCAGCCTGGCCGCTTACGAGCAGGCCGCGAAGAACAGGAACACCCTCCGATGACCACCACCACGACCACCTCGAAGACCGCAGCGTCCGTCTATCAGCAGCTCCGCAACCATCTCACCGACCTGAAACTCGCCGACGCCGCCGACGCCCTCCCGAAGGTCCTCGACCAGGCGCAGGCCGAGGGTTGGACCCTCACCCACGCCCTGGAACAGCTCCTGCAGATCGAGGTCACCGCGACCGACGCCCGCCGCCTCGCCGGCAGGTTCCGGTTCGCGAACCTCCCCACCGGCACCACCCTCGACGACTTCGACCTAGATTCCGCCAGCGGCATCGACCGCTCGCTGCTGGCCGAACTGGCCACCTGCCGGTTCCTCGACACCGCGACCAACGTGCTGCTGATCGGCCCACCCGGAGTCGGGAAGACACACATCGCAACCGGACTCGGGCATGCCGCGGTGAACGCCGGCTACCGGGTCTACTTCACCTCCGCCGCCGACCTCGCCGCCCGCTGCCACCGCGCCGCGATCGAAGGGAAATGGGCGACGATGATGCGGTTCTTCACCGGCCCCACCCTGCTCATCATCGACGAGCTCGGCTACCTCCCCCTGCCCGGCGAAGCCGCGTCCGCACTGTTCCAGGTCATCAACCAGCGCTACCTGAAGACCTCGATCGTGATCACCACGAACCGGCCCGTCGGCGCCTGGGGCGAGATCCTCGGCGACACCACCGTCGCCGCCGCCATGCTCGACCGGCTGCTACACCGCTCCGTCGTCGTCACCCTCGACGGCGCCTCCTACCGGCTCCGCAACCACCACGCCGCAGCCGACGAACTCCGCCGCGCCACCACCGGCACAAACCTGCGCTAACCTACCCACGCGACCTGGGGAATATCGACGAGCAACTCTGGGGAAATTCGCTGAGCGCCGTCAACGTTGTCGCCCAGCGTTTCGGGTGGTGAGCGTGCGGCACGATGGGGATACCCCGTCGTCTCAACCGAAAGGTGACCCCATGGCCATTGTCTGCCGCACCGGAAACGTGACCCGCGCCGACCAGACCGAAACCCCGCTCGAGCTGCCGCTCGCCGACCCGCTCGGCGCTGACATCGCCACCACCTACCTGGAGGTGTTCTCGGGCAAGGCCAGCTCGCTCGACGTCGGCATCTGGGAGACCGACCCGGGCCGCTCGCGGTGGGAGTTCACCGACAGCGGCGAGGTCATCTACGTCATCTCGGGCCGGATGACCGTGACCGAGGATGGCAAGGACGCCCAGCAGATTGAGCCCGGCGACCTGGTGATCTTCCCGGTCGGCTGGAAGGGCTTCTGGGAGGTCACCGAGCCGCTCAAGAAGGTCTACGTCATCTTCGAGTAGGCGGATGCGGGCGGTTGTCGGCTCAGATTCCGGCGACCGCCTTCGTCACGAGCTCGCGAATGACTTGCTCTTCGGAAGCGCCGATCGCGGTGACCGCCCACGACGTCGGCGACATCGACCCGTCGTCGAGCGTCGCCGGGTCTTGGAACCCGAACGTGTTGTAGCGCGACTCAAACTTGCCGGCGGCCTGGAAGAAGCAGACGACCTTCCCGTCGAGAGCCCATGCGGGCATCCCGTACCAGGTTTTGCCCTGCAGCTGCGGTGCCGTCTCGCTGACGATCAGGTGGATGCGCTCGGCGATGACCCGCTCATCGTCCGGCATCGCGGCGATCGCCTCGAGCAGTTTCTCGAGGTCGGCGGCCGCCTTCGTTGCGCCCTTCGTTGTGCGCCCCTCAGCGCGCAGCTCCTCGGCTCGCGCCTTCATCGCGGCGCGCTCGGCGTCGCTGAACCCCTCGTTGCCGGTGGATTTTCTGCCATGAGCCATTCGCTTACGGGTAGAACTCAACCTGGGCGCTGTCATCGTCCGCAACAGATCGTCGCATCTTCGGGTTCGAGATCGCCGACTAATGACTAGAAGCGGTGGCCTGGTGCCAAGCGCCGTCAGGCGCGACCGAACCGTTCAAGCCGGCAAAGCGGCCTAGCGGCTCGGCACCCCCCCGATGGGCCGTGCGGCTTCCTGACTTACTCAATGACACCGCGCCCAAGAATCTAGTGCCAGGAAGGCAGAGGTCTAGAGGAACGGCAATTGCGCTTGGGCGCCATCTGCTCGCCTTTGGCGTAAGTAGGGCGCTCTTCTCCCAGCGAAACTCTTCGGGGTCTGGAGGAACCAATTCCAGCACATCTGCACTAGATAGCTCTCTAATCCCGAGCACGTGCCACGGTCGGATTTCTTCACTGACGAGAACCTCGTCGGCAAAAGACACTTGTACGACCATCCACTCCGACCCGAAGTAGCGGCTCTTCTCGTACTCATTGCGACTCAAGTGAAAGGAGGCCGAGGTGGATCCCGTGCATCCTTTGACCTCGAGACGCCTAATGCGCCCGTTCTCTGTGCTTTCGATGTCATACCCGTAGCCGTCCGAAATTTCGGACACATGAAGGGGATGCTCTCCACTCGCGGCCAGAGCCCCGAGAACCACAAGTTCGGCTGCTCGGCCGACTCCGAGCTTGATGATTTCTTGAGTGGGCGGGTCGTTTCGCGCCGCGTCAATGAGCAGTTGCTCGAGGTCATCGCCGATCCAGCTCAAAGCCTCAAGGTCTGCCGTCGGGATGATCTCAAAGTGGACTGAGCTCCCCACCACAGCTACTTGCAGCCAAGGTGGCGGCGTCTGCTCGAGGATGATCGCCGCGATAGCCAGTTTCGTGGCCCTGTCTGCCCGTGCCGATACCGCGAGTATTCGTTCTGTGCCGACAATCTCGGGGCCCGCAGATACCAAGTGAGTTTCCACGAGGTATTTAGCTCTCGTCTCATGATCGAGTGCCGCCGCGAGGTAGGCCACCCTTGCCCTCGCGGCATCTACCCAAGATGCCAAGTCGGGCTGGGAGCCGAACCGCAGGGCGTTCGCCAAATGGAAGACGCTGGTGACAGAACCGTGTGTTGGCAACATTAGGCAGAAAGCAGGTGTTGTAAGACTGCTGTTGTGTCATCTGTCTCAACAGGGGGCTGGCTGTGGTCTTCGTCACTCTCAGGAAGGGCAACACGGACCAAGCCCGGATCGTTCATGAGCGTCGCAAGCGCTTCGACTTTGTCGCGTAGACGGTCATTGACTACCGAATCCACTGAACCTTCGCTCATGAGAACGGTGAACCGTGTCTCGACGTCGGCTGCTAAACCGAGTCGGTGGATTCTGTCCTGACTCTGCAGGAAGTGACCCGCGTTGAAGGTCCGGTCCAGATAGATTGCGTGGTGGCACCAATGGTGGAGGCTGATTCCTTCACCTGCAGCGGCGGGATTCGCTAGCAGGACCACACATGAAGGGTCATTCCGAAACCGTTCTAGTTCGGCCTCCCTGGTGATGCTTCCTGGTGGGGCGGAGTCCATCGGGGCGATACCGCCGTGGATCACGGCTGGGTTGTACTGCCCCAGCTCGCGGGACAATGCCCGTAGATTCCGGACGAAGGTTGACCAGATCAAGACCTTCTCGCCGTTTCGGGCTGCTTCCTCCACGGCCTCGGCCACGTAGTCGTACTTCCAGGGGCGCTCGTACCTGCTGTAATGCTGGAGGAGCCTGCTCAGCGGCTCATTGCCGTCGAGCTCGAGTGGGGGGTGCGCGAAACCCTCCTCATCAGCTGCATCCGAGCCCGCGACGATTAATGCCGGATTCGTGGCCGCTTCCAGCAAGTACATGACGACCCGGCCAAGCTTCTTGAACTGTCGACTTGAGTCTGTGGACAGGTTGAAGGAGCCGCGGTAGCGCCCGACGAGGGCCTCATAGATCGCTGACTGGACGGGACCCATCGGTCGGCTGACTGGATTCCAGATTGGGTTCGGAATCCCGAGCCCGGACTTTGCAGTCCGCACGAAGTAACGATTAATCGATTCGCTTGTCTCGCGGATCACGTCTGGGTCGCGCGTTGAAGACTCTGAGTATGCTTCGGACGGCAGAATAGCTCGGTCCTGACCGGGGTAGAGAAATCTCATGAGCGCGATGAGGTCACCGGCTCCTTGGGGAGCAGGGGTGCCTGTCAATACGTCGCGACGTTTTGCGGCGTAAGCGAGGTCCAGTATGGCGCGCCCATGCACCCCGGCCGCCCCGCGCTTTACTCGATGTGCTTCGTCGAGGACAACCTGAGTCGGCAAAGCTTCAACGAAGTCGCGTACGCGCTCGTAGTCGCCCGCTACTCGGTGATAGTTGGTGAGCAGCAGTTCCGTGTCTCTAGGGACAACCGAGTTGGGGCCCGTGTGCACGGCGATCTTTGGGGGCCGGGCCAAACAGGCGATCGAGTCCATCTTCCAGGCGTCAAAGGCTGCCAGCGGACCAATCACAAGAAGACGGTCGATCTTGCCGCGCGCTCGTTGAAGGGAGAAGTTCGCGAGAGCGACTGTTGTCTTGCCGGCACCGGGGACTGAGAAATCGGCGCCGTGCGGCAACCGGAGGATCCGAGCGAGGTTCTGGAGTTGGAAGGGCTTTAGTTCGCGAGTGAATCCACTAGCGGCGAGTTCCTCAGCCAGTTCGGTCAGAGGCTGCAGGTCATCGGTTAAAAGTGCCTGCTCCCGTGCCACACGATCTGCTGCTAGTGCTCTGAGCTGATCGCTGATCTTCGGGCCGAATCCAAACTCCTCCCCGAAGACAGATTGAGCATCCCGCAGTCCGGCCAGTTCCGCGTAGAAGACCTCTGCGCGCACTTCTAGAGTCGAAGGCCCGCCCCCTGTGATTCCGCGCGAGAGAAGCGATTGAAGGTGCGCCCATGCTCCCGGGCGGGATCCTGCCTCGAGCGTCAGCCGCACCGTCGGCCGGCGACCACCTCCCAGTTCGACGGAGATCATGACCCGCTGAGATGCTGATCTACGAGGGCCTTTAGGTACCGAATCCGATCGATCACTGCCGACTCATCAAAGTCCGGAAACTCTCTGGCCTTTGGAAGAGCCATGACCGCTCGCTGAAACTCCTGGATGGCGTTCTGCACCCGCATGATGGGTGCTGACTGAAACTCCTGATCTCTGTGCTCCTCGCGAGCTTCATCAGCGACCGCCCCAATGGCGCTCTGGAGAGAATCCAGTATGTCCTTCACTTCCACCGACCGTGATTCTCCGAACTGGACGGCTTCATCGGGCTTCTTGGTGGCAAGAAACTTGAGTACGGATGCTAGAGGACTGGAACTTTGTGTGCCGCCCAAGACCTCGTCCAGCAATCCCGGACTGGCGTTTGCTTCGGCATCCTCCTGGGCAACCTTCAGCAGTGGACTCAGCGCAGGCTCGTTCTCAATCTCCTGGCGAACAAGGGACGCAGCGTCTGCCCGGCGAAGGTGCCTGAGCTTACGATAAGGGACTTCCGCCAGTGTTCCGATGAAGTAGACGGAGCGGACGGCTTCTGCCTCAGCTGGTTGCTTGTTCTTTATGTGCTTCGAAAGCTCCTCAAAGGCGGCCTCGTTGCCATTGAAGTCAATGTGCTGACGAGCGCCTCCCGAGAGGTCAACGAGCTGGTGAACCTGCTGCAGTTTGTCGTAGAGAGACTGGACTTCAGCTTTGGGTCGATGCATCTTCTTCGCGACCCGGTCAAAGTCCTTGTTCTCCCGTTCGAAGAGTTCTTCAATCAGCAACGCTTCATTGATCCAGCTGTACTCCTGTTTGAAGTCCCGGGCGATCTGTAGTTCTGTCTCGAGGTCGATCAGTTCCCCTGACGTAGCGTCAGCCGGCAGAACCAGGCACTTCACGTAGCGTGCGGCAAGGTGGTTGTCGTCGATGTAGAGACTGCGAAGGGCGGCGGCTCGGCGATTCCCATTAATGAGGATCCCGTCTGCGGTCACGATTGCAGGTTCTTGTTGCCCTCTCTCGCGCAAGTCCAGTTTCAACTCAGGGAATCCGTCTTGGGCTTGCAGAATCTCGTACTGGGCAGCTTGCGCCTTGAGACCTAGGGGGTCCCCCGTGAAGAGATCTTCATCGCGCCGCCTCGCGACCTCTGCCCGTTGCTCGGCACGCGTGCGGTGGTTGAGGGTTGAGAAACGAACCCAATCCGCTTCAAGTTCGACTAGCCGTAGGTCTTTGTCTGTTCTTGGCCAGGCGGGAACCGACATTGTTCCCAAGTCATGGCGAGCATTCACGAGTTCGGCTCGTTCGAGGTCGAGAACCGGGTTCTGGAACGCGTTTGACTTCAACTCAATCAACTCCTGTGACTAGAAGTTCGGGCCGGTCCGTACCGGGTCGAAATGGTCGTGCGGATAATGTCAGCGTTCTTCTTCTGGAATCCAACGAAGCCGGTGTAGACATGGGCTTCGTCTGGCCCGATACCAAAGATGCTCAAGAGTGCTTCGGGAAATTTCACTTCTCGCTCACCGTTCCAGTTCCATGAGTCCCCCTCTGAGTCACGTGCCGGCATGGTGTACACACACGGCGGTGGCACCAAACGACCGTCGATCTCGATCGACCTCGCCTGCTTCGGGCATGGGCGTAGCGCGCTTCCGCAGGTCTCGTTGTGGAAGATGATCCCGGAGAGGGCCTCATCGTTGTCTTCCGAAAGGAACTTTGCCTTGAGGCGATTGACGCCCTTGGCGATGTGTTCGCCTGGGTGGGCTTTGAGGCTCGGGCAGACCCACCAGAGATAGGTCTCGTCCGCCCACCTGGGTACCTTCCATTTGTTGCTGCTGTGCACGCCGTCTGGACACCCTTTCTGGACAACTGCAACCGCGCCGATAGAGGGGACTTCCACGCGGTAGACAGTGTCCTCACCGTAGTCCGGTGCCACGACACTCGTCGCAACACCTTGGGAGACCAGGTACTCAAGCACGCCCTGAAGGAAGGCTCGGCGGCCGCTATTGCTAGCGCTCATCTTGCCGCGAAGTGATTCGATCGCAGCTGGCAATGCGCTGATGTACTCACTTGATGAGATCCCGAACCGGGAAAGTAAGTCGGGGTGATTGCCTAGCGTGGCAAGAACTTCGACCGTTCGCTCGACGACAGCGCCGGGGGGTGCACCTACATGCCTGCATGGCGCAGCGGCCGCTGAGCTCTTACCCATACGTTCTCTCCTACAACCGGCACCCGGGTGGGCCGGTCTTCGCCCTTGAAGCGCGCCATATGTTGTCGAGTGGCCCACTTGATGTTGAAGTGCAGGCTAGCAATGCTCAGGAGAATCGACGTCAGAATCTCCGTGGGGTTTCTGGCCTTTGCCTTGAGCGCCAATTCACCGATAGACGAGCGTGGGTGTCTTTCCTGGTCTCGCGAGACCATTGGCGGAAGGGATTTTGTCCGGGGCTTCTGAGAGCATGTGGTCTGTGAATCCATGTGTGTCTCGCGGTCGGACCCAGCTCCTGAGCGTTACGGTGGAGCGGTGAGTAATGTCACTCCCCTGCGGCCTCGGCCGCAAGTGCTCGAGTTTTTCGCTGGGGTGGGGTTGGCGAGGATTGGGCTCGAGCGTGCAGGCTTCGAGGTCGTTTGGTCCAACGACTATGAGCCTGCCAAGCACGCGATGTACAAGACGCACTTCGGCGAAGACCCTCGACACACGTACCACGTTGGAGACGTAGCGGGGGTTCGGTCGGAGGATCTGCCGCGAGGTGCTCGACTAGCCTGGGCGTCGTCGCCCTGTACTGATCTTTCACTCGCAGGCACTCGGTCTGGGCTTGACGGTCGCCAGTCGAGTGCTTTCTGGTTGTGGCTCGAGTTGTTGGGGGGTATGGGCCGCGAGGCCCCCGAAGTCGTCGTACTCGAGAACGTAACGGGTCTTGCTACTTCGCGAGGGGGAGATGATCTCAGGGCAGCTATCCGGGGCATCAATGACCTCGGCTACTCCGTCGACATACTTGCTCTCGATGCGCGTCGATTCCTGCCCCAGTCTCGACCTCGCATGTTCCTTGTAGGTGCGAGGAATCCCCCCGAGCAAGCGGACCAGGTGAGCTCTGAATTGCGGCCAGATTGGGCTCACGACTTCTACGGCGACCGCAGTCTCAGAATGCATAAGGCGCTGCTTCCTGATCCGCCACCCCTCCTCACGGAGGGATTCGGTGAGCTTGTCGACCGTTTGCCTCCTGACGATGAACGCTGGTGGAATCCCGTGCGAACCGAGTCGTTCCTTACTTCGCTCTCCCTGATGCAGAAGGCTCGGCTTGAGGACCTCAAGGCGGCCGAGGCCATGAGTTACCGCACGGCCTATCGGCGTACTCGAAACGGCTCGCCGGTATGGGAGGTCAGGGCCGATGATATTTCCGGTTGCCTGCGGACTGCGCGGGGTGGTTCATCGAAGCAAGCGGTTGTCCGAGTAGGCAACGGGCGGATCCACGTTCGGTGGATGACTCCAGTCGAGTACGCACGTCTCATGGGTGCTGAAGGCTTCAATCTTGAGGGGTCACGAACCAGCCAGGCCCTTTTCGCATTCGGTGACGCTGTCGCAGTTCCTGCGGTGGAGTGGCTGGCCCGGGAGTATTTGTACCCTCTTGCGACCGGGAAAATGACTTCCTCGCAGTCCGCACCGGTCGACGAGAAGCGTCAGCGCCTTGGCTAGTGGTCAGGCAGAGTGTCGCCGGTAGATCGAAGCGCCCCGACCGTCAACGTTCGCCGTTGCCCCTCGTAGGAGCTTGCAGCGTGCGGACGTCCACCTCCCAGCCTGCGTTGGTCAGTTCCCAGGGGTGGTTTCTGTCCCGGTTAACCGGTTTCAGGTATCCGTTGTTGCGTAGGTACTGGGCAGCCCAACGAATGTCGTACTGCCAGGTGTAGAAGAGATCACCTGACTGTCGCAGATCCGCCTCGTGCACCTGCCACACGTGCTTAGTCGCGTCGAGGACGGTTGCGGATCCACCAAGCGCTCGAAGTGCTTCGACGACAAAGACCCTGAACTCACTGCGGTCAGCCATGAGCGCAGCCTAACGAGGAGCGCGGTGTGCTGAAACTCTCGCAATTTCGCGAATGGGTCGGGCCCCCGCTGCAGAACCCGGCCCCGTGCATCCTGCCGATGCGTGCCGCGTGCGGTTACCCGGCCCCGCGGCCACCAGGTTGAAGCGGTCGGCATTCATGACCTTCGTCCAGACGGCGACGAGGACGTTCACGAACTTCTCCGTCGAGTCGTCCTGGGCGTACACCTCGACGTAGGCGCGCAGGATCGAGTTCGAGCCGAGCATGAGGTCGGCGCGGGTGGCAGTGAAGCGCACCGGGCCGTTCGTGCGGTTGCGGAGGTTGTACGTGGGGAAGCCCGAGGGCCTCCCCACGTATTTCTTGTCGGTCGGGGACGAAGAAGTCATTCGTCTGCGCGCTGGACTTCTTGTAAACGTGGCCATGCGGCAAACGGGGCGGAGCATCTTTGCCGCGATCAGGTTCATGAGGCTCGCGCGGTCTAGCGTTCTCTCCTCGGCGCCAACGCTCGGGAGGGGAAGAACGCCGGACGCGGAGTGGGTTGCACTTCCCAGTTACCTACGCGGGGCGGCCCTCTCAACCAGCGCGCGAATTAGACGCTCCTCAGCCGGCCCGATCGCCGTGACGGCCCACGACGTCGGCCACATCGACCCGTCGTCGAGCGTCGCCGGGTCTTGGAACCCGAACGTGTTGTAGCGCGACTCAAACTTGCCGGCGGCCTGGAAGAAGCAGACGACCTTCCCGTCGAGAGCCCATGCGGGCATCCCGTACCAGGTTTTGCCCTGCAGCTGCGGTGCCGTCTCGCTGACGATCAGGTGGATGCGCTCGGCGATGACCCGCTCATCGTCCGGCATCGCGGCGATCGCCTCGAGCAGTTTCTCGAGGTCGGCGGCCGCCTTCGTTGCGCCCTTCGTTGTGCGCCCCTCAGCGCGCAGCTCCTCGGCTCGCGCCTTCATCGCGGCACGCTCGGCGTCGCTGAAGCCTTCGGTCGTCGTGGTCATGCCGACCATGGTGGCAGGGGTGGTTCGCGAGGTCGAGGGTCAGATTCACTCAAAGACGATCGACGCCCGGACGTGGTGGTCGCCGCCCATGACCCTTGAGCCTGTTGTTGCCGTTGTGACGGCGTTCGAGCGAGCTACCCCGAACGCTCAATGGCCGCACGCACCTGACGCATGCGAATGGGTACACGATCCATGAACCGACTCACGGTGTCCGACTGAAGGTGCGTCGGTAGCGTCGCCACGATCGTGCCGAGCGTGTCTGCCGCGCCGTCGACGAGCGTGAGAGTCCACTCCGTCAGCGCAACGCGGTCGACGCCCGCTTCCCGCGCGACGGCCTTCCACTCCCACCACGATTGCTGCCCGGCCTCGTAGTCGGCCGCGATTCGCATCGAAAGCTGTGTCGACGCGAAGGCACGCTCGAGCTCACGCGCATCGGTCGCGTCTCGACCGGCATAGGGAATGAAGCTGCTCACGTCGTAGAGCGGTGTCAGGTCAAGGCCGCTCGGGGTGATGAAGAACGAGTAGTTCTTCGCGTGGGCGTCCGTGTTGAGCATGATCCACGCGAAGACCAGGGCTTTCACAAACGCTTCGCGAGAGCGCGCGGCGCGCTCGGACGGCACATGATCGTCGATCACGGCCAGGGCATCGCGATAGCCGGGGCCGCCCCGTGCTTCGTACTTCCTCAGTCGAGGAGTGCCCGTCGCTTGAGCGAGATCTTCCGTGTGGACGCGAATCAGCGAGCCGGAGCGAGACGCGGCGGGCGGCGCGACGCGATCGAAGCGCTGCACCACGAGCGAGTGTTCTGACCCGAATTCCCTGATCTCGGCATGCGCGGTCGGCAGGCCCGCGCTCGACGCGAGCCGCATCGTCAGAAACTCGATGATCTCGCCGTCGACCTGGCCGCGAACGCGGGGCTTGAAGATGTGCGTGGTGGGGTCGGCTCCCGTCGGCTCGTACCAACGTTCACCGTCCCACCCGAGCGAGAACTTCCCCTGCGCGCCGCCGAGCGAGAAGTATCCGCTCGCGCTGTCCTGACCGCGCCACGTCGCGTCGTCGAGCCGCAGTGCGGCGATGCGGTCGGCGATGTCGTGATCGTCAACCGTGCGGCGCGTAGTGCCAGCGAGGGGGTCCCCGCCGGACACGACGAACTGAACCGCACCCGCGACGTCGACACCGTAGACCCCGAGCAGTCCGAAGGGGTCGGTCGAGTCGAGGCCAGCATCGACCGCCCAGCGCTCTCGAACGTCGGGATTATCGGGAAGCAGGTTGTCGAGAAATGCGGCCAGCACATCGCCGGTGTGCGGTGTCACCTGTAGTGGGAGGGATGAGCTCAGCGGCATGCGGGCCGGGTCGTCGAGCCACGCGTCGCGGTAGAAGAGCCGGTACTGCTGGGGGCCGAGAAGCGTGAGCTCTGCGACATTCGCGCCGTACAGGTAGACATCGAGCGCGCGCATCGTTACGTGCCCTCGGGGAGGCGACGAAGAGCATCCAGGATGCTCGGATCAATCATCGACTGAGCTGCGGATGCGCTCGGCGCGGCTGATCGCGGCGGCGACACGTCAGTGGTGAGGCCGAGAACGTCGAGAATCGCCAGGAGGCGGCTTACGGTGACGTCGCCTCGACCCTGTTCGAGGCGGGACACCCACTGGCGCGTGGTGGCTGCCTGCTCGGCGAGTTGCGTCTGGCTCAGCCCGAGGGCGAGTCGTCGCCGCCGCACCACCTCACCGATGTCGCTCTCGCGCGTGACGATCATCCAGCCCTCCATGGAACAAGTTTGTGCCATAGAGAGTAGATGTTACGCCTGTGTTCCACAAGTAATTGATGTCACACATGTGTCCCATCACCACGGCGCGAAACGACGAAACCCCCGCCGATCAGCGGGGGTTTCTGGTGGTGGCTCCGACCGGCATCGATCCGGTGACCTTTCGATTTTCAGTCGAACGCTCTACCAACTGAGCTACAGAGCCTTGTCGCAGCAAAGGGCCGAAACCCTTCGCCTAGTGAAAAAGCCCCACCTCGTGCTGTTGCACTGGATGAGGCTTCACACCGCGACCCTGACGGGACTTGAACCCGCGACCTCCGCCGTGACAGGGCGGCACGCTAACCAACTGCGCCACAGGGCCTTGCTTATGAAATTGTACCGGCACCTCGTCTTGTGACCCCAGCGGGATTCGAACCCGCGCTACCGCCGTGAAAGGGCGGCGTCCTAGGCCGCTAAACGATGGGGCCTAAGCGAATCGACGAGGCGACCGGTACGCAAGCATAGGGCCACCGCCGCGTTTCTGCCAAACCGTGCCGCGCCCGCGGGTTACGGTCAGCCCAGCGACACGGCACCGCCCGCGAGGTGGGGCCGCACTTGCCGTGCGGAGCGGCGCCCTAGCCGATCCGTGCATCCGTTGGTACTGTGATCAATGGTGCGCGTGGGGAAAATCTGACATAACGCATTCGCACCGGAATCGGGACAAGCACATGCGCGAATACTTCGCACGGCTCGGGGGAGCCACGACCGCGACATCCACGGATGCTCGGCCGCGTCATCGACGACCCCGCACGCTGGCGACCGTGGCCGCCATCGCCGCCGGCCTCATGCTGCTGACGACCGGCATCACCGCCGCGGACACGGCCGCGCGCGCCAACACCTACCCGAGCTGGGACGACGTGCTCGCCGCCCGCGACAACGTCAACCAGCAGCAGGCGAAGATCGCCGAGATCCGCGGCCTGATCGCCAGCCTCGCCGCCGCCGTCGAAGAAGCCCAGGCCGAGGCCGAGGAAAAAGGCACGATCTACTACGAAGCCCAGCTCGCCTTCGACGAGGCTGCCTTCCGTGCCGACGAACTGCAGCGCCAGGCCGACGAGGCGCAGGCCATCGCCGATGAGTCGCGCCTGCGGGCTGGCCAATTCGTCGCCGAGCTGTCGCGCGCCGGCGGCGGAGACCTCTCGGCCGCACTCCTCACGAACCCGGGCGAGGCCGAAGCCCTGCTGTCGCGTCTCGGCTACGCCAGCAAGATCAGCGAGCAGGCCGAAGGCATTTACGCCGTTGCCCTTGCCGACCAGAACGCCGCGCAGTCGCTCAGCGAGCAGGCGCAGATCGCTCGCGACATCCGCGAGGGCCTGCGCATCGAGGCAGAGGAAGCCTTCATGCAGGCGCAGGCCGCGCAGATCGCTGCCGAAGAGGCCTTTGCCGCGCAGCAGGAGAATCAGGCGCGGCTCGAAGAGCAGTTGGGTGTCCTTCAGGGAGTGCTCCAGACCACGGAAGCGGAGTGGGAGGAGGGCGAGCGACAGCGCAAAGAGAGAGAGGCGCGGCTGGCCCGCGAAGCCGAAGAACGACGCATCGCCGCCGAGGCAGAGGCGCGTCGTCTCGCCGCCGAGCAGGCCGCCAACCAGCCCGGCCCAGGCCCGAGCGGTGGCGGTGGCGGTGGCAGCGCGAGTGGTGCCGGCCAGGTCATCAACGGCTGGTCGAACCCGCTGAACGGGCCGATCACGTCCAACTTTGGCTACCGCGTGCATCCTGTCTTCGGACACGTCGCCCTGCATGCCGGCGTCGACATCGGCGCCCCCTGCGGTCGCCACATGTTCGCCGCCTCGAGCGGCACCGTCACCTACGCCGGCTGGAACGGTGGCTATGGCAACTTCGTGCGCATTGACCACGGCGACGGCCTGACGACCTCGTACGGGCACATCCAGCACGGTGGAATCCTCGTCGCGAACGGTCAGTTCGTGAACGCGGGCCAGCTGATCGCGCTCGTGGGCACCACGGGAAACTCGAGCGGCTGCCACCTGCACCTCGAGACCCGTACCTTCGGCAGCGCCTTCGACCCCGTACCGTTCCTTCGCAGCAAAGGCATCAGTATTGGGTAGGCGGCGCTGATGCGTCGCCCCGGGCGTCGCAGCGTCGCCGCAGCCGCCGTGGTTGCGGCTCTGACGCTCGGCCCCGGGGCCATCACCGCCACCGCCCAACCGACCCCGCCGTCGGCCCCCTCGTGGGATGAGGTCGAGCGCGCCCAGGGCGACGTGCGCGCCACCGAGGCCGCCATTGCCCGCATCATCGACGCCGTGCGCGACGGCGAGGCCACAGCGGCCGCCGCCGCCCGCGAGGCCCTTTTGGTCGGCGAGGACTACCAGCTGGCCGTCATCGCGCTCGACGAGACGACAGGGATGCTCGACTCCCTCGATCGCCGACGCGACGCCGCCGACGCGGTCGCCACCACATCGGCGCTGCGCGCGGCGCAGCTGGTGACGCAGTTGAGCCGCGCCAGCGGCGGAGACATCACCACCTCGCTCCTCATCTCGACCGACGCCGAGGGCCTGCTCTGGCGCCTCGGCTCGCTCTCGAAGCTCACCGAGTCGAGCCGATCGCTGCTCGACCAGGCGATCGCCGACCGTGACGTCGCCGCCTCGCTCGCCGAGCAGGCCGAGGTGGCGCGGGCCGAACGCGAGCGGCTCGTCGCCGAGGCCGACGCGGCCCTCGCCACCGCGATGGACGCCGCCGTCGTCGCCGAGCAGCGCGTCGCCGAGCAACAGGCCCAGGTGCTCGAACTCTCGGCACGGCTGGCCGTGCTCACCGGCCGCAGCGCCGAGCTCGAGCGCGCCTACCTCGAGGCGATCCGGGCCGAAGACCCGGCGCCGACGACCCCCGCGCCGCCCTCCCCGCCCGCACAGCCGAGCCCGACGCCCAGCGTGCCGGCACCGGGGCCGACCAGCAGCCCGGCTCCCGGGAACCCCTCGCCCAGTCCGACGGCTCCCGCGCCGTCACCCACGGCGACCCCGGCTCCGAGCCCGACTTCCACACCCACGCCGACCCCCACGCCCACCCCCACGCCGCCGCCGTCGAGCAGCGTGCCCGCGCCCAACCAGGCAGCCGTGAACACAGCCATCGCCTTCGCGCGCCAGCAACTCGGCAAGCCATACCTCTTCGGCGGCCGCGGCCCCGACGCGTGGGACTGCTCGGGCCTCACGATGATGGCCTACGCGGCCGCCGGCTACTCGATCGGGGGCCACTCGGCGACCATGCAGTACACGGTCGCTGCCAACCGCGGCCGCACCCTGCCCTACTCGCAGGCCTTGCCCGGCGACCTCATCTTCTACTCCACGGGAGGCTCGGCCACCGCCTCGAAATACCACGTGGCGATGTACCTCGGGCAGGGCCAGATGATCGAGGCGCCGTCACCCGGCAACCCCGTGCGCATCGTGTCGGTCAGACACTTCGAACGGGTGCCGTTCGTGGCGCGACCGACGCCGTAGCGCCGGCCCCGAGCATCCAGAATCGGGTGCGAAAGGCGCGAAAAAGGGGCGCCCCGCGAACGGAACGCCCCCCAGTCGATGTTATCTAGTGCTCGTGCGGCACGTAGGCCTCGATGCCGGCCTGGATGATCGCCTCGGCCTCAGCCGCGTTGCCCCAGCCCTCGGTCTTGACCCACTTGCCGGGCTCGAGGTCCTTGTAGTGCTCGAAGAAGTGCTCAATCTCTTTCTTCGTGTACTCGGGGATCGAGTCCACGTCCTGAATGTGGTCCCAGCGCGGGTCCTTCGCCGGCACCGCGATGACCTTCGCGTCGCTGCCGCCGTCGTCGGTCATGTTGAACACCCCGACCGGACGCACCGTCAGCCCCACACCCGGGAACAGCGGGTACTCGGTGAGCACCAGCACGTCGACCGGGTCGCCGTCGAGGCCGAGCGTGTTCTCGAAGAAGCCGTAGTCGGTCGGGTAGACGAACGACGTGTACAGCACGCGGTCGAGGAACACGCGGCCGGTGGCGTGGTCGACCTCGTACTTGTTGCGGCTGCCGCGGGGGATTTCGATGACGGCGGGGTAAGCGCCCATGTGTGTGCTCCTGAAGTCGGGGGTGAGCGGGCGCAGCGCCCGCGAAACGACCGGGCGCAACGCCCGGAAATCAGCGGCTCTAACCTTAGTAGATGGCCCCCGAGCGCCCCACGGCTGACCACAGCGCCGACGGCGACCGCCGCCCCCGGCTCACTCCGGCGATGGCGGATGCTCGGCGCGCGGTGCGCGAAACGCTCGCCAGCCTCGAGGCGGGGGGTCTCGCACTCGTCGCGCTCAGCGGCGGCCCCGACTCCCTCGCACTCGCCGCCGCGACCGCCTTCGAGGCGCCGCGCGCGGGACTGCGCGCCGGCGCCGTGATCGTCGACCACCAGCTGCAGGACGGGTCACGGGCGGTCGCCGATCGGGCAGCCGACCAAGCCCGCGCGCTCGGGCTCGACCCGGTCGAGGTCGTGCGCGTCGACATCGCGCCGTCCCGCGTGGGCGGCGGCCCGGAGGCCGCGGCCCGCGACGCCCGGTACGCCGCGCTCGCGGAGGCCGCGCGGCGCCACTCGGCATCCACCGTGCTGCTCGGGCACACGGTAGACGACCAGGCCGAAACCGTGCTGCTTGGGCTCGCCCGCGGCAGCGGGGCCGTCAGCCTCAGCGGCATGGCGGCCGTGAACGGCGTCTACCGGCGGCCGTTTTTGGGGTTGCGGCGAGCATCCACGGTTCAGGCCTGCCGCGATCAGGGCCTCGAGCCCTGGAGCGACCCGCACAATATCGACCCCGCGTACACGCGCGTGCGCGTGCGCGACCGCGTGCTGCCGCTGCTCGAAGCAGAGCTCGACCTCGGCGTCGTTGAGGCCCTCGCCCGCACCGCCGAGCTCGTGCGTGACGATGCCGACGCGCTCGACCGCATGGTCGACGAGGTTGCCGAAGAACTCGTCGACCTCGACGACGGCGGATGCTCGGTGCCGGCCGCGTGGCTCGTCGCCAACCCCCGCGCGCTCGGCTCCCGCCTCGTGCGCCTCGTCGCCCGCGTCGAATTCGGGCTCACCCTCAGCCGCGAGCAGACACTCGAGGTGCTGCGGCTCGCCACCGACTGGCACGGGCAGGGCGCGGTGCACCTCCGCGGCGTTAGGGTGAGACGGGCGGGCACACGCATCGTATTCACCGCCGCCGAGTGACCGGCCGACCGCCGATCTGACACCAGCTCTGACCCCTGGAGGACCCGCCTGTGGACGTCGACGAGATCCGCTCCGACCTGACCGAGGTGCTCATCACCGAGGACGAGATCCACGCGAAGCTCGCCGAGCTGGCCCGCCGGGTCGAGAGCGACTATGCGGGCAACCCGCCGCTGCTCGTCGGCGTGCTGAAAGGCGCGGTCATGGTGATGGCCGACTTCGCGCGCGAACTGAAGATGCACGTCGAGATGGACTGGATGGCCGTCAGCTCCTACGGCGCCAGCACCGAATCGAGCGGCGTCGTGCGCATCTTGAAAGACCTCGACACCGAGATCGCGGGCCGCGACGTGCTCATCGTCGAAGACATCATCGACTCGGGGCTCACCCTCTCGTGGCTGCGCGCCAACCTCGAGTCGCGCGGGGCGGCGAGCGTCAAGATTCTCGCCCTGCTGCGCAAGCCCGAGGCCGCCAAGGTCGAGGTCGACGTCGAGTACGTCGGCTTCGAGATTCCGCCGGCCTTCGTCGTCGGGTACGGCCTCGACTACGCCGAGAAGTACCGCAACCTTCGCGCCATCGGGGTGCTCGCCCCCCACGTCTACCAGTAGCCCGGCGGCCTTCCGGCTCTCGGTGCGCCTCCGGCGAACATCCAGCGGGCACCAGCACAGCAAAAGGTAGCCTCAAGGGATCATGGCGAAGGCGAAGAAGAAGTTCTCGTGGAAGGGCCTGTTCAAGGGCCCCTTCCTCTACATCGCGCTCGGCGCGGTCGCGCTCATTGTCGGGTTCAGCCTGCTCACGCAGGGCGGGTTCCGCGAGATCTCGACGGCCGAGGGCTTCGACGTCATCGCGAACGCCGAGGTCGAGTCGATCACGATCATCGACGGCCAGCAGCGAGTCGACGTCACGCTCGCGGAAGAGTACGAAGAGTTCGGCACGCAGGTGCAGTTCTACTACGTGTCGCAGCGCGGCGACGCGCTCATCGCGGCCGTCGAAGCTGCCGGCATCGAAGACTTCACCGACGAGGTGCCGCAGACGAACTTCTTCGCCTCGATCCTCGGGCTGATCATCCCGTTCCTCATCATCGGCATCATCTTCTACTTTCTGCTCACGCGCCTCCAGGGCGGCGGCGGGCGCATCATGCAGTTCGGTAAGTCGAAGGCGAAGCTCGTCAACAAGGAGGCCCCCCAGGTCACCTTCGACGACGTCGCCGGCGCCGAAGAGGCGATCGAGGAGCTGCACGAGATCAAAGACTTCCTGAAGGACCCGTCACGGTTCCTGGCGGTCGGGGCGCGCATCCCGAAGGGTGTCCTACTCTACGGCCCCCCCGGAACCGGCAAGACGCTGCTCGCCCGCTCGGTCGCCGGCGAGGCGGGCGTGCCGTTCTACTCGATTTCGGGATCCGACTTCGTCGAGATGTTCGTTGGCGTCGGCGCGAGCCGCGTGCGCGACCTGTTCACCCAGGCGAAAGAGAACGCGCCGGCGATCATCTTCGTCGACGAGATCGACGCCGTCGGCCGCCATCGCGGCGCCGGCATGGGCGGCGGCCACGACGAGCGTGAGCAGACCCTCAACCAGATGCTCGTCGAGATGGACGGCTTCGACCCGAACACGAACGTCATCATGATCGCGGCGACGAACCGCCCCGACATCCTCGACCCGGCGCTGCTGCGCCCAGGCCGCTTCGACCGGCAGATCCAGGTGGATGCGCCGAACATGGAGGGCCGCCGCAAGATCCTCGAGGTGCACGCGAAAGGCAAGCCCGTCGCCGACGACGTCGACCTCGAAGTGGTCGCGCGCAAGACGCCCGGCTACACGGGCGCCGACCTCGCCAACGTCTTGAACGAGGCCGCCCTCTTGACCGCGCGCCAGGGCGGCGAGCAGATCACCGCCGAGGCGCTCGACGAGGCCGTCGACCGTGTCATGGCCGGCCCGCAGCGCCGCACCCGCGTGATGCGCGACCACGAGAAGCTCATCACCGCCTACCACGAGGGCGGTCACGCGCTCGCGGCCGCCGCGATGCGCAACACCGACCCCGTGACGAAGGTGACGATCCTGCCGCGCGGCCGCGCCCTCGGCTACACGATGGTCATGCCGATCGACGACAAGTATTCGGTCACCCGCAACGAGCTGCTCGACCAGCTCACCTACGCCATGGGTGGCCGCGTCGCCGAAGAGATCGTCTTCCACGACCCGACCACCGGCGCGAGCAACGACATCGAGAAAGCCACGAGCATCGCCCGCCGCATGGTCACCGAGTACGGCATGAGCGCCGAGGTCGGCGCCGTGAAGCTCGGCCAGTCGAGCGGCGAGGTGTTCCTCGGCAAAGACATGGGCCACCAGCGCGACTACTCCGAGAAGCTCGCCGAACGGGTTGACATCGAGGTACGCGCCCTCATCGAGCAGGCGCACGACGAGGCCTGGCGGGTGCTCAACAGCAACCGCGCGATCCTCGACCAGCTCGCCAGCGAACTGCTCGAGAAGGAAACGCTCGACCACGTGCGACTCGCCGAGATATTCGCCGACGTCGAGAAGTTGCCCGAGCGCCCGCAGTGGCTGTCGAGCGAGGAGCGGCCCCTGCCGAACATCCCCCCGGTGCCGATGCCCGAGAAGCCGCAGATCGAAGACGCGGTCGCCGCCGAAACCGCCCACAGCGACGCGGATGAGCGCGCCGGAGCCGGTGTGACGCACCGCGACGCCGGCCCGGATTCTGCGACAGACTGAACACCCATGAGCCCGATCGACACCGCGCGCATCGAGGCGGCGGTGGCCGAGATCATCGCCGCGATCGGTGACGACCCGGCCCGCCCGGGCCTCGCCACGACCCCGCAGCGCGTGGCCGCCAGCTACGCCGACTTCTTCGCCGGCGTCGGCGTCGACCCCGTGCCGATGCTCGAAGACTCGGCCGAGATGGCGACTGACCCGGGCGAGCGCGGTGAGCTGGTCGTTCTGCGTGACATCGCTCTGCGCTCGATGTGCGAGCACCACCTGCTGCCCTTCACCGGCATAGCCCACGTCGCCTACGTGCCCGACGAGCGCATCATCGGCCTCGGCCGCATCCCGGCGCTGATCGAAATCGTGTCGGCGCGGCCGCAGCTGCAGGAGCGGCTCGGCGAAGACGTCGCGGCCGCGCTCGACGCCGCCGTGCGCCCGCACGGCGTTCTCGTCGTCGTGGATGCCCGTCACGGCTGCGTCGCCGCCCGCGGCGTTCGCTACGCCGACTCCTCGACCGTGACGGTCGCGGCCCGCGGCACCTTGGCGGCCCCCGACCAGCAGGCCGCCGTCATGGCGCTCATCGGCCGGGGTGCCGCGTGACGGAGGCGAGCAGCACGCCCGCCGGCCCCGCGCCCGCCGGCCCCGCGATCTGGGGCATCCTGAACGTCACCCCCGACTCGTTCAGCGACGGCGGCCGCTTCGTGAACCCGCAGGTTGCCCTCCGGCACGCCCAGCGCATGGTCGCCGACGGGGCGAGCGTCATCGACGTGGGAGGCGAGTCGACCCGCCCCGGAGCCGAGCGCGTCAGCCCCGAGGTCGAGCAGGGGCGCGTGCTGCCGGTGATCCGCGCACTCGCCGCCGCGAGCATCCCGGTCTCGATCGACACGATGAACGCGTCGACCGCCGCGGCCGCCGTCGAGGCGGGCGCGCGCATCGTCAACGACGTCTCGGGCGGGCTCGCCGACCCGGCCATGGCGACGACGGTCGCTGGGCTCGACGCCGACTACGTCGCCATGCACTGGCGCGGCCACTCGCACCGCTGGGACCAGGTCAGCGACTACGCGAACGTCCTCGCTGACGTGACGGCCGAGCTGCGGGCCCGCCGCGACGCGCTGCTCGGTGCCGGAATCGCGCCCGAAAGGCTGTGGCTCGACCCGGGCATCGGGTTCGCGAAGGGACCCGACCACAACTGGCAGCTGCTGCGCGGGCTCGCCATGCTGCGCTCGCTCGGGCACCCGGTGCTGGTGGGGGCCTCGCGCAAGCGCTTCCTCGGCGCGCTGCTGCCGAGCACCCAGCAGCCCGTCGACCGCGATGTAGCGACCGCCGCCGTCAGCGTGATGTGCGCCGACGCGGGCGTCGCCGCCGTGCGCGTGCACAACGTCACCGCGAACGCGCAGGCGCTCGCCGCCTGGCGGGCCTGGCGCGGGAGTGCCTCGTGACCGGCGACCCGAGCCCCGACACCATCACCCTGACGGGCGTGACGGCCACGGGTTTCCACGGCGTCTATGCCGACGAGCGGCGCGACGGCCAGCGCTTCGTCGTCGACGTCGCGCTGCACCTCGACCTGGCTCCGGCCGCGGCCAGCGACGACGTCGCCGACACCGTGCACTACGGCGAGCTCGCCGACGACCTGGTCGCCGCAATCGAGCGCGACCCCGTCGACCTCATCGAGACGCTCGCCGACCGCCTCGCCGCCGTCTGCCTCGCCCGCGACGGCGTGCACCGCGCGACTGTTACGGTGCACAAGCCCGAGGCTCCCATCGCGGTGCCCTTCGGCGACGTCGCCGTCACGGTCACGCGCGACGCCGAGCCCGTGCGTGCCGTGATCGCCCTCGGGGCGAACCTCGGCGATCGAACCGCCGCGCTCGACGATGCGATCCGTGCCCTCTCCGCCCTGCCCGCCACACGCATGGTCGCCCACTCGCGCTGGCACGACTCGGTCGCGCTCACGCCCGCCGGCCCCGACCCGTCGAAGCCCGGCTACCTGAACGGCGTCGCTCTCATCGACACGGCACTCGCCCCCACGCACCTGCTGCACCACTTGCTGCGCATCGAACGCGAGCACGGGCGCGACCGCGGCGCCCACGTCGCCCGCTGGGCCGACCGCACCCTCGACCTCGACCTGATCCAGTACGGCGAGGTGGTTCGCGACGACGCCCGCCTCACGCTGCCGCACCCCCGCGCGCACGAGCGCGACTTCGTGCTCGCCCCCTGGCTCGACATCGACCCGGATGCTCGCCTCACCACTCGCGGACGCGTCGCCGACCTGCTCGCCGCGCTGCGCGCATCCGCCCGCGACGCGGCTGCCGCGGACGCCTCAGGGGGCGCGCCGTGACGCGCACCGCACCCGGCCCGCTGCTCGCGCTCGCGATCGCAGGCGCGATCGTCGGTTTCGCCGCCGACACCCTGCTCGCCGGCCAGGGCCGCCCCGTATTCGTGCCGCCGGTGTCGCTCGCGATCGCCCTCGTGCTGATCGCGGCCGCCCTACTCGCCGGAGCCTGGCCGGTGCGCCGCGCGGCGGCCGGCGAGCGGCGCATCGACCCGTTCTACGCGACCCGCATCGTGGTGCTCGCGAAGGCGAGCGCGCTGGGAGGGGCGCTGCTGGCCGGCGCTTGTGCGGGCATCCTGATCTATCTGCTCAGTCGCACGGTCGTGCCGGTAGGCTCGGCGCTGACCACGGGGGCGGCCTTCGTGGGCGCGGCCGTGCTGCTCGCGTGCGCGCTCGTCGCTGAGCACTTCTGCTCGGTGCCGCCGCCCTCCGATGACGACGACGCCGACGCGGCACCCGCGGCCGGCTGAGGGGGACATTCGCGTGACCGACCCGACACCCGTGAGCGAGACGCCGAACCCCGCTCTCGAGACGCCGACCCCCGCCCGAATCGAGTTGCCCGTCGAGCCCGGCGAGTGGCAGCGCGTGTCGCCCAAATACATCGTGGTCGACATCGTCGGCTGGCTGATCTTCGGCGGAATCATGACCGTCGCGTCGTTCACCCCCATGTGGATCGGCTGGTCGTTCGGCTGGATCCTTCCGGTCGTGCTCGGCACCATCTTCCTGCTCGTGATCGCCTTCACGCCCCGCCGAGTGCGGGCGATCGGATACGCGCTGCGCGACGACGACCTGCTATTCCGGCGCGGCATCCTCTTCCAGCGCTTCGTCGCCGTGCCCTACGGGCGGATGCAGCTCGTCGACATCAGCCGCGGCCCCGTCGCCCGCCTGCTGGGGCTCGCTGAGCTGAAGTTCGTCACCGCCGCAGCCTCCAGCGGTGTGCTCATTCCCGGTCTGCCGCTCGAGCGCGCCGAGCAGTTGCGCGACCACCTCGTCGCGGTCGCCGAAACCCGCCGGGCGGGCCTGTGAGCGACGAGCTCTCGCGCGCGAAGGCGGCCACCGCGACCGACTTCACCGACGGGGAGTGGCACCGACTGCACCGTGCGACGCCGCTGTTCCGCGGCGGGTTGACCCTCCTCATCATCGTCGGCGTGATCGTTGCGAACTTCCGCGAGCGGCTGATCGAGGCGTTCATCCCGGGCGGCGGAGAGTTCACCCCAGAAGACCCACTGTTCGAGTACATCATCGCCGAGAACCTGATCCTGCAGGCCGCCGCGGCGCTGCTCGGCCTGCTGCTGCTGATCATCGCCGGCTTCTGGCTGTCGTGGCGATTCCACACGTTTCGCATCACCGACCAGGTCGTCGAGGTGCGTTCGGGCATCCTCTTCCGCACGAACCGAAAAGGGCGCCTCGATCGCATTCAGGGCATCAACATCGTTCGCCCGTTCATCCCGCGCCTGTTCGGAGCCGCGAAGCTGGAGATCTCGGTCGCCGGCAACGACGCGAACGTTCCGCTGCAGTATCTGACGGGCGCGCAGGCGGATGCGCTGCGTCGCGACATCCTGCTGCTCGCCTCCGGCGCGCGGCGGGACGCGGCGGGAAGCGGGGCGCCGTCGGCCGAGGCCGCCCCCGGCGCCGTCGACTCCGTGGAGGTGCCGCCCGGCACCTCGCTGACCCTTGCCTCCGGGGTGATCGACAAGCGGGTGGGCGAGTTCCTGGCGCCCGAACTCGACCCGAGCCTCGCCGAGCCGGAGTCGGTCGTCCACATGGATCCGGGCCGGCTCATCGGCTCCACCGTGCTGGGTGGGCCCGCCATTGTCTTCGTGCTGCTGACCGCCGGCCTCATCACGGGCATCACGCTCACGGGCGAGATCGCCCTGATCGCCGGGTTCATCCCCGCCCTGATCGGTATCGGCGGGTTCCTGATCAGCCGCATCACGCGCTCGCTGCGCTACTCGATCGCCGCCACCCCCGAAGGGGTGCGCGTCGGCTTCGGCCTGCTCTCGACGTCGAACGAGACGCTCCCGCCGGGGCGCATTCACTCGGTCAAGGTGAGCCAGCCGCTGCTGTGGCGGCCATTCGGCTGGTGGCAAATCGCCGTGAACCGCGCCTCCCGCTCGTCGGCGCAGGGTGCTGGAGGCCAAGCGCAGACGACGATCCTGCCCGTCGGCAACGCCGACGACGTGCGCACCGTGCTGCGCCTGTTGCTGCCCGTCGGGGTCACCGACGACTCGATGCCGATGATCGACCTGGGGCTGACCGGCTCGGGCGACGAGGGAGGCTTCGTGCCGTCGCCGCGCCGAGCGCGGCCGCTGCGGTGGTTCTCGGTGAAGCGCAACGCGACCGCACTCACCCCGGAACTGGTCATGCTGCGGGCGGGAGCGGTCTGGCGGTCGCTGACGCTCGTGCCGTACCCGCGCATCCAGTCGGCGGCGGTCACCCAGGGGCCGATCGAGCGAGCGCTGCGCCTCGGATCAATTCAGGTGCACACGGTCGCCGGGCCGATCGTCGCGAACCTCGGTGCCCTCGACCGCGAACACGCGGTGAGCTTCTTCGAGCATGTGAGCGGGCGCGCGATTGCCGCCGCCGAGCGCGACACCAGCCACCGCTGGGGTGAGACCCCCGCGGAGGAGCCCTCGGCGCCGGAGAGCGCGCCGTGACCGCACGCGATGGACGCCTCGGCGTCGGCATCGTCGGCGCGGGCCGGGTCGGCCCCGTGCTCGGCGCCGCCCTCGCCGGCGCCGGCCACGCGATCGTCGGCGTCTCCGCGGTCGGCGACGACGAACGCGACCGCGTCGACGGCCTGCTGCCGGGTGCCGTCATCGCCGCCGTGCCCGACATCGTCGAGCGCAGCGAACTTGTCGTGCTGGCCGTGCCCGACGGGGAGCTGCCCGGCCTTATCCACGGGCTGGCCGCGGCCGGAGCGTGGCAGCCCGGCCAGTTGGTGTTGCACACGGCCCCCGGGCACGGGGTGGGCGTGCTCGACCCGGCGCGGGCGGCGGGGGCGATTCCGCTGGCGGTGCATCCGGCGCTCGACTTCACCGGAACATCCATAGATCTCGTGCGGCTGCGCGAGGCGTGGTGTGCCGTCACCGCGCCCGCGCCCGTGCTGCCCATCGCCCAGGCGCTCGTCGTCGAGATGGGCGCTGAGCCGATCGTGGTCGACGAGGCCGACCGGCCCGCGTACGCCGACGCGATCGCGGCCGCCTCGCAGTTTTCGCGCGCCGTCGTCGACCAGGCCGTCGACGGCTTGCGCGCCATCGGCGTCGAAGAGCCCGGCCGAGTGCTCAGCGCGGTCGTGCGCTCCGCCGTCGAGAATGCGCTGCGCGAGGCGAGCGGCGTGCGTATCGAGCCCGAACGATTCGTGCCGGAGGACGACAGCGGCCACAATGGGTCACCGTGAGCCACGACGATGTTTCTGCCGCGCCACCCGTCGTGATCGACACCGTCGCGGGCGTTCGCTCGGCCGTCGAGGCGTGGCGAGCATCCGGTGAAACGGTCGCCCTCGTGCCGACCATGGGGTCGCTGCACGCCGGGCACCTCGCGCTCGTCGACCGGGCGGCCGCGCTCGCCGACCGCGTCGTCGTGTCGGTGTTCGTGAACCCCCTGCAGTTCGGTCCGAGCGAAGATTTCGAGCGCTATCCGCGCAGCCTCGACGCCGACCGGGCGCTGCTCGTCGGGCATGGAGTCGACGCCGTCTTCGCGCCCCACGCCGACGAGATGTATCCGACGGGCGCGGCCCTGACGCGGGTGACCGCCGGCGAGATCGGCCGCCGCTACGAGGGGGCCGCGCGCCCCGGGCACTTCGACGGCGTGCTCACCGTCGTCGCGAAGCTGCTCGGCATCGTCACCCCGCACGTTGTTCTTTTTGGCGAGAAGGATGCGCAGCAGGTGTTCCTCGTCACCCGCATGGTGCGCGACCTCGACATCGACACCCGCGTCGAGGTGGTTGACACGGTGCGCGACCACGACGGACTCGCTCTGTCGAGTCGCAACGCCTACCTGGACGAGCGTCACCGGCGGGCCGCGCGGGCGATCCCGGCGGCGATCGAGGCGGCGCAGTCGGCGGCCGACCGCGGCATCGACGCGGCGCTCGCGGCGGCCCAGTCTGCGCTCGCCGGGCGCCCCGAGGTCGACGTCGACTACGTTGCCGTCGTCGACCCGGCCACGTTCGATCTGGTTCCCGATGACCACCGCGGCGCCGCCCGGATGCTCGTGGCGGCGCGCGTCGGCGACACTCGCCTCATCGACACGGCTCTGATCCCGCTCGCCTGATCCGGGCGCCCGTTTTGGCGCGACTCGCGTTGCTGGCCCGGCTGTGCGGCGCAGTTCGCGCCGTCGCGCTGGCTTTCGGGGTAGCCGTGACTCCCGCCCACGTTGCTGGGACTCTTCCACGGGCCGCCGCGACTACTCCGGTGTAGGAGGTCCTACACCGGAGTAGCGAAAGGCCGCGGTCTGCCCGTGTGCTCGTGTAGGAAGTCCTACACCGGAGTAGTCGCGTTTGGGGGCACACGTTCCGCCTGCGGAAGCGTTCCGTGTGCGCGCTCGCGCCACTTCAGCGCTCGTCCCTCCATGCACGCCAGTGACCGCTTGCCTGTGGCCACTCGCTCGCCCTTCCGGGGCCCCTTTGGTGGACTCGTGCCCTCGTGAGGGGGTTCTCATTCACCAAAAGGGGCTCCGGTTCTCCGCGGCGCGGCGCGGCGCGGGGCGGAGCGGGGCGAGTCGGTGCGGGAGCGCGGGGCGCCGCGGGGGGCCGCGGCCACGGGCAGACGTCGGCTTGGGGCGCCAACGCGCGCCGTTAGGCTAGAGCGGTTGACCAAGGAGCCTCACGCATGACCGAGAACACCGCCGCGCACGCCGCCACCGGCCCGGGCGCTACGCCCGCCGACGCGAGCGACGAGCCGACGATCGAGGAGATCGCCGAGCAGAAGCAGGTGCGCCTCGACAAGCGTGAGCGGATGCTCGCGGCCGGCATCGAACCGTACGCGATCGGTCTCGAGGTGACCGACAGCATCACCACCGTGCGCGAGCGGTTCCCCGAGCTCGACGCCGACGTGCAGACCGGGGAGCGCGTGGCGCTCGCCGGACGCATCGTGTTCAGCCGCAACACCGGCAAGCTCTGCTTCGCCACGCTGCAGTCGGGTGACGGCGCCCGCATCCAGGTGATGGTGTCGCTCGCCGAGGTCGGCGACGAGTCGCTCGCGCAGTGGAAAGAGTTCACCGACCTCGGTGACCACGTCTTCGTCGAGGGCGAGGTGATCACGAGCCGCCGCGGCGAGCTCAGCATCATGGTGTCGAGCTGGGCGATCGCGGCGAAGGCGATCCTGCCCCTGCCGACCCTGCACAAAGAACTGAACGAAGAGACGCGCGTGCGCCAGCGCTACCTCGACCTCATCGTGCGCGAGCAGGCCCGCCAGACCGTGCGGGCCCGGGCGCTCGCCGTGGCGAGCCTGCGGCAGACCTTCGCCAGCCACGGCTACCTCGAGGTCGAGACACCGATGCTGCAGACCATGCACGGAGGCGCCTCAGCTCGCCCGTTCGTGACGCACTCGAACGCGTTCGACACCGAGCTGTTCCTGCGCATCGCGCCCGAGCTCTTCCTGAAGCGCGCCGTCGTCGGCGGCATCGAGCGGGTGTTCGAGATCAACCGCAACTTCCGCAACGAGGGCGCCGACTCGACCCACAGCCCCGAGTTCGCGATGCTCGAGGCGTACCAGGCGTACGGCGACTACCACCAGATGGCCGACCTCACGCAAGAGATGATCCAGAACGCGGCGCTCGCCGTCGCTGGGTCGCACGTCGTGACGTGGGCCGACGG
Organism: Microcella alkaliphila; assembly: GCF_002355395.1. NCBI lineage: Bacteria > Bacillati > Actinomycetota > Actinomycetes > Micrococcales > Microbacteriaceae > Microcella > Microcella alkaliphila. The sequence continues at coordinate 2,673,761 of NZ_AP017315.1, read as the reverse complement.
CACCGAGTACGACCTCGGCGGCGAGTGGGATCGCCTCAGCATGTACGAGTCGCTAAGCGCGGCCGCGGGCATCGAGGTGACCCCCGAAACCCCGATGGCCGACCTCAAGAAAATGGCCGACGCCGTTGACATCGAGATCGACCACCCGCTGCCCGGCAAGTACGTCGAAGAGCTGTGGGAGCACTACGTTAAGGGCGACCTCACCCGCCCGACCTTCGTCATGGACTTCCCCGTCGACACGAGCCCGCTCGTGCGCGAGCACCGCTCGAAGAGGGGCGTCGTCGAGAAGTGGGACCTCTACGTGCGCGGCTTCGAACTCGCCACCGCGTACTCCGAGCTCGTCGACCCGGTCATTCAGCGCGAGCGTTTCGTCGCCCAGGCGAAACTCGCCGCCGGCGGCGACCTCGAGGCGATGCAGCTCGACGAGGCCTTCCTCACGGCGCTCGAGCACGGCATGCCCCCGTCTGGCGGCATGGGCATGGGCATCGACCGCCTGCTGATGGCCCTCACCGGCCTCGGCATTCGCGAGACGATCCTGTTCCCGCTCGTCAAGTAGCGAGGGGTAGCCTCGCACCATGGTGTTCAACCGCGACGACGAGCTGAAGCTCCCCGGAGACGACGAGAAGAAGAAGCAGGGCGTGTCGATGAACCGCCTCGCGCTCTGGCTCGTCGTCGGCGCGTTCGGCGCCTATCTGCTGCTCTCGGGCATCTTCGGCATTCTCGAGAAGTCCGGCCAGTAGGGGCGTTCACCCCCCATTCACCCCCGTACTGGGGCAAGCGGCCGACGCTCGCGGAGTTCTAGCCTGAGGCTGTCCGACAGGACCGCACCCGGCTACCCGGCCGACACCCCGACCGCGGTTCTGACAGACGACACCCAACCCGATACCCGAAGCGTCTGGTGCCCAGCGTCACCGACATTCGCCCTACCCGAATGGCGAACCCCCATGGCTGTGAAGCTGCGCCTCCGCACGGCCGCCGCATTTGTCGCCGGCATGGCGATCGTTTTCGCGATCGCCTGGGCCGACAATGCCTTCGCCGTCGACTCGCTGCGCATCACCGCGCCGACGCAGGGCCAGACGGTCGCGGGTGACCTCCGTGTTGAAGGCATCGTCGGCGGCGCCGGCGACGTCGATGTCACCCTGTCGCTGTCCCCCCAGGTGCTGGGCGACTGCCGCCCCTCGGTGCTCGACCGCGTGGTGACGGTCACCGCCGGCGAGCCGTTCGCCGTCAGCCTCGTCACCGCAGGACTCGAGGCGGGCACCTACTGCGTCGTCGCGATCGCTGACGACGGCCGACTGTCGGCCGCGGTCGGCGACGTGACGATCGAACCGGGCCTCACTGAACTCGACGGCTTCCAACTGCCCACGCTGTCCGTCGACGGCACGGATGCACGGGGTTCCGCATCGACGGCGCTCGACCCCGCCATCATCATTCCGATCGCGCTCGGCAGCGTCGCTGCCGTCAGCGTCGTCGTCCTGTCCGCCGGCCTGCTGTTCCGCCGCCGGCAGCTGCAGGACTCGTAGGCGCCGTCGCGCTCGCCCGCCCGCGCGCCGCGGGCGCAACGGTCTTCGTGGGGGCCGCTCCGAGCATCCCGGCGTACCATGTGGGCATGCCTGAATCGTTCTGGGGGAACGTGATCTTCTCGGTCACGCCGACGATCCTCCTCGGGCTGCTGTTCTGGTTCGCAATGCGCGCGATCATTCGCGCCGACCGCGCCGAGCGTCAGACGTTCAGCGAGATCGAGGCCGAAGAGCGGGCGCGCATCGAGAAGCAGGGCGCTGATCCGCACGAGTGAGTAGGGCCGGGGCTCCGACCCGGCGGCGATGCGCTGCGGCGCAGCGAGGAGCGTGAGCGTGGCATCCCTGATCGGTGACCCGATTGAGCGCGAGCTCGTCACCCTGCACGAGCGGCTCAAGCACGACTATCGCGGCGAAACGTCGGCGTCGATTCCGACGCTCGAGCACGCCGACCACCGGCTGTTCGGCCTCGCCGTCTGCACGCCCGACGGGTACGTGTCGGCGGCGGGTGATGCCGACGTCGAATTCTCGGTGCAGTCGATCTCGAAGGCGTTCACGTACGCGCTCGCGTTGAGCGACCGCGGGCTCGAGTCGGTGCACGAGCATGTGGGCGCCGAGCCGAGCGGGGAGGCGTTCAGCGCGATCAGTCTCGAGGAGGAGACGGGCCGCCCCGACAACCCGATGATCAACGCGGGGGCCCTCGTGACGTGCGCCCTCGTGACGGGGGCCGACGCGCACGAGAAGTACGAGCGCATCCACGCCCTCATGGAGGCGTGTGCCGGGCGGTCGCTCGGTTTTGACGAGACCGTGTACGAGGAGGAGCAGGGCGCGAGTGACCGCAATCGCGCACTGGCGCACTTCATGCGCAGCGCGGGCTCGCTGACCGACGAGGTCGACCCCACCATGGAGGTCTACCTGAAGCAGTGTTCGGTGCTCGTCTCGACGCGGGACCTCGCCGTCATGGGTGCGACGCTCGCGACGGGCGGCATCAACCCGCTGACCGGGGACCGGGTCTTCAGCGGAACAGTGGCGCGGCACGTGCTGACGGTCATGGCGACGTGCGGCATGTACGACTACTCGGGCGAGTGGTTGCTGACGGTGGGCACGCCGGCGAAGAGCGGTGTGTCGGGTGGGCTGATCACGGCGAGCCCCGGTCAGTTCGGCATGGGGCTGTTCAGCCCCAAATTGGATGCTCGGGGCAATTCGGTGCGCGGCGTCGCCGCCTCGCAGGACCTCGCCGACCGCTACGAACTGCACGCGCTGACTCTGCCGGGCGGAAACCTGCCGGTGGTGCGCGAGAGTGAGGAGCGCTGGCCCGAGTATGGCGCTGGCGTGGTGGCGGTGCAGGGCGACCTGGTGTTCGCGTCGATGCGCGGGGTGCTGAGCGCCATCGAGGACGTGCTGGAGTCGTCCGACCGGGTGCTTGTGCTCGATCTCGACCGGGTGACACGCGTGCACCAGGTGGGTGAGCGCATCCTGCAGGGGGCGATCGACCGTCTCGAGGAGCATGACCACGAGGTCGTCATCGTCGACGGCGCGCGCCGCGGAATCGTTTCGGGCGCGGTCGAGGTCGAGAGTCTCGACGAGGCTCGAGAGTGGTGCGCCGCGAGATGATGTGCACCCCCTCTAGCGACTACTCCGGTGTAGGACTTCCTACACTTCTGTGAGCCCCCGCCGCCCGCGCAACTACCCGGGTGTAGGACTTCCTACAGTCGTGGCGACCGTCCGGTGACTGCCCGGCGACTGCTCAGGTGTAGGAACTCCTACACCGGAGTAGTCGCGGCGAGTGCCGAATGGGTTGCCGCGCGCGGGCGCCTGTGCGCGGTGCCGTGCACATGATCACGCGCCGAGCGCCCGCGCCCTACGACTGCTCGCGGGGCCTCAGGCGGATGCTCGGCAGGGCGGGCGCGGGAAGCGCCGGCCCGTCGTACCCGTCCACGTGACCAAATCGGCCCGCGCGGTCGGCATCATCGATGACGTCCGTCTGCCAGCGCTCGCGGAATGCGACGATCTCGTCGTGGTCGCGGCCGATGAAGTTCCACCACATGACGATCGGCTCGCCGAGCGGGGCTCCGCCGATCAGCAGGATGCGCAGCGGCGCGTCGGCCCCCGCCTCGATACGCAGGCATTCGGCGCCCGGCGCGAGGTAGCCGAGCTGCGCGGCGCCCACCTCGTGTTCGTCGTCGAGCGTCGCGTGGCCCGAGTCGACGAGCACGCCGTGCTCGAACGCCGGATCGAGCGCCAGGTCGACGACGGCCCCCGCCGGTAAGTCGAGCTGCGCCCCGAGCAGCGGCGTGAACGTGCGGGCGGCCGACGCGTGATCAGCCAACTCGGGCAGCTCGCCGACGAACACGCGCACGGTCGCGGCGCCGAGCCGTACCGGCACGGGTTCCGTGTGCTCGAAGAACGGCGCGGTGTGCCGATCGCGGTCGGGCAGCGCCACCCACAGCTGCGCTCCGTGCAGACGGGTCGTCGCGGGCGTCGACACCTCCGAGTGCTGAATGCCCGACCCCGCCGTCATCAGGTTCAGCTCGCCGGGCCGCACCATCTGGTGGGCGCCCGTCGAGTCGCGGTGCTCGATCTCACCCTCGAACAGCCAGCTGACCGTCTGCAGCCCGGTGTGGGGGTGGGGAGGGACGACCATTCCGGCATCCCGTTCGGTGATGTCGTCGGGCCCGTAGTGATCGAGAAAGCACCACGCTCCGATGATGCTGCGCTCGCGCTGCGGCAGGGTGCGGCGCACGGTCATGGCGCGCGGCCCGCCGAGCGGAACCTCCCGCGCCTCGAGCAGCAGAAACCGGGGCGCGGAGTCGTCGTCGCACAGCAGTTCGGCCGGCTCGACCTCAAGGTTGCTCACGCGATCACCCTACGCCGCCGCCCGGTGAATTGATCGGGCGCGTGCATCCCGTCAAGGGGTTTCTGTGAGGGCGCCGAACCCCGTCACGCCCACGGCGAACAGGGGCAGAATGCGGCACCCGCCGTGGTTACCCTCGATGTACCGAAGGCTCCCCATTACGCCTTCGCAAGGAGTGACGACATGTTTGAACGCTTTACCGACCGAGCCCGTCGGGTTGTCGTGCTGGCCCAAGAAGAGGCCAAGATGCTCAACCACAACTACATCGGCACCGAGCACATTCTGCTCGGGCTGATCCACGAGGGTGAGGGCGTCGCCGCCAAGGCGCTCGAGTCGCTCAACATCTCGCTCGACTCCGTGCGCGAGCAGGTGCAAGACATCATCGGCCAGGGGCAGCAGCAGCCGACCGGGCACATCCCGTTCACGCCGCGCGCCAAGAAGGTGCTTGAGCTCTCGCTTCGCGAAGCCCTGCAGCTCGGCCACAACTACATCGGCACCGAGCACATCCTGCTCGGGCTCATTCGCGAGGGTGAGGGCGTAGCCGCGCAGGTGCTCGTCAAGCTCGGCGCCGACCTGAACAAGGTGCGCCAGCAGGTCATCCAGCTGCTCTCCGGCTACCAGGGCAAGGAGGCCGTCGCCGTCGGCGGCGAGTCGACGTCCAGCGACAAGGGTTCGCAGGTGCTCGACCAGTTCGGCCGCAACCTCACCGCCGCTGCGCGCGAGGGCAAGCTCGACCCGGTCATCGGCCGCGAGAAGGAGGCGGAGCGGGTCATGCAGATCCTCTCGCGCCGCTCCAAGAACAACCCCGTGCTGATCGGCGAGCCCGGCGTCGGCAAGACCGCCGTCGTCGAGGGCCTCGCCCAGGCGATCGTCAAGGGCGAGGTGCCCGAGACGCTGAAAGACAAGCAGCTGTACTCGCTCGACCTCGGCTCGCTGATCGCCGGCAGCCGCTACCGCGGCGACTTCGAAGAGCGCCTCAAGAAGGTCACGAAAGAGATCCGCACGCGCGGCGACATCATCGTCTTCATCGACGAGATCCACACCCTCGTGGGGGCGGGTGCCGCCGAGGGCGCGATCGATGCCGCGAGCATCCTGAAGCCGCTGCTCGCCCGCGGCGAGCTGCAGACGATCGGCGCGACCACGCTGGATGAGTACCGCAAGCACTTCGAGAAGGATGCCGCGCTCGAGCGCCGCTTCCAGCCCGTCATGGTCAACGAGCCCGCGATCCCGCACGCCATCAACATCCTGAAGGGCCTGCGCGACAAGTACGAGGCCTTCCACAAGGTGTCGATCACCGACGGCGCGGTCGTCGCCGCCGTAAACCTCGCCGACCGCTACGTGCAAGACCGCTTCCTGCCCGACAAGGCCATCGACCTGATCGACGAGGCCGGCGCACGCCTGCGCCTGTCGATCCTGTCGGCCCCGCCCGAGCTGCGCGCGTTCGACGAGAAGATCGCCGCCGTGCGCACGCAGAAGGAGGAGGCCATCGAGGGCCAAGACTTCGAGAAGGCCGCATCCCTGCGCGACGAAGAGAAGAAGCTGCTCGGCGAGCGGCTGCGTCTCGAGAAGCAGTGGCGCGCCGGCGAGGTCGCCGCGGGCGGAACCGTCGACGAGGGCGTCATCGCCGAGGTGCTCGCGCAGGCCACGGGAATCCCCGTGTTCAAGCTCACCGAGGAGGAGTCGAGCCGGCTCATCTTCATGGAGCAGGCCCTGCACCAGCGCGTCATCGGCCAGAACGAGGCCATCTCGGCGCTCGCGAAGACGATCCGCCGCACCCGCGCGGGCCTGAAAGACCCGAAGCGCCCCAGCGGCTCGTTCATCTTCGCCGGCCCCACCGGCGTCGGAAAGACCGAGCTCGCCAAGGCGCTCGCCGAGTTCCTGTTCGACGACGAGGACGCGCTGATCTCGCTCGACATGAGCGAGTACGGCGAGAAGCACACCGTGTCGCGCCTGTTCGGAGCCCCTCCCGGCTTCGTCGGCTTCGAAGAGGGCGGCCAGCTCACCGAGAAGGTGCGCCGCAAGCCGTTCAGCGTCGTGCTGTTCGACGAGATCGAGAAGGCGCACCCCGACATCTTCAACTCGCTGCTGCAGGTGCTGGAAGAGGGTCGCCTGACCGACGGTCAGGGCCGCGTCGTCGACTTCAAGAACACGGTCATCATCATGACGACGAACCTCGGCACGAAGGACATCACCGGCGGCCCCGTCGGCTTCACGATCGAGGGCAACACCGAGGCGACCTACACCGCCATGCGCGCCAAGGTCGTCGAAGAGCTGAAGAAGCACTTCAAGCCCGAGTTCCTGAACCGCGTCGACGACACGATCGTCTTCCCGCAGCTGAACCAGGAGGAGCTGCTGCAGATCGTTGACCTGTTCATCAAGCGTCTGCGTGAGCGCCTCATGGACCGCGACATGACGATCGAGGTGTCGCAGGCCGCGAAGGAGCAGCTCATCAAGGTGGGCTGGGACCCGACCCTCGGAGCCCGCCCCCTGCGCCGCGCCGTGCAGGCCGAGGTCGAAGACAAGCTGTCGGAAGAGATCTTGCACGGTCGCCTCACCGCGGGCGACCACGTGGCGGTCGACTACGTCGGCGGCGAGTTCGTCATCACGACGACCCAGCGCGAGCTGGCCGCCGTTGAGGCCGGCCCCGCCGCCGCAGCCCCCGAGCTGCCGGCCGCCGACTGACGCGACCGGGCCCACGATTACCGGCCCCGCGCATCCGAATGGGGGATGCACGGGGCCGGTTTTCGTTGCGGTGCGCCCACGCCCCTAGGCTGGTTTCCATGACGGGGCAGGGGTTTGAGGTGCGGCGGGCGCGCACGGGTGACGTGCGGGCGATCAAGGAACTCGTCGAACCGCTCGTGCAGCAGCGGATCCTGCTCGGCAAGGAACTCGTCGTGTTGTTCGAGTCGCTGCAGGAGTTCGCCGTCGCCGTCGACGACGCCGGCGAGGTGATCGGCTGCGGTGCCCTGCACGTCATGTGGGAAGACCTGGGCGAGGTGCGCACGCTTGCCGTGCGGTCGGACTGGCTGGGGCGTGGCGTCGGCCACGCCATGCTCAACTACCTCGAGGGTGAGGCGCGGGCGCTCGGGCTGCACCGGCTGTTCTGCCTCACGTTTGAGGTGGCATTCTTCGAGCGGCACGGGTTTGCGCCCATCGACGAGCAGCTCGTCGTCGACCCCGAGGTGTACATCGAGCTGCTGCGCTCGCCCGACGAGGGTGTCGCTGAGTTCCTCGACCTGTCGCGGGTGAAGCCCAACACCCTCGGCAACACGCGCATGCTGAAGGCGCTGTAGAGGCGCTTCGCCGCTGAGAGTCACGGCGTTCGCGGCGCGTGTGACGCCCTGTCGCGGTGGTGCGGGGTTACTCTCGCCCCATGTCGAGCCTGCGACACCCCGTCGGACCGCAGCCGCCCAGCGTCTACTGGCGGCGGCGCGCGGTGGTCGGGCTCGGCCTCATCGCGGTCATCGTCGTCATCATCCTCATCGTGGTGCGACCGGGAACGGCCGAGCCGACCGGGTCGGGCGAGCCCGCGCCGACGGCGAGCGACAGCGCCGAGGTCGACGGGTCTGAGGCCGACGACGAGCAGAGCGACCTCGACGCCGCGGCTGAGGACGCCGCCGCAGAGGGTGGCGGCGCACCGCAGGCCTGCACGAGCGAGCAGGTGCAGGTGACGCCCATCACCGACGCCGAGAGCTACGGGCCCGAATCGCAGCCGCAGTTGTCACTGAGCCTGACCAACCTCGGGTCGCGGCCCTGCGTCATGGAGGTTGGCAGTGACGTTCAAGAACTCTTGATCACCTCGGGGCCCGACCGCATCTGGTCGTCGCGTGACTGCCAGGTCGACCCCGTCGCCGCCACGGTCGTGCTCGAGCCGGGTGAGGAGCGATCGACTCCGGCGATTCCGTGGAACCGTACCCGCAGCGAGCCCGGAGTGTGCGACGTGCAGCGCACGCCCGTTCCCGGGGGTGGGGCGACGTACCGGCTGAGCGTGTCGGTGGGCGAGTTCGCGGGCGACGGAGACCGGCCGTTCCTGCTGAACTGAGCCCGAGCATCCCGATCGGGGCGGGCTGTGGCGTCTCCCGCGTAGGCTTGAGGCGATGCCGAAGAAGAAGTCGAGCAAGAAGTCGGGCGGGCGGCCGAGCGGCCGCCCGGGGGGCGTGTCGGCGCCGAAGATGAAGCGCGGCATGCCGCCGCACAGGGTGGCCGAAGACCAGCAGTTGGCCGCGGCGCTCGAGCGGCAAGACACGGCTGCCGTGGCGTTCGCCCTGCGCAACGACTACTGCATCGTGCCGCTCTTGCCCGGCAGTGGGCCCGAGCAGATTCGCGTCTTCCGTGCGGAGGACGCCGAGAAGTTCATGCTGCTGCTGTTTTCGAGCCCGGAGCGCTACGTCGACATGGTGCCGCAGGAGCCGTCGCACCGTTTTTTGGCGTACGACGGCCCGACGCTGCGCGACTTCCTCGAGCAGAACGTTGACAACCTCGAGGCGGTCGTGTTCGACGTGGCGGGCCCCCACTCGATGCAGGCCGACCCGCGCGAGGTGCTCGCGGCGCTTCAACTCGAGGTCTAGGCAGCAACGCCTAGAACTCGGGGATGTCGACCTTCTCGTCGCGGGCCGTCGCGAACGCGGCCCGGACCGCCTCGCGCAGGTGCACGGCGCCCGAGTCGATGAGGGTCGTGTAGCCGAGGCGCTTCGCTTCGGCGGCGCGCTGCGGGGCTGACGTGACGCCGCGGATCTCGCCGGCGAGGCTGATCTCGCCGACGGCGGCGAGGCGCGAGTCGAGGGCCTTGTCGCGCCGAGCACTGGCGATCGCGAGCGCGATGGCGAGGTCGGCGCCGGGCTCGGTGAGGCGGATGCCGCCGACCGTGGACACGTACACGTCGTAGCTCGACAACGCGATGCCGCAGCGCCGCTCGAGCACGGCGAGCAGCATCGCGACACGTGAGGAGTCGACGCCGTTGACGACGCGCCGCGGCTGCGGCGCCGAGCTCGCGACGACGAGCGCCTGCACTTCGACGGGCAGCGCACGGCGGCCCTCGAGCGCGATCGCGACGCAGGTTCCGCTGACCGGGGTAGTCGCGTGCGAGCGGAACAACTCGCTCGGGTCGGCGACCTCGGCGATGCCGTCGCCGGTCATCTCGAAGCAGCCGACCTCGTCGGTGGGGCCGAAGCGGTTCTTCAGCGCCCGCACGAAACGCAGGGATGTCTGCCGGTCGCCCTCGAACTGGCAGACGACGTCGACGAGGTGCTCCAACATGCGAGGGCCGGCGATCGTGCCGTCTTTCGTGACGTGCCCGACGAGCAGTACCGGTAGCGCGCGCTCTTTCGCGATACGGATGAGCGTGGCCGCGACCTCGCGCACCTGCGCGACCCCGCCGGCCAGCCCGTCGATCAGCGATGAGGCGACGGTCTGCACGGAGTCGACGATGAGCAGGCTCGGCCGCACCTCGTCGAGTTGGCCGAGGATTGTGGCGAGGTCGGTCTCACTCGCGAGGTACAGGTTGTCGCTGAGCGCACCGGTGCGACCGGCGCGCAGGCGCACCTGGGCGACCGACTCTTCGGCGCTGACGTAGAGCACCCGCTGGCCCGAGCGCGCCGCGCGGGCGGCAACCTCGAGCAGCAGCGTCGACTTGCCCACGCCCGGCTCGCCCGACAGCAGGATGGCGGCCCCCGGCACGACGCCGCCGCCGAGCACGCGGTCGAACTCGCCGATCGTCGTGGGCGTGTGGCTCTGCTCGCCCTGTTCGACCTCGGTGATGGGGCGGGCGGCGCGCGCCTCGGGAACGCGGGCGGGCGCTGTCTGCCGGGAGGGGGCATCCGCCTCGACGACGGTGCCCCACTGTTGGCACTCGCCGCAGCGGCCGGCCCACTTGAGGGTCGTCCACCCGCACTCGATGCAGCGGAAGTTCGCGGTCGTGCGGGCCATGGCGATAAGGCTAAGCGGAACCGCCGACATCGGCGCGAAGCTCGCGCGCGCGACGCCCCACCGCTCCGGCGAAGGCCGAATCCCACACGCGGTAGCCGCGGCGGCTCGGATGGAACTGGTCCCACGCGAAGTCGGGAAACGAGCCCCAGCCGCGCCGCAGCTCGGTCACGCGATGCAGCGGCGCGAGCGCGAGGCCGGCCGCGTGAGCGGCGTCGGTGATCGTGCGCGACAGGCGACGGGCATCCCATTCGCGCTCGCCGAAATGGAAGCAGGGAACGTCGGCGACGATCGCGTGCGCGGGCAGTCGGCGAACGATCTCATGGATGCGCGCATCCGCCTCGTCGGCGGGCGTGCGGCCCGCGTCGTTGCCGCCGACATCGAGCGTGACCATGTCGGCGGGGCGGCCGGCCACGCGTTCGACGTCGCTGAGCGCGTCGAGTTGCCGGTCAAGCACGTCGTCGGCGCGAGCGCCGTAGCGGGCGAGGTTCACGACGCGGACCGTTCGGAACGACAGGCGCTGCAGCCGGTGGGCGGCGAGCCCGACGTAGCTGGCGTCGAGGTCGCGCACTCCCACGCCCAGGGCGGCCGAGTCGCCAAGCGCGACGTAGAGCAGCTCGCCCGCCTCGTCGGCCCGCCGGCGCCACTCATCGAGGCGACGGCGCACGAACGGGGTGCGCGGGCTCCAGGTCACGCTCGGAATCGTAGCCGCGTCGCCCCGTTTCGACCGGGCCGCGCGGCTGTACTACACTCGTGCGCGGTGACGTGTCCGAGCGGCCGAAGGTGCAACTCTCGAAAAGTTGTGTAGGGTAACCCCCTACCGTGGGTTCAAATCCCACCGTCACCGCCATTGTCCTGTCTCAGGACATAGGAAACCCTCGAACCTATTGGTTCGGGGGTTTTCTGCGTTTCTGGGGGCCTTTGGGTCGGCCGGTGGGTTGATAGTCGCGGCTGGTGTCGATGGTGAGTTCTCGGAGCAGTTCGCCGGTGGCGGCGTTGATGATGGTGACGTCGAGGTCGTTGACGAGCACCAGGACGTGGGTTCCTGCGTGGGTTCGGCTGATTCCGATGTGGTGCATGCGGCTTGCGATGCGCAGGGTGATGCAGCCGGTTTTGTCGACTTTGTCGTGCCGGATTCGGGTGTGGTTGTCGCGTTCTCTGCTGCCGACGGTGGGGGTGGCTTTGGGCAGTGCTTGGTAGCGGGCGGCGGGGGTTGCGTGGTGTGGCAGGGATCGGTGGGGGCGGTGCTGGTTGTATTCGGTGGCGAACTCGTCGAGTAGCTGCTGCAGTTCCTCGGTTGTTTCGGGTTGTGTCTGTTTCGCGCGGAGCCAGTTCTTCATCGTCTGCTGGAACCGTTCGACCTTGCCTTGGGTTTGCGGGTGAGAGGGGGAGCCGTTCTTTTGCACGATGTTGCGGGTGCGGAGTTCTGTTTCGAAGGCGTTGCGGCCGCCGCGGCGTCCCCATCCGGAGTGTTTGACGGTGAAGACCATGCCGTTATCGGTCAGTGTTGAGGCGGGTTCTCCATGTTTTTGGCATGCGTGGCGGAAGGTGGTGACGACGATCGGGGTGGTGACCGCGACGTGGGCGGTGAGAGAGATCGCGTAGCGGGTGCAGTCGTCCAGCCAGCTCAGGATTTGCGCGTCGGATCCGTCTGCGAGGCGGTAGTGGGTGAAGTCGGACTGCCAGCACTCGTTGGGTAGGGATGCTTCAAAGCGGATGTAGGAGGACTTCGGGCGTTTCTTCGGTTCGGGGGTGATGAGTCCTTCGCGGTTCAGGGTGCGCCAGATCGTCGCCGGTGACACGGTGAGGCCGTGGTGGTGTTCGAGGTGCCAGCGGATGGTGTGGGCGCCGGCATCGAGGCCGCGTGCGGTCAGCTCGCGGCGCAGTCGCACGATCAGCTCGACCGTGGCAGGGTCGATGGTGACGTCCCTTTGAGTGGTGGAGTTTCTCAACAACGTGCGGGATCAGCTTCTGTGATTATGCCGCAGCGAGTTCGGGGATCGCGACCTCCTCTTTTTCGACGTTGAGGAGCTTCATGGAGTGCTCGCTGAAGTAACGGCGGTCGGCCCCGTCCCATTCGTCGTGTTGCTCGATGAGGACGTGTCCGGCGAGGCGCAGCAGCGCCGCCGGGTTCGGGAACGTGCCGACGACATCGGTGCGGCGCTTGATCTCCTTGTTCACCCGCTCGAGCGGGTTCGTGGACCAGATCTGCCGCCAGTGCTGCTGCGGGAATCCGCAGAACGCGAGGATGTCGTTCTTCGCCTCTTCGAGCATGTCCGCGATCTTCGGGTGCGAGCGGGTGAGCATCCGGGTGACTTCGTGGAACTGCGCGAAGACGTGCTCTGTGTCGGGTTGGGCGAAGATGGTGCGGATGATCGACGCGACCATCGGGCCGGCGGTCTTCGGGACCTGGGAGAGCACGTTCCGCATGAAATGCACCCTGCATCTCTGCCAGCCGGAGCCTTGGAACACCGTCTCAATCGCAGCGATCAGTCCGGTATGGGCGTCGCTGATGACCAGCTTGACCCCGTCGAGGCCGCGGGCCTTGAGGGAGCGGAGAAACGTCGTCCAGAACGGCTGCGACTCGGTGTCGCCGACCTCGAAGCCCAGCACTTCCCTGCGCCCGTCCGCGGCGACGCCGATGGCGACGACGACGGCTTGAGAGACGACACGCCGGCCGACCCTCGCTTTGCAGTAGGTCGCGTCGAGGAACACGTACGGGTACGTGGTGTCGGCGAGCGGGCGGTCTCGGAACGCGGCGACATCCTCGTCCAGGTTGGCGCAGATCCGCGACACCTCGGACTTGGAGATCCCGGTGTCGGCGCCGAGCGCTTTGACGAGGTCGTCGACCTTGCGAGTCGAGACACCGTGGACGTACGCCTCCATCACGACCGCAAACAGGGCTTGGTCGACCCGGCGGCGGCGTTCCAGCAGCGACGGGAAGAACGACCCCGCGCGCAGCTTCGGGATCCGCAGATCGAGATCCCCGGCCGTGGTCGAAAGGGTGCGGGGTCGGGTCCCGTTGCGGACCGCGACCCGACCCTCCGAACGTTCGTAGGGGGCAGCGCCGATGAACGCGGCAGCCTCGGCGTCGATCAGCTCCTGGTAGAGCGTCTCGGTCGCGACCCGGATCCGGTCGGTGACATCGGTGAGTTTCAGTTCCCCGAGGAGCTCGAGGAGGGCAGACTGGTTAAGAGCCATCGTGCGTTTGTGTCTTCCTGTGAGTGACTTTGATCGGTACTCACTGACCATCGCACGATGGCTCACCACGTTCTCAACGTGACACTCGAGCCGGGAAACTACACCACCACAGGGGACGCCACCGGGTCGATCGCATTCGGGGTGGTGCGGGGTTTCCGGGATCGGGGCTCGAGCGCTTTGTCTCCTTCGGTGCGCCAGCGGGCGATGAGTTTGGAGACCCATCCGGGTGAGGCGTTGTAGCGGCGTGCTGCCTCGGCCTGCGACAGGCCCTGGATGGTGACGGCGGTGATGATCAGGCGGGCCTTCGACACGTGTTTGAGCGTGCCGGGAAGTTTCCTATGTCGTGAGACACGGGTTTCCTATGTCCTGAAACTAGACACCACCGTCACCGCCATTGTGATGTCTCACGACATCTGCAACAGCCGAACCTATTTTTGGGTTCGGCTTTTTGCATTTCTGTGGGGCTGGTAGTTCCGTTCGAGGTCGATGACTAGTTCGCGGATCACCAGGCCCTCCCGTTTGAGGTTGCGGGCGATGGTGGCGCGGGAGACGGTGATGTTGTTGTGGTGTTGCAGGTGCCAGGCGATCGTGGTTGGGCCGTGGTCGAGGCCTTGGGTGTGTAGGTTCGCCCGTAGGTTCGTGATCAGCTCGATCGTTGAGGTCGGGGTGGCGTTCGGGGATGTTTTCGGGCGGCGCGATCGCGGTTCGAGTCCGGCTTCGCCGTCGCGCCGCCAGCGGGCCATGATGCGGCTGACGCGGCTGGGTGAGAGGCCGTATGAAGCGCCCTGAGTTTGTTGGAGACTCCTGACCTTGGAAACGAGGATGGAGTCATGGTGTCGAATCAGGGAGCTGGGAAGCCGACTGCACGTCGGTATTCGCCGGAAGAGAAGGCGGCAGCGGTCCGGATGGTGCGGACTTTGCGGACCGAGTTGGGGACCGAGCATGGGACGGTGCAGAGAGTCGCGTCGCAGCTCGGGTACGGAGTCGAGTCCGTGCGCACGTGGGTCAAGCAGGCCGACATCGACGACGGCCACGTCGCCGGGGTGAGCACCACCGACGCCCGACGAGTGCGGGAGCTTGAGCAGGAAGTCCGCGAGTTGCGGCGTGCGAACGAGATGGCGGATTCAACCGGTGGTCGCAACGAGTTCTGTGAACTTCTCCGATGGTGTCAGATAGCCGAGCGTTTTGCGTGGTCGTCCGTTGAGCGAGTCCTGGATCGCGGTCAGCTCAGCGCGGGTGACGATGCTCAGATCGGTGCTCTTCGGCAGGTACTGGCGTAGCAGTCCGTTGGTGTTCTCGTTGCTTCCGCGCTGCCACGGGGAGTGCGGGTCGCAGAAGTAGATCGGGATGCCGGTCGCTGTCGTGAACTCGGAATGCTTGGCCATCTCGGCGCCCTGATCCCAGGTGATCGTCCGCGCCAGCGACGCCGGCAACGCGGTGATCGCCTCGCGCATTGCGGCCTCCACCTTGTCGGCGCTCTTCCCGTCGGGCAGGTGCAGCAGAAGTGTGAGGCGGGTGCTGCGTTCAACGAGGGTTCCCACGGCGCTGCGACTGTTCTCACCGAGGATCAAGTCGCCTTCCCAATGCCCCGGCACGGCGCGGTCTTCGACCTCCGCGGGGCGCTCGCTGATCATCACCATCCCTGGCAGCCGGCCTCGCCGGTCCGTCGCGGTCCGCGACTTCCGTGCCGCACGCCCTGACCGCAGGCAGCGGGCAAGCTCGCGGCGCAACTGCCCGCGTCCCTGCACGAACAGGGACTGGTAGATCGTCTCGTGACTCACGTGCATCTCCGGGTCGTCGGGATGCTCCAACCGTAGGCGGGCGGCGATCTCCTGCGGAGACCACAGTTGCTCCAGCTGCGTCGCGACAACCTCGAGCAGCCGTCCACCGTCAAGCTTGAACGGCTTCGGTCGGCGGGCCTGCTCTCGCGCGTCCTCATGCGCCCGCCACGCCGAGTACCCCTCCCGCCCGCCGCCGCGCTTGACCTCGCGGCTGACCGTCGACACCGCCCGTCCCAGGGCGAGCGCGATCGCGGTCAACGTGTCACCGCGCGCGAGACCAACCAGGATCTCCTCACGATCGAAGACCGTCAGATGCCCCTCGCGCGGCTCCCAGCCGAACGGCTTCCCGTCGAGGTGACGCCCTTCCCGCGCCATGCGGCCGACCATCGGGGCCGTGCAGCCGATCTCGCGGGCGATATCGATGAGCCGCCACCCCTTCGAGTGGAGACGGAGCGCGAGCTGCTTCTGCTCACGACTGAGATGACCATGCTTGCCCTGCAACGAATGCCTCCCGAGATCAGCGTCTGCTTCATCTCACAGCACTCATTGCGCTGACCGGTTGAATCCGCCGATCCTTCGCGATGCAGCGGTTTTCTTCGCCGGGGAACTCGACCCCCGACGCCGCTGATCCTCGCCTTCATCGAGGAGCAGCGCAGTCTTGGCCGCTCGGTCGGGTCGATCTGCAAGGTTCTGCGTGAGCAGGGCGTGCCGGTCGCCGAGCGCACCTATCGGGGCTGGAAGCGTGCCCAGCCCAGTCAGCGAGATATCGACGACGCCCACCTGATCGAGGCAATCCGCGCCGCCCGCGTGGACGACAAGGGTGAGGCGACGCCGGAGTCGCTTTATGGGCGGCGGAAGATGACCGCGCTGCTGCGCCGACGAGGGATCGCCGCCTCCAGCAGGCGCGTCGATCGGGTGATGCGCAAGTTGGGCATCAGAGGGCTGGTGCGCGGCAGGGGCGTGCGGACAACGGTGCCGGATCCCGCGGCGACCCGCGCTCCGGACTTGCTGGATCGCGACTTCACCGCCTCTGCCCCGAATACGCGGTGGTTTGCGGACTTCACCTATGTGCGCACGTGGGCAGGGTTTGTATATGTCGCGTTCGTTGTCGACTGCTTCTCCCGCGCAATCGTGGGCTGGCATGCCGCGACCACCAAGACGACGCCGCTGGTGACCACCGCGTTGCGGATGGCGTTGTGGCGACGCGACCGCGCCGGGCACCACGTTGGCGACGGGCTGGTGCATCACAGCGACGCCGGATCGCAATTCACCAGTGTCTCCTTCGCCGAAACTTGGGGCCTGGAAGGCATCGCCGCCTCAATCGGCTCCGTCGGCGACGCCTACGACAATGCGCTGGCTGAGTCCGCGATCGGGCTGTTCAAGAACGAGGCCATCCGTGACGGATCACCGTTCCGAACCGGACCGCTGCGCACGATCGATGATGTCGAATGGACGACCGCGGCATGGGTCGAGTGGTTCAACGCGAGGCGCCTGCACTCGACCCTCGGCAACGTGCCCCCTGAAGAGTTCGAGGCCGACTACTACGCTGACCTCGACGCGTCGCACCACCCGGTGTTGACGCCCGCATAGGAGCGGCAAAGAACCGAGTACGGTTCAGCTTGTCGAGTCACGCAGAGGAGCGCAAAGGCGTGCTTATGGAGGCCACCCTAATCGGCCGCACCATCACGGCCGAGATGACGCTCAGCAACCGCGATGCGATGGTCTTCCGGATGCTCATCGGCCGTCAGGCGCTGCGACAGGGTTTCGTGATCGGCCCGCGGAGGTCGTTCCTCGGCCGCCGCGCGCCCAAACCGGTGCGCCGCCAGAACCGCGGTGCCCAGTGACGCGCGTTTCTGCCATTTTTCAATCAGCTCCGGCGTGGTCGCGTCAGGCGACAACCCCCTTGATCCAGATCAGGTCGCTGTAAGGTTCGGATTCCCGCGTCAGGATGACGAGCCGAGCGGACTGTGCGCGGTCGTAGAACGCGTGACGCTCGAGTTGCACGATTTCGATGTCCCGTCCCTCGATCCGGCGAGCGATCGCTCCGACGTCACGCATGGTGGGGGCACTTCGATCCGGTTGTGATGGTGCCTCCATCACGAGCATCGGGACTCCGGTCGCGTCGAGAGGGAAAACGCTCAAGATCGCTTCTGCCGCCTCGCGTGAATGGGAATCGAGTCTCACGACAGGGGCGCCGCTCGTGTAGGCCGGGTAGTTCCGGTCAACGACCACCAGGGCGTCACCGTGGCCGAGATGATCCAACGCCAGCAGGAGTTCCCCTGACAACAGCGGGTGGACGTTCTTGAGAGTCACGTTTTCGGCTCCCTCCGTGGAGATTGAGCGAGAGCGTGCACGATCGGTGCCGTGGCGGAGTAGAGCTCTCGGTAGAGAGCGAATCGCTGGTCGTAGAAGTCTCGCGTCGAACTGTCGGGCTCGACGGTTCGGAGCACGGGGTTCCACTCGTCGATGCTGACGCTCGTGACAGCGCGCGCTGCGAGGTAGGCGGCGCCGAAGCTGGCACCAACCGTCACTGCGGGAACATCTTGCCGCAGGCCGGTCACGTCAGAGACGATCTGCATCCAGAGGTCCCCCTGAGTTCCTCCGCCCACCGCGACAAGCCGCCGAATGTCGCCGCCGGCCGCCCGCATGGTGTCGATGTTGTGTCGGACTCCGAATGCCGTGGCCTCCAGGCCTGCTCGATAGAGATCAGCCGGAGAGTGCTCTGTCGTGAGACCGATGATGACTCCTCGTGCATCCGGGTCGGAGATGGGGGTTCGTTCACCGGCGAAGTAGGGAAGCATGAGCAGGCCGCGAGCGCCATGCCCCGAGGTCCCGGCTTCTCGCATGAGGGTTTCGTGGTTGCTCCCGCCAGTCACCTCGCGAACCCACTCCATGACGGCACCAGAGGTTGCCATTCCTCCCGCGAGACAGTGGGTGCCAGGGAATGCTCCGACGGTGCCCCAGAGGGTCGGAACCCGCACGGGCTGCGGCACCGTGTTGATGAGGAACATCGTTGTTCCGTACATGAGCATGAGGTCGCCGATGCCGTGCCCGTTGACACTGACCGCTTCGGTCCACGCATCGATCGTGCCGGCGATGACGGGAATGCCCGCAGGCAGTCCTGTCGCGAGCGCGGCGTCCTCCGTCACTGCTCCGATCACGGAGTGTGCCCACACTAGATGTGGAAGTTCAAGGTGTCGAGTAATGGGCAAGGCCCACGAATCGAACCACTCGTGGCTCTCTATGTCGTACAGCGGTGTGCACTGACTGGCCGATTGGTGATCGAGTACGTACGCACCCGTCAGATTCCAGGCCAGCCAAGACGCGGGCATGAAGAACCGTGTGGAGCGGGCAAACACGTCCGGTTCGTTCTCCGCAACCCACTGGATCTTCGGGCCAGCCGCTTGACTGGAGAGGACTGATCCACACCGTGCAAGGAGAGCGTCAGCACCCAGTTCGCCGGTCAGCCGATCAACCTGAGGGGTAGACCGGGTATCGACCCCGTAGAGGATCGCGGGTCGTGTCGGGATGCCATCGTGATCAGCGAGGCCGACGCATGGACCCATTCCGCTCACACCCACAGCGCTGACCGAGTGGCCATCCCCCAACTCGCGTGCGAGGGAAATGAACTCCTCCCACCACAGCTCCATGGCCATCTCTACATGGCCCGGATGCGGCCGCGTTGGTCGATGGTGGCGAACGGCCTGCCCGATGATCGTGCCGTCCGCGTGAACCAGCACGCCCTTGGTTGACGACGTGCCGATATCGACACCGAGGAAGACGCTCATCGCACGATCTGAGCGTCACCAATCAGGTGCACGGCCACTCCGAGAGCATCGAACATTGCCGCCTTGGCGGCCAGTGCCCTGTCGGCAACCTCGGCCGATGGTGCGTAGGCGACCTGGACGTGGTTCGCCTTGTGGCGCGCCATGAACTGGTTGCGGCTGACACCGTGCAGGACGGCGTGCATGATGGGCCATTCCGGATTCGTTGCCTGCCACCGCCGCTCCGTCTCCTCGGCGGGGAGGTCGATCGCGGACCCGCGGCCGATGTCGACGTGAAGGCTGCCACCCTTGATATAGACGCGGGACCATACGATCTCACCGGCCTTGGAGACGCCCTTGATCGTTGAGCCGCCAAGCGGGAAGTACATCGGGTTCTGGCGCCATCCCGTTGCCCCTGCGTAGCCATCAGCAAAGTGCGACGGGGGAACCGAACCGGAGATCTCGAAAACCCAGACGAATTGGCCCTCGTAATCTTCGCCCCACCGTACGTCGTGGAGTGTGTTGGCAGAATCCAGACCCATTGCTTGCCAGATTCGATGCGTGACGAGGGCGTCGATCGCGACCCCTTCGTCGGCCTCATTCGCGAGAGGCACCGGGAGGCCTTCCCACAGCACCCGAGACCCGTCGCGGCTGGTCACCGGGGGCCGGTCGCCATTGTTGATGAGACCTTCCGCGAGGTCGGATGCTGGGCAGATGTCCTTGAGGCCCTGCTGGTACTGGATGCCGATGGCATCGAGCCCGAAATCATCAGCGATGCGCAAGAGCGAGATGTACATCCGCGCCTGCATGAGAACCTGGTGCTCTGTCAGTTCTGAGTGCTCGTCCCGGCCGAACTGGAAGGTCATGCCCCGTGACAGTAGCCACTCGAGTACCGCCCGCGCTTCGACTTCATCGACGGTCAGCATCTCGGCCCAGAGTGCAGATTGCGACAGTCGCTCCTTGTAGATGCCGAGGGGATTCATCAGTTCGTCGTCGATGATCGCGTTGTACATACCCATGCAACCCTCGTCGAAGACGCCGAAGATGGCCTTGTCTGCCTGCAACTGCGCGGCGAGGGCCCGCCCGAGCGCGACCTCGTGGTTCTCCGGAAGGGCGTCGAGTGCGCGGACGTGACGTTGGTCGTGTTCGATCGTGCCGCTCTCGATCCAGCTTCGGATTCCCTCGATGAACCACTGATCCCGGAAGTCCACACTCCAAATCGTTGAGTAAGGGGTGCCCATCTTCGTCAAGCCACCGTTCAACCCGAGAAGACCAACCAAACCGGGCGCACTGCCTTCAAAGTTGGCCACCGTCAAGATCGGCCCTCGATGGGTGCGGAGGCCCGCCAGAAGGTGATGACTGTACTGCCAGACGGATTCCGCGACGACGAGGGGGGCATCGACTGGGATGTTCCGGAACACCTCGAGGCCCATGCGTTGACTGGAAATGAAGCCGTGCCCGGTCTCGGCATCGACGGGGTGTGCTCGCTTGATGGTCCACCCCAAATCCGCGAACACGCGGGCCAGCTCGGCCTCCATCGCGGCCTGGATCGGCCAACCGGCTTTGTTCGGCGCCTCGCGGAGGTCACCGCTAGCAACTAGCCACGCGGTCGTGGGCTCGAGTTTCGGACGTGCTGGCGCGGAAGGCAGGGTGTAGTTCGGCATCGGTATTCCTAGCTGTTGAGTCGGAAGACGAGCGTCTCCCAATCGGTGAGATTCGTGAGGGTCACACGGCCGTCGTCGATGGGTAGGTTGTGCTCCGCTCCCGCGACGACTCGGGCCGCTGACAGCGCTCCAGCGACACGGAGCGTGAACTCCGACAGGCGGGCGACTTCTTCGATGGCGGCGGGCTGTGCCGCCCCGGCGACGTCCAACGCGACGACGGGGTGCCCGGTGACGAGATGAACGATCAGGCGATCTTGCTGACGGGCGACAACGACCTCCGTGTTGGGGAAGGCCCCGACGACCTCCATGGTCGGAGGGTTCGGTGCCACTCGCTGGACAAGGCTGGTGATCAGCTCTCGATACGTTCCGTGGCCTTGTCGCGCCTTGTTGTTGCCAAGACGTGCTGCGGAAACGATGACCTTCCCTGCGCCGACCGACCGTTCGACGATGATCGGTTCGAGTGTGGTGACCCCCGGCGCCGGCTGGTTGTTGTGCCAGTAAGTCGACTCGTCTGTGGTCAGCACCGATCGGATTCTTGTTGCGAGAGTCGTCACATCTGGTGCGACATCGATCAACTGAGGGATTCGGCCGTAGTGCGGAATCGGCCACGAACCGAGTTTCTCCGCCCATTCCCCTTCCAGTCGGATGTACGGGTACGGGTCATCGAGCGCTGGGCCGAATCGAACTCCGAGCAGTTCCGTCAGCGTCGGATGCATCTCCTGTTGCTGGCCCCGCGCGTCACGGGTTCCTGCTTCTCCGGTGACCACGAGGCCGCCGCCCGCGCGGACGAAGGCGTCGATCGCGGTGATCTCGGAATGCGAGAGAGAGAGCACGTCGGGAAGGACGAGCACCGCGAAATCCTTCAGGTTTGACAGGGCCTCGGCGCGCTCATCCATGATGGCCACGGGAAAATGCGCCTCGACGAGAGAGCGATACGTTCCCGTGACGGCCGCGACCAGATCGCTGGCGGCGGTGCGCGGTTCGCTCGGGGGAAACTGTGCCGATTGCTCTCCGAGGGGTGGGCGCTCGTCATCGCCGAGGATGCTCTCCAGCTCGCGCGCTCGCTGGCTGGCATAGAGAGCGACGTAGCGTTCCGGGGTGGCCTGCTCAAGCCAGGGCGCCCGTTCCGTGATGGTCTGGAACACCGTGGTCAAGCGCCGGTAGACCTCGGACTCGATGGCCCCGGTTGCATATGGCTGATCGTCGACGGAAACCGTCACGCCGTGAGCGGCCACGGTGAAGGCCTCGAAGCGAAGCTGTGCCTCTGACCGCATGGTGAAGTCCCAGGTGTGCACGAAGCGGCTCACGAGCACTTCACTGGGTCGACCGTTAACGCCCGCGGAGATGTATCGCGCGGCGAAACTGGGGAACCCGAGGCCGTGCCAATCGGTGTACCCCTCGCTCGACCCGATATCGGCAAGCTCGAGGTGACTCGTCGACAACCCGGTGACGGCATCGACGAACGTTGTCGCGTAGAAGTTCGGAATCAGGGCGCACTGGGGTCGGATGCTGCGCAACACGTCGCGCTGCTCTGCCAAGTAGCCCTTGATGATGTCTTGTGTGAAGTGAATGAGGTCAGCCCAGTTCGGATCGCGCCGATCCGTCGGCATGGCGCGACCGAAGCGGTCACGGAATAGGCTCTCGCAGCGTTCGCAGACGCAGGGGCCGGCCGTAAGGATGTCGCTCCACAGGCCGTCGATGGGGTAGCGTTCAGCGATTTCTGCCACGTGCCGCAGTGCGTGGCTTCGGTAGGGACTGAGGAGACACAACGCCGGCCAGCGGCCCGTGCTTCCCCGTGCTGGCGAGGGCACCAGTCTCCAGTCGGGGTTCGCCCCCGCGGCAGCGGTATCCCACATGTTGGAGAAGTACGCGATCACCCGGATCCCGCGCCGGTGTGCTGCCTGGATCTGTTCGCCGAAAAGATCGCGGCCGTTGAGCGCACCATGTGTTCGACCGACGGCGGTGGGGTAGTACGAGTTGCCGTACTGACATTTCGCGAAGAGCACGACCGAGTCGACGCCTGCGGTCGCGAGAGTCTCCAGGTCCTGTTCCGGTTGAACTCCTGAGAGGAGAGTCACGTGCGGGTCGCCGATGTTGCCACGCTGATGGGGGTCAGTCCAATCCGGAGTGTGTGAATCAAGGAAGATTCGACGACGAGACGTGGTCCACCACGCGGTATCAGGGCCGGTCACGGGCGGGAGCGGGATTGTCACGATGGAGGGGCATCTTTCTTGATGAGGACTGGTGGCGTTGAGATCTCGAGACACCGTGCCCACCGACTGAGCCGATTTTTCTGCGGCGGGCGACGGTGCCCCGAGGGTCTGTTTCGTGGTCATGACACGGACTCTGATGTCGGATAGATGTCGAGCTCCGTCAGCATGCCTGCGACTGTGTGAGCGATGAAGGTCGCCAGGAAGACGGGGGCGACCAGGCCGAGCACTCCGGCGCTGGCGATCAGGGCGAAACTGACGAGTATCCCAACGGAGAGCAGCGTCACCGCCTCAAGGGGCTTCGCCGCCGTGAGAATGAGTCCTCCTCGAATTGCCGAGATTCCCCGCCGGTCTCGAATAGCCCCGTACCCGACGATGATCGGTGCGGTGAACAGGGTCAGAGCGGTGAGTGCGAATCCCGCACCGCGAGCCACACCGTCGATCTGAATCAGGGCTGCCGAAAGTGTCATCGCGCCCGAGAGGATGAGCGCGACACCGACGTCGCCTTGGGCAAGGCTTTCGACGCGTGGGCGCTCCCCTCTGCTCACTCGAACACCGACGTGCGCGATGCCGGTCGACACCAGGAAGAACGGGAGGGTACTGACTCCGAGAACCCAGGCGGGTGCTCCTGCGAATACTGAGCCGACCACCGGCATGGTGCCCGCGATTGTGATCACGCCTATCGCCAAGGCGGCGGGAAGCTCCCGCCACACCTGGCGGCTCGTGGCGATGAGCCGATGGATGCCACCATCGGTGCGGTGGGCGGCGGAAAGGCTCATCACAGCTTCAGTCCGCTCGACGCGATGGATTGGACAATCCACTTCTGGGCGATCACGAAGACGATAAGTACCGGGATGATTGCCAAGGTGATCCCAGCTGCGATGGTCCCGAGGGATCCCGTCGAGAAACGCCCAGCGAGAAGGACGAGGCCGACCGGGAGTGTCTGCGTCGCGGTGTCGTTGATCATGACCAACGGGAGAAGCAGGTCGTTCCACCAGTACGTAAAGGTGATGATCCCGAGAGTGGCAAGGGCGGGTCCCGACAGCGGCAACATCACCTGGAAGAAGATGCGTGCGTGTCCGGCTCCGTCGATTCGCGCTGCTTCTTCGAGTTCGTACGGCAGGCTGAGGAAGTGTTGTCGCATCAGGAAGATCCCGAACGCGCTGAAGATGGGTGGCAGGATCAGCGCCCACAGGGTGTTGGTCAGGTCGAGTCGTGACATCACGAGGAACAGCGGCACGATCGTGATTTGGATCGGAATCATCAGGGATCCGATGACGATGGCGAACAGCACCCCTCTACCCCGGAAGTTGAGCCGGGCGAATGCGTAGCCGGCTGTCGAACAGGTGATGAGTTGAGCGGCCGTAATCGACGTGGCGACGATCAGTGAGTTCAGCACGAAGTTGGTGAACGGAACCTGCTCGAACACCTTGCCGAAGTTCGCGAGCGTCTGATCGCTCGGCAGGAGCGTCGGCGGTAGTCGATACAACTCGGCGTCACTCGGGGAGAGCGCCGCCCGGAAGATCCACAAGAACGGAGCTGCGATCGCGATCGCAGCGATGGTCAAGGTGCCGAAGGTGAGGATGCGTGATCCGACGCCGGTAACCCGTGCGGAAAGTGGTGACGTCATTCGTAGTGTGTCCATCTCCGGGAGACGCGGAACTGAATCAGCGTGAGCAGGATAAGGATCAGCATCAGCGTGATGCTGATCGTGGAGGCGTAGCCGAGATCAAAGCTCTGGAACGCCGTGTCGTAGATGTACTGAACGACGGTGCGACTGGAGTCTCCCGGGCCTCCCTGCGTGAGCACACGGGGCTCGGCGAATATCTGGAACGCGTTGATGGTGTTGATCACGACAAGGAAAAACACGGTCGGGGATAGCAGTGGCAAGGTGATCCGCCAAAAGCGCTGCCAGGCATTGGCGCCATCGACGATTGCGGCTTCCTTCAGGGATGCGGGGATTGACTGAAGGCCTGCGATGTACACAAGGATCGAGAACCCTAGGGTCTTCCACGAGCTCACGATGATCACAGCGATCGGCGCCCACGCGCTGGAGCCGAGCCAGTCGACTCTGTCGAGTCCGACGAGCCCAAGCCAGTAGTTGATGAGGCCTAAGTCTTTGTTGAACAGGAAGCGCCATATGAGCGCGACGGCCGATGAGGAGACGACGAAGGGGAAGAGAAACGAGAGCCGAAAGAACCCTCGGAGCCATCGAGGCATTCGCGTCTCGAGCAGCACGGCGAGAAGCAGGCCAACGATGATGTTGACGGCCAGAATCGACAAAGCCATGAACGTGGTTGATCGATAGACATCCGCCAGTCGTCTGTCGGTGAATATCCGTTCGAAGTTCTCGGTGCCGATGAACCGCCCGTCGCTCAGAAGGTTCCAGCTGAAGAAGCTGAGGGCGATGACTCCGATAGTCGGAGCCAGAACGAAGATCAGGAAGCTGGCGGCAGACGGGGCAAGGAATGCTGCCGCCGCGAGGCCGTCGCGTTGTCGAGTCATGAGAGCCTCACCGTCGCGAGGGTGGCTGGCAGGGGCTTGCCGCCTGCCTGCCACCCTCGATCAAGGAGCCGAAACATCGGCTCGGATTCGGATGTGTAGCTGTTAGCCGCTGATTAGAGCGGTCAGCTCTGCCTGCAGCTGATCTAGCCCGTCTTCGACTGCAACTTCGCCAGCAAAGATCAGCTGCACGAAACGCAGAACCGTGGCCTCGTACTCCGAATACTGCGCGGGTGCCGGGAAGGGCGAGAGCACTGGGTAGTCGTCGACCGAACCGTAGAAGAGCGCTCCGTTCTGCGGCGGGATTCCTGCGTCCACGGTCTTCTGCGCCGTCGAACGGGTCGTCGGAATCGCGTCGCGCGGAGCCTCGGGAGTTCCGATCAGCGAATCTTGGATCTCTGCGCTTGCCGTGTACTTCTGGAGCTCCCAGGCAAGGTCAGGGTTGGCAGCCGAAGTCAGGATTGCGTACCCATTAGCTCCCGCGACGGTCTGGTAGGTCGCTCCGGTCGGGTAGATCTGGATGTCCCAATCGGTGAAGCCTGCCGGCAGGAAGGTCGCGCTCGGCCAGCGTCCTGCGCCGAACATCGCCACGTTCCCATTCTGGAAGGCCGTGAAGATGTCTCCCATCGGGCTCGGTGCCGGTGCGATGCCATCGTCGATGAGTCCCTTGAGGAAGCTCACCGCCTCGACGACCGGAGCGCTGTTGGCGGTCGCTTCCGTGACGTCGTCGTTGACGAGATTGCCACCAGCGTTGGCAACCCAGGGCAGAATTCCGGGGAAAATTTCGTTCGAGGCCCAGGTGAAACCGAACTGGTCGTTGACTCCGTCGCCGTTGGTGTCGGCAGACAAGGCGGCCGCCGTCTCGCGGAACTCCTCCCACGTCCAGTCGCTCTCCGGATACGGAAGCCCGGCAGCGTCGAAGACCGCGGTGTTGTAGTAGACGACCATGTTGTTCCAGCCGTTAGGTAGCGCCGTGATGTTGCCTTCGACGGCAAAGGAGTCCAGCAGCTCGGAGGCGATGTCGTCTTGGATGGCGGCGGCATCCGGGTCCGACTCCAGGTACTCGTTGATCGGGACGACTAGGCCGTTCTCCGAGAGGAACTTGATGCCCTCAGATGCCGTGAACGCGAGGTCAGGCCGCTCGCCGCTCGCGATAAGGGTAGCAAGGTTCGCGTAGTAGCTGCCCCAGTTGTCGCCAGCGATAGGGGTCAACGTCACCTTGACATCGGGGTTCGCCTCCATGAAGCCGTTCGCGATCGCTTCGTTGCCGGCTTCGGCGGGCGGACCGTAGTTCCAGTATGCGATGTTGAGGGTTTGCTCTTGACCCTCGGGCTCCGCCACTGGAGCGCAGGCCGCGAGCGCCGTCATGGAGAGCGCCGCAGTCACTGCGAGAACGGCACGTGTTCGCTTGCTGTGTTTCATGGTGGGGAGTCCTCTCCGTTGAGAATCGGCTGTCTCCAGTAGAACGGAAGAAATCGATTTCGTCAAGTGCATCTCTTCCGGAGCTCGCGCCCAGTGTTTTGCTGGCTAGAGGCTCAGAAACCGATTGCAGAGCTTCACAAGTCTTGGGGCGGATGTGCCGCCCCCCGCGTGATCTCAGCCCGTAGAACAACGGTTCTTGCGGGCTGTTCGTCGCCGGCGATCCGCTCGAGAAGCATCGTGGCGGCCGTCGTGCCGAGATGGCGAGCGGGAAGGTGTACCTGCGTTATGGCGTCTGCGCGCAACGTCGAGAAGGGCAGGTCGCCGACGATGGCGACACCGAATTCGTCGGGTGAGACACCTGCTTCGGAGAGCGCCTGCAGGGCGCCGACTCCCATCAGGTTGTTGGTCGTCACGACCGAGTCGGGTGGATCGGGAAGGTTCAAGAGTGCGGTCATCGCTTCCCGCCCTCCGTCGACTCGGTAGTTTGCGTGTCGGAGGTAGCGAGCAACGAGATCTCTCTTGCCAGCCTTCTCAAGTGCCTGTCGCCAGCCGAGACTTCTCTCTTCCGTGGCCTCTGTTCCGAGGGGTCCTGCGATGCACGCAACCCGTTCGAAACCCGCTGTGAGGAGTATCGTCGTGGCGTCGGCTCCCGCTGGTCGGTTGTCGACCATGACCGAATCAATATTGAGTCCGGTGTTGCGGTCCACTGCGACCACGGGGCGTCCGCGATCGGTCGCGTGTCGAATATCACCATCTTCGGATGCGGGAGCCAGGATCACGCCCGCCATGTCCTCTGAGTTCGCGATATCCAAGTAGCGCGTCTCCTTCTCCGGATCATCGTCGGTGTTGCACAGCACTACTGAGTAACCGGCTGCTTGCGCTTTGTCCTCGACGCCCCGGGCGAGTGCAGTGAAGAAAGGATTCTCGATATCGGGTATGAGCAAGGCGATGAGTTCAGAACTCTGATTGCGCAGTCGTCGAGCTGTGCGGTTCGGCGTGTACTGCAGTTGGGCCGCCGCCTCACGAACCAGACGGGCCTTCTCGGGCGAGACCGCTGCGCCATTGAGCACCCGCGACACCGTGGCTGGGGAGACGCCAGCCAGCGTCGCGACCTCGTAGATGGTTGCCATGGAACAGGACTCTAGCCCGGATAAATCGATTTCAGGAGTTCGCCCGCGTGTCAAGAGTGCAAACTCTCGTCGGATCGTTTCAGAGAGGCCGCGGTGCCCCCGAAAGCTGACGTCTCGCTGAGCGGTGAGTTCTTCAACACCGTGCAGGATCAGCTCCTGGCGATAATTCCGCACTTACTTCCGAGATGGCCACCTCCTATTTTTTTCACGTCGAGGAGCCTCACGGAGCAAACCGTCCCCGGTTGAGCGATTCCGGCAACCCGCTGGACCCCAATGCTGCGGCGGATCACCGTCATTGTCCCCGTAGGCCAATTGCAGGCTTACGTCCGTCTGACTACAGCGCCGAGGAGGCGCTGCCGCTCCGGCGGGTTCCTGAGGTGCCGTCCGCCTCACGCGTGATCGTGACTGTCGACGGGACCGATCTTTGACAGCTTCAGCTGTCCGACTCCGTGAGCGCGGGTGTTCTCCCACCCGCCGCGGATTGAGAACGCGGCACGGGGGAACTCGGCGCTTTGCCGTGCTGTCTTTTTCTTGCTCCGCGGGCGCCCCAACCGAGGGCCGTTGCGGCGACCACTAGTCGAGGCAATGAACGACTGGTGACCGGTGGCCGCGCGAGTAACCGACCCGCGAAACACGCCGGAAGGAAACTCCTTCAGCCACGCGGTTTCGGGATTTGCGCGGCCGTCGGTTACGACAAGTCTCTGACCTGTGTACCCGGAGAGGTGACCGTGACCGGCCTCGTAGGAGGCACGAGCTCTGGCGATGTACTCGTTGTGAACCCAACGCGTAGCGCCAAACAAGCGATTCAACGCCGCCGTCATGGACGGGGGACTGCTGCAGGGACGTGCAACGACACAGCTCCGTCCAAAGATTCATGTCCCTGAACATCCCGGTGTGACTCGTAGCCCCGACTCCGAATCTTTCGGAACCGCAATGCGGATATGGAGCGCGGACAGAGCAACGCAGGCGAAGCGGCAGCCCCAATTGAGCGTTGAGACAGTGCCTCAATCCGCTGACGAGTCACCCCTCAAGGACAGCGTGGCCTGCGATACTTCCCTCACCCGCGGAGAGAAGTCACTTGCGAGGATCTCCAATGAGTGGGTTGGCGTGCGCAGATTCGCAGCGACGATTCCTCGCACGCCTTCGGAGTCATCCAGCGCGAGACTCGCTAGGTCGGTTTCCGGCGTCTGCGAATGAGCGGCCAAGGCCCCGCGGACAAGCGGGTCATTGTGACGAGCCAACTGCGACAGGACAACGCTCGGGGTGCGGGGATTGCGGGCGACAAAGACGACGGTATCCGGCTGCTGCGAAAGACGGAGCAACACCTCGGCCGATACGGGCGGGTGTGAGGCCACCGCTTGCCGAACACCCTGATGCCAGCGATTGTCGCTGCGATCAAGCTGATCGATCAGTTTGCGCTGCTCTGGCGTATAGATGATGGGCCAGGCGCCTTCGGGGCCCAACCGTGAGCGGGCACGTGTGCCAGGAGTACTGAGTCTCGCCTTTGTGGGAACTTCGACGAGTGCGCCGAGCGAACTCGTCGGTATGTTCGGATGCAATGCGACTGCGAGTGCAACTTCCTCGTCTGGTTCCCGCTCGAGCAGGATCAGCGCTTCAGTGGGCGTGGCTGGATTCGACGCCACGGCTCCACGCACCGTCGCTACCCCGTCCGACGCAAGGGTTGTCAGAACACCCATCGGAGTTGCTGGATGAGATGCGACTGCTTCTCGGACCTGAGAGCTCTTGTCACGCGCCAGATTCGCAAGGGTAGCCGCCGACGTAGAGGAGTTCTTCGCGACCGATTCACGCACCTGCCCAAACGGCGACTGCGCCAGCGCATGAAGCGCTTTCGACCCAAGGGTAGTGTCTGCAGCCAAATCGCAAAGACTGACAACGCTGCCCTGCCCGACATTATGAGTCTGGTTGAACTCTCCCATTCCCAATGCATCCAACATTGCGGCCCCGGGGGTGTAACCGTTGCGCGCGGCGGCTAGACGCACTGACTCGTCGGGGTCCGCGACAAGCATGCGTAGGACTCCGCGACTTAAGCCAGGCTTGCTCGCGACAGAGGCACGAATCTGAACGTGGGGTGAGGAGGCGACAGCCTCAAGCGCAGCCAGGGATAACGTGCCGCGCGCGACGGCCTCCGCGATTGCACGCGTGACATCGGGGTGTGGGTCCGCCGCAAGAGACGCAATCAAAGCGGGAGCAGTGTTGGAGTTGCCCGCCACGGCTGCGCGCACGAGAGACGAGGGATCCTTCCCGAGCGTCTCCAACCACTCCGTCTTGGCGTTTTCGTCCCGAGCAACCGCAGCGCGCGACTCGGCATTGTCTGCGTCGATTGAATCGCCCCGGGTCTCGTGGAGGGCCTGATGTGTCCCGGGGCGATTCACCATCATCAACGCCGCCACCGGCGAACTACTCCGAGAACTCACCATCGACACCAGCCGCGACTATCAACCAACCGGGCGACCCAAAGGCCCCCAAGAACACAGAAAACGCAGAAAACCCCCGAACCAAGAGGTTCGAGGGTTTCCTATGTCCTGAGACAGGACATGGCGGGCTCCTTGCGAAACTCGACAGAGCCCGGCATATCAGGGGGACTGCGAACCACCTACCGAATTCATCCTCTGGGCCCGCGCAAAAAATCCCCTGGGATACGCAGCCGCATCAACGAGGTGCACTCGATCGGTTAGGGATCTCGCGTGGTCCTCCTCCTTGCGGCGCCGACTTACGGACCCGAGATCGGCAGTCACCTGAGTCTTCAGTAGTCCCTCGGACCGCAGCCGCTGGCTAAATCGCACTGTCGACAGCGACACCAATTCCATTCGTCAAGGCAAGCGGGACTGTAGCGGATGCATCGAGCGCAACAGCCTATTCAACGCATGGGGCTGCAGGTGCCACTGCCGCGTGGGTCACGTAGACGACGACAGCGGACCGCGCGCGGACCGCGCGGGCAGCTTCGGCACGCGGAACCGCACACGCAGGCGGTCCACGAGAAGTGCCACGATGAGCAACACGCCCAGCAGAATGTCTTGGACATAGCCCTGGACACGAATGAGGTCCATGCCATTGCTTAACAGGATGATAAAAAGGGCGCCCATGACGGCACCGGAGACGCGACCTTCCCCGCCGGACAGAGCGATGCCTCCGATCACGGCGGCGATGATGGACTGCAAGGGATACTGAATGCCGATATTGGCCTCGCCCGTAGAGACACGAGCGGTGAGCATGACGCCGACCAGCCCGGCGAACAGGCTTCCCAAGATCATCATGGAAAGAATCGTGCGACCCACGTTCACGCCCGACTGGAACGCCGCACTCGCGTTTCCACCGACCGCATAGGCCCGACGGCCAAGGCGAGTCCAGTTGAGGAGCACGTAGGCGAAGACAATTATGAAGATGTAGACGAGCGTTGGAAACGGGATTCCGGCCACGGACGACGTGCCGAAGTACGTCGTGAACTCGCTAGGCAACCCAACGACGGGAATGCCGCCGGCGACAAGAAGCGCGACGCCGACCGCGGCCGAACCCATGCCCAGCGTGACCATGAATGACGAGATCTTGAAGTAGCCGATCAGGACGCCATTGATGATGCCTACGGTGAGCCCGATCATGAGCCCTGCGATGACACCTACCAGGATCGCCTGTGGGACGCTGGCTCCTGACCCGGTGGCCGAAACCATCACGGATGCACATACGACGGAGGAAAGTGCAACGGTGCCGCCGTTGGAGAGATCGTAGTTGCCGGTGATCAGGTAGAACATCTGCCCAATGACAACGATGCCGATGAAGCTGACCTGGCGCACAACGTTGATGATGTTTTCGGGCGATACGAAGCGTGGCTCCGTGACAGCGAAGGCAACGATGAGCACCACCAAGAGAATCGGCAGGATCCCATAGTTGACGAACTGGCTCCTCAGGAACCGTCGCACAAAGCCTTCACCCGTGTCGGCATTGCGGGGTGCCACCTCGGGAGCGCGCTCCGACTCGGTCACCTTCTGATTGCTCATGATGCGGCTTCCTTGCTTTCCATGAAGAAGTAGGGCAGTACGTTGTCTTGGGTCAATTGGTCGCCGGTGAACTCACCGACGACAGCTCCATCGGCAATCACGTAGGCGCGATGCACGAGGCCGACGATCTCCGGAAGGTCCGACGAGATTACGAGAACTGCCGCACCTGTCTCTGCCAGGGCCTTGATGGCTGCGTAAATTTCGGCCCGGGCCCCGACATCCACACCCGCGGTGGGCTCATCAAAGACGTGGATCGCGTAGTCCTGTGTGAAACCGCGGGCCAGTACGATCTTCTGCTGGTTACCACCCGAGAACGTTCCCGGCAGGCTCTCGGGGTGATTCGGCCGCAGCGACATCTGGGAGAGCACTCGGTTGGCGGCCAGCCGCTCGGCCTTCCGATCAACGAACCCGAGCCGCGTCCATGAGTCGATCGCCGAGAGGGTGACATTTTCGAACGCGGCCAACGTCGGTACAAGCCCGTCCCTTTTGCGGTCCGCTGGGTAGTAGATGACCTTTTGGCCAATACGTGACCGAGGTGTTCCGGCAGGCAGGACTTGCGCGTCGACGAAGATCGCCCCTCTCTGAAGAGCGGCAAGGCCGAATACCGCACGTCCTACATCGCCCTTTCCCGATCCGACGAGTCCTGTCACTCCGACCACCTCGCCCCGGCGGACAGTGAGTGAGGCGCCGCGGAGCTGTGAGGTGCTGACGTCCCTAAGTTCGAGGCCGCCGTCCCGGGGCTTGTGGGGAATATCGGGGAATAGAGCCTCGACCTTCCGTCCGACCATTAGGGTCACGAGCTCATCATCGGTGACCTCGTCGATTGGGAGGGTATCGATGATCATGCCATCGCGCATCACCGTCACGGTGTCCCCGATCTCCCGGATCTCACCAAGACGGTGCGTGATGTAAATGATCGCGAGCCCTTCGGCCTTCAACCGACGGACGATTTCGAAGAGCCTGTCGGTCTCCTCCGCGGTGAGCGAGGCGGTCGGCTCATCGAGAATCAGGAGCCGAGCCGAATCTTGCAACGCTCGAGCGATCTCGACCACTTGCTGATCAGCCCGACTCAACTCTCGCGCCATCGTGTCGAGTGAAATACGTGATCCAGCCTGCGCGAACGCAGCCACGGCGGCCTTGCGATTCTCACGGCGATTCAAGAATCCTGCCCGGAGCTGCTCCCTGCCAAGAGTGAGGTTCTCTGCAACGGAGAGGGTGCCGACGAGCGCGGGTTCCTGGAATACCGCAGAGATTCCTAGCTCACGCGCCCTCTGGGGGCTGACCAGGTCAGCCCCCAGGCCGTTGAGTTCGACGGTGCCCTCAGTCGGCTTGTGCACGCCTGCGAGGACATTTATCAGCGTCGACTTGCCCGCTCCGTTCTCCCCGAAGAGGACGTGGACCTCGCCGGGGTGGAAGTCAATGCTGACATTTTCGAGAGCGACTACTGCCTGGAAGCTCTTCGTGATGTTGCGCACCGACACAACGGGTACGGAGTCAAGTCGACGACTCATCTGGGGCTCCTAATTCACCGAGAAGGTCGGCTGGAATCCCTCGGGCGCCAAGTTGAGTTCCTTGACGAGGCTATCGAGGTTATTCTCGGCTCCGGCGGCGGGACCGCAAATGACGTTGGCCGCCATGGCGAGGTGCTCGCCCCCATTGAACGGCTGACCCTCAAGCACACGCAGAGCCATGTCGACGACGATGCGGCCAAGAATTAGGTCGTTCCCTGCGCTCGAGCAGGTCGCCGTTCCCGACTCCAGAAGCGCGAATACTTCGGGAGTGAAGTAATAAGACGCGGTCTGGACCGCGCCTGTCATGCCGCGCTCAGTCAGCGGACCGACTGCGGCGTCGACGGTCGTCGCGCTACCGATGATGTAGTTCATGTCCGGGTACGCCGAAAGCGCGTTCTCCACCAGGTTCAACTGGACGTCCTTACCGGTGTCGCCGTATGAGACACCGAGCACTTCGACGTTGCTGCCCTCCGTTTGCGCCTCAAAGCACGACATCAGCTGCTCGAGCGAACCGACGCCCGCCGGCCCAGGGAACCAAACAGCCTTCACGTCGTCACCGGTCGCTGCCAGGTGTCGACCGAGGTTGCCGCCCAGCGTGCAGTAGTCGAAGAGCGCGCGGCCGTTGACCGCAGTCGACGTCACACCGTTTACCGAATCAATGACCGGAATACCGCTGGCCACAATTTCTTCGATCTTCGAGTTGAGCGCCTCGTTGGAGACCGCACTCACGATGACGGCGTCGGCACCGTTCGCGACACAATTGGACAGCTGATCGAGTTGCTTCGCGATCTCGGTGTAGCCGCCAGCCTCGTAGATCTGCAGCGACACACCCGTTCGCTCTGCCTCGGCCACCAGGCTTGCGTTGATGCCAAGCCAGTAAGAATCCTTGAGGTGGGGAATCACTGCGCACAGGTCCCACTGCTCAGTGATCTCGGACGTCGCGAGTGGCGTGTAGACGCTCGGAGTGCGCGCTCCAGTGCACCCCGGCTCATTGCAGTCAATGACCTCCACTGGCATTGCCCAGTCGTCGGCCGTGACCGCCGCAATTAGCGACTCGCCACTGTTCAAGGTCGGGTCAGCGAAGAGCCCGTTGACTTCCTCTACTGCAGGCAAGGGCGCGGGCTGCTCGCCGCGGTCGGTGGCACCACCGGTGGCAGTGGTGCATCCCGTAAACACGAAAGCCGCGGCCAGAAACGTGGCCGAGAGTGCAAATGGTCGACTAGATGTGCGCATGAAATTCTCCTTTGAATTTGCAGCTGCGAGATGTTGATCGAGAGGCTTGCTATGGGTTGTACGTGATGGGATTCAAAGCTCTTCGTACTTGAAGTCGGTCGATTCCTCGCCGTCCGGATTCGGCCCGTAGACAGTGAGCATGCGGGCGAACTTCGGGGCCCAGTATCGACCCAGCTTGCCGGCCGGTACCGTCGCGGAGTCCCCGACCTGCAACACCACTTCCTCGCCATCCACAGAAATGTGCAGCTCGCCCTCAAGCACGTAGTTGTACTCCGCATGCGGGTGGAAGTCTTCCCAAGCGGCACCCTCCAGCGACCACTCGGAGATCACCGGGTCGATCCAACCCTCTTTCGACCTTGGGACGATCGCATGGCTGCGCATCCGTGGCCAGTTCTCGCGGAAGATGGGCGCCTGGGTCGCCGGATAGAAATCGATTTGGGCATCACCTTGAGACATCTTTGTCCTCCCTCGCTGTCGTGACCAACAGCTGGTCACGGCACAGAAGCTATCGCGGACAACTGTCTATGTCAAGCGTCCCAGACAGCTGTCCGTGTTGGCGTCGCTCAGGTCGCCCGCTCAGGGTCGCCCCTTCATCTTCCCTGAGGCGCCGAGGCGATCATGTTGTGAACGAGATGGAAAAAGTTCTCCCGGTGAACCGGGAGCTCGGGTTGGAGGATGAATTGAAGGCTGCATCCGTCGAAGATCGCGAGTAACAGCCGAACGAACCTCGGCGCATCGAGCGACTTGTCCGGATACTCGTTGGAGAAAGACGCGCTGAAAAGATCGGCGAGCTCGTCTTCATAGCCGGTGTAAATCAGCGAACTGATGGCGGTCGAATCCTCGTGGCGCTTAGCCCAGAGGACCAGTTCGATTTGCGCCAGTACGTCTTCAGGCGTGCGCTCCAGGTCGGCCCAGAACATCTCGGCGAAGGTGTTTACAGTGGCGCTGAAGCCCTGGCCTGCGGGAATGTGCGCCGCGTACTCGACCATATTTGATAGCCAACGGAGGACGGCCGCCTGGATGAGTGCTTCCTTGTTCTCGAAACAGTAGTGCACGGTCGCCAACGAGGCTTGGGCCCGTTTCGCAACACTGCGCAGCGTGATGGATTGAACACCATTTGCCCGCATTTCCCCGATCGTCGCCTCGATCAGTTGATGACGCCGATCGTCAAGCGAGACTCTGGAACTGGCCATGTGACTTTTGATCCTCTCGCGCTGCTATGCGCGACCTGCAACAGGCCGCGCCCCTGCCAGCCTAGCGACCGTACGCCAGGGTGGGCCTCGATCCCCACGCACCTGGTCATCCGTCTTGGACGCTTGACTTGGACGCACGACCAACATTAGCATCCACTCAACGCGTCGGGAAAAGTGCCTCGTGGCTGACCAGCGGTCACGTGGCGAGAAGGCTGGAGCGCGCTTGATCTCTCAACGTCGAGCGCGGGGCCTCCCGCGAGCGACCATGTCATCCCGGAGGAAACCATGTCCCATCAGCAACCCGCACACTTCATTGACGGCGAGTGGGTCGCCCCGCTCGATGGCGGAACGCGCACGATCATCAATCCCGCAACCGGCGAGGCCATCGCGGTCGTCGCCGAGGGGTCGCCCAGTGATGTAGACAGAGCGGTTGATGCGGCGCAGCGCGCGTTCCGTGCGTGGAGGAAGACCACCCCACGCGAGCGGTCACTCGCTCTTGAAGAGTTCGCCGCACGAGTTGAATCACGAAAGGAAGAGCTCATCCAGCAGGAGGCCCTCAACGGTGGCAAGCCTCTCTTCGGAGCGAGATGGGAGATCGAAGACTTCGTGATCGACGGCCTAAAGTTCTTCGCGGGGGCCGCCCGACACCTGGATGGGATCGCCTCCGCAGACTACCAAGCGGGGCGCACCAGCAGCCTGCGTCGAGAGCCCCTGGGTGTCATCGCTGGGATCGTTCCGTGGAACTACCCCGCCGAAATCGCAGCGTGGAAAATCGGGCCGGTTCTTGCGGCGGGAAACACTCTCGTATTGAAGCCTTCCGAAGGCACGCCACTGTCGGCACTACTACTGGCCGAGATCGCCGCGGATTGCCTTCCGCCCGGAGTGCTCAACCTCGTACTGGGGGACGGAGTTGTCGGTGCGGCAATGGCTGAGCACCCCGGCATTGCCGGTATCTCCGTCACCGGATCAGAGCGCACCGGAGTAGCGGTTGCCGAACGCGCCGCGCGGAATCTCAAACACGTCGACCTGGAGCTCGGCGGCAACGCACCGGTCGTAGTCTTTTCGGACGCGGAACTGCCCCTCCTCATCGAAACGCTGCGGATGGGCACTTTCTACAACGCAGGCCAGGACTGCACGGCCGCCACACGGCTTCTCGTCCACGCCAGCGTGTACGACAAATTCCTCACTGCCGCAACGGCCATGACCGAGAGCATCGTGTACGGGGACCCCCTCGCCGAGGGCAACGGCGACGTTGAAATGGGCCCGCTCGCCACTGAGGTGCAACGCGAGCGGGTCGACTACTTCGTCCGGAATGCCGTCGCGGCCGGGTCTCGTGTCGTCACCGGCGGGCGCAAGGTCGATGGCCCCGGCTACTTCTATCAGCCCACCATTGTTGACAAAGTGCGCCAGGAGGACCCCATCGTGCAGGAAGAGGTCTTCGGACCGCTGATGACGGTGCAATCGTTCGAGTCGGAGGAAGAAGCCATCATGCTCGCCAACGGGGTTCGGCAGGGCCTGTCGGCTTCTGTGTGGACCCAGAACGTGGGGGTGGCAACCCGAGTAAGCAACGAGCTGGATTTCGGAACAGTATGGGTGAACGAGCACCTCCCCCTCGTCTCCGAACTGCCCCACAGCGGACACAAGATGTCGGGCTACGGGCACAGCATGTCTCGATACAACCTCGAGCAGTACACCTCAACGAAGCACATAATGGTGCGCCACGATCGTTAGCGCGATCCCGTCCGGCGACGTCGAGCCGGGAGCGGACCCGGTTCAAGGATGTGACGTCTCTCTTTCCTCTTCGCGGATGCGATGGTGTCTGGCGACTGCCCAGGACTCGTACGACAGTTTTCTCGTCACCCTTCATCTTGTCCTCGCAGACCTCATGAAGTGGCGCACTCACTCGAGCGCCTAGGGACGCGAACGGGACTGTTGAACGTCCTGGTGACTCATCTTCTTAGACCGCGGACGCAGCCCGTGTGGTCATGATTGTTTCGAACTCGACCGGGGTCAAGCGGCCCAGTGCTCGCCGCCGTCGACGCCGGTGGTAGGTCCGCTCGATCCAGGTCACGATCGCCAGGCGCAGGTCTGCCCGCGTTGCCCAATTGCGACTGTTGAGCACGTTCTTCTGCAGTAGCGCGAAGAACGACTCCACGGCTGCGTTGTCGCCAGCCGACCCGACTCGGCCCATCGAGCCGACGAGCCCGTGACGGTCCAGTTCTGCCTGGAACCGCCTGGAACGAAATTGTCCAGACTCAACCGGTCGATGCAACACCGGCTTGTTGGAGCAACAGTAGCTGCTCGTTGAAGGCCTCGGCGGGTGTCTTCCAACCGAGCGTCTTGCGGGGCCTGGTGTTGAGCGCGTGAGCGACGGCTTCGATCTCCTCGGCCGACCAGCAGGACAGGTCGGTGCCCTTGGGGAAGTACTGACGCAGCAGCCCATTGGTGTTCTCATTCGTGCCGCGCTGCCAGGGCGACTGCGGATCAGCGAAGAAGACCGGGAAGCCTGTTTCGACAGTGAACCTGGCGTGCGCGGACATCTCTTTGCCGCGATCCCAGGTCAACGACCTCGCCAGTTGGGCCGGCAGTGTCGACATCGTGCTCGCCAACGCGTTCTTCATCGTGATCGCGCCGTAGCCGGCCAGTGCGGGGCCGTTCTTGGGTGTCTCCTTGTGCCGGTAACCCTCCTCCCGCGGCAGGTGCACCAGCATTGTGAACCTCGTCGTGCGGTCGACGACGGTGCCAATTGCGGAGCGCTCCAGCCCGATCAGCAGATCCCCCTCCCAGTGGCCGGGAACAGCGCGGTCCTCGGCTTCTGCAGGACGTTCGCTGATCAGCGTTCCGGGAGTGACGTGCGCCCACGTCTTGCGCCGCGATCGTTCCCGCGGCGCACGTAGCGCTCGGCCGGTGCGTAGACACCAGACCAGTTCACGCTTGAGCGCGCCTCGGCCCTGAATGTAGAGCGATTGGTAGATCGCCTCGTGGCTAATGCGCATGGACTCATCATCTGGGAAGTCGACCTTCAGCCGGCTGCTGATCTGCTCCGGGCTCCACGCCGTGGACCACCCGCGGTGCTTGCGGTGCGGCTTGTTGATCCCCGTGAATCGCGGAGGCTCTGGACCGACGATCACCTTGCCGTTGGACGTTGTGATCTGGCCCGACAGTCTCTCGTGGACGTAGGCATGCAACCGGACGTTCATGACCAGCTTCGCGGCCTTCGGGCGTTTCGCGGCCATGTCGGCCTTCCATTGCGCGACCGATGCTCGATACCCGCGACTTCCGTAGCGGACGGCCGCGTTTCGGCGCAGCTCTCGGGAGATCGTTCCCGGATCGCGGCCAATAGTTCGAGCGATCTCACGCACCCCCTTTTCCTGAGCACGCAGCAGCGCGATCTCCTCACGCTCAGCGAACGACAGGTAGCGCCCTGTTGGCTTGAACTGCAGATCGAACGGCGGCATGCCGCCAGCGTTGCGGAACCATCGCTGACCGACCGCTTGCGCCACGCCGACCACGGCAGCGGCCTCGATGGGCAGCAGCCCCTTGGCGATCTCGGCCCAGAACGCTACCTCGACATGCCGTTGAAACTTCGGATGCCCGGGCGACCGGAGCTTCGGTCGGATCGCCCGATCCGCTGCCTGTTGACGACGAACCATCTGACACCTCCATGATCACGAGGTGTTGCGACGACCGATTGAATCCGCCATCGCGTTCGCCTCACGCAGCTCACGATTCTCCCGCTCCAACTTGCGGATCCTCTCCCACTCGCTGGTAGTCGCACCGTCGCGGCCGCCGGCATCAACCTGCGCCTGCCGCACCCAGCGGCGAAGGGACTCGGCGCCGAAACCGAGCCGGGAAGCGACCGTCTAACAGGCCGTGGTGAGGTTCGGATACTGATCGAGATGGTCAAGCACCAGACGC
The DNA here is from genome assembly GCF_002355395.1 of Microcella alkaliphila. Classification (NCBI taxonomy): domain Bacteria; kingdom Bacillati; phylum Actinomycetota; class Actinomycetes; order Micrococcales; family Microbacteriaceae; genus Microcella; species Microcella alkaliphila. The sequence goes on along the minus strand of NZ_AP017315.1, from coordinate 2,633,926 downwards.
ACTGCGCGCTGCCTGGTCTCCTCCGGGATCTTCTTGGGCATGATGAACATTGTCCTTCCAGACCCGAAAGGAAACGGCATCAAACCGGGGACGGTGCACGCTTGAGCTCGCGAACTTCAGCCTCGAGCTACTTGATGCGCTTGGCCTCACTCGTGGTTGTCCCGGGCCGCTGCCCGGCATCGATCTCGGCCTACTTCGCCCACCCCCGAAGGGTGTCAGCATTAACGCCGGTGCGCTGGCCGATCCGGATCACCGCCGCGTTCAGCGACAACTCCGGATCCTCACGACGGGCTTCCTGCACGAGCCTGACGGCTCATTCCCGCAACTCCAGCGGATACTTCCTTAACGCTGGTACGACTTGATCCTCTCGGGGAATCAAGCGGGACTGTCTGAATAACGGTGTGTGGGGTCCGGCCTGATCCGAAAGGAGACGGCCGTGGCTGACACGACCGAGTTGTTGGAAGACGCGATGATCGATCCCGTGACGGGAGAGATTATCGATCAGAAGGACCTTGCCGAGCGGTTGCTCGCGCAGGCGAAGGAGCAGGGCGTGAGCCTGGTCGGCCCGGGAGGGCTGCTGAACCAGCTCACGAAGAACGTCCTCGAGACGGCGTTGAACGCGGAGCTGACCGAGCATCTCGGGCACCAGCATGGCGGGACGCCTGCCGGGTCGAACATGCGCAACGGGACACGGACGAAGACGGTTCTCACCGAGATCGGCCCCGTGGAGATCGAGGTCCCCCGGGATCGCGACGGGTCGTTCGAACCGGTGATCGTCCCCAAGCGGAAGCGTCGCCTGGACGGGATCGATCAGATCGTGCTGTCGCTCAGCGCCCGCGGACTCACGACCGGGGAGATCGCCGCGCACTTCGACGAGGTCTACGACGCGAAGGTCTCCAAAGACACCATCAGCCGGATCACGGAGAAGGTGGCCGGTGAGCTCGCGGAATGGTCCTCCCGACCGTTGGACCCGATCTACCCGGTGATCTTCGTCGACGCGATCGTCGTCAAGGTCCGTGACGGGCAGGTCCGCAACACCCCGTTCTACGTCGTCATGGGCGTCACCGTGCACGGGGAACGCGACATCCTCGGGATCTGGGCCGGCGACGGCGCAGAAGGCGCGAGGTTCTGGCTGCAGGTGTTCACCGAGCTGAAGAACCGTGGCGTCGAGGACGTGTTCATCGCCGTCTGCGACGGGCTGAAGGGACTCCCCGAAGCGATCAATACCACCTGGGAGCGGACGGTCGTGCAGCAGTGCATCGTGCACCTGATCCGCAACAGCTTCCGCTACGCCGGCCGCCAGCACCGTGACGCGATCGTGAAGGGACTCCGACCCGTCTACACAGCCCCGTCCGAGGCTGCGGCCCGGGACCGGTTCGCCGAGTTCGCGGCCGAGTGGGGCGGCAGGTATCCGGCGATCGTGCAGCTATGGGAGAACGCGTGGGCCGAGTTCGTGCCGTTCCTCGAGTACGACGTCGAGATCCGAAAGGTGATCTGCACGACCAACGCGATCGAGTCGATCAATGCCCGCTACCGGCGAGCGGTCCGCGCCCGCGGACACTTCCCGAACGAGGCCGCGGCGCTGAAGTGTCTCTACCTTGTGACCCGGTCACTTGACCCCACCGGGGGCGGCAGGGCACGCTGGGCGATCAGGTGGAAGCCCGCGCTCAACGCGTTCGCGATCACCTTCGCCGGACGGTTCGACAGAACCAATCACTGAAAACCGCCGGACCTCACACACCGTTTAACGGACACTCCCAATCAAGCCCTCCATCAAACCCGGGGCGATTCACTAGCTCGATGGCGATGGAGGTATTGCGCGCGGGGGCTGTCGCCCAGTAGCTTCACCAGGAGGGTGAACAGAAAGGCCTATTGCTGTGAGGATTCTTGTGGCGTTTCTGCGTTGGCCGCGGTGTCGGCGCTGATTGGTGGTGGCATCGTTCCGGGCGACGAGCAGTTTGAAGGAAGCGACCTTGTGGTCGTGCAGCCCACGACTGTGACGGTGATCGGCGACTTGGGATTGGAGGCGGGGGAAACGATTCCTGTAGCCGAGTTGGTTGAGGCTGCGAGCGAGCTTGATCAGGACATCGCGGCTTCTTTGCCCCTGCTGGACGTCGGAGTCGAGCGGCTGGCCGGCTTCGGGCTGGCTGCTCATCCTGTGGCTCCTTTGGTGGGCGTTGCAGGTCAGGGTGTGGTGAGCAGTTCCACAAGTCCCGCATACAGAATCGTCTCGACGTGGCGAGATGGCAGGAATGCGCGCAATGCGGTCAGGGCGGGTAGCTCAACATGGGGTTGGGCGCATGTGCAAAAGCACAATGTGAGCATGGCGATGATCCAGAAGACGACGAAGTTTCCGCGGTTCCGGACTGTCTCGGGGACGTCCACGACGTACCGAACCCCCGCGAACACTTACGTGTGCTGGCTCACTGTCTGTCGGATAGATAAGTCCGTAATGGTTCGCGTCGTGCACGAAGACCGCATGCTTAGCGACGGTCAGCCGCGTGGAATGATCACGACGTATTGCGAGATCAGCGGGACCAAGGTTTGTCCGAACTGGGTGCGCGAGGTTGCAGGGTAGCGGGCGAGCGATGGCTGACATCAATTGGGTTCCGTTCGTGGAACGTTCCTTTGACGTAGGGCTGTTGTCGGAGTTTGAGCCGCGGAGGGTGTGGCAGGATAACGGCACCTTGTCAGCTGAGTTTCGGGGCGACGTCAGCCGTAGTCCGAGGGGTCTCTTCCGGGTGACTCTTTCGGTGCCTCGTCGAATCGGAGACGAGGTGTGGGACCGCTTTGCTACGCCTGATGACTTGGTGCCTGAGGGCAGCTACGCCAACTCGGAAGAGCGCCTGGCTGAGTGGTCGCGGATGGGGATTGAGACCCAAATCGCTCTGAAGTATTGGACGGTCGGGGCCATCCGTTTGGGCGACGAGGCCACGGCCGAACAGGCGTAGCTCTCCGGCGTGCGACGCGGCAAGCGACTGGAGGACATCGCGGACATGCCGCTTGGCTTGGCGATGTAGCGGTCCGTCGCGGTTTGCACGCGCCGGTTACGCGCGAGCGGCTCCGCTCAGCGATGTTCCGAGTCCGCAACGCGCGTGCTCGTCGGGGAGGTGACTCACTTGAGGCCTGGCATTCCGTTGCGAAGCGTGATGCGCGAAGGGTGCCGGTAATGCCTCGCTGTCTTCCGCGATGTGGCCTCTGAAGGAGCAGCGCTGTGGCGGAGGATTATCCGCGCCTCACGGGAGGATGTGTTTCGTGGTTGGTTCGCTGGGCCCCTGTTTTGCTAGCTCTATTCGAGTTTCGCAAGAAGCCCGCCACGAAAATCCCCGGTCAGCCGGGGGTTTTCTCGTTCTTGGGCGACCGCGTATGCGGCCACGTCGAACGGCTCGAGGGGCGTTGTGCCTGCCACGTACAGCGGGTGTCTCGGGTGGCCGGCCTTCGTGGTGGCGCCGAGCGACACCCATGAGGCGGCGGCCAGCGCGGGCAGCGCCACCAGTGAGCCTGTCAAGTTGTTTGTGTAAATGGGCATCGTCTGGGGTTGGTCAGAGGTAGGGGCGGATTCGGTCGGGGAACGCGATCGCGAGTTGGGCCAGGGCCTTCTTCCAGCTGGTCGTGACGGCACCCTCGATCAGCCGCGGTGGCGCTTTTCGCTCGCGTGAGGGCTTGCCGCGCTCTTTCTCCCTCTCCAGTGCGCGTTTGTCCTCGATGTTGCAGATCGCCAGCCAGAGCAGCTTCACGACCGCGGCGTCGTTGGGGAAGTGGCCGCGGTTCTTGGTGACCTTCCTCAGTTGGTAGTTCAGCGACTCGATCGCGTTGGTCGTATAGATCACTCGCCGAACCTCGGGCGGGAACGCCAAGAACGGGATGAAGCGCTCCCACGCGTTCTGAAACGCCGCGATCGTGTGCGGGTTCGCCTTGCCCAGCTCCGAGGCCGCCAACGCCGCCAACTCGGCTTTGGCGGCGTCCGCGTCGGGGGCTTGATAGATCGGCTTCAGCGCGGCGGCGACGGCTTTGCGTTGCCCGTAGGACACGAACCGCATCGCGGTGCGGATCAGGTGCACCACGCAGGTCTGCACGAGCGAGTCGGGCCAGGTCGCCTCGATCGCTTCGGGGAAGCCGGTGAGGCCGTCGCAGCACACGATCAGCACGTCACGCACGCCACGGTTGGCGAGCTCCGCGCAAACGGATGCCCAGAACTTCGCTCCCTCGGTTTGCTGCACCCAAATGCCCAGGACGTGCTTGATGCCCTCCATGTCGACGCCGACGGCGATGTGAGCGGCCTTGTTGCCGACGTGCCCGCCGTCTCGGACCTTCACCACGATCGCGTCCAAGTAGATCACCGGGTAGAACGGGCAGTTTCTAGTCATCGTTGCGAATCCTGAGGAAGAGGGATTCAGATGGTGCGTTGGGCGTGGAACAAGTCGCAAGCGGGCGTGAAGAGGCGCTATTTCGAGCTTGTCCGGCAGGGGCTGAGCGGTTCGACTGCGTCGGAAGAGGTGGGAGTGTCGTTCAGCTGCGGATCGCTGTGGTTCATCGATGCTGGCAGCGTGAAGTTCATCGACACCCCGATCAGTGAGAGGTATCTGACCCAGGACGACCGGATCGAGATCGCCGACGGGCTTGACGCTGGCGAGTCAGTGAAGCTCATTGCCGCACGTATCGGGAAGAGCTTTCAGAGCGTGTATCGGGAGATCGCTCGCAACAAGAAGCCCGATGGTCGATATCAGCCTTGGTACGCGCACGGGCAGGCGCATGTCGCGCGGCGGCGCCCGAAGCCGCATCGGTTCAGCAGCGATCCGGAGCTTCGGACGGTGGTTGCAGCCAAGCTGGGCAAGCGATGGTCACCTCAGCAGATCAGCCGCTGGCTCCGCCGCCGATGGCCTGGGCGCTTGGGATGGCATGTCTGCGCGGAGACGATCTATGAAGCCGTCTATCGGGGCCTGATCGTCGTCACCGATCAGGAGGCGCTCCGGACCGGGCGCAAGTATCGTCACAAGCGTGGCCGCGGTCGCAACCGTGAAGGAGCGATGAAGCAGTCCACCAACATGCGCTCCATTCACGACCGGCCGGCCATCGTCGAGGAGCGACTGCAGGCGGGGCATTGGGAGGGCGACCTCATCATCGGTGCGGGGCAGAGATCGGCGATCGCGACGCTTGTGGAACGCAAGAGTCGCAGCACACTCCTCGTTCCGATCCGAGGCGGGCGATCTGCGCAGATCGTCGGTGACGCCCTCATCGATGCCCTGGAGAGCCTCCCGCCGCGGCTGCGCCGCACCCTGACATGGGATCAAGGAAACGAGATGTTCCACCACGAACGGATCGAACGCGACAGCGGCGTGAAGATCTACTTCGCCGACCCCCACTCGCCCTGGCAACGCGGGACGAACGAAAACACGAATGGGTTGCTCAGGCAGTATTTTCCGAAGGGCATCGACCTGGACCAGTTCACCGATCAGCGGCTCCGAGAAGTCAGCGAGGAACTCAACAATCGACCCCGTCTAATCCTCGGCGACCGGTCACCCGCGCAACTCATGAGACGATGGATTCGACAACCGATTCGCAACGATCGGTAGAAACTGCCACGCTTCCAACGGCCTGGACTGCCACGCCAGGACCTCGTCGGAGATCTCGTCGACGATCTTCGAGATCGTCTCCCGCGAGATGTCGGTGCCGATCGTGGACGCCAGATGGTGCTCGATATCGCGCACCGTCATCCCGCCGGCGTAGAGCGAGACGATCATCTCGTCCAACCCGCCCAGACGCCGCTGACCGGTGGGCACCAGACGAGGGGTGAAGCTCCCGTTACGGTCGCGCGGGACAGCAAGCTCAACATTGCCGGCAATGGTCGCCACGGTCTTAGGAAACGACCCGTTGCGCGAGTTGTCGTGGAACGGAGCCTCCGCATCGCCCCGCTCGTAGCCGACGTGCTCAGTCAGCTCCGCCTGCAAGCCACGCTCCAGGCCGGTCTTGATCAGCTGTTGGATCAGCCCGTCCCGGCCATCGAGTTGCACCTCACCGGAATCGATCTTCGCGAACAAGTCATCAAGCACACCCGAGTCTCGAAGACGCCTCGCGCCCCCCGCCTGCTCACGCCGCCGCTGCTCGCGGGCTTCCCTGTCGATCATGGTCATCAGTGTCGTCCTTTCGTAAGAAGCCGACACCCCTTACACACACCATCTGACACCCTCACCAGTTCGCGCACGAGGCCCATCAGGTACGGACGCGACTCGACGAGAACGCCCCACGCGGCCAGCACGGTCAGCGGGCGGCCTCCAATCGCCTGCGCAATGTGGCGCAGGTTGTCTTCCGTCAGCAGAGGGTCGCGTTCGAGATGCAACCCCGCAGGGTCGGTCGAGATCTGCGGGTACACGTTCAGCATCACCCAGCTGTCATGCCCAGTCCGCTCGGCGAATCGGCTGACCCGGGTCACCGTCCGGTCGAGCCTGTTCGGCACGGCCGTGCTGGGGTTGACCCCAACGCACACGAGGGGATCCTCGCCCGCTGTGCCGAGCACGTACCGCGCGGTGCCGTCCGCAGACGTCTCCCAAATCCATTGCGTCATGTTCCGGCATCCTCCACCGCCGGTGTCCATCGTGCAACGCGCTGCTGTTTCACGTCGGGACTTTTGACCCGTGCGCACCCCCCGAACGGGTGTCAGGCTGGCACCACTCGAACCGGGAACCCGAACCCGGCCCCTCGAGCGACTAACAGGAGGCCCGGCATGTCCGGACTCACGATCCGCCCCGAACCCGCCCTCGCAGTCGCCTTGACCGGTGTTCTGCTCGGGCTCAATGAGATTCCCCGACCGCCCGAACTCGCCGTGTCATGGATCGCGATCGTCGCCGCCACCAGCGCCGTGTTCTGGACCCTCTTCGCGGTCCACGCGAGCTTCTGGTGGGCGGCGCTTCCCGCCACCGTGTTGGCGGCGGCGGGGGTCGCGTCATTGATCGATGCGATTCCGGATGCGCGGGGCGCGTGGACCCCGTTGCACCTGATCGCGCTCCTCGCGATCGGCGCCACGGCGTCGGTTGTCCGTCGCCGCTTGCGTCGCCACGCCGTCAGGCTGCCGGTTCGGGCCAGCCATCGCCACGCCGACCAGCGGCGCCAGTCGCTGCACGAGCGTGCCGCCTAGGTACTCCACTGGATACGCTGACGGTCAGGAGGCCTCCATGTCTAGCGTCGCTGTTCGCGTCACCCTCGGGATCGCGCTTGCGATCGCGGGGGTGCTTGGCCTGATCGATCTGCTCACCGACGGCGCCGACCTGCGCCTGTGGTGGATCGGCGTACAGCTCGGCGCGAGCGCCGTGTTCTGGGTCGCGTTCGCGACCGATCGCGGTTCGTGGTGGGCGGCGATTCCTGGCGCGGTGCTCGCGGCGGTCGGCGTGCGGTCGCTTCTCGAGCTGTCGACGAGCATCCTGAACTGGCGCGAATTCGTGTTCTTCGCGATCGCGAGTCTCGGATTCTGGGCGGTCGCGGCGACAGCGAGGCGCCGCTGGTGGGCGATCATTCCGGCCGGGATGCTCGTGTCGCTGGGGGCGGCGGACGTCGCCGAACGACTCCTCGGCGACCAGGCGGCCGGCGTCGCCCTCTTCGTGGGCGCGGCCCTCACCTTCGTCGTGCTCGCTCTCGCCCCGGGCGGACGCGCTCAGCGCTGGGCGTGGTTCCCCTCCATCGGGCTTGCGATCATCGCCGCGATCATCGCGCTGTCGCTCGACGGCATCGAGATTGGCGTGGCCGTCATCTGGCCGATCCTTGTGGTCGTCGGTGGCATCGCGATCGTGGTGAGCGCGCTGCGGTCGCGAAAGTAGAGCGACCCTTAGGCGATTCGCGCGGCGTTGAGCAACGCCTCGGCAGCGCGTCGGAGTCCCGTCATCTCGGTTGTCTTCATGAATTGTCCCGAGTATTCAGCCCGCGTCTTTGCGGCGAGCAATTTGCTGAGGTTACCCGCAAGGGCGGGCTCGACTCGCCTGAGCAAAGCCACCGCTTCTGAGTGATCTCCGGTCGGAGCGTACAGGCCGAGTTTCGCCGCGCACAGGACGTCAGCGGCGGCGATTCCGCTGAGGACCAGTTGTGCGGTGTACGCGTTCATGAACCCTGGATCGCCCGCGAGTGTTTCGGCCGCTTCCCAAAACTCCTCGGCCTTCGCAAGGCGTCGTCGAGCAAGCGCGCGGTCGGCGGGCCGAGTTGGGGTCATTTCTGTCCGATCTGTTGCCTGAACCAGCTATGGTCGCCGAGGAGCGGGATCGCGTCATTGATGAGCTCAGCAAGAAGCGCATCGGTGGGACCAACTTCATGTTCCGTGTACTGCACAACGCGCAGGTCATTGCCGGTCCAGGACCGTACATCGACCACGAGCTCGGCGACGTCGACATCCCACACCTCGTCCGTGGCGTGGGGTTGCACCAGGAGGAGGTCGAGATCACTCGTCGACGTCATGGTGCCACGTGCACCGGACCCGAAAAGTGCGGCGTATAGCGGTGGCGAATTCCAGTTCGCGAGTCGCCCCGTGAGCAGAGTGAGCAGCGTTTCGCGCGCCCGGGCTATCGACGTGATGGCTGGGGCGAGTATGTGATGCGGGTTGAGTCGGAAAACCGAGCGCCCTCCGACGGGCAACTCGTCCACAATGCCCTGGTTGACGAGCCGCCGGATGACGCGCCGCACGCCCTCGTCGCTGCGCGAGCCGACAAGCTCGACGACTTGGCTGATGCTCATCCAGTCGCCCCGGCGAACCAGAGCTGTGAGAACTTCCCCGTCAGCCGTTGGCGTGACGACTTCGAACGGTGACTGCAACTTCATTTGCCAACTATAGTTGGTTTATTCCAGAAATAGTTGGAATAACGGGGTGTTGCTACCACCCGGTCGCGAGCACCCGTTCGACCTGGTCGGCGAAGTAGTCGGCCGACTCGATCGTGACGCACAGCGGCGGCTTGATCTTGAACACGTTCTGGTAGTCGCCGGTCGGCTGCATGATGACGCCGAGCTCGCGCAGGCGGTCGCAGATCAGCGCGGTTTCCTCCGTCGCGGGCTCCAACGTCGACCGGTCGCGCACCAGCTCAAGACCCATGTAGAGGCCCGAGCCGTGCACGGCGCCGATGATCGGGTGCTGCTCCATGAGGGCCTCGAGACGGCGGCGCAGGTGCTGGCCCACCCGCCATGCGTTCTGCTGCAGGCCCTCGTTCTCGATCACGTCGAGCACGGCCATGCCGATCACCGACGACACGGGTGAGCCGCCGGTCGATGCGAAGAAGTAGCCGCCCGTGCGGTACTTGTCGGCGATCTCCCTCGTTGTGATGACGGCGCCGACCGGGTGCCCCGAGCCCACCGACTTCGCGACGGCGACGATGTCGGGCACGACACCCTGCTGCTCGTGGCCCCAGAACCAGCCGCCGAGCCGGCCGTAGCCGACCTGCACCTCGTCGGCGATGACGACCCCGCCGTGGCGGCGCACCGCGGCGTACACCTGCTCGAGGTAGCCGTCCGGCAGGGGGACACCGCCCGCGTTGCCGAAGTAGGGCTCGCAGATGAACCCGGCGGGGGGCCGGCCGCTCTCGGCAAGGGCGTCGATGACGGCCACCGCCTCGGGGGCGTAGCGGTGTGCATCCGCCCCCCGATGCGTGCCGCGGTACGCGTTGGCCGCGTCGACCGTGTGCACCCACTCGGGGCGGGTCTCGAGCGCGTTCGGGTTGTCGGCGATCGAGGTCGAGACGGCATCGCTCGCGAAGGTCCAGCCGTGGTACGCCTCGCGCATCGCGACGATGTCGGGGCGGCCCGTCGCGGCCATCGCGAGGCGAATGGCGAGGTCGACCGCCTCGGATCCCGAGTTCACGAAGAACACCGTGTCGAGGTGCTCGGGCAACTTCGCCGCGATGCGCTCGGCGTACTCGGTGATCGCCGCATAGTGGAACCGCGAGTTCGTGTTCAGCAGGCGCATCTGCCGGTGCGCGGCCTCGACCACCTGCGGGTGCGCGTGGCCGACCGACGTCACGTTGTTCAGCATGTCGAGGTACACCCGGCCGTCGGTGTCGACGAGGTACTCGCGCCAGCCGCGCTCAATCTGCGGCGGAGCGGAGTAGTAGTGCTCCTGCACCTCGGCGAGCACGCGCTCGCGGCGGGCGAGCACGGCGTGCGAGTCGGCGGTGGGGTCGACGGTGTCGTCGTGCGGCGTGAGGTCAGCCGCGAGGCCGAGCGCCCCGGCCGGGTCGCCCAGCACGGCCCGCCACCCCGGGGCGAGCGACGCCGTCACCATGGCGGGGGCAGGCGGCGCGCCCTGCGGGCGTCGCTGAATCAGGATGCGCGTGTGTGCGGGCAGCGTCGCGTGCGTCGCGCTTGCCCCGGCGTCCGTGGCGCTCGCCGCGTCAGTCGCTGCGAGGCCGGCCGCCACCCCCTCGCCGCTCAGCACGAGCGCCTCACCGTCGCCGTGCACGACGAGCGACTCGCCCTCGACGGTGACGTCTCCGGTGAGGACGGCCGGCTCGGCGAGCCACACGGTGACGCCCGTGGGCACGGTCGCCGGCTCGTCCGGCGTGCGCGCCGGGGCACCGGTGAGGATCGGCTGCCACGCCGGGACGTACGCGACGTCGGCGCCGGCCGCGAGGGCGGCGGCGGCCGCGTTCTCGAGAACGGACGCGTGCATCCAGGCGCCCACGTCGTTGAGCGACGAGACGGTACCCGCGTCGATGGCGCTCGGCGCGCGGAACGACGGCGACAGAATCGCGGCGCCCTGCCAGCCGGCGGCGTCGGGGGCCGTGACGGGCATCCCGAGCGCACGGCGGATGACCGCGGCCATGACGGTCGGCGGCACCGAGGAGGCGACCTCGAAGACGCGGTACTCGCGGTCGAGGGCGCCGCTTGCGTAGTCGTTGGAGGCGTCGAGCCGCACCTGCTCACGGCCGCTCAGCACCAGCACGACGCCGCGCAGGGTGACGAGCGCCCACAGCGCGTCGACCTCGTGCCCGGTCAGCGGGCGCAGCGCGTGGAAGGCGCGAATCGCCGGCAGCGTCGTCGCCGGCGTCGCGCCGTCGTGGTGCAACAGCGACGACAGGGTGGTGGCGAGCTCGCCGACCGCCCACGAGGCGGCGACGTCGCCGAAATCGATGACGGCGTCGGGTAGGCGCCCGCCGACCGGCCGCAGGATGTTGTCGTCGGTGATGTCGAAGTGCCCGGCTTGTACGGGCAGGTGCTCGGCGACAGGGGCGAGGGCGGCCAGCGCGGGATCGGTCGCCGCGGCCAGGGTCGCACGCACTTCCTCGTCGGGCTCGCGGGGCAGCAGGGTGTCGATGACGCGTTCGGCGTGTCGCAGATCCCACTGCAACACGCGCCCGGAGGCGGGGTGCCGGTAGTCGGCGAGGGCGACGCTCACGCGGCCCGACAGTTCGCCCATGCGGGCGACCACGTCGGGGCCGAGGTAGGCCGATCCGGTCAGCGTCGACCCGGCGATGTTCTCGATCACGCGGGCGTGAATGCGCCCCTCACTGGACTCCCACCAGGCCGACATCGCGCCGCGCGGCCCTTCGACCAGCTTCGGGATGCGCAGAGCGGGTTGCCGCTCAGCCACCTGCGCGGCCGCCGCATCCTGCATCGTGATCTCGGCCTCGCTGAAGGCGGGGTTGCTGAGTTTCAGCACGCCGAGCGGCGTCGACTCACCGCGGGGGAAGACGCGGAAGTTCTGGTCCTGCTGGCTGCCGAGGGGCTGCAGGTCGACGTCGAGACCAAAGTGCTGGGCGAATAGTCGCGTGACCTCGTCGGGCCCGAGGGTGGGGGTGGGTAGCTCAACCTGCGAGAAGTAGTCGAAGAGAGTGTCCGACACCCGTGGCTCCTTTGCTTGCCCCTGCCGCCAAGCTTATGCCGGGTTGCGGCGGGGGAGTCGCTCAGCGCCGCCACCCACCGTGATGACACGACCGCCGCGCGTCAGGACCGCGCCGCGAGCCACTCCCGCGCCGCCGCCACGTCGCTCATGTCGATGCCGTGCCCGCCCGCGCGGATGTGCCGCTCGACGCTCGCCCCGTGCGACTCGGCCACCCGCGCCAGGTGCTCGACGCTCGCCGTCGGCGCCATCGGGTCGGCTGCTCCATTCAGCAGCATGAGCTCAACGCTCGACGCGTCGCCGATCGGGTCGCGGTCGCCGAACGGGTACATGCCGCTGAACGCGATCACCCGCTGCAGAGCGTCCGGGTGAAGCAGGGCGGTCGCGGTGCCGATGTTCGCGCCGTTCGAGAACCCGACGGCCGTGATCGGAGCATCCTGGATGCCGTACTGCTCGCGGGCCGCCCGGATGAACGCGGCCAGTTCCTGCGCACGCGCGATTACGTCGTCCACGTCGAACACGCCCTCCGCGACCCGCGCGAACCACCGCGTCATGCCGTGCTCGCTCACCCGACCCCGCGGCGAGATCACGCCGGCCGTCGGGTCGAGGTGCTGCGCGAGGGTGGCCACCTCGGTCTCATTCCCGCCCGTGCCGTGCAGGGTCAGCAGGTAGTGCGAGGCGCCCTCCTTCGGCTCGCGCACGAGGTGCGGCCAGTCGATCAGTTGCGCGCTCATGCGGCCACCCCGGGGTTGTTCTCGTCGGGGATGCGGATTGGCGCGACGGCGTTCTCGATCGCCTCGCGCGAGGGCTCGAGCCACGGCGGCAGCTTCAGCGAGCGGCCGAGCTCCAGCAGCGGCTCGTCAATGTCGAATCCGGGGGTGTCGGTCGCGATCTCGAACAGCACGCCGCCCGGCTCGCGGAAGTAGATCGACGTGAAGTACTGGCGGTCCATGATCTGGGTGACCTGGTGGCCACGCTCGGTGAGTTCCTGGCGCCACGCCTCCTGCGTCTGCTGGTCGGGCACACGGAAGGCGATGTGGTGCACGGTGCCGCCGGCGGTCAGGCCCTGCGCGGCGAGGCCCGACGAGATCACGTCCACGAGGGTGCCCGGAGCGCCCGAACCGGCCGCGAGCCGCGTGCGGTTGCCCTCTTCCTCGACCACGCGCATCCCGAGGTCGTTGACCATGAGCTCGACCGTCTTGGTGCTGTCGCGCACGGTGAGCACGCTCGAGTGCTGGCCGCGGATGGCGTACTCGGCGGGCACGCTCGCCGAGTCCCACGGGTCGCGCGGGTCGTCAGCGTGGGTGGCGACGAGTTCGATCTGCAGCCCGTCGGGGTCGGTGACGAGCAGGCGCTCCTCGTCGGAGGAGGTGCTCGTGATGCGGCCCTCGACGCCGATCTGCGCGAAGTGTTCGGTCCACCAGCCGAGGCTGCCGGCGGGCACGCTGAACGCGGTCGAGGTCGACTGGCCGGCGCCGATGCGGCCGCCGGGGACGCCGCGCCACGGGAAGAACGTCATGAGCGAGCCGGGGCGGCCCGCCTCGTCGCCGTAGTAGAGGTGGTACGTGCCGGGGTCGTCGAAGTTCACCGTCTTCTTGACCAGTCGCAGGCCGAGCCCGATGATGTAGAAGTCGATGTTCTTCTGCGGGTCGCCGGCGATGGCGGTGACGTGGTGCAGACCTTCGGTTGTCGCGGTCATGGTGCGCTCCTCACGCTCGTTGCGGGATGCATGATATCCATGCAAACGCATAAAACGCCGGGATATTCCCGGCGGACGATCAGACGCGCGCCGTGACCGTGGATGCTCGGGGCGCGTCTGCGACGACGCGCACCACGGGGGGCACGCGCGCGAGCAGGAAGGCGAGCGTGCCGACCGTGATGAAGGCAACCACGATCATCCCGACGAAGAAGAAGACGCTCGCGTAGCCGGTGTCGGGGTTGAGGAACGGGTAGGGCACCCATCCGTCGGTGGCGCCCCGCACGAGGACGACCGTGACCCAGACGGTGGGGTAGACGAGCACCCAGCCGAGACGCTTAAGGGAGAGGCGCACGCGATCGGAGGAGAGGATCCAGTCGGCCGCGCCTGCGATCGGCGTGACGTAGTGCATGACCGTGTTGGCCCAGCCGACGGGTACGCCGCCCTCTGCTCCGAGCGGGGCGAGCAGTGTGACGTAGACGATGCCGACGATGACGATGAACGTGGTGGCGATGGCGCGCAGCAGTGTCCGGCCCGCCGATGGTCGGCGGCCCTGGAGGATGCGTGCCGCCGCCCACACCCACACGGCGGCGATGAAGAGGTTCGACTGGATGGTGAAGAAGCCGAAGAAGTTGAGGGGGTTGACGGGGCCGCGCTCGGCGGCGTCGAGGAACGTCGCGGTCACGGCGGCGACGGTGAGGCCGACGAGGGCGAGTCGGATGATCGCGACGAGCGCGCCCGCGGGCGTGGGTCGGGTGGGCGGCAACGTCGTCATCGGCGTCCTCGGGGGTGGCGCGGCTGCATCGCGCGGGATGGGGTGGGGTGGGTGGTGCGGGGGTTGTCTCATTCCATCACGCGTCGGGTCGTCTGCACAGGCTGAACCGGGCATCCGTTCAGGCTGAACGCTTAGCGTGCCCGTGTGAATCAGCCCGCCCGCGACCTGTTCGGCGCGCTGCGCCGCAAGCGTGAGCTCGTTGAGTACTGCGCCACGATCGTTGTGCAGTCGCCGGTCACGAAGCTGGATGCGCTGTCGATCGTTGCCCTCGCCGTGGATACGGCGGTGGAGAATCAGCGCACCATGCGGCCGTACGTGCCGCTCGCCGAGGGCGCGTGGGTCGAGATCGAGATTCCGAAGTTCGGGGAGCCCCCGCCCCTCGCGATCGATGTCTACTCGACGGTGAGCCACGACCACGCCGCCCTGCAGGCGCTGACGCTGATGGCGAGGCTCGAGGAGTACACGGGCTGGACGATCCGCCCCGACTTCGCGCTCTAGGTCGTCTGCCCTCCCGTCGCGCGCGTTGAAACGTGCGGATCCCCCGTGCGTTGTCGGTGAAGCGTCAGCGTCCCAGCCCCTTCCACAGACGCGGAAACCTGAACCGACTCCCCGTCCGACCCCTTCCAAAATCTCGGGAACGCGAAACGCATTTCATTCCGCGCTTCCGAAACGGCGGAGATGCGAAGGCGTCTCTGTTACGGGATGGTGATGGAGATTCGTTCTACCGCGTCTTTGGAAGGCGGTGGAGGGGGTAGGGGTTGGTCCGAGCCGAGCCGAGCCGAGCCGAGCCGAGCCGAGCCGAGCCGAGCCGAGCCGAGCCGAGCCGAGCCGAGCCGAGCCAGAACCTACGGCGTCAAACGCGTCGGCCCACGGAACAGGTACGTCGTCTCGCGGATCGACGAGAGCCCCAGCATGAGCATCAGCACGCGCGCAAGGCCCATGCCGAATCCACCGTGCGGGGGCACGCCGTAGCGGAAGAAGTCGAGGTAGAACTCCAGCTCCTCCGGCTCCAAGCCCTTCTCCCGCGCCTGCTCGATCAGCACATCGACGCGGTGCTCGCGCTGCGCGCCCGTCGAAATCTCCACTCCGTTGAACAGCAGGTCGTAGCTGTTCGTGAGCGACGCATCCCCCTCGTGACGCATGTGGTAGAACGGCCGAATCGTCGAGTCGTAGTCGGTCACGAACACAAAATCGCTGCCGTGGTTCGCCTTCACCCAGGCCGACAGGCGCCGCTCCGCCTCCGGGTCGAGGTCACCGTCGGCGCGCGGAATCTCATACCCACCCTCGGCCACGATGCGGCGCGCCGCGGCGAGCGGGATGCGCGGGAACGGCACCGACGGAACCGCAAGCGCCACCCCGAACGCCTCCTCGATCGCCGCCCCGTGCTTCGCGACAACGGCACCGAGGGCAGCAGCGAGCGCCTCCTCGTGCATCCGCATGACGTCCTCGTGCGAGGCGACCCAGCTGATCTCGGCGTCGATCGACGTGAACTCCGTGGCGTGGCGCGACGTGAACGACGGGTCGGCGCGGAACGCCGGCGCAATCTCGAACACCTTCCCGAAGCCTGCCGGCTGCGCCATCTGCTTGAAGAACTGCGGGCTCTGCGCCAGATACGCGGTGCCCTCGAAGTAGCCGAGCTCGAACAGTTCCGCCCGGCTCTCCGACGCGCTCGCCATCAGCTTCGGGGTGTGAATCTCGATGTAGTCGTTGTCGACGAAGTACGTGCGCAGCGCGTGCTCGAATGTCGTCTGCACGCGGAAAATCAGGTTCGCCTCGGGGCGACGCAGGTCGAGGAAGCGCCAGTCGAGACGCTTGTCGAGGCTCGAGTCCTCCGCGATGGGAGTCTCGGGCAGCGCCTCGCTCTCCACCGTCAGCGAGCCGATCTTCACCTCGAGCCCGCCGAGCTTCACGCGCTCGTCATGCTTCAGGTCACCCGAAACGCGCACCATCGTGCCGTGCGCAAGCCCCCCGATCGTCTCGGTCAGGGCCGCTGCCGCGCGCTCGGCGTCGCTCGCGTCCTCGCCGAGGTCGCGCGTCGCCGGGTTCACGAGCTGCACGGCACCGGTCTCGTCACGAAGGATGACGAACTGCACTTTCTTCTGGTCGCGAACCGTCTCGACCCATCCGGCGACCTCCACGGGGCCGT
Organism: Microcella alkaliphila; assembly: GCF_002355395.1. Lineage (NCBI taxonomy): Bacteria > Bacillati > Actinomycetota > Actinomycetes > Micrococcales > Microbacteriaceae > Microcella > Microcella alkaliphila. The sequence goes on along the minus strand of NZ_AP017315.1, from coordinate 2,617,506 downwards.
CAGGAAGCGGGGACAGGTGCGCGATCAGGGTGCGGGTCATAACGCCCGAGTCTATCGGCGCGAAACCGGGCTAATCCGCCCCGCCTAGACTGGTTGCATGCCCGCCGACGTCATCCATCTGGTGCGCCACGGCGAAGTTGAGAACCCGAAGCGCATCCTCTACGGCCGCCTCGAGGGCTACGGCCTCAGCGAGCTCGGCCACCGCATGGCGGAAGCGGCCGCGCGGGCGCTGGGCGGGCATCCGATCACCGCGCTGTACAGCTCGCCCCTGCAGCGCGCGCGCGAATCCGCGGCGCCGTGGACCGCCGCCTTCGGGCTCGAGCCGCACATCGACGAGCGCCTCATCGAGCCCGCCAACCGCTTCGAGGGCAAGCGCATGGACCGCGCCACGCTCTTGAACCCTATGCACTGGCCGTGGATGGTGAACCCCGCCCGCCCCAGCTGGGGCGAGGCGTTCGCCTCCATCGCGGACCGGATGCTCGCCGCCATGACCGACGCCCACCAACGCACCGAAGGTGGCGAAGTCGTCATGGTCAGCCACCAGCTGCCCATCTGGATGGCCCACCGGGCCATCTCGGGTACGCGCCTCGCGCACGACCCGCGCGCCCGCCGCTGCGCCCTGTCGAGCATCACAAGTTTTGCCTGGCGCGACGGCGCCTTCACTGAGATCGGCTATCAGGATCCCGGGGCAGAATTGGGGGAAACACCCATCGACCTCGGAGCCGTGTGACCACCAATCTCCGCACCCCCCGACACCGACGCCCGTTCCGCACCGTTGCCGCCGTGGCCGCCCTCGGCGCCCTCGTCGCGCTCGCCGGCTGCACGACAGAAGACGGCGACCGCCTCGCCACCCAGTTCCGCGAAGGCACCGGCCAGGGCTACATCTCAGGTGACGGCGCCTACACCGTCATCGCCGAAGCCGACCGCGCCGAGCCCGTCACCTTCGAGGGCGTCGTCGAGTCGGGCGAGACGATCTCGAGCAACGACCTGCTCGGCCAGGTCGTCGTCGTCAACTTCTGGTACGCCGCTTGCCCGCCGTGCCGCGTCGAAGCGCCCGACCTCGAGGCCATCTGGCAGGAGTTCGAGCCGCAGGGTGTGCAGTTCGTGGGCGTGAACATTCGCGACGGCCTCGGCACCGCCATCACCTTCGCCGAGGAGTTCGGCATCACCTACCCCTCGATCCTCGACCGCGACGACGCCGCCGTGCGGCTCGCGTTCGCCGGCCAGGTGGCTCCCAACGCAGTGCCGACGACCCTCGTCATCGATCAGGAGGGCCGCGTGGCCGCTCGCATTTCGGGGCTGCTCACCGAGCCCTCGACACTGCGGGCCATGATTCGCGACACCCTCGCCGAAGCCGAGAGCTAGGACTCGGCCGTGGTGAATCCTGTCGGCGAAATCGTGCTGAGCGGCAACCTGCTGCTCGCGATGCCGATCGCGCTGGCCGCGGGCTTTCTCGCGTTCGCGTCCCCGTGCGTCCTGCCGCTCGTGCCCGGCTATCTCGCCTACGTCGGGGGCTTCACGCGCCCCGTCGAAAACCGGCGAGAACGCAGCCGGCTGCTGCTCGGCGTGAGCCTGTTCATCCTCGGGTTCAGCGTCGTCTTTGTCGCATTCTCGATCGTGTTCGCGACCGCGGGCCTCCTGCTGCAGTCGCGCCTCGACCTGATTACCCGCATCGCCGGCGTCGTCGTGATCCTCATGGGTCTTGTCTTCATTGGCCAGGTGTCGTTCCTTCAGCGCACGGTGCGGCCAAGAATGACGGCGGCCGCGGGGCTCGGCGGGGCTCCCGTGCTCGGCATCGTCTTCGGCCTCGGCTGGGTGCCCTGCATCGGGCCGACCCTCATTGCCGTGAGCGCGCTCGTCATCAACGAGGGCGACATTGGCCGCGCGGCCCTCATCGGCCTGCTGTACTGCCTCGGCCTCGGTGTGCCGTTCCTGCTGCTCGCCTTCGGGTTCCGCTGGGCGACCGGCGCGGCGGACTGGCTGAAGCGCAACGTGCGCGTCATCAACCTCATCGGGGGAGGCTTGCTCATCGCCATCGGCGTCGCCATGGTGACGGGCCTGTGGTCCCTCTTCGTCTCGAGCCTGGGATCGGTGATCGGTGGAACCGTTACGCCCCTCTGACTACGACGACGGTAGCGCCCCCACGGGCACCGCCGAGCGCCCCGACCGCGCGAGCGGCGACGGGCCCACGCAGCCGCGGCTCGGCGTCGTCGGGTGGGGCCGTTTTCTGTGGCGTCAGCTCACCAGCATGCGCACGGCGCTCGTGCTGCTGCTGTTGCTCGCGGTCGCCGCCATCCCGGGGTCGCTCGTTCCGCAGCGCTCGTCGAACCCGAACGGCGTCGTGCAGTTCCGTCGCGACGACCCCGAGCTGTTCGAGATTCTTGACGCCCTGCAGCTGTTCGACACGTTCACGTCGGTGTGGTTCAGCGCCATCTACCTGCTGCTCTTCGTCTCGCTGATCGGCTGCATCATTCCCCGCACGGCGCACCACTGGAAGGCGCTGCGCTCGCGCCCGCCGAAGACGCCGGCGCGCCTCAATCGCCTGGTCGGCTATCGCGAGGCGGATGCTCCCGGTTCCGTCGAGGATGCTCTCGCGGCCGGCGAGGCGGTGCTGCGCCGTCAGCGCTTCCGCGTCGAGCGCTACGGAAACTCGCTGTCGGCCGAGCGCGGTTACCTGCGCGAGACGGGCAACCTCGTGTTCCACGCCGCGCTGATCGGCGTGCTCGGCACCGTGGGTCTCGCCGGTGGTTTCGGGTACAACGGCCAGAAGGTCATCGTCGAGGGTCAAACCTTCGTCAACCAGTTGACCACCTACGACTCGTTCTCGGCGAGCCGCTTCTTCAGCGACGCTCGCCTTGACCCGTTCTCGATGCGACTGGACGAGTTTGACGCGGTCTTCGAGGCGGCACTGGATGAGACCCGGGGCACGCTCATCGCGCAGCCGCTCGACTACACCGCGTCGGTGACCATCACCGAGGCGGATGGCGAGAGCGTTCAGCGCGACATCAAGGTCAACGCTCCCATCGACATCGCCGGCGTGCGCGCGTACCTGCTCGGCAACGGCTTCGCCCCGGTGATCACGGTGCGCAATGCGGACGGCGATGTCGTCTTCGACGAGTCGGTGGCGTTCCTTCCGCAGGACAGCAACCTCACGAGCCTCGGCATCATCAAGCTGCCCGATGGTTTGCCCGACCAGGTTGGCATGATCGGCTTCTTCTACCCGTCGGCGATCCAGCTCGACAGCGGAGCCCTGGCGAGCATTTGGCCGCAGCCCGACAACCCCGTGGTCACCCTGAACCTGTTCGTCGGCGACCTCGGCCTCGACGATGGCGTGCCCCGCAACGCCTACGCGCTCGATGTCGACGATCTCGAGCAGTTGACGGGCGGCGAGACGGGCAACGACTCGATCATCCTGGGTCTCGGGCAGAGCGCCGAGCTGCCGAACGGCTGGGGCACGGTCGAGTTCACCGCGCTGCCGCGCTTCGTCTCGATTGACTTCCACCATGACCCGACGCAGGCGGGGGTGCTCATCTCGAGCGTGCTGGCTATCGCCGGACTCATCGTGAGCCTGTTCGTGCCGCGTCGACGCATGTGGATCGCCGCGGAGCAGGGGGCAGACGGCCAGGGCGTGCGCCTGCGGTACGCCGGGCTCGCGCACGGGGACGACCCGAATCTCGATGACGCGGTCGACCGCCTCGCCACCGAGCACCTTAGCGGTCTCGGCGGAGCACTCAGCCCCGTCGACGAGCGCGCTCTCGCCCCGGCATCGTCCCAGTAACCGCGAATTACCATGGAGTCGTGATGGAAAACCTCGCCAGCCTGTCGCTCGTCGCCGTCTATTCGGCCATGGGCGTCTACACCCTCGCCTTCATCGCCTTCACGCTCGACCTCGCGAGGCGCTCGGCCGAGGCCCCCGTGCCGGCTGCCGCCCGCGTGGCCGCCCGCGCCACCCAGACCTCGTCGGTCGCCGCGGGTTCCGGCGGAACCGCCGTTCTCGATCGTGAGGATGCTCTGCTCCCCGAGGCGAGGGACGGCTCGCGCGGCGGGGCCACCGTCTACCAGCGCGTCGCCTTCGCTCTCGCGATCATCGGGTGGGTTCTCCACCTCGCTGCCACGCTGACGCGCGGCCTGGCGGCCGACCGCGTGCCGTGGGCGAACATGTTCGAGTTCGGCCTGACGGCGACCGTCGTCGGCATGGGAACGTTCCTCGGCGTGCAGTTGTGGAAAGACGTGCGCTACCTCGGCGCCTACATGACCGGCTTCACCGTGCTCTCGCTCGGCATCGTCACCGTCAACTTCTACGTCGACGTCGTACCGACACACCCGGCACTCCAGTCGGCCTGGCTTGTCATCCACGTGCTCGTTGCCGTGCTGGCGACTGCCTTCTTCGCGATGGGTGCGGGGCTTTCGGTCATGCAGCTGCTGCGTCACCAGCGCGAGGTGCGGAAGTCCGCGGGCCTGAGGTTCCTCGACACCCTGCCCGGCGCATCCACGCTCGAATCGCTCGCGTACCGCATCAACGTCGTCGGCTTCGTGTTCTGGACCTTCACCCTCGTCGCCGGTGCCATCTGGGCCGAGCGTGCGTGGGGACGATACTGGGGCTGGGACACGAAGGAAGTCTGGACCTTCATCATCTGGGTGCTGTTCGCGGGCTACATTCACGCCCGGGCAACGCGCGGCTGGCGTGGCAACCGCTCGGCGTGGCTGGCGATCATCGGCTTCAGCTCGGTGATCTTCAACTACACGATCGTGAACCTCTACTTCGAGGGCCTGCACAGCTACAGCGGCCTCTAGGTCGCACCGACGGCGAGCAGCTCGCGGCACCGGGCGATGCGGGCGCGCCACCATGCGGCGCGGCCGTCGGGAGCGGCGAGGCGGGCAAGAGCATCCTCGTCGATGTCGATGGGCGCGACCGGAATCGTGCCGTCCGTCGGAATGAGCGGCGTGCGCGTGACGTCGCTCAGCAGCAGCGCCGCGGTGCCGAGCCCGCAGTCGAACGGCAGCTCGGGTAGGCGGGCCGCCAGGGCGGCGCCCATCGCGAGGCCGACGCTCGTGTCGAGGGCGCTCGAGACGACGGCCGGCAGCCCCGCCTCGGCCACGATCGCGAGGGCGCGGTCGATACCGCCGAGCGGCGCCGCCTTGATCACGACGAGGTCGACCGCCTCGGCACGGGCCACGGCGATCGGGTCGCTCGCCTTGCGCACGCTCTCGTCGGCGGCGATGGGCACGTCGATGCGGCGGATGCGGCGGCGCAGCTCGGCGAGCTCGGCGACGCTCGCGCAGGGCTGCTCGACGTACTCGAGGTCGAAATGCTCCAGTTCGCGGATCGCGTGCTCGGCCTCGTCGACGTTCCAGGCACCGTTCGCGTCGAGGCGGATCCGACCCGCGGGGCCCAGCAGCCGACGCGTCTCGCGCACCCGGTCGATGTCGTCGGCGAGCGTCTGCCCGCGCTCGGCAACCTTGATCTTCACGGTGCGGCACTCGCCGAACCGGCTGAGCACGGCCGGGACGCGGTCGAGCGGTACCGCAGGCAGGGTCGCGTTCACGGGAATCCGCTCGCGCAGAGCGGGGGCCGACGGCGATGACCAGCCGGTCGCGATCGCGGCGGCGAGCCACGTGGCGGCCTCCGCGTCGTCGTACTCGACGAAGGGGCTGAACTCGGCCCAGCCCTGAGGTCCGCGAAGCAGCACCGCCTCGCGGTGGTCGAGCCCGCGGAACCGCGTCGCGAGCGGGATACGCACGACGTGGGCGTCGGCGAGAAGGGCGTCGACCGTCGGGAGCTCGTGCCCGTCATCCCGCGTCGGTGCGTCCATCTGCTCAGTCTGGCACTCGGGTGGCGGTCGTAGGCTTGCGGCATGGCCGACGCTGCGCAGGTATCTGAGACGTTCGACCCGTCGCGCTGGGTGGTCGCGCCCGGCTTCGACGACCTGACCGACCTGACGTACCACCACGACACGTCCGGACGTATCGCCCGCGTCGCGTTCGACCGGCCCGAGGTGCGCAACGCCTTCCGCCCGCACACGGTCGACGAGCTGTACCGGGCACTCGACGATGCGCGGCAGAACCCCCGCATCGGCGTCGTGCTGCTGACCGGCAACGGCCCGAGCCCGAAGGACGGCGGGTGGGCCTTCTGTTCCGGTGGTGACCAGCGCATCCGCGGGCGGGCCGGCTATCAGTACGCCGAGGGGGAGACGGCCGACACGGTCGACACCGCGCGCGCCAGCAGGCTGCACATCCTCGAGGTGCAGCGGCTGATCCGCTTCATGCCGAAGGTCGTCATCGCGCTCGTCCCCGGCTGGGCCGCCGGCGGCGGACACTCGTTGCACGTCGTGTGCGACATGACGATCGCGAGCCGCGAGCACGCCCGCTTCAAGCAGACCGACGCCGACGTCGGATCCTTCGACGCCGGCTACGGCAGCGCGTACCTGGCCAAGCAGGTCGGCCAGAAGGTGGCGCGCGAGATCTTCTTCCTCGCTCGTGAGTACGACGCCGAGCGGGCGTACGAGATGGGCACCGTCAACGCCGTCGTGCCGCACGCCGAGCTGGAGGCCGTCGGGCTCGAGTGGGCAGAGACGATCCTCACCAAGTCGCCGACGGCGATCCGCATGCTGAAGTACGCGATGAACCTCACCGACGACGGGCTCGTCGGCCAGCAGCTGTTCGCGGGGGAGGCGACGCGGCTGGCGTACGGCACCGACGAGGCGGTCGAGGGGCGCGACTCGTTCCTTGAGAAGCGAGCGCCTGACTGGTCGCCGTTCCCCTGGCAGTACTGACGCGCATCCCCAGCCGCCCGCGAGCGACCGACCAGCGGCGCGCGCTAGCGTGACCGTGTGACTCGCCCGCTCGCCGTCGTCGACTCGGCCGACCCACTCGCCTGCCTTGCGGCCCTGCGCCACGCGCTCGCGGGCGACGGGCCCGCCGTGCTGTTCCGCGGCGGCGGGGTGAACCCCGTGCACACGGCCCCGCTCGAGGTCGAACAGCGCATCGCGCTCGTGGTTGAGACGAGCGGCACGACGGGCCGCCCGAAGCGCGTCGCGCTCAGCGCCGACGCCGTGCTCGCGAGCGCCGCCGCGTCGACCGGCGCGCTCGGCGAACCCGGTCAGTGGATGCTCGCCCTCCCCGTCCACTACATCGCCGGCAGCAACGTGCTCGCCCGCTCGCTGGCCTCCGGGGTCGACCCCGTGCCGATCGCGCCGGGCCGAATGGGCGCGGCTGACGTGCTCACCGCCATCGGCCGCTTCACCGAGAAGCACCGCTACACGGCGCTCGTTCCCGCGCAGCTCAGTCGGCTGCTCGACGAGGCCGACGAGAACGCCGAGGTGGCGGCGGCGCTCGCCGGATTCGACCGCATCCTGGTCGGCGGCCAGGCCACCCCCGCGGCGCTCATCGACCGGGCCCGCGCGCACGGATGGGCGATCACGCGCACGTACGGCTCGAGCGAGACCTGCGGCGGCGTCGTCTACGACGGAGTGCCGATCGGCCAGACCGAGGTGCGCATCGCCGACGGCCGGGTCGAGCTCGGCGGGCCGACCCTCGCCGAGTACTACCTCGGCGACCCCGAGCGCACGGCCGACGCCTTCGTTGAACATGACCAGCAGCGCTGGTACCGCACCGACGACGCTGGCGAGGTCGTCGACGGCGTGCTGCGCGTCACGGGCCGCATCGACGACGTGATCGTCTCCGGTGGCGTGAAGGTGCGTCTCGCCGCGGTGGAGCGCCTGGTGCGGGAACAGCCGGGCCTCGCCGACGCGGTCGTTGTCGCCGGTCACCACGTCGAGTGGGGCGAGGTGCCGGTGGTCGTCACGGCGGCGCGCCCCGATCGGGATGCACTCCGTCGCGTCGTCGGCGCAGCGCTCGGCCCCGAGGCTCGCCCCGACCGCATCGTCACGGTCGGCGCCCTGCCGCTGCTGCCGAGCGGCAAGCCCGACCGGCTGGCGGCGGCGCGCCTCGTGGCGGGGGCGGGCGCCGGTTCGTCCGGCTCCTAGAATCGGCCCGTGGCGAAGAGCACCCCGAAGAAGCGCGCGGCGAAGGCAGTCTCCCGGAACTCGGCGGCGTCGACGCGCCGGAAGACCGACCCCTCGCGCAGCGGCAACCCCGCGGCGGTGCGCCCGGCGACGGCCCGCGACTGGGTCGGCGGTGCGCGCCCGCGCACGCTGACCCTGGCGCTCGCCCCGGTCATCCTGGGCTCGGCGGTCGCGCACTGGTTTTCTGCCTTCGATCCGGTGTTGGCGGGCCTGGCGCTCGCCGTCGCCGTGTTTTTGCAGGTCGGCGTGAATTACGCCAACGACTACAGCGACGGGGTGCGCGGCACCGACGCGGTGCGCGTCGGCCCGAGCCGGCTCACCGGATCCGGCGCGGCGAAGCCCCGCACGGCACTGACCGTCGCGCTCGTGTTCTTTGGCCTCGCGGCGGTCGCCGGCCTCGCGATCGTCGTGCTCACCCAGCTGTGGTGGCTGATCGCCGTGGGTGCCGTCGCGATCGTCGCCGCCTGGTTCTACACGGGCGGGACGCGCCCGTACGGCTACGCGGGCCTCGGCGAGCTGGTCGCGTTCCTGTTCTTCGGGCCGGTCGCGGTTGTCGGCACCACGTTCATCCAGACCGGTACCGCCCCGCTCGAGTCGTGGATCGCCGGCGTGCAGCTAGGCCTGTTCGCGGCCGCGATTCTGCTCGTCAACAACATCCGCGACATCGACCAGGATGCCCAGGTCGGCAAGCGCACGTTGGCGGTGCGTTTCGGGTCGGTGCGCTCCCGCATCGTGTTCGTCGTGCTGCTGGCGCTGCCCTTCGCGGGGCTGGCGTGGTTCCTCATCCTGTTCCCGGCGGCCCCACTGGCGTTCTTCACGCTGCTGATCACGATGCCGGTGAGCCTCATCGTGGTGACGGCGCGCACCCCGCGGGAGTTGATCCTCGCCCTGCAGTTGACGAGCCTCGCGGCGCTCGTGTTCGCGGCAGCACTCGGCGCGGCGATCGCGTTCTAGGCCGCAGCGCTCACTCAGCGGGGCGTTTCGGCGGGGCCCGCACCGGGCGTCTCACCGTCGAGCAGCGCATCCTCTTTGGCCGTGTCGTCGTCGACCTCACCTCGGTTCGCGCGGGCGCGCCGCTCGGCGATGTCACTCGCGACGGCCGCGCGCAGCTTCGCGAAGAAAATGTAGGAGGTCGCCAGCGAGATGAGCGCGGCCGCGAGCGCGGCAATCATGTAGTGCGCGAACCCGGCAATGCCCATTGATTGCAGGGGCAGCCGCAAGAAGACCGCGAGGAGCGCGAACAGGGCGGCGAAGATGCCGAAGCGAAGCAGGCTGTAGACGATCCAGGGGCGCACGCGACTAGTCTACGGACGCGCCCCCGAGCATCCACCGGGCGCCGAGGGCGCACTCACGATGCATCCAGCGCTCGTGCGTACACTCCAGAGCATGGTCAGGTTCATCATCATCGGCGGTGTGGTCGCGGTCGCGTTCACTATCTACGCGCTCGTCGATGTGCTGATGACGGAGCGGTCGCGTGTGCGCGGTGTGGCGAAGCCCGCGTGGGCGCTGATCACGGTGTTGCTGCCGGTGATCGGTGGCGTGCTGTGGCTCACGATCGGCAAGGCGAAGCGCGGCCCGCGACGCATGGCCCCACCCACGGCGCCCGATGACGACCCCACGTTCCTGAGCTCGCTCAGTGCGGAGGAGATACAGCGCCGCGCCGAGCAGGACGAGCGTCTGCGCCGCCTCGAGCAAGAGCTGGCCGACCTGGAGGCGGAGGACGACGACGATGACGACGACACCCCCCGCGCCGGAACAGCCAGCTAAGGCCCCCGCCAGCCCGGCCGCAGACGCGGCCGTGGCGCTCCTTCACGGGATGCACGCCCTCGGCCTCGAGCATGTGGTCGTGAGCCCCGGGTCGCGCTCTCAGGCGCTCGCGCTCGCCGCCGCGGCGCTGGATCGCGCCGGGCTCATCACCGTGCACGTGCGCATCGACGAGCGGGTGGCGGGCTTCACCGCCCTCGGCCTCGCCGTCGAGACCGGCAGGCCGGTCGCCGTGATCTGCACCTCGGGCACGGCGGTCGCGAACCTGCACCCCGCCGTCCTGGAGGCGCACCATTCCGGCGTGCCCCTCATCCTGCTGACGGCCGACCGGCCGGCCGAGCTGCGCGGCATCGGCGCCAACCAGACGACAAACCAGGTCGGCATCTTCGGCGACATGGTCGCCGCCGACTGGGACATTCCCGCCCCGACCGGTGCCCCCGGAGAACTCGACGAGGTGCGCGACCTCGCCGAGCTGGCCCTGCGCGCGGCCGCCGACGGCCCCGTGCACCTGAACCTCGCGTACCGCGAGCCGCTGAGCGGAAGCGAGCCGAGCATCCCCGAGACTGTGGCGACCCTCGGCGACGATGACGTCGACGGGGATGCTCACCCGCTCTGGCGGCGCACCCTCGGCCCCGAGGTGGTCGATCTCGAACCCGACGACGCGACCATCGTCGTCGCCGGGCACGGCGCCGGCCCCCGCGCCGAGGAGCTCGCCGTGGCGCTCGGCGCCCCGCTCATCGCCGAGGTCTCGAGCGGTGCCCGCTTCGGCCGGCACGCCGTTGTCGCCTACCGCGAGGTGTTGCGCGGCCCGCACGGCGAGGCGGTAGGACGCGCCGTCGTGCTCGGCCACCCGACGCTGAGCCGCGAGGTTCCGCAGTTGCTCGAACGCGACGACGTCGAGGTGATCGTCGTGCGCGCACCCGGCGCCGACGCCTACAACCCCGGCCACCGCGCCCGCGTCGTCGACGACGTGCGGGTCATCGGGAAGCCCGACCCGCAGGCGGTGCGCCGCTGGGTGGGCGGCTGGGTCGCGATGAGCCGCGCCGTGCTCGAGTCGACGGCGCCCGACGACCCGGCGCCCGACCTCGAGCAGTCCGCCTCGACCGACATGAGCGTGCGCCTCGCCTTCGCGAAGGCGGAGGCCGCGATTCTGCGCCAACGCGTCGACCGGCGGATGCTCGCGAAAGCCGTGTGGGCATCCACCTGGCCGCATGACCGCCTCGTCATCGCCGCGTCGCGCCTCATTCGCGAGGCCGACCGGCTGGTGCCGGGCAAGAACATTCGCGTTCACGCGAACCGCGGCCTCGCCGGCATCGACGGCACGATCGCGACGGCGACGGGCATCGCCCTCGCCGCCCGCGACGCCGCGCCCCAGACCGGCACGACCCGCGTGCTGCTGGGCGACCTCGCGCTCATCCACGACGCCGGCGCCCTGCTCGTGCCCCTCCCCGAGGGGGTACGCGTGCACCTGTTCGTCGGCAACGACCGCGGCGGCACGATCTTCGACCAGCTCGAGGTGGCCGCGACCGCGAACCCCGACGACTACGAGCGCGTCATGCGCACCCCCCACGCGATCGACATCGCCGCACTCGCGGCGGCCGGCGGCTGGGCCTACCGGAAGGCCGCCACCCGCGCCGATCTCGACGACGCCCTCACCGCCCCCGAGCCCCTGCTCGTCGTCGAGGTGCCCTTCGACGATGAGTGAGGCCGTAAGCACGCTCTTCGACGCAGCCCGCTTTGCCTAAGCCGCGACGCGAGCCCGGCTCCGCCCGCAGTCGCCGACGACGCTGTAATCTCCTTGCTGAGCGAAAGTCGACAGACGATCAATGAAGTTGTCCATACCGATTCGAAGTGCGGGCCAATGACGAAACTCCTTGCAGGCACTGCGGTGCTCTTCGGCTTATCGGTCTTGGGCTACACGATGGTCGTGGTTGTCACCGGCATTTTCCGGGCGAACGGCATGGACTTCTGGCCAGGCACTAGTGCTGACAACAACTGGCCGGCAGCCGTGGGATACGCGTCTCTCGCCGCCATGCCGCTCACCGCGGCGCTGTGCGTGCTGCTGCTGATCAGCATCGGCATCCGGGCCGCACTTCGTCATCGGCACGACCAGGACCGTGACGACCGCGCGCCCGCGGGCCGCGGCTAGAGCGGCGCCGTCGCCGCCCACCCAATGGCGGCGAGCAACGCAATAAGCGAGGCCGTCGCGACCTGATTGCGCACGTAGACGCGGTCATCGCTGCGGCGGAGCAGGTCAACCTCGTTCCACTCGATCGCGCTCGCGATGGCGATTGCGATCACGCCGAGCAGCGGAAGCGTAGCGGCGATGACCCCGAGGCCGAGCCCGGACATGGCGAACCCCACGCTCGCCGCTTCCAATGTCGTTCCCGACAGACCGGTCACTGATCCGGAGCCTGTGATTCCGAGCGCCTGACGGTATCGCACGACACGGGCGATATCGGTCGATGACAGCTTCCGCCTGCTCGCGTGCGAGGCGAGGAGAGCCGAGTGCAAGAGCTGTTCATTCACCGACACGGTCAGTTGCTCGGCCGTGACGGGCCTAAACGCGGCGAGCATCACGATGGTTTCCTCGCCATCAGCAAGGGCGGAATCGATCGACAAGAAGCCAACGCGAAGGTTCCAGCCTCGCATCCGTGGCCGCAAGCTCTCTAACAGCAGCTGCTCCCCCCGATGATCGCCATCTGTTCCCGAGGGAGCTTCACGGGCGGAAGCGACCGTAGAGATCGAGGGTGGAGGCGCGGGCCTGAGCGGCCCGGGCGGAAGCTTCACTATCCGATTTGCAGCCGACGCGCAATCTTCTCGCCTCGTTGCGCCCAGTCCGGACCCGCAAATCGTTGACGATGGCGCGACCCTTCTCACGACGACCACCCTCCTCGACGGAGATGTTGCGACCTACGAACTCGAGCTATCCGAGGACGTGCAAGGTGCAACGATTCGTGGCGCCACTGACACCACAACTGTTCTGCTCACCGGTGAACACGGCCAGCTTGTGGGCGGCGTTGTCGATGGCGGTTCGACTGATGCAGAAGGCAACCCAGTGGCGACCGAGATCGTCATCGATGGCACAACGATCACCCAGATGGTGGCTCCGGGTCAGTCACCGACTTACCCTGTGTATGCGGTCGCCGCCGCAAGTACGGTTTGGTACTCCTGGGTTAACGTCGTCACAAATCTTCCGCGTGGGTACAGAGTAGACGCGAATCCTACGGCGGCCGGCCGCAAGCAGATTGCCTGGAACCTGCACTCGCCTCACGTGGACCACGTGCGTGCTCACCTTACTTCACAGGGAAAGATCGGATTTTGGAACTGGAACATTGAGCAACAATTCGTATGTCACGTCGTGGGTGCATACTTCCCGCCTGGGGTCTACAACATGGAGTCATGGCAACCAGCGCTTTCATGGCAGTCGATCGCAAACCCCTGGGACCGCTGCAACAGAATCAAGTAGGCACGAGATGAAAAAGCTACTAGTTGGATGTTTGGGAATTCTTGGTTTGTCGGTGTTGACATTCGCCATCGTAGCGGGCCTCACCAGCATCTATCGAGCAAACGGCACTGAATTTTGGCCGGGAACAGACACTGACACAAACTGGCCAGCAATAGTGGGATTTGCTTCCCTAAATGTAATGGCGGTTAGCGGCGGCCTCAGTGTGCTGTTGCTGATCGTCATCGGTATCCGCGCGGCACTTCGTACCCGGCACCATAAGACCTAAGCCACCGTCTCGTACTGCGTGGGCGAGAAGCGCATGTACCTCGCCCACGTTGCGGGTTGCGTTTTCCCGGCGCCAAGAGGAGCGTGCCGCCGACAACGCCCTCGACGCGAGCCACCCGGCCGCGTAGCGTCGCACGCATGATCGAACTGCTGCGCGCCGACGCCCTGACCCGCCTCGCCGACCGCGACCCGAACGCGACGCCCGGCTTCGACGGTGACAAGGCTGCGGGGCAGGAGGCACTCGCGGCCGGCGTTGACCACCTCAGCAATCTGCAAGAGCGCCTGTTCGCGGCCAGCACCGCGGGCGAGCGACGCCGCGTGCTGCTCGTGTTGCAGGGCATGGACTCGGCCGGCAAGGGCGGCATCGTGCGCCACGTCGTCGGCTCCGTCGACCCGCAGGGCGTGCACCTCGCCACCTTCAAGAAGCCGACCGAGAAGGAGCTCAGCCACCACTTTCTCTGGCGCATCGAGCGTGAGTTGCCACCCGTCGGCCGCATCGGGGTCTTCGACCGCTCGCACTACGAAGACGTGCTGATCGGGCGGGTGCGCGAGCTCGCGCCGGCCGCCGAGATCGAGCAGCGCTACGACGACATCGTCGAGTTCGAGCGACGCCTCGAGCGCACGGGCATCAGCGTCGTGAAGGTCATGCTGCACATCTCGGCCGACGAGCAGAAGGCGCGGCTCACCGAGCGCCTCGAGCGCCCCGACAAGCACTGGAAGTACACGACCAACGACATCGCCGAACGGATGCTGTGGGACGACTACCAGCGTGCCTACGAGCTTGCGATCCAGCGCACCTCGACCGAGGAGGCGCCCTGGTACGTCATCCCGGGCAACCGCAAGTGGTACGCCCGCCTCGCCGTGCAGGCGCTGCTCACCGACGCGCTCGAACGCATCGACCCGCAGTGGCCGATAGCGAGCTACGACGTCGACGCCGAAAAGCAGCGGCTCGCCGCGACCTGAGGCCCGTGCTACCGCAGCGCGTCGGCGATGGGCCGGAACTTCATCCGCGTCTCCGCGAGCTCGGCGACGGGGTCGGAGTCGATGACGATGCCGGCGCCGGCGTGCGCCACGAGCATCCCGTCGTCATCGATGCGCGCGCAGCGCAGCGCGATGACCCACTCGCCGTCGCCGTCCTGGTCGATCCAGCCGACGGGGCCGGCGTAGCGGCCGCGGTCGAACGGCTCGAGTTCGGCGATCAGGGCGAGCGCCGCGTCCGTGGGAGAGCCCGCGACGGCGGCCGTCGGGTGCAGGGCCGCGACCAGGTCGAGCCCGCTCGAGTCTTCGGCGAGCTCGAGCTCGACGTCGGTCGCGAGGTGCCACAGGTTCGGCAGCTTCAGCGTGAACGGAGCCTCACTCGCGGTCACCGCCGTCACGTGCGGGCGCACGGCCTTCAGTACGCTCTGCACGGCGAACTCGTGCTCGTCGAGGTCCTTCTGACTCGTCGCGAGCTGGGTGGCGGCCGCAGCGTCCTCGGCGGCGTCGGCCCCGCGGGCGGTCGAGCCCGCCAGCACGCGCGCGCTCGCCTCGCGGGCGTGCACGCTCACGAGCGTCTCCGGGCTCGCGCCGATCAGCCCGTCGACGGCGAAGGCGAGCGTGTCGGGGTAGGCCTCGGCAAGCTCCGTCACGATGGCGCGGCGGTCGGCATCGGCCGGGATGCTCGCGGTCGCGTCCCGCGCGATCACCACCTTCTCGACGTCGCCGGCCCGAATGCGCTCGATCGCGCGGCCGACCGTCGCCACGAAGTCGTCGCGGCTGAGGGTTGCGGCGGCGAGGGTGGCCCGGGGGCGCTCGCCGATCGGTGTCTCGGCCGGAAGGCGCCCAGCGCCCGGCACTGGCTCGGCGTCGGCCGACTGCTCGCCCGTGCCGGTCACCGAGATGCGCGTCACCCACGCCACCCCATCGCGCCGTCCGACGATCGTCTCGGGTACCACGAGAACGCTCGCCGCGCCCGAGTCGTCGGCGAACGCGAAGCTGCCGAACGCGACGAGCCCCGAGCCCGCGCGGTGCACCGGGTCAGCCACCTCGGCGGCGTCAGCGAGCGTGCGCCAGGTGCGGGCAGCATCCGCGAATCTGCTCGCCCCACGGAACTCGCCGCGCCACACCTCGCCGATGCCGACGATCCCGTCGCCGCGGCGCAGCGCGACCAGGGGATGCGCGGGGTCGGCAAACCCCATCAACGGTCCGTCGAGTGCAACCACCGTCGTCACGGCCCGCAGACGCACCGCGGGAGGGGGGCTCGACGTCACCCTCCGAGGCTACTCCGCACACCGGGGCTCCCCAGGCCGCTCACGGCGAACCTCGGGCGAGCACTCACTAGACTCGGGCTGTGACGAAGGCCGATTTGAGCAAGCAGCCGAGCGCCGTCGCCGCCATGTTCGACGACGTGGCGCCGCGCTACGACCGGGCAAACGCGGTGCTCTCCGTCGGCAATTCGGCCCTCTGGCGCATCGCCACGGTGCGTGCCGTCGACCCGCAACCGGGCGAGCGCATCCTCGACATCGCCGCCGGCACCGGCACCAGTTCTGCCGCCTTCGCGAAGACCGGCGCGACCGTCGTCGGCGTCGACTTCTCGGAGGGCATGGTCGCCGAGGGGCGCCGCCGCCACCCGCAGCTCGAGTTCGTCGTCGGCGACGCCGAGCAGTTGCCCTTCGGTGACGACGAGTTCGACGCCGTCACCATCAGCTTCGGGTTGCGCAACGTGCAGCACCCGCAGAAGGCGCTCGCCGAGATGTATCGGGTGACGAAGCCAGGCGGTCGCATCGTCATCACCGAGTTCTCGCGCCCGCCCATCGGCGTGCTGCGCGCCGGCTACCACGCCTACCTGAAGCACGTGATGCCGCACATCGCGAAGGTCGCCAGCTCCAACGCCGACGCCTACGAGTACCTGTTCGAGTCGATCGCCGACTGGCCCGACCAGGCCACCCTCTGCCAGTGGATGCGCGCGGCCGGCTTCACGCGCGTCGCCTACCGCAACCTCACCGCCGGCGTCGTCGCCATGCACCGCGGCCGCAAGCCGCTCGACGCGGCGATCCGTGCATCCGTGGCCAAGCGCCGCCGCGCGCGTTCCTCCTCGTCCTCGGCCGCCGCCGAGTGACCCCGACCACTTTCAACGATCGGCCGACCGTGACACCGAGTACCCCGCTCGCACGCCGCAGCAAGACGCTCTCGGCGTCGCTCGGCCTCGGCGAAAAGCTGTTCGCGTCCAGTGAAGAGCGCCGCTTCGCCGACGCCATCGAGCAGGGGCTTGAGAAGGTGGAAGCTGGCCTGCTGCGCGAGGTCAGCTTCGCCGACGACATGGCCGACGTCACCTCGCGCTATCTGCTGGAGGCCGGCGGCAAGCGCATCCGCCCCGTGCTGACGCTGCTCACCGCGCAGCTCGGCGACGGTGCCATCGACGACGTGATCACCGCCGCCCAGGCCATCGAGATCACCCACCTCGCGTCGCTGTACCACGACGACGTCATGGACGAGGCCGAGATGCGCCGGGGCGTGCCGAGCGCGCAGAGCGTGTGGGGCAACTCGGTGGCGATCCTCACCGGCGACCTGCTGTTCGCCCGGGCGTCGAAGCTCGTCGCGAGCCTCGGCGAGCGCTCCATCAAGCTGCAGGCCGACACCTTCGAGCGGCTGTGCCTCGGCCAGCTGCACGAGACCCTCGGCCCGCGGCCCGACGACGACGCCGTCGAGCACTACCTGCAGGTGCTCGCCGACAAGACCGGCTCGCTCATCGCCGCGGCCGCTCAGATGGGCGTCATCTTCTCGAACGCGTGCGACGAGTACGTCGAGCCTGTCGTCGCCTTCGGCGAGAAGATCGGCGTCGCCTTCCAGCTGGTCGACGACGTGATCGACCTCTCCGAGCCCGACGCCGACACCGGTAAGCCGCAGGGCACCGACCTGCGCTCCGGCGTCGCCACCTTGCCGCTGCTCTATCTGCGCCGCGAGGCGATGACCGACGCCGACGCGGCGGCGCTGCTGTTGCGCATCGAGCAGAGCGTCAACGGTGCCGACGACGAGTCCGACCCGGTGCGCGAGGCAGAGTTCGCCGCCGCCGTCGCTGAACTGCGCGCGCACCCCGTCACCGAGCGCACCTACGACGAGGCGCGCCGCTGGGCGTCCGACGCGGTCGCCGCACTCGACACCCTGCCCGCCGGGCCGGTGAAGAAGGCGCTGACGAAGTTCGCCGAGGCCGTCGTCGATCGCAGCCGGTAGAGTCAGCCGCATTTTGCCCACCGATCAGTTGAAGGAACCCCCTCGAGCATGAGCAAGCTGCGTCTCGCCATCGTCGGAGCCGGACCCGCCGGCATTTACGCCGCCGACATCCTGCTGAAGCACGAGCGCTCGTTTGAGGTGTCGATCGATCTGTTCGACCGCCTGCCCGCGCCCTACGGCCTGGTGCGTTACGGCGTCGCGCCCGACCACCCGCGCATCAAGGGCATCATCAACGCTCTGCGCGAGGTGCTCGATTCGGGTGACATCCGCGTCTTCGGCAACGTCAACTACGGCACCGATATCACGCTCGACGACCTGAAGCGCCACTACAACGCGGTCATCTTCGCGACCGGCGCGATCAAGGATGCTGATCTCACCATCCCGGGGATCGACCTGGATGGCTCGTACGGCGCCGCCGACTTCGTCAGCTGGTACGACGGGCACCCGGATGTTCCGCGCGAGTGGCCGCTGGAGGCCCGCTCGGTTGCGGTCATTGGCAATGGGAACGTCGCGTTGGATGTGGCGCGCATCTTGGCGAAGCACCCGCAGGACCTGCTGCCGACGGAGATCCCCGACAACGTGCACGCGGGTCTCGAGGCATCGCCGGTGACGGACGTGCATGTGTTTGGTCGCCGAGGTCCCATGCAGGTGAAGTTCACGCCGCTCGAGTTGCGCGAGCTGGGCGAGCTGAACGATGTCGACATGATCGTGTACGACGAGGACTTCGACTACGACGATGCGTCGCGGGCGGCGATCCAGTCGAACAAGCAGCTGTTTGTGATCGACAAGGTGTTTTCGCAGTGGCGGGCGCGCGAGACCGGTTCTGCGTCTCGGCGTCTGCACCTGCACTTCTACGCGAAGCCGGTGGAGGTGCTCGGCTCGGATGGCCGGGTGTCGGCGTTCCGGTACGAGCGCACCCGCCCGGACGGTGCCGGTGGCGTGGTGGGTACGGGCGAGTTCCGCGAGGTTCCGGTGCAGGCGGTGTACCGCGCGGTGGGCTACTTCGGCTCGCCGTTGGATGGGATTCCGTACGACGAGCGCCACGGTCTGATTCCGAATCACGAGGGTCAGGTGTTGGCTGACGATAACGCGGTGATGCCGGGTGTGTACGCCACCGGGTGGATCAAGCGTGGCCCGGTCGGCCTGATCGGTCACACGAAGTCGGACGCGATGGAGACGATCAAGCACCTGGTGAAGGATCAGGGCTCGTGGTGGCAGCCGGCCGAGCCGGACGAGCAGGCGGTGCTGGATCTGCTGCAGTCGCGAGGCGTGCTCTTCACGGACCTCGAGGGCTGGCACCGCCTGGACGCGCACGAGCGCGAGTTGGGTGATGCCCGGGGTCGCGAGCGCATCAAGGTCGTGCCGCGCGACGAGATGGTGCGCATCAGCCGCGACTGAGTCTGGCGAGTTCGTCGCGCCGGGCGGCCGCACAGGTCGCTGCCTGACGGTGTGCGAGCTCGAGCGGCACCGCCCAGGCGTTTTCTGCGGCGTCATCGGCGTCGTGCCAGTGGATGACGGGGGCCGCGAATGCCGCGGCTTGTGAGTGTCCGTGCGCGTGCGCGTGCCGGTGGCGCGGGTGCCGATGGTCGTGCATTGCGATGTGGATTGTGTCTCCGATTGGCTCGCCCGCGTACCACCGGATGGCGCTGATGCATGCGAGCGGTCCGCCTGCTTTCCACGCGCGGCGGACGTCGTCAGGTAGCTCGGGCACGCAATACCAGCCGTGGCGCAGGCGCTCTGGGCGACCCCAGTAGCCGTAGGCGATGCGGAGTTCGTCGTCCGTCCATCCCGCCTGCAGCAGGTCGGATCGTCTGACAATCCCACCTCTGTGGCGGATGAACGCGTCGAACCCGTCGAAGCC
Organism: Microcella alkaliphila; assembly: GCF_002355395.1. NCBI lineage: Bacteria > Bacillati > Actinomycetota > Actinomycetes > Micrococcales > Microbacteriaceae > Microcella > Microcella alkaliphila. Next base: position 2,597,915 of record NZ_AP017315.1, on the reverse strand, counting down.
ACCCGCGTAGCGCGGATTCCATCCCGCGCTCGCCCGCGCGTCTCGCTCCCGTGACATGGATGCAGTGTGCCGAGAGGCGCCGGCTCGCCCTGCCCGCCTTGGCCAACCCGGGGACTGCCGTGCCGAGGTGCTCCGCGGGAGGAGCGACCGGTGACCCACCCCCGTGAACTTGCCTACCCCCTCCAGCACCTTCCAAAGACGCGGAAACCTGAACCGACTCCCCGTCCGACCCCTTCCAAAATCTCGGGAACGCGAAACGCATTTCATTCCGCGCTTCCGAAACGGCGGAGATGCGAAGGCGTCTCCGTACCGGGATGGTGATGGAGATTCGTTCTACCGCGTCTTTGGAAGGCGGTGGAGGGGGTAGGGGTTGGTCCGAGCCGAGCCGAGCCGAGCCGAGCCGAGCCGAGCCGAGCCGAGCCGAGCCGAGCCGAGCCGAGCCGAGCCGAGCCGAGCCGAGCCGAGCCGCCTAGTGGCTGCTGTAGTGCTTCCAGGAGAGGGCGACGAGCTCGCGCAGCACGTCTTGGTCAACGGCGTCGAGCCGGCGCACGTACACGCAGTCAACCCCGCGGCGATGCGGGCCCAACCGGTCGAGCAGCTCGCTCGCTCCCTCAGCGGTCTGCAACCCGTACAGAGACAACTCCGCCTTGCGGGGCGAGAATCCCGCCTTCGGCCACACCCCCGAGTGCCCGCTCGCATACGTGTACTCGTACTCGCCGAAGCCGATGATGCTCGGCCCCCACATCACCGGCTCCTCGCCCGTGACGTCGCGGAAGAGCGCGACCAGTTCGCCGCCCTCGGACGCGCGCCGAGCATCCAAGCCCGCCAGGAAATCCTCGACAGGAACATCCGTCGGCAACGTCTTCTGCGCCATAGAGCGATGATGCCCTACTGAACGGTCGCCGTCACCCGAGCGAGCGTGTCAAACGCCGCCATGTGTCGCGGCCGCTTCTGCCACTCATCCAGCGTCAGCTCGTGCGAGTTCTCGCGGTAGAGCTGCTCGACCCGGCGCAGATCCGCGATGATCTGCGCACCGCGCACCATCACCGACACCTCCAGGTTCAGACTGAACGAGCGCATATCCATGTTGCTCGACCCGATCACCGCGACCTGGTCGTCGATCGTCACGTGCTTGGCGTGCAACACGGTCGGCGCGCGGTACAGCCAAATGCGCACGCCCGCCTTCAACAGCGCCTCGTAGTACGAGCGCTGCGCGTGAAACACCATCGGCTGGTCGCCGATCTCCGAGACAAACAACTGCACGTCCAGGCCGCTCTGCGCCGCCGTCGTAATCGCGTACAGCATCGACTCGTCGGGCACGAAATACGGCGAACAGATCTGAATCTGGTGCTGTGCGGCGTAGACCAGCGAGTTGAACAGGCGGAGATTGTTCTCACCCTCGAACGCCGGACCGCTCGGCACCACCTGCGCGTCGACGTCGTCCTCCGGCAACTCTTTCGGAATCGACGCCGTCTCGCGCAGCAGCAGCTCGTCCGTCTCCGAATACCAGTCCGTCGCAAACAGCGCGTCGATGCCCGTCACGATCGGACCCTCGAAGCGCACCATCAGCTCGCGCCACTCGAGCGTTCCCGCCCAGTGCTTCTTGCGCTTGTAGCCGCGCTCGATCAGGTTCTGTGACCCCGTGAACGCGACCCGACCATCCACGATCAAGAACTTGCGGTGGTTGCGCAGATCGGGGCGTTGCCACTGGCCGCGCCACGGGCGCACCGGCAGCATGGCGTGGAACTCGGCGCCCGTCTCGCGCAGGCGCGCAAGAGTGCGTCGGTATCCGGGCACGCGCAGCGTCGCAATGTGGTCGAACAGGATGCGGACGGTCACACCGCGCCGGACGGCAGCCTCCACCGCGGCAAAGAAGGGCTCCGTCTCGTGGTCGAACGACACGATGTAGAACTCGACGTGCACGGTCTTCGTCGCGGCGTCGACCTCCGCCGTCATCGTCTCGAACGAAGCGCTGTAGTCGGTGATGATCTCGGCCGAATTGTCTCCGACGAGCGGCATCGCCCCGAGCGCCCGGTTCAGCTCGACGATCGGCTCCAGCCACGGCGGCCACGGGTTGTCGCGCGAAACGCGATCCATTCCCTCGGTGGTCTCGATGATGTACTCGTTGATTTCGCGCTGCTTCTCGCGTCGCGACTTCGGCAGACGTCGCGAGCCGAACAGCAGGAAGAGAATGAACCCGACGTAGGGCAGAAAGAAGATCGCCAACAGCCACGCCATCGCGGTCTGCGGGCGTCGGTTCCGCGGCACGACGAACAGCGCCACGATGCGGATCGTGATGTCGACGGCGATCAAGATCACCGTCACCACGAGCGCGATCGTCGACATGTTGTCGACTGCCTCAGCCATGCGCGGAGTCTAGCGACGCGCGCGCGGCGTGGGCCCGGGGGCTCAGCGGAAGTTCACGAACTGAAGGTCGACGTCGAGGTCGGCCTTCTTCAACAGCGCGATCGTCGCCTGCAGGTCGTCGCGGCTCTTCGACTGCACCCGCAACTCGTCGCCCTGAATCTGCGCCTTCACGCTCTTCGGCGCCTCCTCACGGATCATCTTGGCGACCTTCTTGGCGTTCTCGCTCGAGATGCCGTTCTTCAGGCTCGCCTCGATGCGGTACTCCTTGCCGCTCGCGTACGGCTCGCCGACGTCGAGGCTCTTCAAGGAAATGCCGCGCTTGATCATCTTCGACTGCAGCACGTCGAGCACCGCGTTCACGCGCTCCTCTGTGCTGGCCTTCAACAGAAGCTTCTCGCCGCTCCAGTCGACCGAGGCGCCGACACCCTTGAAGTCGTAGCGCTGCGCGATCTCTTTCTGGGCCTGGTGGAGAGCGTTGTCCGCCTCCATCTTGTCGACCTTGCTGACGATGTCGAACGAGGAATCAGCCATGCGCCGATCCTACTGCGGCCGGCTGGAGGGGCACTCTGGCGGTCGAGTCGCGCACGATCAGATCGAACGGCAACGGCTGGTCGACGGCCGGAACCGAGTCCGCGCCGCCCGACGGTTGCAGCGCCTCCATCAGCAGCTCGACGGCGCGTTCGCCCTGCAGCCCGGGGTGCTGGTCGACGGTCGACAGTCCGAAGAACGGAGCGAGTTCGTGATTGTCGATGCCGATGACAGACAGGTCGCCAGGCACGCGCAACCCCATGTCGCGCGCGGCCAGCATCGCCCCGATCGCCATCTCGTCGCTCGCGGCCACGAGCGCGGTCGGGCGGATGCGCGGCTCACCCAGCAACTGCTTGGCTGCCTGATACCCGCTCTCCATCGTGAACACGGCCGGATAGTAGAGCGCGGGGTCGGGTTCGATGCCCGCTTCGCGCAGGGCGAGTTCGTAGCCGTGCCGACGGTTCGTCGGCAGGTGGAACGACAGCTCGCGTTCGACGTCACCTCCGATGTGGCCGATGACGCGGTGCCCGAGCGACAGCAGGTGCTCGGTGGCGAGCTTCGTCACGGCGACATCGTCGATGCTGAACGTGGGCACCCCGGGGATCGGCCCGCCCACGCCGACGAGCGGCCGGCCGAGCGCGTGCAGCGAGTCGACCTCCTGCTCGGTGAGTTCCAGGCTGACGGCGAGCACGGCGTCGACTCGTTTGCGCAGCAGGAAGTGCTCGAACACGCTCGAACGCTCGTCGTCGTGGCCCGACAGGTTGTACAGGGTGAGGTCGTAGCCGTACTGCATGAGCCGGCGCTGCGCCCCCTCGATCACGGAGGTGTAGAACCACCGATTGAGAAAGGGCACGACGACACCGACGTTGCGGGTGCGCCCCGTGGCGAGGCTCGAGGCGTCGGCGTTGACGACGTACCCCAGCTGACCGGCCGCGGCTGCGACCTTCTCGCGCGTGCGGGGCGCGACGTGCCCGCGGCCGCTGAGCGCGCGTGACACCGTGGCCGTGGACACGCCTGCGAGCTTGGCGACGTCGTCGATACCGGTCATGACTACGCTCTTTTCGAAAGTTTGGGCCCAGACTAACGCGCCCACCCCAGTTTGCAAGCGCTTGCACTCAACTGGTCGTCGCGGACCCTCGCGACCGTATAAACTCGTTGCGCGCACCCGGTCGCTGAATACAGCGGGCGGGCGCGCGCACGGCGAGTTACCCAAGCGGCCAAAGGGATCTGACTGTAAATCAGCCGGCGTAGCCTTCGGGGGTTCGAATCCCTCACTCGCCACCATGGGACGGCCCCGCCGCTCGAGACGATCGAGCGCGGGGCCGTTTTCTTGGTGATCGACGTCGCGCGGCGCCTGGAAGACTGGACGCATGATGTCGCCCGCTCCCGCCCGCCCGTCCGACAGCGACCTGCTTGCACTCGCGCTCGACATCGCTTCGGAGGCAGGGCGGATGATCGCCACGGCCCGCGAGGGCACGGTCACCGTCGCCGAGCGCAAGTCGTCGTCGACCGACGTCGTCACCCAGGTCGATCGTGACGCCGAGGCGCTCATCCGCCGCCGCATCGCGGAGGCGCGACCCGATGACGCGTTCTTCGGTGAGGAGAGCGGCGGGGGCGAGGGGTCCAGCGGCCTGACCTGGGTCGTCGATCCGATCGACGGCACCGTTAACTATCTGTACGGCATCCCGCACTACGCGGTGAGCATCGCCGTCGTCGAGGGCCCGGCTGATCCGGCGCACTGGATCGAGCGCGTTGGTGTCGTGCTGAACCCTGCCGCCGGCGAGATCTTTACGGCGGTGCGCGGGGGCGGCGCTTTCCTCGGTGACCGGGCCCTCCGCATCCCTGCGCCACCGGCGCTCGATCAGGCGCTCATCGCGACCGGCTTTGCGTATGACGCGGAGTTGCGCGGTCGGCAGGGGGCCGCCGTGGCCGCCATGTTGCCGCGCGTGCGCGACATTCGTCGCCTGGGCACGGCGTCGCTCGACCTGTGCAACCTGGCTGCGGGTCGGGTCGATGCGTACTTCGAGCGCACCCTGAACCCCTGGGATCACGCGGCCGGAGGTCTCGTCGTCCAGGAGGCCGGTGGGGTCGTGGTCGGCCGCGGAGGGGCTGCGCCGAGTCGCGATTTTTTGATCGCCGTGCACCCCGACCTGCGTGATTCTGTGGAGAAGCTGCTCGACGAGATCGGGGCCTGATGTTTACTGTCCGGACCCCCACGTCGCTTCGTAGACAACCTATGAATCCGGTTCGCGGACTTTTCGTTTCCCGCACAAGCGGTTAGCCTTTACCAGTTCGTGATAAACGGAGGCGGTTCCCCGCGTCACAAACGAGCGCCCAGACCCGATCGACACTGACCCGAACGACGCAGAGAAACACCCCACCACCCTTATGACCGATGACCTCACGCGGCTGACCGCCTCTCTTGGCGACCCCGCGGCCACATCGGACGGCGGTTCGGCGCAGCCGTCGACGCGTCGTGAAGCGCGCGCCGCCGAGGGGCACCAGTCGCGTCGGGCACTGCGTGAGGCCGAGGCCGCACAGGCCGCGTCGCGTCGTTCGCGTCGCGCAAGCACGAGCCCCTCTCCGGCGGTGTCGGCATCGAGCCGCCGAGGCGTCGTCCCGCGACCGCCGGCTGGCCCCGTCGCCACGACGAACTCGGCCGTCGCCGCCGCGCCCACAGTGCCGCTGCGCAAGCGCGTGGCCCGCAAGGTCTTCCCGCCGATCGTCATGGCAGCGGCCGCGGCACTCATCATCGGCACGTCGGTTCCTTCCAGCGTTCTCGGTGACCCGAACGCCCCCGCGGCGACCGCGTCGCTCGGAGAGGTCGCGAGCGCCCTCGACGCCGGTGCCGTTATCGAGACGGGTGCCAGCCGTGCCGCCACCGACGCCCCCGAGGCTCAGGTGCTCTCGGCCGCGGCCGAGGACGCCAGCGCACTTCCCGTCGCCAGCCGCGACGACTGGAGCGTCACCTCGTACGCCGAGATGATGCGCCTGCGCTACGGCAACCGCACCTTCGCCTACGCGACCACCGGTGCGGGCGCCGTGCGCTGGCCCTTCCCGTTCGCCGCCCCGATCAGCTCGGGCTTCGGCAGCCGCGCGGCTCCCTGCTGGGGCTGCTCGAGCTACCACCAGGGCCTCGACTTCGTTCCCGGCTACGGCACGCCCATCCAGGCGATCGCCGGTGGCACGGTCACCCTCGCGCAGCAGGGCGGCGGCTTCGGCAACCACGTACACATCGACCACGTGATCAACGGCCAACGCGTCACGAGCGTCTACGCCCACATGGTGTGGGACTCCTCCCCGCTGCGCGTCGGCGACACCATCGAGGCGGGCGACTTCGTCGGCCTCGTCGGATCGAGCGGCATGTCGACCGCTCCGCACCTGCACTTCGAGCTGCACCTCGACGGCGTCCCGGTCGACCCGTACGCCTGGCTCATCACCAACGCCTCGTAGGCCCAGACCTTAACGAACGAGCCCCGGATGCGCGCTCAGCGCGTCCGGGGCTCGTTGCGTCGCGGTGCGGTCGCGTCAGCTCGCCGCCCGCAGCCAGACGGTGGTGTCGGTCGGCACGGCACGGCCGTCGAGCGGACCGCTCGCGAGGAGGACCTCGCCGGCCGGAAGCTCGATCGCGCCCTCGCCGAGGTTGGCGATCACGATGATGTCGCCCGTGCGGAACGCCACTGCGTCGTCGCCGAGATCGATCCACGAGACGGATCCTTCGCCGAGGCGCAGTTCCGCCCGCAGGGCCAGAGCGCGACGGTACAGCTCGAGCGTCGAGCTGGGGTCGCCCTCCTGCGCGTCGCGCGCGATCGCGCTCCACTCGGCGGGCTGGGGCAGCCAGCTCTCGCCGGTTGCGTTGAAGCCGAACGCGGGGGCGTCGGCCTCCCACGGCAGCGGTACGCGGCACCCGTCACGGCCGTAGACCTCGCCGTTCGTGCGGTGGAACGTCGGGTCTTCGCGCACGTGGTCGTCCAGCTCGATGACCTCGGGCAGGCCCAGCTCCTCACCCTGGTACAGGTACGCGCTGCCGGGCAGGCTCAGCATGAGCGCCGTCGCGGCACGCGCTCGCTTGAGGCCGAGCACCTCGTCGGGCTTGTCCTCCGACGCCGGGCCGATGCCGCTCGCAGGGGCGGCCGCGTGCACGGTCAGGCCGAGGCGGCTCGCGTGGCGCACGACGTCGTGGTTGGACAGCACCCACGTGCTCGGCGCGCCGACATCACCGAACGCGACAATCGACTCGTCGATGACGGTGCGAAGCTTCGGAGCCTCCCACGGCGTCGAGAGGTAGCTGAAGTTGAATGCCTGGTGCATCTCGTCGTCGCGCACCCACAGGGCGGCACGGCTGAGCGGCTCGACCCACGCCTCGGCGCACAGAACGCGATCGCCGTCGTACTCGGCGAGAACCTTGTGCCAGTCGCGATAGACGTCGTGCACGGGAGGCTGCGCCCAGTAGGGCACCTCGTCGGGCTTCATCATGGCCTCGGCGAGGCTCTCGCCCTCCTCCGGCTCTGGCACGTCGGGCAGTCCGTCCGCCTTCATGAGGCCGTGGGCGACGTCCACGCGGAAGCCGTCGGCCCCGCGGTCAAGCCAGAACCGCAGAATCTCGCGGAAGCGCTCCCAAACCCACTCGTTCTTCCAATTGAAGTCGGGCTGAGTCGAGTCGAACAGGTGGAGGTACCACTGACCGGGCTCGCCGTTCGCTTCGGTCACCCGCGTCCAGGCGGGGCCGCCGAAGATCGACTGCCAGTTGTTCGGGGGCAGCTCGCCGTTCTCACCTTTGCCCTCGCGGAACATGAAGCGGTCGCGCTCGACGGAACCGGGGCCGGCGGCCAGTGCCTCCTGGAACCACACGTGCTCGCTCGAACAGTGGTTCGGAACGAGGTCGACGATGACCCGAAGGCCGAGCTCGTGAGCCCGCTCGCGCATCCGATCGAAGTCAGCGAGGGTGCCGAACAGTGGGTCAACGTCGCAGTAGTCGCTGACGTCGTACCCCGCGTCGTTTTGCGGCGACCGGAAGAACGGAGATAGCCAGACGGCGTCGACGCCGAGAGCGGCGAGCGAGTCGAGACGCTCGGTGATTCCGGCGAGGTCGCCGATGCCGTCGCCGTTCGCATCGGCGAACGAGCGCGGATAGATCTGGTAGATGACGGCGGTGCGCCACCACTCTTTACCCGGCTGGGATGCACGGGTGTGCGAGACACGCTCGGGCGCGCCAGTAGGGCTCAAGGTTTCATTGGGCATGCGGCCACGATACGCGAAAAGGCTGACTGTGGAAACGGTTCCACGTGGTGGAAGCGTTTCCAGGCTTCCAGCACTCTTTCAGCGAGTGGTCGCGGAGCATCCGGCAAAAATCCATGGTTGTGGGGATTCAGCGGAAGCGCTATAACTGTAAGCGCTTGCAATCCGCGAGCGCATCAAGAGAATGGCCTCTTGGCGACGGTGACCGTCTGCCACGGGCAGACAGCACCGGCAGCGCGCCGGCGACGAGGCCGTCCGCACACGAAAGGTACCCACCGATGAAGGTGACCCGCAGCCTGTTGACCACAGGAGCGATGGCGGCCTCCGCCGCACTGCTCCTCGGCGCCTGCGCCGGCGAGGCCGAGCCAGTCGACCCTACGACCGCCCCCGAGACCCCCGCGGCGTCGAGCACGCTGACCGTGTGGGTCGACGCTGACCGCGCCGGAGTCCTGGAGGACATCGCCGCTCAGTTCGAAGCCGACCGCGGTGTTGCGGTCGAGCTCGTGACGAAGGACTTCGGAGCCATCCGCGACGACTTCATCACGCAGGCCCCGACCGGCAACGGCCCAGACGTGATCGTCGGCGCGCACGACTGGCTCGGCAAGCTCGTTCAGAACGGTGTTGTTGCGCCGCTCGAGCTCGGTGACGCCGCCAGCGACTTCCAGGACGTCGCGATCACGGCCATGAGCTACGAGGGCCAGACGTACGGTCTGCCCTACTCGGTCGAGAACATCGCGATGATTCGCAACACCGACCTGGTCGCCGAGGCGCCCGCCACCTTCGACGAGCTCATCGCCGCCGGCCAGGCCGCCGGTACCGAGTACGCCTTCCTCGTCGGCCTCGACCCGGCAGCGTCTGACCCGTACCACCTGTACCCGCTGCAGGCCTCGTTCGGCGCCCCGGTCTTCGAGATCACTGCCGACGGCACCTACGACCCGACGACGCTCGCCCTTGGCAACGAGGGTGGCGAGCAGTTCGCCACGAAACTTGCCGAGTGGGGCTCACAGGGCATCCTGAACACCAACATCACGGGCGACATCGCCCGCGAGGAGTTCATCGCCGGCAAGTCGCCGTTCTTCCTCACCGGCCCGTGGAACCTGCCGGCCATCAAGGAAGGCGGCATCAACTACGCCATCGACCCGATCCCGACCGCCGGTGGAGAGACCGCCTCGCCGTTCGTCGGTGTGCAGGGCTTCTTCGTGTCGTCGCGCAGCGAGAACCCCATCGCCGCCACCGAGTTCCTCGTGAACTACATCGGTAGCGAAGAGGTGCAGACCGCACTGTACGAGGTCGGTGGCCGCGCCCCGGCGCTGCTGAGCGCCTTCGAGGCCGCGCAGGGCGACGCTGACGTCGCCGCCTTCGGCGCGGTCGGCGCGACCGGAGTCCCGATGCCGAACGTTCCCGCGATGGACGTCGTGTGGAGTGACTGGGGCTCGACCCAGGTCGCCATCATCAACGGCCAAGGTGACCCGGTCGAGCTGTGGCGCGCGATGGTTGCGAGCATCCAGGAGAAGGTCGACGGCTAAGCCTCGAGACCGCAGGTGACAAGCGAGGCCCTTCGCGAGCATCCGCATCGCGGAGGGCCTCGCTGCACCGTCACGGTGCCGACCGCGCTCGGCGCCGCACCACACCCTCCTGTGCAGTGAGACGAGGAACGATGAGCAACACCACTCCAGGGACGGACCAGCCGGTCGTCACGCCCCCACCCCGTACCCGCGGCGGCGGAATCCCCGCCCGCGTCATGGCGACCAACTCGAGCAACAGCCTGCGCGGCTGGGCGTTCAAGATCGTGTTGCTCGGCCTCGTCGACTCGCTCGCCGTGTTCGCCATGTTCGTCCTGTTCATGCAGGAGTCGTGGCTCATCTTCGGCATCACGCTCGCCGTGACCCTCGTCATCAACTGGATCTACCTGCGGCCTGGGGGCCTGCCCGCCAAGTACCTGGCGCCGGGCCTGCTGTTCCTCGCCGTGTTCCAGATCTTCGTCGTCGTGTACTCGGGCTACATCGCCTTCACGAACTACGGCGACGGGCGGAACGGCACGAAAGAGGATGCGATCGCAAACATCCAGCTCACGTCGCTGAACCGCGTGCCCGACTCTCCGACCTTCCGCCTCCAGGTGCTGGAGCAGGGCGGCGACTACGCCTTCCTTGTGACCACCCCGACCGGCGAGGTGCTCCTCGGCAGCCCCGATGAGCCGCTCGCACCGGCCGGCGGCGCCGAACTCGACTCGACCGGCAAGGCCGTCGCCGTCGACGGCTACACCTCGCTGAGCTTTGCCGACCTGCTCGCCAACCAACGCGCCATCACGAACCTCTCGGTGCCGTTCAGCGATGACCCGGCCGACGGGGCGCTACGCACCCCGGACGGTTCGAACGCCTACCTCTATCTGTCGGCCCTCGAATACGACGAGGCCACCGACACCTTCACCGACGCGGCGGGAACCATCTACCGAGACGGTGGCAACGGCGCCTTCGTTAGCGACGATGGTCGCGAGCTGATCCCCGGCTGGACGATCAATGTCGGTTTCGACAACTTCGTGAAGGCGTTCACGAGTGACAACATTCGCGGGCCGCTCATCAGCGTCACCATCTGGACCTTCGCCTTCGCGATCCTCTCCGTCGCGACCACGTTCGCGCTCGGACTGTTCCTCGCGATCGTGTTCAACAAGCCCGGCATGAAGGGCAAGAAGGCCTACCGGCTCATCATGATCCTCCCGTACGCCTTCCCCGGCTTCCTCTCGGGGCTCGTCTGGCTCGGGTTGTTCAACCAGGACTTCGGGTACATCAACCAGGTCTTGTTTGGTGGGGCGAGCATCCCGTGGCTGACCGATCCGTGGCTGGCGAAGATCAGCGTCTTGACGGTGAACCTGTGGCTCGGCTTCCCCTACATGTTCCTCATCTGCACGGGGGCGCTGCAGTCGATTCCGGAGGAGCTGACGGAGGCCGCCACCGTCGACGGCGCCAAACCCTGGGCCGTGTTCCGACTCATCAAGTTCCCGCTGCTGCTCGTGTCGGTCGCGCCGCTGCTCATCTCGAGCTTCGCGTTCAACTTCAACAACTTCAACATCATCTACATGCTGACGGGAGGCGGTCCGCGCGACGTCACCGCCGGCGTGGATGCGGGTGCCACCGACATCCTCATCACGCTCGTCTACAAGGTGGCGTTCGGCGCCGGAACCGGCCGCGACTACGGCCTCGCGAGCGCCTTCGCGATCCTGATCTTCATCATCGTCGCGACGGTGTCGATCATCAGCTTCCGCCAGACCAAGGCCCTCGAGGAGTTGAACTGACATGACGAACCCCTTCAACCCGTCCGACGGCCAACAGATCGGCGCGCGCCTCAACCCGGCGGTCGCCGGGGCGGCGACCACCGTCGCGACCGCGCCGTCCGCTGACCGGCCGCACACGAGCATCCCGGAGCGCCGCAAGCGCGGCTTCCTCTTCTGGGCCCGTGACACCGGGTGGCGGCACCTCATCGGCATCGTCATGCTCGTCTTCGCGGCGTTCCCGCTGCTGTACGTGCTGTCGGCCTCGCTCAACCCCACGGGAACGCTGGTCGGATCGAACGTGCTGTTCCGCACGATCGACTTCGGCAACTACGTCGAGCTGTTCCAGCTGCCGCAGCAGCCGTACGCGGCGTGGTTCCTGAACACGATGATCATCGGGCTCACGACCGCGGTCGGCACCGTCTTCCTCGGGGCGCTCGCCGCGTACGCCTTCTCGCGGATGCGCTTCACCGGCCGCCGGGTTGGCCTGCTGACCCTGCTGCTCGTGCAGATGTTCCCGCAGTTGCTCGGCGTCGTCGCTATCTTCTTGCTGCTGAGTGGAATCGGCGACATCTTCCCGCAGATCGGAATTGGCACCCAGGCCGGCCTGATTCTCGTCTACCTCGGCGGCGCGCTCGGCGTGAACACGTACCTCATGTACGGGTTCTTCAACACCGTGCCTGTCTCGATCGACGAAGCGGCGAAGATCGACGGCGCGAGCCACGCGCGCATCTTCTTCACGATCATCCTGCGCCTCGTCGCGCCGATCCTCGCCGTGGTCGGGCTACTGTCGTTCATCGCGACCACCAGCGAGTTCGTCATCGCCTCGGTCGTGCTCACGAGCCCGCAGACGCAGACCCTCGCGGTCGGGCTGTATCAGTTCATCAGTCAGGAGACGTCCACGAACTGGACGATCTTCTCGGCGGGAGCGGTGCTCGCGGCGATCCCCGTGATGGCGCTGTTCCTCTACCTGCAGAAGTACATCATCGGCGGGCTCACCGCCGGCAGCGTCAAGTAAGACGACGCGCGCGTCACCGCGAAGGACCACCCCGCCCGTGCTGCCTGAAATCGATGCCCGTCCGCACCATGACGGGTCGCCCCTCTACGTCTCGACCCAGGAGCCCGCGCTCGGCGATGCCGTGCGCGTGCGCCTGCGCGTTCCCCACCGCTACGGCCACGTAGCCGGGGTGAAGACGCGCTCGAACCCCAACCATGAGCCGCGGTTCACCCCGGCGGTCATCGTGCATCACGACGACGATGCGAGCTGGTGGGAGGCCGAGCTGCTGATCGAGAACCCGATCCACGGCTACCGCTTCATCATCACCCGGGCGAGCGGCGAGACGCACTTCCTCTCGCAGGCCGGCCTCAGCGACATCGAGACGCGCGACGACGACGACTTCCGCCTCGTGACCTTCGCGCCGCCGCCGGCGTGGGGGGCGGAGGCAGTCATGTACCAGGTGTTCCCCGATCGCTTCGCCCGATCATCCGCCGCCGACGGCCGCGACCTGCCCGAGTGGGCAGAGCCGGCCGAGTGGCACGACGAGCCGATCTACCAGGGTCCGTCGACGCCGCGGCAGTTCTACGGGGGAGACCTCGACGGAATCACCCAGCATCTCGACCACCTCGAGCGGCTCGGCGCGACCGTGCTGTACCTGACCCCGGTGTTCCCCGGCCGGTCGAATCACCGCTACGACGCCCACAGCTTCGACCAGGTCGACCCGCTTCTCGGCGGGGACGAGGCGCTTGTGCGGCTCGTTGAGGCGGCGCACGCGCGCGGAATCAAAGTGATGGGCGACCTGACGCTCAACCACTCGGGCGACGCCCACGAGTGGTTCGTCGCGGCCCGGGCGAGCGCCGACGCGCCCGAGCGCGCCTTCTACTACCTCGACGACGACGGCGGCTACGTGTCGTGGCTCGGCGTCGAAAGCCTGCCGAAGCTCAACTGGGCAAGCGACGAGCTGCGCCGCCGCTTCATCGACGGCCCCGACTCCGTCGTCGGCCGCTGGCTGCAGCAGCCGTACGGCCTCGACGGCTGGCGCATCGACGTCGCCAACATGACCGGCCGCCTCGACGACCACGACCTCAACGCCGAGGTGCGACAGCTCACCCAGGCGACCATGCGCAGCGTCAACCCCGACACCCTGCTCCTCGCCGAGAGCACCAACGACGCGCAGAGCGACATGCAGGGTGACGGCTGGCACGGCGCCATGACCTACGTCAGCTTCACCCGACCCGTCTGGGCGTGGCTCAGCGAGCCTGGCCCCATCAGCTGGTTCTTCGGCCTGCCGTACCCGGTCATGCCCCAGTACACGGGTCACCAGGTCGCCGACGCGAACACCCGCTTCACCGCGGCGATGCCCTGGCGCTCGCGCTTGAACTCGATGAACGCCCTCGACACGCACGACACCTCCCGCTTCGTCACGCGGGCCCGCCCCGGCGCCGTGCCGGTGGCGCTCGGCCTGTCCCTGTCGCTACCGGGAATCCCCGTCGTCTTCGCCGGCGACGAGTTCGGCTTCACCGGCGAAAACGGCGAACACTCGCGCACACCGATCCCCTGGGACCGCCTCGACGACTACGCCCCCACCATCGACCTCTACGCCGACCACCTGCGCCTGCGGCGCGAGCACCCTGCTCTCGGCACCGGCTCGCTGCGCTGGCTGCACGTCGGCGACGATGCGCTCGTCTTCGTGCGCGAACTCGCCGACGAGACCGTGCTCGTACTCGCGGCGCGCGACGACGCCGACATCGCGCTCGACGGCATCGACGCGGGCGCAGCCGTGCGGCTCATCGGAGACGGCGAACTCGCGGTGGATGCACGGGGCGAGACCGTCGCGGACGGCACCCGCCAGACCGGGCCCGCCGCGCGCATCCGGTCGACAGGGATGTCCTTCACCGCGTGGGCGCTACCCGGAATCGACGCCCCCGCCTTCCCCGGACACGGGGTGCCCGCGGCCGCCGACAGCCCCCAATGGAGCGTCGTCTCGCGCTCCGACGCGTGAGCAGAACGGCGGTCTGACACGCCACGCGACAGGTGCTAATCTTCTCTGGTGCCGAAATCGGGTAACCGATCGGTCGCGCCCCGATAGCTCAGTGGTAGAGCACTTCCATGGTAAGGAAGGGGTCGTCAGTTCAATCCTGACTCGGGGCTCTGAAGCGGGGGTGTAACCCCGGTTTCGCCCGGCGGGGTAGCTCAGGTGGTTAGAGCACACGGCTCATAATCGTGGTGTCGCGGGTTCGAGTCCCGCCCTCGCTACCAATCTCGAGACGGCTGGCCCTGGCTGGCGCCGCAGACGCTGGTTCGCGTCTGCGGGGTTCGAGTCCCGCCCTCGCTACCAATTCTCGAGACGGCTGGCCCTGGCTGGCGCCGCGAACGCTGGTTCGCGTTCGCGGGGTTCGAGTCCCGCATTCCGAGACAACGCATCCCCTGACACCCTTGCCTACAGTCGTGACCGCAACGCGTGTCCGCGACGTCAGCAGGGGTGCGCGACACGCCGCTGACGGCGACTGGAGTTCGGCGTGTCACGGTGGCGGGCTGACGTCGCGGACACCGGGGTGGCTCACCCGGCCACCTTCGATGGTCGAATGCGCACCACGTCACGCGCAGGTGCGTCGCATTTCAGCGCCAGCGCCGCGAGACGGCTGGCCCAGGCCGACGCTTGCTCAGCGGGTCTGGCGCAGGCGCTTCCACCACGGGCGACCCGGCGTACCCGACGCGCTCCGGGCGCCGCTCGCGCCGACGACCAGGGGTCGACCCTCCGCCTTGGCGAGCATCACCTGCAGCTCGTCCTCGATGGCGCGGATCGCGCGGCGCTGCTGCTCGGGGTCGAGCGAGTCATCCGACCGCGGCTCGAACGGCAGGGGAGCCGCCGAGACGATTTCCATCAGGTTGTCGTGCTTGACGCCGGCCCCCACGGCGTCGACGGCCGCGTCGTCGTCACCCAGCTCGATGAGTTTCTGCGCCACGGCGCGGTTCGTGTTCTCGCGCTGCCGCAAAAGGTACACGTCTTCCTGGCCGTAGTCGTGCTGGTGCCGCGAGCGGCCGATGCGGCGGGCCGCCTTCGGACGCAGCGCCGCGAGGCGCTCCGCCTCGCGTTCCAGCTCGTCGGCAAGCCCTGCCAACTCTTCGCGCACCATGGTGCGTACGACAGCGTCGTCCCACGGCTTGCCGTCGCGCAGCATCCACACGATCGTGCGGTTCTTCACCTTCATGCGCAGTGCCGCCATCGAGACGAGGATGCCCTCCTCGATCAGCTCATCGCGGCGCTTCTCAGCGCGGGTGCGTGTGTCGGTTTCGGGCTCGGGTGCGGGCGCCTCTTCGCCCGTCTCGCCCCGTTCATCCGCCACGGATGCAGTCTATTGAGGCCCCCCTCACAGCCGCCCCAGAAAAAATCGCGCGACACGCCGAACCACTACATCTGGGGGAATGACACGAGTGTCATTCCGTGTATATAGTGGAGCTCCACCGCCGGACGGCGGGATTCCATCAGACACAGGAGGCCCGACATGGACAACGAAAACGACACCGTCGGTGGCTACGCAGTGCCCGTCGACCCGATGGACCTGCTGCAGTGCGAGAGCTGCCAGTAGTCCCCACATGACTTCCGTCTCGGCGCTGCATCGCTGAGACCTCACCCGAAACCCCGGCTTCCACCGCAGGAAGACCGGGGTTTCGTGGTCCAATGGCGACACACCCGCACCCTCTGGCCGGAAGGGGAGCATCGCGATGACCGCAATTGCTGGCGCCGATGCGCCCGAGACGCGCCCCGCCGCGCGGATCGCGAGCGATGCCGAAGTGCTCGACCGCGTGCACCGCACCCTCGGTCCCGTCGATGTCGTCGTCGAGCACTGGGGCAGGCACAAGACCTCCCGCGTGCTGCACGTCGTCACCCGCGGCGGCGAACAGGCGGTCGTCAAATGGCATCGCGATGACGGCCCCTACCGCCGCGAGAGCGAGTCGCTGCAGCAGTACGCGGTGGCGCTCGGCGGGGATGCGCCGCGCATCGTCACGCTCGACGACGGGCTGCGGCTGCTCGTTCTCTCACGCCTGCTCGGCGAACCCGCCGCGGGCACGCCCCACGAGACCGACCCCGACATCCACTACCGGCTCGGCGAACTGGTGCGAAAGCTTCACGACGCAGAACCGCCGCGACGTCACGACCGGTTCGGCCGACTCATCGCCGCCGAGTTCGAGCGCTGGAGCCTCGAGGCCGAGCGCGTCTTCGGCGTCGGCGATGACCCCGCCGACGAGCGCCACCTGGCGCGGCAGCACGTCGCCACCGCCCTCGACCTCGGCGTCTTCGACCACGTGCCCGCCCACCGAGCGCTGCGCCCTGAGCACTGGATCATCGACCCGGGCGGCCACGTGCGCCTCATCGACTTCTCGCAGGCCGAGCACGAGCCGCGGATCGTCGACCTGCTGTGGCTCGAGTACGGACCCTGGCGCGATGCCCCGTGGCTGCGTGCAGCGTTTCTGCACGGCTACGGGCGCACGCCGACCGATCGCGACCAGTCCGCACTGAACGCGGTGGCGGCGACACGCGGTCTCGAGTTGCTGGTGCGCGGCACGCGCACGCGCAACGCCGCCGAGAAGCGGCTCGGCCGGGCGATGCTCGACCGGCTGCTCGGCGCCACGCTCTTCTGACCGGGTCTGCCGCCCCGTCCTAGACTGGCCGGGTGCCCGTGAATCCTGACCTGCCCGAGCGCACCTTTCCGCCCGTCGCCCCGTATCTCGTGGGGCGCGAGAAGGTGCGCGAATTCGCCCGCGCGACCCGAGCATCCGCCGCCGTGCACCACGACGTCGAGGCCGCGCGCTCCGCGGGCTTCGCCGATGTGGTGGCGCCCCCGACCTTTCCGATCGTCGTGGCCGAGGCTACGCTGCAGCAGTTGCTGGCCGAGCCCGACGCCGGCATCGACTTCAGCCGCGTCGTGCACGGCGACCAGCGCTTCACCTACTCGCGGCCGGTCGTCGCCGGCGAGGAGCTCACGGCGACGCTGCGCGTGACGGGCGTGAAGACGCTCGGCGGCAACGCGATGGTCACGAGCGAAACCGACATGGTCGACGCCGCCGGCCAGCACGTCGTCACGAGCGTGTCGACCCTCGTCGTGCGGGGGGACGACGCATGAGCATCGCCGAAACACTGGGCATCGAGCTCGGCCAGGTCGTCGCCGACCAGACCCTCACCCTTACCCGCGACTCGCTCGTGCGCTACGCCGGCGCGAGCGGCGACTTCAACCCGATCCACTACCGCGACGACGTCGCCGCCCGGGTCGGGCTGCCGGGCGTGCTCGCCCACGGCATGCTGACAATGGGCGTCGCGATCGGCGCCGTCACCGACTGGCTGGATGCCCGGGGCTGGGTTTCCGACTACCAGGTGCGCTTCACGCGCCCCGTCGTCGTCGACCCGGTCGACGGTGCCGAGGTGCAGCTCGTGGCGACGGTCGGCGCCCTCGACGACGATGAGGCCCGTATCGACCTGACCGTCTCGTACGGCGGCCAGACGGTGCTCGGCAAGGCGCAGGCGCGCATCCGCACGCTGTGAGTTCCCACGCCGAGGGTACAGCCGACGCCGGGACGGCGCTCGCCGAGCTGACGACGCTGCGCGTCGGCGGGCCCGCCGCGCGGCTGGTCGAGGCGACGACGGTCGACGAGCTGGTCGACGCGGTGCTCGACGCGCAGGCCCACGACGACGAGTGGCTGGTGCTCGGTGGCGGGTCGAACGTGCTCGTCGGCGACGCGGGCGTCGACGGCACGGTGATTCGGGTGGCCACGCGCGGCATCGAGCGCCTGCCCGACGCCGAAAGCTCCCGCCGCCCGGTGCGGCTGCGGGTCGCGGCGGGTGAAGCGTGGGACGAGCTCGTTGCGCACACGGTCGCCGCGGGCTTCGCGGGGCTCGAGGCCTTGAGTGGCATTCCCGGTTCCACCGGCGCCGCCCCCATTCAAAACATCGGCGCCTACGGCCAGGAGCTGTCGGAGAGCCTTGTCGCCGTCGAGATCCTCGACCTCACGACGGGTGAGCGCCGCCGCGTGCCCGCCCCCGAGTTGGAGCTCGGCTACCGCGCGAGCGTCATCAAGGCCGGTCGCCCCTGGATCGTCCTCTCGGTCGACCTCGCCCTGGAACGCAACGAGGATGCCCGCAGCCGGCCGGTCGCGTACGCCCAGCTCGCCGACGCGCTCGGCGTGAGCGTCGGCGAGCGTGCCCCCGTCGCCGGCGTGCGATCCGCTGTCCTGCGGTTGCGCGCATCCAAGGGGATGGTGCTCGACGAGAACGATCCCGATTCGGTGAGCGCCGGCTCGTTCTTCACGAACCCGATCGTGAGCGCCTCCTTCGCGCGCACCCTGCCGTCGGATGCGCCGCGCTGGTCGACGGCGCCCGAGCCGCCCGCCATGGCGGTGCCGCTCGGTCACGAGCCCGTGCCGCCGCCCGAACCGGTCGACGCCCCGGTGAAGCTCAGCGCCGCCTGGCTGATCGAGCACGCGGGCATCACGCGCGGTTTCCGGCTGGGCGCCTCGCGCGCCGCGGTGTCGAAGAAGCACACGCTGGCGCTCACGAACACGGGCGGGGCGACGGCGGCCGAGATCGCCGAGTTGGCGCGGTATATCCAGACCCGGGTGCTCAGCGAGTTCGGCGTCATGCTGCACCCCGAGCCGGTGTTCGTCGGCGTCGCGTTGTAGCGACTACTGGTTCTTCCGCACCCAGCGGAACGTGAGGGCGGTCAACACGAGGCCGACGACGAACCAGATGCCGAGCGCGAGCGCGATGCCGGGCAGGTTCCACGTCTCGTTCGGTTCGAGCACGACCAATTCGTCGGGCAGGAAGACGCTGCGCATGCCCTGCGCCATCCACTTGACGGGGAAGAAGCCGGCCACCTGCTGCAGCCACTCGGGCAGGTCGCTGAAGCGCAGGAAGATGCCCGAAATGAACTGCAGCACGAGCACGATCGGGATCACGACCGCCGTCGCGGAGGCGCCGCTGCGGGGCACGCTCGACAGCGCGATGCCGAGGATCGCCGACGTGGTCACGCCGAGCAGGAAGATCCACGCGAACTGGCCCCACAGTGCCGGATCCTCGGGCAGCGGCACCCGGAAGACGGTGAACGCGAGGACGAGCAGCACGATCGCCTGCAGGATTCCCGTGGTGAGCGCCTGCCCGATCTTGCCGATGAAGTAGCTCATGACCGGCAGCGGCGAGCCGGCAAGGCGCTTCAGGGTGCCGTTCGACTTCTCGACCGCGATGTCGATCGCGAGATTCTGGAGGCCGCTCAGCAGCACTCCCGCCGCGAGCATCGCGGGCAGGAAGAACCAGGCGGCCGTGATCTCGTCGCCGTCGGCGGTCTGGCCGAAGTTCGCCTCGCTGAACGAGACCGAGAAGATCGTCAGCAGCACGACGGGGAAGAGGAACGTGAAGAACACCGTGTCGCCCTGGCGGAAGTACGCCCGCACCTCGTAGCCGACGCGCAGCGCGCCGAGCCGCAGCGCCCGGGTCATGACGCCACCTCCTGGCCGAGGTCGGCGGCGTGCTCGTGGCCGACGAGGTCGAGGTAGACGTCCTCCAGGCTCGGGCGGATCACCTCGAGGCTCTCCGGCTCCGGCCCCAGCCGGTCGATGAGCGACGCGACGAGCGCGCCCGGCGTCGCCGTGCGCTCCTCGCGGGTCTCGCCGTTCTCGACCCACCGCACGATCGGGATGCGCGCATCCGCTCCGCCGAGGGAATCGATCGGCGCGATGTCCACCATTCCTCCACCGGCGATCACGCCGGCCCGGTCGCCGAGCTGGGCCGCCTCGTCGAGGTAGTGGGTGGTGAGCACGATGGTCGTGCCCTCCGACTGCAGGGTGCGCACGAGCTGCCAGAAGCTGCGGCGCGCTTCGGGATCGAAGCCGGTGGTCGGTTCGTCCAAGAACAGCAGTTCGGGGCGGCCAATGATGCCGACCGCGACGTCGACGCGGCGGCGCTGGCCGCCCGACAGCTTGCGAATGAGCGAGTCCGCCTTGTGCTCGAGCCCGACCGCCGCGATCACCTCGTCGACGTCGCGGGGGTTCGGGTACAGGGCGGCGAAGTGGGTGAGCTGCTCGCGCACCGTGACGGCGCCCGTCTCGCCGCTCGACTGCAGCACGATGCCGAGCCGCGCCTTCCAGTCGAGGCTCGCCCGCCACGGGTCGGTGCCGAGCACGCGCACCTCGCCGGAAGTGCGCTCCCGGTAGCCCTCGAGAATCTCGATCGTGGTCGACTTGCCGGCGCCGTTCGGGCCGAGCAGGGCGAAGGTCTCGCCGCGGTGGATGTCGAAGCTGATGCCGTCAACGGCTGCGACGTGGCCGTAGGTCTTGCGCAGCTCGCGCACCTCGATGACGTTCTCGTGCGCGGACACGATGCCTACTCTGCGCCGAACAGGCGCTGCAGGCGCTGGATACCCTCGAGCAGCTCGGCGTCGCCGAGCGCGTAGCTGAAGCGCAGGTAGCCGCTCGGGCCGAACGCCTCTCCGGGAACCGCCGCGACCTCGGCCTTCTCGAGAATCAGGTCGGCGAGCTCGAGCGAGGTCGTCGGTGTGACGCCCTCCCACTCGCGGTTCAGCAGCCCCGTCACGTCGGGGTACACGTAGAAGGCGCCGGTCGGCGTGGGGGTGACCATGCCCGGGATGCGGTTCAGCTCCGCAACCGCCACCTTCCGTCGCCGGTCGAATGCCTCGCGCATGGTCGCCACCGCATCCTGCGGGCCGGTCAGGGCCGCAATCGCCGCGCGCTGCGACACGTTCGCGACGTTCGACGACAGGTGCGACTGCAGGTTCGCGGCGGCCGCGATCGCATCCTGCGGGCCGACCATCCAGCCCACTCGCCATCCGGTCATCGCGTACGTCTTCGCGACCCCGTTGACGAGGATGCACGTGTCGGCAAGCGCGGGAACCGCCTCGACGATCGACACCGCCTTCTCGCCGTCGTAGGTCAGCGCCTGGTAGATCTCGTCGGTGATGACCCAGATGCCGTGTTCGAGCGCCCACTCGCCGATGGCGCGGGTCTGCTCGGGGCTGTAGACCGAACCGGTGGGGTTCGAGGGGCTGACGAACAGCAGCACCTTGGTGCGCTCGGTGCGCGCGGCCTCGAGTTGCTCGACCGTGACGAGGTAGTTCTGGTCGGCGCCCGCGAACACCTCCACGGGTACGCCGCCGGCCAGCCGAACGACCTCGGGGTAGGTGGTCCAGTACGGCGCGGGCAGCAGCACCTCGTCGCCATCGTCGACGATGGTCTGGAAGGCCTGGTAGACGGCCTGCTTGCCACCGTTCGTGACGATCACCTGGCCGGGGCTGACCTCCAGGCCGGAGTCGCGGAGCGTCTTCTGGGCGATCGCCTCGCGCAGATCGGGGAGGCCCGCGGCCGGCGTATAGCGGTGGTTCTTGACGTCGTGCGTCGCGGCGGCGGCGGCCTCGACGATGTGCTCGGGGGTGGCGAAGTCGGGCTCCCCCGCCGCGTAGCTGATGACGGGGCGGCCGGCGGCCTTCAGCGCCTTGGCCTTCGCATCGACCTTGAGAGTGGCCGATTCGCTGATGGCGGCGATACGACGGGCGATGCGGGAGTGGGTCGGAGCCATGACGGAAGTCTAGTGAGCGGTCGGTTGGACGCGCCCCGATCGGTCGCCTACACTGGGGCGCGGTAGTTGAACTCTGCCATGCTTTGTCGTGCCGTCGACCGAATCCCCGGTCGGGTCGCATGCAGACCAGGTTCAGGTTCAACCCCCGCAAAGGGCGGTGGCTCAATTGGTAGAGCAGCGGTCTCCAAAACCGCAGGTTGCAGGTTCGAGTCCTGTCCGCCCTGCAAAGCACGAATGTCGTGCACACCGAGGAAGGGTGAACTAACACGTGGCCAGGAACGCCGTCGACGAACCCAATGAGGACATCGTCGCCAATGCCAAGAAGGAGCGCGCCGAAAAGCGCGGCCCCTTCGGCCGTCTGGCGCTGTTCATCCGCCAGGTCTTCAACGAACTGAGCAAGGTCGTCACCCCGACCCGCCGCGAGCTGATCACGTTCACGCTCGTCGTGCTCGTGTTCGTCATCATCATGATGGCGATCGTCTCCGGCCTCGACATTGTCTTCGGTACCCTCGTGGGCTTTGTGTTCGGTGGCGCGGTCTAGCACCGCCCCGACCACCACCCACCCGCAAACGGAAAGAGAACTTGTGAGCGACAAACTGCCGCGCGACATCGACCTCGCGACCGCAGCCGAGCAGTCGAGCGAGGAAGACGAGGCCCAGGAGGGCAACGTCCTCGACTCGCAGATTCACTCGGCTGACCCGGCCGAGCACAACGCGATGCACATCGTCGATGAGTCGGCCGAGCCCGACCTCGATGGCCTGCTCGACGCTCTCGAGAACGCCGCCGACCCTGAGGCCGACGCCGTCGTCAACGACGCCCTCGACATCGACTCGGCCCAGGAGGCCGACGCCGCCTACGAGGCAACGCACGACGAGTCGGAAGAGGACGAGGCAGAGGCCGAGGTCGACCCCTACGAAGACTTCAAGCTTGAGCTGCGCATGAAGCCCGGCAAGTGGTACGTCGTGCACTCGTACGCCGGGTTCGAAAAGCGCGTGAAGTCGAACATCGAGTCGCGCCGCATCTCGATGAACATGGAGGAGAGCATCTACGAGGTGCAGGTCCCCATGGAGGACGTCGTCGAGATCAAGAACGGTCAGCGCAAGCTCGTCAACCGCGTGCGCATCCCCAGCTACGTGCTCGTGCGCATGGACCTGAACGAAGACAGCTGGTCGGTCGTTCGCCACACGCCGGGCGTCACCGGGTTCGTCGGCAACGCCCACAACCCGACCCCGCTGCGCTTCGACGAGGCGTTCAACATGCTGAAGTCGACCGTGCAGGTTGCGGAGGCCCCGGCCAAGCCCGGCGCGCAGAAGACCGGCGGTCAGGCCGCCCGCGTCATCCCCGCCGAGGTCGACTTCGAGATCGGCGAGACCATCACGATCAAGGAGGGCTCGTTCGCCGGGCTCCCCGGCACGATCAACGAGATCAAGCCCGAGAGCGGCAAGCTCACCGTGCTCGTCTCACTCTTCGAGCGCGAAACCCCGGTCGAGCTCTCGTTCGACCAGGTCACCAAGCTCTAGCGACACAGAAACCACCGCGGCGCGCAACGGGCGCGTATGCGGGAGCGCAGCATCCATCGAATCATTCGGGGGATGCGGCACGACAGTAAGGAAAGAAACATGGCACCGAAGAAGAAGGTTTCGGGTCTCATCAAGCTGCAGATCCAGGCCGGCGCCGCCAACCCCGCCCCGCCGATTGGTCCGGCGCTCGGTCAGCACGGCGTCAACATCATGGAGTTCTGCAAGGCGTACAACGCGGCGACCGAGTCGCAGCGCGGCAACGTCATTCCGGTTGAGATCACCGTGTACGAGGACCGCTCGTTCACGTTCATCCTGAAGACCCCGCCGGCGGCGGAGCTCATCAAGAAGGCGGCGGGCGTGAACAAGGGCTCGTCGACCCCCCACACCGTGAAGGTGGCCAAGATCACCCGCGACCAGGTTCGCGCGATCGCCGAGCAGAAGCAGGCTGACCTCAACGCGAACGACATCGACGCGGCCGAGAAGATCATCGCCGGCACCGCCCGCAGCATGGGCATCACCGTCGAGTAATCGGCGCCTCACACACCTTCACTCAGCGGGAGAGCCAGCCAGGCTCGTCAACCGCGAACTCACGTACAGGAGACACAACATGGCACAAAAGTCCAAGGCTTACCGGGCCGCGGCCGAGAAGATCGAGCCCGGCAAGTACTACACCCCGGCCGAAGCCGTCGCGGTTGCCCGCGAAACCGGCTCGAAGAAGATGGATTCGACCGTCGAGGTCGCGCTGAAGCTCGGCGTCGACCCCCGCAAGGCCGACCAGATGGTGCGGGGCACCGTCAACCTGCCCCACGGCACCGGCAAGACCGCCCGCGTCATCGTGTTCGCCACCGGCCCCGCGGCCGAAGCGGCGATCGCGGCCGGCGCTGACGAGGTCGGCGGCGCCGAACTCATCGAGAAGGTCGCCGGCGGCTACACCGCCTTCGACTCGGCCGTCTCGACGCCCGAGCTCATGGGCCAGGTCGGACGCCTCGGTAAGGTTCTCGGCCCCCGTGGCCTCATGCCGAACCCCAAGACCGGCACCGTGACCCCCGACGTCGCGAAGGCCGTGACCGACATCAAGGGCGGAAAGATCGAGTTTCGCGTCGACAAGCACGCCAACGTGCACTTCGTCGTGGGCAAGACCGGCTTCACCACCGAGCAGCTGCAGGAGAACATCCAGGCCGCGCTCGACGAGGTCGTTCGCCTGAAGCCGTCGAGTTCGAAGGGCCGCTACATCCAGAAGGGGTCGGTTTCGACCACCTTCGGCCCGGGCATCCCGCTCGACGTCAACGTTTTCTAGTCGAGCGCGCGGGTGACCGCGCTGCACGATCCGCGAGGGCCCCGCTTCGGCGGGGCCCTCGTCGTTTTCGGGAGGGCGCGGGGTCGCTCGGCCGGGCGACCGCGGCTACTCGGCGACGGTGAGGACGAGCTTTCCGCGCACGTGGCCGCCTTCCAGCAGCCGGTGGGCGTCGGCCGCCTCGGTTAGCGGGAAGGTGCGGTCGACGTGCACGCGCAGGTCGCCCGAGTCGATGAGTCGCGCGATGACGGCGAGCGTCGACCCGGAGGGGGCGACGCGGTACCCCGTGGCGCGCACGCCGGCGGCCGCGGCTTCCTCCTCCATCGTTGACCAGCTGCCCGTCGGCGCGTTGACCAGCAGCCCGCCCGGCCGGAGGACGCGCAGCGACCGCGACCCCGTGTCGTCGTGCACGTTGCCGATGAGGTCGATGACGACGTCGACCTCGTCGATCGCGTCCTCGAACCGCTCGGCGGTGTAGTCGATGACCCGTGAGGCCCCAAGTTCGTGCAGCCAGCCGACGTTGCGTTGCGACGCGGTGGCGGTGACGCGCGCGCCGAAGTAGGCGGCGAGCTGCACCGCGAAGTGACCGACGCCTCCGGCGCCCGCGTGGATGAGCATCCGTTGCCCGTCGTGGGCGCGCGCGACATCGACGACCATGCCCCAGGCGGTGAGCGCGGCGAGTGGCACGGCGGCTGCCTCGACGTGGCTCAGTGTTGTCGGCGCCGGGGTGAGGAACGCCTCGGGCACGACGGCGTACTCGGCGTACGTTCCGTCGAACCGGGGCACCATGGTCATGCCGTACACGCGCCGCCCCGGCTGGAGGGGGTGCGCCTGATAGGGCGATTCGACGACCTCGCCGCACAGGTCGTAGCCGAGGATCGCCGGGTACTGGCGGATCGCCGCCGACACTCCGCGCCCTGACCGCGTCTTCGCGTCGATCGGGTTGACCCCGGCAGCGAGCACCTTCACGAGCACTTCGGCGTTGGCGCGCACCGGCATCGGTGCGTCGATTGACTGCAGCACCTCCGGCCCGCCGATCTCGGTCATCGCCACCGCGCGCATCGTGGTCATCCCCGCACCTGCCGTTCCTGGTCGCCGCGTCATTGCATTCCCATTGTGTCGTGCACGTGTTTCGCGCGTGTCACGGCCGCGCGGCCCGGGGGTGAACGGGGGAGGGCCCGAGGGCGACGTCCGTCGTGATCGCGGGCCAGCATCCCATCAAGGAACGTAGGTGGCAGTTTGCGCCAAGGGGTAGCTCACGTAGAGGGCAAACAAGTCGTTTATGAAAGGATCCGAGCCTTACCTCCTACACCGTGGCTGTCCCGCATACGGGAGGAGTCTTGTGATCGCACCCACTCGTGAGTACGAACGGTCAGAGTCCGCCCGGAGTCGGAGGCATCACGCGCGGGGAGAGTCCGATTCCAGGGCTCCGTTGGCGAGGGCGTATTCGATAGCAAGGATGCCCGCTCCGACAATCCCGGCGTCCGCGCCTGTGCGCGATTGGACGATCGTCAAGTGTTCAGTCGCGAGCGGAATCGACCGGCTGTAGACAACTTCCCGCACGCCGGCCAAGAGGTGCTCGCCAGCTTGAGCCATGAGGCCCCCGATCGCAACGACAGAGGGGTTGACGATGCTGACGCACGTCGCCAGGACCTCTCCAATGTCGCGTCCCGCTTGACGGACTGCTTGGATTGCCTCAACGTCGCCTGATCGCACGAGTTCGACGACATCGCCGCCGGTCTTTGTGCTTCGACCGGTCGCATGCAGCCTTCTCGCGATCGCGGGGCCTGAAGCCACGGCTTCAAGACACCCGACGTTGCCGCAGTGGCAAGGTATCCCCGCTCCGCTGTTGACAGGAATATGGCCTATGTCACCGGCGATTCCATTGGCACCGCGTTGTAGCTTGCCGCTGGCGATGATGCCCGCGCCAATGCCGGTGGCGACCTTCACAAACACCAGGTCTTGCACGTCTTTCCATTGAGCGCTCTGCTCTCCCAGAGCCATCATGTTGACGTCGTTGTCAACGAGTACGGGAACGTCGATAGTCTCGCTAACCCATCCGGGCACGTCGAAGCCGTCCCAACCCGGCATGATCGGGGGTGTGGATGGTCGGCCGGTGTCGTGCTCGACGGGACCCGGTAGCCCGATGCCAACTCCCAGAAGGTCCTCAGGCCCTCGTCCAATCGAAGTGAGGAGCTGGAGTCCCGCATTCACAACGCTGCCCAGCACGTCCTGAGGGCCACTTGAAATCGCAATCTGATGTCGATCTTGGACAACGACTCCTCCGGAGAGGTCGCCGATGGCGATGGTCGCGTGGCTCGCGCCGAGGTCTATCCCTATGACCAGGCGAGCATCCGGTACCAGAGCGAACTGGGATGGAGGACGGCCGCCGGTCGATTGCGCGTCAGCGATCGGTGCGACTAGACCTAGTGCCATGAGCGCTTCGACTCGCGTGGCGACGGTCGAGCGTGCGAGCCCCGTGATGGCGGCAAGTTCCGCCCGTGTTCGAGGCTTTCCGTCCCGAATGATGTCGAACAGCACACTCAAGTCACGGCTCGCGAAAGGACCCCCGTTTTGCATTTTGACCACGAGTTAATTCTACGGGCCAGATCAAGTGTGGCCAATATCAGCGTCTTCAGCAGGCGAGCATGCGACTTTTACCGAAACACTTGCAAAAGATGACCAAGACGTGTCACCATGATCCTGACCCCAGCCACTACGGCGCGCGATGATGCGAGTCATCTCCGTCGCCTGTTGACGTCAGGAGAGAGATGACACTCACGATGAAGGCTGTTCGGCTGCACGGCCCCGGTGACCTTCGACTCGACGACGTGCCGGTGCCTTTTCCGGGCCACGGCGAAGTCCGTATCGCGGTCTGGAGAAGCGGCATCTGCGGCACAGACCTGCACATCGCCAAAGGGACCTTTCCGGCTCCTAACCTTCCGTTGACGCTGGGCCACGAGTTTTCCGGAGTCGTTGATGCCGTGGGGCCTGGTGTGGACGGCATTCACGAAGGTGCGCAGGTGGTGGCCGACATCAACGTGTCTTGCGGGCACTGCTACTACTGCACGCGAGGACAGAAGCTCTTCTGTCCCGCGGTCGCCCAATTGGGTGTTCATCGTGCGGGCGGGCTCGCCGAATATGTCCTGGCGCCCGCGACGAACATTCATGTTCTTCCGAACGGAATTGACCTCGACGCGGCAGCCTATGTCGAACCCCTGGCATGTGCGATCCACGGACAGGATCGAATCGGCATCAATGTAGGGGAGACCGTACTGGTAATCGGTGGAGGACCCATGGGCCTTGCGCACATCGTCCTAGCCCGGCTCAATGGCGCGAGCCGCGTCATTGTCTCCGAGCCTGATGCAACTCGCCGAGCGCTCGCAGCTGACTTGGGAGCAGACGACGTCATCAATCCTCTTGCCTCTGACATCGAACTCTCGCTCCCCGAACTGACCAGCGGGGTGGGACCCGATGTGGTCATCGAAGCGGTCGGAAGCGTGCGCACCTACGAGACAGCTGTGGCTCTCGTTCGCCGGGGGGGTCGAATACTCGCTTATGGTGCCGCGCCCCAGGACGCATCCATGACTCTGCGCCCGTTTGACATCTATTCAAAAGAACTCACGATCGTTGGATCCTACGCAGGTACCTACGACACGTGGCCCCGAGCAATCGCTCTCATCGCCCAAGGCCGATTCGCCCCCGCCAAGATCGTGGATTCGATTCGTCCTCTCAGCGAAGCCGTCGACGCCATCAAGGCACTTGAGCATGATCGCTCCACGATCAAGGTCCACATTTCCATCGCCGACCGATGAAGGCACGTCTGCTTCCATTTCTCGGCTTCTCGTTTACTCCATTTCGCATCCACCCATCACCAACAGTCAGAACATAAGGAGGCACCACATGAAGAAACCTCTGAGTCGTCCGGCCAGGACTCGCGCCATCGTCGGCGTGACTCTGGCGTCGGCCCTCATCGCAACCGGCTGCGCAGCCGGCACTCCGGAATCAAGTGGCGATCAGGTAACCCTGAACGCAATCTTTCTTCCCGCCACGTGGGGCACAGTTGTCGCTGAACAACTCGCTCCCCAATACGAGGAGGAGACCGGTGTGCGCGTCAATGTCGAACTCATTGGTCGCGATGCGATTTACGAGCGAATGGCCACCTTGTTCGCGAGTCAGGACTCGAGCTATGACATCTTCAACCTCGACTACAACTGGATTCCGGACTTTGGAACCGGCGGGCACCTAGTAGCTCTCGACAGTGCGCTGACACCGGAAGATCGAGAGGACTTCCTTCCCCTGGCCCTCGACGTTTCGACGTGGGACGGGGAGCTGCTCGGTATTCCTCAGACGGTCCACCCTGCAGTGCTGTGGTACAACTCCGCGCTGTATGCAGACGAGGAGACCCGAGATGACTACCTTGCGGAGACAGGCGTCGAGTTGGCACCACCCGCCACTATGGACGAGTGGCTGCAGCAAGTCGTGTTTTTCGATGGCCGCGTCTTCGAGGGTCAGGAACTCTCCGGTTGGGCGGCGCAAGCGGCCCGCGGGTTTGGGAACGTGCACACCTGGCTCAGTTTCGCATTCAGCTATGACTGCAAACCCTTTAACGACGACTACACCGAGTCGACCCTGAGCACCCCGGAGTGTATCGAAGCGACCGAGCGCTGGGCAGAGATGATGCAGTACATGCCCGCGGGCGCCAATGAGTTCACGTATGACAACGTGACAGCTGCCGCACAGCAAGGCACCATTGCCACTGCCGTTCAGTGGTCATGGGGTCAGTTCGCTGTGGATGACCCGTCGAACTCCCAGACGGTTGGTCAATGGGATGTCGTTGAGATGCCGGAGGGGCCTCGCGGAACGAGTGCTGGACACCTTGCCGCCTGGACAATTTCGGTGTCGAAGTATTCTGAGAACATCGACGAAGCGATCAAGTTCGTTACCTGGCTCCAGACACAAGAGAACGATGTGTTCCAGGCATCGAATGGTGCGGGAGATCCTGTTCGCATCTCGAGCTACTCGAGTCCAGAACTGCTAGACCAGACGCTCGAAGGCACCGATGTGTTGCGGTTCCGCCGTCTGCCGGTCGTGCTCGACGCTATGCAGACCGCCCAGCCACGACCTCTCTTCCCCGGTCAGGAAAGCTGGGAAACAGTGCTCAGCACGGAACTGAGCGCGATCTCGCTGGGACAGCGGTCTGTCGAAGAGGGCTTGGCCCGAGCGGACGAGACCCAAAATCGGGCCTTCTCCCAGTGATGTCAATAGCCTCGCGCTCCACACGCGGTGCCCGACCTGCAAGGCAGGTCGGGCACCGCCCGGGGGGTCGCCAGACGTTCCATTGGGGCCGCTGGCTCGCGATGTCGCCTGGCCTGCTTTTTCTCGCGGCGATCGCGATCTATCCGACGATCTATTCTCTGGTGCTCTCGTTCACGCAGTGGAGGATCACAACCGGGGACGCGCCAAGATTTGTCGGCTTCGACAACTACTCGCAAATCCTCGCGGACCCGGCCTTCTGGAACTCGGTACGGGTTACTTTCACCTTCGTGGTCTTCTCAGTAGCGATCGAGTTCGCCCTGGCTTTCCTCCTGGCACTTGTCTTCTTCCGTGGTTTGCCGGGTGAAAAGATCATGCGATCCCTCATCCTTTTGCCGATGTTGTGCGCTCCCGTCGTCATCGGACTCCTCGCACGTTTCTCGCTAGAGCCCAACTTCGGCATCGTCAATCAGCTGATGCGCTCAGTCGGTCTGCCTACCACGGAATTCCTTGGGAGCCCCGATTTGGCGCTGCCTACACTGATTGCTATCGACATCTGGCAGTGGACGCCCTTCCTATTTCTCATATTTCTTGCAGCGATGCAGGGCATACCCGAGGACATTATTGAGGCGTCGAAGCTGGATGGGGCCACCTGGCCGCGTATCGTCTGGCATCAGTTTTTGCCCCTGCTCAAGTACCCGATCATGGTGGGCCTTCTTCTGCGCCTAATTGACACGTTCCGTGTCTATGACATCGTCTTCATGACGACCCGGGGCGGCCCGATTGACGTGACGTCGACCATGTCCTGGCAGATATACGACGTCGGGTTCCGGTCCTTCACTATTTCCTATGCGGCGGCATATTCATGGCTCATGCTCATCATCGTCCTCACGATGATGAACTTCCTGATTCGACGAATGGCGGTGAGAGCATGACTGCCCTGAGCAGTGTGGAGTCCCGTAGACGTCGTTTGCGGGGACGCCGAGCGGCCGTTGGCATAAGAATGGCAATCGCGATCAGCGCCACCATGGTTTTCATCGCTCCGATTTTGTGGATGGTCACGACCGCGTTCAAGACCGGCAATCAGGCGTTCAGTGCCGACGTTCAGTGGTTCTTCATTCCGACTTTGGACAACTTCGCTCGGGTGCTAACCGGCTCGAACTTCTCCTTTGCTCTGGTGAACAGCCTGCAGGTCTCGATATTTTCATCATTTATTGCCATCGTTCTCGC
The DNA here is from genome assembly GCF_002355395.1 of Microcella alkaliphila. Classification (NCBI taxonomy): domain Bacteria; kingdom Bacillati; phylum Actinomycetota; class Actinomycetes; order Micrococcales; family Microbacteriaceae; genus Microcella; species Microcella alkaliphila. The sequence goes on along the minus strand of NZ_AP017315.1, from coordinate 2,566,640 downwards.
GTCCGGTATCGCGTACCCACTCGCTCGCTTTGATATTCGGGGCAAAGCGGGAATCGCTGGAACAATTCTCTCCTTTCGTATCATCCCACCGATTGTCACGATCATTCCGCTCTTCTTGGTAATGAGGACTATTGGGCTGAATGGAACGCTTGCTTCTATAATCATTCTTCATGTATTCATGAACCTTCCGCTCGCGGTCTGGCTGCTGAGGGGCTTCTTCGAGGATGTTCCGAAGGAAATTGAGGAGGCCGCGCACATCGACGGGCTAGGACACGTCCAGACATTCGTTCGAATCGTCGTGCCGCTAGCTATGCCAGGCATCGCGGCGACAGCGCTTCTCTGCTTTGTCTTCTCATGGAATGAGTTCTTGTTTGCCAGCATCCTTTCCAGCGCGGGCAGCCAGACAGTCACGGTTGCGCTTACTCAGTATGTGACGCCAGTCGGAACTCAATGGACGCAGATCATGGCGGCTGGAACTCTCGTCGCGATTCCGGTTTGGATCGCCGCGTTGAGCGCACAGAAGTACCTGGTTCGTGGGTTGACTTTCGGTGCTGTGAAGTAATTCCGGGAATACAGAAAAGGGGATTCACCGTGTTTCGCTATACATACAACACGCTCGTCTATGGTGACGAGCCGCTCGCAAAGAGTATTGAGCGAGTCGCTCACGACGGTTACGACGGCGTTGAGATCGTGGGAGAGCCGGCGGTGATGTCTTTGCCGGACATCACCGCCGCCTTGGAGGCCAACGGGATTGCGGCATCCTCCATCGTGAGCATCTATACATCCGAGCGAGACATTGTCAGCTCCTCGCCTAGTGTGCGCCGAGCGGCCGTCGACTACGTAAAGGCCAACATCGAATTCGCCTCGGCGCTCTCCGCGAATACTGTGACATTCACACCCACCGCGTGCATGAAGATCTCGCCGGAAGCTGACGTGGAACAGGAATGGGAGTGGGCGCGATCGGCGGCAATTGAGCTCGCTTCATTCGCCGGGCAGGCTGGGGTCACCCTGGCGCTCGAGCCCTGGAACCGCTACGAGACCTACCTGATCAATCGGACGGAGCAAGCCCTTCGTCTCATCGACGAAGTGGATAGCCCTCATTTCAAGTACATGGCGGACACTTTCCACATGTCGATCGAGGAAGCAGATATCGCCGACTCATTGCGTGCCGCTGGGAGCGCGCTCGGTCATGTGCATCTCGCCGATAGCAATCGCGCCGCACCAGGTTATGGGCACACAGATTTCGTGCCCATCATGAGGGCGATTCTCGACATCGGTTACACCGGGTGGATTTCATACGAGTTGCTTCCTGCCGCTGGCGATGTCTGGGGCGTGCTTTCAGGGTCGGGTGCTCCCGAGTTCAAGGAGCCATACACTCGCGAGTCGATCCGTCATACGAAGGCGATCGTCGAGAGCCTGATGGGTGGGCAGTCTCATGACGACGGTCGGGCTTAGCAGCTTTGTCTTGGCGTCGCCGTTCTCCTCTCACGACGCTGAGTCCTTCGATTTGGTGAGGGATATGGGTTACGACCTCATCGAGGTATGTATCGAGGACCCGAGCCTTATCTCTGCTGACTGGATCGCACGGCAAGCCGAGCGCACGCAGCTCCGTGTGAGCATCTGCGGCGCGTTCGGTTTCGATCGTGACGCTTCGTCCCCTGATCAGTCACGTCGCGACTTGGCGACCGACTATCTTCGACTATGTATCGACATTGCCGCAGAGGTTGGCTCGCCCCACGTGGCTGGGCCGATGTATGCCGAGACCGGTCGCACTCAGCTGCTACCCGAGGCCGAGCGAGCAAAGCAGCGCTTGCGAGCCGCGGAGACGCTGCGTGGAGTTGCCGACTATGGTGCCGAGAAGGGCGTCCGTCTCGCGATCGAACCGTTGAATAGGTTCGAGACCGACCTCATCAACACCCTTGATCAGGCTGCGGAGCTGTGCGCGTTGATTGACCGACCCAACGTCGGGATCATGATCGATTCGTTTCACATGAACATCGAAGAGAAGAAACTCGGAGATGCCATTCGACGACATCGGGAATTGATCTTCCACGTGCAAGCCTCAGAGAACGACCGTGGCGCGCCCGGCAGCGGCCATATCGACTGGGAGGAATTCTTCTCCGCGCTCCACGACATCGAATACGAGGGGGCGGTCGTCGTGGAGTCATTCTTGCCAACCGTCGATTCGATTGCTCGCGCCGTGTCGTTATGGCGGCCGGTGGCCGACTCGATGGACCAGCTCGCTCGCGACGGGCTGTCGTTCGTCACGTCCCAGCTTGCTTTGCGAAAGGGGCGGCGGACGTGAGGGCGGGAATCATCGGCGGCGGGTTCATGGCGCTCGTTCACGCGAGAGCACTGCGCGCGCTGGGCGTTGAGGTCGCGGGCGTCGCAAGTTCGTCTCAAGCCAGTGCTGTCATGGCTGCGGAGCGCATAGGCGCTACTCGAGCCTTTCCCACGGTGGGCGAACTCATCGCGTCGTCCGACGTCGAGGTCGTCCACGTCTGCTCGCCGAACTCTACTCACGCCACCTTCGCAGCACAGGCTGTGGCGGCGGGCAAGGCCGTCGTGTGCGAAAAACCACTTGCGACGACCGTCGAGGACGCTCTTCGCTTGGCACGCGCTGCGTCGGAAGCTGGCGTTCCCACGGCGGTCCCTTTCGTCTATCGTTTTTACCCAGTGGTTCGCGAAATTCGAGCCCGGGTCATGCGAGGCGACATCGGTCGTCCGCTTCTGCTGCATGGCTCGTATTTGCAGGATTGGCTGGCAGACCCCGCTGAGACCGATTGGCGCGTGAGTTCCACGCTCGGTGGAGCATCTCGTGCTTTCGCCGACATCGGGGTTCATTGGTGTGACGTGGTCGAGTTTGTGACTGGCCAGAGGATCACCCGCTTGAACGCAAAGATGACCACGGCCTTCGGTAGTCGAGGTAACGAGCCTGAGAGCGTCGAGACAGAGGACATCGTGACCATGATGTTCGAGACCGATGGGCAGGCGTCGGGCTCACTCATGGTTAGCCAAGTGTCATCCGGTCGCAAGAACCGACTCGCTTTCTCGATCGACGGCGAGGCTGGAGCCCTCGCGTTTAACCAAGAAGAACCCAACACACTTTGGGCAGGTTCCACGACCGAGAACCGCATCATCCACACTGGATCCAGTGCAATGTCTCTTGGGGATGTGCAGAGGCTCACATTGCTCCCTCCCGGCCACCCGCAGGGATATCAAGACGCTTTCAACGCTTTTCTCGCAGATGCGTATGGTCGCTTCGAAGGTTTGCCTGTCCGTGACGTTCCGACGTTTGAAGATGGCCTTCGGGCCGCGCTTCTCACGGATGCGGTGACTCGCTCGTCTCAGCTTGAGTCGTGGGTCGACGTGAGTTCGTTGACGCGGGTGGCAGCGCCGGTGTCATCTGTTCAAGCGCCAGTCTCCTGAAGAGGAAGTTCACATGAACACGCATCCCGTTACCTTATTCACGGGCCAATGGGCTGACCTAAGTCTCGACGAGGTCGCGAAGCACGCGAGCGATTGGGGCTATGACGGGCTCGAGATCGCGGCCTCAGGTGAGCACCTCGATGTGCAGCGTGCTGTCGAGGACGACGCCTACTTGCAAGGGCGGCTAGACATCCTTGACCGCCACGGGCTGAAGCTCTACGCGATCTCGCATCACTTGGCAGGGCAGGCCGTCTGTGACGATCCGATCGACTTCCGCCACGAGGCCATCCTGTCCAGTCGAGTATGGGGAAACGGCGAGCCGGAGGAAGTCAGGCAGCGCGCCGCGGAGGAGCTGAAGCTCACCGCCCGTGCCGCCCGTCGACTGGGCGTCAATACGGTTGTCGGCTTCACGGGCTCCAGCATTTGGCCTTACGTGGCAATGTTTCCGCCGGTGCCAGCCAGCGTGATCGATGCCGGTTACGAGGACTTCGCGCGCCGCTGGAACCCCATCCTGGACGTATTCGATAGCGAGGGTGTGCGCTTCGCGCATGAGGTGCATCCCGGCGAGATCGCATACGACTACTGGACGAGCGTGCGGAGTCTCGACGCGATCGATCGTCGCGAGGCCTTCGGCTTCAATTGGGATCCGAGTCACATGATGTGGCAAAACATCGATCCCGTGGGTTTCATCGTCGACTTCGCCGACCGCATTTACCACGTGGATTGTAAGGACACGCGGCTACACCCGCGCAACGGCCGTGCCGGCGTCCTTGGTTCTCATCTGGCCTGGGGCGATCCGAAGCGTGCTTGGGATTTCGTCTCGACTGGGCACGGCGACGTTCCATGGGAGGACTCATTCCGCGCTCTGAAGGCAATCGGCTACACCGGACCGATTTCGATTGAGTGGGAGGACGCCGGAATGAGTCGTCTGCACGGCGCCGCGCAGGCGGTGAAGTTCGTGCGATCACTCCTGTGGGACTTGCCTGAGCAATCGTTCGACGCGGCCTTCTCGAACCAAGACTGACGGCTTCGCGCCGGCCCGGAATCCGCCAAAGGATAATCGGAAGCCTCGTATATAGGAGCATCGTCACAAGCGATGAATGACACGCCAAGCACTCTTTGCGGTGCCCTGGTCAGAATGATCCATCCCGAGCTGCCCACAGGGAAAACGTGCGCGCATCCTTCGGCGGCGGATGGCGGGCTTGGCAAGTTCCAAGCACGCTCATAGGCTTGTCGGGCTGACTGATGTCATGACCGAGACAGACACTCTCCCTGAACCGCCGCGCCTGACCCGCCCTGACGGCTCGCCCGTGCGCGCGCTCGTCGTCGACGACGAACCCTCGCTCGCGGACCTCGTCTCGATGGCGCTGCGCTACGAAGGCTGGGATGTTCGCACCGCGTTGACGGGGGAGGACGCGGTCACCGAGGGGCACACCTTCGCCCCCGACATCGTCGTGCTCGACATCATGCTGCCCGACATCGACGGCCTCGAGGTGATGAAGCGGATGCGCACCGACGGCCGCGACGTGCCCGTGCTGTTCCTCACGGCGAAGGACGCGGTCGACGACCGGGTCGCCGGCCTCACCGCGGGCGGCGACGACTACGTCACAAAGCCGTTCAGCCTCGAAGAGCTGGTGGCCCGCCTGCGCGGGCTCATCCGCCGCAGCGCGAGCGTCGTGAGCGAGAAGGCCGACCCCGAGATTCGCGTCGGCGACCTCGTCCTGAACGAGGAGAGCTATGAGGTGCGCCGCGGCGACACCGAGATCGAGCTCACCGCCACCGAGTTCGAGCTGCTGCGCTACCTCATGCGTAACCCGCGCCGCGTGCTGTCGAAGGCGCAGATCCTCGATCGGGTGTGGAGCTACGACTTCGGCGGCCGCTCCAGCATCGTCGAGATCTACATCTCGTACCTCCGCAAGAAGATCGACACGCTCGGCCCGGCGATGATCCACACGGTGCGCGGCGTCGGCTACCTGATCAAGCCGGTCTCGTAATGGTCGGCCGGTGGTCGCTGCAGCGCCGGCTCATCGCGGGGATCCTCGCGCTGCTCGCGCTCGCCACCCTCGGCATCGGCCTCATCAGCACGGTCGCCGTGCGTTCCGCCCTCGTCGCCCAGCTCGACGACGAGCTGCGCGAGGTGTCGAGCCGTGTGCAGTTCGTCGTCGGCACCCGCCCCGCCGACCCCCGCCTGGGCTTCACGCCGGGTCTCCCGGTCGGCAGCCTCATCGCGTTCGTGTCGCCGGGCGGACGGGTGAGCGCCGCCTACCTCGACGAGGCGGCGACCGTGCAAGAACTCTCGCCGCTGCAGCTGCGCGTGCTCGCCGACACGAGCCTCGACCGGCCCCGCACCGTCCGGTTCCCGGGCATCAGCGGAGAGTTCCGCGTGCTCGCGACGGAACTGCCGAGCGGTTCGACGCTGCTCGTCGGCCTGTCGACGAGCGAGGTGGTGAAGACGACCAGCCGTCTCGGCGCCGTCATCACGATCATCCTCGTGGGAACCCTCACCGTGGCCGCCGTCTTGGGGCGCGAGGTGGTGCGTTTGGGGCTCGGGCCGCTGACGCGCATCCGCGAGACGGCCACGCAGATCTCCCGTCAACCGCTCGATAGGGGCGCCGTCGATTTGCGCGACCGGATCGCCCAGATCGACACCGACCCCGACACCGAGGTCGGCCAACTCGGCGTCGCATTCGCACGGATGCTCGTGCACGTTCAGCGCTCGCTGGACGCCCGCGAGGCGAGCGAGCAGAAGGTGCGCCGCTTCGTTGCCGACGCGAGCCACGAGTTGCGCACGCCGCTCGCCGCGATCCGCGGCTACAGCGAGCTGACGCGCCGCGGGGGCCACGAGCTGCCCGAGGACGTGCGCCACGCGCTCAGCCGCATCGAGAGCGAGTCAGTGCGCATGTCGGGGCTGGTCGACGACCTGCTGCTACTGGCCCGCCTGGACGAGGGGCGCCAGCTCGCCCGAGAGCCCGTCGATCTCGGACGCGTCCTCGTCGACGCCGTGGCGGATGCGCGGGCCACGTCCCCCGATCACGCCTGGGTCGTGCGCGTGCCCGAGCAGCCGGTGACGGTGCTCGGAGATCAGCCGCGCCTGCACCAGGCGGTCGCAAATCTGCTCGCCAACGCGCGCGTGCACACGCCTCCCGGCACCGAGGTGACGGCCGCGCTCGGCACGCTCGAGGGCCGCGCGATCGTCACGGTGACGGACACGGGCCCCGGCATCCCGGAGGAGGTGCAGCCGGTGCTGTTTGAACGCTTCGCGCGCGCCGATACCTCGCGCTCTCGTGCCACCGGATCCACGGGGCTGGGCCTCGCCATTACGGCCGCTATCGTGCGCGCTCACGACGGCGTCGTCGATGCCGTCTCGGAGCCGGGCCAGACCGTGTTCCGCGTACGGCTGCCTCTCGCGCCGGACGCCTAGGCTCGAGCGCATGCAGATCATCGTCACCGGTTCTCGCGGCACGCCGGCGTCGACGCCGTGGTGCACCTCGCCGCGGTACCCGCGCCTGGAATCGTGCCCGACACGGCGCTCATCACCCAGAACCTGACGATGACGATCAACGTCTTCCAGGCCGCCAGGCGGGCGGGCGTGAGGCGCATCGTGCACGCCTCGAGCGAGACCCTGCTCGGCATCCCGATGGCGATCGACCCGCCGTACGTGCCGCTCGATGAGGCCGCGCCGACGCGCCCGGAGTTCATGTACGCGGTCGGCAAGCACCTCGAGGAGGAACTCGCCCGCAAGCTCGTGCGGTGGGACCCTGCGCTGCGCATCACCGGCCTGCGCTTCAGCAACGTCATGGCGGAAGAGGATTACGCCGAGTTCCCGTCATGGCAGCACGACACGAGCGTCAGACGCTGGAACCTGTTCGGCTACATCGACCGCCGAGATGGCGGGCAAGCCGTGCTGCGCGCGCTGGAGAACGCGGCCCCTGGCTATGACACCTTCATCATCGCGGCGGCCGACACCGTGATGGAGCGCCCGTCGGTCGAACTCCTCGACGCCGAATTCCCGACCGTGTCGCGCTCACGCGACATCGTCGGCCGCGTGACGTCGAGTCAGCTCAGTCTTCGCCCTGCGCCTTCGTGAACGACGGCTCGCCGTCGAATTCCTGAAGCAGTTCGACGTGCATCCAATTGACGCGTGATTCGACCCGCGCGAGCAGGTCGCGAATGGCCGCTCGATCGAGGTCGCCGTCACCGCGCTGCATGAACCGGCACCGGTAGTGATCGACCATGTCGATGTTGGTGTTGCCGTCGGGGTACACCTTGGTGCCGCGGTTGGAGATCATCTTTAGGTACACGGCAGCGTCGCTCGTGGCGGCCTCCAGCTCGGGTCCGAGCTCGTGGGGGAGCATGCCCGACTCGATGAAGACGTCGACGCCCACGACGCGGCGCGACGTCGGGGTGACCGTGACGGGGTTCTCGACCGGGCTCGGCAGCGCGAGCGGCCGACCACGTCGAACGGGGTAGCCCTCGGCCGATCGGCCGAAGTTGTCGATGATCGCCGAGGCGAAGTCGGTCGTCGAGACTCCCGAGTCGTAGCCGACGACGTCGCCGGTCAGAGTGCCGGCGGCGACCGTTGCGAACAGGGCGTTCTCGATGGTCTCGGCCTCGTCCACGTGCCCCAGGTGCTTCAGCATCATGACGGAGGACAGAATCACCGCGGTCGGGTTGATCACGTTCTGACCGGCGTACTTCGGCGCCGATCCGTGCACGGCCTCGAAGATCGCGACGCCCGAGCCGAGGTTGGCCGACGGCGCGAAGCCCAGCCCGCCGACGAGGGCGGAGGTGAGGTCGCTCAGGATGTCGCCGTTCATGTTGGTCGTGACGATGACATCGAACTGCTCGGGACGCTTCACCAGCTGGTGAGCGGCGTTGTCGATGATGATGTGACGTGCCTCGATGTCGGGATACTCGGGGGCGATGCGCTCGAAGGTGCGCTTGAGCTCACCCTCGGTGAGCTTCATGATGTTCGACTTGGTCGCGCAGGCGACCGAGCGGCGACCCTCGCTGCGCGCGTACTCGAACGCGGTACGCACGATCTTCTCGGAGCCCTTGCGCGAGATCAGCTTCAGACACTGGGCGACGCCCGGCGTCTGCATGTGCTCGATGCCCGCGTACAGGTCTTCAACGTTCTCGCGCACGACGACGAGATCGATGCCTGAGCCGGAGTACCGGGTCGTCACCCCGGGCAACTCGCGCACGGGGCGAATGTTGGCGTAGGTCTCGAACAGCTTGCGCAGGGTCACGTTCGCCGACTTCTCGCCGAAGCCCACCGGCGTGCCCAGCGGGCCCTTCAGGACTGTGCGGGTGCGGGTGATTGAGTCGATCGTCTCCTGGGGCACGCCGCTGGCGATGCCGCGCCGGAAGACGGTTTCTCCCGCTTCCTGCTCGTCCCACTCGATGGGGGCGCCGCTGGCGTCGATGATTCGACGTGCCGCGGCGACGCATTCGGGTCCGACACCATCGCCGGGGATCAGGGTGACCTGCGAGGCCATGAATTCTCCTTTACGGGGGATGAACGACGACAACAATAGAAGCATATTGCATGTATCGCAAATCCTCAATAGGGGGTGGTGACGAGAATTTGGTCGCCGGGGGGTGCATCCCGTAGGCTGATCGAGCCCAAGACCGCTGGTCATCGGCGTGTCCGCGTGCGGACACAGCGATTGAAAGCTCGCAGACGCTCCCCGGAGCGCGTGCGACGGCCCGCGCAGGTGATTCGAAACCTTCCACACTCACGTTCGCGTGCGTGTGACCACTAAGGCTCCGAGCGCTTGCGCCGGAGCCTTCGCCATTTCTGCGGTGCGGTCGGCGGGCGCAAACCCACGACACAAGGAGCACCATGGCGAACAAGGAAGCAACGGTCGCCGAGCTGAAGGAGATCATCTCCGGCTCGTCCGCCGTCCTGCTCACCGAGTACCGCGGCCTCACGGTGGCGCAGCTGAAGACGCTACGCAACACCCTCCGTGAGAACGCGTCCTACGCCGTGGTGAAGAACACGCTGACCAAGATCGCGGCCAACGAGGCTGGCATCGACTCGCTCGATGACATGCTCGCCGGACCCACCGCGATCGCGTTCGTTCACGGGGACCCCGTGACGGTCGCCAAGGCTCTGCGCGACTTCGCCAAGGCCAACCCGGCCCTGGTGGTGAAGGGCGGTTACTTCGACGGTAACCCGCTCACCGCCGCCGAGGTCACCAAGCTGGCCGAGCTCGAGACCCGAGAGGTGCTGCTGGCGAAGTTCGCCGGTGCCGCCAAGGCCTCGCTGTTCGGTGCTGCATACATGTTCAACGCGCCGCTCGCGCAGGCCGCTCGCGCGGTCGACGCCCTGCGGCAGAAGCAGGAATCGGCCGGCTAAGAACGCCGCTCGACCCACGATCCACACACACCCCGCATAACAAGGAGAAATCATGGCCAAGCTCACCACTGACGAGCTCATCGAGGCGTTCAAGGAGCTGTCGCTCATCGAGCTCAGCGAGTTCGTGAAGAAGTTCGAAGAGGTCTTCGAGGTCACCGCTGCTGCCCCCGTCGCCGTTGCCGCCGCTCCGGCCGCCGGTGGTGCCGGTGGCGCCGCCGAGGAGGTCGAGGAGAAGGACTCGTTCGACGTCGTTCTCGAGGCCGCTGGCGACAAGAAGATCCAGGTCATCAAGGAGGTCCGCGCGCTCACGAGCCTCGGCCTCGGCGAGGCCAAGGCCGTTGTCGACGGTGCGCCCAGCACCGTCCTCGAGGGCGCCAACAAGGAGACCGCCGAGAAGGCCAAGGCTCAGCTCGAAGAGGCTGGCGCCACCGTCACGCTCAAGTAGTCGCCTCCCCCGCATCGGGGGATTCGCCACGACGCCCCGCATCGACTTCGGTCGGCGCGGGGCGTCGTGCTGTGTGCGGCGGGATGCTCGCGGCCGGGCGCCCAGGACGGCTCGCGCGGCTGCGCGCTCCGCCTCGCAGCTGCGGCTGCGTGCTACGCGTCGCGGCGCGCCGCCGTCGACTGGCGCACGATCAGCCGCGTCGGAAGCACGACGTGCTCGTCGGGGGTCGGGGCGTCGAGGTTTTCGATCTGGTGGATGAGGAACTCGACGGCGCGGTCGCCCTGTGAACCGGGTTGCTGGGCGAGCGTCGTCAGCCCGAACATCTCGGCCATGGGGTGGTTGTCGATGCCGATGATCGAGAGATCCTGCGGAACGGAGATGCCGAGTTGGCGCGCCGCGATCATGATGCCGATGGCGATCTCGTCGCAGCCGGCGAAGATCGCTGTGGGGCGCTGGCGGGGGTCGCCGAGCAGCGACAGCCCCACCTGGTAGCCGCCCGGCACCGAGAACTCGGCCTCGCGGAAGTCGTCATCGAGGGTCAGCCCGGCGTCGGCGACGGCGCGCTTGAAGCCGTCGTACCGGCTGCTGTGCACCCGGAAGTCCATCTGCTCGCTCTGATCGCCGCCCACGTGCATGATGCGGGTGTGACCGAGGCTGATGAGGTGCTCGGTCGCGAGCCGCGCGGTCTCGACGTCGTCGATCGAGAGCGACGGGATGCCGGCGATGCGGCCGCCGATCCCGGCGAGCGGCTTGCCGAGCGCCTGCAGCATCTGCACCTCGTGCGTGCTCAGGGCGATGGTCACGGCGATGACGGCGTCGACGCGCTTGCGCACGAGGAAGTAGTCGAACACGCGCCGGCGCAGCTCGGTGTCCATGCTGAGGCGGTACAGGGTCAGGTCGTAGCCCGAGCGAATGAGCGCCTTCTCGATGCCCTCGAGCACCTCGGCGAAGTACCAGCGGTTGATGTACGGGATGACCACACCGACGTTGCGCGTACGCCCCGTGACGAGGCTCGCCGCGGTGGACGAGACGACGTAACCGAGCTCGGCCGCGGCCGTTTCGACCCGCCGACGGGTCTCGGTCGAGACGTAGCCGCGCCCGCTGAGCGCGCGAGACGCCGTCGACTTCGACACCCCCGCGATGCGGGCCACGTCGGCCAGGATGCTCATGCCTCGTCAGTCCTCCATTGGACGCTGTATGCGCGCGGCCGAGATCGCCGCGCGACGTATGCAACCGGAGTGTAGCCAAAATTTCGGACCTCTGGAACCGGTGCCAGAAATTCCGGCGCGTGTCGGGGGCTCAGCCCCGTGCATCCATCTGGATGCGCGATGAGCGTTCCACAACGGATCGATAACGGCGCGCGAATAGGCGGTTGCGCGGCCGCGGTTGCTGACGTAACGTTCCACCTGGAACCGGTTCCCTACGACGACGTGAAACGGCGAATAGGGGGCCTGGGCCCGTCACCTGCACCAACCCACGTGCGGCGCACTCGACGCCGACGTCCGACCCTCAATGAGGAGGAAACACATGAGTTCCACCCTCCGACGCCGGCTCCTTCTGCCGGCAGCGGCGATCGGCGCCTTCAGCCTGGTTCTTGCCGGCTGTGCCGCCGACTCCGAGACCCCGGCGCCCGGCGGCAACGGCGGCACCGGTGGCGGCGACGCCAACTGTGCCGAGTACGAGCAGTACGGCGAGTTCTCGGGCCAGACGGTCGAGATCTACGCGACCATCATCGACGTCGAGGCCGACAACCTCGTGACGAGCTGGTCCGACTTCGAAGACTGCACCGGCATCACGATCAACTACGTCGGAACGCAGGAGGCCGAGACGCAGATCAACGTGCGTGCGGCCGCCGGCGACGCGCCCGACCTGATGATCATCCCGCAGCCGGGCCTCCTGCAGCGCCTGATCGAAGACGGCTACGTCGTGCCGGCCCCCGAGGCCGTCGAGGCGAACGTCGACGAGTTCTGGAGCGAGTCGTGGAAGGGCTACGGCACCATCGACGGCACCTTCTACGCCGCCCCCCTCATGGCGAGCGTCAAGGGCTATGTCTGGTACTCGCCGAGCGACTTCGCCGAGAACGGCTACGAAGTTCCCACCACGTGGGACGAGATGGTCGCCCTGACCGAGCAGATGACCGAGCGCAACGAGGGCGCATACCGCCCCTGGTGTGTTGGCTTCGGCTCGGGTGACGCGACCGGCTGGGTCGGCACCGACTGGGTCGAGGACGCCGTGCTGCGTCTCGCCGGCCCCGAGACCTACGACGCGTGGGTCGCCGGTGACACCCTGTTCGCCGACCCTGAGATCGTCGACTCGATCAACCTCGTGGGCGACATCATGCTCAACCCCGAGTTCGTCAACGGCGGTTTCGGTGGCGTGAGCTCGATCGTCTCGACCACCTTCCAGGACGCTGGTCTCCAGATCCTCGACGGTAACTGCTCGCTGCACCGCCAGGCATCGTTCTACGAGGCCCAGTGGGGTGACGACGTGACCGTCGCGCCGGATGGTGACGTCTGGGCCTTCCTGACCCCGCCGATCAACGCCGAGGACGGCTTCGCCGTCACCGGTGGTGGCGAGTTCGTGGCCGCCTTCAACAGCGACGACGCAACGGCGGCCGTGCAGGCCTACCTGTCGAGCGACACCTGGGCGAACAACCGCATTGCCCTCGGCGGTGTGATCTCGGCAAACCAGGGTCTTGACCCGCAGCTCGCCAGCTCGCCGCTCGCGGTGCAGTCGATCGAGATCCTGCAGGACCCGAACACGGTGTTCCGCTTCGACGCCTCTGACCTCATGCCCGCCGCCGTCGGCACCAGCTCGTTCTGGACCGGCATGACGGACTGGGTGCTCGGAGAGCTCACCACCGACCAGCTTGTCACCTTCATCGACGGGACTTTCCCCCGCTGATCTGACCCGCTGATCACCACCTGAACTCGGCCCACCGGGAAACACTTCTCGGTGGGCCGAGTCGTCAGGTAGCGTGGCCTCAAACCAATGGAGGTTTACCCGGCATGACTGCTTTCTGGGCTGACTTATTCGACAAATTCGGCGTCATGGTCGTCGGCCTTGTGGCCTTCGCCGCAGTCGTCGGAATCGTCCTCTTCCTCGCCGACCGGGCCCCGAAGAAGGGCCGAGACTTCTGGCAGCTTCTCGCCTTCGTGTCGCCGGCGATGATCCTGCTCGCGATCGGTCTCATCTACCCCGCGATCCGCACGATCTATCTCTCGTTCACGAACCGCTCCGGTCGTGAGTGGGTGGGCCTCACGAACTACGAGTGGATGTTCACGCAGCCCGAGATCATCACGGTGCTCGTCAACACCCTCATCTGGGTGGCCCTCGTACCGACTCTGTCGACCATTTTCGGCCTCGCCTACGCAATCTTCATCGACAAGTCGCACGGCGAAAAGATCCTGAAGTCGCTCGTGTTCATGCCGATGGCGATCTCGTTCGTCGGTGCCGGCATCATCTGGCGCTTCGTGTACGAGTACCGCGAGCTGGGCTTCGGTGAGCAGATCGGCATCCTGAACCAGCTCATCGTCTGGTTCGGCGGCGAACCGCAGCAGTTCTTGCAGAACTCGCCGTGGAACACGTTCTTCCTGATCGTCGTGATGGTCTGGATTCAGACCGGTTTCGCGATGGTGCTCCTCTCGGCCGCGATCAAGGGCGTTCCGGTCGAGATCATCGAGGCGGCCCGTCTCGACGGCGCCAACGCGTGGCAGCAGTTCCTCAACGTGACGCTCCCGGGTATCCGCGGCACCCTCGTGGTCGTCATCACGACGATTTCGATCGCAACCCTGAAGGTGTTCGACATCGTCCGGGCGATGACGGGTGGCCAGTTCGGCACCTCGGTCGTCGCCAACGAGATGTACACGCAGGCGTTCAACCGCGGTGAGATCGGTCAGGGCTCGGCGCTCGCGGTGATCCTGTTCGTGATGGTCCTCCCGATCGTCATCTACAACGTTCGCGTCATGCGCAAGCAGAAGGAGATCCGATGACCGAGGCAGTGGAGAAGGCTGAGGCGAAGCTCGACCGTCCGCTCGGTCAGCGCAACGAGTACACCGCCGAGGGCGCGGTCGCTCGCCAGTTCCGCAAGTCGAAAGAGAAGCTGACGAGCCCCTGGGCGACGGCGGCGGCGATCGTCATCGCGGTGATCTGGACGATCCCGACGTTCGGCCTCCTGGTCTCGTCGATTCGTACCCCGACCGAGATCCGCACGACCGGCTGGTGGACCTGGTTCGTGAACCCGTCGTTCACGTTCGACAACTACGCCGACGTGCTGTTCGCATCCGGAGCATCCAGCGCAAACCTTGGGCAGTACTTCGTGAACTCGCTCGTGATCGCCATCCCGGCTGCGATCTTCCCGATCGCCATCGCGACGATGGCCGCCTACGCGTTCGCGTGGATCAAGTTCCGGGGGGCCGGCGCGATGTTCGTGCTCGTCTTCGCGCTGCAGATCGTTCCCCTGCAGATGGCGCTCGTGCCGCTGCTGCAGATCTTCTCGCAGGTGCTCGGCATCTCGGGTACCTTCCCGGCGGTGTGGATCGCGCACACGATCTTCGGTCTGCCGTTGTGCATCTTCCTGCTGCACAACTTCATCTCCGAGATCCCCGGCGAGGTGATCGAGGCGGCGCGCGTGGACGGTGCGAACCACACGCAGATCTTCTTCCGCATCATCATCCCGCTGTCGCTTCCGGCGCTCGCGTCGATCGGCATCTTCCAGTTCCTCTGGGTCTGGAACGACCTGCTCGTGGCGCTCGTGTTCTCGGGCGGCACGGTCGATGTCGCGCCATTGACGCAACGCCTGGCTGAGCTGGTCGGCAACTTCGGCCGCAACCAGGAGCGTCTGCCCGCCGCGGCATTCATCTCTCTGGTGGTGCCGTTGATCGTGTTCTTCAGCCTGCAGCGCTACTTCGTGCGCGGCCTGCTGGCGGGCTCGACGAAGGGCTAGTTCTAACCTCAGCAGAAACCCCCGCGGCCCCACTTAGGCTCAGCGCATGAGCATGGGTGGTGGCCGCCGGGGTTTCCGTGTGTCGAGCGGCGACGTCGACGCGCAGCGGGCCGAGAACGCGGCCGCCCCGCGCATCCCGAACCTGCTCGGGCGGATCGCTGAGCTGTTTCGCCCGCACCGGGTGACGCTCGCCGTCACGATCGCGCTCGTGCTCGTCAGCGCGGGGCTCAGCGTGCTGCCGCCGCTGCTCACCCAGCGCGCCTTCGACGAGGGGCTGTTCCCTCCGGAGGGCGCGCCGAACATCCCTCTGCTCGTGCAGTTGGTCGGCCTCATGGTGCTGTTGTGGATGCTCAGCGCCGGTCTCGGAATCGGCCAGACGTATCTGACGGCGACCGTCGGCAACAGCGTCATGGCCGAACTGCGCGTGAAGCTGTTCGCACACCTGCAGCAGATGGAACTCGCGTTCTTCACCCGCACGAAGACGGGCGTCATCCAGTCGCGGCTACAGAACGACGTGGGCGGTGTTGCGAGCGTGTTGTCGAACACGGTCTCGAGCGTCATCGGCAACACCGTGACCGTGATTGCGGCGTTCGTGGCGATGCTGCTTTTGTCGTGGCAGCTCACCCTCGTCGCGGTCGTGCTGCTGCCCGCGCTCGTCGCCGCCCAGCGCCGCGTCGGCATCGTGCGCGCCAAGATCGCGGGGAGGACGCAGGAGTCGCTGAGCGACATGACCGCGATCACGCAGGAGGCCCTGAGCGTCTCGGGCATCCTGCTCGCCAAGAGCTTCGACCGGCAGGAGGCCGAGGTCGACCGCTACCGCGACGAGAACGCCGTGCAGCGTCGTCTGCAGGTGCAGCTGCAGATGTCGGGGCAGTGGTTCTTCGCGCTCGTCAACGTCTTTCTGAGCGTGATCCCCGCGGTCGTGTACCTCGCGGCGGCGTTCCTCATCGAGGCGGATGTCGCCGTCACCGCCGGCACACTTGTCGCCTTCACGACGGTGCAGGCCCGCCTCGCGTTCCCGCTGCTCGGCCTCATGCGGGTCGCGCTCGACCTGCAGACCTCGGCCGCGCTGTTCGCCCGCATCTTCGAGTACCTCGACCTGGTTCCGTCGATCACGGAGAAGGACGGCGCGGTGGATGCTCCGCGCGATTCCGTCGGGAGCATCCGATTCGAGTCGGTCACCTTCCGCTACCCCGACGCCGAGGCCGGCGACGGGCCGCCCACGCTCGACGATGTGTCCTTCGCCGTTGAGCCCGGGCAGTTCGTGGCGTTCGTCGGCCCGTCGGGGGCCGGCAAGACCACCATCTCGTACCTGATCCCGCGGCTGTACGAGGCGAGCGAGGGGAGGGTGCTGTTCGCCGGTGTCGACGTGCGGGAGCTGCGCCGCGCATCCCTGATTGCGGAGGTGGGCATCGTGAGCCAGGAGACCTACCTGTTCCACGCCTCCATCGCCGAGAACCTGCGCTACGCGAAGCCGGAGGCGAGCGAGGCGGAGCTGGAGGCGGCCTGCCGTGCGGCGAACATCCACGACACGATCGCGTCCTTTCCCGAGGGGTATGACACGGTCGTCGGCGAGCGCGGCTACCGGCTGTCGGGCGGCGAGAAGCAGCGCATCGCCATCGCGCGCGTGCTGTTGAAGGACCCGCCGGTGCTGGTGCTCGACGAGGCGACGAGCGCGCTCGACTCGACGTCGGAGCGCATCGTGCAGCGGGCGCTGGATGCCGCCGCGCGCGGCCGCACGACCGTCGCGATCGCGCACCGGCTGTCGACCGTGGTGGGGGCCGACGTGATCCACGTGCTCGACGCGGGGCGCATCGTCGAGAGCGGCACGCACGCCGAACTGTTGGCGCTGGGCGGGCTCTACGCCACCCTCGTCGAGCAGCAGCGCACCGACCAGGCGCCGCTCACCGAGGTTTAGCGGCGCGCCTCGAGCAGCTCGGTCATGTAGTCGAGCTCGCTCTGCTGCACGCGCACCATTCCGCCCGCCAGGTCGAGAACGACGGGATGCTCGCTGCGCTCGATCACGGCGGCCGCCATCTCGACGCCCCCCTGGTGGTGGGCGATCATGAGCTCGAGGAAGAGGCGCTCGGCATCGACGCCGTCGGCGTCGCGCAGCTGCTGCATCTGCTCGGGGGTCGCAAGCCCCGGCATCGGCTCGCCGGGCACGTGCGAGTGCTCGGCCGTGCCGTCGTGCGACTCGTGGCTGCCGCCGTCGAGGGCGGGGCGGGTCATCCACGTCATGCTCGGCTCGGGCGGAGCGGCCGGCAGACCCCACAGCTGCAGCCACGCGGCCATCTGGCCGATTTGTTGCATCTGCGCGGTCGCCATGTCGAGCGCGAGGAGGCGAATGTCGTCGCTGTCGGAACGGTCGCGCACGAGCAGCGCCATTTCGACGGCCTGCGTGTGGTGCGTCTGCATGTCGCGCGAGAAGCCCGCCTCGGCGCTCGTGTTTGATGGGATCGGCCCGCCCGCGGTCGGCGCCGTCACGCGGCCGAGCAGCACGCCCGCCACGAGCGCGACCAGCACCAATACGGCGCCGCCCAGCAGCAGCCGCAGCCGTGCCGACTGACCGCCGTTCGCGGTCGTCGCGCCTGACACGCCCGCCTCACTCATGGCTAACTGACCCGCCCGGGCCCGTCGAGGGCGTTCGAGCACAGCGCGCCCGGCTCGGGGGCGGCGGGCGACAGCCAGTACTTGTCGATGAACTGGCCGATGCGCTCGTCGCCCGGCTCGTCGACCTGCACGCGCGCACCCCAGGCGCTCGCGATGATCGGCGACTCGAGGCCCGCGATCGGCGAGACGATCGCGTGGCGGTCCGGGGCGAGGCGGCGCAGTTCGGTCAACTGCTCGTCCGAGATCTGGTCGGGGTCGTAGGCGAGCCACACGGCGCCGTGCTCGAGCGAGTGCACGGCGTACTCGACGGGCTGCTCCTCCTCGTAGACGCCGCAGTTCAGCCACGACGGGTTGTGCGGTCCGCCGGCGGGCGGCATGACGTCGTACTGCACCGGGTCGGTGGTGTGCCTCGGGTCGAGGCCGGGGAACAGCTCTTCACCCTCGATCTCGATCGCCGCGCGCTCGGCCGCGGTCAACGGAACCTGCGGCTCGGGCCGCGTGGCGTTCGACACGACGACGGTGATGACGATGCCGAGGACGGCCACGACGGCGGTGGCCGAGAGCACGATGGCGATCAGCCGCCCGCGCTTCTCTTTCTTCTGCTTCGCCTTCAGGGCGGCCACCTTCTCGGCACGGCGCTTCTCGCGCTGCTGCTTGACGGTGAGGTTCTCGTCGTTCGTCACGGACGTCTCCAACGGGTACAGGATGCTCGGGGCGGGGTGCTGCGCGCACCACGCGATGGCACGCACTCTCTTATTCTCCCACCAGACGTTGGCAGACGCTGGGACGGGCCGCGTGCATCCGGGCCGCCGGTAGGCTCGTGTGCATGAAATACGCCGCCGCGATCACCGACCTGATCGGCGACACGCCCCTCCTCCGCCTCAACAGGGTCACCGAGGGAATCAGCGCCACCGTGCTCGCGAAGGTCGAGTATCTGAACCCCGGAGGGTCGTCGAAAGACCGCATCGCGACCCGCATCATCGACGCGGCCGAGCGCGAGGGGCTGTTGAAGCCCGGCGGCACGATCGTCGAGCCGACGAGCGGCAACACGGGCGTCGGCCTTGCCCTTGTCGCTCAGCAGCGCGGGTATAAGTGCGTGTTCGTGCTGCCTGACAAGGTGGGCGAAGACAAGCGCAACGTCTTGACCGCGTACGGCGCCGAGATCGTCGTGACGCCGACGGCCGTCGCACCCGACGACCCCGAGTCGTACTACTCGGTGAGCGACCGGCTCGCGCGCGAGATTCCGGGCGCCTTCAAGCCGAACCAGTACGCGAACCCCAACGGGCCGCGCAGCCACTACGAGACCACCGGCCCCGAGATCTGGCGCGACACCGAGGGCCGGGTGACGCACTTCGTCACCGGCGTCGGCACGGGCGGCACCATCACCGGCACCGGGCGCTACCTGCGCGAGATCAGCGCCGACCGCGAGGGCGGCCGCGTTCAGATCGTCGGCGTCGACCCCGTCGGCAGTGTCTACTCGGGCGGCACCGGCCGGCCCTACCTCGTCGAGGGCGTCGGCGAAGACTTCTGGCCGGGCGCCTACGACCCGTCCGTCACCGACCGCATCGTGGCCGTCAGCGACCAGGACTCGTTCGACATGACCGTGCGCCTCGCCCGCGAAGAGGGGCTGCTCGTCGGCGGTTCGTGCGGCATGGCGGCCGTCGGCGCCCTCGAGGTCGCCCGCGAGCTCGGCCCCGACGACGTGGTCGTCGTGCTGCTTCCCGACGGCGGGCGCGGCTACCTCGGCAAGATCTTCAACGACCGGTGGATGCGCGCGCACGGCTTCGCGGCGCCCGCAGGCTCGCCGACGGTGCGCGATCTGCTCGGCGAGCCGCTGCGCGCGCTCGCCCACGTGCGGCGCGAGCACACCGTCGCCGACGCGGTCGCGGCGCTCGAATCGCACGGCGGTGCGGTGACGCTGCCCGTGCTCACGGGCGAGCTGCCGCCCGTGCTCGGCGAGGTTGCGGGCTCGGTGTCGACGGCCGGGCTGTTGCGTGCGCTCGCCTCGGGCGACGTGACGCCGGGCGACCCGGTCACCGCGGCCATGGGTCCGGTGATGCCCGTCATCGGAGCCGGCGAGAGCCTCGAGAAGGCGCGCGAACGCTTCGGCGAGCGCGGCGCAGGAGGTCTTCCGCCCGAGACCCTGCTCGTGCTCGACGGGGGCAACCCGATCGGGCTCGTGACCCGCGTCGACCTGCTGCACGCGCTCGCCTGAGGACATCGATGACCACGAACGACAATCACGGATTCTCGACCCGCGCGATTCACGCGGGGCAAACCCCCGACGAGACGACGGGTGCGGTCATCCCTCCCGTGCACTTCTCGACGACGTATGCCCAAGACGGCATCGGGGGCTTGCGCAACGGCTACGAGTACGGCCGCGGCACCAACCCCACCCGCGACGCGCTGCAGCAGCAGCTCGCCGCGCTCGAGGGTGGCGCCCACGCGCTCAGCTTCGCCTCGGGGCTCGCGGCCGAAGACGCCCTGTTGCGGGCGGTGCTCGAGCCCGGCGACCACGTGCTGATGGGCGACGACGTCTACGGCGGAACCCACCGGCTCGTGCGCCGTATCTTCGGGCAGTGGGGCATCGGCCTCACCACGATGGACTTCAGCGACCTCGACGGCGTGCGCACCATGATCGGCCAGCTCGCGCCGAAGGTGCTCTGGCTCGAGACCCCATCGAACCCCCTCATGAAGGTGACCGACGTCGCGGCGCTCGCCGAGATCGCGCACGACGCGGGCATCCTCGTCGTCGTCGACAACACGTTCGCCACCCCCTACCTGCAGACCCCGCTCGCGCTCGGCGCCGACGTGGTCGTGCACTCGACGACCAAGTACCTGGGCGGCCACTCCGACGTCGTCGGTGGCGCCCTCGTCCTGAACGACGACGAGCTCGCGTCTCGCGTTGGCTTTCAGCAGTTCGCGGCCGGCGCCGTCTCCGGCCCCATGGATGCGTGGCTCACCACCCGGGGAATCAAGACGCTCGCCGTGCGCATGGACCGCCACTGCCACAACGCCCAGGCCGTCGCCGAGGCGATGGTGGGGCACGCCGGGGTCGCGCGGGTGCTCTACCCGGGGCTCGATTCGCACCCGGGGCACGCGTTGGCGGCGCGACAGATGCGTGGTTTCGGCGGCATGGTGTCGCTCGACCTCACGGGCGGAGAGGGCGCTGCGCGTCGCTTCTGCGAGAGCCTCGAGGTGTTCACGCTCGCCGAATCGCTCGGCGGTGTCGAGTCGCTCGTCAACTACCCGAGCGAGATGACGCACGCCTCGGTTCGGGGCACGGCGCTCGAGGTGCCCGCGTCGATCGTCCGGCTGTCGGTCGGCATCGAGGATGCGGCCGACCTCGTCGCCGACGTCGAGCAGGCGCTCGCGCGGCTGTAGGTCGGCGAAACACGGCCGTGCCCGCGCATCCGACCCCCGAGAAACGTTCGGGGTGCATAATGGCGCCAGCGAAATGTGAACGTACACATCTCGCGCACCCGAACGGACGACGATGACCACCGACATCACCACGGCGGAACCGGAGCGCACGCGCGCGCCCAACATCCGTGACGTGGCCCGCGTGGCCGGGGTGTCGTACCAGACCGTCTCGCGGGTACTCAACGACAGCCCCAACATTCGTCCCGAGACGCTGGCGCGGGTGCGCGCGGCCATCGACGAGTTGGGGTACCGCCCCAACCAGGCTGCACGCGCGCTCGTCACCAGTCGCTCGCGCACCATCGGGGTGCTCGCATCGCAGACGGTGCATTATGGGCCGGCCACGAGCATCCAGGCGATTGAGACGGCGGCACGCGAAGCGGGCTATCGCCTGTCGATCACGAACATCAGCTCGAGCGAGTACGCGTCGATCAAGTCGGGGCTCGACTACCTGATGTCGCAGTCGGTCGAGGCGCTCATCGTGATCGCCCCGCAGGTGCACGTGTTCGAGGCGATCACCGACCTGCAGGTGGGCGTGCCGTACGTCACCCTCGAGTCGACCGGGTCAAACGCCAAGCACTCGCTCTGGGTCGACCAGGTCACCGGCGCGCGCATGGCGACGAGGCATCTCATCGACCTCGGGCACGAAGAAATCATGCACATCTCGGGCCCGCAGGACTGGATCGAGGCCGAGGCGCGCATGCAGGGATTCCTGCGTGAGCTAGACGACGCCGACCTGCGAACGCGGGCGCCGATCCTCGGCGACTGGACGGCGCACTTCGGGTACTACGCCGGACTCGAATTGCTGCGGTACCGCGACTTCACGGCCGTGTTCTGCGGCAACGACCAGATGGCGCTCGGCTTCATCCACGCGTGCCGCGAGTCGGGGCTCGACGTGCCGGGCGACATCTCGGTGGTCGGGTTTGACGACATTCCGGAGGCAGCGCACTTCGCGCCGCCGCTGACGACGGTGCGGCAGAACTTCGCCGAGATCGGGCGGCGGTCCATCGAGCTCCTGCTCGGGGAACTGCGCGGCGACACCGACCTCAGCCACGAGCCGGTGCGGCCCGAGCTGATCGTTCGCCACTCGACGGCGGCGCGGCGCTCGTAACGCGAGGTACGCGCCCGTGCGTGCCGTGCCCACCGCGCATCCGCCCTGTTATCGAAATGTGACCGTTTCGCACGGGCGTCCCACTTGACAGATGTGACCGTTTCGTCTGTAGAGTGCACGCACGAGATGTGAACGGTCACATCGGCTTGCCACATCGCCGCCCACCCCCGTACCGCCCCGACAACGGAGTCACATGAGCCCCGCCCCCCTGAGCCCTGAGGTGCAGGTCGCCATCGCCCGCGTGCGCGAAGACGTCGCTGCCCTGCACAGCGAGCTGGTGCGGTACGGCCTTGTGGTGTGGACGGGCGGCAACGTCTCGGGTCGGGTTCCCGGCGCCGACCTCTTCGTCATCAAGCCTTCGGGCATCGACTACGACGACCTCGACCCGGCGAACATGATCCTCTGCACGCTCGACGGCGAGGTCGTGCCGAACACCCCGGGCAGCGACCGCAGCCCCTCAAGCGACACGGCGGCGCACGCCTACGTGTACCGGAACATGCCCGAAGTTGGCGGCGTCGTGCACACCCACTCGACCTACGCGACGGCGTGGGCCGCCCGCGGCGAGGCGATCCCCTGTGTCATCACGGCGATGGCCGACGAGTTCGGCGGGGAGATCCCCGTCGGCCCCTTCGCGATCATCGGCGACGACTCGATCGGCCGCGGCATCGTCGAGACGCTGACCGGCCACCGTTCGCGCGCGGTGCTCATGCAGAACCACGGCCCGTTCACGATCGGCAAGGATGCACGCGACGCGGTCAAGGCCGCCGTGATGCTCGAAGACGTCGCCCGCACCATCCACATCGCCCGCCAGCTCGGCGAGCCGCTGCCCATCGCGCCCGACGCGATCGACTCTCTCTTCGACCGCTACCAGAACGTGTACGGCCAGCCCGCCGGAGCCACCCGATGAGCGCGGACGTGATCGCCGCTGGCCGCGCGGCGCTCGGCATCGAGCTCGGCTCGACCCGCATCAAGGCCTGCCTGGTCGACGCCGACAACCCTGCCCACGTGCTCGCCACCGGCAGCCACGAGTGGGAGAACCAGCTCGTCGACGGTCTCTGGACCTACGCGCTCGAGGCCGTGCACGAGGGCCTCGCGGCCGCCTATTCCGCCCTCCTCGACGAGACCCGCGCGCGGTTCGGCACCGCGCCGACGACGCTCGCGGGCGTCGGCGTCTCGGCGATGATGCACGGCTACCTCGCGTTCGACGCCGACGGCGCGCTGCTGACGAACTTCCGCACGTGGCGCAACACGAACACAGGCCCCGCCGCCGCCGAGCTGTCGACCCTGTTCGGCACGAACATCCCGCTGCGCTGGTCGATCGCGCACCTGCACCAGGCGATCACCGACGCCGAGGCCCACGTGCCGCACATCGCCCACATCACGACGCTCGCCGGCTACGTGCACGAGCAGCTCACCGAGGCACGGATGCTCGGAGTCGGCGACGCGTCCGGCATGTTCCCGGTCTCCCGCGACTCCGCCGGTCGGCCCCAGTACGACCCGGAGCTCGTGGCCCGCTACGACGCCCTGCTGGCTGAGCGCTTCCCGGCCGCGCGCGCCGCCCTGCCGGGCCTTGGGGAGCTGCTGCCGAGCATCCGGGTGGCGGGCGAGACCGCCGGTCACCTCACCGAAGCGGGCGCTCGCCTGCTTGACCCCTCGGGCACCCTCGCCGCGGGCGCACCCGCCGCGCCGCCGGAGGGCGACGCCGGCACGGGCATGGTCGCGACGAACGCCGTCGCCCCGCGCACGGGCAACGTGAGCGTCGGCACGAGCATCTTCGCGATGGTGGTGCTCGACCGCCCGCTCGCCTCGCAGCACGCCGAGCTCGACCTCGTCACCACCCCGGCCGGCGACCCGGTCGCGATGGTGCACTGCAACAACGGCACGAGCGAGCTGAACGCCTGGGTGGGAACGTACCGCCGCTTCGCCGAGCTCGCCGGCACCCCCATCGACTCCGACGCCGCCTACGCGCTGCTGTTCGCCGAGGCCCTGGAGGGCGCGGCCGACGCCGACGGCGTGCTCGCTTACAACCAGCTGTCCGGTGAGCCCGTTGCCCACCTCGACGCCGGGCGCCCCGCCGTCGTACGCACCCCCGACAGCCGGCTGACGCTCGCCAACGTCATGCGCGCGCAGGTCTACGGCGTCTTCGCGACGCTCGCGATCGGGATGCGCGCCCTCCACTCCGAAAACGTCGCCATCGACGCGCTCTATGCACACGGCGGCATGTTCCGCACGCCGGGCGTCGCCCAGCGCTTCCTCGGCGCCGCGCTGGATGCCCCCGTCGGCGTCGCCGCGAGCGCCGCCGAGGGTGGGGCGTGGGGCATCGCCGTGCTGGCCGCGTTCACCGCGCAGCGCGGCGCAAACAGCGCCACCGGTGGCGCCTCCGACCTCGGCGCCTACCTCGACTCCGCCGTGTTCGCCGGCGCCGACGCCCACCTGACCGCCCCGCTCGCCGACGACGTCGCGGGCTTCACCGCCTACCTCGACCGCTACGAGCCGGGCCTCGCCATCGAGCGCACGGCAGCCGAGGTGATCTGACCCATGACGAGGAGTTCCGTGTCCCGCAGCATCGTTCCCGATCTCAGCACGTACGAAGTCTGGTTCCTGACCGGCAGCCAGAACCTGTACGGAGACGAGACGCTGCGGCAGGTCGCCGAGCAGTCGAAGGAGGTCGTGGCGGGCCTCGAGGCGGCCGCGAGCATCCCGGTTCGCGTGGTCTGGAAGCCGACGCTCGTCGACCCGGCGAGCATCGCGCGCGTCATGCGCGAGGCGAACGCTGCCGAGAACGTCATCGGCGTCATCACCTGGATGCACACCTTCAGCCCCGCGAAGATGTGGATCTCAGGGCTCGACCAGCTCACGAAGCCGCTGCTGCACCTGCACACGCAGGCCAACGTCGAGCTGCCGTGGGCCGACATCGACTTCGACTTCATGAACCTGAACCAGGCCGCCCACGGCGACCGCGAGTTCGGGTACATCGCCTCGCGCCTGTCGGTCGCCCGCACGACGGTCGTCGGCCACGTGTCGAACCCGGCCGTCACCGACCGCATTGGAGTGTGGGCCCGCGCCGCGGCCGGACGCCACGCCACCCAGAACCTGAAGCTCGCGCGCTTCGGCGACAACATGCGCTTCGTCGCCGTCACCGAGGGCGACAAGACCGAGGCCGAGCTGCGCTTCGGCGTGCAGGTCAACACGTGGGGTGTCACCGAGCTCGCCGACGCCGTGCACGCCGTCTCCGACAGCGACGTGGATGCTCTGGTCGCCGAATACGCGGACCTCTACGACGTCGACGCGGCCCTCCTACCGGGCGGCGACCGGGCCGACTCGCTGCGCTATGGCGCAGCGATCGAGTTGGGCCTGCGCTCGTTCCTGGAGGCCGGCGACTTCGGCGCCTTCACGACGAGCTTCGAAGACCTCGGAAGCTTGCGCCAGCTGCCCGGCCTCGCCGTACAGCGCCTCATGGCCGACGGCTACGGCTTCGGGGCGGAGGGCGACTGGAAGACCGCCGTGATGGTGCGTGCCGCGGCCGTCATGGGCGCGGGTCTTCCCGGCGGCGCGAGCCTCATGGAGGACTACACCTACCACCTGGTCCCCGGTGAGGAATTGATTCTCGGAGCGCACATGCTCGAGGTCAGCCCGTCGCTGACGAGCCAGAAGCCGCGCCTTGAGGTGCACCCGCTCGGCATCGGCGGCAAGGAAGACCCGGTGCGCCTCGTCTTCACCGCCGACGCCGGCCCCGCCGTCGTCTGCGCGCTGAGCGACATGCGCGATCGCTTCCGCCTCGTCGCGAACGTCGTCGAGAACGTCGAACTGCCGGCCCCCATGCCGAAGCTGCCCGTCGGGCACGCGGTCTGGAAGCCCGCGCCCGACTTCGCCACCTCGGCCGCCGCATGGCTCACGGCGGGGGCCGCCCACCACACCGTCATGTCGACCCAGATCGGCGTCGACGTGCTGCGCGACTTCGCTGCGATGAGCGGCGTCGAACTGCTGGTGATCGACCACGACACGACGCTGCCCGCCTTCGAGCAGCAGCTGCGGTCGAACGCGGCGTACTACCGACTGGCGCAGGGGTTGTAAATATACCGCCCCGAGCATCCACAAGCTTCCCGGGTTTCCCCGGGATCCGTCCGAGCCTCTCAGCGATGAGAGACGCGGTCGACTGCACCACCCCCATTCCCACTCGAAAGGACACACAGTGAAGAAGAGGACTCTTCTCTCGATCGTGGCCGCCGGCGCGATGACCCTCGGTCTCGGCGCCTGCGCCGCGGACGCTGGCGGCGACGGCGAGGGCGGCCTCATCGGCGTTGCCATGCCGACCCGCTCGTCGGAGCGCTGGATCGCCGACGGAAACGCCGTTCAGGCCGAGCTGGAGGCCGCGGGCTACCGCGTCGACCTGCAGTACGCCGAAGACGACATCCCCACCCAGGTCAACCAGATTGAGAACATGATCACCCAGGGCGCCGAGGCCCTGATCATCGCCTCGATCGACGGCACGACCCTCACTCAGGTTCTGCAGGACGCGGCCGACGCGGGAATCCCCGTCATCGCGTACGACCGACTGATCCGCGACAGCGAGAACGTCGACTACTACGCCACGTTCGACAACTTCCTCGTCGGCCAGCAGCAGGCCTGGACCCTTCTGCACGGCCTGGGGCTCACCGACCTCGAGGGCAACCCCGTCGACGGCGCCCCCGAGGGTCCGTTCAACATCGAGCTGTTCGCCGGCTCGCTCGACGACAACAACGCGTTCTTCTTCTGGGATGGCGCGATGGATGTCCTCCAGCCGCTGATCGACGACGGCACGCTCGTCGTTCGCTCGGGCCAGACGAGTATCGAGCAGGCCGCCACGCTGCGCTGGGACGGCCAGGTCGCCCAGAGCCGCATGGAGAACCTCCTGACGGCGAACTACTCGGACGGCACCACGGTTGACGCCGTGCTCTCGCCGTACGACGGCCTGAGCCGCGGCATCATCTCGGCCCTGACCGACGCTGGCTACACCGTGGGCAGCGACTTCCCGATCATCTCGGGTCAGGACGCGGAGCTCGACTCGGTGCGCGCCATCCTCGCGGGTGAGCAGCACGCGACGATCTTCAAGGACACCCGTGAGCTGGCGAAGGTTGCCGCGGGCATGGCGCAGGCCCTGCTCGAGGGCGGCGAGCCGCAGATCAACGACACCGAGACGTACGACAACGGCGTGAAGATCGTGTCGTCGTTCCTGCTCGCCCCGGTGCCCGTGATCGCCGACAACGTGCAGTCGGCTCTGATCGACACCGGCTACTGGACGGCGGAGGACGTCGGCCTGTAACAGGTCGACACCTCTGACCGATTCGGTCGCCACATCGGCCGGTGGTGGGGTTATGCTCCCCACCACCGGCCACCCCCAGAACAACGACGTACGAAAGGGATCGGGTACTGACGTGACCCAGAACATCCTCGAGATGCGCGGCATCACGAAGACCTTCCCGGGTGTGAAGGCCCTGTCTGACGTGACCCTGCAGGTGCAGCGCGGCGAAGTCCACGCGATCTGCGGCGAGAACGGCGCGGGCAAGTCCACCCTCATGAAGGTGCTCTCGGGCGTGTACCCGCACGGCACCTACGACGGTGAGATCGTCTTCGAAAATGAGACGGTCGAGTTCTCCGACATCCGCGACAGCGAGTCGAAGGGCATCGTCATCATTCACCAGGAGCTGGCCCTCAGCCAGTACTTGTCGATCGCCGAGAACATCTTCCTCGGCAACGAGGTCAAGGGACCCTTCGGCCTCATCGACTGGAACAAGACGAACTTCGAGGCCGCGAAGCTTCTCGCCCGCGTGGGCTTGAGCGAAAAGCCGACCACGAAGGTCATGGACATCGGTGTCGGCAAGCAGCAACTGGTCGAGATCGCGAAGGCGCTGTCGAAGGAAGTGAAGCTTCTCATCCTCGACGAGCCGACCGCCGCGCTCAACGACGCCGACTCCGACCACCTGCTCGACCTGATCCTGCACCTGAAGCAACAGGGCATCACGTCGATCATCATCAGCCACAAGCTCAACGAGATTCGCAAGATCGCCGACAACGTCACCGTCATCCGCGACGGCAAGACGATCGAGACGATCACCCGCACCGAGGTCAGCGAAGACCGCATCATTAAGGGGATGGTCGGCCGCGACCTCGAGCACCGGTACCCCGACCACACGTCGCACATCGGTGAGGAGGTCCTGCGCGTCGAGAACTGGACGGCACACCACCCGCAGGACAACCAGCGCGTCATCGTCGACAACGTGTCGATCACCGCCAATGCGGGCGAGATCGTCGGCATCGCGGGCCTCATGGGCGCCGGTCGCACCGAGTTCGCGATGAGCCTGTTCGGGCGCGCGTACGGCTCGCGCATCTCCGGCACGGTCTACAAGCGCGGTAAAGAGATCAAGGTGCGCTCTGTCGCCGAGGCGATCCAGAACGGGCTCGCCTACGCGACAGAGGACCGCAAGACGTACGGCCTCAACCTCATCGAAGACGTGAAGCGCAACATCTCCGTCGCCTCGCTCGACAAGCTCGTGACGATGGGCCTCGTGAACGACAACGAGGAGTACCGCATCGCGAACGAGTACAAGAAGTCGATGAACATCAAGACGCCGAGCGTCATGAATAAGACCGGCCAGCTATCGGGCGGCAACCAGCAGAAGGTTGTTCTGTCGAAGTGGATCCAGTCGGACCCCGATGTGCTCATCCTCGATGAGCCCACCCGCGGCATCGACGTCGGGGCGAAGTACGAGATCTACACGATCATCAACCGCCTCGCCGACGAGGGGAAGGCGATCATCGTCATCTCCTCCGAGCTGCCCGAGCTGCTCGGTATCTGCGATCGCATTTACACCCTGTCCGAAGGTCGCATCACCGGCGAGCTGCCGACCGAAGACGCCACCCCTGAAGCTCTGCTCAAGCTCATGACCCTGGAGAAGCAGCGATAATGACCAGCCAGACCACGAACCCCGCTCCGCTCGGGCCCGCTGACACCGGCCGCCAGAACAAGATCACGGCGATGCTGTCGCACGCCGCGGCCGACCTCGGCAAGAACGGCATCTTCCTGGCCCTGCTCGCCGTCGTTGTGTTCTTCTCGATCACGACCAACGGCATCCTGCTGCGACCGCAGAACATCTCGAACCTGATCGTGCAGAACGGGTACATCCTCGTCCTTGCGATCGGCATGGTGCTCGTGATCGTCGCCGGTCACATCGACCTCTCTGTCGGGTCGGTCGCGGCCTTCATCGGCGCCGTGTCCGGAGTCTTTGCGGTCACCTGGGGCCTGCCATGGTGGCTCGCGATCATCCTCTCGCTCGCCGTCGGCGCGCTCGTCGGCGCGTGGCAGGGCTTCTGGATCGCCTACGTCGGCATACCCGCGTTCATCGTGACCTTGGCGGGCATGCTGATCTTCCGCGGGCTCGCGCTCATCACCCTCGGTAACTCGAACATCGGCTCGTTCCCGCAGGAGTACCGCAACCTCGGCAACGGCTTCATCAACTTCCCCGTGCAGGTGGGGGGACAACTGATCGATCCGGTGACCATGGCCATCGGAGCGGTCGCGATCATCGCGCTCGTCGTGCAGCAGCTGCGCACCCGCGCGGGACGCATGAAGTACGGCCAGGACGTCGAGCCCATGCCGTGGTTCGTCGGCAAGCTCGCGCTGTTCGTCGTTGGTATCGGCGCCGTGACGCTCGCGCTCAGCTCGTTCAAGGGCATCCCGGTGACCCTGGTCGTGCTCGCGGCCCTCGTGCTCACCTACACGGTGGTCGCGAACCGCACGACGTTCGGTCGTCACATCTACGCGATCGGTGGCAACCGTCGCGCGGCCGAGCTGTCGGGCATCAAGACCCGCTGGGTCGACTTCTACCTGTTCGTCAACATGGGCGTGCTCGCCGCGCTCGCCGGTCTTATCTTCACCGCCCGTCTGAACCTCGCGGGCCCGAAGGCCGGTGAGGGTTTCGAGCTCGAGGCCATTTCGGCGGCGTTCATCGGCGGTGCCGCAGTGCAAGGCGGCATCGGCACGGTCACCGGTGCGATCATCGGAGGCTTCATCATCGGTGTGCTGAACAACGGCATGTCGATCATGGGCATCGGCATCGAGTGGCAGCAGGCGGTGAAGGGACTCGTGCTCCTCCTGGCGGTCGCCTTCGACGTCTACAACAAGAACCGGGCCGGGGTGCGCACCCGCCGGTAAGAATTCCGAGAACCCGGATGCGCGCATCCGGCCCATAAGGGAAACGAGCGTCACGACGGCCCCGCGGATCCACCGCTGCGGGGCCGTCGCGCGTCTAGGCTCGAGGCATGGACGACGACTACCGCGGCAGCGGACTCACCTTCCCCGACGGCTTCCTCTTCGGCTCGGCAACGGCCAGCTACCAGATCGAGGGGGCGGCGACCGAGGATGGGCGAGGAGCGTCGATCTGGGACACCTTCAGCCGCCAGCCGGGCGCCGTGCTGCACGGCCACACCGGCGACGTCGCCTGCGACCACTACCACCGCCTCGACGACGACCTCGACCTCATGAAGTCGCTGGGACTTCAGGCGTACCGGTTCTCGATCGCGTGGCCGCGCATCCAGGCCGACGGAACGGGGCCCGCGAACCCGAAGGGCGTCGCGTTCTACAACCGCCTCGTCGACGGGCTGCTCGCGCGCGGCATCACGCCCATTGCGACGCTCTACCACTGGGACCTGCCGCAGGCGCTCGAAGACCAGGGCGGATGGACGGCCCGCGACACCGCGCTGCGCTTCGGCGACTACGCGCACCACATGGGCGAGGCGCTCGGCGACCGGGTCGCCGTGTGGACGACGCTCAACGAGCCGTGGTGCAGCGCCTACCTTGGCTACGGCGCCGGAGTGCATGCCCCCGGGGTGACCGACCGGCTCGCGACGCTGCGCGCCGTGCACCACCTGAACCTCGCGCACGGTCTCGGCATTCAGGCGTTGCGGGCGAGCGTCACGAAGCCCGACGTGCAGTACTCGGCGACCCTCAACCCGCAGGTCGCGCGCGGCGTCGACGACACGTCGGCCGAAGCAATTCGGCGCATCGACGCGCTCGGCAACCGCGCCTTCACCGGCCCAATGCTGCGGGGCGAGTACCCCGCCGACCTGCTCGCCGACACCGCGTCGATCACCGACTGGTCGTTCGTCGAACCGGGCGACCTCGAGCAGATCCACCAGCCGCTCGACGTGCTCGGCGTCAACTACTACTCGACCATGCGGGTGCGACTGTGGAACGGGGTCGGCGAGCGCTCGTCAGCCGACGGGCACGGGGAGTCGCGCGGCACCGCCTGGCCAGGCGCAGCCGAAGAGATCGAGTTTCTGCCGACCGACGGACCGCACACTGACATGGGGTGGAACATCGACCCCGCCGCGTTCGAAGACCTGCTCGTCGAGCTGCACGAGTCGTACGGGCTGCCGCTCATGATCACCGAGAACGGGGCGGCGTTCCCCGACGTCGCCGACGAGTCGGAGCGGGTGCGCGACGCCGACCGCATCGACTATTTGCGCCAGCACCTCACCGCCGTGCACCGCGCGATGGGTCGGGGCGCCGACATCGTCGGCTACCAGGTGTGGAGCCTCATGGACAACTACGAGTGGGCCTACGGCTACACGAAGCGCTTCGGCATCGTGCGTGTCAACTACGAGACGCTCGAGCGCACGCCGAAAGACTCGGCGCACTGGTACGCGCAGCTGATCCGCGAGCGGGCGATCCCGGCGTAGGGGGTTTGCGGGCCGCTCTACTCAATACCGCGCGTTTGGTGCAACACCGAGCGTTCGAACGTGCGGTGTTGCACCATTTGGCCAGTGTTGCGGCCCGCGCGGCGGCTGCGGCGGCGCCCCACCTGTGGGCGGCCGCCCCGGTGACCCGCGCGCCTTCGGCAAGCTGGAGGGCATGGCTCGCGAGACGGTGCTGACGGTTCCTCTCTCCACGCCCGTTCGCGCCCTCTACGTGGGGGTGATGCTCGCCGCTGTCGCGTTCTTCCTCACTCTCGGGCTGACGGCAGCCGTGGACCCGGCGACGTCCGCGGCTCGCACGGTCGGGCCGCTGATTGCCGCAGTGGGCGCGGTCGTCGCCGCCGTCGTCTTCTGGCGGGCCGGGGCGGTCGTCGCCCTCGACGGGGAGTCAGTGCGCCTCGCGCTGCGCCCGCTGTGGCGGCGGCGCATCCCCCTCGGCGAGATTCGGGATGCGCGCCCCGCCGCCATTAGGGAGCTTCCGCGCGAGTGGGGTGCCGTGGGTGCGGCCGACTCGGAGCGAGGCACCGTCGTCGGCATCGGAGGCCTGACCACGGCGGTGCGGGTCGACCTGCACGATGGACGCAGCTACTCGGTCACCACCCGCGACGCCGCGGATGCCGAGCGTGCGGCGACCGCTGTGCGCGGAGCGGCGGGCCTCGACGACTGACGGCCCTGCGCCGCACGGCGCGGGGCGCGCACGAGGCGCGGTCCGCGCGGGCTGGATGCGCGCATCCGGTTTGCAGGGATACTCGCGAGAATGGGGGCATGGCTCTGAACATCACGGGGGATGCCCGCGCCGACCAACTGCTCACCGATGACCCGTTCGCTCTGCTCGTCGGCATGTTGCTCGACCAGCAGGTCACGATGGAGACCGCGTTCGCGGGCCCTGCGAAGATCGCCGACCGGATGGGCTCGCTCACGCCGGCCGCCGTCGCGGCTGCCGACCCGGAGGAGTTCGTCGAGGTGTTTCGGCAGACTCCGGCGGTGCACCGGTTCCCCGGTTCGATGGCGGGCCGGGTGCAGGCGCTCGCCGAGGTGGTGCGCGACGAGTGGGGCGGCGACGCGGCCGCGATCTGGACCGCGCCTACCGACGACGGTCACGCGCCGACGGGGGTCGACGTGCTGCGCCGGCTGAAGGGGTTGCCCGGCTTCGGCGAGCAGAAGGCGAAGATCTTCCTCGCGCTGCTGGGCAAGCAGTGCGGACTCGAGGCCGACGGCTGGCGCGAGGCCGCCGGCGACTACGGGGTCGAGGGGTCGCACCGATCGGTCGCCGACATCGTCGACGCCGACTCGCTCGCCCGCGTGCGCGAGG
Source organism: Microcella alkaliphila (assembly GCF_002355395.1). NCBI lineage: Bacteria > Bacillati > Actinomycetota > Actinomycetes > Micrococcales > Microbacteriaceae > Microcella > Microcella alkaliphila. Next base: position 2,533,272 of record NZ_AP017315.1, on the reverse strand, counting down.
CCAAGAAGGCCGCGAAGGCCAAGGCGAAGTAGACCACTCGAATCGATTCGACACAGGGGCCGCCGCAGGCGTAGGCTGGCCTCGCTCGAGTGCGGAGGCCGGGGGTTGTGAACGGCGATCCGTCCCGCCCGCGCGAGTAGAGCATCCGCCCGCCGTGGCGAGCGCGGATGCTGCCCGATCCACCACCGCATCTCGCACTGACGTGTCGACGCCCCGCGCGCCGACGCGCCCGGAAAGGCCACCCGCGTGACGACTGTCGTGCATCCCGGAGACTCGCTGACCCGCCGTCAGCGCCTCGTCTACGTGATCGTGTTGGGCGCACTCACCGCGCTCGGGCCGTTCACGGTCGACCTGTACCTGCCGGCGTTCCCCGCGATCGAGGCCGAGCTCGACGTCAGCACGGCGACGATCCAATTGACGCTGACGGCCACGATGATGGGCTTCGCCCTCGGGCAGTTGCTCGTCGGGCCCTGGAGCGACAAGGTCGGCCGCCGCCTGCCCCTGCTCATCGCCACGAGCGTGCACGTGATCGCGAGTATCGGCGTCGTGCTCGCCCCCGACATCACCTGGCTCATGGTCGCCCGCGTGCTGCAGGGCGCGGGGGCAGCGGCCGGTGCCGTCGTCGCGATGGCGACCGTGCGCGACCTGTTCGGCGGCTACCCGCTTGTGCGCATGCTGTCACGCCTCGCGCTCGTGAACGGCCTTGCGCCGATCGCCGCGCCGATCATCGGCTCGCAGCTCCTGCTGGTGACCGAGTGGCGGGGGCTCTTCGTCTTCCTCGCCATCTACGGCGTCGTCATCGTGCTGGCGTCGTGGCTGTTCATCGTTGAGACGCTACCGCCGGCACGCCGCGTCGACCCCGGCCACTCGACGATGGGCCAGCGCTACCGCTCGCTATTCAGCGACCGCATCTTCGTCGGCATCGCGCTCGTGGGCGGCTTCTCCTTCTCGGGGCTGTTCGTCTACCTGTCGGCATCGTCATTCCTGTTCCAAGACGTCTACGGCCTGGATGCACAGGGCTACGGCCTCCTGTTCGCGATCAACTCGGTCGGCGTCGTCGCGGGCGTGCAGATCGCCTCGAGGCTGGCGAAGTTCGTCGGCCCGCAGTGGATTCTCGGCGTCTCGACGGCCGTGCTCGTGATCAGCGCGACCGCGATCGTCGTGCTCGACTCGGCCGGCGCTGGCCTCTTCGGCACGATCGTGCCGCTGTGGTTCTTCATCACGGCGTGCGGCTTCGGCTTCCCCTGCGTGCAGGTGCTGGCCCTCGCGAACCACGGCAAGGAGGCCGGCACCGCCGCGTCCCTGCTCGGCGCCCTCAACTTCGGACTCGCCGGCACGCTCTCACCGATCGTCGGCCTTTTCGGCATCACGAACTCGGTGCCGATGGGCGCGATGATGGCCGTCTGCGGAGCCCTCGCGGTCGTGTCGCTCTGGGCGGTCGTGCGCCCGCGGACGGTTCCGCCGCTCAGTCGCTGAGCGTTTCCGCGGTCGACAGGGATGCTGCGCTAGCGTCGCGCGCATGTCTTCTGTTCGCGAGGCCCGAAAGATTCGTCGCCGCTGGCCGGTGATCAGCGCTGCCGTCGGCATGGGGGTGGCCGTGCTGCTCGGCGCCTTGATCGCACTGCGTGGCTCGCCGCTCGCGGCCGACGAGGAGTTCATGAACGAGCTGCTCGAGGAGCGCGCCCCCTGGTTCGACCTGCCCGCGCTCTTCCTCGACTGGGTGGGTGGCCACCTCGTCGGCATCGTGATCGTGCCGATCGCGATGGTGATCTGGCTGCTCGCTCTGCGGCGCCCGTGGGCGGCGGGGTTCTCGATCGTGGCGGCGGCCGTCAGTGCCGGGCTCGTGCAGCTGCTGAAGGCGCTGTTCGATCGTGCTCGACCCGAGTTCATGCTGGTGGCGAGCGACGAGGGCTCGTTCCCGTCGGGTCACGTGGCGAACGCGGCGACGATCGCCGTGGTGCTCGCCCTCGTCTTCGGTCTCGAGCGCTCGCGCTGGTGGGTGTGGGTCGTGGGGGCGGCGTACATCGTCGCGATGGCGCTCGCGCGCACCTACCTCGGCGTGCACTGGGTCACCGACACGATCGGCGGCGCCCTTCTCGGGGCGGGGGTCGCGGTGATGCTGTGGGCGCCGATCGCCGACCGGCTGGCGGCTGAGCCGCGGGAGCGCACGCCGCGCGGTGGCTGACGCGAGGGGAGTGCCCACGCGCGATGGGCATCCGTCGAGTATTCGGGATGGGCATCCCTCTTGCGCGTTATTGTCCATCTGGATAACATGGCCCGCATGAAGATTCTCCTCGTCGGCGCGGGAGGCGTCGGAGACGCCATCGCCAAGATCGCCGCCCGCCGCTCATTCTTCGAGCAGATGATCGTGAGCGACTACGACATCACCCGCGCCGAACGCACCATCGCGTGGATCACTGACAAACACGGTGACCAGGGCGAGCGCTTCGTCGCCGCGCAGATCGACGCATCCGACGCGGCCGTCGTCGAGCGTGTGGCGCGCGAGCACGGCGCCACCCACGTGATGAACGCGGTCGAGCCGAAGTTCGTCATGCCGATCTTCCGCGGTGCGATCGCCGCCGGTGCCGACTACCTGGACATGGCGATGAGCCTGTCAGTGCCGCACCCGTCGAACCCCTACGCCGAGACCGGCGTGAAGCTCGGCGATGAGCAGTTCGAGGTCGCCGACGAGTGGCAGAGCGCCGGCCGCCTGGCGCTCGTCGGCATGGGCGTCGAGCCCGGCCTCAGCGACGTATTTGCCCGCTACGCCGTCGACCACCTGTTCAGCGAGGTCGACGAGCTCGGCACGCGCGATGGCGCGAACTTGGTCGTGCGCAACGACGACGGCAACGAGATCTTCGCCCCGTCGTTCAGCATCTGGACGACCATCGAGGAGTGCCTCAACCCGCCCGTCATCTACGAGGAGGGCCGCGGCTGGTACACGACCCCGCCGTTCAGCGAGCCGGAGGTGTTCGACTTCCCCGAGGGCATCGGCCCGGTCGAGTGCGTCAACGTCGAGCACGAAGAGGTGCTGCTCATGCCGCGCTGGCTCGACGCGAAGCGCGTCACCTTCAAGTACGGGCTGGGCGACGAGTTCATCGGCATCCTGAAGACGCTGAACCAGCTGGGCCTCGACAAGACGACGCCGATCCGCGTGCGCAGCGCGAACGGGCCCGTCGAGGTGAGCCCCCGCGACGTGGTGGCCGCCGGCCTGCCCGACCCGGCGACGCTCGGCCCCCGCATGACGGGCAAGACCTGCGCCGGCCTCTGGGTGACGGGCACGGGGAAAGACGGCCAGCCGCGCGAGGTGTACCTCTACCACGTGAGCGACAACGAGTGGACGATGGCCGAGTACGAGGCCCAGTGCGTCGTCTGGCAGACCGCGCTCAACCCGGTCGTCGCGCTCGAGCTGCTCGCGACTGGCGCCTGGACCGGCGCCGGCGTGCTCGGCCCGGAGGCGTTCGACGCCAAGCCCTTCCTCGACCTCATGGCGAAGCCTGAGAGCGAGGGCGGCTACGGCCAGGCGTGGGGGCTCGAGGAGCGGCAGCCGAGCCACGCGTAGTCTTGCGCGGGTGAGCGCACCGACATCCGCGGGCCGTAATTGGGCGGGCAACATATCCTTCACCGCTCCCCGCATCGCGCATCCGACGAGCGTTGATGAGCTCGCCGACCTTGTCCGCACGGCCACCTCGGTGCGCGCCGTGGGCTCGCGACACACCTTTACGGCGCTCGCCGACAGCGCCGAGTTGATGGTGTCGACGGAGGCGCTTCCCGCCGAGGTGACGGTCGACGAGAACGCGCGCACCGCATCCGTGTCTGGCGGCATGCGCTACGCGGAGGTGGCGCGCGCACTCGACGCGGTGGGCTGGGCGCTCGGCGCGATGGCGTCGCTTCCGCACATCACGGTGGCCGGCGCGATCGCGACCGGAACCCACGGCTCGGGGGATGCTGCGGGCTCGCTTGCGAGCGCCGTCACCGCTCTCGACGTGGTGCGGGCCGACGGGTCTCTCGTCACGCTGCGCCGCGCAGACGCCGACTTCGCCGGCGCGGTCGTCGCACTCGGAGCGCTCGGGGTCGTGACGCGCGTCGAACTGGAGGTGGAGCCGAGCTACACCATGACCCAGGTGGTCGACCGGGGCCTGCCGTGGGAGACGGCGCTCGACAACCTCGACGCCGTCATGGGGTCGGCCGACAGCGTCAGCATGTTCACGACGTGGGTCGACCCGGCACGAATCGACCAGGTGTGGCGGAAGACTCGCGGGTCGCTCGCGCCGCCCGCTCTCGACGGCGCGACGCGGGCGGGGGTTCCCGGCCACCCGCTCGACGGCGAACCCGCCGAGAACTGCACCGACCAGACGGGAGCGCCGGGGCCGTGGCACGAGCGCTTGCCGCACTTTCGCGCCGAGTTCACCCCGTCGAACGGCGATGAGTTGCAGTCGGAGTACTTCGTTCCGCGTGACCGTGCCGTCGACGCGTTGAGGGCCATGCGGGCGATCGGCCCGGAGCTCGCGAGCTTGCTCTTCGTCAGCGAGATTCGCAGCATCCACGCCGACGACCTGTGGCTGTCGGGCGCGTACGGGCGCGACACCATCGGCATCCACTTCACGTGGCGCCCCGACATGGCGGGCGTGCGCGCTGTGCTGCCGCGGATCGAGGCGGCCCTCGCGCCATTCGATGCACGCCCGCACTGGGGGAAGGTCTTCACACTGGATGCGCACACGCTCGCGTCACGGTGGCCACGGTTCGCCGACGCCGCCGCTCTGCGCAGGCAGTTCGACCCTGACCGCGTCTTCCGCAACGCGCAGCTCGCCGCCTGGGGCATATAGAGCCCGGGTCGGGCTCGGGAGGCTCGCGCATCGCCGGGCGACGCGCGCTGCGCGGGCCGCATAGGGCAGACTGTACCCATGCGGCAAGCGTTTTCCCACGTGCGAGAGGTGCGCCCCGAGATCGTCGATGGCGCGCATCCCGTGCGCAGTGTCCTGCGCCTGCTCGGCCTGCATCGCTGGCGCATGGTGGGGGCCGTCGCCGCCTTCGCGGTCAAAGAGACGCCCGTATGGATGCTGCCGGTCGTCACCGCGCAGATCATCGACATCGTCGTCGCGGGCGGCCCCGCGACCTCGCTGTGGCTCTGGGCCGGCATCGCCCTCGCCACTCTGGCCCAGCACTACCCGAACCACGTGCTGTACACGAAGCTGTTCATGGGGGCCGTGCGCTCACTGGGCGCCGGCCTGCGCAACGCCCTGGCGCACCGGCTGCAGCAACTCTCGATCGGCTTCCACACGCGCGCGAACTCGTCGATCGTGCAGACGAAGGTGGTGCGCGACGTCGAGAACGTCGAGGTCATGCTGCAGCAGGTCACCCACCCGCTGCTGTCGGCGACCATGGTGCTGATCGGCGCGATCGTCATGACGGCGATCGAGGTTCCGCAGTTCTTGCCGGTGTACGCGCTCGCGATTCCTCTCGCCGTGCTGCTGCGCGCGATCCTCATGCGGCGCAGCCGCGAACGCAACGAGCTGTTTCGTCGCGAGGTCGAGCACTTTTCGGCCCGCGTCGGCGAAATGGCGAGCCTCATGCCGATCACCCGCGCGCACGGTCTCGAGCACGTCGCGACCGACCGCGTCGCGGCGGGGGCGGAGGGCGTGCGCACGGCCGGCTACCGCCTCGACCTGCTGAACGGCCGCTTCGCCTCCCTGTCGTGGGTCACCCTGCAACTGCTCGGCGTCGCCTGCCTCGTGCTCGCCGCCTACCTCGCGATCTCGGGGCTTCTGCCGATCTCGCCCGAGCGGCGCGATCGCCCTCGACGCGGTCACCTTCCGCTACCCCGACGCGGATGCACCAGGCGACCCGCCGACATCGGCCCCCGCCCTCGACGGGCTCACCCTCTCGATCGCCCCGGGCGAGACGGTTGCCTTCGTCGGACCATCGGGCTCGGGCAAGTCCACTCTGCTGAACCTCGTGCTGGGTTTCGTGCGACCCACCGACGGCCGCGTGCTCATCGACGGCGTTGACGCGTCGACGCTCGACCTGCGCGCCGTGCGGCGACACGTGTCGGTCGTACCGCAAGAGTCGGTGCTGTTCGAAGGATCGATCCGCGACAACATCACGTACGGCCTCGGCGACGTTCACGACGCGACGGTCGAACAAGCCCTGCGCGACGCGAACGCGCTCGACATCGTGACGGCGCTGCCCGAGGGCTGGCACACGCGCGTCGGCGAGCGGGGGGCACGCCTGTCGGGAGGGCAGCGCCAGCGCCTGTCGATCGCGCGGGCGCTCGTGCGCGACCCGAGCATCCTGCTGCTTGATGAGGCGACGAGCGCGCTCGACAGCGAGTCGGAGGCCGTGATCGCCGACGCGCTGTCGCGGCTCATGCGCGGCCGCTACGCGCAGCTGCACCGGGTGCAGGCCGGTTGACGACCGGCTGACGGTTTACTGACTACTGCGTCTCGACCGCGACACCGAGGGTTGCGCACGTGACGGCATCCAGCGCCACGAGCGGCTCGCTTCCTGCAGTTGGCCGGCGCGCGGCGGCGTCGCGGGGAAGGTGCACGGCCGCCGCGGCGTGCAGCGGAACCACGCGCACCTCGAGCGCCGACCCCGGCCGCCACCCGTGGTCGCGCAGCCGGACAATCCACGGCGAGCCGTCCCAGAAGCGGTCGAGCACCACGCGGCCGTCGACCGTCAGCTCGGCGACGTCACCCGCCCAGTCGACGGTGAGCACGGGGTCATCGTCGGGGCCGAGCGCGTCAAGCCCGCTCAGCACCCACCGGTGGGCATGCCGTTCGCGCTCGTCGGCGGAGGGCGCCGCCGCCCGCCGCTCGCGCGCTCCGTACCCCGCGGGGACGGGGGCGCCAGTGTCGGCGGCGATCGCCGACACCGCGACGGGGCGCCCGACCGCGCCGCTCAGCGGCAGGGCAACCCACGCACCCGCCCGCGCGTCGAACCGTCGCGCTGACGGCGTGCCGCCGAGTGAGCGCACGACGATCCGGCCCGCGGCGTCGCCCTCGGTGACGTCGAGGAGGCGCGATGAGCGCGCGTCGACCCGCCAGACCCCGGGATGCCCGCAGACGGCATCGACGCCATCTCCGGTCAAGGCGACACCCGCCGCGACCTCGAGCATCACGGGCACCCCGTCGTGCGCAGCGAGCACCGTGACGGGCGAGGGGCCGGGCAGTTCGGTGACGAGCGACGCCGACGCGGAGCCCAGGGTGAGCGCGCCGAGCGGCCACCGCACCGGCCAGTGGGCGAGGGTTCCGGCGGGGAGGTCGACGGGCAGCGCGGGCACCCGGGTGACGATCGGCTCGGTGCCGGCGGCTCCCTCGTCGCCGCCCGGCACTTCCAACTGCACGCCGACCAGAGTCGGCAGCGGCTCGTGCGGCTGATGCCACGAGATGACGAGCAGCGCCGCCTCGCCGTCGGTGCGGGTCGCCCAGCGCACCGTCGTCGTGTCGTCGAGGCCCGTCGGCATCACCTCCGGCAGTCGCGAACTCATGCGGGTGAGGCGCTCGCCGAACGCCTCGAGCAGGGCGTGCTGACGGCGCAGCGCGGCGTGGGTCGGTGTGGCGAGGCCGGCCGCACCGATGGGCGCGTGGAAGTCGTAGTCGTACCGGGGCAGGTCGTTGGGGTACCCGGTGCGCTGGCTCTCCTCCAGCGTGTCGGCGGCCAGTACGGGTACGGGGTTCGCCCCGCCGAGCTCGCACGTGGCAACGGGATAGTGGGCGCCGGGGGCGGGCATGTCCGCGGGCGGCGCGGGGCGTGCATCCTGCGCGGTGACGTCGGCACCGATGCCGGGGTCGTCCCAGACGTGGCTGAAGAAGAAGTGCTCGCGGAAGGTGTCGTGCCAGGGCGCGTCGTGGTCGACCCAGAAGCCGTCGCTGTAGCCGCCGTAGAGCGGCATGACGTCGTCGACGGGCAGCCGAGCGCCCAACCACGCGGTGGCGGTCGTGATCGCGGCGCGCAGTCCGAGGCGCCGGGCGAGCGCGGCGAGGGTGGCGATGTGGGCGGGGTCGTCGACGAGCTCGTTCTCGATCTGGATGCCCACCACCGGTCCGTCGGGGCCGAGCACCGCCTCGAGGTGGCTGGCGAGCGCCCCCCACCAGGCCTCGACCTGAGCGAGGTAGCGCGGGTCGTCGGTGCGAACGGGGTGCGCCGCCGTCGCGACCTCATCGGGGAGTCCGCCGTACCGTGCCTCGCCGTGGCACCACGGCCCGATGCGCAGGATCACGAACAGCCCGGCGTCGGCGGCGGCGCGCACGAAGGCGGCGACGTCGAGCCGGTCGTCGAAGTCGGGTTCCGCGTCAAGCCGCGGCTGGTGGTGGTTCCAGAACACGTAGCTCGAGACGATCGTGACGCCGCCCGAGCGCAGCAGGCGCAGTCGTTCCTCCCACCGCTCGCGGGGCACCCGGCTGTAGTGCAGCTCACCCGAGACGGGCAGGGCGGGTGCTCCGTCGACGAGTACGGCCTCACGGGTCAGCGCGACGCGGGAGTGCGTCACCCCGTGGCGAGCCTGCGGCGTCGGCGTGGCCGCCGCGCCCGTCATGCGGATGCGCGGGCGGCGATCCGCAGGAAGCTCCAGCTTTCGGCGGGCACCGTCAGCGTGGTCGCGGCGTCGTGGACGCTCACCCCGTCGAGCGGCTGCGGCTCAGCGGCGCGCGCCGACTCAGCGGTGTGGCGGGGCCCCTCGTGGTCGGCGACGATGACGCGCGCGTCGGAGAGTGACGCATCGACGAATCCCACGTGATCGATCGTGACCTCGACCGGCTCGGTCGAGCGGTTGGTGAGGCCGACGACGAGCTCACCGGCGTCGGCGTTCCAGGTGACGACGGTCGAGACCGCGTCGACCTCGCCGTGCTTGGCCGTGACGAGCGTGGGGGAGTCGCTGCGCGCATCCAGGGCGACGCCGGTGGCGTGCTGCGCGAGCAGCGCGATCGGGTAGAAGGTCGTCTGGCGCCACGCTTCTCCGCCGGGCTCGGTCATGATCGGCGCGATCACGTTGACGAGCTGCGCGAGGCAGGCGATTGCGACGCGGTCGGCATTGCGCAGCAGGGTGCCCAGCAGGTCACCGACGACGACGGCGTCGATCGTCGAATACACGTCTTCGATGAGGCGCGGCTGCTCGAGCAGGGCGAGGTTGTCTTCCCCGGCGAAGTTGTCGATGTACCAGACGTTCCATTCGTCGACGGACAGACGGATGCGCTTGTCCGAGTGGCGACGGGCGGCCACGGCGTCGGCCGTCGCGATGACCTCGTGCATGAACGCCTCGAAACTGGCGCCGCTCGCGAGGAAGCTCTGCCGGTCGCCGTCGCGTTCTTGGTAGTAGGCGTGCACCGAGATGTAGTCGACGTCGTCGAAGGTGTGCTCGAGCACGACGCGCTCCCACTCGCCGAACGTGTCCATCTCGCGCGACGAGCTGCCGCAGGCGACGAACTCGATCGTGGGGTCGACCCGGCGCATCGCCTGGGCGGCTTGGCTCGCGATCTTGCCGTAGTCGTCGGCCGTCTTGTGGCCGATCTGCCACGGCCCGTCCATTTCGTTGCCGAGGCACCACAGGCGAATCGCGTGCGGTTCGTCGTAGCCGTTGCGGCGGCGCAGCTCCGACCACGTGGTGCCGCCCGGAGTGTTGCAGTACTCGACGAGCGCGGCCGCTTCGGCCGCGCCGCGGGTGCCCAGGTTCACGGCCATCATCGGCTCCGTGCCGGTCTTCCTCGTCCACGCCACGAACTCGTCGGTGCCGATCTCGTTCGGCTCGATCGTGCGCCAGGCGAGGTCGATGCGGCTCGGGCGGTCGTCCCGGGGCCCGACGCCGTCCTCCCAGATGTAGTTGCTGACGAAGTTGCCGCCGGGGTAGCGCACGACGGTCGTGCCGAGTTCGCGCGTCAGTTCGGCGACGTCCCCGCGAAAGCCGTCGGCATCGGCGGTGGGGTGGCCGGGCTCGTAGATGCCGGTGTAGACAGCGCGACCGAGGTGTTCCACGAACGAGCCGAAGATGCGTCGGTCGATGTGTCCCCGCACGAAGGAGGGGTGGACGGTGATGCGGGCGGTGGAGGTCATGAAGGCTTCCCTGTCGGCGGTGACGGGGCAGGGGCGTGAGCGGCGACCGTGACGGCCGCCGTGCATCCGCCTGCTATTTTGCGGTTGTAGACAACATATAGGGCGTGACGGCCTCGGCGAAGCTCTCGCGGGTGCGTCGAGCGACCTCGGCGAACGGCGTCGCCCAGATGTCGGCGTTGAAGAGTTCGACCTCGATATCGCCGCGGTAGCCGGCCTGTTCGACCTCGCGGGTCATGCTGCCGAAGTCAATCACCCCGTCGCCCGGATAGTGGCGGGCGAGCAGGGCGTCGGCGGGCAGCGGCGTCGCCCAGTCGCACACCTGGTAGCTGGCGATGCGACGGCCGCGCCCGGCCCGACGAATCTGCGGCAGGAGCTGCGGGTCCCAGAACACGTGGAAGCTGTCGATCACGACGCCGACGACGTCCGGATCGAACGCTTCGGCGAGGTCGAGGGCCTGCCCGAGCGTCGAGACGACGGCGCGGTCAGAGACATACATCGGGTGCAGCGCCTCGATCGCCAGTTGAACACCGGATGCTCGTGCATGCGGCGCGACGGCGGCGATCGCCTCCGAGACGCGCGCGCGGGCACCGGCGAGATCGCGCGACCCCTCGGGCAGGCCGCCGGCAACGATCACGAGCACGGGGGCCGAGCCCTCGGCGCCCGCCGCGTGCAGCGCCGCCGTCTCGTCGATCGCGCGACGCACCTCGTCGAGGGCGTCACGCCGGGACGGCTCCTTCTCGACGGTGAAGAAGCCGCCCCGACACAGGGAGGAGAAGCGCAGGCCCGAGTCGGCGAGCATGCGGCAGGCCACCTCGAGACCGACCTCGGCGACCGGTTCGCGCCACAAGCCAATGCTCTCGATGCCGGCCTCGCGCGTGACGGTCAGCGCCGTCTCGAGGTCGGCGTGCTTGATCGTGGCCTGGTTCAGCGACAGGCGCGACGTCGTGCTCATACGGCGGCGCTCGCGAGGGTGTGGACGGGAGGCGACGACGGCGAGGCGAGCGTCGCGATGCCGTTCAGCGCCAGCATGGCGTGCCAGCGTTCGGCCGCCAGCTCGGGCTGAGTGAGAGCCCCGGCGGCGTTGGCCAGCTCGACGATGCGCGACAGGTGCGGCAGGCTGCGCGCCGCGTGGAGGCCGCCGACCATTCGGAAGGCGCTCTGGTGACCATTCAGCCACGACATGAACGCGATCCCCGTCTTGTAGTAGAAGGTGGGGGCCGCGAAGATGTGCCGAGATAGCTCTTCGGTCGGCCCGAGCACGCGGCGGTATGTGGCCGTGTCTCCGGCATCGAGGGCCTGGATGGCGGTGGACGCGAGGGGCGCGAGGGCCGCGAAGGCGCCGAGCAGGGCATCTGAGTAGCCGTGCTCGTCGCCCTCGATGAGCGAGACGTAGTTGAAGTCGTCGCCGGTGAACATGCGAGCGCTGTCGGGCAGCCGTCGGCGCACCGCGATCTCGGCGTCAGCGTCGAGCAGGCTCATCTTGACGCCGGCCACGACGTCAACGTTGTCGGCGATGATCGCGAGCATCGTGCCCGCAGCCTGGGTCTGGTCGCTCGACCCGAAGTACCCCTCGAGCTGCGGGTCGAAGGCGGTGCCGAGCCAGTGCAACACCACCGGGGTGGTGGCCGACTCGAGCACGGCGTTGTAGACGCGACGGTAGTCGTCGGGGCCCTCGGCGACGCGCGCGAGGTGCCGGCTCGCCATGAGCACCGCACCCGCGCCGGTCTGCTCGACGAACGCGAGCTGCTCGCGATAGGCGTCGATCACGGCGGGGAGAGAAATCACCTCGTCGCCGATGTGGTCGGTGTTGACACCAACGACGAGGGAACCGTTCACTGACGCTGCCTCGGTGGCGCTGCGGCCGATCAGCTCGCGGGTGGCCGCAGCGTCGAGGCCCATGTTGCGCTGAGCCGTGTCCATGGCGTCGGCGACGCCGAGACCCCACGACCACACCTCGTGCCGGAAGGCGAGCGTCGCGTCCCAGTCGATGTCGGCGGGATGCCCGGGCACCGTTTCCGATGCGGTCTTCGGAACGACGTGGGCGGCCGCGTAGGCGACGCGCGAGCGGAGCGGCGCCGAGGGTCGCGCCGTGGCGAGGGTCTCTCGCAACTCGGTCGTACGCGCCGATCCGTCGGCGGCCAGAAGGGTGAGGTGGGACATCGGCGATACCTAGACGCGCGCGCCCGAGACGCTGATGGTGGGCAGGTCGACGCGACGACCCGAGCGCGACGACTCGAGGCCTTTCTCGGCCAGCAGCATGCCGCGCGCACCGGCGAGGAAGTCGTAGTGGTGGGGAGCGTCGTTGACGACGTGGCGGATGAAATCTTCCCACTGCGTCTTGAAGCCGTTCTCGAACACCTCGTTCGTCGGCACGTCGAGCCAGGTCGAGGCGTAGTCGATCTCGTCGACGAGGTCGGGGTTCCATACCGGCTTCGGCGTCGCGTTGCGCGGTTGAATCTTGCAGCCGAAGAGGCCGACGACCGCGGAGCCGTGCGTGCCGTCGACCTGGAACTCGACGAGCTCGTCGCGGTTGACCCGCACGGCCCAACTCGAGTTGAGTTGCGCGACGATGCCGCCCTCAAGCTCGAAGATCGCGTACGCCGCGTCGTCGGCGGTGGCCGGGTAGGGGCGACCCTGTTCATCGACGCGTGCCTGGATGTGCGTGACGGCTCGGGCATAGACGGACTCGACGCGACCGAAGATGTTCTCGAGTACGTAGCTCCAGTGCGGGAACATGTCGACGGTGATGCCGCCACCGTCCTCCGCGCGGTAATTCCAGCTCGGCCGCTGCGCGGGGTGCCAGTCGCCCTCGAACACCCAATAGCCGAACTCACCCCGCACGCTGAGGATCTGACCGAAGAAGCCGGAGTCGACAAGGCGCTTCAACTTCTGCAGGCCGGGCAGATACAGCTTGTCGTGCACGACGCCGTTCTTGACGCCCGCCTCGGAGGCGAGTCGGGCGAGCTCGAGCGCGTCGTCGTAGTTTTCGGCGGTCGGCTTCTCGGTATAGATCGCCTTTCCCGCGGCGATGGCCTTCTTGATGGCGGCGGCGCGGGCCTTGGTCACGAGAAAGTCGCCGTAGATCTGCCAGGTGGGGTCGGCGAGAGCCTCGTCGAGGCTGGTCGTGTAGTCAGGAATGTCGTGACGCTTCGCCAGCTCGGCGAGCTTCTCTTCACTGCGCCCCACGAGGAGGGGGCGCACCTGCACGCGGCGTCCGTCGGCGAGTTCGACACCGCCCTGCTCGCGAATCGCGAGGATCGAGCGCACCAGATGCTGGCGGTAGCCCATGCGCCCGCTGGCGCCGTTCATGATGATTCCGATTGTCGACTCTGACACGTGTGGCTCTTTCTGGTGCGGCCGGGAGGGTGTGAGCACCACCCGGATGGGAAAGCGTTTACCGCAGTGTAGGGCAGGTGCGTCACCGGCGCAACACCCCGGCGTGGCGCGCCCGTGGCCGCCGCGCGACACGGCCAGGCATTGCGGCGAGGGGGCGCGTGGGGTTGCGCAATCACGCCGCGGGTGTAACGATCATTCCGTAGTGGAATGCGTTTTCCCACTCTGTCACGGTTCCGGCCCGACATCGACGGCGGCTGGCGCGGCAGAGTGTCGACGGGGAACGCGGATCCCGCCACGCCGTCCTTAGTCAACGACGTCTCAAGGAGTTTTTTCGTGGATTCCCCCGTTTCCCGCCCCCCGCGTGGCACCGCCCGTCGCACCCGGCTTCCAGCCGCTCGATCGCACGATGGCGTACACCGCTGAGCGCGGCTATGGATTCGTGACGACCACCGGCCTCGACGACCGAAACCGCGGCGTACAGCCGGGCGAACTCGGTGCCATGACCGGTGACTTCGTCATTTCGGGCGCGCCCTTCGAGGTTCGCATTGACCTTCCCGACGGTTCCTACGACCTGCGCACCTGGAGCGGCGACACCATCGCCTCGAGCAACACGAGCTTCGAGGTCGACGGTGTTTCGCTCGGCGGAGGACAGGTCGCATCCGGCCTCGTCGCGGAGGTCAGTCGCGGGTCGATTGTCGCCGAGGGCGGACATGTGATCGTGCGCATCTCCGGCAATTCGATCCGGCTCAACGGGCTCGAATTCGTTCCGACCGCACCGCCTGCCGATGACGACAGCGAGTTCAGCGGCATCCTCCTCGACGCCGGCCCCGTCGGCGCGCCCGTGGCGCCGGGATGGACAGCGCTCGACCGGTCCATGACGTATACGCCCGAGCGCGGTTTCGGCTTCGCGAATGTCTCGGGCCTCAACGATCGACTCCGCGGTGCCGAACCGGGCGAGCTCGGCGACATGATCCGCGACTTCGTGATCTCGGGGGCGCCGTTCGAACTGCTCGTCGACGTGCCCAACGGCACCTACGACGTTCGTACCTGGAGCGGCGACACCATCGCCTCCAGTCAGACGACCTTCGCCTTCGAAGGACAGCCCAGCAGCAACGGCAATGCCGCCTCGGGTTTCGTCACCGAGGTCGACCACGGTTCCATCACCGTGACCGACGGGCAGTTGAATGTGCTCATCGGCGGCAACTCGTCACGCTTCAACGGCATCTCGATCATCCCGACCCTGCTCGCGCCGACGGGCCTCGCCGTGACAAGTCTCGATCTCAGCACCGACCCATCGAGCGTCACGCTTGCGTGGGATCCGGCCGAGGACGTCACCTACAGGGTGCTGCGCACGGGTGAGGGTGACGCGCGCGCGACAGTGCTCGGCGAGACGGCCGAGTCGAGCTTCACCGATTCCACCGCCCGGCTCGGTCGCGACTATCGCTACGCGGTGGTGGCCCTCGCTGACGACGGCCGCCAGTCGGTCCCGTCCGACGAGCTGCCGGTCGGCCTGATCAACCCCGACGTGGATGCTCCCGAGGCCCCGAGCGGGCTTGCCGTCACCGACATCGACAAGAACCTTGTCGAGCTGTCATGGGCGCCGGTCGAGGGGGCGCGTTACTACCTCGTGCAGCGTGCGCCGCGCGTGGACGGGCCGTTCCTGACCGTCGGCGAGAGTGCATCCGCCTCGTATTCCGACACCGACATCTTGACGGCGCTGTCGTTCTTCTACCGCGTGATCGCGGTCAACGAGGGCGGATCGTCCGAGGCGTCAGCGGTGCTGCAGTCAGAGGCGGCAACGGTGCTTCAGCGCCAGACCGAGTACCTCGATCGCTCGCCGGCGGCCCTGCCCGTGGACGAGGGCGTCCTCGTCTCGTGGCGACTGCTCGGCACCGACGATCCGGACCTCGGCTTCCACGTCTACCGAGACGGTGTGAAGATCACGGATGCGCCGATCACCGCGTCGACAAACCTGCTGGACGCTGCGGGGGACACCACCTCCACGTATCTCGTCACGAGCATCCAGGGGGATCGCGAGGTCACCGCAACCGAGACGTTCGGCGTGTGGGACGAGACCTACTTCCCGATCCCGCTGAACAAGCCCGAGGGGGGAACGGTGCCCGGCGGGCAGCAGTTCACCTACTCGGCGGGTGACGCCACCGTTGCCGACCTGACGGGCGACGGGCAGTACGAGTTCATCCTCATCTGGGCGCCGTCGAACCAGCGCGATAACTCGCAGAGCGGGTACACGGGCAACATGCTCATCGACGCCTACACGATGGAGGGCGAGCAACTGTGGCGCATTGACATGGGTCGCAACATCCGCGCCGGTGCGCACTACACGATGCTGCAGGCATTCGACTACGACGGCGACGGCAAGGCCGAGCTGGTGTTGAAGACCGCCGACGCGACCGTCGACGGGCAGGGTGTCGTCATCGGCAACCCCGACGCCGACTTCCGCAACAGCGGTGGGTACATCCTGAGCGGCCCCGAGTTCCTCACCCTGTTCGACGGTGAGACCGGTGGCGCGCTGCACACGATCGACTACACGCCGCCGCGCGGCAACGTCGGCTCGTGGGGTGACACCTACGGTAACCGGGTCGACCGGTTCCTTGCCGGAACCGCGTACCTCGACGGAGAGACGCCCAGCGTCATCTTCAGCCGCGGTTACTACACGCGCACGGTGCTCGCCGCCTACGACGTGGTCGACAAGCAACTGGTCGAGCGCTGGGTCATCGACTCGGACACCACGCCGGGCGCTGGAGCGCTGTACGGGCAGGGCAACCACCAGCTGTCAATCGCCGACGTTGACGGCGACGGACGCGACGAGATCATCTTTGGCCAGGCCACCGTCAACCACGACGGCACCCTGCTGTACAGCACGGGCCTCGGCCACGGCGACGCCCTGCACGTCGGAAATCTGATTCCCGACCGCGCGGGCCTCGAGGTCTTCGGCGCGCACGAGAGCATGGGGGAGTCGGGCAACCGCGGCGCCACCATGCGCGACGCCGAGACCGGCGAGATCATCTGGTCGATCCCCGCCACCCGTGACACGGGCCGCGCAGCGGCCGCCGACATCGACCCGCGGTTCCCCGGAGCCGAGGGTTGGGCAATCGGCGGTGACGGCGCGTTCAACAGTCCCGTGGGGCAGCTGCGTGCATCCGATGGTTCACTGATCTCGACCACCATCCCGGCCGCGAACTTTGTGGCGTGGTGGGATGGCGATCCGCTGCGCGAGATTGTCGACCACGATTGGGATGGCTCGATCAGCCGCGGCCAGCCGACGATCACGAAGTGGAATTGGGAGACCGAATCCATCGATGAGGTGTTCCGCCCCGACGGTGTGATGTCGATCAATGGCACGAAGGGCACCCCGGTGCTGCAGGCCGACCTGTTCGGCGACTGGCGCGAAGAGATCGTCTGGCCGACGATCGATTCGACGGAGCTGCGCATCTACGCGACGCCGCACGTCACCGACACGCGCATCCACACCCTCATGCACGATTCGCAGTACCGTCTGGCGGTGGCCTGGCAGAACGTCAGCTACAACCAGCCGCCGCACCCGAGCTTCTTCATCGGGCACGACATGGAGCGCCCGGCGATGCCGCCGGTCGCGATCGTGGGCGGGCCGACGGCGGAGGCCGATGAGTCGGCGCCGGTCATCACGGGCGTGCAGGATGCTCTGCTCGCCGAGTCGGCGGCGCTCGATCTCGACGTGGTCGCCACGGACCCGGAGTCTGGCGTGCGGACCGTCGAGGTCACCTTCGACGGCGAGCGTGTCGCTGCCGATGCGAGCATTGCGCTGGACGGCCTCGTCGGCGAGCGCGCGCTGGTGGTCACTGCGGTGAACAACGAGGGGCTCACGTCGACCGTGTCGGCGACGATCACGGTCTTCGCCGACGAGGGCGCGACGGTCGCCCCGGCGCGCGGAAACCTGTCGACGACGAGCGGCTGGGACTACGGCCTCGCCGACGGTCACTTCGCCGTGATGATGAACCTGTGGTGGGGCGAGAACGGCAGCGTGTATCGCCTCTATCAGGATGGCGAGCTCATCGATCAGCAACTGCTGACGCCGAATTCGCCGAATGCGCAGCTCGCGTCGACCTGCATCAGCGGATTGCCGAACGGGCGCTACGTGTTCACGGGCGAGCTGATCAATGCCGCGGGGGTGACGGCCACCACCTCGGTCACCGTCGTCGTTCGTGACGCTGCGCCGGGCGTGCCCGTCGTCAGTCACACGAACCACAACGGCAAGGCATCGACGTACACGGTGACGACGAACCTGTGGTGGGGAACCAACGCGACGTCGTACCGGCTGCTCGAGAACGGCGATGTCGTTGACGAGCAGGAGCTCGTCGCGCAGACGCCGCTCGCACAGAGCGTCTCGTTCGTCGCGGAAGATCGCGCGCCCGGCACGTACACATACGTCGCCGAGTTCGTGAACGCGGCGGGGGTCACCGAGAGCCGACCGGTCACCGTGCGCGTGCGGTAGCCATCGACTCGGGATGCGCGGGGCGCGGTCGTTTTCGAACGGTCGCGCCCCGTTCGCTGCCGCCCCCGCATCGCGGCGGCGTGCACCGCGTGTCGGCCGCTACGCGCGGCGCGGCGTGGAGGCGCGCAGGACGACGTCGCCACCGATCGTGACGGTGGCGACGCTCGTGCGCTGGTCGGCGGTCAGCGCCAGGTGGATCGCTTCTGCTCCGACGTCGGCGAGCGGTAGGCGCACCGTCGTGAGCGCGGGGGTGACGTCGCGTGCGGTGTCGATGTCATCGAAACCCGCGATGGCGATGTCGTCGGGGACGCTCACCCCTCGATCGCGCAGGCGCGAGAGGGCGCCGATCGCCATGACGTCGTTGACCGCGAAGACACAGTCGATGTCGTCGATTCCGTCGTCGAGCATGGCGTCGACGGCGGCGATTCCGCCGTCACGGGTGAAGTCGGTGCGGTAGACGCGGTCGTCATCGAGCGCGAGCCCGAACTCGCCGAGCCCGTCGCGAAAGCCCTGCAGGCGGTCGCTCGACGTCAGCAGCGAGCTGACGCCGGTGAAGGCCGCGAACCGGCGGTATCCCTGGTCGACGAGGGCGCGGGCGAGGTCCCGAGCGCCCGCAAGGTTGTCGATCTGCACCGTGTCGAAGGGCAGCGAGCGCTGCGACACGATGACGACCGTGCCGCCGGTTTCTTCGTAGGCGGTGAGTTCTTTGACGAGGGAGGCTTCCAGTTCGGTGCCGGCGAATCGTGAGCCGGTCAGCACGAGCACCCGGGGGCGTCCACCGCGCAGGGCGCGGACGAGCTCGAGTTCGCGCTCGGCGCTGCGCTCGGTCATCGCCATCGTGACCAGCAGTCGCGCCTCTTCGGCACCGCGAATGACGCCGGAGGCCATGCTTGAGAAGTAGGGGTCGGCGATGTCGCTGACCACGAGGGCGACGGTTGACGCGCTGCCCTTCGCGATGGCCTGCGCCGACTGGTTCGCGACGTAGCCGAGCTTGTCGGCGGCCAGCAGGACGCGCTGGCGCAGTTCCTCGTTGACCTTGCGTGTACTGCCGTTGATCGAGCGCGAGGCGGTGGCGAGCGACACCCCTGCCTCGCGCGCGACATCGTGCAGTGTCGCGGCACTGGTGCGCGTCGCCTCGGTCACGGGGTGCCCTTTCGTTCGGGAAAAGTTTTCCCGTCGGGGCAGACTTTACACAGCCGGTGGCGGGCAGGCGGGGCAGGCTTGCCTTGACGGTGCGTCTTGGATAACGTTTTCCCAGCGCGCCAGGCGAGCGCCGACGCCCCCAACGACGAGAGTGAACGAATGCGATACCGCACGACGATCATCGGCACTGGCGCGATCGCCCACGCCCACGCCGACGCGGTGGCGGCCCATGCCGAGCGATTCGAGCTGGTCGCCGTGTGCGACCTCGACGCCGAGCGCGGGCGAGAATTCGCCGACCGGCACCGCGCATCCGCCGTCTTCGACGACGCCGAGCGGATGATCGCGGAGACGCGCCCCGATTTCGTGCAGATCTGCACGCCCCCCGGCTCGCACGTGCCGCTCATGATCGCGGCGCTGCGGGCGGGCGCGGTGCCGATCGTCGAGAAGCCGCCGGCACTCAGCCTCGCCGAGCTCGACGAGGTCATCGCGGTCGAGCGTGAGACCGGGCTGGCCGCGATCGGCGTCTTCCAGCAGCGCTTCGGGTCGGGCGCCGACACGCTCGCGGCGATGATGGCCGACGGCGTGCTGGGTCGGCCGCTCGTCGCCACCTGCGAAACCCTCTGGTATCGAGACGCTGACTACTTCGCCGTTCCCTGGCGCGGTACCTGGCAGAGCGAGGGCGGCGGGCCGACGATGGGGCACGGTATCCACCAGCTGTCGACCCTGCTGGGGCTGCTCGGCCCCTGGAGCGACGTGCGGGCGGTGGCCCGGCGGCAGTCGCGCCCGACCGAGACCGAAGACGTGTCGGCGGCGCTCGTCACGTTCGCGTCGGGAGCCGTCGCGACGGTGGTCAACTCGCTCGTCTCTCCCCGGGAAACCAGCAGGGTGCGCATCGACTTCGAGCACGCGACCGCCGAACTCGAGCACCTCTACGGGTACACGCGTGACGCGTGGCGTTTCACCCCGGCGCCGGACTCGCCGCACCTCGCCGAGCGGTGGGCCGCCGACACCACGCACCACGAGAGCAGCCACACGGCGCAATTCGCCGACGTGCTCGATGCCCTCGACGCCGGTCGGCCCGCGCCGGTCACGATGGCCGACGCGCGCGAGCTGCTCGACCTCGCGGCGGCGACGTACAAGTCGGCCTTCACCGGAGCGACCGTCGCGGCCGGCGAGATCGGCCCCGGCGACCCGTTCTACACGTCGATGCGCGGAACCGGCGCCCCGTGGGAGACTCCGTGAGCTTTACCCTCGCTTCCACCGCCGAAGCGCTGACGATCACGCACTCCGCAGCGCCCGCGCCGCTGGCCACCTACGTGTACGCGCCCACGACACCGGCCCTCGAGTCGCCGAAGCCATACCTGCATCCGCTGCGCACCCTCGCCGGGCGGGAGGTCACCCTCTTTCGCCCGCACGACCATGTCTGGCACAAGGGCATCGCGTGGGCGCTGCCGAACGTCGGCGAGTTGAACTTCTGGGGCGGGCCCACCTACGTGCACGGCCGCGGCTACGTGCAGCTCGACAACAACGGTCGGGCCGAGCACGCCGGGTTCCACTCGGCGGCCGTCTCGCCGTCGCGCGACGGAGTCGACATCGACGAATCGCTGCACTGGTCGGCGCCCTCCGGCGTGCCCGTCATCGACGAGCGGCGCCGTCTGCGGGCCGCCCTCGGCGACGACTGCTGGATGCTCGTCATCGACACCGAGATGACGAACGTCTCAGACGCCCCACTCGCCTTCGGCTCGCCGACGACGAAGGGGCGCGAGAACGCCGGCTACGGCGGCCTGTTCTGGCGCGGGCCGCGCTCGTTCACCGACGGTGTGGTGCGCTCGGCGGCGGGCGACGGTGGTGACGAGGTGCGCGGCAGCCGCCACCCCTGGCTCGGCTTCACGGGTCGATTCGACGAGGTCGACGCGTCCGCCACGGTTCTGATCGTCGACGACCGCGACAACCCGCGCCACCCGCCCCAGTGGTTCGCGCGGTCCGAGCAGTTCGCGTGCCTCAACCCCGCACTACGGAGCCGACTACAACCCCGAGCAGTGGCCGGAAGAGATCTGGCCGGAGGACGTCGCGCGCATGCGGGAGGCGGGCGTGACGATGGTGAGCGTCGGCATCTTCTCGTGGGCGCGCATCCAGCCTGCCGAGGGCGTGTTCGATTTCGAGTGGCTCGATCGCGTCATCGGCCTGCTGCACGAGGCGGGTATTCGCGTCGACCTCGCGACCGCGACAGCGTCACCCCCGCCGTGGGCGGGGCTCGCGTACCCGGGGCTGCTGGCCGCCGACGAGAACGGCGCGCCGTACTGGCACGGCAGCCGACAGCATTACGCGCCCTCCTCGCCCGACTACCGGCGACTGGCGGGCGAACTCGTCCGACGCCTCGCAGAACGCTACGCCGAGCATCCGGCGATCGAACTGTGGCACGTCAATAACGAGTACGGCTGCCACCTGCCGGTCGACTACTCCGATGCCGCGCGCGACGCGTTTCGACGCTGGCTGCGCGGGCGCTACGACGACATCGACGCGCTGAACGCTGCGTGGGGAACGATGTTCTGGGCGCAGGCCTACGCGTCGTTCGACGAGGTCATGCCGCCGAAGAAAGCGCCGTACAGCCACAACCCCGGTCAGCTGCTCGACTACCAGCGCTTCACGAGCGACATGTGGCTCGAGTGCTACCTCATGGAACGCGACATCATTCGCGCCGCCGGCGCCACCCAGCCGATCACGACGAACTTCATGGGCCCGTTCAAGCCCGCCAACTACGCGCAGTGGGCACCCCACCTCGACGTCATCAGCGACGACAGCTACCCCGACCCGAACGACCCCGACAGCTTCCGCGCCGCCGCCTTCCAGCGTGATCTCGTGCGCTCCCTGAAGCCCGATGTGCCGTGGATCCTCATGGAGCAGGCCACGAACGCGGTCAACTGGCGCCCGTCAAACGCCCCGAAGCAGCCCGGTCAGATGGCGGCCCTCAGCTGGCAGTGCGTCGGCCGCGGGGCTGACGGCGTGATGTTCTTCCAGTGGCGTCAGTCTCGCGCCGGCGCCGAGAAGTTTCACGCGGCGATGCTGCCGCAGGCCGGCACCGACACGCGGGTGTGGCGAGAGGTCACCGCCCTCGGCGAGGCGTTCGCGCAGCTTCCTGCGCTGTCGGCCGGCCCCACGGATGCGCGGGTCGCGCTCGTCATGGACTGGGAGAACTGGTGGGCGCTGGAGGCCCCCGACCATCCGGTCGCCCTCGAGTACCTGCCGGTGCTGCACCGGTGGCACGCGGCTCTGCACCGTCGCCACGTTCAGGTCGACGTCGTGCCGCCGTCGGGCGTGCGCGACCATCACGCGCTCGCGATCGCCCCGCTGCTGTACCTGTTGCGCGACGACGATGCGACGCACCTCGCCGGCTGGGTCGAGCGCGGAGGCCACCTGCTCACGGGCCCCTTCACCGACGTGGTCGATGAGCACGACCGCTTCCGCCCCGGCGGGTTCACCACTCAGTGGCGCGACATGCTCGGCGCTGAGGTGCTCGAGTTCAATGCCCTCGTCGATCCCGGGGCCGCCGAGGGCGAGCCGGGCCCGCGCGAGGCCGGCTATGCCGGGGCCGACGCGCTGACTCTCGCCGGCGCCGGCCACTACGTCGCCGAAGAGTTGCGCGTGCACGACGCGAGCGTCGAGGCGCGCTTCATCGACGGGCACGTCGCGGGCGGACCGGCGCTCACGGCGCGGCAGCACGGTGCCGGGGTCGCGCGCTACCTCGCGACCGTGCCCGACGATGCGGGGGTGCGGGCGGTCGTTGACCACGTCCTCGCGGAGGCGGGCGTGCATCCTGTCGTTGCGGGCCTGCCCGCCTATGTCGAGGTGATGCGCCGCGGCGATCTTGTGACGGTGATCAACCAGTCGTCGATCGGGGTCGCCGTCGAGCTGCCCGGCCGCGACTTTCTCACCGACGAGCCGGTGGGTGCCGTCGAGCTGCCCGGCTTCGGCGTGCAGCTGCTGCGCCACCCCGCGCGGTGAGGCCTGCTGCGCCACCCCGCCGCGCGCTGGCCGGGCGTGAGTTGCGTGTTGTGGTTGCCTCAGTCGCCGCGACACCGCCACAACGCGCAACTCACCACTGCGCGGCGCCGCCGCACGCTCGTAGGGGCGGGTCGACGGGGGCGCGGCGGGCGGAGGTGGTGACGCGATGACCCGCATCGTCATCGCGCCCGACTCGTTCAAGGGCACGATCGACGCGGCGGACGCGGCCGCGGCGCTCGCCGCCGGCTGGCGCAGCGTGCGCGCCGACGACACGGTGGTCGCGACGCCGATGGCCGACGGCGGCGAGGGCACCCTGGAGGCGATTGCGGCCGCAACGCCCGGGGCGTCGCGCGTGCCCCTGACGGTCACCGGCCCCGACGACCGCCCCGTCGACACCCACTGGCTGCTGCTGCCCGACGGCTCGGGAGTCGTCGAGCTCGCCCTCACCTCGGGCCTCCCCCTGCTCGACGAACTCGCGCCGCTCAGCGCGCACACGATCGGTTTCGGCGAGGCCATCGCCGCCGCGCTCGACCACGGCGTCACGCGCATGCTGGTCGCGATCGGCGGAAGCGCGTCCACCGACGGCGGCGCCGGGATGCTCGCAGCGCTCGGCGCCCGCTTCGCACCCTTCGCAGGCGGTCACCCTCGCGGCCCCGCCGCCGTTTCTCTCATCGAGGGCGTTGACCCCTCTGAGCTGCGGGCGCTGCCACCTGGCGGGGTCGTCGCGCTGACCGACGTCGACTCGCCGCTCACGGGCGAGCGCGGCGCGGCTGCGGTGTTCGGCCCGCAGAAGGGGCTCGCCCCCGTCGACGTGTCGTGGGTCGACGCGGCGCTCGCACGATTTGCCGGGCTGCTCGGCGCCGACCCGGCCACGCCGGGTGCGGGGGCCGCCGGCGGAACCGGGTTCGCATTGCTCGCCTGGGGCGCATCCCTGCAGTCGGGTGCCGTGGCCGTCGCCGACGCGATCGGGCTCGACGTGGCGCTCGCCGGCGCCGACCTGGTCATCACGGGCGAGGGCCGCTTCGACGGCCAGACGGCGGCGGGCAAGGTCGCCCACGAGGTGGCGCGCCGCGCCGACACGGTCGGCACGCCCCGCGCCCTCGTCGCGGGGGCGATCGCGGCCGAGCCGCGCGGCTTCGCCGCCGCGGTGTCGCTGACCGACCTGGCCGGCGCCGCGCAGGCGGCGATGGCCGACCCGGCCCGCTGGCTGCACGCGGCCGGCGCCCAGCTCGCTCAGAGTGTCACGCCGCATGACGCTCGGTAACGGCTCGTGTCACGACGTGTCGTATCTGGTCGCGGTGTGACAGGCCCGGTGGCGGTAGCGAGCGGAGTCCCCAAAAACTGGTCTCATGACCATCAGCTCACCGCACACCGTGATCGCGTCCACCGCCAACCCGGCCGCGGCCCGAGCCCCTCGCATCGTTGGCGTGAGCGGCAGCCCGACCAGCCCGTCGCGCACGACAGCGCTGGTCGACCACGTGGCGAGGGTCTTGGCCGACACCGTCGGCGGTGAGGTTGAGGTCATCGCGCTTGGTCCACTACTCGGAGAGCTCGGCGAGCACCCATACCGCGACGGACTCGGAGTAAACGCTCGGGCTGCCCTAGACACCGTTGAGGCAGCCGACATTCTCATCGTCGGCTCACCGGCCTACCGCGCTACTTTTACCGGCTTGTTCAAGCTTTTCTTTGATCACGTCGCTCAGTACGCGCTCGTGGACACGCCGGTCGTCCTCACCGCCACGGGAGGAAGCGAACGTCACGCTCTGCTCGTCGAACACCAGATGCGCCCGCTATTCGGGTTCTTTCAGGCGCTCACTCTTCCCCTGGGCATCTACGCGAGCGAGGCCGACTTCACCGACTATCGGGTCAGCTCACACGAACTCGATGAACGCATCGAGATGGCCGTCCGCCGAGCAACGCCCCTCTTGCGCTCGCAACTCGGACTCGAGGTTTCCCGCGATGTCTCTCGGCCCGCCTGGGCGTAGTACGCAACCCCGCGTGCGCGAGGGCTTCGACTCAGCGGCCACGATCACGATGTCGGCGGTCGAGCCGCCGACGCCCGTTCGACTCGATCTCAGTCGACACGCCGTCGTGCGGGGCCACACGGTGATCCCGTTGTCGGTTCGTGAGGTCGAAGCTCTGGCTTTGCTCGCCGCGGAGCCTGGTCGGGTCGTCCGACGGTCAGAACTGACCACCGCAATTTGGGGTGATGATCCGCCTTCCGGTGCCCGGGCCCTCGACATGGTGATTCGCCGCATTCGCGAGAAGCTCGGGCCCGGGGGCGATGCCATCCGTTCCGTTCGTGGCGCCGGCTTTGTTCTCGTCTCTCACCCTTCGCTCGAGGTGACGGCGCGTCCGGCCTAACGGCGACACGCGAATGTCAGAGGTTCGCGCCGCCTCGGTACCGCGCGGCAGTGTGCGCCTCGGGAATGCGGTCCCCAGCGCCGAACAACACGTCGCGAAGACTGCGCGGCTCAGCGGGTCGCTCGAGGACCCGCCCACGCTTTCTCAGTTCGGGCACCACGAGCTCGGCGAAATCTCGCGCCGTATCGAAGGAGTGGTACTGCCGGAGGTTGATTCCGTCGACGCCGTCCTCATCGAGCCAGCGCTCGATCTCGTCGGCGACGACGGACGGCGTTCCTGCCACAAAGAAGCGCCCTTCGCGGCCACCGCGGAGGGCGTCGAGCGCCTCGCCGACCGTGCTCGTCGGGTTCGCGTACGGGATGGTGGTCGACGGCACACCCGCGGCTGCCGCGGCACGCTCCACCGTCCACTCGCGTGGGTAGGCGGTGAGGTCGATCGGCGAACTCGCGTGCGCCAGTATTCCTCGCACACTCGTCCGTTCCTGGTAGAGCCGCCATTTGTCCGCCGCCTCTTCTTCCGTCCGGCCAACGACGACGCCCGCCTGAACGAGGAATCGAACGGCGTCCTCGCCCCGTCCTTCAGTGTGCGCGGCATCGCGAATGGCGCCGGCCGTGCGTCGGAAGTCATCGGCAGTGCGGCCGCCAGTGAAGACCACCTCGGCATGCTTTCCCGCAAACGCGACGCCAGCGGGCGATCCGGTCGCCTGGTAGAGAACAGGAGTGCGCTGTCGCGACGGTGCAGCGAGGTGCGGCCCGGCGACGCTGTGGCGCGGCCCGTCGTGGTTGATGTAGCGAACCTTCGTGGGGTCGGCGAACACGCCGGTATCCCGGTCGGCGACGATCGCGTCATCGTCCCACGAACCCTCCCAGAGCTTGTAGACGACGTCGAGGAACTCGTGGGCGATCGCGTACCGCTCGTCGTGCGGAATCTCGTCGCGAAGGCCGAAGTTGCGAGCCGCGTTGGGCAGGTATGAGGTGACGATGTTCCACCCGATTCGCCCATTCGTGAGGTGGTCGAGAGTCGACATCCGGCGGGCAAAAGGGAACGGGGGCTCGTAGGTCGTGGCGAAGGTGACGCCGAACCCGAGGTGGCGAGTCGCCGCGGCCATCACCGGCACCACGAGAAGCGGGTCGTTTGACGGTAGCTGGAGGCCTTCCTCTGCCGCCGCGCTGACATCGCCGCCGAAGACATCGTATGCACCGATCACGTCGGCAAGGAACACGCCGTCGAACCCGCCGTCTTCGAGAAGCTCAGCCAATTCGGTCCAGTAGCCGATGTCTGCGTACCGTTCGCGATTGTTGCCCGGCAGTGTCCAGAGCCCGTGGGTGATGTGGCTCACCGTATTCATCTCGAAGAGGTTGAGGATGAGCTTCTTGCGTTCGGTCATGACTTCTTTCCGGTGAGGGTGACGGGTAGCGGCGTCGTCGACGAGCCGCGGCTACGCATCGCCGCTCGTCCACCATCCGACCAGATCGGATCCGGTGAGGAGGTGAGCGCCGAGAGCGCGCGCCTTGTAGCGTGCGGGATTGTGGGAGGCGAGTGTGCGCGCATTCCGCCAGTGTCGATCGAGGCCACGGTCACGATCGAGGGCGGATGCCCCTCCCACCTCGAACAGGCGGCTCGCAGCATCGAGAACCGCGGGGACGATCACGAGCTGCGCCTTCGTGACATGCGTCTCAGAGGCGCAGATGGCCGCGTCGCGGTCGGCCTCGCCTGAGTCACTCGACAACGATGATGCGCTCGCCTCGAGGACGCTCGCCGCGAGGGCGAGCGCCGCATCCGCCCGATAGGAGAGCGCCGATAGCTCGCCGACCACCTCCTGCACGAGCGGATCATCGGCAGCGCGAGGCGCGCTTGCGTGGCTGTAGGTGCGGGTGCGCGCCGTCACATAGGCAACGGCGTCGTCAACGACGGCTCGCCCGATTCCGACCAGCGTTGCGAGAAGAACGAGTTGAACGAACGCCGGCCCGTCGGTGGGCGCCTCCCTCACCCCGCTGACCCGCTCTGGCTCGACGACCACGTCGGTGAAGACAGTCGTTCCGCTGCCCGTCACGCGTTGACCGAAGCCGTTCCAGTCGTCGACACGCTCGACGCCCGATCGCGTGGTCGGCACGAGCACGCTCACCGGCTGCCCGTCACGTTCGGCCAGCACCGAAACGAGATCGGCGAAGAGTGTGCCCGTGCTGTAGAACTTGCGCCCCGACAATCGCGGGCCAGCCGCGGTGTCGCTGAGTGTCGTCTTCTCGGCATCCGGCCCGCCACGGTCGAAGGTGGCATTGCCGTGGATCGCCCCGTCAGCGACGAGACGAAGTCGCTCGGCCTTGGTCGCGCCGTCGGGCATCAGCAGGGTGCGGTCGATAAACGAAAAGTGGGAACGGAACAGCTGTGCGAGATTCGAGTCGCTGCGCGCCAGCTCGGCGAGTGTCTCGAACAGCTCACTTCTGCTCGCTCCGCGACCGCCGTACTCTCTCGGCAGAGTGAGGCGTGTGAAGCCGACGTCGCGGAGGGCGTCGACCTCCGCGAAGGGCAAGATGCGGTCCCGATCGCGCCGCGCGGCGTCTCGCCCGATCGCATCGAACACCTCGCGCAGTGCGGGTGACACGGCGCTCATGGGCGACCGCCGACCCTCTCACGGCCCTGTGAAATGGCGGAGACGTCGCGTGCACGATCGCCGCGCGATCGTTCAGCCAGTGCGTCGAGGTTCGCCCGCACGGTGGGGGGAATCTCGACGGTGAGACTGGCAAGGTTCTCGCCTAGCCGGTCGATTCGGCGCGTGCCCGGGATCGGCGTGACGGGAATCGCGAGCTCTCGCGCGCGCTCGCGCACCCAGGCCAGTGCGAGTTGACTCGGAGTGACCGACAGTCGCGCGGCAAGCTCGGCCACCGTTCGCGCGAGGCCCTGGTTGGTGGGTAGCGCGTCGTCATCGAAGCGCGGGAATGCTCGTCGTAGGTCATCGTCAGGAATGTCGACGTCGGCGTTCGCGAGGAGTCCGCGACCGAGCGGTGCGTAGGCGACGAAGCCCACGCCGAGCTCTCGGGCGGTGGGAATCACCTGTACCTCGACATCTCGGCTGATCAGCGACCACTCGCTCTGTACGGCGGCGATGGGATGCACGGCGTGTGCGCGGCGCAGCTCATCGCCCGTGACCTCACTAACCCCCAGGTGTCGCACGAGTCCCTGTCGCACCAGCTCAGCCATGGCGCCGATCGTGTCCTCAATCGGCACCGTGGGGTCAAGCCGGTGGTAGTAGTACAGGTCGATGTGATCGACGCCGAGTCGCCCGAGGCTCGCTCGCGCCGCGGTGGCGACGTACTCCGGGTCTCCGATGAATCGTCGCTCGTCGACGGAGCCGGGCGGCGCGAAACCGAACTTCGTCGCCAGCTCGACCTCGTGGTGGCGCCTGCGCACGGTGCGCCCGACGAGCAATTCGTTGTGGCCGGCTCCGTACACATCCGCCGTGTCGATGAGGCGCACGCCCGCATCGATCGCCGCGTCGAGAACGTGTTCCGATTCCTCGTCGTCTGCCGGGCCGTAGGTGCCCGACAGCGACATACATCCGAATCCGAGCGCGGAGGTGATGAGGCCATCGCCGAGGGCGACCATGGGCACTGTGCTCATCGGCCGGGTGCCTTCCAGTCGGGGCGGGTGCCCGTCAGTTCCCACTGCCCGATCGCCCGGGTTCGCTGCGCCACCGGATTGTGCGACGCGATCGTGCGCACGTTCCTCCAATGCCGGTCGAGGGCGTACCGAACGCTGACAGCGGATGCGCCTCCCACTTCAAAGAGCCGCGTCGTCGCGTCCAAGACGATGTCGGGAACAACGCGTTGCAGCCGGTAGACGTCCCACTGCAGCTCCTGGAGCGCGTCGCGGTCGTATCCCGCATCGATGATCTCGTCGAGGTCACCGACAGCCGACAGCACAAGTCGGCGGGCGGCGCTGGCGGCGCCGCTCACCTCGCCCACCACGTGCTGCACGAGCGGGTCCTCACGCGGGAGGGTCTCGCCGGCGAAGCCGAAGGTCCGGCGACGGGGCACGACGTACGCGACGAGGTCATCGTGCGCGCGTTGGGCGATGCCCGCAATTGTCGCCAGCAGTGAGAGTTGAAACACGCTTCCCAGAAGGGGCCACAGTGCTGCGTCGTCATCCTCACGGTGCACCTCGTCGCCGTCAACGACGGCGTTTTCGAAGCGGGTCGTTCCGCTTCCTGTCAACAATTGACCGAAGCCATCCCAGTCGTCGACGGACTCGACGCCGTCTTGGGATGCGGCGACGGTCACCGCGACGCGTTCGTCACCGTCGAGGGCCGCGAGATGAATCCAGTCGGCGTAGATGCTGCCCGTCGTGTAGTACTTCGTCCCGCTCAGGGTGAGGGTCGAGCCCTGTCGGGCGAGAACCGTGTCGAGCCGTGCCGTGTCGTGGCGCTCGGACTGGGCGTTGCCGATCACATCACCCGCGACGAGGCGCGGGTACCAGCGGGCGACTTCGAGCCCGCGGTAGCGGAGTTTCTCGACGAATGCGATATGCCCGCGCCACAGGTGCCCGAGGCTGGCGTCGGCACGAGCGATGTCGATCTGGTGCGCGATCACTTGGTGAAGGCGCGCCCCCGCGCCCCCGAATTCGACGGGCACACGGAGACTGCCGAATCCTGCATCGGCGAGCGCCCGAACCTCGCGGTGGAGAAGGCGGCGTTCGCGTTCGCGTTCGGGCTGTGCGTCGCGCAGTGCGGCGAGCGTCGCAGCCAGGTCGGTGGCCGTCGTAATGGTCATGCGTGCATCACCCGACGAGAGATCCAGTTTCCAAGCAACTGCGCCGACTGCACGAGCACGATCAGGATGAGCACGATGATGCCGACGACGAACCAGTCGAAACGCTGGTAGCCGTAGGTGATGGCGAGGTGTCCGAGACCGCCGCCCCCGACGACGCCCGCAACGGCAGTCGCATCGACGAGCGCGACGAAGATGTAGGTCAGCCCAAGCACGAGAGGGCCGAGCGCCTCGGGTATCACGATGGTGAAGAGCACTCGCGCGGGGCTGGCACCCATGGCCGCCCCCGCTTCGACCGCACCCGGATCGACCGCAACGAGGTTCGACTCCGATATGCGCGCAATCGCCACACTGGCGACGAGGACGAGCGGCACGGTCGCTGCGAGCGGCCCGATGCTCGTTCCCACGATGAGTCGGGTGAACGGGATGATCGACACCGCCACGATCAGGAACGGCACCGGTCGGATGATGTTGATGACTGCATTCAGGACGCCGAACACGACCCGATTCTCCAGCAGGTTGCCAGGCCTCGACGCGTAGAGGAGCAGGCCCAGCCCGACGCCGAGGATTCCAGCCAGCAGGAAGGACACACTGACCATCAACCCGGTCTCGGCGAGCGCCTGCCAGATGCGAGGGATGAGTGCGTTGAAGTAGGCCTCATCCATGCGGCACCTCCGTCACGGACACCGTGCGTGCGAGGTCCCGAATCGCTGCATCCACGGCACGGTCGTCCCCCGAAAGCTCGACGATCAAGCTTCCGAAGAGTTTCGCCGCGATCTCGCTCACCCCGCCGAATACGACCGTTGCGTTGACGCCGTGCTCGCGTGAGATGCGTGAGAGGTAGGGGTCGCTCGCGTCGGGGTTGTCGATGGCAATCTGCACGAGGCGGCCGGAGTGGGTCCGGCGTATCCGGTCGAGAGTTTCGTCACTCGGCACGTGCTGAAGCACGGACGAGACGAACCGGCGCGTCGTCGGATGCTCGGGCCGGGAGAAGACGCGATACGCCGTTCCATGCTCCACAACTTCACCACGCTCCATGACGGCGACGCGGTCGGCGATGGACCGCACGACGTCGATCTCGTGGGTGACGAGCGCGATGGTGATGCCGTATTCGGCGTTCGTTCGCTTCAAGAGCTCGAGCACCTCCGCGGTGGTGTCGGGGTCGAGAGCGCTCGTCGCTTCATCGGAGATGAGAACGTCCGGCCGATTTGCCAGTGCGCGGGCGATTCCGACCCGCTGCTTCTGGCCGCCAGACAGGCGCGACGGATAGGCGAAAGCTTTGTCGGAGAGACCGACGAACTCGAGCAGTTCCTCGACTCGGTCGACGACCTCGGGTTTGGCGACGCCGGCAAGCGCGAGCGGGTACGCGATGTTTGCGAAGACGGTGCGGGACTGTAGGAGGTTGAACTGCTGGAAGATCATTCCGATGCGCTGGCGGGCCTGGTAGAGCGCGCGGCCGCGCAGGGCAGAGATCTCGTGGCCGTTCACGAACACGCTTCCCGAGGTGGGGCGTTCGAGAGCGTTCACGGTACGCAGCAGCGTGGACTTGCCGGCGCCCGAGTAGCCCACGATTCCGAAGATGTCGCCGCGGGGGATACTGAGCGACACATTCGTCAGTGCTGAGAAAGACGTGCGACGGGTCACGAAGGTTTTTGACACGTCGCGGAACTCGATTGCTGTGGTCACGGCAGGTGCCTTCACGGTGGCCGTGGCTGGGAGACGTGAGGTCTCCCAGCCACGGATGAGGATGCTCGTCATTGGTATGTGGATCCTGGTGCTAGAGGTTCGCGCGGGCGAGTTCTTCGAGGTCGGCGAGCTTCGAGCGCAGGGTGTCGGTGGGCACCTGGACGAGCGTCGTCGCCCCGGCACTCTCGATCTGCAGCGCCTCGGCGACACGCGGGTCGGCATAGGCCTCGCGGAGGATCTCCCATGCCGGATCATCCTTGTTCTCGTCACGCGTGGCGATCACGTTGATGTAGGGCAGGTTCGCCTCGTCGAGCGAGTTGTCGAGGTAGAGCGCGTCGTCACTCGTGATGTTCTGCGACGGGTCGAAGTACGCGGTTCCGACAACGACGGCCGACAGGCTCGGGTCGTCAAACTGCTGCGGGATCGTCGTCGCCTGAATGGCCACGAGTTCGAGGTTCAGCGGGTTGCTGGTGACGTCGTCGAGCGTCGGGAACTCTCCCGAGTCATCGGCGATCTCGAGAAGGCCGGCGGCCTCGAGGATGAACAGGGCGCGACCACCGTTCGACGGGTCGTCGGGAATCGCGATGCGTGCACCGGCCTCCAACTCGTCAAGGCTGTCGAGCGTGGCCGAGAAGATTCCCCACTGCGTGATGACGGTCGAGAAGACCGGCGTGAGGCTTTCATCGTTCTGCACGTTGAAGTTGCTGAGGTACAGGATGTGCTGAAAGGCGTTGGCGTCGACGGAACCGGCGGCGAGCTCAGTGTTCGGCAGCACCCAGTCCGAGAGGTTCACCCACTCGACGATCAGGCCCTTCTCGCGGGCGACCTCGGCGATTGCTGTCTGGAAGTCGGAGTCCTGGCTCGTGGCGATGCGGACGGTTAGGGGCTCGCTCGGGGTGTCTTCCGGTGCTGCGGCGCCCTCGGCGCCGGCAGTGTTTCCGCCGAGTGCTGAGGCCGCGAACACGACTCCCGCGGCGAGAAGGCCGGCAGCGGCAATCCCGCCGGCAATGAAGCCGAATCGGCGACGGCCGGCTGAGCGCTCGTCGAGCGTCGCTCTGAGGTCGCTCTGCTGTGGTGCGTCTGGGGTGGACATGATGGTTCCTTTCGGGGTGAAACGATGGCTGTGTCCGTCAGTTATGGCAGGCCGGAATCGATTCCCCAAGCGGCGATGTCACGGGTGGAAACGGCGGTTCATGGGCCGTAGCGTGCGGTGACTGAACGTCACGGAGGGCAACATGAGTGGGCGCGATCGGCCTAGTTTTTGCGAGCCCTCCGGCGCGGTTTGTTTGACTAGATGCTATGAGCTTTGATCTGAGCGACGCGCAGTGGGCCGGCTTCTCGATCGTGGTGCTCGGCATCGTGCTGTTGCTGGCGACCGTCGTCAGACGCTACGTTCCGCTGTTCGCGTCCCTGTTCATCCCGACGTCGGTGATCGCGGGGTTCGTGATCCTGCTGATCGGGCCGCAGATACTCGGGGTGTGGACGGACACTGACGGAGCGATCCCGGGCGAGGTGCTGGCGATTTGGGCAACGCTGCCCGGGCTCTTGATCAACGTCGTGTTCGCGGCGGTGATGCTCGGCAACAAGCTGCCGAAGCCCGCGCAGATCTGGAGAGCCTCGGCGCCGCACGTGATCTTCGGTAGCGCGCTGTCCTTCGGCCAGTTCGCGCTCGGGGCGCTTGCGGTCGCGCTCATCTTGACACCCTTCTTCGGCGTGACCGACCTCGCCGGATCAATCATCGAGATGTCGTTCGCGGGCGGCCACGGCACGATCGCGGGCATGGGTCCGCTGCTCGCAGAGGCTGGCGCGAGCGATCTCATTGACCTCGGCCTGGGGCTTGCGACCATCTCGATGGTGACGGGCATCGTCTTTGGCTCGCTGCTCGTGCGCTGGGCGGTGAGGAACCCGAGAATTCAGCTCGCCCGCACGACCCCGTTGACGGGTAAAGAGGTGCACGACCTGAACAACGCGGGCGTCGACCCGAGTGAGCGCGACGCAGAGCCCGACAACCGTGGCATGGGCCCGGTGACGGTCGCCCTCATGTGTATCGCGCTCGCCATCGCCGCCGCGATCGGCACCATGAGCCTCGCCACCCTCGGCGCGAACGTGCCGGTGCTGATCGTGTTCACGGTGATCGCCGTCGCCTGGAGCGTCACCGCCCTGCTGTTCTTCGGCCCTCGCATTCACGGCCGCGACTGGTTCGAGCACGCCATCGCCGACTTCGGGCAGTCGCAGGGCAACGTCGCGACGGGATTCGTGCTCGCCGACATGGTCGACCCCCAGCGCCGCACGAATGCTGCGAACGCCTACGGATACAAGCAGCTCGGCTACGAGCCGTTCCTCGGCGGCGGTCTCATCACGGCGTTCTCGGTGCCGCTCATCATCGCCTGGGGTTCGCTAACCTTCGGGCTCGTGTCGCTCGGTCTCGCCGTTGGGTTCCTCGCGTGGGGCGTGGGGCGGCGCCGGGCGCTCGACCGGGCGTCGGCACGCGCGAGTGCGACCGACGCGGCCCGCTCCTGAGCGTCGACCCGACCACTCCGTCGCCCACGACCGCCCTGCCGCCCGTGACCCGCCCGTCTCGACTCGAGCGCCTGCAGGTCCTCGTCTACCTGGCGGCGATCGCGGCCGGCCTCGCCCTCGGCGTCCTTGCCCCCGCGGCGGGTGCGGCGGTGGGGGTGGCGGTTCTGCCGGCGCTCGCCGTGTTGTTGTTCGTGACGTTGCTGGTGGTGCCGTGCACCGACTGGCTTCTGACATTCACGCAGCTGGCGGGCGGCGATACGGCGCGGGCGGTGGCGTTCGCCCCGGTGTCGCTGATCGTGCAGTTGGCGCTGCTGCCGGTGTACGTGTGGCTGATCGCGGACGGTGCCGCCGGTGCCGACGTCGGCACGCTCATCGACGTCGAGCAGGTGGTCGTGACGGTGCTCGTCGTGCTCGTGCTGCCGCTCGCGCTTGCGGTGCCCGTGCGCGTTCTGCCCCGGATCTTCGCCGCCCCGCCAGCGACTACTCCGCTGTAGGAACTCCTACACCGGAGCAGTCGCGGCAAAGGTTGCGCACTTCCCGTGGCCGTGTCACGAGGCGCACTCCTCACGAAGCGCCCTCCTCCCGAGCGGCCCCCTTCTCACTGCAGGTTCTGCCGCGGCACGATCACCTTCTTGAGGATCAGGAGGATCGACGCGACGAGTGGCGCCGCGACGAGCGCGCCGAGCAGCCCCAAGAGCGTGGCGCCAATGAAGGCGGCGATCAAGACGAGCGCCGACGGAATACTGATCGCCTTGCCGATGATCCGCGGGGTCAGCACGTATGACTCGACCTGCATGTAGACGATCATCACGACGGCGACGATGAGCGCGGTGACGGGCGACTCAAACAGGGTGACCACCGTCATGATCGTCGTGCTGATCACCGGCCCGATGATCGGGATGAGCGTGATAAACAGCGCGAGGAACGCCAAAACGACCGCGTAGCGCACCCCGAGGATCGTCAAGAGGATGAACGAGAACGTCGCGTTCAGGGCGGCGAGCACGATCTGCCCGATGAGGTACTTGCCGATCGAGTCGAAGATCTCCTCTGCTAACTCGCGGAAGCCGCGGCGCTGCGAGGCCGGCACTAGTTCGTACAGGGCGCCCTTCATCTGGTCGAGCGAGGCCACGAAGTAGAGGGTCATGACGACGACGAAGATGATGCCGAACACCCCGTTGACGATCGACGCCCCGATGGCGAGCGCGCCTCCACCGACGACGAGCCACGTGTTCGGGTCGGCGACCGCGTCGGTCACGAGGGCGAGCAGCGTGGTCAGCGCCCCGCCGAAGTCGGTGTCGAGGTTCACGAACCACGCCTGGTTCTCGATGTCGGTCAGGTACTGCGGCACCGTGGTGATCAGTTCGGTGGCCTGCTCGATCACGATGGGGGTGATGAGCAGCACCATGGCGACGACGATGCCGATGAACCCGGCCAGCACGATGAGGATCGCGCCCGTCTTCGACACCCCACGGTTCTGCAGCCGGGTCACCACCGGGTACAGGCCGAGGCTGATGAAGATCGCCAAGAAGATCAGCATGATGGCGTAGCTGAGCGACACGATTGCCGCGCCGAGCAGCAGCGCGAGCAGCACGCCGAGGGTGGTGACAAACCCGAAGCGGAACGGCCCGCTCGTGAGGATTCCGGTCATCCATTTCGGCCGGGCGTTCTCAGTTTCGCTCACGCGCATCATTCTGTCGTGCGCGATGCCGTTCCACGAGGCTTTGGCGGAGGATAGGGGATTCGAACCCCTGAGGGCTTGCACCCAACACGCTTTCCAAGCGTGCGCCATAGGCCACTAGGCGAATCCTCCAGGTGCCGCGCCCGCACATCACACTCGGAATGAGCGCGCGAACCCGACCCGGCGATACTACCGGTAAAGTGGGGGACGGCTCCTCGCGTGGCGCCATCCAGGCCAACTCCCCCAGGGCGGAAACGCAGCAAGGGTAACCGGGCTCTGGCGGGTGCGCGAGGGGTCCCTTTTTCTTTCTGGCGCGGATGCTCGCGCACCGTCCGCGCGGACGTCCCTGTGCATCCGCCCGCACTCCCCTAGTAGTACTTGGTTAGGTCCTTGTTAATGGTCGTGGTGACTGTTAACCTCGCGGCGTGCGGGTGGATGAGATCGAGCGGGTGCGGGTCGAGTTGGACGAGTTCGTCGGTGAGGTGTTCGCGTCGCTGGCTCGGAAGGATCAGCGGTCCAAGGGTGGCCTGTATCTGCAGGGCCTGATGCTGGAGGGCAGGCGGAAGTCGATGCAGCCGATGGGCGACCGGCTCGGCATCGATTATCAGCAGCTGCAGCAGTTCGTGTCCTCCTCGCCGTGGCCTGTCGAGCCGGTGCGTCGTCGGCTCGCCCGTAAGGCGGCGTCGCTGTTGTCGCCGGAGGCGTGGGTTGTCGATGACACCGGGTTCGTCAAGGACGGCCCAGCCTCACCTGGGGTGGCGCGGCAGTACTCGGGCACGCTCGGAAAGGTCGGGAACGTGCAGATCGGTGTCACCGTGCACGCGGTCACCGATGCGGCGTCTTGCCCGTTGGACTGGCGGCTGTTCCTTCCCGAATCGTGGGACGACACCTGCTCGGACACCAACGAGCACGCCGACCTCGTCGTCGCGCGGCGGGTGAAGGCGCAGATCCCCGACGCGGTGCGGCATCGACCGAAGTGGGAGCTCGCGCTGGAGATGATCGACGAGCTTCGCAGCTGGGGGCTGCTGCCGCCGCTGATCTGCGCCGACGCCGGATACGGCGAGATCGGCTACTTCCGCACCGCGCTCACCGACCGCGGAATCCCTTACGTGGTGCAGGTGAAGTCGGACACCAGCATGCACCCCGAAGCCGCGGTGTTCGAGATGCCGCCCTACCGCGGACGCGGGCGGCCACCCGTGCAGGCCAGCTACCGCAGTGACCCGATCCGCGCGAAGAGCCTCATCGCAGCCCTCGGCGACGACGCGTTCGAGCAGGTGTCGTGGCGGCAAGGATCACGCGGCATGATGACCAGCCGGTTCACCGCCACGCGGGTGCGCCCCGCGAACCGGAACCTGCCCCGCGAGCCCGACGGATCGCTACCCGAGTGCTGGCTACTCGCCGAATGGCCGGACGACGCGGACGAGCCCACCGACTACTGGCTGTCCACCCTCCCCGCCCACACGCCGATCGCGGAGCTGGTTCGGCTCGGGAAGATCCGCTGGCGCATCGAGCACGACTACCGCGAACTCAAGCACGGCCTGGGCCTGGACCACTTCGAAGGACGCACCTGGCCCGGGTGGCACCACCACGTCACGCTCGTGAGCGCCGCGCACCTGTTCATCACGATCCAGCGCCTGAGCGCGGACCCAAAAGCCCGCGGGGCAGCCTGAGCTTCTACGGCATCCTCCGCGACCTTCAGACCGCGGTCATCCGCCTGCTCAGCCACTGCCCCTACTGCCAACGCGCTGGACCAACCTAACCAAGTACTACTAGCCCCCACACAGGCCCCCTCTCTAGGCTGAGAGCCAATGGCACGCAACCTGTACATCACGTCCGCCGAGGGCAACTCGGGTAAGTCGACCGTGGCGCTCGGCGTGCTTGATGCGCTCTCGAGCCGCGTGCAGCGCGTGGGGGTGTTTCGGCCAATCGCCCGCACGACCGCGCACGGTGCGGCCACCAACGCCGGCAACTCCGGCGACCGCGCCAGCAACGCCCCCAACCACGCCGCCGACCGCGACTACGTGCTCGAGACCCTGCTCGCCCACGACGGCGTCGACCTCACCTACGACGAGTGCATCGGCGTCAGCTACGACGAGGTGCACGCCGACCCCGAGCAGGCGCTCGCGACGATCGTCGAGCGGTACCGGGCGGTCGAACGGCAGTGCGACGCCGTGGTGATCGTCGGCTCCGACTACACCGACGTCTCGACTCCGACCGAGTTCACCGTCAACGCCCGCATCGCCGCGAACCTGGGCGCCCCGGTCGTCTTGGTGATCGGCGGCCGGGCGTCGGGCGCGGCGGGCGGCCGCGGCCTCGCCGAGTCGGGCCCGCGCACCCCCGACGAGGTGCGCCGCGCGGCCGAGGCGGCCGTCGCCGAGCTCGCCCACGAGCACGCGACCCTGCTGGCGCTGGTGGCAAACAGGGCAGACGCCGACCGGCTCGACGACATCTGCGCCGAGCTGGCCACGCTCGCCCCCGACGCGGTGGTGGGCGCGATTCCCGAAGACCGCTACCTGATCGCCCCGACGGTGGCCGCCGTCATGGCCTCCTGCGACGGCGAACTCGAGCGCGGCGAGGAGGCTCTCCTCCAACGCGAGGTGTTGGGCGCCGTCGTCGCCGGCATGAGCATGGAGAACGTGCTGCCCCGCCTCACCGAGGGCGCCGTGGTGCTCGTTCCGGGCGACCGCAGTGAGGTGCTGCTGGCGGTGCTGATGGCGCACGCGAGTGAGACGTTCCCGAGTATCGCCGCGATCATCCTGTACGGCGGTTTTGAGACGCCCGACAGCGTGCAGTCGCTGATCGACGGGCTCGACCCGACGCTGCCGATCATCCGCACGCCGTACGGCACGTACGACACGGTGCTGCGCATCACCGAGAGCCGCGGGCGCCTGGCCGCCGACTCGCAGCGCAAGTACGACACGGCGCTCGCGCTGTTCGAGAAGCACTTCGACGCCGAGACGCTGCTCGACCGGGCCGACGTGAGCCGCAGCGACGTGGTGACTCCGCTGATGTTCGAGTACGACCTGCTCGAGCGGGCCCGCAGCGAGCGCAAGCGCATCGTCTTGCCCGAGGGCAGCGACGACCGCGTGCTGCGCGCGGCCGCCACGCTGCTGAAGCGGTCGGTGTGCGACATCACGATTCTGGGCGACGAGGTGGATGTTCGTGCGCGCGCCGCCGAGCTCGGCCTCGATCTCGAGGCGGCCGAGATTCTGAGCCCGTTCGACACGGAGCTGCGCGAACAGTTCGCGGTGGAGTACGCGCGGCTGCGCGCCCACAAGGGTGTGACGGTCGAGTTCGCCCGCGACGTGGTGACCGACGTCAGCTACTTCGGCACGATGATGGTGCACATGGGGCTCGCCGACGGCATGGTGAGCGGGGCCGCGCACACGACGGCGCACACGATTCGCCCGAGCTTCGAGATCATCAAGACCGACCCGGGCGTCAGCGTCGTGTCGAGCGTGTTCCTGATGTGCCTGGCCGACCGCGTGCTCGTCTACGGCGACTGCGCGGTGGTGCCCGACCCGACGGCCGAGCAGCTGGCCGACATTGCAATATCGTCGGCGGCGACGGCGCAGCAGTTCGCGATCGAGCCGCGCGTGGCGATGCTGTCATATTCGACGGGGGAGTCGGGCTCGGGCGATGACGTTGAGAAGGTGCGGGCCGCGACGGCGTTCGTGCGTGAGCGTCAGCCCGAGCTGCTCGTCGAGGGACCGATTCAGTACGACGCGGCGGCCGAGCCGAGCGTCGCCGCGACGAAGATGCCCGATTCGCCGGTCGCCGGGCGCGCGACGGTGTTCGTCTTCCCCGACCTGAACACCGGCAACAACACGTACAAGGCGGTGCAGCGCTCGGCGGGCGCTGTGGCGATCGGGCCGGTGCTGCAGGGCCTGCGCAAGCCGGTCAACGACCTGTCGCGCGGGGCGCTCGTGCAAGACATCGTGAACACGGTCGCGATCACGGCGATTCAGGCGCAGCGCACGCCGCCGCCGGCGACGACGGCGATTCCGGTGATTTCGCGCGACGACGCGGCCGCGGCGGCCGAGTCGGGTGTGACGAGCGCGGCGGCTGACGGGGGCGAGGCCTGATGCGTGTCTTCGTCGTCAATTCGGGGTCGAGCTCGATCAAGTACCAACTCATCGACACGGCATCGGGCGAGCGCGTGCTCGCCGGCACTCTCGAGCGCATCGGCGAGGAGGGCGGCGACGCCCCCGACCACACGACCGGCATGCGTCAGGTGCTGGATGCTCTCGGCGCGGATGCCCGCATCGCCGCCGTCGGTCACCGCGTCGTTCACGGCGGGGCCCGGTTTACGGCCCCGACGCTGATCGATGCCGCGGTCGGGCGGGCCATCGACGAGCTGAGCGCGCTGGCGCCGTTGCATAACCCGGCGAATCTGGCGGGCATCCGGGCGGCGATGACGGTGCTGCCTGACGTGCCGCACGTCGCGATCTTCGACACGGCCTTCCACCAGTCGATGCCGCCCGAGGCGTTCACGTACGCGATCGACCGCGAGCTCGCCGCCGAGCACGGGGTGCGCAAGTACGGCTTCCACGGCACGAGTCACCAGTTTGTGGCCGGGCAGGCCGCGGCGGTGCTGGGCCGCCCGCTGGAGGAGCTGAAGCTGATCGTCTTGCACCTCGGCAACGGCGCGAGTGTGACGGCGGTCGACGGCGGGCGTTCGATCGATACGTCGATGGGGCTGACCCCGTTGCAGGGCCTCGTGATGGGCACGCGGTCG
The DNA here is from genome assembly GCF_002355395.1 of Microcella alkaliphila. Lineage (NCBI taxonomy): Bacteria > Bacillati > Actinomycetota > Actinomycetes > Micrococcales > Microbacteriaceae > Microcella > Microcella alkaliphila. Next base: position 2,492,503 of record NZ_AP017315.1, on the reverse strand, counting down.
GGTGACCTCGACCCGGCGGTGCTTGTACACCTGCACCGCGTGGCGGGCTTGAGCGTCGACGAGATCGACGCGCTGCTGAACAAGCGCAGCGGACTGTTGGGCTTGACCGGCCGCAGCGACATGCGCGACGTCACGGATGCGGCGGCCGCCGGCGACGAGCTCGCCGAGGCGGCGCTCGCCGTGTGGGCGTACCGCATCCGCCACTACATCGGCGCGTACCTGGCGCACCTCGGCGGCCTCGACGCGGTCGTGTTCACGGCCGGCGTCGGCGAGAACAACGCTGCCCTGCGCGCCCGCGTCATGGAGGGTCTCGAGCACCTCGGCCTGCGCGTCGACCGCTTCTTGAACGGCCGCGCGGTGCGAGGCGCCCGCATCATCTCGCCGGCGCTTGAGGGCCCGAAGGTACTCGTCGTGCCGACCAATGAAGAGTTGGCGATCGCCCGCCAGGCGGCCGAGCTCGTCGCGGGCTGAGCGAAGGGTCTTCCGTTAGCGGAACAGTCCCACTCTGAAAGAGCATTGACAGTTTTATTTCGCAAACGCAATAATACTGTCATGAATCAGATTAGTGTCGAGGAGGCTGCTGCGACACTCGGCGTTTCCCCGCAACGCGTGCGAGCAATGCTGCGCAACGATCAACTCGCGGGCCGCCGGATCGCGGGCCGATGGCTTGTTGATCCCGCCAGCATGCCCGCGCGTTCTCGTCGCGCAGGGCAGCCACTCAGTCCGCGCATCGCGTGGTCGCTCGCTGAGGTTGCCGCGGGTCGCCGTCCGACTGAGCTCTCTTCATCTGAGGCCTCGCGCCTGAGAGCGCGGTGGCGCGACATTTCCCATGCGTCTGATCCTGTCTCCGTACTCGGCGCCGTGATGGCGCGCCGAGCGAGGGCTTCGCGCTGGTCAGCGCCGGATCCTGTCGCTCTTCTCAACGACCCGCGGGTCGTCGCCGGAGGGAAGAGCGACCCTCGGGCGGGTATGCGATCGCCCAACTCCGTTGACGTGTACGTCCCATCGTCGGAGATTGATGGTGTCGTAGCAGACCACCTGCTCGTTCCCGCTGCAGAGTCGGCGAATGCTGTACTGCGCATCGCGGACCGGCCCCTTGTCACGCCATTGCCGTGGCTCATCATCGCTGCAGACCTGGCCGATGGTGACGCACGAGAGATGCAGCAAGCCGAGCGACTGATTCGTGAAATGGGTTCGCGTGAGTGATGTCGTGATCATGCCCGCAATGTCTGCCGCGCAAAGCGCCGGCTGGCAGACGTTGATGGATCTTGCGGAGCGCCGGCCGGAGGGGTGGGCTCTTGTGGGTGGGCAGATGGTGCACCTGTGGTGCGCCCAGCGAGGCTCCGATCTCGCTCGACCCACAGATGACATCGACACCGTTCTCGATGTTCGAGCACGGCCGCACATCTACCCAGAAGTGACGGCGGCGTTGAAGGACATGGGGCTTGTGGCGCAAACAACGCCAGAAGGTATTGACCATCGGTGGGTGAAGGGCGCCGCCGAGATCGATGTCCTGGTCCCACGGCACCTCGGAGCGCGGGCGGCCAATAGACGCAGCGCGTTCGGCGGTCGAGCGCTCGAAACCCCGGGAGCTCAGAAGGTTCTCAATCGGACCGAGACGGTCCTGGTCGACGTCGAAGGCAGGGTGGGGAGTATCCCGCGACCTACGCTCCTCGGTTCCTTGGTCGCGAAGGCTGCTGCGTACACGGTTGTCTTGGACCGCAACAGAAACAGGCACCTGGGTGACTTGGTGGTGCTCGGCAGTTTGCTGGTCCCCAATGACGTGCGGGACCACCCCGCCCTTGACCGGCGAGAAAGGCGACTCTTGTCGAATGCGATCGGCGCTGCCCGTGCAGATCCCGCCAGCTGGGGCTACGTGCCGTCTGGGGCGCAGACTCTGGACAGGATGAGCATCCTGGTCACGCGCACGTAGGCGCTCGCCAAGCAGCTAGACCCCCTACAACCCCGCGACGGCCTCCGCAATCGGAGTGTCGCCGCTCACCAGTTCGAACTGCGCACCCACGCCGCGGCCGGTCACGAGCAGCGCATACAGCACCGCAGCGACGTCGGCCCGCGGGATCGTTCCGGACACGTCGTCGCCGACCTGCACCCGCCCGGTGCCCTCGTCGTTGGTGAGCCCGCCCGGGCGCATGATCGTCCAGTCGAGGTCGTCGTGGGCACGCACGGCGGCGTCGGCTTCGCTCTTGGCCCGCAGGTACACCTGAAACACGTCGTCCGAGTCGGGGTCGAACGTGTCGGCACGCCGCGCTGACACCATCACGTAGCGGCGCACGCCCGCCTGCACGGCCGCGTCGGCGAGCAGGATCGCCCCGTCGCGGTCGAGGGTGAGCTTGCGCTCGGCGCCGCTGCCCTCTCCGGCCCCGGCGGCGAACACGACGGCGTCGGCCCCGGTGATCGCTTCGGCGACCGCGTCATCCCCGTCGCGCTCGAGGTCGACGATGACGGCGCGCGCCCCGTCGTTTTCGACGTCGGCGGTGTGGTCGGCGTTGCGTATGAGCGCCCACGGCTCGTGGCCGCCCGCGCTCAGCAGGCGCGACAGCTGCCGCGCGATTTTTCCGTGTCCTCCGGCGATGGCAATTTTCATGCGCCCAGACAAACAGTCGGGGCTGGGTGCCGCCTCCACGAGACGGGCCCAGCCCCGATCATCCGATTATTGATTAATGCGAGCGGATGCTCGCGGTGCCACTACTTTCCGGTGGCCGCTTCGTACGCTTCGACAATATGCGCAGGAATTCGGCCGCGGTCTCCGACGGGGTGGCCGTTGGCGTTCGCCCATTCGCGAATTGCGGAGGTGTTTGACTTGGCGGCTGCGCCTCGCCTTTTCGGAGCGGCTGCCCGCCCCGATGCCCCGCCAGCGCTGGCGCGCCGACCGGCAGCGACGAACGGAGCGAGCGCGTCGGCGAGCTTCTGCTGGTTCGACTCATTCAAATCGATTTCGTAGTGAGCGCCATTCAAAGAAAAGCGCGTGGTGACGGCGTTATCGCCGAGTTCGGTACCGTCGAGGTCGTCGACGAGAACAATCTTGTGTGCCATGGCGCACACACTAGCGAATAAGAACTATGCGCTGCGCGAAAAGTTTCCTGGCTCAGCGAGAAGTACATCGATCAGTTGGGAATCCGCGTTTCGTCGGTGAGCCAGGTGGCTGGCAACCTGTCGGGCGGAAACCAGCAGAAGGTCAGCGTCGCGAAGTGGTTGGCGGCGGACACCGAGATCATCATCATCGATGAGCCCACGGTCGGCATCGACGTGCGCACGAAGGCAGCCCTGCACAACCTGATCATGGATCTCGCCGACGAGGGCATGTCGGTGATCCTGATCTCGAGCGACCTGGTCGAAATGATTCAGATCGCCGACCGAGTCATGGTCATGCGCGACTACCAATTCGTGGGTGAGCTCGAGAACTCGAAGAGCTACCACGACATGTCCACCCAGGTGATGGACGCCATTCAGAAGGGCGCCAGCGCGGTTGCGTAGAGGTGTCACCCCGCCGGCGCGTTACGTGAACGGAGCGCCGGCGGGGGACGCGTGAGCGCGCTGCCTCAGCTGGGCAGTCGCAGGCTCGCCATGCCGCCATCGACGGCGAGGATCGTTCCCGTGGTCGACGACGACCGCGGGTCTGCCAGGTAGAGGATCGCGTGGGCGACCTCGTCGGCACTTACCAGCCGGCCGATCGGCTGGCGGGCTTCGAGGCGTGTGCGCTCGGCCTCGGGCTCAGCAGTCTGGCCAAGAAGTCGCTGCACCCACGGTGTGTCAGCGGTGCCGGGGTTGACGCCGTTGACCCTGATGCCGTCGGCGATGAGGTCTGCCGCGCACGCCCGCGTGAACGACTCGAGTGCACCCTTCGAGGCCGTGTAGACAGCGCGTCGAGGAAGACCGGTTGTTGAGGCGACCGAGCAGACATTGACGATGCTGGCGCGCGAGCTTGCCGCGAGCAGGGGATGCAGCAGGCGGGTCACGCGCGCCGTGCCGAACACGTTCACCGAGAAGACCTTCTCCCACTCCTCGGTCGTTGCGTCGACGACCGTGCCGACGGCGCCGATGCCCGCATTGTTGACGAGAACGTCGACGTGGTCGGTCTGCCGAGTCACCTCGGCAACGGCGCTGGCGACGGAATCTTCTTGCGACACATCGCAGTGAATGTATGGGGCGAGCCCGCTGAGGCCGCCCTCGGCGAGGTCGAGCCCGAAGACGTGAGCTCCCTCAGCGACGAGTCGTGTGGCCACGCTGAGCCCGATGCCGGAACCCGCACCCGTGACGACGACGGTCACGCCAGAAAATGGAGAAGAGGTTTGCGTCATGGTCTGTATCTCCAAACATCGATATCGGGAATCGCGACACTGCGAACTAGCCACCCTTGCCGGAAAGACTATAGGATTCTAAGGAAATCCATATTCACCGCGATGAAGGGGTGGCATGTCAGCTCACGAAACCCAGGTAGACCTCGGGCGTGGTGGCCTGACCGTCTCGCAATTGGGATTGGGAACAGCGCCCTTCGGGGGCATGTACGAGGGAATCGATGAGAACGTCATCGATTCGATTGTCGACACCGCCCGGCGGCACGGCATCACCTTCTTCGACACGGCCCCCTTCTACGGGCACGGGAGCTCTGAGCGTCGATTGGGCAGGAACCTTTCGCCGCTCGATCGCCGCTCATTCACCATCTCGACGAAGGTGGGTCGGGTTCTGCACCCCGGTCAGTTCGAGGGCGAGACGATCTTCCACGACCTCGAGCCGTTCGTCCCCGTCTACGACTACAGCCCCGATGGCATCCGCACGAGCCTCGAGCACTCGCTCGAGCGAACGGGTCTCCCGTCTGTCTGTTCATCCATGACCCCGACGACCACATGGATCAGGCCATCGCCGAGGCGTACCCGACGCTCGACGCCATGCGCGCCGAGGGTCTCATCTCATCGATCGGAGTCGGCACCAACACCACTGAGGTCGCCCTGCGCTTCGTGCGCGAGACCGACATTGACGTCGTTCTGCTCGCCGGCCGCTACACGGTCATCGACCAGGACGCCGCGGGGGAGTTCCTTCCCGAGGCCGTGCGGCGCAATGTGTCCATCGTCGCCGGCGGCGTGTTTAACTCGGGCGTTCTCGTCAACCCGCAGCCGGGCGCGACCTTCAATTACGCTCCCGCCTCCGCCGAGATCTTGGAGAGGGTTCGCGCCGTCCACGAGACGATCGCGGCGCACGGGGTGTCGGTCGAGTCAGTGGGGCTGCAATTCCCCCTTCGGCACCCTGCCGTCAAGACGGTGGTGACGGGCGTGGGTGACGTCCCTTTGAGTGGTGGAGTTTCTCAACAACGTGCGGGATCAGCTTCTGTGATTATGCCGCAGCGAGTTCGGGGATCGCGACCTCCTCTTTTTCGACGTTGAGGAGCTTCATGGAGTGCTCGCTGAAGTAACGGCGGTCGGCCCCGTCCCATTCGTCGTGTTGCTCGATGAGGACGTGTCCGGCGAGGCGCAGCAGCGCCGCCGGGTTCGGGAACGTGCCGACGACATCGGTGCGGCGCTTGATCTCCTTGTTCACCCGCTCGAGCGGGTTCGTGGACCAGATCTGCCGCCAGTGCTGCTGCGGGAATCCGCAGAACGCGAGGATGTCGTTCTTCGCCTCTTCGAGCATGTCCGCGATCTTCGGGTGCGAGCGGGTGAGCATCCGGGTGACTTCGTGGAACTGCGCGAAGACGTGCTCTGTGTCGGGTTGGGCGAAGATGGTGCGGATGATCGACGCGACCATCGGGCCGGCGGTCTTCGGGACCTGGGAGAGCACGTTCCGCATGAAATGCACCCTGCATCTCTGCCAGCCGGAGCCTTGGAACACCGTCTCAATCGCAGCGATCAGTCCGGTATGGGCGTCGCTGATGACCAGCTTGACCCCGTCGAGGCCGCGGGCCTTGAGGGAGCGGAGAAACGTCGTCCAGAACGGCTGCGACTCGGTGTCGCCGACCTCGAAGCCCAGCACTTCCCTGCGCCCGTCCGCGGCGACGCCGATGGCGACGACGACGGCTTGAGAGACGACACGCCGGCCGACCCTCGCTTTGCAGTAGGTCGCGTCGAGGAACACGTACGGGTACGTGGTGTCGGCGAGCGGGCGGTCTCGGAACGCGGCGACATCCTCGTCCAGGTTGGCGCAGATCCGCGACACCTCGGACTTGGAGATCCCGGTGTCGGCGCCGAGCGCTTTGACGAGGTCGTCGACCTTGCGAGTCGAGACACCGTGGACGTACGCCTCCATCACGACCGCAAACAGGGCTTGGTCGACCCGGCGGCGGCGTTCCAGCAGCGACGGGAAGAACGACCCCGCGCGCAGCTTCGGGATCCGCAGATCGAGATCCCCGGCCGTGGTCGAAAGGGTGCGGGGTCGGGTCCCGTTGCGGACCGCGACCCGACCCTCCGAACGTTCGTAGGGGGCAGCGCCGATGAACGCGGCAGCCTCGGCGTCGATCAGCTCCTGGTAGAGCGTCTCGGTCGCGACCCGGATCCGGTCGGTGACATCGGTGAGTTTCAGTTCCCCGAGGAGCTCGAGGAGGGCAGACTGGTTAAGAGCCATCGTGCGTTTGTGTCTTCCTGTGAGTGACTTTGATCGGTACTCACTGACCATCGCACGATGGCTCACCACGTTCTCAACGTGACACTCGAGCCGGGAAACTACACCACCACAGGGGACGCCACCCGGGCGTGCGCACGCCGGCCGAGCTGGAGGCGAATATCGTCGCGTTCGACGCCACGGTGCCGCAAGACGTCTGGGCTGATCTGGAATCGGCTGAGCTGATCACGCCGCTCGAGGCGTAATGGCGCGAATTCTCCTGCTTCGTCACGACGCAGGATCATCGCGCGTGATTTCGGTTCCGTGGCCCGTGCGGCGCGGCCCCGTGCACCTCGCGATCGCGCACGCCCTGGTCGTGGCCGACCGGCGAGACTGGTTGATCATCGCCAAGGGCCCGCTCTCGGGTCGGCGGCTGGTGGGTTCTGCGGTGGCGACGGTCACGGCGGTATCGCGTAGCGGCCCCGGCATCGCTGAGGCTCAGCTCGAGGGCCCTCTCGCACACGGCCTCGCCCGTCTCGGCCTCGACGCGATCGTGGTGGTGGGAGCCGCGCAGGCGCGAACCGGGCTGATCATCGACGGCTTCGGCGACACTGTTCGGTGCCACCGCGAGAGACTCGACCACAAAGACCACAAAGACCCCGACGACCCCGACGACTCAGACGACCTAGACGCCCCCGACACCGTGTGGCACACAGACGCACACGTGCGCGAGTCAGCCGACGACGTGGTGATCACGACCGGCGCGTTCGGTATAGGCGGTGACACGGCCGCTTCGATTGTCATCAACTGCGGGTTCCCCACCACGCAGGGGGGCCTCGGCGCCGTGCTGGGTGACCTTCGCCTTGACTACCTCGTTCTGCGTGGCGATGGCACGGTGCCTGCGGCGACGCCCGTCGATGTCGACGTCACGCAGAACTATGCCGCGCGCATCGCCGACAACCCATTGACCTTGAGTGAGAAGACCTACCCCGGCTTCGCCACCTGGCCGGGCCCCGGCTTGGAAGGCTACGCGGCCTCTGCCGACTTCTCGGGTCGTGCCGGCGCCGGCGTTCGTGACTTCGACCCCCAGTCGCTCATGGCTTTCGCTGTCGACGACGGCTCGTCGGCCTGTGCCGAGTGCCCGCAGTGGTGCCTGAAGTCGTTCTCGGCTGACCCGGCCGCGCCCGTTGACGGGGGCAGGGCCCACCAACTCGGCATCAGCGCTGCCGTGTTGCTGCTCGACGTGTCCGACCCGGCGACGCTGGTCGCCGTCAATAGCCTGTGCCACGAACTGGGCATCGAGCACCTCCGTGCGGCCGAGGCGCTGCGCGGTCAGCCCCTGCACCCCGACACGCTGCGGCAGACCCTGATGGATGCGATTCGTGCGGGAGGCGACGCGACGCGCCCGGTCTTTCGCGTCAAGGGCATGCCGATCCCTCCCTTCGATCCTCGAGGCAATCAGGGGCTCGCTGTCGGGTACGCCCTGAACCCGACCGGCCCCCGCTACGACGTTCTCGAGCACGACATCGATTTCGAGGCGGGGCAGCCGTGGCTCGATCAAGACCGGCTCGACATCGACTTCGGAATGCCGTCGACGGGCCTGCTGATGGGCACACTGCCGGCCGAGCGGCGTGCCGGGCTCGGTCAGTTGTGGCTCGCCTGGAGCGCCGTCGACGCGCTCGGCCTGTGTGAATTTGCCGCGCCTCCGACGCGAGAGCTCACCGTTGACGCCATCTGTTCCGTTGTGGCCGCGGTCGAGGGCGCACCGTTTGGCCGCGACGATCTCTTTCAGCTGGGCCGCCTGCGACTCGGCTTTCTGCGGCAACTGAACGCGTCGTTGGGGCTCGGCTCTGACGAGGATGCGCTTCCCGAGCACTTCTTTACGCAGCCGGTTCGCGAGGGGCGGCTTGAGGGAGCCGTCATCGATGCAGGGGAGTTTGAGGACGCCTGCCGGCAGGTGCGCGCGGTTCTCGGCTGGAACGACGACGGCGGTGTCGACGACGACCGCCTTACTCGCGCGATCACTCGGGCGAGTGAATTGGTGTGGACTGAGCTAGAAGGAGGCTCGTGGTGACTCACGTGGCATGGACTCAATGGGACGACCTCGAGGTGCCGGCGGGCGTTGAACTGCTGAATCCGAGCTCGGCTCCGCTCGATAGCGCCGACCTGGGGTCGGTCACGTTCTACGTGCCCCCGTACATGACGGGCCTGGCCGGGCTGGAACCGGTGACCAGAATGCCGAAGCTTGCGCACCTGCAGTTGCCCAACGCCGGCTCTGACGACGCGGTTCCGTTCGCGCGTGAGGGGCTGACGATTCACAACGCCCGCGGCGTTCACGACATCTCGACCGCAGAGCTCGCTCTCGCGCTGACCCTCGCGAGCAATCGGGGCTTCGATGACTTTCACCGCGCACAGGCGCAGGGTGCCTGGCGGCCGAAGCGGTACCAGTCGCTGTGGCGGGCCCGCGTCGGAATCATCGGCTTCGGCTCGATCGGTCGCACCATCGCGCGGCTGATGGAGCCGTTCGAGGCCGAGATCGTGCCGTTCACCGCTCGAGGTCGCGACGGCACGCGCACGCTCGCCGAACTTCCCGAGCTGCTGCCCACCCTCGATGTGGTGATTCTGATTCTTCCGGCCAAGCCGTCGACGATTGGCTTGGTCGACGCGACCTTCCTGTCGGCGATGAAAGACGGCGCGCTGTTGGTGAACGTGGCGCGCGGGCCCATCGTCGTGACGCAGGATCTGATCGACGAACTCGCCACGGGTCGAATCCGCGCTGCCGTTGACGTCACTGATCCGGAACCGCTGCCCGACGGCCACCGGCTGTGGGCGGCCCCGAACCTCATCATCTCTCCGCACGTCGGCGGCAACAGCTCTGCATTCGAGCCGCGCATGCGCCGGCTGATCTACGACCAACTGAAAAAGCTCGTCGACGGCGAACCGCTCGACCACGCGGTCATCGTTGGCCGCGAGATTCTCGACTAACCGAAGAAAGGGAGCACGATGAAGATTGACTCACACCACCACGTATGGGATCTGTCTGTTCGCGAACAAGACTGGATGGTCGGCGACGCTCTAGCGCCGATCTCGCGCACGTTCCAGATGGACGAGTTCGAACCTCACTTAGAGGCACACGGCATCGACCACACCATTCTGGTTCAGACTGTCGCCGTCGTCGACGAGACTCCGGAGTTTCTTGACCTCGCCCAGTCGCACCCCAAGGTCGCGGGGGTGGTGGGCTGGCTCGATATGGAGTCAGACGATATTTCGGCCCAGCTGGCCGCGTACCGCGAGCATCCTGCTGGCGAATTTTTGGTGGGAATTCGAGATCTCGCTCAATACCAATCCGACCCGCGCTGGCTCATGCGAGAGCCGGTGGTCAAGAATCTGCAGCGGCTGGGCGCAGCAGGAATCACATACGACATCTTGACGCTGGCCCACCAGCTGCCGGCGGCGGTGGAGGCGGTTCGTCACGCTCCGGAGACGCGTTTCGTTGTCGATCACATCTCGAAGCCGCGCATCGCCGACGGCGAGATTGATGACTGGGCGGCAAGCATTCGCGCCATCGCGGAATTCGAGAACGTGACGATCAAGGTGTCGGGAATGGTGACGGAGGCGAACTGGCACGACTGGACCACCGACACGTTCCGACCCTACGTCGACGTCGTGCTCGACGCCTTTGGGCCATCACGCATGATGTTCGGGTCGGACTGGCCGGTGTGTCTGCTCGCGGGGTCGTACACCGACGTCACCGAGCTGGCCGAGGCCCTCGTCTCACAGCTGTCGGCCGATGAGCAGGCAGAATTCTTCGCCGGAACCGCGATGCGCAGTTACGTAATGCCGCAGCTCACGACGTCACCGTAGGCCACGCCGCGCTGCCCTCACCCGGCGACGCAGGTACTGCGAATGGTGCCGAGGTTCTCGATGGTGGTTTCGACGACGTCGCCCGCGGCGAGGTAACGGGTCGGGGTCATGCCCATGGCGACCCCGGCCGGGGTGCCCGTATTGATGATGTCGCCGGGAAACAGTTCCATGCACTGCGAGACGTAGTGCACGACCTCGGCGATGGTGAAGATCATGTCGCTCGTCGTCGACGCTTGGCGCATCTCGCCGTTGACCGAGCACGACAGGTCGAGGTTCTGCGGCGAGCCGTCGGGGTCGGTGTCGATCCACGGGCCCATGGGGTTGAAGGTCGGGAACGACTTTCCCTTGTCCCAGGTGCCGCCGCGCTCCAACTGCCACTTGCGCTCCGAGACGTCTTGGCTGATCGAGTAGCCCATGACGGCCGCCATCGCCTCGTCGGTGCTGGCCGCGTAGCGCAGGGTCGAGCCGATCACGATGGCGAGCTCGACCTCGTAGTCGGTGTGCTCAGAGCCCGGGGGAATCTCGATGTCGTCGAACGGCCCCACGAGGCAGTCGGCCGACTTCATGAAGATCACGGGCTCGGTCGGAACGGTCGCTCCGGTCTCTTTCGCGTGCTGTCGGTAGTTCAGCCCGATGCACACGATTTTGCCGGGCCGGGCGAGGGGTGCGGCGATGCGGTGGTCAGAGACCTGCAGGTCGGGAAGCTGCGACAGGTCTGCCGCGCCCACCTGGGCGAGCGCGCCGCTGGCCAGCGACTCTCGCGACCAGTCGGGGATGATCGATGAGACGTCGACCGCACGGTCACTGCTCGTGAAAACTACGGGAATCTCAGTGCCGGCACTTCCCAATCGTCCGATTCGCATTCCGGGTCTCTCCTATGGGCATGTGCGTCACCAGGTATCTCCTGCGCTAGCCAAGATCATATAGGATTGTGGGAAATCGTAGGGAGTTTTGCATGAGTTCCGATCCCGGACGGCGACGCAGCCAAGATTGGTTTGGCGGAACAGGTCGCAACGGCTTCATTCACCGGTCGTGGATGCGCAACCAGGGTTTTGCGCCAGACCTTTTCGATGGCCGACCCGTCATCGGTATCGCGAGCACGTGGTCAGAGCTGACCCCGTGCAACGCGCATCTTCGCCAGGTCGCAGAGTCGGTCAAGCGCGGGGTGTGGGAGAGCGGCGGGTGGCCACTCGAATTCCCGGTGATGAGCCTCGGTGAGCCGCTCATGCGCCCCACGACCTCCCTCTACCGCAACCTCTTGGCGATGGAGGCCGAAGAGCTGATCCGCTCGAACCCCCTCGATGGGGTCGTGCTGCTCGGCGGGTGCGACAAGACCACCCCGGGGCTGGCGATGGGTGCGGCGAGTGTGAACCTGCCCACGCTGCTGATCACTGGCGGGCCCATGCTGAACGGCAAGTTTCGGGGGCGCGATATCGGCTCGGGCACCGACGTCTGGAGGCTGACCGAGGAGCACCGCGCGGGCCGCCTCAGCACGGAAGAGCTGTTCGAGGCCGAGGGCTGCATGGCGCGCAGCGCCGGGCACTGCATGACGATGGGAACCGCCTCGACCATGGCCTCCATCATGGAGGCGGTCGGCCTGCAATTGCCGGGCATGGCGGCCATCCCCGCGGTTGACTCTCGCCGCTTCGCGCAGTCGCAGCTGGCCGGGCGCCGCATCGTCGACATGGTGCACGACGGCCTGCGCATGAGCGATGTGCTGACCCGAGACGCCTTCCTGAACGGAATCCGGGTCAACGCGGCGCTCGGCGGCTCCACCAACGCCATCGTTCACCTGCTGGCGCTCGCCGGCCGCGTGGGCATCGATCTGAACCTCGAAGACTTCCACCGCGGGGGCTTTTCGGTGCCGCTGCTCGTTGACCTCATGCCGTCGGGTAGCTATCTGATGGAGGAGTTCTACTACGCCGGGGGTGTTCCGGCCCTGATGGCGTCGATGGCGCCCCTGCTCAACCTCGATGCGATGACCGTGAGCGGCCAGACCGTCGGCGAGAACATTGCGGGTGCGCGCAACGACAACCCCGACATCATTCGGCCCCTCGATAACCCCGTTCAGGCGGCCGGCAACAGCACCGTGGTGTTGTACGGCAACCTCGCGCCGAAGGGCGCCGTGCTCAAGGTCTCGGCAGCGAGCCCTGAGTTGTTGCATCACCGGGGCCCCGCGCTGGTCTTCGACTCGAACGAGGAATATATGGCGGTCGCCGACAACGACGATCTCGATGTCACCCCCGACACCGTCCTGGTGGTGCGCGGCGGGGGGCCCAAGGGCTACCCCGGCTTCCCCGAGATCGGCAACATGCCCCTGCCGAAGAAGCTTCTGCAGCAGGGCGTGACCGACATGGTGCGCATCTCTGATGCCCGCATGAGCGGAACCGGCTTCGGAACCTGCGTTTTGCACGTCGCCCCCGAGTCCGCCGTTGGCGGGCCCATTGGCGTGGTGCAGACGGGCGACATGATCGAGCTCGACGTCGCCGCGCGACGCGTGCGCGTCGACATCAGTGACGAAGAGCTGCAGGCTCGGCTCGCCGCCTACGTTCCGCAGGTCGCACCGACGACTCGCGGCTGGTCACGGCTCTACGTCGAGCACGTCACGGGCGCTGACCAGGGTGCCGATCTCGACTTCCTGATCGGGTCGAGCGGGGACGCGACGCCGCGGCACTCGCACTAGCGCCGGCACCGCATCCGATCGCGCCGGTATCGCCGGTGGCGCCAGAATCGGAATCGACGCGCCTACGGCGTGCTGGCTGCTGCGGCCGCCACGCCCCCGGGCCACGGCACGCCGAGTGCGTCGCTGAGCGTGGCGAGCTCCTCAACGACTCCGTCGCTGAGGGGCACGCCAGCCTCAAGGCGCGCCCGTGACGTCAACTGTTCTGGCTCACCCGGCACGAGCACCGGGCGCGAGGGGTCGACCGGCTCGGTGCCGTGCGCCAGGGTGATGAGCGTCTGGGCACGCCGTTCAAAATCGGCGCGCGACATGAAGTTCTCGACAGAGATGGCGAGAAAGAAGTGCCCGACGTTCTGGGTCTTGCTGAAGTCTTTATACATGTCACCGACGTCGTGGGTGATGGCCGCACCCGACAGCACGGCCGACAGCATCTCGACGAAGAAGCCGAGCGCGTATCCCTTCGGGCCGCCCGCCGGCAATAGTGCGGTTACCGCGTGCGGATCGGTGGTCGGGCGCCCGGTGCTATCGACGCCCCAGTCGGCGGGAATCGGCGTGTTGGACAGGCGCGCGCCGTACACCTTGCCCATCGCCGCCTGGCTGGTTGCCATGTCGACGGCGACGACGCCGTCTTCGGTGGGCGCCGCGAGGGCGAGGGGGTTCGTGCCGAGCAGTGAGGTGCGACCGCCAAAGGGCACGACGATCGGCTCGGAATTCGACATCACCATGCTGAACAGGCCGTTCTCGGCGAGTTCGCGCGCGTAGAAGCCGGCGGCCCCGAAGTGCGAACTCCCCGACACGGTCACCGCGGCGACCCCGAGTTCGTTCGCGATGGTCGTTGCCGTGCGCACCGCCTCTCGAGCCGCCAGCTGGCCCGCTACCCGGTCTGCGTTGACCTGTGCGGTGGCCCCGCGAATCGTGGTTACCGCGGTTGCTGCGGGCTCCGTCAGGCCGTGCCGAACGCGCTCGTAGTACGCCGGAAGCCGCATGATTCCATGCGAGTCGACGCCACGTAGGTTCGCATCCACGAGAGTCTCGGCGATGTAGCGCGCGTCGTCGTGGCGGTAGCCCCACCGGGCCACAATGTCCGTGGCCCATTCGAGAAGAGTGGTGGCGGGAACTGTCTGAGTCATCGTTTGCCGTTTCTCGAGGGGGACTCCCGACGCTGGGAACCACTACGAGCCCAACTATACAACTTGATTTGGCCGAATCATATATTTATTCCCGCCCGTCCCAGTGGGGCCTGATCGCAGGCCACGCCGGGATGCGGGCGCTTCGGGAACGCGCAAGGGTCCTTGCGCGGGACGACGTCTTGTGGTTGAGTGAGCGAACGCAAAACCTATAGGCTTTTTATAATTCATGTAGGAAATGAGATTGGACAACGATGTCCGGTACTGGACAGACCGACGTGCGAGACACCCAGATGGCGGCGCACGCTGTAGCCGATGCGCTCCCCACCGGAAGCGGCACGTTCATCGGTCGAGTGTGGGATCCGCAACGCCGCGCGCCGATTCCCGTCCTCTTCGCTGACGGTGCGGTGTACGACCTCCTTGCCGAAGCGACGACAGTGTCAGCACTTCTCGAGCGGGCAGACCTCGCAGCTGCCATCGCACGAGCGCGCGCTGCGGAGCCGCTCTGGAGTGTGAACGATCTGCGCTGGGAAGGCGACGACACCGGCCCCAATCTGCTCGCGCCCATCGACCTGCACGTGATCAAGGCGTGCGGCGTCACCTTCGTGGCGTCGATGCTGGAACGAGTCATCGAAGAGCGGTGCATGGGTGACGCGGCGCGTGCAGCCTCGGTGCGCGCCGAGCTCGACGCGGCCCTCGGCATTGACATCGCGACGATCGAGCCCGGAAGCGCGGAAGCTGCCACCTTGAAGGAGGAGCTACTCGAGCGCGGATGGTGGTCGCAGTATCTCGAGGTCGGCATCGGCCCTCACCCGGAAGTCTTCACGAAGGGGCCGCTGCTCTCTGCAGTCGGCTGCGGGGCCGCGATCGGCGTGCCCTCCTTCTCGTCGTGGAACAATCCCGAGCCCGAGCTGGTGCTCATCGTCACCTCGGCGGGCGACATCATCGGCGTGACGCTCGGGAATGACGTGAACCTGCGCGACGTCGAAGGCCGCAGCGCCCTACTGCTGGGCATGGCAAAAGACAACAATCGTTCGACGGCCGTGGGGCCGGTGATCCGTCTGTTTGATGAGACGTTCACCATCGACGATGCTCGGCGCCTCGAGATCCGACTCGTCGTGAGCGGGTCCGACGGCTACCTCCTCGAGGGGGTCAACCGCGTCACGGCCCTCAGCCGATCATTCGAAGCATTGGTCGAGGCGACAGCGGGCACTCACCACCAGTATCCGGACGGCTTCGCCCTGTTCACCGGCACGCTCTTCGCACCGACGCAAGACCGCGGAGCACCTGGCCACGGCTTCACCCACCATCTGGGGGATCTCGTGGAGATCAGCGCCGACCAGCTCGGCTGCCTCCGAAACATCGTCGGGCGCACGGAGGAACTCGCACCGTGGACGTACGGTGTGCGCAGTCTGTGGGCTGACCTCTCCCGACTAGAACGCGAGGCGAGCGATGCGACAGCCTGAGCAGACCGGCCACCTCTCGACGTCGGTCGCCGTGTACGAACGCATTCGCCACATGATCCTGACCAACCTGATCGCGCCCGACATCAAGCTCAACATCGACGCCCTCGCACGCGAGCTCGGCGTCTCCCACACGCCCGTGCGCGAGGCGCTTCAGCGCCTCGAAGGCGACCGGCTTGTTGTGGTGAAGCAGAAGCGCGGCTACTGGACGACTCCGCTGCTTGACGAAAACGATCTCGACCATCTCTTTGAGGTGCGGCTCCTGCTTGAGCCCTGGGCGGCAGGTGCGGCGTCAGTCGATCGAGCGTCCAACCCAGGCCCGCGGTTGCAAGCCGAGGTGGAGCGCTTCGTCGCAGAACATGGCACTCAAACCGGCGGGGCCGCGCTCCTCTCGCACGACACCGTGTTCCACAGTGCTGTATTTCGGGCCGTCGGCAACCCATTCCTTGAAGAGGCCTTCAATCGCACGCACGCGCATCTGCACCTCTTCCGTCTGTACACCGAAGACATGGATGCATCGGTCACGATCGAAGAACACCAGCAGATTGCTGACGCCATCGCCCGCGGCGACGCAACCGCAGCCACGTCCGCGATGCGCTCGCACCTGTTCTCAGCGCGACGTCGCTTCGGTCGCGGGCTCGGCGGCCCACTCGCCGAATCACGGCTAGCAGACGTTCGTGCCACTGTCCTTGGCCACGAGCGGGAGGTTTCGTCATGAGCGCGATTCAGAGGCTGACGATCACATGAGCGACACCACGACACCCATGATTGAGCTGGCTCATGCGAAGGTGATCGCCGAGCAGATCCTCCGCGCCGTCGGGGCACACACCGACCATGCCCGTGCGACCGTCGACAATCTCTTGTTCGCTGATCGCAGTGGGATCGCCTCGCACGGCCTCCTGCGACTGCCGCTGTATGCAGCCGCCGTGTCAGCGGGCGGCATCAACCGGGACCCACAGATGCGCTGGGTGACCGAAAACACCGGCGCCGGACTGCTCGACGCTGACGGCGCCTTCGGGCAAGTCGCCATGGAAGAGGCTCTGCGGTGGATCGAGTCGCAGCGCGGCACGTCAGCCTCGGTGACCGTCGCCGTGCAGTCGAGCTCACATTTCGGCGCGGGCGGCTACTGGACGCAGCGGCTTGCCGAGTCGGGCTGGCTGGCCATCGGTGTGTCGTCGACGGGCCCGACGGTCGCACCTTTCGGCGCGACACGGAAGGTGCTCGGAACCAATCCACTGTCCATCAGCCTGCCGGCAGGCACCCAAACCCCGCTCACGGCCGATCTCGCGACCAGCACCGGCGCCTACGGCAAAGTGATCGGAGCGCGAAACGCAGGCACCAGCATCCCCGAAGGCTGGGCGGTCGACGAAGCGGGCCACCCGACGACCGACCCGGCCGCAGCAATGGCCGGAGCGTTGACTGCGTTTGGCGGGCACAAGGGTTCGGCCGTGGCGGTACTGATCGAAGGGTTGTCGGTCGTGCTCGGCGGGTCACGCTTCGCCTTCGAGACCGAGGACATTTGGTCGAATCCGGGCTCACGCATGAACGTCGGCCACCTGGTGATCGCGGTCGACCCCGCGGCCTTCGCAGGTGCCGAACAGACCGCAGCGCGTGTGCAGCAGTTGCGCGACACGGTCCGGGCGGCTGGTCCCGACGTTCGCGCGCCGGGCGATCCCGAAGAGCAATCACGCACGGATCGTCTTGTACACATCCCGCTGGCCCACAGCACCATCGAGGCGATCAACCAGCTCGCTGAACAACTCGGAGCGCCGCCGCTCGAACCGGCGTCGCCCACGCAGACGTTTTCCCCTCCCAACCGCCCAACCAAGAAGAAGGAGTTTCAACGATGAAGCATCAGCGTGTTGGCACGGCTCTCGCCGCTGCCACGATCATGACCCTCGGACTCAGCGCCTGCGTAGGCAACGAGGCCCCCGAACAGACCACTACGTCCGCGCCCGAGGACGCAGTCGAACTGCGTCTATCGCACGTCTACGACCCGAGCCACCCCGTCCAGACGTGCGGCGTTCCTTCATTGAACGGTGCCCTCGAAGGGTCGGGCGTGTTCATCAACGCGTTCCCCGCGGCTCAGCTCGGTAGTGAGGCCGAAAGCCTCGAGCAGGTTGTCACCGGCAGCCTCGAACTTGCGGTCGCAGGTCCGTCGTTCCTCGGAGTGTGGGAGCCGAACGTGGCAATGTTCGACGCCCCGTACCTGTTCCGCGACATCGACCACTTCGTAGAGACCCTCGACGGCCCCGTTGCCGATGAAATCTTCGCGTCGCTCAAGGAGGAATCGGGCCTGGATGTGCTGAGCACCTGGTACTACGGCACACGCCACGTGACCTCGAAGGAGCCGGTCTCGACGTCTGCCGACCTGGCAGGCAAGAAGTTCCGCACGCCAGACGCGCCCCTGTACCTCGCCATGGCAGACATCATGGGTGGCGCGGCCACGCCGATGGCTCTCTCCGAGGCCTACCTCGGCCTGCAGCAGGGCACGATCGACGCTCAGGAGAACCCGATTCCGACGATCGCGAGCCAGCGCTTCTACGAGGTGCAGGATTACCTGAACCTGACGGGCCACATGATTCAGGGCGTGATGATCGTCGGCAGCGATGCCTCGCTCTCGGCACTGAGTGACGAGCAGCGCGCGGCACTGCAAGAGGCGATGGTCGATGCCTCTGCAGCGGTTCGGGAGTGCATCGAGGACGAGGAAGCGTCGTTCGTCGAGGAGTGGCGTGAGGCCGGAACGATTCAGATCAATGACGACGTCGATGTCGAGCACTTCCGTCAGCGCGCGCTTGAGATGATTCCCAACAGCTTCGAGTGGGGCGACTTGTACCTCGAAATCCGAGAAGGCTAATGTCACGGCTCGAACCCGGCGACGAGCGATACCTCGAGTCTCGCTCGTTCGCCTACCGACTGCTTGTCCGAGCAGAATTCGCTTTCGGCATGGTGCTCCTGGTGGGCTTGCTCACCCTGGTGGTGCTGCAGGTCGTGTCGCGCTACGTGTTCTCGTCGCCTTTCAGCTGGAGCGAAGAAGCAGCACGCTTCACCTTCATCTGGCTGGTGTTCGTGGCCGCGGCGTTCGTCACGGCCAGACGCCGTAACATCACGGTTCAGCTCTACGGCGGTGGCAAGACCGGCAAGGTCGTTGCCATCATCGAAGCGCTCGCGGCCGTGATCGTGAGCGTGGTGTCGATCGCGATGGTATTCGGCTCATTCGGACTTATGGCAACAACGATGGGACTCACGTCGCCCGGAACGGGTATTCCGTTGCCGGTCGTCTATGTATCCTCCGTCGTCGGGTTCGGGCTTCTCGCCTTTCACTCGCTCTGCAACCTCTGGCTCGCAGTGCGCTATCCCAGCCAGTTCGCTGGCACTATCGACGCAGAAAAGGGTGGCGTCTGATGACCATCGTGTGGATGCTCCTGGGCTTGCTCGTGATGCTGGCACTTCGCGTGCCCGTGGCGATTGCCCTGCTCGTGCCCTGTCTGATCTACGTCACGGCAGACCCGAGCGCGACCTACGAGGTCGCTGCGCAGCAGACGCTGTCGGGGCTGAACTCGTTCCCCCTGTTGGCGGTGCCGCTGTTCATCATGCTCGGCAACATCGCGAACGTGAGTGGAATCTCCGACCGCCTCTTCAACGCGGCGACTGCTCTCATCGGACACGTGCGCGGCAGCCTCGGTTACGTCAACGTGGCGACGAGCTTCGGCTTCGCGTGGATGAGTGGTGCTGCCATCAGCGACGCCGCGGCCCTCGGCCGCGTGCAGGTGCCGGCGATGGTCAAGCGCGGGTACAGCCAACAATTCTCCGTGGGAATCACGGGTGCGTCGTCGCTTATCGCGCCGATCCTGCCGCCGTCGATCCCCGCCATCATCTACGCGGTGACCGCGGGACTCTCCGTCGGTGCACTGTTCATGGCCGGCATCATCCCGGCACTGCTCATCGTGTTGGCGCTCTGCATCATGGTGTGGGTGATGACGCGAAAGCGTGACGATCTGCGCCTGCAGCGCGTTCGGGGCAAGCAACGCTGGATGCCGATGCTCGGTGCACTGCCCGGCCTCGGTGCCGGCGTCGTGGTTCTCGGGGGCATTCTAGGAGGCATCTTCACCCCAACAGAGGCGGCCGGCATCGGCGTCGTCTATATGTTTTTGTTAGCGGCCGCCTACCAGAGGATGAACGGCGCGAACCTCAAATACGTGCTGCGCACGACGTTAGAGACGAGCGGTTCGGTGTTGATCATCGTGGCGGCCGCGTCGCTGTTTGGCTGGGTGCTCGCCCGGGAACAAGCGCCGCAACGGGCTGCAGAGCTGATCCTGGGAATCACGACGAACCCGATCGTCTTCCTCCTCTTGCTCAACATCCTGCTTCTCATCGTGGGCGCCATCATCGAACCAACGGCGGCGATCTTGATACTCGTGCCTGTGCTCGCGCCTGTTGCGACCCAGTACGGACTTGACCCGCTGCACGTAGGGGCCATCGTCATCTTCAACTTGATGATTGGCTTACTCACACCACCCGTCGGACTCGTACTGTTTGTGCTCTCGAGCGTGACAGACATACCCGTATCGAAAGTGATCAAGGGTGTCATGCCCTTCTTCATCCCGATGGTCCTGGTGCTTCTGCTCATCACCTTCTTCCCCTTCTTCACCACCTGGCTGCCCGGCCTCCTTGGGCCGTAGCCGACAATTCGAGAGGACTCCTGTGACCAAAATCACGGCAATTGAAACGAGCGACGTGCGGTTCCCGACCTCGCTGTCCCTCGACGGCTCGGACGCCGTCAACGTCGACCCTGACTACTCGGCCGCATACGTGCGCATCGTCGCTGACAACGACGAGTCGGGTTACGGCATGGTCTTCACGGCCGGACGCGGCAACGAGATCGTCGTCACGGCAATCGAGTCGTACGGCCGCCTGCTGGTGGGGCGCGACCTCGACGAGTTGGTCGATGACCTCGGGGCAGCTGCCCGGCTGCTGGTGCACGATTCGCAGCTGCGCTGGCTCGGTCCAGAAAAGGGCGTCACGCAGATGGCGGCCGGGGCACTCATCACGGCGCTGTGGGATATCGCGGCGCGTCGGGCGGGCAAGCCGTTGTGGCGCTTCATGGCTGAGCTCTCTCCCGAGGCGCTCGTCGCAGCCATCGACTTCACCCACATCTCTGATGCCCTCTCTCCCGACGAGGCACTCGAGATTCTGCGAGCCGGCCAGGTGGGCAAGAGCGAGCGCATCGCCGAGCTCGAGCGAGACGGCTTCCCCGCCTACACGACATCCCCGGGCTGGCTGGGCTACTCAGACGAGAAGCTGCTGCGTCTGAGCACGCAGGCCGTCGCCGACGGATTCGGCATGATCAAGTTGAAGGTCGGCGGCGACGTCGCAGACGACCGGCGCCGCCTCGGCATCGTGCGTGAAGCTCTGGGTGCCGAGTACCCCGTGGCGATCGATGCGAACCAGCGCTGGGATGTGCCGGACGCTGTGGCATGGCTCAAGCAGCTTTCCGAATTCAACCCGTACTGGATCGAGGAGGCCACGAGCACGGATGACGTACTCGGCCACGCCGCGATCCGAAAAGAGATCGCACCCATGCGGGTCGCGACGGGCGAAGCGGTGCAGAGCCGCATCATCTTCAAGCAGTTGCTGCAGGCCGGCGGCATCGACGTGCTCCAGATCGACTCGACCCGCGTGGCTGGCGTGAGCGAGAACCTCGCGATCCTGCTGCTGGCGAAGAAGTTCGGAGTACCCGTATGCCCGCACGCGGGTGGAGTGGGGCTGTGTGAGCTCGTCCAGCACTTCTCCTTCTTCGACTACGCCGTCGTCGCGACTACACAGGATCACCGCATGATCGAGTATGTCGACCACCTGCACGAGCACTTCGCGGAGCCCGTCCGCATTGAGCGTGGCCGGTATCTCGCACCACAGCGGCCGGGTACGGGTGCCGAGATGCTTCCCGCGTCGGTCGAGCGGTGGACGTTCCCCGACGGTGACGGATGGCAGGAAATCGGTGACCGCGCAGCGGTGACCGGTTCGACCCTCACCTTCGATCGCGAGTGAACCGGCTTACTGAGCCGAATAGGAGAGCATGATGACCGAAGTAGAGACAGACGTCGGCGCAATCGCCCAGCGCGCCGCCGACGCGGCCGCACCGTTCGCCGCGACCACCCCCACTGCACGTGCGAGGGCGCTCCTCGCCGTGGCTGACGCACTCGATGCCGAGGCGGACGAACTGATCCGCGTCGCGCAACACGAAACCGGGCTTGCGCCGGCGCGACTGCAGGGTGAAGTTCGACGCACGTCAGCGCAGCTGCGACTGTTCGCCGAGGTTGTCATCGGCGGCGCCCACCTGGGCGTCACGATCGACGACGCCGACCCCAGCTACGCACCAGGGCCGCGGCCCGAGCTGCGTCGCATGCTCGAGCCCGTTGGGCCCGTGCTGAATTTCGCGGCCAGCAACTTTCCTTTCGCGTTTTCGGTCGCGGGCGGCGACAGTGCTGCCGCCCTCGCCGCGGGATGCCCGGTCATCGTGAAGGCGCACTCGGGTCACCCCGAGCTTTCGATCGCGACGGCGGGCGTCGTCGAGACGGCGCTTCGAGACGCAGGGATGCCGGAGGGCACCTTCCAACTTGTCTCAGGCCAGGAGAACGGCACCGCGCTCCTGAAGGACGATCGCATCCGTGCCGCCGCGTTCACCGGCTCCGGCCGGGTGGGACGCATGCTCGCGGACATTGCCGCCGCGAGGCCTCGGCCGATCCCGTTCTTCGGTGAACTCGGAAGCGTGAACCCCGCCTATGTCACGGCCGGGGCCCTCGCCGCTGACGACTCGCTCCTGGCGACCTTCGTCGGGAGCGTGTGCGGATCAGCGGGGCAGCTGTGCACGAAGCCCGGATTCTTGTTTGTGCCCGAGACGGCAGACCTCGCAGCGGTCGCCACAGCTGCGAGCGCGGTGGCCGAGCACCGACTGTTGAACCCGGGCATTGGCGGAGCCTACGAGGCGCGCCGGGAGGCAGTTCTCGGCACTGCGGGTGTCGAGGTGCTCGCCGCCGGCGACGTGCGCACCGACGACGCGGGGCAGCGCTGGGCGACGCCCACGCTGGTCGCTATCGGTGTTGACGACCTTGTCTCAGCGGGTGATGCGATGGTCGAGGAGTCGTTTGGCCCGCTGAGCGTTCTGGTGCGCTATCGCTCGATCGATGAGTTGCCCGCGCTGCACGCGTCGCTATTCCCCGGCAACCTGACGTCGACGGTTCACGCTGTGGAGAGCGAGTCTGAGGATCTCGCTGCGCTGGTGCGAACCCTTGCTGCGACGAGCGGCCGGGTGCTCTACGGCGGATGGCCGACGGGTGTTGCCGTGACGGCCTCGATGCAGCACGGGGGCCCTTACCCCGCAACAACAACCGACGACACGAGTGTGGGCACCGCTGCCATCGGCAGGTTCTTGCGCGGTGTTGCCTACCAAAACATGCCGGAGGCGCTGTTGCCGCCGGCACTGCGCGATGCAAATCCGTGGAATGTGCCGCAGCGACGAAGCGCCGCAGGGCTCTCGCAAGACTGGGGAACGCTTAACGGTCAGTACTAGCGCAGGCACGATCTCACGACGGTGGAGCAGTGCTCCGCTGAGGGAACTCAGAGTGACGCGAGGAGACAGCGTGAAAGCAGCACAGTACGACGGCCAAGGACGGATCGGCGTCGTCGACGTTGAACCGACCGAGCCGAAAGCGGGCGAGGTGGAAATCGCGGTCGCCTACACGGGCATCTGCGGCACCGATCTGCACATCCTGCACGGTGAGATGGACCATCGTGTAGCACCACCGCAGTCGATTGGTCACGAGATGGCCGGCACGATCGCTCGCATCGGCGAGGGTGTCAGCGGCCTGGCGGTCGGGCAGCCCGTCACGGTCATGCCGTTGCGCTGGTGCGGCACATGCCCCGCGTGCCGCGCCGGAAACCAGCACGTCTGCCAGAAGCTCGTGTTTGTCGGCATCGACAGCGTTGGCTCGATGAGAGAGCGCTGGACGGTGCCCGCGTCCATCGTCGTCCCCCTGCCTGATGGGCTCTCACTCGCCACCGGCGCGCTGGTCGAACCCGTGGCTGTGGCGTGCCACGACGTGGCACGCTCGCGCTTGGTTCAGGGCGAGACCGCCGTCGTTATCGGCGGCGGGCCGATCGGCCAGCTCATCGCTAGCGTCGCGCAGGCGACCGGTGCCCGCGTGATCCTGATCGAGCCCAACCAGGCCCGTCGCCAGATCGCAGCGAACCGCGGGATCGAGACCATCGATCCCGCAACAGAGGATGCTGTTGCCTTCGTCGAGCAGACAACCGGCGGCACGGGGGCGGACGTCGTCTTCGAGGTTGCCGGCGCTGCCTCGACCGCGCTCGGATGTGTCGACTATGCGAAGGTGCGAGGCCGCGTCGTCGTGGTCGCCATTCACAGCAAGCCTGTACCGCTGAACTTGTTCGCGATGTTCTGGCGCGAGCTCGAAATCATCGGCGCGCGCGTTTACGAGCGAGTCGACTATGAGCGCGCAATTGACCTGCTCTCGAGCGGCGCGATCCCGGCCGAGGAGATCATTACGAGCATCGTGCCGCTCGAGCGGGCACGCGACGCGTTCGCGGAGCTCGAGCGTGGCGCCGGCATGAAGGTGCTCGTCGACTCGCGGAGCGAACGATGAGCGCGCCGTTTGACCTCACCGGCCGCACGGCAATCGTCACCGGCGCACGACGCGGCATCGGCTATGCAATCGCCGAGGCCCTCGCCGCCGCTGGCGCCGACCTGATCGTTGCGTCGGCGCAGCAGGAGGCGGACGGGGGAGCGATTGGCCGCCGAGCCGCTGAACTGGGCCGAAGCTGTGAGGCGTACGCGGTCGACTTCAGTAACCGTGCCGCCGTCGTTGCCTTCGCTGACGTCGTCGCCGATCGCGCTGACATCCTTGTCAACAACGCCGGACTCATCCGGCGATCGCCCGCCGCCGAGCATCCGCTCGATTGGTGGGATGAGGTCATCGAGGTCGACCTCTCCAGCCAGTTCGTCCTGTCGCAGCGTGTTGGCGAGAGCATGCTCTCGCGTGGCCGCGGCCGCATCATCTTCACGGCAAGCCTGCTCAGCTTCCAAGGCGGCATCAACGTGCCTGGGTATGCCGCGGCGAAGTCGGGCCTCACCGGGCTCGTCCACGCGCTGAGCAACGAGTGGGTCGGCAGGGGGGTAACGGTCAACGCGATCGCCCCCGGATACATTGCGACCGACAACACCGAAGATCTGCGCAACGACCCAGAGCGCTCTGCTGCGATCCTCGACCGCATACCGGCGGGTCGCTGGGGCGATGCGTCGGATCTGGGTGGTGCTGCGGTGTTCCTCGCGGGCGATGCCGCTGCCTATGTGAGCGGCATTGTTCTGCCGGTCGATGGAGGGTGGCTGGCACGATGACTGCGCTCGGCGGGCAGCGGATCATACCGCTCGCGACGCCAGCAGACTCGGCACAGGCTGATGCGCTCGCTGACGGACTCATGCTTGGGGGTCTGCCGATCGTCGAGGTGGCGCTGCGAAGCGACTACGCGCTGGCGGCGTTGCAGCGCATTGCCGCTCGGCGCGACATTCGAGTCGGTGCAGGCACGGTGCTCGACGTCGACCAGGCTCGAGCAGCTATAGACGCCGGAGCGCAGTTCATCGTCACGCCCGGTCTTGACGCGACCGTTGTGCAGTGCGCGCTCGATGCGGGCATTGAGATCGTGCCTGGCGTGATGACCCCGAGCGAAGTGCAGGCGGCACGCGCCCTCGGTCTTCGTCGAGTGAAGCTCTTCCCGGCGGGGCTCCTCGGCGGTATTGAGGCACTGGATGCGCTCGGTGCGGTCTTCCGTGACGTCCAGTTCATGCCCAGTGCCGGGGTGAACCAGGCAAACCTCGCCGAACAGCTGAGGCATCCGTCTGTTTTCGCCGTGAGCGGTAGTTGGATGACCACCACGGCAATGCTCGAACGTGGCGCCGACGCTGTCGCGACCGCAGCGGCCGCAGCGCGATCGGTCGCTGAAGCATGAGCACGATCGTCACACTGGGCGAAAGCCTCGGGCTCGTGGTCGGCACACGTCCAGGGGGATTCGACCGACAGTCGCTCGCTGAAATCTCCTTCGGCGGCGCGGAATCGAATGTGGCAATTGGCGTCGCACGACTGGGCGGTCGTGCGAGCTGGATTGGCCGCCTCGGCGACGACGCGATGGGGCGCCGCATCACCCGAGCGCTTCGTGCGGAGGGAGTCGAACCGTACGTCACACTCGATGCCGAGGCGCCGACCGCGATCATGCTCAAGGACAGCCCCCGCCCCAACGCGACTCGAGTTACCTACTATCGCGCGGGCAGCGCTGCCAGCCGAATCGAGCCCTCCCACCTTCCCACCGACGTGATCCGCGAGGCGTCGGTGCTGCATGTCTCGGGCATCAACCTCGCCATCTCGGCATCGTCTGCGCGCACGACACGATTCGCGGCCGAGACCGCACGCGATGCGGGCACACTCGTGTCATGTGACGTGAATCACCGCTCTCGTCTGTGGGCCGGTGACGCAGGCCCCGCGGATGCCGCTGCGGCATACCGCGAATTGATCGCACGTGCTGACATCGTCTTCGCCAGCGAGGACGAAGCAGAACTCATTACCGGTGAGACTGACCACGGTGCACAAGCCGATGCGCTGGCGGCGCTCGGGCCAACGCAGGTCGTCATCACGCTCGGCGAGCGCGGCGCGTTTGCGATGGTCGCGGGCCAGCGATACGACAAACCCGCCATCCCCGTTACCGCTGTCGATACAGTCGGAGCGGGTGATGCGTTCGTCGCGGGCTACCTCACAGAGTTAGTCCTCGGCAGCCCAGTCGACGATCGACTTCACGTGGGTGTAGCCGCCGGAGCCTTCGCGTGCTGCATGCCCGGCGACTGGGAGGGCGCGGCAACGCGGGCAGACATCGCCTTCACAGCGACGAGCGGCGACCCTGTCGACCGCTGAATACGCGAATGACGACGAAGTGCACGTACGCTCATCCCAGATAACGAAAGTCTGTCGCGGCACATCGGCAGCGTCGGGCAAATACAATCGTGGCGAAAGAAATTTCAGCGGCCCCGTGAGCGCACGAGCATCCCGAGCGCGTCCCCTGGCGTTGTTGACCGAGAGTGAGCACAGTTGACCACCACGAAGGCGAAGAAGCCACTGCCAGAGCCAGCGGCTTCACCGGCGTCGCGGGCATCGACCCACGACGTGTATGCGCTGCTCCGCCGAAAGATCCTGGAACACGAGATCCCCCCTGCAACGCGCATCAACATTCACCACATCTCGGAAGAGTTGGGCGTTTCACCGACGCCGGTGCGTGAGGCCTTGCGCCTTCTGCAGGGCGACAACCTTCTGGTCGCCACGTCGAATAAGGGGTACGCGACCACCGCTCTGCTGAACCTCGATCAGGTGCGCAACCTGTTCGAACTGCGCCTGCTTCTTGAGCCGTGGGCCGCCCGCATGGCCGCGGTGAATTCTCTGCGCAACCCGGCGCGCTTATTGAAGCAGGAGATCGACGACTTTCACGCCATCGAGCGCCCCACGAGGCACTCCGTTGTGGCGCACGACAATCGCCTGCATCACACCATCATGCGCGCAACGGGCAACGAGAATGTGGTGGTCGCCTTCGAACAGTCGCACTGCCACCTTCACCTGTTTCGCCTGTGTCGCTACGACATGGACTGGAGCTCGACCCTCGCCGAGCACGAGCAAATTCATGATGCGATTGCGGCACACGACCCCGACGCTGCTGAGGATGCGATGCGTCGCCATCTGCACTCCGCCTACATTCGCTTCGTGCCCAACCTGACGAACGGTGAGCCCGGAGCGGTTCCGCTCGACCCGATTGAGCTGAAGAAGATCACCCCCACAAGCTGACGGACGCCCGCGGCGTCGGTG
This sequence comes from Microcella alkaliphila, assembly GCF_002355395.1. Classification (NCBI taxonomy): domain Bacteria; kingdom Bacillati; phylum Actinomycetota; class Actinomycetes; order Micrococcales; family Microbacteriaceae; genus Microcella; species Microcella alkaliphila. Next base: position 2,464,905 of record NZ_AP017315.1, on the reverse strand, counting down.
GCTGATTCGGCCAGCTTGTTGACAACGATGCGCGGAAAGGGCCCGATAGCCATGGTCTACCGATTCGATGTGGTGAATCCGTCGATTCTGTTGGGCGGGCTGAGTCTCGACGACCAGTTGCAGCTGGTGGTGCAGCACGGCTTCGATGCCGTCGAGCTGTGGTGGCCGTTCCCCGACGCCGCACCGTCGCTCGCCGAACAGGATGCGGTGCTGACGTCGCTGTCGACGTGGGGCGTCAGCCTGGTGTCGATGAACTTGTATGAGGGCGGCATGGCCGACGGGCACCGGGGTCTGGTCTGCCGGTCAGACACGCAGCGCGTGCTGGAGAAGAGCATGGCTGTCAGCGAAGCGATTGATCGCCGAGACGGGGTGCTCAACCCTCAATGTGCCGCACGGCAACCTGACTGATGCAGAACCCGAGCAGGTGCAGCGTGACCGCGCGCACCGCCGTATGGCGCAGATCGCCGATGAACTCGCCGAGTGGGGCGCGACGCTGCTTGTCGAGCAGCTGTCGAACATCGACACCTACGGTGTGCGCACCGTCGAGCAGTTGCTCGAGACCGTGCGCGAGGCCCGCGCGCTGTGCGACCGCGGCTCGATCGCGATCCAGTTCGACACCTGGCACCTGGCGCGGGCCGGCGTTGACCTCGAAGCGTTCTTCCTCGAGCACGGTGACGACGCCGGTCATATTCAGATCGGCGACATGCCTGACCGCGGCGGCCCTGGTATGGGCTCGCTGCCGATTGCCGCCCTCATCGACAGCGCCCTCGCCCGCGGTTACCGCGGCCGCATCGCCCTCGAATACTCCCACTTCGACACCGACCCGTTCCAGTGGATGCCCGCCTGGTACGCCGCCGCTGACTAGGTGAAGTTCCCAGGCGGGTCATCCTCGCGACCGACCCCAACCGCGAGGAAGAGAGCGACGGCGCTACGGGCGTGCACGTCCAGACCGACGCTCATACGCTGGATTCTCAACTGGGGCCTCCATTCGCCTGGTGGATAGGCCAGCCCTCGACAGCTGGCAACCCACGAATACGCGAATCGAGGTCCCAGCCTCAAGAACCAGACCGAAGACCCATATCGTCTAGACCCCCTACAACCCCGCGACGGCCTCCGCAATCGGAGTGTCGCCGCTCACCAGTTCGAACTGCGCACCCACGCCGCGGCCGGTCACGAGCAGCGCATACAGCACCGCAGCGACGTCGGCCCGCGGGATCGTTCCGAACACATCGTCGCCGACCTGCACCCGCCCGGTGCCCTCGTCGTTGGTGAGCCCGCCCGGGCGCACGATCGTCCAGTCGAGGTCGTCGTGGGCACGCACGGCGGCGTCGGCTTCGCTCTTGGCCCGCAGGTACACCTGAAACACGTCGTCCGAGTCGGGGTCGAACGTGTCGGCACGCCGCGCTGACACCATCACGTAGCGGCGCACGCCCGCCTGCACGGCCGCGTCGGCGAGCAGGATCGCCCCGTCGCGGTCGAGGGTGAGCTTGCGCTCGGCGCCGCTGCCCTCTCCGGCCCCGGCGGCGAACACGACGGCGTCGGCCCCGGTGATCGCTTCGGCGACCGCGTCATCCCCGTCGCGCTCGAGGTCGACGATGACGGCGCGCGCCCCGTCGTTTTCGGGCTCTTCGCCGTTGAGTGTGGGTCATGCGAATAGCCCGCCGCCGATGAGGAGCATCCGGAGGCGGTAGTTGTCTCGGTTGCGGAAGCCGCGGGCGATGCGTCGGTGGAGCTCGATCAGGCCGTTCATCGCTTCGGTGCCCCCGTTGTTCGCGCCGCCGGTGTCGAAGTAGCCGAGAAACTCGTCTCGCCAGGTTCGCAGCGTCCGGCCCAGGCGTGCGACCTCCGGGATCGGGCAGGTGAAGAACGACCTCAACACCTGTTCGGCGATCACGCGACCTTCGCGGTGACCGGCTTGGTGGTAGCAGGATCGCAGTTGTTGCGCGCAGTGCCAGGCGACCTCGACTTCAACATGCTGTTCGTCGGCGGCCCAAGCGCGGGCGAGTCTTGTGCGTTGCCGTTCGGTGAGGTGTTCCTCGCCTGCCCGCAGGAGGTTCCGGATCCCATAGAGCGGGTCACCCTTGCGCCCTCGGTGGCCGTGGAGCTGCTGCTGCACGCGGCGGCGGACATCGTCGACGACCTTGGTTCCGAGCTTGACGACGTGGAATGCGTCGAGCACGGCGCGCGCGTCGTCGAGTTGATCATCGATGGCGTTCTTGTAACCGCGAAACGGATCCAAGGTTGCGATCTTCACCCGGTCACGAAAATCGGGGCCGCGCCCCTGTAGCCATGCCCGGTAAGCCTCACCCGAGCGGCCCGGGACGAGATCCAGCAGCCTGGCGCGGGTGCGGCCCGCCGCATCACGGGTCAGGTCGACCATGCCGGTGAGCTCCTTTGGCCCCCGCCCGCCGACGTTGATCGGCTTGGTCGACACGTGATGCCAGACGTGCTCATCAACACCCAACACGGTCACGCCATCGAAGCGAGCCGGATCCGCCTCGGCGATCTGCAGCAGTGGCTTGATCGTCTCCCAAACTGTTCGCCAGCTGGTGCCCAACTGCCGGCGGATACCGTTCACCGAGGCGTGTTCGCGGCGCATCTGCTCGATCGCCCACCACGCCGCCCGAGTGGTCAGCTTTGCGCGCGGCAACGCGACGGTGTGGTCCTGCTCGAGGAACGTGACGACCTCGCATGCACCTTCCGCGCAGCGCCACCGACGCTTTCGCCAGAGCAGTTGGACCGGACGGCCCATCGCGGGTGCGTCCACCAGAGGCACCGGCGCGCGCCCGTGACCGGTCGCGAGGACACCGCAGCCTGGGCAGCCGGCCGGACCAGGTGGGGACTCGACCGTCACGGTCAGCGATCCCAGGCCGCGGCGCTCAACCGCAATCACCCGCAACCCCTCCAGGCCCAGGAGAAGATCGCAGCGGTTGCAATAGTTGCCGTCGGCTCGGCAGCACGTCGTAGGCTCGGTCATAGTCGGGGTCCTCGCGATCAGAAGAGGTAAGAGTCCTCTGATCCTCGAGGACCTCGACCCATCGCCCCAGCAGCCCCGGCTACCGGCGCGTCACCCGCCACCCACACTCAACGGCGAAGAGCCCGTTTTCGACGTCGGCGGTGTGGTCGGCGTTGCGTATGAGCGCCCACGGCTCGTGGCCGCCCGCGCTCAGCAGGCGCGACAGCTGCCGCGCGATTTTTCCGTGTCCTCCGGCGATGGCAATTTTCATGCGCCCAGACAAACAGTCGGGGCTGGGTGCCGCCTCCACGAGACGGGCCCAGCCCCGATCATCCGATTATTGATTAATGCGAGCGGATGCTCGCGGTGCCACTACTTTCCGGTGGCCGCTTCGTACGCTTCGACAATATGCGCAGGAATTCGGCCGCGGTCTCCGACGGGGTGGCCGTTGGCGTTCGCCCATTCGCGAATTGCGGAGGTATTGCTTTTCGTGCCGCCCCCGCGCTTCTTCGCGGTTGCCGCGCGCCCGGATGCCCCGCCAGCGCTGGCGCGCCGACCGGCAGCGACGAACGGAGCGAGCGCGTCGGCGAGCTTCTGCTGGTTCGACTCATTCAAATCGATTTCGTAGTGAGCGCCATTCAAAGAAAAGCGCGTGGTGACGGCGTTATCGCCGAGTTCGGTACCGTCGAGGTCGTCGACGAGAACAATCTTGTGTGCCATGGCGCACACACTAGCGAATAAGAACTATGCGCTGCGCGAAAAGTTTCCTCGTGTGAATAATCTCGGCAAGGTTTAAGCAATTCACATACCCGCCAGGGTTTCACTCACTGAGATCGTCGATGTGCCACTTTCTCAGAACGTCTAGCCTGCACGAGGCGGCGCTATAGCTCCGGCGGCGGATAGTCATTCCAGGTGTCGCCAGACGCCGGCTGAACGTCATCGTCGGTCGCGTCTCCTTGCCCGAGCGATGAGATGTACTGGTCAAGGTAGGGGAGTGAGAACGCAACGTAACCTCGGCCGTCTGGTTGGACGTAGCCGCTGTCGACCAGCCGCTGCTTGTAGATGTTGACGTATTGGGAGGACCTGCCCATGCGGTCTGCAATCTCCGCCATCTTGCGTCGTCCCCCGCCTCCCGCAAGGGCGCGCAGGAAGGTCTGGTCTTGTTCGGAGAGGTCGTCCCACACCCGACTGATGACGCGAGACGTGACGGCCTTGATGGCACGCTGGTGCGCATCCTTCGCGTCGGCCAGCGAAATCTGCGGGGCGGTGACGTTGTGGCGCCACGCGTAGTCGCCCGCGAGCTGAATGAGGTAGGGGTAGCCCTGCGCGACCCGCACGAGCAGATCGAGAGCGTCGTCGTCGATGGCGCGCCCGCCCAGTCCAACCGTTTGTGCGAAGACATCGCGGGTTTCTGATGGCGCCAAGAGCCGAAAGTCAACTTCGCGTGATCGTCGTAGGAAGGTGAGATGCTGCTGCTTCACGAGCTCATCAAGGTCAATCTTGACCCCGGCGAACGCGACCATGATGTTCAGTCCCTCCTCGAGAGCGTGTTGCAGTTCGAGGGCGAAGCGGCCGAGTTCTCTTAGCCTGGTCTTGCCGGATGACACTTCATCGACGGTGATCAGAATTCCGCCGTTGTCGCGAGCGGCGGCCAGTGCCGCAAGCTGGTGACGGAGGAGCGGTTTCGGTTCCGGCCCGGTGCGCTCAGTCGTCCACTGCAATCCCAACTGTGCGAGCTGCAAGCCGGTGAGGCGTGTGCGCTCTGATCCGGTGAGAGACTCGAGCAGTTGGGGCATTGTTGACCGTGAGACGCGGTCGACAAGCCCGGCGCCTGCGTTGTCGGAGACGACAAACCATCCGTGCGATTTTGCTGCGTCGCGCAGTACCCCGAGCATCGAGGTCTTGCCGGCGCCCCGCAGACCCGAGATCAGGATGGAATGATTCTCGCCGAAGTCGTACGTCTCGAAGACGCTGGTGAGTTCGGCGACCACCTCGTGGTGACCGCCGAAGACGAGCGGCTGCTTGCCGTACCCTGGCGTGAACGGGCTGCCGCTGCCGACGGAGATCTCTGCCATCGTTACAGCGTAACGGTATTTATTCTTTATATTCTTTATATTTCACGGCCTTGCTCATGTGCGGGAGCCATGGTCTCCTTGGCGGCGAGCTATCCGGCAGGATTGACCCATGCGTGTTCTGGTGACGGGCGGCTCGGGGTATATCGGCGCGCATGTATGTCGGCTGTTGCGCGACCGGGGCGACACGGTGGTCGTGGTCGACGACTTCGTGACAGGCATCCGCGAGCGGGTCGCTGAGTTTGCGCAGCTCGAGCTGTCGCTTGCCGCGCCCGGGGCGGCTGAGGCGGTCGCCGATTTCGCCCGCGAGCACGGAGCCGAGGCGATGATTCACTTCGCGGGCCGCAAGCAGGTGCCCGAGTCGGTGGCGCAACCCCTGATGTACTGGAATGACAACGTGGCCGGTCTCGCCGCCGTTCTGCAGGCGTGCGGCTCGGCCGGCGTCGAGCGTTTCCTGTTCTCGAGTTCGGCGGCCGTGTATGGGGATGCGTCGGGTCACGTCACGGAGGACGCCCCCTGTCACCCGGTGAACCCGTACGGCGCGTCGAAGCTCGCGGGGGAGTGGCTGACGGCTGACGTTGCGCGCGCGACCGGGCTCAGGGCGACGAGTTTGCGCTACTTCAACGTGGCGGGTGCCGGCTGGCCCGAGCTTGTCGACACGGCGGTGCTGAACCTCGTGCCCATGGTGATGGAGCGGCTCGCCGCGGGTAACGCCCCCCGCATCTTCGGTGACGACTACGCGACGGTCGACGGCACGTGCGTGCGCGACTTCATTCACGTGCTGGATCTCGCCGAGGCGCACCTGGCGGCGCTGGACGCGCTTGCCGGCGCTCCCGCTTCCACCCACCAGGTCTTCAATGTGGGCACGGGCACGGGCATCAGCGTGCGCCAGGTGGTCGAGGGTGTGCGCGCTCGCTGGCCGCATTCGGCCCTCGACTCGCCGCCCGTTCCGGCTGCGGTGGTCGAGCCGCGCCGCCCGGGCGACCCGGCTGAGGTGGTCGCCGACCCCTCCCGCATTGCCGAGACGCTCGGCTGGCGGGCGACCCGAACCCTCGACGACATCCTCGACTCGGTGATCGCCGCCCGCGGTCAGTAGGCGCACCGGCGACGGCTGCGCGAGCGACGCAGTCCTCGATGACACGAATCTATGCATTACTGTGTATTTTTGCTAGTCTTGTGTCATGACCTCCATCCAGCCCCTGACGGTCTCGTCGACCGTCGCCGCCCGGCGCGGCGTGGGTTTCATCACGACTCAGGCCCAAGAGCGACCGGTCACGTTGACGAGCCACGGCAAGCCCGTTGCCGTCGTGATCTCTGCGGCTGAACGTGACGAACAGCGCCGTCTGCTGCGCGAGCTCGAACTGACGGTGCTGAGCGCGGCGGCGAACCTCGTTGCCGATCGGTCAACGATGGTCTCGGTCGAGGAGGCGAAGGGCCGGCTTCGTGCCGCCCGCTGATGAGTTGCCCGATGATCAAGCCGAGGTCGTCTTCACCGAACAGAGCATCGACTGGTTGATCGACAACGTCACCGAGCATCAGCGGGAAGACGTCGTTGACACCATCGTGGGACTCTTTCGTGCCCCACGGGGTAAACACCCGCTCTCGAACCAGAACGCCACGAACCTTGTCGGCTTCAACACGGTGGAGGCGGCGCAGCGCGAGTTCAGGATCATCTATCGGGTGACGGTGAAGAACGGCGTGGGTCTCATTGAGATCATCACGATTGGCCAGCGCCGAGACGGCGAGGTGTACTCGGCGGCCGACGCGCTGGTGCGTTCGGAAAAGCTCAGTGACGAGGAACAGACGCAGATTTGGGATGCGCTGACCCTCATCGACGAGACGAAGTCGCGCCTCGGTCTTGAAGAGTGGGACTACGTCGAGCCGCCGGCCCCCGAAGGCCTCGTGAAGGCGGCAGTTGCGGCGGGCTTCGATGACGAGTTTGTGCGGCTGCTGTCGAAAGACGAACTGGTTGTCGCGATGGAGTCGGCGTGGGAGGGCGGCGCATTCGACCCCGCTGCCGGGGTCGCGGCAGCCGTACAGCGGATCTCCACGAGCACGACCCCGGATCGCATCCTGGCCCTGCGGCGCGAAGACCGCTGCGGCGCGATCATGCCCAAACTCGGTAAGCCGTGCATTCGAGTGAAGGGTCACGCCGGCGCTCACCGGGGCAGCCGCTGACTGCCACCATCACCCTCGACTACATCCTCGACTCGGTGGTCGGTGCTCGCGACTACGCTTGAGCCGTGTCCACCGCCCTGTATCGCCGCTACCGACCCGAGTCGTTCGCCGAGCTGATCGGGCAGGCCCACGTCACTGATCCGCTGATGGCGGCGCTGCGCGGCGACCGGGTCAACCACGCCTACCTCTTTAGCGGCCCGCGCGGCTGCGGCAAGACGACGAGCGCCCGCATTTTGGCGCGCTGCCTGAACTGCGCCGAGGGCCCCACCGACACCCCGTGCGGCGTGTGCCCGAGCTGCGTTGAGTTGAGCCGGCAGGGCGGCGGCTCGCTCGACGTGGTCGAGATCGACGCGGCGAGCCACAACGGCGTCGACGACGCCCGCGACCTGCGCGAGCGCGCCGTGTTCGCCCCGGCCCGCGACCGCTTCAAGATTTTCATCCTCGATGAGGCGCACATGGTGACGCCGCAGGGCTTCAACGCGCTGCTGAAGATCGTCGAAGAGCCGCCGCCGCACGTGAAGTTCATCTTCGCCACGACCGAGCCCGAGAAGGTCATCGGCACGATCCGCTCGCGCACCCACCACTACCCGTTCCGCCTGGTGCCGCCCGCGCAGCTGCTTGAGTACGTCGAGCAGTTGGCGGCGAGCGAGAACGTCACGGTCGAGCCGGGCGTCATGCCGCTCGTGGTGCGCGCCGGCGGCGGGTCGGTGCGCGACACCCTGTCGCTGCTCGACCAGCTGATCGCGGGCAGCGACGCCGACGTGGTCACCTACGAGCGGGCGGTCGCGCTGCTCGGCTACACCCACGGAGCCCTGCTCGACGACGTGGTCACGGCTCTCGCGATGCAGGATGCGGCGGCTGCGTTCCAGGCGGTCGATCGCGTCATTCAGACGGGTCAAGACCCGCGACGGTTTGTCGACGACCTGCTCGAGCGGCTGCGCGACCTGATCGTGGTACAGGCGACAAACGACGGCGCCTCGGCGGTGCTGCGCGGTATCCCGCAAGACGATCTCGAGCGCATGCACACCCAGGCCGCCCACTTCGGCCCGGCGCAGCTGAGCCGCGCGGCCGACATCGTGAACCGGGCGCTGACCGAGATGACGGGGGCGACGTCGCCTCGCCTGCACCTCGAGCTCATGACCGCGCGTCTGTTGGTACCCGCCGCCGACGAGCCCGCCCGCGGAGCCCTCGCCCGCGTCGAGGTGCTCGAGCGCCGCGTCGGCGTTGACGGCCCGGCCCCCGCCGCCGGCGCCCTCTCTGCGGCAACCGCTCCTGCCCCGGCCCGAGCGGCAGCGCCCGCGCCTGCGCCCGCGGCTGCCCCGACGCCCGCCCCCGCGACAGCGGCGACAGCGTCCTCCGAACCCGCGGCGGCGCCGGCTGAAGCCTCCGCATCCGCGCCCGTGGCAGAGCCCGCCCCCGAACCAGTCGCCGCAGCCCCCGTCGACATCGACCGCATGCGCCAATCGTGGCCAGCGATCCTCGACCGCATTCAGCAGCAGAAGATGTCGTCGTGGACGGTCGTCTACACGGCACTTCCCGCCGAGCTGAACGACGACGTGCTCACGCTCGTGTTCACGAACGAGTCCGACGCGACGGCCTTCAAGCAGCGCGGCAACCCCGCCGAGACGGTCAGCGAGCACGTGCGGCAGGCGATTCTCTCCGAGCTGGGGCTGCGTGTGAAGTTCCTCGTGCGGGTTGACTCCGCCCGGGCTCCCCGTCCCGACGCGGCGGCACCTGCCGAGCAGCCCGCCGACGCGGAGCCTTCCCCAGCGGCGGTGTCGCGCGACGACGCAACGCCGACCGCCCAGCCCGTCGCCTCATCGGCCCCCGTCCCGTCCACCACGGCCCCATCGGCGTCCACTGCTCCGGTTACCGAGTGGGCAGTAGCCGCAATCCCCGGCGCTGCGGCCCCGGCATCCGTCGACGCCCCACCGGTCGACGACGAACCTCCCCCGGTCGACGAGGAACCCGAGCCAGAATTCGAGCCCGAGCCGCAGCCCGAGCGAGCCCCGCCACCATCCGTGCCACACCCCGCCGAAATGGCGGGCCGTCAGCGCTACGGGGAGGCGGTTGTTCGCGAGATACTCGGCGCCCGTTTCGTTGCGGAAGAGCAGCTCACCCCCACGGTCGTGCCCGAGGCGACACCACCCGATCCTGAGGGGCAATAAGAGATGTACGACGGCGTCATTCAAGACCTCATCGACGAATTCGGCCGCCTGCCGGGCATCGGCCCGAAGTCGGCACAGCGCATTGCCTTCCACATCTTGCAGACCGAGTCGTTCGACGTGACGAAGCTCGCGACCCTGCTCATGGATATCCGCGAGAAGGTGCGCTTCTGCGAGGTCTGCGGCAACGTGGCCGAAGAGGCGCAGTGCTCGATTTGCCGTGACCCGCGCCGCAGCCCCACCACGATCTGCGTGGTCGAGGAGGCGAAAGACGTCGTTGCGATCGAGCGCACCCGCGAGTTCCGCGGGCTGTACCACGTGCTCGGTGGTGCGATCAGCCCGATCGACGGCATCGGCCCTGACGACCTCCGCATCAGCCAGCTGCTGACCCGCCTCGCCGACGGCACGGTCACCGAGGTCATCATCGCGACCGACCCCAACCTCGAGGGCGAGGCCACCGCCACCTACCTGACCCGCCTGCTGGTGCAGCCGGGCCTCACGGTTTCACGCCTGGCGAGCGGCCTCCCCGTCGGCGGAGACCTCGAGTACGCCGACGAGGTCACCCTGGGCCGGGCCTTCGAGGGCCGCCGCCAGATCCAGCACTAACCCGTCGCCAGCGCGCACATTGCCGAGCGTGACGCCTCACATGTATGCGCGTGCATACGTGCCCAGTAGACTTGCGCCTCAGGCCGTCACCGTCGCCGTGCCCCCGCAGCACCCGCCCCTCCCGCACAGCCACCCCAGGAGCACCGTGAGCCTCATCGTGCAGAAGTTCGGGGGATCGTCGGTCGCCGACGCCGAAAGCATCAAGCGCGTCGCGAAGCGCATCGTCGAAACCCGCAAAGCCGGCCATGACGTCGTCGTGGCCGTCAGCGCCATGGGCGACACCACCGACGAGCTCATCGACCTCGCCCACGAGGTCACCCCCATGCCTGACCCGCGTGAGATGGACATGCTGCTCACCACCGGCGAGCGCATCTCGATGGCGCTGCTCGCCATGGCCATCAAGTCGATGGGCTTCGAGGCGCGCTCCTACACCGGCAGCCAAGCCGGCATGATCACGGATGCTCGCCACGGCTCCGCCCGCATCGTCGACGTCACCCCGGTGCGCGTCCGCGAGGCGCTCGACGACGGAGCGATCGCCATCGTCGCCGGGTTCCAGGGCTTCAACCGCGACAGCAAAGACATCACCACGCTCGGCCGCGGCGGCAGCGACACGACCGCCGTCGCGCTGGCCGCCGCCCTCGAAGCCGACGTGTGCGAGATCTACACCGATGTCGACGGTGTGTTCAGTGCCGACCCCCGGGTCGTGAAGCGCGCCCGCAAGCTCGACCGCGTCTCGACCGAAGAGATGCTCGAGCTGGCCGCCGCGGGCGCCAAGGTGTTGCACATTCGCGCCGTCGAGTTCGCGCGTCGCCACAACGTGACCCTGCACGTGCGCTCGTCGTTCACCCCGCTTCCCGGCACCCTTGTCGTGCCTCCCAGTGAGAAGGACACCATGGAAGAACCGATCATCACCGGAGTCGCCGGCGACCTCAGCGAGGCGAAGATCACCGTCGTGGGCGTGCCCGACACCCCCGGTATGGCCGCCGACATCTTCACGATCGTCGCCAAGACCGGCGCCAACATCGACATGATCGTGCAGAACGTGTCCCTCGCCGCCACCGGCCGCACCGACATCTCGTTCACCCTGCCGAAGGCCGACGGCGAGAAGGTGCTCACCGCGCTGCGAGCCGAGCAGCAGGACGTCGGCTTCGAGTCGCTGCAGTACGACGACCAGATCGGCAAGCTCTCCGTCGTCGGCGGCGGCATGCGCACAAGCGCCGGCGTCAGCGCGCAGCTCTTCACGGCGCTGAAGGAGGCGGGCATCAACATGGAGATGATCTCCACGTCGGAAATCCGCATTTCCGTCGTGACCCGCGCGGACATCCTCAACCACGCCGTGCAGGTCGTGCACACCGCCTTCGGCCTCGACGCCGATGACGAAGCCGTGGTCTACGCGGGGACAGGCCGATGAGCGCCGGCGTGCGCCTCGGTGTCGTCGGTGCGACCGGGCAGGTCGGCGCCGTCGTGCGGCAGCTGCTGCTCGACCGCACCTTCCCCCTCGCGGAGGTGCGGTTCTTTGCGAGCGCGCGCAGCGCGGGCACGAGCATCCCGTTCGGCGACCGCGAGATCGTCGTCGAAGACGCGTCGACCGCCGACCCGACGGGGCTCGATATCGCGATCTTCAGCGCGGGTGCGACCCTCAGCAAGGCGCAGGCTCCGCGGTTCGCGGCCGCCGGCGTGACCGTCATCGACAACTCGTCGGGCTGGCGCATGGACCCGGAGGTGCCGCTCGTCGTCGCCGAGGTGAACCCGCACGCCATCGGCGAGGCGCAGAAGGGCATCATCGCGAACCCCAACTGCACAACCATGGCCGCGATGCCGGTGCTGAAGGTGCTCGACCGCGAGGCCGGCCTCGAACGGCTCATCGTCAGCACCTACCAGGCGGTCTCGGGCGCGGGGCTCGCCGGCGGCGAAGAGCTGCTCGAGCAGGCGGCCGCCGTCGTCGCGCAAGACGCGATGGGGCTCGTGCACTCGGGTTCGGCCGTCGAGTTCCCGGCGGGCCACAAGTTTCCGAAGACCATCGCGTTCAACGTCATCCCGCAGGCAGGCAACTTCGTCGACGACGGCCTCGGCGAGACCGACGAAGAGAAGAAGCTGCGCAACGAGTCGCGCAAGATTCTCGAGCTGCCCGAGCTGCGGGTCAGCGGGCTGTGCGTGCGCGTGCCCGTCTTCACCGGCCACTCGCTGGCCATCAATGCCGAGTTCGCGCGGGCTATCTCGCCCGAGCGTGCCCGCGAGCTGCTCGCCGACGCCCCCGGAGTTCAGCTGATGGACGTGCCGACCCCGCTCGACGCCGCCGGCGCCGACCCGTCGCTCGTGGGCCGCATCCGCGCCGACGAGGGAGTGCCCGGCGGCCGCGGCCTCGCCCTGTTCATCTCGAACGACAACCTGCGCAAGGGCGCCGCGCTCAACGCGGTGCAGCTGGCCGAGCTCGTCGCGTCGACGAAGGCGGCCGCGGCGTAGCGCCAACCGCACACGCTGGCCGCGCCGAATACTCGATATGGATGCACGGAGAAGCCTTTCGACGCTCGCTGCGGTGGCGATGACACTCGGCGTGGCCGCCTGCGCGGCGATTCCTCCGGAGCCGACGGCCACGAGCATCCCGCCCGACGGGGATCGCCCCGTCGTCGCGTTCTACGGCGACTCGTACACGCTCGGCACCGGGGCCACATCCGACGCCGCCCGCTGGTCGACGATCATCAGCGCCGACCGCGGCTGGCGCGAGGTGAACCCGAGCGTCAACGGGCTCGGCTTCATCAACAACCGCACCGTCTTCGGCGAGGGAGACCTGCCGTCGATCATCATCGCGGCCGAGCCCGAGTTGGTCATCGTGACGATGGGTCTCAACGACAACTTCGCCTACGAACGCCGCCCCGACGAGCGCGACCGCATCCGAGAGCAGATCGGCATCGACCTTCAGCGGCTTCGCGACGGGCTGCCGGAGGCGCGTATTGTCGTCGTCGAGCCGTTCTGGTACACCGACGAGCGGCCCGAGAGTGTTGAGGTCATCATCGGCTGGGTGCGCGAGGGCGCTGAGGCGATCGACGCCGACTTCATCGCCGGGGCCTCCCGCTGGATCGAGGGCCGCCCCGAACTGATGGCCGCCGATGGCCTGCACCCCAACGACGACGGCTACGCGGTGATGGCCGAGCGCATGGACGCGGAGCTCGCAGCTCTGGGCTTGTAGTGCGGGTGGTCCGACCGTGGGCGGGACAGTGGAGGCGGGTATCCGCTCCGCCTCGCTAGGCTCGTCCCGTTATGGCGCTCGAGTCTCTGCCCCGCACGTACGCCGCGATTGGCGATAGTTTCACCGAGGGCATGGGTGACGAGCTTCCCGACGGAACGCCGCGTGGCTGGGCAGACCTGGTGGCCATCGGCCTTGCGCACGCCGCCGGCGAGCCGGTCGGCTACGCGAACTTCGCGATCCGCGGCCGCCTGCTCGGCCCAATCCTGGTCGAGCAGTTGCAGCCGGCGATCGAGCTGGGCCCGCAGTTGCTGACGATGAACGGCGGCGGCAACGACATCATGCGCCCGCGCGTGAGTGTGGCAGCGACGGCCGACCGCCTCGTGTCGGCGGCGGAGCGCGCGAGCGATGCGGGCATCCGTGTGGTGGTGGTGAGCGGAGGGAACCCAACCGATCACATCCCGTTGGGCCCGGTTTTTCAGCGCCGCGGCGACGAGTTGGCGGATGCGGTGCGCGCTCGCCTCGACCGCTCGCCGCACACGATCGGCTACGTCGACAATTGGAGCGACCCCGAGCTGCGCGCGCTGCGCTACTGGTCGATCGATCGCCTGCACCTGAACTCACTGGGGCACGCCCGCGCTGCCGCCAACGTGCTCGCCGCGCTCGAGGTGCCGGCGCCAGCGCCTGCTGAGGGCGCACCCGGCGGGTCTGGCGCGCCCCGCGTGCCCGGCTCGCTCGACGCCCCCAACGAACTGCAGCGCCCCCGAACCGCGGAGTATTGGCGCGAATACGTGTTGCCCTGGATCGGCCGCCGACTCACCGGCCGCTCGTCGGGCGACGGTCGCACCGCCAAGCGCCCCACTCTGGAGCCGATCGCCCCCGCATAGCGCGCCCGTTGTGGGCCCGCGGTCGCGCCGCGGAGCGCGCCCGTCCTGGGCCCGCGGTCGCGCCGCGGAGCGCGGTCGAGGCGATGGCGTGGACCCCCTTCGGCGCCTCGGTCACACCCTCGCGGCGACTTCCAAAGACGCGGAAAGGGCAACAGCCGTTCACCTTCGCTACCGTCGTGGCCGTGTGCCACTTTGACGGCGCTCACTGAAATTCCTCACTTCTGCTCATCGAAATTCCCCACCCTGGGTCGCTCCGCCACATGAGGCGGGCCTCCCTCGATGCTGGTGGTCTCTAACCACACACCAGCTTCCGGGGGAGGCCCTCTTCTCATGCTTTCAGAGAGGAGCAGCGTGGACATCCACGCTCTGAAACGGCAGGGGATGACGATCAGTGAGATCGCCCGCCGCACTAACCATGACCGCAAGACGATCCGTTCCTACCTGAACGGAGACCGCGCCCCGGGAGTCCGTCAGCGCGCGGCCCCAGACGAGTTCGACGGGTTCGTGGACTACGTCACCGCGAGGCTGACCGAGGACCCGCACCTCTGGGCCGCGACGCTGCTCGACGAGCTACGACCACTCGGCTTCGAGGGTTCGTATCCGACGTTGACGCGGCAGATCCGCGCCCGTGGCCTGCGTCCCGCGTGCACGGCCTGCGCGCATGTCACGAAGCGTCCGAACGCGGTCATCGAGCACCCGCCCGGGGAGGAGACCCAGTTCGACTGGCTCGAGCTACCCGACCCGCCCGCGCACTGGGGGTTCCCGACCAAGCGCGCGTACCTCCTCGTCGGATCTCTGGCGCACTCAGGGGTCTGGCGAGGCGTGATCTCCCCGTCGATGGATATCCCGCACCTGCTTGCCGCGATGACGACCCTGCTCGCCCTGCTGGGCGGGCTGACCCGGGTCTGGCGGTTCGATCGGATGGCGACCGTGCTGCACCCTGTCACTGGAGACCTCACCCCGATGTTCGCGGGGTTCGCGAAGCACCACGGCGTCCAGCCGGTGGTCTGCCGGCCGCGGTCGGGGAATCGGAAGGGCGTGGTCGAGAAGAACAACCACACCGCCGCGCAACGGTGGTGGCGGAACCTCCCCGACGAGCTCACCCTCGAACAAGCACAGGCGTCCGTGGAGACGTTCGCCGCCGGGCAGGACGCCCGCAAGCGGGAGGGCGAGCACGGAACCACGACAGCAGCCGCCATGTTCGCCGACGAGCGGCTGCGGCCGTTGCCGCCGGTGGTGTTCCCTGTGATCGTGACCGAGGAGCGGACTGCGACCCGGCAGGCGCTGATCGACTGGCGCGGGAACCGCTACTCCGTCCCGCCCGAGCTCGCCGCCGCGAAAGTCGTCGTCCAGCAGCGGCTCGGCGCCGCGACCATCGACATCGCCACCGTCTCCGGGACGGTCGTCGCCCGACACGCCGTCGCGCAGCCCGGGCTCGGGGTCACGATCCGCGACGGCGGGCACGTCACCGCGCTCGAAGCGATCGCTCTCGCGTCAGCGCCACCGGGGCGCCCGCACCGCCGCAAGGAACGCATCCCACCCGGCGCGGCCGCGCTGCGGGCGGCGCAGGTGCTGACCGGCACCGCCGCACCCACCACGACCGTGATCAGCCTGGCCGCTTACGAGCAGGCCGCGAAGAACAGGAACACCCTCCGATGACCACCACCACGACCACCTCGAAGACCGCAGCGTCCGTCTATCAGCAGCTCCGCAACCATCTCACCGACCTGAAACTCGCCGACGCCGCCGACGCCCTCCCGAAGGTCCTCGACCAGGCGCAGGCCGAGGGTTGGACCCTCACCCACGCCCTGGAACAGCTCCTGCAGATCGAGGTCACCGCGACCGACGCCCGCCGCCTCGCCGGCAGGTTCCGGTTCGCGAACCTCCCCACCGGCACCACCCTCGACGACTTCGACCTAGATTCCGCCAGCGGCATCGACCGCTCGCTGCTGGCCGAACTGGCCACCTGCCGGTTCCTCGACACCGCGACCAACGTGCTGCTGATCGGCCCACCCGGAGTCGGGAAGACACACATCGCAACCGGACTCGGGCATGCCGCGGTGAACGCCGGCTACCGGGTCTACTTCACCTCCGCCGCCGACCTCGCCGCCCGCTGCCACCGCGCCGCGATCGAAGGGAAATGGGCGACGATGATGCGGTTCTTCACCGGCCCCACCCTGCTCATCATCGACGAGCTCGGCTACCTCCCCCTGCCCGGCGAAGCCGCGTCCGCACTGTTCCAGGTCATCAACCAGCGCTACCTGAAGACCTCGATCGTGATCACCACGAACCGGCCCGTCGGCGCCTGGGGCGAGATCCTCGGCGACACCACCGTCGCCGCCGCCATGCTCGACCGGCTGCTACACCGCTCCGTCGTCGTCACCCTCGACGGCGCCTCCTACCGGCTCCGCAACCACCACGCCGCAGCCGACGAACTCCGCCGCGCCACCACCGGCACAAACCTGCGCTAACCTACCCACGCGACCTGGGGAATATCGACGAGCAACTCTGGGGAAATTCGCTGAGCGCCGTCAACTTCTCAGGAGTGCAGCCCCGCCACATCCGCAAACAAGCGGGTCGCGCTGCGCTTGGGCTGGTCTTCTCCTGAGAAACGTCACAGCCCGATGAGCGCACGGCTCCAGTGACCCCGTCACAGGGAGCCCCGCATCGTCACCTTGCATCGTCACCTCGCATCGACAACCCGAATCGACATCCCGCATGTGCGTTTCCCAGTGATGATGAACTCACCTCACCCGTTCCGCGTCTTTGGAAGGCGCGGGGGAGGGTGTACGCCCTCGCGGGAACTGGATCTCGCTCTTCTCGGGCGCGCGACCCCGCCGTCGTTCACCGTGCGCCCATACCGGAGTGACGGGCGCGGCGCGCGCACCCGGCCCGGCTAGCTCCGCGCGCCCACCCGGGCCCCACCAACCCCACGAGCCCGCGCCTGTCCGCGCAGGCCGATCCGGCGCGCGCTCTAGCCCTCGCGTTCGCGTTTCTCTCGGGCCTGGAGGCGGACCGCGCGTACGGAGAGTTGCGCGACGACCGCGACCAAGAGCATCCCGAACAGGATGCTCGACAGCGATGGCGAAATCAGGAACGCCAGCGAGACTCCCGCGCCCGACGCTGCGACCGCGGCCACCCCGACGACGAGGCCGTCGCGCAGGCGCACCAGCCTCGCCCGCAGGTTCGGGACCGTGCCAGACACAGCCGCCGGAATCATGGCGAGCAGCGACGTTCCCTTCGCCAGCAGATCGCCCATGTCGAACAGCGCGATGAACACCGGCACGGCAATGATGCCGCCCCCAATGCCGAACATGCCGGCCGCCAGCCCCATCACGAGTCCGAGGCCGACGAGCCCCAGCATGACGAGCGGCTGCAGCTCCAGCGAGCCCCCGCGCTCGGGCGTCACCAGAATCAGGTACACGGCCGCCGCCAGAAGCCCCACGATGAACAACCAGCGCAGCCACGCCAACGGCAAAGAGCGCAGCAGCCACGCGCCGATCGGAGCACCGACGATCGTGCCCGCGCCCACGAACATGGCCGCGACCCAGTCGACCTGCCCGCCGATCCCGTAGAAGATCGACCCCGCGATCGCGGTCGGCACGATGGCAACGAGGGAGGTGGCTGCGGCCTGGCGCTGGTCCATGCGGGCCCACCACAGCAGCAGCGGCACCATGATGATGCCGCCGCCCACCCCAAACAGGCCGGCAAGAAGTCCGCCGATCGCGCCGACGGCAAGAAGGGCAAGAATCACCCACCCACCCTAGGTGCCTCGGGCCGGAGGCCCAGAATTGAGCGGCTAAACTCGCTGCGTGAGTGACACCATCGACGTCGCCCTCATCGGCGGCGGAATCATGAGCGCGACCCTCGGCACCATGCTCAAGCAGCTGGAGCCCGAATGGGACATCCGCATCTACGAGCGCCTCGGCGAAGTCGCCCAAGAGTCGTCCAACCCGTGGAACAACGCCGGCACCGGCCACGCCGCCCTCTGCGAGCTCAACTACACGCCCGAGAAGCCCGACGGCACGATCGACATCACGAACGCGGTGAAAGTCAACGAACAGTTCCAGGTGTCGAGGCAATTCTGGTCGTACCTCGTGAACGAGGGCCTCCTGCCCGACCCGTCCGCGTTCGTCAGCGCCACCCCGCACATGAGCTTCGTGTGGGGCGAAAAAAACGTCGAATACCTGCGCAAGCGCTACGAGGCGCTGAAAGATCACCCCCTCTTCGTGGGCATGAAGTACTCGGAAGACCCGGCCGAAATCCACGAGTGGGCCCCACTACTCATGCCGGGCCGCGCGAAGAGCCAGCCCGTGGCGGCCACCTTCATCGCGTCGGGAACCGACGTCGACTTCGGTGCCCTCACGCGGATGCTCGTGGCGGCCCTCGAAGATCAGGGCGCGCAGGTGCGCACCGAGCACACCGTCACCGGGCTTAAGCAGAACAAGTCAGACGGCACGTGGCTGCTCAAGATGCGCCACGAAGTCGGCCACTCGCCCCTCGAGGTGCGGGCCAAGTTCGTGTTCGTGGGCGCCGGCGGCTACGCCCTTCCCCTGCTGCAGAAGTCGGGCATCCCCGAGATTCGCGGCTACGGCGGGTTCCCCGTCAGCGGCGAATGGCTGCGCACCGACAACCAGGCGATCGTCGCCCAACACTCGGCGAAGGTCTATGGCAAGGCGTCGGTCGGAGCCCCGCCGATGAGCGTGCCGCACCTCGACACCCGCGTCGTCGACGGCGAACGCTCGCTGCTGTTCGGCCCGTACGCGGGCTTCAGCCCCAAATTCTTGAAATCGGGCTCGCTGTTCGACCTGTTCTCGACCATCCGCTGGCACAACCTCGTGCCCATGATCCAGGTGGCGCTGCGCAACTTCGACCTGCTGAAGTACCTCATCGGCGAGCTGCTCGCGAGCCGCAGTGACCGCGACAACACCCTGCGCGAGTTCTTCCCGAACGCGAAGGGCGACGACTGGTACGAGATGGTCGCCGGCCAGCGCGTGCAGATCATCAAGAACGTTCCCGGCACGGGCGGCACCCTGCAGTTCGGTACCGAGGTCGTCGCCTCCGCCGACGGTTCGATCGCCGGCCTGCTCGGGGCTTCGCCGGGCGCGAGCACGGCCGCGCCCATCATGCTCGACCTGATCGAGAAGTGCTTCCCGTCGAAGCTCGACGAGTGGACTCCCCGCCTCAAGCGCATGATCCCGTCATACGGCGGCACCGTGTCGGCCGACCCGAAGCTCGCCGACAAGCTGCTCACCGAGACGGCGGAGGCCCTCGCCATCGCACGCTGAGCGTCGGGACGACTCGCACGAGGCGGGCGCGTGCTCGCTAGCCTCGACGCATGACCGAACTCGACGACCGATCGGATGCTCGCTTCGCGTCGATCGCGCGCCTCGCCTTCTGGACGACGGTCGCCCTCTTCGCCGCCCTCGCCGCGTGGTTGCTCGTCGCTGGCCCGCCCGAGGTGATCGGACACTTCGGCGCCGACAACGGCAGCCCGCGCTTCGACCCGACTCCCGTGTTCGTCGGCTACATGACGCTGATCGTCGCGTTCCTCATCGGGATCTTCGTGTCGGTGCCGGCGTTCGTGCGGCGTATCCCGATCGAGTTCGTCAACGTGCCGAACCGTCAGCTCTGGGACACGCCTGAGCGGCGCGCGATTCTCGCCCGGCGCATGGGCGCCGACATGTACCTGATGGGCGCGGTGACCATGTTAGTGCTGGTCGCTACGGTGGTGCTGAGCACGCTCGGCGGCCTCGGGCTGACGGCGCCCGATTGGGTGTTTCTCGTGATGATGACCGTCTACATGGTCACTCTCGGCGTGCTCGTGCTGGCCATGTTCCGCGGCGACCGCTACAACCCGCGGGCGCTGCCCGTCTAGTTGCGGGCCGCCCCATCGCTCGCCCGCACGACGAACGTGTCGGGCGCGGCGAAGCCGTGCTCACTGAACGCGTTGTCGACGGCGACCTGCACGCGCGACAGGTCGTCGAGCTTCACGAGCGCGATCGCCGCGCCGCCGAAGCCGCCGCCCGTCATGCGCGCGCCGATTGCGCCGGCCCCGACCGCGGTCTCGACGGCGAGGTCGAGCTCGGGCACCGAGATCTCGAAGTCGTCGCGCATGCTGCGGTGCGAGGCATCCAGCAGCTCGCCGATCGCGAGCGGGCCGCCGGGGCCGACGGCGACGGCGGACGAGCCGGAGCCGTCCTCGTCGGCTTCGCCGAGCATCCCGCTTTCGCCGCGCAGCGTGTCGACGGTGTCGAGCACGCGCTGGTTCTCGGTGACGACGTGGGCGACGCGGCGGTAGGTGACGTCGTCGAGCAGCTCGCGGGCGCGCGGCAGGTCGGCGACCGTCACGTCGCGCAGCGACTCGACGCCCATGGCGGCGGCGCCCCGTTCGCAGGCGGAGCGGCGCTCGCCGTAGCCCCCGGTCGCGTGCGAGTGCTTGACGCCCGTGTCGATGACGAGCACCACGAGCCCCGCCTCATCGAGGCCGAGCGGCACCACCTGCGCCTCGAGCGAGCGGCAGTCGAGAAAGACGGCGTGGTCGCGCACGCCGAGCAGCGACGCCGACTGGTCCATGATTCCGGTGGGCGCGCCGACGGCGATGTTCTCGGCCCGCTGACCCACGCGCGCGAGCGTGGGGCGGTCGAGCTCGAGTCGCCAGACGTCGTTGAGGGCCAAGGCCACCGCGCTCTCGATCGCGGCCGACGACGACAGGCCGGCGCCGACGGGTACGTCCGAGTCGATGAACAGGTCGAGGCCCGGCACCGCGCGCAGGTCGCCGCCGAACTCGTCGAGGCCGAGAGCCCAGGCGACGCCGAGCACGTAGGCCGACCAGCCGGACAGTTCGCGGCCCGCATCGTCGTTCGAGAGGCCGGCGAGAGCATCCAGTGAGATTTCGACCAGCTCGTCGGCGAACGTCGACGCAACCCGCATCATGCGGTCGTCGCGCAGCCCGACGCCGACGACCGTGCGCCGGTCGATGGCGAACGGCAGCACGAAGCCC
This sequence comes from Microcella alkaliphila, assembly GCF_002355395.1. Taxonomy (NCBI): domain Bacteria; kingdom Bacillati; phylum Actinomycetota; class Actinomycetes; order Micrococcales; family Microbacteriaceae; genus Microcella; species Microcella alkaliphila. The sequence goes on along the minus strand of NZ_AP017315.1, from coordinate 2,443,854 downwards.
AGGTTGTAGTCGGTGTGCTCGCCGATCAGGTTGACGCGGCCGGGCGCCGACCAGAGGCCCTCGGGCTCGCGGCCGAAGACCGCCTGGAAGCCGTCGCGGGTGTCGTCGCGGATGTCGGTCACCGCTGGTCTCCTTCTGTCGAAAAGGGGGATGCGCTGTCGGCGCTCGCGAGGCCGGTGCGGATGAATTCTGCTTGGCGCTCGGGCGTCACGTCGCCGATGAAAGCGCCCATGGCCGCCTCCGAGCCAGCGAGATACTTGAGTCTGTCAGCCGCGCGGCGCGGGCTCGTGATCTGCAGCATGAGGCGCACGCTGTCGCGGTGCGTGTGGACGGGGGCCTGGTGCCACGCGGAGATGTACGGCGTTGGGGAGCCGTAGAGCGCATCCAGCCCGCGCAGCAGGTGACGGTACAGCGGCGCCAGCTCGTCCTTTTCCTCGGTCGTGAGCCCCGCGAGGTCAGCGACGTGCCGGTGCGGCAGGAGGTGGATCTCGAGCGGCCACCGCGCGGCGAAGGGCACGAAGGCGGTGAAGTACTCGCCGCGGGCGACGACGCGCTCGCTCGCCTGCTCCGATTCCAGGATGCGCGCGAACAGGTCATCGCCGACCGCCGCGATCGAGCGCAGCACGCCCTGCGTGCGCGGCGTCACGAACGGGTAGGCGTAGATCTGCCCGTGCGGGTGGGGGAGGGTGACGCCGATTTCCTGCCCGCGATTCTCGAACACGAACACCTGCTCGATGCCCGGCATCGCGCTGAGCGCTTCGGTGCGCTGCGCCCACGCTTCGAAGACGGTGCGTGCGCGGCTGACGCTGAGCGAGCCGAACGAGCCCTCGTGCTCGGGCGAGAAGCACACGACCTCACACCGGCCGACGCTCGTGCGGGAGCGTTCGATGCCGATCTCGCTGAGGTCGTCGAGCCCGGTCGGCGCATTCGCGTCTTCGAGTAGCGGCCCGAAGCTGGGGGAGCGGTTCTCGAACACCGCGACATCGTAGATGTCGGGAATCTCGCTCGGGTTGGCGGGAGTCTGCGGCGCGAGGGGGTCCTGGTCGGCGGGCGGCAGGAAAGCACGGTTCTGGCGCGCGGCGGCGTGCGAGACCCACTCGCCGGTCAGCACGTCCTGCCGCATGATCGCGGTCGCGGGCCGCGGGTCGAGCGCGCGCTCGTCGCGCCGACGCTCGGCCGCCGGCGGCAGTGTCGTGTCGGCGTCGTCGACGTAGATCAGTTCGCGGCCATCGGCCAGCGTCGTGTGATGGAAGGCAATGGGCACTCCCCGATGGTACGGCGTGCCCGTTTCGACTTCATAAGCCGTATGCTTTCGATTTCGACAAGAATCGAAAGGGGATGCGCGTGGCCGCTGACACCGCAACGTCCCGACGCGACGCGCTCGCCGCATCCATCGCCCGCCGCGGGTTCGCGCGGGTGGTCGACCTCGCCCGCGAGGTCGAGGTCAGCGAGGTCACCGTGCGGACCGACCTCGCTGCGCTCGAAGCCGATGGTCGCATCGCGCGCGTGCACGGTGGCGCGATCCCGCGCACGGTCGAGTCGGAGCGCGAGTCGAGCCTCGAGAAGTCCCGCACGCGCCTCGCCCGCGCGAAGCAGGCGATTGCGGTCGAAGCCGCCGCCCGCGTGCGGCCCGGCCAGAGCGTGCTGCTCGACGTCGGGTCGACGACGCTCGCCGTCGCGCACGCGCTCGTCGCCCGACGCGACCTCGACGACATCGTCGTGGTGACCAACGGGCTAGCCGTCGCGCTGGCGCTCGAGTCGGCGATTCCGCGCTTCACGGTCGTCGTCACGGGCGGCACGCTCCGCTCGCTGCAACACTCTCTCGTGAACCCGCTGGCGACCACGCTGCTCGACGACCTGCGCGCGGACATCGCGATCATCGGCGCGACGGGGGTGCACGCCGAGCACGGGGTCACCAACGTCAACCTGCCGGAGGCCGAGGTCAAGCAGCGCATGGTCGCGGCGGCCGCGCACCGCGTGCTCGTCGCCGACTCGAGCAAGCTCGGCGTCGCGCACCTCGGCAGGGTCGCCGCGCTTGCGGACATCGACGAGCTCATCACCGACCAGGTGCCGAGTGTCACGACCGCCGTCTCGCCGCGCGCGGCGCTCGTCGATGCCGGGCTCTCCGTCACTGCCGTGCGCGTCGGGGCGGGTTTAGGCTGAGCCGGTGACCACCACCGACGCCACATCCTCCTTCGAGCCTGTTCCCGCCACGGGCGAGCAGTACCACCTGCACCACGACGGCTCCCACGGCCCGGTCGAGGCGATCATCACCGAGGTCGCCGCCTCGCTGCGGTCACTCACGGTCGACGGCCACGCCCTCGTGCCGGGCTACGACGAGAACCGCCTGCCGCCCTTCGGCCACGGCATCATCCTCGCCCCCTGGCCGAACCGCGTGCGCGACGGTCGCTGGATGCACGAGGGCTCCGCCCAGCAGCTCGACATCACCGAGGTCGACAAGAACAACGCCATTCACGGCCTCCTGCGTAACACCTCCTACCGACTGGTCGAGCGCACGGAGGACTCGGTGACACTCGGCGCCGCGGTCGTCCCGCAGCACGGCTGGCCGTTCCGCCTCTGGACGACCGTCACCTACCGCCTCACGGGCAACGGAGTGCGCGTGACGCACGAGGTGACCAACCAGGGAGGGCAGGCGGCGCCGTATGCGACGGGCGCGCATCCCTTCATTGCGGTCGGAGACCACGATGTTGAGACCCTCACGATCACGGCGCGCACCGTCGACCACGTCATGGTGGATGAACGGCTCAATCCGGTCGGAATGGAACCCTCCGCAGGCACTCGCTTCGACCTCGCGGTGGGGCCGAAGGTCAGTGACCTCGAGCTCGACGATGCGTGGCGTGTGGGCCGCGATGACGACGGCATCATCCGCACCGTGCTCTCGGCACTGGACGGCACCGAGACGGAGGTGTGGCAGGAGGGCGACTGGGAGTGGCTGCAGGTCTTCATTACGCGCATCTTCCCCGGGCCCGACGGCCCGATGACCGCGATCGCGGTCGAGCCCATGACGGCGCCTGCCGACGCGCTGAACTCGGGTCTCGGACTGCGGTGGATCGAGCCCGGCGCATCGTGGTCGGGGCACTGGGGCATTTGCCGGCCGGCGTAGACATTCGGCAAACGAACGCTCCTGCGGCACTCCGGGAACGGGGGGGTGATCGCCGATCGTCAACGGTGGTTGGATGGCCGAGGGGGCGGGGATGGCTCCCCGTGCGCATCTCGCGCACTTGTGAGGTTGGAGCCGCTCGTGAGTATCGCCCCCATGACCATTGCCCTCATCGCCGGCGGAGTTCTCGTCCTCGGGGGCGCCTTCGTCGCAGCACCGGCGCTCGGTGACATGCTCGCCCCCTCGCTGGCGAGCGACCAGCGCGTGATCCTCGGCGACGATGTCGAATACGGCGTCAACGCGGCGGGCGAGACGTACGGGAGCCCCATCGACGGCACAGTTCCGAAGCTCATTCCGGCGAGAGCCGACGAGGGAGTCATCGGGTACGTGCGTGTGAGCGAGCTCGACCAGCAGCGCAACCTCGCGAAGTCCGCGATCAGCGCCGACCAGACATTCCAGGTGGACGTCTACGAGTCGGACGGCGTCACCGTCGTCGGCACGCTCGCCGTGACGGCGGAGACACCCGGCGCGCGGGACGCCTTCAACAAGTAGAGCCCGCGCGACACGCGCTCGCGCGACAGGTTCCCGCGCTACACGCGCTCGCGCGCAAGCTCTCGCACCGCTGACCGGCGACGGCGCGAGTGCCGTGAGTGCTGGATCACGCTCAGCACCACCGTGGCGGTCAGCACCGAGTACAGCGCGATCGTGAGAGGCGAGGAGACGAGGATCCCCACGTCACCCTCCGAGACCGCGAGTGCCCGCCGCAGCTGCGTCTCCGCCATTGGTCCGAGGATGGCCGCGATGAGCACGGGGGCCAGCGGGATCGAGTAGTGCCGCATCGCGAAGCCGACGACACCGATACCGAGCGCCATCCACAAGTCGACGGGCCGGGACGCGATCGCGTAGACACCGAGCATGGCGATGACCGTGATGCCCGCGTAAAGGTAGTGCCGCGGGATCACGAGCAGCTTGGCCCAGATCGCCGCGAACGGCAGGTTGATGATGAGCAAGATGACGAGGCCGAGGAAGAAGCTCGCCATGAGCGGCCACACGAGGTCGCCGCTGCGCTCGAACAGCAGCGGCCCCGGCTGCATGCCGTACTGCTGGAACGCGGCAATCATCATGGCCGCGGTCGCCGAGGTGGGCAGGCCGAGGGCGAGGAGCGCTCCCATCGCGGTGCCGGCCGTGGCGTTACCCGCAGCCTCGGGAGCGGCGACGCCCTGGATGGCGCCCCGCGTGCCAAAGTCGGGGTCGTTACGCCGGCGGGCGAGACGCTTCTCGGTGCCGTAGGCGAGGAAGGTGGGCACTTCGGATCCGCCGACCGGGATCGCGCCGAACGGCACTCCGTAGGCCGTGCCGCGCAGGAAGGCGGGGAGCACCTGTCGCCACTCGCGGCGCGAGGGGAAGGGTGAGCCTTCGGGGTTGAGCGCCATCCGGGGAGCCGGGGTGCGTCGGATGTGCGAGGCCACGTGAATGACCTCTCCGATCGCGAGGAGACCCACCGTGATGACGATGATCGAGATGCCGTCGAACAGGATGGGTGAGCCCATCGTGAAGCGTTCGGCTCCGCTCATCCCGTCGATGCCAACGAGGGCGAGTGCGAAGCCGATGCCGAGCGCCACGAGGCCGCGCACGATCGAGTCGGCGACGACGGCGGAGATTGCGACGAAGGCAAAGACCGCGAGGGCGAAGTACTCGGCGGGCCCGAAGACTCTCGCGAGTTCCACGATGTACGGCGAGAAGAAGACGACGAGGGTGCACGCGATCATGCCGCCGATGAAGGCGCCGATCGCAGACGTGCCGAGCGCTTTCGCTGCCCGCCCGGACTTCGCCATGCGGTGGCCCTCGAACGTGGTGGCGATCGCTGAGGAGTTTCCTGGCGTGTTGAGCAGGATGCCCGAGGTGGAGTCGCCGAACAGACCACCGAAGTAGATGCTCGCGAACATGATGAACGCGCCCGTGGGGTCGAGGCTGAAGGTGACCGGCAGCAGGAGGGCGACGGCCATGGCGGACCCAAGGCCGGGGAGCACGCCTACGGCGGTGCCGAGGATCGCCCCGACGACGAGGAACATGAGGTTCGCCGGCGTGAAGGCGACGGCGAACCCTTCAAGCAGGCTGGCTAGTTGATCCACGAGAAGACTCCTTCGAGAATGCCAGGGGGCAGCGAGAGCCCCAGACCGGCGGAGAACGCGAGCTGAATGAGGGCGGCCATGAGCGCCGCGACTCCCACGTCGAAGACGGGGCGGGTGCTGCCGAAGGCCCACGAGATGACCCAGAACAGCAGCGTCGAGGCCAGGAGCCAGCCCAGCAGGGGCATGATCAGGATGAACGCGCTGAGGGACCCCACGACGATGCCGACGGTGCGCCAGTCGATGCCCGAGGCTGAACTCGATGGCGTACCGGAGGTGATCTCCTCGGGCGTCAGGACGCGGATCTCTGAGGTCAGGTCGATCGAACCGAGGTCGAGCAGCATCTCGTTCGACACCTCGGTCGGGTCCTCGGCGACGTGCGCTCGACGCTGGCGGCGCAACACGTCGATGCCGAGGGCAATGCCGATGACGTAGAGGAACACCGCGACGATCGTGGGGAAGAACTGCGGCCCGGGTGGCGCGACGCCGTCGGGCACCTCCATGGTCACAATGCCGACGGTGAGGCCGACGGCGAGCAGGAGGACCCCGGCGACGATGATCATCTCGCTGACTCCCGTGTACCAGCGGGGGAGGCGCTGCACCCGCAATGATCCCGTCGTGTGCGGCTCGATCTGAGTCACAGTCCCAACCCCCTCACGATCGCTTCGGTGCGATCACTCTCGTCTCGAATGAAGTCGGCGAATTCGTCACCGACCATGAAGCTGTCGACCCAGTTGTTGCGCTCGAGCGTGTCGGTCCACTCTTCGGTGGCGCGCAACTCGGTGACCATGGCGACGAGCTCGTCGTAGACCTCGTCGGTTATGCCGGGTGGGGCGACGTAACCGCGCCAGTTCGACATCGACACCTCGACGCCCTGCTCGCGGAAGGTTGGTACGTCGATCCCCTCCACGGGTTCGTGCGCGGAGATCGCGAGGGCTCGAAGGTTGCCGGAGTCGATTTGGTCGCGGAACTCGTTGTAACCAGACAGGCCGGCGGCCGCCGTGCTCGACAGCAGAGAGGTCACGACTTCGCCGCCGCCGGGGTAGGCGATGTAGTTCACGGTCTGCGGGTCGATCCCCGACTCGGCGGCGAGCATCCCGGCGAGCAAGTGGTCGATACCGCCGAGCGACCCGCCCGCGATCGCCGTTCCCCCAGCGTCATTCTGCAGTGCCGCGACGAAGTCCTCGAGTGTCTCGAAGGGCGAGTCCCCCGGCACGACGAGCACGTTGAAGTCGTCAGCGAGGCGCGCGATGGGCACCGTGTCGTCGAGCGACACGGCTGAGTCGTTGAGAATGATGCCGCCGAGCATGACCCCGCCGGTGACGAGCAGCAGATCGTGCCGGTCGCCCATCCCGACGACCTGACCGAGCCCGATGGTGCCGGATGCGCCGGGCACATTGACCACCTGGACGCCGCCCGCGATGCCGTTGATGCGCATCGCCTGCTGCCCTTCGCGAGCGAACGCGTCCCACCCGCCTCCCGGCGCAGCCGGCGCGACGAGGGTGATCTTCGTGCGCGGACTCGCTGCTCCCCCCGACCCGCTCGCGTTGATCGCCGCCAACACGAAGGCAAGGCTGGCGACAAGGGCAAAGGCGGTGGTGACGAGTGTTCGTCGGTTCATGAGCTCCTCCTGGGCTGACGTCGTTGTGGCCGCGGATGTGGGAAGTAGGATGACAGCGCGTCGCCCGGGGTGGTTCGGCGCGGCGCTTATTGCTCTTTAGTGCTCACGACTTGCTGAGGTGTCCATGCCCGCGCCGACGATCGCCGCACCCCGCCGGCGGGTGCGTCGCGCGGGGATTCTGCTCATGCAGTGCCTCGTCGTCTTGATCGTCGTGGCCGTCACGAGCGCGACCGCCATCGCCCTGCAGGAGCGCAGCATCCGCCTGGCGACGGAGGAGCGCGTCCTCGATGTCGCCCGGAGCCTGGCCGCGCTCGATCAGGTGACGGCGGCGCTGCTGCTGCCGCGCGAGGCGGCGACCGCGGAGCTGCAGCCGCTCGCCGACCTCATTGAGGAGGCCGCGGGCGTCGACTACGTCGTGATCACGGATGAGATCGGAGTGCGCATCACGCATCCGATCCCGGATGCCCGCGGCGAGGTCGTCTCGACCGATGCCTCGGCGATCTTGGCGGGCGAGACCTTCGTGGGCACCGAGACGGGCACGCTCGGGCCGACCCTGCGCGCCAAGGTGCCCATCCGCTCCGGCGACGCGATCGTCGGCATCGCCTCGGTGGGCATTCTGGAGCGGGAGATCGCTCGCGACTTCGAGACGGCCATCGCGGGCCTGCTCCCGTTCGTGCTCGGCTCGGTGCTGCTCGGCTGCATCGCGAGCGCTCTGCTGACGAGCGTGCTCAACCGTCGGCTGCGGCGCCTCGAGACCCAGGTGACCGAGCTCGCGGTGCAGGAGCGTATCGCGGGCGCTCTGCGCGAGCAGACCCACGAGTTCCGTACCCAGCTTCACGTCGTGCGCGGGCTCGTCGCGCAGGGTGAGTCGCAGCCAGCGCTTGAGTACCTCGGCCGCATCGTGCCGATCGTCGGGGAGGGCGGGGCGGGCGCTGACATCGCTGACCCGACCCTGCGCGCCCTGCTGACCGCGCTCGAGGCAGAGCTTGCCGAGCTGGGGGCAGAGTTGACCGTCGACCCGCTCACGGCCGTCGACGCGACGACGATCGACGATGACGAGCTCGTGGTGATCGCCAACCTCTGCCGCAACGCGGGGGAGTCGGGCGCTCGCCGCGTGCTCATGGTCATGCGCGCCGACCACGAGGGCGTGCACCTGGTCGTCGACGACGACGGGCCGGGGGTGGATGCTGCGGTCGCGTCTCGCATCTTCGATCGCGGCGTCACGACCAAGCCCGATGTCACGGGCGCGGGCCGGGGCGTCGGGCTCGACCTGGTGCGCCGCATCGTGAGCAGTCGTGGAGGCACGGTCGAGGTCGGGCGCTCGACGCTGGGCGGCGCGCGGTTCACGGTCGAGCTGCCCCCTTTGCTCAGCCGCGCGGGGGCTTCGCGATGAGCGCGAGCGGCCCGATCAAGACCCTCATCGTCGACGACGACGCGGATGTGCGCCGCCTTCACGCTGGCTACATCGCAGATATCGACGGCTTTCACCTCGTGGGGGCGGTTGGGCACGGCGAGGCCGCCGCGGAGTTCGCCGCGCGCGGCGATGTCGACCTCGTGCTGCTCGACATGAACCTGCCCGACTTCAGCGGCATCGAGGTGCTACACCGCCTGCGCTCGGGCGCCGGGGCAGAGGTCGACGTGCTCGTCATCAGCTCCGCCCGTGATCGGCTCACGGTGCGCCAGGCTCTGTCCGCCCGCGTCATCGGGTATCTCGCCAAGCCGTTCACGGCGGAAGCCCTCGCCCAGAGGCTCGTCGCCTACCGCGACGGACGCGCGGCTGAAGCCTCGGAGGAGAGGCAGATTCCTTTGGGGCAGGGAGAGATCGACCGGATGCTCCGCCTCGGCGGCACGTCGACCGTCGGCGTCGCGACGCAGCCGGCCCCTCGATCGTCTCCCGCGGGCGCGACGACGCCGGACCTGCCGAAGGGCATATCGCGCACGACGCTGGAGGCGGTGCAGACGGCGCTTCACCCCGTGCATCCGCACACCGCGGTCGAGATCGCGCAAGCCTGCGGCATGTCCCGCGCGACCGCGCGGCGCTACCTGGACCTCCTCGTCTCGACCGCACAGGTGGACGTGTCGCATCGATACGGGCGCCGCGGGCGGCCCGAGGTGCTCTATCGGCTCGCGCCGACCTCACCTGGCTAGCACTCGTCACAAACTATTGTTTTGTGTGGGAATGTGTTGTAACGTGTGGGAAATCCATCGGAGGGTTACCGCATGTACGCAACGGAGCGCCAGCAGATCATCACCACGCTGCTGACAGACGAGGGCCGCGTCGCCGTCGTCGAACTTGCTCGCCGCTTCGACGTCACAACGGAGACCATCCGACGGGATCTCGCCGCGCTGGACGGTGCGGGAATCCTGCGGCGCGTGCACGGGGGTGCCGTTCCGCGGGATCGTGCGAGCACGCTCGAGCCCTCGCTCACCGAGCGGCAAGACCACCAGGCGTCCGCAAAGTCCGCGATCGCCCGTCGTGCTCTCGACGTGCTCGGCGAAGATTTCCGGGGCTCGGTCTACCTGGATGCCGGGACCACGACGGCGGCCGTGGCGACGCAGTTGGTGCGCCGCGCATCCGAGACGCCGGTCGATGTCGTGACGCACGCGCTCACGCTCGCCCACGACCTCGCGGCTGACCTCGTCGCCAGTCCGGTGGGGTCGCTCACCGTCATCGGCGGCCGCGTGCGCGGCCTGACCGCGGCCGCCGTGGGGGCGGAGACCGTGCGGGCCATCGAGGGGTTGCGGCCGGACGTCGCGTTCGTGGGCACGAACGGCGTCTCGAGCGAGTTCGGGCTCAGCACGCCCGACCCCGACGAGGCGGCCGTCAAGCGCGCGATCGTGCATGCTGCTCGCCGAGTCGTCGTCGTCGCCGACGCCGAGAAGCTCGGTCGCGAGTTGCTTGTTGGCTTTGCTGACCTCGCCGACATCGACGTGCTCGTGACCGATGGGGTCCCCGACGCCACACTCGCCGCAGCGCTCGCCGACGCCGGGGTGGAGGTGTGGCAGGCATGATCGTCACCCTCACGGCGAACCCGTCGCTCGATCGCACGATCGCGCTCGACGCCCCGCTGCAGCCCGGCGAGGTGCAGGCGGCACAGTCGGCCCGTGAGGATGCCGGCGGCAAAGGCATCAACGTCTCGCGGGCGGTCGCCGCGGCCGGTCACGCGACCCTCGCAGTGCTGCCGCTGTCGGAGGCCGACCCCTACCGCGTGCCCTTGCAGGCGACCCGGCTCGAGACCCGGCCGGTCTCCGTACGCGGGACCGCGCGCGCCAACCTCACCATCACCGACCCGGCCGGCGAAACCACGAAGCTCAACCTGCCCGGCTCGACGCTCGCCCCGACCGAGGCCGAGGCGCTCATCGCCGCCGTCGTCGACGCGACGGTCGGCGCGCGCTGGCTCGTGCTCGCGGGGTCGGTTCCTCCCGGAGCGGGAGACGACTTCTACGTGCGCGTGATCGATGCTGTGCGCCGCGCGCACGGTGACGCCGCCCCGCGCATCGCCGTCGACACCTCGGGCGATGCTCTGCGGGCGGTCGTCGAGCACGGCCACCCCGACCTCATCAAGCCGAACGACGAGGAGCTCGCCGAGCTGGCCGGGGTCGACCTCGCCGGTGTCGACCTCGCGGGCGCCGGCACTGCGGGCACGGAGACTGCCAGCACCGACGCCGCCGGCACGGACGCCGCGAGCGCCGACACGACGGCCCTGCACTCCGCCGTCCTCGGCGTAGCCCGCCGCCTCGTCCCGTCGCGCGTCGCGGCGGCCCTTGTCACGCTCGGCTCCCGCGGTGCGCTCCTCGTGACCGCCGACAGCGCGTGGGCGGCCCCGGCCCCGCGCATCCGCGTCGCCAGCACCGTCGGCGCGGGCGACAGTTCGCTCGCCGGCTACCTGCTGGCCGAATCGGCGGATGCGCCCCCCGCCGACCGCCTGACGCATGCGATCCGCTATGGCGCGGCCGCCGCATCCCTTCCCGGAACTCAGCTCCCCGCACCCCACGATCTGCCCACCGACGACCTTCCGGTCGTCACCCTCACCGAGTAGCTGCGCTACCGCCACCACCACCATCCCGATCACCCCGACCAATGGAGGTCACCATGTCACCGACCATCACCCCGCAGCTCGTCAGCCTCGACGCTGACCTCGGGCCCGATAAGGCCGCCGTCATCCGCGCCCTCGCCGCGCGCGTCGTGGCCGAGGGCCGCGCGACCGACGCCGACGCCCTCTTCGCCGACGCCTGGGCACGTGAGGAACAGGACGAGACCGGCCTGCCCGGCGGTATCGCCATCCCACACGCCAAGTCGTCTGCCGTCACGGAGCCCGCTCTCGCCTTCGCCCGACTCGCTCCCGGCGTCGACTTTGGGGCTCCCGATGGGCCCGCCGACCTCGTCTTCCTCATCGCGGCACCGGCAGACGCACCCGAGGCCCACCTCGCCGTGCTCTCGAAGCTCGCGCGCCACCTCATGCAGGAGGAATTCACCTCCGGGCTCCGTGCCGCCACCACCGAGGCAGACGTCGTCCAGCTCGTCCTCGAGGCGATCGGCGAGGCCGAGCCCGCCGCGACGCCCGAGAGCGGCACGGGAAAGCACGCAGCCCCGTCCGCTGCACCGGATGCGCACAGCGCGACCGCCGCATCCGCTCAGGCTGGGTCCGCGCACGATATCGACGGCCGGCCCGCCCGCATCGTTGCAGTGACCGCGTGCGCGACCGGCATCGCCCACACCTTCATGGCCGCCGACGCGCTCACCGCCGCCGGTAAAGCCAACGGTGTCGATCTCGTCGTCGAGCCGCAGGGCTCGAGCGGCTACCAAGCACTGCCGCAGGACGTCATCAGCGCCGCAGACGCCGTCATCTTCGCGACCGACGTGGACGTGCGCGAGCCGCAGCGCTTCGCCGGCAAGCCCGTCATCCGCGCCGGCGTCAAGCGTGGCATCGAGCAGCCACGTCAGCTCATCGAAGCCGCCATCGCTGCTGCCGGTGATCCGGCCGCCGAGCGCGTGAGCGGTTCGGCCGAGGCGGCCGCCAGCGCAACCACAGCGCGCACGGAGTCGGCGGGGCGACGCATTCAGCGCATCCTGCTGACGGGCGTCAGCTACATGATTCCGTTCGTCGCGGGCGGTGGCCTCCTCATCGCCCTCGGCTTCCTGCTCGCGGGGTACGAAGTCACCGAGAACGCGGCGACGATCATCATCGACAACTCGCTGTGGAACCTGCCCGCGGGTGGCGAGGACCTCCTCCTCGGCTCGCTCGGTCTCTACCTCGGGTCGGTTGCCTTCATGATCGGCGCGACCTCGATGGGCTTCCTCGTCTCGGCCCTCGCCGGGTACATTGCCTTCGCGATCGCCGACCGGCCCGGTATCGCCCCCGGATTCGTCGCGGGAGCCGTCGCCGTCATCATGAACGCCGGCTTCATCGGCGGCATCATTGGGGGACTGCTCGCCGGTTTCGTCGCCCTGTGGCTCACGCGCCTGCCCGCGCCGCGCTGGCTTCGCGGCCTCATGCCGGTCGTGATCATCCCGCTCATCGCGTCGATCGTCGCCTCCGGTCTCATGGTGCTCGTTCTCGGTCGCCCGATCGCCGCGCTCATGGAGGGCCTCACAAACTGGCTCAACGGTCTCGCCGGCACCTCAGGCATCGTGCTCGTCGGCGTCATTCTCGGCCTCATGATGTGCTTCGACCTCGGTGGCCCGGTCAACAAGGTTGCCTACGCCTTCGCCACCGCGGGCCTTGCCTCGGCCTCGCTCGACAACTCGACCCCGTACCTCATCATGGGTGCCGTCATGGCGGCGGGCATGGTGCCGCCGCTCGCGATGGCGCTCGCCTCGACCGTACTGTCGAAGGGCTCCTTCACGGCCGTCGAGCGCGAGAACGGCAAGGCCGCCTGGCTGCTCGGAGCCGCGTTCATCAGTGAGGGCGCCATCCCGTTCGCCGCGGCCGACCCGCTGCGCGTCATCCCCGCCTCGATGATCGGCGGCGCCGTCACCGGCGCCCTGTCGATGGCCTTCGCGGTCGAATCACTCGCCCCGCACGGCGGCATCTTCGTCCTCTTCGCCATCAGCCCGGTCTGGGGCTTCCTCGCCGCACTGGTCGCGGGAACGATCGTGACGGCGCTCGCCGTGATCGCCCTCAAGAAGTGGGTGGGCCGCCGCGTCGACGATTCCGTCGCCACCAGCCAGCCGGCGACCGTCGCCGCGTAGCGGGCGCCGCCCGGCCGGTGAGATCCGCGCCGGGCGCGCACCGCGCATCCCCCGAACGATCGATACAGAAGGAGAACGACCATGGCAGAACGCCAGGCCACCATCGCCAGCAGCTCCGGGCTACACGCCCGCCCCGCCAAGCTCTTCGTGAAAGCCGTGCAGGAAAAGCCCGTAGCCGTGACCATCTCGGTGGGCGACGGCCCCGAACTGAACGCCGGGAGCATCCTGTCGCTCATGGGGCTCGGTGCCACACAGGGCACCGTCGTGACGCTGCGGGCCGAGGGTGACGGCGCCGAGCAGGCGCTCGACGAGCTCGTCGCGCTGCTCGAGACCGACCTCGACGCCGAGTAGAAGCGAACGGTCGGGTAGTGGTGGGCCCCGTCGGGCTCGAACCGACGACCCGCGGATTAAAAGTCCGCTGCTCTGCCAACTGAGCTAGAGGCCCGCCCCCCAGCGTACCGGCCCGCGACGCCCAGCGCTCGGGGGTAGCGTGGCGGCCATGGCCGAGCGTCCCCACCGACCCACACGTGTGCCCTCCGAGTTCTTCGAGGCCTACGAGGGCGGACTCGACCCCGCCGTGCAGCTGCGCATCGCCCACGACAGCGCCCGCGCGCTCGTGCACCGCGTGCGCACGGCCGCGGCCGACGGAGCCGACGGGGCCGACGTGGTCGAGCGCATGGTCGCCTACACCGACGAGCACGGCCTCGACACGCTCGCCGAACTCTGGGCGCAGGCCGGGCCCCGCACCCTGCCCGGCGCGCTGTGGCGCCTGTCGCTCCTGCGCGCCATGATTCGTCAGGATGCTCGGGGCACCGCCCTCATTTATCAGCGCGGATCCGAGGTGCTCGCCTCGTCGGCCCACGTGGTCGTCGCCGGGGCCGAGGCGCCCACCGGCCCGGACGAGATTCTCCGGCTCGCCGACCAGGTGTTGCGCGGCGCCTACTCAGGAGATTTCGCTGTTGCGCTCGACCGCGCTGCGGCGTTCTGTCGGGTGTCGGCCGCGGGCGCGGCCGACCTCGCCGACGACGCGGATGCGGGTCTCGACGACGAACGCGCCGCCGTGATGACGGGGCGAGCATCCCGCCTCGCCGAGAGCGCGGACGATTTCACCGCCTGCGCCGCCCTCGAGCGCCGCTCCGCCCTTGACTAGTCCGGGGCTGCGCGCGTCGCGCCGCCGCGCTGCCGCGCCCGCCTGCCGACCCACCACTCGCCCGCGAAGTGTGTCGCACTGCCTTCGCCGAAACACGGGTTTGCGCCGAGACAACCCTCGGGTCAGCCGTGTTTCGGCGCAAATCCTTGTGTCGACGCGCGCGCATCCCGAACTGGAGCCGTATCGGTGGTTCAGGGCCGACGTGATCAGGCTCCCGCGCGCCACAGCGGCCCCAAACCGCCGGAGCGATGGCACACCGTGCGGGTTTGCGCAGTTCGTGCAGTCGTGAACCCGCTCGGAATGCGCAAACCCGCACGCTTCAGACGCGTCTGACCGCTGCGCGCGCGACCCTTCGCCCGCCCGTCCGCTCTCGCACCCCCGACACGCCCGGGCTCGGCCCGCACCTGAGTATCCGCGGAATAACCCAGCGCGTACCGCCGTTAGTCTTGAGCAGCCGGTCCGCAGTAACCCCGGGCTCCAAATTTCGCCGCTACGAGCGGCCTCGCGCCGAGAGGCGTTCTGCGGGCCGGCTTTTTCGTGCCCGCGCCCGCCGCCCCGGCACGCTGTGCCCGCGTGCTGCCCCGCAAACCCCGCACGCTGCCCCGCAAACCCCGCCCGCTGCCCCGCAAACCACCACCCACCCCGACCCGCACCCCCGAACCTGAGAGTCACCTCTACGGCCCCATCCGCGCCAAACCACATGCCCGTCTCCCCCGAACACTGGGCATGACATCGACCACGTTCGGCTCCCGCACTGCGCGGCGCACCTTCCCGGTGCGTGCGGCGCTCGCCGCGGCGACGCTGGCCGCACTCCTCGGGGCGACGGGATGCGCATCCGCGACATCCCCGACCGCCGAGCCGAGCGCATCCATCGCCCCCGACGCGCAGAGCGACGAGACGAACGCCACCGACGACGCCGAGCCGGCTGTTCCGGCCGAGCCCGGCCCCGACGAGGTCATCGCGATCGGCCTGCGGTTCACCCCGCAGACGATCACGGTGCCGGTCGGAACGACGGTGACCTGGCGCAACGCCGAAGGGATCGGTCACACGATCACCTCCGGCGCCTGGGGGGACGTCAACGAGACCACCGGTCTCCGCGGCAGCCAGGAGGCCGATGGCATGTTCCGTCACGCGCTCGCGCGGGCGGGGGAAGAGGGGGACACCTTCTCCTTCACATTCACCGAACCGGGGGAGTACCCGTACTTCTGCGAGCCCCACCTCACGATGAACGGTTCCGTCATCGTCGAGGCGGCCGGCTAGCGGGATGCACGGATCACCTCCCGGCTCACCACACAGTTCCACCACACAGTTCCACCACACACAAGGAGATACGCACCATGCGCAAGGTAACTGCATTCGCTGGCCTCGGCCTCGCCGCCGCCCTCGTTTTGACCGGCTGCGCCGCCGAGGCGGAGGCTCCGGCCGATGAGCCCACGATGGAGCAGCCGGCCCCCGAGGCCGACGCTCCCATGATCGACACGGTCAACAGCGACGGGGCGAACCTCCGCGCCGCGCTGACCGCCCTGCTCGCCGACCACGTGTACCTCGCCGGTGCCGCGATCAACCAGGCGCTTGCCGACGGCGGCGACCTCGAGACCCCGGCCGTTCAGGCGGCCGTCACGGCGCTCGACGAGAACTCGGTCGAGGTTGCCGCGCTGGTCGGCTCGGCCTACCCCGACGCCGAGCAGCCGTTCCTCGACTCGTGGCGCTCGCACATCCCGTTCTTCGTGAACTACACGCTCGGCCAGGCCACCGGTGACCAGGAACTCGCCGACCAGGCGGTCGCGGACCTGGGTGCCTACGCCGTGTCGTTCGGTGAGCTGATCAACTCGGTCGTTCCCGAGCTGCCGGCCGAGGCCGTTCAGGCTGAGCTTGAGATGCACGCCACGACGCTGCTTGCGGCGATCGACGCGAACATCGCGGGCGACCCGGCCTACTTCGACCTCCTCAAGGAGGCCGCCAGCCACATGCCGATGACCGCCAACGCTCTCGCCGGCGGCATCGCGGCGAACCTCGGCCTGCAGTAAGGGCCGACTCCTCACCAGGGTTGTTCCTCCACCTAGGTGAACCCGGAGCCGCCGGGCGGGACTGCATTCCCGCCCGGCGTTTCCGTGTGCCCTGGGCGCACGCCGCGTGAACTCGAGCCGGTTTGCGCACACTGTGCGCCGTCACGCCGGCACGAAGTGCGCGAACCGGCTCGAGTTCAGCCCGCCCCAGGGCCGAGCATCCGCCGCGTTCTCAGCGATTACGCACCCGAAGCGGCGTCGACCTGGAATGCTGGAGCCGTGCATCCAGAACCAGAGGTGGCGACCGACGACGCGACGCCGCCCGCAGCCGACGAGGCGACCGCCCTGCTGACGCGCACAGCTTCCGGCGACCAGCGCGCGTTCAGCGACCTCTACGACCTCATCGCCCCGCGCATGCTGGGTCTCGTGCGGCACGTGCTCAAAGACCACGCGCAGTCGGAGGAGGTCGTGCAGGAGGTTCTCCTCGAGGTGTGGCAAACCGCTTCGCGCTTCGATCCGAATAAGGGGAAAGCGGTGACGTGGATGCTCACGATGGCTCACCGACGCGCGATCGACCGGGTGCGCAGCGCCCAGGCGAGCCGCGATCGGGACACCAAGATCGGCATCCGCGATCTCGGCCGAGACGTCGACACGGTGTCGGAGACGGTCGAGATCAGCATCGAACACAAGCGAGTGGAGAAGGCGATGGCGAGGTTGAGCGACCTGCAACGGCAGGCGGTCGAGCTCGCCTACTACGGCGGCTACACGCAGAGCGAGGTGGCCGAGATGCTGAACATTCCGCTCGGAACAGTCAAGACACGATTGCGCGATGGGCTGATACGCCTGCGCACAGAATTGGGGGTGGCGTCATGAGTTCGTTGTCGAACGAGCAGCTCGAGACCGCTGCCGCCTACGCGCTGGGCGCGCTCGACGCCGACGAGGCAGCCGAGTTCGAGTTGGTGCTGGCGCTCTCACCCGAGCTGCAGCGCGAGGTCGAGTCGCTGCGCGAGGCAACGGGGATGCTCGGAGCGGCCACCGCTCCCGTCGCCCCGTCACCGGGTCTGAAGCTGTCGGTTATGGCGCAGCTGGCGGCGACGCCGCAGCTGCCGAGGGAAGACGCAGGCGCGCAGCTCGCGGCCCACGCCGCCCCGGTCGACCCGGCCCAGCTGGCGCCCGCTCACACTCTGGCCGGTGCGGAGCCGGCAACGGAGATTCCTGCGCCGATCCCGATGAGCGGTCTCGCCGCCGACAAGGCCCGTATGCGGTGGTTCGCCCGCCCGGCGACGATTGTCGCGGCTGCCGCGGCCGCCGTCGCCCTGTTCTTCGCCGGAGTCTTCGCCGCCGATCTGGTGCGCCCGAGTTCGGTCAACCAGCAGGTGCTGGCGCAGGTGGTCGCCGCTCCCGATGCGACGGTCGCTTCGAGCGAGGTCGCCGGTGGTGCGACGGCGAGTCTCGTGAGCTCCGAGTCGCTCGGACTGTCGGTGATGGTGTTCGACGGTCTTGAGGCGCTCTCCGACGACGAGGCGTACGCGCTCTGGTACATCACGGGCGACCAGATCTCGCCGGCCGGCCTGTTCACGGTCGACGCCGACGGGCAGACCGTGCAGGTGCTTGAGGGCGAGTTCGTCGCCGGAACGATCGTCGGCGTGACGGTCGAGCCCGCGTCGGGTAGCCCGCAGCCGACGAGCGACCCGATCGTCGCGATCGTCACCGAGTCTGCGTAAGGCTTAGTCGACCCGCACCCGGTAGCCGACGCCACGGACGGTTTCGATGGGCGACAGCCCCCGCTCGGATGCTGCGCCCAGCTTCGCGCGGATCGACCCGATCATGACGCGCACCGCGCGCGCCCCCGCCTCGGAGTCGACGTCGGGGGAGAACTGGCGCGCGAGGTCCTGCGGAGACACGAGGCGCGGGGCGCGGGCGGCGATCGTGTGCAGCATCGAGAACTCGCGGTGGGTGAGGCGCACGTCGACTCCGGCGTAGCTGACCATGTGGGCGGCGGTGTCGATGTGCAGGTCGCCGACGATGACGGCGGGCGTGTGGGGTGAGCTCGGCAGCCCGAGACCCATGAGGCAGCGACGCAATTCCTCGGCCGTGAAGGGCGTTGGCAAGAGAGCGTTGGCGCCTGCGTCGAGCGCGCGAGCAGCGTCAGTGTTGCCGGTCGCTGCCGCGTCGATCGCCACAACGACGGGCACGTTCGCCCACTGGTGCACGGTATTGATGAGTGCGTCGAGCTCCACTCCGGTCGGCTCGGCGGGTGTCAGCACCACGTCGGGAGCGTCGCTCGCGAGCGCGACGAGCAACTCTGCGGCGTCGCGATGCTCCACATAGTCGACTCCGGCGGCGATCAACTGCCGGTCGGTGTCGCGGCACAGCTCCCGGAGGGCGGTCGTGCCGGCCACGCGACGAAACGCGCGCGGTCCATGGGCGGCGCGGGGAGCATCCTGAGTCTGCGGGCTCACCCGAACTTGCCCGAGACGTAGTCTTCCGTCGCCTTGACGGACGGGTTCGAGAAGATCACCGAGGTGTCGTCATACTCGATGAGCGTGCCGGGCATGCCCGTGCCGGCGATGGTGAAGAACGCGGTCTTGTCACTCACCCGTGAGGCCTGCTGCATGTTGTGCGTGACGATGACGATCGTGTAGTCGCGCTTGAGCTCCTCGATGAGGTCCTCGATGGCGAGGGTCGAGATGGGGTCGAGGGCCGAGCAGGGCTCGTCCATGAGAATCACCTCGGGCTCGACGGCGATCGCCCGGGCGATGCAGAGGCGCTGCTGTTGACCGCCCGAGAGAGACGAGCCGGGGCGGTCGAGGCGATCCTTGACCTCGTTCCAGAGATTCGCGCCCTGGAGGGACTTTTCGACGAGGTCGTCGGCGTCCGACTTCGAGATGCGACGGTTGTTGAGCTTGACGCCGGCGAGCACGTTGTCGGCAATCGACATCGTTGGGAACGGGTTGGGGCGCTGGAACACCATGCCCACCTGGCGACGAACGAGCACGGGGTCGATGCCCGCGCCGTACAGGTTGTCGCCGTCCACGAGCACCTCACCTTCGACGTAGGCGCCGGGAATCACCTCGTGCATGCGGTTCAGCGTGCGGATGAACGTCGACTTTCCGCATCCTGACGGCCCGATGAAGGCTGTCACGCTGCGGGGCTCAATGGTGAGGCTGACATCCTCTACGGCCTTGAACTTGCCGTAGTAGACGTTGAGGTCGCGGACTTCGATGCGCTTAGACACGGGTGAACTTTCTTCTCGGGGGGTCAGCGGCCGAGCTTCGGCGCGAAGAGGCGGGCGATGAGTCGGGCAGTCAGGTTGAGCACCATGACGATGAGAATCAGGGTGAGCGCGCCGGCCCAGGCGCGGTCGAGGAAGGCCTGGCTGTCGACACCCTGGTTGGCGTAGGAGGTGAAGACGAACACGGGCAGCGACTGCATGCGGTCGTTGAACATGTCGTAGTTCATGCTCGCGGTGAAGCCCGCAACAATCAGCAGCGGGGCCGTCTCGCCGATGACTCGGGCAATGGCGATCATGATGCCCGTCGTGATGCCGGCGATGGAGGTCGGCAAGACGACCTTCAGCACCGTGAGCCACTTGGGTACCCCGAGGGCGTACGACGCCTCGCGCAATTCGTTGGGCACGATGCGCAGCATCTCCTCGCAGGAGCGCACGACGACAGGAATCATCAGCACGCTGAGCGCGATCGAGCCGGCGAAGCCCATGCGAACACCCGGTCCGAAGACGAGGGCGAACAGTGCGAAGGCGAACAGGCCGGCGACGATGGAGGGGATGCCCGTCATGACGTCGACGAAGAACGTGATCGCCCGGGCGAGCGGGCCGCGCCCGTATTCCACGAGGTAGATCGCGGTCATCAGGCCGATCGGGATGGAGATGATCGCCGCAGTGCCGGTCATGAGCAGCGTGCCGACGATGGCGTGAGCGGCGCCGCCGCCTTCGCCGACAACGTTGCGCATCGACTCGGAGAAGAACTGAATGTCGAATCGGGCAGCGCCGCGGGTGACGACGGTGAAGAGCAGGGAAATGAGCGGGATGATCGCGACCGTGAATGCGATCGTCACCATCGCCGTAACGAAGCGGTCCGTGGCCTGCCGCGTTCCTTCGATCTGTCGGCTGATCAGGGTGATCATGACGACGTACAGCACGGTGCCGAGGGCAAGAGCGAGGGTCAGGCTGAGGCCGTCCGTCGCGCCGACGGAGCCGAGGAACGCCGCAACGCCGAACCCAGCCGCGAGGCTCAGCCCGAGGATCGTCCACGGCGTGCGGCGATTGAGGCGTCCGTGGTCGTGAATGTTCGCCGGCGTCGAGGTGCGCAGGAGCGCGGGAGTGCTGTCGATGGCCATGTCAGTTCGCTCCCGAGAAGTCTTTGCGACGGTTGACCACCCAGCGGGCAATCGAGTTCACGATGAGGGTGATCACGAAGAGGACGAGGCCCGTCGCGATCAGGAGGTTTACGTTGACCCCGTACGACTCGGGGAAGCTGAGCGCGATGTTCGCGGCGATCGTCGAGGGGTTACGCGACTGCAGAACCGCGAACGACACGACCGCGGCCGGTGACAGAACCATGGCCACGGCCATCGTTTCGCCGAGCGCACGTCCGAGGCCGAGCATCGCTCCGGAGACGATGCCGGGGCGGCCGAAGGGCAACACCGCCATGCGAATCATTTCCCAGCGCGTTGCGCCGAGCGCCAGCGCGGCCTCCTCGTGCAGAACGGGGGTTTGCAGGAAGACCTCGCGACAGATGGCCGTCATGACCGGCAGGATCATGACACCGAGCACGATCGCGGCGGTGAGAATCGTCCGACCCGTGCCCGACGCGGGCGGGGCAAAGAGCGGAATCCAGCCGAGGTTCTCCGTCAACCACGTGTACAGGGGCTGCACGGCCGGGGCAAGAACGCCGATGCCCCACAGGCCGTAGACGACGCTCGGCACAGCGGCGAGAAGGTCGATGATGTAGCCGAGCGCTTGCGCGAGTCGGCGGGGGGCGTAGTGCGAGATGAAGAGCGCGATGCCGATCGCGAGCGGCAAAGCCATGAGCAGGGCAAGCGACGCCGACCAGAGGGTTCCGAAGACAAGCGGCCACACGTAGGCCCAGAAGCTGTCGGGTCGGCCGATGAAGTCATTCGGGTCGGCAACGAGAGCGGGAAGGCTCTGGGCGACAAGGAAGATGGCGACGGCAGCGAGGATGACGAGAATCAGCGAGCCGGCGATGAGTGCCGACTTCGAGAAGACGCGGTCGCCCAGGCGTTGATACGCGCGGGGGCTCTCAGCGGCGGTGGGGGGCGTAGCCGTGGCTGTCATGCGCTCGCTTCCGGGTGGGTGATGCAGGGCGGGTAGTGCAGTGTGTCGTTACGACGGTGGTTCCGTGGAGATGTGGTGCCGGGGTGGACGCTGCCGTGAGGCAGTGCCCACCCCGGCTCAGGGCTATCGACTAGGAGATGACGTCGATCGCCGCGTTGACCTGGCCCGAGAGCGTGGCCGAGATCGGGGCCGAGCCCGCGTTCTCAGCCGCGTTCGCCTGACCGGCGTCGCTGGCGACGTAGCGCAGGAAGGCCTGCGTCAGCTCGGCCTGCGCCGAGTCCGCGAAGGTCTCGCAGGTGATCAGGTAGGCAACGAGCACGATCGGGTAGGCGCCCGAGTCAGCCGTGTTGCGGTTCAGGTCGAAGGTGAGGTCGAAGTCGGCGCGACCCTCCTGCAGCTCCGAGTCGTCGACGACGGCCGCGGCGGCCTCGGGCGAGAACGGAACGTAGGTGTCACCGACGAGCACCGACACCTGGCCGAGGCCTCCGGCGCGCGAGGCGTCGGCGTAACCGATGGTGCCCGTACCGTTGGTGACGGCGTCGACAACGCCCGAGGTGCCCTGGGCGGCCTCGCCAGCGGCGAGCTCGGTCGGCCAGTCGCCGCTGACGTCGAAGGTCCAGACGCTCGGCGCTGCCTGGGCGAGGTAGTCGACGAAGTTCTCAGTGGTGCCCGACGAGTCGGAGCGGTTGACCGGGGTGATGCGCAGGTCGGGCAGGTCGACGCCCTCGTTCTGCGACGCGATGGCCTCGTCGTTCCAGTTGGTGATCTCGCCCGCGAAGATACCGGCGATGGTGTCGGCGTCCATGTTGAGCGACTCGATGCCGTCAACGTTGAAGATCACGGCGATCGGCGAGATGTAGACGGGCAGCTGCACGATGCCGCTGTCGGGGGCGCAGGCCTCGAAGGTGATCTCCTCGAGCTCGGTGGTGCGGAACGCGCGGTCCGAGCCCGCGAAGGCCGAGCCGCCGCCGGCAAAGGTCTCGCGACCCGCGCCCGACCCGCTCGGGTCGTAGTTGACGGTCACGTCGGGGTTGGCGGTCTGGAACTCGGCGATCCAGCCCTCCATGGCGGCGCCGATCGACGACGCGCCCGCGCCGACGAGGGTGCCCGAGAGGCCCGCGGGGGCCTCGGCGCCCGGCTCGGCCGGAGTGGTCGGCTCGTCACTTTCGTTGGTTGCGCAGCCGGTGAGCACGAGAGCTCCGGCGGCGAGAAGGGCGGTAAAGCTGCCCGCACGCTTGATGTTCACTGTGGTCCCTTCGGGGATGTGATCAGGGGGTTCGGATCCCCCGGGTGGGTGATCCAGCCCCCGACGCTAAGAGCGCCGTGTGACCACAGTGACCAGTTCCGATGAACGGCGAGTGAACGACAGGGAAACCCTGCCCCCGAGCCTGCCGCGACCGCGCCCCGCCGCGGTTCCGACCGCCGACTACCCGAACTTGCCGGAGACGTAGTCTTCGGTCGCCTTGACCGACGGGTTCGAGAAGATCGTCGCCGTCTCGTCGTACTCGATGAGCTTGCCGGGCTTACCCGTTCCCGCGATGTTGAAGAACGCCGTCTTGTCGCTCACGCGCGACGCCTGCTGCATGTTGTGGGTGACGATGACGATCGTGTACTCGGTCTTCAGCTCTTCGATGAGGTCCTCGATTGCGAGCGTCGAGATGGGGTCGAGCGCCGAGCACGGCTCGTCCATCAGAATCACCTCGGGTTCGACCGCGATTGCCCGCGCGATGCACAGCCGCTGCTGCTGACCGCCCGACAGCGACGAGCCGGGGCGGTCGAGGCGGTCCTTCACCTCGTTCCAGAGGTTCGCGCCGCGCAGTGACGTCTCGACGAGAGCCTCGGCATCTGACTTCGCGATGCGCCGGTTGTTGAGCTTGACGCCCGCGAGCACGTTGTCGGCGATCGACATCGTCGGGAACGGGTTCGGCCGCTGGAACACCATGCCCACCTGGCGTCGCACGAGCACCGGGCCGACGCCCTTGCCGTACAGGTTGTTGCCGTCGACAAGCACCTCACCCTCGACGCGTGCCCCGGGAATGACCTCGTGCATCCGGTTCAGCGTGCGCAGGAAGGTCGACTTGCCGCAGCCCGACGGCCCGATGAAGGCGGTGACGCTGCGGGGCTCGATGGTGAGGGTGACGTCCTCGACGGCCTTGAACGAGCCGTAGTAGACATTCAGGTCGCGAACTTCGATGCGCTTCGACACGGGGTTCCTTTTGCGGTCAGATCGGCGAGATTGTGGGGATGTTCGGCGCGCGTCAGCGCCCGGCCTTCGGCCTGAAGAGGCGGGTGATCAGGCGGGCGATGAGGTTCAGCGCCATGACGATGATGATGAGGGTGAGCGCGCCGGCCCAGGCCCGTTCGAGGTAGAACTCGACGTCGCTTCCGGGGTTGGCGTACTGCGTGTACACGAACACCGGCAGCGACTGCATGCGCTCGCTGAACACGGTGTAGTTCATGCTCGAGGTGAAGCCGGCGACGATGAGCAACGGCGCCGTCTCGCCGATGACGCGGGCGATGGCCAACGTGATGCCGGTGATGATGCCGGCGGCCGCCGTCGGCAGGACGACCTTGGCGATCGTGAGCCACTTCGGCACGCCGAGCGCGTACGCCGCCTCGCGCAACTCGTCGGGCACGAGCTTCAGCATCTCTTCGCTCGAGCGCACGACGACCGGGATCATCAGCACGCTCAGCGCGACCGAGCCCGCGAAGCCCATGCGCACACCCTCACCGAAGATGAGCACGAACAGCGCGTAGGCGAACAGTCCGGCCACGATCGACGGGATGCCCGTCATGACGTCGACGAAGAACGTGATCGCTCGGGCGAGGGGCCCGCGGCCGTATTCGACGAGGTAGATCGCGGCGAACAGGCCGATGGGCACCGAGATGAGGGTGGCCCACGCGGTGATCTGCAGGGTGCCGACGATGGCGTGCAGCGCGCCTCCACCCTCGCCGATGACGGACCGCATCGACCAGGTGAAGAATTCGAGGTCGAAGCGCGCAGAGCCGTTGACGAGCACCGTCGACAGAACCGAGACGAGCGGCAGCAGCGCCAGCACGAACGCCGAGATGACGAGCGCGATCATGAACCGGTTGGTGGCGGCGCGGCGACCTTCGGCCATGAGCGAGATGGCGGTGACGAGCACGATCGACGCGATGGTTCCGATCGCGATGGCGAGCACGAGTGAGAACTCGGCGATCGCGCCCGCCGCGGCGAGGAGAGCCATGACGGTGATCGCGCCGCCGAGGCACGCGGCGGTCAGCCCAGGAGCGGCCCACCGGGGCAGGCGGCCCGACACGTAGGCGTTGGCCGCGTCGATGGGGGCGCCGGCCGAGCGGCTGGGCACCGTGGGGCGGGGGGCGGTCTGGGTCATCGCGACTCCAGCGATCGCTCGTGGCGGCTCACGATCCAGCGGGCCACCGAGTTGACGACGAGGGTGATGACGAACAGCACGAGGCCGGTCGCGATCAGGGCGTTCACCTGAATGCCGGCCGACTCGGGGAAGTTCAGCGCGATGTTTGCGGCGATGGTCGAGGGGTTTTCGCTCTGAATCACCGCGAAGCTGATGATGGCCGACGGCGACAGCACCATGGCGACCGCCATGGTCTCGCCGAGCGCGCGCCCGAGGCCGAGCATCGACGCCGAAATGATGCCCGAGCGCGCGTATGGGAAGACGGTCATCCGCACCATCTCCCACCACGTGGCGCCGAGGGCGTAGGCGGCCTCCTGGTGGAGGGTGGGCGTCTGCACGAACACTTCGCGGCACAGAGCCGTGATGATGGGCAGCACCATGACGGCCAGCACGATCGCGACCGTCAAGACGGTGCGCCCGGTTCCGGATGCGGGCCCCGCGAACAGTGGGAACCATCCGGCATTCTCGGCGAGCCACTCGTACAGCGGCACGGTGGCCGGCGCGAGCACCGTGATGCCCCACAGGCCGTAGACGACGCTCGGCACGGCGGCGAGCAGGTCGATGATGTAGCCGAGCGGCTGCGCGAGGCGGCGGGGCGCGTAGTGCGAGATGAACAGCGCGATTCCGACGGCGAGCGGCACGGCCATGAGGAGGGCGAGTGCGGCGGCCCAGACCGTTCCGAACGCGAGGGGGGCGACGTAGTCCCAGAAGTTTCCGTCGGTGCCGCGGAATGAGCCTTCCGGGGCCCAGAGCGCGGGCAGCGACTGGGCGATGAGAAAGACGGCGACGGCGGCGAGCGCGACGAGGATCGCGGTGCCGGCTCCGACCGCGACGCGGCTGAACACCCGGTCTCCGCGGCGCTCAACGGCGTCGATCTGACCGGTCGGCGCGGCTGGCGCCTGCTCGGGGGTGGGTGCGGTCATCGGATCCCCTCAATGGCGTCGAGCACGCGGTCGGTGAAGCCCTCCGACAGTGGCGCGGAGCCGGCGAACTCAGCGGCGAGTTCCTGCGCCTCGGGGCTCGCCACCCAGCTGAGGTAGCCGCGCACGAGCTCGGCGTCCGCCGGGTTCGGGTATTCGCGGCAGGCGATGAGGTAGCTCACGAGGACGAGCGGGTAGGCCCCGGGCTCGGTCGTGGTGCGGTCGATGGCGATGGCGAGGTCGTCGTCGGCACGTCCCTCCTCGAGGGGGGATGCTTCCACCACGCGTGCCGCGGCCTCCCTCGTGTAGGCCACGAACTCGTCACCCACCTTGAGGGCGGCGATGGTGAGATCACCCGCGCGGGACGCATCGACGTAGCCAATCGTGTTGCGGCCGTTCGTGACGGCGTTCACGACACCCGAGTTGCCCTGCGCCGACTCGCCGCCGTATGGGAACGAGTCAGCCGCATCGGCCTGCCACTCGTCCGGCGCCGCCTGGGCCAGGTAGTCGGTGAAGTTCTTGGTGGTGCCCGACGCGTCCGACCGGTGCACGGCCGTGATGGTGGCGCTCGGCAGCGCGGCGTTCGGGTTCAGCTCTTGGATGCGCGGGTCGTCCCACTGCCGAATCTCACCGCGGAAGATCAACGCGGCCGTCGCGGCATCCAGGTTCAGTGCATCCACGCCCTCGATGTTCACGATGATGACGAGGGGCGAGATGTAGAGCGGTAGGTTGATCGCGCCCGTGCCGGGAACGCACGCGCCGAGCCCGTTCTCTGCCTCGGCCGCGGTGAGGGCCGAGTCGCTGCCGGCGAAGTCGAGGCCGCCGGCGAGGAACGCTTCGCGCCCGGCGCCCGACCCGGAGGGCTCGTAGTTCACGGTGAGGCGGCCGTTGGCGTTCTGGATTTCGGCGATCCAGACGGCTTGGGCGGATGCCTGCGCCGACGACCCGGCGCCGTCGAGGGTGCCGTCGAGGGTCCCGCTGCTGTCGCCACGGTTCAGCTCATTGACCGCGCACCCGCTGGTGGCGAGGACGGCGGTGATGGCCAGCGCGCTGATGAGTCGGCGCGGAGTATCCACCCGGGTCCTTTCGTGGGGAGCGCACAGAAAAGCGGGAGACGCTGCGTCGGCGTCGTCCCGCAGTCAAGCACAATCGCAACCAAAGGTAAACGGAAGGTTAACGGGATGCTCGGAGGGCATCCACGAATCGCGGTCAGTCGACGGCGGGGCGGTGCGATTCGACGGCGACGAGCCACGGGCGCTCCGTCTCGCGCGAGAAGTGCAGCACCGTGAAGTCGCCCGTCGAGAGGGCCGCGCTGCGCCGCAGCTCGGGCGTGAGGTGGGCTCCGCCGAACTCGGCCGCCGCCTCGATGATCTGCGGAATCACGGGCCCGTGGCTGCACAGCACCGTGCCGAGCCGACGTTGGAGGCGCTTCACCACCTGGGCGCGTACGCGCCCGCCGTCGGCGCGGTAGGCGTCCTGGCTGATGCTGCGCACCTCCTTGACGGGGGCGCCCGTCGCGGCGGCGGTCGGCGCGATCGTGGCGACGCAGCGCGCGGCGACCGACGTCACGAGCACTTCGGGACCGTAGGCGGCGATTCCGCCGGCGACGGACGCCGACTGTTCGAGGCCGCGGTGCAGCAGCGGGCGCGTGGCGTCGGGGCCGTCCCACTGCTCGGGCGGCATTGCCTTGCCGTGCCGCAGCACGACGAGTGGGAAGGTGCGGGCGCGCCCGGCTTCGGCCTGGGCGGCGAAGCGCTCGAGCACATCCACGTCGTGCTCGTAGCTGAGCTTCTTCTCGGCCTTCGCGAGCGGCACCCACTCGAGGGCGAGGATCTCACCGTTCGCCCCATAGGTGTGCCGTTCAGCGGCGCCCGGGTCGACCTCGGCCGACCAGTAGTGGACGGTCTTCGGCCGCCCGCCGGGCAGTCGATACTCAACGGTGCCGAGCGGGGCGCCGAGGACGACGTCGAATCCGGTCTCCTCCGCGATTTCCCGCACCGCCGTATGGGGCAGGGTCTCCCCGGGGTCAACCTTGCCCTTCGGCAGCGAGACGTCCTTGTGCTGGGTGCGGTGCACGACGAGGACGCGCACCTTGCCGTCCACGATCTTCCACAGCACGGCGCCGGCCGCCCGCACGGGGGCCTGAGGGGTGGAGGTCATGCGGTCGTCTTCCCGTCTGAGGGGCGGCGGATTCCGTCAGGCTACCGAGAAACGGGCACCATTTCGCGACTACCGGGCCGTGACGGCCCGTCGGCGGCTGCTGATGCGGGTCATCATCGTGTCTTGCAGGTCGGCGAGCGGACGACCGTCGCTGCGCGAGGCGACGCGCTGCCACTCGCCATCGGGCGTCAAGTGCCACGACGCTGTGCGGTCCGACAGGGTCGCCGCGAACAGCTGGTCGATCTGCTCGAGGTGGGCGGGGTCCGTCAGGCGGATTAGCGCCTCGACACGGCGGTCGAGGTTGCGGTGCATTATGTCGGCGCTGCCGATGAAGATCTGCGGGTCGCCGCCGTGGTGGAAGGCGAAGATGCGCGAGTGCTCGAGATAGCGGCCGAGCACGCTGCGCACGCGAATGTTCTCGCTGAGCCCCTCTTGCCCCGGCACGAGCGCACAGATGCCGCGCACGACAATGTCGACCGGCACGCCCGCCTGGCTCGCGCGATACAGCGCGTCGATGATGGCCTCGTCGACGAGCGAGTTCACCTTGATGCGAATGCCCGCGGGCAAGCCCGCCTTGGCGTTCTTCGTCTCCGTGGCGATCAATTTCAGGAGGCCGCGCCGGAGGTAGCGGGGCGCCACGAGCATCCGCTTGTACTTCTTCTCGATCGCGTAGCCCGAGAGCTCGTTGAACAGGCGCGTGAGGTCTTTGCCGACCTGGTCGTCGGCGGTGAACAGTCCCAGGTCTTCGTAGAGCCGACTGGTCTTGGGGTTGTAGTTGCCCGTGCCGACGTGCGAGTAGTAGCGCAGCTCGCCGTTCTTCTCCTGCCGCACGACGAGGGCGAGCTTGCAGTGGGTCTTCAACCCGACGAGGCCGTACACGACGTGCACGCCGGCCTTTTCGAGCTTGCGCGCCCACTCGATGTTGTTCTGCTCGTCGAAGCGCGCCTTGATCTCGACGAGAGCGAGCACCGCCTTGCCCGCCTCGGCGGCGTCGATGAGCGCCTCGACGATGGGGCTGTCTCCGCTCGTGCGGTAGAGCGTCTGCTTGATGGCGAGCACGTTCGGGTCGGCGGCGGCTTGCTCGAGAAAGGCTTGCACGCTCGTCGCGAACGACTCGTACGGGTGGTGCACGAGGATGTCGCCGGCGGCGATGGCGCTGAACACGTCGGGCTTCGCGTTCGGTTCGGCTGGCTGCAACTGCAGCGCCGTCACGGGCACGTGCTTGGGGTACTTCAGGTGCGGGCGGTCGAGCTTCGCGATCTGAAAGAGTCCGCCCAGGTCGAGCGGGGCGGGCAGGCGGT
This sequence comes from Microcella alkaliphila, assembly GCF_002355395.1. Classification (NCBI taxonomy): domain Bacteria; kingdom Bacillati; phylum Actinomycetota; class Actinomycetes; order Micrococcales; family Microbacteriaceae; genus Microcella; species Microcella alkaliphila. The sequence goes on along the minus strand of NZ_AP017315.1, from coordinate 2,414,523 downwards.
ACACCTCGTTCTCGGTGATGCCGAGTTCGCGCACGAGCAGTCCGAGGGTGACGTCATCCATGTCGTCGGTGATCTCGAGCCGAATGGGCGGGCCGAAGCGGCGACGCAGCAGCTCGCGCTCGAGCGCCTGGATGAGGTTTTCGGCCTCGTCTTCTTCGATCTCGACGTCTTCGTTGCGGGTGAGTCGGAACTCGTGGTGCTCGAGCACCTCCATGCCGGGGAACAGCTCGTCGAGATGGTTCGAGATGAGGTCTTCGATGGTCAAGAAGCGCACGCGACCCGTGCCGTCGTCGGGCAGCTGCACGAAGCGGGGCAGCACGGTCGGCACCTTCAGGCGCGCGAACTCGGTCTTGTCGGTCTTCGGGTTGCGCACCCGCACGCTGAGGTTGAGCGACAGTCCCGAGATGTAGGGGAAGGGGTGCGCCGGGTCAACAGCGAGCGGCATGAGCACCGGAAAGATCTTGGTCGAGAAGATCTCGTCGACCCGCTCGCGGTCGTCGTCGTTCAGGTCGGCCCACGACTCAATGTGAATGTTCTCGTCGTCGAGCTCGGGCTTCACGAGCTCGTGCAGGCACCGCACGTGGCGGTGCTGCAACTCGAGGGCGAGACGGTTGATGTCGGCGAGCACGTCGCCGGGTGCCCGACCCGTGTTCGTCGGCACCGCGAGGCCCGTGACGATGCGGCGCTTGAGGCCCGCGACGCGCACCATGAAGAACTCGTCGAGGTTGGTCGCGAAGATGGCCAAGAAATTGACCCGCTCGAGCAGCGGGGTGGTGGGGTCCTCGGCGAGCTCCAGCACGCGCTGGTTGAAGCGCAGCCAGCTCAACTCACGGTCGAGGTAGCGCTCGATCGGCAGCGTTCCGTCATCGACGCTCGTCGTCTCGTCGTAGTCGTCCATGAAGTCGCCGTCGACGCCGCCGTCGACCTGCGCTCCGTCGCTTGTGGCCCCACCCTCGTCGTGCATCCGCACATTCTGGCACCCGTGGGTGTCGAGAAGGTTGCTACTCGGTGGCGACGAGCGTCGTGGCCTCGTCGGCCGGGTCGCGCTGTGCTCGGCTGAGGGCGAGGAAGGGCAGTGCGCAGGCCGAAATGACGCCGCCGAGCAGCGAGTGGAACGACAGCACGGTTGCGCGTTGCGCTGACGGGATCATGTCGTTCAGGTACGAGCGCTGCGCGGGCTGGGCGACCGACGTCGTGAGCCCCCAGGCGGCGAGCAGCACGATGGCAAGCCACAGCTGGTTGACGAAGGAGAAGGCCACGAGAACGGCCGACGACACGGCGACTGAGGCGATCAGCACGGTGGTGCGACGCCGCACGGCCCGTCGCACCACCGGCGCGAGCGCGCCCCCGATGATCGACGACCCGGCGAAGATCGCGGCGGCGATACCCGCGAGCGCGTAGGCCGTGCTGTCGCCCGCCACCTCGAGCAGGTAGGGCTGCAGGGCGTAGAAGGCGTAGATGCCGACCCCCGCCGTGAACGGCGTCGCGACCATCACCCACCGGATCGCGGGGCGCCGAAAACCGTGATCGATGGATGCCCGCATCACCGTGCGTACGGCCGTCACCGGCCCGGCGCCCCGCACGGGCGTGAACCCGAGGTCGCGCATCAGGGAGCCTGCGACGACGACCATGGCGAGGAGGACACCCACCCGCACGAGGAACGGCACGCCGAGGGTGATCGTGCCGAGCAGGTACGACGCGCGTCGACCCCACGTGTCGGCGACAACACCGGTCGGAATCTCGAAGATCACCATGCCGAGCGTGAAGAACGCGTTCGCCGCGAACGCCTCCAGGTTGCTGAGGCCCGCGTCGAGCAGGAAGAGGGTGTTGATGCCCCAGATGAACGACGCCGCGATCGTGTTGCCGAAGGTCAGCACGTCGAAGGTGCCCTGCACCCGCCGCGCGCTCATGACGCTCATGGCGGCATTGTGTCACCGCGAGGCGGCGGAAAAAGGATCTTAGGCGTCGACGTTTTGAGCGCTCGGCAGAGCGCCGTCCTCGTGGAGGGTGAAGCGGTAGCCGACATTCCGCACGGTGCCGATGAGAGCATCCATGTCGCCGAGCTTTGCGCGAAGGCGCCGCACGTGAACGTCCACCGTGCGGGTTCCGCCGAAGTAGTCGTAACCCCACACCTCGCTCAACAGCTGTTCGCGGGTGAAGACCCGGCTCGGGTGCGTGGCGAGGAAGCGCAACAGTTCGAACTCCTTGAAGGTGAGATCGAGCGTGCGGCCGTTGACTTTCGCCGAGTAGCTCGCCTCGTCGATCACGACGCCCGAGGCCTTGATCAACTGCGACTCGCCATCGCCCTGCGACTGGCGGCCGATCGCGAGCCGCAGCCGCGCGTCGATCTCAGCGGGGCCCGCTGACTCGAGCAGAACGTCGTCGACGCCCCACTCGGCGTTCACCGCGGTCAGGCCGCCCTCGGTGAGTACGACCAGCACGGGGCAGCCGGCGCCGGTCGTCTGCAAGATCTTGCACAGCGTTTTCGCCGCCGCCAGGTCGGTGCGCGCATCGACCAGAATCGCGTCGGCGTTCGGGGCCCCCACGAGGGCTGCGGGCTGGGCGGGCACACGGCGCACGCGATGGCTCAGCAGCCCCAGCGACGGAAGAACATCGGCGTCCACCCGCGAGGTCAGGATGAGCAGATCCGCCATGCGTCCTCCGTGGTGTCAGTGCCCAGTCTATGCGGGCCGCCTAGCATGGAGGACATGTCCCGCACGCTTGCGACCGCGATACCCGTCTGGGGGGCCACCATCACGGCGCTCGTGATCGTCATCGTCGCGCTTCCGAGCGAGAACTGGATCGGGGCTACCGGCGTCGTCGCCGCGTCGGCGGTGCTGCTCGCTTTCATCGTGCAGGTGGCGTTCCAGCGCACCGACGGGGTGGTGCGACGGTTGCTCGCGAGTGTTGTCGGAATCGTGATTGTCGCCGCCCTCGCCTCGGGGCTGATGCTCATCCTCGCCGGTCTACAATGAGCGCATGCTGCTCGCGCTAGAGATCTTCTTCCTCGGCCTGTTGGGCCTGGCGTCGCTCGCCATCGGGTTCGTCTCGGTCGTCGTGCTCGTCAACCTGTATCGCGGCCAGCGCTGACGCGCGGCGGCAGGGCAGTGTTCACCCTCGACGCGAACGTCCCCGCCGAGCTGGCGCCGCTGTCGTGGCTGCTCGGCGTGTGGGAGGGCTCCGGCGCCGTGCACTACGTCGACGGCGAGACCGTGCGCGAACACGAGTTTGGCCAGCGCGTCAGCTTCAGCCACGACGGGCTGCACTACCTGAACTACTCATCGTCGACGTGGCTGCTCGACGGCGAGCAGACCCCCCTCAACGCCGAAGCGGGCTACTGGCGCCTGCACCGCCCCTCGCAGGCCGGTGACCCCGGCCCCGGCATGCTCCCCGGTGTGGGCGACCGTCCCTTCCCGACCGCAGAGTCGGTCGAGCAGTTGCGCACGAGTCGCGACGACTTCGAGATCGAGGTGGCGCTCATTCACCCGAGCGGCATCAGCGAGCTGTACCTCGGCCGCGTGAAGGGCCCGCGCATCGACCTGCAGACCGACGCCGTGATGCGGTCGGCCTCGTCGAAGGAGTACTCGGCCGCCACCCGCATGTACGGCCTCGTTGAGGGCAAGCTGCTGTGGGCGTGGGACATCGCCGCCCTCGGCAACGACTTGCGCACGCACGCCTCGGGCACCCTGAGTCGGGCGGAGTGAGCGCCGTGTCGTCTGCCGACTCTGCCGCATCGCCGCTTGCCGCGCTTCCCGGCGCTGTCGGTGCGCCGACCGCCGAGCACTACGGCGACCCCGTCGCCGAGCAACGCGCCCTCGTCGCCGGTCGCGCCGTCGTCGACCTGAGCGACCGCGGGGTCGTGACGGTCACCGGCCCCGACCGGCTGCGCTGGCTCGACTCGCTCACCTCGCAGGCGCTCGCCGGCCTCACGCCCGGCGGCTCGGCCGAGACGCTGCTGCTCGACCCGAACGGCCGCATCGAGCACGCCATGCACGTCATCGACGACGGCGTGACGACCTGGTTGATCGTCGAGGGCGATGAGGCCGAGGCGCTCGCCGCCTGGCTCGACCGCATGCGCTTCATGATGCAGGTCGAGGTCGCCGACGCGAGCGGCGAGTGGGCCGTGATCGGCGCGATGAGTCCTGCGGGGGCCGAGCCGAGCATCCCGGCCGCGTCGCCGCACGGCGCGCCGCTCGTCTGGAGCGACCCGTGGAGCGCCGTGCAGGCCGGCGGTTGGCAGTACGCGCCCGAGGCCGAGCACCCCGGTTGCGACTACCCGGCACGCGAGCTGATCGTCGAGCGTGCGTTCCTCGCCGAGCTGGCGGGGCTCGCCCGCGCCGGGGGCGTGCGGTTCGCCGGGTCGCTCGCCTGGGAGGCCTTGCGGGTCGCCGCCTGGCGCCCGCGCTTCGCGGCCGAGGTCGACGAGAAGTCGATCCCGCACGAGGTCGACTGGCTGCGCTCTGCCGTGCACCTCGCGAAGGGCTGCTATCGCGGCCAAGAGACGGTCGCGAAGGTGCACAACCTGGGCCGGCCGCCGCGGCGCATCGTCATGCTGCACCTCGACGGGTCCGACGCCTTGCTGCCGGCCCCCGGGTCGCCCGTGCACGCGGCCGACGCCGACCGCGCGGACGTCGGGCGCATCACCTCGGTGGCCCGCCACCACGAACTCGGGCCGATCGCGCTGGCCGTCGTGAAGCGCTCGCTCGACGTCGCCGCACCGCTCGTCGTGCCCGTCGACGGGGTCGACGTGGCCGCCGCGCAAGAGGTGATCGTGCCGCCGGAGGCCGGCCAGGCCGCCGCCGTTCCCCGCCTGCCGCGCCTCGGCGCCCAGCGCCGGTAGGGCAGGGCCCGTCGTGCGCGGCGCCGATCCGCTTCGCCGGCTCGAACGCCGCATCAGTCTCCGGCTGGATGCTCGACGCGCTCTGCGCAGGCTCGCCCGGTCGCTGCCCGCGATTGCCCAGATCGTCGCCGGCGTGGTCATGGCCTACGCGTTTGCCCGCTACGTGCTCGACCACGAGCTGCCGATCGTTGCCGTCACGGTGACGATCAGCGCGCTCGGGTTCGCGCGCGACGCGCGACCGCGACGGGTGCTCGAAACGGTCGTGGGCATCCTGGTGGGAATCGTCGTCGCGGCGCTCATCGTGCTCGCCGTTGGGCGCGGGGTGTGGCAGCTGGCGCTCATTTTGGCGGTGGCGTTGATCGTGGCCCGGCTCGTGTCGGCGTCGACCGGCTTCGCCGTGGCGGCGGCGGTGCAGTCGATGCTGGTCGCCGTGCTGCCCGACCCCGAGGGGGGAGTGTTCGAGCGCGCCGTCGACGGGCTCGTCGGGGGAGTCGTCGCGCTGCTCGTTACCGCGCTCATCCCGCGCCTTGACGTGCTGCGCACCCGCGGCGAGTCGCGCGCGCTGTTCTCGCTGCTCGTCGAGTCGCTGAAGGGCGTCGCCGAGGCGCTCCGGCGTGGCGACACGGCCGCCGCCGAGCTCGCCCTGTCGCGCAGTCGTCGCACGCAGCCACTGATCGACGAGTGGGCGACGTCCCTCGAGTCGGCGCGCGCCGTCGCCGCCTACTCTCCGTGGTTGCGCCGCGGGCGTGCGCGGCTCGCGGCGGAGGCCGAGCTGCTCGGCTCGGCCGACCTGGTGACGCGGCACGTGCGGTCGATCGCGCGCCGGGTCGAGATCCTCGTGCGCGACGGACTCGAGCGGCCGGGACTCGCCCACCTGCTCGACGAGGCGGCGGTGATCGTCGAAGCCCTGGGGCGGTCCGTGGACGATGCCAGCGAGCGCGACCGCGCCCGGGTGCTGGGTCTCGCCATGAGCGGGGAGCTCTCGCCCGACACGGTTCCGGGAGCCGTGCGGGTACCCGACCAGGTGGTCGTGGTGCTGCTGCGCTCGCTGGTCTTCGACACCCTGATCGTCTGCGGCCTCACCCGCGCCGAGGCGCGACAGTCGCTCCCGCCCCTGTAGGCGCGCCAGGCGCGCCCGCCGCGGCCGCCGCTCTAGGCGCGCCCGCCGCGCCCGCCGCTCCAGGTGCGCCCGCCGCCAGGCGCTCCCGCCCTTGTAGGCGCGCGCTCGCCGCCAGGCGCTCCCGCCCCTGTGGGTGCGACCGCCGCGCCCACCCCTGAGTTCGCGGTGCCGTTCCGCCCGGCGTCGTTCCGCGTGGTGCCGTTCCGCCCGGCGCCCACGTTCGCCGCCGAAACAAGGGTTTGCGCCGAACCAATGGCCGCTCGGGGCTTGTTTCGGCGCAAACCCGTGTCTCGCGTACTGACTCCGTGCCGGTTTGCGCACTCCGTGCGGGTTTTCCTCCGCACGATCTGCGCAACCCCGCACGAGCAGAGAGCGCACCCACCCCCCCTCTCTCTCGCTCTCTCTCTCCCACCGCACACACAACGGCGGAGTTGTGAGGCCGCGTCACCCTTCCGCTGTTGTGGAAGTCGCGGGAGGGGGTGAGTGTGCACCCCGCGGTGCCCGGCGTCTGGTGCCCGGCTTCCGGTGCCCGTGTCCCGCCCCGGCGCGCTCCGCGCCCTCCGCTCGCTCCGTGCACCCCCGGCGCGCTCCGCGACCCCGGCGCCCGTCGTCTCGGGCCCTCGCGCTCGGTGACTCTCGTCGCCCCGGGTCAGCGTGGGGCGACGGCGCTCCAGTCGACGGTGAGCTCGCCGAGCCTCCAGCGGGAGACCCCGTCGCGAACCGGCCATCCCGCGTCGCGCAGGCCCTGCACCGCGGCGATCCACCGCTGACGGGCCGAGAACGCCCCGAGCGGTGCGGCCCGCATCCACTGGTCGTCGAGCGCCCGCAGCAGCTCGTGCACGCCCTCGCCCGAGACGTTGCGGTGGATCAGCACCTTCGGCAAGCGCTCCGCGACGACACTCGGCAGCGCCTCGGCGGTCGCCACGCCGCCGCGTCCGGTCACGTCGCCTGTGCGCAGCGCGTCGAGGTGCAGGGCGATCGTGAACGTCTCCGGCCCCACCTCGGGGCGCAGCGACACCCAGCTCGCCACGCGCCCCACCTCGTTCGAGGTACCCTCCACCAGCAGGCCCCCCGGGGCGAGGCGTTTCAGCATCAACTCCCAGGCGGCAGCGACCTCACCCTCGTCGTATTGCCGCAGCACGTTCGCCGCCCGGATCACCGCAGGGCGCTCCCCGCCCGGGAGGGGCACCTCGAATCCTCCGACGACGAACCGCAGCCCGTCGAGCCCCGACTCGCCGGCCGCCCGCGCGGCCTCGGCCTGCTCGTGCGCGTGGCGCACCCGAGCCGGGTCGATCTCGATGCCGGTGACCCGAGCATCCGGCCGAACGGAGCGCAGCCGAAGAAGCAGTTCGCGGGCCGTCCACCACGAGGCCCCGTAGCCGAGGTCGACGGCGAGCGGCACGGCCGCCGCCCTCCACGCGGGATGCGCGGCAATATAGCGGTCCATTCGGCGCAGGCGGTTCACGCCGGTCGTGCCGCGCGTCACCCGACCCTCAACCATGCGCACCATTCTCGCGCCCAGCGCCCAGCGCCCAGCGACTACCACCCAGCGACCACCGCCCGGCCCTCGCTAGGCTTGACCCCATGACGCACACGCTGATCCTGCTTCGCCATGGCCACTCCGTCTGGAACGAGAAGAACATCTTCACCGGGTGGGTCGACGTCGAACTGACCGAGCAGGGCCGCGAAGAGGGCCGCCGCGCCGGTCAGCTGATCAAGGACTCGGGTCTCGAACCCCGCGTGCTCTACACGAGCCTGCTGAAGCGCGCCATCCACACGGCGAACATCGCCCTCGAGGTCGCCGACCTCGACTGGCTTCCCGTCAAGCGCAGCTGGCGCCTCAACGAGCGCCACTACGGCGCCCTGCAGGGCCTCAACAAGGCCGAGACGCTCGAGCAGCACGGCGAAGAGCTCTTCATGACGTGGCGCCGCAGCTTCGACACGCCCCCGCCGCCGCTCGACGACGACGCCGAGTACAGCCAGGTGCACGACCCGCGCTACGTCGACATCGACGGCGAGGTGCCCCGCACCGAGAGCCTCAAGCTCGTCATCGACCGCATGCTGCCCTACTGGCAGAGCGACATCACGAAAGACCTGGCCGCGGGCAACACGGTGCTCATCACCGCTCACGGCAACTCGCTGCGCGCGCTCGTGAAGCACCTCGACGGCATCAGCGACGACGACATCGCGGGCCTCAACATCCCGACGGGCATCCCGCTCGTCTACGAGCTGGGCGACGACTTCATGCCCGTGAAGCCGGCCGAGTACCTCGACCCCGAGGCCGCCGCCGCCGGAGCCGCCGCCGTCGCCAGTCAGGGCAAGAAGTAGCGGTCGGCCAAGGCGCCCTCCCACTGCCGTGCTGCACTTCGCGGTCGTCGCCTTCCTCGACGAGGTCGCCCTCGGCGACGAGCTGCCGCTCGACGACCTGCCCCCGCACGTCGTGCTACTCGACCGCGCCGCCACCGAGGCCGACCTCGGCCAGGTGACCGCCGCGGTGGAGCTCGCGTACGCCAGCCACGGCCCCTTCGTGGCCGTGGGCGGCGACGACGACGAGCTCGGTCAGGATGCTCGCCCCACCACGCTGCTCGACGACGACGGCTCGCTGACGGTCGCGCACCGCACCCTGGTGCTGGGCTTGCGCGAGCTGGGCGTGCGAGTCGCCGACCCGACGCTTGCGGGTGGCGGATACCAGCCGCACGTGCCCGTGCCGGAGACTTATGACCGCGTCGACCGCGGTGAGCGCCTCGAACTGCGCAGTGTCGCCGTGCTCGAGCTTGCCGGTGAGACCGCTACCGTCGCCGAGCAGTTTCCCCTGATCTAGTCGTCGGCCGGAACCCAGTCGCCGGTCGCGAGGTACTGCACCTTCTTGGCGATCGACACCGCGTGGTCGGCGAAGCGCTCGTGGTAGCGCGAGGCGAGGGTTGCGTCGACCGTGTCGATGGCCTCGCCCTTCCACGTCTCGCCGAGAACCTTGTCGAACACGCTGAGGTGCAGGGCGTCGACCTTGTCGTCGTCGTTGCGAATCTCTTCGGCGATCGCCGTGTCTTCGGTGCGCAGCAGCTCGACGAGCTTGCGGGCGATCGACACGTCGACGGCGCCCATCTCGACGAAGGTGGGGCGCAGGCTCTTCGGCACGACCTTGTCGGGGAAGCGGTAGCGCGACAGCTGGGCGATGTGCTCGGCCATGTCACCCATGCGCTCGAGTGACGCGCTGATGCGCAGGGCGCTGACGACGATGCGCAGGTCGCGGGCGACCGGCTGCTGCCGGGCGAGGATGTTGATGGCGAGTTCGTCGAGTTCGGCGGCGGCGGCATCGATGCGGTCGTCATCTTCGATGACCTGCTCGGCGAGTGCGACGTTGACCTCGTTGAACGCGCGGGTGGCGTTGTCGATCGACTCGGCGACCAGCGTGGCGATCTCGACGAGGCGTTCCTGCACCTCGGCCAACTCTTGCTGGAAAACTTCGCGCATGGGGGTTCGTCCTCGTCTCGTCGGGCCCTCTTCAGACGTGCCTACCGTGTCTTGCTCCGGTAAACGTCAGGTGTCTGAGCGATGAACTCTACTCCCAGTGGCGGCGTCCAGCCGGGCTCGGGCGCGGGTGTCGCTTCGACGGTCAGTACGCTGATCACCATGGAGTCGGCACTGCTGGTTCCCCTCGCGCTCCTGCTCGGAGCGTTCCTGGGGGGCGGCGCCGTTGCGATCATCATCGCGGCGGCCAGGCGTGGGCATCGTGCCGCGCAGGTCGCGACGGCCACCGTTCCCGACGGCGTCGACCAGGTCATCGACGCGCTCGAGTCGGCGGCGGTCGTGCTGGATGCGTCGAACACCGTCATCAAGACATCTCCCGGCGCGCACGCCCTCGGCCTCGTCTGGCATCGCACCCTCGTCCACGCGCGCCTGACCGAGCTCGTCGACCGCGTTCGCCGCTACGGCGAGCCGGTCACGGAGGACCTCGAGCTCACCCGTGGACCGCTCGGCGACGCGCAGTTGCGGCTGAGCGTGCGGGTCGCGCCGCTCGGCACCCGCTACATGCTGCTCATCGCCGACGACCGCACCGAGGCGCACCGACTCGAGGCGGTGCGCCGCGACTTCGTGGCGAACATCAGCCACGAACTGAAGACCCCGATCGGGGCGGTGGGGCTCCTCGCCGAGGCCCTCGAGCACGCCTCCGACGACCCCGACCAGGTGCGCCGCTTCGCCGACCGCATGAAGACCGAGTCGGCGAGGCTCGCGGCGATGACGCAGGAGATCATCGAGCTGTCGCGCCTGCAGGCCGCAGACGCGCTCTCCGACCCGACGGAGGTCGACGTCGACGCCGTCATTTCGGCCGCGATCGACAAGAACCGGGTCGCGGCGGAGGCAGCGGGCATCCAGATTGTCAGCGGCGGCGCGAAGAAGGCGCGCGTCATGGGTGACGAGGGGATGCTCGTGACCGCGGTCCACAATCTGGTCGCGAACGCGATCCAATACTCCGCGAAGCCCTCCCGGGTCGGAATCGGGGTGTCGATGACCGACGACATCGTCGAGATCGCCGTCACCGACCAGGGCGTCGGAATCCCCGAGGAAGAACTCGACCGCGTGTTCGAGCGCTTCTTCCGCATCGACCAGGCCCGTTCCCGCGCGACGGGCGGCACCGGCCTCGGCCTCAGCATCGTCAAGCACGTCGTGCAGAACCACGGCGGCGACGTGCGCGTCTGGTCGCAGGCCGGCTACGGCTCGACCTTCACCATCCGCCTTCCGCGCGCCGTCGGCTCGGCGCGAGCATCCACCCCGAAGCAGAAAGTGCGTTCATGACCCGCATCCTCATCGTCGAAGACGAAGCGTCGCTCTCCGAGCCTCTGTCGTACCTGCTGACTCGCGAGGGCTACGAAACGCAGGTCGCCGCCGATGGCGTCGAGGCGCTCATCGAGTTCGACCGCGCCGGTGCCGACCTCGTGCTGCTCGACCTCATGCTGCCCGGCATTCCCGGCACCGAGGTGTGCCGCGAACTTCGTCAGCGCTCCAGCGTGCCGATCATCATGCTGACGGCGAAGGACAGTGAGGTCGACATCGTCGTGGGGCTTGAGTTGGGGGCCGACGACTACGTCACGAAGCCGTATTCGACGCGCGAACTGTTGGCGCGCATCCGTGCCGTTCTGCGTCGCCGGGTCGACGAAGACGACCTCGACGACAGCGTGCTGGAGGCCGGCAGCGTGCGCATGGACGTCGACCGGCACCAGGTCATGGTCGACGGCCGCGAGGTGGCCATGCCGCTCAAGGAATTCGAGCTGCTCGAGCTGCTGCTGCGCAACGCCGGGCGCGTGCTCACGCGCGGTCAGTTGATCGACCGGGTGTGGGGTGCCGACTATTTCGGTGACACGAAGACGCTCGACGTGCACGTCAAGCGAATCCGGTCGAAGATCGAACCCGACCCGTCAAACCCGCGGATGCTCGTGACCGTTCGCGGCCTCGGCTATCGCTTCGAGGCTTAGCGCTCGATCGCGGAGGGAACGAAGAGCTCGTACTCGGGCAGCGTGCCGTCGAGCACCGGCACGAGGATCTCGCTGCCCTCGGCGTCGCCGTAGGTGAAGAAGATCGGGTACAGGCCGCCCATCGTCGCACCGGTGCCGGTCACGATGATCGACTGCTCGTCGTCGGGGCCGCCGACGCGCGTCAGGCCGAGCGGCTCGAGGGTGACCGTCTCGGTCTCGCGGGTGCCGCCGGCCTCCCACTGCACCGAGAGCGTCTGCTGCTCGTCGGAGTTGTTCGCAACCGTCATGACGAGGTTGAGCTCGTCGTTCGACTCGCCGATCAGCATCACGTTGCGCACGGAGACCCGTTCGATGGTGGTGCCGACACCGTCTGACGGGTCATACTCCTTCTGCGTGGCGATGTTCGCCGAGAAGGTGCAACCGCTCACACCGACCATGACCGCGGCGGCGAGCGCGAGGGTTGCCGCCATGCGAGTTTTCACGAAATGCCTCCAGTGCCCGTCGTCTATTCGGCGGTCGCTGGCCGGGCATAGCCCGCCTGCGTGGGCGCGACCTCGACCAGTCTAGCGGGCGTGGCGACGCTTCGCGGGCGCGCGCTGCCCCGGCGAACGCCCGACAGACGGGGCGGCTTGCTGAGAAATTCCTGTGGTAGAATAGGAGTTCTGCGGAAGGACCACCACCCATGCAATTCGTTGTCGGAGAAACGGTCGTTTACCCGCACCACGGTGCGGCGACCATCACCGAAGTCAAGACCCGAGTCATCAAGGGCGAAGAGAAGACCTACCTCAAGCTCAACGTCACGCAGGGCGACCTCACCATTGAGGTTCCCGCGGACAACGTCGATCTCGTGGGCGTTCGTGACGTGATCGGCCAGGAGGGGCTCGACAAGGTGTTCGAGGTGCTCCGCGCACCGTTCACCGAAGAGCCGACCAACTGGTCGCGTCGCTACAAGGCGAACCTGGAGAAGCTCGCCTCGGGTGACGTCATCAAGGTGTCGGAGGTCGTGCGCGACCTCTGGCGTCGCGACCAAGATCGCGGCCTGAGCGCCGGCGAGAAGCGCATGCTTGCCAAGGCTCGTCAGATTCTGATCTCCGAGCTCGCGCTCGCCGAGAAGACCGACGAAGAGAAGGCGTCGAGCGTGCTCGACGAGGTTCTCGCCTCCTGAACGCAACCGTGCGGCTCGGCATCGTCGTCGTTGCCGCAGGTAGCGGCACCCGGCTCGGGGCTTTCGAGCCCAAAGCGTTCGTCTCCTTGCGCGGCGTGACGCTGCTCGAGCACGCGTTGACCGCGATCGCGCGCCTCGAGGAGGAGGCGCGCGTCGTGGTCGTGGCCCCGAGCATCCGGCTGGATGCGGCCCGCGACATCGTCGACCGCGTTCTCGCACCGGGTTACGGCTCCGTCGTGCCCGGCGGTACCGAGCGCCAAGACTCGGTCGCGGCCGGCATCGCCGCGCTCGCTGAGTCGGGCGAGCCGATCGACACCGTGCTGATTCACGACGCCGCGCGCGCCCTGACCCCGACCGCGGTGTTCGCGCGCGTGGCGGCGACGGTGCGCGAGACGTCGGCCGGGGTGATTCCCGCGCTGCCGATGGTCGACACGGTCGCCACGACCGACGGGGGTGACGCGGTCACCGGCGTCGCCGACCGGTCGCGGCTTGCCGTGCTGCAAACGCCGCAGGGCTTCCCGTTCGCGGCCTACCGTGAGGCGATCGCCGCGGCTGAGGCGGGGAACACCGACGACACCTCGGTGTTCGCCGCCGCCGGGCATCCGGTGGTGACGGTTGCCGGCGACGAGGCGGCGCTGAAGATCACGACGCCGTGGGATCTGCGGCGCGCGGAGCTCATCGCGGACGGGCGCGCGCTCGGGCCCGCGCCCGACGCGGGTGGCCGCGACGCGTCAGTAACCGCCGGCCCTGCCCTGCGCACCGGCGTCGGCGTCGACGTTCACGCGTACGATGAGACAGCGGAGTGCTGGCTCGGCGGACTTTTCTGGCCGAACGAGCCAGGGCTTGCGGGCCACAGCGACGGCGACGCCGTGAGTCACGCGATCTGCGACGCGCTCCTGTCGGCCGCCGGCCTCGGTGACATCGGCTCGCGCTTCGGGGTCGACGACCCGCGCTTCACCGACGCGCGCGGCGAGGTGTTCCTCACCGCCACCCTCGCGTTGCTCGCCGATGCGGGCTACCGGGTCGAGAACGTCGCCGTGCAGCTCGTCGCCGCCCGCCCCCGCTTCGCCCCGCGCCGCATCGAGGTCGAGCAGCACCTCACCGGGATTCTCGGCGCCCCCGTCAGCGTCGCCGCGACGACGAGCGACGGCCTCGGCTTCACGGGCCGCGCCGAAGGGGTCACCGCGATCGCGACGGCGCTCGTCTCGCGCACCGCAGCTGACCCTTCGGCCGACAACCCCCGCCGGTAGGCTGGCGCGGTGAGTATCCGCCTCTACGACAGCCTCCAGCAGGCCGTCGTCGACTTCACGCCGCGCGAGCCCGGCCGCGTCGGCATGTACGTCTGCGGACCCACCGTGCAGTCCGCCCCGCACATCGGGCACCTGCGCAGCGCCCTCGTCTACGACCTCTGGCGCCGCTGGTTCGTGGCCCGCGGGCTCACCGTCACGTTCATCCGCAATGTGACCGACATTGACGACAAGATCCTCGCGAACGCGAACGACGCCGAGAGCTGGTGGGCTCTGGCCTACCGGGTCGAACTCGAGTTCACCGCCGCGTACCGAGCGCTCGGAATTCTCGCGCCGACGTACGAGCCACGCGCCACCGCATCCATCGACCGGATGCACGCCCTCATCGAGGCGCTCATCGCGCGTGGGCACGCGTACCCCGCTCACGACGGCTCGGGCGACGTGTACTTCGACGTGCGCAGCTGGCCCACCTACGGGGCTTTGACCCGACAGTCGCCCGACGACATGGAGGACGCGACGGACGCCCCGGCGCGCGCGAAGCGCGACCCGCGGGACTTCGCCCTGTGGAAGGGCGCCAAGCCCGACGAGCCTGCGAGTGCCCACTGGGAGTCACCGTGGGGCCGGGGTCGCCCCGGCTGGCACATCGAGTGCTCGGCGATGGCCGCCCGGTACCTCGGCGAGGCCTTCGACATTCACGGCGGCGGGCTCGACCTGCGCTTCCCCCACCACGAGAACGAGCTCGCCCAGTCGAGCGCGGCGGGTCACCCGTTCGCGCAACACTGGGTGCACAACGGGCTCGTGAGCGTCGGCGGACAGAAGATGTCGAAGTCGCTCGGCAACTCGGTGTTCGCCGCGGAACTGCTCTCCGAGCACGACCCCGCCGACGTGCGGTACTGGCTGGGTTCCGCGCACTACCGCTCGACCATCGACTACACGCCGACCTCGCTCGACGAGGCGAAGGCCGCCCGCGAGCGCATCACCTCATTTCTCTCGCGTGCCGATGCCGCGCTCGGCGACACGGTCACCGACGCCGCGGCCGCCGCCCCTCTCGCCGACCGCGTGCCGGGGCGCTTCGCCGCCGCCCTCGACGACGACCTCGGCGTCCCTCAGGCGCTCGCCGTTCTGCACGACACCGTCCGCGCCGGTAACACGGCCCTCGACGCGGGCGAACTCGACACCGCGCGCGGCCACCGCGACGCGACCCGCGCGATGGTCACGGTGCTGGGATTCGAGGAGGCGGGTGAGCATCCCGGGTCTCGTGCGGGCGGCGCCGCGGAGCGCGCGCTCGACGCCCTCGTGGCGGCGCGCATCGCGGAGCGCCGCGCTGCTCGTGAGAGACGCGACTTCGCCGAATCCGACCGCATTCGCGATGAACTTTCCGCCGCCGGCATCCAGCTCGACGACACGGCGACCTCAACCGAGTGGAGACTCGATGGCTAAGCACGGACACCCCAACGCCCGCAAGAGTAAGAAGGGCGCCACCGTCGGCTCGGGCGGTCAGGGTCGCCAGAAGCTCGAGGGTCGCGGCCCCACGCCGAAGGCCGAAGATCGCAGCTGGCACCCGGCCGGCAAGCGCAAGGCCGCCAAGGAGCGGCTCGAGGCGGCGAAGTCGCGCACGGGCGGCCGCAAGCCGAACGCCGCGACCAGCACGAGCGGCGGTCCCCGCTCGGCGAAGAAGAGCGGCGACACCGAGGTGGTGTCGGGGCGCAATTCCGTCCTCGAGGCGCTGCGGGCGCGCATCCCGGCGACCGCGCTCACGATCGCGGTGCGCATCGACATGGATGACCGGGTCAAGGAGGCGCTCTCGCTCGCCACCAAGCGTGGCGTGCCGATTCTCGAGGTCACCCGGCCCGAGATCGACCGCATGACCGGCGACTCGGTGCACCAGGGCATCGCGTTGAGCGTGCCGCCGTACGAGTACGCACACCCCGACGATCTGCTTGAGCGCGCTGCCGACCGCGACGAGCCGGCACTGATCATCGCGCTCGACGGCATCACCGACCCGCGCAACCTCGGTGCGATCATCCGCTCGACGGCGGCATTCGGCGGGCACGGCGTGATCGTGCCGCAGCGTCGCAGCGTCGGCGTGACCGCATCGGCGTGGAAGACCTCGGCCGGCGCCGCGGCCCGCACCCCGGTGGCGATGGCGGCGAACCTGACGCAGACGCTGAAGGCGCTGAAGCAGCAGGGCGTGTTCGTCTTGGGCCTCGACGGCGACGGCGATGTGTCGCTTCCAGGGCTTGAGCTTGCCGATCAGCCGCTCGTGATCGTGGTGGGCAGCGAGGGGAAGGGATTGTCGCGACTGGTCGCGGAGACGTGCGACGCGATTGTCTCGATCCCGATCTCAGAGGCGACCGAGTCGCTGAACGCGGGCATCGCGGCGAGCGTGACGCTTTACGAGGTGGCGAGGCGGCGCGCCACGGCTTGACAAGTGGCCGCTCCGGCTGTTCACTGTGTTCAGCAAGGCTGAACAATGGCGGCGGTCCTGCGTCGCCCATCGAGTGAGGAAGCTCCATGAGCGCACGCTACGTCGTTCGTCGGGCCGCTGACGCGGACTACCGCGACCCCGGCCCCATCGCCCCCGGCTCGACCGGCTACACCCGGTGGCTCGGTGTCGGCTACGCCGACGGCGCCGTACACAGCGACTTCGGCGTCTCGAAGCTCGCACCCGGCGGCGAGATTCCCACCCACGTGCACTCGTTCGAAGAGCAGTTCCACGTTCTTGAGGGCGAGGTCATCATCGCGACCCCCGAGGCGACCGTGCACCTCGTCGCCGGCGACTATGGCGTCGTGCCGATCGGCGTGCCCCACGCGTGGCGCTCAGTCGGCGACACCGACGCCGTGTGGGCCGACCTCTTCACGCCGCCAGCGCGCGAGAAGTACGGCTTCGACACCTACCGCGTCGCCGACCTACCCGTCGTCGACCCCATCACGGTCGACGCCCGCGACCCGCGCACCCGCTCGTTCGGCAACATCCAGGAAGAGCACATGAACCCGGGCAAGCAGTCGCAAGAGCTGCTCGCGGTGTCGGCCAGCATGCGCACCGCCCTGCTCGTCTACAGCGGCATCACCCTCAAGATGATGGTCGACTCCGACCTCGGGGCCACGAGCGGGTCGATGTTCATGGTGCAGTACGAGCCGACCGGCAAGGCCGGCCCGCACGACCACCCGCTGGAGGAGGTCTACCTGATCCTCGACGGCGAAGTCGACGCCACCTTTGACGGCGACCACTACCGCCTGGTGCCCGGCGACATCGCCTGGGCCGGCGTCGGCTGCGTGCACTCGTTCGAGGCCGTCGGTGCCGAAGTGCGCTGGCTCGAAACGCAGGCGCCGCAGATGCCCGCCCGCCACGCCTACCGGTTCTCTCGCGACTGGGAGTACCTCGCCGACAAGCTCAAGGAGGAGCAATGACCCGCACGATCGCCGTCATCGGAGGCACCTCCGGCATCGGCCTCGAGATCGCCAAGACCGTCGTCGCCCGCGGTGACAATGTGTTGCTTACGGGCCGTGACGTTGAGCGCACGACCGAGATCGCCGCATCCATCGGCCCGAACGCGACGGGCCTTGCCCTCGACATCTCCGAGCCCGAGACGATCGTCGAGGCGCTGAAGCCCTGCGGTCAGATCCACGGACTCGTCCTCGCGGCCATCGAGCGCGACGCGAACAGCGTGCGCGAGTACAACATCGCCCGCGCCCGGCGCCTCGTCACCCTGAAGCTCGTGGGCTACACCGAGGTCGTGCACACGCTTCTCGACCGGCTCGAGCCGACCGTCGACACCGGCATCGTTCTCTTCGGCGGTCGCGCGAAAGACGCGCCGTACCCCGGCTCGACGACCGTCGCCACCATCAATGGCGGCGTCGAAGGCCTCGTGCACTCGATGGCCCTCGAACTCGCCCCGATGCGCGTCAACGCCCTGCACCCCGGCATCATCGGCGACACCCCGTTCTGGGCAGACAAGCCCGCCGGCGTCATCGAGGCCTACGAGTCGCGCACGCCCGGCGGCAAGCTCGCCACCACGGCCGACATCGTCGACGCGACCATGTTCCTGTTGAACAATCGCGGCGTCTCGGGCACCAGCCTCTACGTCGACCGCGGCTGGCGCCTCACCTAGCCGTTCGCGCTCCCCGCAACCGTTCGGCTGGGACGCGAGCCCAGCATCCCTCGTCTGTGAGCCACCACGGCGAGGGATGCGGCCGTTAAGGCGGCGACCGGAGCGCGCGCCGCCGCATTCTGGGCATCCTCTCGGCGGAGAAAAGTCGATACGACTGGATATATCGGTCGCGACGGCGTTAGTATTTCACTCTGGCTGTACACAGTCGTACACCTTTATTGAATTGCTCAACGAGGAGGAACTCATGACCGATGCCGTCGCACCCCGCGCCGACGACTTCGCGCCCGGACGACCCGTCGTCTTCCGCAACGCCACGGTGATTACGGTCGACTCGGCAGGCGTACTCGAAAACGCCGACGTACTCATCACCGACGACACGATCGCTGGCGTTGGACACAACCTCGAGGTACCGGCGGGCACGCTGGAGATCGACGCCAAGGGCGGAATCCTGATGCCCGGCATGATCGACACCCACCGCCACATGTGGCAGACCGCATTGCGCGGCTACGGCGGCGACTGGGCGCTCAGCCAGTACTTCGTCTTCTACTACCTGACCTGGGGCCACGTATTCCGCGCCGAAGACATTGCGGCCGGCAACCAGCTCAGCGCCCTCGAGTCGGTCGACCAGGGTGTCACCACCACGGTCGACTGGTCGCACGCGCTGCGCACCCCCGACTACGCCGACGCCGCCGTCGAGGCGCTGCAGAGCATCCCCGGGCGCTTCGTGCTCGCCTACGGCAACTATCTCGGTGCGCCGTGGGAGTGGATGAACGACCCCGGCTTCCAGAACTGGGTCAAGAACTTCACGACCTCCGACATGATGGGCCTGCAGGTGGCCTTCGACGTCAACTCGGGCCCCGACTTCCACGAGAAGGGAGCCTTCGAGGCGGCGCGCGACCTCGGTCTGCGCGTCACCACGCACGCCGGTGTGTGGGGCGTCAACGGCGACCCGAACATCGAGTACATGTACGACCACGGGTTCATGACGGACCAGATCACGTACGTACACGCGTCGTCGCTCGGCCCAGACAGCTATCACAAGATCGCCGCCACGGGCGGAACGATCTCGGTCGCCACCGAGAGCGAGCAGAGCGCCGGGCAGGGTTACCCCTCGGCGTGGGTCGCCAAGAAGTACGGCATCACCGCGTCGCTGTCGATGGACACCAGCGTCTGGTGGAGCGCCGACTTCTTCTCGGCCATGCGCTCGACGCTGTCGTCGTTCCGCTCGCGTGACCACCTCGAGGCGCACAATGCCGGCGAGACGGTCAACGTCAACCGCATGAAAGCGGAAGACGCCGTCTGGCAGGCCACCATGGGCGGCGCGCACACCCTCGGCATGGCCGACAAGCTCGGCTCGATCACCGTGGGCAAGAAAGCCGACCTCGTGCTGCTGAAGAACGACGAGTCGCCCGCGATGACGCCGATCCTCAACCCGTACGCCCACGTCGTGTACCAGGCGGGAACCGCCGACGTGCACACCGTGGTCGTTGACGGCAAGGTCGTCAAGTTCGACGGTGAGCGCATCGGACTGCCGCTCAAGCCGGTCGCCGACCGCGTCGCCGCCTCGGTCGAGCACGTGCGCGGCGAGCTGGGCGAAGAGGCCTGGGCCGAGTGGATGAACCCTGCCCTGCCCGAAGACGAGCCGATCGCGAACCCATACATGTACCTCGACGAGGAGAAGTAGGGCTCGCCAGCTTCAACCGCTGCTGACGGCGGGTGGTCCCCTGGGGGCCACCCGCCGTTTCGCGTGTCCCGGCGCCGTGCGCGGCGTGGGCGGCTGGCGTGGCGCGCGCCCGACGCGCCTTGGCGGCAGGGCCGTGAATCCCTGGAGCTGGCCTGCGCATCCCGCGCATCCCTGGAGCTGGTCTGCGCATCCCGCGCATTCGACGCCACCGGATGTCCGCGAGGTTGGCGCAGCGAGGCGGCGCGCCGGGTGCTGCGCCCTCCGACCCGCGTGTCGCGAAGTCCCGCTGACGCGGCGGACACGCCGTTCGCGCTGCGGCGTGGCGGTCGGTGAACCGGGGCGACGCGACACGACGTGCCTCGGCGGCAGGCTGGCGCGCCCGACGCGCCTCGGCAGCAGGGCCGCGCATCCCTGACGGGCCTCGGCGGCGGGGCCGCGCATCCGGCACTCCCCGCGCACACGCAGAAACGGGGTCGGCGCACCACCCGCGCCGACCCCGTAACTCGGTCCGGCCCCGCACCACCCGCGGGGCCGGGGTCTTTACCTCCTGCGGGTCCTCGACCAGGCGTCGAAGCCGACAGCCACGAGGATGATGACCCCGAGCGCGATGCCCTGGAACAGCGGGTCAATACGCAGCAGGGTGAACCCGTTGTAGAGCATGGCGATGAACAGGATGCCGAGCACGGTGCGCCAGACGGCGCCCGCGCCGCCGAGGATCGAGGTGCCACCGACGACGATGCCGGCGAGCACCGTGAAGGTCAGCGTTGTCGCGATCGCATCGTTCTCGGGCACCGAGGGGGTCCGCGCCAGGTCGATGACTCCGGCGAGGCCCGCGGCAGTCCCCGCCAGCGCGAACGTCGCGATGCGCACCACGTTGATGCGAATACCCGCCAGCCTGGCCGCCTCGGCGTTACCGCCAGCGGCGTAGACGTACCGCCCGAAGGTGGTGCGCCACAGCACGACGCCGAGCACGATGAGCACGACGGCGGCGATCCAGGTGGGCAGGCTCACCCCGAGGGGGCGAAGCAGCGCGAGCCACCGGAACTCGGGCACGTCGACACGGATCTGGCCGACGCCCTCCTTGCCGAACTGCGACACGAGCTTCGTCGCGCCCAGGATGATGAAGCTCATCGCGAGGGTGGCGATCAGGGGGTTGATCCTCAGATACGTACTGATGATCCCGTTGATGAGCCCGATGGCGAGGCCGGCGAGGATGCCCACGGCGATTCCCAGCGCCGCTCCCGTTTCGCCGCCCACCCGGACGATGATCGTGCCGCAGACCACCGCGGTGAACATGTAGGTGGCGCCGACCGAGAGGTCGATACCTCCCGCGATGAGGACGAGGGTGGCGGCCGCGGCAATGATCAGGATTCCGGCCTGCCGGTCCAACACGTTGCCGATGTTCTGCGCCGACAGGAAGGCCGGGCTCCCGATCGACAGTGCGATGAACACGAGGAGGAACGGCACGACGATCGCGACCGAGCGCCACGGGACGTTCCTCAGGAACCGCTGCACAGCATCCGCGTTGTCGCCGAACGATCCGCCGCGCGAAGCGGGCGGGGGTGCGGCGGGTGCCGTCTTCTCGGGGGCGTCGATGCTCATGGTGGTCAGCTCCCAACGGGGGTCGGATCGGCGAACGCCGCCGTGATGATGTTTTCCTCGGTCATCTCGTCGCCGGTGAGTTCAGCAACGACGCGTCCGGCCCGCACGACGAGCACGCGGTGCGCGAGGCCGAGCACCTCCTCGACGTCGACGCCGCGCGTCGGCTCGTCGGCGATGAGCAGGCGACGGGCCTTCTGCAACGCCCGGCCGAACAACACCTTCTGCTGATTGCCGCCCGAGAGCGCCGAGACGGCGCGCCGGTCGTCGCCGGCGACGGTCACGCGCTCGAGCAGGCCGCGCGACGCTCGTCGCTCGTCGCCGGTGCGCACCCAGCCGCCGGGCGCCACCTGCGCCATGTTCGACAGGGTGACGTTGTCACGAATGGGTCGGCCGAGCACGAGGCCCTGCTCTTTGCGCGACTCCCCGATCAGGAAGATGCCCCTCTTCAGCGCGCGCGGAATGTCGGCGGGGCAGGTAATACCGTCGATTTCGACCACGCCGGATGCGCGGGGCGCCGACCCATAGATCGCGTGCGCAATCTCGCTGCGCCCGGCCCCGACGAGGCCGGCCAGGCCGACGATCTCGCCGGCGCGCACGCTGAGTGAGACGCCGTTGACGCCGGGGGCGACGAGGTCGGTGACGCGCAGCACCTCGGGGGCCTCGGGGTCGACGGGGGGCTTGTCGGGGAAGACGGAGCCTAGACTGCGGCCGAGCATCCCCTCGATGAGGCTCGATTCCGTCTCGTCCGCTGCCTTGGAAGTTTGGATGTGCCGTCCGTCACGCAGGATCGTGACGGTGTCGGCCAGCTCGAGCACCTCGGTGAGGAAGTGCGAGATCAGCAGCACGGTGTGCCCGGAGTTCGCGAGCTGGCGAACGACGCCGTGCAACAGTTCAGCGTCGTGGTTCGACAGCGCGGCGGTGGGCTCGTCCATGATGATGAGCGAGGCACCCCGGGCGAGAGCGCGAAGGATCTCGACCTTCTGCTGGTCGGCCGTGCGCATGCCGCCCACGACGGCGTCGGGGTCGAGGTCGAAGCCTGTACGCTCCGCGACGGCCACGAACTCGGCGCGCAGCTTCTTGCGGTCGATCCAGCCTGCGGTGCGCGGCTCGCGTCCGAGGAAGACGTTCTCTGCGACGGTGAGCTCGGGCACGAGTGCCAGCTCTTGGGCAATCGTTGCGATGCCGCGGTCGAGGGCCTCGCGCGGGGAGGTGAAGTGCGCGGGGTTTCCGTCGACGAATAGTTGCCCGGCGTCGGCGGTGTAGATGCCCGAGATGATCTTCGACAGGGTCGACTTTCCCGCGCCGTTCTCGCCGACGAGGGCGTGCACGCTCCCGGGCGTGAGGGTCAGGTCGATGTCACGCAGCACCGGGGTGCCGCCGAAGGACTTGCCGACACCCCGCAGCTCGACGAGGAGCTGCGGGGTGCCAGCGGTTGCCGTGTCAGGCATGGACTATCCGGCCCACTCGCCCGCGAACTGGTCGGCGTTGTCGCGCGTCATCACGCCGTTGTTCGGGAAGTCCGCGAACGGGTCGATGTCTCCCTGGTTGACGCCGTTGCGCAGCGCGTCGACCATGGCCTCCATCGCGAGGCGGCCTTCGGTGGCCGGCGCCTGCACGACGTTCGAGAACACGACGCCCTCGGACACCCGCTCCTTGCCCCAGGCGGAGCCGCCGTAGCCGATCATCAGGAACTCGCTGAGGGAGCGCCCCGCGGCCTCGATGGCCAGCACCGCGCCCTGCAGACCCTGGTCAGAGGTGGCGATGAGGTCGATGTCGGGGTTCGCCGAGAGGATGTCCGCAACGGCTCCCTGCGCGGCAGCGGGGTTGTAGAAGGTCTCACCCTCGGCAACGATCTGCACCGGGGTGCCCTCGATGACGGAGTTGAAGCCGTCATAGAGTGCGACACCGATGGCCGAGGCCTTGACGTCGTGCAGGAACGCGACGTTGCACGGGTCGAGGTTCGCCGAGGCGCACGCCGCGACGGCTTGCTCGCCGAACTTGATGCCGATCTCTGAGGGGACGAACACGACGTTCGCGGCGAGACCGTCGACCTGCGTTGCTCCCGTCGTGAAGTCGTCACCCAGAATCTGGTCGACGTTGACGACCGTGAGTCCCGCGTCGAGCGCCTGCTGCACGACGTCGACGAGTGCGGGGCCGAACACCGGCTGTGTGATGAGCCCGTCGTACTGTCCCGACGCGATGACGTCTTGGATCAGCGTGACCTGGAGGTTCGGGTCGAGGTTGCCGTCGAAGACGGTGATCTCGATGTTATTCTCGGCGGCGACGCGCTGAATCTCGGCGAGCATCGGCTCGTCGTAGGTGTTCGCGACGGCGAAGGAGATGAAGGCGACCTGCAGGGTCTCTTCCGTGAGGGCGGCGGTGGTGTCGTCGCCCGGAGTCGGGGTCTCGCCAGCATCGCTGGCACAGGCACCGAGGGTGAGGGCCGCCGCGGCGGCCAGTGCCACGAACGACAAGCGCCCGCGGCGTGCGATGGGTGAACGCCTCATCTGATTTCTCCCTTGAAATCGTGGGTACCGGAGATCTACGGTGACCGTCCGGGTGGTGCTATTCAGCGTGCCTATACATCTGCGTGCGCTGAGAGTGAAGTCCTGGCCCAAAAAATGTTCGGCGGAGCGAATGCTGTGGGGAGATTGACAGTCCTGGCTGGACGGTGTTTATCTGTGGTAAACATGACGCACATGCGTCACCGCGTCACGCGCACCGATCTGGAGGACTCGATGAAGAGCACCGGCACTACAGGCATGAACGCCGTCGATTGGGAGGCACGCGTCGACTTCGACCGTCTGCGCACCGAGCGGCTCATGCGACTGAAAGCGCAGCTCGACCAGTCCGACGTCGGTGCCGTCCTCGCCTTCGACTTCTCGAACATCCGCTACATGTCGGCAACCCACATCGGCACGTGGGCGATGGACAAGCTCATTCGGTTCGCACTGCTGACGAGAAAGACCGACCCCATCGTGTGGGATTTCGGTTCGGCCGCCAAGCACCACTCGCTCTATAACCCGTGGCTCGACCACACGCACTCGGAGGCCGACGCCGACCCGCACGCGCCGCACCATGGCGCAACCCGTCCTCGCCTCGAGTCGGGGTCACGGGCCGGCATCTCCACCCTGCGCGGCGCGTTCCCGCCGGACGCCGGCATCGCTCAGGAAGTTGCACGGAAGGTCAAGCGTGAGCTCGAAAAGTTCGGGCTGGCGAACGAGCCGCTCGGCGTCGATGTCATCGAGTTGCCGATTCTGTTCGCGCTTCAAGCCGAGGGCATCCAGGTCGTCGATGGCCAGCAGATCTTCCTCGAGGCCCGCCGCATCAAGACGCACGACGAGATCCGCCTGCTCACTCAGGCCGCTTCGATGGTCGACGCGGCCTACGAGAACCTCTACGAGTTTTTGCGCCCCGGCGTCCGCGAGAACGAGACCGTCGGGCTCGTGGCGAAGACGCTGTACGACCTCGGCTCCGAGTACGTCGAGGGTGTCAACGCGATTTCGGGTGAGCGCTGCTCGCCGCACCCGCACGTCTTCAGCGACCGCCTGATTCGCCCCGGCGACCCGGCGTTCTTCGACATCCTGCACAGCTACAACGGCTACCGCACCTGCTACTACCGCACGTTTGCGGTTGGCTCGGCGAGCCAGGCGCAGAAGGATGCTTACACCCGGGCGCGCGAGTACATGGACCGCGCCATCGCTCTCGTGAAGCCCGGCGCCACGACGGCCGACGTCGTCGCCGTGTGGCCGAAGGCCGAAGAGTTCGGCTTCCCGAACGAGGAGGCCGCCTTCGCGCTGCAGTATGGGCACGGCGTGGGGCTCTCGATTTGGGAGAAGCCGATCTTCTCGCGCCTGACCTCCTTCGACCACCCTGAGGTGCTCGAGGAGGGCATGGTGTTCGCCCTCGAGACCTACTGGCCGGCGGCCGACGGGTGGGGCGCGGCGCGCATTGAGGAAGAGGTCGTCGTCACGAAGGACGGCTGCGAGGTCATCACGAAGTTCCCGGCCGAGGAGCTACTGGTTGCGGGCAAGCGCTACTACTCGGTGGGCGGCGAGCTCTCGACGCTGCGTGACAGCCAGTCGCACCTCAACACGGTCGACGGCCGCGGCGGACGCTGATAGATCCGTGGATGCACGGAACGACGGTTAGCATGGACGCACGATGAGCGTTCACTTGGACTGCTCACCACAGAGACGCCGGTAGTTGCGGCGAAGCGGGGAGAGGTGCAACGGTGCAGTTCGACCTGGGATCAGAACTACGTAAGGTTCGAGAAGCCCGCAAGCTCAGTTTGCGAGCGGTGGCGAGCGCCGTAGGTGTATCGGCCAGCCTGCTGTCGCAGGTGGAGACCGGCAAGACGCAACCGTCGGTGTCGACGTTATATGCGCTCGTGAACTTCTTGGGCATTTCGCTCGACAGTCTGATGGGCCATGGCCCCGCGACGAGTGCGCCGTTCGGCTTGGGCTCTGCCGACGATGACCAGCCCCGCGATCCGTCACGACGTAGTGATCATGTCGTCCAGCGGCGCGAAGACAACCCCGTCATCGAGATGGAGAACGGGGTGACCTGGGAGCGGTTGTCCGTGGGAGAGTCGGCCATCGCCGACCCCCTTATCGTGACGTACCAGCCGCAGGGCTCCTCGTCGGTCGAGGGCAAGATGATGCGCCACGCTGCGACCGAGTACGGCGTGCTGCTCGAGGGCAAGCTCACCTTGCGCATCGAGTTCGACCGCTACGAGCTCGAACCCGGCGACTCGTTCTGCTTCGACGCGATCAAGCCCCACATGTACGTGAACGAGGGGGACGTCCCGGCGCGAGGAATCTGGTTCGTGATCGCCCGCAAAGACGTCACGATCGAATCCCTCGACGAGCTCGACCACGATCACGACCATGCCGGCGACGCCGCGGAGCAGATGAAGGCCCCGGCGTCGGCCGTCGACGTGCTCCAGGTCATGCGCGGCCTGCGCGGCGACCGCTCCTAGCGCCGACGGGTCACTTCGGCGACCGCCGACCAGTCGAGCTCGGCGAGCTCCGCGTCGGCGAGCGCGCGCTCGAATCGGTCACGCAGGATCGGGGCGGTCGGCAACTCGACGGCCTTCTCCGACGCGAGGTCTTCGGCGAGGCCCAGGTCTTTGAGCCCGAGGGGCATGCGGAAGCCGGCAGGGCTGTAGCGCCGCTCGGCGATCATCGACCCGTAGCCGGCGTACACGGGGCCGGCGAACAGGCTGTTCGACATCAGTTCGATGAAGTCGCTCGCGTCGACGCCGTGCGCCTCGACGAGGGTGATCGACTCCGCCATCGCCTGCAGCGCGTGCAGAATCGTGAAGTTCATCGCCACCTTGACGGCGTTCGCCTGGCGGGGGGTGTCGCCGAAACGCCACTGCTTCACGCCGCAGTGCTCGAGGTAGGGGGCGACCGCGTCGCACAGCTCGGGGGCGCCGGCGACAAGCAGGTTGAGCTTGCCTTCCGCGGCGACGTTCGGGCGTCCGAGCACGGGGCACGACACGTAGCCGACGCCTACGGCCTCGGCGACCGCCTGGATGCGGTCGGCCGCCGCCGCGCTGATCGACGCCATGTTCACGTGGATGCGCCCCTCACCGTCGCTGGCAAGGTTCTGTTCCGACAGCACGGCTTCCGCCGCTGCGTCGTCGGCCAGCATCGAGAACGAGACGGGCGCGGCGAGCGCCTCGCGAGCATCCGTGGCGAGCCGCGCGCCGGCGGCGACGAGCTCGTCAGCCGCGCCGGGACTACGGTTCCACACGATGACGTTGTAGCCGGCGGCGACAAGCCGACCGGCGATGGCCTGGCCCATGTTGCCGAGCCCCAAGAACCCCAGCGTGGTCATACTGTGCCTTTCATTCGTCGACGCGCGCGGGCGCCGGATGGTCGGTGGTCTCGCTGGGCGAGAACACTTCGGGGTGCTGCGCGAGCAGCCGACGGGTGCGTCGGATGTGACCCTCGATGACCCGCTCGGCGGTGTCCAAGTCTCCGTCGCGCAACGCCGTGACGATCATGTGGTGTTCATCGTGCACGATGCGCTGGCTGTGGGCGTCGATGAGCAGCGTGTACGCCCGGCGGTAGGGCTGCGTGGTGTTCCAGAGACGACGCACCAGGTCACCGAGCACCAGCGTGTCAGCGCCGGCGTAGGTGGCGGCATGGAAGTCTCGGTCGAGTCGCAAGAACTCTTCGACGTCGCTCGTCTGAGCCATGCGCTCGGCGAATTGCTCGAGTCGATCAATGTCGACCGGGGTGAGGCCCGGGGCCGAGAGGCGAAGCAGGAGGGGTTCCACTCGCTCACGCGTCTGGTACACCTCTTCGCATTCCGCCAGGGTGAGGCGCGACACCCAGGCGCCCGTGTTGGCCACGAGCGTGACGAGACCGTCCGACTCCAGAATCTTGAGCGCTTCGCGAACGGGCACGCGGCTCGCGCCAAAGCGTGCGGCGATCTCTTCCTGGCGCAACCGTGACCCCGGAGGATAGGTGCCGGCGCTGATGGCGTCGCGCAGAGCGTCCGCGACTCGCGCGCTCGCGTTGCCGTCGCGGGACGGGCCTCGCGCGGGCTGATCAAGCGCGCTCATGCGCTCGGGTTCCGCGGGTCCCAGAGCCGCACGTCACTCGTTGCTTCGTACGCTTTACCGTTCGGGAAGCTCACAAGTTCGAGCTGCATGCCCCACGGCGCGAGGAAGTACACCCAGCGTTGCCCCTCCGAGGCGGCTGTGCTCGCCGTCGGCTCACCGAGCACGCGCACTCCATTGCTCCGCAAGTAAGCGACCGCTACATCCATGTCATCCACGTAGAAGGCCAGGTGGTGGCCGCCGATGTCGCTGTTACGCGGTTGCGGGTTCTGTCCATCGGCCGACTCGTACTCGAAGATCTCGAAGTTCGGCCCGTGCTTGCACCGGAAGAACCGCAGCTCGCGGATCACGGTGCGCGGGTGCACGTTGAGGTGCTCGCTCATCCAGTCGTCATCGCGCACGTATGGGCCGAGCGAATATATGCGCTCGCAGCCGATCACGGTGACGAAGAAGTCTTCGGCCGCATCGAGGTCGGGCACGGTGAAGCCGATGTGCTCGGTACCGCGGAGGCCCGGAATGCCGTGCGTCATCGTCTCTCCTTCGATCGACCGCGTGGATGCAATATAGCGCGAAATCGAGCGTATGGGTGAGGATCAGGGGCTATACCGGTGACATTGGATGCAATCGCTGCTACAGTTGCGCGCATCGGGCCGCGACGTCGCGAGCCCCGCACGAGGAGGACCGCAACGATGCCGAAGCGCCGACGTCTGGAAACCGGGGTTGACTGGGTCGAGCTGTCAACGACCGCCGCCGACTGGAAGAAGGCCGACCCGGGGCTTCTGCAGACGATGCTCGGGCAGCTGTACCTCATCCGCGCCTTCGAAGAGCGGGTGCTTGAGCTCGCCGGTGAAGGCCTGGTGCACGGCCCCGCGCACTCCTCGATTGGCCAGGAGGGTGGCGCGGTCGGCTCCATCGTCGGCCTACGCTCGACCGATGCCGTCAACGGTTCGCACCGAGGCCACCACCAATTCCTCGCCAAGGCGCTCACCCACGTCACGCCCGACGGGCTGAACCCGTCCGAATTGGTGACCCCGCGCATCCAGGAGGTTCTGCAAAAGACTCTGGCCGAGATTCTCGGGCTCGCCCAGGGTTACTGTCGCGGTCGCGGCGGCTCGATGCACCTGCAGTGGTTCGAAGCCGGCGCCCTCGGCACGAACGCCATCGTCGGCGGCGGCGCGCCCATGGCGACCGGTAACGCGTGGGCGCAGAAGCGCTCGGGCACCGACGACCTCACGATCAACTACTTCGGCGACGGCGCGGCCCAGATCGGCTCGGTACTCGAGTCGATGAACCTCGCCGCGGCGTGGAAGCTGCCCGTCGCGTTCTTCGTCGAGAACAACCTCTACGCGGTCGCCACGCACATCGAGGAGTCGGTCGCCGACACCCGACTGTCGGTGCGCGGCCAGGGCTTCGGCATCCCCTCGTGGCGCGTCGACGGCATGGACCCGCTCGCCGTGCACCTCGCGATGGAGGAGGCCGCCGCCCACATGCGGGCCGGCAACGGCCCCGTCGTCATCGAGGCCGAGGTCTATCGCTTCTTCCACCAGAACGGGCCGTACCCGGGCAGCGCCTTCGGCTACCGCACGAAAGAGGAAGAGGAGGAGTGGAAGAAGCGCGACCCGCTGATCAAGGTCGCCGACGAGATGCAGAAGCTCGGCCTCATCGACGAGGCCGGCGTCGAGCAGGTGCGCCAGCAGGCCATCGCGGCGATGGATGCGGCCACCGCCGAACTGCTGGAGGCCGACGCCGAGAAGGAGGGTCGCCGCCGCATCCGCCCCGAGCTCTGGCCCGACCCCGCGTTCGTCAACGTCGGCGTGCGCGGCGACGGCAGCGAGCTCGACGCGCTCACCGCGCTCGAACCGACCAGTGACTCGCGGCCGCGCAAGGACGTCAAATTCGTCGATGCCGTCGCCGGCGTCATGGAGCACCGCATGGGTGCCGACGAGCGGATCATCGTGCTCGGTGAAGACATCCACCGCCTGAAGGGCGGCACCAACGGAGCCACGAAGGGCCTGTCGACGGCATTTCCCGACCGCACGCTCGGCACCCCGATCAGCGAGAACGCGTTCGCCGGACTCGGGGGCGGCCTCGCGCTCGACGGACGCTACCGCCCCGTCATCGAGTTCATGTACCCCGACTTCATGTGGGTCGCCGCCGACCAGGTGTTCAACCAGATCGGCAAGGCGCGCCACATGTTCGGCGGCGATAACCCCGTGCCCCTCGTTCTGCGCACCAAGGTCGCCATGGGCTCGGGCTACGGCTCGCAGCACCTCATGGACCCGGCCGGCATCTTTGCGACGAGCCCCGGCTGGCGCATCGTCGCCCCGTCGTGCGCCGAAGACTACGTCGGCCTGATGAACGCCGCGCTCGCCCTGCAGGACCCTGTGCTCGTCATCGAACACGTCGACCTGTACGGAGAAAAAGACACCGTCATCGACGGAGACATGGACTACATCATCCCGCCGGGGAAGGCGGCCGTGCGCCGCGAGGGCAGCGAGGTCACCGTCATCAGCTACCTGTCGATGGTGAAGCACAGCCTCGAGGCGATCGAGCAAACCGGTGTCGACGGCGAGTTGATCGATCTGCGCTGGCTTGATCGCGCATCCATCGACTGGGAGACCATCGAGACCAGCGTCAAGAAGACCAACGCGGTGCTCATCGTCGAGCAGGGTGCGGTCGGCACGTCGTACGGCGGCTGGCTCGCCGACGAGATCCAGCGGCGCCTGTTCGACTGGCTCGACCAGCCCGTGCAGCGCGTCACCGGCGCGGAGTCGTCGCCGTCCATCTCGAAGGTGCTCGAGCGGGCCGCCATCGCGCGCACGGAAGAGGTCGTCACCGGCCTCGAGACCGTGCGCCGCCACGCGGGGGGAGCGCGCTGATGTCGACCACCATTCGCATGCCGGAGGTGCTCGCGAACGTCACCGAGGCCGCCGTGCAGAAGTGGCTCGTCGCCCCCGGCGACACCATCGAGGTGGGCCAGCCGTTCGCCGAGATCGAGACCGAGAAGGCCGTCGTCGAGTACACGGCCGAGACAGCGGGCACCGTGCTGGAACTCGTTGTCGCTGAGGGCGACTCGGTCGACGTCGGTGCACCGATCGCGGTCGTCGGCGAGGCGGGCGAAACCCCGACTGTCGAGGAGGCCCCCGCGGCGTCTGCCGCGAGCGCGCCCGCGACCTCGGATGCTCCGAGCGCCCCCGTGGAGGCGCCGAGTGCCCCGGCCCCAGCCTCCAGCGGGGGACGCCAGTTCGTCAGCCCCCTCGTGCGGCGGCTCGCCCGAGAGAAGGGCATCAGCCTCGACGGCGTTCAGGGTTCCGGCCCCGACGGCCGCATCGTGCGTAAAGACCTCGAGGCGCTCATCGCCAGCGGAGGCGGCCAGAGTGCCGTCGCGACGGGTGCGGGCGACGCGCCCCGCGCATCCGCGCCCGCCTCGTCTGCTTCGACCGCGAGTGGCGCGGCCGCCGCGCTGCCCGAGGGCGCCGAGCTGGTTCCGCACAGCCGCATGCGGGCGACGATCGCGCGGCGGCTCACGGAGAGCAAGAACCAGGTGCCGCACTTCTACCTCGAGGCCGAGTGCCGGGTCGACGCGCTGCTCGACCTGCGTAAGCGTCTGAACGAGGGCGCCGCCTCGAAGATCAGCGTCAACGACCTCGTCGTGAAGGCGGTCGCCGGTGCGTTCCTCGACGTTCCCGAGGCGAACCGCACCTGGAGCGACGAGGGAATGGTGCGGCACGCCACGGTCGACGTCGGCATCGCGGTGTCGCTCGATGACGGGCTCGTCGTGCCGGTCGTGCGCGGGGCCGAGGCACTCAGCGTCAGCGCGCTCGGCCGGTCGATCGCCGACCTCGCCACGCGCGCGCGTGGGGGTGGCCTGAAGCCCGACGAGATGCAGGGCGGCAGCTTCTCGGTGTCGAACCTCGGCATGTTCGGCACGCAGTCGTTCAGCGCGATCATCAACCCGCCGCAGGCGGGAATTCTCGCGGTGGGGGCGGCCCGGCAGGCGCCGGTCGTCGTCGACGGTGCGCTCGAGTTGGGCACCGTGATGGCGGTCACCCTGTCGGCCGACCACCGCGCCTGGGATGGGGCGCTCGCCGCACGCTGGCTCGCCGCCTTCGTCGCGCGTATTGAGAACCCGCTGACGATCCTCGCGTAGGAGCGTCACGCCAGATCCGATCGGGGTCCGCCGCTGGGTGGTAGCGGCGGTCCCCGATCGCCTCCGTATGCCGCGGTAGATTCGCACTGACCCGGTGCCGTGTTCGTCGACTCAAAGGTGAGTGGTGACCCATGCAGAT
This sequence comes from Microcella alkaliphila, assembly GCF_002355395.1. Classification (NCBI taxonomy): domain Bacteria; kingdom Bacillati; phylum Actinomycetota; class Actinomycetes; order Micrococcales; family Microbacteriaceae; genus Microcella; species Microcella alkaliphila. The sequence continues at coordinate 2,382,419 of NZ_AP017315.1, read as the reverse complement.
TGCCATCCGGCGCGAGCCGATCGAGGGGGAGCGGCGCGTCGCCGCGACCCCCGCGACCGTCGCGACCTACGTGCGGGAGGGGTACCAGGTCGTCGTCGAGCGAGACGCGGGTGCCGCGTCCGGCTACCCCGACCAGGCGTACGCCGCCGCCGGCGCGACCCTCGCTGACGCGGTCGACCTCGGCGCGGCCGACGTGCTCGCCCACGTGCGGCCCCTCGACCCCGCCACCATTGCCGCGCTGACGCCCGGCGCGGTGGCGGTCGGTTTCGCGGCGCCCGCCGGCGAGCTGGAGGCTGTCGCGGCGCTCGCCGACCGCGGCGTGACGGCGTTCGCGCTCGAGCTCGTGCCGCGCATCTCTCGCGCCCAGTCGATGGATGCGCTCACCTCGCAGGCGCTCATCGCCGGCTACCGCTGCGTGCTCGAGGCCGCCACGCGCTTCCCGCGCTTCCTGCCGCTCTACATGACAGCGGCCGGCACGATCCCCCCGGCAAAGGTGCTCGTACTGGGTGCCGGAGTCGCGGGTTTGCAGGCCATCGCGACGGCGAAGCGCCTCGGGGCGAAGGTGTCGGCATACGACGTGCGCAGCGCATCCGCCGATGAGGTGCGCTCGATGGGCGGCACGTTCATCCACCTCGACCTCGACGAGAACGCGGATGCGGCCGGCGGCTATGCGAAGGAACTCGCCGCCGACCGCGCGGCCCGCCAGCGCGAACTGCTGAGCCCGCACGTGCAGGCGGCCGACATCATCATCACGACGGCGGCGACCCCCGGCCGGCCCGCACCGCGCCTCATCACCGCCGACATGCTCACCGGCATGACGCCCGGCAGCGTCATCGTCGACCTCGCCGCCGAGTCGGGCGGCAACGTCGAGGGTTCGATCGCCGGCGTCGACACGGCGATCGCCGTCGACGGCGGCGCGATCACCCTCGTCGGCATGAAGGACGCGGCGTCGACCATGGCGTTCGACGCCTCCCGCCTGCTCGCCCAAAACATCGCCCAGCTGATCGGCCTGATGACGGTCGACGGTGCCCTCACGCCTGACTTCGACGACGAGGTCGTCGCCGGAGCGTGCCTCACCCACGACGGCGTGGTTCGTCACGAGCCGACCGCGCAGGCGGTCGCCGAGCGGAACGGAGCCCGCTGATGGAGGCCATCACCCTGCTCACCTTCTTCGTCCTCGCCGTATTCATCGGCTTCGAGGTCGTGTCGAAGGTGTCGAGCACCCTGCACACGCCGCTGATGTCGGGCGCGAACGCGATCCACGGCATCATCCTCGTCGGCGCGGTCATCGTCGCGGGCGCCGCCGATGACCCGCTCACTCTCGTCATCGCGCTGATCGCCGTGCTCATGGCGACGATCAACCTGGTCGGTGGCTTCGTCGTCACCGACCGGATGCTCGAAATGTTCCGCGGCCCCGGCTCCGCCCCGGCCGCTCGCGAGGGGAGCGACGCCTGATGGCCGTGCTCACCCCCGAATGGACGGCCTTTCTCTACCTGGTCGCCGCGGTCTGCTTCATCCTGGCGCTCAAGGGTCTTGGTAGGCCCCGCACGGCCCGCCGCGGCAACCTCATCGGCGCGCTCGGCGCCGTCATCGCCATGGTCGTCGTGTTTCTCTCGACCGAGCTCGACAACCTCGCGCTGATCCTCGGCGTGATCGCGGTCGGCACGATCATCGCCGTGCCCGCCTCGCGCATGGTCAAGATGACGCAGATGCCGCAGCTCGTCGCCCTGTTCAACGGCGTCGGCGGTGGCGCTGCCGCTCTCGTCGCGCTGCTCGAGCTCGAGCACTCTGTCTCGTTCGGCGCGTACCTCGCCGTCGCCTTCACGGTGCTCGTCGGCTCGATCGCGTTCTCGGGCTCGGTCATCACCTTCCTGAAGCTGCAAGAGCTGATGCCGACCCGCCCGATCGTGTTTGCCGGTCACGCCGCCGTCATCGTCGCGCTCGCGGTCGTCGGCCTCGCCGCTGCGGCGATCATCGTGCTGCCCGAGGCCTGGCTTGCCAGCGTCGGGCTCGGCGGGCTGACGTGGACCGCCGCCGTCGCCGGCCTCGCCGTCGGCTCGGTGCTCGGCATCCTGCTCGTCCTCCCGGTCGGTGGCGCCGACGTGCCGATCGTCATCTCGCTGCTGAACGCCGGCACCGGGCTCGCGGTCGCGGCGTCCGGTCTTGTGCTGAACAACACACTGCTGCTCGTCGCAGGCACCCTGGTCGGTGCCTCCGGGTCGATCCTGACCCGCGAGATGGCGAAGGCGATGGGCAGAAGCGTCACGGGCATCCTGTTCGGGGCGTTCCGCGGCGCCTCCAGCGCCGGGTCGACCGCGACCAGCGACCGGCCGGTGCGTTCTTCCAGCGCCGACGACGTCGCGATCCTGCTCGGCTACGCCAACCGGGTGGTCGTGGTGCCCGGGTACGGGCTCGCGGTCGCGCAGGCTCAGCACACGATGGCCGAACTCGCGTCGACGCTCGAAGCGAAGGGCATCGACGTCGTGTTCGGCATCCACCCCGTCGCCGGCCGCATGCCGGGGCACATGAACGTGCTCTTGGCCGAAGCGAACGTGCCGTACGAGGCGCTCGCCGAGATGGACGAGGTGAACCCGCAGTTCAAGACCGCCGACGTCGCCCTCGTCGTCGGGGCCAACGATGTCGTGAACCCGGCCGCGAAGACGACGCCCGGCTCGCCGATCTACGGCATGCCGATCCTCGACGTGCAGGACGCGCGACAGGTGGTCTTCCTGAAGCGTTCCATGCGTCCGGGGTTCGCCGGCATCGAGAACGACCTGCTGTTCGACCCGAAGACGACGCTGCTGTTCGGCGACGCCAAAGAGTCGCTCACCAAGGTGCTCGGCGCCGTCAAGAACCTGTAACGCGCCGCGGCGGCGGTCGCCCCCAACACGTGCGTTCTCACCCGTGAACGGACGCGGGTGGTCGGTTGTGCTGCGCGACGTAGCCACGCGCGACCGTTCGCTCCGTGTCGTGCACGGGCGCGCCCCGCCCGCGCGCCTCGTCGGATCCCGCCCCGCGCCGCCGAGAGTGTCCGCCAGGTCAGCCGCATCTCCCGGCGCGCCGTGTTCTCGCCCGGCGTTGCGGCGTGTCGACCCTCCGAGCTGACCTCGCGGACACCGCGTGACAGCCGACTTCCCGCAGCCTGGCGCGACGTCGCCACGGGCGACTCGTCACGCACTGTTGCGCACGCGAACCGGTCTCTCGAACGCCGCACACCGCAACGCAGCGCCCGCCACGACACGGGATGCCCGGGGCTGGCTAGACCTTGTCGCGCCAGCTTCCGGGCGCCCCGGCGTCCGCATCCTCGATGACGGGCATCGCGGCCGTGTCGAGCGTGGGCACGCCGATCGACTCGGTGGTCGGCGCGATGACCGTCGCCTCGTCGCGCCGGTGGCGGAGCACGGTGTCGATGTACGAGCTGAGTGCTTCGGCGAGCGAGATGGCGCGCGACTCGTTCTGCGACAGGAACCAGCGGTGCTCGAGCAGCTGGTGGAAGACCTCGGGCTCTTCGAGCTTGCCGCGCAGGTCGCGGGGGATCGCACGGATCACCGGCTCGAAGACGCGGCTCAGCCACTCGTGGGCGACCTGCTCCTCGTCGACATCGGCGCCGGGGTAGGTTGCGGCCGAGTACGAGTCGAGGTCGTTCAACAGGCGACGCGCCTGGTTTTCGCCGGCGTCGATGCCGGTGAGGCGAAGCAGCCGGCGGGAATGGTGGCCCGCATCCACGACCTTGGGCTTGATGCGCACCTGCGTGGAGTCACCCGCCGTCGTGATGGCGAGTTCTTCGATGTCGAAGCCGAGGTCGTTGAGGCGCTCGACGCGCTGGGTAATGCGCCAGCGCTCGGTCTTGTCAAAGGCCTCCCAGCCGGTCAGTTCGCTCCACAGCGAGCGGTAGGCATCGACGATGCCGTTCGACACGTCGATCGCGTCGATGTTCTCGTCGAGGCGGCCGCCTGCCTCCAGGTCGAGCAGCTCGCCCGCGATGTTGACTCGGCCGATCTCAAGGTCGTTCTCGCGCTGCCCGTTCGACAGACCCCCCTCGTAGAGTTGCCCGGTCTCGGCGTCGACGAGGTAGGCGGCGAAAGCTCCGGCGTCACGGCGGAACAGCGTGTTCGACAGCGACACGTCGCCCCAGAAGAAGCCGGCGAGGTGCAGCCGCACGAGCAGAACGGCGAGAGCATCGACGAGGCGGGTCGCGGTGGAGGGGCGCAGTGTCTGCGAGTAGAGCGCGCGGTACGGCAACGAGAAGCGCAGGTGCCTCGTGACGAGCACGGGCATGAGCGGGTCGCCGTCGTCGGACTCGCGGCCGGTGATGACGGCGACCGGTTCGACACAGGGCACGTCGAGACGCTGCAGCGTGCGCAGCATGTCGTACTCGCGCCGTGCCATCTCTTCCGTCGTCTCCTTGATGGCCACGACGTAGCCGCTCAAATGCACGAAACGCACGAGGTGGCGGGAGATGCCCTTCGGCAGGGATGCGATCGCGTCGTCGGGCCACGTGTCAAGCGGCAGGTTCCACGGCAGGTCGAGCAGCGCCGGATCGACGACGGCGGAGGTGATGTTCAACGAAGCGCTCACGGTGTCCATCCTGGTCTAAAGAAAAGCGGGGGCGTCCGTGTCGCACGTGACACGAACGCCCCCGCCGTGGAGCAGTGAGCCGCTAGGCCACGACCGCCGCGTTCAGGCGTTCGCCCGATTCGGCGTTGAACACGTGGATGTGCTTCGGCTCCGGCGTGATGTACACGGTCTCGCCGCTGTGCGGGTGAACGCGTCCGTCGACGCGGGCGACGATGTCGACCCGCTGGCCGACGACGTCGGCGTGGCCGTAGAGGTAGCCGTCAGCGCCGAGCTCTTCGACGATGTCGACCTCGACGGGCAGGCCGTTGCCGCTCGTCGACACGATGAGGTCTTCGGGGCGCACCCCCACGGTCACGACCTTGCCGCCGGCGGCGTCGATGACCGAGCGCTCGACCGGGGTGACGGCGCTTCCGAACTTCACACCGCCGTCGGCGAGCTCGGCCGGGAACAGGTTCATCGCGGGCGAGCCGATGAAGCCGGCGACGAACACGTTGTTGGGCGTCTCGTACAGGTCACGCGGGGTGCCGACCTGCTGCAGGATGCCGTCCTTCAGAACGCAGATACGGTCACCCATGGTGAGGGCCTCGGTCTGGTCGTGCGTGACGTAGACCGTGGTGACGCCGAGGCGACGCTGCAGCGAGGCGATCTGGGTGCGGGTCTGCACGCGCAGCTTCGCGTCGAGGTTCGACAGCGGCTCGTCCATGAGGAAGACCTGGGGCTGACGCACGATCGCGCGGCCCATGGCGACGCGCTGACGCTGACCGCCCGAGAGTGCCTTCGGCTTGCGGTCGAGGTAGGGCTCGAGGTCGAGCAGCTTCGCGGCCTCGAGCACGCGGCTCGCGCGCTCGTCCTTATTGACGCCGGCGATCTTCAGGGCGAAGCCCATGTTCTCGGCGACCGACATGTGCGGGTACAGCGCGTAGTTCTGGAAGACCATCGCGATGTCGCGGTCCTTCGGCGGAACGTCGGTGACGTTGCGGTCACCGATGTAGATGTCGCCGGCGTTGACCTCTTCGAGGCCGGCGAGCATGCGCAGCGACGTCGACTTGCCGCAGCCCGACGGCCCGACGAGGACGAGGAACTCGCCGTCTGCGATGTCGAGGTCGAGGGCGTCAACCGCGGGAACCGTGCTACCGGGGTAGAGGCGGGTGGCCTTGTCGTACTTAACAGTTGCCATGACTGCTTTTCTCCTTCACCGGCAGGTACGTGCCGGACGATCCGTAGTGAATGGATGGGGCCCGCGCGAACGAGCCCACGGGCGCCGTCGCCCGTTCGGGACAGTATGCCACCTCTCGTCAGTTGGCGCGGGCGAGGCCTCCGGTCGTACCATCGGTGGGGCGCTACGGGCGCCGACGACCCGCCGCGGTGCGCCGCGGAATATAAGGAGCACGAGCATCCATGCCGAAGGCTGACGGCGCCGACGAGCGTCAGACCAAGAACGCGCGCCGCGCGGAAGCCCGCGAGAAGGCGCGCCAGCTGCGCGAAGAGCAGCGCAAAAAGGAGAAGCGCAACACGCTGCTGCTGCAGGGCGGTATCGCGCTGGGCGTGATTGCTGTGATCGGTGTCGTGGTTGCGCTCATCCTGAACTCCACGCAACCGGCCGCTGCGGGCCCGCGCAACATGGCGAGTGACGGAATCACGATCGGGGCCGACTACATCGCCGTCAGCACCCCGGGCCTCGAGCCCGAGGAGACCCCCGAACCGCTGCCCGCTAACGAGCCCGGAACCGTGGCCGTCAACATTTGGGTGGACTACCTCTGCCCGGCGTGCGGAGCCTTCGAGCAGGCGAATGCGGAGACGCTGCGCGCGCTCATCGACACCGGCACGGCGACCGTCACGATCCACCCCATCGCGATTCTCAGCAACCAGGGTGCGAGCCAACGCGCCGCGAATGCCGCCGCGTGCGTCGCCGACCGATCCCCGAACAGTTTCTTCGACTACAACGAACTGCTGCTCACGAGTCAGCCGGGCGACGGCACCGGCTGGAGTGACGAGCAGCTCGTCGACTTCGCGGCGAGCGTCGGGGCCGGATCGTCCGCCGTCGCCGAGTGCATCACCTCGGGCGAGTTCTCGTCGTGGGTGACCGCCGCGACCAACCGCGCGCTCGCCGGCCCGCTGCCTCTCGAGGGCACCGATCTGGAATCGGTGCAGGGCACGCCGACCGTGCTCGTGAACGGTGACCAGTACCTGCCGGCGAACATCGGTGATTCGACCGAGTTCCAGCAGTTCGTGCTGCAGGCCGCCGGCGAAGACTTCACCCTCAACCCGACGCCCGCGCCCGCGGAGGGTGCCGACGGCGGCGGGGGTGAAGAGGGCGACGAGTAGTCATCGCCTCATCGCCGCCCCATGGGATGCTCGGGCGGCGGTACCCTGAAAACGGCACCTTCGGGTGCCTGGCCGGCTTGGCGCAATTGGTAGCGCACCCGACTTGTAATCGGGCGGTTGCGGGTTCGAGTCCCGCAGTCGGCTCTCAGCACACCTGCATCTCGCGTGCACCAAACCCCCTGCTGACGCGCGTCGAATAGGCAATACCCCCAAGAGGGGGTGAAGAACTTCGCGACACGCCCCCAATAAAGGGGGGTTCTGTTCGAATTTCGACTACGCGCACTTGGCAGAACCCAGAAGGCTCTCTAGCGTGATGAATGTCCGGTCGGGGGGATCGGACACACACAGGTTCTGGGGGGAGCCTTTTATGTTGCGATCCTTTTTCGCGGGGACGGCGCTTGCGACCGTCATATTGGTAGTGATGCAGTTCGTCGGCGCTCCGCCGAGCGATTCACCGGCACTGGCTGGCGCTTCGGGGGAAGCGCCGGTACCCGTCATCTCGACCGCTACGGTCGATCCCGACGACGTGTCGCGCATGTCAATCAGTGACCTCGCAGAGCGTCGACTCGGAAGCGATGCTGACCGCTCCGACGTCGCCGAGGACGAAGCCGCTGCCGATGTCGACGACACTAAATCGGACGAGTCTGCTGCTGACGGGGCCGAGGCTGAATCGCCCGCCTCCGGCTCGCCCGCGCCGAACGACGCAGGCAGTGCGAACAGCTCCGGCGGCTCCAGCGCCTCCGGTGCCTCGAACGCCGGTTCCGGCGGTGGTGCGGCCGCTCCCGCTCCGGCAGCGCCGGCCCCAGCGCCCGCTCCGCCCGCACCTGCTCCGCCGCCCGCTCCGACCCCGCCGCCGTGCCCCGGCCCGATCGGTGGGTCGACTCCGGGTGCGCCCGGGCGCACGTCCGCGCAGGGCGTGGGTGGCACGACGAGCGCCGACCTGAACGACTTCGCGCAGCGCTTCAACGCGATCCGCGTTGCGAACTGCTTGCCGCCGGTGCCGCCGTCGAACATCCGCTACGACTCCTGCATGGAGGACCGCCTGTTCTGGATGGCCGAAGACCCGAGCCCCGACCCCATGAGCGCGTGGGGGCACAAGGGTCAGGCGACGCGCAGCGACGGCGTGCCCGACACGGGCTGCGACGGCAACCTCGCCGGCGGCTCCGGTGTCACGGGCGCCGCTGCCGCCCAGCGTTGGTGGGATTCGGGCGGTCACCGCGCCTCCCTGTACAAGCCGGGTACGAGCGTGCAGGGGGTGTGCATCCTGTTCGCGATGAGCCACGGTGGTGTGCCGAACGAGCCGTACAGCTTCACGCGCGCCGCCGCCCGCTGGGTGAACTGCTAGTCGACTGACACCGAACGACCCGCGCGCCCTAGGCTGGGCGCGCGGGTCGTTTGTCGTTTGCCCCGCGAAATGGAGGCAGCAATGGCGCACACCCACCTCGGCTGGGGCATTCTCGCGACGGGCGGCATCGCCCACGCGTTCGCATCCGACCTCACCCGCGAGGGTTTCCGCATCGCGGCGGTCGGATCACGGCGAGAGGATGCTGCGCGCGCGTTCGCGACGGAATTCGGCATCCCGAACGCTCACGCCAGCTACGAGGCGCTCGTCGCCGACGACAGCGTCGACGTGGTCTACGTGGCCACCCCGCACCCGATGCACGTCGAAAACGCGCTGCTCGCGATCGACGCCGGCAAGCACGTGCTCATCGAGAAGCCGGTCACGCTGAATGCGCGCGATGCGCAGCGCATCGCGGATCGTGCATCCGAGCGCGGTGTCGTCGTCATGGAGGCGATGTGGACGCGGTTCCTGCCGCACATGGTGCGCGTTCGCGAACTGCTCGCGAGCGGCGTGCTCGGCGAGGTGCGCACGGTCCTCGCCGACCACACCCAGGCGTTGCCGACGAATCCCGAGCATCGACTGCAGAACCCCGACCTCGGGGGTGGCGCGCTGCTCGACCTCGGCATCTACCCCGTCTCGTTTGCCGTCGACGTACTCGGCCTGCCGCAGGGTATTCGCGCACACGCCTCGATGACCGCGACCGGCGTCGACCGCCAGACCGCGATGATCTTCGACTACGCCGACGGTCGCCAGGCGGTGCTGCACACCGCGCTCGACACGGCCGGCCCCAACCGGGCGGCGATCATCGGGACGGAGGGCACAATCGAGATCGACCGCGTGTTCTACACGCCCACGTCTTTCACGCATTACGACCGCTCGTGGTCGGTCGTCGAGCGCTTCGAGCAGCCTGTGGCGACGCGCGGGATGCACTTCCAGGCCGCTGAGTTGGAATCGCGGGTCGCGGGCGCCGCACCGACCGAGCTGCCGTTCGACGAGTCGGTCGCCATCATGGGTCTACTCGACGAGGTGAGATCGCAGATCGGGCTCGTCTACCCGGCCGAGGCCGCGCAGACTGGCTCGGTATCATGACCGGGTGACTGACCGGGAGCAGCCTCGAACGCGACGGGCGGCCCGCCCCGAGCGTGACGGTTTCGCCGTCTGGGTGCGTCGCCACACCGTGGCCGTGACGGCCACCGGGCTGTCGCTCGTCTTCGCGCTGCTCGCGACCGGTGCCATCGTCGTCGGCGTCGCGGTCGGTGAAGAGCGGGCGTCCGCCGCTGTCGCCCTTGAGCAGGAGGTCGAGCCGGAGGCGGAGCCCGAACCCGAGCCGGAGGCCGAACCCGACCCGCGCCCCGTTCCCGACGAACTCGTCCCGCCGAGCCCGCTGCGCACCTGCACGATCGCGAGCCAAGCGGCCGACCCCCGGCTCGGCCAGTTCCAGGCGCACGTCATCGACATCGCCACCGGCGACACGCTGTTCGACCGGAACGGCGACGTGGCGCAGCCCGCGGCAAGCAACATGAAGGTGCTGACCGCGGCCGCCGCGCTCGCGGCGCTCGGGCCCGACTACCGCCTGACGACGCGGGTCGTCGCTGGCGACGAACCAGGAACGGTCGTCCTCATCGGCGGCGGCGACGTCACGCTGAGCGCGCTGCCGCCCGGGGAGGAAAGCTTCTACCCCGGTGCGCCGAAGCTCGCCGACCTCGCCGCGCAGACCGTTGCGGCGTACGCCGCCGCCAACCCCGACGAACCGGCCATCACGCGGGTGCTGCTCGACACGTCGTACTTCCTCGACGAGGACCGCTGGGATTCCAGTTGGAACCGCAGCCTGCAGACCATCGGCTACGCCTCCGAGGTGACGGCCCTTCAGGTCGATGCCGACCGCGCGAACCCGCGCGCGCAAGAGAGCCCGCGTAGCACTGACCCGGTGGGCAGAGCGGGACAGGCGTTCGCGCAGGCGCTCGCTGGGGCCGGCAACCCAGGGGGTGCTCCCGCCTTTGAGCGTGGTGCGGCAGGCGGCGGGGGCCAGCTCGCAGCCGTGCGGTCTCAGCCGATGGCGCAGCTGATGGAGCGGATGGTGCTTGACAGCGACAACTCGCTCGCCGACTCGATCGGCCGGGTCATCTCTCGCCACTACGGGCTCGGCGGCACCGCGGCGAGCCTCACACCGGCATTCGTGCAGGCACTCCGCGTCTACGGCATTCCCACCGACGGTATCGTCGTGCGCGACGCGTCAGGCCTGTCGAACCTGAACCAGATCCCGCCGGTCTACCTCGCGCACCTTTTCACGGTGATCGAGCGAAGCCCCGAGCTCCAGGTCATCACCCGATCGCTGCCGGTCGCCGGGCAGTCGGGCACCCTGCGTACCCGGTTTGGCGGGGCCAATTCTTCTGCCGCCGGCCACGTCACCGCCAAGACGGGTTGGATCGACAACGTCTTCACCCTGTCCGGTCTCATGACCGCGTCTGACGGCTCTCGTATAGCCTTCAGCCTCTACGCCCTCGGCCCTGTGAACTTCAGCGCCCGAGAGGCTCTCGATACCGTCACCACCGCCATCCACGGCTGCGGCGACAACCTCGCCAACATCTGATCCCCACCGTCCCGGAGGCGTCATGTCCCGCGCACTGCTCATCATCGACGTTCAGAACGACTTCACGGAGGGCGGTGCGCTCGGCGTCGACGGCGGTGCCGCCGTTGCCGCCGCGATCACCCGCCACCTGCGATCGCATCCCGACCTGTACGACGTCGTCATCGCATCCCGCGACTGGCATGACGAGGACAACGACAACGGGGGCCACTTCGCGAAGCCGGATGCTGAACCCGATTTCGTCGCCACCTGGCCGCCGCACTGCGTGGCCGGCACCGACGGCGCCGAGTACCACCCGGCCATCGACACGGGCCTCATTGACATTCACGTGCGCAAGGGTCAGGGGGTTCCCGCCTACTCGATCTTCGAGGGGACGACGGATGACGGCAGACCCCTCCCGGCGGCGCTCGATGCCCTCGGCGTGACCGAGGTCGACGTGGTCGGTATCGCGACCGACTACTGCGTTCGGGCCTCAGCGCTCGACGCGCTCGGCTCCGGGCGGGAGGTTCGGGTGCTGCGCGACTTGGTCGCCGGCGTCGCCGCCGAGTCGAGCGAGGCCGCGCTGCACGAGATCGCGCAGGCGGGCGGCCGTGTCGAGGTCGCCGGGCGCTCGTAGCGAGCCCTCAGTCGTCGGTCGCCTCGTCTTTCGGCACGAGCAGCTGATGCTGCGCCAGGTCGCGGTACAACGGCACGTCACGCACGAGTTCGGTGTGGGTTCCGGTGCCGATGACCTGGCCGTGTTCGAGCACGACGATCTGATCGCTGTCGATCACGGTGGACAGCCGGTGGGCGATCACGATGAGGGTTCGGTTGTGCGCGACGGCGTCGATCGCATCGCGCATGAGTTGCTCGTTGACCCCGTCGAGCGATGACGTCGACTCGTCCAGCAGCAGGATCGGGGGAGCCGCCAGAAGCGCCCGGGCGATCGCGAGGCGCTGACGCTCGCCGCCCGACAGCATGACGCCGTCTTCGCCGACCTGCGCATCGAGCCCGGCCTCGGTGCGGTCGAGCACCGCGCTCAAATTGACTCGCCGCAGCACCTCGATGCACTGCTCGTCGCTCGCGCCGGGCGTGCCAAGCAGCAGGTTGTCCCGCAGGGTGCCGGCGAGCACGGGGGCGTCTTGCTCGACGTAGCCGATGCGGCTGCGCAGCTCGGTGCGGTCGAGCGCCCGAATGTCGACGCCGGCCATCCGAATGACACCCTCGGTGGGGTCGTAGAACCGCTCGATGAGCGCCAGCACGGTGGACTTGCCGGCGCCACTCGGGCCGACGAGCGCGGTGCGCGACCCCTGCGGCACCGCGAACGACACCCCACGCAGGACCGTCGTGTCGCGCGTTTCGTGCCCCCCGACCACCTCGGCGATCGCCTTCTCGGCCTCGGTCTTGTGGGCGGCCTCGGGGTAGCGGAAGTGCACGCCCTCGAACGTGATCGCGGCGCGGTCGTCTGACGCTGCGGCGGGCGTGAGCCCCGCATCGGCTTCCTCCTCGCTCGGCAGCGCGATGATCTCCTGAATGCGGCCGAGAGCGCCGAGCGCACTGTTCACACTCGTCACGGCACCGAAGGCCTGGCCGAGCGGCCCGATCATCAGGAACAGGAACAGGATGAACGCGACCAGGTCCGCGATCCCGATCGCCCCCGATGCCACGCGGAATCCGCCCACCCCCAGAACGACGAGGAACGAGATCTGCAGCGCGATGGATGAGATCGGCACGACGAGAGCCGAGATCTTCGCGACGGTGATTCCTTGACGCCAGGCGCCCCGAGCATCCTCGTCGACGGCCGCGATCTCACGGTCGGTCGCGTTGGCAGCGCGAACGGTGCGCACCGATGAGATGGCCCGTTCGACGGCGGCGGTCAGGTCTCCGACCTTCTCTTGCGCCTTGCGGCTCGCCACACGGATGCGCAGGGACAACATGACGACGGTGACCACTGAGATGGTGATGACGAGCAGGGTCAGCCCGAGCAGCAGCGGGTCGATGACGAGCATCGCGATGAGGGCGCCCACGAAGACGAGGCTGCCGCCGATCGCCTCGACAAGACCCTGCGTCAGCACGGCGCGCAACAGGGTCGTGTCGCTGCCGACCCGGCTGACGAGGTCACCCGTGCGGCGCTGATCGAACTCGCTGATGGGCAGGTGCAGCATGCGGCGCACGAGCGCCCTCCGGCTCGACAGCACGACGCCCTCACCCGTGCGTTGCAACAGGTAGTGACCGAAGCCGCTCAGCAGCCCGCTCGCCACGACCAGCGCGACGAGCACAATAACGAGGCTGCCGAGAGGCTCCGCCGCCTCGACTCGGGTGATCACCTGGCTGACGAGCAGCGGCTGCGCGAGCGATGCGGCGGCGCCGAGCACGGAGATGACGATGACCCACGCGAGCACCTTCCGGTGCTCGAGGAGGTAGGGCAGCAGCTGTCGGAAGCTGGCGCGGGGCCCGTCGTCTGCCGGACGGCCGAATCCGCGGCGCGCGCGGGCGGGGGAGGCGGTGCTCATGCCCCCCATCCTGCCCGAGGGCGGCTTGGGGCCGGCCGGAGGTCGTTCACGGCCGAACAGGTCTATGCTCAACTCTCGTGCCAGCGCCCGTCATCACCGCCTCGTCACTCGTCAAGAAGTACGACGACTTCACCGCCGTCGCCGGCATCGACTTCGACGTTGCGCCCGGTGAGTCGTTCGGGCTCCTGGGCCCGAACGGTGCCGGCAAGTCGACGACGATGCGCATGATCGGTGCGGTGTCGACGCGCACCTCCGGTGAGCTGTCGATCCTGGGCCTCGACCCGAACCTCCACGGCCCCGACATCCGATCGCAGCTCGGCGTCGTGCCCCAGCAGGACAACCTTGACCTTGACCTGCGCGTGCGTGACAACCTCCTCGTCTACGGCCGCTACTTCGGCCTGCCCCGCACGCAGATCGCCGAGCGCGCCGACGAGCTGCTCGAGTTCGCACAGCTCTCCGATCGCAAGGCGGCGAAGGTGGACGAGCTGTCCGGCGGTATGAAGCGGCGCCTCACGATCGCCCGTGCCCTCATCAACGACCCGCGCATCCTGCTGCTCGACGAGCCCACGACCGGCCTCGATCCGCAGGCGAGGCACATCCTCTGGGACCGGCTGTTCCGGCTGAAAGAGCGCGGCACGACTCTCGTGCTCACCACCCACTACATGGACGAGGCCGAGCAGCTCTGCGACCGCCTCGTCGTCGTCGACAAGGGTCAGATCATGGCCGAAGGCTCGCCGGCATCGCTGATCCGCGAGTACTCGAGCCGCGAAGTGCTCGAGGTGCGGTTCGGCAGCGACAAGAACTCCGAGGCCGCCGAGCGGGTCGCCGGCATCGGCGAGCGCATCGAGGTGCTGCCCGATCGACTGCTGATCTACAGCGACAACGGCGAGGCCGAGCTCGAGAAGATCACCAAGCTCGGGCTGCACCCCATCACGTCGCTCGTGCGCCGGTCCTCGCTGGAGGATGTCTTCCTGCGCCTCACCGGGCGGAGCCTCATCGAATGACGGCGACCGTTCCCGAATCGGCCCGTGCATCCGGGCCGGACAATGAGGATGCACGGCGCGCGCTCGCCGCGGGCGTTGCGCCCCGAAAATACGGCGCCCTGTACATCGTCGAGCACCGCATCCGGGCGTTGCGCGGGTACGCGAGCTCGGCGATCCTGACGAGCCTCGGCAACCCGATCGTCTACCTGTTCGCGCTCGGGGTGGGGCTCGCGAGCCTGGTGCCGGAGGGCATCGGTGGCGTCAGCTACCTCGAGTTCGTCGCCCCCGCGCTGCTCTGCGCCGCCGCCATGACGGTGGCCGCGAACGAGACGACGTACCCGATCGTCGCCGGCTTCAAGTGGAACCCCATCTTCCACGGGATGAACGCCTCTCCGATTCAGGGAAACCAGATCGTGCAGGGCATCATGCTCTTCATCGCGCTGCGCATGACGTTCGCCGTCGCGGTGTACTACGCGGTCATCCTCGCCTTCGGGGCGGTTCCGAGCGTGTGGGGCATTCTCACCGTCCCCATCGCCGTGCTCACTGGCATGGCGATCGGCCTGCTGATCTCGTCGTACTCGGCGACGCTGAAGGATGAACGCGGACAACTCGCGATGGTCATGCGCTTCGGGTTCACCCCGATGTTCCTCTTCTCTGGCACCTTCTTTCCGCTCGAGCAGCTGCCGATCTACCTGCAGCCGATCGGTTGGGTGTCGCCGCTCTGGCACGGAGTCGAGCTGGGTCGTCTCGCCGCCTACGGCCACGACATCGCGCCGTGGCTGATCGCCGTGCACATCGGCTACCTCGTCTCGATCGTCGTGATCGGGCTCTGGTCGACCAGCCGCACGGTGACGAGGAGGCTCGCCGGATGACCGCACTCGCAGGCCGCACCCGCGGGCTCTACGCGGGCAACACCCGTGCCGTCGTCGCGCGCGGGCTCTTGGCGACCAAGAGCAACAACTGGCTCATCATCGTCTCGGGTTTCTTCGAGCCCGTGTTCTACCTGCTGTCTCTCGGCATCGGCTTCGGAGCGATCGTCGGCACGGTTCAGACCTCGACGGGTGCCGAGGTTCCGTACGCCGCGTTCATCGCGCCGGCCCTGCTGGCCGTCTCGGCCATGAACGGCGCCGTGTACGACTCCACGTGGAACGTCTTCTTCAAGTTGCACTACGCGAAGCTCTACCAGGGCATGCTCACCACGACGCTCGGGCCGCTCGATGTCGCGCTCGGCGAGATCATGCTCGCGCTTCTGCGCGGAGCCCTCTACGCCTCCGGCTTCATGATCATCATGCAGGTGCTCGGGCTGAACCTCTCGTGGACGGCGATCCTCGCCTTGCCCGCCGTGTTGATCATCGCGTTTGGCTTCGCGAGCCTCGGCATGGCGATCACGAGCTACCTGAAGACCTTCCAGCAGATGGACTGGGTCAACTTTGTGATGCTACCGATGTTCCTGTTCTCGGCGACGTTCTACCCGATCAGCGTCTACCCCCAGGCGATCCAGTGGATCATCCAGGCGCTGCCGCTCTGGCACGGCGTTGAGCTGATCCGCGGATTCACCACGGGGTCGCTCGACGCCATGGTGTGGGTGCACCTCGGCTACTTCGGCCTCATGATCGGCATCGGGATCCTCGTGACGACCCGCCGCCTTCGCGCCCTGTTCCTGAAGTAGCCGGGGCGCGCATCCCGCCCGTGGGCGGGTTATGCGCGGATGCCGTGCAGCAGCCGGGCCGTCGCGAGGGCGGCTTCGGCCGCCTCTGCGCCCTTGTCTTCCTTCGAGCCGGGAAGTCCGGCGCGGTCGATGCCCTGCTCTTCGTTGTCGAGGGTCAGCACGCCGAATCCGACCGGCTTGCCGGTGTCGAGCGCGACCCGCGTGAGCCCATCGGTCGCGGCGGCCGACACGTACTCGAAGTGGGGAGTACCACCGCGAACGATCACGCCGAGGGCGACCACAGCATCCGCGCCCGCGTCAAGTGCCGCCTTCGCGGCGACCGGCAGCTCGAACGAGCCGGGAACCCGGTACTCGACAATCGTCGCGCCCGACGCCTCCAGGGCGCGGCGCGCGCCGGCGATCAGACCGTCGCTGATCTCGGTGTGCCAGAGGCCGGCGACGATCGCGACCGTAAGGCCGGTGCCGTCGATGGAGAGGGTAGGGCTTCCGTGGCCGCTCATGCGGTGCGTCCTTCCAGGGTGGTGAAAACGGGGGCGGAGGTGATCGAGTCGGGCAGCTGGTGGCCCATGCGGTCGCGCTTGGCGTTGAGGTAGCCCTCGTTGTCGGTGCCGACGCCGACGACGAGCGGCACAAGGCCGGTGACCTCGATGCCGTACTGGGTGAGCTGGCGCATCTTCTCGGGGTTGTTCGACAGCAGCCGCACCTTCGTCACGCCGAGGTCGCGCAGCATGTCGCTGGCCGCCTGGTAGTCGCGGGCGTCGGCGGGCAGGCCGAGGGCGAGGTTGGCGTCGAGGGTGTCGTAGCCGTCTTCCTGCAGGCGGTACGCCTTCAGCTTGTTGATGAGGCCGATGCCGCGCCCCTCGTGGCCGCGCATGTACAACACGGCGCCGCCTTGGCGGTGGATGACATCCAGCGCGGCGTCGAGCTGGGGGCCGCACTCGCACTTCAGCGAGCCGAAGGCTTCGCCGGTGAGGCACTCCGAGTGCACGCGCACGACCATGTCGTCGCGGGGCATGCCGGAGACGATGGCGACGTGGTCGGCGCCGGTTTTCCGGTCGCGGTAGGCGCGCATCGAGAACGGACCGTGGTTGGTGGGCACGGTCGTCGCGACCTCGAACCGCACGGAGCTGCCCTCGTCGATCGGCGTGACGTCCTCGACGTCGTCGCCGGTGGCGCCCGAATTGAGGTAGTCGATGAGGTCGGCGATGGTGATGACGACGACGCCCTCGGCCCGGCCGAACGCGATCATCTCGGGAAGGCGCATCATGTCGCCGTCGTCGCTGACGAGCTCGCCGATCGCGGCGACCTCGCTGAGGCCGGCCAGGCGCATCAGTTCAACGGCCGCTTCGGTGTGTCCGGGGCGCTGACGAACGCCGCCGTCGACGGCGCGCAGCGGCAGGATGTGCCCGGGGCGAATCACGCTGGCCGGCGTCGCCTCCGCGTTCGCGAGAACGCGCAGCGTGTGGGCGCGGTCGCGCGCGCTAATGCCGGTCGTGATGCCGCTCGCCGCATCCACCGTGACGGTGTACGCGGTGCGCAGCGAGTCTTCGTTGCGCTCGACCATGAGCGGCAGCTCGAGTCGGTCGGCGATCGCGTTGGTCATCGGGGCGCACAGGAAGCCGCTGGTGTTCCGAATCGTCCACGCGATCCACTCGGGCGTCGCGAGCTCGGCCGAGATGATGACGTCGCCCTCGTTTTCGCGACTCTCGTCGTCGGCGACGAGGACGGGGCGCCCCGCGCGCAGCTCGGCAAGGGCCTGGGGGATGCTCGCGATGCTCATGCGCCGCTCCTTCCGTTCACGCTGGCGCGGTCGCCGACGCTCTCGCCTAACCCGAACCGCGCGAGACGCGCGACGTGCCGGGCGAGGATGTCCGTTTCGATGTTCACGAGGTCGCCGACCTGGCGAGCCCCGAGAGTGGTGCGCGTCAGGGTCTCGGGAATCAGCGAGACCTCGAACCAGTCGTCGCCGGCGGCGCTCACGGTGAGCGAGATGCCGTCGATCGCAATCGACCCCTTGTCGACGACGAGGGGGGCGTGGGCGGCGTCAAGGCTGAAGTGCAGCACCCGCCAGCTGCCCTCGTCGCGCACGTCGATGACGCGACTCGTGCCGTCGATGTGACCCTGCACGATGTGTCCGCCGAGGCGGTCGCCGACGGCGGCGGCGCGCTCGAGGTTGACGGTGCGGCCGACGGCCCACTGGTCGGGGTTCGACATCGCGAGCGTCTGGCCCATGACGTCGGCGCTGAAGTGTTCGGGGTCGAGCTCGACGGCGGTGAGGCACACGCCCGACACGCTGATCGAGTCGCCGCTCTTCGCGTCGCTGACGGCCAGCGGGCCGCGCACGGTGATGCGGGCCGAGCCGTCGTCGCCGTGGGTGAGCGCGACGATCTCGCCCAGTTCTTCGATGATTCCCGTGAACATGGGTTACTGCTCCTTCGCGGGGCGGGCCACAACGAGGATGTCGTCGCCCAGGGTCTCGATTCGGTGGATGCTCAGGTGGCGCGCGTCGCGGATCGTCCCGATTCCGAGGTCGCCGATCGCCGTCTTCGGCCCGCCGAGCAGCATCGGTGCGAGGTACACGAGGTACTCGTCGGCGAGCCCTGCCTGGATGAAGGCGCTCGCGAGCGTCGGGCCGCCCTCGACGTACAGGCGGCGGATGCCGCGCGCCTGCAGTTCGTCGAGAGCCCGAGGAAGGTCGCGGTGGCCTAGCTCGATGAGCCCGGCCGGATGCGTCCGCAGGCGTGCGCCTTCGGGTACGGGGCGCTCGCCGAACACAACCGGGATCGGCTGTGCGGGCAGGAGCTCTCCGCCGTCGCCGCGGGCAGTGAGGCTCGGGTCGTCGGCGAGCACCGTGCCGGTGCCGACCGCGATCGCGTCGTGGGCGGCGCGCTGCTCGTGCACGCGCTGGCGGGAGGCGGCGCCGGTGATCCACTGGCTGGTGCCGTCGGCGGCGGCGGCGCGACCGTCGAGGGTCGAGCCCCACTTCACGGTAACGAACGGGCGACCCAGCCGAACGCTCGTGAGCCAGGGGCGCAAGAACTCTTCGGCCTCGTCGGCCAGTACGCCGCCCGTCACGTCGACGCCGGCCGCGCGGAGGCGCTCGGCGCCGCCGCCCGCCACCTCACCGGGGTCGGCGATCGCGTACACGACCCGGGCGACGCCGGCATCGATGAGCGCCTGGGCGCACGGTCCGGTGCGGCCCGTGTGATTGCACGGCTCCAGCGTCACGACGGCGGTGAGGCCCGTCGCGTCGGTGACGCGCGAGAGGGCGTCGACCTCGGCGTGCGGGGTGCCCGCGCCGCGATGCCAACCTTCCGCGACCTGCTCGCCGCGTGCATCCAGCAGAACGCAGCCGACCTGAGGGTTGACGCCGACGGCGGGGCCGTGGGCCGCAATCGCGAGCGCGCGTCGCATTGCCGCCTCGATGGCGGTGTCGCTGGCGCGGTGCGCGGTGTCGGTCATCCCGGGGCCTTCGTGTGTCGGGCGCGTCCGGGGTCGCGAGCGCAGGCAGGCTCGCCTGCTGCACGCGCGCTCCTCCCATCCGGACTGTCACCGTCGGTGCCGGAATTTCACCGGCTCAACCGCCACCTCACGCCCAAATGGATGCGCGGTGCCGGGTCGCGGACTCTCACCGCCGGCTAGGAATTACACCTACCCCGGAGCACGTTCTTACGTATCAGCCTAGTCAACAGCGTTAGCCCTGGGTTATTCCCGGACGGTGGCTGGGAACTCGTCGGGCCTCTCGAGCAGTTCTTTCGCGCTCCCGTCGTCGACAATGAGGTCGGTGATCAGCCCCGCCCGCAGCGCGCCGTGCAGGGCCGGCAGCTTGGAGGCGTCAGCGATCACGCAGATGCGCCGGGGCACGCGTCGCAGAGTGTCGAAGTCGGGCCCGGTCGCACGGCGATTGAGGTCGATGTTGTCCGACGAGCCGTCTGGCCGAAAGAACACCGTCGCGACGTCGCCGATGACACCCTGCTTCTCGAGCAGTCGGTAGTCCGCCTCATCGAGGTATCCGCCGATGTAGACGTGGCTGGGGATGTTGGCGAATGGCGAGCCGATACCGAATAGGGCAATGTCGAGGTGAGACTGCATCTCGAGCACCCGTTTGGTCGAGCGCTCGCGCCACAACGCCTCCCGCGTTGCCGCCGAATCGAAGAAGGCCGGAACGGGAAACTGCTGAAGCCTGGCCGAGTACGCCTCCGAGAATCGACGCAGGATTTCGCTCGCGTAGTCGATGCCCGTCGTGTGCGGATTCCCGGCCCCGTTCAGCTGCACGATGTCGCTGTTGTGGGTCTCTTTCGGCACGATGTGACGGCTGATGGCACCCATCGTGGACCCCCACGCGACCCCCAGGGCCATGTTGGAGTCGAAAACCGTGCTGAGAAAACGTGCAGCGTAGGCGGCAACCGTCTCTTGACGGTCAGCGCCAGTGACACTAGACGGCATCGACACGACGCGTGCAGTGACACCGAACCGTCTACCGAGTTGATCCTCGTCGCGAGCGGTTACTTCGGCGAGCGAGCGGACGCGAATGTCGACGAGTCCCACCTCCCGCGCATACGAAAGTAGGCGGGAAACCGACGATCGTGAGGTGCCCAGATCGATTGCGATGGCATCCATCGTCCAGTCCTGCAGGTAGTACAGGTGAGCGGCCCGCACGGCGGCACGTGCCCGTGCGCTCGGCCCCATGGTGGTGTTCACTCAGTTACCTCTCAGTTGCACGTTTGTGCAGATGGGTTGGTATCGAGTCTGTGCTCTCGTGACGATTGATGCAAGGCGCGTGCCCCACCGCCGCCACAAACGCAGATTCGAGGTCGATCCGCATGCCGACGCCGTCGTCGTCCCCCCGAGCAGCAGTTGCCGCCCTGCGCGAGCAGCCCAGCGCCGATGTCCTCATCATTGGGGGAGGGATCAACGGAATCGCGACCTTCCGCGACCTGGCGTTGCAGGGGATCAATGTGGTGCTCGTCGAGCGGGATGACTACGTATCGGGCGCCTCTGCTGCTTCCTCGCACATGATCCACGGCGGTATCCGCTATCTCGAGAACGGCGAGTTCCGCCTCGTTCAAGAGTCGGTGCATGAGCGCAACGCGCTGTTGCGGCTCGCACCGCACTACGTGCGTCCACTTCCCACGACGATTCCGATCTTCTCGACCTTCTCGGGCGTGCTGTCTGCGCCGTTCCGGTTCCTCGGCTGGAAGGGCGGGGCCAAGAAGGAGCGCGGCGCCGTTCTCATCAAGGCGGGCCTCACGATATACGACACGTTCTCCCGCGACGGCGGGCGCGTGCCGCGCCACCAGTTCCGCGGAGCGAAGGCGTCGAAAGAGTTGCTGCCGAAGTTGCGCGACGACGTCAAGTACACGGCCACCTACTACGACGCGTCCATGCACGACCCCGAGCGGCTCGCCCTCGACGTGCTCAACGACGGCCTCGCAGCAGGCGACAACGCTCGCGCCGCCAACTACGTCGAGGCTGTGGCCATGACGGGCGACGGCGTTCGCCTGCGCGACGTCGCGACCGGCGACGAGTTCGACCTGAAGGCGACCCTCGTCGTCAACGCCTCGGGGCCGTGGACGGACCTCACGAACAAGGCGCTCGGCAACGACAGCGCGTACATGGGCGGAACAAAGGGCTCGCACATCGTGCTCGACCACCCCGAGCTGCTGGAGGCCTGCAACGGCCGCGAGATTTTCTTCGAATTCACCGATGGTCGCATCGTCTTGATCTATCCGCTCAAGGGCCGTGTACTGCTTGGTACCACCGACCTCGCGCACGACATGAATGAGCCGATTCGCTGCACGGAAGAGGAAGTCGACTACTTCTTCGACCTCGTGAACCACGTGTTCCCCACCATCGACGTCGACCGCTCACAGATCGTCTTCCGTTTTTCGGGCGTGCGCCCCCTTCCCCGCCAGGACGCCGACTCGACCGGACAGATCTCGCGCGACTACCGCGTCGAAAAAGGCGAGCTCCACGGAACCCCGGTGCTGAGTCTCGTCGGCGGCAAGTGGACCACGTTCCGCGCGCTCGGCGAGCAGCTCTCGAACCAGGTGCTCGACGTGCTCGGCGTTGACAGGGTCGTGTCGACCGACGGTCGGCTCATCGGGGGTGCCGTCGGCTACCCAACCACCGACGACGAACGTGAGGCGTGGCTTGCCCAGCACGGCGCGGTCATCGGTCGTGAGCGTGCGGCAACGCTGCTCGACCGCTACGGCACGAGCGCCGAGGCGATGATCGCGAGCTTCGCGACCGCCGACGACACCCCGCTCGCCTCGGCCCCCGAGTACACCCGCGCCGAGATCGCCCACCTCGTCGAGACCGAGCAGGTCGTGCGGCTCACCGACATCGTCCTGCGCCGCACGTCGATGGCGTTCGTCGGAGCGGTCACCGGTGAGGTACTCGAAGAGCTCGCCGACATCGCGGGCGAGGTGCTCGGCTGGAGTGCCGACGAGCGGCGCGATCAGATCGCGTCCGCCGCTGACTACCTCGCCGACGTGCACGGAGTGCACACGTCGGTCGAGACGGCGAGCACGACATGAGCGCATTCCGCAACCGGATGCTCGCGAAGCGTCGCGAGCATCCCCCGATCTCCCGAGGCTGCGCCGGCGCAGCAGCGGGGCGGTGCGTCAGGAGGAACTGACACCCGCACCCTCGCCAGACGGACAGGGTCTGGAGAGGTTCACCCCCAACACACGATGAGGACAGGTCAACGTGGACAATCTCTTAACAATTTTCGTGTCAGAGATCATCGGTACGGCAATGCTGCTGCTACTCGGTGGTGGTGTCGTCGCGAACGTCGTACTCGCCAAGAACAAAGGCTTCGGCGGCGGCTTCCTGATGATCAACTTCGGCTGGGGCCTCGCGGTCTTCGCCGGTGTGACAGTCTCACTTGTCTCGGGTGCGCACATCAACCCGGCGGTGACCCTGGGAATCGTGACCAGCGGTGCCACCGAGTTCGCGCTCGGAGTTCCGGTGACGATCGGGTCCGTTCTGCTCTACTGGGCAGGCCAATTGATCGGTGCTTTTGTCGGCGCCGTGCTCGTCTTCCTTGCCTACAAGAAGCACTTCGACGAGGAGCCCGACGCGGGAACCAAGCTCGCCGTGTTCTCGACCGGCCCGGCGATCCGCAGCTACGGCTGGAACACCTTCACCGAGATCGTCGGCACCTTTGTCCTGGTGTTTGTGGTGCTCGGCTTCGGCCGTGCCGGTGACCCGGCAGGCCTCGCCGCGCTCGGCGCCCTACCCGTCGCCCTGCTCGTTGTCGGTATCGGTGCGTCCCTCGGTGGTCCCACGGGATACGCCATCAACCCAGCACGTGACCTCGGCCCCCGCATCGCCCACGCGCTCTTGCCCATCAAGGGCAAGGGGTCGAGCGACTGGAGCTACTCGTGGGTGCCGGTCGTCGGCCCGCTCATCGGTGGCGCCATCGCCGGTGTCGCCGCGACGGCGCTGCTGCCCGTCCTGTAACAGCCAGGGCGCGCATCCGACCGCCAGGGGGATGCGCGCCCGTCCCCCATCGGACCGACGCGTCGTCGGTCACCCGCCATGAAGAACGTCAACAAAGGAGTGAACAGTTATGGCTGAGTACGTACTCGCAATCGACCAGGGAACCACGTCGACTCGCGCCATCATCTTCGACAAGAAGGGCTCGATCGTCTCGGTCGGCCAGATGGAGCACGAGCAGATCTTCCCGAAGGCCGGTTGGGTCGAGCACGACCCGAAAGAAATCTGGAACAACACCCGTGAGGTCATCGGGTCGGCGCTGTCGAAGGCGAACCTGACCCGTCACGAGATCGCCGCGGTCGGCATCACCAACCAGCGCGAGACCGCTGTCGTGTGGGACCGCAACACCGGTGAGCCCGTCTACAACGCGATCGTGTGGCAGGACACCCGCACGCAGCCGATCGTCGACCGCCTGGCAGCCGACGGCGGCGTCGAGCGCTTCAAGAAGTCCGTGGGCCTGCCGCTCGCGACCTACTTCTCGGGTACGAAGATCGTCTGGATCCTCGAGAACGTCGATGGCGCCCGCGCGAAGGCCGACGCCGGCGACCTGATGTTCGGCACGACCGACACCTGGGTGCTCTGGAACCTGACCGGTGGCACCGACGGTGGCGTGCACGCGACGGATGTCACCAACGCGTCGCGCACCATGTTCATGGACCTCGAGACGCTCTCGTGGGACCACTCGATCCTCGAGGCATTCGACGTTCCGGCGTCGATGCTGCCCGAGATCCGGTCCTCGTCCGAGGTGTACGGCCACGT
This sequence comes from Microcella alkaliphila, assembly GCF_002355395.1. Lineage (NCBI taxonomy): Bacteria > Bacillati > Actinomycetota > Actinomycetes > Micrococcales > Microbacteriaceae > Microcella > Microcella alkaliphila. The sequence goes on along the minus strand of NZ_AP017315.1, from coordinate 2,358,181 downwards.
GCACTCGTCGTCGCTCCTGCGCGAGGTTCCCGTCGCGGGCATCCTCGGCGACCAGCAGGCGGCCACCTTCGGTCAGGCGGCGTTCGATCCGGGCGAGTCGAAGAACACCTACGGCACGGGTAACTTCCTGATCTTCAACACGGGCGAGGAGATCGTCCACTCGAAGAACGGGCTGCTCACCACCCTCGGCTACAAGCTCGGCGACGAGAAGCCGCACTACGCGCTGGAAGGAGCCATCGCGGTGACCGGTTCGCTCGTGCAGTGGGTGCGCGACAACCTGGGGATCATCAAGGACGCTCCCGAGATCGAGGAGCTCGCCAAGACGGTCGACGACAACGGCGGCGCGTACTTCGTGCCGGCGTTCTCGGGTCTGTTCGCCCCCTACTGGCGGTCGGATGCGCGCGGTGCCCTCGTCGGCCTCACGCGCTACGTCAACAAGGGTCACATCGCTCGCGCGGTGCTCGAGGCCACGGCCTTCCAAACCCGCGAGGTGCTCGACGCGGTCAACGCCGACTCCGGCGTCGACCTCACCGAGCTGAAGGTCGACGGAGGCATGATCGCGAACAACACGCTCATGCAGTTCCAGGCCGACATCCTCGGCGTTCCCGTCGTGCGTCCCGTCGTCGCCGAGACGACCGCGCTCGGTGCGGCATACGCTGCCGGACTCGCCACCGGCGTCTGGGGTTCGCTCGACGAGCTGCGCCAGAACTGGCAGGAGGACTCGCGCTGGACGCCCAACATGGACGACGCCGAGCGCGACCGCCAGTTGCGCAACTGGAAGAAGGCCGTGACCAAGACCTTCGACTGGGTCGACGACGACGTCAACTAGTCGTCACACGTGACGCTGGCACGTCACATCCCCTCGCAGTGGTGGTAGCTGCGAGGCCCGGCGGGCGGGGTGCTTCGGCACCTCGCCCGCTGCCGTTTCTGCCCGAACTCGTGCGGGTTCTGCGCGAACTCGTGCGGGTTCTCCCTCAACTCGTGCGGTTTCTGTTTGAACTCGTGCGGGTTCGCGCAGTTCGTGCGTGCGCAAACCCGCACGATCTGCGCAACCCGGCTCGACGGGGGTCGCGCCGCGGCCCCCCTTGGTCAGGCGAGCAGGGCGGGTAGCTCGGCGAGCGAAGCGATGCGGGTCACTCCCGCGGGAACGGTGGCGTCATTCGGCACCGCAGTACCTGGCGGCGTCGCGCGCGCAGCGTGCGGGTCGGCCCCGACGCTGAGCGCACCGGCGACGAGGGAGTCAGCGGCGGCCGACGTCAGGTTGCGGTCGGGGCGTGCGAGCCACACCCCGCGCATCCCGGCGTTCTGCGCGCCGATCGCGTCGGTCGCGAGTCGATCGCCGACGTACAGGCAGGATGCTGCGCTCACCCCGAACGCGGCGGCTGCCGCCACAAAGATGGCTGGGTCGGGCTTCGCGACGCCGAGCTCTCCCGAGGTGACGAGGCGCCCCGAGCGTTCGGGCTCATCGATGGAGCCGTCGGCGCGCAGCGGTGTGAGGTCGAGTCGGTCCCACAGGGCGATGCGGTGCAGTTTGCCGGTCTGGATGGTGAGGTCGCCGTTCGTGATGATGCCGAACCGCACGCCGGGAACGGCGCGCTCAATGGCGTCGAGTGCGGGCAACGCGTCGTCGTAGAGGGCCCAGCCGTCCTCGTAGCCGCGCACATACTCGGCAAACCAGCGCAGCGCCGCCTCATCGTCGAGGGTGACGCCGTACGGGCTGAGCAGCTCGCGCGCCCGCCAGATGCGCTGGCCAAGGAAGTCGAGCTCCCCGCTCAGGTACCGCGCGTAGTGGTGATCTTCGAGTTCGCGCCACCGGGCTCGAACGGCGCTCGGGTCGTCGGCCGCGAACGCGACGAAGCCACCGGCGTCGGCGCCCGCCGCACCCGATGCCGCCAGCGCCCCGGCACCGCGCTGTGCCTGATCGATGGCGTGGTCGACTGCCGCGCTGTGCGCCATCAGCGTGTCGTCGAGGTCGAACAGCACGACCGAGATCGGCCTGCCGGCATCACCCCCACTGCCGCCCACGCTTCCGTCCGCGGCAGTAACTGCGTGAGCCGCGCCGACCTCCTCGTCCGCGCTCACGCGCCGCTCAACACGGGCCACGCCTCGCGCGGCTGCACCGTCCGGTAATCTGCCCGCCGCAGCACTGCGTGCCACCCCGTGGGGTCTTCGCCGGGCCGAACGGCCGAGATCGGTGCCACGCCCTCCCACCGAAAACCAGCCCGCTGCGCGACAACAGCCGACCCCACGTTTCCGGCCGACGCCTCCCACCGCAGTTCGTCGACGTCGTGCGTGAATACCCAGTCGACGAGCGCCTGCAGGGCCTCCGTCATGACGCCGCGCCCGCGGTGGGCGGCATCCAGCCAGTAACCGACGAAGCCGGCGGCGCGCTGCCAGCTGACCACGCCGATGAGCGGCGCATCCGCCGTCTCGCGAATGCCGAAGACGTACTCGACGTCGTCGCGCCACCACGCAGGAACCATGCCGAGCACGAAACCTTCGGCGTGCTCGCGCTCATACGGCACGGGTACGGGCACGAAACGCTGCAGCTCGGAGTCGCTGCACGCCGCGAACACAGCATCTACGTCGGATGCTCGCGGTGCCGAGAGCACCAACCGCTCGGTCGTCAGCGTGACCGCTTCCACGATCGCGCCCTTACCCGCGCGGCAGGAAGCCGACCGCGTCGTACACGCGTCGCAGCGTCGCGTCGGCGATCTCTTCCGCCCGGGCGGCGTTAATCGCGAGCAGCCGGTCCAGCTCGGCCGGGTCGTCGAGCAGCTCGAGCGTGCGCTCGCGGATAGGTCGGAACGCCTCGACGACCGCCTCGGCGACGGCGCCCTTGAGCGCGCCGTACTGCAGCCCGTCGAAGTCGCCCTCGACGTCGGCCACGGTGCGACCCGTGACGATCGCGAGGATGGACAGGAGGTTCGACACCCCCGGCTTCGACGCGGCGTCGTAGCGCACGACGCCCTCCGAGTCGGTGACGGCCGACTTGATCTTCTTCGTGAGCGCCTTGTCGTCGTCCATCAGCCACAGGATGCCCGCGGGGCTCTCGCCCGACTTCGACATCTTCGACCCCGGGTTCTGCAGGTCGTAGATCTTCGCCGTCTCTTTCAGGATGCGCACCTCGGGCACGACGAGCGTGTCGCCGAACCGCGTGTTGAACCGCCCCGCGAGGTCGCGCGTCAATTCGATGTGCTGACGCTGGTCTTCGCCGACGGGCACGACCGCGGCGTCGTACAGCAGGATGTCGGCCGCCTGCAGGATCGGGTACGTGAACAGGCCGACCGACGCGGCATCCACGCCACCGCGAGCCGACTTGTCCTTGAACTGCGTCATGCGCGACGCCTCGCCGAAGCCCGTGATGGTGTTCAGCACCCAGGCGAGCTCGGCGTGCGCCCGCACATGCGACTGCACGAAAAGCGTCGAGTGTTCCGGGTCGATGCCCGCGGCGATGTACTGTGCCGCGGTGCGGCGGGTGCGCTCGCGCAGCTCGGCCGGGTCTTGCGGCACCGTGATGGCGTGCAGGTCGACGACGCAGAAGACGGCGTCGTGGGTGGCCTGCATCTCGCGCCACTGCAGCAGCGCCCCGGCGTAGTTGCCCAAGTGCAGGCTGGACGCGGACGGCTGCATGCCGGAAAACAGGCGCGGAAGACTCATGGTCTCGATTCTGTCATTGGGATGCTCGGTGTCGGCCTACGCGCTTACAGCTCGTAGTCGACGACGACGGGAGCGTGGTCGCTCCACCGCGTGTCGTACGAGGGCGCCCGGTCGACGCGGTACGCGCTGACGGTCGCCGCGAGAGCGGGGGTCGCGAGGTGGTAGTCAATGCGCCAGCCGGTGTCGTTGTCGAACGCTTGGCCACGGTTCGACCACCAGGTGTACGGCCCGTCGACCTCGCCGGCCCACTGCCGCCCAACGTCGACCCAGCCGAGGCCGGTGCCGCTGGTGCCGTCGACGCACTCGATCGTTTCGCCCGCGGGTGCCAGGAAGCGGTCGAAGTAGCTGCGCTCGCGCGGCAGGAAGCCCGCTTTCTTGCGGTTGCCCCGCCAGTTCTTGATGTCGAGCTCGCGGTGCCCGACGTTGAGGTCACCGACGACGACGGCGTACTCGGAGTGCGCGGCGAGCTGCGGCAGGCGCTCCTCCATGGCGTCGAGGAAGCGCCACTTCTCTTCCTGCTTGGGGGTGTCGGCTTCGCCCGAGTGCACGTAGCAGCTGACGACCGTCACCGACGTTCCGCCCACTTCGACGTCCGCTTCGAGCCAGCGCCCCGCCGAGTCGAAGTCGGGTGGGCCCAGCTCGATGCGGTGCACGTCGACCGGCTCGCGGGTCGCGATCGCGACGCCCGCGCGCCCCTTGGCGGTGGCCGCGTCGTGCAGCACGTGCCACCCGTCACCGAGCAGCGGTACGAGGTCGGTGGTCTCGGCACGCACCTCCTGCAGGGCGAGCACGTCGACATCGGCTGCCGCAAGCCAGTCGCCCATGCCTTTGCGGTAGGCGGCGCGAACACCGTTGACGTTGACGCTGGCGATGCGAATGCGGGGCATACCCGCCATCCTAGGAGCGACCACTGACAGGGCGCCGCGCGGGGTGAGGCGCAGGCGCGGGGGTCTAGCGGCGCGAGAGGCGGCGCCTTAGTCGCGCGAATATGCCGCCGCGAGCATCCTCGTCTTCGTCGTCTCCCATGCCGTGCTCGCGGACGAGCGCGCGGGCCGCCTCGAGGCGCGCGGCGAACACCGCCTCGTCGAGAATGATGTCGTCGTCCTTGACGCTGGTGGCGATCCACGCTCCTGTGATGAGGATCACCTGACACACGAAGTTGAACCAAATCAGCAGGCCGAGAATCACGGCGAAGGACGCGATCAGCGGGTTCGACGACGCTCCGCCCAGCAATAGTCCACCGGCGATCTTGAGCGCGCCGAGGCCCGCAGCGCCGATGATCACCCCTTGGCGCAGGTGCCGCCACGGGATGCGCACCTCACTCAGGATGCGGAAGAGGGCCGCCAGCGCGACCGCGTCGACAGCGAACATGATGCTCAGGGTCACGATGCGCCCGAGTACACGGGCGAGAGTCGAGTCGTCGATGCCGACGAGGTCGAGGAGAAAATCGGTCGCCTGCGTGCCCACAACACTCAAGACAGCCGAGACGATGATCAACACGCCGAACCCCGCGGCCAGCCCCAGGTCGCGCAGTCGCGCCTTGAGGAAGTTCTCGGGCGCCGGCGGCAGGTCGAACAGCTGGCGAGTGGCCCCGCGCGCAGCATTCAGGAACCCGAGCGCCGTCACCAGCAAACCGATCAAGGCGATCGCCCCGGTCAGCCCGAAGACCTGGGCGTTGAGCAGTACCTCCGGGTCGATCGCTCCGTTGCCGCTGCCGTCATCGATGAGACCCGGCACCGAGTCGGAGATCACCGCGATGACGCTGTTGCGCAGTCCGAAGTTGCGCGAGATGACGGTGCCGAGGATGGCGAATCCGACCCAGAGCCCCGCGAACACGGCGAACAGCGCCTGATACGCGAGCCCTGACGCGAGGACCGGGCCGGAGGTCGACAGGTAGCGCTGAAACGCTCGCAGCGCCCGCGAGCCCTTCACCTTCTCAACGACCGGCATGACCTTTTCCTTGAGGCCACCGGCCGTTTCGGAGTCGGGTTCGCTGTCGTGAGCGGCGTCGTGTCGTTCGTCGCGCATCCCTCGACCCTAACGAGTGACGGGCGGGCCGCGGGCGGGTTCTCAGCGCGAACGCAGAGCGATGCGTGTGGCGAGTTCGCCCGCGAGCCGGTTCGCCGCGCAAACATTGACGTGTCGGTTGTTGCCTCGGCGATTGCGCGAGAGGGTGGATCCGTGTCTGTTTTGCTGCCCAGTCGAAAACGCGAGTCGAACGCGAGGGGGACGGTCATGAGGGCTGAGGCGGTACCGCTCCCGCTGACGATTGATGTCTTGGGAACCCTGCCGCGATGAATGACGCTTCGGTGGAAGCCACATGGCCTGCGGCCCTTAGTGGGCTCGAGTGGTTACGCCTTGGGGACCCCGAAACGGTGTTTCGCGCTGGTGAGGGAGGGCTGCTGATCGAGATTCCGCACACCTGGTGCGCGGAATTCGCGCGCGTGGCCGACCGCTGGGTGTTTCGTGAACAGCGAGAGCGGCATCCAGCAGGGGTGCCCTGGCCTGACACCTTCTCGACGACGGATATCGACGCTCTGTTTCGGTTTGCCGTCTTCCGGCTCAGTTGGACCGTGGGTACGAGCCGCAGTGCGCTATCCCATGCGTCGGTCGGGGAGGCGAGTTCTGGCGGTCGCACGATCGTCACCGAACTCGAATCGACCCCCCTTCCTGAACCGTGGACGTCGCGCGCCGCTGACGGTGTCGGCTATTTGTCGCGTGCGGGTAATGAGGTCGCGACAACGGTGGGCGGAACGGGGGGCGGGTTTTCGTACGTCGCCCACACGGAAGGTGTGCACCCTGACGAACTTCTCGCGTTCGCCCTCTATGGAGGAGAGCGAGTGCCCGCGAATCAGGTCGCGGACGCCGTGAGGGCGTTCACCGAGCGCAATCCGAGCTACGCACCCGGGTGGTGGAGGGCGCTGCTCGGTCCGGCGTAACGACGACGTCTCATTCGTGCCGCTCGAAGTCATCGCGTCGACGCGTGGACAGCGCGCGGCGAAGCCGACGCAACTTCGACACACTAATCTCGTGTTGCTTCATGAGTCGGGACTCGAACTCCATGTGTGGCGGGGTGGCACATCCTCCCGTGTCGATCCCGTGGTCTGGCGCGATGCCGCCCGCCCCGCGGAACCCGGATCGGTTTTGGCGGCGCGCAGTGCTTACGGTGTTGTGCGGGCTGTCCTGGGGCACGGGGCCTGCAGACCGAATTGCGCTGATGCACAACGGCCGAGAAATTGCCGGGTGGGGTGACGTCCCTCTGAGTGGTGGAGTTTCTCAACACCGTGCGGGATCAGCTTTTGGTGATTATGCCGCGTTCAGTTCCGGGATCGCCACCTCCTGTTCTGTTGCGTTGAGGAGTTTCATGGAGTGTTCGCTGAAGTAGCGGCGGTCGGCGCCGTCCCATTCGTCGTGTTGCTCGATCAACACGTGCCCGGCCAGGCGCAGTAGCGCGGCAGGGTTCGGGAAGGTGCCCACGACATCGGTGCGGCGTTTGATCTCTTTGTTGACCCGCTCCAGTGGGTTGGTGGACCAGATCTGTCGCCAGTGCGCGGTCGGGAACCCGGTGAAGGCGAGCAGGTCCTCGCGCGCGGTCTCGAGCATGTCGGCGATCTTGGGGTGGGAGCGGGTGAGCATGCGCGTGACTTCGTCGAACTGGGTGTTCACGTGCTCGGCGTCGGGTTGGGCGAAGATCGTGCGGATAATCGAGGCAACCATGGGGCCTGCAGTCTTGGGCACGTTCGCCAACACGTTGCGCATGAAGTGGACCCGGCATCGCTGCCAGGACGAGCCGTGGAACACGGTCTCGATCGCGGCAATCAAACCCGTGTGGGCGTCGGAGATGACCAGCTTCACCCCGGCAAGCCCACGAGCCTTCAACGAACGCAGGAACGTGGTCCAGAACGGTTGCGATTCGGTGTCTCCCACCTCGAAACCGAGCACTTCCCTGCGCCCGTCGGCGGCGATGCCGACCGCGACGACGACGGCTTGGGAGACCACCCGCCGGCCGACGCGGGCTTTGCAATAGGTCGCGTCGAGAAACACGTATGGGTAGGCCTGGTCGGCCAGTGGCCGGTCTCGGAACGCGGCGACGTCCTCGTCCAGGTTCGAACAGATCCGCGACACCTCGCTCTTGGAGATGCCGGTGTCAGCGCCGAGCGCTTTCACTAGATCGTCGACCTTGCGGGTCGAGACGCCGTGAACGTAGGCCTCCATCACGACCGCGAACAAGGCCTGATCGACTCGGCGGCGCCGCTCCAGCAGCGACGGGAAGAACGACCCCTGCCGCAGCTTCGGAACCCGCAACTCCAACTCGCCCGCAGTGGTCGCAAGGGTGCGCGGGCGGGTGCCGTTGCGTTGCGTGACACGATCCGGAGTGCGTTCGAACGGGGCGGCACCGATGAACGCAGCCGCTTCGGCATCGATCAGCTCCTGATAGAGCGTCTCGGTCGCAACCCGGATTCGGTCGGTGACATCGGTGAGTTTAAGTTCCCCGAGCAACTCGAGGAGGGCAGACTGGTCAAGAGCCATCGTGCGTATGTGTCCTTTCGTGAGATTCCTAGACAGTTCTCCCTGACCATCGCACGATGGCTCACCACGTCAACGACGCGACACTCGAGCCCGAGAATTACACCACCCCAGGGGACGTCACCCCGGGTGGCGTTTGATTACGGACGTCGGTATCGTGCGTTCGCCTCAGCGCCCGCTGCACGTCGAGTTCGTGGACGCGGGCTGGGTGCTCAACTCGGTGGTGTCGTGTGACGAGGGTGACTCCGCGGAACGTGCTGCGTTGGTCGAGAATGCGTGGGCAGTTGTTGATGAGCTGGCCACCGACATCTGGCGAGCAACTCGCGCGGCCATGCGTGTTCGTGATGACAGGTCTCTCACGAACCGGTTGCGGCAACGCCGGCTGGCGGTCTGGCCCTCCCATGGGCAGCGACTCCTGGGCGTCGGAGACATGGAGCTGCAGTGGGATGTAGTCGAGCAGGGCGGACAACTCGCTGTGCGGTTCGTCGAGCGCGGGAGCATCGTTGACGAGCGCACCGTCGAGACCGACCAGGAGGCCGCGCAGACCCTGGTTGCCATGGCGCACCTCGGCGGGCAGGAGTCTCCGTCGTGACCTCAGAGCGACGACGCCCGGCACTTCCCGGATTCGAGCGCATTGGATGGCTCGCGCTCGTGTCGCCCGACATGAACCCCCGCGTGCACGACCAGACCCTGTGCCTGGACGGCTCGTGGACGACGGAGACCTCCGTGCGATTCGAGAGTGATGCGCTCGTCTATCGCTCGGGTGGTGAGCGCCCCGCGCCCGACAAGCCATGGCCTGTCCGTGCGCGGTCGATTGATCATGACGTGGTCGCTCGCGTGCTGGCCTATCAGTTTGTCGGCGACATCCGTCGGGGCCTGCGCACCCTCGACTCGACGGCCGCGAAGGCTATCGCCGAACAGCGAGTCGGCCGGGTCGAGGCCGGGTGGCCGAGTCGGCTTCCGAGAGGCTGGTCGGTCTCCAGCGCGGGAGTGTTGTTGCACGGCGACGAGGCGGTCGCTGACGCCGAGCAGGCTTGCTCTGAGCTTGCCCTAGCGGCCTGGACGTGCGGAATCGAACCCGATGCGCTCCTGGCCTTCCTGCTCACCGGCGACACGACGGTGTCCGCGGAGAAACTCCGCGAATCGGTGGATGCATTCGTGAGGCGAATCCCGGGTTTCGATCGGGCTGGTGGAGAAGGTTTGTGATCGGGTGAGTGACAAGAACACCACCTCCCAGCCCTACACCCCGCCGCCTGCCCGTGTGCCCACCGGCCAGAAGTCATGGGCCCTCGGCTTCATCGCGTGGGCACCCCTGCCGGTTCTCCCGCTCATCGGGGCGGCGATCGTGATGATGGCGGTGCGGCCCTCGGCGGAGCGCAGCGGGCACGCAGTCGCCGCGGAGAACGCGCGTCACGCGGCGAACTGGGCGCTTACGGTGCTCACCGTGCTCGTGGCTCTGGCGCTGTATGTCGCCGTTCTCGCCGTCGCCGGCAACGGGCGCGTGCTGAACCCCCGCATCGCGATCCCGTTCATCCGGTCCCGCTAGCGCCGCCCGACAACGTCGAGGGGCCCCGACGATCGCTCGTCGGGGCCCCTCGCGTGCGCTGATCGGGTGGTGCCGTTACGGCTTGCCCGACAGGATCGCCTGCTTGACCTCGGCGATCGCCTTCGTCACCTCGATGCCGCGGGGGCAGGCCTCCGAGCAGTTGAAGGTTGTGCGGCAGCGCCACACGCCTTCCTTGTCGTTGAGGATGTCGAGACGCACCTGGGCGGCTTCGTCGCGGCTGTCGAAGATGAAGCGGTGCGCGTTCACGATCGCGGCGGGGCCGAAGTACTGCCCGTCGGTCCAGAACACGGGGCACGACGACGTGCACGCGGCGCACAGGATGCACTTGGTCGTGTCATCGAATCGCGCCCGGTCCTCGATCGACTGGATGCGCTCCTTCTCGGGCTTGTCGCTCGCGATGAGGAACGGCTGCACCGCACGATACGACTCGAAGAAGGGCTCCATGTCGACGATGAGGTCCTTCTCGAGCGGCAGACCCTTGATGGCCTCGACGTAGATCGGCTTCGTCACGTCGAGGTCCTTGATGAGGGTCTTGCACGCCAGCCGGTTGCGGCCGTTGATGCGCATCGCATCGGAGCCGCAGATGCCGTGAGCGCACGAGCGGCGGAACGACAGCGTGCCGTCCTGGTCCCACTTGATCTTGTGCAGCGCGTCGAGCACACGGTCGGTCGAGTACATCTCGACGTCGAAGTCTTCCCAGTACGGCTCGGCGTCCTTCTCGGGGTCGAACCGGCGAACGATGAGCGTGACGGTGAAGGCCTGAACGGCGCCGACGTCCTGCGAGGGGGCCTCTGCGGTTGCAGTCGCCATCAGTACTTCCTCTCCATGGGCTGGTAGTGCGTGATCGTGACGGGCTTCCAATCCATGCGGATGTGGTCCTCCGGGTTCGCCGAGTGCAGGTCACCGACGAGGTAGGCCATCGTGTGCTGCATGTAGTCGGCGTCGTTGCGGTCGGGGTAGTCGTCGCGCATGTGGCCGCCACGGCTTTCCTTGCGGTTGCGCGCCGAGAATACGACGACCTCGGCGATGTCCAGCAGGAAGCCCAGCTCGATCGCCTCCAGCAGGTCGGTGTTGAACCGCTTGCCGCGGTCCTGGATGCCGACGTTGAGGTACCGGTCACGCAGCTCCTGAATGGTCTGGGTGACGCTGCCGAGGCTTTCTTCCGTACGGAACACCTGGGCGTTCTTGTCCATCTCCTCCTGCAGCGTCTTGCGCAGCTCGGCGAGACGCTCGGGGCCGTTGGCGACGCGCAGGCGCTCGACCATCTCGCGCACCTCCTTGGCCGGGTCTTCGGGGAGGGGAGCGAACTCGGCCGAGTTGGCGTATTCGACGGCGTACGTGCCGGCACGCTTGCCGAAGACGTTGATGTCGAGCAGCGAGTTGGTGCCGAGGCGGTTCGAGCCGTGCACCGACACGCACGCGCATTCGCCGGCGGCGTAGAGGCCCTTCACGACCGTCTCGTTGTCGCTCAGCACCTCGGCCTTGATGTTGGTCGGAATGCCGCCCATGGCGTAGTGCGCGGTCGGCATGACCGGCACCGGCTCGTGCACCGGGTCGACCCCGAGGTAGGTGCGGGCGAACTCGGTGATATCGGGCAGCTTCGTCTCGAGCACCTCGGCGCCCAGGTGCGTGCAGTCGAGCAGCACGTAGTCCTTGTTCGGGCCAGCGCCGCGACCCTCAGCGACCTCCTGCACCATGCAGCGCGAAATGATGTCGCGCGGCGCCAGGTCTTTGATGGTCGGGGCGTAGCGCTCCATGAAGCGCTCACCGCTGGCGTTGCGCAGGATCGCACCCTCACCGCGCGCACCCTCGGTGAGAAGGATGCCGAGGCCGGCCAGCCCGGTCGGGTGGAACTGGAAGAACTCCATGTCCTCCAGCGGGATGCCCTTGCGCCAGATGATGCCGACGCCGTCACCGGTGAGGGTGTGGGCGTTCGAGGTGGTCTTGTAGATCTTGCCGAAGCCACCGGTGGCGAACACGACGCTCTTTGCGTGGAACACGTGCAGGTCGCCGGTCGCGAGCTCGTAGGCCACGACGCCGGAGGCGACGCGCTCGCCGCCCACCTCGCTCATGACGAGGTCGAGCACGTAGAACTCGTTGTAGAACTCGATACCCAGCTTCACGCAGTTCTGGAAGAGGGTCTGCAGGATCATGTGACCCGTGCGGTCGGCCGCGTAGCAGGCGCGGCGCACGGGCGCCTTGCCGTGGTCGCGGGTGTGACCGCCGAAGCGGCGCTGGTCGATCTTGCCGTCGGGCGTGCGGTTGAACGGCAGGCCCATGTTCTCGAGGTCGATGATCGCGTCGATCGCCTCTTTGGCGAGGATCTCGGCCGCGTCCTGGTCGACGAGGTAGTCGCCGCCCTTGACGGTGTCGAAGGTGTGCCACTCCCAACTGTCTTCCTCGACGTTTGCGAGCGCCGCGGCCATACCGCCCTGCGCCGCGCCCGTGTGGGAACGCGTCGGATACAGCTTCGAGATGACCGCCGTCTTGGCGTTCGGTCCGGCCTCAATGGCCGCGCGCATCCCGGCGCCACCGGCGCCCACGATGACGACATCGAACTGGTGATGGTGCGTGATGACCTCCGGCATCGCCGGAGCCGTGTCAGTGATGCTCATGGTTTACAGGCCCTCACAGAAGGATGCGACCAGCGACGGATCAGCGCCGGCCGGGCAGGGGTCGAAGGTGTAGATGACGAGGGTGCCGAGCACGAGCAGCACAACCGTCGAGGCGGCGAGTGCACCGTGCAGGAGGCGGCGGGTGCCGGGGCGCGACACGTAGTCGTTCACGAGGGTGCGCATGCCGTTGGCACCGTGGATGAGGGCGAGCCACAGCATCAGCGTGTCCCAGATCTGCCAGAACGGGTCGGCGAGCTTTCCGGCGACGAAGCCGAAATCGATCTGGCTGATGCCCGTGCCCGTCATGAGGTTGACGAACAGGTGGCCGAAGACGAGGACGACGAGCATGATGCCCGAGGCCCGCATGTAGATCCAGCCCCACTTCTCCCAGTTGACGCCGCGCTTCGTCTGCGCGTACGGGCTGCGGGGTGCGTCGATGGTTGCAGTCATGGTCAGCCTCCGAACACGTTCATCAGGTGGCGGGGGGTGAAGCCGATCATCAGCACGGCCCACACGCCGAGGACGCCCCAGAACATCGTCCGGTGGTGGCGCGTGCCGACCTTCCAGAAGTCGACCAGGATGATGCGCAGACCGTTCAGGGCGTGGAAGCCGACGGCGCCGACGAGGAACAGCTCGCCGATGCCCATGACGGGGTTCTTGTACGTCTCCATCACCGCGTTGTAGGCCTCGGGGCTGACGCGAATGAGCGCCGTGTCGAGAATGTGCACGAGCAGGAAGAAGTAGATCGCCACACCGGTGATGCGGTGCAGGACCCACGACCACATGCCCTCGCGGCCGCGGTACAGGGTGCCGGTCGATAAGACCGATCGGCGGGGTTCGGGTATGGACGTGGTCGCCGAGGCTTCTGTGCCCTCAGCTCCCGTAACCTTCGCTGGCACGAGAAACCCTCCTCAGGGGCGGAATGGTCGACGCGCGCGGCGTCGGCTCCGGTGATTGCTGTTCTCGACTGGTGGCCGCCGATGTGTCTTCAGTGTAGGCGCACTTTTCTGAGTGCTTTGCCCGGACGCGGTGGGTATTCGCCTGTCACACCCCGGCGAGGGCGAATCGCTCGCCCACGCGGGCGCGCGCGGCGTCGATGACGCGCCCGTCGTGACCGACCAGCTGGTTTCCGAAAGCCTCCCACGTGCGCAATCAGACCGATCGGCCCGCCCGCAAGCGCGGGCGACGGAGGTCGTGACGCCGTCGCCGGTCGTTTAGGACGCTGTCGGTGGACGGTGAGAACCCCCGGTAGACACGGTCGGGCGATAGGGTGACGCGCATGACCGCGCCCGACGAGACGCTGCCGCACTTTCACGCGATCATTCCCGCCGGAGGAGTCGGCTCGAGACTGTGGCCCCTGTCGCGGGCCGAGACGCCGAAGTTCTTGCACGACCTCACCGGCAGCGGTCACACGCTGCTGCGCGACACCTGGAACCGCTTGAAGCCCCTCACCGGCGACGACGCGATCATGGTGGTCACCGGCCGCGCGCACCGGGTCGCCGTCATCGAGCAGTTGCCCGAGCTGGCTGAGGCGAACATCGTGCTCGAGAGCGAGCCGAAGGACTCCTCCGCCGCGATCGGCCTCGCCGCCGCGATCCTGCACGGCCGTGATCCCGAGGTGGTGATCGGGTCGTTCGCCGCCGACCATGTGATCGGGGATGCGCAGCGCTTTCGCGCCGTCGTCTCCGAGGCGGTGGCCGTCGCCCGGGAGGGGTACATCACGACGATCGGCATCGAGCCGACTGAACCGGCGACAGGTTTCGGGTACATCCAGACGGGTGCGGCGCTCGCCGTGGATGGCGCTCCGCACGCCCAGCTCGTCGAACGCTTCGTCGAGAAGCCCGACCTGGCAACGGCCACTGCCTACGTCGAGTCGGGAGACCACTGCTGGAACGCGGGCATGTTCATCGCCCGCGCCGACGTTCTGCTCGCCCAGCTCGCCGAGACGAGGCCGGCGCTGCACCACGGGCTGATGCGCATCGCGGAGGCGTGGGATACCGCGGAACGCGACGACGTCGTCGACGCCACCTGGCCGTTGCTCGAGAAGATCGCGATCGACTATTCCGTTGCGGAGCCCGCTGCCGAGCGGGGGCGTCTCGCCGTCGTGCGGGGGGACTTCCCGTGGGACGACGTCGGCGACTTCTCGTCGCTGGCGAAGCTTCTGTCGGGCGGCCGTGTCGGCGACCTCGCGATTCTGGGCGAGGGTGCGCGCGTGCTGGCCGACTCGGCGAGTGGCGTGGTGGTGTCGCAGTCGCCGCGGCTGATTTCGCTCATCGGGGTGACCGACATCGTCGTCGTCGACACCCCTGACGCGCTCCTCGTCACGACCCGCGAGAACGCGCAACGCGTGAAGGCTGTTGTTGACGCGATCAAACAGGCGGGCCGCAGCGACCTCTTGTAGGGGGTGTGAGCATCCCGCTCTCAGGCGATCTCGACTGAGCAACGCGTGCTCTTTTGAGCAGCCGGATGCACGTGGTTGCGTGAGACGCCTGAATTTCCGCGGGATTCCGCGTGCGTTCCGGATTCGTAACGCTTCGGTCTCCGGGACTAAAGACCGGGTGAACAGGGCCCCATCGGGCGCTAACGTGGAGCCAATTCGCTCACGCGCCCCCGCGTGGGAACCCCTTTTCTGGAGGACACCTTGACGATCACTACCCGCAAGTCCGGCCTCGCCGGTCTCGCCCTGCTCGGCGCGAGCGCGCTCGTGCTCACGGGCTGCGCCGCGGCCCCCGACGACGAGCCCACGACGGCTCCCGGCACCGACGCCCCGACCGAGCCCGCGCTCGACTTCCTGCCCTGCATCGTTTCCGACGCCGGTGGCTGGGACGACCGCTCGTTCAACGAGGCCGCGTACGACGGCATCGAGTCGGCCGCGAACGACCTCGGGGTCGATTTCGTCGCCGTTGAGTCTGCTGACGAGAACGCCTACGCCCCCAACGTGCAGGCGCTCGTCGACCAGGGCTGCGACCTCATCGTCACGGTCGGCTTCCTCCTCAACGAGGCGACCGCGACCGCCTCGGCCGCGAACCCCGACGTGAACTTCGCGATCATCGACGACTTCGTCGAGGCTGACAACGTGAAGCCGATCCTGTTCGACACCGTTCAGGCGGCGTTCCTCGCCGGCTACGCTGCCGCGAGCTACACCGAGTCGGGCGTCGTTGGCACCTTCGGTGGCATCCCGATCCCGCCGGTCACCATCTTCATGGACGGCTTCGTGCAGGGCGTTGACTACTACAACGAGCAGAACGGCACCGACGTCACCACCCTCGGCTGGGACTTCGACGCCCAGGACGGCGCGTTCACCGGTGGCTTCGCCCCCGGCACCGAGGCGCTGACCTCGGCGCAGAACCTGATCGACCAGGGTGCTGACGTGCTCATGCCGGTCGGTGGCCCGATCTACTTCAGCGCCGCTGAAGCGATTCGCGACTCGGGTCAAGACATCGCTCTCATCGGTGTTGACAAGGACATCTTCGTCTCCGACCCCGACCTGGGCGACCTCGTCCTCACCTCGGTGCTGAAGAACATCGGCAACGCCGTGTACGACGTCGTCACCGCTGCGGCCGAGGGCAACTTCGACAACAGCCTCTACATCGGCAGCCTCGAGAACGACGGCGTGGGCCTTGCCCCGTTCCACGACTTCGAGGCATCGGTTGACCCCGAGCTGCAGGCGCAGATCGACGAGCTGATCGCCGCGATCATCTCGGGCGAGCTCGTCGTCGAGTCGCCGGCAACGCCCGGTCAGTAACAACCCGGTAGTACCTCACTGAGGGGGAGGTCGACGAAAGTCGGCCTCCCCCTCAGCCCGTTACGGGGCGACGGATGCGCGGGGCGCGACGGGCGACGAACGCGCGCTGCGAGCATCCCGCCCCTCCTGCTCAGATGAGCGCTCCCGTGCTCAAAATCCGGCCGTGTGCCCCCAGTACAGTGAATCTCGGAAGCAGTGCCGCGACCCCGGCGGCGCAGGAAGGCCCAGATCATGAAGCTCGAGCTTCGTGGCATCACCAAGCGCTTTGGCGCGCTCACGGCGAATGACCACATCGACCTGACCGTCGAACCCGGCGAGATCCACTGTCTCCTCGGTGAGAACGGTGCCGGCAAGTCCACCCTCATGAACGTGCTCTACGGCCTGTACCGGGCTGACGAGGGCGAGATCCTCCTGAACGACGTCGTGCAGAAGTTCGAGGGCCCCGGTGACGCGATGAACGCCGGCATCGGCATGGTGCACCAGCACTTCATGCTCATTCCCGTCTTCACGGTCGCCGAGAATGTGATGCTCGGCAACGAGAGCACGAAGGCAGCTGGCGTGCTCGACCTCGAGACCGCACGGGCCAAGGTGCGCGAGATCAGCGCACGCTTTGGCTTCGACATCGACCCCGACGCGAAGATCGAAGACCTGCCGGTCGGCGTGCAGCAGCGGGTCGAGATCATTAAGGCGCTCTCGCGCGACGCGAAGGTTCTCGTCTTCGACGAGCCGACCGCCGTCTTGACCCCGCAAGAGACCGACGAGCTCATGGACATCATGCGCCAGCTCAAGGCGGAGGGCACCGCGATCGTCTTCATCACGCACAAGCTGCGCGAAGTGCGCGAGGTTGCCGACCGCATCACGGTCATTCGTCTCGGCAAGGTCGTCGGCGAAGCTGAACCGACCGCCTCGAACGCCGAGCTCGCATCGCTCATGGTCGGCCGTGCCGTGTCACTCACCGTCGATAAGGCCGCGGCGACCCCGGGTGACGACGCCCTCGTCGTCGACAGCCTCACGGTCACCGACCCGATCGGTCAGGTGCTCGTCGACAACGTCTCGTTCACGCTGAAGCGCGGCGAGATTCTCTGCGTCGCGGGCGTTCAGGGCAACGGGCAGACCGAACTCACCGAGGCGATCATGGGCCTGCAGCACCGCGTGCTCGGCTCGATCGTGCTCGACGGCACCGAACTCGTCGGCAAAAACCCGCGCGGGGTACTCGACTCGGGGGTCGGGTTCGTTCCCGAAGACCGCAAGGAAGACGGCCTGGTCGGCGAGTTCACCATCGCCGAGAACCTCATGCTCGACCGCTACACGGGCGAGCCCTTCGTCAAGGCCGGCACCCTGCAGCTCGACGCGCTCGCGAAATTCGCCACCGAGAAGGTCGCCGAGTTCGACGTGCGCGCCCAGGGCATCGCGACGAAGGTCGGGCGCCTGTCGGGCGGAAACCAGCAGAAGGTCGTGCTCGCTCGCGAGCTCAGCCGCGAACTGCGACTGTTCATTGCCGCGCAGCCGACGCGCGGCCTCGACGTCGGATCGATCGAGTTCGTGCACAAGCGCATCGTCGAAACCCGCGACTCGGGGGTTCCCGTGATCGTCGTCTCGACCGAGCTCGACGAGGTCGCGGCGCTCGCTGACCGCATCGCGGTCATGTATCGCGGGCGCATCATCGGCATCGTGCCGGGCGACACCCCGCGCGACGTACTCGGACTCATGATGGCTGGAGAGACCCCCGCGGAGGTGGCGGCGTGAGCGACACGAACGACAACAAGGCGACGCCCGACAAGCCCGACCAGCTGTCGGCAGCCGGAACCGGCCCCGAGGCGGCAGCACCCGCGACGGTGACGGACGCCCCGGCGGCCGTTCCCGCGGAGACGCAGGAGGCGCCACGCCAGAACCAGATCGTGAAAGAGATCGTCGGCGGCTCGGCGATGATCTCGCTGCTCGCTGTCGTGCTGGCGTTCGTCTTCGGCGGCATCCTCATCGCGCTGACCGACCCCGTGGTGCAGCAGACGGCGACCTACTTCTTCGCGCGACCCGGCGACATGATCGGCGCCATCGCCGACGCCGTGGGTGGCGCATACGCGGCTCTCTTCCGCGGCTCGGTGTTCAACTACCTGCGCGCCGACGACTTTGCGGCGGCGATCCGCCCGCTCACGGCGACGCTCGCGAACGCGACCCCGCTGATCGCGGCCGGCCTCGGTGTGGCGCTCGCGTTCCGCGTGGGCCTGTTCAACATCGGTGGTCGCGGACAGATCCTCATCGCCGCCGCCGCTGCCGGATACGTGGGAGCCTACGTTCCGCTTCCCCCGGTCATCCACCTGATCGTCGCCCTCGTCGTCGGCCTCATCGGCGGCGCGATCTGGGGCGGCATCGTCGGCCTCCTGAAGGCGCGCACCGGTGCCCACGAGGTCATCGTGACGATCATGCTGAACTACATCGCGTTCTACCTGATCTCGTTCCTGCTGCGCACCCCCGGTGCCCTGCAGGCGCCGGGTCAGTCGAACCCGCGCTCGGCCCCGATGCTCGAGACCGCGCAATTCCCGAAGATCGCGGGCGACGCGTATGACCTGAACCTCGGGTTCATCCTCGTTATCGTCGCGACGATCTACGTCTGGTACCTGCTCAACCGCTCGGCGATGGGCTTCCAGTTCCGGGCCGTCGGTGAGAACCCGCACGCCGCGCGGGTTGCCGGCATCAACGTGAAGGCCACGTACGTCAAGGTGATGGTCATCGCCGGCGCCCTCGTGGGCCTCGCCGGCGTGCAGCAGGCGCTCGGCAACTTCACCGGCGGTATCGCGGCCGGCCTCGACGCCGGAATCGGCTTCGACGCCATCACCGTCGCCCTGCTCGGCCGCTCGAAGCCCGTCGGTGTCTTCTTTGCGGGCATCCTGTTCGGAGCCCTGAAGGCGGGCGCCGTGACGATGCAGGCCGCCGAGGGAATCCCCGTCGACATCGTGCTCGTCGTGCAGTCGTTCATCGTGCTCTTCATCGCGGCACCACCGCTCGTGCGCTCGATCTTCCGACTGCCGACACCCGACCCGAACTTCCACTGGCGAAAGTCGAAGCTCGACCGTAAGGCGGAGGTAGCGAAGTGATCGACGTGGAAACCACCCCCGTCCCCGCCGGCGGCTCCGCGCCCGCGACAATCGCGGTGCGCAGCTGGAAGGCCCCCATCGGATTCTCGGCGTTCGTCGTCATCGCCGCGGTGCTGTTCATCGGCCTCGGTCGTGACGGCGTCACGAATTTCCGCCTCAGCACGAACAGCGACCTCATTCAGCTGCCCGAGATCCCGCTACCGGCGCTCGCGACGGGCATCGTGGCGACCGCTGCCATGGCCACCATCACGGTCTACGCCTTCCTGCGGGCGCGCGAGGCGAAGACGATCCCACTGTGGGTGACCACACTGTTCGCGGTCATCTTCCTCACCGCGTTCCTCACCTGGGCGGCGGCCGGCGCGACGCTGCCGATGATCGGTCTGCTCGCCGGAGCGCTCACCGTGTCGACGCCGCTGATCTTCGGATCGCTCGGCGGCGTCATCAGCGAGCGCGTGGGTGTCGTCAACATCGCGATTGAGGGCCAGCTGCTCTCGGGCGCGTTCGTCGCGGCGCTCGTCGCGAGCATCACCGGCAACCCGTTCGCGGGGCTGGCCGGGGCCATGCTCGCCGGCGCGCTGGTGTCGACGATCCTCGCCTCGTTCTCGATCAAGTACTTCGTCGACCAGATCATCGTCGGTGTCGTCTTGAACGTGCTCGTCATCGGCCTCACGAGCTTCCTGTTCTCGACCCTCATGTCGGGCAACTCGGCGGCCTTCAACGCGCCGGCCCGCTTCGAGCGCATCGCCATCCCGCTGCTCAGCGAGATTCCGATTCTCGGGCCGATCCTGTTCCGCCAGTCGATCATCGTGTACCTCATGTACATCGCGGTCGTCGCCGTGTGGTTCGCGCTGTTCAAGACCCGCTGGGGCCTGCGCCTGCGTGCCGTCGGCGAGCACCCGACGGCGGCCGACACGGTCGGCATCAAGGTGCGCGCGACCCGCTTCTGGAACGTGCTGCTCGCTGGCGCGATCGTCGGCGGCGGAGGCGCCTTCTTCTCGCTGGCCGCCGTCGGCTCCTTCCAGAAGGAAATGACGAACGGTGCCGGCTTCATCGCCCTTGCCGCCGTCATCTTCGGCCGCTGGGACCCGATCCGCGCAACGCTCGCGGCGCTGCTCTTCGGCTTCGCCACGAACCTGCAATCGACCCTGTCGATCGTCGGTTCCCCCGTGCCGAGCGAGTTCATGCTGATGCTGCCCTACATCGTCACGATCTTCGCCGTGGCCGGCCTCGTCGGCTACTCCCGGCCGCCCGCCGCGACCGGCAAACCGTACATAACATCGTGACCGTCACGAGCATCCGGAGCATGCGATGACGAGCACCGACATCGACTGGGATGCCCTGCGTTCCGTCGCCATGGACGCCATGCGCAAGGCGTACGTTCCGTATTCGAAGTTTCCCGTGGGGGTGGCCGCGATCGTCGACGACGGTCGCGTCATCTCGGGCTGCAACGTCGAGAACGCGTCGTACGGCTTGACGCTGTGCGCCGAGTGCACGCTCGTGTCGACGCTGCACATGACCGGTGGCGGCAAGCTGATCGCCTTCACGTGTGTCGATGGCAACGGTGGGGCTCTGATGCCGTGCGGCCGCTGCCGCCAGCTGTTGTACGAACACTCGGCCGAGGGAATGCTGCTCGAGACCGTCAGCGGCATCAAGACCATCGACGAGGTGATTCCCGACGCGTTCGGGCCGCGCACCCTGGAGGAGTACCACTCGTGAGCATCGAACCGTTCGACGTCGTCGACCTGATTCGCACCAAGCGCGACCGCGGCACGCTGTCGACCGAGCAGATCCAGTGGATGGTCGACGCGTACACCCGCGGCTACATCGCCGACGAGCAGATGTCGGCCATGGCAATGGCCATCTTCCTGAACGGCATGGAGCGCGACGAGGTGCGCGACATGACGCTCGCCATGGTTGCCTCCGGCACGCGGCTCGACTTCTCAGGCCTCACGAAGAAGACCACCGACAAGCACTCCACTGGCGGAGTGGGCGACAAGATCACTCTCCCGCTCGCGCCACTCGTCGCCTCGTTCGGCGTCGCGGTGCCGCAGCTGTCGGGCCGCGGGCTCGGACACACGGGCGGAACGCTCGACAAGCTCGAGTCGATCCCCGGCTGGCGGGCGAACGTCTCGGTCGACGACATGATGGCGCAGCTCGAGAGCGCGGGCGCCGTGGTCTGCGCCGCCGGGTCGGGGCTCGCCCCCGCAGACGGAAAGCTGTACGCCCTGCGCGACACCACGGGCACCGTGGAGTGCATCCCGCTGATCGCGTCGTCGATCATGTCGAAGAAGATCGCCGAGGGCACGGCAGCGCTCGTGCTCGACGTGAAGTTCGGCTCGGGCGCGTTCTTGAAAGACATCGAGCAGTCGCGCGAACTCGCGAAGGTCATGGTGCGCCTCGGTGAGGACGCCGGTGTCGCCACCCGCGCGGTGCTCACCAACATGAACGTGCCGCTCGGCCTCGCCATCGGCAACGCCAACGAGGTGCGCGAATCGGTCGAGGTGCTCGCCGGCGGCGGCCCCGCCGACATTGTCGAGCTGACCGTGACGCTCGCGCGCCACATGCTCGAGCTCGCCGGCGTCACCGACGCCGACGTGGAAGGAGCGCTCCACAACGGGCAGGCGATGGACGCCTGGCGCGCCATGATCAGTGCGCAGGGCGGCGACCCGGATGCACCGCTGCCGGTCGCCCGCGAGACCCACGTGGTGACCGCCGACCGTGACGGCGTGCTCGTCGAGCAGCAGGCGCTGCCCTTCGGTATTGCCGCCTGGCGCCTCGGAGCCGGACGCGCCCGCAAGCAGGACCCGGTCGACCACGCCGCGGGCATCGACCTGCACGCGAAGCCGGGCGACACCGTGACGAAGGGGCAGCCCCTGTTTACCATGCACACGAACGAGGCGGCACGCTTCGACCGTGCGCTCGAGGCGCTCGAGGGCGGGTACCGCATCGGGTCGGCGGGTGACGAGGTCGTCACGGGCGGCCCGCTCGTCGCGGGCGTCGTCGAGGCGTAGCCTGCGCCGCCGACCTCAGAAGTCGGTGTGGCCGATGCGCTCGAGCGCGTCGACCACGAGCGCCCAGAAGCGGTCGACGTCGAGATCCATGGCGACGTGGGTCGTGCATCCATTTGGTGCGGGTGCGCGGAGATCAGCCACGGTCATCCCGAGCGTCGACGTTCCCGTGAGCTCGACGGTGAGCGGCGCCGCGATCGTGCGCACGATCGTCGGGTCGATGACCGCGGCGACGGCGACCGGGTCGTGCACGGGCGGGTGGTCGAAGCCCTGCGCGTCTTTGTACGTGTGGCCGAAGAAGTCGAGCAGCTCGCCGACGAAGCGGGCCGCGGGCGTTCCGACGGCGGCGATCGCGGCGGCAACCTCGGGCGTCGCGAGCGCCTGGTGGGTGACGTCGAGGCCGACCATGACGAGCGGCCACGACTCGTTCATGACGATGTGCGCGGCCTCGGGGTCGATGACGATGTTGAATTCGGCGACCGCGTTCCAGTTCCCGACGTGCACGCCGCCGCCCATCAAGACGACCTTCTTCACGCGCTCGACGATGCGCGGCTCGAGCCGGGCCGCGAGCGCAATGTTGGTGAGGGCGCCGGTCGGCACGAGGGTGACCGTGCCCGGCTCTTCGGCCATGACGGTGTCGATGATGAGCTGGGCGGCGCTCCGCTCATCGAGCGCGATGGTGGGCTCCGGCAGCACGGGCCCGTCGAGCCCCGAATCGCCGTGAATGTCGGGCGCGGTCTCGATCGCGCGCACCAGCGGGCGCTCCGCCCCGCGCGCAAACGGGATGCCCGTGATGCCGGCCACGCGCGCCACGGACAGCGCGTTCCTGGTCACCTTCTCGATCGTCTGGTTGCCCATCACCGTGGTGACGGCGAGCAGCTCGATCTCGGGGCTGCCGTGCGCGAGCAGCATCGCGATGGCGTCGTCGTGGCCGGGGTCGCAGTCGAGGATGATCTTCTCGGGCATCCCCTCAGCGTAGGGCTCTGGCGACCACTAGATTTGACGGTATGACGACGGCGACGCCCCACCATCTGCCCGGCACCGACATCGCGCTCGAGCAGCTGCCGAAGGTGTCGTTGCACGACCACCTCGACGGCGGCCTGCGCCCGGCCACGATCGTCGAGCTCGCGGCCGACGCGGGCGTCGAGCTGCCCACGACCGACGCCGACGAGCTGGGCGCCTGGTTCGCCGAGAAGTCGAACTCGGGCTCGCTCGTCGAGTACCTCAAGACGTTCGACATCACGACCGCGGTCATGCAGACCCGTGAGGGGCTCACTCGCGTCGCCCGCGAGTTCGTCGACGACCTCGTGGCCGATGGCGTCATCTGGGGCGAGGTGCGCTGGGCGCCCGAGCAGCACCTGACCCGCGGGCTCAGCCTCGACGAGACGGTCGAGGCCGTGCAAGAAGGGCTGGATCAGGGAGTTGAGGCGGCCCGGGAGGCCGGCCACCGCATCCGTGTCGGTCAGCTCGTGAGCGCCATGCGTCACGCCGACCGCGGCCTCGAGATCGCGCAGCTCGCGCTGCGCCACCGCGACGCGGGCGTCGTCGGCTTCGACATCGCGGGCGCCGAGGCGGGCTTCCCGCCGAGCCGCATGCGCGACGCCTTCGACCTGCTCGCCGCGGAATTCTTCCCCGCGACGATCCACGCGGGCGAAGCCGACGGGCTCGACAGCATCCGCAGCGCGCTGACCGACGGCCACGCTCTGCGCCTCGGCCACGGGGTGCGCCTCGCCGAAGACATCGAAATCGCCCGTGAGGGCGACCAGCAGTACGCGACGCTCGGACGCCTGGCGGAGTGGGTGAAAGACCGCGGCATCGCGCTCGAGACGAGCCCCAGCTCGAACCTCCAGACGGGCGCCATCGCGCAGTGGGGCGACACCCTCGCCGACCACCCGCTCGACCTGCTGTACCAGCTCGGCTTCCGCGTCACGGTGAACACCGACAACCGCCTCATGAGCGGCACGACCCTCAGCCGCGAGCTCGCCCTCGTCGCCGACGAGTTCGCCTACGACCTCGACGACCTGCTCGCCTTCCAACTGAACGCCGCCGAGGCAGCGTTCCTGCCGGTAGAAGACCGCGAGGCGCTCGCCGACGCCATCATCGAAGGGTTCGACAACCTCCGATGACCGACTCCTTCGATCCGGCCGTTGCCGCGCTGCCGCCGCTCGCCGACCGCGCCATCGTGCTGCAGGCGCGCGCCGACGACTGGCGCGACGCCGTGCGGCTCGCCGGCGACGCCCTCGTTGACTGCGGCTGCGCGACGACGGAATACACCGAGGCGATGGTGCGCATGGTCGACGACCACGGCCCGTACATCGTCATCGCGCCGGGCCTCGCGCTCGCGCACGCGCGCCCCGGCCCCGAGGTGCGTCGCGACGGCCTCTCGGTCGTGACGCTTGCCACCCCGGTGAGTTTCGGGCACGCGCACAACGACCCCGTTCGGGTCGTGATCGGCCTCGCCGTTCACGCACCGGATGCTCACCTCACGTCGGTCGCGGCCCTCGCGAACGTCTTCAACGATTCGTCCGCCATCCTGGCGATCGCGGACGCCACGTCGCGCGAGCAGGTGCGCGACATCCTGGATGCTCGGAGGCCCGCCTCGTGAAGATCGTCGCCATCTGTGGGGCGGGCATCGGCTCGTCCGGCATTCTGAAGGTCAACGCCGAGCGGGTGCTGCAGCGCCTCGGCTTGAGCGCCACCGTCGTCGCCGCCGACGTGTCGTCCGTGCAGCGAGTCGCCGCCGACGCGCAGGTGATCCTCACGAGTCAGGAGTTCGTCGAGGCCATCGGCGCGACCCGCGCCGAGACGATCGTCATCGAGAACTACTTCGACACGGACGAGTTGGCGCGCAAAATCGAGGCCGCGATCGGCTGACCGCGTCATGCGCGATCGCGCCGCGTGGTGCGCACGCTGAGGCGCGTGCCGCGCCGAGTGCTCGCGTTACTCCTCGTCGACGGCCGCCGCGGGCTTCCGGAAAGCGTTCATGACGGCGAGCGCGAGCGACACGACGATCAGCACGAGCCCGGTGCCGGTCAGCAGCATGAGCATCACCACGATGCCGATCGTGAGGCCGACGACGGCGATGCGCAGCGGTGTGCGCGATTCGGGCGTGGCGGGCATCCAGCTGATGGCGGCGCACGCGGCCGCGGCTCCGGCGAGCGCGAAGAACACGATCGGGATGGCGGGCACGAGGGCGGCCGGTAGCGCGACGACCGCGCCCTCCACGAAGTAGGGCACCAAGACGATTGCCCGTGCGAGCAGCAACGCGTAGGCGAGAGGCAAGAGCCAGGCGGGAACACCTCGACGCCCGACCGCCGCGTGCACGGCACGCAGGAGGGCGTGGAAGGCGAAGACGCCGAGCAGCCCGGTCAGGTTCGAGATGAGTAGCAGCGTCTCTTGCGAGTCGCCGGGCGTCGAGAACAGGGTGAGCCCAAACGACGCCATGACGAAGCCGACGGCGGCCGCCGATGCCCATGCCACTCCCGACATGCGGGTGGTCGGTGGGGAGGCGAGACGGTCGACGATGCTCATGGCTTCCAGCCTAGGCGGGCTGCGCGGGAGCTGCGCCTTCGGCGGGCGGCAGGTTGCCGTCGGTGGTGCGGCGGCGCAGCGCGAGCAGCGTGGTCAGCACGGCGCCGAACGCCAGCGCGATGCCGCCGGAGGTGACGACGACCACCCACCACGCCGTCGCGGAGGCGACCATGATGGCGGCCGCGCCGAGAGCGGTGCCGGGGACGAGCATCCGGGTGACGGCGGCGACGGCGAACCCGACCGCGACGCTCTGCACCGCCCAGGCGACGAGCGCCACCGACTCGGACGGGGTGATGAGCACGGCGGCGGATGCGGCGACGATGACCGCGCCCGTCGTCGCAATGACGCGCCGGGCGCGAGTGGCGACGCGCAGGAGGAGCGCGAGTTGCGCGAGAAGGGGGATCGCTCCGAGGGTGACGACCGCGAGGCCCTGACCCGCCGAGACGAGGCCGGGCGCGGCGTCGGCGATGAGCACCCCGCCCACCCACGCGCCAACCACGGTGAGCAGGGCGGCGACGCCGAGGGCGAGGCTGAGGCGACGCTCGCGCCTGCTCCACGGCACGCGCGGGCGGGTGCGCTCGACGACGGGGGAGCCGGGAAGCCCGCGCACCGGGATGCCGCGCTCGTCGATCGACGACGACAGGGCGCGGCGGCGCTCCAGGTCGCGGTGGATGCGGCGGCCGCGCACCCGGTCGTACGTCGCGAGGCCGACGGTCGCCGCGACGATGAGGGCCGGGTCGACGCCCGCGACCATGAACGGCACCGCGAGGCCCGAGCCGCCGATGCCGGCCCAGATGTGCGCGGGCATGGCTTCGACGTGCGGGCGGATCAGCACGCTCGTGGCGGCCGCGGCCGACGCGGCCGCGGCCATGACGGCGGCCGCGGCGACCGCGGTGACCGGGCCGATCGGACGGTCGGGGCCGAACACGATCAGGGCGACGATGCCGCCCGTCGCGAGGGCCGAGGCGAGCGCGATCGACGTCGTCGCGACGCGCTGCAGGCGGTCGAGGGCATCGTAGCCCCGGCGGGCGTAGAGCAGGCCCTGCCCCGTGACGCCGAGCAACACGGCGGCGAGCGACAGGATGCTCGTGCCCGTCGTCGCGGCGTCGCCACCGATCACGCCGCCGACGACGAGCCCCGCAGCGAAGAACAGCAGGGCGAGAAACCACACCACCGCGACGGGCCGCGGCAGCAGGGGGTCGGGATGCGCGCCGGAGGCTCGGCCGGCCCGAGGTGCGGGGTCGGCGGGTGCGGCGGTCACCCCATCAGCCTAGGCGGGGTCAGCTCGTGCGGGTTCGCGCACATCGTGCGGCGGTGCGGCGGCACGACCTGCGCGAACCCGCACGAGTTCGGCCCGCGCGGCGCGCTGCGTGCGGCGGCCGGCGGCCGGCGCGTGCTACTCGGCGAGCAGCTCCTGCGCGCCGGCGGTCAGCGCGGCGACTGTCGCCTCGGCGGCGGCGCGGCGCTGCTCGGCCGTACCGTCGTGCGACACCGCGTCGATGTACACCTTCACCTTCGGCTCGGTGCCGCTCGGGCGCACGATGACGCGTGAGCCGCCGTCCATCCAGAACCGCAGGATGTCGCTCGGCCCGAAGTCGCCGAAGCCGTTCGCGAAGTCGTCGGTCTGCGTGACGGGGATTCCGCCGATCGCGGTGGGGCGAGCATCCCGAATGCTGGCCATGATGCGGCCGATCGCGGCCAGCTCGGTGACGCGCACCGAGACCTGGCTGGAGGCGAAGGCGCCGAAGACCTCGTCGGCCTCGCGCAGCCGGTCGGCGACCGTGCGCCCCTCCGCGGCGAGCTCGCCCGCCATCGCGAGGAACTCGGTCGAGGCCGAGATGCCGTCCTTGTCGCGGATCGACTGCGGGTTGACGAGGTAGCCGAGGGCCTCCTCGTAGCCGAAGGCGAGGTTCTCGACGCGGCTCACCCACTTGAATCCGGTGAGGGTGTCGCGGTACGGCAGACCGAAGTGGTCGGCGATCGCCACGAGCGCGGGGCTCGACACGATCGACGCCGCGAGCGTTCCCGTGCCGCCGCGGGCGACCTCGCGCTCGGCGGCGCGCCAGCCGAGCAGCGTGCCCACCTCGTTGCCCGTAAGCCTGCGCCAGCCCGTCGCCGACGTCGCGTCGGGGATCGCCACCGCGAGCCGGTCGGCGTCGGGGTCGTGCGCGATGATCAGCTGCGAGCCGGCGGCGCTGGCGGTCGCCTCGGCGAGGTCCATGGCGCCCGGCTCCTCCGGGTTCGGGAACGCCACCGTCGGGAAAGCCCCGTCGGGGTCGCGCTGTTCGACCACCACGGTGGGCTCGGCGAAGCCGGCACGGTCGAACACGGCGCGGCTCGTCTCGTAACCAACGCCGTGCATCGCCGTGTACGTGAACGGCACCGGGATGCGCGGGGTCGCGCCCGGCGCGGAACTCTCGCCCGCAATCCCCGCCGTCGCGACGACGTACGCCTCGACGATGTCGTCTTCGGCCGTCTCGTAGTGGGTCGAGCGGGGGATCAGATCGACCGTCGTCGAGTTCGCGACCTCGAGGATCGCGGCGTGAATCTCGCCGTCGACCGGCGCGACGATCTGCGACCCCTGGTCGGCCCCGCCGAGGTACACCTTGTAGCCGTTGTCGCGCGGCGGGTTGTGGCTTGCGGTGACCATGACGCCGGCGCTTACCCCGAGGTGGCGAACGGCGAACGCCAGGACCGGGGTCGGCAGGAGCCGCGGCAGGAGGATCGCGCGCACTCCGGCGCCGGCCATGATCTCAGCCGTGTCGCGCGCGAACACGTCGGAGTTCACGCGCCCGTCGTAGCCGATCACCACGCTCGGGTGCGACTCGCGAGCGAGCAGGAACCGTGCGAAGCCGGCGGCGGCCTGCGACACGAGCACGCGGTTCATCCGGTTCGACCCCGCTCCGAGTTCGCCGCGCAGGCCCGCCGTGCCGAAGGCGAGGCGCGTGTCGAAGCGGTCGGCGAGCTCGGCAGTGGCGGCGACGTCACCGTCTTCTGCGGCGGTGATGAGTGCATCCAATTCGGCGCGCGTGACCGGGTCGGGGTCCTGCTCGCGCCAGGCCTTCGCGGAGTCGAGGTGCGTCATCGGGGCGTCTCCTTCGGTGGTTCGGGATGCGCGTCGTTGTCTCGGGATGCGCGTCGCGGGCGGTACTCGCCTAGATCGCGGCGACGATCTTCGCCAGCAGGGCGCTGATCACCGGCTCGGCGGCGCGGCCGGCGTCGATGACCTCCTGGTGGCTGAGCGGCTCGGGGCTGATGCCCGCGGCGAGGTTCGTGATGAGCGAGAGGCCGAGAATTTCCATGCCGGCCTGGCGGGCCGCGATCGCCTCGAGCGCCGTCGACATGCCGACGATGTGGCCGCCGATGGTCTTCGCCATCTGCACCTCAGCGGGCGTCTCGTAGTGCGGGCCGCGGTTCTGCACGTACACGCCGTCGTCGAGCGTCGGGTCGATCGTGCGTGCGATCTCGCGCAGGCGTGCCGAGTACAGGTCGGTGAGGTCGATGAACGTCGCGCCCTCGAGCGGGCTGTCGGCGGTGAGGTTGATGTGGTCGCTGATCAGCACGGGGGTGCCCGGCTGCCACTCGGGCTTGATGCCCCCGGCGCCGTTCGTCAGCACCATCGTCGTCGCGCCCGCGGCGGCCGCCGTGCGCACCGAGTGCACGACCCGGCGCACGCCATGACCCTCGTAGTAGTGGGTGCGGGCGCCGATCACGAGCGCGCGCTTGCCGTTCGGCAGCAGCACGGACCGGAGCGTGCCGACGTGGCCCTCGAGCGCCGGCTTCGAGAACCCCACGATCTCGGGCGCGGGGATCGTGTGCGTCGTCTCACCAATCAGGTCGGCGGCCTTCGCCCACCCCGAGCCGAGCGTCAACGCGATGTCGTGGCGGTCGACGCCGGTGGCCTCGGCCAGCTGGGCCGCCGCCTCGCGCGCGATGGCGAAGGGGTCGGCGGTCGGGTCGTCGAGCGGGTTCTGCGCGTGGGACATGGACACCATCGTAGAGTCGCGCGGATGCGCGGGCTCACGCTCATCTGCGCGCATGCAGCGGCCGTGCGGTCGCGCGCCGCCCGCCGGCCGGGACGGGAGCTCGGGGGCCAGCCCCGGGCATCCCTGCCGGGTGGAAGAATGGGCGGGTGGCGACCCAATTCGAACGCAAACACCAGATCGTGATCCTCGGCGGAGGGCCCGGTGGCTACGAGGCGGCGCTCGCCGGCGCGCAGCTCGGCGCCGAGGTGACCCTCATCGAGCGCAGCGGGGTCGGGGGATCGGCCGTGCTCACCGACGTCGTGCCATCGAAGACCCTCATCGCCACCGCTGAGGCAGCCGAGGCGATCACCGAGGCCGCCGAAGTGGGCGTGCAGTTCTACTCACGCACCGAAGCCGGCCGGGCCGTCAAGCCCGAAATCGCCGTCAACCTCACCGCCATCAACCATCGGCTGCTGCGGCTCGCCGCCCAACAGTCGCAAGACATGCACGAGCAGCTCGAGAAGGCCGGCGTGCGCATCCTGAACGGGGATGCGCGGCTCGATGGCCCGAACCGCGTCGTCGTCTCGACCGGCCACAGCAAGAAGCGTGTCGACTTCGACGAGTGCGAGGCTGACACCATCATCGTCGCCGTCGGCGCCTCGCCGCGCGAACTGCCGAGCGCCCAGCCCGACGGCGAACGCGTGCTGACGTGGAAGCAGCTGTACGGCCTCGACGACGTGCCCGAGCACCTCATCGTCGTCGGCTCAGGAGTCACCGGCGCCGAATTCGCCTCCGCCTACCGCTCGCTCGGGGCGCGCGTCACCCTCGTCTCGTCGCGCGACCAGGTGCTGCCCGGAGAGGACGTCGACGCCGCGTCGCTCATTGAGAAGGTGTTTCGCTCGAACGGGATCGACGTGCTGTCGGCCTCGCGAGCATCCACGGTCGAGAACGTCGGCGACGGAGTACGCGTCACCCTGTCGGATGGGCGGGTCATCATGGGGTCGCACTGCCTCATGGCCGTCGGCGCCGTGCCCAACACGGCCGGCATCGGCCTCGAAGAGGCGGGCGTGCAGCTCACCGAGTCGGGGCACATTCGCGTCAACCGGGTCGCGCGCACCTCCATCCCGTCGATCTACGCGGTCGGCGACTGCAGCGACTACCTGCCGCTCGCCTCCGTCGCGTCGATGCAGGGGCGCACGGCGGTGTTCCACGCCATGGGCGACGCGGTCGACCCGATCGAGAAGCGCAACATCACCTCGAACATCTTCACCCACCCCGAGATCGCGACCGTCGGCTTCTCGCAGCTCGACGTCGAAACCGGGGTCGCGCGCGGCACCGTCTACAAGCTGCCCCTGTCGTCGAACCCGCGCGCCAAAATGCAGGGCATCAAGGAGGGCTTCATCAAGCTCTTCGCCTCCCGCACCTCGGGCACCGTCATCGGCGGAGTCGTCGTCGCGCCCCGAGCATCCGAGCTGATCCTGCCGATCGCGCTCGCCGTCGAGCACCGTCTCACCGTCGACCAGCTCGCCTCGGCGATGAGCGTCTACCCGTCGCTGTCGGGCGGCATCACCGACGCCGCCCGCGCCATGCACGTGCGCCGCGAGTAGGCGGGCGCCTCCGGCCCCTGCCCGCCGGCGCGCCGCCCCGCCCGCCCGCGCCTAGATCGAGCTGGTTCACGCAACTCGCGCAGTCGCAGACCCGCACGAGTTGCGCAGAGTGGCACGGTGACTTCCCGGTCGGACGTCGCCACCTCCTCCCCACGAGGCTCTGCCGAGCGTCGTCCACTCATCGGTCGAGATCACCTACACGCGCGCGCCCATGGGGTGAACCTCGCTGCATGCATGTCGATCTCTCCACTTTCTCTGACCGCGACGGGCTGGTGCGCGTCGGCGCTCTTGACGATCCCGGCTTCCGGCGCAACCTCGACCGTGCCGTTGATCGAGGTGAATACGTTCGGCTGGCCCGCGGTGCCTGCATCAGCGCGGCCGTCTGGTTAGGCCTCGACCGACACGCCAAATATCGGGCGCGCATCCACGCGGCGGCGGTGGGGCGACTCCACCCGCACGATCTTGTCGCCGGACCGAGTGCAGCCGCGCTCTGGCGGCTGCCGTGGCTTGATGCGTGGCCTGAGACTGTTCACCTGCTGCGCACGGACGTCACGGGCGGGCGTCACTCGTCGAGCAAACGACCGGGTGGGCTGGTGCGGCACACCGCCGGGCAACGTGACGACGGTGCTCGTATCGACTGGCTCCCTGTCACGTCGCTCGCCCGCACCGTCGCTGACGCGGCCGCCACCACCTCGATGGCCGCATCCGTCATGGTGGCCGACGCCGCCCTGCGCGGGATCACCACGGGTTTCGTGCGCGCGCCACTCGACCGCGACGCCCTGATCGACTGCTGCGCGGCCCGCCCCGTCAGACGAGGGCGAACTCGTGCGCTACGGGTGGCCCAATTCGCGGATGCTCGCGCCGGCAGCGCGGGCGAGTCACTGGTGAGGGTCACGCTTCATCGACTGGGAGTCCCTCCGCCCGAACTGCAGGTTGAGTTTCGCGGCGATTCGGGAGCTCAGTACTTTGCGGACTTCTACTGGCCCGATCAGGACTTTGTCTTGGAGTTCGACGGGAAGGTCAAGCTGACCGACCCCGGCATGCGGGACGGTCGGTCGGCCGAGGAGGTGCTGTTTGATGAGAAGCTGCGGGAGGACGAGATCCGCGCGCAGGTGAGAGGTTTCGCTCGGGCTGACTGGAGGATCGGTCGTTCGACCACTCGTCTGGCAGAGCGACTGCGGCGGGCCGGCTTCATCTTCCCGCGGGGCTGGAGGGAGCCTTGCTGACGACGGAGCACGCCGAACTCGCGCGGGTTTGCGCAACTCGTGGGCGCCCGAGGCCGCGCGAGTTGCGCAAACGGGCTCGAACTCAGGAGGTTGGGTGTGAGCGGCCGCGCGGGGGGAGAAACGCGGGATGCGCGGGGCCGGGAACGCGGGAACGCGCGGCTACGCGTCGGCGATCGTGAGCAGGACGTGGCCCGCGGCCACGGTCTCGCCGACGGACGCGCCGATGGACGCCACGACGCCGTCCTTGTGGGCGGTCATCGGCTGCTCCATCTTCATGGCTTCGAGCACGACGACGAGGTCACCCGCGACCACCGTGTCACCCTCGGCGACGGCGAGCTTCACGACGGTGGCCTGCATGGGGCTCGACACGCTGTCGCCCGACCCGCCGGCGGCGGCCGCGCCGCCGCCGCGTCGCCGCGGTGCGGGGGCCTGCCCGGCTACGGCGCCGCCAGCGCTCGAGCCTCCGACACCGGAGCCGCCCCCGCCGACGCCGACGAGCGACTCGGGCAGCGACACCTCCATGCGCTTGCCGTTGACTTCGACGACGACGGTCGAGCGCGCTGCGGGCCCGGTGACTTCGGCGCCGGTGAGGGTGCCGCTCCAGGGTTCGAGCTCGCCCGCGAACTCGGTCTCGATCCAGCGGGTGTAGACGCTGAACGGCTCGCCGTTCGACGGCGCGAACGCGGGGTCGTCGACGACGGCGCGGTGGAAGGGCAGGACGGTGGGGAGGCCGGCCACCTCGAATTCGGCGAGGGCGCGGCGCGAGCGCTCGAGAGCATCCTCACGGGTCTTTCCGGTGACGATGAGCTTCGCGAGAAGCGAGTCGAAGGCGCCCGAGATGACGTCGCCCGTGGTGACGCCCGAGTCGACGCGCACGCCGGGGCCGCCGGGGAACCGCAGCGCGTGCACGGGGCCGGGCATCGGCATGAAGCCCAGCCCGGGGTCTTCGCCGTTGATGCGGAACTCGATCGAGTGCCCGTGCGCTTCGGGGTCTCCGTAGCCGATCGCCTCGCCCTCAGCGATGCGAAACTGCTCGCGCACCAGGTCGATGCCGGTGACCTCCTCCGAGACGGGATGCTCGACCTGCAGTCGCGTATTCACCTCGAGGAATGAGACGGTTCCGTCGGCCCCGATGAGGAACTCGCAGGTGCCTGCGCCAACATACTGAGCCTCGCGCAGGATCGCCTTCGACGCGTCGTACAACAACGCGGTCTGTTCAGAAGTCAGGAACGGCGCCGGCGCCTCCTCGACGAGCTTCTGGTGGCGGCGCTGCAGCGAGCAGTCGCGGGTGGAGATGACGACGACAGTGCCGTGTGCGTCGGCGAGGCACTGGGTTTCGACGTGGCGGGGCTTGTCGAGGTACTTCTCGACGAAGCATTCGCCGCGGCCGAAGGCGGCGATCGCCTCGCGGGTTGCCGACTCGAACAGGTCGGGCACTTCCTCGCGGGTGCGTGCGACTTTGAGGCCGCGGCCGCCGCCGCCGTAGGCGGCCTTGATGGCGACGGGCAGGCCGTGCTGGTCGACGAACTCCAAGACCTCGTCAGCCGAGGCGACGGGGTTGAGGGTTCCGAGGGCGAGCGGGGCGCCGACTTTTTCGGCGATGTGCCGGGCGCGCACCTTGTCGCCGAGTGCGTCGATGGCCTCGGGCGAGGGGCCGATCCAGGTGAGGCCGGCGTCGATGACGGCGCGGGCGAAGTCGGCGTTTTCGGCGAGGAAGCCGTAGCCGGGGTGCACGGCGTCGGCGCCCGAGCGGCGGGCGACCGATAGGAGCTTGTCGATGACGAGGTACGTCTCAGCACTGGTGGTGCCGCCGAGCGCGTACGCCTCGTCGGCGAGCACGACGTGGCGGGCGTCGCGGTCCTGGTCGGCGTACACGGCAACAGTGCCGATGCCGGAGTCACGGGCTGCGCGGATGACGCGGACGGCGATCTCACCGCGGTTGGCGATGAGCACCTTCGTAATTCGGGCCATGGTTCTCTACCCTAGGCCCGCCGCCCCACCCGACGGTTGGCGCGCATCCACAAAAGGGGGCGCGGTGCGTTGCGCGAGCCGACAACGCAACCGGGATGCGCGCATCCGGCCCGACATCGCGCTGCGGGATGCCCGCGCGCCGTTCGCAGACCAGGCTGCGGGATGCCCGCTACCGGTTCCAGAGGTCGGTGAACCGCCCGCCGAGCTCGTGCACGAGCACGCGCAGGAGCGGCACGCTGAGCCCGACGACGGTGTGTGGGTCGCCTTCGATGCGGTCGATGAAGGGGGCGCCTTTGGAGTCGATGGTGAAGGCTCCGGCGACTTTCAGCGGTTCGCCGGTGGCGATGTACGCCTCGATTTCGGCGTCTTCGATGTCGGTGGCGAAGTGCACGACGGCGCTGGATGGCCGGCCGACGGCTCCCCGCACCTGGCCGCCGCGGTGGTCGATGACCCAGTGTCCGGAGTGCAGGATTCCGCTGCGCCCGCGCTGCACCTGCCAGCGCTCAAAGGCGACCTCGGGCCGGTGCGGCTTGCCGTAGATGGCGCCGTCGAGTTCGAAGGCGCTGTCGCCGCCGAGGATGAACCCGTCGAGCATCTCGCCTCCG
Source organism: Microcella alkaliphila (assembly GCF_002355395.1). NCBI lineage: Bacteria > Bacillati > Actinomycetota > Actinomycetes > Micrococcales > Microbacteriaceae > Microcella > Microcella alkaliphila. The sequence continues at coordinate 2,323,062 of NZ_AP017315.1, read as the reverse complement.
GGTTCGGCGCCGATGATCGCTTCGGCTTTGGCCCGCGCGAGCAGCTGCACCATGTCGGCGGCGGCGAGCGGGTACCCGAGCTCTGCTTCGCGCGCGGCGACGGCCGCTTCCTCGTCGACGCCGGGGGCGATGGCGATGGGTTCGATGCCGACGTTGCGCAGGGTGGCGAGCCGGGCGGGCGAGGTGGAGGCGAGGTAGAGGCGCACGCTCCGATCGTAGGCGCGATGCCCCGCCCGTAGGCTGGCTCGCATGACGTCCCCGGGCACTGAGATCGAGCTGCAGGTTGAGCGCATCGCGCACGGCGGGGTGTCGGTGGCCCGGCACGAGGGCCGCGTCGTGTTCGTCTCGGATGCGATTCCGGGCGAGGTGGTGCGGGCGCGGCTGACCGACACGCGCAAGAAGAGTTTTTGGCGCGCCGACACGGTCGAGGTGCTGCAGCCGAGCGAGCATCGGCGCCCGCACGTGTGGCTGGCGGCGAGCGTTGAGCGCGACCCGGCCGAGCGGGCGGGCGGTGCCGAGTTTGGCCACATCGCGCTCGCGCACCAGCGCGAGCTGAAGCGCCGGGTGCTCGTGGAGGCGTTGGCGCGCATGGCGCACATCGATGTCGAGGCCGGCTCCGAGCATCCCGCCGCCGGCGTCACGGTGCAGTCGCTGCCGGGCGACGATGCCGCGAACGGGCTGGGCTGGCGCACTCGCATTCGGATGCACGTGGCGCCCGACGGCGCGCTCGGCCCGATGGCGGCGCGCTCGCACCGCGTCGTGCCCGTCGACGAGGTTCCGCTCGCCTCGCCGGCGGTGCAGTCCGCGACCCCCTTCGGGGAGACATTTTCGGGTGTCCCGACCGTGGACGTGCTCGCGCCGACGGTGGGCGACCCGCGGCTGATTATCGGCGAGCAGGCGCCGTCACTGATTCGTGAGCGGGTGGGCGAGCGCGAGTTTCGGCTCGACGATTCGGGGTTCTGGCAGGTGCACCGTGAGGCGCCGGCGGCGCTGACGCGGGCAGTGCAGCGGGCAATCGTGCCCGACCTGGTCGACCCGAGGGCTCTGAACCTTGACCTCTACGGAGGGGTGGGGCTGCTCGCCGCCGCGTTCGCCGACGCCGCCGGCCCCGACACGGTGATCACGACCGTCGAGGCCGATGCGCGCGCGACCGACCACGCCGCCGAGAACCTCGCCGAGTGGCTGGGGGCGCAGGCCGAGACGGGGCGCGTCGACCGCTGGCTGCGCTCGCTCGAGCAGAGCGCATCGGCGTCGGACCGCGCCCGGCTGCGCGCCGCGACGGTCGTGCTCGACCCGCCGCGCTCGGGCGCCGGCCGCGATGTCATGGATGCTCTCGGTCGCCTCGCCCCCGCCCAGCTGGTGTACGTCGCGTGCGACCCCGTGGCGCTCGCGCGCGATGTGGCGCTCGCCGCCGGGCACGGCTACGCGCTCGCGCGGCTGGAGGCGTTCGACCTGTTTCCGCACACGCATCACCTGGAGGCGGTCGCCACGCTCGTGCGCGCCTGACGCGGGCACACGCACCTCCCCGCTACCATAGCGGCGTCGGACCCGAACGACCGCGCCGGGTACGCACGACTCCAGACGCGCGGTTCAGGATCTTCGACAGTCAGGTAATTCGCGTGGCCGGTTCGCACGATAGGCAGCATCGAGTCGCGGTCGTTGACGACCACGAATCGGTGCGTCTGGGCTTGCAGGCCGCCTTCACGAACGCCGGCTTCGAGTTCGTGCTCGCCGCCGCGACGGTGGCCGAGTTGCAGGAGGGTCTGGCCGGGCGCGAGGTCGACGTCGTGGTGCTCGACCTGAGCCTCGGCGACGGGTCGAGCGTCACCGAGAACGTCAAAGACGTGCAGACCCTCGGTGCCGCGGTGCTCGTGCACTCGATTGCCGACCGTGTCGCGCTCGTGCGCGAGGCGCTCGCCGCTGGCGCTGCGGGCGTGATCCCGAAGGCGTCGAGTACCCGCACGGTGATTCAGGCGGCCGAGACGGTCGCCCGCGGCGAGGTGCTGAACAACCTCGAGTGGGCGAGCGCCATCGACGCTGACCGCGACTTCGCGAAGGCGCAGCTCGGTCGCCGTGAGCGCGAGATCCTGCACCTGTACGCGAGCGGCCTGCCGCTGAAGCTCGCCGCGCAGCAGCTCGGTATCGGCTACGCGACCGCACGCGAATATCTCGACCGCATCCGTCAGAAGTATGTCGAGGTGGGGCGCCCCGCGCCGACCAAGGTCGACCTGCTGCGTCGCGCGGTCGAAGACGGAATCCTGCCCGGGCTCGACACGGATGACGACGACACCGACTAACCCGGATCGTCCATCCGGGCTCACGAGGGCCATCGTCCAGGCGCCACGGTCCCTGCCCGACATGAAGGCGCCGCTCGCGCCGCTCAGCCGCCGCCGGGTCGACACGATCCTGTCGCGCGCGGTCGCCGGCTTCGGCATCGTGTTCGGCGCTCAGGCGATCCCCGCCGTGCTCGAGCAGTACGCCTACGCCGAGCCGGCGTGGGCGGCGACCGCGATTCCGCTCGTCTACGCCTCGCTCGTCTTCTCACTGCTGTGCGCCATCGCGAAACGGTTCGTGGTCGGCGCGGCGCGCGTCGTCGCGTTCGTCTACATCGCGGCGCTCGTGACCTGGCCGATGTTCGTCGCCGACGTCGAGCAGGTGCAGGCCGGCGACCACTGGCTGTACCAACTCACGACGGTGGCAACAGCGGCCGCCGCGATCGGGTTCCGCACGCGCGCGGCGACGATCTACCTCGTCGTCGTTCCGCTCATGTACGGCGTGATCCGCGCGCTGCCGCAGGGGGGCACCGGCCCGGTCGAGCTGGGGTTCTTCAACGCGGTGTACGCGATCATCTTGGGCGCCGCCGTGCTCGTCATCGTGACGATGTTGCGGGTGGCCGCCTCGAACGTCGACTCCGCCCAGCAGACCGCGCTCAGCCGCTACTCGCGCGCGGTGCGTCAGCACGCGACCGAGGTCGAGCGCGTGCAGGTGGACGCGATCGTGCACGACAGCGTGTTAACGACCCTGTTGACGGCGGCGCGCGCAGCCGAGGGTCGCGAGAAGAAGCTCGCCGGGCAGATGGCGGCCGATGCGATACGCCACCTCGAGGACGCCGCCCTCGTCACTCCCGACGACGGTTCGACCGTGCGCTTCCGCCAGCTAGCCGACCGCATCGGCGAGGCGGCACGCAGCATGCCCGTCACCTTCTCGGTGCGGCTGCGCAGCGTGGATGCTCGGGTTATTCCCGCGGGAACCGCCGAGTCGCTCTATTCCGCCGCTGTGCAGGCCATGGTCAACAGCACCCAGCACGCCGGCGGCCCCGAGGTAAAGCGCTGGCTGCATATCACCGGTGCGCGAGCCGGCCATATCGAGATCGTCGTCGGCGACGCGGGGGCCGGGTTCGACGCGGCCGCCGTGCCGCAGGAGCGACTCGGCGTGCGTCGCTCGATCGTCGAGCGCACCGCGAGCGGGGGCGGCGAGGCCGAGGTGGTGAGCACCCCCGGGCAGGGCACGACGGTCACCCTGCGCTGGCCCGCGGCGACGCGCCCTGTGCCATTCGATCCCGACGCGGGCGACTCCGGCGCGGCGGCCGGCGACGGGGGCGACGCATGAGAATCGGTGTCCCCCGCTCCCTGATCGTCTCGCTTGCGGCGGTGTTCTCGGGCTACCACGTCATCCTCGGCCTGTACACGATCGACGTGCCGTCGAACCCCCTGCCGGTTCTCGCCGCCATGGTGCTTTATGTGGCGGCGACGGCCGTCAGCCTGTCGCCCGGTCAACCGGAGCGCATGCCGACGTGGCTGGCCGCCATCAACGTGCTGGTGTGCGCAGCGCTTCCGTTGCTGATCGCGCCCGTGCTCGATCTTGAACGGCCGGGTGGGCTCGGGTACGCCACCTGGTACGTCGCCGCGGTGGGCACGCTCATGACGATCACCTCGACGCGTCGCCGTCACCTGTTCGCGTGGGCGGGCATCGCCACTCTCGTGATCCACACGATCGTGTGGGGCGGTTTCGGCGCCGTGATCGGCATCGGCGTGATCGGCAGCGTGGTGTGGGTCGCCATCGCGCACATCCTGTCGCGCGCGCTCGCCTCCGCAAGCCGTGATGCCCTGCAATTTGCCGAGGCGGAGCGCGAGGCCACCAACTGGCAGGCGGCTCAAGACGCGCACCTCACGGAGCGGCAGGTGCGCCTCAGCACCACGACGGACCGGGCGCTGCCGATGCTGCGGCTCATTGCCGAGCGCCAGGGCGACCTCACCGACGAGGAGCGTCGCGAATGCCAGTACCTGGAGGCGGGCATCCGTGATGAGATTCGCGGTCGCCGCCTCTTGAACGACAGCGTTCGCCAAGCGGTGCTGGATGCTCGCCGCCGCGGCGCTGTCGTGACGCTCTTCGACGAGGGCGGCCTGGACGACGTCGACGAGGCGAGCATGGATGGCGCTCTTACCGAGTTGGCTGAGGCGATCGCGCAGACGCAGGCGATGCGCATCATCGCCCGTACGGCTCCCGCCGACTCGGCGACGGCCATCACCGTGGTCGGGTTGACCCCCGCGGGGGATGCGAGCGCGAGCGAGTTGGGTAGCGACGACGAAGAGGGTGACGACGACGAGGTCGACCTCTGGATGGAGATTCCGAAGCCGGTGTGAACGCTCCGGCGTTCGGCCGGTGTCACGTCTGCGGACCGCGGGCGCTGGGCCCCGAAAAAGATTGAGGGGCCGGAGTACCCATCTCCGGCCCCTCATAATCGAGTGAGTGACGCAACCCGAATGCGTCGCTTACTCGCCCCCCAATCATCGATCTCATACCCAATGGATCGAGACGGGCGATGTGCGTAATGCACTATCGAGTGCCTCTAGTGTGCCAACCCCGCAACCCTGTGGAAAGTCGGCATTTGGGGGGACATGTGGGGGACATTTTGCGGCCGATTGGGGGACAAGAACCCCCCGTTAGGGGGCATTTCCGGCCCTTCGCCGCGAATTTCGGGGGACAAAGTTCTCCACAGGGGGCGAAAGTGTGCACGCTCCCACGGAACACAACTGATTCCGAAGCAAAAACCTTCGGAATTCGTCGTTTGGGCCCGAAATATCCCGGTCTCGCGGGGATCTCCGGGCGACGGAAACCGTCGTCAGCTGCGCAGGCCGCGAGACTCGCGCCAGCGGCCGGGACCAGCCATGAGCGGCGCGCGCATCGCGCGGGCGCTGCGCTCCCACAGGTTGACGGGCGGCGCCACCCGCTCGGCGCCCCGCGCCGCACGCTCGGCCGCAACCGCGGCGATGACGACCTGCACGGCCGCCACCTCCTCGTCGGTCGGATGGCCCGAGACGAAGCGGAGGGCGGGCGCGACGGCAGCGTCGTCGTCGGACGCGCCCCGAGCATCCCGAGTGGTGTCGCTGGTGTCGGTCACAGCGGAATGTTTCCGTGCTTCTTCGGCGGCAGGCTCGCGCGCTTGCCCTTCAGGGCCCGCAGCGCCTTGATGATCGCCGCGCGGGTGGCCGCCGGCTCGATGATGCCGTCGATCTCGCCGCGCTCGGCCGCGAGGAACGGGCTCGCGACGTTGTAGGTGTACTCGTTCGCCAGCCGCGTGCGCACGGCGGCGACGTCTTCGCCGTTCGCCTCGGCCGCCTTGATCTCGTTGCGGTAGAGGATGTTCACCGCGCCCTGTCCGCCCATGACCGCGATTTCGGCGGTCGGCCAGGCGAGGTTCATGTCGGCGCCGAGCTGCTTCGAGCCCATGACGATGTAGGCGCCGCCGTAGGCCTTGCGCGTGATGACCGTCACCAGCGGAACGGTCGCCTCGGCGTAGGCGTACAGGAGCTTGGCGCCGCGGCGGATGACGCCCGTCCACTCCTGGTCGGTGCCGGGCAGGTAGCCGGGCACGTCGACGAGGGTCACGATCGGGATCGAGAACGCGTCGCAGAAGCGCACGAAGCGGGCCGCCTTCTCGCCGGCGTCGATGTTGAGGGTGCCGGCCATGGCGTTCGGCTGGTTGGCGATCACGCCGACGCTGCGGCCCTCGACGCGGGCGAAGCCGATGACGATGTTGGGCGCGAACAGCGGCTGCACTTCGAGGAAAGAGCCCTCGTCAACGACGTGGTCGATGATGTCGAGCACGTCGTACGGCTGGTTGGGGCTGTCGGGCACCATGGTGTTGAGGCGCCGGTCGGCGTCGGTGATCTCAAGCTCGGCGTGCGACTCGTATTGGGGCAGCTCGGCGAGGTTGTTGTCGGGCAGGTAGCTGAGCAGGGCGCGCGCGTAGTCGAACGCGTCGTGCTCGTCCTGGGCCAGGTAGTGGCTGACGCCCGAGGTGCGGTTGTGGGTGAGCGCGCCGCCGAGCTCCTCCATGCCGACGTCTTCGCCCGTGACGGTCTTGATCACGTCGGGCCCGGTGACGAACATTTGGCTGGTCTTGTCGACCATGATGACGAAGTCGGTGAGGGCGGGCGAGTACACCGCACCACCGGCAGCCGGGCCGCAGATGATCGAGATCTGGGGGATCACGCCGCTGGCAGCCGTGTTGCGCCGGAAGATCTCGCCGTACTTGCCGAGAGCGACGACGCCCTCCTGGATGCGCGCCCCACCCGAGTCGAGGATGCCGATGATCGGCACACCCGTCTTGATGGCGAGCTCCATGACCTTGATGATCTTTTCGCCGGCAACCTCGCCGAGCGAGCCGCCGAAGATCGTGAAGTCTTGGCTGTAGACGGCGACCTGGCGACCGTGAATCGTGCCGGTGCCGGTAACGACCGAGTCCCCGTAAGGGCGCTTGGCGTCCATGCCGAAGGCGTGCGTGCGGTGCCGCACGAACTCGTCGAGCTCGACGAAACTGCCGTGGTCGAGCAGCTGCTCGATGCGCTCGCGGGCGGTCAGCTTGCCCTTGGCGTGCTGCTTCTCGATCGCGGCCTCACCGGCGGCGGTCACGGCCTCGTGGTAACGACGCTTCAGGTCGGCGATCTTGCCGGCCGTGGTCGACAGGTCGGGGGCGGGGGTCTCGTCGGTCACCGTGTCAGCCTATCCACCGGGGTGGGCGGGGTGCCGTTGGTGGTTCCGCACAAAAACGTGCGCCTGCGCTGTGGGGGCCCGTGACGATGATATTCACATCACCGCAGTTGACGATAATATTCACATCACATACTCTGACTACGAAATAATCGTCTGAAGGAGTGTCCATGCCGATCTATCGGGGGCGCGTGCCCGACGCAACGACGCTGGGCGCGATCTTGCAGCAGGCACGGATGGCGCGTGGACTAACGCAGCGTCAGTTCGCGGACGCACTCGGCATCTCACAGCGCTATGTCTGGGAGATCGAGGCGGGCAAGCCGACTCTCTACGCTGAGCGGCTGTTTCGCGCACTGCGAATGCTCGACGTCACCCTGAGCGCCGAGTTCGCTGAACCCGACCCGCCGTTGGCGGGGGCGGCCGACGACGAGACACACGCATGAGACGGCTGGCAGTCGAGTTGTATGGAACCCGTGTCGGCTGGCTCGAGGGCGTGGACCCACGAACAGCAGACTTCCGCGCCGACCCTGGCGCGATCGAGACCTTTGGGCTCGCGAGCACGATGGTCTCTGAGTCGCTTCCCCTGGTTCCACGGCCTCCGGCCCGCCGGGCCGCCCGCAGGGTCAACGTGTTCGTCGAGTTGCTGCCCGAGGGTGACAACCGCGCGGCACTCGCCGCGATGGCTGGGCTTCGCGTGGACGACTCGATCGGCCTGTTGGCGCGGTTCGGTCGCGACGTCGCCGGTGCTCTTCAGCTGTGGGACGTCGACGACCCAACCGAGCCGCGCCACCCGTCGCTCGAGCCGGTCTCTGAGACAGAAATCGCGCGCATCCTCGACGATGTTCGACGGGCACCGCTCGGCAACCTCCGTGATCTCGGCAAAACATCGCTCGCGGGCGTGCAACAGAAAATCGTGCTGGTTCGGCAGGGCGTCCGGTGGTTTCGACCAATCGGCGGGTACGCATCGACGCACATCGTCAAGGTCGCCGCGCCGGCTACACCGACGATGCTCGCCGACGAGTGGCTCGGTCACGAGTTGGCGCGCAGGGTGGGCCTCGCGACGCACAGTGCAGATCTCGTCGACATCGCCGGGGTTCCGGCACTAGTGGTTGAACGATTCGATCGTCACGCGGCCGCGCCGGATGGTCGCCTTCACCAGGAAGACATGAATCAGGCACTCGGCGCCTCAGGGAACGAAAAGTATCAACGATTCGGCGGCATTGTCACTCTCGACCGCATCGACCAGCTGATTCAGCGCCGCTTGGGGCCCGACGCTCGGGTCGCGCTCATTCGCCGAGTTGCACTGACGGTAGCCATGGGTGACCTCGACGCGCACGCGAAGAACATGGGCGTAATGCATTTTCCCGACGGTGGTGCGTCGTTGGCGCCCAGTTACGACACTGTCCCCTTGGCCCACCAGCGCAACGATGGTGAGGTGGCCCTCGCGGTCGCCGGAGAGTATCGACACGCGGCGATCACCCTCGACATGATCGTCGAGCAGTTTGGGGGCACTGACGTGGTGCGCGCTGAGGTCGTTCAGACCGTCGAGCGTGTTCGTGACGCGGTGCGTGTACTTGGTGACGATGACCGGCGTCACCCTGCAGTGGTGCCCGATATCGTGCAGTTCAGCGAGAACTTGCTGGCGGGGCGCCCGGCCGGGCTGTCGGCGGCGCGAGGTCGTTAGGCGGCGGCGCCGGCCGCGATCGCGGCGACCCCGGCGAGCACGAGCACCACACCCGCGGTCTGCACGGCCCGCAGGCGCTCGCCGAGCAGCCGCCAGCTGAGCAGCGCCACGACCGCCGGGTAGAGCGACGCCAGCACGGCGACGACACTGAGGGCGCCGGCTTGCGCGGCGGTTCCGTAGGCGGCGTTGGCGAGGTAGACGAGCGTCCCGATCGAGGCGATCGCGACGGCATCGCGACCCCGGATGCGCGTGGGCACGAGCGCGGGCATGGCCGGTCGGCCGCGGTGCAGGTTGGCGGCGGCGCCCCGCAGCCGCACGTGGATCCACGCGGAGAGCGCGACGATGTAGACGCCGAGCACGACGACCGCGGTCATGATGAGTGTGGTGGTGAGGTCGGCGGCGGCGCCGCGGGCGAGGCCGACCTGCGAGGTTCCGAAGCCTGCCGCGGCGATGAGGGCCAGCACGATGGACTGGATGGCCCGGCGGCTGCGCACCCCCGCGACGTACCCGTAGTCGCCCGAGGCCGGCGGGCGCGGTCGCCCCACTTCGGGTCCGGTGGCGAGCACGCTGCCGACGACCGCGACGGCGAGGCCGGCTCCGAGCAGCGGCCCGATCGTGTCACCCGTGGCGAGCCCAACCGACACGGGCACGAGCACCGACAGCGCTGAAACGGGGGCGACGACGCCCATCGTGCCGATCGCGAGCCCGCGGAACAGCGCGGCCACGCCGACAGCCTGCGCGAGACCCGCGATCGACCCCCACATCACCGCGTCGGCGAGGTCGCCCCGAAACGGGTCGACCAGCAGCCGGGCGGCGATCGCGATCGAGGCGACGACCTGCGACCCGAGCAAGACGATGATGAGCGGCACGCGGCGTGAGAGGGCCCCGCCGAGGTAGTCGCTGATGCCGAGCAGCACGCTCGACACGAGGGCGAGGAAGGCGAGCCCGGGCATGGGTCCAGTCTGCACGGCGGTGCGCCGCCGGTGCGCCGCCGGTGCGCCGCCGGCGGGCGCCACAGCGCGCGTCGCGCACCGCGACGACCAGCGCCGTAGCCTGAACTCATGACCGCGCCGCCCCTCACCCGCTCTCGCGCCCTCGCCCCGCACCTCGAGTGGGTCGACGAGATTCCGAGCACCAACTCGGCCCTCGTGGCGCGTGCGGCGGAACTCCAGGACGGGCATCTGTTGGCAACCGACACCCAGACGGTGGGGCGTGGCCGCCTCGGCCGCAGCTGGTCGACGCGGCCCGGCCAGGCGCTCGCCGTGAGCGTCTTCGTGGCGACGGGCCCCGGGCATCCCCTGCCGTCGGAAACCCACCTCGGCTGGCTGCCGCTCGTGGCGGGCCTCGCGATGACCCGCGCCGCCCGCGCGCTGGGCGTGCCGGGGGCGGGCCTGAAGTGGCCGAACGACGTGCTGGTGGGCGGGCGCAAGCTGAGCGGCATCCTCGCCGAGCTCACCCCGCACGGCGTCGTCGTCGGCAGCGGCCTCAATCTGACGCAGCAGGCCGACGAGCTGCCGGTCGCGACGGCGACGTCGCTGGCGCTCGAGAACGCTCCGGATGCTCGCAGCGCTGACATCGCCGACCGCGCGCTGGCGGCGTGGCTGGCCGAGTGGCTGCCGCTGGTCGCCCGCTGGCGCGAGGCGCGCGACCCGTCGGTGCTGAAGCCCGACATCGAGGACGTGCTGCACACCCGCGGCCGCGCCGTGAGGGTCGACCGTCCGGGCCTCGCGCCGCTGCTCGGCACGGCCGAGGGGCTCGACGACGCGGGCCTGCTGCTCGTGCGTGATCGAGACTCAGTTCTCACGGCGATTGCCGCCGGCGACGTGACCCACCTGCGGTATGAATGACGACATGACGGGGCCGGTGGACGCGACAGGAACGACGCGCGCCCCCGAGCAGGTGATCGTGCGCCTGCGCCCGCACGCGCGCCGCGTTTTCCTGCCGAACCTCCTGCTGCCGATCGTCGTCGGCGCCGCCAGCTGGGCGGCGTTCACGGTCGAGGAGCTCTGGCAGGTGTTCGCCGTGCTCGCCGCGGCGGTCGGTTTCGTGCTGCTGTTCTGGGCGGTGCCCATGGTGCGCTGGCTCAACACCCGGTACACGCTGACCACCCGCCGGCTCATCATCCAGCGCGGACTCCTGGCGCGGCACCGGCACGAGATGCTGCACAGCCGCGGCTACGACGTGGCAGTGCGGCAGGCCGGACTGCAGTTGCTGTTCCGCAGTGGCGACGTGCTCGTCAACACGGGCCTCGACCGCCCCGTCATGCTGCGCGACGTGCCGAGCGCGCGGCTCGTGCAGCAGGCGCTGAGCGACCTGATGGAGACGTCGACGTCGTCGGTCGCGGCGCAACGGCGACGGGATGCGGCAGAACCGCCGACGGGCAGCTTCCGGCGCGACCGCGAGTAGTGGGGCCGCCCCGGGCTCGACCGGGGCGTCGCACCGCGCGGGCACCGACTACGCTCGTTCCGTGCGAATCTCCGTCATTGGCTGCGGCTATCTCGGTGCCGTGCACGCCGCGTGCATGGCCGAACTCGGTCACGACGTCATCGGCGTCGATGTCGACCAGGCAAAGATCGACGCCCTCAGCGAAGGGCGCGCGCCGTTCTTCGAACCCGGCCTGCCGGAACTCTTAAAGACTGAGCACGGCCGCCTGCGCTTCACGACCGACATCTCTGAAGTCAGCCGCGCGCGCGTTCACTTCGTCGCCGTCGGCACCCCGCAGCTCGAGGGCAGCAACGCTGCCGACATGCGATTCGTCGACGCGTCGATCGACGCCCTCCTGCCGCACATTGGCCCCGGCCACCTCGTTGTCGGCAAGTCGACCGTGCCCGTGGGTACCGCGGCGCGCCTCGCCGAAAAGGTGGAGGCTACAGGTGCCGAGCTCGCCTGGAACCCCGAGTTCCTTCGCGAGGGTTTCGCCGTCAGCGACACCCTCACACCCGACCGCCTCGTGTACGGCGTGCGTCGCGGTGATGACCGTGCCTCCGACGTTCTCGATGAGGTTTACCGTCGTCCGCTGTCGACCGGAACGCCGCGCATCGTCACCGACTATGCGACGGCCGAGCTGGTGAAGGTCAGCGCGAACGCCTTTCTTGCGACGAAGATTTCGTTCATCAACGCGATGGCGGAGATCGCGGAGGTCACTGGAGCCGATGTCACCACTTTGGCGGATGCGATCGGTCACGACGTGCGAATCGGCCGCCGGTTCTTGAATGCGGGTGTGGGCTTTGGCGGTGGGTGTCTGCCCAAAGACCTTCGTGCGTTCCAGGCCCGCGCCGAGGAACTCGGCGTCGGTCACGCTCTCGCGTTCCTCGACGATGTCGACCAGGTCAACCTGCGACGCCGCCGACGGGTCGTGGAGCTGGTGGCCGAAGAGCTCAGCAGCGAGCTGAGCGGCGCCGTTGTCGCCGTTCTCGGCTTGGCTTTCAAACCTGATTCCGACGACGTGCGGGACTCACCCGCACTTGATATCGCATCCCAGTTGGCGCTACGAGGCGTCACGGTTCAAGCGACCGATCCCGAAGCGATCCCCACGGCGCAGGCCCGTGTTCCAGCTCTCGACTATCGCGTCAACACTAAGGCGGCGGTCGATGGCGCTGACATCTTGATCCTGCTTACGGAGTGGCGAGAGTTCCGCGAACTTGATCCCGCCGAGGTGGCAACCTGGACCACCGCGCGCACGATCATCGATGGTCGAAACTGCCTCGATGCTTCTGAGTGGCGGGCTCACGGCTGGACCTATCGGGGATTAGGTCGCTAGTGAAGCCGATCATCTATGGGGAAGGAGCACTGCTGTGCCTATCGTCGGAGTGATCGGTGGCGGGCAGCTGGCCCGCATGATGGTGCCGCCCGCCGTGGCGCTCGGCATCGAGATTCGCGTTCTGGCCGAGCAGGAGGCATCGTCGGCTCGACTCGCCGCCACTCAGGTGGGCGACTATCGCGACGTCGACACGGTGCGGGCCTTCGCCGCCGGCTGCGACGTCATCACGTTCGACCACGAGCACGTGCCGCAGGACGTGTTGCGCGCCCTCGTCGCCGACGGTGCGAGCGTGCATCCGGGGCCCGACGCGTTGGCCGCGGCGCAAGACAAGCTGCACATGCGCGAGCGACTCACCGCTCTCGGCGTTCCCGTGCCGTCGTGGGCGCGCATCACCACCCGCGACGAGCTAGCCCAGTTCTTGGCCGACAACGGCGGCCGCGCGGTCGTGAAAACCCCGCGCGGCGGATACGACGGCAAGGGGGTGCGGGTCGTCGACAGCGCCGACGCGGCCGACGACTGGCTCGCCGACGGCGCCGTCCTCGCCGAGCAGCTCGTCGACTTCCGCCGTGAGCTGGCGCAGCTCGTCGCGCGTCGGCCGTCGGGCGACCTGCGGGCGTGGCCCCTCGTCGAGACGGTGCAGAGGGGGGGAGTGTGCGCCGAGGTGCTCGCTCCCGCACCCCGCGCATCCGATGCCGTCGAGCGCAGTGCCGCCGAGATCGCGGCGACCGTCGCCCACGGGCTGGGCGTGACGGGCGTTCTCGCCGTCGAACTGTTCGAGACGATGGACGGCCATGTGCTGGTCAACGAGCTCGCCATGCGCCCGCACAACAGCGGTCACTTCTCGATCGACGCCGCGGTCACCAGTCAGTTCGAGCAGCACCTGCGCGCAGTACTTGACTGGCCGCTGGGCGACACCGAACTCGTCGCCCCGCACGCGGTCATGATCAACGTCTTTGGCGGGCTCACCGACGACCAGATAGCCCAAGCACTCGGGCACCAGCCGTCGGCGAAGGTGCACGCCTACGGCAAGTCACCGCGGCCGGGCCGCAAAGCCGGTCACGTGACGGCGATGGGTGACGACCTCGACGACGCCGCGTACCGCGCGCGCGCCGCAGCCGCCCACTTCGACGCGTGACGGGTAGCCTGGGCGCCGTGGCTGCCCCTCTCGTCTCCGTCGTCATGGGTTCCGACTCCGACTGGTCGGTGATGGGCGACGCCGTTGCGGCCCTCGACGAGTTCGGCATTGCGTGCGAGGTGGAGGTGCTGAGCGCCCACCGCACCCCCGACCGCATGATTGCGTACGGACGCGAGGCTGCCGGTCGCGGCATCCGCGCGATCATCGCCGGCGCCGGAGGCGCGGCGCACCTGCCCGGCATGATCGCCTCGGTCACGACGCTCCCCGTCATCGGCGTGCCGGTGCCGCTGAAGTATCTCGACGGCATGGATTCGCTGCTCAGCATCGTGCAGATGCCCGCGGGCATCCCCGTCGCGACCGTCTCGATCGGCGGCGCACGCAATGCCGGAATCCTCGCCGCTCGCATGGTCGGCGCGACCGATGCCGACATCGCCGCCAAATTGGATGCGTTCGCTCGCTCTCTCGAAGACATGGTCGCCACCAAGAACGCGTCGTTGAAGGCGACGGCCGCGAAGCGCGAGCGGTGAGCCTCACCTCGCCGATTCGGCACCCGGACACGCGGCAGCCGGAGCTGATGGCTCGTCGCGGCTGGTGGCTGGTCGGGCTGAACGTGTTGCTGCCCGGCTCGGCGCAGCTGCTCGCGGGCAATCGCCGGTGGGGGCGCTTCGCGCTCGGCGCGACGCTCGTCCTCTGGGGGTCGATGGCGGCGGCCGCGGCGCTGTACTTCCTCAACCGTGCCGCCGCGCTGACCCTCATCACGAACGTGTGGGTGCTGTGGCTGCTGCAGCTCGCCCTGCTGTTTTTCGCCGGTCTGTGGCTGGTCACGACGCTGAACGCGCTCGTGTTGGTTCGTCTCGTGAAGACCCCGGGGCGCACGCGTGGCGGGCTGCTCGTGTTCACCGCACTCACGCTTGCGGTGAGCGTTGGGGGCACCAGCTACGCCGCCTACCTCACGGGCGTGGGGCGCGACACGCTCGGCTCGGTTTTCGCCGGCGGCGGCTTCGTGGAGCCCATCGACGGCCGCTACACGGTGCTGCTGCTCGGCGGCGACGCCGGACCCGACCGCCTCGGCTTGCGCCCCGACTCGATCACGCTCGCAAGCGTGGATGCCGACACGGGCGAGGTCACGATGATCGGTATTCCGCGCAATCTCTACAACGCGCCCTTCGCCGACGATTCGCCCCTCTGGGCCGACTGGCCGAACGGGTACAACTGCGGCGACGACTGTCTGATCAGCTACCTCTACCCCTACGCGGAGGAGCGCCCCGACCTGTATCCGCAGGCCCGACTGAACGGCTCGACGCCCGGCATCGAGGCGACGCGCGACGCTGTCGAGGGCGTCACGGGTCTCCAGGCGCAGTTCGTCGTGCTGATCGACCTGAACGGCTTCGAGTCGATCATCGACGCGATGGGCGGAGTCGTCGTCGACGCCGAGCCGATGACCCTCGGCATCAACGGTGGCCCGGTCGTCGGCGAGATCGTGGCGGGCGAGCAGCGCATGAACGGCTACACGGCGCTCTGGTACGCCCGCAACCGCTACAACCTCACCGACTTTGACCGCATGGCCCACCAGCGGCAGATTCAGGAGGCGATGCTGCAGCAGTTCGACCCGTTCACGGTGTTCACCCGGTTCGAGGCGATCGCCGACGCCAGCGAGGAGACGGTGATCACCGACATTCCTCGGTCGATGCTGGGCACGCTTGCCGACCTCGCGGCGAAGTCGCGCGAGTTGCCGATCACCGACATCGAGCTGGTGCCCCCCGCCGTTGACAACGTCAACCCGGACTACGCCCAGATTCACTGGATGGTCACGAACGCCATAGCTCCGCCCACAAATCCGGGCGAGTGACACCCTGGGTGCTCGTTGTGGCTCGTCAGCGGAACGCACCCTTTCTTTTCACCGTTGCCTGAATGATTGGGATTGGGAAGTGTGAGGCGCGAAGAGGGTCAAGCCGATCGTCTGTGATGCCTGCGGTGAAAGACTCCATTCCGAAGACCTTGAAGAGTGCCTCGCGACCAAATTTCGAGCTGTCAGCTACGAAAAACGCCTCTTTCGCGATCGATCGCATGAGGCGCTTGAGCTCAATCTCATAGCTACTGGCGTTGTAGAGTCCGTCATCCCACACGGTGTCGGCGCCGAACACAGCGACATCCGCACGCAGGTTCGACAGCTGCTGAACGGAGGTTGGCCCCCACATCGTGTACGAATTGGGTAACAGTTCTCCCCCGATAAACACAAGATGTATCGACTGCTTCCGCGCAATCTCGCCCGCTATTCGGAGATCATTCGTCACAACGGTAAGCGTTTGATGGTCGAGGTTCCGAGCGACCTCGAGATTGGTCGTTCCTCCGTCGAGAAGGACCGTTTGCCCCTCGAGAATCCGCTCAGCCATGGCTCGCCCGATTGCCGTCTTCTCGGCGCGGTGAAGTTCTTCCTTGAACTGATGGGGCGTTTCGGATTGCCTGACCGGAACAGCGCCGCCGTGTGTGCGCTTGATCAGGTCCATTGTCTCGAGCTGCTCTAGGTCGCGCCGAATCGTCGACGCAGTGACATCGAACCGGCTGGCGAGGTCGTGCACGGACTGAAACCCCTTGTCCTGCAGGGTGTCAACGATCTCAGCTTGGCGTGACACTGATGCCCTCCTCGTCGAGTTTCGGTGCTCTGAGCGTAGACCTCATGGTAGGGCAAACACACGTGCAGCGCGCGAAAGTGCGCAATCCCACGCTCTCCCGACCTTGCTGAAGCCACAATATGACCTAGTCAACGCGTGAATCGCGGCTAATCCCGCCGGCGCGCAAGGCGTGAGCGCCCAGATGCGTATTTCTGCGCGCTTGAGGTGTCGTATGCGCGTATGCACGCATTATTCTGCGCGTTATCACTTGACAATGTGCGCATGTGCTCGTAGCGTCCTCAGCTAGCGACACATCCCGACACAGCATCGTCTGAGATTGCCGCGACCACCTGGCGGCGAAGCCAGCCAGTCACCGTTCACAAAGGAGTAAACGTATGGATCGCATTCGTCTCGGCCAGGGCATCGCGCTCGCGGCCGTTTCCGCGCTTCTCGTCACCGGCTGCACTACGGTCGGTGGCGGAGCAGAGCCTACCCCCGGCGGCAATGACGCCAGTGACGCTTACACCATGGTCACTGTCGTCAAGGCCCAGACCATCCCGTGGTTCCAGCGAATGGCGGTGGGCGTCAGGGAGTTCGCAGACGAGACGGGAATCGACGCTCGCCAGGAGGGCGCTGACGATGTCAGCCCTGAGAAGCAGGTTGCCATCATCCAGGACCTCATTGCACAGCAGCCGACCGCCATCACAGTGGTCCCGAACTCGCCCGAGGCACTCGAGTCTGTCCTTGCGCAGGCGCGTGAGCAGGGGATCATTGTGGTGTCGCACGAGGCGACGGGTATCGAAAACGTTGACATCAACATCGAAGCATTCGACAACCTCTCCTACGGCGCGAGCATCATGGACAATCTCGCCGAGTGCATGGGCGGCGAGGGCGAGTACGTCCAGTTCGTGGGCGGTTTCACGGCCAAGACCCACATGGAGTGGGTGGGTGCTGCCTACGACAACCAGGTCGAGAACTTCCCCGGCATGACGCGCGTTGAGGAACCGATCGAGAGCACTGACAACCAAGAGACCGCGTACGAACGCGCCAAGGAAATCCTGGCGAAGTACCCGAACATCAAGGGATTTCAGGGATCCGCTGGGAACGACGTGCCGGGTATCGGGCGCGCTGTCCAGGAGGCCGGTCTCGAGGATCAGGTCTGCGTGATGGGCACCTCGATTCCCTCGGTCGCAAATCAGTATCTTGCTGACGGTTCGATCGACAAGATCTTCTTCTGGGACCCTGCCCTTGCAGGTAAGGCTCAGCTGGAGATCGCACGAATCCTGGCCGATGGCGGCACTATTGAGGACGGCACCGACCTCGGCATTGAGGGCTACACCTCCCTGAAGAAGCTGGAAGGCTACGACAACGTCTTTGTGGGGGCCGCCTCTGTGGCTGCCGACGCAGAGACTGCGGCTCAGTACAACTTCTAAGCTCCTCACCCAGTCGAGCTCCGGGAGCGCGTCCGTTCGCGCGCTCCCGGAGTTCCCCGCCAGGAAGGCCAATGATGGATTCTGTCCCGACGGACTTGACGTCCCCGGTCCTCTCGGTTCGTGACATCACGAAGCGGTACGGGGGTGTTCAGGCACTCGACGGCGTATCGCTCGACCTCCTACCCGGCGAGGTGCATTGTCTGGCCGGCGAGAACGGTTGCGGCAAGTCCACGCTGATCAAGGTGATCTCCGGTGTTGAGCGACCAGACGGTGGCCACGTCATAATCGATGGCGAGAAGCACTCGAGAATGAACGCGACCGACGCCATCACCAGGGGTGTTCAGGTTATCTACCAAGACTTTTCCCTTTTCCCCAACTTGACCGTGGCCGAGAACATTGTCTTGACGGCAGAGGTGGCAAGTAGGCAGAAGCTGTACCGAGCGCGGATGATCCGGCCAAGAGCCCGAGCGATCGTTGACGAACTGCAACTCGATCTCGACCTCGATAGCGAGGTGGGTGAGCTTTCTGTTGCAGACAAGCAGCTCACCGCCATTTGTCGCGCTCTCGTCAATGACGCTCGGGTCATCATCATGGACGAGCCCACGACAGCACTCACCCACACTGAGGTGACTCAACTCTTCGCTTTGGTGGATCGTTTGCGTGCCAAGGCCGTGTCAGTGGTCTTCGTTTCTCACAAACTTGAAGAGGTACTCGCCATCTCGCAGCGCGTCACCATCATGCGATCCGGTCGTGTCGTGACAACGGGTCTCGTCGAGTCCTTCGACCGACGCTCTATCGCAGAGCACATGACCGGGCGAGTGCTCGATGAATCGCGCGATGTGGCAGTCCTCGACGAGAATCTCGCACCCCGTCTCGAAGTCAGCCACCTTGACTTGCCCGGTGCTTTTCACGATGTCAGTTTCGCTGTCCGTCCAGGAGAGATCGTCGGCGTCACGGGGCTTCTGGGCTCGGGACGCACGGAGATTGCGGAGGCTATTTTTGGGGTGCGGCCCGCCGCTTCCGGCACCATTGCGGTCGATGGGAGAGTCTCTTCGATTCGATCCATCGGCGACGCTGTCGCAGCCGGTATCGGCTATGTGCCTGAGGACAGACTGTCTCAGGGGCTGTTTCTCGAGAAACCGATTGCGGACAACATTATCGCGGCCTCTCTCGATCGTCACCGTAATCGGTGGCGTGCTCTCGATCGACGACGGGTGACGGGCACCATCACGCGGCTTTTCTCGTCGCTGAGCATCAAGGCCCCCAACCCGGAGGCGCCCGTGCGATCTTTGTCGGGAGGCAACGCCCAGCGGGTGGTTATCGCGAAGTGGCTGGCAACCGATCCGAAGGTCTTGATTCTCAATGGGCCGACCGTGGGCGTCGATGTGGGTTCCAAGGCGCAGATTCTCGCACTTTTGCGTGCCGCGGCGGAACAAGGAATGGCGATCATCGTAATCTCCGATGACGCCCCCGAACTCGTCGCGTGCTGTCATCGAATTCTGGTCGTCGGCCAGGGCCGCCTTAAGCACGAGTTGTCCGGCGACGAAATAAGTGCTGGGGCTATCCAGGAAAGGATGGCGGCCTGATTATGGACACGCTTCGCCGACTGCGCGGGCCCAATAACGAGGGCATTCTCGCGCTTGTCCTTCTCTCCTTGTTCGTGACGATGTCGACGCTGAGCCCCGCTTTCTTCACAGTGGGGACAGCTTTTTCGATCCTCCGTAGCGCGACTGTTCCACTCATCTTCGCCCTCGCAGTACTTATCGTGATCGTCTCGGGCGGTATCGACGTCTCGTTTGCGGCCGTGGCAATCTTTTCGGCGTATACCGCCGTCTCGTTTGCGATCACCACGGCCCCAGAGCTGCCAGCTCTCGTCATCATCGCTCTCGCGCTGGCCATTGGTGCCGTGTTGGGTCTTATAAACGGCGTAGTCATAGCCCGTTACCGCCTCCCTACCTTAATTGTCACCCTGGGTACGCAGGGTCTCTTCGTCGGTGTCATGTACACCTACATCGGGGCAACCTATTACGCGCAACTTCCCCCATCCCTCGCGGCGCTGTCCTCTCTCTCCGTCCTTGACTTCAGGACAGAGACGGGGCGCGCGTCACTCCATGTGATGGCGGTCGTGGCCATCGGTCTCAGTGTTCTGGTCTGGTGGATGCTCACCAAGACCATGTTTGGACGCTCCCTGTATGCGATCGGCGGCGACGCTGAAGCCGCACGGCGCGCGGGCTTTCGCGTCATGCGGACGCAAATTCTCATGTATGTGCTCGTTGGCGTCCTAGCGGCGATCGCAGGCATCGCTCACATGGTGATGGGGCGCAGCGCCAACCCACAAGATCTCGTCGGAAATGAGCTGGACATCATTGCTGCTGTGGTGCTGGGCGGGGCTTCAATTTTCGGTGGCCGCGGGTCGGTGCTCGGCACGGTGATGGGCGTCCTTCTCATTCAGGTAATCAACAACAGTCTGCTGCTGGCCGGTGTTCCCAGCGCTTGGTTGCGCGCTGCGGTCGGCTTCCTCCTCATCGTCGGCGTCGGTGTTCAAGCGGTCACCGCCAGAAAGAAGGCGCGGCGGGTGCATACGCTCGACGAACCCAAGGCTGAACACGTCGTGAAGGGTGGCGCATCGTGAGTCAACGAACGGCGCCGGAGCGGCCCGCTGAAAGCGCGTCTCATGGGGTAGCTGCTCGATTCAATGAGCAGGCGAGTGCCTTCGCACGGGGCGTCATTGATCGCGCTGGCAACAGGAAGACGGGGCGGATGGTCATCGCCGTGCTCCTCGTCTTCTCGATCTTCGCCACACTGAACCCGCGCGTGTTTCTCAGCCCCATCAATCTGCAGAATATGGGTGTAGCCGCTCCCGAGATCGGCATCCTCGCCATCGCAATGATGCTTGCCATGCTCACCGGCGGTATCGATCTTTCCCTCGTGGCGATCGCAAACTTGTCGGCGATCACAGTGGTCATGCTGTACTCAGCCGTCGCATCGACAGATCAGGCTCTCGCGGAGAGCCTGACCATTCCGATTTTGTTGGCGGGTATCGCCATGGGTGTCGCTTGCGGGGTTCTCAATGGAGTCCTCGTGAGCGGCGTGGGGATTACGCCAATTCTCGCGACGCTGGGCACGATGCAGATTCTCAACGGAATTGCGATCGTCGTGACAGGCGGTTCAACTCTCTATGGCGCTCCGCAGGCCCTGACTGATTTCGGACGGACTGCGATCGGCCCGGTTCCTCTGCTTTTCGTAGTCTTCATAGTCATCGCTGTCGTCGTCGCGCTCTTTATCTCTAAGACTCCTCTGGGGCGCAAGATACAGCTTCAGGGTGCAAACCCTGTGGCCGCTCGCTTCTCGGGCATAAGTGGCCGAACCGTGTTGATGAGCACCTACACAATGGGAGGCACACTTGCGGGCATCGCCGGAGTGCTCTTCCTGACGCGGAACCCCACCGCATCCGCGGACTATGGATCCTCGTACGTGTTGCTCGTCATTGTGATCGCGGTCTTGGGGGGCACGAATCCCAACGGAGGATTCGCCTCGGTCGCGGGCGTAGTTCTGGCAACTATGGCTCTGCAGATTGTCTCCAGCGGCTTCACCGCGATACGCCTGTCGTCGTACGAGTACGCCATCGCCCAGGGCGTCATTCTGATCGGCGTGATGATTCTCGACTATCTCAGCGCTCAACGACGTTTGCGTAAGTCTCGCGGGGCACCACCTCGCGTGCCTACACCACCACCCACGCCACTGGCAGTAACGAAGGATTCGGAGCAATCGTGAAGAAAATCATCAATGACCCGAAAGATTTCGTCGATGAATTCGTCGACGGCATTCTGTTGGCGCATCCTGAATTAGTAAAAGCGCCGACGCCGGATCGTCGCGTATTGGTGCGCGCCGATGCACCGGTCGCCGGCAAAGTCGGAATCGTCACCGGGGGCGGATCGGGTCACTTGCCGCTGTTCAAGGGTTACGTCGGCCGGGGACTATGCGATGGCGTAGCTATCGGGAATGTGTTCTCCTCGCCATCTTCGGCACAAATTCTCGAGGCCACGAAAGCTGTCGACGGCGGCGCGGGGGTGTTGTACCTGTATGGCAACTACGGAGGCGACGTATTCAACTTCGACCTGTCGACTGACATGGCCGAACTAGAGGGAATTCGCACTGTGACCGTGCTCGGGCACGACGATGTCGCCAGCCAACCGAAGGAGCGGGCGGCCGATCGTCGCGGCGTCGCGGGAATCTTCTTTGCCTTCAAGGCCGCTGGTGCGGCTGCTGAGCGTGGCGATTCCCTCGACCAGGTTGCTGCGGTGGCAGAGGACATCATCAATCACACCGCCACGATGGGGGTTGGACTGTCCCCGACGATCCTTCCCACAACAGCGAAGCCTAGTTTCCAGCTCGCCGACGATGAGATGGAAATCGGAATTGGAATTCATGGCGAACCTGGTATTCATCGGGGATCTATGGAGACTGCTGACGAGATCGCTGAACACCTAACCGGGCGCCTCATTGACGACCTGGGCGTGACATCGGGCGATCGCGTTGCGGTTCTAGTGAATGGAATGGGTGCAACTCCGCTGGAGGAGCTGTACCTGCTCTTCCGCAAAACCCACCAGATGTTGAGTTCCCAGGGGATCACCATCGCCAAGAGCTACGTCGGTGAATACGCGACAAGCCTCGAAATGGCAGGTGCTTCTATTTCCATCCTGGCGTTGACCGACGAGCGACTGGCGCTGCTTGAGTCGCCGGCTGAATCCCCCTTCTTCCGAGAGGCATAAGCAACGATGAACGGACACGAACTCAACCTGGCGATCCGGAATTGCCTTGGGGTGTTTCCTGGGTACGCGGATGAATTAGGAGATCTCGACCAGGCGCTGGGGGACGGGGATCTCGGCATCACGGTCTCGTTGGGTGCACAAGCGGCGCTGGAGGCGCTCGAGCAGCTCCCGTCTGATGCGAAGCCGACTGAAGTGGTTCTCGCTTGCGCAAAAGCCTTCGCCAACGCCAATCCCTCCACGATGGCAGCACTAGTGGCGGGCGCTTTGCTGGCAGGGTCTCGAGTCTGGGGCGACGCTGAAAAGGTTGATTCTGAGATGGTCAACGCGTTTGCTCTAGCGGCGGCCGAATCCATCAGTCAGCGGGGCAAGTCTCAAGTCGGCGACAAGACGATTTTGGACGCAATGTTCCCCGCGGCCGAGGCGCTGCGCAACACGGAAGGCGCAGCAAAGCGGATCGACGCTGCTATCGCTGCTGCTGAGCGGGGCGTCATGACGTCGAAGGAACTTCAGTCTCGGCGGGGCCGGGCCTCGTGGCTGCAGGACCGCAGCATCGGCTTGCAGGATCCCGGGGCCACCGCTTACTTGCGTTTTCTGCAGTCATGGAAGCTCGCAAATTCCCCGAGCCACGCGACGGTGAACTGATATGGCGACGGTTGCGATGTTGGGGTTGGGCGTGATGGGTCACGGTATGGCCCACAACCTTTTGAAGGCCGGGCACACGGTGACCGTATGGAATCGCACGGCGGGCCGTGCATCCGATCTGGTTGCCGAGGGGGCTGTGGAGGCTGAGTCGGTTGAACATGCCGTGGCCGAGGTTGACTTCGTGCTCTACTGCCTTGCCGATGATGCCGCCGTTCGAGCCGTCGTTCTTGGCCAGGAGGGTCTCGCCGAGATCGTCTCAGCCAACTCGATCGTGGTGGACCTCTCGACCATCAGTCCGGAGGTGAGCGCGGAGGAACGAGCGTCGTTCGACCAGCGGAATGTTCGTTTCGTCGATGCCCCCGTATTTGGTTCGAAGGGTGAAGCACGCCAGGGCGGTCTCTGGGTCGTGGCCGGCGGCGAGACGGACGTCGTGGAGGCTGCGCGAGGCGTTCTCAATGCCATTAGTAGCTCTGTTCACCACGTGGGTGGGCCCGGTAGCGGGGTTCGCATGAAACTCGTCGGCAATCTCATCGTGGCGTCGCAGCTGCTTGCTCTCGGTGAGGCACTCACGTTCGCGCATAAGGCGGGGCTCGATTTGGGTGCCGTCCTGGAGGTGCTTTCGGTCACCGACTTCCGTTCACCGATCTTTGACGGCGTCGGTCCCGCGGTCCTGGAGGGCGACTACTCGCCCTCCTTCGCGCTCGCGCTGATGCAAAAGGACACACGGCTGATCAAGGCTTTTGCGGCGGAGTGTGAAAGCCCTATAGCCGGGCTCGAGGTTGCCGCTGGTTACGTCGATGAAGCGATAGCAGCCGGATTCGGCGCCGAGAACGCGTCCGCGCTGATCAAAGCCATTGCTGCCCGCGCCGATGTCTCTCTGAGTCGATAGTGGAGGCGGCGTAGTAGGGGTGTTGGCTCCTCCGGGCCGAGGCATCTATAGGTCGGCGTGCAGTTGCCAGGTCTTTTCGGCAGCATCACGCCAGGTGAAGGCCCGGGCACGGTCCTGCCCGGCGAGTCCGAGCACGGTTCGTGCTTCGGTGTCGGAGGCGAGCTCGCTGAGGCGCGCCGCCAGCCCTTCCGCTAGGTCAGCGACGGAGTCCGATTCGACGAGCAGGCCCGCGTCTCCGACGGTTTCTCGCAGCGCCGGCTGATCGGTATGCACGAGGGGCGTGGCGAGCGTCATCGCCTCGAGCGCCGCGATGACGAAGCTGTCGGCGAGCAGGGGCGCGATGGCGAGGAGGGCGCGGTCCAGCACGACAGCGCGCTCGTGGGCCTCTAGTCCGTCGAGCACGAGAAGGCGGTTGCGCCGGGCGGGGGAGTCGGCGATCGCCGCATCCAGGGCGCTCCCCGACCCTGAATCGGTGAAGACGACGAGCGGCAGGTCGGGGGCATCGGGGAGGCTGAGCGCGTCGATGATCGAGCTGAGCCCACTGCGGCGGTCGACGGTTCCGGTCAGCGCGATGAACGTCGACGGCAGGCTGAGGCGGCGCGCGACCGCATCGGCGTCGTCGGGTACCCGGAAGGCGCGACCCACGGCCCCGGGGATGACGCGAATGCGGTCGCCGAAGCTGAGAATGTCGGCGAGTTCGTCGGCGACCGAGTGGCTCGGCACAACCACCGCGTCGGCGTACTTGTGGGCGCGGCGCGCCATGGCGCGGTGCCAGGCGACTCCGCGGCTGGTGAGCACTTCGGGGTGCGACCAGGCAGCCGTGTCGTGAATGGTGACGATGATCTGCTCGTTGGGGTCGTCGACCCGATCATGCCGGTAGAGCGGTGCCAAGAGGCTGGGGGCATGCATCGGCCCCGACCCGGGCAGCCGGCTGAACCCGTGCTGCCACGCGGCGGCCAGCTGACGCCGGTCGAGCGCGCTCTTGTCGAGGGTGCTGAGGCCGGGCAGCCTCTCGGCGATGATGTCGTATTCGCTGTCAGGCAGCGAGGGCGTGAAGCCGCGCACCTCGCACCCGCGCGGCGCGGTTTCGATGAGGCCACGGGTCAGTTCGAGGGCGTGCAGGCCGACCCCGGTTGCCGGTTCGGCGCTGACGCCGTCGAGGACGACGCGCAGCGCGATCATGCGGCAGTACGGATGCTCGGGGTCACCGGTCAAGGATAGCCAGCGCTGAGCGCGCCCACTCTAGGCTTGTGAACATGCAGATTCGCAAGCTCTCGATTGACGGCGCCGTCGAGGTCACCCCGCGCCAGTTTCCTGATGACCGGGGCGTCTTCTGGGAGTGGTACCGGTTCGACGCTCTCGCAGAGGCCGTGGGTCACCCGATCGACCTCAAGCAGGGCAACGGCTCGGTGTCGAAGCGTGGCGTTGTGCGGGGAATCCACTTCGCCGATGTGCCGCCGAGTCAGGCGAAATACGTGCAGGTGCTCTCGGGCGCGATTCTCGACTACGTCATCGACATACGAGTCGGCTCACCAACCTTCGGGCAGTGGGAGGCCGTGCGCCTCGACACCGACAACCGACGCGCGCTCTACATCGCGGAGGGTCTCGGCCACGCCTTCGTCGCGCTCGAGGACAACACGACGGTCACCTACCTCGTGAGCGAAACCTACTCGCCGACCCGCGAACACGGCATCACCCCGGTCGACGAGACGATCGGGCTCGAATTTCCGACCGACATTGGCGAGATCCTCCTGTCGCCGAAAGACACTGACGCCCCGACGCTCGAGCAGGCCGAGCGCGACGGTCTGCTGCCGAGCTACGCGGCGGCGACGGCGTTCACCGCGTCGCTCGACGAGCGGTGGCGCGCCGCGCAATAGCGGAGCGGATGTCGAGGCCGACGCCGAGCATCCCACGAATCGGGGCGAGCATGCGGCCCGGATACTTTTGCGCGAGGAATCGCTTCGCGCTGTCGTGGTGCGCCTGAATCATGCGGGCTGACTCGTCACCCGAGGTGGAGTGGGCGCCGGTGTGGGTGACCACCGCGCCGGGAACGAACCGGTTGACGTAGCCGGCGCGGCCCAGCCGAAAGCCCAGATCGACGTCTTCGAAGTACATGAAGTATCCCTCGTCGAAGCCGCCGACCTCGTCGAACGCGGCGCGGCGCACGAGTACGCACGAGCCTGACAGCCACCCCACGTCAGCCGTTCCGTCGCTCGCGCGCCGCGTGCCGAGGTAGCGCGCCGACCACGGGTTCGACGGCCACACCCGGCCAAAGAGGGCGTGGCCGACACCCGTGCGGATGGACGGCACCGAGCGGGCCGACGGGTATAGCGCTCCGTCACCACCGAGAACCGTGGGCCCCGCACTGCCGACCCGGTCACTCGCCCGTGCGGCGGCGAGCAACTCGTCGATAGCCCCGGCCCCCAGCACGACGTCGGGATTGCTGACGAGAATCCATTCGACGGATGCCGGCAGCGTCTTGACGGCGGCGTTGACCGCACCGCCGTAGCCCGGGTTCGCCGCGAGCGCGAGATACTGGGCGCCACATTCCTCGGCATGAGAACGCGCGTCGCCAGCGGTGGGTGCGTTGTCGACGACGACGACGGTGACCGGCTCGGACGACGCCGGGGGAATCGAGCGCAGGAACGTCGGGAGCACCTCGTCAGAGCGGTACGCGACCGTCACGACGGCGAGCGTCGCCGCGTCACCGTGCTCGTTCTCGGCCGCACCCATCGTGTCGCCATGCTACTCGGCCGGGGCGGGCCGCCTGCCGCGGAGCGAGCTTCTAGGCTGGGCGCATGAGCCGTCCCGCCGACCGACCCACCGTGTCCGTGGCGCTGTGCACGCACAATGGTGAGCGGTTTGTCGGGCAGCAGGTGACGAGCATCCTGAATCAGACTGTGCCGGTCGACGAGATCGTGGTCGGTGACGACGCGTCTCGCGACGGCACCGTTGCCGTCATCGAGGCGGCGGTGGCGGATGCTCGTGGGCGCGGACTCGAGATCGACCTCACGATCGTGCGCCGCGAGGCCCCGCTCGGCGTCGCGAAGAATTTCGAAGATACCGTCGCGCGGACAACCGGCGACCTTGTTGCTCTCAGCGACCAGGACGACGTCTGGCCCGCCGACCGGTTGGCCCGGTTGATTCCGGTGTTCTCCGACCCGGCCGTGATGCTCGTGCACTCGGACGCCCGACTCGTCGACGCCGACGGCGTGCCCACGGGCGGTTTGCTTCTAGACACCCTGGATGCGACGGTCCGAGAGCGCAACGCCCTGACGAGCGGCCACGCGTTTGACGTGCTTCTACGTCGCAACCTCATCACGGGGGCGACCGCGGTGATGCGGGGCCCGTTTGCGCGCGGGGCGCTTCCGATCGGTGAGGGGTGGATTCACGACGAGTGGTTCGCCATGGTTGCGGCGCTCTCGGGTGGCGTGCGACTCGTGCCCGAGCCGCTGCTTGACTACCGGCAGCACGGCGGCAACCAGATCGGGGCGAGCGCCGTCGACTGGGAGCGTCGCAGGCAGAAGCTGACGGAGGCGCGCGATGAGCGAGCGGCACGGTTGATCGCGCGGGCCGCGAGTATCGCGGAGTTTGCTGACGCGCATCCCGAGGTGGCCAACGCGCGCATTCGCGAGACGCTGCACCGTAAGTTGGCGCATGAGCGGTGGCGGGCCTCGCTACCGGTGAGCCGCGTCGCGCGCGTGCCGCGGGTCGCGGCAGCCGCCGTGGGCGGGCGGTACCACCGCTACAACCGCGGCCTCATCGACGTCGCGCGCGACCTCGCGCAGCCGGCGACGACCCGACCGCTCTAGGGCGTCCTAACGGCGCCCGCAGCGAAGGCCGCGTCGAGAGCTGCGCGCCAGTTGCGCGGAGTCGGGAGGCCCTCGGCGGCCCACGCGTCGTGCCCGAGCACCGAGTACGCGGGGCGGGGTGCCGGGCGCACGAAGCTCGACGAGTCTGTCGGCTGCACCCGCTCGGGGTCGAGGCCGGCATTCTCGAACACGGCCCGCGCGAAGCCGAACCACGTCGTCTCGCCCGCGGCTGTGCCGTGAAAGACGCCCGACGTCACGGGGGAGTCGATGAGCGCCACGATCTGCGCTGCGAGGTCGGCCGTCCAGGTGGGCTGCCCGCGCTGGTCATCGACGACGGTGAGGGTTTCGCGCTCCGCCGCGAGCCTCAGCATGGTGGCGGCGAAGTTGGGCCCGTGCTGGCCGTACAGCCACGCCGTGCGCACGATGATTGTGCCCGCGGGGTGGGCGGCGCGTGCGAGGCGCTCACCGTCGGCCTTCGTGCGGCCGTAGGCCGACACCGGCGCGAGCGGCGCATCTTCTGAGTAAGGAGTCGTCGCGTCGCCGGCGAACACGTAGTCGGTCGACAGCTGAATCAGGCGTGCGCCGTGGCGGGCGGATGCGCGGGCCAGATTCTCGGCGCCCGTCGCGTTGATGAGGTGCGCCGCCTGCTCGTCGCTTTCAGCCGCGTCTACCGCCGTGTACGCGGCACAGTTCACGACAACACCGTGCCCGGCGACCGCGTCGGCGGCGGCCTCGACGTCGGTGATGTCGAGGTCCGCGCGGGTCGCGGCGGTGACCGCGCGGCCACCGAGCGCGGTCTGCAGGTCGCGGCCGAGCATCCCGCCGGCGCCGGTAATCAGGATGCGCGTCACTGGCCCTGCGCCGCGTAGCGCGCCTCGGTCGCATCCTTCTGCGGGGCCCACCAGGCCTCGTTGTCGCGGTACCAGTCGATGGTGGCGGCGAGCCCGGCAGTGAAGTCGGTGTAGCGGGGCTGCCAGCCGAGTTCGTCGCGCAGCTTGCTCGAGTCGATCGCGTAGCGCAGGTCGTGCCCGGGGCGGTCGGTGACGTGGTCGTAGGCGTCGGCGGGCTGGCCGAGCTGGGTGAGGATCAGCTCGACGACCTCCTTGTTGTTCTTCTCACCGTCGGCTCCGATGAGGTACGTCTCACCGATCTCGCCCTTCTCGAGGATGGTGAGCACGGCGGAGGAGTGGTCGTCGGCGTGAATCCAGTCGCGCACGTTCAGCCCCGCCCCGTACAGCTTCGGGCGCTCGCCGCGCAGCACATTGGTGATCTGACGCGGGATGAACTTCTCGACGTGCTGGTACGGCCCGTAGTTGTTCGAGCAGTTCGAGATCGTCGCCTGAACGCCGAACGAGCGCACCCAGGCGCGCACCAACAGATCACTGCCCGCCTTCGTCGACGAGTAGGGAGACGACGGGTTGTACGGGGTCGCTTCGGTGAATCGGTTCGGGTCGTCGAGTTCGAGGTCGCCGTAGACCTCGTCGGTCGAGATGTGGTGAAACCTTTTCCCGTGGCGACGGACCGCTTCGAGCAGTGTGTATGTGCCGATGATGTTCGTGTCGAGGAAGGGGCGCGGGTCGGCGAGCGAGTTGTCGTTGTGGCTCTCGGCGGCGTAGTGCACGACTGCGTCGGCGTCAGTCACGAGTTCGTCGACGAGCGCGGTGTCGCCGATGTCGCCTTTGACGAAGGTGTAACGGTCAGCGGGCAGGCCGCCGAGCGAGGCGAGGTTGCCGGCGTAGGTGAGCTTGTCGAGCACCGTCACGTGGTGGTCTGTGTGCTCGATGACGTGGTGCGCGAAGTTCGAGCCGATGAAGCCGGCTCCGCCGGTTACGAGGAGTCTCACGTCCTCGACACTACCGTCCGTTCTCGGTACCTGACGAGGCGCGAGACCTGTGATGCCTGACGGAGCCTGACCCGATTTCCCGGACGGTCCCTATGTTGTTAATCATGCCGATGTTGCGGCGGTGGTGTGAAGGGCTTGGAACTCGGCAGGGCTGAGGTTGCCGAGGCTAGTGTGCCGACGGCGAGGGTTGTAGGACCCCTCGATCCACTCGAACATGGCTGACGCGAGCTGCGTCCTGGAGTCCCACACGGTGCGGTCCAGCATCTCGCGTTGCATCGTTGACCAGAACGACTCGATGAGCGCGTTGTCAACGCTGGACGCGACTCTGCCTATCGAGCCGAGCAGGCCAGCTTGGCGGAGCCGGTGCCCGACGAGCCGGGGCGTTTATTGCGCTCCGCTGTCCGCGTGAACGACCGTCCCGGGTTCAGGTCGGCGCCGCCACCGGGCCATCTCCAGCGCATCGACGACGATCTCCGCGGCGATCTGATCGCTGATCGACCAGCCAACGATCCGGCGTGAGTATGCGTCGATGACGGCGGCGCAGTAAACCCAGCCGTCTCTCGCGCGGTGTTGCGCATTGCAGCAGAACCAGAGCCGGTTCGGCCCATCGGCGCGGAGCTGCCGTTTCACGAGATCCTCGTGTGTGGCCGTGTCCAGCCTCCAGCCTCGCCGCTTGCGAGGATGGGAGACGCTGACCAACCCGTATTGCCGCAGCAGCCTGGCGACGCGTTTGCGGGCGACGCGAATGCCGAGCCCGAGCCGCAACTCGGCCAGCACCCGCGGCGCACCATAGTTTGCTCGAAAGTTAGCGTGGATCCGTCCGATCGTGGTCGTCAGCTCCGCGTCCGCGATCGCGCACGCCGATGGCGGCCAGCTCGCCTAGTCGTAGTAGCCAGACGTTGGGATCTTCAGGAACCGGCAGGCCCCCGCGACGTGGATCCCGTCGCGGCTCAACTCCTGGACCAGCGGGAACCCAACTTTGGGAGCAGGTTCTCCCGCGCAAAATAGGCCGACACGCGCTTGAGGATCTCGTTCTCCATCTCCAGCACCCGCAACCGGCGCCGCAACTCGACCCGCTCCCGATGCACATCGGAGGTCACGCCAGGTTTGCGGTCGAGGTCAACCGCGTCGCGGTGCATCCAGTTGCGAAGACAGGACTCGCTAATCCGGCTCTTCGCCGTTGAGTGTGGGTCATGCGAATAGCCCGCCGCCGATGAGGAGCATCCGGAGGCGGTAGTTGTCTCGGTTGCGGAAGCCGCGGGCGATGCGTCGGTGGAGCTCGATCAGGCCGTTCATCGCTTCGGTGCCCCCGTTGTTCGCGCCGCCGGTGTCGAAGTAGCCGAGAAACTCGTCTCGCCAGGTTCGCAGCGTCCGGCCCAGGCGTGCGACCTCCGGGATCGGGCAGGTGAAGAACGACCTCAACACCTGTTCGGCGATCACGCGACCTTCGCGGTGACCGGCTTGGTGGTAGCAGGATCGCAGTTGTTGCGCGCAGTGCCAGGCGACCTCGACTTCAACATGCTGTTCGTCGGCGGCCCAAGCGCGGGCGAGTCTTGTGCGTTGCCGTTCGGTGAGGTGTTCCTCGCCTGCCCGCAGGAGGTTCCGGATCCCATAGAGCGGGTCACCCTTGCGCCCTCGGTGGCCGTGGAGCTGCTGTTGCACGCGGCGGCGGACATCGTCGACGACCTTGGTTCCGAGCTTGACGACGTGGAATGCGTCGAGCACGGCGCGCGCGTCGTCGAGTTGATCATCGATGGCGTTCTTGTAACCGCGAAACGGATCCAAGGTTGCGATCTTCACCCGGTCACGAAAATCGGGGCCGCGCCCCTGTAGCCATGCCCGGTAAGCCTCACCCGAGCGGCCCGGGACGAGATCCAGCAGCCTGGCGCGGGTGCGGCCCGCCGCATCACGGGTCAGGTCGACCATGCCGGTGAGCTCCTTTGGCCCCCGCCCGCCGACGTTGATCGGCTTGGTCGACACGTGATGCCAGACGTGCTCATCAACACCCAACACGGTCACGCCATCGAAGCGAGCCGGATCCGCCTCGGCGATCTGCAGCAGTGGCTTGATCGTCTCCCAAACTGTTCGCCAGCTGGTGCCCAACTGCCGGCGGATACCGTTCACCGAGGCGTGTTCGCGGCGCATCTGCTCGATCGCCCACCACGCCGCCCGAGTGGTCAGCTTTGCGCGCGGCAACGCGACGGTGTGGTCCTGCTCGAGGAACGTGACGACCTCGCATGCACCTTCCGCGCAGCGCCACCGACGCTTTCGCCAGAGCAGTTGGACCGGACGGCCCATCGCGGGTGCGTCCACCAGAGGCACCGGCGCGCGCCCGTGACCGGTCGCGAGGACACCGCAGCCTGGGCAGCCGGCCGGACCAGGTGGGGACTCGACCGTCACGGTCAGCGATCCCAGGCCGCGGCGCTCAACCGCAATCACCCGCAACCCCTCCAGGCCCAGGAGAAGATCGCAGCGGTTGCAATAGTTGCCGTCGGCTCGGCAGCACGTCGTAGGCTCGGTCATAGTCGGGGTCCTCGCGATCAGAAGAGGTAAGAGTCCTCTGATCCTCGAGGACCTCGACCCATCGCCCCAGCAGCCCCGGCTACCGGCGCGTCACCCGCCACCCACACTCAACGGCGAAGAGCCGCTAATCCCGAGATCGCGGGCGGTCTGCGCGACCGGGTTTCCCTGCGCGACCAAATCCAGGGTTCGACGCCGGAACTCCGGCGGGTGGGCAGCAGGCCTCACGGACTCCTACCGAGACGATTATCGTCTCGACTCAAGTGTCCGGGAAACCGGGTCAGGCTCCATTCAATGCTGGGCGGGACTGGGTTGGCAGCGATCTCAGAGGACGCCAATTACGTGGCACTTGCGCACGAAGAGGGAATTTCCGGGTACTTCGCCCTGCGCCGCGAGCGGGCGCACTAACCTAAGCTCGACCACCGCGAAGACCCCGCGACATCCATCGAAGTGGAGCAGTTACGCGCCAGGACCGACTTGATGTGATTGCGGTGACGATCGCTTCATGCCGGGCGACCACCTGTTGAAGCTCAGCCTCGTGAGCAGCATTTATAGCTTCAATCTCCTCCGCCTTTGCCGCCTCTATATCTGCGGAGCGATGCGCGAGTCCCTCCTGCTGGCGAGTGGCAAAAGCGTCGCCGCTCAACTTGTTCGCACGGTTGCGCTCTCTTTCAATAGCGCCGGCCGTCACCAAACGCGCGCGTTCCTGGCTTAGTGCTGCTGTGGTGAAGAATTGCTGTAGGAATGTTCCCGTCTCTGCAGAAGCAGCTTCTAACAGAAAGCGATTCACGGTTGAGCTGGCGTCGTCGTCAAGACTGAGCACTCCCAGTCCATGCGAATGTCCGAAAGCGAAAGTCCTTGCTGGATATGCCCGGGTTAGCTCCGACCACAGTCGCCATACCCCGAAAGACTCCTGGTGTTCATTGATGTCATGAAACAAGATGACGCCCCGGTCAGACATTTTTGGCAACCAGGTGGCGTAGTCAGTCGTGACCGCATCGTACGTATGAAAGCCGTCGATGTGGAGGAGGTCAACAGAGCCATCTTCGAAGTGAGGAGCTGCGTCTGAGAAGCTCGTGCGGAGAGTCGACGCTAGGTCGGCAAAGTCCTTGCGCAAGACGCGACCCACTGACTCGAAGACTTCGTCACCCATGGAGCCAGCTTGTGAATCGCCCAGCCAATGATCGATGGCAATGCATTGGCCGTCAACGTCGAACTCCTTCATCGCCTCACAGAATGCGAAAAAGCTCGCGCCGCGATGCGTGCCCAGCTCTACGAGGCGTCGCGGTCGGTGCAACGCCACGATCGAGAACGCGAAGGGAAGGTGGCCACTCCACGCTGACTTGACGCGGTACTTGGTCTGGCGCAGCGCGGCGAGCATTGCCAATTGGCTGGGTGACCAGTGGCCCTCTAGCGTTCCCGCCGACGAATCGACGCGGGTGTTCGCCGGTAGGGCCGGGAAGGCATTGGGGACACGGTCGTGCGTCGGCTTGGTCACAGGATCGAGGATAGTGGCACACCTGCCCCGACGTCGGGGCGGACCACACGCTCGCGATGGGCGAAGGTGAATAATGCTGGGCGGCTAGGTAAACGACTGGACAACGGGCCCGACCTCCGTCGAAACGGGAGGGCGCGAGGGAAAGTAGGCTGAACCTCATGACGTCTGAGCGCGAAGAAGTTCCACGGGCGGTTCTCGAGGGCCTGACGCGGGAAGAACTCATCCTGCTCGTCGAAGAGTATCGGGCGGTCGCGCAGGACCGGGCCCGTCGTTTGTCCGCCAGCGTGGTGAATGCAACTGTCGCGACGAGGCCTCCTGGCGAGGCCGAGGCAATCCTCAACCGGCGAGTGGTGAAGTTCGCGCTAGCGGCAGTTCGACCCTTCGAGCCCGCCTACGTCAAGGTAAAACCTCGTCTCGCCAGGTTGCGTGCGCGGCTCAGAGGTTCACAGCGGGGGGCTGAGTAGGTGCTCGGCGAAGTTCGCAAGATCCAGCATCTAGACGCCAATCACGCCCTCGGTCTCCTTGCGTCAGCGCGGGACGTAACGGTCGTCATCCCCGTCTACAACGGCGGCGATGTTGTCAAGCGTTGTTTGGACTCGGTTCTGGCGACGGATTTGCCGCATGGTCTAGAAGTGATCGTCATTGACGACGCTTCTCCTGACGTCCATACCCAGCGAATCCTTAGCTCGTACCAGTCCATACCGCGGCTGCGAGTTCTCAAGAATGAGGAGAATCTGGGCTACACCAAGACCGTCAACCGTGGGCTCGCTGAAGCCGGCGAGACGGACGTCATCTTGCTCAACAGCGACACAGAGGTGGGGCCACTCTGGATTCAGAGATTGAGGTTGGCGGCGTATTCAGGCGCGAAGGTCGCCGCCGTATCTGCGGTTTCGGATAACGCTGGTGCTTTGGCTGTGCCGGTTGCTGGCCAGTACAACGATTGGTCGAGCGAGTACGGCTGGCGCAACACGAGTCGCGCCGTATTACAGCGAACACCGCAGATCACGATCGAAGCTGCCACAATTCACGGTTTCTGCGTCTACCTCAGGCGCGATGCTTTGGGTGATGTGGGCACCTTCGATGAAGACCGATTCCCTCGAGGCTATGGAGAAGAGAACGACTGGTCGATGCGTGCTCGTGAGCGCGGGTGGACCCTAGCAATCGCGCCACAAGTGATGGTGCATCACGAGAAGGGTGCCAGCTTCGGCCCTGAGCGCGAGCAGTTGATGGAACAGGCTGGCAAGACAGTCGACTCTGCGTGGCCGCACTATCGACGTGACGTTCGCGAATGGATGAGTTCACCGGCGATGCGGGAGATGCGTGAGCACTTCGTCGCCATTCAGTCCGCGACTCGAGCCTCGGTCTCGAAGCCGCGACGCGCATATGTGGTGCACATGTCAGGCGGTGGAACGCCCGCCACCAACATCGACTTGATGACCGCTCTCGAGCACGATCAGGAGTCTTTCCTCCTCACCGTGAGCCCATCAAGAGTCGAGTTCTCGACGGTCAACGGTGGCCTACCGAGGGTGGTCGAATCCCTCAACCTCAAGCCCCAACTTCGGATCGCCGACACCTGGAGAACTGATCTCGCCGTCTTTCTTGCGCGAATCTTCGCAATGTACTCGATCGAACTGGTGCACATCAGGCATCTCATCAATCAGCCGCTCGAGACGCTCCCCACGGTGCTCGAGAGATTGGGAATCCCCTTCATCGTCTCGACTCATGACTTCTACTACGTGTGCCCTTCAGTGAATCTCATCGACGGTGAAGGCAAATACTGCGGCGGGGTGTGCACCCCGGGAAACTCGCGCTGTAGCTTGCCATCCACCTTCGTCGCGGACGCCGTTTCCCTCAAGCATGACGGTGTTTACCGTTGGAGGGAACGGGCGCAGAAGGTCTTTGCAGGCGCCCAATCGGTTGTTGCGACAACGGTGTCAGCGCGCGACGTTTACACTCAGCACTTCCCTGAGCTGTCGAGCAAAGTTGTCGTCATCGAGCACGGTCGGGATGACCTATCGCGCGCGGCTTTCCGCGGCGACAAGACGGATCGTCCCGCTGGCCCCCTGCGGATATTTTGCCCTGCAAACTGGGGGCTGCAGAAGGGCGCGGGCCTGGTTGCCGAGCTTATTGAGGCGACGAGCCCGCTCGTAGAGTGGCACCTTGCGGGGAAGATGTCGGCAAAGGTCCACCCACTAGCAGTAGACCACGGACCGTACGCCCGCGATGACTTCGGAGCTTTGGTTGAGTCGATTTCTCCGGACCTCGGGGGCATCTTTTCCATCGCACCAGAGACGTTCTCTCACACTCTGTCTGAGCTGTGGTCCATGGGCCTGACGGTGCTGTCAACTGATCTTGGTGCCGTGGGTGACCGAGTTAGGGAGAAGGGTGGGGGAGTGCTTTTCGATGTCGACAAGCCGGAGGACTTCGTTGACTTTCTTCGTGCATCCGCGCAAACGTTGCTGCGGGGGGAGAGCCTCGAGCTTCCAGCTCCTCCAGTAGTCGTATCGCGGAGCCGGACGACTATGGCCGGCGAGTATTTGGACCTGTATGCGCGTGCGTCGAGGATGGTTCAGCCTCAGACAGTCGGGGTGGCAACGGCGTCCGGACGGGGGGCGCCTTTCGTCCGAATCGAGAGCAAGCTACAGAGGTACTTCGATAGTCCTACCGTGGCGTTTCGAGCGTTCGATCCGATCGACTATGCACTTGGCCTGGATCCGACTCCGTTCGACAGCATGCTGGTCCAAAGGGACGCGCTCAAGGCAGCCAACTCCGAATCCCTCCGAAAGATCGCCGATGCTCGAGGTATCCGAATTACGGCAGATTTTGACGACGACTTGTACTCAGAGGCGGCAACGGAGCGATCGGTTCCAGACACGGTGGCCTCTGCACGGCGGCTCTTGAGTATCTCCGACTCTGTTGTCGTCAGCACGGAAGAGCTCGGGCGAAGCGCTCGGAAGCTTGGCGCTCATCGCGTCATCGTTCACCCGAATCTCGTTGACGAATCGGCCTGGTCGCCTGGCGAACCTTCGCAGAAGAGATCCCCTTGGCGTATCCGCCGTAAGCGACTTGTGCGGTGGGTCTATTGGGGCACGAATACTCATGCGGAGGACCTTGAGCTTCTGAAGCCCGTATTTGAAGCCCTGGGCCAGCACCCTGCGCTAAGGATCGAACTGGACGTAATCGGTGTGACCGAGGCGGACGAGACATGGTTCAACCGAATCCATGTACCCCGTGGCTCCCTCGCTTATCGCGATTTCGCCCATTGGCTGGCACTGACCCGCAACCGACGTCATTGGCACGGAGGCGTAGCTCCCCTTGCAGATGACCCTTTCAATCTTGCGAAGAGCGACCTCAAGGTGCTTGAGTACACCTTCCTTAACCTGGGCTCGATTGCGAGCAACATCGGTCCGTACGCGTTGCTGGCCGATCGCGGGCTCACGGTGTGTGACAACACAGTGGACAGCTGGTCGTCGGCGATCGCAGAGGCCTCTTCGGAGGCGCGGTTCATGCCGTCAGCTGAGCTCGCAAGGTACGCGCGGGAAGAACGCTCGCTGAAGCAGCAGGGTGTCCTTGATTCGTGGCTGGAAGAGATTCTTCCCAGCCGCTGAGGAGGCCAGACGTGGGGCCAGCTAGAGCCGAACGGCGTCGGCGCCCGACGTGACACCGCGCGTGTCGAACAGAACCTTGGCACTGGATGTGATCCGGGCCAGATCGTAACCCCGGTGTGCCTGCAGGAGAATCACCAAGTCGTTGTCCGCGGCGGCGGTCACGGGATCAGCGACCGTCGTGAGCGAGAGTGACTCAGTGGACCACTCGTCTACGTAGGGGTCGTGATACGAGACCACACATCCGCGTGCGGCGAGGCGGTCGGCAATGTCGGTCGCCGGTGATTCCCTTTGATCCGAGATGTTCGCCTTGTAGGTCACCCCGAGAAGTAAGACTCTGCTGCCGTTGAGTGGCAGTTTGTGCTCATTGAGGAGATCTTGCGCACGACTGACGATGTATTGGGGCATCGAGTTGTTGATCTCTTGCGCGAGCTGCACAAATCGGAACGGATGCCCGAGCTTTCGCTGGACCTCGTAGCTCAAGTAGTTGGGATCGATCGGAATGCAGTGGCCCCCCACGCCAGGTCCGGGGTAGAACGCTTGGAAACCGAATGGCTTCGTCGCGGCAGCATTGATAACGTCCCAGATGTCGATGTCGAGCTCTTTGCAGAACTTCGCCATCTCGTTGACCAAGGCGATGTTGATGTGCCGGTAGGTGTTCTCGAGAAGCTTCGCGGTCTCGGCCTCCCGGGAGCCTCGTGTCTGTACTACTCGCTCGACGAAGCGGGAGTAGAACGTGACACTCTTCTCGGTGGACGCAGGAGTGACACCTCCCACAACTTTGGGCGTATTGGTCAGCCCGTACGTCGCGTTACCCGGGTCGATGCGTTCCGGCGAAAACGCGAGGTAGAAGTCCTCGTCGATTCGGTGGCCCTCTGCCTGGAAGATGGGCAGGAGCAGCTCGTCCGTCGTCCCGGGATACGTCGTGGATTCAAGAATGATGAGGCAACCGGGAGACAGGTGCTTCGCCACCGACCGTGCGGCGCCTTCGACAGCCCTCAAGTCCGGTTCTCCGGCTTCCCCGAGAGGAGTCGGCACACAGATCACGACGACGTCCGCCGACGACACCACGGACACGTCGTCACTAGCCTGATAGCCGAGATCGAGCATCTCGCGCACGTCGCTATCGCTGAGGTCGTCGATGTGCGATGAGCCCGCGTTCAGGAGGGAAACCGTGTCTTGATTCAAGTCGAGCCCGGTGACGCTGAGTCCTGCGCGAGCCATGCCCTGCGCGAGCGGGAGCCCGACGTATCCCTGTCCGACGACGACAACCCTGATTTGTGAGTCCACGATGTTTTTCTCCACGAGGTCCGCGCCGACGTGGCGCACTTTTCCAGGCTAGTGCAGGTCCAATTGGCGACCGACCTCCGCGCCGACAGCGCGATAAGGTCTCATGGTGAATGTTGACGCGCTAGCGATTGCAGACTCTTTCCTTATCGAATCACCGATGTTCGAGGACGAGCGCGGCTCCTTCTCAGAAACCTTCCTCACCGACGTCCTCCAAGACAGCGCGGGGCACCGCTTCACCCCGCGTCAAGCGAACACTTCGGTCTCTCACCGCGGCGTACTGAGGGGCGTGCACTTCGCGGACGTCCCCACAGGGCAGGCGAAGTACGTGAGTGTTGCCCGCGGGGCGATCATCGATTTCATTGTCGACATTCGAGTCGGTTCGCCCACCTACGGGCAGTGGGACTCCGTTGTGCTTCAGGCAGACAAGCGGCGCTCCGTGTATCTCGCCGAAGGCCGTGGTCACGCGTTCCTTGAGTTGGAGGACAACTCCACGGTCACGTACTTGGTGTCAGGCGTGTATCGCCCCGCCCACGAACACGGCATTAGCCCTCTGGACGCAGAACTCGCACTGGTGATCCCCGACGCTGTCGGCGCACCTCTCCTTTCTCCGAAAGATGCCGCAGCCCCGACGTTGCGGAAGGCTCAGGAGCAGGGCCTGTTGCCGAGGTGGGACGAATGCGTGGCGTGGTACCGACGGGAAGGTGGCGATCGATGAAGGGCATCATCTTGGCGGGCGGCTCAGGCACGCGCCTGTGGCCGATTACCAAAGGCATCTCCAAGCAGTTGATGCCGATCTACGACAAGCCCATGATCTACTACCCGCTCTCTACGCTCATGATGGCGGACATCCGTAATGTTCTTGTCATCACGACTCCCGAACAGAACGCACAATTCCAGGCGCTGCTCGGCGACGGATCTCAGTTGGGGATGTCGATCACCTACGCTGTGCAGCCCAGCCCCGATGGCCTAGCACAAGCCTTCATCATCGGGGAAGAGTTCATCGGCTCAGACAACGTTGCGCTTGTACTCGGTGACAACATCTTCCATGGTTCGGGGTTGGGATCGTCTCTGAGGTCACTCAACCAGATCGACGGAGGAGTGATATTCGCCTACCAAGTGGCCGACCCAACTGCCTATGGAGTCGTGGAGTTCGACGACTCCATGACCGCAGTATCGATTGAAGAGAAGCCCGCAGAACCGAAGAGCCAATTCGCGGTTCCCGGGCTCTACTTCTATGACAACACCGTCGTTGAAGTTGCCAAGAACATCACACCGAGCGCTCGTGGCGAGCTCGAGATCTCATCCGTAAACGACCACTACCTCCAATTGGGCAAGTTGCAGGTGAGCGTGCTCGACAGGGGGACCGCGTGGCTGGATACCGGAACCGTGGACTCGATGATGGAGGCTGCCGAGTACGTCCGCGTGATCGAGCACAGGCAGGGCCTCAAGATCGGCTGTGTGGAGGAGATTGCGTGGCGCGCTGGATGGATCAGTGACGATCAACTGCGTGAGCTCGCGCGCCCGCTCGTCAAGAGCGGCTACGGCACCTACCTCGAGCGGCTCGTGAACCGCTGAGCTAACGTCAGAAGGAAGGGCGCGCGACGCTCCGCCACCCCGCGTAGTCGTGTACGAAGTCGCACCGCCGGAGCGGGTGGTATTCCCGATTCAGCAAGGAGATGCGTCCCGCGGTCCCACGCCGCGCGAATCGCGGAGTCGTCGATGGCTGACGCGGCCAGGCCGGCGGTCGAAACATCCAGGGAAGAAAGCAGACGGGGCGCTGCTCGGCACGCGCGTCGCGCAGCTTCGCTATCAACCTCTGCGTCGACCACCGCCGCGTCCCAAACGCGACCCTCTTCTTCACCGAAGATAAGCGACTCAGGAGCGCCGAACTTCTGGGCAGAGGACAGCGTTCGCGCAACAACGGTGAGCTGTAGGTCACGGGCCTCCTTGACGGCCTTCTTCAGCTGAGGGCTAGGTCCAAAGGCCTCGGTAAACAGCGCGACTCGTGGCGGCAAGCTGTGTTGTGTGAGCACATCCGCCCAAACGTCTACAGGGTCCACGCCTGTCCACAGGTGCTCACGCACGAGTTGGACATAGTTCGGGTAGCGCTGGTTCAGGATCTTTTCATGGGCCGCCCGAAGTCGGGCACGTCGAGTGGAGCGAAAGCTCCTCGCCCCCTCATGCTCGACGAGAACCCGATTCGCCATGACAGAGCGCCATCCGGCACGCCCGATGCGCAGGCAGAAATCATTCTCCTCTCCGTAACCGGGCGAAAACGCTGGATCAAAGAGGCCATGGGCGTCCACTACATCTCGCCTTACAGCGAGACAAAAGCCCATCGCGACAGGTGCATACGTGAAGCGTGGAAGCCTCGTCTTGAGCAGAAGGTGCACCCACTCCGAGTGCGCGAAGCTTCGCGATGGGCGGGCCCGAGCAGTGCGGAACGGGAAACTCGCGATGGTGGCGTTATTGCTACGAGCGCACACCGCGCCATGGTTACTTCGGGCGTGCAGGACCTCGCCTAACTCGTCGAGACCTCCCTGAGGGAGAATTGCGTCACTATTGAGAATTAGGACATCGTTGCCACTCGAATCAAGTTCGAAGACCGCGCGATTGCAGGTATGCACGAAGCCCAAGTTGCGGATGTTCCGCTCGTATCGAAAGGCCGGGTTCACGTCGCACGTTGCCTTCAGCAGGCTCTCGAGCTGATCGAAGTCCGGACCGCGATCGTTGACGAACAGAACGGCGTCTTTGGACTGATCAATAGAGTCAACGAGCGACTCCACACAGCGTAAGAGACTCGGCGCATCACCGTACACAGGCACGACCACGGTGATGGGGCGTCGACTAGCCACCGGGGTGCTCCGCCCGACGTAGCTTTCGCCTTACCGACCCCACGGGATCAGTCAGGAAGTTTCGCGTGCGAGTGACCAGGCGACGATAGCGATACCGAACGATGACGCCCAGTCTCGAGCGGCCGGGTCGATAACCGACTTTTGCGAACCACTCGTCGGCAACGTCACCTGACGAGCGTGGGACTGCGGAAGCGACCGCTGAGAGTCGTTCAATCGCGGCTAAGTTGCTCCACTCTGGAGAGGCGAGCGACTCGGCGTGCTGCCGAGCAGCCAGCGCATGAAGCCTCAGAAGGTCCGGAGCTTCGATGTAGCGCTGTAGGCGGTCGGCGAGCTGGCCGGGCGCATCTGCATCGAAGAGGAAGCCGTTGTGGGTGTCCTTAACCAGTTCGGCACTTCCCCCGCTGTTCGTTGCGATCACGGGCTTCCCGAGCCAAAGGTATTCCAAGGTTGTCCTACCGAACGCTTCTTGGGTTGACGGAGTGACGCACACGTCCGCGGCCGCGCAGAAAGGCCAAGGGTTGGACTGTTCGCCGACGATCGAGAGATAGTCGGCGACACCCAGTTGGTGGGAGCGGGAGCGCAGTTTGCGGGGATGGTCTGGTTCCATGGAGGCCCCGACCAGGCACACGCTCGCGGCGAAACCACGACGGTGGAGCTCGCCGAGAGCTTCAACCACGCGCCATTGCCCCTTCGACGGAGCAAGCCGACCGACCACCGTGATCTTGAGGCCGGCATCACGCTCGGGGAAGGCCCGCGCGGCCAAGGGCTCTGCGGCTTGAACCTGCACCTGAGCGCTATCGACCGTGGGGTACACGACGACGAGCTTTTTCGCGTCGACGAAAGGCTGGAGGTGCTTCTTCACCGCATGTGAGTTCACCACGACAAGTTCCGACAACCGGCCGATGTCAGTCAGCGTCTGTTCGCGACCCGACACGAAACGCAGCCCATGATCAAGGTCGCCAAACTCTCGCACGATCCACGCGTGTGGGATGCCCAGCGATTGCGCAACGAACGCCCCCCAGGGTGCGACAAGCGTGTTTGTCACGACGAGATCTGGGCGTCGGGACTCCATAAGTCGGCGGATAGTCTTGACTGCCAGGTAGTCCTTCGAGGCGCGGTAGGCGACGGACTCGCAATCGGCTTCATGTGGCGGTACCGCCCACCCCGAGTAGGGAACTAGCGAATACGCCCAGGAGCGGGCGCGCAGTTCTTCGACGAGCAACCCCGCTGGTGCTCGCGTAATGAAATACGGCTCAAGGGTTGGCTCTGCTGCGATCCAGTCATCGATCAATTTCAGAAGGGACCGCTCGGAGCCGCCGAGGTGGTCTATCGCCGAACTGTGGTTGACGAAGTAGACCAGCACGGTGAGCACTCTACCGGCGGAGGGTCAGGCCATGCGTATTCACCGCGGCCCGACGGGGAGGGCCCCTAGAATGGGGCTCTTCGCGATCGAGGGTGTAGTCGGGTGAGCGCGTCGGTGGCCGGGTAGGGGTCGAGGTCTCCCGGAGGATGGAAGTTCTTCACGCTCGCCATCCCGAAAGACCTCGACGTGCTCAACCCTACGTTCGCGACCCCTGACGTGACCACGTTCTGCCGTCTCGACGAGCTCGGGCTCGTCGCTGTCGGTCAGTTGATCGAGCGGGACCGGGCGACGATCGAGTGCCGGCCGGTGGAGACAGACCCGTGGTGTCGGAAGTGCGGCGCGGAAGGCGTCGCCCGTGACAGCGTCACGCGTCGGCTGGCGCATGAGCCGTTCGGGCACCGGCCGACGACGCTGCTGGTGCGGGTGCGGCGGTATCGGGGCGGTCACTGCCGCCGGACGTGGCGGCAGGACATGACACGGGCGGCGGCGCCGCGGGTGAAGATCTCCCGGGGCGGTCTGGAATGGGCGCTGCGGGGCATCGTCGTCGACCACCTCACGGTGACCCGCGTCGCGGCAGGTCTCGGCGTGTCCTGGAGCGCTGCGAACGACGCTGTCCTCGCCGAAGGCAAGCGGCGGCTGATCGACGACCCGGGCCGGTTCGAAGGGGTGACCACGATCGGTGTCGACGAGCACGTCTGGCGTCACACGAGGTTCGGGGACAAGTACGTCACCGTGATCATCGACCTCACCCCGGCCCGCAACAAGACGGGCCCCGCGCGGCTGCTGGACATGGTCGAGGGCCGCTCGAAGGCCGTGTTCAAGCAGTGGCTCGCCGAGCGCCCCGCGGAGTGGTCGAAACGGATCGAGGTGGTCGCGATGGACGGCTTCTCCGGGTTCAAGACCGCCGCCGCCGAGGAACTGCCCGACGCTGTTCCCGTCATGGATCCGTTCCACGTGGTCCGCCTCGCCGGTGACGCGTTGGATGTCTGCCGGCGTCGCGTCCAGCAGGACCTATTCGGTCGTCGCGGAATGAAAGGCGACCCGCTCTACCAGGCGCGCCGCACCCTGCACACCGGAGCGAGCCTGCTCACCGATAAGCAGCGCGACCGGCTCGACGCACTGTTCGCTGCCGAGGAGCGCGTCGAGGTGGAAGCGACCTGGGGCATCTACCAGCGCATGATCGCCGCGTACCGGGAACCCGACAAGAAGAAGGGCAAGCAGACCATGCAGTCGGTGATCGACGCGGTCAGCACGGGCGTCCCGGCCGCGCTCGTCGAAGTGCGCAAGCTCGGCCGCACCCTCAAGCAACGCGCCACGGACATCCTCGCGTTCTTCGACCGGCCCGGAACGTCCAACGGCCCGACCGAGGCGATCAACGGGCGGCTCGAAAACCTCCGCGGATCTGCGCTCGGCTTCCGGAACCTCACGAACTATGTCGCGCGCAGCCTGCTCGAAGCCGGAGGCTTCAGACCCCACCTACACCCTCGATCGTGAAGAGCCTAGAATGGGCATGCCTCACTCACGCTCGAAAGATCTGGATGTCAAACTTTAGAGAGTTGGTCGCGTCTCGCGAACTGCTCGCGAATCTCACGATGCGTGAGGTCAGCGGCAAGTATCGACGGACCGTCCTGGGCCAGTTGTGGTCCCTCATAAACCCCATTGTGCTGATGCTCGTTTACACGGTGGTGTTCAGCTTCATCTTCCGGGCTCGGCCATCAGAAGGCGATCCCAGCGGCCTGAACATCTACCCTCTCTGGTTGATGTGCGGGCTCCTTCCTTGGCTCTACTTCACGCGAGTGGTCAACGGTGGACTGACCTCGATCGTGTCGAATGCGAACTTGATCAAGAAGGTGTACTTCCCGCGGATGCACCTTCCGCTGTCGGTCGCACTGTCGACCGGGGTGACCTGGGCGATGGAGCTCGGTGTTCTGGCGTTGGCCCTCCTGATTTTTGGGGGAATGCCTTTGCCATTCCTGCCTGTCGTCGTGATCTGGATGGTCCTTCTGGCGTTGTTTGCGGTGGGGCTGGCGATGATGCTCGCGATCCTGAATGTGCATTTCCGCGATACCCAGCACTTCGTCGCCCTGTTGCTGCAAATGTGGATGTACCTTACGCCCATCA
The DNA here is from genome assembly GCF_002355395.1 of Microcella alkaliphila. Lineage (NCBI taxonomy): Bacteria > Bacillati > Actinomycetota > Actinomycetes > Micrococcales > Microbacteriaceae > Microcella > Microcella alkaliphila. The sequence continues at coordinate 2,278,235 of NZ_AP017315.1, read as the reverse complement.
TTTACCCGATCAGTCTCGTGCGTGAGGGCGCAGAGCAGTACGGGTCGTGGATCATCGAGGTTTATCGCTTGAACCCGATGGAGCGATTCGTCGAGGTCTTCCGCAATCTTCTGTACGACAACCGCCTCCCGTTGTGGGACGACGCTTTGTGGTGCGTAGGTTGGGCCGGGGTTGTTTTCGCATTGGGGTACCTGGTCTTCCAGAAAAACGAAAAGCGATTGGCGGAGCTATTGTGAGTGAGGCCGCCGTCGTCGTCGATCACGTGTCGAAGAAGTTCCGGATGTACAAGGAGCGGAATCAATCGCTCAAGGCCGCGGTCATGCGGGGCAAGAAGGCTGTCGCCGAGGATTTTTGGGCAGTGCGGGACGTGAGTTTCGACGTCCCCAAGGGTGCGACGTTCGGCTTGATCGGTCGCAACGGTTCAGGAAAGTCCACGTTGCTGAAGTGCCTCGCGAGAATCCTCCACCCCGACGAAGGCTCGATTACGATGAAGGGTAAGGCGGCCTCGCTCCTGGAGGTGGGTTCGGGATTCCACCCCGAGCTCTCGGGTCGAGAAAACGTCTTCCTCAATGGGTCGATCTTGGGCCTGTCCAAGAAGGAAATTACGGCTCGATTCGATGAGATCGTGGAGTTTTCCGGCGTGGAGAAATTCATTGATCAGCCCGTGAAGAACTACTCGTCAGGCATGTACGTGCGGCTCGGATTTTCCGTGGCAATTCATGTCCAGCCCGACATCTTGGTCGTCGACGAGGTGCTAGCGGTCGGCGATGGCGCGTTTAAGAAGAAATCGCAAGACAAGTTCATCGAGTTCACCAAGTCTGGCCGCACCGTCATCCTCGTGACGCACTCACTCGCTCAGGTACGCGATATGTGCGATCAAGTTGCCTGGCTTGACCAGGGCAAACTAGCGGCCGTGGGCGACGCGGTGGAGGTCACCAAGCAGTATCAAGCGCACCTGGATGCAGCCGGAGCCTAATCTGCCTTATGAGCCGCGGCGCGCGCCTTTCTCGACGGCGCGCACCTGTACCCGCGACCGCACACTCAGCCCGATGTTCAGTACAGTGCGCACCGGCCACCACTGCCCGCCGGTGTACTTGCGGTTGACAAACTGGCGTGCGCTGTCGTGGTGGGCGCGCACCATGCGGGCCGAGCTACCGGCCGTCGAGTGACCTCCGATGTGGGTGGCTCGTGCCGAAGGCTCGAAGACGTTGCGCCAGCCCGCCTTGCCGAAGCGGTAGCCGAGGTCAACATCCTCAAAGTACATGAAATAGCCCTCGTCAAAGCCCCCGGTGTCGGTGAACGCCGCGCGGCGCACCAGAAGACACGCACCAGAAAGCCACCCGGCGTCGCGACGCGTCAGCGCGTCCGTCGAGTCTTGCTTGTAGGCCTTCGTCCACGGGTTCGATTGCCAGATGTTCGCGAACAGCGCGTGGCCGACACCTGTCCTCAACGAGGGCACACGGCGAGCTGAGGGGTAGACGCTGCCATCGATGTTGAGGATCGCCGGGCCGACTGAGGCGATGCGTGCGTCCGTTTCGGCGGTCGCGAGCAGGGCGTCGATGCTGCCGGGCGCGAGCTCAAGGTCGGGGTTGCAAATGAGCACCCACTCGACGCTCTGGGGCAAAAACGGCTGCCCGGCGTTGATTGCGGCGCCGTAGCCGGGATTCTCGGGCCGGGCGACGTAGGTGGCGCCGAACCGGTGAGCGATGGGAGACGCCGACTCATCGTCGCCGGGAAAGTTGTCGACCACGACAACCGACAGGGGCTCTGTCGACGCGTCCGCGAGTGACGCAAGTAGTTTCTCGAGCACGGCGTTTGATCGATAGGCGACCGTCACCACCCCGACTCGGGGTGCCGGGCGAGCGCCCGACTCGTCGCTCGATTCAGCCATGGTGCTCCCGATCCTAGCCCGGGCCCTCACCTAGGCTGGCGGGGTGACCGCAGCCCCCACCGCACCGCTGACCGTGTCGGTCGTCATGTGCACGCACAACGGGGCCGGCTTCGTGGCGGAACAGGTGACGAGCATCCTCGCCCAGCGCCCAGCGCCCATCGAGATCGTGCTCGGCGACGACGACTCGCGTGACGGCACCGTCGAGATCGTCGAACGGCTGGTCGGGGAGGTGCGCGCCGCCGACCCCGCAGTCACGACCGAGCTGAGCGTGCGCCGCCACACACCCCCGCTCGGAGTCACCGCCAACTTCGCCGACGCCCTCGCGCACGCGCGCGGCGACCTGATCGCGCTCAGCGACCAAGACGACAGCTGGATGCCCGACAAACTGGCCGTCGTCGTCGACCGATTCGCACACGACCCGCAGCTGCAGCTCGTGCACACGGACGCGCGCCTCATCGACGGAGACGGCAACCCACTCGGCGGCACGCTGCTGAGTGCACTCGAGATCACGACGCAGGAGAAGGTCGACCTCGTCGCTGGCGATGCTCAGGCTGCGCTCTTGCGGCGCAATCTCGTGACGGGCGCGACCGTCGTCCTGCGACGCGAACTGCTCGAGCACGCGCTGCCGATTCCGGGGGAGTGGGTGCACGACGAGTGGCTCGCCGCCGTTGCCGCGGGCATGAGCGAGCAGGCGGGCGCCGTACGGCTGATTCCCCGACCGCTCATCGACTACCGGCAGCACGACGCCAACCAGATCGGCGCCCGGCGCCCGACAATGAGCTATCGGTGGGCGAAGCTCACCGAACCCCGCGATGGCCGTCAGCCTCGGCTCGCACAGCGCACCCAACAGCTGGCCGATCGCCTGCGCGAGAAAGGCGCCCCCACCGCGCGGCTCGCACGAGCGGAGGCGAAGCACGCCCATGAAGCCGCGCGCGCCCACTACCCGGCAGCCCGGCTGCTGCGCGTTCCCGCCATCATCGGCGCGGCGGTGCGTGGCCGCTACGGCCGCTACAGTCGCGGCGGAATCGACATCGTGCGCGACCTTTTGCAACCGGCGACGGAAAGGCAGAAGCGGTGACGCGCATCCTGATCGTGACGGGCGACCCCGTCGGCGACCGCATGGCGGGGCCCGCGATTCGGGCGTGGAACATCGCGCTCGAACTGCAACGACACGGGCACGAGGTGCGCCTCGTCAGCACCACCCGTGCCGACCGCGCCGACACCGGCGTACCCCTCAGCCACGTCGCTCCCGGCGATGAGGCCGGTATTCGGGTGCACGAGCGCTGGGCCGACGTCGTGTTCTTCCAGGGGCACGCGCTCGGGCAGTTCCGCACACTGGCGAGCACCGACCGGTACCTCGTGGCAGACGTCTACGACCCGATGCACCTCGAGATGCTCGAGCAGGGCCGCGAGCTACCTGCAGCCACCTGGAACCTTCGGGTCGCCGGCGCCCGCGACGCCCTCAACGATCAGCTGCGACGCGCCGACTACCTCCTATGCGCGAGCGAACGGCAACGCCTGTTCTACCTCGGCCACCTCGCCTCGCTTGGCCGCATCAGCCCCGCCACGTATGACGGCGACGGCGACCTGCGTCGGCTCATCGACCTCGCGCCGTTCGGACTGTCGACGACGCCGCCCGCTCAGGGAGACGGACTGCGCGGCCGCATCGCCGGCATCGACGGTGACGACCGCGTACTCATCTGGGGCGGCGGCGTCTACAGCTGGTTCGACCCGCTGACATTGATTCGCGCCGTCGCTGCCGTGCGCGAGCGCGTGCCGGGCGTGCGCCTCGTCTTCCTCGGCACGAAGCATCCGGGGGTCGACGAGATGGGCATCGTGCGCGAGGCCTACGACCTCGCCGTCGAACTCGGCGTCGACGGCCGCGAGGTCGTCTTCAACGACACCTGGGTGCCCTACGACGAGCGCGGCGCATACCTGCTCGACGCCGACGCGGGGGTCAGCACCCATCACCGCCACGTTGAGACGACCTTCGCCTTCCGCACGCGCATCCTCGACTACCTGTGGGCGGGGCTGCCGATGGTCGTCACCGACGGCGACGGATTCGCTGACCTCGTGCGCGACGAATCTCTGGGCGTCGTCGTGCCTCCGAACGACGAGGTGGCGCTCGCCGACGCGATCGCACGCGTGCTCGCCGTCGATTCCGACGAGGTGGCCGTGTGGCGCGAGAACGTCGCCCGCGTGCGTGAGCAGTTCACGTGGCCGGAGGTGCTCGCACCGCTCGTCGCGTACTGCGCCGAGCCGTGGCACGCTGCCGACTACGCGCCGGGGCGATCCGGCATGGGGGCGGGGGCGAGTCGTGCGCGGCGTTCCGCCGGGCTCGGGCACGACCTGCGCATGGCGGCCCACCACCTGAGGCATTCCGGCGTGCGCGACGTAACCGCGCGCATCCGTCGCCGTCTGCGGAGATCGTCGTGAACCGCCTGCGCGAGCGCCTTCGGGCCGCGTGGCGGCGTCCGGGCGTTCCCGGCGGGGTGCTCGCCCTCCTCGCTGCTCTCACGCTCGGATCGTGGGCCCTCGCCTCGCCGATCGGCGCCGGGCCCGACGACGACTTTCACCTCGTCAGCACCTGGTGCGCGGGGCCCGCCGTCGACGAGGCGTGCGCCGACGGATCGACCCCTCAGACACGCGAGGTGCCGCGGCCCCTGCTCGAGGCGCCCTGCTTCGCCTACGACCCGGAGGAAAGCGCGGCATGCCAGCTCGGCACCCTCGACTGGTCGGGTGACGGGCCGGGTGTGGCCGTCGAGATCATCGAGACAACCCGCGGCAACTTCGGTGGGGAGTATCCGCCGCTGTACTACGCGGTGAACGGGCTCCTCACGGGGGCGAACGCGGAAGCGGCCGCGCTCGCGATGCGGGCGCTGACGATCGCGCTGTTCTTGGGCGTCGCGACCGCCCTGCACCTGCTCCTGCCCGCCCGCTTGGTGCCGGCGCTGCACGGGGGTTTGCTCGTGACGATGGTTCCGCTCGGGGTGTTCCTGCTCGGCACCAACAACCCCAGCGCCTGGGCCGTGATTGGCGTCGCGCCGAGTGCCATCGCCCTACTCGGATACTTCGAGACGTCGGGAAGGCAGAAACTCGGCCTCGCGGCCGTCTTCGTCGTCGGCGTGCTCATGGCGGCGGGCTCGCGCGCCGACGCCGCCGTCTTCGCCGGGCTCGGCATCGCCGTCATCGGGATGCTCGCCGCGGCTCCCACCAAACGTTTCGTCCTCGACGCGATCCTCCCCGCCGTCATGGGCCTCGTAGCGCTCGCGTTCTTCCTTGCTGCGGGTCAGGCGTCCAGCGGCACGGGAGGATTCGGAGGACCGATTCGCGACGCAACCGGCACCGTCGGTGGTGCCGTCTCCGTGGCCATTCACGAGGCCGCCGAGCCGACGCTCGGCGGTGCCGGGCTGCTGTTCTACAACGTGCTCAACGTGCCCTTCATCTGGTCGGGCGCGTGGGGGCAGTGGGGTCTCGGCTGGCTCGACACATCGATGCCCGCGGTCGTGCCGCTCGCCGGCATGGCCGCATTCGTTGCCCTCGGCTTCGTCGCGCTGCGGGGCGCCGGGGCCCGGGTGATCGGCGCGGTCGCCGTCGTCGTCGCCGCGGTGTGGGCGGTTCCCGTCTACGTGTTGCAGGCGGGCGGCACCATGGTGCCCGACCAGGTGCAGCCGCGCTACCTCTTGCCGCTGATCGTGCTGCTGGGTGTGCTGCTGCTCGTGCGACGGGCGGATAGGCCACTTGTACTGTCTCGCGCCCAGCGTTGGGTGCTCGTCGCGGCGGTCGCAGGCGCCCACTTCGTCGCCCTCCACATGAATCTGCGCCGCTACGTCACCGGAACCGACGAACCCGGCCCCAACCTCGATGCAGGCCTCGAATGGTGGTGGACATGGATGCCCGTGGGGCCCTCCGTTGTCTGGCTGGTGGGGTCGCTCGCCTTCGCAGGTGTCGCTGTGGTGACAACCCGGACATTCACGCCAGCTCAGCCAGCGACCGTTCGGTAGTGCTCGAGTAACTCGGCCGTGCTCGACGCGAGGCTGCGCTTGCCGACGACCCACGCACGGGCACGCTCACGCCACTTCCGTCGTTCGGCTGGCGACAGGGCAAGCACGGTTCCGATCGCCTCGCCAAGCCGGGTGGCGTCGCGTTCCGGCACCACGAACCCGGTGGATGTGTCGCGCACCATCTCGGGGGCGCCGCCGCTCGCATAGGTGACCGTGGGCGTACCGCAGGCTTGCGCCTCAAGCAGTACCAGGCCGGCCGCTTCGCGCCACGAGCCGTCGCGCTGCGTCGGCAGCACAAAAACCTCGGCCGAGCGCATCAGGTCGCGCACGCCGTGGCGGTCAAGGGGGCCCGTGAGCACGATGTGGTCGTGCTCGGTTGCGGCCGCATCGACCAGCGTGCGCTGCGACCCATCGCCCACGATCGCGAGGCGATGGGTCACCCCCCGCGCGCGCAGGCCGATCGAGGCAGCCACCAGGTCGAGAACACCCTTGCGGGGTTCAAGCGCCCCGACGAACAACACGATCGGTTCGTCGGAGCGGTCGGTCTCGACACCCGGTGTGAAGAAGTCGGTGTCGACACCCTGATAGTGCCGAACGAGACGCGACGGGTCGAAGCCCGCGCGCTCGGCGCGGTCGCGAAGAAAGTCGCTCACCGCAAGCACGCGGGTCGCCTCGCGCTTCACTCGGTCAACGCTCGAGCGGTGAAAAAGTCCGACCGGCGCCGCTGACGGTGCGCCGGCCGTGAGGACGTCATAACCGTGCACCGTTGTGACGAACGGCGCGTCGAGGCGCCGCGCCGCGTCGAGCGCGCCATGCGCCCACGTGGCGAAGTGCTGGTGCACCAGGTCGGGCTGGTACGACTCGATGGCTCGGCGCTGGGGGCGCGCGGCGGCAACCGCGCGCAGGGCGCGGGTGCGCCATGAGCCGGCCGTCTCGGCAACGGCGGTGACGACGTCGATGCCGAGGCGAGCATCCTGAACGTCGCTGGCGCGGGCGAAGGCGCGCGCCTCATGGTCGCCCGACACGATCAGACGTTCGGCGTGCTGCGTGACGAAGTACGTCGGGGGAATGCGCAGCAGCCCCGTCGTCACTGCGATGCGCATACGTCTGTCGCCTACGCGATTCCGATGACGCGGTAGGTGGCGCCCGGCCACGCATCGGCACTCGAGATGCGGCGCCCGTCGACGACGGTGCGCACGCCGGGGATGTCCGATGCGCCCACCGTGCGGTACTCGGCGTGGTCGGCCTGGATGACGACGGCGTCGACCGCGTCGCCCAGCGCGTACGGGGTGAAGCCGAGGCGGGTGAGCTCATCGTCGGTGTAGAGCGGGTCGTGCACCCGCACGTCGGCTCCGCGGCGCGTGAGCGACTCGACCGTGCCGAACACACCTGAGAACGCCGTCTCTTTGACGCCGCCGCGATACGCGGCGCCGAGCACGACAACGCGCTCGCCGGCGAGCTCGCCGTGCACGCCCTCGAGCAGGCCGACCGTGTAGTCGGGCATGCCCGCATTCGCTTCGCGGGCTGCGCGCACGATCGTCGCGGCCGGGTCGTTCCAGAGATAGAGCCTCGGGTACACGGGGATGCAGTGGCCCCCGACGGCGATGCCGGGGCGGTGGATATGGCTGTAGGGCTGCGAGTTCGACGCCTCGATCACCTGATAGATGTCGATGCCCGCGGTCGCCGCGTACTGAGCGAACTGATTCGCGAGCCCGATGTTGACATCGCGATAGGTCGTCTCGGCGAGTTTCGCCATCTCGGCCGCCTCGGCACTGCCGAGATCCCACACGCCGTTGCCGCGGGCCAGGTCGGGGCGATCGTCAAAGTCGAGCACCTGCTCATAGAACCGCACCGCTGTCTCGGCGCCCTGGGCCGAGAGACCGCCGACGAGTTTCGGATACTTGCGCAGGTCGGCGAAGACGCGGCCTGTCAGTACGCGTTCGGGCGAGAAAACGAGGTGAAAGTCGCGCCCCTCGGTGAGGCGCGAGACTTCCTCCAGCATGGGCTTCCAGCGTCCGCGGGTCGTGCCGACCGGCAGGGTCGTCTCGTAACTGACGAGCGTGCCCGGCGTGAGGTGTTCGGCGAGCGAGCGGGTGGCGGAATCCATCCATCCGAAATCGGGGCGCGCATCCTGATCGACGAAAAGCGGTACGACGAGTACGACGGCGTCGGCGCCGGGAATCGCCTCCGCGTAGTCTGTTGTCGCCCGCAAGCGTCCGGCACCGACCGTCAGCTCGAGGCCCTGTTGCAGGCCTGCCTCGCCGGGGAACGGCTCGCGTGCCGCGTTCACGGCGGCGACCGTGTCGGCGTTGACGTCGACGCCGGTCACCTCGTGCCCCTTCGATGCGAACTGCACGGCGAGCGGCAGACCAATCTTGCCGAGGGCGATGACAGCGATCTTCACGAAAGTCCTTTGCGAGTGGGGTTGGCGAGTACCGAGTCTAGGGAGCGCGCTCGTCGAGCCTCGCCTCGAGCGCGCTGATGCGATCCGTGAGCCGCGCCTCGGTGAGCACGAGCTCACGCGCGAGATGCGTGTTCGCACGCGCGAGCATGACCGAGCGCTTGTACTCGTTGACGACGTACAGCAGACCGGCCACGAGAGCGAGATAGAAAAGAAGGTCGACGCCGCGACCGACCCCCACCAGGCCAGCGAGCTGGGTGAGGAGGCCCGGCCAGATAATGACCGTCACGCCGGCGAGAAGCACGAGGAGCATGATTACCCGCCGGACCGCAAGGTGACGCGGCCCCGGCTTCGACAGCAGCAGGTACGCGCCGATCAGAACCAGCGCGACAACGAGAATGAGTTGAAACCACACGGCGGGCCTCCTCGGCTAGCGGATCACCAGATCGACGACGATGTTGATCGAGTTGAGCATCGACTGCCCCTTGGCCTTCGAATAGTCGGTGTACCGAATGTGCACGGGGAACTCGGCCCACGGAAGCCCACTGCGGCCGAGCTGGGCCACGATTTCACTCGCGTGCGCCATGCGATCCTGCTGCAGGTTGACGACCTGCGCGGCGTCGATGCGCAGAGCCCGCAAGCCGTTGTGGGCGTCGGTGAGGGTCATACCTGTTGCGGCATTCGTCACCGTAGCGGCGAGCTTGAGGACGAACCGCTTCAGAAACCCCGGGTCAGTGCGGTCGTCGAGAAATCGTGAACCGAGCACGATCGCATACCCATCTCGCTCGCTGAGCCCGACCATCGCGAGCGCATCCTCCACGCGATGCTGACCATCGGCGTCGAACGTCACAACGTACTGACAGCCGGGCTGCGCGCGAGCGTAGGCGATGCCCGTCTGCAACGCCGCCCCCTGCCCCATATTGTGCGGGTGGCGCAGCACCCGGGCGCCCGCCTCTTCGGCGATCACGGCCGAGCGGTCACGCGACCCGTCGTCGACGCAGATCACATTCGGGATGCTCGCGCGCAATTCCCGAATCACGTCACCGACGACCGCTGCCTCGTTGAAGAGCGGAATCACCGCCCAGGTCGCCGCGAGGGCCTCCGCGGAGGCAGGCGTCGACGACTGTTCGGGCATACCGGTTATTCTGTCAGAGCGCGTTACTCTGGCGAGGCGCTGATCGCGCTGACCCCGACCCCTTCGACCACCGGAGCGCCGCCCCGTGAGCACACCCGCCGCTGTGCGCATCGTCGACACCGCCGACGTCGCCGACTCGGCCACGATCGGCGCCGGATCGTCGGTGTGGCACCTCGCCCAGGTGCGTGACAATGCGGTGCTCGGCCAGAACTGTGTCATCGGTCGCGGCGCCTACATCGGCACAGGTGTGAGACTCGGCGACAACTGCAAGGTGCAGAACTACGCGCTCGTCTACGAGCCGGCCGAACTCGGAGACGGTGTGTTCATCGGCCCGGCCGTCGTGCTGACGAACGACACCTACCCGCGTGCAGTGAATCCTGACGGAAGTCTCAAGAGCGCAAGCGATTGGGAGCCGGTCGGAGTGAGCATCCGAGAGGGCGCCTCGATCGGCGCGCGCGCCGTATGCGTCGCGCCGGTCACGATCGGACGGTGGGCGACGGTCGCCGCCGGCAGCGTCGTCACCCGCGACGTGCCCGACTTCGCACTCGTCGCCGGAGTTCCTGCCAAGCGACTCGGCTGGGTGGGGCGCTCCGGCGTACGCCTCGTCGAGGAAAGCGGCGCATGGGTATGCCCGCGGACGGGCGACCGCTACATCGAGCGCGATGGCGCTCTCATCGAGGAGGAGCCAGCGTGACCGCACCCCTGATACCCGCGGCGAAGCCCCAGGTGGGCTGGCGCGAGCGCCGGGCCGTCGACCGTGTCTTGCGTTCGGGCATGATCGCGCAGGGTCCCGAGGTCGCCGCGTTCGAGAGAGAGTTCGGTCAGCAGCTCGCCGGAGGCCGTGAGTGTGTCGCCGTGAACAGCGGCACCGCTGGGCAACACGTCGGCCAGCTCGCCGCCGGCGTCGGCCCCGGTGACGAGGTCATCGTGCCCTCGTTCACCTTCGCCGCGACGGGCAACTCGGTGGCGCTGACGGGCGCAACGCCGGTCTTCGTCGACATCGAGCCGGAGACCTTCGGCCTCGACCCGGCCGCCGTCGAGGCGGCGATCACCCCCCGTACGAAGGCGATCATGCCCGTGCACCTGTACGGTCATCCCGCCCGCATGCGCGAGCTGTCGGCGATCGCCGAGAAGCATGGCCTCGACATCTACGAGGATGCGGCCCAGGCCCACGGCGCATCCCTCGACGGCCGGCTTGTCGGCACCTGGGGCCGGTTCGCCATGTTCAGCCTGTACCCGACGAAGAACATGACCTCCGGCGAGGGCGGCATGATCGCCTGCGACACGCCGGAGCTCGTGCGCGCGGCGAAGCTCCTGCGCAACCAGGGCATGGAGAAGCAATACGAGAACGAGGTCGTCGGCTTCAACGCCCGCATGACCGACATTCACGCCGCCATCGGTCGCGTGCAGCTCACGCGCCTCACGGGGTGGACGGCGAAGCGGCAGCAGAACGCTGCGCTCTTCGACCGTGAGCTGCGCGGCGTCGTCACGCCCCCGGTCGCGCAGGGCGCCGTGCACGTCTACCACCAATACACGATTCGGGTGACGGATGATCGTGACGGCTTCGCGACAGCGCTGAGGGACGAGCACGGCGTCGGAAGCGGCATCTACTACCCGATTCCGAACCACCGCCTGCCGTCGCTCGCGCCGTACGCGCCAGGGCTCGACCTGCCCGAGACCGAGCGGGCCGCAGCCGAAGTCGTGTCGTTGCCCGTGCATCCGGCGCTGACGAAAAGGCAGCTCGAGCGCATCGTGACCGCGGTGAACACCGTGGCGAAGGCAGGGGCCTGATGGCGGACATGTTGCGGGCGGGTCTGCTCGGGGTGGGCATGATGGGCCGTCACCACGCGCGGGTGCTGCGCGAACTCGACGGTGTCGACCTCGTCGCGATCGCCGACCCCGGGGGAGACCCGCACGGGGTCGCGGGCGAGCTGCCGATCCTGCCCGACATCGACGCGCTGATCGCCGCGGACATCGACATCGCCGTGGTCGCCGTACCGACGGCGTTTCATGAGGCGGCGGCGCTGCGTCTCGCTGACGCGGGCGTGCACACGCTCGTCGAGAAGCCCATCGCCGACACCGTCGAGGCGGGGCAGCGCATGGTCGACGCCTTCGAGGCGGCGGGGCTCGTCGGCGCAGTCGGGCACATCGAGCGTTTCAACCCCGCTCTGCAGGAACTGCGTCGACGCCTGGCGGCCGGCGAACTCGGCGAGGTGTTCCAGGTCGCGACGAGGCGGCAAGGCCCCTTCCCGTCGCGCATCGCCGATGTCGGGGTCGCGAAAGACCTTGCCTCGCACGATGTCGACCTGACCGCGTGGGTCGTGCAGAGCGGCTACGAAACGGTGTTCGCGCAGACCGCCCACAAGAGCGGGCGCGAGCACGAAGACATGATCGCCGTCACAGGGCGCCTCGATAACGGCGTCGTCGTCAACCACCTCGTCAACTGGCTCAGCCCCATGAAGGAGCGCGTGACGACGGTGACCGGAGAGCTGGGCGCGCTCGTCGCCGACACATCCACCGGTGACCTCACCTTCTACGCCAACGGGACGATCCCGCTCGAGTGGGAATCGGTGACGGTGTTTCGCGGAGTGAGCGAAGGCGACATGATTCGCTACGCCTTCCCCAAGCGTGAACCCTTGCGGGTCGAGCTCGAGAACTTCCGCGACGCCGTGCTCGGTCACGAGACCGACGTCGTCACCATGCGTCAGGGGCTGCGCACCCTCGCCGTCGTCGAAAGCATGCTCGACTCGGCACGACGCGGCGAGGTCGTGACCCTTTAGCGTCATGCGGGTACTCATCGCCTCGCGCATCTACGCGCCCGAGCCGGGCGCCGCCCCCCAGCGGCTCGCCGCCGTCGCAGCGCACCTCGCCGATCACGGGCACGAGGTTGAGGTGGTGACCGCCCGCGTTCCGCGCGCGCTGCGCGGTACGGAACGCGAGTATCCCGGAGTGCGCGTACGCCGAGCGCCGGTGCTGCGCGACCGCGACGGTTTCGTGCGGGGGTACCTTCCGTACCTGAGCTTCGACATACCGCTCGTGTGGCGCCTGTTGACCGCGCGCCGCGCCGACGTCATCGTCGTCGAACCGCCTCCCACCACCGGTGCGGCGGTGCGCACCGTCGCGCGGTTGCGGCGCATCCCCGCCGTGTACTACGCGGCCGACATCCTCGCCGACGCCGCCGCCAGCGCGGGAATCTCAGACATCGTCGTGCGTGCCGTTCGCCGCCTCGAACGCTATGTCTGGAACGGATGCGCGGCGCTACTGGCCGTATCCGAACCGGTAGCGGCGCGAGTGCGCGCGCTCGGGGTTCCGGCCGATCGAGTGCGGCTCGTCGGCAACGGCATCGATTTGGGTGCCTACGGGGTCGTCGGTCCGGCTGTGCAGCGCGAAGAGCCGTACGCGTTGTACGCAGGCACCGCGTCGGAGGTTCACGGTGCGGCCATATTCGTCGAGGCGATGGCCGCGGTCGATACAGGTCACCTGGTCTTCCTCGGTTCGGGAACCGACCGCGCCGCGATGCGTCGCCTGGCCGATCAGATCGCGCCGGGTCGCGTGCACTTTCTCGACTCGGTGTCACCGGCCGAGGCCGCAGCCTGGTTTCGCGGTGCCGCAGTCGCCGTGGCGAGTGTGAAGCCCACCGGCGGCTACGAGTTCGCCTTCCCGACAAAGCTGTACGCGGCGGTCGCCTGCGGCACGCCCGTCCTGTTCACGGGCAGCGGCCCGGGCTCAGACTTCGCGGAGGCCAGCCCCTTCGGGGCGAGCGTTTCCTACGACATCGAATCGGTGGCCGCGCACCTTCGCGCGCACTTCGCGGAGCCCGCCACGCCGGACGAGCGTGCGCAGCTCGCCGCGTGGGCGGCCGGCACCGTATCGATGACCGCCATCGCCGAGCGCATCACCGATGTGCTTGCGGACGTCGTGCGCCCTGGTGCGCGCGGCGCTGTGGGACGATGAGACACCGCGCCGACGACGAGAAAGCTGCCCTGCCGTGAAGCTGATGTACACGACGCTGCGGCGCATCATGCCGCTCCTGCCCGACCGGGCGCGTGCGTTCCTCATCACCTACACGGTCATCACCTCCGGACTCGCCGTCCTCGATATCGGTGCACTCGCACTGCTCGCACTGTCGCTCACCTCGATGGTCGCCGGCGAGCCGGTGACCCTCCCGCTCGTCGGCGAGGTGCCGCCGAGCGGGTATGTGTGGATCCTGCTCGTCGTGTCGGGGCTCATCATTCTGAAGTCGTTCCTGTCGATCGTGCTGCAGTGGCGAGCCACGCGGCGGTTCGCCGCCTTCGAGCTCGAGATCGGCGACCGCCTCTTCGACGCGTACATTCGAGCCCCGTGGACGGAACGGCTGAAGCGCAACACCGCTCAGCTCGTACGGCTCGCCGACGTCGGCATCGCCAACGTCACCGCGGGGTTTCTCATCCCGATCTCGACGCTGCCGAGTCTCATCACCACCTTCGTCGCCGTGCTGATCGTGCTCGTCATCGCCCAGCCCGTCACCGCGGCGATCACGATCGGCTATCTCGGCCTCATCGCCGCGCTGCTCTACTACGTCGTGTCACGTCGTGCCGTGCAGGCTGGCCGGGTCAACCGCGACTACTCGTTCAAGGTCGCAACCCTGATGACCGACATGGTTTCGGCGTTGAAGGAGATCACCCTCGCCGGCAAGGCTCCCGAGGTCGCGAGGGTCGTCCATGACAACCGCATTCACACCACCCGCGCCCGGGCCAATATCAGCTTCCTGGGCATGGTGCCCCGCTTCGTGCTCGATGCCGCACTCGTCGGCGGTTTTCTGCTCGTGGGGGGTGTGGCCTACGCCACCGGCGGCGCGGCGGATGCCTTTGCGGCGGTCGCGCTGTTCGGCGTCGCCGGCTTCCGCATGATCCCCTCGCTGACGGGGTTCCAGTCGATCGTCTCCACAACGCACGCCAATGTGCCCCAGGTCGACGCCGTCGTGCGTGACATCACGGAGGCCCGTGACTACGTCGCGAACGCTGAGACGATCGGCCGCGAGCCTCTCGTCGCCGAGCCCTCCGAATTGCGTCTCACCGACGTCATCTTCACCTACCCCGGGTCTGACGCACCGGCTCTGCGCGACGTCAGCCTCAGCATCCCGATGGGGTCAACGGTGGGAATCGTGGGGGCGTCGGGCGCGGGCAAGTCGACCCTCGTCGACCTGATCCTCGGCCTGCTCGTGCCGTCCAGCGGTGAGGCGCGTGTGGGCGAGCAGAATCTGCGAGACGTCATGGCCGCCTGGCGGTCACGCGTCGGCTATGTGCCGCAGGACGTGGCCCTGTTCGACGGCACCATCGCGCAGAACGTCGCGCTCACCTGGTCGGGCGAGCTCGACGAAGCGCGCATCGAGACTGCGCTACGACGCGCGCAGCTGTGGAGCACCGTTGAGGCCCGGCCGGGCGGCATGCACGCTCGCGTCGGAGACCGCGGAATGGCTCTCTCGGGTGGGCAACGACAGCGGCTCGGTATCGCCCGTGCTCTCTACGACGACCCGCTCGTTCTCGTCATGGACGAGGCCACCAGCGCGCTCGACACGAAGACCGAGTCTGATGTCGCGCAGGCCATTCGTGCGCTTCGTGGTGACGTCACCGTCGTCGCCGTCGCCCACCGACTCAGCACCATTCGAGACAGCGATCAGGTCGTGTTCATGGCGGACGGCCGCGTTGAGGCCCGCGGCACCTTCGCCGAGTTGATCGCCGCCGTTCCCGACTTCGCTGTGCAGGCCCAGCTCGCCGGCTTCGCCACCGAATGACCGACGAACCGCTTCTCGACATCGTCGTTGCCGTGCACACCGCCCAGCGACCCGTGGAGCGGGCGGTAGGTTCAGCGCTCGCCGACACCGGGCTCCCCGTGCGGGTGACCGTGGTCACCCACGGCATCGCGGCGGAATCACTGAGGCCACGTCTCGCCGGCATCTCCGACGAGCGACTGCGAGTCATCGAACACCACGACGGCATCGCGAGCCCCGCGGGCCCCATGAATGCCGGGATGCTCGCCGCAACTGCGCGCTACGTGACCGTCATCGGCTCCGACGACTACTACGAAGCGGGCGCCCTCCAGGCCGCCCTGTCGCGGACGACGGAGGGTGCCGAGATCGTGATCCTGCCCATCCGGCGGGACAGTGGTGCGCGCGTGTCGACCCCGCTGCCGCGGTGGCGACGCACCCGCCGATTGCACCCGGCGCGTGATCGCCTCTTCACGCGCACGGCCCCACTCGCCGTCGTCCGTCGCGAACTCATGCTCGCCGACGGCGCGCCATTCACCGAAGGGTTGTCCAGCGGCGAAGACCTCGCGATCAGCACGCGCCTCTGGGCCGGCGGCGCGCGAATCGACTACGACGGTGCCGCGCCGGCCTACGTGATCGGTGCCGACGCGCCCGACCGAGTGACCGCCGCATTGCGGTCGCTCGGCGACGAGTTGCGGGCAGTGGAACTCGTTCTCACCGATCCCGAGGTGCGTGCCTACCCGCGAGCGGTGCGCCGGTCGCTCGCCGCGAAGGTCGCCCGCGTGCACGTCATCGGGGCGGTCGCCCGACGGCGCGGGGCCGAGCCGACGGTGGGGGAGCGAACCGTTCTCGCTCAACTCGCTCGCGAGCTGTCGCGCTTCGCGCCGGGGTATGCGGCGGCACTGTCGCGGGCGGAGAGCGGCGTGATCGAGGCGCTCGCCCACGACCTTCCGTGGATCGACGTGGTCGACCGCGACCGTGAGCGCGACGAGGGGTCGTGGCGCACCCGCGTGCTGCCGACCCGCCTCATCGACAGCCTGCGCACCGACACGGTGCTGCGCCGTTTCGTGCGCTACCGCCTCGAGCCGGGAGGCGGTCGATGACGCTGGTGGGGCGTGCGAGTGCGATCATCCCCGACACAGTGCTGGCAGCACTCCTGCCAGAGGGGCGTCGATTCGACCCCGGGGCCCTGCCTCCACGGCTCGAATTCGACTCGACGGCGGTCACCCGCGTCGCCATCGGCGCCGAGAACGCCGCGGGGCAGGGCGCCGCGTGGGCTGAGAGCCTGCGTCGCCACGCGCCCGGGGTCAGCGCGCGGTCTTTCGCGGTCGACCGGGGAGCTGCTTTCGGACACGAGGTCGATCTCGCGATCCCCGCTCCGGTCTTTGCGTGGTCCGCTCGGTGGCAGAAACGTCACCGCCGACAGGTGCTCGAAGAGGCTACTCACGTCCTGATCGAGGGTGCGCGACCGATTTTCGCCGGCGGGATACGCGGAGACGTTGTCGACGACGCCCGGCGCGTCCGCCGCGCCGGCCGCGAATTGGCGTTCGTGTGGCACGGCAGCGATATTCGCGACCCCGACGCGCACGCCGCCCGGCACGCCGACTCACCCTTCGCGACAGGGGCCATCACCGCGGACCTGTACCGCGACCTGCGCAGGCGCGTCGCCACCTCGCAGCGCCTCAGGCAGAGTGATCCCGCTCCGTCCTTCGTCTCCACCCCGGATCTGCTGAACGATGTGCCGGAGGCCCACTGGTTGCCCCTCGTCGTTGACGCACAGGCGTGGAGCACGGCTGGCGCCCCGTTCTCGCACGACGGGCGTCCCGTCGTCCTGCACGCGCCCAGCCGTGCGGCGCTCAAAGGGTCGGCGGTGATCGATCGTGTGCTTCGGAACCTCTCAGACGAGGGCCTCGTCGAATACCGACGCGTCTCAGGCGTGAGCCACGCCGAACTGCGCACGATGGTCACCGACTCAGATATCGTCGTCGACCAGCTGGGCCTCGGCTCGTACGGGGTGCTCGCGTGCGAGGCGATGGCGGCCGGCCGAGTGGTTGTCGGCGACCCGAGCGAACACGTCCGCGACATCGTGCGTCAGGAAACGGGGCTCGAACTGCCCATGCTGGTCACGAACGCCGCTCGCCTGGAGGCCAGCATGCGCGAACTGTGCGCGCATCCCGACGAAGCTCGCGCTCGCGCTGCCGCCGGCCCCGCGTTCGTCGCCGACGTGCACGACGGCCGGCGATCCTCAGCCACCATCATGAGCGTCTGCGGCGAAGGGCCGTCATCGACCAGGATGGACGCGTGAGTCGCCCGCAGATCGTCATCATCGCGTTCTCGCCGATCGCGACCGATGCTCGTGTGCTCAAGCAGGTGCGACTCGCGGCGGCACTGGGAGACGTGGTGACCTGCGGATACGGGCCGAAGCCGGCGGGCGTGGCCGCACACCATCGGATTCCGGACGACGCCGCCGTCTATCCGCTGAATGCCCGCCTGCTGGTGCTGGCCCAGCGCCGGCGCGCGCTGCGCAATGCGCCCGCGATGCGCTGGGTTCGCGCCGCCCTCGTCGGCCAGCGCGCCGACGCTGTCATCGTCAACGATCTCGATGCAGTGCCGCTCGCGCTCGACCTGTTCCCTGCAGAGAGGGTGCACGCCGACCTGCATGAATACACGCCTGGCCTGCTCTCGCACGACGCCGGCTGGCGGCGCCATCTGGCGCCGCTGTACCGCAGCATCGCGCGCCGGGAACTCGCCCGCACGGGATCCGTCTCCACAGTGGCCCCGATCATCCGCGACGCCTACGCCCAGTTGAGTCGTCGCAACGACATCGAGGTGGTGGTCAACGCGGCGCCCTACGCCGAGCGCACGCCCACGCCGGTCGCCTCGCCGATTCGCCTCGTGCACAGCGGGGTCGCCCAGCGAGGTCGCCACCTGGAACTCATGATCGACGCCGCTGCCCGCACGACGACCGCCGTAACGCTCGACCTGTACCTCATGCCCAACGACCCTGCCTACCTCGACGAGCTGCGCGACCGGGCGAAGAACGTGCCGGGCGTCACCGTGCACCCGGCGGTTCCCTATGAGCAACTCGGCGACACCCTTGCCGCGGGTGACGTCGGGGTATTCGTCCTGCCACCGACGACGCGAAACTTTGAGTGGGCACTGCCCAATAAGCTGTTCGACTTCGTGCAGGCACGACTGGGGGTGATCATCGGGCCGTCCAGTCAGATGGCGCACTACGTCGAGCGCTACTCGCTCGGCGTCGTCACCGCGGCGCCGACGGTCGACGCACTCGCCGACGCCCTCGACGCGCTCACGCCCGAGACGGTCACGCACTGGAAGGCCGCCGCTGATCGCGCCGCCCACGACCTCTCCGCCGAGGCAGCAGAGGGCCCATGGAGGCGCGCGCTCGTGAATCGCATCGGGGTCGCGGCATGAGCCGACCGCGTCTGCTCATCGCCAGTTTCTCGCCGCTCGCCGGCGACGCCCGCGTGCTCAAACAGATCGAGCGTTTTCGAGACGAGTATGACCTCGTCACCCTCGGGTACGGCGAGGCCCCGCTCGGTGTCGTCGAGCACTTGAGGGTCCCCGACGACGCCCCCGCCTGGCGGTGGCCGCGCGCCGCGCTGATCCTGCGGCAGTACCGCCGCGCGTACTGGGGCAACCCCGCCGTCGCGGCGGCGAGATCCCTGCTGGCCGAGCCCCGCGCATCCATCGATCTGGCCCTCGCGAACGACGTCGACACGGTGCCACTGGTCATGCGTTCCGTCGACCCGAGGCGAGTACACGTCGACCTGCATGAGTACGCGCCTCGGCAGCGCGAAGAGCTCCTCCGCTGGCGATTGTTCGTCGCGCCGTTCCTCCGCTGGATCCTCCGCACCTTCGTCACGAACGCCGCCTCGACCAGTACGGTCTCGGCGGGACTCGCACGCGCCTATCGCTCGGAGTTCGGGGTGTCGCCCACCGTGGTGACGAACGCGACGCCCTACCGGGAGGCCGAGCCCACGCCCGTCGGCGACCCCATTCGGCTTGTGCACAGCGGCGCGGCGCTGCCCAACCGCGCTCTCGAGCTCATGATCGACGCGGTCGAGGCCAGCACGACCAGCGTCACGCTCGACCTCTACCTCACCCCCAACGACCCGACCTATCTCGAGGCCCTGCGACAGCGATGTGCGCGCTCCACACGCTCTCGCCTCCACGATCCGGTGCCGTATGCCGACCTCGTCGACACCCTCGCGCACCATGACGTCGGGGTCTTCGTGCTCCCCCCGACGTCCTTCAATCACCGCTGGGCGCTCCCGAACAAACTCTTCGACTACGTCCAGGCGCGCCTTGGCATCATCGTCGGCCCCTCTCCCGAAATGTCGTCGATCGTCGACGAGCGAGGGCTGGGCGTTGTGTGCGGCGATTTCACCGCGGAGTCGCTGCGGCGAGCGCTCGAGGGGCTCACCCCCGTGCGGGTCGTCGAGATGAAGGCCGCCGCCCACCGTGCGGCAGCACCCCTCTCGGCGGCGCTCGAGGTCGAGAAGTGGGCCGCGGCGCTTGACGTCATTCGAGCGAGGGGTGCGCAGTGACCGGCGAAGACGGGGTTCTTGTCGATGTGATCATCGCCGTGCACAATGCCCGCCGCCCGGTGGGGAGAGCGGTTCGCTCGGCCTTGGTCGCGTCCGCACGAGCGCGGGTGACCGTGGTCTGCCACAACGTGGAATCCGCATCCATTGCCGCGGCAATCGGCGATGTCGCGCACGACCCCCGCGTCAGACTCATCGAACTCCACGATGGCATCGCGAGCCCCTCGGGACCTTTCAACGCAGGACTCGATGCGTCATCAGCTCAGTGGCTGGCGATCATGGGCAGTGACGACGAACTCGAGCGCGGGTCGGTCGACGCGTGGCTTGAGCGCGCTCACGAGACGGGGGCAGACGTCGTCTTGCCCACGATCGTGCGGCGCAGCCGTGTCGACCAGGTGGTTGCCACGCCGCCGGCGCGGCGAGGGCGCGACGACCGACTCGACGGAATCGCCGACCGCCTCGCGTACCGGAGCGCTCCACTCGGACTCATGAGGCGGAACGCCATCGACGGCATCCGATTGGCGCCAGGACAGTCGCCCGGAGGCGATGTCATCTTCACCTCGCGGCTGTATTTCTCCGACCGCGTGATCACCCGTCACCGCGGGCTCGGATACATCGTTCACGACGATGCCGACGATCGCGTGACTCTCGCGCCGCGAGGGGTCGCCCACGCGCTGCGGTTCGTGGATGACCTGCTCAGCGATCGCTGGTTTCGTGCCCAGCCGGAGAGCGTCCGGCGTGCCATCGTCGTCAAGACGCTTCGGGTGAACGTGCTCGGTCAATTCGTGAACCGTCCGATGCCGGAGCACTGGAACGATGACGAACGAGAAGAGCTGACCGGGATCGTTTCGCAGCTCGACATCGCGGGGCCCGGTGCACTCGCGCGTCTCTCGCGGGCCGACCGTCGACTACTCGACTCGCTGCACCCCGGCAGCGGTGTCGGCGCGGACGCCCTCGTCTCCCTGGCGAAAACACGGCGTCGATACGGGCTGCCCAGCACCCTGCTTCCGCGGCAGCTGCGCTACACCTTCGACCCGGAGGCGCCGATGCCGATGATGGTCGCGTCGTGGCACACAACCCGGCGTGACCAACGGGCTCGTCGTCGCCTCGGACGGGGGTGACCGTGGTGGGACGCTTTCGCGAACGTCTTCGAGCCGCGGTCGACCGCCTCCCGGAACCCGTCGCCGTGCGCCTGCGGCCTCGTCGCTATCGGTATGACCTGAGCGAGGTGCCACCCCCGCCGCCGCGTCTCGACGCGCCGACGCGCGTCACGATCGGCGCGACCAACTACGCCGCACAGGGGTACCTGCTCGCACGGGCCCTCGACCGGCTCGACCGGGTCGCCGCCATCAACGTGCACCAGCGGCCCGCAGGCGACACCTTCGGGTTCCCCGCCGACATCTCGGTCAGCGGCGACATCGTGCGCCTGTCGAGCCACTGGCGCCGTCGACAGTTCGCCGCGATCGCGGAACACTACAGCCACGTCATCGTCGAATCGGGCAGACCGATCTTCGGCACGCTGTTCGATCTCGACCCGGCTCGCGAGATTCACGCCCTCCGGCAGCGCGGAGTCGCCGTGGCGCACCTTGCGCACGGCAGTGATCTTCGGAGTCCGCGCATCCATCGCGAATTCAGTCGCCACTCTCCGTTTCACGACGACGATTGGGAGACGCGGGATGCGCTGCAGCAGGGCGCCGATCGCTACGCTCGCCTCCTCGCCGAGACCGGCGGCCCTGTGTTCGTGACCACACCCGACCTCCTCCGCGATCACCCTGACGCGCGCTGGCTGCCCGTCATGGTCGAGCCGGAACGGTGGGTGGCGTCCGAGCCACCACTTGCCCGACGGCGCCCGGTGGTGCTGCACGCGCCCACGAACCCCCGCATCAAGGGCACCGCCCTCATCGAGCCCGTCCTTCACCGGATGCACGCGGACGGCCTCATCGACTATCGTCCCGTTTCCGGTGTGCCTGCCGCCCAGATGCCGGACCTGGTTCGGTCGGCCGACATCGTGATCGATCAGGTGCGACTCGGCATTTACTCCGTTGCGGCGGTTGAGGCGATGGCCGCCGGACGAGTCGTCATCGCTCATCTGCACGACGACGTCGTTGCCCACGTCGAGGGTGTGACGGGAGAGCGTCCGCCGATCGTGTCGTGCTCCCCCGAGCAGCTCGGCAATCGCCTCGACAGCCTGATCTCCGACCGCGACGCGGCTCGAGAGCGCGCGTCCGCTGGTCCTGCTTTCGTGCGGCACGTTCACGACGGCACTCTCTCGGCGGGCGTCATCCACGGCGATTTTCTCGCGAGCGCGCCGTAGGGGCCGTTCGAACAACGAACGCCACACCGCCCACTTGCGCCCCACGCCGTTCACTTTCGGGTTACCCTGACAACGTCGCGCGCCGGGGGGCGCGACGATCTGGGGGGAACCATCATGAAGTCGCTGCGTCGCATCGTGGCCGTCGTCGCCAGCGCACTTCTGGTCGGCGCACTGATCGTCGCTACCGATGCGCCCGAGCCCGCGCAGGCGGTGAACGCGGCCGATTTCGATCCGGGCTACATCATTGCGGACCACCTGTTCTACGACGGCGCCGCGATGAGCGAGAGCGAGATTCAGCAGTTCCTGAATCGCCAGATCGGAACCTGCAACAACGCGAACTGCCTGAACATCTATCGCCAGTCCACCGGAGACCGTCCCGTGACGCCGCGGTGCAACGGCTACGCCGGTGCGAGCAATGAAACCGCGGCACGGATCATCTTCAAAGTTCAGCAGTCGTGCAACATCAGTGCGAAGGTCATCCTCGTCACCCTGCAGAAAGAGCAGAGCCTCGTCACGAGTCGGTCCCCTTCCAACTCGACACTCGAACGGGCAATGGGCTACTACTGCCCCGATGACCCCAGCCGTCCAGGATGGTGTCACCCCGATTTCGCGGGATTCTTCAACCAGGTCTACAACGCGGCGGCGCAATTCCAGCGCTATCGCCTCGAGCCACACAACTTCAGTCACCGTGTTCGCACGCAAGCCGTGCGATATCACCCCAACACGGCGTGCGGAAGCGTCACCGTGACCATCCGCAATGCCGCCACAGCGGGGCTGTACAACTACACCCCGTACACGCCGAACGCGGCAGCGATGAACAACCTCTTCGGGCTCGGTGATTCCTGTTCCGCGTACGGCAACCGCAACTTCTGGCGCATCTATTCGCAGTGGTTCGGCAGCCCGACCGGCTTCAACCCCACCAACGTCGGCGCCTCTCGTCTCGCCGGTGATGACCGCTACTCCACGAGCGTCGAGATTTCCAAAGCGACGTATCCCGACGGCGCCGCCGTCGTCTACGTTGCCGTCGGGTCCTCGTTCCCCGACGGGCTCGCCGCCGCCCCAGCCGCCGCCAACGCCGGCGCGCCTCTGCTTCTCACCCCGTCGACGGGCCTGCCCCCTGTGGTGCGCGCTGAGATTCAACGACTCGCACCCAGTCGCATCGTCGTCGTGGGCGGCACGGGAGTCATCCCGGGCGCGGTGGTCGACCAACTCCGTCCCCTCGCGCCCAGCATCCGTCGCGATTCGGGCGCAGACCGCTATACGACCGCGAACGAGGTCGCGCGCGCAGGTTTCCCCAGCGGCGCCTCCATTGCGTTTGTCGCCAGCGGTGCGAACTTCCCCGATGCGCTCGCCGCGAGCGCTGCGGCCGGAGCGCTCGGAGGGCCGGTCGTTCTCGTCCCCCCTGGGTCGACATCGATGCCGCAAGAGACGCGGCAGCTTCTGGGGTCGCTCGGTGTGCGCACCGTCGTACTCGCTGGGGGCACGGGAGTTCTGCCCGGCGGGTCATTCGTTGACTCCATACGGTCGATCTCCAGCGTGAACTCGGTGGTTCGTCAGGGCGGGCTGGACCGATACGCCACGGCGGCGGCCATCAACACCTACGCCTTCCCCGCAGCGGAGCGCGCATACCTTGCGAGCGGGACCAACTTCCCCGACGCTCTCAGTGCCGCTGCCGCCGCGGGAGCGACGCAGTCCCCGCTGCACCTCACCCCGGGCACCTGTATGCCCGCGGCGTCGGGAACGCACCTGGGCAACGCCGGCGTTCGCCACATCACGCTGGTTGGCGGTACGGCGATCGTCGCCGGCACGTCGCGCTCGTTCCAACCCTGTCTGTAGGGTGACGCCATGACGACGGGCGGTGTCCGCTGGGCTACACGGCACGGTCGTCTGGCGGTTGCCGCAGCATCGGTTGGGGCGCTCATTCTCGTCGAGGCGGTTGTGGCGGCGTCGCCGGCGCAGGCGACCGCCACCACACCGTGGGAGACGGTGGATGCCGTCACTGTCAGCGGCGAGGCCGAGGATGTGCCGGCCGAACTGGAGGCCGCTCTCGAACGGGACCTCGGAATGTCCGCCCGCGAGTACGTCGAACAATCGGAACGGGCCCGCGAGGCCGTCGACCGGATCGACTCCCTCCCTGCCGGCATCGACGTCCTCGGGGCTGAGCTGACGACCAAGGCTGTTGTCGTCTACCTCTCCGACCCGAATCAGGTTCCGATCGTGGAAGCCGAGGGGCTCGTTGCCGAAGTCGGCGAACCGCCGTCGCCGGACTACTCCGACGAACTGTTTCTGCCCGCCAACGACCTCCGCGGAGGATTGCCGTACTTCTTTCCGGGCGACGGGGGAGAGGGCTTTCGCTGCTCAGTCGGCTTCCCCGGCGTTGCAACCGCAACGGGGGCACCGCAGTTTCTGACCGCCGGCCACTGCGACGGTGACCTCTCGGGCACCCGCTCGATCATGACCGCGGTCTCGCCCGGCAACTTCCGCACGCCATTCGTGAACATCGGCGAGCCGATTCCCGACTCGCACGTGACGGGCGGAAACGGTACGTCTGGAGGGTGGGATCACGGTCTCGTCGGGGTCACGCGCTCCGGCTGGACCTCACGACCCGAGGTCGTCACCTGGGGTGGAGGTCAGGGTGGACCGCTGTCGTCGGCCCCGGTCATCGTGCGCGACGCGACCCGTGCCGTCGTCGGTGCTCCGATCTGTAAGTCGGGCGGGACGACGGGCTGGACCTGCGGCACGATCACCGCCGTCAACCAGAACCTGCGGGTCGGCGGGGCTGACGATCCCACCGCGTATCAGGTGAACGGCATCGTCGCGTCCATCTGCGTGCTCGGCGGAGACAGCGGAGGCGCCGCGCTCACCGGCACGACGGCGATCGGTGTGACGTCGGCCAGTAACTCGTCGGGGGGCTGCACGGCAGGAAGCCTCGGCGTGTTCGCTCCGCTGTACGCCTCCAGCGGCGCTAGCGCCGAGACCCTGTACCAGGGAGCATGGGAACCATCGATCGGTATATCGACGCCCCTCGTGACCACTCCGTCGACGACCGGAAGCTTCACCGGATCGACCATGCGAGGAACGCTGCAGCACGGTGGTCCGAGGCACCGCATCGAAGTCACGTTCAACGGCTCGGTCACGCGTACGGCAGCGGTAGCGTCGAATGGGTCATGGCAGGTCTCCGTACCGAACCTCCCCAACGGTGTGACCGCATACAGTGTTCGGGCGCGCTGGGGCGAACGCTCACTGTCGGCGGCACGCACGGGCAGCTGGTGGAACGTCAGTACCGCTCGGCTCGCCGGGCCCGATCGCTTCGCGACGGCCGTCGAAATCTCGCGCGCGGCCTTCCCCTCCGGCGCCCCCGTTGTGGTGATCGCGAATGGGCTCAGCTTTCCTGACGCACTGAGCGCGGGGCCCGCCGCCGTGCAATTGGGCGGACCGGTCCTGCTCGTCGGGCCCACGAGCATCCCGTCGGTCGTTCGAACCGAGCTCAATCGCCTGCGTCCTCAGCGCATTGTCGTCGTCGGCGGTACGGGGGTCGTGTCTGGTGCGGTTGCCACCGAGTTGCGCTCGTTCGCGTCGTCCCGCTCGGTGACCCGGCTCGGCGGCGCCGACCGCTACGCCACGTCGCGGGCGATCGCCGAATTCGCGTTCCCGCGCGCGTCGGAGGTCTACATCGCCACCGGCGCCGGATTCGCTGACGCGCTCTCTGCCGGTGCTGCGGGCGCGAACCGAGCGGCACCCGTCGTGCTGGTACCGGGAACGGCATCGACCGTCGACTCAGCGACGCGCAGCTTGCTCACCCGCATGCGCATTTCCCAGATCTACGTGGCAGGCGGAACGGGAGTGGTTTCCGGCGGCGTGGTGACGTCGTTGCGAACGGTCGCCCCGGTGACGCGCCTGGCCGGTGCCGACCGCTTCGCGACATCACTGGCCATCAACAAGCAGGCGGTTCGCGGCAGCGCGAGCGACGCGCTGGTGACGTACGGGCTGAACTTCCCCGACGCTCTCGCCGGCAGTGTGCTGGCCGGCGTGCGCGGCGCGCCCATGTACATCGCGCCCACCACCTGCGTTCCTCGAGACATGATCGCCCACATGCGCTCGCTCAGTGTGGGCCGCGTCACCCTGCTGGGAGGCTCTGGCGTGCTCTCCAGCGATGTGGGGCGTCTGCGCCCCTGCCCCTAGGCTTCTCGGGTGAGCGTTCTTGTCACGGGAGGGTCCGGGTACATCGGCGCGCACATCGTGCGCCAACTTCGCGATCGTGGGGACACGCCCGTCGTCGTCGACGACTTCGTCACCGGTCGACGGGAGCGCATCAGCGGCATACCGAGCGTCTCGCTCGATCTGGCTGGCCCGGATGCGCGTCGCGTACTGCGCGACGTCATCACCGAGCACGGTGTGACGGCCATCGTCCATCTCGCGGCCAGGAAGCAAGCGGGCGAGTCGGTGCAGCATCCGCTGGAGTACTACCGCGACAACACGCGAGCTCTGGCAGCGGTGCTGGCGGCCGCGCGCGACACCGCCGTGCGCGACGTCGTGTTCTCGTCGTCCGCCGCCGTGTACGGGGATGCGACGGCTGACGTCGATGAAGATGCCCCCGTGGCGCCCGCGAACCCGTATGGGCGCACGAAGCTGCTCGGGGAGTGGCTGGTGGCGGCCGCGGCACGCGCTCACGGGCTACGGGCCGTGAGTCTTCGCTATTTCAACGTTGCGGGGGCCCAGTGGCCCGACCTGGTTGACACGGCGGGCCTGAACCTGATTCCGATGGTGCTGGGGCGGCTGCGCGACGGACAGTCGCCTCGCATCTTCGGCGACGACTACGACACGCCAGACGGCACCTGCATCCGCGATTTCGTCCACGTGGCAGACGTGGCAGACGCACACCTCGCGGTGCTGGATGCGCTTCCCCGGCAACGCGAGCCGCATCGCGTTTTCAACGTCGGCACCGGGGTGGGAACAAGCGTCCGTGAGATCGTTGACGGATTGCGCGCGCGGCTTCCCGGAAGTCCGCCTGCGATCGTTCTTCCACGCAGAGAGGGTGACCCGCCGCGGGTCGTCGGAAACACGGCAGCGATCAGGCGTGCCCTGGATTGGCGCGCCCGACACTCGATCAACGATGTCCTCGACTCAGCCGTCGCGCGGGGCGAGTAACTGTCGCCAGGACCTGTTACGAGAGGCGGCCATAACGCTCAACACGAGCAACATTAGACCCAGCTCGAAGAGAAGATAGCTCTCGGTGATGCTCGTCGTGATGAGAAGCACCAGCACGAGAGCCGGCCACACGTACACGGTGCTCTTGCGCTGCGACGCGACGAGCCAGGCGCGCACGACGGCGAGCGCAAGCACCCCGCCGAGCACGACAGCGCCGATGACGCCCAGCTGCAACACGGTGTCGACGTAGGCGTTGAGCGCCGATGGCGGGCGCTCACCGAACGCGTCACGCACCGCGGCGAATGGAAATAGTTCGGGACGCCATGGACCTACCCAGCCAAAGCCTTCGAGCACGCGAGGCTCGACGAGGTCTTGAATCTGTGCCCACACACTGGTGCGCGACTGTACGTCGATGGCGGCGTCGGCGATTCCCACGAGTCGACCGCGGAAGGCCCACCCGAACGCGATGCCTACCACCGCGGTGATGAGCAGAGCTGCCTGGGTGCGTCTGCGGGCGCGGGCCGGCTGGCGGCGTACCACTACGAGGATGAGGCCGGCGGTCAACACAGCCGCGAGCACGAACCAGCTCACGGGAGAACGAGCGAACAGCAGACTGAGGCAGGCAAGTGCGAGCCCATACGTCGCAACACCGCTCGACACCGAACGAGTGCGGTATTCGATCCAGAACGTGATGATGGCCAGCGCCGCCACGAAGGCGAGCGAGTTCCGCGTTCCCGCGATGCCTTGTATCGGGCCACCGACGGCGAGGTTGCCCGCGATTCCAAGGAAGCTGATCGGAGCATCCAATAGAATCCCGGAGAGGATCTCGAGTGCGATGCCCACGGTCAGCACGCCCCGCAGAACGTTTCCGACGCTGCGGACCAATTGAATCCCATCGCGAACGAGGGCGATGTACACCCCCATGACGCCGAAACACAGTGCGTAAGCGACGCCCTGCACGGTGGCACCCGGATACGCGCTCCACAGCGTGCTGACCGCCATCACGCTGAACAGCCCAATGAGAGAAATCGGCAAGGTGCCGCGCCACTCGATACGTTCCGGCTGGGCGGTCAGAGAGGCGAGCCCGAGCGCCACCAGGCCCACCACGATGGCCAGGTACCCCGACCAGCCCAGCAGCGCTCGCAATACCGCTGCTGTCACCGCCGTGATCAGCATCGCCTCGGTCAGCGCCTGGCTGAATCGTGGCGAGCCCAGCACGCCTCGAATTACGGATGCGCGTGGAACAGCCATCACGAGGCCCGGTTGGGCGCGCGCACCGGAAGGGGAATCGACGGAGAAATCGGGGGAAGGCCCGCCCGCATCGACGCAACGGCGAAGAACGTGAAGAGCACGAGCCCCGCCTCGACGAGCAACCGCGACTCGGCGAAACTTTGCACGACGAGCAGCGTCATCACGAGCGCCGGGAGCAGACGGAGGGTCGGGGTGTGGGCCTGCTCGCCTTCCGCGGCGTCGATGGACCAGGAGGCGCATCGCAGCACCGCCGTCACGACTGCCACGGTGAACAGGGCGAGCCCGATCACGCCGAGCTGCACGGCAACGTCGAGCCAGGCGCTGTGTGCCTGGAGATACGTGACACCGTTGATGATGACCAGGTCATCGAAGGGCTCGACCCACGGTGCCCAGTAGCTCATCCAGCCCCACCCGAGTATCGGCCTCTCGGCCCAGAGCCCGATGACCTGCTCCCAGATGCCCAGCCGGTTGGTCAAGTCTCCGCTGCGACCGAGTAGATCGAGCAGTTGCTCGCGCAGCGCGATGGCGATGACGGTGCCGAGTACGCCGATTCCGACGGTCGCGACGTAGACCGTCTTCCGTCGGTGAGGGTAGCGCCGAGCGAGCACCACGACGCCGAGCGTGAAGGCGCACCCCGCCAGCACGACGGTAATGGTCGCTGATTCGGTGAAGAGAATCGTGACCACCGACGCGCCGAGCCAAAACCACCCGGTGACGATCGGTACCCGTCGGTCGACCAGTTGAATGGCGAAGACGATGAGCGCGAGTGCGGCGACGGTGCCCAGCAGGTTTGCGTTGCCTACGATGCCCTGAATGCGACCGCCGGCGAACACGTCGAAGAGGTCGCCGCGCGACCAGTAGAACGGCCCGGGAATCGGCGGTTCATACTCGACCCATAGCGGCAACACGGGGCGGCGGATGATGGTAGCCACGACGAACTCGAACACGAGCGAGAGCCCGATGATCCAGCGGGCCGCGACCCCGAGGGCTCGCAACAGTTGGTCGAGAGAGACGGTGGCGGCCATGATGACGCCGACGAACACCGTGGCGACGGTTGTCGACACGGCGAGCAGGGTCGTGAGCGGGTACGCCGACCAGATCGTCGACAGTGCGGCAATAAGGATGAACGCGGCGAGCGCGATCGGAATCCGTCGCGGATCAACGCGCGTCTTCACGGCAAGCGCAATCCACCCGATGAGCAGGACCCCGACGACGATGCCCCACCCCCACCAGCTGAGCAGGTACCGCCAGAAGTCGCCGGCAAGCAAGGTGAAGAGAGTCAGGGCGGTGAGCGCGACACGGCGTTCTCGCACCCATTTCATGGGCTCAAGCCTATCGGCGGGGTGAGGCGTGCCCGTCAGACGAAGGCGCTCACCCCCGTGATGGCGCGGCCCACGATGAGGCTGTTCATTTCGCGGGTGCCCTCGTAGCTGTAGAGAGCTTCGGCGTCGGCGAAGAAGCGAGCAACGTCGTAGTCGAGCACGATGCCGTTGCCACCGAGCACCTCGCGGCACAGCGCGACAACCTCGCGCATTGACGTCGTTGCGAACGCCTTCGCCATCGACGCGTGCTCGTCGCGCTGCTCGCCCGCATCGAGCATCTGCGAGACGCGCACACACAGGGCGATCGATGCCGTGATCTTGCCGAGGCAGCGGGCGAGCAGGTCTTGTACCAGCTGGTGGTGCGCGATCGGCTTACCGAACTGGTGGCGCTCCTTCGTGTACGCGACGGCGGCCTCGTAGGCGCCGATCGCGGTGCCGACGGCGGCCCACGCAACCTCGGCGCGCGTGAGGCGCAAGACGCTGGCCGTGTTCTTGAACGACTCGGCTTTCTCGAGCTTCAGGCTGTTCGGCACTCGCACGTCGGTGAGGGTGATGTCGGCGTTCTGCACGATGCGCAGTGCCTGCTTACGCTCGATCTTCGTTGCGACATAGCCGGGGGTGTCGGTCGGCACGATGAAGCCCTTGACCTGACCGTCTTCGGTGCTCTTTGCCCAGACGATCGTGATGTCGCTGAAGGTAGCGTTGCCGATCCAGCGCTTCTGGCCGTTCAACACCCAGCCGTCGCCGTCGGGGGTCGCCGTCGTGCGCAGACCCTGCGCGCTGTCGCTGCCCGACAGGGGCTCGGTCAGGCCGAACGCCCCGATGACCTCGCCGCTGCGCAGCTTCGGAAGCCACTCTGCGCGCTGCTCGTCTGAGCCGCACACACCGATCGACCCCATTGCGAGTCCGTTCTGCACGCCGACATACGTGGCAACGCTGGCGTCGACACGGGCCAGTTCAAGGGCCGTCCAGCCACCGTAGAGTGCCGAGTAGTCGCCGGTGCGGGTCTCGTCCCACAGTTCACCGAACGTCGGGTGCTTGTGCAGCACGTCGATGATCTCGCGGGGAAATTCCGCCTTCTCCCATGCGTCGTTGACGAGCGGCTTGAGGTGGTGCTCGATGTCCGCACGCAGGGCGGCCAAGGCGTCTTTCTCGTGATCGCGCAATTGCGCCTCGAAGCCGTAGAAGTCACTGATGAGGGGCTCGAAAGTCATGGTTCCACTATGGCGGGCAGCGCCTCCGGCGAGGCCGTTTTGTGACGAGAGCGCACCTCGATCGCGGGTACGAACATCCGTCGTTGTCGGCTGTCCACGATGGTTAGGCTCGGGCGTGTGATCCTTCGCATCGCCAACACCCCGCGTGACTACGCTTGGGGGTCGACGACCGCTATCGCCGAGTTGCTCGGGCGCGAGCCGTCGGGCGGGCCGGAGGCCGAGTACTGGCTCGGCGATCACCCGGCGTGCCCAGCCCTGGTTGTCGACCGCCCCGCTGTCGGGCGAACGCTCGTCGACGTCACGGCGTCTCTGCCTGAGGGCCGCCTGCCCTTCCTCATGAAGGTGCTCGCGGCGGCGGAGCCCCTGAGTTTGCAGGTGCATCCCACGCTCGCGCAGGCCGTCGAGGGCTTCGCGCGCGAGAACGCCGCGGGCATCGCCCTCGATGACACGCGACGGTCTTACAAAGATGACCTGCACAAGCCCGAGCTGATCTATGCACTGAGTGACCCGTTTATCGCCCTCAGCGGATTTCGGCCCGTCGCCGAGGCACGGCGCGAACTCGCAACGGTCGACGAGCCGTGTCTCAACGATTTCCTCACCCGCCTAAGCGGCGACGACGTGCTCGCCGATACCGTCGCCTGGCTTCTCAGCGGCGACCCCGACGTGGCTCACCTCTCGTGGGTTCTGGCCGAGGCCGCCGGCGACGACAGTGACCCGCACCCGGACGACCCGAACGGCACCTGGGCGACGGTGCGGCGCCTGGCCGCCCGCTACCCGGGTGACCCCGGCGTTGCGATCTCGACCCTCATGCACACGGTCGTCCTCCGGCCCGGTGAGTCGCTCTACCTCCCGGCCGGCAACCTGCACTCGTACCAAGAGGGCCTCGGTATCGAGGTGATGGCGGCGAGCGACAACGTGATCCGCGGAGGGTTGACCCCGAAGCACATCGACGTCGACGAACTGTTGGCCGTCCTCGACGCGCGTCCGCTACCCGCCCCGCGGCTCGAGCCGCAGGTCACCCAGCCCGGCCTCAGCGTCTTCCGGCCCGACGTGCCCGACTTCGCCCTCACCGTCGTCGAGGGGGAGGCGCTCGCCGACGGAGCGTTGATCGGTTCAGAGGGTCCGAGCATCCTGCTCTGCCTCGACGGTCAGGTGAGCGTCGACGGTCAGCAGACGGTCACCCGCGGGGACGCCCTCTACCTCTCGGCGGGGCCGTACGAGGTGAGCGGCACGGGTCGAGTCGTGATCGCGAGCGCGAACGACTGATCCTGCCCGGCGTCGCCGCGCGCACCGGTAGCGTTGACCCCATGACCTGGCTCGTCACCGGAGGCGCCGGCTACATCGGCGCCCACGTCGTCCGCGCGCTCCTCGACGACGGGCTCGGCGCCGTCGTCCTCGACGACCTGTCGAGCGGGCACGCCGCCTTTGTGCCGCAGGGCGTCCCGTTTATCGAGGCGAGCATCCTCGACCGCGCCGCCGTCGATCGCGCGATCAGCGAGAACGGGGTGACCGGGGTCATCCACGTCGCCGGGTTCAAGTACGCCGGCGTGAGCGTCGAGCGGCCTCTGCACACGTACGAGCAGAACGTGACCGGCATGGTCACGCTGCTCGAGTCGATGCACGCTCACGGCGTCGACGCGTGCGTCTTCTCGTCGTCGGCGGCCGTCTACGGCGACGTCGACGTCGACCTGGTCGTCGAAGAGACCCCGAAGGCGCCCGCGTCGCCGTACGGCGAGTCGAAGCTCATTGGCGAGTGGCTACTCGCCGACCAGGGCGTGGCGGCGGGCCTGCGGCACACGAGCCTGCGGTACTTCAACGTGGTCGGCTCGGGCGATCAGAGCCTGCGGGACACGAGCCCGCACAACCTTTTTCCGCTCGTCTTCGACGCCCTCGTCGAGGGTCGCGCCCCGCGCATCAACGGCGACGACTACCCGACGCCCGACGGCACGTGCGTGCGCGACTACATCCACGTCTCCGACCTCGCGCTCGCCCACGTTGCCGCGGCCCGCAGGCTCGAGCGCGGCGAGAGCGTCGAGCCGGCGTACAACCTCGGCTCGGGCGACGGGGTCTCGGTGCGCCAGATCATGGATGCGATGGCGCGCGTCACCGGCATCGCCTTCGACCCCGAGATCGCCCCGCGCCGCCCCGGCGATCCGGCGCGCATCGTCGCGAGCGGTGAGCGCGCCGCGCGCGACCTCGACTGGCGGATGCGCCACACGCTGGACGAGATGGTCGCCTCCGCGTGGGCGGCCCGTCGGGCCGCGCAATAGCCCGCGGCACCCTCGCGTCGCCGCACATCGACGTAGGCACACATTCCGGCGCGTCGCAACCCTCGATAACGGGTTCACCCTTTTACGATTCGCGACTTGACGCGAGAGAACTACACGAGTGTAATTAGGGGCATCCCGCCGCACCGGGGGTCGTGACGGGGGAGGGGAGCACCACTAATGAGCGAATACCGCAACACCGTACCGGCCGATTGGTACGTAGATCCGGTTCGACTGGGAGTGCCCGGCGTTCGCCGCACGAGTGACATCGACGATGATGCCGAACTCGCGTGGCAGACCGACGCGCTGTGCGCCCAGACCGACCCCGAAGCGTTCTTCCCCGAGAAGGGCGGTTCGACGCGGGACGCCAAGAAGATCTGCACCTCGTGCGAGGTGCGTACCGAGTGCCTCGAGTACGCGCTGAAGAACGACGAGCGGTTCGGCATCTGGGGCGGCCTGAGCGAGCGCGAGCGTCGCAAGCTGCGTCGCCGCGCCTGACAAAGGCTGCCGCCCCGCGTGTGGCGACCGATGACGGTCGCCGCCGCGCTTAGGCTCCTTCTGTGCAGCCCCGCGTAACAGCAGTGCTCGTCGTCCGCCGCGGCGGCGACGCACTCGACCACACGCTCACGGCGCTCACCCACCAGACCCGCCGGGCCGACCAGCTCGTCATCGTGGACGCCGCCGATGACGCGGCCGTCACCGCCCAGCTCGCCGACGCCGCCCCCACCCACTACGTGACCGCCCCGAACGCCTCGGCCGGCTTCGGGCAGCTGGTCATGGCGGGAACAGACCAGGTTTCGCTCGCCGAGCAGACGACGTCGCCGTACGGCGGCGTCGACGAGTGGTTCTGGATGCTGCGCCACGACACCGCGCCCGACCTGCGGGCGCTCGAGAGGCTGCTGGGCGCCGTCGAGGTGGCCCCGTCGGTGGCGGTCGCCGGTCCCAAGGTGATGGACGGCGAGCATCCGACCACCATCCGCGAGTTCGGTGAGACGCTGACGCGAACCGGTTCGTCCGTGGCGCTCGCCGAGCGTGAGCTCGACCAGGCGCAGCACGACCGCACGAGCGACGTGCTGGCGGTCGGCGAGGCCGGCATTCTCGTGCGCCGCACGGTCTGGCGCGACGTCGGCGGCTTCGACCCCGCGCTCGCCCACGTCGACACGGCGCTCGACCTGTGCGTGCGCATCCGCCTCGCGGGGCACCGCGTCGTCGGGGTGCCGCTGGCGCGCGTCTTCGCCCACGAGTCGAGCGCGGAGTTCAGCAAGCCCGGCCGTGCTCCGCGCGTCAGCGCCCGCACCGCCGCCCGCTGGCGCCGCACCGCCCAGCTGCACCGCCGGCTCGTCTACGCCCCGCTCGCCGCCGTGCCGCTGCACTGGCTGAGCCTGGTGCCACTCGCGCTCGCCCGCTCGATCGGGCACCTGCTCGCGAAGCGCCCGACGCTCGTGCTGGGCGAGATTCTGGCCGCGCTCACCGTCGCGTTCTCGGGCCCGGCCGTCCCTCGCGCTCGCCGCCGCCTTGCGCGGGCCCGCCAAGTCGGGTGGGCGGCCATCGAACCGTTGCGCCTCGATCCGCGTGAGGTGCGTCGGCGACGGGCGATCGCTCGGGATGCTCGCCTCGGCCAGGCAGAGATGTCGCGCATCGATCGCCCCGATTTCGCCCCCGCCGGCGTCGCGGCCGTTGCCGGCGCCGCGATCGTCGGGCTGATGGCGACGGCGCCGCTGCTCGGGGCGGCCGCCCTCGGCGGCGGAACGCTCGCGCCGCTCGCCGCCGACCTCGGCGCCCTCGCGGACGGCGTTCGGGTGACGACGGAGGGCGCGGCCGACCCCTTCGCGTTCGTCCTGGCGGCGCTCGCCGCGCTCACGGCGTGGCAACCGTCTCTCGCGCTGGTGGTGCTGTGGGCGGTCGCTCTGCCGCTCGCGGCACTGGGCGCATGGTGGGCTGCCGCACCGCTCGTGAGGCGGCCCGGCCCCGCCGCCGCGGTGGCTGTCCTGTGGGCCGCTGCTCCCGCGCTGGCCGTGGCGCTCACCGAGGCCCGGTTGACGGTGCTCATCGTGCATCTCGCCCTGCCGTGGCTGGTCGCCGCGGCCGTGCGCCTCCCCTCCTCGTGGAGCGCGACCGCCGTCACCGGGCTGCTCACCGCCGTGCTGGTCGCCGCGGCGCCGAGCGTCGCCCCGGCCCTCGCGCTCGTGTGGGTGGCCGCCATGGTGGTGCGCCCGCGAACGATCGGTCGCCTGCTCACGCTCGCCGTGCCCGTCGGCGTTCTCGCCGCGCCGCTGATCGCCGATCGCATGCTGCGGGGCGAGGTGCTCGCGCTACTCACCGACCCGGGGCTCGCCGCCGCCCCCGGCCCGGCGTCGCCGACCGGCATCCTGCTGGGGTGGCCCGACCTCGCGCCCGTGCTCGGCCCACTCGCGACCCTCCTGCCCGCCGAGCCGTCCCCGCTGCTCGTCGCCCTCGTCGTGGGCATCCCGGTCGTGGCGATCCCGGTGCTCGGCCTGCTCGCCCCGGCGCTTCCCAACGGGATGCGCGCCCTCGCGCCCCTCGGCCTCGCTGCGCTCGGCCTCGTCACCGCGATCGTCGCGTCGGGCATCGCCCTCACCACCGCCGACGGCCGGGCCGTGGGCCTCGACGTGGGGCCAGCAGTCAGCCTGTATTGGTTCGGGCTGGTGCTCGCCGCCGGCATCGGCCTCGACCGCCTGGGTCGCGCTGGCGCGATTCCCGGGATCGTCGCCGTGACCGGTGCGACGGCGATCGCGGTTCCCGCATTTGCCGCGATCCTGCTCGGAACGGCGACCGTCGTGCCCCTCGCCGAGCCGCGCACGCTGCCCGCCCTCGTCGCCGCCGACGCCAGCGACGACCCCCGCCTCGGCACCCTCGTGTTGACCCCCCGCGACGAGGGGCTCGCCGCCCGCATCGACCGCGGTGCGGGGCCGACCCTGATCGAACAGCGCACCGTGCGTCGCGCCGACGACACCGAGCTGCGCGATCTCGCCACCCTCGCCGGCAACCTGGCCGCCCCGAGCGGACGGGCGCTCGAGCGAGACCTCGACGACCGCGACGTGCGCTACGTGCTGCTGCGAGCATCCAGCGCGGTGATCGACGGCGACGACGGAGCCGACGAGCGCCCCTACCGCATCGCTGACGTGGCGGCAGCGCTCGACGCGACGCCGGTGCTCGTACCCGTCGGCGACACCGACGCGGGGCGGCTCTGGCGGGTCGCGGCAGACGACGACGACCGCGCGGCAGGGCCTGAGCCACACCCGCTCGCCGGAACCGTCCTCGCCGTGCAGCTCGGAGTGCTGGCGTTGACGTTCCTGCTGGCCGTGCCCACGAGCATCCGTCCGCGCCGCGAGCGCAGTGCCGACGGCACGATCGACGACCCGGCCGCCACCTTCGACGAGGACACCGATGACTGACGCGCGCCGCATCGCACTCGCCTCGGGGCGGGCCGGGCTCAGCCTGCTCGCCGCCGGGGCCGCCGTCGCGCTCGGGGCGGCGGCGCTGCTCGTGCCCGGCCCGACCGTCACGCCCGACGTGACCGCCATCACCGTGACGCCCGACCGCTCCGACCAGACGCTCGCCTGCCCGGGCGGCGTGTTCGGGCTCACGCCGGGCGACAATCCCCAGCTCACCGTGGCCGCCATGCCGCGCCTCGTGACCGCCGGAACCGGCGCGACCGTCGCCGCGCTCGACGGCAGCGACGCGCTGCCCAGCGAGCTGCCCGCCGAGACGCCGCTGGTCGCGGCCGACCCGCCCGCCGTCGTCACCCTGCCGGTGTCCGCCCCGGACGAACTCGTCGCCGCGATCGACAGTGTGAGTGTGCGCACCCCCGACATCTTCGGCTTCGCGGCGGCCGAGTGTGCGCCGGCGAGCCGCACCGGGTGGCTCGTGGGCGGTGACACCACCGTCGGGCGCACAAGCTGGGTCGCCGTGGCGAACCCCGGGCCCGTCGACGCCACGATCGACCTGGCGCTGTACGGCGCGAGCGGTGTGATTACCGCCCCCGGCACCACGGGAATCATCGTGCCGAGCGGATTTCAACGCGTGGTCGCGTTCGACGGACTCGCCGTCGACCAAACGTCGCCGATCGTCAGCGTCACGGCCCGCGCCGGCTCGGTCACGGCAACGCTGCAAACAACGACCGTGCGCGGGCTCGAGCCCGGCGGGCTGTCGGTCGTCACCGCCGCCGAGACCGCCGCCACGCGGCTCGTCATCCCCGGGGTGCCGATCATCGACCCCGACAGCGTGCAGGAGCGCGCGACGGCCGTCGGGCCCGACCTCCTGCCAACCCTGCGGCTGCTTGCCCCGGGCGAGGAGGGGGCCGACGTGACGGTGCGCCTCGTTCGCGCGGGCGCCGTCGATGCCGAGCCCGAGGCATCCGTCATTCCGCCGATTCTCGCGGCACTCGAGGGCGGAACGGTGCTCGACCTGCCGCTGCCCGAACTGCCCGCCGGCGACTGGGCGTTCCTCGTCGACGCCAGCGCGCCCGTCGTCGCGGGAGTGCGGGTGAGCGTCGTCGACGCCGACCCCGACGTGCTACCCGGGCCGGTCGGGGGCGTTACGCCGTCGATCGATCAGCACTGGATCTCCGCCTCCCCGCTTCTCCCCGACGGCATCACCGCGCTCGGCACGGTCGGCGACCTCGCCGGCACGACAGCGCGGCTGCACCTCGCCGCGCCCGCCGACGGCGCCACCGTCGACCTCGACGGGCGCCTCATCGAGGTGCCCGCCGGCGGGGCCGTGAGCCTGCCCGTCGCGGGCAGTACGCCGCTGCGCATCACGATCGCCGGCGGCGACGTGAGCGCATCCGTCAGCTATCGGGGGGATGCGGCGATCGCGACCACGCGCATCCTCGCCCCGCGGGCGGCCACGCCGCCGCTCGTCATCCTGCCGCAGTAGCGCGTCTGTCCGCGCCGCCGGCCCGTGGCGTTTACCAGTGGCGGAAGCGGTCGGGGGCGAGATCCCACGGGTCCTTGCCGATCAGTTCGCCGACCGCGCGGAACACGCAGTTCTCGATCATCATGCGGCGGTGCCAGTCGTCGTCACGGTGCAGGCGGCTCATGCGCTCGATCGGGATGCGGAAGAGAATCACCCGCTGCTGCGCGGGGATCGAGCGCCACCGCGCCACGCCGTTCACCCCCGGCGGCTGCTCGGGCATCGGCATGACGTCGATGCGCAGGCCCGACAGCTCGGTCGGCCACTCGTCGACCAGATACTCGGCCGTCGCCCGCACCGTCTGCTCGAACAGGTCGCGGCGGGTGTGCACGGGCCGCAGCTGGGCGCCCGGCAGCTGCGAGCGACCCGCCTTGCCGTGGCGTGCGCGGCGTCGCCCCTGCGCGGCGCGGCCGGCAGGAGCGCCGCCGTTGGGAGTTCCGCCCGTGGCGGATGGACCCGACAGCGGGTCGCCGGCGCGCGAGGAGGGCATGCCGCCAGCGTACCCGCGCATGTCCGAGCCCCGCCGTATGCTGAACCCGATGACCTCCCGGCAGTGCAGCAAAGTGGCGTGCAACAACGCCGCCATCTCGACGCTGACGTACGACTACGCCGACTCGATGGCCGTGCTCGGGCCGCTCGCGCAGCGCCGCGAACCGCACACCTATGACCTGTGCGAGAAGCACTCGCAGCGGTTGTCGGCACCGCAGGGCTGGCACATCGTGCGGTACTCGGCGCTCGGCGAGGTCGGCTGACTCGCTACCGTAGAGGCGTGCAGACCACCCCTGACCTTTCGGCATTCATCAAGGCCTACGACGTGCGCGGTCTCGTCGGCTCGCAACTCACCGACGAGGTCGTCGAGGCGCTCGGCGCCGCCTTCGTCGACGAGCTGAGCGCCGCCGGGCAGCGCATCGCCGTCGGCCACGACATGCGTGACTCGTCGCCCGGCTTCACGGAGGCGTTCGCGCGCGGCGCCGTCGCCCGAGGAGCCCACGTCGAGAACCTCGGGCTGTGCTCGACCGACGAGACCTACTTCGTCTCGGGCCGCGACGGCATCGCCGCCGCCATGTTCACCGCCAGCCACAACCCCGCCACGTACAACGGCATCAAGTTCTGCCGCGCCGGCGCGCAGGGTGTGAGCCTCGACACGGGGCTTGCGGGCATTCGCGACCGGGCCCAGGCGTACCTCGACGCCGGAGGGGTCGAGGCGTTGCCCGCCGACCGCCTCGGATCGCTCACGACGCGGGACGTGCTGACCGACTACGCGGCGTACCTGCGCGAGCTCGTCGATCTGTCCACCGTACGACCGCTGACGATCGTCGTCGATGCCGGAAACGGCATGGGTGGGATGACCGTGCCCGCGGTGCTCGGCACGGGAGCGGGACTTCCTGCGTTGCCGCTCACGATCATCCCGCTGTATTTCGAGCTCGACGGAACCTTCCCCAACCACGAGGCGAACCCGCTCGTGCCGGCGAACCTCGTCGACCTGCAAAAGGCTGTCGTCAAACACGGCGCCCACCTCGGGCTCGCCTTCGACGGCGATGCCGACCGCTGCTTCGTCGTCGACGAGCTCGGGCAGCCGGTGACGCCGAGCGCGGTCGCCGCCATCGTCGCGCGCCGCGAGGTCGAGCGGGTGCGCGCCGCCGGCGAGACGGGCGACATCGCGGTCGTGCACAACCTCATCACGTCGCGCATCGTGCCCGAGACGATCGAGGCGGTCGGTGCCGAGCCGGTGCGCACCCGCGTCGGGCACTCGCTCATCAAAGACGTCATGCACGCCACCGGGGCAATCTTCGGCGGCGAGCACTCGGCGCACTACTACTTCCGCGACTTCTGGGGTGCCGACAACGGCATGCTCGCCGCGATGCACCTCATCGCCCAGTTCGGAGTCTACGACGGGCCGCTGTCGCGCCTCGCCGCCGAGTACACGCCGTACGCGGCGAGCGGCGAAATCAACTCGGTCGTCGACGACGTGCCCGCGGCATACACCCGCATCGTCGACGCGTTCACCGGACGGGCCGAGATCGACGAGCTCGACGGGCTGACGTTCACCGGCGTTCTCGACGGGGCGGCGGGCGGTTTCGGTGGGCCTGGTGGGCGTGGGTGGTACTGGTTCAACGTACGCCCGTCGAATACTGAACCGCTCCTGCGCCTGAACGCCGAAGGGTCGACCCCGCCTGTCATGGAGGCAATCCGCGACGAGGTGCTCGCGCTGATTCGCGCGTAGGGGCCGGGGACCGGGCCGGGTCGGGCACGCGGCGCGGGCGCGCCTGCCGCGTGCAGTCACGCGACGGGCGCGCTGTCGCCGATCGCTCTAGTCGCGCACGCCGAGCGCATTTGCGCAACTCGAGCAGGTGTGCGCGTGCACGAGTTGCGCGAACCCGCACGACCTCGCGTTCCGCCCGCCGCGCGGCCGCCTGTCCGCCTGGCCCCGCGCGTCCCCACCCGCTGCCGTCGCCGAGACGAGGGTTTGCGTCGAGACAAGGGTTCGCGCGGCCTCGTCTCGGCGCAAACCCTTGTTTCGGGGCAGTCCCGTCCCTGCGACCGGGTCGCTTGCTGTCAGGATGGGCGCTCACGGCGCGCACGTGTGCGCAACTCGAGCCGCTGTGCGCGTGCACGAGTTGCGCGAACCCGCGCGACCTCGCGTTCCGCCCGCCGCGCGGCCGCCGCTCCGTCCGGTCCCGCGGTCCGCTCACACCGCACACGCCGCCCGCACACGCCGCCGGCACACGCCGCCGGCACACGCCGCCCGCACACGCCGCCCGCACACGCCGCCCGCGGGCGTCCGTCACGCGCCATCACTCCGGATGCACGCCCAGCGCATCCGCGGAAATCTCCTGCGAGAATGTGGGCATGGCTTCCGACACCGCCGCGCCCGCGCGCCCCGCCGACCTCGGCCCGCTCGCCACCATCACCACCCGCAACGGCCTCGACTTCGCCGTGCGCGACCTTGCCCTCGCCGAGGCGGGGCGCCACCAGATCCGCCTCGCCGAGCACGAGATGCCCGGACTCATGGCCCTGCGCGACGAGTTCGGCCCCACCCAGCCACTGGCCGGTGCCCGCATCGCCGGCAGCCTGCACATGACCGTGCAGACCGCCGTGCTGATCGAAACCCTCGTCGCCCTCGGCGCCGACGTGCGGTGGGCGAGCTGCAACATCTTCTCGACGCAGGACGAGGCGGCCGCCGCCGTCGTGGTCGGCCCGCACGGCACCGTCGACGCCCCCGAGGGCACGCCCGTCTTCGCCTGGAAGGGCGAGACGCTCACCGAGTACTGGTGGGCGACCCAGCAGATCTTCGACTTCGGTGTCGACGCCGACGGCAACCCCGTCGGGCCGACCCTCATCCTTGACGACGGCGGCGACGCGACCCTGCTCGTGCACAAGGGCCGCGAGTTCGAGCTCGCGGGCGCCGTTCCCGCCGACCAGCCGGGCGACAGCGCCGAGTGGCGCGTGATTCTGGAAGCGCTTCGCGCATCCCTCGCCGTTGACCCCACCCGCTGGACCCGCACGGCCGAATCCATCATCGGCGTCACCGAAGAGACCACCACCGGCGTGCACCGCCTGTACGAGCTGCACCGCGACGGGCAGCTGCTCTTCCCCGCGATCAACGTCAACGACTCGGTCACGAAGTCGAAGTTCGACAACAAGTACGGCATCCGCCACTCGCTGCCCGACGGCCTCAACCGCGCCACCGACGTGCTCATCGGCGGCAAAACCGTCTTCGTCTGCGGCTACGGCGACGTCGGAAAGGGCAGCGCGGATGCTCTCCGCGGCCAGGGCGCGCGCGTCATCGTCTCCGAGATCGACCCGATCACGGCCC
The DNA here is from genome assembly GCF_002355395.1 of Microcella alkaliphila. NCBI lineage: Bacteria > Bacillati > Actinomycetota > Actinomycetes > Micrococcales > Microbacteriaceae > Microcella > Microcella alkaliphila. Next base: position 2,236,222 of record NZ_AP017315.1, on the reverse strand, counting down.
TCCAGGCCGCGATGGACGGCTACCAGGTGGCGAGGCTCGACGACGTGATCGGCGAGATCGACATCCTCGTCACCGCGACCGGCAACGAGGGCGTCGTGACGGTCGAGCACCTGCAGAGCCTCAAGCACCTCGCGATCGTCGCCAACGTCGGCCACTTCGACAACGAGATCGACATGGCGGGGCTCGAGTCGCTTCCCGGCGCCGAGCGGGTCGAGATCAAGCCGCAGGTGCACGAGTGGCGGCTGCCGAACGGGCGCTCGATCCTCGTCTTGAGCGAGGGGCGCCTCATGAACCTCGGAAACGCCACCGGGCATCCGTCGTTCGTGATGAGCGCGTCGTTCACGAACCAGGTGCTCGCACAGCTCGAGCTGCACACCAAGATCGCCGAGTACCCGGTGGGCGTGTACGTGCTGCCGAAGCTGCTCGACGAGAAGGTGGCGCGCCTGCACCTCGACGCGCTGGGCGTGAAGCTGACGCGCCTGAGCGACCGCCAGGCGCAGTACATCGGCGTGGACCCTGATGGTCCCTACAAGGTCGACCACTACCGCTACTAGTCAGCCCGTCCTGCGGCGCGATCGCTGATTCGCGCCCGCGCCGCGCTACCCGCGGTCGGGAAACCCGTGCGGCAGCGCGCGGAGCGTCGGGGCGAGGTCATCGAGGCGGGCGCGCTCCAGTTCGAGCGCCCGGGCCTCCCGCTCGCGGCGCAGCACCGCGACTCCTGCCAGCAGTAGCTCGGGCTCGACGCTGGGCAGGGGCGAGACGAACGGCGCCACCTCGGTCGCGAGCGCTGCGGCGAGCCGCTGCCGGGTGGCGGGCGTGTGCCCGTCGGCCTGGCGCAGGAACTGGGCGATGCGGCGTGAGAGCGAGTCGGGGATGCGCGCCACGTCGGCCGTGACCGCCCACTCGCTGAGCTCGACGGGCACGCCGAACTCCACGGGCTCGTGCTTCGGCACCCGCTCGTACTGGCTGTAGGTGCCGGCGACCAGGTCGCCGAGCCGCTTAGCGCGCGCGTTCACCAGCCCCACGACGACCGCGAGCCCGCCGCCGGTGAACACGATCTCGAACAACCCCACGAACGACCGGATGAACGCGTGCCGGAATCCGATCGCCCCACCGTCATCGCGCACGATGCGCGAGCCGAGCGCCCAGCGCCCGAGCGACTTGCCCTGCGTCGCGCTTTCGACGACGGCGGGCACGAGCACGAGGCCGACGAACGCGCAGGCGATTCCGAGCGCGGGGTACAGGGCATCGGGCAGACCGCTCCCTGCGGCCAAAACCAGGGCGGCCCAGACGAGCCCGACGGTGGCGAGCACGTACACGAGGTAGTCGATGATCGCGCCGGCGGCCCGCAGGATCACGTTCGTCGCCCGCAGCTCGAGCGCCACGGCCTCGCCGGTGAGCAGCTCGCGCTCGTCGTCGTGTCGGCTGAGGCTCTGGGTTCCCGCCGCGGTCGACATGCCATCATCTAAACAGATGGATCTCGACGCCTACTCACACGCCCACGACGCCGAATGGCGCCGGCTCGACGAGCTGTCGCGCCAGCGCCGCTTCGACGGGCGCGACGCCGACGAGTTGATCGACGGTTACCAGGCGGGCGCGACCCAACTGTCGCAGATCACGACGGCTGCCGGTCAGGCCCCGCAGGCCGCACGCCTGAGCGTCCTGCTGTCGCGCGCGCGGCTGCGCTTCACGGGCGCCGCGGCCGACCCGGTTACCCAGCTGTCGCACTACGCGACGCGAGCGGTGCCGGCGGCGCTGTACGGCATCCGATACCTGAGCCTCGCCGTCATGGCGATCTTCATCGCCATCGCTGCCGCCTATGCGGTCTGGGTCGCGACGAACCCCGACGTTGTCGCGGCGATCGGCGACTACGAGCAGCTGCGGGTGTACGCCGAGCAAGAGTTCGTCGAGTACTACCGCGAGTCGAGCGAGGGCGTCTTCGCCACCCAGGTCTTCACGAACAACGCGTGGATCGCCGCGCAGTGCGTGGCGTTCGGCATCACGGGACTGTGGCCCGCGTTCGTGCTGTTCCAGAATGCACAGGGCGTCGGCATCTCGGCCGGCATCATGGCCGAGTTCGACCGCCTCGACGTGTTCTTCCTCTCGATCCTGCCGCACGGCCAGCTCGAGCTGTACGCCGTGTTCGTCGCGTGCGCCGCGGGGCTGCGCATCTTCTGGGCGTGGGTGGCGCCGGGGGCCCGCACGCGCATCCAGGCGCTCGCCGAGGACGGCCGCGCGCTGTTCGCGACGGTCGGCGGTCTCGTTGTCGCGCTGCTCGTGAGCGGCGTCATCGAGGGCGTCGTCACACGGCAGGAGTGGCCCGACGTGATCCGCATCGGCATTGGCACGGTGGCGCTCGTGTGGTTCCTGTGGGTGCAGTGGGGCCTCGGCCGCCGCGCCGCGCTCGCGGGCGAGACGGGCGACCTCGACCCGATCAGCAGGGGAGCGCGGGTGGTCGTCGCCGACTGATCGTCCATCGCGACGGGATGCGCGCATCCCCTCACGCGAACCGCTCACTTTTTTGAGTTAATCAAATAAAGAGGGTAGGGTGATCAGCATGACCTCGACCGCCGAAGGCCGCCTCCGCGCGGCCGGACTGCGCGTCACCGCCGGGCGCATTCACGTGCTCGACCGGCTCGCCGAGGCGCCCCACTCCGATGCCGACACCGTGCACCGCCTGGTGACGGCCGCGGGCGGGCACCTCACGTTGCAGGCCGTGCACAACGTGCTGACCGACCTCACCGAGGCGGGGCTCGTTCGGCGCATCGAGCCGGCCCGCAGCCCCGCGCGCTACGAGACGCGCATCGGTGACAACCACCACCACGCCGTGTGCACGCGGTGCGGGGCAGTCACCGACATCGACTGCGTTGTGGGGCATGCGCCGTGCCTGACGCCGTCCGAGACGGGTGGCTACGCGATCCAGACGGCCGAGGTCACGTTCTGGGGCCTGTGCCCCGAATGCCGAACGTCACCGATCACCTGAAGGAGAGCATCCGCATGACCGCGAATCACACGACCACCACGAGTGGCGCTCCGGCCCCGAGCGACCAGCAGTCGCGCAGCGCCGGTCGCGACGGAGCCATCGCCCTGACCGACCACTACCTGGTCGAGAAGCTCGCCCAGTTCAACCGCGAGCGGGTGCCCGAGCGCGTCGTGCACGCGAAGGGCGGAGGCGCGTTCGGCGTCTTCGAGACCACGCACGACGTCTCGCAGTACACGAAGGCGGCGCTGTTCCAGCCCGGCGTGACCACCGAGACGCTCGTGCGCTTCAGCTCGGTCGCCGGCGAGCAGGGCAGCCCTGACACGTGGCGCGACCCCCGCGGGTTCGCGATCAAGTTCTACACCTCGCAAGGAAACTACGACCTCGTCGGCAACAACACCCCCGTCTTCTTCATTCGCGACGGCATCTCGTTCCCCGACTTCATCCGCTCGCAGAAGCGCCTGCCCGGCTCGGGGCTGCGCGACCACAACATGCAGTGGGACTTCTGGACCCTCAAGCCCGAGAGTGCCCACCAGGTGACGTGGCTCATGGGCGACCGGGGCGTTCCGAGTTCGTGGCGCCACATGGACGGCTTCGGCTCGCACACCTTCCAGTGGATCAACGCGGCAGGAGAGCGCTTCTGGGTGAAGTACCACTTCCGCACCGCGCAGGGCCACGAGACGCTCACGCAGGCGCAGGCCGACCAGATCGCCGGCGAGGACGCCGACTTCCACCGCCGCGACCTGTTCGACGCGATCGAGCGCGGTGACCACCCCAGCTGGGATCTCTCGGTGCAGGTGATGCCCTACGACGACGCGAAGAGCTACCGCTTCAACCCGTTCGACCTCACGAAGGTGTGGCCGAAGGGCGACTACCCGCTGATCCCGGTCGGGCGCTTGACCCTCACCCGCAACCCCGAGAACTTCTTCGCCGAGATCGAGCAGGCCGCCTTCGCTCCGTCGAACTTCGTGCCGGGCATCGCGGCGAGCCCCGACAAGATGCTGCAGGCCCGCATCTTCAGCTACGCCGACGCGCACCGCTACCGCGTGGGCACTAACCACAACCAGCTGCCGGTGAACGCGCCGAAGAGCCCGGTGGGCCACTACTCGAAGGAGGGCGCGATGGCCTACTCCTTCCCGCCCGCCTCGCAGCCGGTGTACGCGCCGAACTCGTTCGGCGGCCCGCACGCCGACGTCGAGCGGTACGGCGACGAGGGTGGCTGGGAGAACGACACGGAGCTCGTGCGCGCGTCGGCGACGCTGCACCCGGAGGACGACGACTTCGGTCAGGCCCGCACCCTCGTGAACCAGGTGATGGATGACGCCCAGCGCGAGCGCCTCGTGGCGAACATCGCGGGCCACGTCTCGAAGGTGACGATCCCCGAACTGCGCGAGCGGGTCATCCAGTACTGGACGAACGTCGACGCCTGGCTCGGCGAGGCGGTCGCGGCGAAGCTCGACCCGATCCTCGAGGCGCAGGACACCCTGGTGCCCGAGCCGACCGCGGCGAAGTAACGCGCACGACGACCACGAGGGGGGGCTGAGCCGCAGGGCTTGGCCCCCCTTCGGCGTTACAGGCGGCCGGCGGCCTTGTAGGCGAGGTAGCGGTCGGCGACGGCGGGCGGCAGCTCGAGCGGTGGGGCCGAGACGACATCACCGCCGAGGCGCTTCACGGCGGCGGCGACCCGTTCGGCGTCGAGCAGCGCCCGCTCGGCGGCGGCTGCCCGGTAGACGGCCGGCCGGTCTCCGCGCGAGGCCGCGGCCGCCACGAGCTCGGGGTCGGTGACGGCGGCGACGAGCACGAGGTGGGTGCGGGTCAGCTGGGGCAGCATCGTGAGTAGCGATCGGGTCGCCCCGGGCGATTCGAGTGGGGTCGCCAGCACGACGAGCGAACGCTGCGCCGTCATCGAGCGTACGAGCGCCGGCACGCTGCTCCAGTCGGTCTCGAGCAGTTCGGGGTCGATGGGCGCCATCGTCTCGGTGAGTTTCGACAGCAGGTCGGCGCCGCGCGCCCCCTGCACGCGCCCGCGCACGCGTCGGTCGTACACGGCCACGTCGACGCGATCGCCGGCGCGGTCGGCGAGGGCGGCGAGTAGCAGGGTCGACTCGAAGGCGGTGTCGAGGCGCGTCTCGTTGGCGATGCGGGCCGCGGCGGTGCGCCCCGAGTCGACGACCATGATGACGCGGCGGTCGCGCTCGGGTCGCCAGGTGCGCACCATGAGCGTCTGCGCGGGGCCCATCGCGCCCGCGCCGCCGGGGTCGCCGCCGCGTCGGGCGGTGGCTCGCCAGTCGATCGAGCGCACGTCGTCGCCGCGCACGTACTCGCGCAGGCTGTCGAATTCGGTGCCCTGGCCGCGCACCATGACGCTCGTGCGACCGTCGAGCTCGCGCAGGCGTGCGAGGCGCGAGGGCAGGTGTTTGCGCGAGGCGAATTCGGGCAGCACGGTGATCGCCCCCGGCAGCTGGATGCTCGCCTGCCGCCCCGCCAGCCGCATCGGCCCGATCGCGCGGATCGTCACCATCGCCGCTCGCCGTTCCCCGCGGCGCCAGGGCGTGAGGGTCGTGCGGATCGCCCGCCGCTCCCCGGCGGGCACGTCGAGGCGCTGCCGGGGCGGGCGGGCGCCCGCGGACGGTTCCCAGGCGTCGCGAACGATGCCGCGCATCCGTTTCGTGGTGGGGTTCGTGACGTACAGCACGGCGTCGGCGCTTTCGGTGAGCCGCACGCGTTCGGCGGTCGAGCGCTCAAGCCGAGCCGCGCGCGGCGAGGCGGCGAGCACCAGGTCGACGAGGGCGAGCAGCAGGCACAGCGCGAGCCAGCCGAGCAGCGCCCAGCCGGCTCCGATGCTCTCGTCAAGCAGCACGACGGGCACGACGCCTGCGGCGACGAGCAGCACGAACCAGCCGGTGACAGCCATGCCTAGACCCAGGTTTCCACTAGAGCGGAACCTGCACCTGCTGCACGATCGAACGCAGGATCGTGTCGGCGGTGACGCCCTCGAGTTCGGCCTCCGGGCGCAGGGCCAGCCGGTGCCGCCAGACGGGCAAGAGCATGGCTTGCACGTGGTCGGGGGTGACGCCGTCGGCGCCCGAGAGCCAGGCCCAGGCCTTCGCGGCGGCGAGCAGTGCGGTGGTGCCGCGGGGGCTGACGCCGAGCTTGACCGACGGGCTCTTACGGGTGGCGCGGGCGAGGTCGACGATGTAGGCGACGAGGTCGCTGGAGGTGTCGACCGTGCCGACGGCCGCGCGCGCGGCGGCGATGTCGTCGCCCCCGACGACGGCCGTGACTCCGGCGGCGGCGAGGTCGCGCGGGTCGAAGCCGGCCGCGTGCCGGTTCAGCACCTCGATCTCGCTGTCGCGGGGCGGTAGGTCGAGCACGAGCTTCAGCAGGAATCGGTCGAGCTGCGCCTCGGGCAGGGTGTACGTGCCCTCGTACTCGACGGGGTTCTGGGTTGCAGCGACGAGGAACGGCTTCGGCAACAGGTGCGTCTCGCCGTCGACGGTGACCTGGCGCTCCTCCATGGCCTCGAGCAGCGACGACTGCGTCTTCGGCGGCGTGCGGTTGATCTCGTCGGCGAGCATGATGTTCGTGAACACGGGTCCCGGCCGGAACTCGAAGTCGCCGTTTTTCGCGTCGTAGACGACCGAGCCGGTCACGTCGCCCGGCATGAGGTCGGGGGTGAACTGCACGCGCGCGGTCTTCAGGTCGAGCGCGGCAGACAGGGTGCGCACGAGCAGCGTCTTCGCGACACCCGGCACGCCCTCCAGCAGCACGTGCCCACCCGAGAGTAGGGCGACGATGAGTCCGCTGACGGCCCCGTCCTGGCCGACGACGGCCTTGCCGACCTCGCCCCGGACGGCGAGGAACTTTTCTCGGAGCGCGGTGTCGGTCATGCGTTCATCCTTTCGGTGCTGGCTGTGTCGTCGCCCTGCGCCACGCGGCGCGCGACGGCCCGTTCGAGTTCGGTGAGTCGGTCGCTGAGGCGCACGAGCTCGGCGTCGGTGGAGGGCTCGGTGTCGACGAGCAGGGCTCGCACGGCGCGTTCGTCGGCGCCGATCGTGGCCGCCGCCGAGGTGATGACGTCGTCGACTCCCGCGCCCGCGCCGAGCGCGAGGGTGCGGGCGATGCGGCGCAGGGTTCCGACGCGCAGCGCGTCGAGGGCGCGCAGTCGGGCGCCGCCGCGGGCGTAGAGCCGTGCCCGGCCCTCCATGGTTTCGGTGGTCTTCACGACGACGGGCAGGTTCTCGATGACGACGGGGCCGAGCCGCCGGCCGCGCCAGAAGGCGGCGACCAGCAGCGTGATGGCCGCCAGCCACGCGAGCGGATTCACCCAGCCGGGCGTCAACTCGGCCAGGCTCGCCGCGTCGGAATCGGCGGGCCCCGGCGAGTACCAGACGAGTCGGGGATGCTCGCCCGCGAGCCCCAGCGCCAGCGCCGCGTTTCCGCCGCGTTCGATCGCCCCGTTCTCGAGCGCCTCGCCGGCGCCGAGAACGGTGACGGGCGCGCCGTCGACGGTGGTCGTCAGAACAGCCGCGCCCCCCTCCGTGCGGAAGCAGGCGTCGTCGACGTCGGTGTCGTAGACGACGATCGCGTCGCCGTCAACGGAACCGGCCCGGGTGGCCGCCGCGAGCGCGCATCCATCGCTGTCGATCGGCCCGGAGACGGTACGGGAGGTCGCGAAGGGAAAATCGAGCGCGTCGAGCGTGTCGACGCCGGGCTCGACGAGCACGAGACGGTCGGCGAGGCCGGTCAGGCCCGCGATCCTGTCGCCGTCGAGAATGCCGCGCCCGTCGGCGACGAGCAGCGTGACCTGCTCGCCGGCGTCTCGCGCGTCAGACAGGGCGGAGTCGACCGCGGCGCGTGTGGTGGCCACGGTCACGTCGATGCCCTGCTCGCCGAGCACGGTGACGAGGGCGCGGCTGCCCGTCGGGGCGGCGGCCGAGGTGTCCCAGCGCTCGCTGCCCGTCACTGTGCCGTTCAGCGCCGTCATCAGCACGGCGACCGTGAGGGCGACGCCGACGACCCCGACCCAGAACAGGCTGCGCTTGATGGCGCGGCCGGCGGTCGGCGTGACGATCGTCGCGGTCATCGCGCGCGACCCACGGGGGAGGGTGCGGCGGCGAGGGTTTCGTCGAGCCGCGTGACCGCACGGTACTGCGGTTCGTCGCCGCCGCGACCGAGGTAGCGCACCCCGTCGAAGGCGTCGGCCGCGTCCTCGAGCGCCGCCGCCTGATCGGGGAAGGCGCGCCCCGTCATCGCCGCAAAGCCGTGGGCCGTCGTTCCGGGATGCACGCTCACGATCGTGCGCTCGTCCAGCGATCGCGCGATCCCCCGGAAACGGTCGGCGATCGCGGCGGCCCAGTCGCCGCGCGAGGCCGCGGATTCGGCATCCTTGCGCAGTTCGCGAGCGCTTCGCCGGTCGCTCGCGCCGAACAACTCATCCGAAAGCTGGCTGCGGCGCCGTCGGGCGGGCAGACCGTACACGGCGATCGCGATGGCGATCAGGCCGGCGATGATCAGCAGCACGATGACGAAGCCGAGCCCCGGAGGGCCGGCGACGCCCTGGTCGAACAGCGAGAGAAACCACTCGAGCACCCGCTGCGACAGCAGGTCGAACCAGTTCGGAAGCGCCTCGGCGTACCGCGGGTCAGCGAGCTCGTCGCTCAGCAGCTCGCGGCCCCCGGGCGCGTCCGGTTCCAGCGGCGCGCGCGCGACGACGGCACCCAGCGGCATCGACGTCGGCGGGGCAATCACGCGGCTGAGGCGGGGCGGGTCTCGCCGCCGAGGCCGCGAATGTAGGGGTCGTCGACGGTCCGGCCGGCTGCCGACTGCTCGACCGCCTGCTGCAGGTCGATGTCGAGGCCTTCCGAGCGCATCCGAATATCGGTGTAGATGAGCGCGACCGCCGAGGTCGTCAGGACGGCACCAATCGCGCCCACGATGACGGCGACGGCGATGCTCAACAGGTTCGCGCCGATCAGCACGACGATCGCCGAGAGTTCGTCGCCCGCCGGGTTGAACAGCGCACCGCCGAAGGTCGCGGCGATGCTGAAGGGCGCCGATACGACACTCGCCGCGACCTGCACGATGACGGTGAACAGCAGCAGGATGCCGAGGGTGCGCCAGAAAGATCCGCGAATAAGGCGCCATGCTCGGCCGATCGCCGCCCCCAGCGTGAGGCGCTCGATCATGATCGCGGCGGGCACGAGGGCGAGCTTGATCCACAGCCACACGCCGAGGACGGCGAGGCCGAGCCCGCCGAGCACGCCGATCGTCACGCCGACGGCGATGCCTGCGGGGCCGCCGACGACGATCATCAGGGTCACGAGGCCGACGAGGATGACGATGGCGACCGTGAGAGCCATGGAGAGCAGGACGGTCCACCCGATCAGAGCGCCCCAGCGGCCCTTGCCGCGGGCGAACAGTTGCTTCAACGTGTTCTTCTCGCCGAGGATCTGGCGTGACACCTCGATGGTGATGAGCCCCTGCAAGAGGGCCTGCGCGACGAGCGCGACGGCGGTGGCGACGACGCCGGCCAGCACGATCAGCCCGAAGGTGCCGGCGACGATGGCATCCGCCTCGCTGTCGCTCGCGCGCTCGAGGCGGTCGAGGCTCACGATGGACAAGCCGAAGACGAGCCCGAACGCCAGAATCGTCACGAGCGCGTTCAGCAGCAGCGCCGCGCCGAACGTGGGCCGCGGGTTGCGCTTCAACACCTGGAAGGTCGCACCGAACAGCGTGCCGAAGTCGATCGGCCGAAGCGGAATCAACCCCGGTTTCGGCGGAGGGGCCCACCCCCCGGTTGCTGCGGGCCCGTACGCGGGCGCCGCACTCGGTGAGGCCGGCGCCTCCGGGCCGCTCGGGGCACCTGCGCCGGGGGGCGCGGGAGGAGGCGTCGTCGAGGGGTCACCGCTGGAGCCGCCACCGGGCGGTGTCCAGCCGGGCGAGGTCCAAGAGGAGTCGTTGCTCACAGGCCGTATGGTTTCACACTCGTCTAGGCTGGAGCGAACAATGATCGCATCCTCGGGCGATGGCGCCCGGGTCAGTGAGCGGAGGCTGGCAATGACTGCGCGCATCCTCGTCGTCGACGACGACACGGCGCTCGCCGAGATGATCAGCATCGTGCTCACCGGCGAGGGCTACGAACCGCACCTCGTGCACGACGGCGCCGACGCGGTGAACGCCTTCACGCAGGTCTCGCCCGACCTCGTTCTGCTCGACGTCATGCTGCCCGGCATGGACGGCATCGAGGTGTGCCGGCGCCTGCGCGAGATCACCGGCACGCCCATCATCATGCTGACCGCGAAGGGCGACACCAACGACGTCGTCGAGGGTCTCGAGTCGGGGGCCGACGACTACATCGTGAAGCCGTTCAACCCGGAGGAACTCGTTGCCCGCATCAGGACGCGCCTGCGGCCGACGCCCGACTCGTCGGTCGAGCGGCTGCAGATCGGCGACGTCACGATCGATGTGACCGGCCACGAGGTCCGCCGGGGCGACCAGGCGATCAACCTCACGCCGCTCGAGTTCGACCTGCTGCTGGCGCTCGCCATGAAGCCGAACCAGGTGTTCACGCGCGAGATGCTACTCGAGCAGGTGTGGGGCTACCAATACAAGGCCGACACGCGCCTCGTCAACGTGCACGTGCAGCGTCTGCGGGCCAAGGTCGAGACCGACCCCGACAACCCCAGCATCGTCATGACTGTGCGGGGCGTCGGCTACCGCGCGGGCGCACCGCGTTGAGACGATGACCCCGTTCAGCCTTCGCCGGCTGTTCGTGCGGCTGGTGAGGCTCTGGCGCAGCTCGCTACAACTGCGCACCGTCGCCATCACCGTGCTGGCAACCCTGTTCGCCGTCACGGTCATCAGCGGCTACATGGCCGTCACGATCGCCACGAACCTGTACGAGTCGCGCAAAGACCAGGTGCTCGCCGAGGCGCGGCAGGCGACGGCGAGCGCGCAGCTGCTGTTCGACTCGTCGGTCACGCAGACCGGCGCGATCGACGTGGAGACCGCCGCAGAGGCGGCGAGCCGCACGATCGGACTGTCGACGAGTTCACCCACCCAGTTCGCGCTATTGCGCACGCCCGGCCAGTCGACGCCGCAGATCATGCAGCAGCGGCAGAGCCCCGGCTTCGACCTCGACGTGATCACCGCCGACCTGCAGGCGGCGGTCGGCGAGGGGGGCGACTCGGTCTATTCGCAGCCGATCGGCATCAACGGCGGAACGACGATCGAGCCGGGCATCATCGTCGGCTCGACCATCGAGGTGCCGACCGCTGGCCAGTACGAGCTGTACCTCGTGTTCGGCGTGAGTGACGTGCAGCGCACCCTCGACTTCGTGCAGCAGACGCTGCTCATCGGCTCGTTGCTTCTCGTCCTCACGATCGGGCTCGTCACCTTCGTGGTCGTGCGCTTCGCAATCCGCCCGGTGCGGCTTGCGGCGCAGACGGCCGAGAAGCTCGCCGACGGCCAGCTGGAGGAGCGCATTCCGGAGCGCGGCCAAGACGTGGTCGCCGCCCTCGCCCGCTCGTTTAATCGCATGGCCGACAGCCTGCAGCGTCAGATCACGCAGCTGGCCGACCTGTCGCGTGTGCAGCAGCGCTTCGTGAGCGACGTCAGTCACGAGCTGCGCACTCCGCTCACGACGATCCGCCTCGCGGGCGACGTGATCTACGACCGGCGTGAAACGTTCGATCCGACGACGGCCCGCACGGCGGAACTGCTGCACACGCAGGTGCAGCGCTTCGAGACGATGCTCGCCGACCTGCTTGAGATGAGCCGTTTCGACGCGGGCGCCGTCGACCTCGAGACGGAACCCACGAACCTCGTGCGCCTCGTCGAAGAGTCGATCGACAGCATCCGCCCCCTCGCCGAGCAAAAGGGCACCGAATTGCGTCTCGTAGCCCCCGGCGGCTACTTCGAGGCCGACGTCGATGCGCGCCGCATCCGCCGCATCCTGCAGAACCTGCTCGGCAACGCTGTCGATCACGGGGAGGGCCGCCCGGTCGTCACCTACGTCGACTCCGACGCGCGGGCGGTCGCGATCGCTGTGCGCGACTACGGCATCGGCATGGACGCGGCCCAGCTCGAGCGCGTCTTCGACCGGTTCTGGCGCGCCGATCCCTCTCGCCAGCGCACGACGGGCGGTACCGGCCTCGGCCTCGCGATCGCGACGGAAGACGCGCACCTGCACGGCGGCGTCCTCGACGTGTGGAGCGAACCCATGGAGGGCAGCTGCTTCCGCCTCACGCTGCCGCGGCGCCCCGGCGGCATCGTTCGGCACTCGCCGTTGGACCTCCCGCCCAGCGACCCGGTGGATGCTGTACTCACGGAGGGGGGACACGATGCGTAACCGACGGCGCGGCCTGATCGCGCTGCTGCTCGCCCCCGTGCTCATCGTCGCGGGCTGCGTCAGCGTGCCCATGGCGGGACCGGTCGAGCAGGGCGACGCCGTGACAGACCCGGTCGACACCGACTTCGAGTTCCTGCCAGCGGGGCCGACGCCGGGCGCGACGCAGGAGGAGATCCTGCAGGGCTTCCTCGCCGCGACGACCGCGTCGCAGGAGAACTACCGCATCGCCAGGTCGTACCTGAGCGACGCGATCTCGTCGGCGTGGAATCCGTACCAGTCGACGCTCGTGCGGGCGCAGGAGGGTTTCGTCGAGCGTCTCGACGACACGACGCTCGAGTACTCCGTTCAGGTGATCGCGGAGGTCGACGCGGTCGGCCGCTACCGCATCGCGCCCGAGGCGACCGAGCAGACCCTGCCCGAGTTCCGCTTTACGCGGGAGGGCGGCGAGTGGCGCATCGCTGAGTTGGGTGACGGCATCCTGATTTCGCAGCAGGCGTTCCAGAGCGCGTTCAGCCAGCACGTCCTGTACTTCTACGACCCGACGTTCACGAATCTCGTGCCCGACCTTCGCTGGTTCCCGACCCGGTCCGGCGTGCCGACGCGCATCGTTCGTGCGCTGCTCGACGGTCCGTCCTCCTGGCTCGACCAGGGGGCGACCGTGTCGGCCATTCCGGAGGGGGTGGCGTTGATCGCCGCGCCGGTGGAAATCGTCGACGGCCAGGCGGTCGTCGACCTGAGCTCCGAGATTCTCGAGCTGGGCGACGTCGAACGCCAGCGCCTTCTGGCGCAGTTCCGCGCGAGCTTCGGCTCACTCGGCAACGTCGCCGGCGTGCAGCTCACGGTCGACCAGACGCCCGTCACGATCGCGGCGACGACCGAGGTTCCCGAGGTGAATACTCAGGTCGACGGGCGCCTGTTGCTGATGGGCCCCGATGGCGACCGTTTCGGTTTCTCGAGCGGCGGAGCCACGGTCGAGCCGGTCGGTCGACTCAGCGAGCGCGCCATCGAATTGGGCGCCGTATCCCTCGCCCTCGGACCGACCCGCACGGTTGGCGCCATGCTCACCGAGCAGGGCGCGTGGATCGTGCGCAGCAACGATCTGGAACCGTTGCTGCTCGATAGCCGCGCCGACCTCGTGTCGCCGAGCTTCGACGGGTTCCAGCTCATGTGGACGGCCACGAGCGACGCGAGTGAGGGGCTGAGCGCCATCACCACCGGAGGCGAGGTGATCCCCGTCGACGTCGTGCTGCCGGAGGGCACGCGTCTCGTGTCGATCGATGTCTCGCGTGACGATGCGCGCATCCTCATGCTGCTGCAGGGCGAGAGCGGCCCGCGCCTCGTCGTCGGCGCGATCGCCCGCGACGAGGCGAGCGGGCGCCCGCTGCGCATCGGCGACTTGCTCGACATCCCGATCGAGGGAGCCGCGGGTGCGATGGCCGTCGACGCGGCCTGGGTCGACGAGGTGCGCGTGGCGTCGGTGATCGAGACCTCGCAGGGCACCGCCGTCGACCTGCACGAACTCGGTGGACGCTCCCGCTCGCTCGGCCGACCGCCCGGCGCCGTGCAGATCGTCGGCGGCAACGGCGGCGTCACGGGCCTCAGGGTTCTCACCGACACGGGAGTCGTCGTCGAGCCGCGCGGTAACGGCTGGCAGTCGACGGGCGTCCGCGCCTCCTTCCTCGGCGTGCAGCAGTAGCGACTGTCCACGGATGCGCGTGCGGGCACTCCGCGCAGCTCACCTCTCGGGCACCCTCCCGGGCATGGCCGACGCGCTTACGCCCCTGTCTTCGTCCCGTTCGCACTCGTCTCCGCTGCGGCCGCCGCGGCCCGTCATCGCCGCTGCGTTGCGCTCGGCCTGGGCGCTGGTCGCTCCGGTCGAGTGTGTGGGCTGCGACGAGCCCGACGTGGTGGTGTGCGAGGCGTGCGCGGCCGAGCTCGAACCCCGCGTGCGCACGGCACCGCTCACGGTGGGCCGTGACGACGTTCCCCTCGTCGCGGCGCTCGACTACGAGGGGGTGCCGAGGCGGGCTCTTCTCGCGCTGAAGGAAGAGGGGCGCACCGAGCTCGCGGGCCCGCTCGCCGCCGCGGTCGACGCGGCCGTGGTCGAGGCCTACCGACAGGCGGCCCGCTACACCGTGAACCGGCGAGAGTCGCCCCTGCTCGTGGCGGTGCCGGGCAGTCGCGCGGGGCTCGCGCGGCGCGGCTTCCACCCCACCGATGCGCTCCTGCGCCGGGCAGGGTTTCACGCCACCCGGGCGCTCGTCCCCGCCCGCGCGAACGCTCCCGCACAGAAGTCGCGGCGCCTCGATGAGCGCCTCGCCCGCGACGGCGCCGTCGCCGTGCGGGCAGGCGAGCGCCTGCTCGGCCGTCGGGTCGTGCTGATCGACGATGTCGTGACGTCGGGCGCGACGCTGCGTTCGGCGGCCGCCGTGGTGCGCGCGGCCGGGGCCGAGGTCGTGGCGTGCGCGGCCGTCATGGCGACGCCGCGTCGAGACGGCGAGTCGAGCATCCCCTGGGCATCTCATTAGACCTCTCCTCGCGTGTCCACAATCGGGGCGAAAGTCCTCTTGCGCATCCGGTGCCACGGACTAGCGTTAGGTCATGGACGGCGCGACACTCGCCTGACCCTCAGGCGACGCGCCGACGGTCAAGGAGGTCGACGTGGACATCACAATCACCGGACGCAACATTGGCATCACCGACCGGTTCCGCGACTACGCCACCGAGAAGGGCGAGAAGGTCGAGCACCTCGCGGACCGCCCCCAGGTTCTCGAAATCAAGGTGTCGCGGCACCACGAGAAGAACGGCAAGCCGGGCGACGACCGTGTGGAGATGACCCTGATTGGACCGGGACCTGTGGTGCGCGCCGAATCGGCGGCGAGCGACAAGTACGCGGCCTTCGACCTCGCGATCGACAAACTCATGGAGCGATTGCGTCGCGCCAAAGACAAGAAGAAGGTGCACCGCGGCAAGCATCGGCCCGTCTCCCTGCGCGAGGCCGCGGCCGACGGGTTCAGCGTCGTCGACATCACGCCCGCGCGCCCCGAGGTGATCGAGAGCGTGTCGACCGGGTCGATTCCCGTGCAGCAGGCCGACGAGTCCGACGAGCCCGCCTACACGCCCGTCGTCGTACGGCAGAAGGTTTTCCCGGCGTCGCTCATGACGGTCGACGAGGCCGTCGACCAGCTCGAGCTGGTCGGGCACGACTTCTTCCTGTTCATCGACGCCACAACCGACCGGGCGAGCGTTGTGTACCGCCGCACTGGCTGGAACTACGGCGTTATCAGCCTCGAACACGAGGCCGATGAGGCGCCCGCCAAGCGGGGGCGTGGATGATCGTGGTACGGATGCGTTCGGCTCGCGTCTGACCGCGCTTGCTAGCATGGGGCCCGCCGCACCGCGCGGCGGGCCTCGATGTGTCCCCGCTAAACCGCGCAGTGGTCTTGCGGCCCCAATGACTGGAGTAAATCGACGTGGCGAATGTTCTCGAACGAGTCTTGCGTGTCGGCGAAGGGCGAACCCTCAAGCGCCTGAAGGCCTACGCAGAGGCGATCAATCGGCTCGAAGAAGACTTCAGCGACCTCACGGACGACGAACTGAAGAACGAGACCGCCGAGCTGCGCGAGCGGTACGGCAACGGCGAGTCGCTCGACGACCTGCTGCCCGAAGCGTTCGCCGCGGTTCGTGAGGCGGCGAAGCGCACCCTCGGCATGCGCCACTTCGACGTGCAGCTGATGGGTGGGGCTGCGCTGCACCTCGGCAACATCGCCGAGATGAAGACGGGCGAGGGCAAGACCCTCGTCGCCACCCTGCCCGCGTACCTCAACGCGATCGCCTCGCGTGGCGTGCACATCATCACCGTCAACGACTACCTCGCGAGCTACCAGAGCGAGCTAATGGGCCGCATCTTCCGCGCCCTCGGAATGACGACCGGGTGCATCCTCTCGGGGCAGACGCCCGACGTGCGCCGCGAGCAGTACGCCGCCGACATCACGTACGGCACCAACAACGAGTTCGGCTTCGACTACCTGCGCGACAACATGGCGTGGCAGTCGAGCGACATGGTGCAGCGCGGCCACTTCTTCGCGATCGTCGACGAGGTCGACTCGATCCTCATCGACGAGGCTCGCACGCCGCTCATCATCTCTGGCCCGTCGTCGGGCGAGGCAAACCGCTGGTTCGCAGAGTTCGCCCGCATGGCGACGAAGCTGAAGGCCGGGATCGACTTCGAGGTCGACGAGAAGAAGCGCACGGTGGGTGTGCTCGAGCCCGGCATCGAAAAGGTCGAAGACTACCTCGGCATCGACAACCTCTACGAGTCGGCGAACACTCCGCTGATCTCCTTCCTCAACAACGCCATCAAGGCGCAGGCCCTGTTCAAGCGCGATAAGGACTACGTCGTCATGAACGGCGAGGTGCTCATTGTCGACGAGCACACCGGCCGGATCCTGGTCGGCCGCCGCTACAACGAGGGCATCCACCAGGCCATCGAGGCCAAAGAGGGCGTCCAGGTCAAGGCCGAAAACCAGACGCTCGCGACCGTGACCCTGCAGAACTACTTCCGTCTCTACTCGAAGCTGTCGGGCATGACCGGTACAGCCGAGACCGAGGCCGCTGAGTTCATGAGCACCTACAAGCTGGGTGTTGTTCCGATTCCGACGAACAAGCCCATGCAGCGCATCGATCAGCCCGACCTGGTCTATAAGAACGAGCAGGGCAAGTTCGAGCAGGTCGTCGACGACATCGTGCAGCGTCACGCGACCGGTCAGCCGGTGCTCGTCGGCACGACCAGTGTCGAGAAGAGCGAGACGATCAGCCGGATGCTCGCGAAGAAGGGCGTCAAGCACGAGGTTCTCAACGCGAAGAACCACGCTCGCGAGGCGTCGATCATCGCCCAGGCCGGACGGCTGGGCGCCGTCACCGTGGCCACCAACATGGCCGGCCGCGGAACCGACATCATGCTGGGCGGCAACGCCGAGTTTCTCGCCGTCACCGAGATGAACAACCGCGGACTCTCACCCGTCGACACGCCCGACGAGTACGAGGCCGAGTGGGATGCCGTGTTCGAGCGCGTTCAGGCGGAGGTCAGGCAGGAAGCCGAGAAGGTGATCGCTGCCGGTGGTTTGTACGTGCTCGGCACCGAGCGGCACGAGTCCCGCCGCATCGACAACCAGCTGCGCGGTCGCTCCGGCCGTCAGGGTGACCCGGGTGAGAGCCGCTTCTACCTTTCGCTGCAGGACGACCTGATGCGCCTGTTCAACGCCGGCGCCGCTGAGTCGCTCATGACCCGCACGAATGTGCCCGACGACATGGCGATCGAGTCGAAGGTCGTGAGTCGCGCCATCCGCTCGGCCCAGTCGCAGGTCGAGAGCCGCAACGCCGAGATTCGCAAGAACGTGCTCAAGTACGACGACGTCCTGAACCGTCAGCGCGAGGCGATCTACACCGACCGTCGGCACATCCTCGAGGGCGATGACCTCCAGGACCGCGTGCAGACGTTCATCGAGCAGGCCATCACCGACGTGGTCGATGAGGCGACGGCCATCGGGCACTCCGACGATTGGGATCTCGACCAGCTCTGGACCGAGCTGAAGACGTTGTACCCGATCTCGCTGACGATCGACGAAGTGCTGAGTGAGGCCGGAGCGAAGCTGACCCCGGAGTTCCTGAAGCGCGAGCTCATCTCCGATGCGAAGTTGGCGTACCAGCGTCGCGAAGAAAGCCTCGGCCGAACCGCCACCCGCGAGCTCGAGCGCCGCGTGGTCTTGAGCGTCATCGACCGCCGCTGGCGCGACCACCTCTACGAGATGGACTATCTGAAGGACGGCATCGGCCTGCGCGCCATGGCCCAGCGCGATCCGCTGATCGAGTACCAGCGCGAAGGCTTCGCCCTCTTCCAGACGATGATGGGGCAGATTCGCGAGGACGCCGTCGGCTTCCTGTTCAACCTCGAGGTCGAGGTCACCGGCTCGAAGGGAAGCGCGCAGGTCACCGCGAAGGGTCTCAACGCCCCGCAGACGCCGCAAAACCTGAGCTACACGGCGCCGAGCGCCGACGGCGACGTCGAGGTGCGCAATCAGCGCGGCCAGTTGCAGCAGTCGGCCACCGACCGCGCACGGGAGGCGGCTCCGGCCGTCAGCCCCGCGTTCGGGCGTCCGGCGGCGGCGCAGGGCGCTCGTCCCGCGGCGCGCACCGGCGCGGCGGGCGGCGGCCAACAGGGCGGACAGACGGGCGCCTTCGGTCAGCGCTCCGGAGGGGGCGGCGCCGCTGCTCCCGCGGCGAACCGCGCCCAGCGTCGCGCCCAGGGCAAGAAGAAGAAGTAGTCCGCGCGTCGAGCGCGTGAGCGAACGCCCCCGGGGGAGAGGCCATCCCGGGGGCGTTCGCATTCCCACGGTGCGATGCAGCGCATCCACGGGTTGCGGCGCTCGGCGCACCCCAGCGCCGGTGCCGCTCCGCCCGCATCCGGCGGGGACCGGGTCAGCGGGGGCGGGTGTGTTGAGTTACAGAACGTGGATGGCGCTCGCTCGCCAGCGCCGGTCGAGGCCCTCGAGGCGAATCGCCACGGCGCGCGAGCGGGCACGCGAGTTCACGACGACGACGGCCTCGATGACGCCGTCGCGTGGCTCGCAGAGACGAACGCCGCCGAGCACGAATGCGGGGCGGATGGCAGGGGTGCCACGGGCTGCCCGGGCACGCGCGCTGATCGTCTGACGCTTGAGGAGCGTTCGGTAGACGTCGTCGGTGACCCAGCGGGCGATCTGCTCGAGTTCCCGAGCCCCGGCAAGCACCTCGATCACGCACCGCGTGAGGTTCTCGACCAGGGGCTGCGGGTCGGGGAGGTCGACAGTCGAGGTCGGCTGGTAGTCGAAGAACTCTTCCTGCGCGATGCGAGCGCTGAGCGAACGCCCGCGCGGCATGGGCTGACGACCCTCGTCTTGGTCGAGCAAGGCGTGTGCGGATGCAGTGCTCACTCGTGTCTCCTCTCCCTAGAGGGGTGGCATGGCCGTCGTGCGGCACCCGCCGTGATCCCCACTGACCACAGACCCTAATGTTTACCCCCTTACGGGGGTAGAACACACCTAAGCAGATGCATTCCTCATCTGTCCATTCCGACGCGGTTCTGTGGAAAACCATGTCGCCGCTGTCGGTGGCCGTCACTACGGTGCCCGCATGCGTTGGGACCACCTCTTCGATGACCTTGCCGGCCAGCTCGAGCACGAGCTGACGGCGGAAGAGGCTGACCTGCAGAAGGAGGAAGAACGCCTCCGCCTCGGCCGTCTCGGCGTGCGCGAGCGCATCGTGGCGCTCAAGCGCACCCGAGATCACGCGCTCATGGAGGTCGCCGTCACCTTGCGTACCGGAGCGCGCATCCGCCTCGAGCCGATGACGGTCGGGCGCGACTGGATGGCGGGCGATATCGATGGACGTGACGACGCTCAGGCCGTCGTGCCGTTCGACGCGATCGAGTCGATCACCCTGCGCGACGAACAGATCACTCCATCGCTGACGCCGGAGGAGCCGAAGCCTGACCTGTCGAGCAGACTCGGGTTGCCGTTTCTGCTGCGTGACCTCTGCCGTCGTCGGGTCGCTGTGCGGATCGACACCGTGAGCTCATCGCTGACCGGCACGATCGACCGCGTCGGTCGCGATCACCTCGACCTTGCCGAACATGATCTCGACACGCCGCGTCGGCGCGAAGTCGTGCGGGGAGTGCGCCTCGTGCGACTCGATCAGGTGGTGGTGCTGCGCTTGTGACCGCGGGTATCACCGAAGAGTTCGGCGACGTCGGCGTACTCCGCCTCGTTCCAGAGCGCGATGCGCCGCGTCTCCTCGTACTTGTCGGCGATGAACGACTCGAGGACGGAGTGCTCGACGCGCCACTGTCCGATCGCGCCCAGACGAATCGCCGGCAGCTCGCCGGAACGCACGAGTGCCATCACCTCGGCGGCCGTGAGGCTGAGCACTTCGGCAACGTCGGTGAGGCTCAAGAAGCGCCCCACTGCGCCGGGCGGGTGATCGGACATGCCCCGATTATGGCGGGGCGGGCTGAGGGCGCGCCGGATTGTGGATAACTCTGATCCAGAATCCAAGCATCCGCCCACTATCGACGCGGCACCCCGCCCCCGTCGAATAGGAGCCCGCATGCCCCTCCGCGCCGCCGACCGACCCCGCCGCGTTACCGATCCGCGCCTCATCATCGGCCTCGCTCTGGTCGCCGCGTCCGTCGCCGCGGTGGTCGGCATCGTTGCGGTCAACGACGACGGGGTCGAGGTGTACGCGGCGCCGCGCGCGCTGGTCGCCGGCGAGTTGGTGACCGCCGCCGACCTCGAACTGCGCACCCTCGGCCTCGGCGCCGACGCGCGTCACTACCTCGACCCGGCCACCCTCGACGAGGGCGGCGTCATCGTGGCGCGCACGGTCGGCGCGGGGGAACTCGTGCCCCTCGGCGCCGTCGGGGATGCTCGCGGCGCGCAGTCGACGACGGTGGTCGTCGCGCTCGCCACGCCTCTCGGTGCCACGGTGCGCGCCGGCGACACGCTCGACCTGTGGTCGGCACCGGCGATCGAGGGCGGACGTTTCGGCGCCCCGTCGGTGATCGCGTCGTCCGCGCAACTGGTGCGCACGATCGCGGCCGAGGGCGTTGTCGCGACGGGGGAGGCGGGGCGTGTGGAACTGCTCGTTCCGCGCCGAGATGTCGCGCGCATCCTTCATGCGCAAGCGAACCGTGACGCGCTTTCGGCCGTTCCCGCCTCGCTCGCGGTGGCGCCGTGAGCCTGAGCGTCGGTCTTGCCATCGGGGCTCGCCCGCTCGAACCCCTGGAGCTGGCTCTGCTGCGGGCCGGTCACCGGATCGAGTGGCGGGCACACAGCGCCGATGAGGCGATCAGTCTGCTCGCGGAACGGGCGCCCGATGCGGTGCTCATTCTCGACGACCCCGCCTTCACCCGGGCCGACATCGTCGGAACCGCTGACCTTTTGCGCGTGCGCAGCGTGCTCGTGCACCGCGGCGCGGTGAGCGCGCAGGGTGCGCGGCTCGACGTAGCCGACCGTATTGCGCTCGAGAACGATGCGCCGCCCGACGTGTCGCTACTCGATGCGGCGCCCGCCCCCGCCCTGTCGCCCGAGGCCGTCGCCTTCGGCACCCCTGCCGTGGCCGAGCCGGCGTCGCCGCCCACGCCGGCACCAGGGCCCGAGCCCACGCTCGCGCCAGCGCCCGAGCCTGATCCGGCTGCGCGGCCTGAACCGCGATCGCAGCCGGATCCCGGGCCGGTGGCGCCCACGCGCATTCCGTACCATCCGGTCGAGACGGAAGGCGAGCATCCCGAGCCGATTCCGTCGCGGGTGATCACCGTGTGGGGGCCGACGGGCGCGCCCGGGCGCACGGTGACCGCGACGGCGCTCGCGGCCGAACTGGCACTGCGGGGACGGCGGGTCGCGCTGGTCGACGCCGACACCTACGGGGGCACGATCGCTCCGGCGCTCGGGCTGCTCGACGAGTCGCCCGGGTTCGCCGCGGCCTGTCGCCTCGCCGGGTCGCGAGCCCTGAGCGCCGACGAGCTCACCCGCGTGTCACAGCCGCTCAGCGCCGAGTCGGGGGTTCCCGCCGACCGCTTACGCGTGTTGACCGGCATCGGACGGCCCTCGCGCTGGCCCGAACTGTCAAGTGATCGCGTGACCGCGACCCTGGAAGCGTGTCGCGAGTGGTGCGACGTCGTGGTCGTCGACGCGGGCTTCAACCTGGAGTCCGACGAGGAGCTGTCGAGCGACATCTTCGCCCCGCGCCGCAACGCCGCGACGATCGCCGCGCTCCGTGCCGCCGATCGCGTCGTCGCAGTCGGAGCGGCCGACCCGCTCGGGCTCGCGCGATTCCTGCGCACGTACCCCGACCTCGTCGAGGCGGTCGATGACATCCCCGTGCAGGTCGTCATCACGCGGGTGCGCTCGAGCATTCTCGGGCTCGACCCGGCAGGCCAGGTGCGCCACACGCTCGATCGCTTCGCGGGGATCCGCGACGCCGTGCTCGTGGACGACGACCCGGTCGCGGCGGATGCCGCGCTTCTGCGGGCACTGCCCGTTCCCCTCGCCGCGCCGAAGTCGGCCTTGCGCACGGGGGTCGCCCGCCTGGCGGACGCACTTGGTTACGCCGTTCCCCGGTCGACCGGCCGCCGCTCGCCGTTTGCGTGGCGGCGCACCGGGTAGCCTTGCCGCGTGTCGACGCTTTCCGATCTGGTCCATGAGCACAGTGCGCTGACAGACGGCGACATCGACTGGCTGCACCTCGTCACCGCGGAGGGCCAGCTGATCGCCGACCTCGCCTTCGCCGACATCGTGCTGTGGGTTCCCGACCGGGCCGGCAGCTACGTCGCCGTCGCGCACTCGCGGCCGTCCAGTTCGGCAACGCTGTTCTACCGCGACTTCGTTGGCCAGGCGGTGCGGCCGGAGTGGGCCGACCTCGTGAGCGAGGCGTTCGAGACGGGGTCGATCGTCGACTCGACGGCGCCCGACTGGTATGAGGAGACCCCGACGCGGGTGCTCGCGGTGCCCGTGCAGCGTCGCTCCGGACCGGGAGAGCCGACCGCGCCGGCGCGACCGATCGCGGTGATCACCCGACACACCAACCTGTCGGAGGCACGCATGCCCTCTCGGCAGGAGGTCACCTTCAACGAGTGCGCCGCTGACATCTTCCACATGGTGGCCACGGGAGATTTTCCTGACCCGAGCGCGCCGAGCGGTCCGCGTCGGGGCGCGCCCCGAGCATCCGACGGTCTGATACGGCTTGATGTCGACGGGGTCGTCACCTTCGCGAGCCCCAACGGGCTCTCGGCCTTCAACCGCATGGGCTTCCAGGGCGAGTTGGAGGGCGAGTCGCTCGCCGCCGTCACCACGCGGCTTCTGGCCGGCAAGCTGCAGGTCGACGAGTCGCTGCCGCTCGTGGTCACCGGGCGTGCTCCCTGGCGCACCGACATCGACGCCCGCGGCGTCACCGTGAGCCTGCGGGCGATCCCGCTGCGGCAGGCAGGGCAGCGCATTGGCGCGATCGTCCTGTGCCGCGATGTCACCGAGGTTCGCCTGCAAGAGCGCGAGCTCATCACGAAGGACGCGACGATCCGCGAGATTCACCACCGGGTGAAGAACAACCTGCAGACGGTGGCCTCGCTGTTGCGCATTCAGGCGCGTCGCGCGCACTCCGAGACCACGCGGGAGGCGCTCACGCAGGCGATGCGGCGCGTCTCGGCGATCGCCGTCGTGCACGACACCCTCTCGGAGGGGCTCACCCAGAACGTCGACTTCGACGACGTCTTCGCCCGCGTGCTGAAGCTCATCGCCGAGGTCGCGTCGAGCCACAACACCGTCGTGCGGCCGCGCTCGGTCGGCAGCTTCGGAGTGCTGCCGAGCGCCTACGCCACGCCGCTCGCTCTCGCGTTGACCGAGCTGGTCACGAACGCCGTCGAGCACGGGCTTGCCGGCCGCACCGACGGCGAGGTGGCGATCGAGGCGACGCGGACGGAGGAGTCGCTGAGCGTCAAGGTGCGCGACAACGGCGGCGGCCTCGCCGAAGGGAAGGTCGGCTCGGGGCTCGGAACGCAGATCGTCCGCACCCTCATCCAGGGTGAGCTCGGCGGCACGATCGACTGGCACACCCTCGCGGGTGAAGGCACCGAGGTGACGATCCAGGTGCCGCTGCTCTACCTGCGCCCGCGTGGCGACTAGCGGCTTACCCGCAGCATGCGAAACGGCCCGTGCCGAAACACGGGCCGACGACCTGCGCGGATGCGCGGTGCGAGTCGCTTAGGGCGCGCGGCGGGCGCGCGCGGCGCGGCGCTTCAGGGCGCGGCGCTCGTCTTCGCTGAGGCCACCCCAGACGCCCGAGTCTTGGTTCGTCTCGAGGGCGTACTGCAGGCAGATCTCGGTCACGGGGCAACGACCGCAGACGGCTTTGGCCTTCTCGATCTGGTCGACCGCGGGGCCGGTGTTACCGACGGGAAAAAACAGTTCGGGGTCAGCGGTCAAGCACGCGGCCTTGTCACGCCAGTCCATGGCACAGCTCCTTAGCATTGGGCGGTAGCGCGCCACAAGGGTTGGGGGACGCGCTACACCCCGAAACGAATCGGGGGTAGGTCAGAAAACGAACAGAGTGTTCGTCGCCCACGGCGCTGTAGGCGTCACAACAACGGCCTATAGAGTCTCATGTCGAGAACGTCAAATCAATACTTTTGGAGCAATTTCTTACCGTGTCAGACACCCGCCGTACACCTCTGGTAATCGTACTGATCGCCTTGGTGGTGCTCGAGACGGTGTTCATCGTCGGCTTCACGACGTTTCTCGCCCTGCAGTTCGCCGCCGAATCAGCGGACTTTCCCGCAACCGCTGTGGCGTTTCTGATCTGTGCAGCACTCGTCGGTCTGTGGCTCGTGCTGACCGTGATCGGCCTTCTCCGCGCCCGCGCATGGACCCGCGGGAGCGTCTTGACCTACCACTTCTTGCAGCTGGCGATCGGAGTGGGAAGCGTTCAAGGCTTCGTGCCGCGACCCGACATCGCGTCCTGGATCATCATCCCGTCGGTGCTTGGCATCGTCCTCATCCTGACACCGACGCTGACCGAGTACCTCTCGGAGCGCGACTAGTACCGCAGCGGGGCCTACGCGTCGATGCCGAGCTTCTTGCGCAGGCTCGCGACGTGGCCGGTCGCCTTCACGTTGTAGAGCGCGTGGGTGAGCACGCCCTCCTCGTCGACGACGAAGGTCGAGCGCAGTACGCCGGTGACCGTCTTGCCGTACATCGACTTCTCGCCGTACGCGCCGTACGCGTTGTGCACGGAGAGGTCGGGGTCGCTGAGCAGGGGGAACGTCAAGCCTTCGTCGTCGGCGAACTTCTGCAGCTTGTCGGCCGAGTCCTTCGACACGCCGAGCACGCGGTAGCCGGCGGCCTCGAGCGAGTTCAGGCTGTCGCGGAAGTCGCAGGCCTGCGTCGTGCATCCCGGGGTCGAGGCAGCCGGGTAGAAGTAGATGACGACCTTCTGGCCGGCGTAGTCCGACAGCGACACCTCGGCGCCGTCCTTGTCGGTGAGGGTGAAGGCGGGGGCGGGGTTTCCGGCTTCCAGACGGTCGGCCATGGCGGGCTCCTCGAGTGTCGGGGCGTGCGATGTGGTGGTCGGTGCGGACGCCGTCGTCCGCGCATCCGCTCGACAGTGTATGGATGCTCGCCCACCGGCGGCTGGGTGCCCGCCGAGTGGCCGAGCGGGTCGCGCAGGTGCTATCGTTTCCTCTCGGCCCTCACGCTGGGCTGCGCACCTCTAGCTCAATTGGCAGAGCAGCTGACTCTTAATCAGCGGGTTCCGGGTTCGAGTCCCGGGGGGTGTACGAACGGCCCCGTCACTCTCGCCAGTGCGGGGCCTTTCGCATTGTCGGCACGGGGCCGTCGGCCCCATACTGACGCTGTGGCGATCGAGACCTGGTGGCTGTACCTCGCGGCGTGCGCCGGGCTGTCGCTGACGCCCGGGCCGAACGGGCTGCTCGCGCTCACCCACGGCGCGCTTCACGGCGTGCGGCGCACGGCCTTCACCATCCTTGGTGGCGCCCTGGGATTCACCGCCGTGATCGCGCTGTCACTGTTCGGCATCGGAGCCCTGCTCGCCGCGAGCACTGACCTGCTGTTCTGGCTCAAGCTCGCCGGCGGCGCGTACCTCGTCTACCTCGGCATCGTGGTTTGGCGATCGCCGCCGATTCAGGTGAACCAGCCGTCGGGGGCGCGCCCCGCGCATCCTTTCGGCCTGTTCGCCCAGGGTTTGCTCGCGGCGACGACCAACCCGAAGGGCATCCTGTTCTTCGTCGCGTTCCTGCCCCAGTTTCTCGACCCGACCGCCAGCCTGCTCACCCAGTTCGTCGCCATGGCGGCCACGTTCGTGATCGTCGAGATCGTCTTCGAGTTCGTCGTGGCCCGCGTATCGCAGTCGGTGCAACCCTGGCTCGCGCGCGTCGGGCGCACCTTCAACCGGGTGACAGGCGGTCTGTTTGTCGGCATCGGGGTGCTGCTGCCCCTGCAGAGGTAACCACACCCCTTCCGCGAGCCGTAGCATCAGCGAGTGATCGACCCCGCGTCCGCGCTCGCGTTTCTCGCCCTCTCGCTCGTCATCATCGTCGTGCCAGGACCCGGCGTGCTGTTCGTCGTCGGACGCGCGCTCGTGCTGGGTACGCGGGGCGCGCTCATCAGCGTTCTGGGTAACGCTGCGGGCGTCGCCGTGCAAATCGTGGTCGTCGCGGCCGGCCTCGGCGTGGTCATCGCCCGCTCCGAGGTGCTGTTCACGGCCATGAAGATCGGCGGGGCGCTCGTGCTCGTGTGGCTCGGCATCCAGTCGATCCGGCACCGCAACGCGATCAGCGCCGACGAGGCGTCGGCCGTGTCGGGACGCACGCGCACCCTCGTGCGCGACAGCGTCATCGTGGGGCTCACGAACGCGAAGACCATCGTGTTCTTCGTCGCCGCCCTGCCCCAGGCGGCCAACCCGTCGATCGGTTCGCCCACCGTGCAGATGCTCATGTTGGGTGCTGCGTTCTTGGTGATCGGCATCGCGTGCGACTCGCTGTGGGCGATCGCGGCCGGCTCGGCGCGCGACTGGTTCGCCACGAACGCGGCGCGCATCGCGGTAGTCCGCGCCGGGGGAGGCGCGGCCCTCGTCGCACTCGGCCTCGGGATGGGCCTCTCAGCAGGCCTTTGAGCCTCGAGACCTAGCGCTCGATCGCGTCCTGCTCTTTGTTGTCTTCGATCACGGTGCCGACGGCGATCGCGACGCTGATGCCCCAGCTGACCCACATCAGGGCGAGCCGCCAGTCGCGGGGCCCCTGCTTCGTGGCCTTCAGTACGCCGACGGCGCCGAACACCGAACTCAGCACGGCCCCGTTGGTCAGGTACTTGCGCATCGGATCCCCTTCGCGTGATCGGAGCCTTCACGCTATCGCGACGCTCCGACGGGATGCACGTTCCGCTCAGCGCGCGCCCAGATTCGCGGGCGTGGCTGGGAATCGGCCCCGGGCATCCCCGGATTTTGACCGATCGGTCAGAACCTGACCAATCGGTCACATACGCTGGTGGCTCGTGAGCCTCCACGACCAGTTGCGCGAGATCGCGCTGACCGAATTCGCGTCCGCCGGTTACGCGGCGACGAGCCTGCAGCGCATCGCCGACCTCGCTGGCACCTCGAAGGCGAGCGTGCTCTACCACTACGCCTCCAAAGAGCAACTGCTCGCCGACGCGATGGCCCCCGCCCTTGACGAGCTGACCGCCATCGTGAGCGGCATCGGCGACGTCGCCGCCGACCGCGCGCAGCGCATCGCCTTCCTCGAGCGCTTCGTCGACGCCCTGCTCGCGCACCGCGAAGTCGTGCACCTCATCGTCAACCAGTCGGCAACCCAGCAGGACGTGCCGGCCTTCGCGCGAGCCCAGGCGCTGATGCGCGAGCTCTCCGAGGCGTTCGAGCTGGCCGCCGGCAGCACCCTCGAGAAGCTGCGGTACGGCATTGCGCTCGCCGGCGCCGCCTACACGCTCGCTGCCAGCGACCTGCTCGGGCTCGACAGCCCTCCCGTCGACGAGATTCGCCCCGCCCTCAATACCGTCCTGCGCGAACTGCTCGCCCCCGAATCCGAGGACTAAGCCGTGTCGACCCTGCTCTACCGTCTTGCCCGCGCCGCGTACCGGCGCGCCCGCACTGTCCTCGCCATCTGGCTGCTCGCCGCCATCGGCCTGCTCGGCCTCGGTTTCGGGCTCGGGGGCTCGACCGATGACACCTTCACCATCCCCGGCACCGAGTCGCAGGACGCCCTCGACGAGCTCGGCGAACTCTTCCCGCAGGTGTCGGGCGCCACGATCCAGGCGGTGGTCGTCGCGCCCGAGGGTCAGCGCGTCGACGAAGCGAGTGTGCGGGCCGAGATCGCCGACATCGCCGCCGACCTCGCCGCCATCGACGGCGTCGATCAGGTGCTCGGCCCGTTCGACGAGTTCGCCGACAACCAGGTGAGCGACGACGGCTCGGTCGCGATCATCCAGACCACCCTGGTCGGCCAGCAGGCCGAAATCACCGATGAGACGCTGGAGGCGGTCGTCGCGACGGGCGACGGGCGGGATGCCCGGGTCGAGTTCGCGGGGCAGATCTTCGCCGACCAGGTGCCCGGCATCTCGATCATCGAGGCGATCGGCGTCGGCATCGCCGGCATCGTCCTGCTCGTCACCTTCGGCTCGCTGCGCGCCGCCAGCATGCCCATCGTGAGCGCTCTGCTCGGGGTCGGCGTCTCGATGGGCGGCATCTTCTTCATCGCCTCACTCGTGCCCGTGTCGAGCGCGGCCCCTCTGCTGGCTCTCATGATCGGGCTGGCAGTCGGCATCGACTACGCCCTGTTCATCCTGTCGCGGCACCGAACGCAGCTGGCGACGGGCATGTCGCCGTACGAGTCGGCCGGCGTTGCGGCGGGCACCGCGGGCAGCGCCGTCGTCTTCGCCGGCGGCACGGTCATCATCGCCCTCACGGGGCTGCTCGTCGTCGGTGTCCCGTTCCTCTCGATCATGGGCATCGGCGGCGCCGCTGCCGTGGCCGTGGCGGTCGTCGCCGCGCTGACCCTGCTCCCCGCCCTCATGGGGCTTGCGGGCGACCGCCTGATCCCGCGCGAGGGGTCGCGGGCGTGGCGCCGCGCGCATCCCGTTGCGGGGGGAAAGCCGACCATGGGTCGCCGCTGGGTGCGCGGGGTTATGCGCCGGCCGCTGCTGACGACCTTCGGCGTCGTCGCCGTGTTGGGCGCCGTGTCGCTGCCGGCGTTCAGCCTCGACCTCAACCTGCCCGATGGCGGCAAGGAGCCGACGGGCACGACCCAGCGCGAGGCGTACGACATCATCGCGGACGCGTTCGGCCCGGGCACCGCGGGGCCGCTGCTCGTCACCGTCGACATCACCCAGACCACTGAGATTCTCGACGACCTCGACGCGATCCGTTCCGAATTGGCAGGAGTGCCGGGCGTCGCGAACGTCAGCCAGGGCATCCCGTCGCCGGGAACCGAGCGCGCCATCTTCCGGGTCGCGCCCGAGACCGCGCCCGATGCGGCCGAGACGAAGCAGGTCGTCGCCGACATTCGCGCCCTCGGCGTCGAACTGGATGCTCGCTACGGCACCCCGATCGCCGTCACCGGCGTCACCGCGATCGGTATCGACATCTCCGACCGGCTCACCAACGCGCTCGTGCCATTCGCCCTTATCGTGGTCGGGCTGTCGATCGTGCTGCTGATGGCCGTGTTCCGCTCGGTGCTCGTGCCCGTCAAGGCGGCGCTCGGCTTCCTGCTGTCGGTCGGCACGGCGCTCGGCGTCACGGTCGTCGTCTTCCAGTGGGGATACGGAGCCGAGCTGCTGCACGTCGAGCCCGGCCCGATTCTGAGCTTCATGCCGATCATCCTCATGGCCGTCTTGTTCGGCCTCGCGATGGACTACGAAGTGTTCCTCGTCTCGGGTATGCGCGAGCAGCACGTGCACGGCGCGGGTCCCCGCGAGGCCATCGAGGAGGGCTTCACGAACGGCGCCCGCGTCGTGACGGCCGCCGCCCTCATCATGTTCCTCGTCTTCGCGGCCTTCGTGCCCGAGGGGCTCAACCTCATCAAGCCCGTCGCGCTCGGCCTTGCCGTCGGTATCGCCGTCGACGCCTTCGTCGTGCGCATGACGCTCGGGCCCGCCCTCATGACGCTGTTCGGAAAGGCTGGCTGGTGGTTCCCGCGGCCGCTCGATCGCGCCCTGCCGAACCTCGACATCGAGGGGGAGGCGCTCGGAGCGCACCGCGAAGCCGAAGTTTGGGCGGCCGAACACGCATCGTCGATTCTCGTCGTCGACGGGCTCGCGGCCGAGGGCGTCGATGGTGTACTCGATGCCGACGTGCCCGCCGGGGCGCGCCTGGCGCTCACGATGGACGCGGCATCCCGGCGCCCGCTGCTTGCCGCGCTCGCCGGCTACGTGCCCGTCGCCGGTGGCCGTGCGCGCGTCGCCGACGGGCTCCTGCCGTCACAGCCCTCCCGCGTCGCGCGTCGCGTGACCCTCGTTGACCTCGACCCCGTGCGGCTGCCCGCCGGAGTCACGCTGGCGACCCTCGCCGGCGAGCGACTGGCGGCAGCCCGCTCGCGGCGCACCGTCGACAGCTGGCTGTCGTCGCTCGGGTCTCGACTGCGTGCGGCCGACGAGCCCGAGCTTGCGCGCGTCATCCAGCGCGTCGACCCCGGTGCTCCACTCGCCGCGCTCGACCCCCACACGCGCGCGCTCGTCGCAGCCGCCCTCGGCGCCATCGACGAGGCGCCGATCGTGCTCGTCGATGCCGGTCACCTGCCGCCCTCGACCGTCACGGCCGCCGACCTGCTGCTGGGGGTCGCGGCGCCGACAGCGGCGCGCATCCTCGTCGGCGACCACATCGCTGCGCTTCCCGCGGACGGCCGCGCGGCCGGCCGCCTGCGCCCCACACCGACCACTCGCATTCTCGACTCGGAGGCGACCTCCTCATGACCCGCCGACCCTCCCGCGTCGTCGCGGCCCTCACCGCCGCGGCCCTCGTTCCCGCCGCGATCGTCGGGGTGGCGCTCGCCGCTCTCGGAAGCGGCAGCGACGACCCGCTCGCGCGCATCCCCGCCGCCGTGGTGAACGACGACGAGTTCGTCACAACGGTCGGGCCCGACGGCGAGGAGCAACTGATTCTCGCCGGGCGCCTGCTCGTCACCGAGCTCACGGGCCCCGACGCACCGGGCTTCGACTGGCAACCCACGAGCGCCGAGGAAGCCGAACGTGCGCTCGCCGCCGGCGACGTGTACGCGGTGGTCACGATTCCGTCTGACTTCTCGGCCTCAATCGCGACGCTCGGTGAACCGGATGCCCGCATTGCCACCATTCGCATCCAGACCGATGACGCCCACAGTTACCTCGCCGGCAGTGTCACGCAGGCGCTCGGCGAGGGGCTCGTCGCGCAGTTCGGTGCGGAGATCACCGAGCAGGTGCTCGCTGGGGTCGTCGGCGGGCTTGGCGATCTCGGAACGGCCCTCGCCGAGGCGGGAGACGGTGCGAGTCAGCTCGCCGACGGAACGCGCGAGCTGGCTGACGGCGTCGCGGCGCTGGGGGAGGGTGCGGCCGGAATCGGCTCCGGTGCTCGAGAACTCGGTGTCGGGTTGGGCGCTCTCGCCGACGGCACGCGCGAGGCGGCGGGCGGTGCCGCGCAATCGAGCGACGGCGCTCGTCAGCTGGCCGACGGTCTCGCGAACTACGTCGGCGGCGTCGAAGGAGTCTCCGACGGCGTGACGGCCTATGTCGGCGGGGTTGACCAGCTTGCCGCGGGTCTTGAGACCTTCGCTGCCGAGGTGGAGCCACTGCCCACGCTCGGCGCCGCCGTCGTCGGAATCGACGAGCAGTGGGGCCTGCTGGCCGACAACCTGAGCGTGATCGCGAGCGCGCTGGCGACCCCCGGGCTTCCGGAGGAGCAGCAGCAGGGTCTGATCCTCGCCCTCGGGGAACTCGCCGCCGGAGCTACTCAGCTGTCCACGGCGTCCGGTCAGGTCGCGTCGCAGGCCGAGTCCGCACTCGTCGCCCTGCCGGGCGGGGTTGCCGAGTCGGCCGCTGGTGCGCGAGTGCTCGCCGATAACGGGGCGCCGCTCGCCGACGGCGCATCCCAGCTTGCCGCAGGCGGCGCCCCGCTTGTCGGGGGCTTGGACGGGCTCACCGACGGTCTGGGCGAGCTGGCCGGCGGCCTCGACCAGCTGGCAGGCGGTGTCGGCCAGACCGCGTCGGGCGCCACGGCGCTCGCCGACGGCGCGACGCTCATCGCCGACGGTGCCGCGGAGGCGGCCGACGGGGCGAGCCAGCTCGCCGACGGTGCCGACGAACTAGGGTCGGGGCTCACGGAGGGTGCCGCGGAGGTTCCGAGCGCCGACGACCTTGACCCGGCAGTGCTTCTCAGCCCGGTGGCGCTAGAGAACCAGCGGGTAAACGCGGTCGACGGGATCGGGGGCGTCATCGTCGCGGTGCTCGCTCCGATCGCCCTTTGGCTCGGCGCGCTCGCCGCCGCCGTCGCGGCGCCGCGGGGCGGCGCTGCGCTCGTCGGCTCGGCCCTCGGTGCTCGTGCCCAGCTACGACGACGGGTCACCGCCATGGCCGGGGTCGCGGTGGCGCAGGGGATGCTCGTCGCGCTTCTCGCTCCGCTGCTCGCCGGAGCAGCATGGTCGACGCTGCCCGCGCTGCTCGGCCTCGCGCTCGTCGCGTCGCTTGCCTTCGCCGCCCTGCACCTAGCCGCGTCCCTCGCGCTCGGCAGGACGGCGACCGTGATCGGCTCGCTCGTGCTGCTCGGCGTACAGGCGGTGGTCGTGGGAGTCGTCATTCCCGTCGATGCCCTCGTCGCGCCGTTCCCCGCGCTCGCTGCGGTGCTGCCAATCCCGATCGTCGCCGATGGGATGCTCGCGGCACTCGCCGGGGGAGACGCCGGCCGTGTGATCGCCGCCCTCGTCGTGAGCGTGCTGCTCACCGTCGCAGCGATGCTGTTGAGCATGCTCGCAGCGCGGCGTCGGCGCTCGCAGGCCGTGCGCACCGCCTACGCGGCCGGGTGAGCCGACGCCGTCAGGAGGCGTCCACGCGCAGATGAGTGCGAGCGAACTGCAGGGTCTCCGCGAGCACCGTCGCGCGCATCTGCTCATCGCGGCCGCAGTGCCGCGTGGTGATCTCGGCGACGACGAGGCCGTCGAAATGGTGATCGGCCAGCGCCCGCAGGACGTCGTCGACGGGTTGCACTCCGTGGCCCGGGGGCAGGTGCTCGTCCACCAGCGGACCTTTCGGACTATCCCTGCTCGAGTCGCACAGGTGCACGTGCCGAAGCCGATCGCCCCAGGCCGCGGCGAGCTCGCTCGCGGGCCTGCCGCTCATACCTGCGTGGGAGAAGTCGAGCGTCAGTGCGTCGATATCGAGCTCACCGGGATTCCAACTCGGAGCGAAGACATCGCGCGCTGAACCAGTGCGCACGTGGGTGAGGCTTCGAGCCGATTGCGTCGCCCGGTCACTGGTGACTATGACCTCGACGCCGTCGTAGCCACACTCGGCGGCGAGTTAAAACGCGGGGTTGTACGGCGGGCAACACTGCGCCCCGCACCTGGTCTCTGAGAGAACTCTGAATCTCGGCTGATACGGTCACGTCGGATTCACGAGCAGCCCCCGAACACCGCCACCGATGCGGCAGGAACGAGCCAGCGCATGACCGATCGCCACCATTACGACTTCGTCGTCGTATCGAACCGACTCCCCGTCGACCGGGTCGTCGACCCGGACGGCACGGAGCGCTGGCAGCGGTCTCCCGGTGGCCTCGTGACGGCCCTCGAGCCGGTGATGCGTGCATCCGATGGCGCGTGGGTCGGCTGGGCGGGCAAGCCCGACCTGGAACTCGAGCCGTTCAGCGCCGATGGCACGTATCTCGTACCCGTCGCGCTCAGTGCCGATGAGGTGGCCGACTACTACGAGGGTTTCAGCAACGACACCCTGTGGCCGCTGTACCACGACGTGATCGCGCCCCCGAGTTTCCACCGTGAGTGGTGGGATGCGTACGTGCGCGTCAATCGACGCTTCGCCGAGGCGAGTGCGGCGATCGCCGCCGAGGGCGCGACCGTCTGGGTGCAGGACTACCAATTGCAGCTCGTGCCGAAGATGCTGCGAGCGCTGCGCCCCGACCTGATCATCGGGTTCTTCAACCACATCCCATTCCCGCCCTACGGCATCTACGCGCAGCTGCCCTGGCGCAAGCAGATCGTCGAGGGGTTGCTCGGCGCCGACGTGATCGGCTTTCAGCGCGTCGCCGACGCCGGCAACTTCACGCGTGCCGTTCGCCGACTGTTCGGCGCGACCAGCACGAAGGGCAACGAGGTGCGCGTGCCCGTCGCCGAGGGCGCCGCGCCCCGCACGGCGATCGCGAAGGCCTTCCCCATCTCCATCGACGCGGCCATGTTCGAGGAGATGGCGCGGCGCCCCGACATCCAGGCGCGTGCGGCCGAGATTCGCGACGAACTGGGAAACCCCGACACCATCTACCTCGGCGTCGACCGGCTCGACTACACGAAGGGCATCCGCCACCGCCTGAAGGCGTTCGGCGAGCTCCTGCGCGACGGACGCACCCGCGCCGGAGAGAGCGTGCTCGTGCAGGTCGCGAGCCCCAGCCGCGAGCGCGTCGAGGCGTACATGCAGCTGCGGGATGAGATCGAGCTGACCGTCGGCCGCATCAACGGCGACTACGCGACGATCAGCAACTCGGTGATCGCCTACCTGCACCACGGCTATCCGCGCGAGGAGATGGTCGCGCTGTACCTCGCCGCCGACGTCATGCTCGTGACCGCGTTGCGCGATGGCATGAACCTGGTTGCGAAAGAGTACGTCGCCTGTCGCCACGATAACGATGGGGTGCTGATCCTGAGCGAGTTCGCCGGAGCGGCCGACGAGCTGAAGAACGCGCTCCTCGTCAACCCGCACGACATCGATGGTCTGAAGGAGACGATGCTCGTCGCCGCCTCCA
This sequence comes from Microcella alkaliphila, assembly GCF_002355395.1. Classification (NCBI taxonomy): domain Bacteria; kingdom Bacillati; phylum Actinomycetota; class Actinomycetes; order Micrococcales; family Microbacteriaceae; genus Microcella; species Microcella alkaliphila. Next base: position 2,201,348 of record NZ_AP017315.1, on the reverse strand, counting down.
TGCCGCAGAAGGAACGCGCGAGCCGCATGCGGGCTTTGCGCAAGCGTGTTCGCGAGAACGATGTGGCTCGCTGGTCGGCGTCGTTCCTCACCGAACTCGACGCCATTCGGGATGCGCGATGAGCGTCGCCCTTGACCCCGCCCTGATTGAGGCGGTCACCCGATTCGCGGCCCTCCCGCGCGTGCTCGTCGCCCTCGACTTTGACGGCACCCTGGCGCCGGAAGTCGACGTGCCCGATGAGGCGCGTGCTCTGCCGGAAGCCCACGAGGCGATCCGCGACCTCGCTGCGGCACCGAACACCGTGGTCGCCCTGGTTTCCGGGCGGTCGCTCGACAGCCTGGCGCGGGCGGGGCGGGTGCCGAGTAGTGTTCCGCTCGTCGGTTCGCACGGGTTGGAGGTGCGACTTGCCGTTGACGATGTGCGGCCAGCGGCGACCCCCGCGGATCGCGCTCGCGTCGACGCGCTTCGGGCGGTGATCGCGCCACTCGTCGAGATGGTAGACGGTGCGTGGATCGAGCGAAAGCCTGCGGGGTTCGCCGTGCATACCCGAACAGTCGATCCTCCGTCTGCTCGGGCGCTCACGGAAACCGTCCGCGAGGCGGCGCGACGAGCCGACCCCGACCTGACGGTGCGCGATGGGAAGAACCTTATCGAGTTCGCGGTGCGCGACGCGACCAAAGGCGACGGGCTCGCCGTGCTCCGTGAAGAATTTCGACCGGACGCGGTTCTGTTCGCCGGCGATGATGTCACCGACGAAGACGCTCTGGCCATGCTGACGCACGATGATCTCGGCATCAAGGTTGGTGCTGCCCCGACGGTTGCGTCACACCGCGTGTCGGATCCGCAGGGAATGTCTGACGTCTTGCGCCTGTTGGCGTCTCTCAGGGCCGAGCCCGCGCAAGGGGGGTCGGCGCACCCGTAGACTGCTGTCTCGAGGTCGGCACCCTCCGCGCTTCTCGGCCACAACCCCCACAACTCGCGAGGAGGACGAATGATCGTCGTGCTCGCGGTGCTCGCGCTGGCGTCTGTTCTCGTTCCATTCCTCGCCCGGTATATGGGTGGCAGGGTGTTCTTCGTCGCCTCCGCTGTCGCCCTAGGTGGATTCATTCACACGCTGGCTCTCAGCCCCGCCGTGCTGACATCGGTCGCCGACGCGCCCGTTGAGCGGCTCTCGTGGATTCCGCAGTTGCAGCTCACCCTCGATCTGCGCATGGACGCGCTGTCGTGGCTGTTGACCCTCATCGTGACGGGCATTGGAGCCCTCGTCCTGCTCTACTGCGGCACGTACTTCCGACCCACCGACCCCACTGTCGGGCGCTTCGCCGCCGTCCTCCTTGCCTTTGTGGGCGCGATGTACGGGCTCGTCGTCGCCGACGATGTGTATCTGCTGTTCGTCATGTGGGAGGCGACGAGCGTGTTCTCGTACCTCCTCATCGGGCACTACACCAACCGTCGAGCGAGTCGAGGGGCAGCGCTGGAGGCCCTCATCACGACGACGGTCGGTGGCCTCGTCATGCTGGTGGGTCTCGTGATTCTCGCCGTTCAGGCGGGCTCATCGAGCATCCCGGTGATTCTCACCGAGACACCATCGGGTGCGCTGACGACCACGGCGATTTTCCTGGTCCTCGTCGGCGCGCTCTCGAAATCCGCAATCGTTCCTCTTCACTTCTGGCTTCCCGGGGCGATGGCGGCGCCGACCCCGGTGAGTGCCTACCTGCACGCGGCGGCCATGGTGAAGGCCGGCGTCTTCCTTGTACTTCGCCTTGCACCGGCATTCGCCGATGTGCCGGGTTGGCGGCTCGCGCTCGTCGCGCTCGGAGTTGCGACGATGGTGCTCGGAGGTTGGGCAGCCCTGCGGCAAACCGACCTCAAGCTGTTGCTCGCCTACGGCACGGTGAGCCAACTCGGGTTCCTCGTCGTGATCAGTGGTTACGGCACGCGAGACACGGCGCTCGCCGCTGCGGCGCTGCTGCTCGCGCACGCCCTGTTCAAGTCGGGCCTCTTCCTCATTGTCGGAATCATTGACGTGGAGGCGGGAACGCGCGACCTGCGAGCCCTCACCGGGCTGGGCAGACGAATGCCCGTCGTCGCGGGCATCGCCGCCCTGCTACTCGCGTCGATGGCCGGCGTGCCGCCCCTGTTCGGCTTCGTCGCCAAGGAAGCCGTGCTGCACGGGCTGCTCGTCGCTGCTGCGCCCGCCGACGGGGCGGGTGACCCCGTCGCCTTGGCCGCGCTGATCGGCGTGGTGCTGGGATCAACCCTGACGGTCGCGTACGCCCTGCGCTTCTTCTGGGGTGCGTTCCGTACCAAACCCGGGGTCATGGCCCTCGCCGATGATGTGCGCGCGCGACCGTCGATGACGGTCGCATCGGCGGTGCTCGCGACAGCTTCACTTGCTCTCGGGCCCCTCGCAGCTCTCGCTCATCGTGGCCTGCGAGAGGTCGCTGCACTTGCGCCCGCTCGACCGCGTGCGTACGAATACGAACTCGCACTCTGGCACGGCGTCGGACTCGAGCTCGGACTGTCGATTCTGACGATTGCCGGCGGTATCGGCATGTTCCTAGCCCGAACGCGCGTCGAGCGCCTTCAGGCGCGCCTCGCAACGGGGGTTGATGCCTCCGACGCCTACTGGCGCACCATGAGTGGGGTTGACCGAATCGCCAACCGCGTCACCACCCTGACCCAGCGCGGTTCGCTGCCTTTCTACCTCGCGGTGATTCTCAGCGTCTTTGTGCTCGGCACGGGCGCCGCGCTTGTGTTCACCGACACCTGGCCGACCGACGTGCGCCTCTGGGATACCCCTGCGCAAGTCGCGGTCGGAGCCGTCATGATCGGTGCGGCGATCGCTGCCACTCGCGCAGAGAAGCGCTTTGCCGCCCTCATCGTCGTCGGTGTCACGGGCTTTGGCATGACGGCGATCTTCGCGATGGGCGGAGCGCCTGACCTGGCCATCACCCAAGCACTCGTCGAGATCGTCACGCTGATCGCGTTCGTTCTGGTGCTGCGCCGACTGCCGGCACGCCTGGGCGACCGCCACGGCAGTACCCACAAACTGCTGCGCGCCATCATCGGCATCTCGGTCGGTGTGGTCATGGCGCTCGTTGCACTGGTCGCGTCGGCGAGCCGCACGGCCGAACCGATCTCGGCGGCGTGGCCAGCGCTGAGCCGCGTGATCGGCCACGGTGCCAACGTCGTGAATGTCGCTCTAGTGGATCTGCGCGCGTGGGACACCATGGGTGAACTGGCCGTCGTGATCGCTGCGGCGACCGGTGTGGCGAGTCTGCTGTTCTTGCGCGGTCGCACTGACTCGCTCCCGCGCGTGCCGCGTGCCGAGCTCGAAAGAACCGTGCGAGACCGACTCGCGCGCGACGCTCGCGGCTCGCAGCGTAGCGCCTGGATTCTTGCCGGGCCGACGCTCGACCCGCGTAACCGATCGATCCTGCTGGAAGTGGTCGTCAGGCTGACGTTCCACGCCGTCATCGTTCTGTCTCTCTACCTCTTGTTCGCGGGGCACAATCTGCCGGGCGGCGGCTTCGCGGGCGGCCTAGTCGCGGGTCTCGCGCTCGTTGCACGGTATCTGGCGGGTGGCCGCTACGAACTCGGAGCCGCTGCCCCCTTCAGCGCCGGAGCGTTGCTCGGATCGGGCATCCTGATCGCCACCGGCTACGCGCTTGCCCCACTCTTCGTCGGTGCGGAGGTGATGACAAGCACGTATTTCGAGGGTCATCTGTGGCTGCTCGGCGACGTCGAGTTCGTGACCTCGACGATTTTCGATATTGGCGTCTATCTCGTCGTGGTTGGTCTCGTGCTCGACGTGTTGCGCAGTCTCGGGGCAGAGGTCGACAGGCAGGGCCGAGGTGGCCAGGCGCTCACTGTAGGCGGAGACGCGTCGGCGCCTTTGGGCGCATCGGAGGGCGCACGATGACCCTTTCGCTCACCCTCGTCATTGTCATGGCTGTGCTGTTTGCCTGCGGTATCTACCTGATGCTCGAGCGCAGCCTCACCCGTGTCGTACTGGGCTTCCTGCTCGTGGGTAACGCCGCGAACCTGTTGATCATCCTTATGGCAGGGGCACAGGGAATCGCGCCGATCATCGAGGATCCCGCAGCCGACGCGGATCAATACACCGATCCGCTGCCACAAGCACTGCTGTTGACCGCCATCGTGATCACCTTCGCCGTCTCGGCATTCATGCTCGCTCTCATCTACCGTAGCTGGCGCCTCGCCAACGCCGACGACCTCGACGACGACGCCGACGACCTCGCCCTGCGCACCGGAGCGCAGGTTGTGCCCGTTGAGGAGACGGCTCCGGACGAGGCCACCACCGAGTTTCTTCCCGACCCGCTCGACCCGACCGAGGCTGTGCCGGGCACCGAGGTCGCTGAGCGCACCGTACGGGGCGAGACGCGATGACGGCCGGGTTGGGTGTTCTCGTTCCCCTCGTCGTCTTGATTCCGCTTGTCGCGGCGGGTGTGACGCTGGTTGTGGGCCGGCGCGCGCGCGCGCAGCGAATCGTTGCGCTGATCGCGCTCGTGGCTGTCGTTCTCGTTGGTGCGACCCTCCTCATGGGGGTCGATGCTGGCGGATCGGTTGTCGTCGAGGTTGGGAGTTGGCAGGCCCCGTTCGGGATCGTGCTTGTGGTCGACCGTCTGAGCGCACTCATGGTGCTCATTTCGGCGATCGTGTTGCTTGCCGTGCTGGTTTTCTCGATCGGACAGGGTCTCGCCGACGGCGACGACGAGACTCCGGTGTCGATCTACTACCCGACCTATCTAATTTTGACGACGGGCGTCATGATCGCCTTCGTCGCGGGTGACTTGTTCAACCTGTATGTCGGGTTCGAGGTGCTGCTCGTGTCGAGCTATGTGCTCATCACCCTGGGCGGCACCGAGTCTCGTATTCGCGCCGGTGTGACCTACGTGGTTGTGAGCCTTGTGTCATCCGTGTTGTTCCTCACCGCGATCGCGATGGTCTATGGCGCCCTCGGAACGGTGAACCTGGCCCAGATCGCCATCCGCATCGCTGACATTCCGATCGACACACAAATCGTTCTTCACGTCATGTTGCTCGTGGCCTTCGGTATCAAGGCGGCCGTGTTCCCCCTATCGTTCTGGCTGCCCGACAGCTACCCCAGTGCGCCAGCACCCGTGACGGCCGCGTTTGCGGGCCTGCTTACCAAGATTGGCGTATACGCGATCATCCGCGTAGAAACGGTGATCTTCCCCGGGGAAGAGCTCAACCCGGCGCTCATGGTCCTCGCGTTGCTGACCATGGTCGTCGGGGCCTTGGGTGCGGTCGCCCAAGCCGACATCAAGCGGATTCTGTCATTCACCCTCGTCAGCCACATCGGCTACATGATTCTCGGGGTGGCGCTGGGAACCGCCGAAGGCACGGCCGCGGCCGTGTACTACATCGCCCACCACATCGTCGTGCAGACCACCCTCTTCCTCGCGGCGGGGCTCATAGAACGCGAGGCCGGGTCCACCTCGATCAGCCGCATCGGGGGTCTGCTCGCGAGCGCCCCGCTCGTTGCGCTGCTCTTCTTTATTCCGGCGCTCAACCTCGGCGGCATCCCCCCGTTCTCAGGGTTCATCGGCAAGCTCGCCCTGTTTCAAGCGACGGCGGCTCAGGGCGACGCGCTTGCGTACATCCTGCTCGGCGGAGGTGCGCTCGTCTCGTTGCTTACCCTATACGCGCTTGTTCGCGTCTGGAACCTCGCCTTCTGGCGCGGTGCTGACGAGGTCGAGCGTGGGTCGTCGCGCCTGCTCAAGCACGTGAACGAGGCGCCGCTCGACACCTCCACCATCAGCGGGGCCCGCACGACGCCCTTCCTGATGACTGCTTCGACGGCGGGGATGGTCATCGTGTCAGTGGCGCTCACCGTTTTTGCGGGCCCACTGTACGGCGTCGCTGAGCGGGCGGGCGAGAACCTCGATGGGCCAGGGCGCTACGTTCTCAGCGTCTTCCCGAGCGGCACCGAGCCGAACTCCACCGACGTAATCGAGGAGGTGCTTGACCGATGAGCGATCACGGCCGCGTTCCGAGCCCGGCCTCCGCGCCCGAACCGCCCGCTGAGCCCAAGCGCCCCATCACTTTCCTGCAGCTTTCGCCGCTACTCGTGGCTCTCATTGCTTTTTGGATGCTCTTGTGGGGATCGATCACGCCACTCACCATCCTCACGGGCGTGGTCATTGCCGTCCTCGTCACGCGCACTCTGTATCTTCCCCGCGTCATTCTGGCGCCCCGGTTCAATCCCGTCTGGTTCGTCGTGTTCTTGGCGGTGTTCTTCGGTCAGTTGGTCACGGCGTCCTTCCAGGTCGCGTTCCTAGCCGTTTTCAGCCGGCGCATTCAACGCAGCGCGATCGTGAAGGTGCACCTGCGCACGCGATCTGATTTCATCCTGACTGGCACATCCATCGCTATTTCGCTGGTGCCCGGTTCCGTCATCCTCGAGGTTGATCGAGAACATGCCATTTTGTATGTTCACGTCCTCGGCGCCGACTCCCACGAAGACGTCGCACTGGCCAAGGCGAACATCCTCGCCACCGAGCGTCGTTTGGTGCGGGCCCTCGGCGCGCGAGACGAGTGGGAGGCGGTGCGGTGATGGGGCTTGCGACGGCGATCCTCCTGTGGGTCTCTGGTGCCATGCTGGCGGCGACCGCCGTGCTGTGCCTCTGGCGCGTGATCACGGGCCCGAGCATCCTCGACCGCATGATCGCGTCCGACGTGATCTTGACCACGCTGATGCTCGTGATCGGCGCCGAAATGGCGATCAACAGCCACACCCGTACCGTTCCGCTCATGGTCATCCTCGCCGCCACAGCGATCTTTGGAACGGTCGCGGTGAGTCGATTCGTCACGAGGCCCGCCGAGCCATCGGAAGCACCCGGCGTCACCGGTGCGGAAGGAGCATGATGATCGAGGTGCTCACCCAGGGGGTCATCGGCACGGCCGATACCGAACCGTTCGACGACCTGCTCGATCTTGTCGCCGCCGTCTTGCTGGGCCTCGGCGCCTTCCTGTCGCTTGCGGCGGCGATCGGCTTGCTGCGGTTCCCCGACGCTCTCGCACGCCTGCACGCTGCGACAAAGCCGCAGATTCTCGGGTTGATCGCGATCGTGCTCGCCATCGCCGTCAGCGCGCGCAGTTGGCAAGTCTTGCTGCTGCTGATTCCGGTCGTAGTCTTGCAGATGCTGACAGCGCCCATTGTCGCCCACATGGTGGGTCGTGCCGGCTATCGAACCGGCACGTTCGACCCGGGCACCCTTGTTGACGACGAGCTATCTGCTGACCTTGAACGCGCACAGCGCGCCTTCCCGGAGCCTGCCCCCGAACTCGGAGGCCGACGCCTGCCGTCCCGAGACGATCAGGTCAGTTCTCGGCGCGACGACGAGGGTCGTGGCTCACTCTAGAATCGGACTATGACCGAAGTCGATCGCAAGCCCCGTTCCCGCGTCGTTACCGATGGAATCGAGGCCATGACGGCGCGCGGCATGCTCCGCGCCGTGGGTATGGGTGACGACGACTGGGACAAGCCTCAGGTCGGTATCGCCAGTTCATGGAATGAGATCACGCCCTGCAATCTCTCGCTTGGGCGCCTCGCGCAGGCCGCCAAAGAGGGTGTGCATGCGGGAGGTGGGTATCCGCTGCAGTTCGGGACAGTCAGTGTCTCCGATGGCATCTCGATGGGGCACGAGGGTATGCACTTCTCGCTCGTGAGTCGCGAGGTCATCGCCGATAGCGTCGAGACGGTCATGCAGGCCGAAAGGCTTGACGGTTCAGTTCTTCTTGCGGGGTGTGACAAGTCGATCCCGGGAATGCTGATGGCCGCCGCTCGGCTCGACCTCGCAAGCGTTTTTCTGTACGCCGGTTCCATCGCCCCTGGCTGGGTGAAGCTGAGTGACGGTACAGAAAAGGAAATCACCATCATTGACAGCTTCGAGGCGGTTGGCGCCGTCCAGGCGGGCACCATGTCGCTGGAAGATGCTCATCGAATCGAGTGCTCGTTCGCGCCCGGCGAAGGAACCTGCGGCGGCATGTATACCGCGAACACGATGGCGAGCGTTGCGGAAGCGCTGGGCATGAGTTTGCCGGGCTCGGCGAGCCCCGCGTCAGCTGATCGTCGGCGGGATGTCTTCGCTCATCGATCGGGAGAAGCGGTCGTCGGAATGCTTGAGCGGGGTCACACAGCCCGCGACATTCTCACGATGGAAGCGTTCGAGAACGCGATTGCTGTGGGTATGGCGCTCGGCGGCTCGACCAACATCGTCCTGCACCTTCTGGCCATCGCGAATGAGGCGGAAGTTCCTCTGACGCTCGCTGACTTCAACCGAATCGGCGACAAGGTCCCCCACATTGCCGACGTGAAGCCGTTCGGAAACTACTTGATGAACGATGTCGATCGACAGGGTGGTCTTCCCGTTCTCATGAAGGCGCTCCTCGATGAGGGTTTGCTTCACGGGGACGCGTTGACGGTGACGGGCAAGACCATGCGCGAGAACCTTGAAGCGCTCAATCCCGCGCCCCTTGACGGCAAGGTGCTGCGTTCGCTTGACAATCCCTTCCACCAGACAGGCGGCATCACAATCCTGCACGGATCGTTGGCGCCGGAGGGGGCGGTTGTCAAGACCGCTGGGTTTGATTCGGTGGTCTTTGAGGGGCCAGCTCGCGTGTTCGAGCGTGAGCGTGCCGCGATGGATGCTCTCGCTGCCGGCCAGATCAACAAGGGCGACATCATCGTCATTCGCTACGAAGGGCCGAAGGGCGGTCCCGGTATGCGCGAGATGCTGGCGATCACGGCTCGCATCAAGGGCGCGGGGCTCGGAAAAGATGTACTACTCTTGACCGACGGTCGATTCTCAGGCGGCACAACCGGACTGTGCATCGGCCACGTAGCTCCCGAAGCAGTAGACGCTGGTCCTATTGCTTTCGTGCGCGATGGTGATCTCATCCGGGTCGATATCGCTGCTCGCTCCCTCGACCTACTGGTCGACGAAGCCGAGCTGGAGGCGCGCCGCACCGACTGGGCGCCCCTGCCACCGCGTTATACCCGTGGGGTCCTTGCCAAGTACTCCAAACTGGTGCGCTCCGCCTCTCAGGGCGCCGTGACGGGATAACTGCGGGCCGTACATCGCCCGATCGCCAACCTGTCAGGGAAGCTGATATCCATGCCAACGGAATCGACCCCCGTGCCGACTCCTGCACCTCCCGCGCGCCCGGCATCCACCGAGCCCCCGCTGCTGACCGGATCGGGTGCGATCCTTGCCAGCCTCGAGAAGCTCGGTGTGACCGACGTGTTCGGCCTGCCCGGCGGCGCCATCATGCCGTTCTATGACGAGCTGATGGCATCAACCTCGATTCGTCACATCCTCGTGCGCCACGAGCAGGGCGCCGGCCACGCGGCCGAGGGCTACGCCGCCGCGAGCGGCAAGCTCGGCGTCTGCATCGCCACCTCGGGCCCCGGCGCGACAAACCTCGTGACCGCGATCGCGGATGCCCACATGGACTCGGTGCCGCTGCTCGCGATCACCGGCCAGGTCTTCTCGACCTCGATGGGAACGGACGCGTTCCAGGAGGTCGACATCACCGGCATCACGATGCCGATCACGAAGCACTCGTTCCTCGTCACCGACCCGGCCGACGTGCCCGGCGTGCTCGCCGCCGCGGTGCACATCGCGACGACCGGCCGGCCCGGCCCCGTGCTCGTCGACATCACGAAGGACGCCCAGCAGAAGACGGCACCGTTCCTCTGGCCGCCAAAGATCGACCTGCCCGGTTACCGCCCGGTGACGAAGGCGCACGGAAAGCAGATCCAGGCCGCCGCCCAGCTGATGGTCGAAAGCCGCAAGCCGGTGCTGTACGTCGGCGGCGGCGTCATCCGCGCCGGAGCCCACGCCGAACTGCTGGCCTTCGCGGAGGCCACCGGTGCCCCCGTCGTCACGACGCTGATGGCGCGCGGGGCATTCCCCGACTCGCACCCGCACCACCTCGGCATGCCGGGCATGCACGGCACGGTGCCCGCGGTGCTCGGCCTGCAGGAGGCCGACCTGCTCGTCGCCATCGGCGCTCGTTTCGACGACCGGGTGACCGGCAAAGTCAGCGAGTTCGCCCCGCACGCGAAGATCGTCCACATCGACATCGACCCGGCCGAGATCGGCAAGATCCGCGCCGCCGATGTGCCCATCGTGGGCGACGCGCGTGAGGTCTTGGCCGACCTCCTCTCCGCCTTCCAGAAGGCTGCGGTCGACACCACACCCGACTACGCCGACTGGTGGAAGCGCCTCTCGACGCTCAAGCAGCAGTACCCCCTCGGCTACACCGAGCCGGACGACGGTCTGCTGTCGCCGCAGTGGATCATCGAGAAGATCGGCGAAATGTCGGGCCCCGAGGCGATCTACGCCGCGGGCGTCGGCCAGCACCAGATGTGGGCCGCCCAGTTCATCAAGTACGAGCGACCCGGCTCGTGGCTGAACTCGGGCGGTGCCGGCACGATGGGCTACGCCGTTCCCGCCGCCATGGGGGCGAAGGTCGCCGAGCCCGAGCGCCTCGTCTGGGCGATCGATGGCGATGGCTGCTTCCAGATGACCAACCAAGAGCTCGCCACCTGCACGATCAACAACATCCCGATCAAGGTGGCCGTCATCAACAACTCGTCGCTCGGCATGGTGCGCCAGTGGCAGACCCTGTTCTACGACGGCCGCCACTCGTTCACCGACCTCAATACGGGCCACGACACCGTCATGGTTCCCGACTTCGTGAAGATGGCCGACGCCTATGGCGCGCTCGGCATTCGCGTCACGACGAAGGAGGAGGTCGAGCCCGCCATCACGCTCGCCATGGAGACGAACGACCGCCCCGTCGTCATCGACTTCGTGGTCAGCCGCGACGCGATGGTGTGGCCGATGGTGCCGCAGGGCGTCGGCAACTCGTCGGTGCAGTACGCCCGCGATCACGCCCCCGAGTGGGACAGGGAGTAACCAAGATGACCTATCACGTGCTCTCCCTGCTCGTCGAGGACAAGCCCGGCCTGCTCACCCGCGTCGCGGGCCTGTTCGCGCGCCGCGGCTTCAACATTCGCTCGCTCGCGGTCGGCACGACCGAGATCGAGGGACTCTCGCGCATCACCGTCGTGGTGGAGGTCGAGGGCCTGCCGCTCGAGCAGATCACGAAGCAGCTGAACAAGCTCATCAACGTTCTGAAGATCGTCGAGCTCGACCCCAGCCAGTCGGTGCAGCGCGAGCACATGCTCATCAAGGTGCGCGTCGACAACTCCACGCGCTCGCAGATTCTCGAGGCCGCGAACCTGTTCCGGGCCCGCGTCGTCGACGTCGCCACCGACGCCCTCGTCATCGAGGTCACCGGCGACACCCAGAAGGTCGAGGCGCTCTTGCGCGTGCTCGAGCCGTACGGCATCAAGGAGATCGCCCAGTCGGGCCTCCTCGCGATCGGCCGCGGCGGCAAGAGCATCAGCGAGCGCGTTCTCAAGAACTGAACCGGATGCGCGGGGCCAGCCCCGAACATCCGCCCGATTCCGCACAGAAGATCCCAAAGGAGAAGATCCCCGCATGACTTCCGTCATCACCGACAAGGACGCCGACCTGTCGATCATCCAGAGCAAGAAGGTCGCGATCGTCGGCTACGGCTCGCAGGGCCACGCCCACGCGCAGAATCTGCGCGACTCGGGCGTCGAGGTCGTCATCGCGCTGAAGGAGGGCTCGAAGTCGCAGCCGAAGGCCGAGAACGACGGCTTCCGCGTGCTGAGCGTCGCCGACGCGGCCGCGTGGGCCGACCTCATCATGATCCTCGCGCCCGACCAGCACCAGCGCGCGATCTTCGCCGAGTCGATCAAGGACAACCTGACGGAGGGGAAGACCCTCGCCTTCGCGCACGGCTTCAACATTCGCTTCGGCTACATCGAGGCGCCAGGCGGCGTCGACGTGATCCTCGTTGCCCCGAAGGCTCCCGGCCACACCGTGCGCCGCGAGTTCGTCGCCGGCCGCGGTATCCCCGACATCGTAGCCGTCGAGCGCGACGCCTCGGGCACCGCGTGGGACACCGCGCTGTCGTACGCGAAGGCGATCGGTGGCACCCGCGCCGGCGTCATCAAGACGACCTTCACGGAAGAGACCGAGACCGACCTGTTCGGCGAGCAGGCCGTGCTCTGCGGCGGAACCTCGCAGCTCGTTCAGTACGGCTTCGAGGTGCTCACCGAGGCCGGCTACCAGCCCGAGATCGCCTACTTCGAGGTGCTGCACGAGCTGAAGCTCATCGTCGACCTCATGTGGGAGGGCGGCATCGCCAAGCAGCGCTGGAGCGTGTCGGACACCGCCGAGTACGGCGACTACGTGTCGGGCCCGCGCGTCATCGACCCGAGCGTGAAGGAGAACATGAAGGCCGTTCTCGCCGACATCCAGTCGGGCGCGTTCGCGAAGCGCTTCATCGACGACCAGGATGCCGGGGCCGTCGAGTTCCAGCAGCTGCGCGAGAAGGCCGCCCAGCACCCGATCGAGGAGACCGGCCGCGGCCTGCGCGCCCTCTTCGCGTGGAAGCAGCAGGACGCCGACTACACAGAGGGTTCGGCCGCGCGCTAGACAATCGCGTTCACCCCACAGACGGCCCGTCTCGCGCTCAGCGCGGGGCGGGCCGTTCGCGTCGGTACTCGTCGCGCCACGCCGGGTTCGGCTCGGCCGACGGTCGGGGGCCTCGCCGGCCGGTGACGAGCCAGACCACCATGGCGATCGCATTTTCGACGTGCGCGGCGGCGTAGGCGCCGAGCGCGAGCGGCAGATAGAGCGCACCGAGGTAGCTGGCCGCGATGACGAGCGCGACGTCGCGGCGCCACAGCGGCGCAAGCGCTGCGGGGGCGACGGCCACGAGCATCCACCAGGGGGACAGCAGGACGGCGAGGGGAACCATCGCGGTGAGCGCGAGCGTGCCGAGTGCGACCTGCGCAATGAGCACGCGCCCGGCCAGCCCTCCGTGCCGCCACCAACTTTCGAGACCGACCGCCGCCCACATCGTGCGGGCACGCAGCAGGTGCACGCCCTCGTCGATCAGTGCGAGGCGGAAGCGCTCATCGGCCGCGCGGCGCAGCGCCAGTCGCTCGGGCGCGGGCGCGGCCACGGCGGCCGCCACCTCGGCGTCGTGCATGACGGCGGGCAGCGTCTGCGGCCCGTAATTCGCGATCAGGCCCCACAGGAACGGGGGGACGGACGCGAAGTCGGTGCTGTTGCCGGGGCCGGGCGGCAGGGTCAGATCGTGAGCGGGGATGCGCGTGACCGCTCCCGACGCCCGCTCGCGGTACTGAAACGGCTCGACCACCTGGAAGTCGCGGCCGCGCCGATACACCAGAGCGAGGCGGTCGAGCGGCCGGCCGTCGAGCGTCTCGAATGGCATACGCGACTCCTTCGGTGGGGGCACGTCGACCCTAGGCGGTCGCGCGGACACGGCGGCTAGGGTTATCCCATGGCGCGCCCCGACGACCCGGATGATGATGCCGCCCTCCGCTGGGACGACGTTGACGATGCGAGCTACGATTTCGGGCCGGCTCCCGGCGATGAGCCGGAGACCGCCGCGGCGAATGCGGCTGCCGAGACGGGTGATGCGGGTCGAGCCGCGGGGGAGCGGGGCCGCAGCGCACTGCTCGTGGCCACGAGCGTCTTCGGCGGCGTCTACCTGATGTACACGGTTGGCTGGATCATCGGCGTCGCGCAGCTGCCCCTGTCGGGAACCGACCTGCTGCAAGAGATCACGTACCAGTTCGCCGAGTTCCTGGCGATCATCGCGGCACCCATGTGGTTTGTGGCCACGATGGTGGTGTCGCGCGGGCGCGGCGCCGTGCACCGCCTCGGCTGGCTGGCTGTCGGCACCCTCGTGCTCGCGCCGTGGCCCTTCCTGTTGGGGGTGATCCGATGAACGACGAGGCGACGGCCGGCGAGACGATGCAGACGGAGCCCGTGCGGTTCGGTGCCGCGCGCATCCTGGTTGTCGTCGTTTTCGGGGTGATCGCGGCCTGGTTCCTCTACGACGGCATTGGCAGCCTCGTGAACCTGCCGCAGTTGTTCGACCAGCTCGGCCTCGCCGACGAGACGCCGTGGGCGGCCCTGTGGCTGGGCGCGGTGCAGGCTCCCGTGCTCTTCGCGGCGGCAGCGATCGTCGCGGCCCGGCAGCCCGTCGGCCGGTACGCGCTCGTGTTGATCGCCACGCTCGGGGTCATCGCCGCCGTGCGGCTCAGCCTCATCGCCGTGGCCACCGGCGTCATCACGTTCTTCCCGGCCGGCTGAGCCAGTCCTCGACCGCGGGCGGTCGGAGCCTAGGGCGCCAGCCCCACCCACAGCACGAGCGCGATCAGCGCGAGCTGCATCGCGAGCCGCGGCCAGAACGGCACGGCAAACACGCCAAATTTCTCCCGCTTGCCCGCCGCGTAGGCGTTCGCCGGGAACACGCACACGAGGAACACCGCCAGCGCGATGCCGGCCGCGGCCCGCGTCGGCTCCCACAGCAGCCCCAGCCCGCCGGCGATCTCGGCGACCCCCGTCACCCACACCCAGCCCACGGCCGAGAACGGACGGCCGTGGAAGACCGCGGGCACCATCGCGGCCATGCCGCGCACGACCGGCCGGATGAAGTGGGTCACGCCAATCGCGATGAACACGATCGCCGTGATCCAGCGGGCAAGGTCGACGGGCGTCATGCGGGCCATTCTGCCTGCGATAGCCTGGGAGCACCGGTCGCCCCCCGATGGTGTGCGGCGACGACGTCACCCCTGTCGCGCCTCGCCCGCGTCGCCCCGCGTCATAAGGATCCTCTGTGCCCAAGCCGGTCGTGCTCATCGCCGAAACGCTGTCCCCCGCCACTGTCGACGCCCTCGGCCCCGACTTCGAGATTCGCCACGTCGACGGCACCGACCGTCCGGCTCTGCTCGAGGCGCTCGCCGAGGCCCACGCGGTGCTGATCCGCTCGGCCACCCAGATGGATTCCGAGGCGATCGCCGCCGGCCGCCGCCTCAAGGTCATCGCCCGCGCGGGCGTCGGCCTCGACAACGTCGACGTGAAGGCCGCGACGACCGCCGGCGTCATGGTCGTCAACGCCCCCACCTCGAACGTGATCTCGGCCGCTGAGCTCGCCATCACCCACCTGTTGTCGCTCGCCCGTCACCTGCCGGCCGCCGACGCCTCCATGAAGGAGGGCGCCTGGAAGCGCAGCGCCTTCACCGGCGTCGAGCTGTACGAGAAGACGATCGGCATCGTGGGTCTCGGCCGCATCGGCACCCTCGTCGCCGAGCGCCTCGCCGGCTTCGGGGTCGAGCTGATCGGCTACGACCCGTTCGTGCCGCCGGCGCGCGCGCAGCAGCTCGGCGTGCAGCTCGTCACCCTCGACGAACTCATGCAGCGCAGCGACTTCATCACCATCCACATTCCGAAGACGCCCGAAACGACGAACCTCATCGGCGCCGAGCAGTTCGCCCTCGCGAAGCCGACCCTGCGCATCGTGAACGCGAGCCGCGGCGGCATCATCGACGAGGATGCTCTGGTCACCGCCCTCACGGAGGGTCAGATCGCGGGCGCCGGCCTTGACGTCTTCGTCAACGAGCCTCCGACGGGGTCTCCGCTGCTCGACGCCCCGCGCATCCAGCTCACGCCGCACCTCGGCGCCTCAACGGACGAGGCCCAAGAGAAGGCGGGTGTCTCGGTCGCGAAGTCGGTGCGCCTCGCCCTCGACGGCGAGCTCGTGCCCGACGCGGTCAACGTTGCCGGCGGTGTCATCGATCCGAGCGTTCGCCCGGGCATCCCGCTCATGGAGAAGCTGGGCCAGGTCTTCGCGACCCTCGCCGACCACTCGTTCGCCGCGATCGACGTCGAGGTGCGCGGCGAAATCGTCGCCTACGACGTCGGCGTGCTGAAGCTCGCCGCGCTGAAGGGCGTCTTCAGCCGCATCTCGAGCGAGCAGGTCAGCTACGTCAATGCGCCGCTGTTCGCCGAGCAGCGCGGCGTGACGGTGCGGCTCGTGAGCGACGCGAAGAGCGACGAATACCGCAACCTGCTCACCATTCGCGGCACCCTTGCCGACGGCACGCAGTTGTCGGTCTCGGGAACGCTCGTGGGCGCGAAGCAGGTGCAGAAGATCGTCGAGATCAACGGCTACGACGTCGAGGTGCCCATGGCGGAGAACCTCATCGTCATGCTCTACACCGACCGGCCCGGCATCGTCGCGGTCTACGGCAAGGAGTTCGGCGAGGCCGAGATCAACATCGCGGGCATGCAGATCGCGCGGCACACCGCAGGTGGCCCCGCGCTCAGTGTGTTGACCGTCGACTCGCGGGTGCCCGACGATCTGCTCGACCGAGTGCGCGAGGCGATCGACGCCGACCTCGTGCGAGCCATCACCATCATCGAGCAGTAGCGGCGCGCGCGGAGCGTTACTGGGAGCCGCTCCACGGGGCGGGTACGAGCATCCACAACGCGACCGTCTCGCTCGCGGACTCGTTACGCCACGTGTGCGGCTCGCGCCCGGGGAACGTCATCGTGTCGCCCGCGGCTAGCTCGTGCCACTCGTTGCCGAGGCGCAGGCGCAGTTCACCCGACACGATGTGCAGCACTTCGACGTCGCAGTTGACGGTGTAGGGATCGTCGCCGCCCGTCGCTCCCGGCTGCATCACCGAGCGGAGAATCTGCACCCGGCCCTGCCCGCGCGGGGTCAGCATGCGCTCGACGACGTCGCTGCCGCCCATGTTGATGAGCGGGGCGTCGTCGAGGCGAATCAGGTCGCTCTCGACCGTCTCGAACAGGTCGCCGACGGGGAGGGAGAGCACCTGGCAGATCGTGATGAGCGTGGAGACGCTGGGGGAGGTCTCGTCGCGTTCGACGCGGCTGAGAAACCCGCGGGTGAGGCCCGATGCTTCGGCAACCTGCGCGACGGTGAGGCCTTGAGCAAGGCGCGATGCCCGCAGTTTCACGCCAATACGCACGGGTTCACGGCTGGCGCGGGGATGCACGGGCTTCATCTGCGACCTCCTCACCTTTACTGTAGTGGCGACAGCAGACTTCCTGGTCTGTGTGTTTACCCACAGACACCAACTGATTACTCTTGTGACATGAGCCCCGACCCGATCGGACCCGTCGACGCGAGCACCCGCCCGCGGTTCGCCGACATTGCGACTTTCGCCCGGCTGCCGCGCCTCGACCAGGTTGAGCGCGCCGACATCGCCGTCGTGGGCGTGCCGTTCGACTCAGGAGTGAGCTATCGGCCCGGGGCGCGCTTCGGCCCGGCGCACGTGCGCGAGGCGAGCCGGTTGCTGCGACCGTACAACCCTGCACAGGACGTACACCCGTTCGCCGTGCAGCAGGTCGTCGACGCCGGAGACATCGCCGCGAACCCCTTCGACATCACCGAAGCTGTTGCCGCCATCGAGGCCGCCGCGCGCGATCTGACCGAGGGGGGCACCCGCCTCGTCACGATCGGTGGCGACCACACGATCGCCCTGCCGCTTCTTCGCGTCGCCGCCGAGCGCGAGGGTGGCCCCGTCGCCGTCGTGCACTTCGACGCACACCTCGACACCTGGGACACCTACTTCGGGGCACCCGTCACGCACGGCACACCCTTCCGTCGCGCGAGCGAGGAGGGGCTCATCGATCAGGAGGCGAGCCTGCACGTCGGCATTCGCGGGCCGCTGTACGGCAAGGAGAACCTGCGCGACGACGAACGCCTCGGCTTCGCGATCATCAGCTCCGTCGAGCTAGAGACGGAAGGCCTCGCGCGAGCTATCGAGCGCATGCATGCTCGCCTCGGCGACCGCCCCGTCTACGTCTCGATTGACATCGACGTTCTTGACCCCGCGCACGCGCCCGGCACCGGCACGCCGGAGGCGGGAGGCCTGACGAGCCGAGAGTTGCTGGCCATGGTGCGCGCGCTCGGCGAGCACCGCATTGTGGGCGCCGACGTCGTCGAGGTTGCCCCGGCATACGACCACGCCCAGCTCACGGCCGTCGCCGCCTCACACGTCGCCTACGAACTCATCAGCGCGATGGCGCGCTGACGCGACGTCGCGCACACGACAAATGGCGCCGGCCCCAGAGGGCCAGCGCCATTCGCCTGATCGGGATGCTCGGATCGCGGGATCGGGTCCGCGACCGGAGGTCTGTGGCTACGCGACGGGCGGGTCGTCGACCGACGCCTCGCGGCGCGTCACGCGCTCACCGCTCGCCGGGTCGACACCCGTGCGCTCGGTGGTTACCGCCGAACGGCGGCGCATCATCAGCGCGATGCCGATGATGACGGTCACAATGCCGGCGCCCATCAGGATGTAGCCGATCGTGACGAGCTCAATGCCCTCGACGGCGACGTTCACAGCGAACGCAAGAATCGCGCCGACGGCGAACAGGAAGATGCCGAAACCAATGCTCATGACACTGTTTCCTTTCTCGGTTGACCCGTGATCGGGCCTGACCCGGATGTGGGCCGGGAAAAAAATTAGCGCTGCCTGGACGTTTCGCGAAAGCCCCCGCGGGCATCCGGCCGCTTCCAGGCGGTAGCCTGAAACGCAATCTGGCCCGGTTTTCCGGGGAAGTAGCGCCATGCTGGGAATCGCCTGACATGTCCCCCGTTCGGGGGCAGGAAGCGCGTTCCGAACACTCAAGGAGGACCCGTGACCCGCACACTCGACCTGGCCGTGATCCCCGGAGACGGCATCGGACCGGAGGTCATCGCCGAGGCGCTCACCGTCCTGCGGGCCGCCGTCGGTGACAGCGTGGAGGTGCACGAGACGCGGTACCCGCTCGGAGCGGGGCATTACCTGGCCACCGGCGAGATCCTCGATGACGCAACGCTTGATGCGCTGCGGCAGCACGACGCGATCCTGCTCGGAGCGGTGGGCGGCGACCCACGCGACCCGAAGCTCGCTGGCGGCATCATCGAGCGCGGCCTGCTGCTCAAGCTCCGGTTCGCCTTCGACCACCACGTCAACCTCCGCCCGACCCGCCTGTACCCGGGCGTGACGTCGCCACTCTCATCGCCCGGAGACATCGACTTCGTGGTCGTGCGCGAGGGCACGGAAGGGCCCTACGTCGGCAACGGCGGGGCGATACGGGTGGGCACGCCGCACGAAGTCGCGAACGAAACGAGCGTCAACACCGCCTACGGTGTCGAGCGGGTCGTGCGCTTCGCCTTCGCCGAGGCCGAGAAGCGCCGCCGTCGCGTGACGCTCGTGCACAAGACGAACGTTCTCGTTCACGCCGGGTCGCTCTGGCAGCGCACCGTCGACCGGGTCGCGGCCGAGCACCCCGACGTCACGGTCGACTACCTGCACGTGGATGCGACCATGATCTTCCTCGTCACCGATCCGGCGCGCTTCGACGTCATCGTCACGGACAACCTGTTCGGCGACATCGTGACCGACCTCGCCGGCGCCGTCGGCGGCGGCATCGGCATCGCCGCCTCGGGCAACCTCGACCCGTCGGGCGCTCACCCCTCCATGTTCGAGCCCGTGCACGGTTCTGCGCCCGACATCGCCGGGCAGCAGAAAGCCGACCCAACGGCGGCGATCCTCTCGGCCGCTCTCTTGCTGCGGCAGTCGGGGCTCGACGAGGCCGCGGCCCGCATCGAGCGCGCCGTCGAGCACGATCTCGCGGGGCGCGGAGACGCGACGCGCACGACCGGCGAGATCGGAGCATCCATCGCCGCCTTTGTCGCGTCGTCGACCTGATCGGCCGCACCCGCGACGACAGCAGCGGCAGTACTCTTGAGCAACACCGCTCGATCGACGAGGACCGCCATGACGAACCTTCTGCCCCTGGCTCCGAAGAACCTGGAGTTCGCTGTCACGCGTAACGACAACGCGGCGAGCGACGAGAAGCGCGCGGAAGTACTCGCGAACCCCGGCTTCGGGCAGAACTTCACCGACCACATGGTCGACATCTGCTGGAGCGAGTGGGGTGGCTGGCACCGCCCGCGCGTGCAGCCATACGGCCCGATCTCGCTCGACCCGTCGGCCGCCGTACTGCACTACGGGCAGGAAATCTTCGAGGGGCTGAAGGCCTACCGCCACGCCGACGGGTCGATCTGGTCGTTCCGCCCCGACGCGAACGCCTGGCGCCTGCAGCGATCGGCGAAGCGACTGGCGCTTCCGGAGCTACCCGTCGACTATTTCATCGAGTCGCTCAAGCAGCTCATCGCCGTCGACGGCGACTGGGTGCCGAGCGCTCCCGAGACGAGCCTCTACCTGCGTCCGTTCATGTTCGCCAAGGAGGCCTTCCTCGGCGTGCGTCCGGCAAAGAAGGTCAACTACTACGTCATCGCGTCGCCCGCGGGCGCCTACTTCACCTCGGGCCCTGCCCCCGTGTCGATCTGGCTGTCGACGCAGTACTCGCGCGCCGGACGCGGCGGCACCGGGGCTGCGAAAACCGGCGGCAACTACGCGGCCTCGCTCGTCGCGCAGGCGGAGGCCGCCGACCACGGCTGCCAGCAGGTGCTGTTCCTCGACTCGGTCGAGCAGAAGTACCTCGAAGAGCTCGGCGGCATGAACATCGTGCTCGTCTACAAGGACCGCACGCTCGTGACACCGCACAGTGACTCGATCCTCGAGGGCATCACGCGCGACTCGATCCTGCAGCTCGCCGAAGACCGCGGCCACCGCGTCGAGCGACGCGCCGTTGAGCTGGACGAGTGGAAGACCGGCTACGAGTCGGGCGACATCGTCGAGGCATTCGCCTGCGGCACCGCCGCGGTCGTGACGCCGATCGGCCAGCTGAAGGGCGAGGGCTTCACGATCGGCAGCCCCGACGCGGCCCCCGGAACCCTCACGATGGAGCTGCGCCAGGCCCTCACTGACATCCAGTACGGCCGGGCGGACGACCCCCACGGGTGGATGCTCCGCCTGGACTCCTAATGGCCTCTCACCCCGGCGCCGGTGCGCGCTGGCTGCTGCGGGGCGGCCTGGTCGTCGCCGGTGCGGTACTCGGCGCGCTGGTCGGGCTCGTTGCCACCTTCGCCCACCAGTCCATGCCGCCGCTCGGGATCAGCCTCGCGCTGGTGACCTCGACCGTGTTCCTGGTAGGCGCCCGCCTCGCCGCGCCCAGTCGGGCGGGCGTCATCGGCGCCGCGGCGGGCCTACTCGGAGTCACCACCCTCCTCGCCGCGCCCGCGGCCGCCGGGGGCAGCCTGGTCGTGCCGGGAAACACCGTCGGCTACGCCTGGCTCATCGGTGTGATGGCGGTGAGCGCCGTCGTCGTGTCGTGGCCGCGCATACAGCGTGCTCCCCGGCGGGGGACGGATAGCATAAACGAGTCCCTCAACGAGAAGGAAACCGTCGCACCGTGACCTACGTGATCGCCCTGCCCTGCGTCGATGTGAAAGACCGTGCCTGCATCGACGAGTGCCCCGTCGACTGCATCTACGAGGGCGACCGCATGCTCTACATCCACCCCGACGAGTGCGTCGACTGCGGTGCGTGCGAGCCGGTGTGCCCCGTCGAGGCCATCTACTACGAAGACGACGTGCCCGAGCAATGGGCCGAGTACTACACCGCGAACGTCGAGTTCTTCACCGAGATCGGCTCGCCCGGCGGTGCGGCAAAGGTCGGCGTGATCCACTCGGATCACCCGATCGTCGCAGCCCTTCCGCCCCAGAACTAGGCGACGCCGCCGTGCCGGCGCTACCCGACTTCCCCTGGGACTCGCTCGCCCCCTTCGCGACACGGGCCCGCGAACACGCCGACGGCATCGTCGACCTCTCGGTCGGTTCTCCCGTCGACCCCACCCCCGACGTCGTGCGAGACGCCCTCATCGCCGCGACGGACGCGCACGCCTACCCCCAAACCATGGGCACGCCGGCGCTCCGCGAGGCGATCGTGCGCTGGTACGCGCGCCGTCGCGGCGTCACCCTGCCGAGCGTCGACGCCGTGCTGCCGACCATTGGCTCGAAAGAGCTCGTCGGCCTGCTGCCGCTCCTGCTCGACGTGGGCGCGGGCGACACCGTGGTGCACCCCGAGACCGCGTATCCGACATATGCCGTCGGTGCGGCGATCGCGGGCGCACGGGCGGTGGCGGCCGACGACCCCGACGCCTGGCCAGACAACACCACGCTCGTCTGGCTGAACTCGCCCGGAAACCCGACCGGGTCGGTCCTCGACGCCGGCGCCCTGCGCGCTCGGGTCGATGCCGCCCGTGCGCTCGGGGCCGTCATCGTGAACGACGAGTGCTATGCCGAGCTCGGCTGGGAGGCGCCGTTCGCCGACCGGCCGGTGACGAGCATCCTCGATCACGACGTCATCGGCGAGGCGAGCGCGGGCGGCGCGCTCGACGGCGTGCTCAGCGTGTACTCGCTGTCGAAGCAGTCGAACCTCGCCGGCTATCGGGCGGCGTTCGTCGCGGGCGACCCGGCGCTTGTCGGGCGCATTCTCGCGGTCCGCAAGCACGCCGGGTTGATTCCGCCGGCTCCCGTGCAGGCCGCCATGGTGGCGGCGCTCGACGACGACGCACACGTCGCAGGGCAAAAAGCGCGCTACGCGCACCGGCGGGGGATGCTCGTTGCCGCCATCACGCAGGCCGGCTTCCGAATCGATCACTCCGAGGCCGGGCTCTACCTGTGGGCGACGCGCGGGGAGCCCGCCCTCGAGACGATCGCATGGCTCGCGGAGCGGGGCATTCTCGCGGCGCCGGGGACCTTCTACGAAGGGGATGCTTCGACGCATGTCCGCATCGCCCTGACGGCCACCGACGAGCGGGTGGCGGCGGCCGTTGCACGCCTGCGTTAGGCGCACATCCACAACGGATCCGCCCGGTCATTGGTCGATGCGCTACTGGTCAGGGTTTGCGCCTAGGCTGTACCGCGGGTCACCCGCGCCGCCACCACCCTTTGGCGCGAGCCGGGATCCCGCCCCCCACCGAGTCCAACCAACGCGAGGAGGCGATGTGAGCGACGCCGAGAAGAAGGCCACGCTGCACTATCCCGGCGGAACCGCAGAGTTCCCGATTCTTGACAGCGTCGACGGTGCATCCAGCATCGACCTGTCGACGCTCACGAAGCAGACCGCGTACACCGGTCTCGACTACGGTTTCGTCAACACCGCCTCGACGAAGAGCGCGATCACCTATATCGACGGCGCGAACGGCGTGTTGCGCTACCGCGGCTACGCGATCGAAGACGTCGCGGCGAACGCCACCTTTCTCGAGGTGGCGTGGCTGCTCATCTACGGCGAGTTGCCGAACGCCGACGAGCTGGCCGCCTTCGACGAAAAGGTGCGCCGCCACACGCTGCTGCACGAAGACCTGAAGCGCTTCTTCGACGCCCTGCCGCACCAGGCGCACCCCATGTCGGTGCTCTCGAGCGCCGTGTCGGCGCTGTCGACGTACTACGGCGACTCGCTCAACCCACACGACCCGCAGCAGGTCGAGATTTCGACGATTCGCCTGCTCGCGAAGCTGCCCGTCATCGCGGCGTACGCACACAAGAAGTCGGTCGGCCAGGCGTTCCTATACCCCGACAACTCGCTGAGCTTCGTCGACAACTTCCTGCGCCTGAACTTCGGCACCATGGCCGAGCCGTACGAGGTCAACCCGGTGCTGTCGAAGGCGCTCGAGCGCCTGCTGATCCTGCACGAAGACCACGAGCAGAACGCGTCAACCTCGACCGTGCGTCTCGTCGGTTCGACCGAGGCCAACATGTTTGCCTCCATCTCGGCTGGCATCAACGCACTGTCTGGCCCGCTGCACGGTGGAGCCAACGAGTCGGTGCTCGAGATGCTCGCGCGCATTCGCGACTCGGGTGAGAGCGTCGAGCGCTTCGTGGAGCGGGTGAAGAACAAGGAAGACGGCATCAAGCTCATGGGCTTCGGCCACCGGGTCTACAAGTCGTACGACCCGCGCGCGAAGCTCGTGAAGGAGAGCGCGGATGCGGTACTCGCCGACCTCGGCATCAGCGACCCGCTGCTCGACATCGCGCGCGAGCTCGAGCAGATCGCGCTCGACGACGACTACTTCAAGGAGCGCAAGCTCTACCCGAACGTCGACTTCTACACGGGCGTCATCTACAAGGCGATGGGCTTCCCGACCCGCATGTTCACGGTGCTGTTCGCGATCGGCCGACTGCCCGGCTGGATCGCCCACTGGCGCGAGATGAACGCCGACCCGCAGACGAAGATCGGCCGCCCGCAGCAGCTGTACATCGGCTCGGGCGCGCGCGACTGGCCGCAGGGTCGGTAGGGCTGCTTCTTCCGCTGGCGTGAGTGGTGCCCGGTGTGCGTCGCTTCCAGCGTGCGTGTCCGCGGGATCAGCTGTGCCGCAGCACACGCGGCGCGTTGTGCGGCTGGGTCGGCGTGTCGGCCCCGTCAGCTGACCTCGCGGACTCCTCGCGTCCTGCCCGCGAGATGGCGCCGCCGCGAATACGCAATTCGTGCTGGCCGCCTGCGTTCCGACCGCCTGCGTTCCCACTGCCACCGGTCCGACCGCCTGCGTCCCCAGCA
The DNA here is from genome assembly GCF_002355395.1 of Microcella alkaliphila. NCBI lineage: Bacteria > Bacillati > Actinomycetota > Actinomycetes > Micrococcales > Microbacteriaceae > Microcella > Microcella alkaliphila. Next base: position 2,176,894 of record NZ_AP017315.1, on the reverse strand, counting down.
CCTTCCACAACAGCGGGACGCCGAACGGCGGTCGCCTTTCCGCTGTTGTGGAAGTCGGGTAGGTGGTCATGAGTGTTGGCGGGGCAGTGCAGGCGGACGCACCGTCGCTTCCCCCAGCGCGGCGTCGCCCGCCCTACGCGTGCAGGGCCGTGTTGAGCTGCACGCCCGCGCCGGTGCGCGGCAGCACCTCGACTCCACCGGTGACAGAGTTGCGGCGGAACAACAGCCCGGCCACACCGCTCAGTTCAGCAGCCTTCACCGTGCGCGGTTGTCCGTACGAGTCGACGCTTCCGTCGATGACCGCGACCTTCGTGCCCGCCGTGACATACAGCCCCGCCTCAACCACCGAGTCGTCGCCGATCGAGATGCCGATACCCGAGTTCGCGCCGAGCAGCGCGCGCTCGCCGATCGAGACGCGGTGCGTGCCTCCCCCGGACAGCGTTCCCATGATGGACGCTCCACCGCCTATGTCGCTGCCGTCGCCGACGACGACGCCCTGGCTGATGCGCCCCTCGACCATCGAGGCGCCGAGCGTCCCCGCATTGAAGTTCACGAATCCCTCGTGCATGACGGTCGTGCCGGGCGACAGGTAGGCGCCGAGGCGCACGCGCGACGCGTCCGCGATGCGCACCCGCGGCGGGGTGACGTAGTCAAGCATCCGCGGGAACTTGTCGACCCCGAGCGCCGAGATGCCGGCTCGCTGCAAGGCGGGCCTCCGCGCGTCGAAATCGTCGGGATGCACGGGGCCCGCCGTCGTCCACGTCACGATCGGCAGGTGCCCGAAAATACCGTCCAGGTTCAGCCCGTTCGGCTGCACGAGGCGGTGCGAGAGCAGGTGCAGGCGGAGGTAGGCGTCCTCGGTCGAGGCGGGGGCAGCATCCAATTCGATGGCGACGGTGCGCGCCTGAAGGCGCACGCCGCGCCGCTCGTCCTCAGCCTCGAGGTGCTCGATCTCGGCCGACACGATGTGCGGGTCGCGGCCCTCGGGCAGCGTGCCGAGCGCGGGGTGCGGGAACCAGGTGTCGAGTACCTCCCCGGACGCCGCGCGGACGGTGGCGAGGCCGTAGCCCCAGGCGTGGGTGGCGGAATCGTCGTGCGTTCGTGTGCCGCTGTCGCTCATGCCTTCCAGGCTAGTGGCGCGCACCCCGGAACTAGGCTGGGGCGGTGACCCTGACGCGCCCCTTCGCCCCCGAGTTGCTTGCCGACGTCGTCGCCCTGACCGCTGCAATGTGCGACATCGAGAGCGTCTCCGGCAACGAGACGCAGCTCGCCGACACGATTGAGGCGACGCTCGCCGCCCACGCCCCGCACCTGGAGGTGACGCGCGACGGCGACGCCATCGTTGCCCGCACGCAGCTCGGCCGCGAGCAACGCGTCATCATCGCGGGGCACATCGACACCGTGCCGGTGAACGGCAACCTGCCGACGACCGGCGTCACCGACCCGGAGGACGGCGACATTCTCGTCGGCCGCGGCACCGTCGACATGAAGGGCGGATGCGCCGTCGCCCTCGCTCTCGCCTGTCGCCTCCCCGAACCCGCCGTCGACGTGACCTTCGTCTGGTATGACCACGAGGAGGTCGAGGCGAGCCTGAACGGCCTCGGACGCCTCGCGCGCACCCGCCCCGAGCTGCTCGCCGCCGACTTCGCCGTCCTCGGCGAGCCGTCGAACGGCGCAGTGGAGGGCGGCTGCAACGGCACTCTGCGCGCCGACATCACGACCCGCGGCCGCCGCGCCCACTCGGCCCGCGCCTGGATGGGCATCAACGCGATTCACGACGCCGCACCGATCCTCGAGCGACTTGCCAGCTACGAGCCGCAGACGGTGACGGTCGATGGCCTCGACTACCGCGAAGGGTTGAACGCGGTCGGCATCACCGGGGGGGTGGCGGGCAACGTCATACCCGACGAGTGCACTGTCACCGTCAACTACCGCTTCGCCCCCTCCCGCACGGTCGCCGACGCCGAAGCGCACGTGCGGGCGCTCGTCGACGGACTCGACGTCGAGGTCACGGTGACAGACTCCGCCTCCGGCGCTCGCCCCGGTCTGGATGCCCCGCTCGCCGAGCGCTTCATGGCGGCGGTCGGCGGCGCCCCCGCTCCGAAATACGGCTGGACCGATGTCGCGCGCTTTAGTGAGTTGGGAATTCCGGCCGTGAATTACGGCCCCGGCAATCCATCGCTCGCCCACGCCGACGACGAGCGGGTGCCGATCGCGCAGATCCGCGACGTGGAGCGCGGATTGACGGCATGGCTCTCAGCGTCGATTTAGCGACGGAGCGATAACCGGGGATAATGGGAAGTGGAATTTTCGTCTCGAAAGGGGAACCACACTATGGCAGCCATGAAGCCCAGGACCGGCGACGGACCCATGGAGGCTGTCAAGGAGGGTCGCCTCATCATCGTTCGAGTGCCGCTCGAGGGCGGCGGTCGACTGGTCGTCTCCGTCAACGACGCGGAGGCCACCGAACTGCGTGACGCGCTGAGCGCGGCGATCTCCTAGACCGAGTGCACCCCCGGCCGACTGGCCGGGGGTTTTCTCGTCTTGGGGGTGTGCCGCTGTGCGGCCTACGCCGAGCGCTTGACGAGCTGCAGCAGGCCGTCGCCCACGGGCGAGAGCGCCACGTGCACGGCGGGCGACTGCGACAGTTCGGCGATGATGCCGCGGCGGTCGGTGGTGACCTGCTCGCGCTTCGCCGGGTCGGCGACCGTGTCGCGCCAGAGAGCGTGCGGCACCAACACGATGCCTCCAACCCGCACGAGACGCAGAGCGTGCTCGAGCAGGTCGAGCAAGCCTTTCGGGTCGGCGTCGACGAGCACCACGTCGTAGCTCGACTCGTTCATGCGCGGCAGTACCTCGGTCGCGGCGCCCGTGATGAGGCGCACGCGCGAGGCGGGATGCCCGGCGTCGCTGAAGAAGCGGCGCGCGGCCTGCTGGTGGTCGGCTTCGATGTCGATCGAGGTGAGGTGCGCGTCGGGCGCGCCCCGAAGCATCCAGAGTCCACTGACGCCGACGCCGGTGCCGATCTCGATGATGGTCTTCGCGCCCACGGCGGCGGTCGTGAAGGCGAGGTGCGCACCCGTCGCGGGGCTCACCGGATCGGTGCCCAGCTCGTCGGCGGTGACGCGCGCAGCGGCGATCACGTCGGGTTCGACGACGGAACCCTCGACGTACTTCCAGGACAGATCTTTGCTCGGCACCTCGGGCCTCCTCGTCGGCCCAGCCTAGGGGGAACCCCTCGGTTTCCCTGGCTATTCTGGGGACGTGTCCTTCGGCCTGACGTTCGAGAAGCTTCTGCTCATCGGGCTCATCGCCGTGCTCATCATCGGCCCCGACCGTTTGCCCGCGCTTGCCGCGCAGTTCGCCCGGCTCATTCGCAGCCTCCGCGATATGGCGAACGGTGCGAAAGAGCGCATGCGCGAGGAGATGGGGCCCGACTACGACGACGTCGACTGGAAGAAGCTCGATCCGCGGCAGTACGACCCTCGTCGCATCATCCGCGAAGCGCTGCTCGAAGACGACGCTGAGCCCGTGCGGCCGGGTGCCGCGGCCGGGGCGGCAACCGTCACCGCGCCGAAGCGCGAGTCGGCGTACGCCCAGCGTCAGCGGTTGCAGAGGGAGGGCCGGCCCGCGCCCTTCGACTCCGAGGCGACCTAGCAGCCTGGCACCGTGGTGCCCGGGCGCTGCCGGGGCGGTTAGCGCCGGTGCGCGGGGTGCGCGTACCGGGCGGAGACGCGTCGCCCCTCAAGCTCGAGCAGCTCGATGACGCGCCGCACACTCGGCCGCTCTGCACGGTCAGCGCGCAACAGGGCCGTGATCTGTCGTTCGGCGGGGATGCCCGTGATGGGCCGGGTCACGATGCCGCTGTCGTGGATGCGCGTCGTGTACCGCGGCAGGATCGCCAAGCCGATTCCGGCGGCGACGAGGCGTTCGACGAGCAGGTTGTCCATGATGCGTTGCACGACCCGCGGTGCGCGGCCCGTCGCCGCGGCCAGCCCGTCGAGCACTTTGTCGTAGGGGTAGCCGACGGGCGCCCCGATCCATTGCTCGCTGACGAGGTCGGTGGGTTTCAGCACGGCGCGCTCGGCCAGCGGGTGGTCGAGTGGCATCGCGATGTCGAACGGTTCGGTCATGAGGGTGACGGCGCGCAGCCCGTCGCGGGTCCAGTGCTCGGGAATCCCTTGCGAATCCGCCAGCACGATGTCGTAGTCGGGGGTGAGGCTTGCGAAGTCGGGCCGGTCGAGGTCGTGGTCGGTCACGACGACCTCGAGGCCGGGCTCGTCGTCGAGCATCGTGAGCAGGCCGGGCAGCAACATTTGGCCGGCCGTGGGGAAGGTGCTGAGGCTCACGGTGCCCTGCGGTAGCTTCGTGAACTCGCTCCACAGCGCCTCCGCGGCTTCGATGGCGGTGGCGATCTGCCGGGCGGTCGCGGCGAGTGCCTCGCCCGCTCCGGTGAGCTGGATGCCGCGGCCCACGCGCTCGGTCAGCGGCACGCCGGCCTCGCGTTCCAGCACCTTGAGCTGCTGCGACACGGCGGACGGCGTGCGGTGCGTGGCGGCGGCGACGGCCGCGACAGACCCACGGTCGGCGAGTTCCCGAAGCAGTTCGAGCCGGCGCACATCCATGTAGTAACGCTACATGATGAGTTCAGAAACAATAGCTTGTTCTTCAGCATTGATCGCGCTTCACTAGAGGTGTTCAGGACGCAGTACCCACCTCGAAGGAGCAGAACGTTATGACCGCCGGAATCATCGTCATCGCAGCGCTGGGCGCGTGGGCCGTCGTCGCGAGCGTGGTCGTCGCTGTGCGCGATGGCTACCGCCGCGTTCCGACGCTCGCTGCCTAAGGGCATCCCGTATCGCGCCCTCGCGGGCGTGATCACCGCGAGAGCCGTCTGTGCTCGAGCTCACCATTCCAGGGGTGGGGTCGGGCCCAGGCGGCTTTCGTCGTTGTCGGGCGTCGCTGGCGACCGCGGGGTCAGCGCAGCGTGACGCCGAGGGGCCGCCCGGCGAGCCCTCGCCCGCGCCGCGCCACGGCGGCCGCCAGCTCGCGAATCGCGGCCCCGGCCGCGTCGCTTTCGTTGGTCACGATCGGGATGCCCTGATCGCCTCCCTCACGCAAGCCCACCGACAGGGGCACGCGCGCGAGCAGCGGCACGTCGAGGCGGGCTGCTGTGTCGTCGCCGCCTCCCGAGCCGAACAGCTCGAGCACCGAGCCGTCGGGCTGGGGGAGTCCCGCCATGTTCTCGACGACCCCGATGACGGTCTGCCCCGTCTGCCGGGCGACGATCGCCGAGCGCTCGGCCACATCGGCCGCGGCTTTCTGCGGCGTGGTGACGACGATGACCTCGGCGTGCGGCAACAGCTGCCCCACCGAGATGGCGACGTCACCCGTGCCGGGCGGCATGTCGATGACGAGCACGTCGAGGTCGCCGAAGTACACGTCGGTGAGGAACTGCTCGACCGTGCGGTGCAGCATCGGCCCGCGCCACGACACGGCGGCACCGGGGTCGACGAACATGCCGATCGAGATGACCGCAACGTCGTGGGCGCGCGGCGGCATGATCGCCTCGCCGACGCGGGTGGGCTTCGCGCCCTCGATGCCGAGCAGCCCAGGAATCGAGAAGCCGAACACGTCGGCGTCGATCAGGCCGACCCGCAGACCCTGCGCCGCGAGGGCCACGGCGAGGTTCGCCGTGATGGTCGACTTGCCGACACCGCCCTTGCCGCTCGTCACCGCGATCACGCGCGTGGTCGATTCGGGGGTGAAGGGCATGCGGGCCTTGCCACCGCGCAGTCGGGCGATGAGAGCATCCCGGGTCTGCCGGTCCATGACGCCGACGTCGACGGCGACCTCGTCGATGCCGGAGACAGCGGCGGCCGCCTCGCGCACATCGCGTTCGATGCGGTCGGCGGCGGGGCAGCCGACGATGGTGAGCTGCAGGTCGATCTCGGCGCGCGTTGTGCCGGCATCGCCCTCGACGACCCGCACCGCCGGAATCATGTCGAGCTCGGTGACGGGGCGCCGCAATTCGGGGTCGATCACCCGCGACAGGGATGCGCGCACAGCGTCCTCGAGAGAAACATTCACCGAACGGTCACTCGAGTCAGAGGTGTCGGATGCGGCGGGCACACCCACAGGCTAGCGACGTCTGACAGAATGGGAGCCATGAGCAACGCGCCCGGACTCTTTCGTCGCGCCGGCGCGGCCACCCAGCGGGTGCCGCGCGGCGACGTGCTGGGCACGTACGACACGTACGCCGACGCTATGCAGGTCGTCGACCGGCTCTCGAAGGCCGATTTCGACGTGAAGCGCCTCGCGATCGTCGGCCACGACCTCACCCTCGTCGAGAACGTCACGGGCAAGCTCAGCTACGGCCGCGTTGCCTTCGGCGGGGCGGCGACGGGTGCCTGGTTCGGCCTGTTCGTCGGGCTGTTGCTCGTGTTGTTCTCGCCCGAGCCCCAGTTTGAGTTTCTGGCCGCGGCCGCCCTCATCGGCGCGGGCTTCGGTCTCGTGCTGTCGGTCGTGCAGTACGCGCTGCAGCGCCGCCGACGCGACTTCACCTCGACGAGCCGCGTGCTCGCCTCGCGCTACGACATCATCGTCGAGCCGGGCTTCATCACGCGTGCGCAGCAATTGCTCGGCGGCGAAAGCGCCCGCACGGGCAGCGACGCCTCGCCGGCCGCCGACGAGGCTCCCCCTAAACGCTGACCCGCCCCCACCCCCGCCTGCGCCGTCACACGAGGCCGCGTGGGCGTCAACCCTTGTGCGCACGAGCTGCGCTGCCCCGGGAGGTGTGCCATGACCGAAGACCTGCAGGACGCGATCGAAGAACGCGACATCCGTGCCGCCGCACAGTGGCTCGCCGACCACGCTCCGCACGAGATCGCCGACGAGTTGACGCGCCTGCGCGCGGTCGACTCCGCGCTCGCCTGGCGGCTTTTGCCGAAGGGCCGCGCGCTTGAGGTCTTCGAAGAGCTCGACTCGACCCAGCAGCAAGAACTGCTCGGCGGGATGCGCGACCACCAATTCGCGGAGTTGGTCGAAAACATGGACCCGGACGACCGCGCCCGCCTTCTCGGCGAGGCGCCCGCCGGCTTCGTGCAGAAGGTGCTCGCCGGGCTGAGCCCGCGCGAGCGGCGCATGACCGCCGAGCTGCTCGGATACCCGGCCGGGTCGATCGGGCGAGCCATGAGCCCCGAGATCATCTCGGTCTACGACACCACGACCGTGGGCCAGGCGCTGGCCCGGCTGCGCGCGCGCGCCGAGCACGCCGAGACGATCGACCTCGTCGCGATCGTCGACTCGTCGCGGGCCTACCGGGGCACGGTGTCACTCAAGCAGCTCGTGCTCGCCGACCCCGAGCAGTCGGTGATGGACATCGCCGACGATGACCACCCGACGGCCCACGTCGACGACGAGGCGGAAGCCTCGGCGCGCCTGCTGCAGGAGTACAACCTCACCGGCCTCGTCATTCTCGACCTCGAAGACCGCGTGGTCGGAATCCTCACCGTCGACGACGCTCTCGAGATCATTGAGGAGGCCGACTCGGAAGACATTGCGCGCCAGGCCGGTGCGCTGCCGAGCGCGGGCCACTATTTCTCGTCGAGCGTCTGGCGGCTCGCAGGCCTGCGCGTCGTGTGGCTGTTCATCCTCATCGTTGCGGCCGCGCTCACCGTGTCGGTGCTGCAGATCTTCGAGGATTCGCTCGAAGAGGTCACGGCCCTCGCGCTGTTCATCCCGATGCTCGTCGGAACGGGCGGAAATGTCGGTGCCCAGGCGGCGACCGCGGCCGTGCGCGCCCTTGCGCTGGGCGAGGTGCGCCCGAGCGACGTGTTGCGCGTCGCCTGGCGCGAGTGCCGCGTGGGGCTCTTGCTCGGCGTCAGCCTCGGCATCGTCGCGCTGGCTATCGGCTCGATCGTCGTCGACTTCCCCGTCGCGACCGTTGTCGGCATCTCGGTCGTGCTGATCTGCGCGTGGGCGGCGACCGTCGGCGCATCCATGCCGCTGCTCGCCCGCGCCGTACGGATCGACCCGGCCGTCATTTCCGCCCCCATGGTCACGACCCTCGTCGACGCGACGGGCCTCATCATCTACTTCCTCGTCGCGGCGGCCGTGCTCGGGCTGTAGAGCGCGCTACTCCTCCTCGTCGCCCCACTCGGGCGCGCGGCCGGCGATCCACTCTTCGACCTCGTCGGCGGTGCGGGGGATGAACGCGGATAGGTTCTCGGCGCCGTCCTCCGTGACGAGGATGTCGTCTTCGATGCGCACGCCGATGCCGCGGAACTCCTCCGGCACGGTGAGGTCGTCGGGCTGGAAGTACAGTCCCGGCTCGATCGTGAACACCATGCCAGCCTGCAGTTCGCCATCGAGGTAGAGGTCGCGGCGGGCCTGCGCGCAGTCGTGCACGTCGATCCCCAGGTGGTGCGAGGTGCCGTGCACCATGTAGCGGCGGTGGTAGCCAGCGTCGGGCTTCAGCGACTCCTCCGCGCTGACCGGCAGGAAGCCCCACTCGGCGGTCTTCGCGGCGATGACGCCCATCGCGGCGGCGTGCACCTCGCGGAACCGGATGCCGGGCTTCACGATCGCGAACGCCGCGTCGGCGGCCTCGCGCACCGCCTCGTAGACCATGCGCTGCACGGGGCTGAAGGTACCCGCGACGGGCAGCGTGCGCGTGATGTCGGCCGTGTAGTAGCTGTCGAGCTCGACGCCGGCGTCGATGAGGATCAGGTCGCCGGGCAGCACGGGCCCGTCGTTGCGGGTCCAGTGCAGGATGCACGCATGCGGGCCGGAGGCGGCGATCGTGTCGTAGCCGACCGTGTTGCCCTCGGCGCGGGCGCGCCGGTTGAACGTGCCCTCGACGAGGCGCTCGCCGCGGGGGTGCTCGATGATCTGCGGAAGGTCGCGCACGACGTCGTTAAAGCCCTGCGCGGTCGCGGCGACGGCGCGGCGCATCTCGTCGACCTCGTACTCGTCTTTCACGAGCCGCAGTTCGCTCACGTCGCGGGCGAGCTCGTCGTCGCCCGCCGTGTCGACCCCGGCGCCCGCGGCCGCGGTGCGGAAGCCGCCGACCAGTCGCGCCGAATCGACGCGGTCGGTGAGGCGAGCATCCGCCTCGCGTACCACGAGCGTTTCCTCGTCGACGGCGTCGAGCACGGCGTCGAGCTCGCCGAGACCGCGGGCCTCGAGCGCGAGGTCGACGGCGACGTCGTCGCGGCTCGGCCGCGGGCCCGTCCAGAACTCGCCGATCTCGGGATTCGCGTAGAACTCGTCGGAGTCGCGCCCCGCCGCCTCGCGGAAGAACAGCACCGCCTCGTGGCCGTCGGCCGTCGGCTCGAGCACGAGCACGCTTCCCGGCACCGTGTCACTGCCCCAGCCGGTGAGGTGCGCGAAGGCCGAGTGAGCGCGGTACGGGTAGTCGGTGTCGTTCGAGCGCTGCTTCGCCGGGCCCGCCGGAATGATCAGCCGCTGGCCGGGAAACAGCGACGAGATGCGCGCGCGCCGCGCCGCCGCATACACAGCCTGCTCGCGGGCCTCGCCCACGCCTGCCGGGCGCTCGGCCCAGCCGCTTGAAATGAAGTCGCGAAACTTCTCCGACCCGGGGGTGGTGGATCGGTTCTCGGTCGCGCGAGGAGCCTCAGTGGTTGCCTTGTCGGTCTCAGCCATGCCGACCATTGTTCCACCGCGCGCCCCGACGAGCGCCGACCGCTCCGGATGCGCGGGGCTCAGTTCAGAATGACGCGCGCGACGATCGGGCGGTGATCGCTGCCGGTGCCGTCCTCGGTGGTGATGACGCGGAATCCCGTCACGGCGACGTCGTCGGTTGTCATGATGTGGTCGATGGGCGCGCCGAGGAGTGGCGGCAGCCTGGTCGGCCAGGTGCCGACGGCGCCGTTGCCGGTGACGATGTTCGCCGAGTCACAGGTGCCGAGGCCGTCGGGGTCGCCGAGGGCCGTGAAGTGGTCGGGCGTGGCGTTCAAGTCGCCGGCGAGAATCACGCGGTCACCGCGGCAGACGGAATCGACCCAGGCGAGGTCGGCCCGCCAGTTGTCGAGCTGCTGCGGGATCGGCGCGACGGGGTGCACGCCGATGATGGTCGGCCCATCGTGATCGAGCGGGCGCAGCACGATGCTCGGCAGCACGCGCGTGTTTCCGACGGTGTCGTCGATGCGGTACTGCCCGATCGAGGCTGACACGAGCACGCTCGTCGAGCGAGCCGCGGCGATCTGGTCGAACGCGACCGTGTAGACCCACATGGGGCTGCCCGCTTCGCGCATCAGCACGGCGGTCTGTTCGGCGACCTCGGCCGTGGTCTCGGGCAGGACGACGATGTCGGCCTGCTCGTCGAGCGCGAGCGCCGCGATGCGCTCGGCGCCGGGTGCATTGCCGAGGGTGTTCCAGGCGAGCACACTCAGCTCGGCGGGGGCGCGCAGCGGGAAGGTCTCGTTGCCGAAGCCCCGCACTGACTGCACGGCGACGTTGAGCCCGGCGAACACCATGAGCATGAGCGCGATCGCGGCGAAGAAGCGTCGGGCTGGCGCGACGATGAGCGCCAGAATCACGACCACGAGGGCGGCGATGAGGGCTGCTGCCGCCGCCGCCGATCGCAGGGCGACCATCTGGGCGATGTACGGCGAGAGCGTGAGCCCGAAGAGGCTAGGCCAGGCGACGACGAGAAGAACGATCCCGATGATCACGAGCGTCGCCGCTGAGATCACCTTCACAACCATGATGGGTCGAGCCTAACGCGGGCACCTTGCCAGCCCGTGCGTCCTACGATGGCGATATGGCGCATCCGCTGATCGATCTGCACGCGCACTCGAGCGTCAGCGACGGCACCGAGACGCCGACCCAGCTGATTCGCGCCGCGCTCGAGGCGGGGCTCGACACGATCGCGATCACCGACCACGACTCGACCGCCGGGTGGGACGAGGCGGTGACAGCCGCGGCGGGCACAGGCCTGCAGGTGATTCGCGGCATGGAGCTGTCGACCCGCGACGAGTGGCGCAGCGTCCACGTGCTCGGCTACCTGTTCAACCCGAACGACGGCGATCTCGTGCCCGAGACGGCGCGCATCCGCGACGACCGGTTGACCCGCGCCGAGCGCATGGTGGGCCGTTTGAGTGAAGACTTCGACGTCACCTGGCAGGACGTGCTCGCCCAGTCGGGCGGCGTCTCGATCGGACGGCCGCACATCGCCGATGCGCTCGTCGCCCGCGGCATCGTGCGCACCCGCAGCGAAGCGTTCGCGTCGATCCTGCACTTTCGCGGCGGCTACTACCTGCCGCACGCCGCCCCCACCGTGCTCGACGGCGTGCGGCTCATCGCGAACGCCGGCGGAGCCCCCGTGATCGCGCACCCCGCCACCCGCGGCGCTGATGCCGTCATCGACGAACGGATGCTCGTGACGCTCATCGACGCCGGCCTCGTCGGTCTCGAAATCGGCCACCGTGAGAACACCGACGCCGGGCGGGCGACGCTTGAGCGGTGGGCGGAGAAATACGACCTCGTCGTGACCGGGTCGAGCGACTACCACGGCGAGGGTAAGCCGAACCGGCTCGCGGAGTACACGACGAGCCCCGACGCGCTCGAGCGCATCATCGCCGCCGCCCGCGGCGTGAAGCCGGTGCGGGGTTAAGCCGCCGCGACGCGACCTGGAGCTTTACGCCGACTCGACGACGCGGGTCGACCCAGTCTCGGTCGTCACCTCGGGGCCTCCGGTGCCGCGCTGCCAGCGCACGAGCAGCACCAGGGGGATCACCGCGGTGGCGAGAGCCGCAGCCACCGTGAAGGCGGCCCGAACGCCGTCGGCCGAGATCGACGCCTCGCCCGTCGCCGGGGCGACGAACGCCGCGACCGACAGGAACAGTGCGATACCCGCGGCCCCGGCGACCTGCTGCACGGTGCCGACGATTGCCGACCCGTAGGGGTTCAACTGCGGTCGAAGAGCCGCGAGTCCGTTCGTCAGCAGCGGGGTGAACAGCAGGGCAAGCCCCAGCCCGATGCCGATGTTCGCGACGGCGACAAGCCAGATGGGGGTGGCCGAGGTGAACATCGACATGCCCCAGAGCGTGCTCGCCATCAACACGATGCCGGGAATCACGAGCGAGCGCGGCCCGACCTTGTCGTAGCGGCGGCCGATGAGCGGGGCCATGAGCCCCTGCAGCAGCGCACCCGGCAGAATCACCAGACCCGAGACGAGTGGCGAGGCTCCCAGGACCTCTTGGACGTAGAGCGGAATGATGATGATCGCGCCGAACAGTGACATCGAGCCCACCGTGATGATGCCGATCGAGAGCGCGAACTGACGCTCGGCGAACGTGCGCATGTCGAGCAGCGCGTCGTCGGTGCGCTGCAGGCGCAGCTGACGCAGCACGAACAGCGCGAGCGCGACGACGCCCACGACGAGCGAGATCGTGCCCGTCACGACCGAGTCGGAGCCGGACCCGCCGTCGGCGTGGCCGCCCTCGCCCAGTTGGGCGAGCCCGAACACGAGTCCACCGAATCCCGGAACCGACAGCATGATGCTGACGAGGTCGAGGCGGGAGCCGCGGCGCTGGCTGACGTCGACCATGCGCAGAGCGCCGACCACGAGGGCCGTCGTCGTCAGCGGCAGCATCGTGATGAACAGCCAGTGCCAGTCGGCGATGCTCAGAATGAAGCCCGACAGGCTTGGTCCGACCGCCGGGGCGACCGCGATCACGGTCGACACGGTTCCGATGACCTGCCCGCGGCGTCCCGGGGCGACCAGCGCGAACACGGTTGTGAACAGCATGGGCATCACGATCGCCGTGCCGCTCGCCTGAATGACGCGCGCGACGATCAGCAGCTCGAAGAACGGGGCCACGGCCCCGAGCAGGGTGCCCGACGTGAACAGCGACATCGCCGTCACGAACAGCGCGCGCGTGCTGAAGCGCTGCAACAGCCAGCCGGTGATCGGAATGACGACCGCGAGGGTCAGCATGAACGCGGTGGTCAGCCACTGCGCCGTTGTCGCCGTGATACCGAACACCTGGATGAACCTCGGAATCGCGACGCCCATCAGTGTCTCGTTCAGGATGACGACGAAGGCTGAGCCGATGAGGACGCCCAGCACGATGCGACGCTGAGCGGCGGTCACCGGCGCTGACGCGGGCGGGGCAGGACTGTTCGTGGTGGTCACCAGGACGGAAACCTAGGCGCCCGCCGCGGCATTCCCCGCCGCGCCGCTCGCACCCTGGCCACCGGTTCCGCCGCCTCCGCCACGACGGCGGCGACGACGCTTCCGCGGCGCACCGCCCTCGGAGCGTGCGTTCTCGACGCGGTCGCCGCCGCGAGCATCCTGCGTGCTGGACGAGCCGGAGCCGCCGCCCGAGCCGCCGCTGCGGCGGCGGGTGCGCTCACGCGGCGGGCGCGACGCCTCTTTTTCGACCTTCGGAATCGGGGTCGCCTTCAGGCGGCCCTTCGAGCCCTCGGGGATGTTGAGGTCGGCGTACAGGTGCGGCGACGACGAGTACGTCTCGACCGGCTCGGGCTGACCCATGTCGAGCGCCCGGTTGATGAGCGCCCACTTGTGCATGTCTGCCCAGTCGACAAACGTCACGGCGATGCCCGTCTTGCCCGCGCGACCCGTGCGGCCGACGCGGTGCAGGTAGGCGTCGTGGTCGTCGGGAACCGTGTGGTTGATCACGTGCGTTACGTCGTTCACGTCGATGCCGCGCGCGGCCACGTCGGTCGCGATCAGGATGTCTTTCTTGCCGGCCTTGAAGGCGGCCATCGAGCGCTCGCGGGCCTCCTGCGTCATGTCGCCGTGCACGGCGCCGGCGCTGTAGCCGCGGTCGTTCAGCTCTTCGACGAGCTTCGCGGCGGCGCGCTTCGTGCGCGTGAACACGACCGTCTTGCCGCGGCCCTCGGCCTGCAGAATGCGGCCGATGACCTCGTCTTTGTCGAGCGCGTGCGCCCGGTAGACGATGTGCTTGATGTTCGCCTGCGTCAGCCCCTCGTCGGGGTCGGTCGCGCGAATGTGAATCGGCCGGTTCATGAATCGACGGGCGAGCGCGACGATCGGGCCCGGCATGGTCGCCGAGAAGAGCATCGTGTGCCGGGTCGGCTTCGTCTGGGCGAACAGCTTCTCGATGTCGGAGAGGAACCCGAGGTCGAGCATCTTGTCGGCCTCGTCGAGCACCATGACCTCGACATCGGCGAGGTTCAGCAAGCGCTGACCGGCGAGGTCGAGGAGGCGCCCGGGGGTGCCCACGACAATCTGCGCGCCGGCCTTCAGCTGGTCGATCTGACCCTCGTAGGCCTTTCCGCCGTAGATCGACACGACCGTGGTCGGGCGGTTCGACGCGGCGAGCTCAATGTCTTCGGTCACCTGCACGCACAGCTCGCGCGTGGGCACGACGATGAGGGCCTTCACGCCCGGGCCGGGGGTGGCGCCGAGCTTCTGGATGAGCGGCAGGCCGAAGCCGAAGGTCTTGCCGGTTCCGGTTTTTGCCTGGCCAATGATGTCTTGACCCGTGAGGGCGAGGGGGATGGTCTGCTGCTGGATGGGGAAGGGCTCGGTGATGCCCTTCGCTGCGAGGGCGTCGGCGATATCGGCTTCGACGCCCAGGTCGGTGAAAGTCACGTGTTTGTGTACCTTGTCTTGTCTTCGGAAGTTCTCAGTTTAGCCGCCGGGGTCGGGCCGCCCCCGCCGATCGCCTACTCTGGTGCCGTGGCTTCGTGGTTCAAACGTCCTGGTACGCGCGCCACACCCGCGCCCACGGTGCGTTCGCGCGACACCGCGGTCGCCGCGCTGAAGATCGATCTGCACGAGCTCACGCCGCCCGCCGATCACTTCTTCGGCCAGTGCGCGGCCCTGCACCTGACGTTCTTCGAGCAGCTCAGCCACGCGGCCTCGAACGCTCCCCAGGTCGCCGATAAAGACGCACTCGCGCGCGTGTCGGGCGTCATGCTCGAGCGCTACGAGGCGCTCGTCGCCCGCATCGACCACCACAAACTCGACCGCACGGCGACGATCCAGCCGCACCTTGCCGGCGCCGCCGAGTTCGAGCGTCGCACGATGGGGGCCGACTGGCACGAGCAAGTCGCCGCCGCCCACGTCACGATCGGCTTCCTCACCGACTTCTGGGTGAACCTCGCCGCGGGGCTCGACCGCGACGACCGAGCCGCCGTCGAGCAGGCGTTGCGGGCCGAGAACATCGAGCCGACCCTGCACGCGATCGTCGAGCGCGTGATCGCCGCGAACCCGCGGCTGTCATCGCGTCTCGCAGTCTGGTGCCGTCGACTCGTGGGCGACACGCTGCTGCAGGCACGAAGCGCCCTCGTCATGCACGACGATCATGCTCGCGACCAGGCGCAGATTGACCCGGTTATGACCGAGCTGATCGGCGAGCACACGCGCCGCATGGACCGCCTGGGTCTGACGGCCTAACGGCCTGACTGTCTCGCGCTAACGAGCGGTGGTCGCCGTCGCGACCGGAGCGCCGGGCCGCATGAGCTCGGCGAGCAGTTCTGCGTCGGCCTGCTCACGTTTCGGCGGCAGGATGCGCGCAATCGCGATCGACACGATGGTCGCGATGCTGAACGCGATCAGCCAGATCCAGACGGCCTCGTGGGTGAGGCCAGCCCAGGCGCCGATCGCCCAGGTGACGCAGACCGCGGCACCGCCCGCGGCGGGCAGCACGAGCAAGCCGTACTGCGAGCGCCCGGGCAGCAGGTAGCGCAGGCCGAGGCCGATCAGCGCGCCGATCACGGCCGCGGGAATGAGCGCGAGGCCCATCGTTAGCCCACGAAGCCGACGCGACGCGTCTGGTCCGAGCCGATCTCGACGTAGCCGATGGCCGCGGTCGGCACGATGTAGCGCTTGCCCTTGTCGTCGGTGAAGGTGACGAGCGGCGCGCCCTTCTCGATGGCGGCGCTGACGAGCGTTTCGACCTCGTCGGCGCTCTGCGTCGACTCGAAGGCGACCTCACGCGGGCTGTTCAGAATTCCGATGCGAATGTCCACGATTCGAAGCGTAGTCGGCCCGGATGCGCGCCGCCTCGCTGTTCACCGTGAGCGGAGCATCCATCTCGCCGACGGCGCGTCAGCGCGCGTCGGTGGTCGCCGTTAGCGTGATCGGTATGCCCCGCCTCATCGCCCGCGATCCGGATGCGCGACTCGCGCCGGTCGCGCTCGATGGCTCCCAGCGAGCCCCCGTCGCCGCGCTGTTCGACGGGGCGGGCGCCGGGGCCGCCGTGCTGGGCGCGCCGGGCACCGGCAAGACGACGCTCATCGTCGAGGCGGTGGTCGAGGCGGTGCAGGCGCGCGGGGTGGGTGTCGAGCGGGTGATGGTGCTGACGCCGTCGCGACGCTCGGCGACGGCGCTGCGCGATCAGCTCGCCGAACGACTGGCCTCGGCGGTGCCGGGCATTGCCCTGCCAGGCCCCCTCGCGCGCAGTGTGGCGGCGTTCGCGCACGCCTTGCTCTCTGCTGCGGCGCGCGCCGCGGGTGACGACGAGCCGCGGCTCATCAGCGGCTCCGACCAAGACTCCGACATCGCCGAACTGCTGGCGGGGCACGAGGCCGACGGCACGGGGCCGGCGTGGCCCGCCCACCTCGGCCCCGACGTTCGGCGCCTCGAGGCGTTTCGCACCGAGCTGCGCGACGCGATTGCCCGGTTGTCAGAACACGACTGGACACCCGAGCGCCTGCGTCGCGAGGGTGATGCTCATCAGCGTCCCGAATGGCACGCGGTCGCCGACTTCGTCGACGAGTACCGCGTCGTGCTCGGGGGCTCTCGTGCCGGCCAGCTTGACCCCGCCGAACTCGTGCGGGCGGCGGCTGCGCTGGTCGCCTCGGCGCCACCCGCGACCCTGCCCGCCGTCGTGCTCGTCGACGACGCCCACGACCTCACCCCGTCGGGCATCGCCCTCGTCACCGCGCTCGCGGCGGCGGGCACGCGCGTGCTCGTCGTCGGCGACCCCGACGTTGCCACCACGGGCTTCCGGGGCGCCGAGCCCGAGGCCCTCTCGCGCCTCGCCCGCGAGCTGGGCGGGCAGGGCGCTATGCCGTTTGTGCTCGAGACCGCGTATCGGCAGTCGGCTCCGCTGCGGGAGGCTACGGCGCTGTTCGCGCAGCGCATCGGTGCGGCGGGCGCGGGTCGACAGCGGCGAGCGGTGGCGGGGCGCGACGATGACGCGGGCGCGCTGGGCGGCGCGCTCATGGCGCTCACGGCATCCAGCGCGTCGCGGGAACGGGCGCTCGTCGCCGACGTACTGCGCGAACGCCACCTGATCGATGGCGTGCCGTGGTCGCAGATGGCCGTGCTCGTGCGTAGCGGGGCGCTCGTGCCGCCGATCGTGCGCGCACTCGCGGCCGCCGAGATTCCGGTGCGGGCGACGACCGCGGGGCGGCCGCTGCGCGAGCATCCGGCCGCGCGCGCCCTCGTGCGCATGGTTGATGTGGGTGTGGGGCGCTCGCCGCTCGACGCGGCGGCGGCCACCGAACTCTTGCTCGGCCCGCTCGGCGGGCTCGACCGGGTCACGCTGCGGCGCCTGCGGCGCGCCCTGCGCGCCGAAGAGGTGGCGGGTGACGGCACTCGCACCGCCGACGAGCTGCTCGTCGAAGCGCTTGCCGCCCCCGACCGGCTCGTCACGATCGACCACCGCACCGCCCGCCGAGCAGCCCGCGTGGCGCGCACCCTCGCCACCATTCACGAGCGGGCCGAGTCAGGTGCCACGGTCGACGAGCTGCTGTGGGTCGCCTGGAGCGATGCCCGGGTCGCTGACGAGTGGGCGGCCGAGGCGCGGGGCTCGGGCACCACGGCGGCAGAAGCCGACCGCGCGCTTGACGCCATCACGGCCGTCTTCGCGACCGCCGCAACGATCGTCGACACGGTGCCCGACGCCACCGTCGACGCGTTCCTGACCCGCATGCTCGACAGCGACGTCGCCGACGACCTGCTCGCCCCGACCCGCGAGACCGAGGCGGTGCTCGTCGCGAGCCCCGCGGCAGCCGCGGGTGTCGAGGTTGAGGTGGCCATCATCGCGGGCCTCACCGACGGTCTCTGGCCCAACCAGCGACTGCGCGGCTCGCTGCTGCACGCGCCGCACATCAGCCGCGTCGACCGGGGCATTGGTTCCGAAACGCTCGACGAGCGCCGGTTGGTGCTCGACGACGAACTGCGGCTCGCGACCCTGGCCGTGTCGCGCGCGCGGCGCCAGGTGATCGCCACCTCCGTCGCCGGCGACGACGACCGGCCCAGCGCCCTCTGGGATGCGCTCGCCGACCTCGCGAGCGCGGCCCCCGACGCTGCCGCGCCGTCGCGCCGCCCGCACGCCCGATCGCTGCGTCGGCTCGTCGGCGAACTGCGGCGCCGCCTGACCGACCCCGCCAGCGGCGAGACGATGCGCCGCGAGGCTGCAGCGGCCCTGCGTCGACTCGCCGACGAGGGCGTGCCCGGCGCCGCCCCCGACACGTGGTGGGGGCTCGGCGCCCCGAGCACGCTGGCGCCCCTCTTCGCCGAGCAGACTGTTCGCCTCTCGCCCTCGAAGATCGAAGCGATCGAAGCGTCGCCGCTCGACTGGTTCCTCGACCGCGTCGCGCCCGAAGAGGGCAACTCGGCGATGGGCATCGGCACGATCGTGCACGCCGCCGTCGAGACGCTCACCGACCCGACCGTCGACGATGTCTGGGCCGTGATTGAGGCGCGCTGGAAGGAGCTCGTGTTCGAGTCGCCCTGGCTCGACGTGCAGCAGAAGCGGCTGGCTCACCGCTACGCCGAAGGCGTTGCCGACTACCTGCGCGACGCCGCCCGCGACGGGCGCATTGTTGCCGCCGCCGAGCACGAATTCACCGTCGAACTTGACGTCGCCGTGCCGCACGTTGCCGGCGCTGTTGTTGCCGGCACCGTCGACCGCATCGAACGTGACACCGAGGGGCGCGTGCGCATCATCGACGTCAAGACCGGACGGCCGGTGACCGACGCGGCCGCCCGCGACAACGCTCAGCTCGGCGCCTACCAACTGGCCTACGCCGACGGCGCATTCGCCTCCGTGCTTGATGCACTCGGGGCACACACCGCCGACGGTGCCCGCCTGCTCTTCGTCCGGGAGGGCACGGGCGGCGAGCGCTACCGCGAGGCGAGCCAGCCGGTGCTCGATGCCGAGGGGCTCGCAGCGTTCCGCGAGCGGCTTGCGCAGGCCGTCTCGGCCATCGCCGTCGCTCGCCTCACCGGCGCGCGCGTGATCGACCCGTACGGGCCGCCCGGGCAGCGGCGGCACAGCCTGCACCGCGTCCCTCCCGTCACCGGAGACCGCTGATGACGACCGCCCCCGCCGCCGTGAGTGCGAACCAGATCGCCGACGCCCTCGGCCTGCACCGACCGACCGACGAGCAGCGCGCCGTCATCGAGGCGCCCCTCGGGCCCGCCCTCGTCGTCGCCGGCGCCGGCTCGGGCAAGACCGAGACCATGTCGGCCCGCGTGCTGTGGCTCGTCGCCAATGGCCACGTTGCGCCCGACGAGGTGCTCGGCCTGACCTTCACCCGCAAGGCGGCGTCAGAACTCGCCCACCGCATCCGCGAACGCCTGGGCGCGCTCGGCCGGTCGTCGCTCGCGAGCGACGCCGCGCATCCCCTACCCGCCGTCGATGCGTTCACGCAGCCGACGGTGGCGACCTACAACGCCTTCGCCTCGAGCCTGTACCGCGACAACGCGGTGCTCATCGGGCGCGACCCCGACGGTACGGTGCTCGGCGCTGCGGCGGCGTGGCAGCTGGCGCGCGGCATCGTCGCTCGCGCCACCGACGAGCGGCTCGCCGACCACGACCTCAGCGTTGACCGGGTGACGACGGCCGTTCTCGACCTGGCGCACTCCCTCACCGAACACCTCGCTGACCCGGCAGATGTGCGGGCGCTCCTCGACGAGTTCGCGGGCGTCGTCGAGCTGCCCGCGGGCGGCCGCGGCACGTACCCCGACGTCGACAAGCTTGCCGAGGCGCTCGCACCGACAACGCCGCTGCTCGACCTCGCGGCCGAGTTCGCCGCCCGCAAACACCGCGATGGGCTCATCGAGTTCTCTGACCAGGTCGCGCTCGCGCTGGATCTCGTCGAACGGCACCCCGAGGTCGGTGAGGCCCTGCGGTCGCGCTACCGCGTCGTGTTACTCGACGAATACCAAGACACGAACGTCGCCCAGACGCGGCTGCTTGCCGCGCTCTTCGCGGGCACCCCGGTCATGGCGGTCGGCGACCCGCACCAGTCGATCTACGGCTGGCGCGGGGCGAGCGCGACCAACCTTGACGACTTCGCCACGCGCTTCACCGTCGACGGGCGCTCGAGCGTCGACCGCTACGCCCTCAGCACCTCGTGGCGCAACGGCACGGCGATCCTCGACGTGGCGAACGCGCTAGTCGAGCCGCTGACGGCACGCGGCGGCGTCGCCGTCGGTCGGCTTGCTCCCTCGCCCAGCGCGAGCGAGCATCCGGTCGAATCGCGCCAGTGCGAGACGGTCGACGAGGAGGCCGAGCTCGTTGCCGAATGGTTCGCCTCCCAGCTCGGAATCGACGCGCGTGGCGCGCGCCGCATCGACGGCGACGACGCGGGCCCGGGGGCGTCAGCGCCATCGACGGCGGCGCTATTGATGCGCAGCCGCGCGACGCAGCCGATCTTCCTCGACGCTCTTCGTCGTCGAGGCGTGCCGTTTCACGTGCTGGGCATCGGCGGGCTGCTCAGTCAGCCCGAGATCGCCGACCTCGTGTCGGCCCTGCACGTCATTGACGACCCGTCGGCCGGCACCGAACTGGTGCGGCTGCTCGCCGGCCCCCGCTGGTCGATCGGTCTCGCCGACCTGGATGCGCTCCGCCGCGTCGCACACTGGTTACGTGAGCGCGATCTCGCCCACCAGCGCTTCAGCGAGGAGGTGCGCGAGCGGCTGCGCGCATCCGTTGTGGGCGGTGACAGCGCCTCGCTCGTCGACGCGCTCGACTTCGTCGCGCACGCTACCCCCGGCCACGGTCAGCTCGCCGAATTTAGCGATGCGGGGCTCGAGCGACTGCGTGAGGCGGGCGCGCTTTTTGCCAGCCTGCGGCGGCGCACCTCGCTCGACCTGGCTGACCTGGTCGCCGTGGTCGAACACGAGCTGCTGCTCGACATCGAGGTCGCAGCGAACCCTTACCGGGTGCTCGGTGAGGCTCCGCGCGACGCCTTCCTCGACGCCCTCGACGACTACCTCGGGCTCGCCGACGAGGTGAGCCTCGGCGGGTTCCTGCGATGGCTGCGCGAGGCCGAGTGGCGCGACAACCTCTCGCCCCGCACCGAAGACGCCGAACCCGGCACCGTGCAGGTGCTCACGATTCACGGCTCGAAAGGTCTCGAGTGGGACGCGGTCGCCGTGCCGCGCTTCGTCGACGATGAGCTGCCGTCGAAGCCGCGCTCGACCCGTGGCTGGCTGAGTCTCGGCGTGCTGCCGTACGAGCTCCGCGGAGACTCTGCCGAGCTGCCGGTCTTCGCCTGGCGCGGAGCAGAGAGTCGCAAAGAGCTGCTCGACCGGCAGAAGCAGTTCCAGGCTGACGTCGCCGAGCACCTCGAACGCGAAGAGCGCCGCCTCGCCTACGTCGCCGTGACGCGTGCCCGCCACCGGCTGCTCGTGACCGGCTCCTTCTGGGCCTCGGCCACGAAGCCCCGAGCCTTCAGCCGGTTCTTGGCCCCGCTCATCGAGCGCGGCCTGATCCCGCCCGTCGCCGACACCTCCCGCCACGAACACAACCCCCGCGCGAGCGACGATGACGACGCGCCCTGGTGGCCCGCCGACCCGCTCGGCACCCGGCGCGAGGCGCTGGAGGCGGCCGCGGCGCGCATCCATGCAGCGGCCTCGGGTGGCCAGGGTGGCGACGACGACGTGTCGGCCGATTCCGCGAGCGACGCCCTCGGCTGGCAACGCGACATCGACCTGCTGCTCGCCGAGCGCGCCGATCGTGAGCGCCGCGGGCACGAGATCGCCGTGCCGTACCGCGTGCCAGCCTCGGCGTTCCGGCAGTACGTCACCGAGCCCGAGGCGGTCGCCGAGCGCCTGCGCCGCCCGGTGCCGCAGCGCCCCTACCGGCAGACCCGCCTTGGCACGGTGTTCCATCGCTGGGTCGAGCAGCGTTACGGCCTCACGGCGGTGCCCGACCGCATCGACGATGCACTCAACGGTGCGCTCGACGCCGCCTTCACCCACGACGACGGGGGAGAGGGCGTCGACCCCGCCGCCCTCGATGCGTTGCGGCAACGCTTCGCGGCCTCGGAGTGGGGCGACCGCGAACCGCGTGAGGTCGAGTGCGAGATTCACCTGCCGTTCGCCGGGCACCTCATCATCTGCAAGCTCGACGCCGTGTATCCGGCGCGGCTACGCGGTGACGATGGCCGCTTCATCGACGGCGTCGAGGTCGTCGACTGGAAGACCGGGAAGGCGCCGAGCACCGACGAGGAGCGCGCCGAAAAGCTGCTGCAGCTCGCGCTCTACCGTCTGGCGTACGCGCGCCGCACCGGCCGGCCGCTCGACGAGATCAGCGTCGCCCTCTACTTCGTCGCCGACGACCTCGTGTTGCGGCCCGAGCAGCTGCCGGGCGAGGCCGAGCTCGTCGAGCTCTGGCGCACCGCGGTCACGACTCGGGGGTGAGGCTCCACTCGCGGATGAACTCTTCGAGCGTCAGGCGACCGAGGTCATTCTGCACCTTCTTCAGCATCACGTCGGCCTCTTCGCGCTGGCCGGCGGTCGTGCGGTGGATAGTGGCCCCGGTGTCTCGTCGGGTGATGACCAGGTCGTGTGTTGACCCGACCGTTTCGAGCGAACCGGCGAGGGCGTAGGCAATCGATCCGAGTGCAGCACCCGCACGTCGCAACGGGCCCGGATTGCTGGGGACGAGCATCGCTTCGAGATGCAGCGACGCAGCCGAGCGCGGCACGTCAGCGTGTTCCTCTTCCGCAACCACTCGCACATCCTTTCGCGTCGTCCCGCGATCGTTATCGCGACATTCGGGAGGAATCCTTGACCCTTGAGGATATCGCGGATACCGTCCCGGATAGAACGGTGCGTTCGGCATCGAGCTCCGATCTTCTCCGTGCACATCTCGCGTAAAAACCCGGAACTAACCGTGGCTCTTGCGAGGTGATGATCGGAAGAAGATCCGGACTCACGATTTCTCGCCATCGTTTTTCGCTCTCACTCGACGAGCGATTCACCGCACGATCTCGGCGCGACGCACCGAAGCACGGAGTAGAGATGACCACCCCCCCGAATCCTCGCCGCGCTGAGCGCGTCGGCGCTCGTCCTCACCCTCGCCGCGTGTTCGCCCGGGGGCGACGGCCCGACCGAGGACGAGTTCTATTCGCCCCTCAACGAGTACCTGTCGGCAGCCTGGGGCGGTGACCTCTCGGAAGAAGACTGGATGGCACAGGCCGAAGAAGACCAGCGCATCCGCGAAGAGATCGTCGCCGAGTGCATGGCAGAGCAGGGCTTCGAGTACATCCCCGTTGTGGACATCGGGTGGGGGTCGAGTTCGGGCGACGAGTGGAATCCTGACGACCGCGAATGGGTCGCGCAATGGGGCTATGGGGCGGTGCGCTACCCGGGCATGAACGACGTGCCTGACCCTGATGAGCAGATGGTTGATCCGAACCAAGAGTACGTCGAGAGTCTCTCTGAGTCCGAGATGACGGCGTTCTACGAGGCGTTGTACGGCCCGCAGCCGACGGAGGAGGAACTCAACGAAGACGGCTCGTACGACTACAACTGGGAGACGGCGGGCTGCCAGGGCTTCGCCGAAAACGAGATTAACGGTGAGAATCCGATCGATTCTGACGAGCACAAGCCCCTGATGGACGCCATCAACGAGCTCTACATGCAGATGGAGACCAACCCGGCCTTCGCGGAGGTCGACGCAGAGTGGGTAACCTGCATGGCTGACGCCGGCTTCTCTGGTTTCAGCACGCAGCCCGACGCGCAGAACTCGGTCTACGACGAACTCAACAGCTACTACGAGGGCATGACCGAATTCATCGAGGACGACCCCGCACTCGATGAGATCGCCGACCGCGAGGTTGAACTGGCCCTCGCCGACCTCGACTGCCGCGAGTCGACCGACTACCGCGAGCGACGCCAGGCCGTCTCCGTCGAGCTCGAAGAGCAGTTCATCGCCGACAACAAGGCTGCCCTCGACGCACTCGTCGCCGACGCTGAGCAAGGTCAGGGGCAGTGACGACCCCCGCTGTCAGCGGCTGGAAGCGAGTTTTCGGGGCGAATCGCGCGGTGTGGGTGACGGCGGCGATCGCCGTGGTCGCCCTCGTCGCGGGCGTGCTGGTCGGGCGGTTTGTCGTCTCACCGGCCGATGCCTCAGCGTCGTCGGACGCGCCTGACCCCGGGCTCGTCACTGTTCCCGTCGAGTACGGCGTGCTGTCGAACGACCTCACCCTGCGGGGAGATGTCGGCTTCGCCGACTCCGTCGAGGTCACCATCGATGCGGCGTCGTTCGGTGGTGCCCCCGTCGTGACGGGAGCGGTGCCCGAGGTCGATTCGTCGCTCGAGCCGCTCTCGGTGGCGCTGGCCGTCACCGGCCGCCCGGTCATCGTGCTGCCAGGCGAGCTTCCGGCCTACCGCACCCTCGAATTCGGGATGCGCGGCCCCGACGTCGTTCAATTCAAAGAGGCGATGGCCGCCGTCGGCATCGCTGCGGGTGACCCGGCCTCCGATCTCTTCGACGCGACCGCGGCCAACGCCGTGACGGCGCTCTACGAGCGGGTCGGTTACGCCGCACCCGAGGGTGCGGAGGGCGCCGACGAGGCGCTGCGAGCCGCGCAGGACGGGGTGCGGGGCGCGCAGCAGCAGCTCGACCAGGCGCGCGCGGAACTCGCGCGAGCATCCGGAGGGCCGTCGGCCGTCGATATTCGACAGGCCGACAACGCGGTGTCGAGCGCCCAACGGGCCGTCGACGCGGCGATCGCGGCGAAGCCGCTGCCGCCGGAAGACACGGCCGCCGCCCTCGCTCAGTGGAACGCGGCAGTCGGCGACGCCCGCGACAACCTCGCTCTGGCGCAGCTGCAACGTGAGCAGCTGGGCGCGGGCGTCAACACGAGCGCCGAACGCGCCGCCGTCGACTCAGCTCAGCAGTTCGTCACCGATGCGCAGCTCGAGCTGAGCCGCGCGCAGGAGGCGACCCTGCCGCAGTTGCCGTCGGGTGAGGTGCTGTACCTCACCGATCTGCCGCGCCGCGTCGACGCCGTCAACGTTGCGCGGGGGCAGGTTCTGCAGGGCGCGGCGCTCATCGTGTCGGGTGCCGCGCTCACCATCTCGGGCGGTGTCGCGCCCGCCGACGCCGAGCTGCTGTCGGTGGGCGACCGCGCCCAGTTCGATCTCTTCGACGGCACCACGCACGAGGCGACGATCACCGAGCTGGCGGCGGGCGACAACGCGAGCGAACGCTGGTCGGTCGTGCTCGAGCCCGACCCGCTGACCAGCGAGCAATCGATGCAGTTGCAGGGCTCGAACGTCAGGGTGCTCATCGCGGTCGGTGCGACGGCAGGCGAGGTCATGCACGTACCCGTCGCGGCGCTGACCGCCGGGTCGGGCGGCGAGGCCCGCATCGAGATCGTTGACGGTGACCCGCGCGACGGCGAGCGCGCCGAGACGCGCCTCGTCGAGGTCGAGACCGGCCTCGCCGCGGGCGGCCAAGTCGAGGTGACCCCCGTTGACGGCGAGTTCAGCGAGGGCGACCTCGTGGTGGTGGGGCGGTGACGCTGATCGAGCTGCGTGATCTGACGCGCTCGTTTCCGGGCCCGCCGGAAGTGCAAGCACTGAAGGCCGTCAACCTCTCGATCGGGCGGGGTGACTACCTGTCGATCGTGGGGCCAAGCGGCTCGGGTAAGTCGACGATGCTGAATATCCTGGGCCTGCTCGACCGGCCCACGGTCGGCGAGTACCGCATCGATGGAGTGCTCACGGGGGGTCTCGATGAGGATGCGCGGGCGGGCGTCCGCGCGCAACGGATCGGCTTCGTGTTCCAGTCGTTTCACCTCATGCCGCGCCGCACGGTGTTCGAGAACGTGCTCATGCCGATGGCCTACAGCGGGGTGCCGCGCGCCGAACGCATCGACCGCGCCCGCCAGACTCTCGAACGTGTGGGGCTGGGGCATCGACTCGACTTCTTGCCAACGACGCTGTCGGGTGGCGAGCGGCAACGCGTCGCCGTCGCGCGCGCCGTGGTCAGCAAGCCGTCGATCGTGCTCGCGGACGAGCCGACGGGCAACCTCGACCAGGCCACGAGCGGCGAGGTCATGACGCTGTTCGACGAGCTGCGCGACGACGGGTTGACCCTCGTCGTCATCACGCACGACCCCGAGGTGGCCGCGCGCGCCGACCGGGTGGTGCGCATCACCGACGGCCGCCTCGAGGAGCAGCGATGATGCGGCGGATGCGCATCCGCCCGCCCTGGCGACGTCGCAACGCGGCGGCGGGCGCCGGGAGCGCCAACGGCCTGACCCTCGATGGTGGCGCTGGCACAGAGGCAGGGGCGCACAACGAGTCGGGCGCTTCGCTCGTAACCCCTGTGCCCCGCGCCGACCGCTTCACATCGCAGGACCTAGTGGTCGAGGCGATCGCCGACGTCGGGTCGCGGCCCGGCCGACTTGTTATGACGCTCGCGGGCACCGTGCTGGGCGTGGGTGCACTCGTCGCCACGCTCGGCTTCGCGCAGACCGCCGAGTACCAGATCGCCCGGCAGTTCGACGCGGTGCGCTCGACCCAGGTGGTCGTGAGCCCCGGCAGCACCGAGACGCAGTCGGGTGGTTCGGTCGCGACCGCACGCCTGCCGTGGGACTCGGTCGAGCGTGTCGAACGGCTCGCCGGTGTCGAGGCGGCCGCGACGATCAGCGAGCTGTCGCTTGATGGCGACGAGGTCACGACCGTGCCGGTCAACGACCCGTCGGCCGCGACCATCGCCGCGCCGCGGCTCATGGCCGCCGACCCCGACCTGCTCGACGTCATCGGCTCATCCATCGTCACGGGGCGGATGTTCGACTCCGGTCACGCAGACCGCGCCGACCGCGTCGTCGTCATCGGCGAGCGCGCGGCCGAACGACTGAGGCTCAACCGCATCGACCGGCAGCCCGCGGTGTTCATCGGCGACCGACCGTATGCGGTGATCGGCATTTACGGGGAGGCGCAGGCGCGCGGCGAACTCGCCGACGCGATCATCATGCCCACGGCGACGGCGCGCGATGAGCGGGCACTTGCGGCGCCATCCGAGCTGCAGATTCGCATCGCCCCCGGCGCGGGCGAGCTGGTGGGCGAGCAGGCTTCGCTGGCGCTCTTGCCGAACACACCCGAGAACCTCGACGTGTCGGCCCCGAGCGCGAGCTCAAATCTGCGGCAAAACGTGCAGTCTGACGTGAACGTCGTCTTTCTGATCCTCGGCGGCATCGTGCTGCTCGCGGGCGCACTGGGAATCGCGAATGTCACGATGCTGAACGTCTCCGAGCGCATCCCCGAAATCGGCCTGCGGCGGGCACTCGGTGCCACCCGCCGCCAGATCGGCGCGCAGTTCGTGATCGAGTCGGCCGTGATCGGCCTGCTGGGCGGGCTCATGGGAGCGGCGCTTGCCGTCGTGTCGCTCGTCGGTCTGTCGCTCGCGCGCGGCTGGACTCCCATCATCGACCCGTGGGTGACGGTCGGCGGTGTGCTGCTCGGCTCGCTCGTGGGGCTCGCCGCGGGCTGGCTGCCGGCCAGGCGTGCGTCGCGCATCGAGCCGGTGTCGGCGCTGCGCGGCGGCTAGTCACCGAGTCCGCGGCTCTAGTCGAGCCCAATCGACTCACCAACTGAGCATCTGCAGCGAGGGTGCAGAGAGGCAAACCTCGGAGAAACTGTTTTTTTCCTTGACTCACGAAGGCTCAACCAATAATCTAGCTACAGAAGCATCTGTACACCTTTTCACCCAGTCAACAGGGCGGATCTGGAATCGATCAGATGCCCATCGGGAATCAATGATGATTGCGAGGGTAAAGTAATGAAACTTCGTTCACCTTTTCGACCATGGCAGTGGTTGCGGCGATAGTTTTGGGTTCTGGTGTGCCAGCCCACGCGAACGCTGGCACTTTCACTCAACAGGACTATCAGATCGTTTTCTTCTATGACGTTTCAGCGGGCAACGCCTACAGCTTTGAGCGGGCGGGAAGAGGGTCTGAGCGTCTGAGTGTTGACGCGCCCGGCTCGACATTGCCGCAGACTGTGACAGGGGAGCTTTACCGGAAGAGTTTCTGGTCACAATCTCGCATCGTGAGCGTTACGGCACGTTACTCGGACCCGGTCCGCTTCTCGAGTTCACAGAGTCTCTCTTCTTCCAACACCTATGCGACTCGTGCCGTTTGGAACTTCTCGGGCGACCAGCCGGGTATGCCCAACGGCTTCTCCCGCAGGGGCTGAGCGCTCTGTCGATTGCATCGCTCGCGATCACTAAGGTCAGCTTTTCGTACTCAGGAACGATCGCACTTGATGAAGTGTCGTCGGAGTTCTTGTCGTCGAAAATTGCAGTTCTCGGCCCAAATGGTGCCGGTAAATCGACGCTTCTGTCCCTGATTGACACCAGTCAAAACCCCGCTTCGGGTGGAATAGTTGTTCAGGGCTTAGACGTAAAGGCTGACAGAGCAAAATACCGTGACCTCCTCGGTGTAGTACCCCAGTCGATGGCTATGCAACCTGGGATGACATGCGAGGAAACGCTGCTCTACGTCTCCTGGCTCCGTCGAGTTCCGCATGACATAGCGGGGTTGCGGGTGAGGGAGGCGCTTGCGTCGGTGGGCCTCGAAGGCTATTCACATCACCCGGTCCGGCACCTCTCCGGGGGAATGCGTCAGCGTCTTGCTCTTGCGCAAGCGCTTGTAAATCGTCCAAAAGTTTTGGTCCTTGACGAGCCCACAGTTGGCCTGGACCCTGAACAACGTGTCGCATTCAGGGCGCTTCTGAATAATCTCACGTCAACGATCGTAATTTTCGCGACGCATCTCGTTGATGATGTCGTTGCCTTGGCAGATGAAGTGATTGTAATCGCTGAAGGTCGTGTGCTGTGGGCCGGTGAAATTGCGGACTTTGCTCGCAATGAGAAGATTTCCACGGAAATTGTCGAGTCTCGATACATCGAACTGATGGCGACTGTGCGGTGAAGGGTTTCTGGGGAGAATTCCGCACTGGTTCACCTCTTGCCTCCGGTCTAATCACGATAGTAGCGGGACTTTTCATTGTTGCGCAGTTCACGCCAGGCAATCGGGCTCTTCGCCGTTGAGTGTGGGTCATGCGAATAGCCCGCCGCCGATGAGGAGCATCCGGAGGCGGTAGTTGTCTCGGTTGCGGAAGCCGCGGGCGATGCGTCGGTGGAGCTCGATCAGGCCGTTCATCGCTTCGGTGCCCCCGTTGTTCGCGCCGCCGGTGTCGAAGTAGCCGAGAAACTCGTCTCGCCAGGTTCGCAGCGTCCGGCCCAGGCGTGCGACCTCCGGGATCGGGCAGGTGAAGAACGACCTCAACACCTGTTCGGCGATCACGCGACCTTCGCGGTGACCGGCTTGGTGGTAGCAGGATCGCAGTTGTTGCGCGCAGTGCCAGGCGACCTCGACTTCAACATGCTGTTCGTCGGCGGCCCAAGCGCGGGCGAGTCTTGTGCGTTGCCGTTCGGTGAGGTGTTCCTCGCCTGCCCGCAGGAGGTTCCGGATCCCATAGAGCGGGTCACCCTTGCGCCCTCGGTGGCCGTGGAGCTGCTGCTGCACGCGGCGGCGGACATCGTCGACGACCTTGGTTCCGAGCTTGACGACGTGGAATGCGTCGAGCACGGCGCGCGCGTCGTCGAGTTGATCATCGATGGCGTTCTTGTAACCGCGAAACGGATCCAAGGTTGCGATCTTCACCCGGTCACGAAAATCGGGGCCGCGCCCCTGTAGCCATGCCCGGTAAGCCTCACCCGAGCGGCCCGGGACGAGATCCAGCAGCCTGGCGCGGGTGCGGCCCGCCGCATCACGGGTCAGGTCGACCATGCCGGTGAGCTCCTTTGGCCCCCGCCCGCCGACGTTGATCGGCTTGGTCGACACGTGATGCCAGACGTGCTCATCAACACCCAACACGGTCACGCCATCGAAGCGAGCCGGATCCGCCTCGGCGATCTGCAGCAGTGGCTTGATCGTCTCCCAAACTGTTCGCCAGCTGGTGCCCAACTGCCGGCGGATACCGTTCACCGAGGCGTGTTCGCGGCGCATCTGCTCGATCGCCCACCACGCCGCCCGAGTGGTCAGCTTTGCGCGCGGCAACGCGACGGTGTGGTCCTGCTCGAGGAACGTGACGACCTCGCATGCACCTTCCGCGCAGCGCCACCGACGCTTTCGCCAGAGCAGTTGGACCGGACGGCCCATCGCGGGTGCGTCCACCAGAGGCACCGGCGCGCGCCCGTGACCGGTCGCGAGGACACCGCAGCCTGGGCAGCCGGCCGGACCAGGTGGGGACTCGACCGTCACGGTCAGCGATCCCAGGCCGCGGCGCTCAACCGCAATCACCCGCAACCCCTCCAGGCCCAGGAGAAGATCGCAGCGGTTGCAATAGTTGCCGTCGGCTCGGCAGCACGTCGTAGGCTCGGTCATAGTCGGGGTCCTCGCGATCAGAAGAGGTAAGAGTCCTCTGATCCTCGAGGACCTCGACCCATCGCCCCAGCAGCCCCGGCTACCGGCGCGTCACCCGCCACCCACACTCAACGGCGAAGAGCCGGCAATCTGCTCCCTGGTTGTGCTGATCCACTAAATGTCGCCTTAATTGTCGCAGTTACCGTTTCTCCAGTAGCTCTTGGGGCAGCGGCTGTTCACGTGGCGAACCTCAGTTCGAGTGGATTGCTTCGCGTTGCAGGCACGTCGGTTCGGGGCCGTGGCGGAGCGTTAAGGCGAGCCTGGCTTGTGTGCGCATCTTGGCAATGGCTCGGTGTGATCGCAATTCACGCGGCAGTATATGCCAACTCGGACACCTCGGGCTTCTGCTCGATGGCGATGCTGGTGCTACCGTCGCTAGCGTTTGTATTTGTTACTCTAATGAGTGCAATTGGCGTTCTCGTCGGTTCTTTTTTCCCCCACTGGGCGGCGGGAGTGATCACCACGATCGCCTCGTTCATCGTGGTACTGGGGGCCCAACAACTGGAAGGCGATCTGGGGCGGTTGGTGCCAACGTCCATATTTACCTTTTATCAGCCGTTCTTCGAGCCTAATGTTCAATTGCACCTCGGACGTGTTGCCTTCTTCGTAACCTTGAGCACGATGATTTGGTTTGCGCTCGCAAGGGACTCTTGGCGTAGTCTTGCTGGCGCGGCCGTGGCAGCTTTTGCTTTGGTGGCTAGCCTCGGGTTGACATGGAGTGCTGATTCATCACCTGTCCAATACAGGACTCCAGCCGAAAGTGTGTGTCTTGAAGAAAATGGCGTTGAGTTTTGTACGTGGCCTGAGTCAAGCGACGCGCTCCAGGCTGGTCTAAACGCGGTCACCTCGACGCTCGGAGTCGTGGGGGGCCGTTTTCCTACCCCTGAAAGTTTCGTACAAGAGGGTCTTCGACCAATTGGTGAGGCGGGCGTCATGAGATTTGACTCGCGAGCGATTACTGACTCCGACCTAACTTTTGCGGCTGTGCGCGCGTTGGTGCCTGAACCGGGCTGTGATATCGGTCTTTCGGCCTGGTTTGACTTGATTGATTGGGTAACCTTTCAAATGTCGCCTGAATTCGCGACTCCGGAACTCGAGAGCCTGGAGGCTCGCGGTGATCGCGCGGAGCGTCAGTGGCTCATGGAGCGTTACGCCTTGGCGACAGATGCATGTGCGTAGGGGTAGTGCTTCACGAGACGTTGCCCTTTTCTTGAAATCTTGGGGCTTGCCTGCGAGTATTTCTGCGCTCGGAGTATTCCTGGTGTTGGCCTTTTCGCGCGTTTATGTACCGCTCCCGCAGTTTTTCGCTCTCGACCGCGTGAGCGTGTCCGCCAGTACGCTCGCGCTGGCGGGCTTGGTGGTCGCCTT
The DNA here is from genome assembly GCF_002355395.1 of Microcella alkaliphila. Classification (NCBI taxonomy): domain Bacteria; kingdom Bacillati; phylum Actinomycetota; class Actinomycetes; order Micrococcales; family Microbacteriaceae; genus Microcella; species Microcella alkaliphila. Next base: position 2,144,875 of record NZ_AP017315.1, on the reverse strand, counting down.
TGTCGTGACCCTCGACGAGCCAGTGAGTCATGTGTGGCGCACCAGTAGTAGACCCGTCCGGCGCATCGCAGTTCTTCGATTCGGTTGCCTTGTCGGCATTGCGGTCCTGGTTGGAGCCTTCGCCCTGCCACCTTTGCAGGCGGGACTCAATGCGGCTGCTCTCGTGGTGCTCTCGGTAGAGGTCGTCGCGGCCCGCCGGTTATTCGGGACTCACCTGGCGTGGATTATTCCGCTGACGCATGTTGCGTTCTCCAGCGTGTTTGGAGTCGTGGGCGAAGTCCTTCAGCCGTGGGCTTGGCCGATTGCCGAGGAACTCACTGGTGAGCGGGCTGCGGCCATGATGCTTACCATGCTCGTGGGCGGCGTCATCCTCGTCGCACCACGACGCATGCTTTATGCTCGCGCTCAGCGGGCGGCGACCGGGCGAGCGAACCGCGAGCGGTAGCCCTGAACGGCGCCGCGCATCCCGATGCCACAGACGCCGACGAGCTCGTCGCCGCGGTAGTACTCGACCACGCACTCGTCCTCGAGGGTTCCGGCCACGACCTCGCTGCGATCGGCCAGGTAGGTCATGCCGAAAGCGAGCAGGTGCATGTCGTACTGGTCAGACCAGAACGACGGCAGCGGGGCGAACGGCGCCTCGACGATCGGCGCGCAGTCGTCACCGCGCAGGTGCGCCGCGAGCACCTGGCCGGCGCGCTTGCCGGTCTCGGTCGGCAGATTCCAGTGCTCGACCCGGCGCGCCACCTCGTCGAACAGCGGATTCGGGTAGCGCGCCACGTCGCCGACCGCGTAGACGTTCTCGAGCACGGTGCCGTCAGCGCGCACGGCCTGCAGGCCGCCGTTCACGAGCACGCCGTCGCTCGCGTCAAGCCCCGAACCCTCGAGCCACTCGGTGTTGGCGTCCGAGCCGATCGCCACCACGAGCACGTCGCACTCGAGCATCACGCCGCTCGTCAGAATGACGCGCTCAACGCCAGGGTCGCCGACCAGGCCGAAGAGCCCGTTCTCGCAGAAGAAGCGCACGCCGTGTGCCTCGTGGCGGCGGCGCACCTCGGCGCCGAGCAGCGGCCCGAGAGCCCGCTCGAGCGGGATGCGCGACTGCGACACAACCGACACGGTCGCCGCGCCGGCCTTCGCCGCCGTCGCCGCAATCTCGCAGCCGATGAACCCCGAGCCCAGAATCACGACGTTCGCGCCGGGGCGCAGCGCCTGACGCAGCGCCACCGCGTCGTCGAGCGTGCGCAGCACGTGGACGCCGGTGAGGCCGTGATCGTCGATCGGCAGCGGCTTCGGGCGCAGCCCCGTCGCGATCACGAGCGCCCGATACGGATGCTCGGCGCCGGTCTCGTCGACCACCACCTGCCGCTCGGTGTCGAGCGACGCGGCAGCCCTGCCGAGCACCCACTCGACGTTCTCCTCGAGCGCTGAGCGGATCGGGAAGGCCACATCCGCGTGGCCCTGCCCCTCGGTCTGCAGCAGCTCTTTCGACAGCGGCGGGCGGTTGTAGGGCGCGTGGGGTTCGGCGCCGAGAAACGTGATCGGGCCGGCGTAGCCAGCGCGGCGCAGGTTCTCGGCCGTGCGCAAGCCGGCCATCGACGCTCCGACGATCAGTACGGGGCGCGCGTCAGCATCCGTCATCGCTCGTCGTCTTTCGGCGCGTTATTCGCGGGTCAGCGTGATCGCCTGCATGGGGCAGACGTCGGCGGCGGCTTCGAGGTCGCCGAGCATCTCGTCGGGCGCCTCGGCCTGGTACTCGAGCTTGTCGTCGGCGTTCAGCTGAAACACCTCGGGCGCCTCGAACACGCACTGGCCGTAGTGCTGGCACTTGTTCATGTCGACGTCGATCTTGATCATCGGTTCTGCTCCTCGGGGGTCGATTCCTCGATGCGGGACGGGTACAGGTCTTTCGACGGGGTGCGAATGCCGCGGAACTCCCAGTCGCCGCCGAGCGCGGTCGACACGACCTCCTCGCTCGAGGTCGGCTGGGCGCCCACGTCGGTGCGAATCGGCGTCGGCCCCTCGACGATCGTGTTGGTGAGGCGGCCGAGGCCCTCAACCTCGACCTCGACGACGTCGCCCGGGTACACGGGGCGCGAGTTCGCGGGCGTGCCCGAGAAAATCAGGTCGCCGGGCACGAGCGTGATGGTGCGGGCAAGGTCGGCGACCAGGTAGTGCATGTCCCACTCCATGTTCGCCGTCGAGTCCTCCTGCTTGACCTCGCCGTTGACGATCGTGCGAATCGTCTTATTGCGGAAGTCCCAGTCGGTGACGAGCCCGGGGCCGACGGGCGCGAGCGTGTCGCTGCCCTTCACCCGCAGCATTGAGCCGGCGTCGGTGTCGCGGAAGTCGTGCAGCCCGTAGTCGTTGCCGACCGTGTAGCCGGCGATGTACTCGCCCGCTTCCGCAGGGCTCACGTTGCGGCACGTCTTGCCGATCACGATGACGATCTCGCCCTCGTAGTTCAGCCACTGGCAGCCGACCGGGCGCACGATGTCGCCGCCGTGGCTGTTCAGCGCCGTCACCGGCTTGTGGAAGTAGGTCGGCGCCGCCGGCAACTTCGTCATGAACTCGTCGGTGCGGCTCTGATAATTCAGGTGCACCGCGATGATCTTCTGGGGCTCCGTCGGGGGCAGGTGAACCGCATCCTCGATCGCGATGTCGCGGCCATCGGATGCGCGCAGCACGTCACCATCGCGCGTCACCTGAACGGGCGCGCCGCCCAGCAGGATGCGACGGTACTCGGTCACGCGGCGCCCGCCTCAACCGAGTCGTCGCGCGAGAGCGTGACGTCTTTCGGCGGCGGGAACCCGCCCTCGGGCTCGGGGAAGTACACGTGCACCTGGCCCGTGCCGATCGAGTTCTCGTACTCGGAGTACATGACGCCCTTCGCCGTGTTCGCCTCTTCACCCGTGGCGCCCGCCATCTGCAGCCAGTGGCTGAAGTTCGCCTCGGGCTTGAACTTCTTGAACTCGGGCATAGTCTCGAGGATGCGCTTGTGGTTTCCGCGCCTCATCCACTCGATGCGCTCGAGATCGGCCTCGCGCGCCTCGGCGCTGAAGATGTGGCTCGGGTCGCTCGACTCGTGGCGGCGCAGGTCCCGCAGCTTGTAGAACGTGTGCGAGAGGGCGCCCGAGGCGAGCAGCAGCACCTTGCGGTCGCTGTCACGAATCGCCTCGCCGAGGGCGCGACCGGCGCGCAGGAAGTCCTCCGTCGTCGCCGTCTGGCAGACCGACAGGCTCACCCAGCGCTTGTCGAGTCCGCGGCCCAGGTAGTGCCAGAGGTTCACCGTCGCGTAAAAGATCGGCAGGTGCGGGTCAGAGATGGGGGTGACCCAGGTGCCGTTCTTCGCGTCGTAGTTCGCCACGGCGTTCGCCAGCTCGGGGTCACCCTTGAACGCGTACGGAATCTGCGACATGCCGCGCGGCAGCTCTTCGCTCGTGAAGAGTCCCGAGCGTTCGGCGTGCGAGGTGATGACGAACTCGACAGTGGTCGCCCAGTGCGAGTCGAGCACGACGACCGTGTCGTAGTCGAGGGTCTCCATAACCTCCTCGCGCAGTCGCTTCAGCCCCGGTACGAGACTGATCTCTTTGCCGTCATTGAGGTCGTAGCGCACGTCCTGCGGCAGCATGATTGTGGGCACGTGGGCGAGCAGCGCTGCTCCAACGACTTTTCCCATGATTAGTCCTTCCATCCGGTCGGTGCGTAGACGGTGTTCTTGACGTCGGCGTAGAAGTCGAACGACCAGGTGCCGCCCTCGCGGCCGATTCCCGACTTCTTCGAGCCGCCGAAGGGGGCGGCGAGGTCGCGTACGAAGAAGCAGTTGACCCAGATGGTGCCGGCCACAAGGTTCTTCGTGAGGCGTTCGGCGCGCTCGCGGTTGCCGCAGACGACGACGGCGGCGAGCCCGAACTCGGTGTTGTTGGCAAGCTCGACGGCGTCGTCGTCGCTTGCGAACGTCTGCACCGCGAGCACCGGGCCGAATACCTCGGCGGTGAGGATCTCGCTGCCGGGCTTCGCGTCCGCGATCAGCGTTGGGCGGAAGTACAGGCCGCCGAGCTCGTCGTTCGGGCCGCCGCCGATGACGACGCGCGCGCCGTCCGCGGTCGCCCGCTCGACGAACCCCTGGATGCGCTCCAGGTGCACCCGATGGATCTGCGGCCCGATCTGGGTCGCCTCCTCGCGCGGGTCACCCTGCCGCAGCTGCTGCGCCTTCTCAGCGAACCGCGCCTGGAAGGCCTCCGCGATGTTCTCGTGCACGAGCAGGCGCGTGCCCGACAGGCACACCTGCCCCGCGTTGTCGTACTGCTCGACGGCCAGCTCGACGGCGAGGTCGAGGTCGGCATCGTCGGTGACGATCAGCGGGCTCTTGCCGCCGAGCTCGAAGCTGACCGGTGTGAGGTTGTCGGCGGCGGACCGCGCGATCGCCTTGGCGGTCGGTACGCTGCCGGTGAACGAGATGCGGGCGATGCCCGGGTGGGCGACGAGGGCGGCGCCGGCTTCCGCGCCGAAGCCCTGCACGACATTGAAGACGCCCGCGGGTACGCCTGCCTCGTCGGCGAGGTCGGCGAAGTAGCTGGCGCTCAGCGGGGTCCACTCGGCCGGCTTCAACACCACGGTGTCGCCGGCGGCGAGCGCGGGCCCGATCTTCCAGGTGGCAAGCATGAGGGGCGCGTTCCACGGGGTGATGAGCGCGGCGACCCCCGACGGATCCCACGAGACGACGTTGTCGTGGCCGCGGGTCTGCCATACGGGGTGGTGCAGCTTCTCGACGGCCCAGTCGGCGAAAAAGCGCAAGTTCATGGCGACGCGCGGCATCACGCCGCGGCGGTGGCTGCGCAGGAGCGATCCGTTGTCGAGCGTCTCAAGGTTCGCCAGCTGTTCGAGGTCGCGCTCGACGAGGTCGGCCAGGCGGTGGAGGATTTCGCGGCGCCCCTCGGCGCCGAGGTCACGCCACGCGGGGAACGCAGCGCGGGCTGCCTCCACGGCGCGGTTCACCTCGGCCGAGCCACCACGGGCCACGTGGGCGAGGGTCGCACCGTCGATGGGCGAGACCGATTCGAAGGTCTCGGTCGACGCGACGCGTTCGCCGCCGATGACGTGGCGGGTGTCGACGGTGAGGCCGGCGAGTGTCACCTGGTGCACGTGGCTGCTCCCTTGCAGTGGTATGTCATTCGTGTACGAACGATTCCTTCGATAGTAGACCACGGGCTCGGGGGAGCGGTAGGGCGCGAACCGGATGGGGGTGGCGGAAGCGGCCCGAGCATCCCGCGGCCGGCCCCGTCGTCAGCGCTCGGTGAGCCGCGTGATCTGCCGCAGCATCTCGGCCAACTCGCGTCGGCGCTCGGGGTCGAGCGTCGAGGTGGCCTGCTGCTCGTGGGCGTTGAAGGTGGGGAAGAGGGTGAGCATGAGCTCGCGCCCCGCATCGGTCATCGACACGATGACGAGCCGGCCGTCGCTGGCGCTGCGGGCGCGCGTCACGTATCCCTTCGCCTCGAGAGTGCCGAGCACGCCGGTGAGGGTCGCCTTCGAAAAGCCGCCCTCCTCCGCGATCTGGCGGGTCTCGATCGGCTCCCAGATCCAGGTGACCCAGAGAACGACGAAAGCTGTCCAGCTGAGGTCCGTCGGGGCGAGCACCGTGCGCTCGAAGTAGTTGCGGGTCGCGTTGGCTGCGCGGAACAGGTTCGAGATGACCGCCATCGCCTCAAAGTCGATCGGCAGACCGCCGAGACGCTCGGCGACCTGCTGCTCGGTCTCGGCGAGCGTGTGCGCACTGGGCATGCTGACCCTTCCGTTTAGTCAGGCACCATTCAACGCCATTCGGGGGCGAATGGCCGGGATTCCGGCTCTCGCGCCGCGTCGGGGCGGCCTGCCGCGCTGTGCGTTTCGCTGCGTCGGCCCCGCCCGTGAGGCCTCCGATCCGAGGGTCCGTCGTGCGGGGGACTCGACGGATGCGCGCAGATTCGTTAGCATCCAAACAATCGTTCCCAGAGCAAAGGCGCTGCAATGACGCACACCCTCACCCAGCCGAACCTCGCCAACCTCGACCTGTTCGCGAACGGCGCCCCCTGGTCGACCTTCGACGAACTGCGCGCGACCCCCGGACTGCACTGGTCTGACGAGGACGCACCAAACCACGGCTTCTGGTCGGTGACCCGGTACCACGACATCGTGCGCGTGCTGCGCGACACCGAAACCTTCACGTCGACAAAGTTCACGAACCTCGAAGAGGTCGACCCCGAGCTGCAAGACAAGCGGCGTTCGCTACTCGAAACCGACGGACTGCGTCATCGAGCGCTGAGGCGCATGCTCCAGGGGCAGTTCACCCCGCAGGCGGTCGCCAAGTACGAAACCTTCCTGCGCGGCATCACTGCGAAGACGCTCGACGCGGCCGTCGCGAAGGGGTCATTCGACTTCGTCGACGAGGTCAGTGCCGACTTCCCGATCCGGGTGCTCGCGCGCTTGCTCGACGTGCCAGACAGCGACACGGGGCAGCTCATCGAGTGGGGTAACCGCATGATCGGCAACACCGACCCCGAACACGCCGATCTGCTCATCAGCTCGGCCGACAGCGAGAAGTACAAGCACGTGCCGTTCCGCTCGCCGGCCGCGATCGAGGTGTACGAGTACGGGCGCCACATGGCGGCAGAGCGGCGAGGCAAGGGTGGCACCGATCTGGTCACCCTGCTCGCCGACGGCGTACCGTCCGACGGTCGGCCGCTGACGGAAGACGAGTTCAACACGAACTTCCTGTTGCTTGTCGTCGCCGGCAACGAGACCACGCGCCACACCATCACCCACACGATGAACAACCTGCTCAACAACCCCGAGCAGATGGAGATCCTCCGCAACGACCCCTCGCTCATCCCGTGGGCCGTCGAGGAGTTCCTGCGCTTCGCCTCGCCCGTGTACCACTTCCGCCGCACGGCGACGACCGACACCGAGTTCGCCGGCACCGACATCGCCGAGGGTGACAAGGTCGTCGTCTGGTTCGCCTCCGGCAACCGCGACGACGCCGTCTTCGACGAGCCGTACCGCTTCGACGTGCGGCGCTCGCCGAACGAGCACATGTCGTTCGGACGCGGCGGCCCGCACATGTGCCTCGGCAACGCGCTCGCCCGCATCGAACTGCGCATCATGTTCGAAGACCTGCTCACCCGCGACGTGACGTTCGAACGCACCGGCAGCGTCGACTACCTGCGCTCGAACTTCGTGCACGGCATCAAGCGCATGCCGGTACGGGTGGTCTAGTCGACCGGGCGCGGCCCGCCGTCGGGGCGCGCGACACTGTCCCCTCTCACGTGCCGGCGTGGTGCGGCCCACCGCCGCGCCGCGCCGCCGCGCCGCCGCGCTGGGCCGCGCCGCCGCTCTTGGCCCCTGCGCCGCGCTGAGCCGCGGTGCTGCGTGACGTTTCTCAGGAGTAGAGCGCGGCTCGCCCCGAAAACACGCGCTGTTTCGGCGTCGGCGCGTCTCTACTCCTGAGAAACGTCACGCTCGTCCCCACAACCCGCCATGCTGGGGGCATGAAGGCTGTCGTTGCGCGCCGCTACGGCGGTCCCGAAACCTTGCAGATCGTGGATGCGTCCCTCCCGGAGCCCGGGGAAGGTCAGGTGCGCGTGCGGATCGCCGCGAGCTCGGTGAACCCGCTCGACTGGCACGAGCTGCGCGGCACGCCGCATCTGGTTCGGCTCGCGCGCGGCATGCCGCAACCGAAAGACCCGTCACTCGGCAGCGATATCGCGGGCACGGTCGAGGCGGTCGGCCCCGGTGTGACCCGTTTTGCAGCCGGAGACGAGGTGTTCGGTTACGGCAAAGCAGCCTGGGCTGAACACACCGTCGTCGCCGAGAAGGGGCTCGCTCACCGACCAGACAGCGTGGGCGTCGAGGAGGCCGCAGGCCTCGGCATCGCCGCCGTCACCGCCCTGCAGGCCCTCCGCCGCGGCGGACTCGGCGCCCCACGAACCTGGGACGGGGCGGGCGTCGAACCCATGCCGCCCCGCGTCATGATCATCGGGGCCACCGGCGGGGTCGGCAGCATCGCCACGCAGCTCGCCGCCCACTTCGGTGCCCACGTCACGGCCGTCACGAGCGCCGGCAACCGCGAACTCGCGCTGCGCCTCGGCGCCGAGGAGGTGCTCGACTACGCCGCACAGACCCTCGATGACGGGCTCGCGCGGTACGACATCGTCGTCGAGGCGAGCGGCGCCCGTCCCACTCGCGAGCTCGCGCGGCTGCTCACCCCCGACGGTGTGCTCGCCGTCGTTGGGGCGCCCCGCGGTGATTGGATCGCGCCGGTTGCGGCCGTCGTGAAGCGGGCCGTTGCGAACCGGTTCACGACGAAGACGATTGCGAGCATCCTGGCTCGACGTGACCCCGCCGACCTGGCGAGGCTCGCGACGCTGCTCGGCGAGGGCGCGATCCGCGTGGTCGTTGGCGAGGTCTACCCGCTGGAGCGAATCGCCGACGCGGTGCGGCACAGCGAGAGCGGCCACGTGCGGGGCAAGCTCATCGTGCGCATCGCGCCGTAGTGCATTCGCCTCGCGGGGGCGTCACGCCCGGGTCGGCAGGCCTGCCACCTCGGTGAGAAACGCGTCGACGAGCGCGTTTGTGCGCTCGCGCGCGGCGGACTGCTCGGCCACGGTCTGCGCCAGCATCACGGCCGGGTCCTGCCCGTCGGCGGCGACCTTCGCGTCGCCGCCCCAGTCGAGCCAGCCCTTCAGCCCCGCCGCGTCGAGCTCGGGGTGGAACTGCACCGCGAGCGAGCGTCGAATCGTGAACGCCTGCGAGGCGACCGGGTTGCGGGCAATCTCCACGGCCCCGGGCGGCACCTCCCACCGGTCGTAGTGGAACTGAAACCACGGGCCCGGCCCCACGAGTGACGGCCGGTCGCTCCAGATGGCGGTCCAGCCGATCTCGCCCTTGGGGGCGGGCGCCACCGAGCCGCCCATCGCGCGGGCAATCAGCTGCCCGCCGAAGCAGATGCCGAGAACGGGGATGTCGTCGGTGACGACCTCGCGCATCCACTCGATTTCGGGCAGCAGCCAGTTGCCGATGCAGGCGTCGTCCCAGGCGCCCCACGGCGAGCCGAGCGGCACGATGACGTCGTAGGCGCCCGCGTCGGGAAACTCGAACGCAAGATTGGGCGAGCCGAACTGCTCTTCGGGTACGACGAGCACCGTGTCGATGTCGTAGCCGTGATCGGCGAAGCGGTCGCCGACGGGGCCGAGCGGTGAGACGTGGTCGTGCTGGATGAACAGGGCACGCATCGCGGGAACTCCTCGTTGAGATCGCGGTCGCCTCACGCGAGCGGGGGATGCTCGGATCGGCGTGGCGGCCCATCGACGCGCCGCCGCAACTACAGTATCGTTTGTTTACGAACGAATCAGTGACGATTCGCCAGGGCGCGCCCCGACAGACCACCCGAGTTGAGCGGTAGCGTCGCCCAGAAACGCCACGAGTGCCACAAGGGAGTCGCACCATGACGCACAGCCTCGCCAACCTGCAGAGCGAGCTCATCGCCGCCGAGATCGACGTGCTCCGCGTGATTTACGCCGACATTATCGGCACGATCCGCTCGAAGGATCTGCTCGTGAGCGAGCTCGACAAAATCCACCACGGTGGGCCGACTTTCTGCCAGGGCGTGTGGGTGACGACGACGCAGGGCGGCGTGCTCGACGGCGCCGACGTGCTGTCGAACGGGCTGGAGGACTTCGTCACGCAGATCGTGCCTGACTCGTGGCGCGCCCTGCCGTGGGAGCCGGGCGTCGCCTACGTCGTCGCCGGCGCGAACAACCCCGACATGACGCCGAACGAGCTGGCCCCGCGCACGCTGCTCGAGCGCATGGTGAACGAGTACAAGGCGCTCGGCCTCGTGCCGGTCGCCGGGCCCGAGCTCGAGTTCTACATTGCCGACAAGAACGAGGACGGAACCTACCGCCGCGCGATCAACCCGTCAGGCCGCGTCTACACCTCGGGCGCGACGGTCGACCCGAAGGGCACCTTCCTGCACCTATTGCGCATGCTCGACCGGCTGCGCATCGGCGTGTTCGCCGGCAACCACGAGTTCAGCCCCAGCCAGTACGAGATCAACATCTGGCACGGCGAGGCGCTCGACGCGTGCGACCGCATCTGGATGCTCAAGGCCGGCGTCAAGGACGTCATCGCCCGTCTCGGCCAGGCCGCCACCTTCTCGGGCAAGCCGTGGAGCGACGAGGGCGGCAGCGGCTTCCACCTGCACCTGTCGCTCGAAAGCCCGACGGGCGAAAACCTCATGCACGACGTGTCGGCCTCCGACGGGCTGAGCACGATGGCCCGCCACATGATCGCGGGCATCATGGAGCACGCGCCCGCCCTTGTTGCCATCTGCAACCCGACGATCAACTCGTTCCGCCGCCTCGGGCCCGACACGCTCGCGCCGTACCGCGCCAACTGGGGCTTCGACAACCGCAGCGCGATGCTGCGCATCCCGCCGGAGCGCGGGGGAGGCACCCGCCTCGAGATCCGCCTCGGCGATGGCGCCGCGAACGCCTACCTGATGACGGCGGCGCTGCTCGCCGCGGGTCTCGACGGCATCCGCCGCGAGTTGGAGCCGCCGCCCGCCGCCGTCGGCTACGCCTACGAGGACGAGTCGTTCCCGGTGCTGCCCATGACCCTCGGCGACGCCCTCGACGCCCTGCGCGCGGACGAGCGCCTGCGCGAACTGATGGGCGGCCCGCTGGTCGACGTCTTCGAGGTGATGAAGCGCGACGAGATCGAGCGCTTCACGGAGGCGGTCGGCCCCGAGATGCCCGACGAGGTCACCGAGTGGGAGGTCAAGGAGTACTTCCTCGACCTCTAGTCGAGGAGCGCCAAGCCGACACACGTAGTGGGTGTGAACCCGACGAACGACGATGTGACGATGTGATCGACCGTAATGCCGCGTACAGGCCGAGGTTGCGAGGGCCAACTCCTGCGCTCCACGCTCGTCTCTTCTTTCGAAAACGTTCCGCCGAAATCGTCGCCGGTTGACTCCCACTGGGCGGCCACGTAAGCAAGTAGTGGTCAATTTAGCTTGAGTGTGTTACTGTCCGAATCACCTACGATCGGAGACGCGGTGAAGCTAGGCGCCCTTCTAGTCATTTCTTCGCTTACTATCGGCGCGCAAGTGCCGTCATCGGAAATTGATCCAGCCGGGTATGCAGATGCGGACGCGTTCTCGAGTATGCTCGCCACAGCCTTTCCGGAAATTCTCGAAGAGTCACAGCCAAACTCCACAATCTCTCCAATTGCTTCGGACGACGGTATCACAATTGCTACTGATTCACCCTCTGAGAACGAATTACTGGACAGTGGCGCGCAGTTAGTCCCACCACCAACTGTGTACGTTGAATTCGCGACGGGTGTGATCGCGCCCGAGATTGAGGGCGTCTATCGACTAGAAGTCGAGGACAAGGATTCCGTGGCGTTTCTGCAGGAAACGCAATGGGGGTACCGCATAATCTCGACAATTGGTTCTAGTGACTCACCGACAGCGTTCTCTTACGACGTGGATCTTCCTCACGACACTCGGATGGACGAGACTGCCGACCTGATTTATATGGTGGGGCCCTCTGAAGAGGTACTTGCGACTCTCGAGGTGCCCTGGGCCAGAGACGCGAACGGTCTAGATGTGCATACATACTTCACGTGGAGTGAAGGCGTTCTAACGCAACATGTCGAACTGACTGGATCTGAGACATTTCCTGTCTTGGCGGACCCTGCATGGTCGTATTCTTACAGTTACAACACGGGAAAAACACCAGTAGCCGTCGAGCGAATTTTAAAAAGTTGCTTCAATTGTCATTTTCCTGTCGCCGGTGCGCCGCGAAATTTTCCGACCTTCAACCAATTGCTCCCACTCACTGTTGCGTTCAACAATTATGAATGCACAATGGGTCGACTGGAAAGGACTTCAACAACATTCAACTTTGGCTTCGTAGCGACACGAAATCACTTTCATGGCCAAGGTTCCACAATAAAGTTTTCGTTCCGTAGCGACAATCGCCTCTATGTGAACGCTCGGATCAACAACGGATGGATCAATAACGCGGTGTACCGCGCGGCGGCCGCGGCAAACTGGGCTGTCTTCGCAAACAATCTGAGGAACGCTTCGTGAGAACACGTCGGTTACTCGCGGGTCTCGTTAGTTGTAGCCTCGCTAGTTTGCTCTATCTAGCGACCGCTGTATCTGTTCTCGGCGGGTGGGTCCCTCTCGCTGTCTTTTACTTGCTGCTAGGGGTGTGCGTAGGAGCATTAGCGGGTATTGCGGCCTCGCTGCCGTTCTTGTTAGGCAAGTTCAATACGGGGTGGGCGCTGCTTGCCGGAAGCGGCCTTGCGCTCGCGACGGGAGTCGCCTTATCCGCACTCGCTGGGACGATCCAGCCGGTCTGGCATGGCTTCGCAATCACAGCAGGATGGCTCATGACTCAGGTGTTTCTTGTTCGCACTCACGCCAGACGCGACGCATCGACCAGCCACGATACAGTCGGATAATTCTCAGTTAAACACCTGACGACATTTGCGACGGCCGTTGGTGAAATCAGTCGTGAGCTTAGGCTGTCCACCGCGTCTTCCACGCCGTTGCCTGCGCCCGCCAAGACGAGTTCTTCCCTGTGCTCGCGAAGTTCCTGGGGGATGCCGCCGATGCCCTGCGCGCCGACGAGCGCCTCCTCGGGCTGATGGGCGGCCCGCTGGTCGACGTCTTCGAGGTGATGAAGCGCGACGAGATCGAGCGCTTCACGGAGGCGGTCGGCCCCGAGATGCCCGACGAGGTCACCGAGTGGGAGGTCAAGGAGTACTTCCTCGACCTCTAGTCGAGGAAGCGTGGGTGCTGTCTCGATCTCTAGTCGAGGAAGCGTGGGTGCCGTCTCGACCTCTAGTAGTGCGCCCGCGCCTGCAGAATCACGATGTGCTCGTCGGTGACGTAGTACACGAGCCGGTTGGTGTCGTCGATTCGGCGAGACCAGGCGCCCGACAGCACGTGCTTGAGTGGCTCGGGCTTGCCGATCCCGGCAAAAGGATCACGAAGCACGTCGGCGATCAGGGTGTTGATGCGCTTCAGCGTCTTACGATCTTGGCGCTGCCAGTAGACGTAGTCTTCCCAGCCGTGGGCGTCGAACGCCAGGGCGCGAGTCACGGGTCGACGAGGTCGTGCTGCTCGAACTCTCCGCGCCGGGCGCGCTCGATCGACGCGAGCAGCCGCTCGGCGTTGGCAGGGTTCCGCAGTAGGTGGGCGGTCTCGGCCATCGCGTCATAGTCGGCCTTCGACAGAATGACGGCGTTGCCGTGCTTCGACACCACTTCAACGGGCGCATGGTCGTCGTTCACCTGCTGGATGATCCCAAAGAGCGTCTTTCGCGCTTCGGATGCACTGATCGCGGTCATGACGGCCTCCCGAGTCGTACCACATACGGTACCACTCGGGTGTTCGTGGCGGCAGGGCATCCTGCCGCGCACACGCTAGATGCTCGGGTTCGACCGGTCGGCGACGAGCGTGCCGCCGTTGAAGGTCACGCCGATTTCGCGGTAGTAGGCACCGATTTTCTCGTGGATGGGCAGGATCGACGCGAGCTCGTCCCAGGGGGAGTCGTACAGTTCGAGCTCGAAGTCGCCGCGCCAGGTGGCACCGACCTCGGCGTCGACTCCACCCATGGTGATGAGCTGGTCGAGCGAGTTGCCGGCTCCAGGGGTGATCGACGGCATCCAGCGCGAGTGCAGCATGGGGTGGCCGTTGACGAAGCCGTTGGTGTCGCTCTCGGCTTCGAGGGTGACGACCAGCGAGGCCAGTCGGTGGTCGTAGGCGGCGAGCGAGGCGCCGATTTTCGCGCCCGGGGCGAGGCGCGGCGCGGCGCGCCCGACGTTCATGACGCGCGTGACGGCCATGCTCCCCAGCTTCTTCGGGTAGCCCTGGAACCAGCCGCGGGCGATCGCGAAGTCTTTTGTCACCCAGATGGCGACGCAGCGGGTGTAGGTCTGGCCGTCGTGCTTCACGCGCACGACGGCGAAGGTTTCGAGGTACTGCGAGCGCTGTGGGTCGAGCAGTTCCGCGCCCGACGCCGAGCACGACTGCCAGTCGGCCCAGATGAGAGCCACGGCACCGGGGTCGTCGTCGGCAAGCTCGAGGCCTTCGGGAAGGAGTGCGGCGACGTTCGCGGGGTCGGTGCGGTACTCGGCGGTGAGTAGCGTTCCGGAGTAGTACCACGGCATGTCGGGAATGATCGCGCTCTTGCCGGTGGGGGTTTGCGGGGCCATGAAGCCGGTGAGGTCAGCCATTGCCCCAGCCTAGCGATTCATTCGGAAACAAACGATAGGTATTTTTGGCGATCATCCAGGCGCTTGTGGACAGAAACTCGGATGCCCGCCCCACCCCCGCGCACAATGTCGCGCATGTCCACCCCCGTCGCCACCATCACCGACCGGGTGCGGGCCCGCGTGCGCAGCGAGCGCGTCGACCTGCACCGCGATCCCGACGCGGCCGAGCGTCTCGTGCGCGAAGAGCTGCGCGTCTACGCCGAGCGGTCGCTGTCGGGGGCGCTGCCGCGCATCCACGATGAGGTGCGCACGCACGGCGAGGTGCTCGCCGGCCTCACCGGGTATGGCGCCCTCCAGCCCTACTTCGACGACGCCGAGGTCGAAGAGATTTGGCTGAACGCGCCCGACGCGATCTTCGTCGCCCGCTCGGGTGTGACCGAGCGCGTGCCGCTCACGCTCACCGACGATCAGGTGCGCGTCATCGTCGAGCGGATGCTGCAGGCCACCGGTCGCCGGGTCGACCTGAGCTCCCCCTTCGTCGATGCGAGCCTGCCAGACGGCTCCCGCCTGCACGTCGCGATCCCCGACGTGACGCGCCGGCACTGGGCGGTGAACGTGCGCAAGTTCTCGCAGCGCATCCGCTCGCTGACGCGCCTCGTCGAACTCGGCTCGCTTACTCCCCAGGCGGCCGAGTTTCTGCGCTTGAGCGTGCTGGCGGGTTGCAACATCCTCGTCAGCGGCGCGACGCACACCGGCAAGACGACGATGCTCGGTGCGCTGTTGGCGAGCGCCCGCCCGAGCGAGCGCATCATCACGGTGGAAGAGACGTTCGAGCTTGACCTCGACGCCCCTGACGTCGTCGCGATGCAGTGCCGCAGCGCAAACCTCGAGGGCACGGGCGAGATCACCCTGCGCCGCCTCATCAAGGAGGCGCTGCGCATGCGTCCCGACCGCCTGGTCGTCGGTGAGGTACGCGAGGCCGAGTCGCTCGACCTCCTCATCGCCCTGAATAGCGGAATGCCGGGCATGTGCTCGCTGCACGCCAACAGCGCACGGGATGCCCTCATCAAGCTCTCGACGCTGCCCCTCTTGGCCGGCCGCAACATCGACTCGTCGTTCGTCGTGCCGACGGTCGCGAGCGCGATCGACATCGTCGTGCACCTCGAACTCGCTCCGGACAGGGGCCGTCGCGTGCGCGAGATCGTTGCCCCGACCGGCGCGGTCGCCGCCGACGGAATCACGGATGCGCCCCTCTTCGTCCGCGACGCTCTCGGCAATCTGGTCGCCACCGGCTCGCTTCCGCCCCGCCCGCAGAAGTTCGCCGACGCGGGGCTCGACCCGCGCCCCGTGATCGGCCACGCCGCATGACCGTCGTCGTCGCCCTGCTCCTCTCCGCGGGAGTACTGCTGGTCGCCTCGCCCTGGCTCTGGCCTCGAACCCCGAAACCGGCGGATGCTCGCCCCGGCTCCCCGGGACGCCTCGCCGACCTGCTCGCCCGCGCGGGCCTCGCCGCGGTGTCGCCCGCCGTGCTCGTCGCCGTGATGGTGGTCTTGGCGGTAATCGGCGCGGGCCTCGTCCTCCTGCTGGTCCCTGTTCTCGCCCTCGCTCCGGCGGCGGCGGCCGTATGCGCGGTGGCTCCGATCCTGCTCCTGCGCGCTCGCGCCGCCGCCCGGCGCCGCGCGCTGCGCGCCCTCTGGCCTGACGTCGTTGACCTGCTGTTGTCGAGCATCCGGGCGGGGCGTGGGCTTCCCGACGCGATCAGCGCGCTGGGCGACAGCGCGCCCGACCCGGTCCGCCCGGCATTCGTCGCGTTTCGCCGCGACTGGATGCGCACCGCCCGTTTCGATGAGAGCCTCGACACCCTGAAGCAGACCCTTGCCGACCCGGTCGCCGACCGCATCGTCGAGACGCTCCGCATGGCGCGGGAGGTGGGCGGCACGGAGCTGCCCGCCGTTCTGCGGTCGCTGTCGCACTACCTGCGTGCCGAGGTGGCGGTGCGCGGCGAGGTGGAGGCGCGCCAATCGTGGGTGCGCACGGCCGCGCGGCTCGGCGTCGCCGCGCCCTGGGTGGTGCTGCTCATGCTCGGCTCGCGCCCGGAGGCTCAGGCCGCCTACAACACGCCGGGTGGCGTTGCGCTCGTCGCCGCGGGCCTCGCGGCAACTCTGGTGGCGTACCGACTGATGGTCGCGATCGGCCGCCTGCCCGAAGAGGGGCGGTGGTTCCGGTGAATCCCGCCCTCGCGGCCGCCCTCGTCGCCGGCGGCACCCTAGGCCTCGGGCTGTGGTTGCTCGCGAGCGCCGTGCCACGCATCGGCCGCCCTCGGCTCGACCAGCGCCTCGCGCCCTACCTCGTCGATGTCAGCCCGGTCGCCGCCCAGCTTGTCGCCCCGCGGCGCTCCGACCCGTTGCCCGTGCTCGGCGCGCTGCTCGCGCCGCTTGCCGAGCGGGGTACGCGCTTTCTCGAGTCCGTCCTCGGCGGCGAGGCGACCATCCGTACGCGCCTGCGGCAGTCCGGATCGTCCGCGACGGTGGGCGGCCACCGCACCCGGCAGCTGTCCGGCGCCCTCATCGGTGCTGCTGCGGGCGCGGCGCTCGGAGTCGTCGCCGGCCGCGAGTCGCTGGCCGTCATCCCGGTCGCCATTGTCGGGATCGGCGCCGGCGCGATTGCCGGCATCGCCCTCGTGGATGCTGTGCTCGCGCGTGCGGCGAAGCGCCGCTCCCAGCGCATCGCCCAGGAATTCCCCACCGTCGTCGAGTTCTTGGCTCTGAGCGTGGCGGCGGGGGAGTCCATCGTGGAGGCGCTGCGTCGGGTTGCCCGCACGGGCAGTGGAGAGTTTGCTGGCGAACTCGACCGCGTGGTGTCTCGGCAGGCGGCTGGCCAGCCGATAGCGGAGGGCCTCGCCGAACTGCGCGACGAGTTGGCGATCCCGCCGGTGTCGCGCCTGGTCGATCAGGTGTTGGCGGCAATCGAACGGGGTACGCCCTTGACCGAGGTGCTAAGAGCCCAGGCGGCCGACGCCCGCGACGACGCCAAGCGTTCGCTGCTCGAGGCGGCGGGCACCCGCGAGGTTGCGATGCTCATCCCGCTGGTGTTCCTCATCTTGCCGGTGACCGTGCTGTTCGCGGTGTACCCGGGTTTGCTCGTCCTGCAGTTCGGCTTCTGACGCCTGTGGACAGGTCACCACTCGCCTCACTGGAACGCGCATTATTGCTCGCGTTCATCCCGCCCCCGGAAGGAATCGTCATGTCCCGTCTCCGCGCCCGACTCGCCCGCCACCTCGACGATGACCGAGGGGATGTGCCCGGCTGGGTGCTCATCACGCTCATGACCGCGGGCCTCGTCATCCTGATCTGGGCGCTCGCCGGCCCCGCCCTGTCTGGCGTCTTCCAGCAGGCGATCGACCGCGTAGCGACCTTTTAGGCGCGCGACGACAACGACAGCGACGCCCGCCCCCGCATTCGGCGCCCATGACGACTCGACGACTCGACGACGACCGCGGCTCGGCCCCGGTCGAGTTCGTGCTTGTCGGCACCCTGCTCACCCTCGTGCTGCTGGCCGTGCTGCAGCTGGCTCTCGCCCTGCACGTGCGCACCACGCTGATCGACGCCGCGGCCGAGGGTGCCCGGTTCGCGGCGCTCGCCGACAGTTCGCTCGAGGCGGGTGTCGAGCGCTCCCGCGAGCTCATCGCGACCGCGATTGGGCCGCGCTACGCCGGCGACGTGGGCGCCGGATTCGGAACGTTCGGCGAGCATCCCGTTGTCGTGGTGACGGTTCGCGCGCCGCTACCGATGGTGGGGCTGTTCGGCATTGACGGAGCCCTGGAGGTGAGCGGCCGTGCGGCGCTCGAACCGCTGCGCTGAGATTCGACGGCGGAGCGACGCCCGGCGCCGTCTCCTCGACCGCGCGGCGGCCGACGACGGCTCCGCTTCGCTCGAATTCATCACCGCCGGGATGCTCCTGCTTATTCCGCTCGTGTACCTGATCGTCGCGCTCGCTACGATCCAGTCCGCCGCGCTCGCCACCGAGGGGGCGGCCCGCCACGCAGCCCGCGTCTTCGTGCAGGCTCCCGACACCGCCGCGGGCAGCGCCGCGGCCGCGCGGGCGCTCGAGCTCGCACTCGCCGACCACGGGGTCGCTGCCGAGGCCGTCGACCTCACGATCTCGTGCCAGCCCAACCCCGCCGCCTGCCACACCCGCCGTGGCTGGGTCACGGTCGAGGTCAGCGCGCGCGTGCCGCTGCCGCTCGTCCCCGACGTGCTCGACCTGCGCACGCCGCTCGCCGTGCCCATCGATGCGGCCGCCACCCAGCAGGTCTCGCGATTCTGGGGCGCGCGATGAGGCGACGAGCGCGCGCGACGTCGCCCCGCGCATCCCGGATGCTCGCCGACGACACCGGATCCATCCTCCCGCTGATCGCCGGCTACGCCGCGCTCGGACTCGTCGTCGTGCTGCTGGTCTCGGCCGCCACCTCGCTCTACCTCGAACGCAAGCGACTGTTCACGCTGGCCGACGGGGCCGCGCTCGTCGGAGCCGAGTCGTTCGACCTTGACGCGGTGCGCGCGCCCGACGGCAGCCTGCGACCGAGGCTCGATGACGCCGGCGTCGCGCGCGACGTGGGCGCGTACCTGAGCGAGGCGCCCACGTCGGAATTCGAGGCCCTGCGCCTCGTCGCCGCCCGCACCCCCGACGGGGTCTCCGCCGAAGTGACGCTCGAGGCCGCCTGGCGCCCGCCCGTCGTCACCCTGTTCGTGCCGGAGGGGCTGACGATCGAGGTGACGGCGACCGCCCGCAGCGTGCTGCAGTAGAGGCCACGGTTCCCGCACCGCCGCGACCCGCGTCGTCAACACCCGCGCACACCAAACCTGCGCGCTCACTGAGTTTTCTGAGTGCCCCATGCACGTTCCCGGAGTGCGGCCGATACGCTCACCGCATGACCAACCTGAAGGGCGCGTCGATCATTGTCGTGGGCGCAACGGGCGGACTCGGCCGGCACATCGCGCGCCTGCTGCACGAGCGCGGCGCGAAGCTCACACTGAGCGGCCGAAACATGACCAACATCGAAGCGCTCGGCATCCCGGCGACCTTCGTGCCCGGCGACCTGGCCGACCCGAACTTCGCCCGCACCCTCGTCGCGACGGCCGTGACCGCGAACGGCAGGCTCGACGGCGTCATCAACGCAGCGGGGGTCGTCGCCTTCGGGCCGATCGCCGAACTCACCAATGACACCCTCGAACAGCTCTGGCAGGTCAACGCCGCCGGGCCCGTGCGCGTCATGCGCGCCGCCACCGACTCGCTCGCGAAGAGCGCCGAAGCCGGGGGAGAGCCCTTCGTCGTCACCCTGTCGGGCCTCGTCGCCGAGAGCCCCACGAACGGGCTCGCCGCCTACTCCGCCGTCAAGACGGCCCTGCACGCGTTCACGCAGGTCGCCGCGCGCGAGCTGCGCCGCCAGAAGATCCGCGTCCTGGATGCCCGCCCCGGCCACACCGAGACCGAGCTGTCGCGGCACCCCATCGCGGGCGAGACGCCGAAGTTCCCCACCGGGTACCTCCCCGAGGCGGTCGCCGCCCGCATCGTCGAGGCGATCGTGAATGGCGAGAAGGATCTGCCGTCGACCGCGTTCACCGACATTCCGGCGGCGCCCACCGAGACGGTTCCCGCCCCCGAGCATCCCGTCGACGCCGACATGCATCCGGCGGCGCGGATGGCCGCCGAGATGTCGCTCGAGGTCGCCACTCCGCTGAGTGCGCAGTCGGCCGCGAGCGCGCAGTCGGTGTCGAGCGTGCGCTCGGCCTCCAGCGCCCACTCCCCATCGAGCGCGGACGCGCCCGCGAACACTCGGTCGGCCGCGAGCACGCTGTCAGCGCCACCCGCGCCCGACAGCAGCACCTAGCGCGCGACGCCGGCGAACTGCAGCGCGACCGCCAGGTCGAGCAGATAGTGAATGCCCACGAGGTAAGGAAGCAGCACGGGCCTGCGCGACAGGGCGAGCGCGAGAAACACGGCGAAGGCGACGAACATCAGCGCCCGCCAGGCGATGAACGCCGGGTCAGTGCTCAACGGAAGCGCCACGTGCTGCACCGCGAGCGCGCCACCGGCGATCAGAACGGCGCTCCACTCGCCGAGGCCCCGCTCGCGCAGCTCGGGCAGCACGATGCCGAAATACAGCGGCAACTCGACCGCCGCGGTCGTCAGCGGAAACACCACGACGACCGGGATGATCGCCCACGCCGGCAGCGGCTGCACGAGCGCGGCGACCGCCAGCTGCGGATCGCCGAACAGCAGGGCGCCGAGACCGAGGCTTCCCGCGGCTCCGAGTGCCAGCGCGATCACCGTCACGAGCGCGACCAGCCCCAGCACGCGCGGCACGCGGTGCGGCTCGACGCGGTACACGTCGCGCAGGCGCCTGTCGTGGCGGTGCAGCCACCACCGCATCAGCACGAGCGAGACGACGTTCACGACGATCGCCGTGACCGGCCACCAGGCGCCGGCCGCGGCGAACGGTTCGGCGACGCCCGCGAGCGCGAAGATCACCGTGAGCAGCAGCTGACCGGCGGCGAACAGCGCGAGACGATGCGTGAGCGCGGCAGTCAGCGTGGCGGTCGACACGGGGCTCCTTTACACACATCGGGATGCACGGGGCGACGTCACTGCGATCCTAACGCTCGGGGGCGGCGCTGGTCACGCCGATAGGCTGGGGGCACAATGTTCGACCTCGATTTTTCTGAGCGCATCGCCGCCGCCCGCTCCACCTTCCGCGACATCCGCGCCGTCGTCGACGTCGACCGCCTCGCCGCGGAGATCGCCGAGCTGGGCGAGAAGGCCGCCGCCCCCGATTTGTGGGACGACGTCGACGCCGCCCAAAAAGTCACGAGCGCGCTCAGCCACAAGCAGGCCGAACTAAAGCGCATCACCGAACTCGAGCAGCGCCTCGACGACCTCGAGGTGCTTATCGAGCTCGCCCGCGAAGCCGACGACGCCGACTCAGCCGCTGAGGCCGCCGAGGAGCTTGCCGGCATCGAGAAGACGCTCGGCGATCTCGAGGTGCAGACGCTACTCGACGGCGAGTACGATGACCGCCCCGCCGTGGTCACGATTCGCTCGGGCGCCGGCGGTGTCGACGCCGCCGACTTCGCCGAGATGCTGCAGCGTATGTACCTGCGCTGGGCCGAGCAGCACGGCTACCCGGCAACCGTCATGGACACCTCGTACGCCGAAGAGGCCGGCATCAAGTCGACGACGTTCCAGATCGACGCCCCGCACGCGTTCGGGCTGCTCAGCGTCGAGGCGGGCACCCACCGACTCGTGCGCATGAGCCCCTTCGGTGCGGCCGGCAAACGCCAGACGAGCTTCGCCGCGGTCGAGGTGATTCCCCTCATGGAGGAGACCGCCGAGATCGAGATTCCCGAGTCCGACATCCGCGTCGACGTGTTTCGCTCGTCGGGCCCCGGCGGCCAGAGCGTCAACACGACCGACTCGGCCGTGCGCATCACGCACCTGCCGACCGGCACCGTGGTGTCGATGCAGAACGAGAAGAGCCAGATCCAGAACCGCGCGGCCGCCATGCGCGTGTTGCAGTCACGGCTGCTCCTGCTGCAGAAAGAGCAGGAAGCCGCGACGAAGAAAGAGCTCGCGGGCACGATCACCGCCAGCTGGGGCGATCAGATGCGCTCCTACGTGCTCGCCCCGTATCAAATGGTGAAAGACCTCCGCACCGAGCACGAAGAGGGCAACCCCTCGAAGGTGTTCGACGGCGACCTCGACGCGTTCATCGCCGCCGGCATCAAGTGGCGCAAGCAAAAGCCCACCGATTAACCCGGCGCACGTAAGGGGCGCCTGAGAGTCGAGGTGGCGCGCGCGTGGCAACCCCGCGCATCCCGCGCCCCCGCCTACGCTGACCGGCGTGATTCGATTCGATGAGGTCACCAAGGTGTACCGCGGCAACGCGAGGCCGGCGCTGAACGCCGTCGACCTCGAAATTCTCGCGGGCGAGTTCGTCTTCCTCGTGGGCGCGTCCGGCTCGGGTAAGTCGAGCTTTTTGCGCCTCGTGCTGAAGGAGGAGCGCCCCACCTCGGGGCAGATCCACGTGCTCGGGCAAGACCTCGGCCGCATCTCGAGCCGCAAGGTGCCGTACTTCCGCCGCAACCTCGGCGTCGTCTTCCAAGACTTCCGGCTTCTGCCGAACAAGACCGTGTTCGACAACGTCGCCTTCACCCTGCAGGTCATCGGCAAGTCGAAGGGATTCATCCACGAGGCCGTGCCCGACGCGCTCGCGACCGTCGGCCTCGACGGCAAGGGCGGGCGCTTCCCGCACGAGCTGTCGGGCGGCGAGCAGCAGCGCGTCGCGATCGCGCGCGCCGTCGTCAACAAGCCGTCGATCCTGCTCGCCGACGAGCCGACCGGAAACCTCGACCCCGCAACCTCCGACGGCATCATGACGCTCTTGCAGCGCATCAACGCGAACGGCACGACCGTCGTCATGGCGACCCACGACGTCGGCATCGTCGACCGGCTGCAGCGCCGCGTCGTCGAGCTCGTTGGCGGCCGCATCGTGCGCGACGAACGCGGCGGCAGCTACACGCAGGCCGTGCCGCTCGTGCGCGAGCAGTCCTTCGGCCCGGCGGAGGTCACCCCGTGAGGCTCGGACTCGTTCTCAGTGAGGTCGGGCAGGGGCTTCGCCGCAACCTCTCGATGGTCGTCTCGGTCGTGCTCGTGACCTTCATCTCGCTCACCTTCGTCGGCACCGCGATCCTCCTGCAGTCGCAGATCACGCAGATGAAGACGTATTGGTACGACCGTGCGCAGGTCGCCGTGTACTTCTGCACCGACTTCGCGACCGCCGGCAGCTGCGACCAGCAGGCCGCCACCGACGACCAGATCGCCGCCGTCGAGGCGCAACTGCAGTCGGCGACGCTCGCGCCGTTCATCGACGCGTACTACTTCGAAGACCAAGAGCTCGCGTTCCAGAACTTCCAAGACCAGTTCGCCGGCAACGCGATCGCCTCCCTCGTCACGCCCGAGCTCATGACCGAGGCGTTCTGGGTGAACCTCGTCGACCCCGAGCAGAGCCAGATCCTCTCCGACGCGCTCGCGGGCCTCGCCGGGGTCGAGTCGGTTGTCGACCAGCGCAGTTACCTCGACCAGATCTTCGCCATCCTGAACGCGTCGAGCCTCACGGCGGTGGGCATCGCCGCCCTCATGCTTGTCGCCGCCGCCCTGCTGATCGCCACCACGATCCGCCTGAGCGCCTTCTCGCGTCGACGCGAGCTCGGCATCATGCGCCTTGTCGGAGCCTCCAACCGCTTCATCCAGACCCCGTTCGTGCTCGAAGGCGTCGTCGCGGCCCTGCTCGGCTCGCTGCTCGCCGGCGGCGCCGTCATCGCGATCGTGCACTTCTTCGTACAGGGCTATCTGACGCAAACTCTCCCGGGCACGAGCTTCGTCACCGTCGACGACGCGCTCATCGTCGCGCCCGTGCTGCTCGTCGCCGGCGGGCTGCTCGCCGCGATCGCGTCGAACGTCGCAATCAGCCGGTATCTGCGCGTGTGATCGGTCGCGACCGACGCGCACCGAGCATCCAACAGAAATGGATGCTCGGGGCCGGGCTATGCTGGAGGGCTGCGCGCTGCCCCGCGCGCCCGGGCGAGAGAACTCGCAACGCTGAGCCGAGAGGAGGGGCGCCATGCCGAAAGAGCAGGGTCAGAAGGTCGTGGCGACCAACCGCAAGGCGCGTCACGACTACACGATCGAGGACACCTTCGAGGCCGGGCTCGTTCTGAGCGGCACTGAGGTGAAGTCGCTGCGGCAAGGCCGGGCGAGCCTCGTCGACGGCTACGGCTTCATCGACGGGGGAGAGGCGTGGCTCGATGCCGTGCACATCCCCGAGTACTCGCAGGGCACCTGGACCAACCACTCCCCGCGCCGCAAGCGCAAGCTTCTTCTGCACAAGCAGCAGATCATCAAGATCAGCCAAAAGACCAAAGAGGGCGGCTACACGCTGATCCCGCTGAGCATCTACTTCAGCGACGGCCGCGCGAAGGTCGAACTGGCGGTCGCGAAGGGCAAGCGCGAGTACGACAAGCGCCAGACGCTGCGCGAGAAGCAAGACAAGCGCGAGGCCGAGCGCGCGATGCGCAGCCGCAACCGCCTCGGCGAGTAGGGGAGCGCGCTCACCGGGCGCACAGCATCCCCCGGTCTATGCTCGACCCTTGTGGCAGACGGCGCGCGCGACGAGGTGACGTACTCCGACCGCACCCGTTGGCAGGCGTTCGCGATCGCCGTCGCGGTCGCTTCGCTCACGATTCTCGACCTGTCGAAGGTGAACGTCGGCATTCCGGCGATCGAGCAGTCGCTGGGCGCCGGCCCGACGGAGGTGCAGCTGATCGTCGCCGGCTACGTGCTCGCGTTCGGCGTCGTGCTCGTGCCGGCCGGCCGCTGGGGTGACCTGAACTCGCGGCGACGGATGTTCCTCGCCGGGCTCGTCGTCTTCCTGCTTGCCAGCCTGTTCTGCGCCATCGCGCCGACCGTCGAGGTGCTGATCGCCTCGCGCATCCTGCAAGGCATCTCGGCGGGGCTGCTCATGCCGCAGGTGCTCGGGCTCACCCAGCAGCTCTTCCAGGGCCCGGCGCGCGGGCGCGCGTTCGGTATCTTCGGCGCCGTCATCGGGCTGTCGACCGCGTTTGGCCCGACCCTCGGCGGCCTCTTCGTCAGCCTCGGCAGCGACGACCTCGGGTGGCGCCTCATCTTCTGGATGAACGTGCCGCTCGTGCTGCTGCTGTTGCCGTTCGCCTACAAGCTGCTGCCGCGCACCCAGCCCGCGTCCGACGGCCCAGCCGACCTCGACCTCGTCGGCACCGCGCTGCTCGGCGCGGGCGTGCTGGCGCTCATGCTGCCGTTCGTGCTGACGACCGGCAGCCCCGACGACAACCCCGCGCGCTGGTGGTTCCTTAGCGTCTTCGTCGCCATCGCCGCGCTGTTCATCGCGTGGGAGCGCCGCTACCTCGCCGCCGGGCGCACGGCGATCGTCGACTTCGCGCTGTTCCGCATCCACAGCTACCGCAACGCGACCGTGCTGGCGGTGGCCTACTTCGCCGCCATGCCGGCAACGTTCCTCACGCTCACGCTGTTCCTGCAACTCGGGCTCGATCTTCCCGCCGTCTACGCCGGAATGGTCACGATCCCGTTCGCACTGGCGAGCGCCGTGACCTCCTTCTACTCGGGGAAGGTCGTCGATCGGTACGGGCGCCTCATCGTCGTCGTCGGTCTCGTCGGTGTGCTCGCCGGTTTCGGCGGAGCGGTCGCCTCGGCCCTGCTGCTGCCGCCCATCGCCGTGCCGTGGGCGATGGCCGTCGCGATGCTCGTCGCCGGCGCGGGCGGGGGAGCGGTCATCGCCCCCAACCAGACGCTTGCTCTTGCCGAAGTGCCCGTGACCTCCGGCGGCGTCGCCGGCTCGATCGGCCAGGTCGGCCAGCGCGTCGGCACGGCCGTGGGCCTCGCCGCGGCGGTGTCGGCCTTCTACGCGACCGTCTACCGCGAGGAGGGCATGTTCTCGCAACTCGTCGTGTATCAAGACGCCTACCGGAACGCGGGTGCCGTGATCGTGCTGTTCGTGTCGATCGCCCTCATCGTCGCCCTCGTCGACCTCCGTGCTCGGCGTGCGGGCAGGGTTCCCGACGGGGTCTAGCGTGGCTATACTGAAGGGCTACGCCGCGGGTTCCGCGAGCGTGTGAGAACGCCGGTGGCCGGCCCGAACGGCAGCAGGCGACTTACGAAACTCCACAGTGCGTGACAGCGACTCGCTCGCACGAGCATCCATTCTTCTTTTCAGACGACGGGATGCCCGGTGCGAGTCCCACGGGGATGATCGGTTTCGACACTGCCTGCGAAACTGTGAGAAGCGGGTCGAGGATGCAGGGTTATCTCGTAAACGCTCCCTGTAACCAATAGGTGCCAATGCTAAGCGCACCGACTTCGCTCTCGCCGCCTAAGGCAGAGTAGATAGTCCGTCAGCCCGGGTTCGCCTCCGCCCCGGTCGCTGGCGTCATTGAGGAGGCTTGCTGTGTGGTTGCGTCTCAGGGCCACACGGGACTTTTTCTGAGGCTGGGCCCGTCGACCTAGGGGTCTGCAACAAAGGTCGGGGCCGAGCAGAACGTCTCAGCAGACTACGCCCGTAGAAGGCTCAGGCTCACAGCAGTGGACGGGGGTTCGATTCCCCCCATCTCCACCATGGGTTGTTGTCACGCACTGTTGGAGGGTTCGCGCGCCCGTGTTTGTGCGCTGCCCTGCAAGACTGGGCCTATGCGCGTCATCCTCAACGTGATCTGGCTGATTCTGTCGGGCCTGTGGCTGTTCCTCGGTTACGCGTTGGCGGCCCTGATCATGGTCGTGCTCATCGTCACGATTCCGTGGGGCATCGCCGCGTGGCGCATCGGCGTGTATTCGCTGTGGCCGTTCGGCAAGACCGTGGTCGATCGACCCACCGCCGGGGTGGGGTCCGCGCTCGGCAACATCGTGTGGGTGGTCCTCGCCGGCTGGTGGCTCGCGATCGGACACATCCTGTCGGCTCTTGTCCTCGCAATCACGATCATCGGCATCCCGTTCGCGTGGGCGAACCTGAAGATGGTGCCCGTCGCGTTGCTGCCGCTCGGCAAGCAGATCGTCGACATGTAAAAAATTATTGACACGCGTGCTGCGCGTGCCCTACCGTTCGGGTGTCAAGAATTCTTGACACCCGAACGATCGAGGGGATGCTCGCGATGAGCTTCGAACACCGCGGCGCGTGGATTCAACTGGCCGTCACCATCGGCGCCTACGCCACCTACCTGACGCTGCTCGTCCGCCGCGCAGACGGCGCTCCGTTCAGTGCAACCCCGTATGGCGACCTCATCGCGTGGATGATCGGCGGGTCGATCGTTATCGGAATCGTGCTGACGATCATCGTCGGAATGTTCGGCGGCGAGCGTGCGCGACGAACCGATGTGCGCGACCGCGCCATCAACCGGCTCTCCGATCAGGTCGGCGCATCCTTCATCATCATCGGCGCAGTCGCCGCGATGATTCTCGCCATCCTCGAGGTCGAGCACTTCTGGATCGCCAACGCGATCCTCGTCGGCTTTGTCGCCTCGGGCATCCTGTCGTCGATCGCCCGTATCGTCATGCACCGCAGGGGGGTGCCGTCGTGGTGAAGCCGACGCGTGTCACCAACCGTATTCGCGCCCTGCGGGACGAGCACGGTGGCATGACCCAGGGGCAACTTGCTGACGCGCTCGGCGTCACCCGGCAGACGGTCAACGCGATTGAACAGGGCAAGTATTCGCCCTCGCTCGAAGTCGCCTTCCAGATCGCCCGCGTCTTCGGGGTCGGCCTCGACGACGTTTTCCAGTACCCCGACGGCGCGTGAGCGCCCACCCCGAAAGGCACCCCGATGACTAGCGCGACCCCGACCGTCCGCCCGATCATCCCGACGACCATGCGCGCGCTCGTGCAGCGCCGGTACGGCACGAGCGATGTGCTCGCCGATGAGATGCGCCCCGTGCCGACACCGCGGCGTGGTGAGGTTCTCGTGCGCGTCGAGGCCATGAGCCCCGATGCGGGCACGATCCACCTCCTCGCCGGGCGACCCCTCATGGTGCGCCCCGCCGTCGGCTGGCGAACCCCTCGTCAGCGGGTCCCGGGTCTCGCCCTCGCCGGTCAGGTCGTCGCCATCGGCGAGGAGGTGACGACCATCGCCGTGGGCGACCACGTCGCGGGGTCAGGCGCCGGCGCCCTCGCCGAGTACGCCGTCGCGCCCGCACGGAAGCTCGCGCTCGCGCCCTCGGCGGTCTCGATGACGGATGCGGCGAGCATCCCGATCTCGGCCGTCACCGCCCTGCAGGCGGTGCGCGACGTCGCCCGCGTGGAGGCGGGCCAGCGCGTGCTCGTCATTGGGGCGGGTGGCGGCGTCGGCGCGTTCGCCGCGCAGTACGCGGCGCTCGCCGGGGCCGACGTGACCGCCGTGGTCAGCGCTCGCAAGTCCGACTTCGTGCGCAGCCTCGGCGTGGAGCGGCTGATCGACTACGCGCGCGAGAGTGATCCATCGCGCTGGGGCACATTCGACGTCGTGATCGATACCGCCGATGGCCGACCGCTGCACGTGCTGCGGCGGGCGCTCACCCGACGCGGCACGCTCGTCATCGTGGGGGCCGACGGGGTCGGCGGGCCGGTGTTCGAAGGCTTCGACCGGCAGCTGTTTCGGGTTCCGCTCGCCAACATGGTGGCGTCGCAGCGTATTGCGTCGGTCATGCAGAAGGAGACCGGCGACGATGTCGCCCGCGTGCTGGGCCAGGTGGCCGAGGGCAGCATCGCGTCAGCGGTGACGGAGGTGGTGCCGTTCGCAGACGCGCGCGCCGCGCTCGACAGGCTCGCCGCGAAGCAGGTCGCGGGCAAACTCGTGCTGACGCTCGGTCGCTAGCGAGCGATTCCGGCGAGCGAGCCCGTGAGTTTCTGGCCCGCCGGGTCGTAGATCACGCAGAGGATCTCGCGGTCGCCGTTCGCCCAGCTGCCTTCCGTCGGGAAGTAATAGCTGAAGTCGTAGATCGAGTCGAGGTAGGGGATACCGACGAACTCTTCGAAGCGCTCGAAGCAGGCGTCGTCGGCCTCGGCGATCACGGCGTCGTTCCCGGGAAATGAGTCGCCCGTCAAGATGATCGACGCGTAGACCTCGCTGTCGTGCGGCTCGCTGCACGGCACGAGGGGAACCTGGGTGACCTCGTCACTGGCAGACGCGTCGTTCAGGCAGTCGCCGACTCGAATGGTGAAGACGTCAGCGCTGTCATTTTGTTCGATGACCTGGCCGTCGTCGCCGCGGGGCGTCGAGTCGCCGCCGAACGTGGATCCCAGAAGCGAGCATCCGGCCAGGCTGACCGCGGCCGCAGCAGCGACGGCGAGTAGCGATAGGCGGCGGGCGAAGAGGCGAGGGCGGGTCACACGGCGAGCATAGTCAGCGATTTCTGACGATGTCGAGCACGGTGTCGTGCAGCACACCATTGGTGGCGAGCGCGCTGCCGTGCCACGGGCCTTCCTCGCCGTCGACCGAAGTGAACCGGCCACCCGCCTCCTCGATGATGGGCTGCAGCGCCGCCATATCGTAGGGCTGCAGGTCGAACTCCCCAGCCGCGTCGAGCGAGCCCTCGGCGACGAGCATGTACGACCACATGTCGCCGATGGCGCGGGCCCGCCACGCGCTCCGGGCGAACGCGATGGCCTGGTCCAGGCGCCCCGCATCGGCCCAGCCGGGCAGGCTGTTGTACGACACCACCGCGTCGGCGAGGGTCGAGACGCCGCTGACCCGCAGCCGGGTCGGATCGGCACCCGCGAGTGCTCCGGTGCGGGTCATCCATGCCCCGAGGCCTGTCGCGCCCCACCATCGACGCTCGAGCGCGGGGGAGCTGACCACGCCGACGACGGGGCGACCGTCGACAGCGAGCGCGATGAGGGTGCCCCAGATCGGCACGCCGCGCAAAAAGTTCGCGGTGCCGTCGATCGGGTCGATGATCCACTGACGCCCGGCGACCTCCGTGCGATCCGCCGCCGCCGTGAACTCTTCGCCAAAGATCGCGTCGTGGGGGCGCTCGGCGACAAGGCCCGCACGAATCGTCTCCTCGACCGCGCGGTCGGCGTCGGTGACGGGGGTGCGGTCAGGCTTCGTCGTCACCTCCAGGTCGAGCGATTGAAAGCGCGCGAGCGACACCTCGTCGGCGGCGGCGGCAAGCCTGAGGGCCAGGGCGAGGTCGTCGGCGTGGGTCGAGGCGCTGTCGGTCACAGACCGAATCTAGTAGTCCTTCGGCCGCATCAGGGTGGCGAGCAGTCGCTGCAGTGAGTCGAGCCGCGCGGCGCCCGCCTCGCCGAGCTCTCCGGCCTCCACCGCCTCGTCGAGGGCGCAGTCGGGGCTATCAGGGAGGTGCGTGCACCCCCGCGGACAGCGTTCGGCCACGGCGGCGAGGTCGGCGAAGCCCGTCAGGATGTTCGCCGGGTCGACGTGGCCGAGCCCGAACGAACGCACCCCGGGGGTGTCGATGATCCAGCCGTCACCGTCGGGCAGGCGCAGCGACACGGTCGAACTCGACGTGTGACGCCCGCGGCCCGTGACCGCGTTGACGATGCCGGTCGCGCGCCCCGCGCCCGGCACGAGCGCGTTCACGAGCGTCGACTTGCCGACCCCGGAGTGTCCGACAGCGACGGTGGTGCGGCCGTGCAGCAGTGCGCGCAGCCGATCGAGCGGCGGGTCGGATGCGGCGCTCGTCACGATCTCGACCCCCAGCGCGCTGAGCGGCGCGATCAGCTCGGCAGGATCGCGGAGATCGGTCTTCGTCACGACGACGAGCGGGGTGACGCCGGCGTCATAGGCGGCGACAAGGTAGCGGTCGATGAGGCGGGGGCGGGGCTCGGGGTCGGCGGCGGCCACCACGACCATGAGCTGGTCGGCGTTCGCGACGATCACCCGCTCGACGGCGTCGGTGTCATCAGCGCTGCGCCGCAGCAAGGTGCGCCGCTCGTGCACGCGCACGATGCGTCCGAGGCTCCCCTCGGCGCCGCTGACGTCGCCCACCACGTCGACGCGGTCGCCTGTGACGATCGCGGTGCGACGCAGCTCACGCGCGCGGGTGCTCAGGACCTCCCGCTCGGTGTCGGTGCCCTCGTCGATCAGGGTGAGATAGCGGCCGCGGTCAACCGTGACCACCCGGCCCACCACGGCGTTGTCGTGTGCCGGACGCTGTTTCGTGCGGGGTCGGTTTGCCTTCGGATTCGGCCGCTCGCGCACCGCGCTCTCGTCGTAGTCGCCCCAGGGCTCGTCGTCATCGTCGTCGACGGGAGGCAGCCAACTCATGCGAGCATGCCCTGCCACAGTTCGGGGAACTCGGGCAGTGTCTTCGCCGTCGTCGTAATGTCGTCGACCTCGACGCCCTCGACGACCAGCCCGATCATCGCGCCCGCCGTGGCCATCCGGTGGTCCTCGTACGCGCGCCACGGCCCACCCGAGAGGGTGGCGGGTTCGAGGGCGAGGCCGTCCTCGAGTTCGCGAATCGCGCCTCCGAGGGCCGTGATCTCGGCGGTGAGCGCCGCGAGCCGGTCGGTCTCGTGGCCGCGAAGGTGCCCGATGCCGGTGATGGTGCTGGGACCCGCGGCGAGCGCGGCGAGCGCGACGAGGGCCGGGGCCAGTTCGCCCCCGGTCGACAGGTCGAGGGTGACGCCGCTGATCGCGCGGCCATCGCGCAGACCTTCCCCGCCGTCGACGGTGACAGCGCCGTCGGCGTCGTGACGCACGGTGGCGCCGAAGTGCGGCAGCAGGTGGGTGAGGTCCGCGCCGACCTGCGTCGTGCGTGCAGGCCAGCCGTCGACCGTCACGGTGCCGCCGGCGATGAGGGCGGCGCCGAGGAACGGTGCAGCATTCGAGAGGTCGGGCTCGATGGTGACATCGAGTCCGGCGATCGGGGCGGGCTCGACCACCCACACGCCCGGCTCGGGACTATCGACGCGCACACCACGGTCGGCCAAGCACTGCACCGTCATCTCGATGTGCGGCATCGACGGTAAGTGTTCGCCCGTGTGGCGCAGCACAATGCCCTCCTCGAAGCGGGGGGAGGCAAGCAGCAGGCCGCTGACGAACTGGCTCGACGCGCTCGCGTCGATCGCGAGCTCGCCGCCGCGAATCGCCCCGCGACCCCAGAGACTGAAGGGCAGCGTGCCGCGACCGTCATCGTTGACGTCGACACCGAGCGCTCGCAGGGCCTCGATCGTCGTGCGCATGGGGCGCCGACGCGCCGACTCGTCGCCGTCGAACGCGACGGGGCCGAGCGCCAGCGCGGCCAGGGGAGGCACGAAGCGCATGACCGTGCCGGCCAGCCCGCAGTCGATCGACACGGATCCCGTGAGCTCGTCGGGCGGCGTGATGAGCAGATCAGGGCCGAAGGCGCCGTCGCCGTCGACCTCCTCGATGTCAACACCGAGCGAGCGCAGGGCCTCGACCATGAGTCGCGTGTCGCGCGAGTGCAGCGGGCGGCGGAGCAGCGACGGCGCGTCGGCCAGCGCCGACAACACCAGCTCGCGGTTGGTGAGCGACTTCGACCCGGGAAGCATGATGCGGGCGTTCAGGGGGCCCGCGGCGGTCGGGGCGAGCCAGCGCGTGTCCGTGGGGCCGCCGGTCGCGGCCTCGGTGCGATCTTCGTCGCCGTAGGGCGAAAAGCGGGGGCCGGAATTATTCGAGACGAGCATCGGTTATCAGGGTAGTCGGCACGCACGGGATTGAAAGGACGGTGCTCGTTGAGCGCGACGCTTGTCATGGATGCCCCGTCAGTACACTGGCGCTCGATGACTGACGAGGCCGAAACCAAGCGAGCACTGTTTCAAGAGCAGGCTCTGCCGTTCATGGACCAGCTCTATGGCGCCGCGATGCGCATGACGAAAAACCCGGCCGACGCCGCCGACCTCGTGCAAGAGACCTTCGTGAAGGCCTTCGCTGCGTTCGCGCAGTTCGAACAGGGCACGAACCTGAAGGCGTGGCTGTACCGCATCCTCACGAACACGTTCATCAACCAGTACCGCAAGAATCAGCGCAATCCCTACCAGGGTGCGCTCGAGGAGTTGGAAGACTGGCAGCTCGGCGGCGCCGAGTCCGCCACGTCGTCCACCGGTCGCTCGGCCGAGGCTGAAGCGATCGACCGGATGCCCGCGAGCGCCGTGAAGGACGCGCTGCAAGAGATCCCCGAAGACTTCCGCCTCGCGGTATATCTCGCCGACGTTGAAGGCTTCGCCTACCAAGAGATCGCCGACATCATGAAAACGCCGGTCGGAACCGTGATGAGTCGCCTCCACCGCGGTCGCCGACAGCTGCGCGAGAAGCTCGCCGACTACGCGAGAGAGCGCGGCTACGCCATCCCCGACTCGACCCCGACCACCACCAGGAGCACGACATGACCGACTGCGGCTGCGACAAAGCCAAGGCCGAGCTCGAGGAGTTCCTGCACAACGAGCTGAGCCCCCAGCAGTGCCAGGACATCCGCGACCACATGGCCGTCTGCGACGACTGCTCGGCTGAGCACCTCGTCGGCCTCACCCTGACCAACAAGGTGAAAGAGGCGTGCCAAGAGAAGGCACCCGACGAGTTGCGCGAGCTCGTCCTCGGAGCGATCTCGAACCTCGACAACCGCGCGTAGCGCGCGATCCCGAACGCACGCGGTCCGTGGATGCTCGGCCGAGCATCCACGGACCGTTCGCGTTTGCGACTAGTCGCTGAGCGCCGCGTCCATGATGGCGGCGTGCTCTTCCGCGCTGCGCTTCGACGAGCCGGTCGCGGGCGACGCGGAGGCCGGGCGCGAGACGACGCGCACGCGCTTCATGCCGCGCTTCGCGAGCTCGATCGTGAAGAACGGCCACGCGCCCTGGTTCTCGGGCTCGTCCTGCACCCAGACCAGCTCGGCGTTCGGGTAGCGGTCGATGACCGCCGCGATCTGCTCGGCCGGCAGCGGGTGGAACTGCTCGAGGCGCACCAGCGCCACGCCCTGCGTGTCGCGCTTGGCGATCTCGCTCTTCAGGTCGTAGTGGATCTTGCCCGAGTGGAACAGCACGCGCCGGACGGCCTGCGGGTCGGTCACCGTCGCATCGTCGATCACCGGCTCGAAGCGGCCCTGCGTGAAGTCGGCCACATCGCTCGTCGCTCCGCGCAGGCGCAGCATCGCCTTCGGGGTGAAGACGACGAGCGGGCGGCGCGGGCGCGCGTAGGCCTGACGGCGCAACAGGTGGAAGTACGACGCCGGCGTCGAGGGCCGGGCGATCGTCATGTTGTCTTCCGCTGACAGCTGCAGGAAGCGCTCGATGCGGGCCGACGAGTGGTCCGGTCCCTGGCCCTCGTAGCCGTGCGGAAGCAGCAGTACGACGCTCGAGCGCTGACCCCACTTCTGCTCGGCCGACGAGATGAACTCGTCGATGATCGTCTGGGCGCCGTTGGCGAAGTCGCCGAACTGGGCCTCCCAGAGAACGAGAGCGTCGGGTCGCTCGACCGAGTAGCCGTACTCGAAGCCCATGGCCGCGTACTCGCTCAGCAGTGAGTCGTAGATCCAGAACTTCGCCTGGTTCTCGCTGAGGTTCGCGAGCGGCAGCCACTCCTGGCCGTTGGCGCGATCGTGCAGCACGGCGTGCCGCTGCACGAAGGTGCCGCGACGGGAGTCTTGGCCCGCCATGCGGACGGGCGTGCCCTCCATGAGCAGCGAGCCGAGCGCGAGCAGTTCGCCGAAGCCCCAGTCGATGCCGCCGTTGCGGCTCATCTCGACGCGCTTCTTCAGCATCGCCTGCAGCTTGGTGTGCACGGTGAACCCGGCGGGCGGGTTGTCGTGAGCGTCGCCGATGTGCTGCACCACGCTGACGTCGACGCCGGTGCTCTCCGGCTCACCCGATCCCTCATCGACGGATGCGTCACCGCCGACGACAGGAATCGCACCGGTCTGCGCCGCGTGTGTCTCGGCGAAGGCGACCTCCATGCGCTCTTGGAAGTCTTTGTGGGCGTTCTCGAACTCTTCTTCGGTGATGTCGCCACGACCGACGAGCGCCTCCGTGTAGAGGGTGCGAACGCTGCGCTTGGCCTCGATGAGGTTGTACATGAGCGGTTGCGTCATCGACGGGTCGTCGCCCTCGTTGTGGCCGCGGCGACGGTAGCACACGAGGTCGATGATCACGTCGCGCTTGAACTCTTGGCGGTAGGCGAACGCGATCTCGGCGACGCGCACGACCGCTTCGGGGTCGTCGCCGTTCACGTGAAAGATCGGAGCCTGGATGGTCTTCGCGACGTCGGTCGAGTAAATCGACGACCGAGCCTCACCGGGGGGCGTGGTGAAGCCCACCTGGTTGTTGACGACGACGTGAACGGTGCCGCCGGTGCGGTAGCCGCGCAGTTGCGACAGCTGCAGGGTCTCGACGACAACACCCTGACCGGCCATGGCCGCGTCGCCGTGTACCAGCACGGGCAGCGTGCCGAACTTGCCGTCGCCCTTGCGGTCTTGCTTCGCCCGGACGATGCCCTCGAGCACGCCATTGACCGCCTCAAGGTGCGAGGGGTTCGCGGCGAGGTACACCTCGATCTCTTTGCCGCTCGCTGACGTGAAGGTGCCCTGCGTACCGAGGTGGTACTTGACGTCACCCGAGCCCTGCACGTTGCGGGGATCTTGCGTGCCCTCGAACTCGCGGAAGATCTGGCCGTAGGTCTTGCCCGCGATGTTGGCGAGCACGTTGAGGCGACCGCGGTGCGCCATGCCGATGGCGACCTCGTCGAGCTCATTGTCGGCAGCCTGCTGCACGACCTCGTCAAGCAGCGGAATCAGCGACTCGCCACCCTCGAGGCTGAAGCGCTTCTGGCCGACGTACTTCGTCTGCAGGAAGGTTTCGAACGCCTCGGCCTGGTTGAGCTTGCCCAGGATGCGTATCTGCTCATCGTGCGTCGGCTTCTGGTACGGCTTCTCGAGCCGCGTCTGGAACCAGCGTCGCTGCTCGGGGTCTTGGATGTGCATGTACTCGATGCCCACCGTGCGGCAGTACGTGTCGCGCAGCACACCGAGAATCTCGCGCAGCAACATCGTGCGCTTGCCCCCGAAGCCGCCGGTGACGAACTCGCGGTCGAGGTCCCAGAAGGTGAGGCCGTGGCTCGAGATGTCGAGGTCGGGGTGGCTGCGCTGCTGGTAGGCGAGCGGGTCGACGTCGGCCATCATGTGCCCGCGCACCCGGAACGAGTTGATCAGCTCGTGAACGCGCGCCGTCTTGTTGACCTCGTCGGCGAGGTCAACGTGAATGTCTTGCGCCCAGTGAATCGGGTCGTACGGGATGCGCAGGTCGGCGAAGATCTCTTCGTAGAAATCGCGCTGACCGATCAGCAGCTCGTGCACCTTCTTCAGGAACTCGCCGCTGCCGGCGCCCTGGATGACGCGGTGGTCGTAGGTGCTCGTCAGCGTGATCGTCTTGCCGACACCCAGCTCGGCGAGAGTCGCCTGCGACATGCCCTGGAACTCGGCGGGGTACTCGAGAGCGCCCGCGCCGATGATGGCGCCCTGGCCCTTCATGAGGCGCGGCACCGAGTGCACGGTGCCGATGCCGCCCGGGTTCGTGAGCGAGATCGTGTTGCCCTGGAAGTCGGCGGCGGCGAGCTTGTTGTCACGGGCGCGCTTGACGACGTCTTCGTAGGCGGCGTGGAACTCGCCGAACGTCATCGACTCGGTCTTCTTGATGCCGGGAACCAGCAGGGCCCGCGTGCCGTCGGGCTTCGGGATATCGATCGCGATGCCGAGGTTGATGTGGGCCGGCGTCACGACCACCGGCTTGCCGTCGTGCTCGTCGTAATAGACGTTCTGGCTCGGGAACTCGCGCAGTGCCCGCACCATGGCCCACGCGATCAGGTGGGTGAATGACACCTTGCCGCCGCGGGCACGCTTCAGGTGGTTGTTGATGACGATGCGGTTGTCGATCATCAGCTTGGCGGGGATCGTGCGAACGCTGGTTGCCGTCGGAACCGTGAGCGACGCATCCATGTTCGTCGCCAGCGTCTTCGCCATGCCGCGCAGGGCTGTGACCTCGTCCTGCTTCTCGGCCGCCTCCTCGTCGACGACGGGGGCGGGCGCCGTCGCGGGGGCCTGCGCGGGAATCGGCTGCGGCTGCGGGGCACGCGCCGTCGTCTTCGCGATCGGCTGGCTGCCCGTCACGGGCGCCGAGCCGATGCTGACCGAGCCGCCCGTCGACGCGCTGGGCAGCGCCGTCGTGGGGTCGTCGCCGGTGACCGTGGTGGCTGTCACCGGTGTGGCCTCCGCAACCGCGACAGCGGTCGGGGCGCTCGCGGTCGCGCGCTCGGTGGACGACTGCTCGTACTTTTCGAGGATCGGCCACCACGAGGGGTCGACCGACTCTTTGTTCTCGCGGTACTGCTCGTACAGCTCATCGACGAGCCATTCGTTAGCACCGAACTCACCGGAGGCGCCGCCCTCGGCACCCGTACCGGACACGTGGCTTGACACAGCCGACCGCCCACTTTCGCTTCTGCTGGAGGGTTAATTCTCGACGCGCCGCCGACGATGGCGGCACCGCTCAAGCGTAACGCCTTGCGCCGGAGCAAACGCTCGATGCCGCTGGGGCTGTGGGCGCGCATCCGCGGGCTTGTACCGTTGACGCGTGCGCTTTGCGAACGAGACCCCCGTCCATGACCTGACCTACTCCGACGTCTTCTTGACGCCGCAGCGTTCGGCTGCCGGCAGCCGGCTCAGCGTCGACCTCACTGTGGACGACCCGGCCGGGCTGAAGACTCCGATCGTCGCGGCCAACATGACGTCGGTCACCGGCTCGCGTCTCGCCGCAGCCCTCGCCCGTCGTGGCGGCCTCGGCGTGCTGCCGCAGGACCTTCCGCTGCAGGAGCTCGACGCCGCCATCCGCGAGGTCAAGGCCGCGCCCACGATGCTCGACCCGCTTATCACCGTGACCCGTGAGACGTCGGTCGCCGAGGCCCGACGGCGCGTGCCCGACACGGAGGGGGCCCTCGTCACGATCGTCGATTCCGACGGCGAGCCGACCACGTGCATCCCGGCTGCGCGCCTGCGGCACGCCTTGCCGGACGCTGTCATCGGCGATCTCGTCGGCGACCCCGTCCCGTCGATCGACGACGAAGACGTCACGGATGCGCGCACCGCCTTCGACCTGATCGATGCGGCCGGCGCTGACGCGGTCGCCGTGCGCCACCACGGGCGCATCGTCGGCTCGCTGAGTGCGCGCAGCGCCGTGCGGGCGACGCTGTACACGCCGGCGGTGGATGCTCACGGCCGTTTGCGTGTCGCCGCGGCAGTCGGGGTGAATGGTGACCCCGCCGAGCGGGCCGCCGCCCTCGTGCAGGCCGGCGTCGACGTTCTCGTGCTCGACACGGCTCACGGCCACCAGGAGCAGATGCTGAGCGCACTGCGTGCGGTCTCCGCCCGCGACCTCGGGGTGCCGATCGTCGCCGGCAACATCGTGACGGCCGACGCGGTGCGCGACCTCGTGGAGGCCGGGGCAAACATCCTCAAGGTCGGGGTGGGGCCGGGCGCCATGTGCACGACGCGCATGATGACCGCCGTCGGGCGACCTCAGTTCTCGGCCGTGCTCGAAACGGCGGCGGCCGCGCGCGAGCTGGGGGCGCGCGTCTGGGCTGACGGGGGAGTGCGCTACCCGCGGGACGTGGCCCTCGCGCTCGCCGCCGGTGCATCCGCCGTCATGATCGGCTCGTGGTTCGCCGGCACCCTTGAGGCGCCCGGCGAGATCGAAAGCGATGAGAGTGGTCGCTGGTTCAAGAGTTCGTGGGGTATGGCGTCGACGAAGGCGGTCGAGCAGCGCTTCCGACGCCTCGACGCGTTCGAGCGCGCGAAGAAGACGCTGTTTGCCGAGGGTATTTCGTCGTCACGCATCTACCTCGACCCGCAGCGCCCGAGCCTCGACGACCTGCTCGACATGATCACCTCGGGGCTGCGCAGCTCGATGACCTACGCGGGTGCCGCGACGCTGCCCGAGTTCCACGAGCGCGCGGTGGTGGGCGTGCAGTCGGCGGCCGGCTACGAAGAGGGCAAGGCGTTGCCCGTCTCCTGGTAGCTCGAGCACACCTATGCTCATCAGCACCATGGAGCCTCCGTCTACCGCCACCCTCGACGTACTGAGGGACACCCGTGGGCGCTGAGTTACTCGGCGGCGAATGGCTTCTGCTCGGCATCGGGGTCGTGCTGACCATCGGTACCGGCCTGTTCGTCGCGAGCGAGTTCGCGCTCGTCAACCTCGACCGGTCTGAGCTGGAGGCTCGCCGCGAGCGGGGCGAGACCCGGCTGGGCATGACGATCGCCGCGCTCAGGTCACCTCGACGCACCTGTCGAGCGCGCAGCTCGGCATCACGCTGACCACACTCCTGACCGGCTACACGATGGAGCCGGCCATTTCGCGGCTGCTCGCAGGCCCCCTGCTCGCGATCGGCGTTCCCGAGGGCGCCGTGCGCCCCGTCGGGTCGGTCACCGCGATCGTCATCGCGACGCTGCTGTCGATGATCGTCGGCGAATTGGTGCCGAAGAACTTCGCGCTCGCGCTGCCGCGACAGACGGCGAAGGTCGTCATCCCGTTCCAGTGGCTGTTCACGACCGTTTTCCGTCCCGCGATCCGCGTGCTCAACGGCACGGCGAACCGCATCCTGCGGGCGATGGGCATCGACCCGAAGGAAGGGCTGAGTGGTGCCCGCACCGCCGAAGAGTTGTCGTCGCTCGTGCGCCGCTCGGCGCAGCACGGCCTGCTCGAGGCGGGCACGGCGACGCTCTTGTCGCGCACCCTTGCCTTTTCGCAGTTGACAGCACAAGACGTCATGACGCCGCGCCCGCGCATCGAGAGCGTCGAGCGTGGCGACAGCGCGGTCGACATCATCGAGCTGGCGCGGCGTACCGGCCACTCGCGCTTCCCCGTCGTCGGTGAGTCGTTCGAAGAGTACGGCGGCACGGCCGGCGTCGCGACGCTCGAGGATCTCGTCGAGGATCTCGTCGAGGAGCTCGTCGGTGAGGTCGCCGACGAACACGATCGGGCGGTCGTGGACGTCGTTCGCGCCCGTGACTGGCTGACGTTTCCGGGCATCCTGCGCCCCGACGAGCTGGCCGACCGCGCTGGCGTGACCGTGCCCGAGGACGGTCCCTGGGAGACGGTAGCCGGCTGGCTCATGGCCGAACTGGGTCGCCTGCCGCGCGTCGGCGACACCGTGCAGATCGACGCCGGCGTATTCCGCGTCGAACGGCTCGACGGTCGCCGCATCGACCGCGTGCGCTTCACACCGGTCGCGGTGGACGCCCCGTCGGCGGGAGGCGCCTTGTGATCACGTCAGCGGACTGGTGGGGCCTCGTCTGGCTCGTCGTGCTCCTCGCGGGCAACGCCTTCTTCGTGGGCGCCGAGTTCGCGGTCATCTCAGCCAAGCGCTCGCAGATCGAGCCGCGCGCCGAGGCGGGCTCCCGAGCCGCGAAGACCGCGCTCTGGGCGATGGAACGCGCGACCCTCATGCTCGCGACGAGCCAGCTCGGCATCACGGTCTGCTCGCTGCTGATCTTGAACGTGTCCGAACCGGCGATCCACCACATCCTGGAGATTCCGATCAGTCTGACCGGCCTTCCGCCCGAGGTCGTATCAACGATCGCGTTCATCATCGCCCTGCTGATCGTGTCGTTCCTGCACGTCGTGCTCGGCGAAATGGTGCCGAAGAACCTGTCGTTCTCGCTGCCGACCCGGGCCGTGCTCATTCTCGCTCCGCCGCTCGTGACCGTCGCCCGCATCTTCGCCCCCGTCATCTGGAGCCTCAACGCGATCGCCAACGGCATCCTGCGCCTGTGCGGCGTCGAGCCGAAAGACGAGGCGACCAGCACCTACACGCTCGACGAGGTGGCGACGATCGTGAAGCAGTCAACCCGTGAAGGCCTGCTCACCGACGCGACGGGCACGCTCGGCGTCCCCATGGATGCTCTGGTCACCCTGCCGGAGGACGCGTCGGCCCTCGACGTCGAACGCGGCGTCGCCCAGCGCGGCTTCAGCCGCTACCCGCTCGTCGACGAGGCCGGCGAGCCGACCGGCTACCTGCACCTGAAGGACATCATCGACCTGCCCGAGGACGAGTTCGACGATCCCGTGCCGCCGAAGCGCATTCGCCGACTCGTGTCGATTCTCGCGAGCGCCGAGCTCGAAGACGCGCTCGCCCTCATGCGCCGCTCCGGCTCGCATCTCGCGCGCTCGGTCGACGCTGAGGGGCAGACCGTCGGCGTGCTCTTCCTCGAAGACATCCTCGAAGAGCTCGTCGGCGAGGTACAGGACGCCACTCGCCGCCGCCACTTCGGCTGAGCGGCGCCCTGGCGCCGCCGCCGGGGGAGGCGTAGCGTGACGTCATGACCGAGCACAACGACACGACCGCCGAACTGGCGGCGGCGATTGATCGGGCTCTCCGCGAGGCGCAGTTGCCAGCGGGCGGGGCGGTTCATGCCGAATCGGTGACGCTCATCGCCGCGCCGGAGCCCTCTGAGGCGGAGTCGGGCGCGGGGCTGTCCACTCTCGACGGTGCCGACGGCGACTAAGGGCTCGCCGAGCGCCGTGCGTCTCGCGTCCCGCGCGATCGGAACACCACAGGTTTGGTGCAACACCGCGCGTTCGAACGTGCGGGTTTGCACCTTTCGCTCAGTGTTGCGGAAGTGACGTGCAGGTGCGCTCGGGACTAGACGGACACCGGGCTGAGGGCGGCTTCGGCCATCGCGGCCAGCACCGCGCGGGTGTCGCGCGCGGCCCCGCGGGCGCTGTGCGGCGTCGAGTTCATGAGGCCGAAGGCGGCGTGGGCGCGGGTGCGCAAGAGCGGCCGGGCGTCGTTGGGGTGGAGCGCCTCGAGCACGTCGACCCACAGCTCGACGTACTGCCGCTGCAGCCCCCGCACGGTGCGCCGGTCTGTTTCCGCGAGGCTCTCCAGGTCGGCTGACTGCACGCGAATGACGTCGGGGTTCTCGACGGCGAAGGCGACGTGGAAGGCGACGAGCGCGCGCAGCGAAGCCCGCGCATCCCGGATGCTCGCCTCGCCGTCGCGGGGAAACTCGCCGTCCGCGTCCACGTCCGCGTCCGCGTCCGCGCCCGCGTCGCGTTCCGCGAGCACCGCCCGCGCGCCGTCGAGGAGGCCGGCGCTCGCGTCGACGAGCAGGGCGGCGAGCACGGCCTGCTTGCCCGCGAAGTGGCGGTAGACGGCGGGGCCGCTGACGCCCACGGCGGAGCCGAGGTCGTCGAGTGACACGCGCTCGAAGCCGCGCTCGGCGAACAGCCGGGCGGCGGCGGCGAGCAGGGCGCGGCGGCGTTCGGCCTTGGCCTGCTCGCGCGACACGACGATGCTCATGTGCGCCAGTGTAGACATTCCAGTTAGTCGTGACTAACATTTCGGTCAGTTAGTCACCGCTAACCGACCGGAATCACCGGCCCCGCCGCCACAAGCGAAATGGGCAGTCAATGACGACAGCTGAGACGTCTGCCGACCAGGCGCCGCGCGCATCCATGGCCGACCTCGTCGCCGAG
Source organism: Microcella alkaliphila (assembly GCF_002355395.1). Classification (NCBI taxonomy): domain Bacteria; kingdom Bacillati; phylum Actinomycetota; class Actinomycetes; order Micrococcales; family Microbacteriaceae; genus Microcella; species Microcella alkaliphila. Next base: position 2,102,530 of record NZ_AP017315.1, on the reverse strand, counting down.
CTGCGCGCGAAGCTCGCTGAGACGGCGCTCGGCGGCAGCGAGTCGTCGCGGCAGCGCCACGTGGAGCGCGGCAAGCTGCTGCCGCGCGAGCGGGTTGACCGGCTGCTCGACGAGGGCAGCCCCTTCCTCGAGATCGCGCCGCTCGCCGCCGATGGCCTCTACGACGGGCAGGCTCCCGGCGCCGGGCTGATCACGGGCATCGGGCTCGTGCACGGCAGGCCCGTCATGGTCATCGCCAACGACGCGACGGTCAAGGGCGGCACCTACTTCCCGCTGACCGTGAAGAAGCACCTGCGCGCGCAAGAGATCGCGCTCGAGAACCGGCTTCCGGCGATCGCGCTCGTCGACTCGGGTGGCGCCTTCCTTCCGTTGCAAGACGAGGTGTTTCCCGACCGCGACCATTTCGGGCGCATCTTCTTCAACCAGGCACGCGCATCCGCCGAAGGGATCGCGCAGATTGCCTGCGTCATGGGATCGTGCACGGCGGGTGGCGCATATGTGCCCGCCATGAGCGACGAGACCGTCATCGTGCGCGAGCAGGGCACCATCTTTCTCGGCGGGCCGCCGCTCGTAAAGGCCGCCATCGGTGAGGTCGTCAGCGCCGAAGAGCTCGGCGGCGGCGAGCTGCACGCGCGCACCTCCGGCGTCGTCGACCACCTCGCCGACGACGACACCCACGCGCTCGAGATCGTGCGCGACATTGTCGCGAGCCTGCCGCCGCCGCGCGCGCCCGCGTGGGCCGTCAGTGCCGCCGCCGACGAGCCGGCCCACGACCCGGCGACCCTGCTCGACGTCGTGCCCGCCGACGTGCAGACGCCCTACGACGTGCACCTCGTCATCGACCGCATCGTCGACGCCGGCTCGGTCAGCGAGTTCAAGCCCGACTACGGCACGACTCTGGTCACCGCCTTCGCGCGCATCGAGGGTCACCCGGTCGGCATCGTCGCCAACAACGGCGTGCTGTTTAGCGAGTCGGCCATGAAGGGCGCGCACTTCATCGAGCTGTGCGACCAGCGCGGCATCCCGCTCGTGTTTCTGCAGAACATTTCGGGCTTCATGGTGGGCCGCGACGCGGAGGCGGGCGGCATCGCCAAGCACGGCGCGAAGATGGTCACCGCCGTCGCCACCACGCGTGTGCCGAAGCTCACCATCGTGATCGGCGGCTCGTTCGGCGCCGGCAATTACTCGATGTGCGGGCGGGCGTACTCGCCGCGCTTCCTCTGGATGTGGCCGAACGCCCGCATCTCGGTCATGGGCGGCCAGCAGGCCGCGAAGGTGCTCTCGACCGTGCGCCGCGACCAGCTCGGCGACGACTGGCCGGCCGACGAACAGGAGGCGTTCGAGGCCCCGATCCGTGCCCAGTACGAGGCTCAGGGCAACCCCTACTACGCCACTGCCCGCCTCTGGGACGACGGAATCATCGACCCGGCCGATACCCGCCACGTGCTCGCCCTCGCCCTCGACGTCGTCAGCCGCGCGCCGCTGCCCGAGCCGCGCTTCGGCCTCTTCCGGATGTGACGCGCATGACCGACACCTCGACCGCGCCCCTGTTCGGCACCGTACTCGTCGCGAACCGCGGCGAGATCGCGTGCCGCGTGATCCGCACGCTCCGTGCGCTCGACATCCGTTCGGTCGCCGTCTACAGCGACGCCGATGCGGATGCGCGCCACGTGCGCGAGGCGGACCTCGCGGTGCGCCTCGGCCCGGCCCCCGCCGCCGAGAGCTACCTCGACATCGAGAGGGTGGTTCAGGCGGTCCTGTCCTCGGGGGCCGAGGCCGTGCATCCCGGGTACGGCTTCCTCAGTGAGAACACGGCCTTCGCGCGCCGCCTCGAAGAGCTCGGCGTCACGCTGATCGGCCCGCCCGCGAGCGCGATCGAGGCGATGGGCGACAAGATTCGTGCCCGCGAGCACGTCGCCGCCCGCGGGGTCCCGGTGACGCCCGGCGCGGGGGAGGCCGGCTGGAGCGACGCCCAGCTCATCGAGGCGGCGGACGAGGTGGGGTTCCCGCTCATCATCAAGCCGTCGGGCGGCGGCGGCGGTAAGGGGATGACCGTGGTGCGCGAGCGGGACGACCTCGCCGATGCGCTCGTCGCCTCCCGCCGGGTTGCGCGCTCGTCGTTCGGCGACGACACCCTGCTCATCGAGCGCTTCGTCGAGAGCCCCCGCCACATCGAGGTGCAGGTGCTCGCCGATGCGCACGGGACTGTCGTGCACCTGGGGGAACGGGAGTGTTCGCTGCAGCGGCGCCACCAGAAGATCATCGAGGAAGCCCCGTCGCCGCTGCTCGACGAGGCCACGCGCGCGGCGATCGGCGAGGCCGCCTGCGAGGTGGCGCGCAGCGTCGACTACCGCGGAGCCGGCACCGTCGAGTTCCTCGTCTCCGATGCGAAACCCGACGAGTTCTTCTTCATGGAGATGAACACGCGCCTGCAGGTCGAGCACCCCGTGACCGAGCTCGTGACGGGCGTCGACCTCGTCGAGCAGCAGCTGCGCATCGCGGCGGGTAAGCCGCTCGACCTGCCGCCGCTCGCGCTCAGCGGCCACGCGGTCGAGGCGCGGCTGTACGCCGAAGACCCCGGACGCGGCTTCACCCCGCAGACCGGCACCGTCGCCTTCCTCGCGGAGGCGCGCGGCCAGGGCGTGCGCGTCGACAGCGCGCTCCTCGACGGTCTCGCCGTCGGCTCGGACTACGACCCGATGCTCGCCAAGGTCATCGCGCGCGGCCCCGACCGGGCGACGGCGCTCGCCCGGCTCGATGCGGCGCTCGCCGAGACCATCGTGCTCGGGGTGCCGACGAACGCCGCCTTCCTGCGCCGACTGATCGCCGTCCCCGAGGTGCAGACGGGCGCCCTCGACACGGGGCTCATCGAGCGCAGCGAGCTGGCGGCTCCCGCCACTCCGGCGCTCGCCCGCACGATCGCCGCGCTCGTCGAACACGACCGCGCCGAGCGGGCCGCGCGGTCGGCCTGGACCCGGCCGAGCGGCTGGCGCCTCGGCCCGCACCGCGCCCCGCGCTACCTGATCGACGGGGAGGAGGTCGCGATGGACGCATCCGTCATCGACCAGCTCGCCCCGAGCATCCGCGTTCTCGGCGCCGCCACCGAGACGCTCAGCGTCACCGTCACCCACGAATCACGACGCGTAACCGCCCACATCGTGCGCGCCGAAGGCGTCACCTGGATGCACGTCGACGGCGTCACGCACCGGCTCGCGCGCCCGACGCGCGCAGAGCGCCTCGCCGAGCACCGGGCGGGCCTCACCCGCACCCCTGGCGCCGCCGACCCGACGATCCGCGCCGCCATGCCCGGCGCCGTCGTCGCCCTCGGCGCCGCCACCTCAGACACGGTCGTCGAGGGTCAGCCCCTCGTCACGATCGAGGCGATGAAGATGGAGCACACCATGCTCGCGTCCGTCGCCGGCACGGTGACCCTCGAGGTCGCCGTGGGCGACCAGGTCGCATTCGACCAGGTCGTCGCCCGCATCCACCCCGACGAGCCAGAACCCCGGCCCGACGGCGACCAAGGAGACCCCGCATGATCGACCTCACCCCGGAACAGCAGCACCTCAGCGACGAGGTGCGCGAGTTCGCCGACACCGTCGTCGCCCCCGCCGCGTACGAGTACGACACGAAGCGCGAGCTGCCGTACGACATCATCCGGCAGATGGGTGACATGGGGCTGTTCGGGCTGCCCTTCCCGAAAGAGTACGGCGGGCAGGGCAAGACCTACGTCGACCTGTGCCTCGCCGTCGAGCAACTCGCCCGCGCCGACCAGTCGATCGCCGTGACGCTCGTGGCGGGCGTCGGCCTCGGGGCGATGCCGATCTTCCGCCAGGGCACCGAGGAACAGAAACAGCAGTGGTTGCCAGACCTCGCGAGAGGCCGCGCGCTCGCAGGCTTCGGGCTCACCGAGGCGGGGGCGGGCTCAGACGCACGCGCCACCCAGACGACCGCCGAGGTGGTCGACGGCGAGTGGGTCATCAACGGCTCGAAGCAGTTCATCACGAACTCGGGCTCCGAGATCACGAGCCTCGTCACGGTCACCGCGGTCACGGGTCGCAAAGACGACGGCAACCCCGAGCTCTCGGCCATCATCGTGCCGACAGGCACTCCCGGCTTCACGGTGCACCCCGCCTACGACAAGGTTGGCTGGCACACGAGCGACACCCACCCGCTCACCTTCGACAACGTGCGGGTGCCCGAGGCGAACCTGCTCGGCGAGCGGGGCCGCGGCTACGCGAACTTCCTCGAGTACCTCGACGAGGGCCGCGTCGCCTTCGCTGCCCTCGCGACCGGGGCTGCCCAGGGCTGCCTCGAGGAGGCGCTGCGCTACGCGAAAGAACGCGTCGTCTTCGGCCGCGCGATCGGCGAGAACCAGCACGTGGCGTTCATGATCGCCCGCATGCAGTCGCGCGTGCACTCCGCCCGCCTCGCCACCTACGACGCCGCTCACCGCATCGTGGCCGGCAAGCCGTTCAAGGCCGAGGCGGCGATGGCGAAGCTCATCTCGAGCGAGGCGGCCATGGCGAACGCCCGCGACGCCAGCCACATTTTCGGCGGTTACGGCTTCATGAACGAAAACCCCGTCGCCCGGCACTACCGTGACTCGAAGGTGCTCGAGGTGGGCGAGGGCACGACGGAGGTGCAGCTGATGGTCATTGCACGCACGCTGGGGCTCAGCGCATGAGCGGCCGCCGCGTCGAGCAGCGGGGCCTGTGGTTCGACGAGTTCGAGGTGGGCACCGTCTACGCGCACGCGCCGGGTCGCACCATGACCGAGGCCGACAACGTGCTGTTCTCGACCCTCACCATGAACCCGCAGGCGCTGCACCTCGACGCGGCGTGGTCGGCCACGCAGCCGTTCGGTGAGAGGCTCGTGAACTCGATGATGACGCTCGCCGTCATGGTCGGCGCCTCGGTGCAGCAGCTCACGCAGGGAACGATCGTCGCGAACCTGGGCCTCAGCGACGTGCGCTTCCCGCACCCCCTGCACCACGGCGACACCCTCTACAGCGAGACGCTCGTCGTCGAGAAGCGCCTGTCAGAGTCGCGGCCCGGCCAGGGCATCGTGACACTCGAACACACCGGCCGCAATCAGCACGGCGACATCGTCGGCGTCGCCCGCCGCGCCGTGCTCATCTGGCAGGAGGGTGCCGCACGGTGATCGCCTTCGCAATGGGGCCCGCGCTGCTGTTCTGCCCGGCCGATCGGCCCGAGCGCTACGTGAAGGCGGCCGAGCGCGCCGACGCCGTCATTCTCGATCTTGAGGATGCGGTCGCTCCCGATTCAAAGGATTCGGCGCGCGAGGCGCTCGCCGCCTCCCGCCTCGACCCCGCCACGACGATCGCGCGCATCAATCCGCTGGGAACGGCCGACGCCGAGGCCGACCTCGAGGCGCTCGCCGGCACCGAGTACCGCACGGTGATGGTCGCGAAGGCGGAGGACGCCTCGGCGCTCGCCGAGCTCGTCACTCGCGGCTACTCCGTCATCGCACTCTGCGAGACGGCCGCGGGCATTGTCGCCGCGGGCGAGCTCGCCGCCGTCGACGGCCTCGTTGCCCTCATGTGGGGAGCGGAAGACCTCGTCGCATCGATGGGCGGCACCGCGAGCCGGGATCCGCACGGCCGGTACCGCGCGGTCGTCCAGCACGCGCGCGCCAGCGTTCACCTCGCCGCCGCCGCCCGCGGAAAGGCGACGATCGACGCCGTGCACCTCGATATCGCCGACGAGGCGGGACTCGCGGAGGAGGCGGCGGATGCCGCAGCCCTCGGATTCGTCGCGACCGCGTGCATCCACCCGAGCCAGGTCACCGCGATCCGGCGCGCGTACGCACCGAGCCCCGAGCAACGCGAGTGGGCGAAGCGCGTGCTCGCCGCCTCGGTGGGGGAACGGGGCGTCTTTCGCTTCGAGGGCCAGATGGTCGATGAGCCCGTGCTGCGCCACGCCCGCTCGGTGCTGGCGCGGCACCGTTCCTCCGACTGAGGAATGCGCGGGGTCGGCGGCGGGTTACTGTCGACGTCCCGCCCCCACGCGAAGGAGTTCCCATGTCGATTGCCGTTCTCGGAGCCACCGGCCACCTCGGCCGCGCCGCCATCGATCACCTGCTCGCCCGTGGTGTCGCGCCAAGCGAGCTGATTGCCGCGGGCCGCGCCGTTGAGAAGCTCGACGGGCTGCGCGAGCGCGGCGTCGACGTTCGCGCCGTCGACTATGCCGACGCGGCATCGATCGATGCCGCCCTGGCGGGCAGCCGCGTCGTGTTGCTCGTCTCGGGCAGTGAGATCGGCCAGCGCGTCGCCCAGCACGCCGCGGTCATTGCCGCAGCCGAGCGCGTTGGCGCCCAGCGCCTCGTCTACACGTCGATCGTCAACGCGCTCGACTCGCAGCACCTGCTCGCTCCTGAGCACGCCGAAACCGAGCGGATGCTCGCTGCCAGTTCCCTCGCGGTGACCGTTCTGCGCAACAACTGGTACATCGAAAACTTCGCCGCCGACGTCGCGACCGCCGCCGAGACGGGCGTCGTCGCCTCGGGCGCCGGCGAGGGGCGCATCGCGAGTGCCACCCGTGACGAGTACGCCGAGGCGGCCGCCGTTGCTCTGCTCGACGACGATCATGCGGGTCAGACGTACGAGCTGACGGGCCCCGAAGCCTGGAACCACCTCGAGCTGGCGAGCGCGCTCAGCGAGCTACTCGGCCGCGAGGTCGTGTACGACGCGCTCGACCCGGAGGAGCAGCGCGCGCAGCTGACTTCTGCCGGCCTCGACGACGCCACCGCCGGCTTCATTGTGGGGCTCGACGCCAACACGCGCGCCGGCGAGCTCGCTGCCGTGAGCGCAGACCTCGAGCAACTGCTGGGCCGCCGCCCGCGCGATCTCCGCGCGCAGCTCGCCACGCTGATCAGCGCGGGGCCGAGCGGCCGCTTGGCCGGGTCAGCCCTACCTACAGCGGAACAGCCGACAGTGTCGCGTTCACGATCTGCACCGAGATCGAGAAGACGATGATGACGAGCAGGGCCTGCAGGGCGATCGTCGCCCACATCGGGGTGAGGCCCGTGCCGGTGCGGCGGCGCGCCACGATCGAGCGGCCGATCACGTAGACAAGGCTCCAGAGAATCGCCCAGGCCCAGTGAAACGGGCGGTCGATCTGGCGCGCGCGCAGGGCCCGCCAGTCGAGCAGGGCGATGCCGATGCCGGCGATCCAGGCCACGAGGCCGAGGGCGTTTGCCGCGGGCGCCGTGACCGGTGCCCCGCCGGTGACCGTGCCGTCTGGGTCGACCTCGACGGCGGCGAGTGTCTGGGCCAGCACGGCCTCCACGTCGAGCGTGAGCGCCGACCAGATGCTGATCAGCGGCGCGAGAGCCAGCAGCCAGATCCAGATGGTCGTCGGCGAGGTTCCCGCCGGGGCGGGCTGGGGTTCGTAGGCCGGCGCCGTGTAGCGGTGGCGGGTCTTCTCCGACCACTCTTCCCCGTCCCACCAGCGCTCAGCGGCTTCGCCGTTCGGGTCGGGGTACCAGCCGGCCTGCGTCGGTCGTGTCATCGCGTTACTCCTCGAACGTGTTGACCATGGCGTAGGCGGCGCGCTGCAGGTAGTCCCACAGGGCCTCCTCGTGCATCGGGGGCAGCGCGAGTTCGTCGAGCGCCGCGCGCATGTGCGTGAGCCAGCGGTCGCGCGCATCCGGGTTGACCTTAAAGGGCATGTGCCGCATGCGCAGGCGCGGGTGGCCGCGCTGCTCGCTGTACGTGCTCGGGCCACCCCAGTACTGCTCGAGGAAGGCCGTCAGGCGCCACACCGCGCCGTCCATGTCGTTATCGGGGTACATCGGGCGCAGCACCTCGTCATGCTCGATGCCCTCGTAGAAGCGGCGCACGAGGCGTTCAAAGGTCGCGTGCCCGCCGATCTGCGTGAAGAAGCTGTCCGTGGGCCCGCCGGTGGGGCCGAGCGTGATGTCGGCCACCTAGGCGTCCTTCTCGGATGCGACGGGCAACTGCTTCGTCTTCGGCGCACCGCCGCGCGTGCTCGGCTTCTGCTCGGTTGCCTTGCCGGCACGGTCGAGACCGTCCATGACGACGCGGTTGAGCGCGGGCAGCGCCACCCCGAGCTCGTCGAGGGCGAGCTTCAGGCGCAGGCGCAGCTCGCGCGCCACTTCGAACTGCTCGGGGCCGCGCACCTTCATGACGAGGCGCACGACGAGCGCCTCGGCTGAGATCGACTCGATGCCCCAGATCTCGGGCTTTTCGAGCACCTTGCGGCGCCACTTCGGGTCGTCCGCGAGTCGCTGAGCGGTCTCGAGCATGGTGCGCTCGACCGCCTCGACATCGCTCGTGTACGGAGCCGGAAGGTCGATGATGACGCGCGCCCAGCCCTGCGACTTGTTGCCGACGGTCACGATCTCGCCATTGCGCACGAACCACAGGGTGCCGCCGACGTCGCGCACCTGCGTGACGCGCACGCCGACCGACTCGACGACTCCGTCGACCGGCCCCTGCGTCGACTGCAGCGAGACGATGTCGCCCACGCCGAGTTGGTCCTCGAAGACCATGAACAGGCCGTTCAGCATGTCCTTCACGAGGCTTTGGGCCCCGAAGCCGAGGGCGGCGCCCAGCACACCGGCCGAGGCGATGAGGGCCGTGACCGAGAAGTTCAGCTCGCTCAAGATCAGCACGATCGTGACGGCGACGATCGACCACGTCACGAGGTTGCGCAACACACTGCCGATCGTGCGGGTGCGCTGCACGACGCGCACAGCGTGCAGCGGCGACGCGCTCAACTCGACGGTGTGTTCGACCGCCTGTGCCTTCTTCACGCCCGACACGACGCGGTCGACGACGCGTCGAATCGAGATCAGCAGCACCCAGCGCAGGATGACCGCGCCGACGATCACCCCGGCGATGCGGAACACCGCCTCGTTCGTCTGCACGAACGTGACGATGCCCTCCCAGAGCCCTGCCCAACTGAAACCGTCCATTGCGGCAAGCCTAGCGACGGGGTCTCTGCGTTCGGATCAGGCGGCCGGCGGTCAGCGCAGACGCGACTCAGCCCCGCGCATCCCGATGGGCGAGTGCGCGGGGCTGAGATCGTGAGCGGATGCTCGGCGCGGGTTACGCGCGCGCGTCGCGACGCTGCGCCTGAACGGCCCGCTCGACGCCGGCCAGGTTCTCACTGACCATGCGACGCAGGGCCGCGGGCTGCTCGGCGTTCGCCTCGAGCCACGCGCGCGTCTTCACGATGAGGTTCTCGTTCGCGAGCGCGGCCGGGTACAGGCCGAGAATCAGGTACTCGGCGATCTTGTAGGTGCGCGACTCCCAGATCGGCACGATCGCGTCGAAGTACGCGTCGACGAGCTCGGCGAAGCCGGTTGGGCCATTGGCGTGCTGCCAGCCCATCGTCGTCATGCGCACGATCGCGTTCGGCACGCTGTCGTCGTTCACCAGCTGGTCGAAGACGGCGCGCTTGGCGTCGGCTCCGGGCAGGGCGGCCCGGGCGCGCGCCGCGGCCTGCTGACCGTTCGACGTGTTGTCCTTCTCGAGCGCGGCGTCGATCTCGCTCGTGCCGATCGCGCCGTTCAGGGCGAGGCCTTCGATGAGCAGCCAGTCGAGGTCGGTGTCGACCTCCAGGCCCGGCAGCGTGATGGTGCCGTCGCGCAGCCCGCTGAGGGTTGCCACGTGGGCGGGCGTCGCGGCCATGTTCGCGAAGTACTGCACGAACTGGAACTGTGCGTCGCTACCCGGCTCGGCCTCGGCGGCCAGCTGCCACAGGCCGTCGGCGACGGCGACGACCGTTTCCTCGCGGGTGGACGGCTCGACGTAGGTGCGGGCGACCTGCGCGAGCTGCATGAGCGTCGTGCGGATCGTCGTCGACTCGGTCTCGCTCGCGATGTTGTTCAGCACGAGCCGCACGTAGTCGCGCGGCGCCGTTTCGCCGTCGCGCGTCGCATCCCACGCGGCACCCCAGACGATGGCGCGCGCGAGGGGGCTCTCAATCGCCTTGAGGTGCGCGATGGCGGTCTCGAGCGACGCGTCGTCCAGGCGAATCTTCGCGTAGGCAAGGTCGTCGTCGTTCAGCAGGATGAGCGCGGGGCGGGTCATGCCCACAAGCTCAGCGACCTTGGTGCGCTCGCCGTCGACGTCGAGCTCGTGACGGTGGGTGCGCACGAGTGCGCCGTCGTTGAGTTCGTAGAAGCCGATCGCCATGCGGTGCGGGCGGATCGTGGGGTAGTCGGGGTGCGCGCTCTGCAGCACCGCGAACGACGTGATCCGCCCGTTGTCGTCGATCTCGAGCTCGGGACGCAGCGTGTTGACGCCGGCCGTCTCGAGCCACTTGGCGCTCCAGTCGGTCAGCTCGCGGCCGCTCGTCGCCTCCAGCTCGCGCAGCAGGTCGACCAGCTCGGTGTTGCCCCAGGCGTGCTTCTTGAAGTAGTTCGAGACGCCCGCGAAGAAGTCCTCCTCGCCAACCCACGCGACGAGCTGCTTGAGCACGCTGCCACCCTTGGCGTAGGTGATGCCGTCGAAGTTGACCTGCACGTCTTCGAGGTCGCGAATGTCGGCGACGATCGGGTGGGTGGAGGGCAGCTGGTCCTGCTTGTACGCCCAGCTCTTCTCCATCGCCTGGAAGGTCGTCCAGGCTTCCGTCCACTCGGTGGCCTCGGCGGTCGCGATGGTCGAGGCCCACTCGGCGAACGACTCGTTCAGCCACAGGTCGTTCCACCACTTCATGGTGACGAGGTCGCCGAACCACATGTGGGCGAGTTCGTGCAGGATCGTGACGACGCGGCGCTCCTTCACGGCGTCGGTCACCTTCGAGCGGAAGACGTAGACCTCGGTGAAGGTCACGCAGCCCGCGTTCTCCATCGCGCCGGCATTGAACTCGGGCACGAACAGCTGGTCGTACTTCTCGAAGGGGTATGGCACGTCGAACTTCGACTCGAAGTAGGCGAAACCCTTGCGGGTGATGTCGAAGATGTAGTCGGCGTCGAGGTACTCGAACAGCGACGCTCGAGCGTAGATGCCGAGCGGAATGGTGCGGCCGTCGCTGGAGGTGAGCTCGGAGTGCACGCTCTGGTACGGGCCGGCCACGATGGCGGTGATGTAGCTCGAGATGCGCTGCGTCTCGGGGAAGGCGAAGACCGCGCTGTCGCCCTCGACCGTAGGTTCGGGGGTGACGCCGTTCGAGACGACCTTCCAGTGCTTCGGCGCGCGCACGGTGAAGGTGAACGTGGCCTTGAGGTCGGGCTGCTCGAACACGGCGAAGACGCGGCGGCTGTCGGGTACCTCGAACTGCGAGTAGAGGTAGACCTCGCCGTCAACGGGGTCGACGAAACGGTGCAGGCCCTCGCCGGTGTTCGTGTACTCGTGGTCGGCGACGACCGTCAGCTCGTTCTCGGCGGCCAGGTTCGGCAGCTGGATGCGAATGCCGTCGGCCACCTCGGCCGGGTCGAGCTCCACCCCGTTCAGGGTGACCGCGTGCACCTCGCGCGTGATGGCGTCGATGAACGTCGAGGCGCCGGGCGTCGCCGTGAACGTCACCGTCGACGTCGAGCGAAAGACCTCCGGCCCGGTCGTCAGGTCGAGTTCGACGCGATAGCTCTGGGTCGATACGAGCGACGAGCGCTCGCTCGCCTCCACGCGGGTGAGGTTGTCTGCGGGCACGGTTGCGGCCTCCTTCGGCGACGGACGTGAGTGGCGCGGCTCGTGGCCGCACAGCCGCCCAGCCTAGTGCGCGGGCCCGAGCGCCGCCCCGTCGTTCACCGAGGCAAGCGCCGGGTCGTCGACCACGCGCATCCAGACGATGCCGTGTTCGGGAATCGTGAGGTCCGTGCGCAGCGACCGCCGCTCGCCGGTGATCAGGTCGACGCCGGTCGGCGGCTGACCAGACAGGGTCAGCGCCGTGACCGTCTGCGGCTGGTCGGCCATGTTCGCGAAGCACAGGATGCGCGTGGCCATTCCCTCGTACACGCCCGGTCGCTGATACCCGAGCACGTGCGGGTTCTTCGCGTCGAAGCCGATGAGCGCGCCCCCCGCGAACTCGGGGGTGCGGCGGCGTAGCTCGATAAGGGCCGTCAGCATCGTGTAGAGCCGGCCGGCATCGGTCGTCGGATCGTGCCGCGACGCATACTTCTCGGCCGGGTAGAAAGGCCGCCCCGACCACCGGCTGTCGTCGGCCTTGCCGGGGTCGTCGCGGTACGAGTAGTCGTTCGTCTGGCCGACCTCGTCGCCCAGGTAGATCAACGGCAGGCCGCCGGTCGACAGGGCGATCGAGTGGGCGAGCACGATGCGGTCGATCGCGCCGCGGTCACCCGCCTCGAGCCCCGTCAGCGACGCGGTCGCCCCGCTGATGCGGCAGTCGCCCGTCTTCGGGTTGTCTTGGAATGGAATGCCGCGGGCGAAGCTGCCGGGGAATCGCCCGACGTAGAAGTTGTTCAAGAAGCGCCGGTGCTCGAAGCCGTTGATTCCGAGCTCGGCGGCGTCCTCGTCGGCGAAGGTCCAGCCGATGTCGTCGTGGCTGCGCACGTAGTTCACCCACGCCGTGCCGTCGGGCAGATTGTGGCGGCGGTCGAGCGCCTGTTGCAGAAAGCGTGCATCCCGCGTCGCCAACGAGTTCCAGATGAGCGCCATTTGCAGGGGGTTGTACGAGATCTGGCACTCGCCCGGCGAGATGTACTCGATCACCTGGTCGGGGTGCACGATCGCCTCGCTCTTGAAGATCAGCGCGGGAGCGGCGATGCGGCACACGGCGTTGAAGGCCTGCAGCAGCAGGTGCGCTTCGGGCAGCGACTCGCAGCTCGTGCCGAGCTTTTTCCAGATGAAGGCGACCGCGTCCATGCGCAGCACGTCGATGCCCTGGTTGGCAAGGAAGAGCATCTCGCCGGCCATCGCGCGGAACACCGCGGGGTTCGCGTAGTTGAGGTCCCACTGAAAACTGTGGAAGGTGGCCCACACCCAGCGTCCCGATCCGTCGGGCATGGGCACGAACGAGCCGGGGTGGTCGTCGGGGAAGATCTCGCGCACCGTCTCTTCGTACCGATCGGGCATGGTGCGGTCGGGGAAGATCCAGTAGTAGTCCTCGAACTCCTTCTCGCCCGCGAGCGCGCGCTGGGCCCACTCGTGCTCGTTCGAGGTGTGATTGAAGATGAAGTCGACGACGAGGGCGATGCCGTTTGCCCGCAGGTCGGCGGCGAGTTGCGTCAACTGCTCCATGTCGCCGAGCGCGGGGTTGACCTCGCGGTAGCTCGACACCGCGTAGCCGCCGTCGCTGTTCGGCTCGGGCGCCAAGAACAGGGGCATGAGGTGCAGATACGTCAGCCCGAGTTCGCGAAAGTACGGGATGCGCGCGCGCACGCCCTCGAGGTCGCCCGCGTACCGGTCGACGTACGCAACGCCGCCGAGCATCCGATTTGACTGGAACCAGGTGGGTTCCGCCTCGCGGGCCGCATCGAGTTCCTTCAGATCGGCGGGGCGCCGCTGCCAGCTCGCGGCGAGCTCGCCGAGCAGCGCCTCGAGGTGCCGCGCCACCGACGCGTCGTCGCCGTATACGCGCTCGAACAGAGCGGCGAGTCGCGGAACCTCGCGTTCGGCGCGCGCTCGGAAGGCGGACCAGTCGGCGTCGGAGGTCTCGGGCCGCCGCGCCGTCTCCAGGATGCTCGTGTCGATACCGAGAGGATGCTCCATTGCCTGCCTCATCTATTGTCCAAGTGGATAACCTCTGGCACTCTGGAGGTTATGGCCTCCACGGTATTCGAACGACGCCCTGCCGACCCTGCGCTCGTGCGCGCGGCGCTCGCCGACTCGCGCCTCAGCGTGTTCTGGCTCGACGACCTTCCGGCTAGCGAGCGGCAGCCACGACTCACTCGGCGGATCCACGCCGACCTCGCCGTCGTCGGTGGCGGCTACACGGGCCTGTGGACGGCCCTGCGCGCGAAGGAACGCGACCCCGAGCGGCGCGTCGTGCTCGTGGAGGGCAAGACGATCGGCTGGGCGGCATCGGGTCGCAACGGCGGCTTCGTCGAGGCGAGCCTCACCCACGGCGAGAAGAACGGTGAGGCTCGCTACCCCGACGAACTCGAGACGCTCGACCGCCTCGGCATGCAGAACCTCGACGAGATTCAGCAGACGGTTGAGTCACGCAACTGGCAGTGCGACTTCGAGCGCGTCGGCTCGTTCGCCGTTGCGACCGAGCCGTATCAGGTGGCTGAGCTCGCCGAGGCGCACGACGGCGAGACCGAGCACTTCTACGATGCCGAGGCGATGCGCGCGCAGATCGCGTCGCCGACCTACGAGGGTGGTCTCTGGTCGACCCGCGATACCGCGCTCGCCCACCCGGGCAAACTCGCGCGCGAACTGCTGACCGCGTGCCTCGAGGCGGGCGTCGAGGTCTTCGAGTCGTCGCCCGTGCTCGAGCTTCGCGCCGAGCCCGACGCGGTCGAGCTGCGCCTGCGCGACGGGGGAGTGGTGCGCGCGAACCGCGTCGCGCTCGCCACCAACGCCTTCCCGTCGCTGCTCAAGCGCTACCGCCTGCACACCGTGCCGGTCTACGACTACGTGCTCATGACCGAACCGCTCACGGATGCTCAGCTCGCCTCGATCGGCTGGTCCGGTCGTCAGGGGGTCGCCGACTCGGCGAACCAGTTCCACTACTACCGACTGTCGGCCGACAACCGGATCCTCTGGGGCGGCTACGACGCCATCTACCATTTCGGCGGACGCATCCGCCCCGAGTACGACGACCGCCGAAAGAGCTACGAGCGTCTCGCGAGCCACTTCTTCACGACCTTCCCGCAGCTCGAGGGGGTGCTCTTCACCCACCGCTGGGCGGGCGTCATCGACACCTCCAGCCGCTTCTTCGCCTTTCACGCCACGGCGCATCGCGGACGCGTCGCCTACTCGGCGGGCTTCACGGGTCTCGGCGTCGCCGCCACCCGTTTCGCTGCCGACGTCATGCTCGACCAGCTCGCGGGGCTCACGACGGAGCGCACGTCGCTGAAGGCCGTGCGCGACATGCCGCTGCCTTTCCCGCCGGAGCCCGCGACCTTCCCGGCCGTGCAATCGGTGCGCTGGGCGCTCGACCGCGCCGACCACAATCACGGCCGCCGCAATCTTTTCCTTCGCACCCTCGACGCTGTCGGCCTAGGCTTCGACTCGTGAGCGAATTGCCCCTCGACGCAGCCACGGTGCTGCAGGCCCTCGAGCTACCGCTCGAGCACGAGCCCGTCGACGCCGACCAGGTGATCGACGGCTCGCCCACCACCGGCGTGGCGGCGCTGACCGAGATCGACGATTGGGAGATCGGCGTCTGGGAGATCACCCCAGGCACCGTCACCGACGTCGAGGTCGACGAGGTCTTCATCGTGCTGAAGGGGCGGGCAATCTTGCGCCGCGACGACGGCAGTGAGACCGAGCTCGTCGCCGGCAGTGTCGGCCGCCTCGAGGACGGCGAAGAAACCGAGTGGGAGGTCCACGAGACCCTCCGCAAGATCTACATCGCCTGATTCTCGATCAGCCGACCGCGTGCATCCGGCCTACCAGGTCGAGTCTCCGCGAATCACGACGTCGCTGCCGCCGTCGATGAAGACGACCTGTCCGCACAGGTGCGTGTTCTCGACGCTCGTGAGGTAGCCGATGAGGTGCGCGACCGTCTCAGGCGTGCCGACGCCGTTCAAGGGCATCGGCACCATCTCCAGCAGCTGCTTCTCGGCCTCGGGGGTCGCCATCATGTTCGCGGTCATCGGTGTGCGCATGACCCCCGGCGCGACCGCATTCAACGGGATGCCCGCGCCTGCCCACTCGGCGCCGGCCGCGTTCCGGCGAATCCAGCGCGCGAGCGCGCGCTTCGTCGTGCCGTAGATGGTGGAGGCCGTGCCTGCGTCGATGAGCTCCTGCGCGCGGTGCAACGCGGCCGGCTCGTCGTGGGCGAGCATCGCCTCGAGCAGCTCGTCGTCAACGGGGAAGAGCGACGCCATCGAGGCCGTCGCGACCGCGCGCGGCGAATCGGACCCGGCAAGGAGGGGCCGGAGTCCCTCGAGTGTGGCGAGCGCGCCGAAGTAGTTCACCCCGACCGTCGCGGGCAGTTCGCGAGCGAGCCCGGCGTTCGCGACGACCCCGTCGATCGTGCCCCCCGACAGTTCGCGCACGCGGGCAACCATGTGGTCGCGCCCCTCGTGCGTGGTGAGGTCGGCGGCGACGTCAGAGCCGTCGAGGTCCACCCCGATCACCGTGTCTCCGCGTGCGGTGAGCAGTTCGGCCGTTGCCTTCCCGATTCCGCTTGCTGCTCCTGTGACGACAATCGTGCGTGCCATGGGGATCGTGTCTCCTTCGACAGGGGGTGGGTGGGCACGGTCTGTGCCGCCGCCTCCAGCCTGTCGCAGACCCTGCACGGCGCGCCAGGGTCTTTCGGCCCGCGCCTAGAATTGCGGGTATGCGCATCCACGTTGCCACCGACCATGCCGGACTCGATTTCAGCCGCACGGTGCAGCAGCACGTGGCGAGCCAGGGCCACGAGGTCATCGACCACGGCCCGGTCGACTACGACCCGCTCGACGACTACCCAGCCTTCTGCATCAACGCCGCCCGCGCCGTCGCGCGCGACCGCGAGGCCGGCGTCGAGTCGCTCGGCATCGTCTTCGGCGGTTCGGGCAACGGCGAGCAGATGGCCGCCAATAAGGTCGAGGGCATCCGCGCCGCCCTCGTCTGGAACGAGGCCACCGCCGTGCTGTCGCGCGAGCACAACGACGCCAACGTCATCGCGATCGGCGCCCGCCAGCACGCCGTTGACGAGGCGCTGCGCTTCATCGACATCTTCATCCAGACCCCGTTCCCCGGCGAAGAGCGGCACGTGCGTCGCATCGGCCAGCTCGGCGAATACGAGACGACCGGTCAGATCACCGGCCACGAACTTCACTAGCCGACGTGCCCGAGGGTCACTCCGTCCATCGCATCGCGCGGCAGTTCGAGCGTCACTTCGTCGGTGAGACGGTTGCCGCGTCGTCGCCGCAGGGGCGCTTCGCCGAGGGTGCGGCACTGATCGACGGGCGCACCATGACGCAGTCGCGCGCCGTCGGCAAGCAGCTGTTCCTCGAGTTCGACGAGGCGCTGTACCTCCGCGTCCACCTCGGCATCTACGGCGCGTGGGATTTCGGCGGCGCGGTGAGCCGTGACGCGACCACGCGCGCGTCGCGTGGTCGCATGGGGCAGACCGGGATGCGCGGGGCCGCCGACGACACCGTCGTCGGCGAGCACGAAGACTCGCTCGCGTCGATCGGCGCCCCCCGGCGAACCCGCCTGCGCATGGCCGAGCAGGAGACCGAGACAGAAACGTTCGAGGGCTTCCCGCCCGAACCCGTCGGGCAGGTGCGGGCGCGGCTGCTCACGGAGACGGCCGTCGCCGACCTGCGCGGTCCGACCGCGTGCGAGGTCATCGACGCAGCCCAGGTGCAGCAGGTGATCAATCAGCTCGGGCCCGACCCCCTGGTCGACGACCCCGATGAGGGCGAAGAGCGCATGGTCGAGCGCGTCCGGAAGCGTCGCACCCCGATCGGGCTGCTGCTCATGGACCAGTCGGTGGTGAGCGGCATCGGCAACGTGTACCGCGCGGAGATCTTGTTCCGAGCGCGCCTTGATCCGCACATCCCAGGTTCGCAGTTGAGCGACGAGACCGTGCGCGACCTCTGGCGCGACTGGCGCTACCTGCTTGGAGTGGGGGTCGACACGGGTCAGATGCTCACGATGGACGACCTCGACGAGGAGGCGCGCGCCCGAGCGCTGCGCAGCCGGGCCGACCGGCACTGGGTCTACAAGCGCGAAGGGTTGCCGTGCCGCGTCTGCGGAACGCACATCGTTCTCGAGATGGCCGCCGCCCGCAAGCTTTACTACTGCCCGACCTGCCAGCGATAGGGGCCGCCATGCGCCACACACCGCACTACCTGCTCGAGGACCGTGACGAGGTGCGGCGGCTCGTGCGCGAGAACCCGTGGGCGACGATCGTGTCGCACGTGCCCGATCAGGGCATCGTCGCCTCGCACTACCCGTTCCTCCTCGACGAGGAGGCGAGTATGGGGGATGAGATCGTGCTCCTCAGCCATGTGGGCCGCCCCGATGAGCAGCTGCACCGGCTCGGGGACAGCGAAGTGCTCGTGATCGTGCAGGGTCCGCATGGCTACGTCTCGCCCAGCTGGTACGCGCCGGGCGACAACATCCCGACCTGGAATCACGTGACCGCGCACCTGTACGGCGTGCCCGAGATTCTCGACGATGCCGAGAACTTCCGTGTGCTCGCCCACCTCACCGACCACTTCGAGCGACTGGTGGGGGAGAGCGCACGAAGCCTCGCGTTCGACGAGGAGTATTCTCGGAGGGTCGCCCGGGGAACGGTCGGGCTCAGACTGCGGGTCACCCGCATCGACGCTCGACGGAAGCTCAGCCAGAACAAACCGGCCGAGGTCGTCGACCGCATCATCGACGAGCTCGAGGGTGACGGACCGTACGCGCACAACGGGCTCGCCCGCGAAATGAGGAGGGTGCATGATCCGCGCCGTTCGTAACGCCCGCCCTCTCGGCGGTC
This sequence comes from Microcella alkaliphila, assembly GCF_002355395.1. Taxonomy (NCBI): domain Bacteria; kingdom Bacillati; phylum Actinomycetota; class Actinomycetes; order Micrococcales; family Microbacteriaceae; genus Microcella; species Microcella alkaliphila. Next base: position 2,083,985 of record NZ_AP017315.1, on the reverse strand, counting down.
ACGACCCGGTCGACCTCGTGCTGCGCGACGGCATCATCGCGGCCGTCGCCCCCGCCGACGCTCTCGATATCGCGAGTGGGCCCGACGTGATCGACGCGGACGGCCGTTTCGTACTGCCGGGCCTGTGGGACGAACACGTGCACATGACGCAGTGGGCACAGGCGCGGCGTCGCATCGATGTCGGCGAGGCCGAGTCGGCTGCCGAGGCCGCCGCCATCGTGCGCAGCGCTCTCGCCGGACGCACGGACGCCGACGACGTCATCGTCGGCATCGGTTTCCGCGACGGGCTCTGGCCCGACACCCCGACGGCCTCCGTGCTCGACGCGGTCGTCGCCGACCGTGCGCTTGTGCTCATCAGCGCTGACGTGCACTCCGTGTGGCTGAACTCGGCCGCCATGGTGCGCTTCGGCGTCGAGAGCGGCGACGGGCTGCTGCGTGAGGAGGCGGCGTTCGCCGTCACTCGCACCCTCGATTCCGCCAGTGACACGGTCATCGACGAGTGGGTGCGGGAGGCGGCTGCCGATGCTGCCGCTCGCGGCGTGGTGGGCATCGTCGACCTAGAGATGCGGTGGAATCTCGACGACTGGATGCGCCGGGTCGGCGGCGGATTCGACGCCCTGCGCGTCGAGTTTGGCGTGTACCCCCAGCACCTCGACCGCGCGATTGCTCAGCGTCTGCGTAGCGGCCTGCCGGTTGCCGGCGAGGTGTCGGTCGGCCCGCTCAAGGTCATCACGGATGGTTCGCTCAACACCCGGACCGCCTACTGCTGCGACCCGTACCCGGATGCGACGGAGCACGCGTACGGCCTGCTGACGGTTCCGCCGTGCGATCTGCAGCCGCTCATGGCGCGGGGGCACGCTGCGGGGTTCCGCCTCGCGATTCACGCGATCGGCGACGCCGCCAATCGTCTCGCGCTGGACGCGTTCGCGCGCCTCGGCCACGGCGGCCGCATCGAGCACGCTCAGCTGGTTCGGCGCAGCGATCTGCCACGCTTCGCGGCCCTCGGCGTCACCGCGAGCGTGCAACCCGAGCACGCGATGGATGACCGCGATGTCGCCGAACGCTACTGGCCGGGCCGCACGCACCGCGCTTTCCCCCTGCGCGACCTGATCGACTCGGGTGCCCACGTAGTGCTCGGCTCGGACGCGCCGGTCGCACCTCTTGACCCCTGGATCGCGATCTCGGCCGCGACCGCCCGCACGCGCGACGAGCGGGCACCGTTCCACGCCGAGCAGGCCATCACCGTCGCCGAGGCGCTGGCCGCCTCGACACGCTCGCGCATCGCCGCGGGCGAGCACGCCGACCTCGTGCTCGTCGACGCCGACCCGCTCGAGAGGGATGCTCGTCAGCTGCGATCGATGCCGGTCGCGCACACCCTGATGGCGGGCCGTCCCACCTTCGGGCCCGCCGTCGCCGCGCAGCGGGACGCCGCCACGGCCTAGGGCCGCAGCGGCGTCGATCGCGCTATCGCGCGTCGCCTATTCGGCGATGTGCGAAAACAGGAACCAGCGGTCTTGCTCGAGGCCGTTGGTGATCGCGATGGCGATGTCTTGGCTCACCTCGTCGAGTTCTTCCAGCCCCTTGATGGCGGCGCGCAGGGTGACGAGCGACGCGTCGATGCCGGCGATGATGTCGGCGATCAGCAGGTCGGTCTGCTGGAATCCCGCCCGCACGGGCGGGACGGTGGTTTCTTTCGCCACCGTCGCAGCGCGCGCGTCGAGCGGAAGCCCGAGGGCTGCGATGCGTTCGGCGGCCTGGTCGCTGTATTCGCGGGCGTGGTCGACGAGCGTGTCAAGCAACTCGTGCACGGCCTGGAAGTTGCTACCGCGCACGTGCCAGTGCGCCTGCTTGCCCTCGAGGGCGAGGGCCGTCAAGTTGATCACCACGGGAGCGAGGTACTGCGAGACGCCCGAGATCATGTCGGGGTCGGTGGTCTGCTCGGGTGCTGCGGCGACGTCAGTCATGGCGTCCTCTCTATCGGTGTCGCCCCACGATCGGCAGGGCTCTGCTCCCACCGTATTGCGCCATCAGCGCTCATGGACACTTCTTCCAGGTGCCTCCAAGCGACTATCAGGTGACCGTCAGCGCAGTTCCGAAATGCGCCGCACGGTGTTCTTGACGTTCTGCACGCGGCGCTCGTAGCGCGCGGCGACGGCGACGATGGCGACGCCAGCGATTCCGAGCCACAACCACCACTCGATGCTCTGGCCGATCTCGGCGATGAGCGGCCACGTCTGAATACCGGCGTGCACGAGCAGCACCGTGACGCCGACGAGGAACGGCGCCTGAAGTCGCCGGACGACGCCGCCGATCAGGATGATCGTGGCGGCGATGCCGAGCGCCGCGATTCGCCACACGCCCCCATCGACGTCCACGGCGATGAGGCTGGGGAGCAGCAGCGCAACGAAGCCGGGCGTCAGCCAGGGGAGGCTGCGCGCTGCCGCACGCCGGTCGAGCTCGAAGGTGCCGATGAGCAGCAGGGCGAGGGCGAGCGGAATGGCGATGAGTTCGACCTGCTCCATGGCGCCCGAGAGGCCGATGATGGCAGAGCAGAGAGCGGCGGTGCCGGCCGTCGCGGCGGTGGTCACGCTCACGGTGCGCGGAACGGCGAGCTCGTCTGACCGGGGAAGGGTGACCCAGGTCGCGGCCGCGGTACCGATCAGCATCACGACGATGAGCACGGCAGCGACCTGGAGGGGGGCATCGACGGGCGTGCCCCCTCGGGTGGCCGCTTCCAGATCGACGCGCACCGTGACACTGATGGAGAGCACCACCTGCGTGACGACCGCCACTCCCAGCAGGAGCTGCGGCAGGCCCCGCCAGCGGATGCCGGAGTGCACGCGACCGATGATGACGGCGAGCACCAGCGCGGTCGCGATGACCCCAACGCTCGCCCCGCGGGTTACGGGTCCCTCTCCGGCAAGCGCGGCGAGCGGGAGGCCCGCGACGGCGAGGGCGCTCACGGCGATGATGGTCGGGCGCGAAACGGTCCGGGTAGCCGAGTCGGCAACAGGGACGCGCGCGAGGAGTCCGGCGATGGCCAGCAGCACGGCGGCCAACGGAAGGGTGAACGGTTCGGGGTTCTCGACTCCTCGATCGGCGAGGAAGCTCCACAGCGCGGCGGTCGCGCTGGCGAGGGCGGCCCAGCCGAGGAAGCGGCGTTTGCTCTGCGAGCCGAACAGCCCGTCACGGCTGATGGCCACGGCGAGGAGCAGGACGGCGCTCATGGTCAACGGGAGCGAGAACCGGCCTCCGTCGGTCACGAGGATGGCCGTCGGAACGGCGATCGCCGCGAGGCCGATGTCGAGGGCGAGTCGGTCGCGGCCACGCACGGTGAGCGCTCCGATCACGGCCAGCACCGTCATGGCGCTGAGGGCAGCGAGCGCCAACTGAGCGTCCGGAACCCGAACGTCATCGTCGATGAGGGCGACCGCGGTGCGGATTCCCTGCGCAGTGACGAGTGCGGCGGCGAGGCCGAGCGTCGCGAACGCGGCGGTGCGATCGATGCCGCGGCGAGCATCCGTGAGCAGGGCGGTGAGGGCGAGCAGAAGCGCGGCAATGGCGCCGGCGGCCAGCAGGGTCCGGTCGCCGCTTTCGACGACAATCGCGAGGGCGAGCACGAGCGCGACGGGCACGGTGGCGGCGACGGTCGCCGCGCGCTCGGCGATGTCACGGCGCGGAAGCCGAGCGAGCCCGAGAACGATGGCGGCAAGCAGAAGCGTGGTTGCCCCCGTGTCGACAGCGAATGCGGTGGCGACGGTCGGGCCGAGTGCGACCACGATGAGGGCAGCGACCGCCGCGGAGAGCGCTCGTCCCGGACCGTCGGCGGGCGTGCGCCAGCGCAGCGCCACGGTCACGGCGAGGAGCGCGGCCCCGATGGGCAGCACGGTTGCGGCCTCGTTCCGGGCGATGGTGTCGCCGAGGAAGAGCGCGAGCGCGACCACGGCGAGGAGGAGCGTGGCCGCGGCAGCAAGCACGCGAAGGAGTTGCGGGGTCGCAGTCCAGTCCCGGGCGGCGAGCGCCAGCGCTCCGACGGCGGCAATGAGCATCGACAGCGGCGCGAGACCGCCGTCGAGTGCGACGGGAAGGGCGGCGATCGCGGTCACCCCGACGCCGCTGTCGACCACCCAGCGCGCGGTGCGTCGGGTGGTGAGGGCCGAGGCCGCCGCGACGAGCACGAGAGTTGCCAGGGCGACGATGGCCCGCTCGTGTGTCGACACGGAGGTGGCGGCGGCGCTCGCCGCAACGCTGTCGATCACGACCCGGTCGCTGAGAGCAACCGCTGCCAGGGCGACCAGGGCGAGTCCTGCGTAACGCCCATACGTGCTACGCGGGTCGCTCGCGACAACGACGACGGCGATCAGGAAAGTGAGCGTACTCACCACCGGCTGCAGGCTGGTGGTGGCCGGGGTCACCACCAGTTGCGCAATTGCCAGGCTGAGCCCGAGGGGCAAGAGGGTGGTGCTGAGGAGGGCGCGTTCACCTGGCTCCCGGCTGAGCACGCGGCCAAGGATCACCACGACAGAGACGACGGCGAGGCTGAGCGCGACCGGGTCGAGCGCCGTGATCGACGCAATGCTCGGCGCTGAGGCGGCGGCGAGCAGACCGCTGACTGTCGTCGCCACCGCACGCGCATTCGCATTGTGTGCCGCCCGCCGCCCGAGGCCCAGGGCGACGAGTGCGACGACGATGCCGACCCACCAACTGTCGTCGACGGCCCATCCGAGACTCACGGCGATGAGTGCGGCAGCGACGGCGGCAACGCTGAACCCGAGTCGCACTGCCGCGCGGCCGATGCTGTCGCCGCGCGTGCGACGGAACGAGAGCGCGAGGGCGGCGGCAATGCTGACGACGGTGGCGCACGTCATGAGCGCCCACCACGTCGGCATGACGGCCGACGTCAGGGCAACCGTGAGTCCGGCGCCGGCGGCCAGTGGCAGGGCCCGCCCCGATTCACCGAGACGGCCTGCGGCGCGCGCCGCTGCGACGAGGATGGCGATCGCCACGGCGAGGCCGGCGACCGCGGTCACCTGCAGCGAGCCCACTCCGAGCACGTCGGAGGTGACCGTCCGATCGGCGTCGGCGCGCGAGGCGACGGCGTCACCGAGCGGTGTGAGCACAATCACCAGCGCGAGCGTCGCGGCCAGGGCGCCCACGATCGCCGCACTGATCCCAGCGGCGGTGATGGCGGGTCGCCCGGGGTCGGTCCCCATGCGCATCCGGGCGATGTCGGCGGTCGCCAGCAGCGTGGCCGGGGCGAGCAGGGCAAGGGCGAGCGTCGCCGCCTCGGACTCGGTCGCGGCAGCCGCGACGGTGAGACCGGTCAGCAGTCCGATCGAGCCGAGCGCCGCGAGCGCTGCGGCGATCACGGTGTCGAGGGTGCCACCACCCGTGCGGGTGAGCAGCCATGCGGCAAGGCCGGTGAGGAACGCGACGCCGATGACGACGGCGGTGCCCCACCACCAGCCGGATGTGCTGAGCATCGCAACCCCGATGAGCGCCGCCACGGCCGCAACGACGAGAGCGACGAGGGGCGTGCGTGCGGCGGCGCTCACCACGGCTGACGTGTGCGAGATGGCGAACGCGCGTCGGCCGGCGACCAGCACGACCACGGTGGCGGCGGCCGCGACGAGCGCAGCCAGCGACGGTGCGGCGCCGCGCGGCAGGTCTGAGGCGAGGTGAACCGCGAGCAACGCCGAGCCAGCGGGAATGAGATTCGCTCCCACCAGCAGCGGCGAGCGGTGCCCACCCAGACGCGCCCAGATGAGAGCGATGACGGCGACGACGAGCAGGGCGCCGCCCCAGTAGCCGGTTTCGGGAACGGCGCCGAGCCCCGCGACGTCGGTGCGGCGAACCGCCCACGCATCGAGAAGCAAGATGACGGTTCCGAGCGCGGCGAGACCTTCCGCGGTTGCCCCGAGCCCGCGACGGGCGAGCAGGCTGGCAACGACGAGGGTCGCGAGAGACGCGAGCGCAATGATGACGGAGCGGGCGACCACACCGTAGGCGATGAAGACGTAGATGACCCCGAACAGGGCGAACACGCTGAGCAGCGCGATACCGACGATGACCAGCGCGATCTGGATGCCCGATCGGCGCGGCCGCTCGTCCACCGCTGGCGGCGCGACGGCAGTCGGCGGCGCGGCGGTCTGAGCGGCCGGCACAGGTTCTGGGGACGGGAGCGGTAACGCCGGTGCGGGGGGCGCGACGGCGGGTTCACGAACCTCCGGTGCGGTGGTCGCCGAGCGCGCAACGGCGGCCGGGGGAGCGGTGGTGGGCGCGGCAGCCGGCGCGGCCTGAGCGGGCTCTGCGGGGGCGACCGGCTCGCGACGCATGCGGTCGATGATTCGCAGCCGGGCATCCAAGCCGTCGGCGATCGTGGTCGACAGTGACGCGAGTTCCGCCGCCAACGGATGCGCGAGGTTCAGCCCGCAGACGTGGCACACGGCGGCGCGCAGGGGTGCGAAGCATGCCGGGCACTGTTCGGTCGAGCGCAGGTCGTTCGGCGATCGGGGGAAGCTCGCCGTTCCGGGCGCGGGGGTGGGCCTCATGCCGCCACACGCTAGCGCTCAGCGTGTCGGCGGCAACAGACCACCGCACTGTTGGGGATGAATCAGGGCTGGGGAGAACGCAGGGCGGCACGACGTGTCGTGCGCGCCTCGCGCGGACGCGGGGCTCCACAATGGCGTCGTGCCCCCCGAAAGCGACCCCTTCGTCGCGGTCTACACGCAGCACCTCGGTGCCGTCAGCGCCTACCTTGCCCGACGCGTCGACCGCGACGCCGTCGACGACCTCGCGGCCGACGTGTTCGCGATCGCGTGGCGCAAGCGCGACAGGGTCGCTGCGGGGGAGGAACTGCCGTGGCTCTACCGCATCGCCTCGTACGTCGTCGCGAACCACCGCCGCCAACTCGCCTCCCGCACGAGCGTGCTCGCCCGGCTCACCGCACAGGATTCCGCGCCCTCCGCGGAGGACATGGTTGTGGCCGACCGGGCGCTCGCCGAGGCCTGGCGGGCGCTCTCTGCCCGCGACCGCGAGGTGCTCGCCCTCGGGGTGGTGGAAGGCCTTAGTCCGGAGGAGGTTGGGACCGCTCTGGGCGTCACCGCTAATGCGGCGAGCATTCGCCTGCACCGTGCCCGCACCCGCCTCGCCGAGCTGCTGCAGAAAAATTCTGACCCGAGCTGAAAGATTGGCCCGCCCCGCGACGTAATCAGGGCATGGGCACCACTCCCGACGACCTCGACGGTCGCCTCAAGCGGTCACTCGACGTCGGCGCGCCCGACCTCTCGAGCGACATCGTCACCGGTGCGCCGGGCCGCAAGGCCCCGCGCATGGTCAACCGCGGTCGGGTGGCGCAGGTCGCCGCCGGCTCGCTCACCGCGGTCGCCGCCGTCAGCGTCGGCGCACTCGTCATCGGCGGTTCGCTCACCGCGACCCAGCCGCCCCTCTTCACTGCGGCATCGGGCGGCGCCGACGGCGCGCGCATCGCCGGCGCTGAGGCTGCCATCGGGGCCGACGCCATGATCATGCCCTGGGTGCAGTATGAATACCTGGCGGGGGATGCGCTCGGCACCTCGGGCGGGACGGGATCGGTCTACGAGCTGCGTCGCCTCGGCACTCCCGAGGACACGCTTGCGCGGATTGCCGGCCTCTACGGCGTGGAGGGTTCGGTCGAGCGCTCGGAGTGGTTCAGTGACGACTACCCCAGCTTCGTGGTCGGCCCGGAAGACGGCACCGCGCCCGCGGTGACCACCACCTGGGTGGGCACCGGCAACTGGTGGTACTCGAATCCACTCCCGTTCCGCGAGGATGTGCCGAGCCCGAGTCTCGCGCCGAGCGGCGCGGAGGCGCAAAGGCTCGCCGCCGAGCTGTTCGCCGGTGCGGGCCTCACGATCTCGCCCGACCAGATTGTCGTTTACGCCGACGAGTGGCAGACCACCGCGACGGGTCACCTGGTCGTCGCCGGGCAGCGCACTGCGCTCGACTGGTCGGTGTCGTGGTCGGCGACCGGCGACATTCAATGGGCGAGCGGACACGCCGTGGAAGCCGTCGAGCGCGGGTCGTTCGGCACGGTCTCGGCCCGCGACGCCGTCGAGCGTCTCGCCGACTGGCGCTGGGGCGCCGCCCCCGGCCCCGATTTCCAAGGTGACGTGAGCTTCATCGCCGCCGATGCGCCTGTGTCGAGCGGGATGGCCCGCACCGAGGGTGACCTGGTTGAGCCAGCGCCCGGCGAGCCGGGCGTGTCTGAGCCGGGCAGCCCCGGAGAGGGTGTCGACCCTGTCGAGCCGACCGAGCCGACCGAGCCTACCGAGCCGGAGCCCGCACCCGAGCCCGAGCCGACGGTCGAACCGGCACCCGAGCCGACGGTCGAGCCCGCACCGGAGCCCCTGCCCGAACCTCTTCCTGAGCCCGAGGTGGTCACCGTCACGCTCGACGAGGCCACCCCGACACTGCTGCTCATGTGGGATGCCGACGGCAACGCCTGGCTCGTCCCCGGCTACGCCTTCGAGATGCCGGACGGTTGGTTCTCGGGTGTCGTCTCGCTCGTCGAGGGCGTCATCGCCCTCCCCGAGCCCGTGGAGTTCGACATCCTGCCCATTGAGGAGGGCGTGGTCGAGGACCGTTAGACAGCGCGGGTGTCCGCGGCGTCAGCTGAGGTCCCAATCGCCGGCGTGTCCTCCTCCGACACGCCGGCAACGACCCGTCGCGGCCGACGTCGCGGACACTCTGGCCAACAGCCAGCAACACGAATGCCCTGCCAGGCGGCCGGTGGCCACCCGTCAGGGCACTGGAGGGGATGACGGGAATCGTCCCCACCGCCCCTCCACCCGCCGCTGACGCGGCGCGCGGAGCCTCCGGCGGCGTGGGCCCACCCAGGGGTTCGATTCGCAGCAACACGAATGCCCTGCCAGGCGGCCGGTGGCCACCCGTCAGGGCACTGGAGGGGATGACGGGAATCGAACCCGCACCATCAGTTTGGAAGACTGAGGCTCTACCATTGAGCTACATCCCCGCGACGGGCGTGCGAACCCGCGCAGTGCACCAGCGTAGCGCACCCAGAACCACGGTCGGCGGTCGCACGCGGCAACTCGGCTAGACTCGCTACGGCCATTTTTCGTCCGCGACCGTTCGTCGTGACGCGCGCATGGTCACGGTCGCGGTCGCGGGGCGTAGCTCAGCTTGGTAGAGCGCCCGCTTTGGGAGCGGGAGGCCGCAGGTTCAAATCCTGTCGCCCCGACCAGGCCCCCACACGTCCACACACCCAGGAGATCCCCTTTGGTCCAGTCCACGGTCGAGAAGCTCAGCCCGACGCGCGCGAAGCTCGTCATCACGGTTACCCCCGATGAGCTGAAGCCCAGCATCGAGCACGCGTACAAGCACATCGCCGAGTCGGTCACGATTCCCGGCTTCCGCAAGGGCAAGGTGCCGCCGCCCATCATCGACCAGCGCGTCGGCCGCGCCGAGGTGCTGAACCACGCGGTCAGCGAGGGCCTCGACGGCTTCTACCGCGCCGCGATCACCGAGCAGGGCATCCGCGCCCTCGGCCGCCCATCGGCCGACGTGACCGCCTGGCCGAACGAGAAGGACTTCTCGGGCGACCTCGAGGTCACCGTCGAGGTGGATGTTCGCCCCGACTTCGACCTGCCGGCATACGAGAACGAGACGGTCACCGTCGAGGCCGCCGAGGTCACCGACGCGGAGATCGACGAAGAGCTCGAGAACCTGCGCACCCGTTTCGGCACCCTCGTCACCGTCGACCGCCCGGCGAGCAAGGGCGACTTCGTGCAGCTCGACCTGGTCGCGACCGTCGGCGGCAACACCGTCGACAGCGCCAACTCCATTTCGTACGAGGTCGGCTCGGGCGAGCTGATCGACGGCATCGATGAGGCGGTCGACACGCTGACCGCCGGCGAGTCGACCACCTTCGAGTCGAAGCTGCTGGGCGGCGACCACGAGGGCGAGACGGCTCAGATCGAGGTGACCGTGCAGTCGGTGAAGGAGCGCGAGCTTCCTGAAGCCGACGACGATTTCGCGCAGATCGCGAGCCAGTTCGACACGATCGGCGAGCTGAAGGACGACATTCGCGAGCAGCTCGCTCAGCGCAAGTCGTTCGGTCAGGGCGCTGAGGCGCGCGAGAAGCTGCTCGAGTGGATGCTCGAGCAGGTCGAGATCCCCGTTCCCGACGCGCTCATCGAGGATGAGGTGCACCGTCACCTCGAGAACGAAAACCGTTTGGAGGACGACGAGCACCGGGCCGAGGTTCACGTCTCGACCCGCAAGACCTTCACGACGCAGATCCTGCTCGATGCCCTCGCCGAGAAGGAGGAGGTGAAGGTCAGCCAGGACGAGCTGACCCAGTTCCTCATCCAGGGCGCGCAGCAGTACAACATGGAGCCGGGCGAGTTCATCAAGATCCTCGACCAGAACGGCCAGATCCCCGGCATGGTCGGCGAGGTCGCCCGCTCGAAGGCGTTGTCTGTCGCGCTCAGCAAGGTGACCGTTGTCGACACCGCCGGCAACGCCGTCGACCTGTCGCGCTTTACTGCCGCGGCGACCGCCCCGGTCGGCGACGGCGTCGTCGAGGGCGACAACGACGCGCACGAGGGGCACGACCACTAAGCGTTCCGCGATCGGGGGGCCCCGTGCATCCCGAATCGACCGGGCCCGCATCCGTCCAGGGTGCGGGCCCGTCGTCGTTTCCTGAAGACCAGCCGACACCCGCTCTGCCCACGGCGAACACGGCCGGGCAGGGGCACAGCGGTCGCGTAGATTCGGTTGCACAGAGACGACCCCAAGGAGCTTTCTCAATGGCCGAACCGGCACTGCCCAACAACGTCTTCGACAAGCTGCTGAAAGACCGCATCATCTGGCTCGGCTCGGAGGTGCGCGACGAGAACGCCAACGAGATCGCGGCGAAGCTGCTCTTGCTCGCGGCCGAAGACCCCGAGAAGGACATCTACCTCTACATCAACTCGCCCGGTGGCTCGATCACCGCGGGCATGGCGATCTACGACACGATGCAGTTCGTGCCGAACGACATCGTCACCGTCGGTATCGGCATGGCCGCCTCCATGGGGCAGTTGCTGCTCACGGCCGGCACGAAGGGCAAGCGGTACATCACGCCGAACGCGCGCGTGCTGCTGCACCAGCCGCACGGTGGCTTCGGCGGCACCTCGAGTGACATTCAGACGCAGGCCGCGCTCATCAACGACATGAAGCGTCGCCTCGCCGCGATCACGGCCGACGCGACCGGCAAGACGGTCGAGCAGGTCATGGAAGACGGCGACCGCGACCGCTGGTTCACCGCCGACGAGGCGCTCGAGTACGGCTTCGTCGACCACATCCGCGCCTCGGCGAGCGATGTCGTCGGCGGCGGCGGCACCGAGCACGCGAAGTAACCCGGCCGGTACAGAAGAGACATAAAGGACTGATCATGCAGATGCCCACCGGCGGAATTCCCGCGCACCTCATGCCCCACAGCCGCTACATCCTGCCGAGCTTCGAAGAGCGCACGGCCTACGGCTATAAGCGTCAAGACCCGTACGCGAAGCTGTTCGAAGACCGCATCGTCTTCCTCGGCGTGCAGGTCGACGACGCGAGCGCCGACGACGTGATGGCCCAGCTGCTCGTGCTCGAAAGCCAAGACCCCGAGCGCGACATCGTGATGTACATCAACTCGCCCGGTGGCTCGTTCACCGCGATGACGGCGATCTACGACACGATGCAGTACATCCGCCCGCAGATTCAGACGGTTGTGCTCGGCCAGGCCGCGTCGGCCGCCGCCGTGCTGCTCGCCGCTGGGTCGCCTGGAAAGCGCCTCGCGCTGCCGAACGCCCGCGTGCTGATCCACCAGCCCGCCACGGGCGACGCGGGTCGCGGCCAGGCGTCCGACATCGAGATCCAGGCGAAAGAGATCGCGCGCCTGCGCGAGTGGCTGGAAGAGACGCTGTCGAAGCACTCGAACAAGTCAATCGAGGAAGTGCACAAAGACATCGACCGCGACAAGATCCTCATCGCGCAGGAGGCGCTCGAGTACGGCCTCATCGACCAGGTGCTCACGAGCCGCAAGACGCAGCCGGCGCTGACGGCCAGCTAACGCTCCGCGCGCTCCGCGAACGACGAGAGCCCCGCATCCAGAATGAGGATGCGGGGCTCACGTCGTCAGAGACCGTTACACACGGCGTCGGCGCGAGTACACGACACCGCCGACGATGGCGGCGATGAGTGCCAGCACACCAAGGCCGATCCCGATCGCGAGACCCGTTGGGATGCCCATGGCTGCGGACGCGTCGTCGGTCGCCGGAGCCTCCGTCGCATCGGGCTCGGGCGCCGGCTCGGCGGTCGCGTCGGGCTCAACGACCTCGAGCTCGGGCGTCGACTCCGGCTCGGTGCCGGGCGCGGGGTCGCCACACACGAGCGGCGCCTCGCTGCCCGGCGTGATCGCCGCGGCGGGATCCGGTTGGTAGTCGAACTGGTAGGTGCCCGACAGGGTGTGGCTGTCGGCCGAAATGAACTGATACGACACGGTGTAGGTGCCGGTGTCGCCGAGCCAGGCACCCATGCTCATGCCGACGCCGTCGACGACGAGGCATCCGTCGCCGTAGAACTGGCCCTGCTCATCGGTGACCTGCAGGGCGAAGCCGGTGGCGTCGCCGGCGATGTCGAGCAGGTTCTCGTTGGTGAGAATCTCGAAACGCTCCGGCGGGAGGGTGACGGTTGCGCCCTCTCCGGGGTTTGTCGACACGACGAAGTTGTGGGCGGTCGCGGGCAGCGCCGGCGCGAGAGCCAGTAGGCCCGCGGCGGCAATCGCGGTCGCGGCGAGCGAGCGAGATCGCCGTGGAGTGCGTGTGCGGGGTGATGTGGTGCGTGAGTACGTCACGAAAGTGCCTCCTTGGTAAACAAACACGGTAGGGGAGGCGGTCGAAGGCCCCGGTGTGAGACCTTTCGACCACCTCCGAATCGGGTGCTACGCCGTCGCGCGACGGCGGACGCTCCACAGGCTCACGCCCAGAGCGCCAGCGCCGAGCGCCAGACCGCCCCCTCCGACCACGCGCGCGAAAACGTCGTCATCGGTCGCCGCGCCGGTTTCGCTGGCACCGTGTCCGTGGGCGTCGCCGGTCGCAGCCGTCACGGTGAAGGCGGGGACGTCGTCGCCCACCCACTCAGCAGTGCCCTCGGTGCAGGTCTGCACGGTGGGGAATTCGAGGCTCTCCCCTTCCGCGTCGTCCGGCACCCGGAACGATAGCTCGAACACGTCGCGCAGATCGGCGGCGAGCGGCTCGGCGATCGCCGTGTAGACGACGGCCGTGACCCGGTTCGGGTCGGCGGCATCCTCGAACTGCTTCTCGACACTCCAGTTGGGGTTCACCGTCGGCGTGACCGATGGCACCGACTCGGGCATCGAGATCGTCACGACCTCGGTGGGTGATGCCTCACAGCCATGAGGAACCGAGAACGCGACAACCGTGTACGAGCCTGCGGCGGTCGATGTGGCGCTTGCCGAGACATGGGCGCTGGCGGATAGCGGCGCCGCGAGGGCGAGCCCTGCTCCGGCGACCACGGCCGCGGTCGCCATTCCGAGACGGGATGCGCGAGCGGGAGTAGAGGAACGAACAGTGGACATGGTGAAACCTTTCTCGTCGGTAGGGGCGAACGCGCGACGCGCGCGTTCGCGGGCGAACGCTCGCAGCGCGAGCGCTCGCCACCCGCGGCCTCAGAGGGAGACCGTGCGGGTGGAGGTGACGAGAGAGGTCGGAGGGCCGCGCCTCGGATGGACGGCGACGGCGACGGCTGAAGGTGCCGGTCGGTGAGCTGCGGCGGGATGCGCGGGACGGGTCGACGGAGCTGCCAGCGCGATCGGCGTGGCACCGAACACGATCAGGATGCTGTGGGCGACGCTGGCGAGTGCGCGTACGATCGCGGCGCGCCCGTACATGAGGGTGGCGAACGCAACGACCGCCGCACCGGCGTGGGAGGCAAGCATGGGCGCGGCGCTCAGCGCGGCGATGGCTGGGGGAGCGTCAATAGCGATCCCCGCCACACCGTGGTGAGCGTGTCCCCCCGAGGGGGTGGGCGAACCGGCGTGTCCGAAGAAGGAGAACAGGCCGTGGAAGATCGCCTGGTCGATGAGGACGCCGGCGGCCGCTCGACCGGCCGTCAGTCGGCGACCGATGACGAGCATCCCGAGGGGGACGCCGACGAGAAGTGCGGCCACAAGTGCGGGCGCGGAGGCGATGCCCCCGCCGGCCAGACCGTGGGCAGTCGCGGCTGCGGTGATGGCAACGACGGCGACAACTGCAGACGATGCGACGCGAAGGCGCCGGGCTCGCATACGTTCGTCGATCATCATCGCCCTCTCAGCGTAGGTCACGCGCTGTGCGTGTTCCTGCGAGTGATTCGCGGCTGTCGCCCGCCAGGTTTGGTCGGTCTCGTCGCTTCGTGGTTATGTTCGGGCGACGCGCCCGGGGGAGAGCGCGTGCGCGAACGTCGGTGGTGGGGGTTAGGCTCGACCCACACCGTTCACGGTCAGGAAGGGAGGCGCTCATGGCCCGTATTGGTGAGAGCGCCGACCTGCTCAAGTGCTCGTTCTGCGGCAAGAGTCAGAAGCAGGTTCAGCAGCTCATCGCTGGCCCCGGCGTGTACATCTGCGACGAGTGCGTCGAGCTGTGCAACGAGATCATCGAAGAGCGCCTCGCCGAGTCGGGCGAGGCCGCGTCTGCCGACTTCGAGCTGCCGAAGCCGCGCGAGATCTATTCCTTCCTCGGCGAGTACGTCATCGGCCAGGAGGCAGCGAAGCGCGCACTGTCGGTGGCCGTCTATAACCACTACAAGCGCATCCGTGCCGGCCAAACCATTCAGCCGGCCGATCAGAAGGCCGACGACGTCGAAATCGCGAAGAGCAACATCCTGCTCATCGGCCCGACCGGATGCGGCAAAACCTACCTGGCACAGACTCTCGCGAAGCGCCTCAACGTGCCATTCGCCGTCGCCGACGCCACCGCGCTGACTGAAGCCGGTTACGTCGGCGAAGACGTCGAGAACATCCTGTTGAAGCTCATCCAGGCCGCCGACTACGACGTCAAGCGTGCCGAAACGGGCATCATCTACATCGACGAGGTCGACAAGATCGCCCGCAAGGCCGAAAACCCGTCCATCACGCGCGATGTGTCGGGCGAGGGCGTGCAACAGGCGCTGCTGAAGATTCTTGAGGGCACCGTGGCGAGTGTTCCCCCGCAGGGCGGGCGCAAGCATCCCCACCAAGAGTTCATCCAGATCGACACGACCAACGTGTTGTTCATCGTCGCGGGCGCCTTCGCGGGGCTGGAAGACATCATCAGCCAGCGGGCAGGCAAGCGCGGCATCGGCTTCGGTGCGCCGCTGCACGACAAGTCGAAAGAGCTCGACCTCTTCAGCGAAGTGCTGCCCGAAGACCTGCACAAGTTCGGGCTGATCCCCGAGTTCATCGGGCGCCTTCCCGTCGTGACGACCGTGTCGCCGCTCGACAGCGACGCACTCATCGACATTCTCACCACCCCGCGAAACGCGCTCATCAAGCAGTATCAGCGCATGTTCGAACTCGACGGTGTCGAGCTCGAATTCTCGCAAGAGGCGCTTGACGCGATCGCCGACCTCGCGGTGCTGCGCCAGACCGGCGCCCGCGGCCTGCGCGCGATCCTCGAAGAGGTGCTCGGGCCCATCATGTTCGACGTGCCGAGCGACGACGACGTGCAACGCGTGATCGTCACCCGCGAGGCCGTCATCGACAATGCAGCGCCGACCATCGTGCCGCGCCGGCCCGCCCGTCGCGAGAAGTCGGCCTAACGACTCCCGGGCATCCGCCCACTCTCTCCCGGCGCACGCCTCAGCGCGTGATACGGCCGACAAGCTTGGCGGTAGCCTGCGTGATCTGCGCTTGCACGGCATCCGTGGACACCGACGCCTCACCGACACCGAACTGCGTGCCATAGTCGCCGAACAACGAATGGTTCGCGCCTTCAACAGTGACCGTGACGGTATCATCGGGTGACGTCCCTTTGAGTGGTGGAGTTTCTCAACAACGTGCGGGATCAGCTTCTGTGATTATGCCGCAGCGAGTTCGGGGATCGCGACCTCCTCTTTTTCGACGTTGAGGAGCTTCATGGAGTGCTCGCTGAAGTAACGGCGGTCGGCCCCGTCCCATTCGTCGTGTTGCTCGATGAGGACGTGTCCGGCGAGGCGCAGCAGCGCCGCCGGGTTCGGGAACGTGCCGACGACATCGGTGCGGCGCTTGATCTCCTTGTTCACCCGCTCGAGCGGGTTCGTGGACCAGATCTGCCGCCAGTGCTGCTGCGGGAATCCGCAGAACGCGAGGATGTCGTTCTTCGCCTCTTCGAGCATGTCCGCGATCTTCGGGTGCGAGCGGGTGAGCATCCGGGTGACTTCGTGGAACTGCGCGAAGACGTGCTCTGTGTCGGGTTGGGCGAAGATGGTGCGGATGATCGACGCGACCATCGGGCCGGCGGTCTTCGGGACCTGGGAGAGCACGTTCCGCATGAAATGCACCCTGCATCTCTGCCAGCCGGAGCCTTGGAACACCGTCTCAATCGCAGCGATCAGTCCGGTATGGGCGTCGCTGATGACCAGCTTGACCCCGTCGAGGCCGCGGGCCTTGAGGGAGCGGAGAAACGTCGTCCAGAACGGCTGCGACTCGGTGTCGCCGACCTCGAAGCCCAGCACTTCCCTGCGCCCGTCCGCGGCGACGCCGATGGCGACGACGACGGCTTGAGAGACGACACGCCGGCCGACCCTCGCTTTGCAGTAGGTCGCGTCGAGGAACACGTACGGGTACGTGGTGTCGGCGAGCGGGCGGTCTCGGAACGCGGCGACATCCTCGTCCAGGTTGGCGCAGATCCGCGACACCTCGGACTTGGAGATCCCGGTGTCGGCGCCGAGCGCTTTGACGAGGTCGTCGACCTTGCGAGTCGAGACACCGTGGACGTACGCCTCCATCACGACCGCAAACAGGGCTTGGTCGACCCGGCGGCGGCGTTCCAGCAGCGACGGGAAGAACGACCCCGCGCGCAGCTTCGGGATCCGCAGATCGAGATCCCCGGCCGTGGTCGAAAGGGTGCGGGGTCGGGTCCCGTTGCGGACCGCGACCCGACCCTCCGAACGTTCGTAGGGGGCAGCGCCGATGAACGCGGCAGCCTCGGCGTCGATCAGCTCCTGGTAGAGCGTCTCGGTCGCGACCCGGATCCGGTCGGTGACATCGGTGAGTTTCAGTTCCCCGAGGAGCTCGAGGAGGGCAGACTGGTTAAGAGCCATCGTGCGTTTGTGTCTTCCTGTGAGTGACTTTGATCGGTACTCACTGACCATCGCACGATGGCTCACCACGTTCTCAACGTGACACTCGAGCCGGGAAACTACACCACCACAGGGGACGCCACCTATCATCGGGCAGCAGATTCGCCCGCTCAGCGATGTCCTTGGGTGTTCTGATGCGGTCGTTGCTCGCGACCAACGATGTAACGGCGAGCGTGGAGGTCGACAGATCGCTGGCGCAGTGGCTGCCGAGCAGCAACAGCCCGGCCACGTCCGGGGCGGCGTGAACACCATGTTCGCTTCCCGCCGCCAGCGCCCACTCGCAGGCGAGCGTGCCGCCAGAGGAGTGCCCTCCGACAATCCAGCGGCCGATCTCCGGCGCCTCCGCTGTAAACGCTTCGAGGGCTCGAGACTCGAGAGCCGGCAGGTTGAGGGCCGGGCGGATGATGACGACCGTCGTCCCCGTGGTGGCCACGATCCCGCTCAACTTGTAGAGGTAGGCCGACGACTCAACCCGAGCCGAGGGAACGAACACGAGCCCAATCCCCTCACCCTCTCCGCCCCCGATGGTCGGCCGGATCACGAACGCTCGGTCGGTGCCGGTGATCTCGATGGCGTTGCTACGCCAGGCCGCGAGGAACGGGTCGGCGTCGGCCCGGTACGGAGTGAATGCGTACAGCAAGAAGCCCGCGACGACAAGGCCGAGCAGCGCGAGTGCCGCGCCGACAACGATGAGTGCACGGCGGGCGCGAGCGGCATGGTTCGAGTGAACGCGATGGGGGAAGGTCGCCGCAACGGGACCGTCGAAGTCTCAGCCTGCCGCCACACTTCTCACAGTGATCGCTGGCGGGTGATCAGGCTCGGGGGATACGCTTCGGCCATGTCGGACACGCTGCGTTCCCGCCTCCGGGCCCTGCCCGATTTCCCCGACGAGCTGCCGGTCTTCGACCGCGCTCACGCCCCCGACGACCCGCAAATTCTCTTCCTGCAGTGGCTCGATGACGCTCTGTCGCACGGACTCCTCCAGCCCCACGCCTTCACCCTGTCGACCTCCGGCCCGACCGGGCACGTCACCGCCCGCACCCTCATTCTAAAAGACCTTGACCGCGGGCAGTGGATCTTCGCCGGTGCCCGCTCGACCCGCAAGGGCATCGACCTGGCCGCGAACCCGAGCGCCGCCATGACGTTCTTCTGGCCCCAGCGTGGCCGTCAAGTGCGCGTGACCGGCGAGGTGGAAGAACTGCCCGCCGACGTTGCCGCCGCAGACTGGCGCGCCCGCCCCGAGACCGGCGACGACGTGAACCCCGACTGGGCGGCGTGGGCACTCACCCCCAGCGAGATCGAATTCTGGCAAGCCCGGCGCGACCGCGATCACGTGCGCCACTGGTACCGCTACGGCAGCTGACCAGCCCTTTTCTTCTTCCGCGGCCAGCGCGCTCTGACGAGATCGCCGCTAGCCACGCCCGCCTACTTGCGCGCCAGAAAATTGTTCTTGACATCGTTCGTGACTTCATTCTACGTTTTGTTTAGTCCTGAACTAAGGGGAGAACAATGGCGATCCGCCCCACGGCCCGCACCGACGTGACCCGCTCGGCGGTGCTCGCGCACCTCGGTGCTCACGGGCCCGCGTCGCGCGCGGACCTCGCCCGCAACCTCTCCGTCTCCCCGGCCCTCATGACCCAGCTCACAAAAGACCTGCTGGGCGACGGACTCATCCGAGAGCTTGCCGAAACCCGCTCGCAGGGCGGCCGCCCCGCACGGATGCTCGGCCTCGTCCAGAGCGCCGGTCGCGCCGTTGGCGTGAAGGTGGCCGCTGACCACCTTGCCCTCGTCGAAGTCGGCATCGACGGCGCGGTCTCCCGCGCTGAGAGCGTCGCGTTCGACGCCTCGAGCGCGACCATGCTGAGCGACCTGGCCGCGAGCATCCGCGCGTTCATCGGCAGCCGTAGTGCGACCCCGCTGCTCGGCATCGGCGTTGGGGTTCCCGGTGATGTCGACCGGCAGGGCACCGGCGTCGTGCATTCGGCGCAGCTCGGCTGGCAGAACACCCCGCTCGGCGACGTACTGCGTCGCGAGCTCGGACTGCCGGTGCTCGTCGAAAACAACGTGACGGCCCTCGCCATCGCCGAGCGCCTCCACGGTGTGGGGCGTCAGCACGAAAACTTCCTCGTCGTCACGATCGGCACCGGCGTGGGCGCGGCGATTGTGGTCGACGGCTCGGTCGTGCGCGGCGCCCGCGGGGGAGCGGGCGAGATCGGCCACCTGCCCGTTGTCGACGGGGGCCCCCGTTGCCGCTGCGGCAACGCCGGCTGCCTTGAGGCGTTGGTCGGCGAAGACGCGCTCGTCGCTCGAGGCCGCGAGCGTGGCGTCATCGGGGGCGCCGACGGCATCGAGCAGTTGCGAGACGCGGCTGACCGCGGCGACAGTGCCGCCACGTCGATCTTCGGAGAAGCCGGACACACCCTCGGCCGCGCGCTCGCCGGCCTCGTACACACGCTCGACCCCGAGATCGTCATCGTGCTCGGAGAGGGCACGGCCGCATGGCAGCACTGGTCGTTCGGCTTCGAGCCCGCCTTCCGCGCCTCCCTGATGCCGTCCCGCCGCGGGGTACCCGTTGCCGTCGAAACGTGGCAAGACGAGAGCTGGGCGCAGGGCGCCGCGGCCCTCGTCATCTCGACCCCCTTCGACGCCGAGGGCGTCGCCGGAGAGCAGGGCACCGAGGTGCGCCGCCGCCTCGTCGAGCAGGCCGGGGGCAGCGACTCATGACGAGCATCCTGCCGCTGACCGAGCCGGCGATTGCCGCGCGCGCCGCGACTGACAGCGACGACGCGTCGGCTCCGCCGGCCGCGCCACGCCGCACCGCTCGAGGTTCCCGCGCCCGCCGCGTGCGGTACGCCCTCACCGTTCTTGCGTTCCTGTTGCCGAGCGCGATCCCGCTCACCCTGTTCGTGCTCACCCCGATGGTGAGCGCAGCCTGGATCAGCCTGCACGACTGGAACTTGCTCAGCCCCATGACGTTCGTCGGGCTCGACAACTTCGCGGGCCTCATCGCCGATCCCGACACCGCGCGCGTCTTCGGCAACACGATCTCCTACATCGTCGGCTACCTGCCGCTCGTCTATATCGGTGGCCTCGCGCTGGCCCTCGGCCTCAACCGCGCCATGCGCGGCCGGAACCTGCTGCGCGGCATCTACTTCCTGCCCGTGGTCACCAGCTGGATCGTTGTCGCAATCGTCTGGCGCTGGCTCCTCGCTCCTGAGAACGGCGTCGTCAACGGCGTGCTCGGCTTCCTCGGCATCGACGGGCCGGGATGGTGGACCGACCCGAGCTGGTCGATGCCGTCCATCATCCTCGCGAGCGCGTGGAAAGACCTCGGCTTCGTCATGGTGATCCTGCTCGCGGGCCTGCAGTCGATCAACACCGACCTCTACGACGCCGCCAAGGTCGACGGCGCGGGGCCCTGGCGGCGCTTGATCAGCGTCACCCTCCCCATGCTCAGCCCCAGCACGTTCTTCGTTGTCGTCATCTCGCTCATCAACGGCTTCCAGGTTTTCGACCAGGTCTACGCGATGACGGGTGGAGGGCCGGCAGGCTCGAGCCAGGTCGTCGTCGGCGAAATCTATGACCTCACCTTCCGCTACGGCTCGGCCGGCGAGGCGAGCGCTCTGTCCTGGATGCTCTTCGTCGTCATTCTCGCCGTCACCGTCGTGCAGGTCATCGGCCAGAGGAGGTGGGTGCACTATGCGTGAGGTATCCACCCGAAACCGCGCTACGCGCATCCTGATCGCCGGTGTGCTCGTCGTCGGCGGGCTCGCGATGATGTTCCCGTTCGTCTGGACGGTCGTGACCTCGCTCACGCCCGGCGCGAACCTCGGCAGCCCCATTCGGCTGTGGCCCGAGAACCCGTCCCTCGGGGCGTACGAGACTCTCTTCACCGAGAGGCCGTTTGCACGGGTCGCGATGAACAGCCTGATGCTTGCGGCCATCACCACGATCGTGCAGTTGTTCACGAGCGCGACCGCGGCCTACGCGTTCAGCCGCCTGCCGTTCCGCGGCCGCGGCATCGTGTTCGCCGTGTACCTCGCGACGATGATGATCCCGCTGCAGGTGCTGATCGTGCCGCTGTTCGCCCAGCTGCGCACGTTCGGGCTGCTGAACACCTACCTCGGCGCGCTCTTGCCGACCTTCGCCACCGCGTTTGGCATCTTCCTGCTGCGCCAGGCCATCAACCAGGTGCCGCGCGAGCTGGACGAGGCGGCCACGTTGGATGGTGCCGGCCACTTTCGGATCTTCGCCACGATCATCCTGCCGAACATCAAGCCGGCGCTCGCGACGCTCACGATCTTCGCCTTCATGGGCAGCTGGAACAGCTTCCTGTGGCCGCTGATCGTGCTGCGCGACCCCACCCTGCAGACGCTGCCCATCGCCCTCGCGGGGTTGCAGGGCCAGTACACGACCGCGTGGGACGTGGTCATGGCCGGAAGCGTCATCAGCGTGCTGCCCATGCTCGCCATCTATCTGTTCGCCCAGAAGTACATCATTCAGGGCGTCGCCAGCTCGGGGATCAAGTAGCCCCGGGAATCACCCCATCCGATCCGCACCACCGGAACCGCAGTATCAAAGGAGATATCACCCCATGAAGCGCACATTCCGCCTCGCCGTCGGCATTGCCGCCGTCGGCGCCCTGGCACTCACCGCCTGCGCCGCCGAGGCGCCCACCGACCCGGCAACCCCGGGCGGCGAAACGCCGACCGAAAACGTCACCATTACCTACACGAACTTCATCTCGAACGGCGGCAACGAAGAGAACCTTCAGACCATCGTCGACGCCTTCGAAGAGGAAAACCCCGGCATCACCGTCGATGTGACCACGTTGCCCTACGGCGACTACGGCACGGCGCTGCAGACCGACCTCGCGGCCGGAACGGTGAGCGACGTGTTCGACATCGAGTACGCGAACTATGCCGCCTACCAGGCAAACGGCGTGCTCGCGCCGCTCGAGGTGTCGGACCCCAGCGCCTACCGCCCCTCGCTGCTGGAGGCGTACGCGACGGACGGTCAGTCGTACGCGTTGCCGAGCTCGTTCTCGACGGTCGTCTTGTTCTACAACGCCGACCTGTTCGATGAGGCCGGCCTCGACTACCCCACGAACGACTGGACGTGGGCCGACGAGCAGGCGGCCGGCGAGGCGATCTCTGCCCTCGGCGACGACATCTGGGGCAGCCACCAGCCGGTGTCGTTCTACGAGTACTACAAGGTGCTCGAGCAGAACGGTGAGTCGTTCCTCAACGACGACAACACCGCGGTTGCCTTCAACACCCCGGGCGGCATCGAGGCCGCCGAGTGGCTGACCGGCAAGAGCGGCACGCTCATGCCGACCATTGAGGCCGGTCAGGGCACGCCCGACTTCGACACGAACCTCTTCCTCGAGGGCCGCCTCGGCATGCTGCACACGGGCATCTGGATGTTCGGCGCCTTCGCCGACGCGCCGTTCGCGTGGGACATCGCCGTGGAGCCGGGCAACACGCAGCAGGCGAGTGCCGTGTTCTCGAACGCGGTCGGCGTCTCGGCGTCGAGCGCGAACATCGAGGCGGCGACGAAGTGGGCCGAGTTCCTCACCAGTTCGCAGACGATGGTCGACATCCGCCTCGACGCCGGCTGGGAGCTGCCGCCGATCGCCGACGACAGCCAGCTCGAGGTCTACCTGGCGAAGGACAACCCGGCGAACCGCCAGGCCGTGTTCGACTCGCTCGACGCGGTCGCTCTTCCTCCGGTTGTGGCGACCGGGCAGACTGAGATGCAAGACATCATCGGCGAGGAACTCGTCGAGGCGCAGGCCGGCCGCAAGTCCGTCGCCGACGCCCTGGCGAGCGCCGAAGAGCGCATCAACGCCGCCATCGGCGGCTGACCGGCCTGACCCAGCTCGGGCGGGGCTCGGCCGGACACACCCGGCAGGGCCCCGCCCCCGTCACGCCCCGGAGGGCCGATACCATGACCGCACTGACCACCCCGGTCGGCACCGACGCGCTCGCCGACCTCGCGCGCTCGAGCGTCTCGCTCATCACCTCTCTTCAACATCCCAGCGGCGCCTACCCCGCCAGCCCCACTTTTTCCGCCTATCAGGGCTACAGCTGGTTCCGCGACGGCGCGTTCATCGCCGACGGCGTGTCGAGCGCCGGTGCCGTCAACAGCGCATCCCGCTTCTTCGATTGGTGCCAGCGGATGCTCGTCGAGCGCCGTTCGCGCATCACCGAGATCGTCGAGGCGGCGGCCGCGGGCCGTCCCCTGCCCGACGAGCACATGCTGCCGACCCGCTTCACCATGGAGGGTGCGGAGGGGGACGACGACTGGTGGGACTTCCAGACCGACGGCTACGGCACGTGGGTGTGGGCCGCCGTCGCTCACGCCGACCGCCACGGGCTCGACGTCGCGCGCTGGCGTGATGGCATCGCCCTCAGCGTCGACTACCTCGCGGCCACGTGGTCACGCCCCTGCTACGACTGGTGGGAGGAGCACCGCGAGCAGGTGCACGTCTCAACGCTTTTGTGCATCGTGGCTGGCCTTGAGGCCGCCGTTCGCTCAGCCGCCGTTGAGGGCGATCGCGCCGACGCCGCCCGCGGGGCCGCCGCGGCCGCGCGTGACCTCGTCGCCCGACGCGGCGTGCACGACGGCCACCTGACCAAGTGGCTCGGGTCGACCGACGTCGACGGGTCACTGTCGGCAGCGATCGCGCCGCTCGGCGTCATCGACGCGACGAGCCCGCTCGGCCGCGCGAGCATCCGAGCGGTCGACGACGCTCTCGACGTGGGCGGGGGCGTGCACCGCTTCTCGTTCGACACCTTTTACGGTGGCGGCCAGTGGCCACTGCTGAGCTGCATGCTCGGGCTGGCATACGCCGCCGCCGGCGATCGGCCGGCCGCGCTAGCCCGACTCGAGTGGGCGGCCCGCACGGTCACCCCCGAGGGTTACCTGCCCGAGCAGGTGTCCGACCACCTGCTCGCGCCCGAGCGGCGCGCCGAATGGGTCGAGCGCTGGGGCGACGTGGCAACCCCCCTGCTCTGGAGCCACGCCATGTTCGTGCGCCTGGCCATCGAGCTCGACATCATCACGCCGCACGTCCCGGAGGAGGGCGCATGATCCGGCACCGCCCCTCCGGCAGCGGCCACCCGTACTCGGTCGACACCGAGCAGCGCGATCCGGTCGACCCGGTTGCCGGGTCGCCGCTGACGCTCGGCGTGCGCGTCACCCCCGACGTCGACCAGGTCACGCTGCAGTGGGACGACGGTGACAGCGTCACCACGCACCCCCTGACCCGCACGCAGCGCCGCTCGCGCGGGCAGGCCGTCGACGGCGGGCACCTCGCGAGCGCGCAGGCGCGCCTGGCCCGCGCGGCCGGGGGTTTCTCGGTCACGCTCAATGGGCTTGCCTCCGGCACCCACGCTCGCTACCGCTTCGTCGGCGGCCCCGACGGCGCGCCCGAGTCGCAGCGCACCCGCTGGTTCGCGGTGCGCGTCGCCGGCTGGCGCGCCGCCGCAGACGACACGGTCGCCGCCGATCCGGCCGTGGGGCTCGTGCCCGGCAGCGTCGCGGTGCTCGACGACGGCGAGCGCCTCCTGCGGGTGCGCTTCGCGCTCACGCTCGCCGATGGCGAGAAGGTGGCCGGTTTCGGGGAGCGTTTCGACGCGCTCGACCACCGTGGCGCATCCCTCGACTCGGTCGTCTTCGAGCAGTACAAGTCGCAAGGTCTCGAGCGCAAAACCTACCTGCCGATGCCGTTCGCGCACGTCGTGGGCGGCCGCGGCTGGGGCTTTCACGTGCGCACGAGCCGCCGCGTGTGGTTCGACGTGGGCCAGACGCGGGGCGACCGCCTTGTGATCGAGGCCGAGGTCGATGCGGCGAGCGCAGCATCCGGCGTTCTGTCGGTCGGCGGATACGAGGGCGACCCGCACACCGTTCTCGATGCGTTTCTCGCCGAGGTGGGCCGACCCGAGCAGCTGCCCGACTGGGTTCTGCGACTGTGGGCTAGCGGCAACGAGTGGAACACGCAGGCCGAGGTCATGCGGCAGGTCGACCTGCACCGCGAGCACGACATTCCGGTGGGCAGCGTCGTCATCGAGGCGTGGAGCGACGAAAGCACCTTCCACATCTGGCGGGATGCGCAGTACACGCCGCGCGAGGACGGCGGCCCCATGCGGCTTGCCGACTTCACCTTCCCGGCCGACGGCGCCTGGCCCGACCCCAAGGGCATGGTCGACGAGCTACACGCGCGCGACATAGCGCTGCTGCTGTGGCAGATTCCGCTCATCAAGATGCGGCCCCACCCGCGCGGCCAGGTTCGGCACGATGCGGATGCGGCCGTGCGTGAGGGTGTTCTGATTCGCGAGCCGGGCCCCGACGGTCGGTTGCGCCCCTACCGCAACCGCGGCTGGTGGTTTCCGCTCAGCCTCATGCCCGATCTGACCGACGAGCGCGCCGCCGAATGGTGGACGAACAAGCGCCGGTACCTCGTCGAGGAGCTCGGCATCGACGGCTTCAAGACCGACGGCGGCGAACACGCCTGGGGCCGTGAGTTGGCCTACCTCGACGGACGCCGCGGCGACGAGGCGAACAACACGTTCCCCGTCGCGTACGCGAAGGCGTACGGCGACCTGTTGCGCCGGGCCGGGAAGGCGCCGGTGACGTTCTCGCGCGCGGGCTTCACCGGTTCGCAGTGCCACGGCGCGTTCTGGGCGGGCGACGAGAACTCGACGTGGGAGGCGTTTCGCTGGTCGCTCTTCGCGGGGCTCAACGCCACCGCGAGCGGCATCCTCTACTGGGGGTGGGATATCGCCGGCTTCAGCGGCGAGATCCCGACGGCCGAGCTTTACCTGCGCTCGATGGCGGCGGCGACGTTCGTACCGATCATGCAGTACCACTCCGAGTTCAACCACCACCGCACGCCCAGTCGTGACCGCACGCCGTGGAACATCGCCGAGCGCACCGGCGACGACCGCGTCCTTCCGGGCGTGCGTCGGCTCGTGCACCTGCGCGAGCGTCTCGTGCCCTATCTCTCTGCCGAGAGCGCGTGGGCGATCGGGCAGGGAACGAGCCTCATGCGGCCGCTGTTTTTCGACTGGCCGAACGATGAGGCGCTCTGGGCGCACCCCCTGCAATGGATGCTCGGCCGCGACATCCTCGTCTCACCGGTTACCCAGGAGGGCGCCACGACCCACACCGCGACCCTCCCGGACGGCGACTGGGTTCACGCCTTCACGGGGGAGAGGGTCGGGGGCGGCGCCGACACCCGGGTCGTTCCGTGGGACGAAGTGCCCGTGTACGTGCGCGCCGAGGCGTGGGCGACCCTGGCGGAGGTGTTTGGTTCGTAATTCAGGAAGCCGGCGCCCCGAGCGTTAGCTCTCGCGCTGTACACGCGCCGGTTCCTGAGTTACGAACGACGCCGCGGCTAGGCTCAGCCTCGTGCTGCAGCCGATCATCGCCGGGGTCATCGGCGCGCTGACGGGCTTCGCCAGCTCGTTCGCACTCGTCATCGCCGGGCTCATCGCCGTCGGTGCGTCACCCGCGGAGGCGGCGAGCGGCCTGCTGATCCTGTGCATCGCGCAGGCGCTGCTCGCCGGGCTTTTGTCGTGGCGCTTCCGCCTGCCGCTGTCGTTCGCCTGGTCGACGCCGGGTGCCGCGGTGCTGGTGGCCGCCCAGGGTGTCACCGACGACTACTCGGCCGCCATCGGCGCGTTCCTTGTGTGCGGGGTGCTGCTCGCCATCACGGGACTCTGGCCGGCGCTCGGCCGCGCGATGACGCGCATCCCGATGCCGATCGCGGGCGCGATGCTGGCGGGCATCCTCGTTCCGATCTGCATCGCCCCCGTGACGGCGTTGATCGAGCAGCCGGTGCTCGCCGCGCCGGTGATTGTCGTCTGGCTGGTGCTTCTGCGCTTCGCCACGCGGTGGGCCGTGCCAGCCGCCATGCTCGTCGCGATCGTCGGCATCGTCATCACCGGCGCCGATGCGGTTGCCGAGGCACCGCTCGCGCCGGTGCTCGCGCTCACCCCGCCCGCGTTCGATGCCGCCGTCATCGTCAGCCTCGGCGTGCCGCTGTTCATCGTCACGATGGCCGGGCAGAACGTGCCCGGCTTCGCCGTGCTGTCGACGCTCGGCTACCGCGAGGTGCCCGCCCGCGCCATCCTGACGTCGAGCGGCGCCGCGACCGTGCTCGCCGCCCCCTTCGGCGGCTTTGCCCTGAATCTTGCGGCGATTACCGCCGCGTTGATGGGCGGTCCGGATGCGCATCCCGACCCCTCGAGGCGCTTCATCGCCCCGATCGCCGGCGGCGCCACCTACATCGTGCTGGGGCTTGCGGCCGGCGCAGCGACGGCGCTCGTGACAGCCGCGCCGCCGATCCTGATCATCGCCGTGGCGGGCCTCGCGCTGTTCTCGGCCCTCGCGTCGGGACTCGTGGCGGCCTTCGAACCGCCCGATACCCGCGTTGTCGCCGCGGTCACTCTCGTCGTCGTCGCCTCGGGCGTCGTCGTCGCCGGAATCGGAAGCGCTTTCTGGGGACTCGCCGCCGGGTCTATCGTGATGCTCGTGACCCGCACGCGGTCACCGCGCCCGGCAGCGCTGCCGGAAGAACAGGGTGAGGCGCCATGAACCCCGACATCATCTCCGCGGCCCGCAAGGGTGCCATCTACGGCATCATCATCTCGTTCTCGGCGGCCGCCGTCGTGGGGATCGTCGCCCTGCTGGGCGGCGACTTCGGCGAAACGCAGGGCAAGATCCTGCTCACCACCGTCCTGTTCGGCGCGGCGTCGATCACCGCGCTGTGCCATCTCGCGATTGCGGACCGCTCGATGCGCATCGTTGCGGCCGCCGGCCTCCTCGCCAGTCTTGCGGCGCTCGTGCCCGGCATGGTGCTGATCTGGCGCGACTGGAACCTGCCCGACCTCGACACCTGGCTGCAGGCGTTCGGAGTCGCCGGAATCCTCGCGGTGAGCCTCGCCCACGCGAACCTGCTGCTGCTTCTCGCCGGCCGTCGTCGACGTCCCATTCGCATCGGGCTTGCCGCCACCCTCGTGGCGATCGGCATCGTGGCGATCCTGCTGATCCTTCCGATCGTGACCGAGGGCGACATTCCAGGCGACGACGGCGACCTGTATTGGCGGGTGTTCGGCGTGATCGCCATCCTCGACGTGCTCGGCACGGTCGTCGTACCCGTGCTCGCCATCTTCGTGCGCGACGAGCCGCGCCAGCCCGTGCCGCAGGTTTCGGGGCGCGCGTCGCTACACGGCGCTGACGACGACCCGAACGCCCTCGTGCTCACGGTGCCGGGCACGATCGCAGAACTCTTGCAGGCCCGTGCGATCGCGTCGGGCGTTCCCGTCGAGGTCGTCGCGATTGAGCTGCTTCGGCAGGGAGCGAGCGTCGGCGCGGACGACGCCGACCGCTAGCCTGGCGCCATGCCGCGTCACCCGTTCCAGTCCCTTCCCGTTCCTGCCGAGCAGGCGGCCGCCCTCGCCGCCCGTGGTCTCCGCTTCGGCCTCGTCGACCTCGATGACGAGGCGCAGTGCGCGGCGTGGCTGCGCGCCGACCTGCGCGGCTTCTACGCCGACGACCCCGAGGATGGCGAGCTCGCCGACCGCTTCACCCCCTTTCGCGACAGTCGTCTCGCCGCCGTGTGGGATGACTCTGCTGCCGACCCGGCGACCCCGGTCGCGACGGTCAGTTCGTGGCCAACAAGGCTGACAACCCCGGGCGAGCGCTACGTCGAGGCCTGGGCCATCAGCTCAGTCACGGTCGCGCCGACGCACCGCCGCCGCGGCATCGCTCGCGCCCTGCTCGAGTCAGAGCTGGCTGCTGCGCGTGAGCACGGCGCTCCGCTCGCGGTGCTCACGGTCTCAGAGGCGACCATCTACGGGCGCTTCGGGTTCTCGCCCGCCGCCTTCGCCGCATCCCTCTCGATCGAGCAACGCCGCGCCAACTGGACCGGTCCCGTTCCTGAGGGCCGCGTGCACCTCGTCGAGCGGGCTTCCCTACGGCAGCAAGCGCCCGAGATCGAGCGCCGCGCGCGCCACGGAGTTCCCGGCGAGATCGACCGCTGGCCACGACTGTGGGATCGCATGTTCGCCCTCACCGGTGACACGAAGAAAGACGCGGGAGCCCTGCGCGCGGTGCGCTACGACGACGCCGACGGCGAGCCGCAGGGGTTCGCGCTCTACCGCGTCGCCGAGCAGGGCAGCGACTTCACGAAGCACCGCGTGACGGTCACCGAGCTGATCGCAGCCACCCCCGACGCGTACGCCGCGCTGTGGCGCTACCTGCTCGACCTCGACCTCGTCGCCGGGATCACGGTCGACTTGCGCAGCGTCGACGAACCGCTGCGCTGGCAGGTCGCGGATGCTCGTGCCGTGCGCACGACGGACGTCACCGATCATCTGTGGGTGCGCATCCTCGACGTGCCGGCCGCCTTCGCCGCGCGCGGCTACGCAGCCGAGGGCAGCCTCCTGCTCGACGTGGACGACCCCGACGGTATCGCGGCAGGACGCTACCTGCTCACCGCCCACACCGACGGGTCGGGGGAGTGCGCGCCGCTCGACGGGGATGCGCCCGACGGCGCGGCGCACCTCGCGCTCGACGTGCGGGCCCTCGGCTCGCTGTACCTCGGGGGCGTCAATGCGGCCACCCTCGCCGCCGCTGGCCGCATTGCCGAGCAGACGCCGGGCGCCGCCGTCGCCGCCGACGCGATGCTGCGTAGCCCGATCGCTCCGCGCCTCAGCATCTGGTTCTGACGGGGCGCGTCGCACCGAGCGCCGCGTATTGCGTCGTGTGACGCGATCGCTGGCGGCGGGGGGCAGCGCCTTCGTATCGTTGCCGCATGTTCGCCGACTCGACCTCGCACTCGCAGCGCCAGCACTCGCTGATTGACTGCGACGCGATGTGCACGTCGAGCGCGGCGGGCCACGCCGTGTCGCCGATACAGGACCGCGTGTCGTCCGCGACGCCGGGCAAGTGGCGCGACGCGATCGTTGTGGCAGCCTCGGTGGGCGGCTGGATCGAGGTCGTCACCCTGTGCGACGACCAGTCGATCATGCTGTGGAACCACGCCGACCTTACGGGCGAGCTTCTGCCGGGTGCCCCGGTGTCGCTGCACGCGGTCTACGACGTGCTGAAAACGGCCGACGCGAAGCACAGCGTGCTCCGCGTCGGGGTTGGTGTGTAAGACCCTCGAGTCGTTAGCTCATCTGGCGCATCGAGGCCATCATGTCCTCGCACGCGGCGACCAGCTCGTCGCACGCCCTCGCGCACATGCGGCAGTGATCGTTCATGTCGGCGTGCATCGAGCACTCGGCCGAACACGCCTTCGCCATCATCATGCAGGCCTGCATGGCGGCCATCATGGCATCCATCTCCATGCCGGCAGGGCGCATCATCATGCGCATCATCGTGTTGCTCATGTCGGCGCAGTTCATGCAGCGGGCGCTGCACGTCTCCATGCCGTCCATGCCCATCATGCTGCTCACGCACATCGTGCACGCCTGCTCACAGGCGGCGGCAGCCTCCACGAGATTCTGCATCGCCTCCATATCCATACCCTCGACCATCGAGTCGGCCATCATCATGCGCATATCCATCGGGAGTCCACCCTCTCCGTTGTTGTTCGTCATCGTGTCCGTACTGCGTGACGACACGTTACGCGCGTGCTCGACGCGTGGCTAGGGATTGCGCCTGCGACGAAGCTGACAATTAGGCCGCGAGCCCCCGGCGCTCGAGCAGCGGCTCGATACGGGCCTCGCGGCCCCGGAACTCGCGGTACGCCTCGAGCGGGTCGCGCTTGCCGCCGATCCCGAGCACGTATTCGCGGAAGCGGTCGCCGTTGGCGCGGGTCAGGCCGCCGTTCTCTCTGAACCACTCGACCGTGTCGGCGTCGAGCACCTCGCTCCAGATGTAGCTGTAATACCCAGCGTCGTAGTCGCCCGAGAACGTGTGGGCAAAATACGTCGAGCTGTAGCGGGTCGGCACGGCCGGGTTGTCGAGTCCGACCCGGGCGAGCGCCTCCGCCTCGAACGCGGCGACGTCGGTGACCGCGTTCGCCTCCTCCGGGCTCAGCCGGTGCCACGCCTGGTCGAGGAGGGCGGCAGCCAGGTACTCGCTCGTCGCGAAACCCTCGCCCCACGTTTCGCTCGCGCGGATCTTCTCGATCGTCTCGGCCGGAATCGGCTCGCCGGTTTCGTGGTGAACGGCGTAGTCGTCGACGAGACCGGGCCACAGCATCCACATTTCGTTGACCTGGCTCGGGAACTCGACGAAGTCGCGATAGACGTTTGTACCCGTGAAGTGCGGGTAGGTAACGTGCGCGAACAGACCGTGCAGGGCGTGCCCGAATTCGTGGAAGAACGTGTTCACCTCGTCGAAGGTGAGCAGGGTCGGCGCGCCTGCCGGGGGCTTCGGCACATTCAAGTTGTTGACGACCACGGTCGGGTGGTCGAGCAACTCGTTCTGGCCGATGAGCTCATTCATCCAGGCGCCGCCGCGCTTCGCGTCGCGGGTGTACAGATCGAGAAGGTAGAGCCCCAGCTCGCTGCCGTCCTCGTTGTGCACCTCGAACACCCGCACGCCGTCGGTGTACCCGACGAGGTCGATGCGCTCGGTGAAGGTGATGCCGAACACCTGGGTGGCGGCGGCGAACACGCCCTTCTGCAGAACGCGCTCCGCTTCGAAGTACGGACGCAGGGCGGCGGTATCGACGTCGAACTCGGCGGCGCGCACCTTCTCGCTGTAGAACGCCCAGTCGTGCGCCTCGATGGGGTGACCGGCAAGAGCCTCAAGCTTGTCCTGCTCGGCCCGCGCATTCTGTGCCGCCGCCGGGGCAAGCTTCTCGAGCATGGCGGCGATATTCTCGGGTGTCTTCGCGGTCTGGTCGGCCGCGACAAATGCGGCGTGGTTGTCGAATCCGAGCAGACGAGCGCGCTCTGCCCGCAGCCGCACGATCTCGAGCAGCACCTCGCGGTTGTCGTGCTCGCCACCCCGACCGCCGCGGGCTCGTGAAGCGGCCATGATGCGTTCGCGCAGTTCACGGTTCGTGAGTGACGCGAGGTAGGGGTGACCCGTCGGCAGCACGAGCGAGACGAGGTACTTGCCGTCCAGCCCGCGGTCGGCAGCGGCTTGCGCACAGGCGGCGATCTCGCCCGAGGTCAGTCCGTCGAGCTCGGCCACGTCGTCGACGACGACGGCGAGGTCGTTCGTGTCCGCCAGGAGATTCTTCTCGAACTTCGTGGTGAGCGTCGACAGGCGGCTGTTCAGTTCGCCAAGGCGCGCCTTTGCGGTGTCGTCGAGCCCGGCGCCGGCGAGCGACATCTCGGTATGGCGCCGCTCGATCAGATACCGCTGCTCGTCCGTGAGGTCGAGCTCGTCAAGCCGTGAGTGCAACGTGTCGATGCGGGCGAACAGTGCGGCATCGAGTGTGATTGCATCCTGGTGCGCCGACAGCAGGGGAGCGTACTGCTCCTCCAGCGCGTTCGTCGCGTCAGACGAGTTGGCGCTCGACTGGTTGTAGAACACTCGCAGCACGCGCATGAGCAGCTGGCCACTGCGCTCGAGCGGTTCCATGGTGTTGGCAAATGTCGGCTCATCGTTTTGCGCGGTGATCGCGGCGATCTCGGCGCGCTGCTCGGCCATGCCGGCGTCGATCGCCTCGGCATAGTGCTCCTCGCGGATCTCGGCGAACGGAGGCAGCTGGTAGGGCAGGGTGCTCGGCGCGAAAAACGGATTCGTCATCCGGCCACTGTATGCCGCTTGCTTTGGTGCGCGTGTCAGGGATGCACGCCCCGGCTCTCGCACAGTGCGCCGACGGCAAAGAAGCGCTTGCAAATAAAACAATGCAAAGAATTGCTTGCAAAGGAAACTTTGCAATGCTATCTTTGTGACATGACCTCCACCGACACCACCGACGGCCGCGTCGCCGACCTCGACGGCCTCAAGGCGCTGGCACATCCGCTGCGCGTGCAGATCATCGAGGCGCTGTCGACCTACGGTGCGCATACCGCGAGCACCCTGGGCGAGCGGCTCGGAGAGTCGAGCGGGGCCACCAGCTACCACCTGCGCCAGCTCGAAAAGCACGGCTATGTGCGCGAGGTCGAGGGGCGCGGCACCGCCCGCGAGCGCTGGTGGGAACGCACTCCCGGCCCGATCACGATGGGCGGGCCCGAGCTCGACCAGAGTGAGGCGGGCAAACAGGCCAGCCGCGTCATCATGCGCGAGTGGCTGCACCACCGCGAGGCGGGGGTGCGCGACATCGTCGAGCGCGGCATGACCGAGCTTGCCGAGCGCTGGCAGCACTCCACCATGCTGCACTCCGCCAGTGTCCACGTGACCGCTGAGCAGCTCCACGAATTGAACGAGCAGATCTTCGATCTGGTCAGTCAGTTCGCTGCCGAGCATCGCGGCCAACGGGTCGTCGGTTCCCGACCCGTCCAGATCCAGTACTTCGCCTTCCCCGTGCTCGATGGGCACGAGATCACCGAGGAGGACGCGTCATGACCACCATGAGCATCCCCGTAGTTCCCCGCATCGCCCGTCGGCGACCGGTCGTTCGCCGACTGGCGCTGGCGGCTGGCGTCGCGCTCATCGCCTGGGCCAAGATGCCCAGCGCACATGCAACTCACGAACAGCAAGCGCTCAGGCTGCGGGCAGAGACTGACCGCAGACGGGCTGCTGAAGGGTTCCGATTCGGGATCGCGCAGTAGCCCGCCCTAGGTCACACCTCGCACCCCGCATCACGCGGCGCAGGAATCGATGGCACCGAACGGATGTTCCGAGCATCCGCCATCGACCGGGAGATACGCCCCGGACCTCCCGCCGCGTGAGGCGGGGTGCGAGCCTGTCTAGCGGTCGAGCTCGTCGGCGTCGTCCTCGTTCGAGACGTGCACCCGACCGCTCGGGCTCACCCGGATCGTCGTGCCATCGTCCAGCTGCACGACCGGCCGGCCCTCGAGCCACGTCAAGGTCCAGCGCCACTGCGTCGTGTCGAAACCGAGCAGCTCACCCTCCACGCGGTGAATCGCCGCGACGACCTCGGGAGTCAACTGCGGCGGGGGAGTATCGCCCACGGCCCATCGTGTACCCAGTTGCACGTCTCAGATCTCCTTCTCGTAGGTGACCCAGGTGGTACGGGTCGCCACCCGGTCGTACACGCGTTGTGCGCGTTCGTTGTCGGCGGCCGTGATCCAGCGCAGTGTCCCGCCGCCGTGGCGGGCCGCGTGCTCGCTGATCGCCTCGATCAGGGCCGTTGCGATTCCCTGACCCCGTGCATCCGGGTCGGTGAACAGGTCGTCAAGGTACCAGCCGGGCCCCGCGGTGAACGTGTCGGGTTGCTCGCGCACGTGAGCGAATCCGACGATTGTGCCCGCGTCATCGTCGGCTACAAAACAGAGCAACGGATGCTCGGGATCGCGAATCCACGCCCAGACGCCCTCGAGCGCGCTCGCCGGAAACTCGGTTTCGTAGAAGACGCCGTACGCCGTGAACAGTTCGCGCCAGCGCGCGTGATCACCCTCGTCGATCGGCCGAACGTGAACCATCGCACCAGTGTGGCAAAGGTGCGCATGCCTCCGCCAGCAGATGTCAGGCTGCGGTCAGCTGGTCGGCAGCTCGCCGAGCTCGATCGACACGACCGCGATCTCGTCGGCCTCCGTCAGCTCCAGCTCGGCGATGCGGCCGACGGCCTTCAGGTCGTCCACGGCGAACGACAGCAGCGCGGGGGCGGCGAGCACGGCCCGGGTCACGGGCGTCTTCTGCGAGGCCTTCGCGTCGGTCTTCGCCCGGCGCACGCCGATCAGGGCCTGCGAGACGAGGGCAAGCAGCCCGCCGTGCTGAGCGTCGACACCGATCTCGTCGACGGTCGGCCACGCGGCGGTGTGCACGCTGCCGTCGTGCGTCCAGCTCCAGACCTCCTCGGTCGCGAACGGCAGCACGGGGGCGAAGAGGCGCAGCATGACGTCGATCGCGAGGCGCAGGGCCGCGACGGCGCTCGCCTGGCCGACTTCGCCCTGCGAGCCGTAGGCCCGCTCCTTGACGAGTTCAAGGTAGTCGTCGCAGAACGTCCAGAAGAACTGCTCGGTGGTCTCGAGCGCCCGCGCGTGGTCGTAGCCGTCGTACGCGGCGGTCGCGGTCTGGACGACCTCCGACAGCGTGGCGAGCATGTCGATATCGAGCGGTTCGGTGACAGCTTTGCTGCCGGCCTCGGCCGCCTCGGGTGCGGGGAATGAGTAGACGAACTTCGCGGCGTTCAGCACCTTGATCGCGAGGCGCCGGCCGATCTTCATCTGCTTCGGGTTCTGCGGGTCGAAGGCCGCGTCGGTGCCGAGGCGCGAGCTAGCTGCCCAGTAGCGCACCGCGTCGGAGCCGTGGGACTCGAGCATCGCGGCGGGGGTCACGACGTTGCCCTTCGACTTCGACATCTTCTTGCGGTCGGGGTCGACAATGAAGCCCGAGATGCCGGCGTTCGTCCACGGCACCGTGCCGTGTTCAAGCTCGGCGCGCAGCACGGTCGAGAACAGCCAGGTGCGAATGATGTCTTGGCCCTGGCTGCGCAGGTCGTAGGGGAACACCAGGTCGAACAGCGCGGGGTCTTCCTCCCAGCGACCGGCGATCTGCGGCGTCAGGCTCGAGGTCGCCCAGGTGTCCATGATGTCGACCTCGCCGACGAAGCCGTTCGGCTCACCGCGCTGGGCCTCGTCGAAGCCGGGGGCCGGCATCGATGACGGGTCGACCGGCAGCTGGTCCTCGCTCGGGACGATCGGCTCGCCCGTGATCTCACCCTGCTCGTCCAGTCGGTACCAGACGGGAATCGGCACGCCGAAGAAGCGCTGACGCGAGATCAGCCAGTCGCCCGAGAGGCCGCCGACCCAGTTCTCGTAGCGCACGCGCATGAAGTCGGGGTGGAAGGCGACCTCGCGGCCGCGCTCGATGAGGCGCGCATTGAGGGCCTCATCGCGGGCGCCGTTCGTGATGTACCACTGGCGGGTGGTGACGATCTCGAGCGGCTTGTCGCCCTTCTCGAAGAACTTCACGGGGTGTGTGATCGCGCGCGGCTCGCCGTGCAGGTCACCTGACTCGGTCAGCAGCTCGACCATGCGCGCCTTCGCGCTGAACACGGTCTTGCCGGCGAGCTCGGCGTACACCTCGGCGGCGGCGCCCTCGATGCCGGGGGGCGGGTCGGCGAGAATGCGCCCGTCTTTGCCGAGAATCGGGCGGGTCGCGAGGTCGAGCTCGCGCCACCAGATCACGTCGGTGACATCACCGAAGGTGCAGACCATCGCGATGCCCGATCCCTTGTCCTGCTGGGCGAGACGATGCGCGACAACGGGAACCTCGACGCCGAAGAGCGGTGTGCGAACGGTCGTGCCGAAGTAGGGCTGGTAGCGCTCGTCATCGGGATGCGCGACGAGCGCCACGCAGGCCGCGATCAGTTCCGGCCGGGTCGTCTCGATCTCGATCGTGCCGCCGTCGGGCGTGTGGAACGACACCCGGTGGTAGGCGCCGGGCATCTCTTTGTCTTCGAGCTCAGCCTGGGCGACGGCGGTGCGGAAGGTCACGTCCCACAGCGTCGGGGCGTCGGCCTGGTAGGCCTCCCCTCGGGCAAGGTTGCGCAGGAACGCGCGCTGCGCGGCACGCTGCGCCTCGTCGCCGATCGTGCGATAGGTGAGCGACCAGTCGACGCTCAGGCCGAGCGCCCGCCACAGGTCTTCGAACTGCTTCTCGTCTTCGACGGTGAGCTTCTCGCACAGCTCGATGAAGTTGCGGCGGCTGACCGGAACCTGGTCGGCGGCCTTCGACGACTTGTTGTCGCCGCCCTCGAACGGCGGGGCGAAGTCGGGGTCGTAGGGCAGCGACGGGTCGCAGCGCACGCCGTAGTAGTTCTGCACGCGACGCTCAGTGGGCAGCCCGTTGTCGTCCCAGCCCATCGGGTAGAACAGGTGCTTGCCGCGCATGCGCTGGTAGCGCGCGGCGAGGTCCATGTGGGTGTAGCTGAACACGTGGCCGATGTGCAGCGAGCCCGACGCGGTCGGCGGGGGAGTGTCGACGGCGTAGACGCACGACTTGCCGGCGGCCTCGGCTGCGGCCCGGTCGAAGCGGTACGTGCCCTGGCGCTCCCACGCCTCGCCCCACTTCGCTTCGAGTCCTTCGAGGGCGGGCTTGTCGGGCAGGGCGGCGTGGGACATCGAAAAACTCGCTTCGCTATGGGCGGCACCGTGTCAAGAGGTAAGGGTGCCTGAGTGTGGGGTCGGCGTTCAGTGTACCGGCGGCAGAACGGGGGCCGACTGGGCGTCGACCCCCGTTCGCGCGGCGTGCGAAGCGCGCGTTACGCGGCGGCGGTGTCTGCCGGGATGCGCGCGGCGGCCGGATCGTCCTCGTCGCGATCAACGCGCATCCGGATCGCGATGAGGGCGCTCACGAGCGTGATGGCGCTCATCGCGGCGAGCACGACGCCGGGGTGCCACCACGCGTTCCCGGACAGCTCGCCGATCGTGAGCGTCAGCGCGGGTACGAAGCCCGACACGACGGCGGCCAGCGAGTAGGCGAAGCCGAGGGCCGAATAGCGGTAGCGCTCGTCGAAGAGCTCGGTGAAGATGCCCCCGAGGGCAGCCCAGCTCATCGTGGGCAGGATGCCGCCGATCACCATCATCGCCACCAGCACGCCGAAGTTCGCGAACTGCAGGAAGAAGTAAATCGGGAACGCGACGAGCAGGGTGCCGAGGGCGCCCCACGCGATGACCTGGCCGGAGCCGATGCGGGTCGCCCACGCGCCGAACAGCGGAATCGTGACGAGTTGCAGTAGGCCGCCGATCGTCGTCGCGATCAGCAGTTGGTAGTACTCGAAGCCGAGCTGCGTCACGCCGTAGTTGATCGTGTACGTGTTCATCAGCGAGTACGAGCCGATGCCGAGCAGGGCGACGCCGACGGCGACGAGGATCGTCACCGGCTGGCGCTTCAGCAGCTCGGCGAGCGGCACGCGCACGCGCTTGTTGGTCGTTGCGACGGCCTGGAAGACGGGCGTCTCGGTGACGGTGACGCGCAGGTAGAGCGACACGAGCAAGAGGGGAATCGCGGTGAGGAACGGCAGGCGCCACGCCCACTCGGTGATCTGCTCGTTCGTGAGGGCGAGGGTCAGCCAGATGAAGGCGCCGGCCGACAGGATCGAGCCAATCGGCGAGCCGAGCTGCGGCATCGCGGCGGCGAAGGCGCGCTTCGCGCGGCTCTCGTGCTCGGTCGCGATGAGCACCGCGCCGCCCCACTCTCCGCCGAGCGAGATGCCCTGCAGGAGGCGGAGCACCACGAGGATCGCGGCGCCGAACCAGCCGGCCTGCTCGTAGGTCGGCAGCACACCGATGAGGCCGGTCGCGACGCCCATGAGGGTCACCGTGACGATGAGTGTCATGCGGCGACCGAGCCGGTCACCGATGTGACCGAAAATGATCGCGCCTACCGGGCGGATCACGAAGGCGAGCGCGATCGACAGGAACGCCGCGAGGGTTCCGCCGAACCCGCCGAGCGGGTCGAAGAACAGCGGGCCGACGAAGAAGGCCGCGAAGTACGCGTAGATGTAGAAGTCGTACGACTCGAGCGAGGTTCCGACGAGCGACGCCCAGCGCGCGCGACGCGCGATGCGGGGGTCAGAGGGTGCTGCGAGGTCGCGGGGCGCCGCGGTGCTCGCCGAGGGGGACGTGGTGGGCGCTTTGCCACGTGCGTTATCAGACACGAGTAGTCGAGCGTACGCGGTGCGCCGCCTATTCCCGCATCCCGCTAGAATCGGCGCATTGACTGCGATCCGGCCATCACCGGGGAGTCCTCGGAAGAACGTGGCCCAGGCCGCCAGTAGACCCGAGCGGGGCAGGCCCGTCACAGCCGGTGAGTGAGAGGCGCGCGGCCCCGACGGCGGGGGTGCGGGCAAGCGGGGTGGTACCGCGGCAGGCCGTTTTTCGGCCGGTCGTCCTCGCGGTACGTGAGCTGACGCATCCACTGACCGGAGACACCATGGGTTACCCGCTGCATCGCGACACCGACGGCATCGTCGCCTCCCCGCGCTTTCCTGAGCTCGAGCGCGAGGTGCTCGACTATTGGGCCACCACCGACACGTTCCGCCGGTCGGTGGCGAACCGCGACGGATGCGACGAGTGGGTCTTCTACGACGGCCCGCCGTTCGCCAACGGCCTGCCGCACTACGGGCACCTGCTGACGGGATACGCGAAAGACCTGTTCCCGCGCTTCCAGACGATGCGCGGCAAGCAGGTGCATCGCCGCTTCGGCTGGGACACCCACGGCCTGCCCGCCGAGCTGGAGGCAATGAAGCAGCTCGGCATCACCGAGAAGGCCGAGATCGAGGCCATGGGCATCGAGGCGTTCAACGCGAAGGCGCGCGAAAGCGTGCTCGTCTACACGAAAGAGTGGGAAGACTACGTCACCCGCCAGGCCCGCTGGGTCGACTTCGAGAACGACTACAAGACCCTCGACATCTCGTTCATGGAGAGCGTGCTGTGGGCGTTCAAGACCCTCATCGACAAGGGTCTCGCCTACGAGGGCTACCGCGTGTTGCCCTACTGCTGGCGCGACGAGACGCCGCTGTCGAACCACGAGCTGCGCATGGACGACGACGTCTACCAGATGCGTCAGGACCAGTCGGTGACGGTCACATTCCCGCTCGTCGGCGCGAAAGCCGAGGCGCTCGGGCTCACCGGCGTGAAGGCCCTCGCCTGGACGACGACCCCCTGGACGCTTCCGACGAACGCGGCGCTCGCCGTCGGCCCCGAGATCGCTTACGCGATCGTGCCGGCGGGCCCGAACGGCGCGGCGGATGCTCGGGGTGCGGCGAGCGCGGACGACGCGGTCGAGGGCGAGTCGCTGTATCTGCTCGCCGCCGACACCATCGCCGCCTACGCCAAGGATCTCGGGTACGAGTCGGCAGCGGATGCGCAGGCGGCCGTCACGCGCACCCTCACCGGCGCTGAGCTCGGCGGAGTTCACTACGACCGACTGTTCGACTACTACGCCGACGTCGAGACGTACGGCATGCAGAACGCCTGGCAGATCCTCGTCGCCGAGTACGTCGCCACCGGCGAGGGCACCGGCATCGTGCACCAGGCGCCCGCCTACGGCGAGGACGACCAGAACGTGTGTGCCGCGGCCGGCATCCCGGTCATCATCTCGGTCGACGATGGCGGCACGTTCCTCGACCAGGTGAGCGATGTGGCGGGCCTGCAGGTGTTCGAGGCCAACAAGACGCTCACGCGCATGCTGCGTGAGGCGGGCCGCCTGCTGCAGGTGCGTAGCTACGAGCACAGTTACCCGCACTGCTGGCGCTGCCGCAATCCGCTCATCTACAAGGCCGTGTCGAGCTGGTTCGTGCGTGTCACCGAGATCCGCGACCGCATGCTCGAACTCAACGAGCAGATCACGTGGGTGCCCGACAACGTCAAGCACGGCCAGTTCGGCAAATGGCTCGAGGGTGCGCGCGACTGGTCGATCAGCCGCAACCGGTACTGGGGCAGCCCCATTCCGGTGTGGAAGAGCGACGACCCGAACCACCCCCGCATCGACGTCTACGGCTCACTCGCCGAGCTCGAGGCCGACTTCGGCGAGCTTCCCCGTAACGCCCACGGCGAGGTCGACCTGCACCGCCCGTTCATCGACTCGCTCACCCGACCGAACCCCGACGACCCGACGGGCCGGTCGACGATGCGCCGCATCGAGGACGTCTTCGATGTCTGGTTCGACTCGGGCTCGATGCCGTTCGCGCAGGTGCACTACCCGTTCGAGAACGCCGACTGGTTCGACAGCCACAACCCGTCGGACTTCATCGTCGAGTACATCGGGCAGACCCGCGGCTGGTTCTACACGATGCACATCCTCGCCACGGCCCTGTTCGATCGCCCGGCATACAAGAAGGTCATCAGCCACGGCATCGTGCTCGGCAACGACGGGCAGAAGATGTCCAAGAGCCTGCGTAACTATCCCGACGTCGGTGAGGTGTTCGATCGTGACGGCGCGGATGCGATGCGCTGGTTCCTCATGTCGAGCTCAGTTATCCGCGGCGGCAACCTCGTCGTCACCGAGGAGGGCATCCGCGCGGGCGTGCGCGAGTTCCTGCTGCCGCTGTGGAGCACGTACTACTTCTATGGGCTCTACGCGAACGCTGCGGGTCTCACGGATGCGCGGCGCCGCACCGACTCCAACAACGTGCTCGATCGTTACCTGCTCGCGAAGACCCGCGGACTCGTCGAGACGGTCACCTCAGAGCTTGAGAACCTCGACTCGCCGATGGCGGCGGCAGCCCTCCGCGACTTCGCCGACGTGCTGACGAATTGGTACGTGCGCCGCTCACGTGAGCGCTTCTGGTCGGGGGATGACCGTGCCGCGTTCGACACGCTGCACACGGTTCTCGAGACGCTCGCCCGCGTCGCCGCCCCGCTCGCCCCGCTCGTGAGCGAGGAGGTCTGGCGGGGCCTCACCGGTGGCAACAGCGTGCACCTCACCGACTGGCCAGAGGCCGAGGAGTTCCCCGCCGACGACGCACTGGTCGCGGCCATGGACCGGGTGCGCCAGCTCGCAAGCGCGGGCCTCGCCCTGCGCAAGGCCCGCGGCCTGCGGGTGCGCCTGCCGCTCGCGCGCCTCACCGTGGTTACCCCCGAGGTGACCGCGCTCGAGCCGTTCGCCGACATCGTGCGCGACGAGCTGAACGTCAAGCAGCTCGACCTCGTCGAGTTCGACGACTCGCTCGTCGAAGCTCACGGCATCACCCGCCGGCTCGCGGTCAACGCCCGCGCCGCCGGCCCCCGCATCGGCAAGCAGGTGCAGCAGGTGATCCAGGCCGCGAAGGCCGGCGACTGGAGCGTCGACGGCGAGACCGTCGTCGTGGGCGGCGTGCCGCTCATCGAGGGCGAGTACACGCTCGAGCTCGACCTCGCCGACGGGAACGCCGCCGTCGCATTCCTGCCCGGTGGCGGCTTCGCCCTGCTCGACAC
Organism: Microcella alkaliphila; assembly: GCF_002355395.1. Taxonomy (NCBI): domain Bacteria; kingdom Bacillati; phylum Actinomycetota; class Actinomycetes; order Micrococcales; family Microbacteriaceae; genus Microcella; species Microcella alkaliphila. Next base: position 2,041,677 of record NZ_AP017315.1, on the reverse strand, counting down.
GACGCTCACTGCCGAGCTCGAGGCCGAGGGGCTCGCCCGCGATGCGGTGCGCGCCATCCAGCAGGCACGCAAGGACGCCGGCTTGGAGGTCAGCGACCGCATTCGCCTCACCGTGACGGCAGACACGGCCGAGACGCAGGCGGCGATCGATGCACACCGCGACCTCGTCACCGGCGAAACCCTCGCCGTGGCGCTCGAGACCTCGGTCGCCGAACTCGGCTCCGCCGACGACGCGGTGCCGGTCGGCGCGGGGCGCATCCGCGTCGCTGTCACGCGCGCCCCCGACGCCTGAGCATCCGACCCGCGTGAGAATCGGACAGCCTGAAAGGATGGTCGCATGAGCGACGACCAGCACGACGCCGACCGCGCCGACGCCGACCGGGTGTACGCCGAGCTGCTCGACCGCATCGGTGAGCACGCCCCGCAGCCGAGGCTCGAGCCGACCCGGCGCGCTGTCGAACTGCTGGGCGACCCGCAGCGCAGCTACGGGATCATCCACATCACCGGCACCAACGGCAAGACGTCGACGAGTCGCATCGCCGAGAGCATCCTGCGCGCCCACGGCCTGCGCACGGGGCTCATGACGAGCCCGCACCTCGTGCGCGTCAACGAGCGCATCGTCATCGACGGCGAACCCATCAGCGACCGGGCGCTCGCCGACAACTGGGATGACATTCAGCCCTACCTGCTCATGGTCGACGCCGAGTTGGCCGCCAACGGCGAGCAGGCGCTCAGCTACTTCGAGGCGCTCACGGTGCTTGCCTTCGCCTGCTTCGCCGACGCGCCCGTTGACGTCGCAGTCGTCGAGGTCGGCATGGGCGGCGAGTGGGATTCGACGAACGTCGCCGACGGCGACGTCGCCGTGCTCACCCCGATCGCGCTCGACCACACGAACCGCCTCGGCCGCACGGTCGCCGAGATCGCCCGTACGAAGGCGGGCATCATCAAGCCGGCGGCCCAGGTCGTCACCGCGCTGCAGACAACAGAGGCGATGGACGAGATCACCCGCGCCGCCGAACTCGATGAGGCGACCGTCGTCGTCGAAGGGGTCGACTTTCAGGTCACGGATGCTCGCCTCGCCGTCGGCGGTCAGGCCCTGACCGTGCGCGGTCGCGCCGGCACGTACGACGACCTGCTCCTTCCCCTGTTCGGGCCGCACCAGGCGCAGAACGCCGCGGTGGCGATTGCCGCCGTCGAATCGTTCCTCGGCGCCGGGACGCAGCCGCTCAGCCCCGAGGTGCTCGCCGAGGGGCTTGCGGAGGTGACGAGCCCCGGCCGCCTGCAGGTCATCGCCACCGAGCCCACCGTGATCGTCGACGCGGCCCACAACCCGCACGGCGCCGAGGCGCTCGCTCGGGCCCTCATGGGTTCGTTCGCGTTCACCTCCGTGACCGCCGTCGTCGGCGTGCTCGACGACAAAGATGCGCACGGCATCATCGCCGCCCTCGACCCGGTCGTCGAGCGCTTCGTCGTGTCGCAGTCCGACTCCGAACGGGCGATTCCCGCCGCACAACTCGCCGAACTGGTCGCGCAGATCGCCGGGCCCGACCGCGTGCAGGTGGCACCCGCGCTCGATGAGGCGATCGCCGCCGCCCGCGAGAGCTGCGAGCCGACCGGCGCCGTGCTCGTGACCGGGTCCGTCACGCTCGTCGGTCAGGCGTTCTCCATCCTCGGCCGCCAGAATGGTGACTCGTGAGCGAGACCGCAGGCGCGACTGACGAGCCGGCCGACGCACGTGCCAGCGGCGACGAGACCGACGCGAGCACAGCATCCCCGCCGCGCCGCCCCAAGCGCGACAAGACGGCCACCGAGTCGCTGATGACCGCGACGATGGGCATGGAGATTCCGGTCGTCCTGTTCGGCGCGATCGCGCTGTTCGGCGTTCGCGTGACCGACCCACCCGCGCTCGCCTTCCTCGGCGGCGTCGTGCTGATCGTGCTGCTCGCGATCGGCATTCGCCTCGCCCGCTACTCGTGGGGCTACTGGTACAGCGGTGCGCTGCAGGTGCTGCTGCTCGCCACGGGCTTCGTCGAGCCGCTCGCCGCCGTCACCGCGGCGATCTTTGTCGGCTTTTGGATCTACAGCCTCGTGCGCGGCCGTCAGCTCGACGAAGCGAAGCGTCGCCATTTTGCCGAGAACCCCACCGATCAGGAGAACTAAATCGTGACCAGCATCGAAGAGACCCTCGTCCTCATCAAGCCCGACGGTGTCGCCCGCAACCTGACCGGCGAAATCCTTCGCCGCATCGAGGCGAAGGGCTACCAGCTCGTCGACCTGCGGATGGTGCAGGCCGACCGTGACCTACTCGCCCAGCACTACGCCGAGCACGAAGGCAAGCCGTTCTACGAGCCGCTCATCGAATTCATGGAGTCGGGCCCCGTGGTCGCCGCGCGTGTCGCCGGCAACCGCGTGATCGAGGGCTTCCGCTCGCTGGCCGGAACGACCGACCCGACGACCGCCGCACCCGGCACGATCCGCGGCGACCTCGGCCGCGACTGGGGGTTGAAGGTTCAGCAGAACCTCGTGCACGGCTCCGACTCTCCCGAGACGGCCGCGCGCGAGCTCGCCCTCTGGTTCGGGTAGGCGGCGCCGTCGGCGCGGGGCCGCACACCGGTCGCCCGGCGTCGCGCCACTAGCCTGGACTCCATGGCCGAACGCAGCTGGAGCCTCGGGGGAGCACTCCGCGGACTGTTCACGACCCCGGTAGTCGACGACGAGATGTGGGACGACCTGGAAGCGGCCCTCATCGGCGCCGACTTCGGGCCCGACCTCACCGACGAGATCCTCGACCACCTCCGCAGCGAGGTCGAGCGGCTGCGCATCACCGACCCGGCCGACGTCAAGCGCCTGCTGCGCGAGACGATCGAGGAGCGGCTCGCCGCGCACGACCCGACGCTTCGGCTCAGTGAGCGGCCCGCCGTCGTGCTCGTCGTCGGGGTCAACGGCGTCGGCAAGACAACCACGATCGGCAAGTTCGCGAAGTTCCTGACCGGCTACCAACGCAGCGTCGTCGTGGGGGCGGCCGACACCTTCCGTGCGGCCGCCGTCGACCAGCTCGCCACCTGGGCCGAGCGCGCGGGCGCCGCAGTCGTGCGCCCGCAGCAGCAGGGTCAAGACCCGGCGAGCGTCGCCTACCAAACGGTCGAGCGCGCGATCGCCGACGGCACCGACATCGCCATCATCGACACCGCCGGTCGCCTGCAGACAAAGGCGGGGCTCATGGATGAGCTCGCCAAGGTGCGTCGCGTCGTCGAGAAGCTCGCGCCCATCGCCGAGGTGCTACTCGTGCTCGACGGCACGACCGGGCAAAACGGCGTCGCCCAGGCCGAGGCGTTCATCGAACACGCCGGCGTCACGGGCCTCGTCATCACGAAGCTCGACGGCAGCGCGAAGGGCGGCTTCGTCTTGCGCGTGCAGCAGCAGACGGGCATCCCCATCAAACTGATCGGACAGGGCGAAGGGATCGGCGACCTGACGGGCTTCACCCCCCACGTCTTCGCACAGAGCCTCGTGCCCTGACGCCCCACCTAGAATGGGGGCCATCATGGCGACTTTCGGCACCCTCTCCGACCGGCTCACTCAGACCTTCAGCGCGCTGCGCACGAAAGGCAAGCTGAGCCCCGCCGACGTTGACGGCACGGTCCGCGAGATTCGTCGCGCCCTGCTCGACGCCGATGTCGCGCTCCCCGTGGTGAAAGACTTCACCGGCCGCGTGCGCGAGCGTGCCCTCGGCGATGAGGTCAACAAGGCGCTGAACCCGGCCCAGCAGGTCGTGAAGATCGTGAACGACGAGCTCGTCACCATCCTCGGTGGCGAGCAGCGCCGCCTGCAGTTCGCGAAGTCGGGCCCCACCGTCATCATGCTCGCTGGCCTCCAGGGTGCCGGTAAGACGACGCTCGCCGGCAAGCTCGCCAAGTGGCTGAAGAACGACGGCCACACGCCGATGCTCGTGGCGGCCGACCTGCAGCGCCCGAACGCCGTGCAGCAGCTGCAGGTCGTCGGCGAGCAGGCCGGCGCGACCGTGTACGCCCCCGAGCCGGGCAACGGCGTCGGAGACCCGGTCCGCGTCGCACAAGACGCGATGAAGGTCGCCCGCGACAAGCAGCATGACGTCGTCATCGTCGACACGGCCGGCCGCCTCGGTGTCGACGCCGAACTCATGAAGCAGGCCGCGAGCATCCGCAAGGCCGTCGACCCCGACGAGGTGCTCTTCGTCATCGACGCGATGATCGGTCAAGACGCCGTCGCGACCGCGCAGGCGTTCCAGGAGGGCGTCGACTTCACGGGCGTGGTGCTGTCGAAGCTGGATGGCGACGCGCGCGGCGGTGCCGCGCTCAGCGTCGCGAGCGTCACCGGCCGCCCCATCATGTTCGCCTCAACCGGCGAGGGCCTCGACGACTTCGAGCCCTTCTACCCCGACCGCATGGCGAGCCGCATCCTCGACCTGGGCGACATCCTCACGCTCATCGAGCAGGCGCAGAAGGCCTTCGACGAAGACCAGGCCCGCAAGACGGCCGAGAAGTTCGCGACCGACAGCTTCACGCTCGAAGACTTCCTCGAGCAGATGCAGCAGCTGAAGAACATGGGCTCGATCAAGGGCATGCTCGGCATGCTGCCCGGCGCCCGCGGCATGAAAGAGCAGCTCGACAACTTCGACGAGTCTGAGCTCACGCGCACCGAGGCGATCATCCGCTCGATGACGCCCGCCGAGCGCCGCCTGCCGAAGCTGCTCAACGGCTCACGGCGTCTGCGCATCGCGAAGGGCTCGGGCACGACCGTCACCGAGGTCAACCAGCTCGTGATGCGCTTCGAGCAGGCCGCCAAGATGATGAAGACGGTCGCCAAGGGCGGTATGCCCCAGATTCCCGGCATGGGCCCGCTCGGCATGGGCGGAGGCCCGGGCGCCCGCAGCGCCCGCAAGGCCGCGAAGAAGAAGGGCAAGGCGGGCTCGCGCTCGGGCAACCCCGCGAAGCGCGCGGCCGAAGAGGCCGCGAAGGCGCAGGGCGGCTCTGCCGGCGGCGCCGCAACCGGTTCCGGCTTCGGCCTCGGCGGGGGAGGGGCGGCCGGCAATCAGGCCCCCAGTGCGGAAGAGCTCGAAGCGCTGCAGAAGTTCCTCGGCCGGTAGCAGGCCGTCGGCACGCGGCACCCCACCACGACAGGCACAGTGACGTGACTGACCCCCGCTCGGCAACCCCGACCGCCTCGGCGATCGCCGCCGCCGTGCGCGCCGGCGACAGCACCGCGGTCGCCGAGGTGACGGCGGCGCTCGGCCGCATCGCCGAGCACGATGCGGCCATCGGCGCCTTCCAGCTCGTTCGCGCCGAGAAAGCGCTCGCGGAGGCCGCGATCGTGGATGCGCGAGGGCAGTGCCGCCACGAGTGCCGAGCCGCAGTCGGCTGACCATCCCGTGGTTGAGCGGCTCCGCACCGCGGGAGCCGTCGTCGTCGGCCTCACCCGCGTGCCGGAGCTGTGCGTGTTCGGCACGACCGACTCGGTCTACGGCACGACCCGCAACCCGTGGAACCTCGAGCGCACGTCTGGCGGCTCCTCGGGAGGGTCGGCCGCCGCGGTCGCCGCGGGGATGGTGCCCGTCGCGCACGCCGCCGACGGTATGGGGTCGATTCGTATCCCCGCCGCCAATTGCGGCGTCGTCGGCCTGAAGCCCGGTGCCGGGCTCGTTCCTGCCGAGATGGGTGCGCACAGCTGGTTCGGCATGAGCGAGAACGGCCCCATGGCGACGACCGTCGCCGACGCCGCCCTCATGCTGTCGGTCATGGCGGGACGACCCGAGCTCGCCACGGTTAGGTCGCCAGCCAGCCCGCTACGCATTGGCCTCGCCCTCGCGGTGCCGACCCCGCTCGCGCGGCTCGACGCCGGGTTCCGCGCCGCCGCCGTGCGCACCGCACGAGCGCTTGCCGCCGCAGGCCACGAGGTCGTCGAGCTGGCTCTGCCATACCCCGCGAACCCGTTACCCGCGCTCGCCCGCTGGTTCGCGGGTGCCGCCTCCGATGCCGTGCACGACGGGCTCGACCTCGCCGCGCTCGAGCCGCGCGTGCGCGCTCACATTCGCGCCGGTCGCATTCTCGAGCGTCTCGGCGGGCTGCGAGCAGCGCCCGTCGAGACACTGCGTGAGCGGATGCTCGTCGCGACCGCCGACGTGGACGTCGTGCTCGCCCCCGCTCTTGCCCAGCCCGGCCCGACCGCCGACGGCTGGCACCGCCGTAGCTGGATCGCCAACATGCGCGTCAACATCGGCTACGCGCCGTACGCCGCGATGTGGAACCTGCTCGGTTGGCCCGCGGCCGTCGTTCCCGCCGGGTGGCACCCCGAGGCTGCCGTTCCGAGCGGCGTCCAGCTAGTCGCGCGTCCTGCGGCCGGCGGTGCGGGCGAGGCTCTTCTTCTGACCGTCGCCGCCGAACTCGAGCACCGAACCCCGTGGATGCGCGTGGCCGGCCCTCCCGACACCGGCCCCGTCCGCGAGCGGGCTGAAAATCTGCCAGAATAGGCGGTCGAGTGTTCGCGCGCCCGACCCTCTATCAGGCGCGCCGAGCATCCCTATAGAGCTTTCGCGCCGAGTGTGCCCCACACAATTGGCGGCGAGCCACCCATCATCAACACTTTCCGGAGAAACGTGGCTGTCAAGATTCGCCTCAAGCGCATGGGCAAGATCCGTGCACCCTACTACCGCATCGTCGTCGCCGACTCGCGCACCAAGCGCGACGGCCGTGTCATCGAAGAGATCGGCAAGTACCACCCCACCGAAGAGCCTTCGTTCATCGAGGTGCAGTCGGAGCGGGCGCAGTACTGGCTGAGCGTCGGCGCGCAGCCGACCCCGCAGGTTCTCGCCATCCTCAAGCTCACGGGTGACTGGGGCACCTTCAAGGGCGAGAAGGGTGCGAAGAGCACCGTCAAGACCGCCGAGCCGAAGCCCGAGTTCGTCGTCGACTCGACGAAGAAGCCGGTTCTGAAGCCCAAGGCAGAGAAGAAGACTGAGGAGGCCCCGGCCGCCGACGAGGCACCCGCGGCTGCCGAGGAGGCCGCCGTCGAGGAGGCCCCCGCCGCTGGCGAGGCTGCCGCCGACGCTGAGGCTGACAAGGCCTAATCGTCGTGCTTGCTGACACGCTGGAGCATCTCGTCAAGGGGATCGTCGATCACCCCGACGACGTCGTCGTCGCGTCGCAGAACTCCGGCCGCGGCGAGGTCCTCGAGGTGCGTGTGCACCCCGAGGACCTCGGCCGCGTCATCGGCCGCGGCGGCCGCACCGCCAAGGCCCTGCGCCAGGTCATCTCGTCGCTCGCCGATGGTCGCCGCGTTCGCGTCGACGTTGTCGACACCGACGCGTGATCGTGGGCCCAGCCAAAGCTGACCCACCCGGCTCGCCCGCAACGAGGCTTCGGGTCGGGCGACTCACGAAGGCCCACGGGCTGAAGGGCGCCCTCAAGCTCGAGCTGTTCACCGATGACCCCGAGCGGCGTTTCACGCCCGGGGCAAGCTTCTCTCTGCAGGTTCCGACCACGTCGCCCTGGCACGGGAAGAACCTGACGCTCACCGAGCTGCGCTGGTACAACGGCCAGCCTGTCGGTTTCTTCGAGGGGGTTGCTGACCGCACGGCCGCCGAGTCGCTCGCCAAGGCCATCCTCTGGATCGAGCAGCCGACCGACGAGCAGCCCGAAGACGACGCCTGGTACGACTTCCAGCTCGTCGGCCTGCGCGTGCTGCGTGATGGCGACGACGTCGGCGAGGTCATTCGCGTCGAGCACTTCCCCGCGCAAGACCTGCTCGTCGTGCGTACGGCTGAGCGCGATGTCCTCGTGCCGTTCGTCTCGGCGATCGTGCCGAGCGTCGACATCGAGGCCGGAACCCTCGTCGTGACACCGCCCGACGGGCTGTTCGACGACCTCGACGGGCCCGCGCCTGGCGGGGCGGGCGACACCGCCGCACGCACACCGACAACCCCACCCAGCGAGCAGTAGCCGTGCGGGTCGACGTCGTCACGATCTTCCCCGACTTCTTCGGCGTGCTCGACGTGTCGCTGCTCGGCAAAGCGCGCGCCGCCGGCGTCATCGAGTTCGGGGTGCACGACCTGCGCGCCCACACCCACGACAAGCACCGCACCGTCGACGACACACCGTACGGCGGCGGCGCCGGCATGGTCATGCGCCCCGAGCCGTGGGGAGAGGCGCTGGATGCACTCATCACCGACCAGACGACGCTGATCGTTCCGAGCCCCGCCGGTCACCGCTTCACCCAGTCGGCCGCCCGCGAGCTTGCGGCCAAGCCCCACCTCGTCTTCGCCTGCGGCCGCTACGAGGGCATCGACCAGCGGGTCATCGACCACTACTCTGAGCGCATCGAGGTGCGCGAACTCAGCCTCGGCGACTACGTGCTGAACGGCGGGGAGGTGGCAGCGATGGCGATGATCGAAGCCGTCGGTCGCCTGGTCCCCGGCGTCGTCGGCAATCCCCAGAGCCTCGACGAAGAGAGTCACGAAGACGGCCTGCTCGAGTACCCGAGCTACACGAAACCCGCCAGCTGGCGCGGCCACGAGGTACCGCCGATCCTGTTGAGCGGCAACCACGCGGCGATCGCCGCCTGGAGGCGTGAGCAGCAGCTCGATCGCACCGCGCGCATCCGCCCCGACCTGCTAGGTGAGCAGTGACCGGCGCCGAGCGTATGTGGCTGTGGGCGCAGCCGCTGCTCGCCATCCTGGCCGCGGTCGCCGGCGTCGCGGCCTGGGTCGTGCAGGCACTCGGCGCGTACGCCTTCCTGCCCTCGGTGCAAGCGGTCGTCACCGGCACCTTCGTGTTGCCCGGCCTTGCCGTCTCACTCGGCATCAACCATCTCATCGTGATGGCGAGGCGGCCGCCGGTGCTCACGAGCGGCGAGAAGATTCTGCTCGGCGTTCAGGCGCTCCTCGTCGTCGTGACCGTGCTGACGTCGCTCGACCCGGCTGCGCTCATCGGCGGGTTCCTGCTGTGGCCGCTGCTCATCGCCGCCGCCGTCACCGCGTGCGTCACCATGGCGCGCACCACGCTGCAGATGCGGCGGGGCGCGTACGCCCCGGTCGTCGAATCGGGCGTCAGTCCCGCGCCGTAAGCACGATGGGGCCGTCGGCGGTGATCGCGACGGTGTGCTCGGCGTGTGCGGCGCGCGTGCCGGTGCGGCTACGCAGGGTCCAGCCATCGTCGTCGGTGTAGATCTCGTCGGTGTCGGGAATAAACCACGGCTCGATCGCGATCACGAGACCCTGCTTGAGCTTCAGCCCCCGGCCGCGACGGCCGTCGTTCGGCACGTGCGGCTCACCGTGCATCGTGCGGCCCACACCGTGCCCACCGAAGTCGAGGTTCACGGGGTACCCGGCCTCGTAGGCGACGTCCCCGATGGCCCCGGAAATGTCGCCCATGCGACGCCCGTGTCTTGCCTGCTCGATGCCGGCCGCCAGCGCGCGCTCCACGGTGTCGATGAGTTCCTGATCGCCCTCGCGCGGCTCGCCGACGATCACGCTGATGGCCGAGTCGCACACCCAGCCGTCGACCGCCGCGGCGAAGTCGAGCGACAGCAGGTCGCCGTCGCGCAGCACGTAGTCGTGGGGCAGTCCGTGCAGCGCGGCGTCATTCACCGAGGTGCAGATGACCTTGCCGAACGGCGATCCGCCGAACGACGGGTGATAGTCGATGTAGCAGCTCTCAGCGCCTTCGGCGCGAATCATCTCGTGCGCCAGCGCATCGAGATCCAGTAGGTTGACGCCGACGTCGGCGGCGCGTGACGTGGCCTCGATGACGCTCGCCACGAAGCGCCCGGCGGGCCGCATCTGCTCGATCTCGTCGGGGGTGCGCAGTTCGATCACGGGGCGACCGTCAACGGGATGTTCGTGCGCAGGTAGTCACCGCACAGCTGTCGGGTGGCCTCGATGAACGCCTCGTCGCCCTGCGGGTCGAGCTGGAAGGCGCGCGCGAGCAGGCCCGAAGCGATTTCGACCGCGACCTCCAGGTGAAAGACGAGTGTCGCATCCGGTGCGAAGTTGTACGTCTCGCCGACCTGATCGGCGAACTTGCGCGCGAGAATCTGGTTGTTGCTGAGTTCGGGGTTCATGAAGCGCTGGTCGATCACGTCGCCGAAGCGCAGAGCGCGAAAACCCGGCTCGTGGCGCGTCATGTCGACGAAGGCGTTGAGGGTCGAGTCGAACGACGACCACGGCTCGGGGCCGGAGTTTTCGACGCCGTGCCATACCCGCTCGAGGTAGCGCTCCATGTTGCGCACGGCGAGTGCGCGCAGCAGAGACTGAATGTTGGGGAAGTAGCGGTAGACGACCCCCACCGACGAGCCGGAGCGCTTCGCGACCGCGCTCGTGGTGACGCCGTCGATGCCGCCCTCATCGATGAGCTGGGCGGCGGCGTCGAGCAGCAATTCGATGCGTTCGGCGGAGCGCTGCTGCACGGGCTCGGTGCGCATCACGACCCGATCGGTCGCGAGCGCGGGAGTGTCAAGAGTGTCGTGGGCCACGCGTGGTCCCTCCCCCCGGAGGCTTGGAAAAGCTGAAACGGATGCGCGAACAGTCTGGCAGGGGATGCTCGCCGTTTGGCTGGAATCGGCTCAGTATGGCATCATTTCCCTTTGTGCTCCGGCTGAGTCCTGCCATGGGGGGACCAGCATCTTTCGGACCAGGCACACCCCGACGAATCCCGTAAACCCGCGTCCGACCTGTGGCGGCGCAGAGAGCGAATCATCATGCACATCCTCGACCACGTCGACGCGGCTTCGTTGCGTAGCGACATCCCCGACTTCCGCCCCGGCGACACCGTCAAGGTGCACGTGAACATCGTCGAGGGCAGCCGCTCGCGTATCCAGGTGTTCCAGGGTGTTGTCATCGGCCGCTCAAACGAGGGCATCCGCGAGACCTTCACCGTTCGCAAGGTGAGCTTCCAGGTCGGCGTCGAGCGCACGTTCCCTGTGCACTCGCCCGTCATCGACCACATCGAGGTCGTCACCCGCGGTGACGTGCGTCGCGCGAAGCTCTACTACCTGCGTGGCCTCCGTGGCAAGAAGGCCAAGATCAAGGAGAAGCGCGAAAGCTGAGCCGCGCGCTCACCTACACGTCCCGACGGCCCCCACGAGTTTTTCTCGGCGGGGGCCGTCGGCGTCTTTCCGCCTCCCCTCGGCCCGTAGACTGATGCGGCACTAACCCAGGGGAGACATGACCGACGAGACCGCGCCGCCCGCATCGGCCGCAGCCGCCGACCCGAGCGCGACACCGACGGAGGACAGCGCCCCGAGCGCCGGTCGCCAGGTAGCCGGCTTCCTGCGCGACGTCGTCATCATCATCGCCGCGGCGCTGATCATTTCGTTCCTCATCAAGACGTTCCTGATCCGCTCGTTCTTCATCCCGTCCGCGTCGATGCAGCCGACCCTCGAGATCGACGACCGCGTCATCGTCAACCAGCTCGTGCCCGAGCTCGTCCCGGTGAACCGCGGCGACGTCGTTGTCTTCCGCGATCCCGGTTCGTGGCTGCAAGGCACCCCGCCGCAGCCGCGCACGCCGATCGAAGCGGCCGGCGACTGGCTGCTCTCGCTCGTCGGCCTGAGAGCCAGCGACAGCGAAGAGCACCTCGTGAAGCGCGTCATCGGCGTGGGCGGCGACCGCGTGGTCTGCTGCAACGACCTGGGTCAACTGCTCATCAACGGGGTGCCGATCAACGAGCCATACGTGCGCACCCCCGCGGGCGCCTCCGACGTCAGCGGCGTCGACTTCCAGGTCACAGTTCCCGATGGTGCGCTCTGGGTGATGGGCGACAACCGCTACGAGTCGAGCGACTCGCGCTACAACCGCACCGGTGATGCCGAGGGCTTCGTGCCGCTCGACGACGTCGTCGGCCGTGCCATCGTCATCAGCTGGCCGCTCGACCGCTGGATCTGGCTCGACAACTACCCCCTCACCTTCGACGGCGTCGAGCCCGCCGAGTAACACCGTGCCCACCGACGCCACCCTTGAGGTCGAGCGGGGCCTGTTCGCCACCGGCGCCCCCGTCGTCATCGGAATCGACGAGGTCGGCCGCGGGGCGCTCGCGGGGGTTGTCGCGGTCGGAGCGTGCGCGATCCTGCCGACGTGCGGCGAGAATCCCGCAGGCCTGCGGGATTCGAAGCTGCTGTCGCCGTCGAAGCGCGCGAGCCTCGTGCCGCTCGCGCACGACTGGGCGCTCGCGATCACGGTCGGCGAGGCCGAACCGGCCGAGGTCGACGAGGTGGGAATCATCGGCGCGCTCGGCCTCGCCGGGCGACGCGCGCTGATCGCCCTGCACGCCGTCGGCGTCGACGTGGCCGCAGCCCAGGTGCTCGTCGACGGGGTGCACGACTGGCTGAGCCCTGCGCTGATGAGCCCGCCGAGCATCCGTACGCGGGCGAAAGCCGACCGCGACTGCGCGTCGGTCGCGGCCGCGTCCGTCATCGCCAAAGAGCATCGGGATGCGCTCATGCGCGCCGATCACGCCCGTCACCCGGTCTACGGCTGGGACGGCAACAAGGGCTATGGCTCGGCCGCGCACCTCGCGGCGATCGCCGAACACGGCCCGTCGCCGCGGCACCGGCACAGCTGGCTTCGCGCACCGGCCGGCACGGGGGATGCGCGTGGCGCGTCCGTCGCGGAGGTCTAGACTGACCGCAATGGACGACGAGGAATTCGAGGACTACGACCGCGAGGTCGAGCTGGCCCTCTACCGCGAGTACCGCGACGTGGCGTCGCAGTTCCAATACGTGGTTGAGACCGAGCGGCGCTTCTACCTCGCGAACGAGGTCGAACAGGTGGTGCGCGAGGTTGCCGGCGACTTTTACTTCGAGCTGACGCTCACCGACGTGTGGGTCTGGGACGTGTACCGCTCCGACCGCTTCGTCAAGAGCGTCAAAGTCTTGACCTTCAAAGACGTGAACGTCGAAGAGCTCGGCAAGAAAGACCTGAAGCTGCCGAAGGAACTCGCGCTCGACGAGTAGCGCGATCGCTCCTCCCCAGGCTGGCATCGTGGCCGCCGAGCCTCGGATGCGACGCCGCCGCTGACCTCGCGCCGTGCGCGCGGCCATCCTTACGCGCATGGCACGCAAAGACATCGTCGGTCGCACCGGCGAACAGATCGCCGCCGACCACCTCGAGGCCGCCGGCTACCGCATCATCGAGCGCAACTGGCGCTGTCGCGCCGGCGAGCTCGACATCGTCGCCGAACGCGACCGCACCGTCGTGTTCGTCGAGGTGAAGACGCGCAGCGGAACGGGCTACGGGCATCCGTTGGAGTCGATCACCGCCCACAAGCTCGCCCGCCTGCGACGGCTCGCCGCGGCCTGGTGCGCCGAGAACGGACCGGTTCATGCGATCCGGCTGGATGCGATCGCGGTCGTCACCGCGCGCGGCCAGACGCTCGTCGAACACGTCGAGCAGGTGGCCTGATGCCGGTCGTCAGCACGCACGCCGTCGCGCTCAACGGCGTCGACGGAGCGCTGGTGCAGATCGAAGCCGACCTGTCCCCGGGCCTGCCCGCCTTCGCCATCATCGGGCTGCCGGACGCCGCCCTGGGCGAGGCGAAAGACCGGGTGCGCTCGGCAGCCCTGAACTCGGGTGTCGAGCTGCCGAACCGCCGCGTCACCGTCAACTTGTCGCCCGCGGCCGTTCCGAAGCATGGCTCGGGCTTCGACCTGGGCATCGCGGTCGCCGCACTCGCGAGCGGCGGCACGGTGCCGGCCCACGCGATCGCCGAAACGGTGCACATCGGTGAACTCGGCCTCGACGGCCGGTTGCGGCCCGTGCACGGTGTGTTGCCCGCGGTGTTGGCCGCCCAGCGCTCAGGGGCGCGACGCGTCATCGTGCCGAGTGGCAACGCCGACGAGGCGTCGCTCGTGCCCGGCGTCGATGTGGTGGCGCTGCCCTCGCTGCGGGCCGTGCTCATTCACCACGGGGCCGAGCTCGACGACGTGCCGTGCGATGCCGTGCACCGACCGTCGGCCGAGACCGCCGTCGAGGTCGAGGCCGAGCTGTCAGACGTGGTGGGTCACCCCGACGCCGTGCAGGCCCTCGTCACGGCCGCCGCCGGCGGTCACCACGTGCTCATGCATGGCCCGCCCGGCGCAGGCAAGACGATGCTCGCCACCCGCCTTCCGGCGATCCTGCCAGACCTCGACACGGAGGCGGCCATCGAGGTGTCGTCGGTGCGCTCGCTCTGCGGCGAGCCGGTGTCGACGCTCATCGTGCGTCCGCCCTTCCAGGCCCCGCACCACAGCGCGACGATGGCGTCGCTCGTCGGCGGAGGCAGCGGCATCGTGCGGCCGGGCGCCATCTCGCGGGCCGCGCACGGCGTGCTCTTTCTCGACGAGGCACCCGAGTTCTCGGCAAGCGTGCTCGACGCGCTGCGGCAGCCTCTCGAAACCGGGTGGATCACGATTCACCGCGCCCGCTCCGTCGCACGCTTTCCCGCCCAGTGTCAGCTGCTGTTGGCCGCCAACCCCTGCCCCTGCGGCAACGCGGGCACGGTCGACGACGAGTGCACCTGCACCCCGATCATGCGCCGCCGCTACCTCGGGCGCCTCTCGGGGCCGCTGCTCGACCGCATCGACGTGCAATTCGCCGTGCGCCGTGTCGCGGCCGCCCACCTCACGGCCCCTGACCGTGACGGGCTCACAACGGCCGCGGCGCGCCAGCTCGTTCGCTCGGCGCGCGCCGCCGCGGCCGCGCGCTGGGCGTCCCTCGGCGTCGACCTCAACAGCCGGGTGCCCGGTCCGGTTCTGCGCTCGCGCGAGTGGCGGCTGCCGTCCAGCGCGCGGGCCCCGCTCGACCGCGCGCTCGAGCGCGGGGCACTAACCATGCGCGGCTACGACCGCGTGCTGCGCCTCGCCTGGAGCGTTGCCGACCTCGACGGGGCACCCTCGCCCGGCCTCGAGCACGTCGGCCGGGCCCTGTTCTTGCGCAAGGGGGTGCCCGCGTGAGTGGGGGAGCGTGGCGCATCCCCGATGCCCAACTCGACGCACTGCTCGAGGGTGTCGGCCGCGCCGTCGGCAGCGCCGAGGAGCGCGACGACCTGATCGCCCGCGCCCTCTGGCACGTCGTCGCCGAGCCCGGTGACGCGGCCGTCGGGGCGCTCGCCGACGGTGCAGGGCTCGCGGCGTCCGCCCGCGCGCTCGTTGATGGTGCCGACCCCGGCGTGCTCATGCGGCTGTCCCGCGGCGAGTTGAGTGCCGAAGCCGCCGCGACGGCCCTGCGCCGCTGGACGCCCCGGCTGCGCGCCGACGACGTCGTGCGCGCGCTGGACATCGCCGGACGCGTCGACGCCCGGATGCTCGCTCCCGACGACGACGCCTGGCCCGACGACCTCGCCGTCCTCGGCCCCCACCGCCCCCACCTGCTGTGGGTGCGCGGTAACGCTGCATTGCTGCGCGCGCCCGGCGTGGCCCTCGTCGGCGCCCGTGCCGCGACCGGCTACGGCGAGCACGTCGCCATGGAGCTTGCGGCGGGGCTCTGCTCCCGCGACATCGTCGTGGTCTCGGGTGGCGCCTACGGCATCGACGGGGCGGCCCACCGCGCGGCCCTCGCCGCGCAGGGAGACACCATCGCCGTGCTCGCCGGCGGGGCCGACCGGCTCTACCCCAGCGGGCACGACGCGCTTCTTCGGCGCATCATCGAGCGTGGCGCCGTTGTCAGCGAGACGCCGGCGGGTACCCCACCGACCCGCTGGCGATTCCTGCAGCGCAACCGCTTAATCGCTGCGCTGAGCGAAGCGGTCGTGGTCGTCGAGGCAGGGCACCGCTCGGGCGCGTTGAACACCGCGCATCATGCGGCGACCGCCGGCATTCCCCTCGGCGTCGTGCCGGGCCCGATCACCTCGGCCGCAAGCGCGGGATGTCACCGCTTGCTGCGCGAGGCCGCGGCGCAGTGCATCACGTCCATCGGCGACATCATCGAGCTGGCGTTCGGCGGCCTCGACCAGCGTACCGACGATGCACGCCTGAGGTTCGACGCGGTCGGCATCGGGGGAGCGGGCACTCACGGTGCGGCACGGGAGGAAGCGGCCCGCCGACGCCACGAGCGCGGCGGCGGGTCGTCGGCAACCCGGGTCGCCGACGCGCTGCGACCGCGCCGTTGGCAGAGCGTCGACGAGTTGGCGCGTGCTTCCGGGCTCGCCGTCGCCGACGTGCAGGCCGCACTCGGGCTCCTGCAGTTCGACGACCGTGCCATCGAAAGCGAGAGCGGTCACTGGCGACGACCATCGCCGAAACAGCAGGGGCACAAGCCTGAAACGCCGTCACCCAAGGGGGGTAGCATGCGCGCATGACCCAGCTCGGCCAGTACCCGCCCCCGATGCGCACGATCATCCACCTCTCCGACACCCACCTGCTCGGGGAGGGTCGCGAGCTCTACGGCAAGGTGCCGGTCGAGCAGCGGCTGCATACCGCGCTCGAGCGCATCGAATGCAGCGCAATCGCGCCCGACGCGTTCGTCTTCACCGGCGACCTCACCGACCTCGGCGAGGCCGACGGGTACCGGCGACTGCGGGCAGCCGTCGAGCCCGTCGTCGAGCGCCTGGGCGCCGAACTCATCTGGGTCATGGGAAACCACGACGACCGCGGCCACTACTCCTCGTTACTGTTCGACCTCGATCCGAGCGACGCCCCCCAAGACCGCGTGTACGACCTCGGTGGCCTGCGGGTCATCTCGCTCGACACGACCGTTCCCGGCTACCACCACGGCGAGCTCGAACTGAGCCAGCTTGAGTGGCTGCGCGCAGAACTCGCGACACCGGCGCCGCTCGGCAGCATCCTCGCCGTCCACCACCCGCCCGTGCCCACGCCGCTCGAAGTGATGTCGGTGCTCGAGCTGCACGACCAGCCGGCGCTCGCCGCCGTCCTCGCCGGCAGCGACGTGCGCGCGATCCTCGGCGGCCACCTGCACTACTCGACCCACGGCACCTTCGCGGGCATCCCGGTGCACGTAGCCTCCGCTACCTGCTACACCCTCGATCTCGGCGCCGACCGCGATCGCCTACTCTCAGGCGTCGACGGCGCGCAGTCGTTCGACGTGATCTCCGTGTACGAGCACGCGGTCGTCTCGTCCACCATTCCCGTCATCCCCGGCCCCGAGGTCACCGGGTTCGCCTCGACCTTCCGCCCGATGATCGAGGGCATGACCCCCGAGCAGCGACTCGAGCAGCTGTCGAGCAAGAGCTCGCACCTCAACATGAATGAGGCCGCCGCGAGCGACGTGTAGGGCTTAGCGCCCCGCCGCTTCCGGCGCATCAGGCGTGCCGAGCCGCGCGCTGTGGCCGCGGTACGTCTCGACGACGCGAGAGAGATACCGGGTAATCACCTGCTGGTCGCGCTCGTCGAAGTCGTCGAGCACCGCGTCGACCGCGCCGATCATCGGCATGAGCAAGCCCATCGCCCTCTGGCGCGACTCGGGGCGCGCCTCGACGAGAACGCTACGCCGATCGTCCGGGTTTGCCCTGCGGCGCACGTGACCGACCGCTTCGAGGCGATCGATGGCCGTTGTCATCGCGGCCGTCGACAGTCCGACCCGCTTCGCAAGTGCGCTCGGCGACAACGGCCCCGCCATGATCAGGTGCTGCATGGCGTCGAGATCGGTCAGATTGACCTCCAGCCGGTGGGCGAGGGCAGCGGCGAAGTCGTCCGAGACGTCAAGCAGGTCGCGCAAAGACTGCGTCGCCGGGCGCGCTGCGGGCCGCGCTGATTCGCGACCCTGAGCATCCGGTGAATGCGTTTGCATGCGCTTGAGTCTACGCGCTATCTTTTCGAATATCTAGTAGTTCGATCATCGAACTAAACCCGATCCGTCGTTTCTGCCCGCGAAAGGCCGCGCGTGTCCGCCTACCTCCGCCTCATCACCTCAAAGGCCACCTCGTGGCTCGTTCTGCTCGCCACCGTTCTCGGCGCCGGCGCGCTGATCGCGCTGTCAGGGCAGGAAGAAAACGACGCCGCGCCGCCCGTCGGCTTGCCCGACAGTGCCGAGTCGGTGCAGGTGCAACAGCTGCAAGAGCAGTTCCCCTCCGCGGACGGAACAAGCGCGATCCTCGTCGTCGCCGCCGAGACCGGCACCCTCACCGACGAGCAGCTCGCCACTCTTGGCGACAACTCCGCCGAGCTGGCGCAGATCGCCGACGTCGAGTTCCTGCCCCCGCCGATCGTCAGCGACGACGCGACCGTCGCCTTCGTCGTCGTGCCGCTCGACCCGATCACGAGCGTGAGCGAGCGTGCCGAGCGCGCGGATGAGTTGCGCGCGGCGGCGTCCGCCGACCTCGCCGGCGCCACCGTCTACCTCACGGGCGCGGAGGGCTTTGAGGTCGACCTCGCCGCTGTCTTCGAGGGTGCCAACGTCACCCTGCTCGGCACGACCGTACTCGTCGTCGCCGTGCTGTTGATCCTCACGTACCGCAGCCCCTGGCTGTGGCTTGTCCCGCTCGCCGTCGTCGGGCTCGGCGACCAGGTTGCGGGCACGATCGCACGCCTGGTGGCTGGCGCCGTCGGCGTTGAACTCGACGCGAGCGTCACCGGCATCCTGTCGGTGCTGGTCTTCGGCGCGGCGACGAACTACGCGCTGCTGTTGATCGCGCGCTACCGGGATGAACTGCGGCTGTTCGAGGACCGCCGCGAGGCTATGCGCCGCGCGGTGCGGGGTACGGCGCCCGCCATCCTCGCCTCCGGTGGCACCGTCGCGCTCGCGCTCGCGACCCTCCTGTTTGCCGAGCTGTCGGGAAACCGAGCGCTCGGTCTCGCTGGCGCGATCGGCATCGTCGTCGCCATGTTCTTCGGGCTCGTCGTCTTGCCGGCGGCGCTCGTGTTGTTCAGTCGAGGCCTGTTTTGGCCCTTCGTCCCGCGCTACGGCGCGCCCGACTTCGTCGCGAAGAGCCCCTGGGGGCGCCTCGGCCGCCGGGTCAGCCGTCGCCCCGTCATTGTTGCCACCGTGGGCTTCCTCGCCCTCGCCGGCTTTGCGGCGGGTCTCGTGGGCGCGAACGTCGGCCTATCGCAGAACGAGCGCTTCATCGAGAAGCCGGAAGCCGTCGTCGGCCAGGAGGTGCTCGCCGATGCGTTCTCAGCCGGTTCGACCTCGCCGGCCGCGGTGATCGTGCCGAGCGATGAGGCCGCGGAAACCCTCGCCGCTTTGCTTGCGCTCGACGGCGTCGACTCGGGCGAGGTGGGCGAGTCGACCGACGAGTGGACCCAGCTCGACGTCACGATCGATGCCGACCCTGAAAGTGCTGCCGCCTTCGACACCATTGAACGGATGCGCGCCTCCCTCGACGACGTCGGTACCGGCCAAGCGCTCGTCGGCGGCATCGATGCCCAGGCGCTGGATGCCGCCAACGCTCAAGAACGCGACCAGGCGATCGTGATCCCGCTCATCCTCGTGCTGGTCTTCATTGTGCTCGTGATCCTGCTGCGCGCCCTGCTCGCCCCGCTGCTCCTGCTCGGAGCGGTCGTCGCGAGCTACTTCTCGGCCGTTGGCATCGGGTGGATCCTCTTCCAGACCGTCTTCGGCTTCCCCGCCATTGACACGACGGTGCTGCTGTTCAGCTTCCTGTTCCTCGTCGCGCTCGGCATCGACTACTCGATCTTCCTCGTGACGCGGGCGCAGGAGGAGGCTGAGCGGCTCGGAATCAAGGAGGGCATGATCCGTGCGCTCGCCGCGACCGGCGCCGTCATCACGAGTGCGGGCATCCTACTCGCCGCCGTGTTCGCGGTGCTCGGAGTGCTGCCGCTCATCACGCTCACGCAGATCGGCATCATCGTCTGCATCGGCGTGCTCATCGACACGCTGCTCGTGCGCACCGTCATCGTGCCGGCCTTCGCATTCATCGCGGGCGACCGGTTCTTCTGGCCGCGGAAGCCCCGCGTGACGATCGCGGATGCGGAGGCCCGCGGCCTGACCGCGCAGCAGATGTCGACCGTGGTGAACCCCGCAGACGGTGGCGACGCCGAACCGGAGCTGGTGGGCGCGGGCGCGCCGGACGGCGACGGCGGCGGCGAGCGCGCATCCTGAAGGGGTGCACGCGGCCACGACTGAGCTGAGCGAGGCGATCGACGCCTACCTCCGCGCGGTCGCGCTCGAACGCGGAGCCTCGCCGCACACCCTGCGGGCGTACGCAGCAGACCTGCGCACCCTCGCCGAATTCGTCGAGGAGTCGGGAGCCGAGGCAGACCCGGCGCTTCTCGACCTTGAACTGTTGCGCGAGTGGGCGTGGCATCAGCGGGATGCGGGACTCGCGACGGCGACGCTGGCCAGACGCACGTCGACCGTGCGAGGCTTCACCGCCTGGCTCGCCCGCACGGGGCGCGCGGCCGCCGACGCGGGCGTGCGGCTGCGGGCACCCCGTCCCGACCGGTCCCTACCGCGGGTGCTCACGCGCACGCAGGTCGACGAGCTGCTCGCCGGTCTCGCCGACCGTGCCGCCACGGATGACCCGAACGCCCTGCGCGATCTCGCCGTCGTCGAGGTGCTCTACGCGAGCGCGCTGCGCGTGAGCGAGCTCGTGGGGCTCGACCTCGACTCGATCGACGACGGGCGGCGCACACTGCGGGTGCTCGGCAAGGGTGCGAAGGAACGCGTGGTGCCGTACGGCCTCCCCGCCTCGCGCGCGCTGGCCGCCTACCTCGACCGCGGGCGCCCCGCGCTCGCGTCGGGCGCGCCGTCGGACGGGCAGGCAGAGGCGGCGCTTTTTCTGGGCGCGCGCGGCAAACGCCTGTCGACGCGGGCGGTCTACACGCTCGTCGCCGGCCTCCTCGCCGACCTTCCCGGTTCGGGGCCCGCCGGCCCGCACGCGTTCCGACACTCGGCCGCGACCCACCTTCTCGACGGCGGGGCCGACCTTCGCGCCGTGCAAGAACTGCTCGGGCACGCGAGCCTCGGCACCACGCAGATCTACACGCACGTGAGCGCCGAACGGCTCGCCGCCGCCTACCGCACCGCCCACCCGCGCGCATAGTTGCCCGCCGCGCCGCCCCTCGCGCCGCCTCGCGCGGCTACTCGCCGTGCGCGCTGAGCGGAAGGAGGACGGCTCGCCGTAGGCCGCCGAGGTACAGCAGGGGAGACACGTACTCACCGTCGACGCGCACGCCGAGGTGCACACACGGCGTCGCCGCGCAGTGCCCACCCTGCAGCAGGCCGATCGCGTCGCCGGCGCGTACCCAGTCGCCCGCCTCGACGCTCGGCTCCACCGGTTCGACCGTGACGAGCAGGTGTCCGCTGCGCACCGTCACCACCGGCCGATCGACCACGGTGCCCGCGAAGTGCACGACCCCGTGGGTCGCCGCCCGCACGACCGCGCCCGCGCCCGGAGCCGCGAGGTCAACCCCGCGGTGCCCCGCCGCGTACGGGCTCGGTGGCGCTGCGAACGGCCGCACGACGGTGCGCACGCCGTCGACGGGCCACGCCCAGTCGGGATGCGCGCGGGAGACACCGCCGTCGATGACGGGAGCGGCGCTCGTCGGCGCCGCGAGCATCCCGAACGCGATCGCGAGCAGGATCGCGACCGACATGGGCGAGAAAGGACGGCGGCGCACGGCCCCCACACTGCCTGGGGAGGGCACCCGGAGGGATGCTCACGGCGAGGGTCGGGGACAACGCCACCACCCAGCATCTCGTGGGGGAGGGAGGTTCCGCGGTGCTAGAGTATGACCAGCAGTCGCCTCGGCGGCTGACTTCGCGTGTCCGAATGCGGCGCACATCCCCATCAGTCCTGCACCGCCCGGGAAACCGGGCAACAACCGTGCGGGTGGGGACAGCGCCCGGGCACCAGGGCCCCGGCCGACCGGCTCGGGGCGACAACTGAGAACACAGAAGGAGTACGGCCATGGCCGTCGTCACCATTCGCCAGCTGCTCGACAGCGGCGTGCACTTCGGGCACCAGACCCGCCGCTGGAACCCGAAAGTCAAGCGCTTCATCCTGACCGAGCGCTCGGGCATCCACATCATCGACCTGCAGCAGTCGCTCGCCTACATCGACAAGGCCTACGACTTCGCCAAGCAGACCGTCGCCCACGGCGGCACGATCCTCTTCGTCGGCACCAAGAAGCAGGCGCAGGAGTCGATCGCCGAGCAGGCGACCCGCGTCGGCCAGCCCTACGTCAACCAGCGCTGGCTGGGCGGCCTCCTCACCAACTTCCAGACCGTCTCCAAGCGCCTGCAGCGCATGAAGGAGCTGGAAGAGATCGACTTCGACGACACGACCAAGGGCTTCACCAAGAAGGAGCTCTTGATCAAGAAGCGCGAGCTCGACAAGCTGCACAAGTCGCTCGGCGGTATCCGCAACCTCACCAAGACCCCGAGCGCCATCTGGGTTGTCGACCCCAAGCGCGAGCACCTCGCCGTTGACGAGGCCAAGAAGCTCGGCATCCCCGTGATCGGCATCCTCGACACGAACGCCGACCCCGACGAACTCGCCTACCCGATCCCGGGTAACGACGACGCGATCCGCTCGGTCGCGCTGCTGACGCGCATCATCGCTGACGCCGCCGCCGAGGGCCTCATCCAGCGCCACCAGGCGCCCGAGGCCGAGGGCAACGTGTCGGCTGTCGAGCCGATGGCCGAGTGGGAGCGCGAGCTGCTCGAGGCCGGCCAGGCTGACGAGGCCGCCGCGGTCGAGAAGCCCGCCGCCGAGGAGGCACCCGCTGAGGAGGCCCCCGCCGCGGAGGAAGCCCCTGCTGCTGAGGAGGCCCCCGCCGAGAAGCCCGCCAAGAAGGCTCCGGCGAAGAAGGCCCCCGCGAAGAAGGCTGCCTCAAAGAAGACCGAGGCTGACGCTTCGGACGCGGCGCCCGAGTCCGAGTAACGACCGACCCCTTTAGGAGACACATTCCATGGCTAACGTGAGCCTGGCCGACATCAAGGCCCTGCGCGAACAGCTCGGGACCGGCATGGTCGACACGAAGAACGCTCTCGTGGAGGCCGACGGCGACATCGCCAAGGCGACCGAGATCCTCCGTCTGAAGGGCGCGAAGGGCAACGCCAAGCGCGCCGACCGCTCGACGAGCGAGGGCCTCATCGCCGCCCACGAGGGCGACGGCGCTGTCACCATGATCGAGCTCGCCTGCGAGACCGACTTCGTCGCCAAGGGCGACAAGTTCGTCGCGCTCGGTGACAAGGTCCTCGCCGCGGTTGCCGCCGCGGGCGCCTCGACCGCCGAGGAGGGCCTCGCCGCCCCCGCTGAGGGCGGCACCGTCGCCGAACTGATCGACGGCGAAGCCGCGATCATCGGCGAGAAGATGGAGCTGCGTCGCGTCGCTCGCCTCACGGGCGACAACTTCGCCGTGTACCTGCACCGCACCAACAAGGACCTGCCCCCGCAGGTCGGTGTGGTCGTGGCCTACACCGGTGACGACGCCGAGACCGCGCGCAGCATCGCGCAGCACATCTCGTTCGCCGACCCGCAGTACCTGAGCCGCGACGACGTGCCGGCCAAGACGGTCGACAACGAGCGCCGCATCGTCGAAGAGATCTCGCGCAACGAGGGCAAGCCCGAGGCCGCCCTGCCGAAGATCGTCGAGGGTCGCGTCGGCGCCTTCTTCAAGCAGGTGGCCCTGCTCGAGCAGGACTACGCCCGCGACAACAAGCTCTCGGTGTCGCAGGTGCTGAAGGACGCCGGTCTCACCGTGACCGGCTTCGCCCGCTTCAAGGTCGGCGCCTAAGCCGTGCCGCTTCGGGGTCCGGTCCGCAACTCGTTGCGGATCGGGCCCCTTCTTTCTGCGCCGAGCAGACCGCTAGCCTGATCCGAACGACCACCGCGACATCCCTCAAGGAGCCCTGTGTCCGCATCCCGCCGCCGCGTCCTGTTGAAGCTCTCTGGTGAAGCGTTTGGAGGGGGAGCGCTCGGTGTCAACCCCGACATCGTGAGCGGAATCGCCCGCGAGATCGCCGAGGCCGCGGCGAGCGGCGTCGAGGTGGCGATTGTCGTCGGTGGCGGCAACTTCTTCCGCGGTGCGGAGCTCAGCCAGCGCGGCATGGAGCGCGGTCGCGCCGACTACATGGGGATGCTCGGCACCGTCATGAACGCCCTCGCACTGCAAGACTTCCTCGAGCAGGCGGGCGCCGACGTTCGCGTGCAGTCGGCGATTCAGATGACCCAGGTCGCCGAGCCGTACATCCCGCTGCGCGCCGTGCGCCACCTCGAGAAGGGGCGCGTCGTCGTGTTCGGCGCCGGTGCCGGCCTTCCCTACTTCTCGACCGACACGGTCGCCGCGCAGCGCGCGCTCGAGATCAAGGCCGACGAGGTTCTCGTGGCGAAGAACGGCGTCGACGGCGTCTACAGCGATGACCCGCGTACGAACCCCGACGCTCACAAGCTCGACGAGATCACGTACCAGGACGCGCTCGTGAACGGTCTCAAGGTCGTCGACTCGACCGCGTTCAGCCTCTGCATGGACAACGGGATGCCCATGGTCGTCTTCGGCATGGAACCCGGCGGCAACATCGCGAAGGCGATCTGCGGCGAGGCCCTCGGCACCCGCGTCACGCGCTAGAGCCCGCCGCCCGTGACCGCGGCGCTGCTCATTCTGTTCGCGGCGGTCGCGCACGCGGCGTGGAACGTCCTCGTGAAGAGCCAGGGCGCATCCGGGCCCGTGTTTTTCGCGCTCGTCGCCGGATCGGCGACGGTGCTCGCCGCGCCGTTCGCGATACCGCTGCTGATCGCGACGGAGCCGCGCGCATCCTGGCTCGGGTGGGCTCTCGTGAGCGCCGCGTTTCATACGGCGTACATGCTGCTTCTGCAGCGCGGATATCGCGTCGCCGACGTCGGCGTCGTGTACCCGCTCGCGCGCGGGTGCGCAGGGTGCCGGTGGCTCCACCGAGCGGGTTGGCGCAGTAGCAGCAGCCCACGACGCCGCTGCTCGGCTGCGCCGTGGGGTCATCTACGGATCGGCCGTCGGGGTCTCCATCGCGGGCTACACGCTCTGGGACGCCGCCGCCGTGACCGGCGCGGGCCGTACCCCCCTCGGCCACTTCTGGGCGAGCCTCGCCCTGCAGACGGTCATGCTCGCGGGGTTGGCGCTGCGCGGAAGACCTGCCCCGCGCATCCTGCGGGAGGAGGCGCGACGCCACCTCCCGGTCGCGGTCGCCGTCGGCGTGCTGTCGACCGCGTCGTACCTGGCGATCCTCACCGCCTACGGCTTCGCGCCCGTCTCGGTGGTGGCCCCCGCCCGCGAGCTCAGCGTCGTGCTCATCGCGCTCGCCGGTTGGCTGCTGTTTCGCGAGCCGCATCCGGCGAGGCGGCTCGCGGGCGCGGTGGTCGTGCTGGCCGGCGTCGCGCTCCTCGCTGTCTGACGGGCGCCGCCCACTAGACTCGATGCCGACCTGAACCGAGGAGTGGTGCGCGTGATCGCGGATGTACTGGCGGAAGCCGCCGAGAAGATGACCAAGGCCGTTGACGTGGCGAAGGAGGACTTCGCAACCGTCCGCACGGGCCGCGCGAACCCGCAGCTGTTCCAGAAGATCCTCGTCGAGTACTACGGCACGCCGACGCCGCTCGCGCAGCTCGCGAGTCTGCAGAACCCCGAGGCGCGTGTGCTCATCATCACGCCGTACGACAAGAGCGCCCTGAAAGAGATCGAGAAGGCGATCGTCAACTTCCCGAACCTGGGCGCGAACCCGAACAACGATGGCGAGATCATCCGCGTGACAATGCCGGAGCTCACCGAAGACCGGCGCAAGGAGTATGTGAAGATCGTCAAGGGCAAGGCCGAGGACTGCAAGGTCGCGATCCGCAACATCCGCCGCAAGGCGAAGGACGACCTCGACGCGCTGAAGAGCGAGGTCGGCGACGACGAGGTCGCACGCGCCGAGAAAGAGCTTGAGGCGATCACCAAGAAGCACGTCGAGGCGGCCGACGAGGCGCTGAAGAAGAAGGAAGCCGAGCTGCTCGAGGTCTGATGGCCGACGGCAGAAACGACGAGGCGTCGACGGCGACGGATCGCATCCGGCGTAAGGCGCGCACGGCCCGCGGCGAAGTCGAGGGTCGCATTCACGAGGTCGAGGAGCGCATCCACGACATCGAGGCGCGCGCCCGCGAAATGGATGCACGCATCGAGAAGCGCGTCGGACGCAACCTCCCCAAAGCCCTCTTCTTCGGCTTGGTGCTCGGCTTCGCCCTGCTGTTCAGTCTGATCTTCGTCACTGAGCTGTTCATGCTGTTCGGCGCGGCGCTCGTCGTCTTCACCTCGTACGAGCTCGCCAGCGCCCTGCGCTTCGCGGGCCGTGATGTGCCGCGCATCCCTGTCGTCATCGCGTCGGTGGGCGTCATCGCACCCGCGTATTACTTCGGCGCAGCGGGACTCTGGTGGGCGTTCCTCGCGGGGGCGGCGCTCGTCACGGTGTGGCGCCTCGTCGAGCAGCTGCGCCCGTCGCTGCGGAACGACCCGGCGGTGTCGCTGTCGACCGATCTCGCTGCCGGCATCTTCGTGCTCGCCTACGTGGCCCTGCTCGGAGGCTTCGCCGTGGTCATGACCGCGGCCGAGGGCGGCGAGTGGTGGACCCTCGCCTACCTGATCATCGTGATCTGCATCGATATCGGGGCGTATGTGAGCGGGCTGTCGTTCGGCAAGACGCCCATGGCCCCCAAAATCAGCCCCAAGAAGACCTGGGAGGGGTTCGCCGGCGCCGTCGCGGTCGCTCTGCTGGCCGGGGTGCTGCTCGCGATCTTCATGCTGGGCGAAGCGTGGTGGGTCGGGCTGATCCTCGCCGGCGCGATGATCGTCACCGCGACGGTCGGCGACCTGACGGAGTCGCTGTTGAAGCGCGACCTCGGCATCAAGGACATCTCGACCTGGCTTCCCGGGCACGGCGGCTTCCTTGATCGCCTCGATTCGATCCTGCCGTCGACCATCGCCGCGTACCTCGTGTTCCTCGCCTTCGGTGGCTCGTGAGCGACGCGGTGGGGCCCCGCCGGCGCGCGCGGCAGAATGAGAACGTGACGACCACATTTCCGCTCGCGCGTCGCGGCGAGCCCGCGTACGACGCTGAGCACGTGGACGCGTTCCTCGCCGAGGCCCGAGCCGCGTACGCCGACCCGGCCAACACCTCGCTGTCGAGCGACGCGATTCGCGGGGCGGCATTCCGAGTCGTGCGACGCGGCGGGTACGCGGCGACGCGGGTCGACCAGGCTCTTGAGCGGCTCGAGGAGGCCTTCGCCGCGCGTGAGCGCGAGCGGGCCATCGCCGCGCAGGGCGAGGCTGCCTACTACGCGGAGGTACGTGCGGCCGCCCAGGAGATCGTCGACCGGCTTGCCCGGCCGGAGGGGCAGCGCTTCCGTCGGGTGGGCCCGCTTACGCGGGGATACCGTCCGAGTGATGTCGACGCGCTCTGCGATCGACTGTCAGGGTACTTTCAGCGAGGCGAATCGGTGCCGGTACACACGGTGCGCACGATCGCCTTCCGCCCGCGGTTTGGCGGCTACGACGAGCGTCAGGTCGACCTCCTGCTCGACACCGTTATTCGTGTCATGCTCGCCGTGCGCTGACCCCGACCCTGCCAGATCGGCACTCGTGGGCTAGACTCTTGCTCTCGTGGGTAGACATTCAGCGACAGAGACGCGCTCGTCCGCGTCCTCCTGGGCGGGTTCGAGCGGTATTCGCCGTACCCCGCGCGCTGACGTCGTGGTGCGGGTTCCGACCCCGGAACGCCATGTGCGCCGCACCTGGACCCTCCCGGTTTTCTCATTCCTCGCGACGCTCTCGTTCGTCATGGTGTCGGTGATCGACCCCACTTCCGGTGCTGCGGCCGACGTCGAAACCTCCGCCCCGGCTGAGCGCGCTCCCGTGCAGCAGTTCGCGGTCGAGGGCGACGTTGAGCACGGCGTTGAGACGGCGTCGTACGAGATCATCGAGCCCGAACCCGAACCCGAACCGGCACCCGCCCCCGCCGCTGCGAGCGGCTTCGCTCCGCCGGCTGGCACGCCCGACCCCGGCACCGCTCAGGCCATCGCGGCCGACATGGTTGCCGCGCGTGGTTGGGGTGGCGGTGAGTTCGACTGCCTCGTGGCGCTGTGGAACAAAGAGTCTGGCTGGAACGTCTACGCCATGAACCCGTACTCGGGCGCCTACGGAATCCCGCAGTCGCTGCCCGGCAACAAGATGGCGACGGCCGGCGCCGACTGGCAGACGAACCCGGCCACCCAGATCACGTGGGGCCTGAACTACATCCAGGGTCGCTACGGCAGCCCCTGTGGCGCCTGGGCCCACAGCCAGCAGGTCGGTTGGTACTAGGCCACCGCCGTGCCGCGCAGTAACCGGTCACGGCGGCGGCGCGGGGCACAGACGGACCCCGAGCCGCTAGATCTCGCGCGTATCACCGCGGGCATGAAGCGCACCGAGCAGAAGCGTTCGGGCACCTGGATGGTGCAGCCCTCGGGTGCCGCATCGGCCGAGAAGGTCTACACCTGCCCCGGCTGCGGCGGCACGATCGCCTCGGGCGTCGCCCACGTCGTGGTCTGGCGCACCGACCACTTCCTCGGCGACGACGCGGCGCTGTCCGAGCGTCGGCACTGGCACACGCGCTGTTGGCGCATCGAACCGTGAAAGGCCCCATGCACAACGACCAGGCGACGACCGAGGGTGACGAGATCCGCGGCAGCACCCTGCTGCCCGCCCGCCGCGAGAACATCGAGCTGACGACGGCCGACGGGCTGACGCTGGTCGGCGAACTGAGCCTGCCCGAACACGGCGACCCGGTCGCGACGCTCGTGTGCCTGCATCCGCTTCCCACCGCGGGCGGGTTCATGGACTCGCACATCATCCGCAAGGCCGCTGCGCGCCTTCCTGCCCTCGCCGACCTCGCGGTGCTGCGATTCAACTTCCGCGGCGTGACGTCGCCCCGCGGCACGTCCGACGGCGAATTCGGCCACGGCGACCTCGAGCGGCACGACCTCGCGGCCGCCGTCGCGTTCGCCGCCGCGCGGTCGCTGCCGAATCCGTGGCTGCTGGGCTGGTCGTTCGGTACCGAGGTCGCCCTCAAGCACGGTCTCGCCCACGACGTTGTGGGCGCGATCCTGCTCTCTCCGCCGCTGCACCGTACGAGCGAGGACGAGGTCGCCGCCTGGGCAGGTAGCGGGAAGCGCCTCGTTGCTGTGATTCCCGAACTCGATGACTACCTGCGCCCCGCGGAGGCGCGTGAGCGCTTCTCGTCCGTGCCGGAGCTCGACTTCGTCGCGGTCGAGGGCGGCAAGCACCTCTGGGTCGGCGAGAACCAGACGTACCGCGTGCTGAGCGAGATCGTGGCGCGGCTGAACCCCGCCGTGCTGCCGTTGCCCACCCACTGGCCCGCGTAGCCCATCGGGGCGCCGACGGTGGCGCGACGAAGGGCAGCTACGCCGCCTCCTGGCGAGGAACGATCACCTGCTCGATGATGATCAGCACGGACGCGGCGACCGGAATCGCGATGAGGGCTCCGAGAACGCCGAGCAGCGTGCCTCCCGACAGTGCCGCGATGACGACGACGACCCCGGGAACCCGCACGGCGCGGCGCATGATGTTGGGCGCCAAGAGGTATGCCTCGACCTGCATGTAGATCAGGTAGTAGATCGCGGCGACGATCACCGTCGAGATCGACTCGGGGTTCACGAGCCACTGCGTGAGCACGATGATCGTGGAGCCCGTGATCGTACCGACGAGCGGCACCAGCGAGAACAGGAACGCGACGAACGCGAACAACGCCGGATACTGCGCGCCGATGATGCTCAAGAACGCGAAACTCAGGACGCCGTTGCCGAGCGCCAACGTCACCTGGCCGACCACGTACCGGCCGACAGCCATCGACACCTGCTCGGCGATGCGGATGAACCCCTCGCGCTTCGAGG
This sequence comes from Microcella alkaliphila, assembly GCF_002355395.1. Classification (NCBI taxonomy): domain Bacteria; kingdom Bacillati; phylum Actinomycetota; class Actinomycetes; order Micrococcales; family Microbacteriaceae; genus Microcella; species Microcella alkaliphila. Next base: position 2,011,861 of record NZ_AP017315.1, on the reverse strand, counting down.
CGGGCACCAGTCGATAGAGCGCCGCCTTGATCGAGTTCAAGGATGAGGCGAAGAACAGCGTCAAGATCAGGATGATCAGCCCGCCGAAGAGGCCCGCGGCGATCCCTATTCCCACGGACAGCACTCCGCCGCCGATTTCGGCGACGTTCGCCGGATCGCTGAGGAAGGCGAGCGCTGATTCGGCTGATTGCCTAACGTTCAGGATCTCGACCGGGATGAAGCTCTGCGCGTTGTCGAAGAACTCGTCGAGACTCTCGATCGATTGCAGGTACCGCGTGATCTGCGTGATGAGGCGATCGGTTTGCTCGACGATGACGGGCACGAGCGCGAACACCAGTCCCGTGAAGAGGGCGACGACGCCGGTGAGCACCGTGATGATCGCCGACCACCGGGGCCAGCCCCGCTTCTCGAGCCACGTGATGAGCGGGTCGAGCCCGAGCGCGAGGAAGATCGCTGCGCCGATGTAGGTGATGATCGTCGCGAGCGAGACGAACGCACCACCGATGACCAGTGCGACCAGCACTCCGAGCCCGCCCAGTAGGCCGACGCGAAAAGCGCTCTGTATCTTCACCGGCTACCTCGCACTCTCTCGTCGGGCGCCGGGTGACTCAGTCGGACCCGGCGAGCTTCTCTGCGTGCGACAGTACTCCGCGCATGCCCTCAAAGTAGCCAGCCACGGCGTCACGCTCGACGCGGATCCGGGCGAGGCGCTCCTCGGCGTCGGCGACGAGCTCGGCCGTGCGCTTCTCGGCGTCGGCGATCATCGCCGCGGCGCGGCGCTCGGCATTCTCGAGCACCTCCCGGGCGGTGGCATCGGCGGCCGCGCGGCGTTCGTCGGCGTCGCGCGAGGCAGTAGCGTCGAGCTCGGCCGCAACCCGGCGCGCGTCGGCGGCGCGGGCCTGGGCTGCCGTGAGTTCGGATGTGGCCTCGTCGAGGTATTTCTTCGTCTGCGCCACGGCCTCCTGCTGGCGCGACAGGTATTCCTTCTCGGCGTCGTCTCGGCGCGCCGAGAGCTCCACGTCGAGGTCAACGCGGGCCTGCTCGGCCTCGCGCGCCAGCCGTGCCGACTGTTCTTCCGCCTCGTGCGTGAGTTGCGCCCGCAGCTTCGCCAGCTGGTCGGTGAGGCTGATGCGCTCGGTCTCGAGCTCGTGCAGGCGACTCGCGCGCTCGGCCTCGAGTTCGCGCTCGGCGTCGAGCCGGGCCGCCGACAGTTCGCGGTCGAGTGCTTCGCGGCCCGTGGTCTGCTCGTCAGCGAGCCGCGCACGGGCGGCCTCAATGTCGGCGTCCACCTGCGCGCGCGTCGCAGTGACGTATCGATCGGTGTCGGCCCTGCGCTCGCTGACCTCGCGGTCGAGCTCGGCGCGGGCGCTCGAGAGTTCTCGTTCGAGGTCGGCGCGGGCGGCAGTAACGTCGCGTTCAAGGTCGGCGCGAGCGGCGGCGATGTCCTGCTCGAGCGCGGTACGCCGCTCGCTGTTCTCACGATCGACGGTGGCGCGGCTTTCGGCGAATTCGCGTTCCGCGTCGGCGCGGGCGGCGGCCAGCTCCTGGTCGAGTTCGGTTCGTGCGCGGGTGAGCTCTTGCTCGAGATCGGCGCGGGCGCGGGCGAGTTCCTGCTCCAGCGCGGCGCGGGCGTCGGCGGCTTCGCGGTCGAGCCCGGCGCGCGCCTCCGCGAGTTCGGCGGCCAGGGCACTGCGTGCCTCGGCCAGTTCGCGCTCGAGGTTCGCGCGAGCCTCGCTCTGCTCGCGTTCTAGGTCGGCTCGCGTCTCCGTCACCTGGCGGTCGAGGTCGGCGCGCGTCGTCGAGACTTCCGTGGCGAGTTCGGCGCGAGTGCGCTCAGACTCCTGGGCGAGGTCGGCGCGGGCGGCGGCCAGTTCCTGCTCGAGCCGGGCGCGTGCATCCGTCAATTCGGTGTCGAGGGCGGCGCGGGAGCGTGTCTCGAGTGCGTCGACGGCGGCGCGGCGGCGCTGCTCCTCGGCCTCCCACGCCGTGCGCCGCTCTTCGAGCTCGGCGAGCACGCGTTCCCGCTCGCCCACAACTTCGGACTCGTATTCGGCGCGCTTCGCGGCGAGGTCGGCGTCGAGCTGCTCGCGCTGCGCGGTCGACTCGCTCTCGAACTCGGCGCGCAGGCGCTCGGTATCGCGGGCGAGCGCCGCGGCGGCCTCGCGGGCCTCAGCGGCGTCGCGGTCGGCGACGACCCGAAGCTCGGCGATCTCGCGTTCCGCTTCTGCGCGAAGGGCCGCGGCTTCGCGCTTCGCGGTGGTGCGCGTCTCGGCTGCCTCCGTGGCGACGGCGCCGCGAATCGCTGCGGCCTCGCGCTCGGCCTCCGCCCGCAGGGCCGCGGCATCCGACTCGGCCTGATCTCGGGTGGCCTGCGCGTCGCGGGTCGCCGCGTCGATCGCCTCGTGGGCGCGACGGGTGGCGTCATTGACCAACTTCTCGACTCGCGCCGCGGTCTCCTGCTGCAGCTTCTCGGCCTCGGCGCGGGCCTCGTTTCGAACGCGATCGGCGTCGATGTCGGCCTGACTGATGAGCCGGGTCGACTGCTCTTCGGCGACTCGAAGGGTCTGCTCGAGCTTGGAGCCGAGACCTGCGTAGGTGGGTCTACCGACCTCGTCGAGCTCCTCCTGCAGGTCTTCGATAACCGCCTGCAGGCGCTTCAGCTCTTTCGCCGACTCGGCGCGCTCGGTATTCGACTGGATGAGCTCGCGTCGCAGCTCTTGCAGGGCGCGGTCGACCTCCTCGCGCTTGTATCCGCGCATCTCGGTGCCGAAGGTCGCATCATTCGCTGCCACGTGTGGTCGTCTCCCGGGGGTCGGCGGCTCAACCCTCCGAGTGTAACGATCCGTGCGCCGCCGCACGGGTCGAGGGCGGTTCGAGAACGTACGGGGATGCGCGGCTGGGGGGCCGGTCAGCGACGCCGGTGCGCGCATCCGCTATTCTGGGATGTCTTTGTTCTGCTGGCCAGCCCCGACCATCGGGGCGACCGCCCGATGACGCGCACCGCCGGTACCCCACGTTTTCGCGGTCCCGCCGCAGTGTTCACGGCCTCGGGCTGCGCAGTACTCTGCGCGCCGGGTCGGCCGGAAAGGAGAAGCCCGTGCGATTTCTTGTCGCCATCGTGCTGTTTGTCGTCGCTCTCGCGAGCGGCGGCCTCGGACTCGCTCAGCGCACCGTTTTGGCCCCGCCCGACGCGGTGACCTCCGAGTTGCAGCTGTCGTCGACGGCGCCGATCACCGTGATCGACGGTGCGGCCTTGAACGCCTACGAGGGCAGCCAGACGATCACAATCGCCGGCGGTGTCGAGGCGCCCGAAACGGATGCTGCTCCCGCGGACCCGACGGACGGCGACGCCACCGACGGCGAGGCCACCGAGGGCGAGGCGACGGAGGGCGGTGCTGCCGAGGGTGACGCCGCCGACGTGGTGACGCAAACCGACGCTGTGGCCGTAACGTACGGCCGCACGGTTGACGTGATCGGCTGGGTGGGGGAGGCCCCGTACACGCTGATCACGCTGGACACCGAGACGGGCGAGCTCGTGGCGCAGGCGGTGCGCGGCACCGAATCGCAGGTGCCGTCCCCGCTGGGGAGCGACCTCTGGTTCGGCGAGTTCGAGGGCGAGGGTGACCTGGGTCTCACGCTGAACGTACCGGCCGACGTGTCGCTGCTCGTCGTGTCTGACGGCACGCTGCCGGCCCCGCAGGGCTACACGGTGACCTGGCCGCTCGACTCGTCGACGCCGTACTCGGGCTGGCTGATCCTTGCCGGCATCGCCTTTATGGTGCTCGGCTTCATCGCCCTCTTGTGGGGGCTGTTCCACTGGCGCCGCCAGCGCGGGCCGCGCCGCAAGACGCCCCGCATGCCGAAGGCGCCTCGCCCCTCGCGTTATCGCCCCACCCGCCCGCGGGCCGCGATCGCGCGCCCCAAGGGTCGTCGCGCGATCGGCCGGGGCATGGTCATTCCGGCTCTCGCTCTCGGCACGGCCCTGACGCTCGGTGCCTGCACGGCCGACGGTGTCATGACGTTCGGGCCGAGCCCCAGTCCGTCGGCCAGCGAACCGGGCGACGAGCTGGTGACCCCGCCGATCGCCGTCAACGAGCGCCAGCTGGAGCGGATCGTCGCTCGCATCGGCGACCGGATCGCGCAGGCGGACGAGGACCTCGACGCTGACCTCGCCGCGACACGCATGGCGGGGCCGGCGTTGGAGCTGCGTCAGGCGAGCTACGCCATTCGCGCGGAGGACTCCGACCTCGGTGCGCTTCCGGCGATCCCGGTCGGCAATGTCCGCGTCGCACTGCCGCAGCAGACCGACATCTGGCCGCGCACGGTGTTCGCCGTGGTGGAGGACGCCGAGGACGAGACGCTGCCGCCGCTCGCCATGGTGCTCATTCAGGAAGACCCGCGCAGCCAGTACAAGGTGCACTACGCGGTGACCGTCGTGCCGGCGAACCCGTTCCCCGACAGTCCCCCCGCGAGTATTGGTACGGCACGACTGCCGGCCGACACTTCGCTGATGTCGGTGGTGCCGCAGGACATCGCGCCGGCCTACGCCGAGTTGCTGCTCGAGGGCACCGAGGCAGAGGGTGCCGCACTGTTCGACCTCGACAGTGACGTACTGATCGAGCAGATCGGCGCGGCGGCGAAGGCCGAGCGGGCTGAGTCGTTGCCCGAGACGGCAGAGATCGCGTTCTCGAACGCGGTCGGGGAGGGCGAGACGATCGTGCTCGCCACGAATGACACCGGCGGACTCGTCACCGCCTACATCATCGAAACCGAGACGGTCACCCCGATTCAGGACGGTGCTGCCGTCAACGCCAGCGGTGCCGTCCAGGCGCTGTCGGGCGTCGAGCAAAGCACGAACGGCATCGTCGCCCGCTACGGCGTGCAACTGCTGTTCTACGTGCCGCCGCTCGGCAGCGACGCCCCCGTTCTCTTGCTCGGCTACACCCAGGGACTCATCTCAGCTTCGGAGGTATCGTGACCGACGCGTCGTTGAACCCGGCCAGCCTGCGCGGCGCCGTTGACCTGTCGTCGCTCGTGCGACAGGCGCAGCAGCCGCCTGCAGCCCGACCCGCCGCACCCGCACCCAGCGGTGCGTCGCCGGGGAGCCCCGCCGGTCCGGGAGCCCCGGGCTCGGCACCCGGAGGCGAGGGTGCGGCCGCGCCGGCCGTCTCGGCCCCCATCGTGTCGGAGGCCGACGACCAGAGCTTCGGCCACGCCGTCGAGCTGTCGCGGACCGTGCCGGTCATCGTCGAGTTCTACGGCGGCGGCATCGAGCCCTTCCTCCCGGCCATTGTCGAGAGCTATGGCGGCCGCCTCGCGCTGATCACCGTCGACGGCAACCGCTCGCCGCAGGTCGCCCAGGCGTTCCAGATCACCCAGGTGCCGGCGGTGGTGGCTCTCATCGGCGGACGCCCCGTGCCCCTGTTCGTGGGCATGGCCGCCGAGGACGAGGTGCGCGGAGTGTTCGAGCAGGTGCTCGAGTTGGCCGCTCAGAATGGCGTGACCGGCACCATCGGCGGGGCAACGGAGCCTGGCGCCGAGGGCGCCGACGCAGAGCCCGTGGAGCAGCCTCTGCCGCCGCTCCACCAGGAGGCCTACGACGCCGTCTCGCGCGGCGACCTGGATGCGGCGATCACCGCGTTCGAGACGGCGATCGCCCAGAATCCCCGCGATGACGACGCCGTCGCCGGGCTTGCGCAGGTGTCGCTGTTGAAGCGGCTGGAGGGCGCGGACGCGGCGACGATCCGCAGTGCCGCTGCCGAGCATCCCGACAGCGCGGACGCGCAGTTGGCGATCGCCGACCTCGATGTCAGTGGCGGTCACGTGGAGGATGCGTTCGCGCGTCTGCTCACCGTGTTTCCCCGGCTCGACGCTGACGGCAAGGCGGCTGTGCGCACGCGCATGCTCGACTACTTCCAGCTGGTCGGCGCCGACGATCCGCGCGTCGTCACCGCGCGGCGTCAGCTCACCAACCTGCTCTACTAGCCCTCGGGCTGTAGCCAGAGCCCCGCGAGCGGGGGAAGCGTCAGCTCGACCGAGGCGGGGTGGCCGCCCCACGGGGTCTCGTCTCCCTCGACAGCGCCGAGGTTGCCGACTCCCGAACCGCCGTAGTCGGTCGCGTCGGTGTTGACGACCTCGCGCCAGCGACCGGCGTGGGGGAGCGGCAGTCGGTACGGGCCGACCGGGTTGCCGCTGAAGTTGAACGCGCACACCGTCGGCGGCTCGTCGCCATCACCGCGGCGCAGGAACGCAATCACGTTGTTGCCCGCGTCGCCGCCCTCCAGCCACTCGAAGCCGTCTGGCGTGTTGTCGCGCTGCCAGAGCGACGGCGAGTCGCGGTAGACCCGGTTCAGCTGCCGCACGAGGCTCAGGAGCCCCTGATGCACGGGCTGGTCGAGGATCCACCAGTCGAGGCCGCGCTCTTCGCTCCACTCGCTCGGCTGGCCGAACTCTTGACCCATGAACAGCAGCTGCTTGCCGGGGTGCGCCCACATGAACGACAGATACGCGCGCACGTTGGCGAGCTTCTGCCACTGGTCGCCGGGCATCTTGTGCAGCAGGGAGCCCTTGCCGTGCACGACCTCGTCATGGCTGATCGGCAGCATGAAGTTCTCGCTGAACGCGTACAAGAAGCTGAAGGTGATCTCGCCGTGGTGGTGCGAGCGCCACATGGGGTTGCGCTGGAAGTACGACAGGGTGTCGTGCATCCAGCCCATGTTCCACTTCATACCGAAGCCGAGACCGCCCGCATCGGTGGGGCGGCTCACGCCGGGGTACGAGGTCGACTCTTCGGCGATCATGATGATGCCGGGCTGGCGCTTGTAGGCCGTCGCGGTCGCCTCCTGGAGGAACGCGATCGCCTCGAGGTTCTCGCGCCCACCGTGTTGGTTCGGCAGCCACTGACCCTCCGCGCGCGAGTAGTCGAGGTACAGCATGCTCGCCACGGCGTCGACGCGCAGGCCGTCGATGTGGAACTCTTCGAGCCAGTACAGCGCGTTCGCGACGAGGAAGTTGCGCACCTGGCTGCGGCCGAAGTCGAAAATGTAGGTGCCCCAGTCGGGGTGCTCGCCGCGTCGCGGGTCGGGATGCTCGTACAGCGCGACGCCGTCGAATCGCCCGAGTGCCCACTCGTCTTTCGGGAAGTGGGCGGGCACCCAGTCCATGATCACGCCGATGCCGGCCTGGTGCAGCCGGTCGATGAGGTACCGCAGGTCGTCGGGGTGACCGAAGCGCGAGGTGGGGGCGAAGTAGCCGGTCACCTGGTAGCCCCAGCTCGGGCCGTACGGGTGCTCGGCGAGCGGCAGGAACTCGACGTGCGTGAATCCCGTGTGTTCCAGGTATTCGATCAGCGGGTCGGCGATGTCGCGGTACCCGAGCCCCGGCTTCCACGAGCCGAGGTGTAGCTCGTACACGCTCATGGGGCCGTTGTGCGGGTCGCGAGCGGCGCGGGCCGCCATCCAGTCGCCGTCGTTCCAGCTGTAGGTGCTGTCGCCGACGACCGACGCGGTGGCGGGCGGCACCTCGGTGTAGCGGGCCATCGGGTCGGCGCGCTTCACCCACTCGCCCGACGGGGTCAGCAGTTCGAACTTGTAGGTCGAGCCGGCCCCGAGGCCCGGCACGAACAGCTCCCACACCCCGTTGTCGTCGAGACGGCGCATGGCGTGCAGTGCGCCGTTCCAGTCGTTGAAGTCGCCGACGACACGCGCTGCCTGCGCGTGCGGGGCCCAGACGCTGAACCCGGTGCCCTCGACGCCCTCGTGGGTCTTCTTGTGCGCGCCGAGCACCTGCCACAGCTGCTCGTGGCGGCCCTCTGCCCAGAGGTACAGGTCGACCTCCCCGACGCTCGGCACGAAGCGATACGGGTCGTCGGCGTGCCAATCGGGCCCGCCGTCGTAGGTGGTGTGCACTGTGTAGGCCTGGCCGTCGGTCGGCCCGCCGGGAAGGAGGCCGTGCCAGAGGCCGTCGGCGTCGTGCTCGAGAGCGTGCCGTGTTCCGTCGGCGCGCTCGATCGTGACGCTCGCCGCCAGCGGCCGCAGCACGCGCACGAGCCAGCCGCCGTCGACGGCGTGCTGCCCGAGCGCGTCATGCGGTTGCGGGTGCCGCGCCTCAACGAGCGCCCTCCGGTGGTCGGGGTGCAGGGTCGGGATGCGCGGTGCCGGCTTCTTCGTAGCCATCAGACGCCCTTCGGGTAGTCGATGCGGAGGATGTGCACGGGGTTCTGGAACGCGTCAAGCCGCACGTAGTTGTCGGCACCCCACGAGTACCGCTCCTGCGTGATCAGGTCGGTGACGTCGAAGCGGCCTCCGGGCTCGAGCCCGAGCACCGTGAGGTCGAGGTGCACCGTCGTCTCACGCACCGAGTGCGGGTCGACGTTCGCGACGATGATGAGACCGTCGGGACGTCCGGTGCCGGTGAAACGCGCATCCATCGTCTTCGAGTAGACGAGGATCGCCTCGTCGTCGCTCCAGTGGGTGCGGAGGTTGCGCAACTGACGAAGCGCCGGGTGCGCCGCCCGGATCGCGTTCAACTGGGTAATGAACGGCGCGATCGACCTGCCCTCGGCCTCGGCGGCCGCCCAGTCGCGGTTCTTGTACTCGTACTTCTCGTTGTCGATGTTCTCTTCGCTGCCCGGCCGCGCGACGTTTTCGATCAGCTCATAGCCGGCGTACACGCCCCATGTCGGGCTCGCTGTCGCCGCGAGCGCCGCGCGAATCTTGTACGCCGGAACCCCCCCGAACTGCAGGTACTCGGTCAGGATGTCGGGCGTGTTGACGAAGAAGTTCGGCCGGAAGTGCGTGCTCGTGACCTGCGACACCTCGGTGAGGTAGTCCTCGAGCTCCTGCTTCGTGTTGCGCCAGGTGAAGTAGGTGTACGACTGGTGGAAGCCGACCGCGGCGAGCGACTGCATCATCGCAGGGCGGGTGAACGCCTCGGCGAGGAACACCACGTCGGGGTAGTCGCGGCGCACCTCGGCGAGCAGCCACTCCCAGAAGCTCAAGGGTTTGGTGTGCGGGTTGTCGACCCGGAAGATGCGCACGCCGAGCTCGATCCAGTAGGTGACGATGCGCAGGATCTCGCGGCTCAGACCCTCGGGGTCGTTGTCGAAGTTCAGCGGGTAGATGTCTTGGTACTTCTTCGGCGGGTTCTCGGCGTAGGCGATCGACCCGTCGGGCAGCGTCGTGAACCACTCGGGATGCTCGGTGACCCACGGGTGGTCGGGCGCGCACTGCAGGGCAAGGTCGAGCGCCAGCTCGAGCCCGTTCTTGTGCACGGCCTTCACGAACGCCCGGAAGTCGGCCACGGTGCCGAGGTCGGGGTGGATCGCGTCGTGGCCGCCGTCGGCCGAGCCGATCGCCCAGGGGCTGCCCGGGTCGCCCGGGCCCGGCGTCAGCGTGTTGTTTGGGCCCTTCCGGTTGACCGTGCCGATCGGGTGGATCGGCGGCAGGTACAGCACCTCGAACCCCATCTGGGCGACGGCGGGGAGGCGCTTCTGCGCGGTGCGGAAGGTGCCAGACACCCAGGTCCCGTCCTTCTTTCGCCTCGCGCCTTCGCTGCGTGGGAAGAATTCGTACCAGGCGCCGACGCCGGCCCTGGTGCGCTCAACCCGCAACGGGATCGACTCGGACAGCGTCTCGAGGCTCATCAGGCGGTTGGCGGCAACCGCCGACACGACGCGGGGGTCGCGGGCGACGGCGAGCCGCTCGGCGGGGGTCTTCGTCGTCTTCTTCATGGCGGTGCGGGCGTTCGTGAGCACGCGCTGGGCCGGAGTGCCGGAGGCGAGCTTTGCCGCACGGGTGAGCAACTCGATCCCGGCCATGAGCATGACCTCGCTGTCGACGCCCGCTTCGATCTTCACGGTTGCGGCGTGCAACCACGTTGCCCAGTCGTCGGTGTAGCCGCGAATCTGCCACGACCAGTCGCCTGCGACGTCGACGAGCGCGTCGGTCTCCCAGCGGTCGGTTCCCGGGGCGCCCGTGTGCAGCGGGTGCTCGGTGACGGATCCATCGGGGCGTCTCAGCAGCAGATCGGCACCGAGAATGTCGTGTCCCTCACGGAACACGGTCGCCGCGAACGGCACGACCTCGCCGACGAAGGCTTTCGCCGGCCAGCGGTGTTCGGGCTGCTGCGGGCTCAGGTGTCGGATGGGCACTCGGCCAATGCGGCCGCTGAATGTCGTGTTGGTGGTCGCCACCCATCGACCGTACCCCTCTCGCGTGTGGCGGGGGAGGGGTGAGTCGGTGGCCCCCGTTCGGGTGTCCGCACAAGGGCGGACAAAATGTACCCCGGCCGGGGTACGCGAATATGCGTCACTCTCCTTCCGCACGCGCCCGTTCGGAGTACCGTGGTGTTCGGAAATCGAACAGGCGGAATACCCGAATCCGACCTGTTCCCCGAACATCACGCGGCGACCCGAGCGCTCGCGTGAACCAGGACCGTGACTCGCATCCCCCCAACGCGAGGCCGGTCCTGTTCGGCGTTAACGGCGCTTTTCGGCGGGACTGACGGTGGATGCGCGTCCCGCCTCCCGCAAATATGGAACCGGTTCCCGAAACGGCCGCCGCTCACTTAGGCTTGACCGATGGGCCCACGACGTCCCATCCGCCCCGGCCGAGGAGTTACCGCGTGAAGGCGATCCGCCGCTTTACCGTCCGCACTGTCCTGCCCGCCGAGCTTGCCGCCGTCGGCGAGCTCGCCGCGAACCTGCGCTGGTCGTGGCACGAGCCGACGAGGCGCCTGTTCGCCTCGATCGACCCCGTGCTCTGGAACGAGCTCGACCACGACCCCGTCGCGCTGCTCGGTGCCGTTGAGCCCAGCCGCCTCGACGCGCTGGCCCACGACGGCGCCTTTATCGCCGAAGCCGAGCGCCTCGTGGCCGACCTCGAGTCGTACCTCCGCGAGCCGCGCTGGTACCAGGGCCTCGCCGATGCGCCGGCCCGCATCGCCTACTTCTCGCCCGAGTTCGGCATCGCCAGCGCGATTCCTCAGTATTCGGGCGGACTCGGCATTCTGGCCGGTGACCACCTGAAGAGCGCGAGCGACCTGGGCGTCCCGCTCATCGGCGTTGGCCTGTTCTACCGCGCCGGTTACTTCCGCCAGGCAATCGACCGCGACGGGTGGCAGAAAGAGAGCTACCCCGTGCTCGACCCCGACGGTCTGCCCATGCAGATGCTGAAAGAGCACGACGGCACCGCGGTGCGCATCACCCTCGCACTGCCCGAGGGGCGCGCCCTGCACGCCCGCGTCTGGAAGATGCAGGTCGGCCGCGTCGAGCTACTGCTGCTCGACACCGATATCCCCGACAACGGCGACGACCTGCGCGGCGTCACCGACCGTCTCTACGGTGGCGGCGGCGAGCACCGCCTGCTGCAAGAGCTGCTTCTCGGCATCGGTGGCGTGCGCGCCCTCGGCCGCTACGTCGAGCTCACCGGCACCGAGGCGCCCGAAGTGTTCCACACCAACGAGGGGCACGCCGGCTTCCTGGGGCTTGAGCGCATCAGCGACCTCATCGCCGAGGGCCTGACCTTCGCCGAGGCGCTGCAGGTCGTCCGCGCCGGCACCCTCTTCACAACCCACACGCCCGTGCCGGCGGGTATTGACCGCTTCGACATCGGCCTCATCGAGCGCTACTTCTCGACGGAGCTGCTGCCGGGCGTCGACGTGCACGACGTGCTCGCCCTCGGCGCGGAGGACTACGAGTCGGGCGACAGCGGCGTGTTCAATATGGCCGTCATGGGCCTGCGCCTCGCCCAGCGCGCGAATGGCGTCTCGCAGCTGCACGGTGACGTGTCGCGCGGCATGTTCGGCCAGCTGTGGCCCGACTTCGACCAGGACGACGTGCCGATCACCTCGGTGACGAACGGCGTGCACGCCCCGACCTGGACCGACCCCATGATGATGGCGCTCGCGAAAGAGAAGCTCGGCACCTACGACACGGCCGCCGCCGACTGGGCGTCGGACGCGGTCAGCGACGCCGACCTCTGGGCCGTTCGTCGACGGATGCGCGAACAGCTTGTTCAGGACGCTCGCCAGCGCGTCGTCGCCGCCTTCGAGGAGGAACACCCCGGCGCGACCGCCCCGGCGTGGATGCACAACGTGCTCGACCCCGATGTGCTCACGATCGGCTTCGCGCGCCGCGTGCCCACCTATAAGCGCCTGACGCTGATGCTGCACGATCAGGACCGCTTGCGGGCGCTCCTGACCGACCCCGAGCGGCCTGTGCAGCTCGTCATCGCGGGCAAGTCACACCCCGCCGACGACGCGGGGAAGGCGCTCATTCAGCGCCTCGTGAAGTTTGCGCAGCATCCCGATGTGCGCGAGCGCATCGTCTTCCTGCCCAACTACGACATCGCGATGGCGCGCCTGCTGTACCCGGGCACCGACATCTGGCTCAACAACCCGCTGCGGCCGCTCGAGGCCTGCGGCACGTCGGGCATGAAGGCCGCCCTGAACGGCTCGCTGAACCTGTCGATTCTCGACGGCTGGTGGAACGAGTACTACGACGGCGAGAACGGCTGGGCGATTCCGTCGGCCGACGCCGCCGGCGATGGCGCCGAGCGTGACGCGCTCGAGGCGCAGTCGATGTACGACCTTGTCGAGCACCAGATCGCTCCGCGCTTCTACGCGCGCGACGCCGACGGGCTGCCGCGCCGCTGGCTGCAGTCGATTCGTCACACCCTCTCGACGCTCAGCCCCGAGCTGTCGGCCGACCGCATGGTGCGCGAGTACGTCGAGCGCCTGTACGTGCCGGCGGCGCACAGCCGCCGCACGATCACGGCGCACGGCCTGCAGCCGGCCCGCGATCTCGCGGCGTTCAAGGTGCGGGCTGCCCAGCAGTGGGATCACGTCGCCGTCACGCACGTCGAGTCGGGCGGGGTACAGAGCCCCCAGGTGGGCGACGAGCTCAAGGTGCGCGCCCACGTGCAGCTCGCCGAGCTCGACCCGAGCGAAGTGCTCGTCGAGGTCGTGTTTGGCCGCGCGGGTGCCGGCGATGACCTCGCCGAGACGCACCGCCGTGAGCTGGTGCTCGACTCGAACGAGCTCGGCCAGCCGGCGACGTTCGTCGGCACGGTGCCGCTCGAGCGCTCCGGCTCGTGGGGCTACAACGTGCAGGTCACGCCGCGCCACGCGCTGCTCGCGAACCGGGCCGAGACGGGGCTCGTCGCGGTCGCGCACTGACGCTGACTGCTGACGCCGGTGTCGATCGTCGAGCGCATCGGCGGCACGCACGCCTTTCCGTGAAACGTCAGTAGTGGGGCTTTCGCACTGTCGAAAGCACCACTATTGACGTCTCGGCTCGGATTTATGGCGCGATGCCTCAGCAGCGACTCCGCTACTGAGGATCGATCAGCGGTAGCCTCGCTGACATGGTGCTCACGGCTGAGACCCTGCTTGACGGGCCGCGCGGTCGGCGGCTCGTGCTCGAGTGGGTGGTGGGGCGTGGTGACCATGACCCCGCGTGCCGGCGACTGCGCCAGGTGCTGTTCGACGCCGCATACGGGCAAGGGCGCGACCGCGGTCACGCCATCTCGATCGTGTCCTATGGGAGCGGCGGTTCTCGGCTGGAACACTCGACAACGACGCCGTCGGCTGTGGCCGTAGTGCTGGACGATCTTCCGGATGCGCCCCCGCCGACCCCAGGCGAGCTGCGGAGCGCGCTGCGCGCGTCCGTCGATTCAGCGCGCTATTGGCAAGACCCGGACGGCGAAGACCACGTTGTGGCCGACCCGGCGGTGCGCCGCGCCCTCCGGCGATTCGCCGCTGCGCTGCTGGACTCGTCGGCCGCCGCGGGATGGTCGGATGACGTGCGCCGAAGCGAGCAGGTCACCGTGCGCTGGTTCGAGGGCGATGATGAGCCGGCGGAGAAGCCTGCGGTCGATCCCAGGACCGCGAGGGAGGTGCTCGCAGCGTGGCGGACGGCCACGATCGAGGACGACCTCCGCGCGCGTCGCGAGCGCCCCACTGATCCGACGGCGAACTGGTCCGGCACCTGGTGGTCGAAACCGCCGACCCAGCTCACGCGTTCCACCGGCCTGCGGGTCGACGGGCGGCCGCTGGGCGTTGAGCTCGTCGAAGATCGATTCAGTTGGACGGCAGCAGAAGTCCGGCCAGTCACGGTGCCGGGCGGCCTGCGCGTGCTCGAGGTGCGCTCGGCCGACGATTGGGCCGCGCTGTGCCGCGCGCATCCGCTGGATGTGACGGGCGAGAAGCGGCACGACTGGTATCACACGACCGGCCGCGTCAGCCGCTGGGTGATGCCTGACTGGTCGGCCGTGGCGCGAGAGGTCGACGGCGTCCATCTCACTCTCGAGGGATACCTGCGCTGCGCGGGGCGTGCGATCGATGTCGGTCTGTCCGGCGCGCTGGCTGGCGACGCGGCGAGTGTCATTGCCGGGTGGAACCCCGACGAGACGGTCTGGTTTTCCGACGCAGTCACTGTCGCGACGGAGTGCCAGCGCTGGGTGTGGGTCGGCCGTGACGGCTGGACGCTGGTGCGTTAGCGGGCGATGTCGGCGACGGCTGCGCTCGTCACCGCGATGAGGTCGGCGGGGGCGAGCTCGATGTCGAAACCGCGGCGACCGCCCGAGACGAGCACGGTGTCGAACAGCTCGGCGCTCTCGTCAATGACGGTCGGGTGCGCGGTCTTCTGCCCGATGGGGGAGATGCCGCCGACGACGTAACCGGTCCGGCGTTCGGCGAGTTGGGCATCCGCCATCGCCGCCTTCTTGCCGCCGACGGCGCGCGCGAGAGCCTTCAGATCGAGCGTGGTCGACACCGGCACGATGCCCACGACGAGCCGTCCGTCAACGTCGGCGAGCAGGGTCTTGAAGACGCGCTCGGGGTCCACGCCCAACGCCTCGGCTGCCTCGAGCCCGAAGTTGGTGGTCGCCGGGTCGTGCGTGTACTGCCGGGGCGTGAAGGCGATGCCGGCCGCCGTCAGTGCGACGGTCGCGGGCGTGCCCGGGGCCTTACTCATCGACCTCGTCGGGGGCAGGCTCCTCGTCGGTGGCCACCACCTGCTCGCCGTGCGCGACGAACAGCAGCATCGACGTGGGGCCGACCTCGAGCCGCTCGCCGGGAACGTGGTGCCGCTCGATGCCGGTGATGTCGTCGTGCGCCGAGTCCCAGACGAGCGTGTAGCCGTCGACCCCGGCATGCGTCGGCAGCGTGACGGTGACGGGCTGCTCGAGCCCGTGCACGATCAAGAGGATGCGGTTGAACGCTTCGTGTTCGGGCGTCGAGGCGGCGAGGTACTGCAGGGTGCGCTCGGAGGGCGAGTCCCAGTCGTCCATCGTCATCGACTCGCCGGTCTTGTTGTACCAGTCCATCTGCGTGGCGCTCGGCACCGTCTCGCCAAAGCGGCCATAGCGCGAGGGGCGCAGCGCCGGGTTCTCACGCCGCAGCTGAATGAGCTTCCGCGTCACCCGGTAGAGGTCTTCCTGCCAGCCGGCCGTGTCCCAGTCGACCCAGGTCAGCTCGCTGTCGTGGCAGTAGGCGTTGTTGTTGCCGCGCTGGGTGCGGCCGCGTTCATCCCCGGCGGTGATCATCGGGATGCCTGCACTGAGCAGCAGGGTTCCCATCAGGTTGCGCATGGCCCGTCGCCGGTCGCGGAGGATCTGCGCCTCGGCGGTCGGCCCCTCGAGCCCGTGGTTATACGAGCGGTTGTTGTCGGTGCCGTCGCGGTTGTCTTCGCCGTTGCCGAGGTTGTGCTTCTCGTCGTAGCTCGTGAGGTCGGCGAGGGTGAAGCCATCGTGGGCGGTCACGAAGTTGACGCTCGCGAGCGGCCCGCGTTCAGCGGCGAACACGTGGGCGCTTCCGGTGATGCGGCGGGCGAGCGGGCCGATGCCGTGCGGGGCCGAGCCGTGGGCGCGCGCGTCGCGCACATCGGTCAGCCAGAAGGCGCGGGCACGGTCACGGAAACCGTCGTTCCACTCGCTGTAGCCGTGCGGGAAGTTGCCGACCTGCCAGCCGCCCATCCCGACATCCCACGGTTCGGCGATCATCTTCGTGTCGGCGAGCGCCGGGTCGTCGAGGATCGCCCGCAGCAAGGGATGCTCGGGGTCGAATTCTGCGCGCTTATCGCGCCCCAGCGTCGCCATCAGGTCGAAGCGGAAGCCGTCGATTTGCACCTCGTCTGCCCAGTAGCGCAAGCTGTCGAGCACGAGGCGCTGCGCAGCCGGCAGCGAAAAATCGACCGTGTTGCCGCAGCCGGTCACGTCGATATAGCGACCGTGCGCATCCTGTCGGTAGTAGTGCTGGTCGTCGAGGCCGCGCAGGCTGGTCGTGGGGCCGTCGACGCCCTCTTCCGCGGTGTGGTTGTAGACGACGTCGAGGATCACCTCGATGCCGGCCTCGTGCAAGAGCTTCACCATGCCCTTGACCTCGCGCAGCACGGCGCCCGGCCCACCATTTTGGGCCGCCGCCGTGGCGTACTGCGTGTGCGGGGTGAAGAAGTTGAGGGTGTTGTAGCCCCAGTAGTTCGTCAGGCCCTGGGCGAGCAGCCGCTGTTCGCTGAGCGACTGGTGAATCGGCAGCAGTTCGACGGCGGTCACGCCGAGGTCGTGTAGGTACGCGATCGTGGCGGGGTGCGCGAGGCCGGCGTAGGTGCCGCGCAGTTCGGGTGGCAGGTCGAGGTTCGCGGCGGTCAGGCCCTTGACGTGGGCTTCGTAGATGACGGTGCGGTCGAGGGGGGTGCGCGGCTTCTGCGCCCCGGCCCAGTCGAAGCCGCCGTCTTGCACGTAGGCGCGCCATTCGCCGTCGTGGGTGCGCACGAGCCCCTTGGCGTACGGGTCGATGAGGTGCTGCTCAGGGTCGAAGCGGTGCCGCCGGCCGTCGTGGCCGTGGGCGCGCAGCGAGTAGCGGGTGCCCGGGGTGAGCCGCTCGTCGGCGACGTGCCAGACCTTGCCGGGCCCGCGGTGCATCGGCACGCGGTCGGTGATCCACGTCGGGTCGGCGGCGTCGAGCAGGCAGAGTTCCATGCGCGAGGCCGATGCGCTGTACACGCGCAGTTCGCCGCCGCGCTCGGTGGGCGTGACGCCGAGCGCTCGCAGCGGATCCCTGGCACTCATTTGCCTAGGCTATGCGGTGGGCGCGCGCCATTCTGACCACGCCGCATCACGATTCGACCCTGTGCCGGAGGGAGGCCGCCGTGACCGTCTACCTCGACCACGCCGCCACCTCACCCATGCCGGCGAGCGTGCGTGCCGCCTTCGCTGAGGCGCTCGCCGTGGTCGGCAACCCGTCGTCGATCCACTCGGCGGGTCAGGCGGCCCGCGCCGTGCTCGACGACGCGCGGGCCCGCATCGCGGCAACGCTCGGGGTCGACGCCGTCGAGCTGACCCTGACGGGCGGCGGCACCGAGGCCGTGAACACCGGTGTGAAGGGTCTTTACTGGCGCCGCCAGCGTGACGCCACGCGCCCCGTCATTCTCATGACGGCCGCCGAGCATCACGCCACGCTCGACGCCGTCGACTGGCTGATCGCGAACGCGGGGGCCGAGCTCGTCACGATTCCTGTCGATGGGGCGGGCCGGATGCGCGTCACCGCTCTCGAAGATTCGCTCGTCGCCCACGGCGACCGCGTCGCCCTCGTCACGATGCTTGCCGCGAACAATGAGGTCGGCACGCTGCAGCCGGTGGCGGACGCCGCTCGGCTGGCGGCCGCGCGCGGCGTTCCCCTGCACGTCGACGCGATCGCCGCCTACGGGCAGCTGCCGCTCGCGCCGCTGCCGGCCGGTGTGAGTGCCGTGTCGATCTCGGCGCACAAGATCGGCGGGCCCGTCGGGGTGGGCGCGATCGTGATCCGGCGCGGCGTCGACGTCGAACCGCTGCTGCACGGTGGCGGCCAGCAGCGCGGACGCGCCGGCACGATGGACGCCGCGGGGGCCGTCGCCTTCGCCGTCGCCGCCGAGCACGCGCACGCGGCCCTCGAGAGCCGCGCCGCCCACAAGCGTGCGCTGCGTGATCGGCTGGCCGCGGGCATCCGTGAATCGGTGCCGCAGGCGGTGCTGTCGGGGGCGCTCGCCGACGGGGCGACGGGCGACGCGCTGCCCGGAACCGTGCATCTGCGCGTGCCCGGCGCCGAGGGCGACTCGCTGCTGTTCCTGCTCGACCAGGCGGGCTTCGCCGTCTCGACCGGGTCGGCCTGCCAGGCGGGGGTGCCCGAACCGTCGCACGTGCTGCAGGCGATGGGCGTCTCCGAATCGGATGCTCGCGGCGCTCTGCGCATCACCCTCGGCCCCGACACGACGGCCGCCGACATCGACGGGTTGCTCGCCGCCCTCCCGCCGGCCGTCGAGCGGGCGCTCGCGGCGGGGCTCGCGGCCCGCACGCCGCGGCTGGGGCGGTAGCGCGGACGCGGCCGCGCCGCCCGGGGCGGCAGCCCGGACGACGTCGTGCCGCCACCGCGAGGCCGTGCGGTTTCCCGGGTAGTCGCGCCGCGCATCCCCCTGCCGATTTGCGGGCCCCGCGTACCCTTGTAGGTATGCGTGTTCTGGCGGCGATGAGTGGCGGGGTCGACTCCGCGGTGGCTGCCGCGCGCGCCGTCGACGCGGGCCACGAGGTCGTCGGCGTGCACCTGGCGCTCAGCCGCATGCCGGGCACCCTGCGCACCGGCAGCCGCGGCTGCTGCACGATCGAAGACTCACTCGATGCGCGGCGTGCGGCCGAGAAGCTCGGAATTCCGTTCTACGTGTGGGATTTCTCGGAGCGCTTCGCCGACGACGTCGTGAACGACTTCATCGACGAGTACGCCGCCGGCCGCACCCCGAACCCCTGCATGCGCTGCAACGAGCGCATCAAGTTCGCCGCCGTGCTCGAGAAGGCGCTCGCGCTCGGCTTCGACGCCGTCGTCACCGGCCACTACGCGCACATCGTCACCGACGAGAACGGCAACCGCGAGCTGCACCGCGCGGGCGACGAGGCGAAAGACCAGTCGTACGTGCTGGGCGTGCTCACGAGCGAGCAGCTGGCCCACGCGATGTTCCCGCTCGGAACGACCCCGTCGAAGGCGGAGGTGCGCGCCGAGGCCGCCGCCCGCGGGCTGTCGGTCGCACAGAAGCCCGACAGCCACGACATCTGCTTCATCCCGGACGGCGACACGCGCGCGTGGCTGGGGGAGCGCATCCCGCCCCGCCAGGGGCTCATCGTCGACCGCGAGGGCGCGGCCGTCGGCGAGCACGACGGCGCGACCAGCTTCACGGTCGGCCAGCGCCGCGGCCTGAACCTCGGCCGGCCCGCGCCCGATGGGCGTCCGCGCTTCGTGCTCGAGGTGCGCCCGAAAGAGAACACGGTCGTCGTCGGCCCGAAGGAGGCGCTCGCGATTCGCGAGCTCGCCGGGGCCCGCTTCACGTGGGCGGGGCTTGATCCGGTCGCGAGCGGCATCGCGTCGGGGGATGCTCGCGGTCGCGTCTCCGAGTTCGCCTGCGAGGTGCAGGTGCGCGCGCACGCCGACCCGGTGCCGGCGGTCGCGCAGGTCGTGAGCGCGACGAGCGGCGATCGCAGCGACGGTGCCGAGCGCGGCGACGCTAGTAAGGGCGACGACGCAGACAACGCTGGCAACGCTGGCGCGCTCGAGCTCGTGGTGCGTGTCGACGAGCCGCTCATGGGCATCGCGCCCGGCCAGACCGCGGTCGTCTACGTCGGCACGCGGGTGCTCGGCCAGTGCACGATCGACCGCACGGTGAGCGCAGTGCCGGTGCCAGCCTAGAAGCACACCTGTCGCACGCAGCGCCGTGGGCGCAGACGACTGAACGGTCGGCCCCGACTCTGCCGGGGCGGAACCCGCGCGCCTGAGCGTCACCTGCACGCCTCCCGGCTGCGCGTCGGGCCTCACCCCTACACTTTCGGCGTGACCGCCGAGAACGCCTTCCGCTCGCCGACCGACCCCGTGCCCGACGACCTCGACGCCGCGCGCACCGAAGCGAGTGCGTTGACCGAGCGCATCCTCGAGTTGCGCGAGGCGTACTACCAGCGCGACCAGGTCATCGAAGACGACGCGACGTATGACGGCATGATCGCGCGGCTCGAAGCGCTCGAGCACGCGCACCCCGAACTGCAGAGCCACGACAGCCCCACCCAGACCGTCGGCGGCCGCGCCGAAACCACCCTGTTCGCGCCGGTCGAGCACGCCGAGCGCATGCTCAGCCTCGACAACGCCTTCACCGACGACGAGTTGGCCGCGTGGGCGGCGAAGGTCGAACGCGACGCGGGCCGCACCGTGGCGTGGCTGTGCGAACTGAAGATCGACGGGCTCGCCCTCAACCTGCGCTACGAGAATGGGCGCCTCGTGAGCGCCGCGACCCGCGGTGACGGCGTGGTCGGCGAAGACGTGACCGAGAATGCGGTGCGTATTGCGGGCATCCCGCAGCGCCTCGCGACCGACGACCCGCCCGCGCTCGTCGAAGTGCGGGGCGAGGTCTACCTGCCGAAGAGGGCCTTCGACGAGCTGAATGAGCGCCAGCGCGAGGCCGGCGAGCGCGAGTTCGCGAACCCGCGCAACGCCGCGAGCGGCTCGCTGCGGCAGAAGGCCGAGGGCAAGAACGCCGCCCAGCTCGAGCGCATGGACGACCGGCTGTCGCGCCTGCGCATGCTCGTACACGGCATCGGGGCGTGGCCGAACCCGCCGGTCGATGCCCAAAGCGAGGTGTACGCGCTGCTGCGCGAGTGGGGGCTGCCGACGAGCGACAACGTTCGCGTCGTCGACGGCGTTGAGGGGGTGCTCGAGTACGTTGCCCACTACGGCGAACACCGGCACTCGGTCGAGCACGAGATCGACGGCGTCGTCGTCAAGGTCGACGAGCTGGCCCTGCACGGCGAGCTCGGCGCGACCAGCCGCGCCCCGCGCTGGGCGATCGCCTACAAGTACCCGCCCGAGCAGGTGAACACGACACTGCTCGACATCGTCGTCAGCGTCGGCCGCACGGGCCGCGCCACCCCGTTCGCCGTCATGCAGCCGGTGCGCGTCGCCGGGTCGACCGTGCGCCAGGCGACCCTGCACAACCAAGACGTGGTGCGCGCCAAGGGCGTGCTCATCGGCGACACGGTGGTGCTGCGGAAGGCGGGCGACGTGATCCCGGAGGTGCTCGGTCCCGTTGTCGAGCTGCGCGACGGCAGCGAGCGCGAGTTCGTCATGCCGACCACCTGCCCCGAGTGCGGCACTGAGCTGCGCCCCGCGAAAGAGGGTGACGTCGACCTGCGCTGCCCGAACGCGCGCAGCTGCCCCGCCCAGGTGCGCGGACGCGTCGAACACATCGGCAGCCGGGGCGCCCTCGACATAGAAGGCCTCGGCGAGATCGGCGCGGCCGCCCTCACGCAGCCGGTCGTGCCCGAGACGCCGCCGCTCGTCACAGAGGCGCCGCTGTTCGACCTGACCATCGACGACCTGCTGCCGATCGAGGTCATCGTCACCGACGCCGAGACGGGCCTGCCGAAACTCGACGACGACGGAGAGGCGAAACGGCGCAGTCCCTTCCGCCGCAACCCGACCGCGGCCGAGAAGCGCGACGGGCTCACCGGTGAGCAGCCGAGCGCGGTCGCGCTGCAGCTCATCGACGAACTCGAGAAGGCGAAGACGAAACCCCTCTGGCGGATGCTCGTGTCGCTGTCAATCAGGCACGTCGGCCCGGTCGCGGCGCGCGCCCTCGCCGACCACTTCGGGTCGCTCGACGCGATCCGAGCCGCCTCGGCCGAGGAGCTCGCCGCCGTTGACGGGGTTGGGCCGATCATCGCCGAGGCGCTCATCGACTGGTTCGCGGTCGACTGGCACGTCGAGATCGTCGAACGCTGGGCGGCGGCTGGCGTTCAGTGGGCAACGCCCGGCCACCCGGGGCCGGGAGCGGCGGCGCGCGGGGGAGTCCTCGAGGGGCTGACGGTCGTCGCGACCGGGACGCTGGAAGGCTTCACGCGCGAGGAGGCGCAGGAGGCGATCATCGCCGCCGGCGGCAAGGCCGCCTCGAGCGTGAGCAAGAAGACCGACTTCGTCGCGGCGGGGCCGGGAGCCGGCTCGAAACTCGCGAAGGCCGAACAGCTGGGCGTGCGCATCATCGACGCGGCGCAATTCGCGGTGCTCGTCAGCGAGGGCCCCGACGCGCTGGGGGAGGCGGCCGCAGCAACCGAGTAGCGTCGCGACGAGCGACGGATGGCTGCGTCACCACGACAGGCCCGACACCGCGAACAGATTCCTCACGTGCGCCACATCATTACAGCGTCCCGTGACCGGCACAGTGGGCGTCTCCCCTCCCCATGTCGACACCCATCGGACCCCCAGCGGCGTCGCGCCCGCCACTGCCGCCCCCTCCAACCGACTCGCAAGCGCCACTTTGGCCCCTGTAGCCCCACGGTCCACAGGCGGCGATCAACCACAGTGACCCCTCCCGTCACACCTGCATCACCCCGATTTTCGGTTTCCTCCGTGTAACCGTTGCGTGAAGCCTGGGAGCTTCTCGAAAAAAATCCCCCATAAGTGGGGTAATTCGCTTACTCTGAGGGAACGCCGTGTGACCCATGCAGGGGTAGCCCGATCATTCGGCGGTTGAGGGGAATCTCGCGTGGTGGTCGATGCCGCAGCGGCAATCATCGCCTCGTTGACCGTAATGGCGGCGGCGGGGCCCTCAACCGCGCTCGAACACCCCCGCCCTGAGCTGTCGGCAAGCATCGTTCAGGCCGCCGCCCCCCACGCCCTCGGCCCCCTCGCATCGCTGCCCGAGGCGGCCACCACCCACGCGTCCGCGCCGGCATCTGCCCCCGCATCCTCGTCCGCCGGCCCCGCCGGCCCCGCCGCCTCCTCCGCCACGCCGGCCGTCGCGGCGATCCCCGACCTCACTCGTCTCACCTCCACCCGCGGAACCCAACTTCTCCGCGGTCTCGGCGCCCTCCCCGCCGCCGAGACCGCCCGGGTTCTGGCCGCCAACCCGCAGCTGGTCGAGCGCACCCTCGCTCGGCCGCCGGCCCCACGCCAGGTCGACCGCTGGTGGTCGAACCTCGACGCCGCGACGCAGCTCAGCCTCGTGAGCGCCGCCCCGCGCCTCGTCGGCAACCTCGACGGCGTGCCGTATGTCATGCGCGACATGGCGAACCGGTCGCACCTGCGCTCGGTCGTGAACGCCCTCGAACTCGCCGACCCGATGAGCCTTGGAGCCTCCGAGCGGCTGCAGCAGCGCGAGCAACTGCAGATGCTCTACTCGGT
Source organism: Microcella alkaliphila (assembly GCF_002355395.1). Lineage (NCBI taxonomy): Bacteria > Bacillati > Actinomycetota > Actinomycetes > Micrococcales > Microbacteriaceae > Microcella > Microcella alkaliphila. The sequence continues at coordinate 1,988,680 of NZ_AP017315.1, read as the reverse complement.
GCTCGACGCGCTCGGCCCCGCCACCGCGAACCCTCCGCGCCAGCTCATCAGCCTCGACGTCGAAGGTCAGGGCAAGGCGGCGATCGTCGTCGGTGACCTCGCCACCGCTGACTACGTCAGCTACATCGTGCCGGGCATGTTCATCAGCGTTCAGCAGAGCATGGTGGAGTGGGTCGACACCGCGGCCCGCCTGCACGACGAGCAGGTCACGTGGCTGACGCTGCTCGACAGCGCGACCGGCGCAACGCCCGCCACCGACGCAACTTCCGACACCGACGCGTCCACCCCCACGGTCGCCAGCGTCGCCTGGATCGGCTACCAGACCCCGCACCTGCTGAACGTCGGAAGCCTCGACCTCGCCTACGAGGGCCGCGATGCGATCGCCTCCGCCGTGCTTGGCCTGCAGACCCTCCGCGGCGACAACGCGCCCTACCTGTCGCTGCTCGCCCACTCGTACGGGTCGACGGCCGCGATGCTCGCTCTCACCGAAACCTCCGCAACCGTCGACGCCCTCGCGATGATCGGCTCGCCGGGCGCCCCCGGCGCGAGCGTTGCCACGCTGAACGTGCGCGGCGATGTCTTCGTCGGCGAGGCAGCGTGGGATCCGATCCCGAACTCGTCGTTCTTCGGCCTCGACCCGGGCTCGTCCGACTTCGGCGCCCGCGCCATGAACGTCGCCGGCGGCATCGACGTCATCACCAACCGCGTGCTCGAAGGCTCGACCGGCCACAACTCCTACTTCAGCCCCGGAACCGAGTCGATGCGCAACCTCGCCCTCATCGCTATCGACCGCGGCGAGCTCGTCACCGACGGCACGAGCACCGACGCCCTGCGCACGCTCGACTACGCGCTCACGTACTGACCTGTCAGCACTCTGCCCGCCGGCCGCGTCCCGGTGCTACCGTGCTTCGACCGGTCACCAATGGAGTCCCATGCCCCCCGCACGCGCGTTGCCCCGCACGGTCGCGTCTCTCGTGGCGGCGGCTCTCCTTCTGAGCGGATGCGCGCTGTCGCCCACTACGGACGTCACCGACCAGCATGCCCGCGACCGCTTCATCACCCTCGTCGACGCGGCGCAGCATGCCGCGGGCGGAACCTGGCAGGTGAAGGACGACCCGAGTCCGCGCGAGTGCACGATCCCGCTGTGGGTGACGGGGGCGCGCATCCCGGCGCTGCGCACCGGTCCGGCGCCGGGCGACGGCATCGAGGAGGCCGCCGGGCGCATGCAACGCCACTTCACCGACTCCGGGATGCGCACGACCGTCTCCGAGATCGGCGACGTGGTCGAGGTGCGCGCCGAGACGCCGGCCGGGGAGCTGCTGCTGTTTCGGGTGAGTGAGACGGCGATGACGATCACGGGCGAAAGCGAGTGCCGCCCCGCGTAGAGCGTCGAGGACTCACGCCGCCCGCACTACAGCGCCCCGCGCCGCGCCGCCGCCGCGCTGCTGTCCTTACTCGCGTTCGAAGCGCAGCCGCACGTCGTCGCCGGCGAGCACGAGGGCACCCTCGATGAGCTGCGCCTTCGTCGCCGACGTGAGGGCGCCGAGGTAACGCATTTCGAGGTCCATCAACTCCTCCGGCTCACACCACATGTAGGTGCTGAACACCTCACTGATCGTCATCTCGCCGGCGGAGGTCCGACCGACCGTGCCGGCGAAGTTCCCGCCGTAGGCGTTGCACACTTCGCCGCCGACGCTGCCGTCGTCGATGACGAGGGTGACGGGGCCGGCGTCGACAGGAAGGGGACCGTTCGCGTCGCTGGCGCTCACGAGCATCCAGGTGCCGTCGGGGGCGGAGCTGTCAGCGGATGCGCTGGCCGCGCATCCGGCAAGCCCCATCGCGAGCACGCCGGCGGTCGCCGCGAGGCCGAGCCGGGCGATGGCGGAGGTGCGAGTTCGGAAAGTCATGGCCGTTCCTTTCGGCGGGAGCACCCGTTCGGGTGCGCTTCTACTGGTCCAGACGCACGGCAACACGAAAACGTTGGGGGAGGCCCGCCCGCCCGCGCGCCCGTTCCTCGCGCGAGCCCTCAGTAGGATGGTCGGGTCGGCCCGCCGCTCGCGGGCATCCCCTCGATCGACCGCCAACGGCTGGAGTCGTGCATGTCTGAAATCACGCCCGAGAGCGTGCGCCACCTCGCGTCGCTCGCGCGCATCGCCCTCACCGAGGACGAGATCGCGTCACTGACGACCGAACTGGGAGCGATCGTCGACGCCGTCGCGACCGTGCAGCAGGTCGCGGGCGATGACATTCCGGCGACCAGCCACCCGATTCCGCTGACGGGCGGGATGCGCGTCGATGAGCCGGGCACGCCCCTCACGACCGCCGAGGCGCTCGCCGGCGCGCCCGACAGCGACGGCACCCGCTTTCGCGTCACCGCGATCCTGGGGGAGGAGCAGTGAGCGCCGAGCTGATCCACGCGACCGCCGCCGACCTGGCGCACCGTCTTTCGGCGGGCGAGGTCAGCGCCGTCGAGGTCACGCAGGCGCACCTCGACCGCATCGCGGCCGTCGACGGTGACGTGCACGCGTTCCTGCACGTGAGCGAGCAGGCCCTCGAGGTGGCCGCGCAGGTCGACGCCGACCGCGCCGCGGGCGACGCGCTGCCCGAGCTGGCCGGCGTTCCGGTGGCGATCAAGGACGTGCTGTGCACGCTCGACATGCCGTCGACGTCCGGGTCGAAGATCCTCGAGGGCTGGGTGCCGCCGTACGATGCGACCGTTGTCGCGCGCCTTCGCGCCGCCCGCATGGTGCCGCTCGGCAAGACCAACATGGACGAGTTCGCGATGGGCTCCTCCACTGAGTTTTCGGCGTATGGGCCGACCAAGAACCCGTGGGACCTGACGCGCATCCCGGGCGGTTCGGGCGGTGGCTCGGCGGCCGCGGTTGCCGCGTTCGAGGCGCCGTTCGCGCTCGGCTCCGACACGGGCGGATCGATCCGCCAGCCCGGCGCCGTCACCGGCACGGTCGGCGTGAAGCCCACCTACGGCGGGGTGAGCCGCTACGGCGCGATCGCGCTGGCGAGCTCGCTCGACCAGGTGGGGCCGGTGTCGCGCACGGTGCTCGACGCGGCGCTCTTGCACGACGCGATCGGCGGGCACGATCCGCGCGATGCGACGAGCATCCCGGATGCCTGGCCGTCGATGACCGCCGCTGCCCGCGAGGGGCTCACCGGCGACGCGCTGAAGGGCCTGCGGGTCGGCGTCGTGACCGACCTGGACGGCGAGGGCTTCCAGCCGGGCGTGCGTCAGCGCTTCCACGAGACGCTCGAGATGCTGTCGGCGGCGGGGGCGGAAATCGTTGAGGTCAGCGCCCCGCACTTTCAGTACGCGATCGCCGCGTACTACCTGATCTTGCCGGCGGAGGCGTCGAGCAACCTGGCGAAGTTCGACTCGGTTCGCTTCGGGATGCGCGTGGACGTTGCCGGCGGAACCGTCGAGGACGTCATGGCCGCGACCCGCGAGGCGGGCTTTGGCCCGGAGGTGAAGCGCCGCATCATCCTCGGCACGTACGCGCTGTCGGCGGGCTACTACGACGCGTACTACGGCAGTGCGCAAAAGGTGCGCACGCTGATTCAGCGTGACTTCAACGCGTGCTTCGCTCAGGCGGACGTGCTCGTGTCGCCGGCGGCGCCGACCACGGCGTTTAAGTTCGGCGAGAAGCTGGATGACCCGCTGGCGATGTACTTGAACGACGTGACGACGATTCCGGCGAACCTGGCGGGCGTGCCGGGCATGAGTCTGCCGATGGGGCTCGCGCCGGAGGACGGGCTGCCGACGGGTCTGCAGATCATGGCTCCGGCGCGGCACGACGCGCGGCTGTACCAGGTGGGCGCGGCGGTCGAGCAGCTGCTGGAGTCGGACTGGGGCGGCCCGCTCTGGGCGAAGGCCCCGCAGCTCGGTTAGTCGCTCGGCGTCCTTCGTCTCGCATTCGGCCCGGCTCCCATTGGGCCTGGCTCACTGCCACTGCGGCGTTCTCTCACTCGGATCGCGCGGGGGAGCACCCTGCTCTTGGTGGGCGCGGGTATCGGGCTTCGGCTCGGGTCGACGCCGGGTGGTGGCCGGAAGGCGAATCCGGCGGTGAGGTGGCGCTCGATCTGCCAACCGTTGTTGTGCAGCAGCATGTGGTGGTGTCGGCAGAGAAGGATTCCATTGGCGACGTCGGTTCTGCCCCCGTGTATCCATTCGGTGATGTGGTGGGCTTCCGTCCAGGAGGGCGGTCGCTCGCAGCCGGGGAACCGGCACCCTCCGTCGCGGGCGGCGAGCGCGAGGCGCTGGCGGCGCGTGTAGAGGCGGGTTTCGCGGCCGAGGTTGAGCACGTCTCCGGCGTCGTCGACGACGACGGCGAGGGTTCCGGCGGCGCAGCGGTGCCGTTCGGCGGTGGCGACGCTGACGGGCTCGCTCTGGCCTTCGACGCGGGCGAGGCCGGCTCGGGCGCGCAGGTCGCGTTCGGCGACGATCACCTGCACGGCGGGCGGGGCGACGCCGATGAGTTCGGTGGGGGCGACGTGCCCGCCGATGCGAACGAGTTCGACGAGCGCATCAACGGCGATCTGCTCGGTCGTGCGGGTGTCGTTGATGATGCGTTCGGCGCGTTCGATCTCGGATTCGCTCACAAAGCGCGGTCCTCCGCGGCGGGGTGAGGTGGCCCCGTCAATCGCGGAGCGCACCAGCGCGGCGGATTCGGGGTCGAGCAGCCCGGACAGTCGCGTCATGCCGTCGGGTTGCTGGGTCAGGTAGAGGTAGCGGCGGTCGCGGCGGGCCTGCTCGGCTTCGGCGGCGCGTTCGACGTCGGCGTCGGCGTCGAGCACGGCGCGGGCTTCGCGGGCGCGGGCGGCGAGCTGCTCGACCGTCACGGCGGGAGCGCACGCGACGAGCGCCCGGGCGGCCTCAGCCAACTGCGTAGCGGTCACCACGGTGCACACATGTGTCGGACGCGGGGATATCGCGTCGCTGCCAGCAGGCTCGGCGGCGTCGCGTGACTGACCGTCCGCAATCGCAGCACCAGCCTCGCTGAGGGGTGCCGCGGTCGCGCTTTCGTGCTCGGGGTGCGTACACGCCCCGGCATCGGGCTCGCCGAGCCCGACCTGGATCGCCGATGCCTGCTCGATCGTCAGCTGCGCCCGGGAGACGGCGTCGGTCACGCAGTCGAGCCACGGGCGGCGCGGCTGTCGAGACTCGGCCGGAGCAACGCCCGGCGCTTCGTCAGCGACCCGCGACTGAGCTTCAGCCTGCGCGTCGAGCAGCGACCCGACCCGCACGAGCGCGGCGGCGTCACGCGCGCTGCCGCCGGTCAGGGTCTGCACGAGCTTCTGCGGGGTCCGAGCCCCGAGCCGCTGGGCGAGCCCGTCGTGCCCGAGTTCGTGCCGCGAGCGGTAGGCGACCGCGGCAGCGACCAACGCTGCAGCCGCGTCAGCCCGCCGGCGCACCTCGGCGAGCACGCGTTGCAGGGAGATCAGCTCGTTGTCGCTGAGCCCATCGACCGCCGGAGCGGCGAACGGCTGCTCCGTTTCCACCAGCGACGCGACGAGCGTCAAGGTGAGTAATGCGTTCGAATTGGACATACTCCATTGTCTCAAGCAGTCGAACGTATGTACAGAGTGCGAGGCAACCTCGTGGAAAGGTTTTTCGCGGCGCGATTGTGGAGGAGAGGTGCCGTGTCAGAATCACACCGATGAGCGAGAGTGAGAGCGAGAACGAGCCCAACGCGACCGGCCGCGGCGACCCTGTCCCAGCAGGCAACGCGCCCTACCACAGCGCACCAGCGACCCCCGCACCCGCCGCCACCCCCGCTCTCACCGCACCCACCCCCGAATCGCACCCCGGCCCCACCCGCCTGGCCCCGCGCATCCTCACGATCGCGATCTACACGCTGCTCCCCATCGCCGGCGTGCTCTTCTTCGGCTGGGATTGGCGCGAAGTGATCATCTTGTACTGGCTCGAGAATGTGGCGCTGGGCGTCGCGATGGTGATCCGCATGCTGCGCACGATCGCCGACCCCGGCACCGACGCGCTGATCGTGAACGGCCGCCCGATCAACCCCGGCCCGATCGCGGTGATCGGCATGACGATCTTCTTCTGCTTCCACTACGGAATGTTCACGATCGTCCACGGTGTCTTCGTCTTCTCGATCGCCGCCGGCGCGTTCAGCATCGGCGCGAGCAACAACCCGAATTCCCTTGCCGGCCCCGACGCCCTCAGCCTCGCCACGATCGACTGGCTCGGTGTCTTCCTCGTCTTCGCGGTCGGCGGCCTGATCCAGCTCGCGATGGCCGCGTTCGGCCCGCTCGGCCCGAAGCGCGGCAGCGCGCTGATGATGAGCGCCTACCCGCGCATCATCGTGCTGCACATCACGATCATCGGCGGCACCTTCTTGATCGCGTCGCTCGGCTGGCCGCCGATCGCGGCGCTCCTTCTCATCGGGATGCACGGAGCAGTCGACGCCGTCGCCATCGTCCGCGCAAATCGCGCCCACCGCGAACCGGCCCCGGTTTAGGCGACCGCACCCCGACAGCAGGCTGATGCTGGCCAGTGGTAATTCACGGTGGGAGCACGTCGGATCGTTTGCTCATCTCGATCGAAGTCGCGATCGCCGACTCGGGCTCCAGAAGCATGGCTGTGCCTCCACCAGTTCGCACGCCACGTTTCACTTCGGGCACGAAACCCGACTTGCCTGACCAGCGCGGTACTCAAGGGTTCTGGAGGACGAATTCGCCAATGACTGTTTCGCCGTCGGACAAGTACACGGGCACCGAAAGCCGCTTGCCTCGCTGTTCTTCTTGCCAGCGCAGTGCGTCTGCGGGCGAGGTGAACTCTTTGGCCGCGGCAGTTCCGTCGATTTCGGCTAGCTCAGCGGTGTACACGTAGCCCGGCCGCCCCTCCGTCGTGAGCACGGCGATCAGGTCTGGCGTTCCGGTCTCATTCGCGACTCCGAAGGTCTCGCCCTTCGCGTTCACGCCCCAATCGGTTGCCTCCCGTGCGACGTACACGGCGGCGATCCGCCACCTCACGTCAACGGGGCTGGTGAGGAAGATGGAATCTTGTCCGTTGACCGGGAAGTCGTACCACGTGGAGGCGGGATCGTCGCCCTGCTCGCAGATGATTTCCGGGCTGTTCAACGGGTCGGTACCAAACGAGATGGTGCCGGCCGACAAACACGTGATCTGGACGCTGACGTGGGTCGCTTCGGATGGTGGTGAAGGAAGAGTCACCTGAGCGGAGCCTGCGCCCGTCTGGTCGACCAGTAGCCCTTCAGTTGGAAGGTCACCGTCGTCTCGCCCTACCGCTTCTGGCGGGAGCACGGTTACGATCTCGCCGCCAGGTAGCGGGGCATTTACCGAGAACGGCCAGTCAAGCAACCCTGCGGCGGCAGCCGCGGTGAGACCCCCGCCGAGCACGAGGAATCCGACTCCAGTCGACACCGTAGCGATCACGGCTCGATTGGGCCGTCGGCTCAGCGCCTCTGCCTCGACGGAGACATGTTTGACGATGGCCTCGCGCCACGCGTCGCTGCGCTCAGGAGTGAACGTAGGGGTGTTCATGAAGCGGCCCCTTCCTCGTCGTCTAGTTCTGCTGCGGTTCGCAGTCTCGCCTTTGCTCGCGATAGGCGAGCCCTCGCGGCGGCGTGTGTCAGTCCGAGCTTCTCTCCCGCTTCCCGCACATTCAGGCCCTGGACTGCGGTGAGGGTCAGAAGCTCTCGGTCTACGTCCGGCAGAGAGCCGAGGGCTCGCTCTGCTTGCTCACGCGCGCCGATGTCATCGAGAACGTCATGCGCCTGTGTTGTCGGTAGCGAGTCGAGAAGTGCCTTGTATCGCCGTAGTGAGCGTTCGTGGTTTCGCGCTACGTTTCTGCAGGTCGTCAGCAACCACGGCAGCACGGAGTTGTTCACGACGCGAACGCGGGCCCGTCGTCGCCATGCCTCCAGGAAGGTGACCCCGGTGACGTCCTCGGCGTCAACAGGATTGGTCACCTGACGCAGTGCCTGCCGAAACACTGCGTCTCGATGTCGATCCCACAACGCGCCGAAAGCCTCTCCGTCGCCGCCCCGACAAGCCGCCCATAGGGCGGTGTCGTCGGCGAGATCATCCCTCATGCCTAAGACTGTCCGCTCACGGGGAAAGTGTGACATCACAACACGCAACCACGGGGGCCACGATCGCCGCGAGCCGCCGCCCCCGCGCATCCCGCCCCTCCCCGCGCCCGTAGGATTGTCGGTATGGCGCGCGCTGAACTCATGGACTTCGACAAGGCCCTCGAACTGTTCGAACCGGTGCTCGGCTTCGAGGTGCACGTCGAGCTCAGCACGAAGACGAAGATGTTCTCCGACGCCCCGAACCCGGCGTTCAGCGGCAATGCCATCACCGAGCCGAACACGGCGATCACGCCGGTCTGCCTCGGACTTCCCGGCAGCCTGCCTGTGGTCAACGAGACGGCCGTTCAGTATTCGATCTCGCTGGGCCTCGCGCTCGGCTGCCAGATCGCCCCGTCGAGCCGCTTCGCGCGCAAGAACTACTTCTACCCCGACCTTGCGAAGAACTACCAGATCAGCCAGTACGACGAGCCGATCGCCTTCGAGGGGATGCTCGAGGTCGAACTCGAGGACGGCGAACTCTGGCAGGTTCCCATCGAGCGCGCCCACATGGAGGAGGACGCCGGCAAGCTGACGCACGTGGGCGGGTCGACGGGCCGCATCCAGGGCGCCGAGTTCAGCCTCGTCGACTACAACCGCGCCGGTGTGCCGCTGGTGGAGATCGTGACGAAGCCGATCTACGGGGCCGAGCACCGCGCGCCCGAGCTCGCGAAGGCGTACGTCTCGACGATTCGCGACATCGTGCGCGCGCTGGGCATCAGCGAGGCCCGCATGGAGCGCGGCAACCTGCGCTGCGACGCGAACGTCTCGCTGCGCCCGCGCGGGCAAGAGAAGCTCGGCACCCGCACCGAGACGAAGAACGTCAACTCGTTCAGATCCGTCGAGCGGGCGGTGCGCTACGAAATTCAGCGCCAGGCGGCGATCTTGGCGAAGGGCGGCACGATCCAGCAGGAGACCCGCCACTGGCATGAAGACACGGGCACCACCTCGCCCGGTCGCGTGAAGAGCGACGCCGACGACTACCGCTACTTCCCCGAGCCCGACCTGCTGCCGGTGACGCCCGATGAGGCGCTGATCGAGCAACTGCGCGCTTCCTTGCCGGAGGCTCCGGCCGCGCGCCGTCGCCGCCTGAAGCAGGAGTGGGGCTTCACCGACCTCGAGTTCCGCGACGTGGTGAACTCGGGGCTCTTGGTCGAGGTCGATGAGACGGTCGCGGCGGGCGCCGCCCCGCAGCAGGCCCGCAAGTGGTGGACGGGCGAGATCGCCCGCATCGCGAACACGCAGGACGCCGAGCCGGCGTCTCTGATCTCACCGGCGGATGTCGCCGCGATTGTCGAGCTGGTCGAGTCGGGCACGTTGACCGACCGCCTGGCCCGTCAGGTCGTCGAGGGCGTCATCGCGGGGGAGGGCAGGCCTAAGGAGGTCGTGGATGCTCGTGGCCTCGCCGTCGTCTCCGACGACGGTGCGCTGATCGCGGCGGTGGATGCTGCACTCGCCTCCCAGCCGGACGTTCTGGAGAAGATCCGCGATGGCAAGGTGCAGGCCGCCGGCGCGATCATCGGCGCGGTCATGAAGGCGATGGGCGGCAAGGCGGATGCGGCGCGGGTGCGCGAGCTGGTGCTGGAGCGGGCCGGAGCATCGAACTAGTGCACGAATGGTGACCTCACGCGTCGTCGACGCGAAATCGCCCTTCTACTGTGTGGGTATTGTTCGCTCCAACTTCAACGAGTTGGCCGAGAATCCCAGGTGCGCATAGAACTGCAAGGCGCTCTCATTCGCGTCAACTGTGAACTGCGCAATGTTCCGCGCGGCACCGTGATCCAGCAATAGCCGCACCAATCCCCGGCCAATGCCGCGGTGACGATGACTTGATCGCACGTAGACGCTTTAGATCTCGCCCGTTGCTCGATCGAACCGCGATGGGTTCGGCACCCTGGGGTGGACTACGAGCCAGGCCATGCCAACCAGCTGATTGCCATCCTCTGCGACCGCGCATGCGCACCACGCTTGCGCGGCTGCTAGCCACTCCTCGAATCGCTCGGTGAAGGCGCGTCGTTCTGACGCAGAAGGCGTCCTGTTCGGCTGGTCCCGCTCAAATCGAAGATCGGCCAGCGACCGAGCGTCCGTAAGAGCCGCAAGACGTATCGGCCCCGGTCCACGCTGCGCTTCACCCACAAGCTTGACGCTAGTGAGTTATCGATCGGGAGTCACGCTGTCGGATGGCGCAGGTCAGCGCCATACAGCGAGTTCATCTGCCAAACGCGTCGCCGTTCCTCGGGGCCTTCGCCACTGGCGTTCGAGCAGATGAATGTGCCGGGTCATGCCGGACTGCGTCCATAACTTGGTGTATCCGGTTCCTCGGCGACCGAAACCTACGGCGCGATCGTCGAGGCGGTAGATGCTGCGCTCGCATCCCAGCCAGACTTTCTGTCGAGGGTCCGCGACGGTAGGGCTGACGTGGCTGGGGTGCACCAACTTGTGCTGGAGCGGGCGGGCACTTCCAGTTAGGTGCGCCAGGCGTATCGGGCCTATCGACGATTCGGCAACGAACATCCAGCGGGTGGGCGTTCTTCGCTCTAGCGTCGAAAGCTTGCCCACAAAGATCAGGTGCTCATCGAACTGCGAGCCCCGGCATTTTCATGCGCAGCGCGCGGGCTAATTCCACGTCCCGCATCGGATCGAGTAAAGGCTAGACCGACCTCCGGCCAACGCCGAGGCCGCGATGACCTGGTCGGATGAAGTAACCCTGAATGTCGTCAGATGCTTGAAGGGTCCGTAGCGGGTTACACGCCGGAGTTGATGATCTTCTCGAGAATTTCGCCGACACGCTCCGGTCGGTAAAGGCGTGTTTCGAGACGGATTAGTCAGCGGACTCGCTAATCAAGTCAGTGAGTTCAGCGACGAAAACCGCACGGACTGCAGTTCCTGCCCGCGTACACCCCGTGACAGCGACGCGGATAGCGCGACCGGTGAAGGCTGAATATGTCGGGGCTGGGCGGTACCCTCAGACCCGACGAGGAGGCGCACGTGGCGATTGATTTGGATGGCTTGCTGAAACAAGTTGGTGACCGTACGGCAGAGAAGCTTGATTCCCTGCCCGACGTCATCGAGAAGGGTCAAGATCTCGACGTCACGAAACTCCCAATCAACTCCACGTGGCATCGGCTTGCTGACGTTGTTTGTGTGGTGGCGGATCTTGAGCGCTCCACCAATCTCGCGAAGGGACGAACTCCAGCTGGTGTGGCGAGCATTTACGATGCGGGCGTGGGGTCAATCGTCCGGATTCTCGCGAGCTTTGGCGCAGACTTCATCGATATTCAGGGCGATGCCGCTTTCGCGCTTTTCTGGGACGAAAGGCGCTATGAAAGGGCTTTCTGTGCCGCGATGACGATCAGGACCTACAATCCAACCTTTACAAAGGAAGTCCACAACCGTTGGCCAAAGGCAGCGTCAACAGGATTCAAGGTTGGCGTAGCGAGCGGACCAGTGCTTGTGAAGCGCGTTGGCCCAGAACGTCAGGTTGACTTCCAAGAGCCTGTGTGGGCGGGACGACCCGTGAACTACGCGGTGAAGACCGCGCAACAGGGCGCGACTGATCGACTGTTGGTAACCGGTTCCGTGTGGGACGTAATCGGCAAGAACGATTACATCGCCTTTTCGTGCGGGTGTGACTCCGGGGTCCCCGGGCGCGAACCGTCGGTGCTCTGGAAGTCAATTGAGCTTGAGAAGATCCCCGATGGGCAGCGACACGGAACGTACGTTGGAAGCACGTGGTGCAGTACGCATGGCCAAGACTTCTGTACTGAGATCATGGCGGGCAAGACTGCACGCGGGGGCATTCCCCACCGTGAGATGAGCAAGCGGAATCTCTTGGACGAGGGGACTGTCCTGCTCAAGGATGCCTCTCGGCAACGCGCTGAGGAGAAGGCGGCATCGCTCAAGACCTTCTTGGACGCGAGCAAGTGATGTTCCGCCGAGCAGCATCGCGCGATGACTTGTTCTACTCGCTCGCTCTCCGCATTCTTGCGGAGTCAAGGGAAGAACTCGCCCGCGCGGACGGTAAGGCATCGATCCTGCTCGCTGCCGCGTCACTGATAGCGGGCGTAGTTCTGTCAGCAATTCTTGCTGGTGACTGGCAACCTGGTGACTTGAATCTTTGTAGCCAGATCGCCTGGTGGGCTGGAATCTTGAGCGCCGCGGTCGGGATAGTCGCATTGGCAACCGCCGTGTATCCGCGCACCAAGTACCGGGGCGCGCGACCGCCGAGTGTGATCGCTTACTTTGGGGACGTTGCGATGACACCAGTGCACACCCTCGCGAAGCGTTTGCGTGAGACCGCTGCGAGCACCGATGCGGTAATCGATCAGATGAAGGCCATAGCGTGGATTGTGGATCGCAAGTATCTCGGTATCCAGACGGCGTTGTGGGCATTTGCACTAGCCGGTCTGCTTTGTATCGGTTCAGTCGTTGTCGATCAAATCTTTTTCTAGCTAAGCACTGAGGATCAACCTTTCGTTCGCACATCGACTTTTGTCGTGGGTCCAGCGTGTCCAAAGGCCCCGACCCATAACCGATCGCGCGCTCGGTTCATCCCGACGTACAGCTCCCGCCGTTCGATCTCGAACCGCTCGCGAACCCCATCCTCAAGCTCGCCAACTCTGGCGGCCCCACCCAGCAACCGCCCCGGCACCCGCGTCAACACCACCTGCTTGAACTCCAAGCCTTTCGCACGCTTGATGGTGCCGACCTTCACCCGCCCCGACACCTCGCCGCGGTAGTCGGTGAGCAGCACGGTCTCGATTCCTGCGGAACGCAGTGCAGCATCCATCGCCGCAACGTCGCGGTTCGTCTGCGCGAGCACGCCGACGTCGCCCGGGTCGACGCCCGACGCGACCAAAGCGTGAATGTGCGCGACGACCGCCGCGTCATGCGCCGCCACAGAACCGAACTGGTGCACCTCGGGAACCGGGCCCGTGCGCGGGATCGCGACCGCAGCATCCCCGCGCCCCGCTCCGCCCTCGATGTCGACGAACTCGTCACCCTCAACAATCTGCAAAGCGAACTCCGCGATCTCGCGGGTGTTGCGGTAGTTGGTCGACAGCACGACTCCGCGGCCGGTGACCGAGAAGCCCGCCTCGGCGAGCGTGTAGCCGCCCGGGTAGATGGTCTGCTGGCCGTCACCGATGAGGGTGAGGCCGTCGGGGCGGTCGCCGACGAGGGCGTGCAGCATGCGGATCATCGCGCACGACAGATCCTGCGCCTCGTCGATCACGACCGCGCTGACCCCCTCCAGCGGGCGCTCGCGCAGCGACGCCTCGGCGCGCAGAATCACGTCCTCGAAGTCCATGACCCCCGCCTCGCGCAGGTTCTGCTGGTACTGCGCGTACAGCCGCCACACCTCGCGGCGCTGGTCGACCGTCAACCTCCGCCGACGCCCGGCGCGGGCCAGGTCGGCGTACTGCTCGAAGGTCGTGAGCCCGCGGCCCTTGATGACGTGCAGCAGCTCGTCCTGCCAGTACTTCGCGTTGCGGTCGAGGGCGCCGAGCGGGCCGCGCATGCCGACCTGGTTCCACGCGCGGTTGAACGCCTGGTTCGCCTCGGGCAGTTTCACCGTGACGCGCTGCCCGCGCTCGCGCAGCACGCGCAAGGCGAACTGGTGCACTCCGGTGAACTCGACCCGGTCGGCCACCTCGGGCGCGAGCCGCGTCATCAGCGTCGCCAGCACGTCGGGCAGGGTGCGCACGTACGTCGTCACGATCACGCGGCCCGTGGATGCGCGCGCCAGGTACGCGGCGCGGTGCAGCCCGACGACCGTCTTGCCACAACCGGCAGGCCCGCGCACGCGCGACGGGCCCGAAAAGCTGCGCCGCACCAGCTTCGCCTGGTCGGGGTGCAGAAACGCCATCCATTCCTCGATGGGGGCGGCGAGCATCCCGGCCAGAAACGTGTCGGCGATCTCGTCGAGCGTGAGCAGCGGCTCGGGCTCGCTTGCGACCGGCTCCGGGATGCTCGCATCCAGCTCCGACGGCGCGTCGCCCACCAGCGGGAAGTGGTCGAGCACCCGGGCCAGCACCGCGTTCTGCGCACGGTCGGTGAGCCGGCGGCCGAAGCCGGCGATGTGCTTCGCGGTGGCACGCTCGCCCACGACCATCAGGCCGCCGAGACCCTCAAGGGGAGTGGGCGGCATGGCTGAGCCGGCGAGCACGATGAGCACGTGCACTTCGCCGGGGGCGAGCCCCACGTCGGCGAGCACCGCTTCGGTGCTGTAGCCGACGTCGGCGAGTCCGGCGAGCTCATCGGTGACGTCGGCCTGGCCGCGGAAGATGCGCCCGGCCGCGACCGTCACCTCGCGCCACGCCTTCGTGTCGACGACGAAGACGCCGCCCGGGCCGACCAGTACGTGGTCGATCTGCGCGCGGCTGCCGCGGCGGGCGCCCGGCCAGCCGCGGTCATGCAAGAAGGTGTAGCCCTGGGCGGTGAGCGGGGCGAGACTGCCGGCGACCTGGCGTTCGGTGCGGTGGGCGATCATCCATCGTTCGGCCTCGTTGCGGGCGATCTCGGCAAGCCGCTGGTGCTCGTCAGCGAGGGCGACCAGGCGGCGCGCCTCAACGCCCGCCGATCGTCCCGCTTCGCTCACGACGCCCCCGATCTGAGTTCTTCTCCATCAGACCAGGCGGGGCGCAAGAAGGGAACCCTCGTTCTGTGGCCAGTTCGGGGGTGACACGTCACCCCTCTCCGCCACACTGAACCCATGCCCGCCGCCTACGTCTTCGACGCCGAGCTCTGGGAGTGGCCCGCCCGCGCATCCTGGTTCTTCGTCAGCGTGCCCGAGCCGATCAGTGACGAGATCGACGCGCGCACCCACGGGCTCACGCCCGGCTTCGGCAGCGTGCGCGTCACCGTGCGCGTCGGCGGCAGCGCATGGGCGACGAGCGTCTTCCCCGACACCACCCGCGGATGCTTCGTGCTGCCCATCAAGAAGGCGGTGCGCGACGCCGAAGGGATCGCACCCGGCGACAGCGTACGCATCCACCTCGACCTCGCGGATGCTCGCCCCTAATTTTCGAGACATCATCTCTTCATCAACTGACTGATGCTTTGGCATGCGTGTATTGCAAGTCACAAGACAGGTCTGTATGGTCAACATATGCCTGACACTCGGGGTCGGTCAGGTGAAGCAGCGGAGCGGTTCATGTCCCCTCAATGCCCCACTACGTAAGCATCGGGAGTGTCCGTTAAACGGTGTGTGAGGTCCGGCGGTTTTCAGTGATTGGTTCTGTCGAACCGTCCGGCGAAGGTGATCGCGAACGCGTTGAGCGCGGGCTTCCACCTGATCGCCCAGCGTGCCCTGCCGCCCCCGGTGGGGTCAAGTGACCGGGTCACAAGGTAGAGACACTTCAGCGCCGCGGCCTCGTTCGGGAAGTGTCCGCGGGCGCGGACCGCTCGCCGGTAGCGGGCATTGATCGACTCGATCGCGTTGGTCGTGCAGATCACCTTTCGGATCTCGACGTCGTACTCGAGGAACGGCACGAACTCGGCCCACGCGTTCTCCCATAGCTGCACGATCGCCGGATACCTGCCGCCCCACTCGGCCGCGAACTCGGCGAACCGGTCCCGGGCCGCAGCCTCGGACGGGGCTGTGTAGACGGGTCGGAGTCCCTTCACGATCGCGTCACGGTGCTGGCGGCCGGCGTAGCGGAAGCTGTTGCGGATCAGGTGCACGATGCACTGCTGCACGACCGTCCGCTCCCAGGTGGTATTGATCGCTTCGGGGAGTCCCTTCAGCCCGTCGCAGACGGCGATGAACACGTCCTCGACGCCACGGTTCTTCAGCTCGGTGAACACCTGCAGCCAGAACCTCGCGCCTTCTGCGCCGTCGCCGGCCCAGATCCCGAGGATGTCGCGTTCCCCGTGCACGGTGACGCCCATGACGACGTAGAACGGGGTGTTGCGGACCTGCCCGTCACGGACCTTGACGACGATCGCGTCGACGAAGATCACCGGGTAGATCGGGCAGTTTCTAGTCATCGTTGCGAATCCTGAGGAAGAGGGATTCAGATGGTGCGTTGGGCGTGGAACAAGTCGCAAGCGGGCGTGAAGAGGCGCTATTTCGAGCTTGTCCGGCAGGGGCTGAGCGGTTCGACTGCGTCGGAAGAGGTGGGAGTGTCGTTCAGCTGCGGATCGCTGTGGTTCATCGATGCTGGCAGCGTGAAGTTCATCGACACCCCGATCAGTGAGAGGTATCTGACCCAGGACGACCGGATCGAGATCGCCGACGGGCTTGACGCTGGCGAGTCAGTGAAGCTCATTGCCGCACGTATCGGGAAGAGCTTTCAGAGCGTGTATCGGGAGATCGCTCGCAACAAGAAGCCCGATGGTCGATATCAGCCTTGGTACGCGCACGGGCAGGCGCATGTCGCGCGGCGGCGCCCGAAGCCGCATCGGTTCAGCAGCGATCCGGAGCTTCGGACGGTGGTTGCAGCCAAGCTGGGCAAGCGATGGTCACCTCAGCAGATCAGCCGCTGGCTCCGCCGCCGATGGCCTGGGCGCTTGGGATGGCATGTCTGCGCGGAGACGATCTATGAAGCCGTCTATCGGGGCCTGATCGTCGTCACCGATCAGGAGGCGCTCCGGACCGGGCGCAAGTATCGTCACAAGCGTGGCCGCGGTCGCAACCGTGAAGGAGCGATGAAGCAGTCCACCAACATGCGCTCCATTCACGACCGGCCGGCCATCGTCGAGGAGCGACTGCAGGCGGGGCATTGGGAGGGCGACCTCATCATCGGTGCGGGGCAGAGATCGGCGATCGCGACGCTTGTGGAACGCAAGAGTCGCAGCACACTCCTCGTTCCGATCCGAGGCGGGCGATCTGCGCAGATCGTCGGTGACGCCCTCATCGATGCCCTGGAGAGCCTCCCGCCGCGGCTGCGCCGCACCCTGACATGGGATCAAGGAAACGAGATGTTCCACCACGAACGGATCGAACGCGACAGCGGCGTGAAGATCTACTTCGCCGACCCCCACTCGCCCTGGCAACGCGGGACGAACGAAAACACGAATGGGTTGCTCAGGCAGTATTTTCCGAAGGGCATCGACCTGGACCAGTTCACCGATCAGCGGCTCCGAGAAGTCAGCGAGGAACTCAACAATCGACCCCGTCTAATCCTCGGCGACCGGTCACCCGCGCAACTCATGAGACGATGGATTCGACAACCGATTCGCAACGATCGGTAGAAACTGCCACGGGTCCAACGGTCGGGAGGACCATTCCGCGAGCTCACCGGCCACCTTCTCCGTGATCCGGCTGATGGTGTCTTTGGAGACCTTCGCGTCGTAGACCTCGTCGAAGTGCGCGGCGATCTCCCCGGTCGTGAGTCCGCGGGCGCTGAGCGACAGCACGATCTGATCGATCCCGTCCAGGCGACGCTTCCGCTTGGGGACGATCACCGGTTCGAACGACCCGTCGCGATCCCGGGGGACCTCGATCTCCACGGGGCCGATCTCGGTGAGAACCGTCTTCGTCCGTGTCCCGTTGCGCATGTTCGACCCGGCAGGCGTCCCGCCATGCTGGTGCCCGAGATGCTCGGTCAGCTCCGCGTTCAACGCCGTCTCGAGGACGTTCTTCGTGAGCTGGTTCAGCAGCCCTCCCGGGCCGACCAGGCTCACGCCCTGCTCCTTCGCCTGCGCGAGCAACCGCTCGGCAAGGTCCTTCTGATCGATAATCTCTCCCGTCACGGGATCGATCATCGCGTCTTCCAACAACTCGGTCGTGTCAGCCACGGCCGTCTCCTTTCGGATCAGGCCGGACCCCACACACCGTTATTCAGACAGTCCCTAAGCATCAGAGAGGATGCACAGGATGAAACTCGTTGCTGCGGCAATTGCGGGAACTGTCGCCGTTGGTGCCGCGGGTCCGCTTCACCATCCACATCAGGAAAGCTCGCCGCTCGAGGTGGGGTACGCGATGGTCGAATTACCCGGGGAGATCGACGAACCGGTCGTGATCGAGCAGGACGGAAGCGATCTGCTCGCCATGAGTCTGCCGGTGGGTTCAGACGCGTCGGTTGAGAGCGTGGGGGATTCGATCGTGTATGTGGATGACGCTGCCTCGTTGATGGTTGACATCAGCGTTCCCGACCTGTCCGGAGAACCTGTCTTGGATTCCGGTGTGCAGGCAATCAAGACTCTGTACGGTGCGGAGGCGGAGGAGACCTTCTCCTATCCGGTTGACGTGCCACAAGGGTTCACCCTGTCGCTCATGGAGGACGGTAGCGTCGAGCTGCTCAACGCCGAGGGCGATATCGAAGGAATCTTTGCGCCCCCGTGGGCGGTTGACGCTGAGGGCAACCCCGTTGAGACCTATTTCGACGTCGTCGGCGACGGGCTTGTGCAGCATGTTCTCCATCGGGCCGAGGGAGTGTCGTACCCGGTCATCGCAGACCCGCTGTTCTTGGTTCCGGTGGCGGTGAAGATCGGCGCGAAGCTTGTCACCGTTCACGTCGTTCGGTCGGCAGCGACGCGGGCGGCCGCACAGCAGGCCGCGCAAGCGATGACACTGCGGGTTGCCGCCCCGCATGTGGTGACTAATGCGCTGAAGTCGTTCCAAACATTGCGCTTCCAAACGGGAAACCGAATCTTCACGCTGGACAAGGAACGAATGACCCATATCCTTGTCCGCCATCACCCGAGCTACTGGAACGGCTCGCTTCCTTCAGGTTCTGCGACTCCGCAGTCCTTCTTTGCTCGCAACGCGAGCATCGCCGACATCCGCTCCTTGGTGCACAGTGCCCTGCGGCTATCGACGACCCGCCTACAGCAGGTCGGGACAGGCTTCGGATCATGGGACGTCAGGATCGATGGGATTCTGTATCGGATCGCGGTCAACAACGGCAGGGTGACGCAGTTCTATCCGAAGGCGTAGGGAGGGCCAAATGGTAAATGTGGCGAGTGACCGGATGGTGTGGGCGCAGAACTATTTCGAGACCTTCTTCCCGTTGCGGGAGCCGATGATCACTTCGGACGTGGATGAAGATCCGGATCGGTACGGAGCGTGTGTTGAAACGCATCCGGATTTGGCTCGTCAGCGGCTGCAGCGCGGGAAGCGACCGTACGACTCTTTGTGCATCGACGGGTGGGTGTACTTCTGGGTCGGCGGAAAGCGATTCTTCGGCGGCGGCCTTCTGGACCCTCCCGTTCAGACGTGGGGGATGCTGCTGCAAGCCGTCGCAGATTTCGTTCGAGACGGCGATCAGGTTGGCTCGCTTGCCGGTTATCCAGACGAGTTTTCGCTCCAGCAGGTGAAGGGCACTGACTTGGTGCGGTTCACATTCCTTGGTGAGCGTGCAACGGTGCCGCGTGAGCGTTTCCTTGCGGATTTCGCGGACGAGTGCGAACGGTTCGTGACCTTTGTTGCGGCAGCCACCGGTGAGTCGTTCGACCACGTTCTTTCTGAGATCGCCGTTGTTCGTGCTGGCCTTTCAGCGTCTGGGTCGGAGGCCGCGGCGCTTCCGGCAGGGTGACTCGCACCACATTCAGGGTGACCGCCGCAGGTTCCAGCGACATCGACACCGGAAAGCGGTCGCTGCCGCGGGAAGTTGTTCTCCACTAACTGCGGGTCTGTGCAACTACCGTGCTGGCGACATCACACTCCCGCGCTGATGACCTATCGACAACGGGAAGAGAACACTCATGAGGGCCATTGAGGTCGAAGACATCAATCTAGGAATCGGCACCCACGACAACCCGTCGGAGGGACTGTGCTTGCTGGAGGCCGTGGCGTACGTGGCTGGCGAAGCGCATTCAGATCATCCACAGTGCGTCAGTCCTGTGCTTGGGGCGTACGGGCGCAAGCTCAACGATTGCCTGGGAAACGAAGACCGTCAGAAACTGAAACCCTTCATCGTGCACATGCCGGGCACCGCAGACGACGGTCTAGACGAAGTGCGCGGTTACATCGCAACCGACTGGGTGGTGCGCACGGCGACACCACGCCTGCTTCGCGCCGCAAACCACACGGCGTTGGCTGAGCGACTGGAGGCCTTGGCGCTGGTCAAGGACAAGAACACGGCTAGTGCGGCTGAGGGTGAAGCACTCAGGGTGCGCGAAATCCGTTCGAATGTCCGCGAGGCGGCTTTCGCCAACCTCGAGGCTCACTTCAGAGAGGAGATCCGGAAGCGTCGCCTCACCGGCACTGCTCCAGCGCCTGACGTAGCCGCTCTTGTTGGTGATCTCCATGACCTGGCCACCATCGATGCTGTCGTCGATGCCGCTGTCGATTGCGCCGTCAACGCCGCTAATGTCGCCGCCTTCGACGCAGCTAATGACGCTGTTGTTCATGCAGCTGTCGACGCCGCTGTCGACGGCGTTGTCACTGTCGTTGTCGACGCCGCTGCCGCTGCCGCACACGATTCCGATGAGCCATCCTCCGGAAAGGACTACTGGGCATTCCGCAACCTCATGTACGAGCAGGTACGTGACGCTCTGCTTTCCTCAGAGTCCGCGTTGGGTGCTGCTGTCCGTCTGAATGCAGAAGAAAGCATCGCGCTTCTCGGTCGCATGATCGCAGCGGAGTAAACACATATCCAGATTGAACTGTCCCCCATGAACTGGCACGGTCACGAGCCCCTCGAACGCTATGGCAGCGAGAGCGTGAGGCAGGTCAAGGCGCTGTCTCATCGGCTCATCTCAGAGTGACCCATCGGTTCCGCGGCCGGCACTTGATCCTGTGGTGACCACACGGTCTTTCCTGGTCTGACAGCCATTGCTGTCAGGCAGAAGGAGACCATCGTGACCGAGCAGAACAGAAACCAGCCTCGCGAAAACTGCGACACCACGACCTACCCGCCAACCCTCGCCGAAGACCTCTTGCTGCTGCTCTTCCAGCCGAGCACCGGCACGTTCGCCGGCGAGAACACCCTGCCCTACGCCCTCGGCGGAGCGGTCTTGTCTGACCTCGCCCTCGCGGGCCAGGTCGAAACCACGGAAGCGAAACCAGCCGGAACGGTCATCCGCGTGGTGGCCGACGCCGAGCCGGGTGACCCGCTCACACGCCCCGGTTGGCAGTACATCGAGCGCAAGCCCCGCACAGCCCAAGCAATCATCGCGGCGATCGGCCCCGAATTGCGCGAAGAGACGATTCGGCGCCTCGTTGACCGCGGAGACCTGATCGAACGCAAGGGCAAGACGCTCGGCGTCTTCTCCAGCACCGAGATTTCCGAGGGCGACACCGGACGCCGGTCCGAGCTCCTCGAGGCGGTGCGCAACGCGCTGGTGAGCGGCGGGGCGGCCGAACCGCGCCTTGCCGCCCTCTGCGGACTCGTGTTCGGAAGCGGAATGATGCCGCAGCTCGATCCCGACATCCCGTGGCGTTCTGACACCATCGCGGCCGCCGAAGCGCACCTGCAGGGCGACTGGGGCGCGGGCGCCGCCGCGCAGGCGGTCGCACGCACGATCGCCAGCGGCGTGATCAACAGCCTCATCGCCGCCGGAGTGCTCTTTCCCACCGTCCGGTAGTTGGGCCGTGCCGCGCGTCGCGGCACTGTCCGGCTCGTATTCCACGACGTCTGCGGCGCGGAGCGTCGGGGGAGTTGCGGCCCACGCGTTGATCCAAGGCGAGGCCAATCGACCCGGCGGCGTCCGAGAACTCCGGCGTACGATGACCTCATGGCCGAGTCGTTGACGCGCACCCTGTGGGCGTCGTTCGGCGCCCTCGGGGTCACTCTCGCTCTTGCCATATCGACGGCAGTGGGGGAGGCGGCACCGCTTGCAGCGGCCGCCAGCGTTGCGGCAAGCCTTCTCGTGATTGCCGCCGCCGTGGTCGCCAGCCGCGGGGCCGTCACCGCGATTCCGCACGCTGAACTCGCCGTCGGGGCGCGATCGCGCGCCCACCGTGAGTCGCTGTCTCACCAGGCCGAGCCCGCGCATCCGCTGACCGCCGGTCGGCCGCTGTCGCGCGCGCCGGGCGTCGCCATCCCGGCCGCCTGACCTGCCGCGCCCGCTCGCCCCGCAGGGGCTGTGTCGTCGTTCGCGCATCCGGTGGCCAGACGCCGCCACCGACCCCTCACGCGAACGGACAGCTCATGGACCCCTCCAGCTATTTTCTTGTCGGCCCGCTCATCACCGCCGCCGCCCGCGGCATTGACACCCTCATCGGGATGCTCGACCCCGCTCTCGGCGGCGCCTCCGCCCCGCTCGTCATCGCCGCCATCACCCTCGTCGTGCGAGCCGCACTCATCCCGCTCGACGTGCGCATGACGCGAGCGGAGGGAGCCAGGCGCCGACTCGCCCCACAGCTCGCCGCCCTTCGCGCGCGCTGGAAGAAGCGGCCCGAAGAGCTACAGAAGCGCACCATGCAGCTCTACCGCGACGCTGGCGTGTCGCCGCTCGCCGGAATGGGGTCGATGCTCGCCCAGGCGCCCATCGTCTCGGTGCTCTACCTCGCCCTGATCGCCGCGACCCTCGACGGCGAGCCGAACCCGCTCGTGCGGTACACCCTCGCCGGGGTGTCGTTCGCCGAGCCGCTCGGCGCCGCCGCCCTGACGGGGTCCGGGGCAGCCTTGCTGCTGGCCGCCGGAGTCGTCGTGTCGCTGAGCATCGCCGGCTGGGTGCAGCGCCAAACCATGACTCGGCTGCAGCGGGGGCTGCCCGCAGCCGACATGCCCGCGGGAGTCACGCGTGCGCTCGGCGTGCTGCCCTTCGTCGCCATCGTGCCCGCCCTCGTGGTGCCGCTCGGTGCCGCCATTTACCTGGTCGTCTCCACGCTGTGGAGCACGATCGAGCGGCCCCTCCTGCGGCGCATCCTGTGGTCGGAGGCCGAGTGGGCGCCGCAGTGAACGTGCGATCGGTGACCGCTCTGCGCGCTGCCCAGGATGCGCATCCCACGGTGTCGAGGCGGGAATGTTCTCGAGGAGTGATCGACTCATCCGGATAGGCTGATTCCGTGACGGATTCTCCGCGAGACAACGGGCGGCCACCCTCGATGGCGCGAAGCCAGGCATGGTTCGCCGTGTTCGCGATACTGGGCGTCGTTGTCGCGGAGCGAGCCGTCGCGGCCATCCTTCTCTCGCTTGAGGGGAGTGGCCCAGTGCCGGAAGTGGGGATGAGCCTGTTCCTCGTTATGGTGGGTCTCCTGACTCTGGCGATCCAGACGCTCTTCATGGTCGCCCTCCCGGTGCTGGCAGCGGTCGCCGTCGGCTCAGTCTTCAGCCGACGTCGGGCCGGCCTAGTCTTCCGAGCGCTCGCCGTGGCGCTAGCGTTCATGGTGGCCTCGGTGGGCATGAAGCTCTTGTTGTCGGCCCACGCGGGAAACCTTGGCCCCGCTGTTCCGTTCATGGTGTTCGACATCGTCGTCGGGTTCGCCCTGGGGGTCGTGGCGACGTCACCGTGGTTCGGGGGCTTCGCCTCCCGCCGCGTCGATTCGGTTCGCAATGTCCGCGCCTCGGTGCCGCCGGGCGCGGCGACCGAAGGTCCTCGGCGCGCGACGTGGCAGGGGTACACGGTGGTGTCGATCGCTTCGGCGATGGTGGTCGGAGCGGTCTTCGCGGTGTATGTCGCGACCGTCGTGACTCCGATCGATCCCGATGGCGTGATCGCCATCGGTTGGCTGGTTGCGATCGCGGCGGCCGCCACGCTGCTCGTGAGCGCCCTCGCCACCCTGACTGCGGTTGCGTTAGCCCAGCTCTCCCGACGAGCATCGACCACACGTGTGCGAGCCCTCATCATCGTCGGTGGACTCACGCTGTCCGTGTCCCTCGTCGCTGTTCCTGTGCTGGTGGAGCTGAGATGGCCACCCGCCGGTATCGCAGGGTTCGTGGCGATCATCGTCCTGATCGCGCTCGCGCTCGCAGGTGGCGCGCTCGCTCCGTGGCGGTACGGTTTCGCGTCCACCCGTGTCGACCGACTCCGGAATCAAAAAATAGAGACTTCATCGCCTAAGCAGGCCTAGAGTAGGCCCGTGAGCACTCCTACTGCCGCGGTGAGCTCCGACAGGGAGTCGCCCGCCGCGGGTGGCACCCTGTGGTTCATTCTCGTGTCGCTCGCCGCCGCCTGGGTCGTGTCACTTGCCGCCGCCGGTGTCCTCTTTGGCGACTGGGGTGAGGGCGCCGCAGCTGCCCTGTGGGCCACCCCGATGATCCTCGCCTTGGCGATCGTGCCGGTCGGCATCGCGGCAATCGTCGGCCACATCGTGTCAGGGCACACCCGGCGCGCCTGGGTGCGCTTCGCGGTCATCGCCGTGGTGGTCACAACCGTGACGTTCATCGGCCTGGCGAGCTTCACCGGCGGAGACATCGTCCAGGGTTTGACCGATCCACTCGTCCTCGTCGTACCCCTGATTGCCGGGCCGGCGCTGGCCGCCGGTGCGGTCGCGCCCTGGTTTGCGGGCTTCGCGTCCCCTCGCCGCGCGTTCACGGCGACCGTTCTCGACACGACCGCAAAGGACACGGAAGCGGGCCGCACCCCGTAAGGATGCGGCCCGCAGCATCAAGCAGCGACAGGCGCGAACGCTACGCGGTCTGCCCCGCGTGCTCGCCCTCGTAGATCTCCTCGACCGTCTTCGCGCAGAAGGCGGGCAGGTCCTTCGGCGTGCGGCTCGAGGTCAGGCCCTGGTCGACCACGACCTCCTCGTCGACCCATTCGGCGCCGGCGTTGATGAGGTCGGTCTTGAGCGACGGGTAGCTGGTGATCTCGCGGCCGCGCACCACGTCGGCCTCGATCAGGATCCACGCTCCGTGGCAGATCACCGACACCGGCTTGCCCTGCTCGAAAAAGTCCTTGGTGAACTTCACGGCCGCCTCGTCCATGCGCAGATGGTCGGCGTTCACGACGCCGCCGGGCAACACGAGCGCATCGTAGTGCTCCGCGTCGACGGAGGTGACCACCGCATCCACCGCCTGGGTGTGCCCCTTCTTGCCCGTCACTTCCGACGGCTTCGGTGACACGAGCAGGGCGCTTGCGCCCGCCTCGGTGACCGCCTTCCAGGGCTCGGTGAGCTCGCTGTCCTCGTATCCGTCGGTCAGCAGAAAGGCCACCTTCTTGCCAGTTAGGTCGTACGTCATGGGTCTCCTCCTTCGGTGAGATGACTCCACGCTAGGCAGACGACAGGATGCTCGTCACGCCCTCCAAGGGCTCGCTCACGTCGTTCCCACGCCCAGCCCAGAAAGTTCGTGACGAACGGGTCTGTCTGGGTTAGTCTCACGTCGTGGCCGTAGAAGAAATCTCGACAAGCGTGGATGCGCCTCCCGCTTCTCGACGACTCTCCACCGTTCCCGCGGCGGTCCTGTACCTTCTCGGCGCGACCGTGCTCGCCTTCGCGCTCGCTGCGGCCGTCGCGGTGGTGCGCCTGACGCCCGGCCTCATCTTTTCGCCGGGGTATCTCGGCATGTCCGACGTCTCGGAGGCCATCACTCGACTCGTCGCGGGCACCGCGTGGCTGCTGCCGATCACCCTCGTCGGCGCGGTCGTTGGCGGCATCGTCTCGCGCACCGAAGACCTCAAGCCGCAGACCGGCATGATCGCCGTTACGGTGGGCGGTGCCGTCGGAGCCCTCTCCGCCACCCAGCTGATGCCGCCGCCCGGCGTTGCCTCGCACGACCTCGCCGCGTGGGCGGTTCTCGCCCCCGCGCTGGCTCTGCTACTTGCGATTCTGCCCTGGCCGGGTGCCCTCGTGCATCCCGACGGGGGCACGGCAGACGACGCCGACGACGAATAGCCACGGTCACTCGAGGGGTTCGGCACCCTCTACAGTTTCTGCATGCCAGCTGCGGAAGCGACGGGGGAGACCGCCTTCGACGACGTGCTCGACGCTGCGCGCTCTGGCGAGGGGTGGGCGTTCACGCAGCTGTGGGTCGAATACGCCCCCGCCGTCGCCGCCTTCCTGACGGCTCGAGGGGCGCGCGAACCTGACGACCTGACAAGCGAAGTGTTCCTGGCCGTGTTCGAACGCATCCCGCAGTTTTCGGGCGACACCGTTGCGTTTCGATCGTTCGTTTTCTCGATCGCCTACCGCCGCCTCGTTGATGAGCTGCGTCAGCGCTCGCGCCGGGGCGAGCACGACGAGTGGACCCCCGAGGATGACCCGCGCCGCGAGCCGAGCGCCGAGGCGCTCGCGGAGCGCTCGCTCGGCGATAGCGCGGCGCTTCGGCTGCTCGACGAGCTGCCCGACGCGCAGCGCGACGTCATGGTGCTGCGGGTCGTCGCCGACCTCTCGATCGAGCAGACCGCGACGGTGCTCGGCAAACGTCCGGGGGCCGTGAAAGCCTTGCAACACCGAGCTATCGCGAACCTGCAGAAAAAAGTTCCCCGAACCCGTAACCCTCGGAGGGGGTCGAACGATAGCGGTGAGTGAGATGAGCGAACGCGTCCGCAATCACGAGGCCGAGCAGCTGCTGGCCGGGTCGACCCCTGAGGGCCGCCCCGAGCTGGGCGCGCTGACCGACGCTCTCGTCGAGTTTCGGGCTGCCGCTTACGAGACGGTGCCGCGTCCCTCCGACGCCCTCGCCGCTCTCGTGTCGGTGCCGGGGAGCGCCGACGTCTCTGCAGCCGCGGCCAATGCCTCGGCGAAGTCGCACGACAGGGCACTCGCCGACGAGGCGGTTGCCGGTCATCCTCATGGGGGAAAACGAATGTTCGAATGGATCGCAGGTCTCAGCGTGGCCGCCAAGGTCGCCGCCGGCACGGGAGTTCTGGCGCTCGGCGCGACGGGTGTCGCCACGGCCGGCGCGACGGGTGTGCTGCCGGGGCCGGTGCAGACCGCGTTCGACTCCGCCGTCACCGTGGTGCTCACCGATGATGAGTTCGTCGAGGACGACCTCATCGGCGACGAGGAGCCCGTCACGAACGATCTCGTCGGCGACGAGGAGCCCGTCACGAACGATCTCGTCGGCGACGAGGAGCCCGTCACGGATGACGCTCCGATTCCCGGCGCGGGCAACGAGTTCGGGAAGTGGGTGAGCGAGAACGCTCAGGACCCGGAGAAGATCGGCGAAGAGTTCGGCGAGCGCGTCTCGGAGCAGGCCCGCAAGCTGGGCGAGCAGAAGCGCGCCGAGCGCCCTGGCGGCTCCGACGTGCTGCCGGCCCCGACGCCGGAAACCGGTGACGACGAGATCGTGGGCGACGCCCCGGCCGTCGAACTGCCGAAGGCCCCGGGCAAGCCAGAGCTGCCCCAGCACAGGGGCGGCGCAAGCGAGCGTGGTGCGAACCGCTAGGGTTCCCACGCTTCCCCGGCGCGCTGCTGACACACCGCGCCGCAGGCGGTCCGCCTCGATTCGGGTTCGAGGCGGACCGCTTCGCCGTTTCTGGGCGGCCGCGGCTACTCTGCGCTTGTGACGATCGCACCTCACCCCGACACGGACCCGAACGACAGAGCCCTCGTCGTCGTCGACCCACAGCGCGGCTTCCTCGACCCGAGCTGGGGGCCGCGCGACAACCCGGTCGCCGAGCGCAACATCGCCCGACTGCTGGAGGCATGGCGTGACGCCGGGCTGCTCGTCGTGCTCGTGCGCCACGACTCTGTCGTTGACGGCTCGCCGCTCGCGCCCGGCACGCCCGGCAACGCGTTCCACGACGGTGTCGACGGCCCGCACGACCTGCTCGTCACGAAGACCGTCAACTCGGCCTTCTACGGCAGCCCGAACTTGCACGACTGGCTGCAGGCGGAGGGGGTGAGCGCTGTGACGATCTGCGGCATCACGACCGACCACTGCTGCTCGACGACCGCCCGTATGGCCGCGAACCTCGGCTACGCGGTCGACTTCGTGCTCGACGCGACCCACTGCCACGACCGGCAGCTGCCCGACGGAACCGTCATTCCGGCGGCGGAGGTCGCGCGGGCCGCGGCCGCGAGCCTGCACGGCGAGTTCGCGACCGTGCGCTCGACCGACGAGGTCATCGCTGAACTCGCCGAGCACTACCCGCCGAGCGACTGACTCCCGCCCCGACGAGGTGCTACGGCGCAGGAACTCGTGGCCTGCCCTCGTGTTCGAGCGCAGGGTCACGTCGATCCCACACCTTGACGATCGCCCACGCGGTCGCCGCGATCGGCACCGACAGGATTGCGCCGACGATGCCGCCCGTGATGGTGCCGACCGAGAGGGCGAGCAAAATCACGAGCGGGTGCAGCTTGAGCGTCTGCGCCATCACGATCGGCTGCAGGAAGTTGCTCTCGAGCTGGTTCACCAACACGACGATGCCGACGACAATCAGCGCCGTGACCAGGTCGTTCGTCACGAGTGCGACGAGGGCTGCGAGCGTGCCGGCGAGCGTCGCACCCACGATCGGGATGAACGCGGTCACGAACACGATCATGGCCAGCGGTAGCGCGAGCGGCACCCCGAGAATCCAGAGACCCAGGCCGATGCCGACCGCATCGGCGAGCGCGACGATCGACGTGCCGCGGATATAGCCGCCGAGCGTCGCGACCGACACCGCGCCGACACGCTCGCCGCGGCGGAAGCGCTCACCCTCGAAGGGCTTGAGGAAGAACGCCCAGATTCTCGGCCCGTCTTTCAAGAAGAAGAAGAGGATGACGATGAACAGGGCGAGGCCCGCGAAGAGCTGGCCGACAGCGGTCGCACCCGCCAGCGCGCCCGAGCCGAACTGGGCGCTCGTCACAAAGTTGACGATCTGATCGAGCGCCTCGTCGAGGTCGAAGTCGCCGACGAACTCGTCCGCGAAGGGAAGGCCCTGAAGCAGCTCGAGCAGCTCGCTGAACCCTTCCGCTGCCTGCGAGACCAGGTCCTCCCACTGGTTGCGCACGGCGATGACGATCGCCCAGATGATGCCGCCGAGCACGGCGAGTGCCCCGAGCAGGGCGATCCACGCGGCGGCCATGTCGGGAACGCCCCTGTCGCGCATCCACCGCATCAGGGGGTTGAAGGCGGCGGCGATGATCAGCGCGAGCAACAGGGGGATGACGGCGATGCTGACCTGCAGCAGTGCCCAGACGGTGACCGTCGAGAGGGTGAGCACGAGCAGAATCTGCAGGCTGCGGATGCCGAGCACGCCGAGGCGGTCGGTCCACATGGCGGTCAGGCTGGAACGACCCGGCTCGACGGGCGGCAGTGGTGGTCGGCGTCGGAACATGGTCAGCGGTCCTCCCCGCGCCGCAGGCGCACCTTGTGTAGTTGGGCGTTCGAGTCGTCAAGCTCGGCGATGTTCGCGCGCGAGGCGAGGAAGTCGCCGAACGTCGAGTACCCGATGGCCTTCTCATTGAAGGCCGGGTCGAGGCGCACCATCTGGCGCTTCAGCTCGGAGGTGTGCAGCCAGTCTTCGTCGTCGCGCTCGTGCATGAGTTCGAGTGCACGGACCAGTAACTGGCTGGAGGCCTTCTTGCCCGTCGCGGTCTCCGCCTTGCCCGCGGAGCCGTCACGGGCATCCGTCTTCTTGGTCGGCGCGGTCTCGTCGGCGCCGCGTGAGGCGCGCCGCGAGCGCGCGGGAGCCTCGTCGGGTTCGGCGACGGCGGCGCGCGCGGCCGGCCGCACGCCCGGCATCGCGTCGTAGTCGGCGAATTCGTCGCACGCGGCGGCCAGCGACTTGCTCGTGCCGCCCGCAACCCCCACACCCACCACGTAGCGTCCCAGCCGCTTCGCGCGCTGCGCGAGCGCGATGTAGTCGCTGTCGCCGGCCGCGATGACGACGTGGGTCACGTCGGGGAGCCGGAAGAGGTCTTCGACCACGTCGACGGCGAGCCGGATGTCGGCGCCGTTTTTCATCTGCTTCGTCGCGGGAAACAGCTGCGTGAGGTCGACGGCGCGTTCCATGAGCTGACCCTGGTAGCTGGCGTTCACCCCGATCGACCAGTCGGCGTAGGCCCGGCTGAGCACCGTCGTGCCGAAGCTCGTCGCATAGTCGATGATCGCGCCGATGTCGACGGTCGCCGCCTCGATCTTCTTTTTCAGCTCGGCGTCGGCGCCCTCGAGGCCCGGGCCGAGCCGGTAGACGTTGTCTTTGCGCCAGGCGCCGCGGCCGTGCACCTGGTCGTATCGCGAGATGACGATGTTGTCGAAGTCGATGTAGACGGCGACGCGACTCTCGGGTGTCTCAGCCATGGTGCTCCCTGCTGATCGGCGGTCGGGGCGGGAGACATCCTTCCACGCCGCGCCCGGCACGCGTTCAGGCCGCGCCCAGGGGCTACGGCTGCGGGTCGAGCGCGTCGTACGCGCGGAGGGTGCGCTGCACCCGCAGAATGACCGCCGCGGCCACCATGATGACGACCCCGCCGAGCAGCGGAGGGAACCACAGCAGCGCGGTCACACTGAGCACGCCGACGTACAGGTCGCCGACGCGCGGCCCGCCGGTGACGACGACGGTGAAGAGCCCCTGCAGGCGCCCCCGCATCTGGTCGGGAACGCTCGCCTGCAGCATCGTGTTGCGGTAGATCATGCTGACCGAGTCTGCCGCACCGGACGCCGCCAACAGGATGCACGCGGCAACCAGCGCGACCCAGTTCACGTCGTCGAGACTCTCGCTGACCGCCACGGGGCTGAGCGCGGCGAGCAGCAGCACGACCCCGAGCAGCAGGATCGTCGCGCCGTAGACCCCGACGCCGATGCCTACGGCGAGGCCCTGGCGGCGCACGGCGCCGAGCCTCCCCGAGAAGATGCCGAGCACGAGCGTTCCGAC
Source organism: Microcella alkaliphila (assembly GCF_002355395.1). Taxonomy (NCBI): domain Bacteria; kingdom Bacillati; phylum Actinomycetota; class Actinomycetes; order Micrococcales; family Microbacteriaceae; genus Microcella; species Microcella alkaliphila. Next base: position 1,957,979 of record NZ_AP017315.1, on the reverse strand, counting down.
CGCGACGGCCGAGGTCAAGATGCCGACCGTGATGGCGCCACCGCCGATCAGCACCGCGCCGATCGCGGGAAACAGCACCCGGGGGTTGCCGAACGTCATCGCGAAGATGTCGAGCAGGAAGGAGGCGCGGATGTTCGGGGCCCGCTTCAAGAAGCGCGCCCCGTCGACGACGGCGCGCATCCCGGGTCTGCCGGGGGTGCCCTCGGGGCGCAGCGACGGCAATGTCCAGAGGCCGTAGAAGGCGGCGACGAACAGCACGACGTCGAACGTGTAGGTCCAGGCGAAGCCGACGGTGGCGATGAGCACCCCCGCGAGTGCCGGGCCGACCGTGAGCATGAGGCCGCCGCTGATGCCCCCGAGCGCGCCGGCGGCGGGCAGCAGTTCGCGGCGAATGAGGCGCGGCACCATCGCCTGGCGGGCGACGCCGACCATCGTGGAGGCGACCGTGTTGACGGTGATCAGCAGGTACAGCGGCCAGGTGGGGTCCTCGCCCGACCATGAGAACGCGGCGAGGCCCGCGGTGGTCGCCCAGGCGACCGTCGCCGAGAGCAGGGCCACCTTCCGGCGGTCGAAGCTGTCGGCGAGCACCCCGCCGTACAGGCCGAACAGGATCATGGGGCCGAGCGCGAAGGCGGCGACGAGCGACACCGCGAAGGTCGACTGGGTGCGGGCGTAGATGTCGAGGCCGACGGCGACGATCGTCATCTGGCTGCCGATGCCCGTGATCGAGCCGCCGATCCACATCCGCGCGAATGCGGGGCTCTCGGTCAGCGGTCGTAGGTCGACGAGGTGCCCCCGCGCCCCGCCGCGCGCCGGCAACGCGGCCGACGGGCGCACCTCCTCGATGGGTCCGGTGGGCGGATTCGACTCGCTGATGGTGACCCCAGACAACACGTGGTGCGTGACGCGGTCGCGCCAGCCTGTCAGCCTAACCCGGTGCATCCGTCGTTAGGGTCGAGGTATGCGCCAACGACTTCTCGGACACAGCGGCACCGCCGTCAGCGACCTCGCCCTCGGAACCATGACCTTCGGGGCCGAGAGCGACGAGGCGACGAGCCACGCGATTCTCGACGCCTACGCCGCGGCGGGTGGCACCCTCATCGACACAGCCGACGTGTACTCGGCGGGCGAGAGTGAGCGCATCGTCGGCCGGTGGCTGGCCGCCAACCCCGACGCGGCCGATGGGATGATCGTGGCCACGAAGGGCCGCTTCCCCATGGGACAGGGCCCCAACGACGTCGGCCTGAGCCGCCGTCACCTGCGCCGCGCCCTCGCCGCGTCGCTCGAGCGCCTCGGCGTCGACCACGTTGACCTCTACCAGTTCCACGCGTGGGACCCGCTGACGCCCGTGGAGGAGACACTGCGCTTTGCCGACGACGCGATTCGGGCCGGCGACATCGCGTACTACGGCTGGTCGAACCTCACGGGGTGGCAGCTCGCCGAGATCGTCCACACCGCCCGCGCGATGGGTGTTCCGCAGCCGGTGACCCTGCAGCCGCAGTACAACCTGCTGGCCCGCGAGCTCGAGTTCGAGGTCGTGCCAGCGGCAGAGCGCTACGACGTGGGGCTGCTGCCGTGGGGCCCGCTCGCCGGCGGCTGGCTGACCGGCAAGTACACGAAAGACGCGCGCCCGAGCGGTGCGACCCGACTCGGCGAGAACCCCGACCGCGGCATGGAGGCCTACGACCGGAAGGCGGGCAGCGACCGCACGTGGGCCGTTCTCGACGCGCTCACCGCCGTCGCCGCCGAGGTCGACGCGAGCCCCGCGCAGGTGGCGCTCGCGTGGCTCGTCGACCGGCCCACCGTCACCTCGGTGATTCTCGGCGCCCGCACGGTCGGACAGCTGGAGGCCAACATGGCGGCGGCATCCGTCACCCTGAGCGCCGATCAGCGCGCGCGGCTCGACACAGTAAGCGCCGTGCACGCGCCCGACTACCCGTACGGCGAGCTGGGCATCGAGCAGCGTTCGCGCGGCCTCGGGGGTGGGCGCTAAGCCCCGCCCGACATCAGCTCAAGCGAGGTGATGACCGCCTCGCGCGCAGCGGGGAAGGCGATCAGGGTGAAGGCGATGAGGGTGACGAACACGGTCACCCAGAAGGCGCCGACGAAACTCGCCTTCGTCGTCTTGTGCCGGTACCACCGCATGGCGGCGATCGCGCCGGGCCAGCCGCCGAGCAGGCAGAGCAACAGCAGCGAGCTCTCGGAGGTGCGCCAGCGGCCCTCCTCGGCGCGCCGCTTGTCGTCGGCGTAGGCGAAGGCGGTGACCAGCGAGACGAGGCCGACGACGAGCGGAATGGCGATGCTCATGTCGTACAGCAGCACCCCGGTCGCGAGCATGACGGCAAAACCCAGCACCGCCAGCATCTCGATGACGCTCCAGCGTTGCGGGCGGCGCCGAACGGGCGCGACCCTCTCGTCGACCGCGCCGTGCACGGCGACCCGCGCCGCGTGCATCCGGCCGCGATCGTCGCGTTCGAGCGCGTAGTCGACGCGGTCGCCGACGTGCGGCCGCGGCGAGCCGGGCGCGAGGTCGGAGACGTGGACGAAGACATTGGAGCCGCCGTCGTCGGGCGCGATGAAGCCGAAGCCGCGGTCGTTGTCCCACCGCACCACTTCGCCCACACGCGTCGTTAGCACGCGGCCCCCCTCCTCGGTCGAGTCCCCAGTGTGGCGGGTGCGCCTGAGTTCGGCCAGGGTCTTTCGGTGTTTGCGACGCGAAAGGGGGGAAGACGAGGCGGTTTCGTCGACTACGGGGCAACCCCGAGCCCGAGCAGGCGCCGCGCTTCGGCGACGAAGAGCTCGCGCTCGATCAGCGGCAGCGCCTTCGTCGGCCCGGCGAGCAGCGCGATGGGCACGACCGCCGACTCGTCAGACGGGCCCACCTCGACGTTCAGCGTCGGAACGCGAATGAGGCTGTCGGTCATGGCGCCCAAACGCACGTTCGTGATGCGGGAGGCGGGGATGTGCAGCACGACGTCGGCCTCCTCGTTCGCGCGCCGGATGCTCACACCCGACTCGTCGACCTCGACGAGCGCCCACGAGAGGAAGAACACGCGCTGCGGCCGCAGGTTGTAGCGCAGCGCCAGTGCGCGCATCCCGATGCGCGTCGGGGTGAAGGATGCGGTGGCGGCGCGAATCGCCGACGGCGCGGCCGCCAGCCGGCTCGCCTCCGCAATACCCATGCGCACGCCGCCGGCGAGCAGCGCGCCGACGACGACGATCGCGCCGCCGCCGACCGTCGAGGCGATGATCAGGTACAGCTCGCGCATCTGCTCGGGATTGTCGGCGATGACGAGCGGGCGGCTCAGCGTCCAGCCGGCCGAACCAACGAGGCTGAGCATGCTGAACAAGCGCCAGAACGACCACGTCGGCGCGTTGACCGAAGGGTGCTCCATGCTCATGCTGTCACCGCCTTTGCCTCTCGCCCTGCGACGCCGATTGTAGGCCGTGGCGCTCGGTGCGTGCTGGGATTCTCGCGCGCCTACGGCAGCAGCAGTGCGGCCTCGGCGACCGCCGCGCGCACCTCGGCCCGGTCGACCTCGAGCGGCCCATCGCCGCTCTGTGCGCCGTAGTCGCCGAAGCTCGCGTGGTTCGCCCCCGGGATGCTCACCCGCGTCACCGACGCCGGCAACAGTTCGGTGGCCGCATCGATCTGCGCGGGCGTGCTCAGCCCGTCGTTCGCGCCCTCCACGCTCACCGCCGTGAGGGGTGCTGCGCTCAGGTCGTTCGCGCAGTAGCTGCCGAGCAGGAAGAGGCCGTCGATCCCGCCGTCGGCGGCGACCTCGGCCATGATCGGCACGTACGCGTAGGGGTCGACGCGTGCCCCCGGGTAGAACACGAGCCCCGCGTCGGCGGCGCCCTCCGGGGTGACCACGATGCCCGCGTCTGTGGTCGTAAAGTCGACCCGAGCATCCTCGATCACGGCGACGAGCGCACCCCAGCCGGCGGTGCGAATGCGCGAGAGTACGGTCATGCCCTCCAGTGTGCCCCGTTCCCAGCGAGAACCTGGCAGAATGGGGGGCACCATGAAGATCCTGCCCGCCATCGCCGCCATCGCGTTGTTCCTCGCCTCGTTCCCGATGTTCGCGTACTCGTTCGAGGTGCCGGAGGTGTACGCCCCGTTCCTCTTCTTCGCAGGGATCCTCGCGGTGACGTTCTCGCTCATGATCCCGATCACGATCCTCGGGCGCCGCGACTAGCGTTCTGCGGTCTCCAGAATGCGTGCGGTGAAGGCGCGCACCCGTTCGCTGAGCCCCGCACTGCGCCGCGCAACCAACTCGTCGCGCCGCAGCAGCATCTCGCTCTGCCCGGGGAAGATGCGAATCATGATGGGGCACGCGAGATCGGCGCAGATGTAGGTGCCGATCGAGTTGCCGTCGCGGCCGGCCGCGCCACCGCGAGCCGCGCTGAACATCAGCACCTGCGTCGCGGGCTGCGGGGTGTGGCAGAGCGAACACATCGCGCCAATGCCGGGTCGCAGACCGCCGGAGGCGGCGCGCACCATGACCCCCACCGGCTCGTCGTCGACCCAGGTGACGAGGTAGCCGCGCAGCGAGCCCTGCGGGTCGCGCCAGCCGAGAAATTCGCGCTCCTCCCACACGGTCTCGTGCAGGCCAGGAATCTCCATACGCTGCAGCTCGGCCGCGGGGGCATTGACGAAACTCGCGCGAATCTGGTCTTCGGTGAGGGGACGCATCATCTCCAGGCTACGTGAGTGTTCCGAGAGGATGCGCGCCGCTGGATGCGACGATCGCTATCGGCGCACGAAAGGGGGTGGCGGCCAGCCGGCCACCACCCCCTGTGTTCGCCGCGTGGGCGGCGCAGGTCGCTACGCCGCGTCCTGCTGCAGCTCGAACTGGGCTTCGATGATGAGGGTGACGTCCTCGCCGAGCAGCATGCCGCCGGTCTCGAGCGGGGCGTTCCAGGTCACGCCGAAGTCGGTGCGGTTGATCACGGTCGTTCCGCTGGCGGCCGCCTTGACGGCACCGGTCGGGTCGGTCGCGATGCCGCCAAATTCGCCACGCAGGGTGATCGGCTTGGTGACACCCTTCAGGGTGAGCTCGCCGTCGAGCAGCACCTCGCCGCCCTCCTGGCGTACGCCGGTCGAGCGGAACTCGATCGTCGGGTACTCGCTGGCCGAGAAGAAGTCGTTCGTGCGCAGGTGGGCGTCGCGCGTCTCGTTGCCGGTGTTGATGCTCGTCACGTCGATCGTGACGTGGGCACTCGACTCGGCGGGGTTCTCGGCGGCGATCACGGTGGCGTCGAAGCGTTCAAACTTTCCGCGCACCTTGCTGATGGCGAGGTGGCGAACCGAGAAGCCGATCTCGGCGTGGGCGTGGTCAACCTTCCACGTGCCGGTGCGGTACCCGGGGATCATGTCGGCGGTGATGGTCATGCGGAGTCTCCTTCGTCAGGTGGTCACGGTGTGAAGCGGGCTCTGGCGACGCGCATTTATATGCGTACGCATGAAGCACACGGAACGATAGCGCCTCAAGCTCCCGGCCTATTCCCGGAATACCCAGAATTCTCGAAACGGTCCGCATGCGTTTGACTTGCTCGGTGCACACCTCCGAGCTCCGGGCCGACCTCCTCGACGCCGACTTCACGGTCGACCGCCTGCAGGGTCTGTGGGGTCCCGTCGCTGACGCGGCGCTCGCCCGCGACAATCCGGTGCCGGCGCGGCGGGCACTCGCTGGCCGCGAGCATCCTGCCGCCGTGTTGGCGCGACTGTTCCTGCTGGGGGACGCGCTCGACAGCGCTCAGATCGACCGTGCCCTCCCGCGTACCGGTGCCGCCGGGCTGCGCGCTCGCGGACTACTCGGCCCTGACGGCCGCGCGCTCGTCGAGGTCCGACCGTACTCGGCCGTGGATGCCACCGGCGTCGTCAACTGGTGGGTCGTGTCGGATCACGGCGAGATGGTGCGCCGCGGGCCGCTCAGCGCCGATCATGTGCTCGGCGTCGGTGGTGCGTCGCTGACCCTCGCGGGTCTCGTGCCCACCTCACCCGCGCGGCGCGTACTCGACCTCGGCACCGGGAGCGGTGTGCAGGCCCTTCACGCACGCCGCAGCGCCGCGAGCGTCGTCGCGACCGACCTCAGCGACCGGGCTCTGCGCCTGGCCGCGCTGACCCTGGAACTCAGCGGCGTCGACAACGTCGAGTTGCGGCACGGTGACATGCTCACCCCCGTGGCCGGCGAACGATTCGACCGGATCGTCTCGAACCCGCCCTTCGTCATCACCCCGCGAGAGCGCGGCGTCGACGTGCTGGAGTATCGCGACGGCGGTCGCGTGGGCGACGGCATCGTCGAGGAGCTCGTTCGCGCACTGCCCGACCACCTCGAGCCGGGCGGAACCGCCCACCTTCTCGGCAACTGGGAGTACCCCGCCGGCACCGACGGGCTCGACCGCGTGCGTGCCTGGGTTGAGGCGGCGGGCCTCGACGCCTGGGTAATCGAACGCGATAGGCAAGACGCGGCCGAGTACGCAGAGACGTGGCTGCGCGATGGGGGAGTGCGCACCGCGAGCGAGACCTTCGAGGCGCTCGCCGAGGCGTGGCTCGACGACTTCGCCGCCCGGGGCGTGACCCACGTCGGCTTCGGATACCTGACGTTGCGCCGCCCAGCCAACACCTCGGCACCGAGGCTGCGTCGATTCGAGCGGGTCGCGACGGCGGCACCGTCCGGCACCTCCGGACTCGGCGACGCCATCGCTGCCGGCTTCGCGGCGCACGATCAGATCGCTGCGCTCGACGATGTCGCATTCGCTCGGATGCACGCGACCGTCGCCCCGGACGTCACGGAAGAGCGCCACTTCTGGCCGGGGGCCGAGCATCCGACCGTCATGCGCCTTGTGCAGGGCACGGGGCTCGGTCGCGTGGTCGACCTGGACACAGGCCTCGGTGCCGTGGTGGGTGCCTGCGACGGCGAACTGCCCATGGGCGTCATCGTCGCCGCGGTTGCTGACCTGCTCGATGTCGACGCCGGAGCTCTGGCCGCCGAGGTTCTGCCGCGCATGCGCGAACTCGCGGTGGTCGGCATGATCACGCTCGCCGACCACCGCGAGTGACGGTGCCCTGAGCCGCTCAGTCGCGGGGCGTTGCCCACCGCAGCACGAGGTACAGCGTGAGTGTCGCTAGCGCCGTGATCACGAGACTCCACAGCGCCGTGCCGAGCACTCCCGCGTCGACGAAGAACTGCAATCTGCGCCCCCAGCCGCCTGTCACGCGTTCTACGACGGCCATGGCGGCGATGAGCAACCCGTAACTGAGCGACATGATCCCGAAAAACGCGAGCGTGCCGAGCGCGAAGTCGCGGCGGGTCGCGCCCCAGCCCAGCGCGATCGAGAAGGACATGTTTACCGACTGCACGGCGATGACGAGCATGTAGATGTAGACGAACGCCACCCCGCCGCTGACCGTGATCGTGACATCGGCCTCGCCGCCGGAGTCGGCGGCGCTCTGCGTGGCTTGCTCGATGACGATGCCAATGCCGATGTTCAGGAGTAGGATGAACGCGAGCACGCCGAGCGGCCACGCGACGACGTTCGCGGTGGTCCAGCCGCCGGAGCGGCGAATGATCAGTTGCTGCAGCGACACCGGGCCGACCTCGAGGCCCTCGCCCGCGGCGGATGCACGCTCGGCCTCCGACAGGGCGGCGACCGTTGCGGTGGCGAGCCCGCCGAGCGTCTGGTGGTGCATCACCTCGCGCCCGGTGAGGAGGGTGTCGACCGCGCTCGCCGGGCCGCTGACCGTCACCGCGCTCGCGCGCAGCTCATCGACCGGTGCGTCGAGCACGATGCGTCCGTCGTCGATCACGATCGCGTGTTCCAGCAGGTTCGCGACCTCGTCGATCAGGTGCGTCGACAGGATGATCGTGCGCGGGTTGTCGCTGTAGTCGGCGAGCAGGTGGTCGTAGAAGTTCTGCCGGGCGATCGCGTCGAGCCCGAGGTACGGCTCGTCGAAGATGGTCACCGGTGCCCGCGAGGCGAGGCCGACGATGATGCCAACGCTCGACAGCTGACCGCGTGAGAGCTTCTTGATGCGCTGCTTGCGGGTGAGCCGGAATTCGTCGATCAGTCGCTCGGCGTATTCGGCGTCCCAGTTCGGGAAGAACCGCGGCGCGACCGACATGACGTGCCGCACGCGGAAGTCTTCGGGGTACTTCTGTGCCTCCTTCACGAAGCACAGCGTGCTCATGACCCGCGGGTTTTCGACGGGGTTCTCGCCGAGCACCCGCACCTCGCCCGCCGTCGCGAGTTCTTGGCCGGTGATGAGTTGCATGAGCGTGGTCTTTCCGGCGCCGTTGCGGCCGAGCAGGCCGACGATGCTACCGCCGGGGATGGCGAAGCTGACCTCGTTCACGGCGCGCAATGCTCCGTAGCGCTTCGTGAGGCCGCGTGCCTCGACGGTGAGCGTCATGAGGGGGTGTCCTTTCTGATCAGGTCGATGAGTTCTGCCGTCGTCAGCCCGAGCGTGCGGGCTTCGGTGAGCAGGGGAGAAATGTGCGTCACGGCGAAGCGGTCGCGCCGCGCGGCGAGCAGGCGCTCGCGCGCTCCCGCGCTGACGAACATGCCGACGCCGCGTCGCTTGTACACGACGCCGGCGTCGACGAGCCGCTGAATGCCCTTCAGCGCCGTCGCGGGGTTGATGCGGTGAAACGCCGCGAAGTCGTTGATCGACGGCAGTTGCCCCTCGTCGGGGTAGGTGCCGTCGATGATGCCGTCTTCGATGCGCTCGGCGAGCTGCAGGAAGATCGGTCGCCCATCATCCATGCACGCCTCCGTTCGGTTATGCGGTTAGTTACATGACTAACTAACCAGATAACCGGATGCGCGTCAAGTCTTTAGCGGCGCACCCGCCGCTTCCAGCGCGGCACCGTCAGCACGATCGCCGCGAGGCACAGCCCGACACCGAGCAGCCCGAATCCCGAGCGCCAGGCGTCGGCGTCGCCCAGCGCCACCCCGGGGCCGAGCGCGCCAGCGAGGCCGGGTGCGGCCGCCGGGGCGAACCACCCGACAACGAGCGCCGCGCCCGCCACCGCCGCGAGCGCCACGATGCGCCGTGGGGAGGCGAGGCGCCGTGCGACGGGGCCGTCGGCCCGACCGCTCAGCCACAGCGCCGCCGCCACGACGAGAACGGCGATGCTCCAGATGCCGAGGCCCACCGCAAACAGCACGCTGCCCCCGCCCCACACGCCGTATGTCTGCGTGAGGGTGAGCCCGTCGCCAGCGAGTGCGCGGGGGATCGCGACCGCGGCGATGAGCGCACCCGCGACGCCCAGTGCCACGAGTCCGAGTGCCGACCCGAGGGCTGCGGTGCGGCGCGCGAGTCGCCGATCATCGGGGTCGGCGTCGAGCGCGTCGGGTTCGTCCGGAAAGATCAGGCGTTGACGCACGTCCAGCGGCTCCGCCGGCGCGTTGGCCTGCCCGTCGACCGAGCGCAGAATGTCATCGACGGCGCGGCCGTCGCTCACCCGACGGATTCCCCGCACCACGGCGGCGACATTCACCGCACCGCCCAGAAAGACCGCGATGAGTGCCGCCCACAGCAGGGCGGGAAGGCCGAGAGCCCATCCGCCAATCGCCAGAAACGGCACCATCAGCAGCACGCTGAGACCCCAGCGGAACAGATCGGCGGTGAGACGCATGGGGCTCCTTCGCGGGCGAGGCTCGGCGTGTGCGGCAACCCTAGCGTCACCGCTCGCGTAGCGTCTCCGCGTGGATCGCTACGGAAACGATGTGCTCGCCGGTGACTGGCGGTCAGCGGGTCGCGCACCTGTCGCGCGGGTGCCGGCTGACCCCGGGCTTGTCGTCGAGCTGCCCGACTCGGGCTTCGTGGGCGCGGTTGTCGGCGTCGAGGTTGGCAACGTGCACCTGGAGGACCGGCTGGGTCGAATCCGGGCATTTCCGCTCGGGCCGGGCTTCCTGGTCGACGGTGCACCCGCGACCCTCATCGAGCCGACGGTCGCCGCGCCCGCGGGCCGCGCGCGCTCGCTCAGCGGGTCGTTCCACGTCGCCGACCAGCGCGCGCGCACGGCCCGGGCGAGTCGCCTGTGGGTCGAAGGTCGTCACGACGCCGAACTCGTCGAGAAGGTGTGGGGCCACGACCTGCGGGTCGAGGGCGTCGTTGTTGAGTACCTGGAGGGTGTGGATCACCTTGCCGACCGCCTCGCGATCTTCGCCCCAACGCCGGGGCGTCGGGTGGGCGTGCTCGTCGATCACCTCGTCGAAGGCTCGAAGGAGGCGCGCATCGCGTCGGCTGCACTGCGGACCGTTCCCCGGGGCAGCGTGCACATCGTCGGCCACCCCTTCGTGGACATCTGGCAGGCCGTGAAGCCTGCCCGCCTCGGCATCGAGCGGTGGCCGGAGGTTCCGCGACACCTCGAATGGAAGAGGGGGGTGCTCGCCGCGCTCGGCATGCCCCACGACGACCAGGCCGACATTGCCCACGCGTGGCAGCGCATCCTCTCGCGCGTGCGCAGCTTCCACGATCTCGAGCCCGCGCTGCTCGGCCCCGTCGAGGAACTCATCGACTTCGTCACGGAGGCCTGATGCCCCTTAACGGCGAAAACCGCCCGGCATCGTCGACGGGCGGTTTTCTGTCGGCGCTCGCCCGTGAGGGCTCACGCGTCAGGGTTGCTCTGGTGCGAGCGGGATGGTGCTGCTTACAGCGGGCGAATGTTCTCGGCCTGCAGACCCTTCGGGCCCTGCGCGACGTCGAATTCGACCTTCTGGTTTTCGTCGAGCGAGCGGTAGCCGCTCGACTGGATGGCCGAGAAGTGCGCGAACACGTCGGCGCTTCCGTCATCGGGGGTGATGAAGCCGAAACCCTTTTCGGCGTTGAACCACTTAACGGTGCCAGTCGTCATGACTAACTCCCTTTCCTTCTTGTTTCACGGAGTTTCGACTGTCGAAACCACCAGTCGAACCAACTCGTGAACCGGAATCCATAGGGGAGTGCAACGACCTGCGTACTGCAAGACGCCCTGAACTCACGAGGCGCATCAACTTTCTTCTCCTGAGACTAGTGCACAGCACCCACACCTCTTCGACTGTGACCCAGTTGTTACCCAGGGTGTCGCTCATCGTTTCCTCAGCGCATCGCAGGACTTCCTGCGTACCGTGTGGCTGACCCCAGCCGACGCGGAGGCACGACGTGAGTTTCTTCGACCGATTGTTCGGCGCATCCCGTGACGAGGGCGGACCGCATCCGGCGCCGCCCCGCAGTGACGATGCGCGCGCGGTAGAGCGCTACCGCTACCTGCTGCAGACGGCCCCACCGGAGGCGATCGAGCGGGTGCACCGCGAGGCGTTCGAGCGCCTGGCGCCCGAACAGCGCGCCCTGCTACTGGACGAGTTGCGCAAGGACGCCCCCGAAAGCGAGCAGCCGGCGGACGACACCCCAGACACGCTCGCGCGTGCGGCGACGCGCGCCGAAATGCGCGAGCCGGGCTCGATGGAACGCACGATGCAGGCGCCCGTTTTCGGGCAGGTGCTCGGCGCATCCCTGCTCGGAACCGTCGCCGGCTACGTCGTCGGCTCGGCGCTGGTGTCGGCCTTCCTGCCGCCGATTGATGCCGGGGGCGACGTGGCGAGCGATGGCGGAGCGTTCGACGCGTCCGGGGACGCGGGCGGCGACTTCGGCGGCTTCGGGGACTTCGGGTTTTGATGCGTAGGGGAACCCCCGACACGCCAGGGCCCGGCCAAGAGTCGGTGTGGGACTACCCCCGGCCCCCGCGCGTCGAACCCGTACACGGGCGCGTGACCGTGGAACTGAACGGTCGGATGCTCGTGGACACGACGCGCGCTCTCCGCGTCCTCGAAACCAGCCACCCGCCAACGGTCTACGTGCCGCGCTCCGACGTCGCGCCGGGCGCCCTACGTGACGCGGAGGGAACGTCGTTCTGCGAGTTCAAGGGCCGGGCCGGCTACCTGGACGTCGTCGCGGGCGATGTTGTCGCGGCCCGCGCCGCCTGGTACTACCCGAGCCCCAGCCGCGGGTTTGAGCAGCTCGTCGACCACGTTGCGATCTACCCCGGTCGGATGGACCGCTGCACGCTCGACGGCGACGTGGTCACGGCGCAGGAGGGCGACTTCTACGGCGGGTGGATCACCCCCCGCGTCGTCGGCCCGTTCAAGGGAGCCCCCGGCACCTGGGGCTGGTAGGCGCCGGAGGCGGGACCCGCGTCGTTTTCGGATCGCCGAACCGCGCGCACGCGCGCGTTTTGCCAGGATGACCCCATGACGAACGCGGTGGAGCTCACCCCGACGCGCGCCCAGCTGCGTCGCTGGCGGCGGTATCTCGCCGACGAGCGCGCCGAAGCGGCCGTCTACCGCGACCTGGCCGAGCGTCGTACCGGCGAGGAGCGTGAGATTCTGCTCGCGCTCGCCGACGCCGAACGCCGCCACGAGCAGCACTGGGTCGAGCTGCTGGGCGACCATGCGAAGACGGTGCCGGCCGTCTCGCTGCGCACGCGCATCCTCGGTTTTTTCGCCCGCCGATTCGGGTCGATCTTCTTCCTCGCGCTCGCCCAGCGAGCAGAGGGGCGGTCGCCCTACGAAGCCGACGCGCACGCCACCGACGCGATGGCGGCGGACGAGCGTGTGCACGCCGAGGTGGTGCGCGGGCTCGCCGCGCGGGGGCGTAACCGGCTGGCGGGCACATTCCGCGCCGCCGTGTTCGGCGCCAACGACGGCCTCGTCTCGAATCTGGCGCTGGTGCTCGGCATCGGGGCGACCGGCGTGGCACCCGCCGTCGTCTTGTTCACGGGGCTGGCCGGTCTGCTCGCCGGCGCCCTGTCGATGGCGGCGGGCGAGTACGTGTCGGTGCGCTCGCAGCGCGAACTGCTCGAGGCGTCGACCCCCGACCCCGACTCGCACGGCGCGTTGCCCGCGCTCGACCTCGACGCGAACGAGCTCGCCCTCGTCTACCGAGCCCGGGGCCTGGATGCTCGAGAGGCGGACGAGCGCGCCCGCTCGGTGCTCGCCAGCGACCGCCCCGAGGAGGCGTCGCGTGCCCACGCGCCCGCGATCGATGAGCACGAAGAGGTGGGCTCCGCCTGGCGTGCCGCGTTCTCGAGTTTCGCGTTCTTCGCCTCGGGTGCCGCGATCCCCGTCGTGCCCTACGCGATCGGGCTCACCGGGCTCACGGCCGTGCTCTGGGCGGCCGCACTGGTGGGCATCGCTCTCGTCATCACCGGCGCCATCGTGGGTGTTCTGTCGGGAGCGTCGCCCGTCAAGCGCGCGCTCCGACAGCTTGCGATCGGCTACGGCGCGGCGGCCGCCACGTACCTGCTGGGGCTCGCATTCGGCACCACCATCGCGTAGCGTTCGTTACCTATTTGTAACCTTTCCGCGTCTGTTTGCTACACTGGGGCTTCGTCGGCTCCGTCGCCGACGCGAGCGAGTGCCCAGATGACCCTCATCAGCGAGCGCCATGACCTCGTTTCCCGCCTCGCGTAGTGAGTGCGGTGACCTTCTCGCGACGACGCGATCAGCCGTGTTCGAGGCGCGCCGCGCCGCTCACCGGAAAGCTCATTTCTCCTATGCTCCAACCCCGCCCTGGTGCGTCGCCGCGCGCGCACTTCTCGCGCAAGCCCGCCACCGCGTTGCTCGCCTCCCTGCTCGCCGCCAGCTTCTGGGCGGGTCACCCCATGACCGCCGAGGCTGCCGAGGTCGCGGTGGAGATCGAGGCAGCGGAGGCGCCCGCGCCGGCGCCGCAAACGTACGAGGTCCCGGTCACCGCGATCGCCGCATCCACCGCGATGCTCGCCGCCGAGCGCGACAGCGTCGAGATCACGTGGCGCTCACCCATCCAGTGGCCGGTTGCCGAAGGAAGTCCCATCGGCAACGGCTTCGGCTATCGCGGCAACGTCTGTGCCGGATGCTCGACCTACCACCTGGGCGTGGATCTCTTCCCGGGGTACGGGGCACCAGCCGTCGCAATCGCCGACGGCGTCGTCACCGCGGTTAGTAGTAACGGCGGCTGGGGCACCTACGTGGCTATCGAGCACACCATCAACGGGCAGCGGGTGAACTCGCTGTACGCGCACCTGATTCCGGGCTCTGCGCCCGTTGTTCCCGGGCAGCTTGTTGAGGTCGGTCAGACGATCGGTCAGGTCGGCAACAGCGGTACGACGACCGCAACGCACCTCCACTTTGAGCTCACTGTCGGCGGTGGCCACGTCGACCCCGTCTGGTGGCTGCGAGCGAACATCCCCGCTGATCCGACTCTGTGACGAAGCGGGAAGGGTCTGCGTCGATCCGTAGACTGAGCCGGCCATGACAGCCGCCGACAGCGAAACCGACCGCGCTAGAGGACGACCACGCGAGAACGGTGTCGCGTCGCGTCGTGGCGAAGCTTGTGGTCTTCGTGGCGATCGTCGCGATCGCTGTCGCCACCGGATTGCTCGTCGATCTGCCCTCAGTCGAGCAGGTCCAAACCGCCGCCGACGAGCTGGGCTGGTGGAGTCTCGCCGTGTTCGCCCTGCTCTATGGGGCTATCACGATGACGCCAGCGCCGAAGTCCGTCATATCGATCGCCGCCGGGGCAGTGTTTGGCTTCTGGACGGCACTACCCGTTGTCTTGCTGGGTGCCTTGCTGAGCGCCACCGGCTCGTTCTTCCTTGGCAAAGCGCTCGGCCGCGGCGCCGTCGAGAAGTTCACCGGTCAGCGCGTTGACAAGGTCGATAGACTGCTGTCCGATCGTGGGCTCGTCGCGGTGCTTGGTGTGCGCATGGTTCCGGTCATTCCGTTCATGGCGGTGAATTATGCATCCGGACTCACCGGGTTGCGGCGGCGCGACTACATCCTGGGAAGCGCAATCGGCATGATTCCTGGCGTCGTCGCGTGGGTCGCCATCGGAGCGTTCGGTCTCGAACTGGGTCCGCCCTTTTGGATCGCGGTGAGTGCGCTCGGCATCCTGACGGCGACCGCCGGACTCGTCGCTTGGAAGGCGCGGAAGGCAGAATCAGATGCATGACATCGCCTACGCCCACGCTTCGCCGTCTCACCGCCGCTGACGCGGACGAGCTCACACCGCTCAATGACGCGGCGAGCCCTGCCGTGCCGATCACGGCAGCCGCGGAACTGGCGCGGCTCATCACCCTCGCCGCTCTGCCGCTCGGACTTGAGCGCGATGGGCGACTCGTCGGCTTCGTGCTGGCGCTCGCGCCCGGTGCCGCGTACGACAGCGAGAACTACCGCTTCTTCGAGGGGCGCGGCGTTGCGAGTCTGTATGTCGACCGCATCGTCTTCGCCGAGAGTGAGCGCGGCGCAGGGCTCGGGCAGGTGCTGTACGCCGCGGTCTTCGACGAGGCCCGCACCCGCGGGTTCTCCGAAGTGACCTGCGAAGTGAACCTCGATCCGCCGAATCCCGGGTCGCTGGCGTTCCATGCGCGGCTCGGCTTCCGCCAGGTGGGCGAGCAGGCCACGAAGGGCGGCTCCGTGACGGTCGCGCTCCTTGCCGCCCCCGTCGCGCAGGCGGCGGCGTGACGACGCCGCTCACCGTCTCGATCGTCATCCCCGCGTACAACGAGGAATCGACGATCGAGCCCTGCGTGCTCGCGGCGCTCGCCCAGACCGTGCCGGCCCACGAGATCATCGTCGTCGACAACCGGTCGACCGACCGCACGGCCGCGATCGTCGCCGAACTGCAGGCCTCCCACCCCGACGCGCCCCTCATCTACCTTCCGCAGTTCGACGAGCAGGGGATTGTGCCCACCCGAAATGCCGGCCTCGATGCGGCCACCGGCGACGTGCTCGGCCGCATCGACGCCGACAGCGTGCTCGAGCCCAACTGGGTCGAAGAGGTGCAGAAGGCGTTCGCCGACCCCGAGGTGGCGGCCGCCACGGGACCGGTGCTCTACTACGACATGCCCTTGCGTCGCTTCGGCCTGAAGGCCGACGACACCCTCCGGCGCGCGATCCTGCGCTTGGCCCGCGAGTATCACTTCGTGTTTGGCAGCAACATGGCCCTGCGGGCGAGCGCGTGGCAGGCGATCCGCGGCGAGGTGTGCCGCGACGAAGACGACCTGTTCCACGAAGACATCGACATCTCGGTTCACCTGTACGACGCGGGGCTCACCGCGCGGTACATCCCGACGATGGTCACGGGCATGTCCGCACGGCGGATCGATGACAGCCCGCGCGACTACTACTCGTACGTGGGTCGCTTCGACCGCACGTACACCCACCACGGGGTGCGCAACCGTCGACTGCGCGCCCCCGCGTGGGTCTTTCTCGCCGTCTATCCGGTCGCGAAGGGGCTTCGCTGGGGGCAGGGCGAGTGGGATGCTCGCCGCCCGCAACCTCCCGGCTCGCGTCGCTGACGGCGAGCGCCCCGCACCCGACTAGTAGCGCAGGAGGCCGCTGAGCGGTGCCGGTGCCGCGTCGTCCTCCGCCACGACGATGCGCGCGGCCGTGCCCAGCGCGGCACTGACCACCTCGTCGAGGTCGCCGTCGTGGCTCGCGGCGGCGCTCGCCGACACGATGAGCGTGCCAAGACGCCCCTCGAGGGCCGCGGTCAGCAGTTCGGCGGCGTCGCTCGTGGCCGACCCGTCGGTGCGACCGAGCGCCGCGACGACGGTGCTGAGGGCGTCGGCGCGGTGCGCATCCAATTCGGATTCGATGGCTTTGAGTGCGTGCGCGTGGAGATCCTCAGGCGTCAGCGATTCGGGGTTGTGGTCGACATCGGCGGCGAAGAGGCCGCTCGGCCTTAGCAGTCCGATCACCTCCGCTCCCGCCACGAGCACGATGCGCTCGTGGCGGTCGCTCGTCGCCGCGGTCAGCGCCTGCACGACAGCCTGCGCGTGGTCGTGCTGACGCGTCTCGCGCCACTCGGGGGGAGCGTCGCCGTACACCTGTGCGTTGCTGATCGAGGCGTGGCCGGTGTTCGGGCGAAGCGGCGGGCTCGCCTGCACGGGGTTCTCGTAGTCGTTCTCCACCCCCTCATTGCCGGCGCTCGACGGCAGCCCGACCGCGAGCGCATCGCCGAGGCCCGCGCGCGTCGCCGTGAAGAGCTGGGCGCCGTCGTGCGTGGCAGTGGCGACGAGGAACGCGTCGTCGGCATCGAGCAGACCGAGAACCGGCGCGATGCGGAAGCGTCGGCCGACACTCACCTGCGGGTCGACCGACACTCCAAAGCGCACCAGGCGTGGCTCGTGACCGGCGGTGAGATAGATGCCGAGGCTGGCGCCCTGGTTCTGCCAGAACTCGTGGTCGTCGAGCAACTCGGTGGCGGGGGAGAGGAGGGCGGCCTGGTCGCTGTCGGAGACACCGGCGTCGGCAAGCTTTTCGCCAGCGTCCCGTAGCGCGTTCTTGAGCACGGTGCTGTTCGCGGCCGTCTCCTTTCCCGTCGTTGCCATCGGCACGAGGATGCTCACGGCGAGCTCGGGCTCGGCGGTCGCGAGCGAGACGAGGGTGTCGGGGCTGGCGTTTTCCGTCGTTGCGTACATGGTTTCCTCCGTGATCGAGCACCCGCGGGGGCGGGCGCAGAAGAACCGGAGACGCTAGCGAGGGGCCCTGGGCGCGTCCTCAGAATCTCGCGCGCGGCATCCGTCGAGTCGCTGCCGTAGGCCGCGCGGGCTTGCGGGCGCTAGCGAGCCGCGTCGGAGCGCTTGGGCAGCCACTCCGCGGCAAGGACGGCGGCCTGTGTGCGGCGCTGCATGCCCAGCTTCGCGAGGATGCCACTCACGTAATTCTTAACCGTCTTTTCGGCCAGGTACAGGCGCAGCCCTATTTCGCGGTTCGACAGCCCTTCGGCGATCAGCGCGAGGATCTCGGTCTCGCGTCGGGTCAAGCCATCGAGCGGTGTCGTTTCGCTGGCGGCCGCGCGCATCTTCGCGGTAACGCGAGCGACGACGGCGGGGTCGAGCAGCGACGCCCCCGCATTGACCTGCCGGATCGCCTCGACGAGCCGCGTCGCGCGCACCTCCTTCAACAGGTAGCCGTTCGCGCCGGCCAGCACCGCGGCGAAGACGGCCTCGTCGTCGTCATAGGAGGTCAAGATCAGGCAGCCGATGTCGGGCCGTGCCGACTTCACGTCGCGGCAGACGTCGATTCCGCTGCCGTCGGGCAGACGCCCGTCCAAGACGGCGACGGTGGCGTCGGCCGCGATGATCGCCTCCGCGGTTCCGGCCACCTGGTCCGCTTCGCCCACCACCTCCATGCCGTCCTCCGCGTCGAGCAGGTCGGCAAGCCCGCGGCGCACGATCTCATGGTCGTCGAGCAGGAAGACGCGCACGGTGTCGGTCATGATGCCCCCCAGGGTACGCGCCAGAGAAGTTCGGTGCCGCCGCCCGATGAGGCACCGACCTCACACGTGCCGCCGCGTTCCACGGCACGGGCGCGCAGATTCTCGAGCCCTGACCGTCGCGTCGAATCGCCCAGTCCCTGACCGTCATCAACCACACGGATGCTCACCTCGGCTCCGCGCACCGCCACCGCGACATCCACACGCGTCGCCTGCGCGTGCCGCACGGCGTTCGAGAGCGCCTCCCTCACGACGGCAACGAGGTCATCGCCGAGCTCAGAGTCGACCAGCGTGTCAACCGGGCCCTGGAACTCGAGCCCCGAGTCGAGGTCTTCGCCCTCGAGCGTCTCCCGCACCAGGGTGTTGATGCGGGCCCGCAGACTGTATGCGGCGGCTGACGGCGGCGCCGACAGGCGGTAGATAGCCTGGCGAATCTGCCGGATGGTGGAGTCGATCGCGTCGACCTGGTGGGCGATGCGCGCACCCGTCGGAGTCGTGGGGTCACTCACGACGCTTTGCAGGCTCAACCCCACCGCAAACAGACTCTGGATGACGTGGTCGTGCAGGTCGCGCGCGATCCGGTCGCGTTCGTCCGACAGGGCGATGCGCTGCTCGTCGACGCGTGCCCGAGCGAGCTCACGCGCGATCGTCACCGACTCGACGAAACGGGTGAGCATGGCGTCGTCGTCAGCGATGACGCGGCCGTCACCCCGAGCATCCGTGTGAGGGTCGACGACGAGGCGACCGTCGTCGTCAACCGCGATAACCCCGGTGGGTAGGCCCGTGAGGGTCTGCGCGGCGACGACGATGGCAGTCCCATCATCGGGCGAGAGCTCTCCGGCGAGAAGCCGGCGCGACACATCCTCCGCCGCCTCGAGCCAGACCCGTGAACGTTCCGAACGGGCATACAGGCGCGAGTTCGCGATTGCCGTGCCGGCCATCGCCGCGAGGCTCGCGATCACGCTCGCATCCAGGTCATCGAAGGGCCCGGAGTCGCGCTCGGTGAGATAGAGATTTCCGAAGGCGGCGCCGTCAACGTGAATCGGAACCCCGAGAAACGAGTTCATCGGCGGGTGGTGCGCGGGAAACCCGACAGACCGTGGATCGTCCGACAGTCGTGGCAGGCGAATGGTGGCGTCGTCGGCGATGACCGCGCCGAGAATCCCGCGACCGGTCGGCGGGGGGCCGAGGCGGGCGACGGTGTCGTCGTCGAACCCGGCATGCACAAACCGCTCGAGGCTGCCGTCCGGTGCGATGACGCCGAGGGCGCCGTAGCGGGCGCGCACCAGCTGACGGGCGGCCTCCACGATGCGCTGCAGGGCGATCGACAGGTCCAGATCTTGCGTCATCGCCTGCGCCGCCGAGATCAGCAGGCTGACGCGATGGCGGCCCTCCGTCTCGTCGGCAGCGTCGTCGAGCACCCGCCGCACGAGGGTTTCCAGCTCGTCGCTCTCGCCCAACAGTGGTGCCATGCCCGGAGTCTACTGAGGGCGGGATGCCGCCTTCGAG
Organism: Microcella alkaliphila; assembly: GCF_002355395.1. NCBI lineage: Bacteria > Bacillati > Actinomycetota > Actinomycetes > Micrococcales > Microbacteriaceae > Microcella > Microcella alkaliphila. The sequence goes on along the minus strand of NZ_AP017315.1, from coordinate 1,938,223 downwards.
CCACCGGGCGTACACTGATCGACGTACACGGGAGCCCGATCGCCGGGCTGAGAGGAAGCCACAGGGCTTCGACCGTCGAACCTGATCCGGGTAATGCCGGCGCAGGGAGGACATCTCGCACCCGTGCCGTTGCGAAAGAACGGTGCGCCTCACCGGCGCGCACCCACATCGAAAGGCACGAATCATGACAGCAACCCCCACCCCGAAGTCGACCGCGCGCGGGGGTGCACGCCTGCGCTGGCGCGTCGTCGACATCGTCGTTGCGAGCGTCGTCGGCGTCGCCGTCGGCCTCGTCTTCTTCGCGTGGAACCTCACCTACAACCCGATCGGCAGCGCGCTCGGCGCTCTGCTTCCGGGCGTGCAGGGCAGCGTTCACGGCGTCTGGCTGATCGGCGGTGTTCTGACCGCCCTCATTGTGCGCAAGCCTGGCGCCGCGATCTACGGCGAGATGGTCGCCGCAACCGTGTCGGCACTGTTCGGAAACGAGTGGGGCCCGCTGACGCTGCTGTCCGGGCTCGTGCAGGGCCTCGGCGCCGAGATCGTCTTCGCGCTCTTGCTGTACAAGGCGTGGGGTGTTGTCGCCGCCATGCTCGCCGGCGCGGGCGCTGGCGTCGGCATGGTCATCCTCGACCTCGTGCTCTGGTACGCCGGAGCCGGCGCGCTGTTCGCCACCGTCTACGCCATCTCGGGCATCGCCTCCGGCGCCATCATCGCCGGCCTGTTGTCGTGGTTGGCGATGCGCGCGCTCGCGCGAACCGGCGCGCTTGATCGCTTCGCCGCGGGTCGCGAGCGCGGCGACGACGACGAGGACGAGGGTGACGATTCGTCGCCGGGCGCCTCGGCCGTCGACGGCGAGCACGCCGCCGCCCGGTGACCTCCGCCCTGCCGGCGGGCGCCGGCACCACCACACACCCGCGGGCTGCTCGCCTCGCGGCGCACGGCTTCGGCTGGCGTCCGCGCGGCCGCAAGGCCCCGGTGCTCGCCGACGTCGATCTTGCGATCGAGGCCGGCGAGCGCGTGCTGGTGCTCGGTGCCTCCGGCAGCGGCAAATCCACCCTGCTGCAGGCCTTCGCCGGAGTGCTCGGCGGCGACGACGACGGCGACCGCACTGGAACCATCACAGTCGACGGCCGCGACCCGGCAGATGCCCGCGGCCGGGTCGGTCTGCTTCTGCAAGACCCCGAAGCGGGCATCGTTCTCGAACGCGCCGGCGACGACCTCGCGTTCGGCCCGGAGAACCTGGGAGTACCGGTCGCGGAGATCGCAAGGCGGCTCGACGGTGCTCTCGACCGGGTGGGACTCGACATCGCCGCCGACCGGCGCACACCCGAATTGTCGGGCGGGCAGCAGCAGCGCCTCGCCCTCGCCGGCGTGCTCGCGCTCGAGCCCGGGGCGTTGCTGCTCGACGAACCCACCGCGCAACTCGACCCCTCAGGCGTCGGCGAGATCGTCGACGCCGTCATCGCCGCCGTCGAGCGTCGAGGGCTCACCCTCGTCGTCATCGAACACCGTGTCGACGTGTGGCTTCCCCACATCGACCGCGTCATCGTGCTAGACCGGGGGCGGGTGATCGCCGACGGTGACCCCGCGTCGGTTCTCGAGCGTGAGGGGGCGGCGCTCGCCGAGCGGGGCGTCTGGGTTCCTGGTCGCCCGCCCGTGCATCCGCCTGCCGCCGTCACGGCGGCCGCGCGAGAGCGCGCCGTTCTCCTGAAGGCGACCGGGCTCGCTGCCGGTCCCGCCGGAGCCAAGCCCGTCGTCGAGAACATCGACCTGACCGTGCGCGCGGGCGACGTGATCGCTCTCACCGGCCCGAACGGCGCAGGCAAATCGACTCTCGCCCTGGCGCTCGCGGGGCTGTTGCCGAGGGCCGCGGGCACCGTCACGACCGCCGACGGCGTCGACCCTGCGACGGTCAGCTCGGTCGAGCTGTCGCGGCTCGTCGGCGTGGTGTTCCAGAACCCCGAGCACCAGTTCGTCGCCGCCACCGTGCGTGACGAGCTCGCCCTCGGTGCTGGCGAAGTGCCCGCCGCATTGCTCGACCGTCTCGGGCTCGCGCGCCGCGGAGGAACGAGCCCGTACCGACTGAGCGGGGGAGAAAAGCGCCGCCTGTCGGTCGCGACCGCCATCGCGGCGGGGCCGCCCGTGTTGATCCTCGACGAGCCGACCTTCGGCCAGGACCGCCGCACCTGGGCCGAACTGGCCGCGCTGATCGCCGAACACCGCGATCGCGGCGGGGCCGTCATCATGGCCACGCACGACCGCGAGCTGATCGCCGCTCTCGGCGCGCGCGAACTGCGTCTGCCGGCCCGACCGCCGAGGCCCACTCCCGACGCGGCTGGCGAGGCGGTCGCGGCGGGCGAGACGTCAGCCGGGCCCGCGAGCAGGCCGCCGTTGCTCGAGCGCCTCAACCCGGTCGCCGCGCTCGCCGCCGGCCTGTTCCCCGCGCTGATCCTCGTCGCGACGATCGACATCGTCTCGGCCGCCGTCGCGCTCACGCTGCAGCTCCTGCTGCTTCCGCTGCTCGGGGTCGACGCGCGCACACTCGTTCGCCGCACCGCGCCGGTGTGGATCGCCGCGCCGCTATCGGGCCTCACGATCCTCCTGTACGGGCAAACGAGCGGCCAGATCTACGCCGAATTCCTCTTCGTGCGCATCAGCGACGGGTCGATCGAACTGGCGATCGCGACCGTCCTGCGCGTGCTCGCCATCGGCATCCCCGCTGTTGCGCTGTTCGCGCGCGTCGACGTGACCCGCTTCGGCGACGCGCTCGCGCAAACGCTGCGCCTGCCCGCCCGCTTCGTGCTCGGTGCCGTCGCGGCGCTGCGCATGCTCGGGCTCCTCGGCAGCGACATGCGGATGCTCGAACGGGCCCGCCGCGCCCGCGGGCTCGGCGACCGGGGCCGTATCCGCCGACTTCCCGGCCTCGTGCTGGCGCTGCTCGTCCTCGCGATCCGACGCGGTGCTGCCCTCGCCGTCGCGATGGAGGCGCGCGGCTTCGGCGCCCCCGTCGCCCGCACGTGGACTCGGCCGTCACCCTGGCGTGGCATCGACAGTCTTGCCCTTGCCGTCGCCGTCGCCGTCGCGGTGATCGCGACCGTGGCGGCCGTCGCGACGGGGCAGTGGAACAGCATCCTCACAGGGCGCGAGTTTGGCTAGCGTCGCACCCCCGATCATCCTGATCGACGGTCGCTCGGGCGCGGGCAAGACGACGATCGCGCGCGCGCTCGCCGCGCGCGAGGGCGCAACCCTCCTCAGCCTCGACGACGTCTACCCCGGCTGGGACGGCCTGGAGGCGGCCGAACAGCACGTGCTCGTGCACGTGCTCCGTCCATTCGCGGTGGGTGCGCCCGCGCGATACCGGCGCTGGGACTGGGCACGGGCATCCCCGGCCGACTGGGGCGACATCGACGGCGACCGTCCGCTCGTCATCGAAGGATGCGGGGCGATCGGCCCCGAGGCGCGTCGGCTCGCCGCCCGCGCGATCTGGGTGGAGCTCGGCGACGCCGAGCGCCGCCGCCGCGCGATCGACCGAGACGGCGACCTATTCGCCGCCCAGTGGGAGCGGTGGGCGCGTCAGGAAGAGTGGCACGCGCGGCTGCACCGACCGCGCGAGCTTGCGGGGGAAACGATCAGCGGTTCCAGCGGTCGATGACGGTGAACGGGTCGGCGAAGCGCCACCCGATTCCGGGCTCCGTGATCGTCTCGGCCGACTCGAGGATCACGACCGAGCGGCCGTCGCCCGTCGTCACCGTCATGCGACCGACGGTGGTGCCGCGCAGGACGGTTGTGCGCTCGTCGATCTCGAAGCTCACGTCGACCTCGCCCGCGCTGAGCGACGTCGTCTCGACGGTGTCGGTGGCGACGATGCGGGCGGTCTGGCCCCAGTCCGACACGTACTCGGCCACCGTGTCGCCCGGCGACACGATCGTGGTCGTGCGCAGGTTCTCTTCGAGAGCGGCGACGACAGCGCGCAGCGCCTCCTCCGCGGCCGGGTAGCTGGGTTGCCCGTACAGGGCGATCGTGACGGTCGTGCCCGCCACCTGCACCGAGGTCAAGATACAGACGCCGGCCTCGTCGGTGTACGTGTTGACGTAGCCGTTCGCGCCGATCTCGGGAAGGAACCGGGTGTTGTCGCTGAAGCTCGCGCCGGTCGACACGGTGGAGGGCCGAAGCGCGTAGATGTCGGCCATGACCGGCTGCTGCGCGGTGAGCTGGGCGAGCAGGGCGAGGTCAGCGGCCGACGCCGTCGTTCCCGGATTGATGCCCGACACGTCGGCGACCTGCGTGTCGGTGAGGCCGTTCGCGTCTAGCCACGCGCGGGCCGCCGACTGGTAGGCGCCGAGGTCGCCGAACACGTCGATTGCGAGAAACTCGGCGAGGTTGTTGCCGGAACCGAGCAGGGTGGCGACGAGCAGATCGCGCCGAGTCCACGGCTCTCCGACGAAAACCGGCACGGTGCGGATTCCGGCCGAGGCCAACTCCCGCGTGCGGGACACGTGGTCGGCGGTGATGATGAGCGCCTCACCCGTGCGTCCGACCTCGAGCGGCTCGCGGTCGAGGACGACGTGGGCGAGGATCAGCCGCGCGGTTCCCGCGATGGGTCGCGGGCCCTCGTCGCCGGCCGTGATCGGCTCGCCCGTAGGCAACACGACGGCGGAGGCGCCGACGGCCGGCAGTTCGAGCGCTGCTCCCGCCTCGCCGCCCGTCTCGATGGAGCGCTCGGCGACCTCAAGGGGAGGAATGGGGCTCAGCATCGCTCCGGCGGCGTACACCGCGCCCGCCGCGACGGCAAACGCCAGGAGTCCGCTGATCACCCGTCCGACGCGCCTACCTGCCCCCATACCGCAAGGCTAATTCAGCCCCACCCCAGTCGATGCAGTTCTTCGTCATCGATTCCATAAAAATGAGCGATCTCGTGCACAAGCGTCACGTGAATCTGCTCGCGCAACTCGTCGAGGTCGCCGCCGGCGTGGGCGATGAGCGGCTCACGGTACAGGATGATCCGGTCGGGCAGCTCGCCAAAGCCGTACTGGCCCCGGTCGGTCAGCGCCACGCCCTCGTACAGCCCGAGCAGGTCGAGCGAGCCGTCCTCCGGCCGCGCCTCGGTCACGAAGATCACGTTGTCGAGCCCGTCGACCATGTCGTCCGGCAGGGCATCCAACTCGTCGACCACCATCTGTTCGAACTCGGCCTCTGTCAGCGACAGCGGTTCGGGATGCTCGTGCTCGCTACCGTCCGCCATCGAGCGCCCTCACGAGGTCGTCTTGAATCCACGCCAACCACCGGTACAGGTCTCCCGCCTCGGGCGGGTCGTCCGCTCCCTCGTCGCCGTCGACGAGAATCCCGAGACGATCGGCGAGGATCAGGCGCAGGTCGCCGATGGCGCGCATCCAGTCGATCGCCTCGCCCTCGGTGACCGACAGGGGAGCGGGACCGTCCCCGTCCGCGATGGCGCGCAGTCCGGTTGTCATCGTCGCCGCGAACGCGCTCTTGCGCTCGATGAGGCCCCGCCGGCTGAGCTCGCGCCACTCGCGGGCGGCCTCTTCGTCGTCGCGGTAGGCGTTCGGAATGACCCGGTGCAGGGCCTCGTCGGCAGCGGGATTGCCGCCGAGACCGTCGGCGAGCAGCTGCTGAAGTTGCTCCCCGAGCGAGATGAGGATCTTCGCCTCGTACGGTTCGAGCACTGCCTGGTAGCCGCCGTCGTGCGGCTGGAAGCCCCTCACCGTTCGACCCGCTCGACGCTCGCCCACAGGCCGTACTCGTGCATCGCCTCCACGTGGCGCTCCATCTGCTCGCGGTTGCCCTCCGCGAGAATCGCGCGGCCGTCGTTGTGCACCTGCAGCATGCGCTGCTCGGCGGTGGCCTCGTCCAGTCCGAAATGACGGCGGAACACCCACGAGACGTAGCTCATCAGGTTGACGGGGTCGTTCCACACGACGGTGCGCCAGGGCACCTCGGCCGCGTGCTGGGGCGTCACTACGACCTGGTCGTCGAGAGCGGGGAGCGGGGCGGCGGTCATCACCCCATTGTCTCGCATGACCGCGAGCGACCCTGGGCGTGCGCTCGTGGAAACGGCGTCGGGCCCCGCATCGCTGCGAGGCCCGACGGGTTGGGGTGCCTGAGTAGCACGTTCGGCAACTCCGCCCCCAAGACATAGCCCCTGGTCAACCGGATAAAGCGTGGGGTCTACACGGTCTCCCGACGGCCCAAAAGTGGCGCTCCGAGGGACGATCGTGGCCCTGTTGTGAGGACTATCGAGACGGCTCAAACTTTTCTCACCGCTTTCGAAGTGGATGCGCTCGTCGGCGACTACTTGGCCGGGATGAACGTCAAGGCGCTCGCCGAGAGGTACGGCATCCATCGCGCGACGGTGTTCTCTCATCTGCGTCGCCGCAACGTGCCGAGCCGCCGACCGGAGCTCGGGACCTACGAGAAGGCCGAGGCGGTACGGCTGGCCCGCGCGGGTGTCTCGATGCGCGCGATCGGCTGCCGGATGGGTGTAGATCGCAAAGCCATGCGCGCGGCGCTGGTCGAGGCGGGACTCATCGTAGACAAGATCATCGACGGCGTGTCATGAAGCAGGGTGGTGGTCTGGCTCCGCGCGAGGGCGCATCAAAGTTCGAATGTCAGTGGTCCGCCGTAGGCTTTGAATGACGGTACGAGAGCGGCTCGACCGCAGGTGACGGGAGAGTCCAGCATGGCCAAGTCAGTCTTCTACAGCTTCCACTATGACCGCGACGCTTGGCGGGTGCAGCAGATCATCCAGCTGGGCGCGTTGGAGGGACAGCCCATCCTCAACGCGCAGCAGTGGGAGGAAGTCAAGCGCAAGGGCGACGCGGCTATCAAGAAGTGGATCGCCGATCAGATGGCCTACAAGTCGGCGGTCGTAGTCTTGATTGGCGCTCAGACTGCCAGCCGCCCGTGGGTGCGCCACGAGATCGCCCACGCCTGGGACAACCACAAGCCGCTCGTTGGCATCCGAATCCATGGGCTGGCCGACCGCAACGGCAACACCGACTCATACGGCGAGAACCCGTTAAGCAAGGTCTCGCTCAAGGGCGGCGGCACCGTCGGCGACTACGTGTCGGTCTACAGCCCCAGCGGATCGAACAGCCAGGCCGTCTACGCGGACATCAAAGCGAACATCACTACTTGGGTCAACAATGCCTACAAGCGATCCTGAGTGCCCCTTCTGCGAGATCGTCCAGAGAGACGACCCCGATGCCCGTGAGGTCTATCGCGATCAGCATGTCGTCGCGTTCTTCCCACACAACCCGGCAACCCTCGGACACACCCTTGTCATCCCTCGCGTCCACGTCCCCGACATCTGGTCGCTTGACCGAGGTACGGCAGAACAGCTCGCTGGCGCAACAACCCGGCTCGCGGCAGCGGTCAGACGTGGAGTCAATCCCGATGGGCTCAATGTCATCCAGTCCAATGGCAGTGCGGCGAGCCAGACTGTCTTCCACCTGCACATTCATCTTGTGCCTCGCTGGGAGGGCGACCCCATCGGGCACATATGGCCGCCCGAAAGCAACTACAGCGAGGAGGAGAAGGACGACGCATGGGAGGCGCTGAGAGTCGAGTGTCGGAAGGCGAGCAGCAGTTAAGCACTTCGAGCACACCCTCTGAAGAAGATCGGCGGAAGCACCTGGACTTCATCCAGGCCGTCGTCACTCGCATGTCCGCTGCGTCATCAAGCGCGAAGGGGTGGCTGCTACCAGTTGCGACGGCCACCTATGGATTTGCACTGATCCAGCACTCCCGGGCGGTAACTTTGCTCGGACTTGCCGCGGTCGTGCTCTTCATGTTCCTCGACGCCAACTACTTGCGACAAGAACGCGCCTACCGCCGTCTGTACGACACGGTTGCACGGGGCACGCGGGCCGTCCCGCAGTTCTCACTCGACCCATCCGAGGCTGACGATCCGATACCGGCGTCGGCCGGATGGCGTGAGCGAGCCAAGACTGTTCTTGGCCGGTGGGTCCCGACCTGGAGCGTTTGGTCTTCGTGGTCGATTCTTCCCTTCTACGGCGCGCTCTTGCTCATAGGAGTCGGCATCTATATCCGCGCCGTCCTCTCCTAGCTGCGGCCCAACCGGGGCCGACCGTGTGTACCTCGTCGGTAAGCGAAACGCCGAGAGGAACCGACGATGGCCAGCTTGAGTGATGTCGCGAGCGACGAGCGGACCGCGAGGCTGGTGCTGTCCATGCTGGTCGAGCCCAATGACCCGGTCACAGGTCGCATCCTGTCCAGGCTGGGAGCAGTCGAGACGCTTTGGCTCGCTGAGCGTGTCGGTGCGGTGGTGGGGCTGAGCCCCGTGGACGCGCAGGTCTGGCGCGACCACCTCAGTGTGCCAGGTGCGAATGAACTGGCCGCGCGTTGACGGCGCTCAGCGAATTTCCCCAGAGTTGCTCGTCGATATTCCCCAGGTCGCGTGGGTAGGTTAGCGCAGGTTTGTGCCGGTGGTGGCGCGGCGGAGTTCGTCGGCTGCGGCGTGGTGGTTGCGGAGCCGGTAGGAGGCGCCGTCGAGGGTGACGACGACGGAGCGGTGTAGCAGCCGGTCGAGCATGGCGGCGGCGACGGTGGTGTCGCCGAGGATCTCGCCCCAGGCGCCGACGGGCCGGTTCGTGGTGATCACGATCGAGGTCTTCAGGTAGCGCTGGTTGATGACCTGGAACAGTGCGGACGCGGCTTCGCCGGGCAGGGGGAGGTAGCCGAGCTCGTCGATGATGAGCAGGGTGGGGCCGGTGAAGAACCGCATCATCGTCGCCCATTTCCCTTCGATCGCGGCGCGGTGGCAGCGGGCGGCGAGGTCGGCGGCGGAGGTGAAGTAGACCCGGTAGCCGGCGTTCACCGCGGCATGCCCGAGTCCGGTTGCGATGTGTGTCTTCCCGACTCCGGGTGGGCCGATCAGCAGCACGTTGGTCGCGGTGTCGAGGAACCGGCAGGTGGCCAGTTCGGCCAGCAGCGAGCGGTCGATGCCGCTGGCGGAATCTAGGTCGAAGTCGTCGAGGGTGGTGCCGGTGGGGAGGTTCGCGAACCGGAACCTGCCGGCGAGGCGGCGGGCGTCGGTCGCGGTGACCTCGATCTGCAGGAGCTGTTCCAGGGCGTGGGTGAGGGTCCAACCCTCGGCCTGCGCCTGGTCGAGGACCTTCGGGAGGGCGTCGGCGGCGTCGGCGAGTTTCAGGTCGGTGAGATGGTTGCGGAGCTGCTGATAGACGGACGCTGCGGTCTTCGAGGTGGTCGTGGTGGTGGTCATCGGAGGGTGTTCCTGTTCTTCGCGGCCTGCTCGTAAGCGGCCAGGCTGATCACGGTCGTGGTGGGTGCGGCGGTGCCGGTCAGCACCTGCGCCGCCCGCAGCGCGGCCGCGCCGGGTGGGATGCGTTCCTTGCGGCGGTGCGGGCGCCCCGGTGGCGCTGACGCGAGAGCGATCGCTTCGAGCGCGGTGACGTGCCCGCCGTCGCGGATCGTGACCCCGAGCCCGGGCTGCGCGACGGCGTGTCGGGCGACGACCGTCCCGGAGACGGTGGCGATGTCGATGGTCGCGGCGCCGAGCCGCTGCTGGACGACGACTTTCGCGGCGGCGAGCTCGGGCGGGACGGAGTAGCGGTTCCCGCGCCAGTCGATCAGCGCCTGCCGGGTCGCAGTCCGCTCCTCGGTCACGATCACAGGGAACACCACCGGCGGCAACGGCCGCAGCCGCTCGTCGGCGAACATGGCGGCTGCTGTCGTGGTTCCGTGCTCGCCCTCCCGCTTGCGGGCGTCCTGCCCGGCGGCGAACGTCTCCACGGACGCCTGTGCTTGTTCGAGGGTGAGCTCGTCGGGGAGGTTCCGCCACCACCGTTGCGCGGCGGTGTGGTTGTTCTTCTCGACCACGCCCTTCCGATTCCCCGACCGCGGCCGGCAGACCACCGGCTGGACGCCGTGGTGCTTCGCGAACCCCGCGAACATCGGGGTGAGGTCTCCAGTGACAGGGTGCAGCACGGTCGCCATCCGATCGAACCGCCAGACCCGGGTCAGCCCGCCCAGCAGGGCGAGCAGGGTCGTCATCGCGGCAAGCAGGTGCGGGATATCCATCGACGGGGAGATCACGCCTCGCCAGACCCCTGAGTGCGCCAGAGATCCGACGAGGAGGTACGCGCGCTTGGTCGGGAACCCCCAGTGCGCGGGCGGGTCGGGTAGCTCGAGCCAGTCGAACTGGGTCTCCTCCCCGGGCGGGTGCTCGATGACCGCGTTCGGACGCTTCGTGACATGCGCGCAGGCCGTGCACGCGGGACGCAGGCCACGGGCGCGGATCTGCCGCGTCAACGTCGGATACGAACCCTCGAAGCCGAGTGGTCGTAGCTCGTCGAGCAGCGTCGCGGCCCAGAGGTGCGGGTCCTCGGTCAGCCTCGCGGTGACGTAGTCCACGAACCCGTCGAACTCGTCTGGGGCCGCGCGCTGACGGACTCCCGGGGCGCGGTCTCCGTTCAGGTAGGAACGGATCGTCTTGCGGTCATGGTTAGTGCGGCGGGCGATCTCACTGATCGTCATCCCCTGCCGTTTCAGAGCGTGGATGTCCACGCTGCTCCTCTCTGAAAGCATGAGAAGAGGGCCTCCCCCGGAAGCTGGTGTGTGGTTAGAGACCACCAGCATCGAGGGAGGCCCGCCTCATGTGGCGGAGCGACCCAGGGTGGGGAATTTCGATGAGCAGAAGTGAGGAATTTCAGTGAGCGCCGTCAGCGTATCGACCAGGTGCAGCAATCAGGCGTTCGAGCGCTCATCCCAAGCGATAGCGACTGGCCCACCGCAGTCGACGATCTTGTTGAAGCCGCCCCTACGTGCTGTGGACCCGCGGTGCGTCATCCTTCCTGTCGCGTCCGATGAGCGATCTCGTCACCATCACCGGCGCTCGGGCATGCACCTCCTACGGAGAGCATGTAGCCCGGGAGCTCGCCAGTTCCGTTGCCACCGACAAACGAGTTGTCGTTGCGGGAGGTGCCTACGGGATCGAAGTCGCGTCGCACCAGGCCGCACTCGCCGCAGGTGGCGACACGATCGCAATCCTCGCCAACGGAGTTGATCGCCCGTACCCTGTCGGCCATCGCGACCTACTCGATCGCATCGCTGATGTCGGCCTTCTCGTAAGCGAGGTTCCGCCCGGGGCCGTTCCGACTCGACATCGGGTGTGGTCCCTGATCGACGGACTGTTCAGCGCTGGGGACGCTACGCCGAGGCGATCGCCCGATGGGAACACATCACCGGACGGCCCGCGCCGGCGCCAGCGCTCCTGAACGGTGCCGACGGGCCCCGCCCAGCACCAGGATTCGTTGAATGGTTCATGGGACTGCCGACTGGATGGGTCACGGACAGCGACGACCTGACGCAGAACCAGCAGATCACCGCGCTTGGCAACGGAGTGCTACCTCTTCAGCCGTGTCCGCACTGTCGCTGCTCGCCGCGTGAACGTAGGCTACGAGAGAACCGCGTCCTCCGGTGCGCCCGGTGTTGTTCCCAGAGCGGCGAGTAGGCGGGTCCGGATTCGCTGCTTGCGCTCCTCGAAGAACCGCGTGAAGTCGGCCAGGTCGAGCGGAAGGCCGTCGAGGTCGTTCTCGGCGAGGTAGGTGGCGCGCTTGTCGTCGCTCGGGAAGGCGGTGTCGATCCACTCCGCAGGTAGGCTGTCCTGCTTCTCGATGTTGGCAGTCCCAGCGAGCAACTGGAGGTTCGGCAGGAGGTTCACGGCCGCGAGGTAGTCGTCGATGCTGTCGAGCGGAATCCCGGCGTCGAGGAGCTTCTTCTTGGTGAACCGTGACTTGGGGAAGATGTGATCCTCGTGGAACTTCTTGCTCAGGTCCAGCCCGGGGTACAGCACGGACAGCACTGAGAACGTCCGCTGGCCGGCGTACTTGAGGTTGAGCAGTTCGTCGATCTCGGCGTTGTCGAACGCGAGGCTCTTGCCGACGGCCGCCATCGCCTCCTCGACCGCCGCGACCGGGAAGCCGTTCGTCGAGTTGGTGCGGAGGACATCGCGGATGCGGGTGAGGAGCGTGTCGAGTCCCGACCCCCAGATACCGCGCTTGACGAGCGAACGGGTCACCCATCGTTGAAGGGCAAGCCTGTCGGCCGCGTCCGCGGTGGAGTCGAGGTAGGAGTCGCCCGCACCCCGCAAGTGCAGGTAGTGCGCGACCGGGACGATCACGCTGTTCGCAGTAAGGTTGCGTTCGTTGTACCCGAACTGCTGAAGCAGCGTCGCAGCACGGAGCAAGGCTCCCTTGATCTGCGGCCACGCGGCCTCCACCTTGGCCATGTTCCCCTGGGTGAAGTTGGTGACCTTGAACCGCACGTCCACGTCGGCGATCGTCAACGCGGTCTTCAGCACCACATCCTTGGAGAACGAGAACTGTCGCCCGGCGTTGCTGTTGATCTCGGAGACGAGCGAGCGGACCTCCTCCCGCGCATCCAGCTCTTGCCACTGGTTCGTCGCCATCGACAGAAGCAGGTCAGAGTAGGAGAGCGTGGTGCCGCCGCTGTTGACGCGGACGAAGATTTCAAGCACCTTGTCGGCGTCCTGATCGGTCACCAGGAAATAGTTCATCGGCTTGAGCACCCGCACCGCCTCGTACAGGTCATAGAGCCGCTGAAACGCGTCAGCCGATACGGCGATGCCGCGTTGCTCCAGCTCCCGCATGATCGCAGGTCCAGTGTTGGCCAGATCGAGGACCGCTCCGACCCGGAACCACTTGTCAGCCTCGCCGTCCGCCGGGGCCGCCTCCCGGTCGGTGAGGAACCGAAGGTCGTACTTCGTGCCGAGTTCCTCATCGTCGGGCTCGTCGATGAGGTTGAGGTAGAGGCGCTTGACGGGGAACGCGTCCGCGCTGTTCCACCACGCGTACTTCTTCTTCTCCGCGAAGCTACCGTACAGCGCGATGTTCAGCGAGGTGAGCCGCTGCTGCCCATCGAGTACTGCCGTCGTTCCGCTCCCGGAGGGGACAGTCGCCTTGTCCGCGTAGGGGTTGTCGCGCTCGTGATAGTTCGTCAGGAACTCGTAGAACGTGTACGACTGTGCCGTCTCAGGCTTCACGTCCCACAACAGGAACGACCCGACCGGGTACCCACGCATGAGGCTATCGACGAGCTTGGTGATCTGATCGGCACCCCATACGAACTCACGCTGGATCGCCGGCATCAGGTACTCACGCTTGTGGATGGCGGTAAGCATCTCCTCGATGCTGCGGGGGGTCTGGAACGACATTCGGTTTCTCTCGGTCAGGCGGGCAGGTGGTCAGGCGATGGCGTCGTCATCGATGGCGACCACGGTGTCGTAGAGGCCGTAGCGACGCAGGCCCTTGTGGGACTCGATGCCGGTGTAGGACAGAGACGCGTCCTCGTAGCGGCGGAAGGCGAAGACGGCCTGGTTCATTTGGGTCGCGTTGAAGACGCCGAGGTTCACGAGAAGGTGGAAGTCCTCGACAGTCAGGCCGGTGACGGTGCGGAACAGTCCGGGTTCGAGTTTGGTGATGACATCCTGGAGCGTGTTCTCGCGGAAGTCGGTCAGGTACATGAATGCTGGAATGCGGGTGGCAAACTTGACCAGCTTCTCCTGAATCTGCTTCCGCTTGGACTTGTACTCCTTCTCCTCTGCCGTGAGTTCCTTCTTCTCCGCCGGGGTGATGTCCTCGCCCTTCTCCTTCTTCGCCTTCTTCACAGCGTCACTCTTGTTCACGACGGTCTCGAAGATGTCGTTGCCGAGCGCGCGGAAGCCTTCGATGTTCATGACGGCGCTGAGGGCGTCGGGGTTGTTCATGATCTTGCGCAGGGTGTCGTTGTCGACGTTGACGAGGATCGCGGACTCCCACTTGCGGGCCAGGAGGGTCGCGGAGGTGCCCGACATAGCGATGTCGAGGATGCCGCCGGCATCGACCTGGGTCATGTTCGACCCGTCGTAGGCCAGCACGGGCAGGAACTTCACGAGCTCCTCCACGGCCTGCTCGGGGTTCGGCGTCTCCGGCGACAGGCCTGCGCCGTAGTCGGCGATCTGACGTAGCGCCCGGGTGGGCGCGAAGTCGAACACGAAGCACACGGGCTTGAGGACTGCTTCGGCGCTCGGGTTGTCACCGTCGGGGTTCTTGATCGACCACGGTGACTGTACGCGGAACGCTGCCTGGAAGTATGTCTCGGGTGAGTTGAGGTTTCGCAGCATCAGGATCGAGGACCACTGCTTGACGGTGACGCCCGTGGTGAGCTTGCCGCAGGACAGGGTGATCGTCTTCGTGTCGTGGCCGTCGCCGATCGCCGCTCGCACCGGTGGGAGCGCATCCAGACCAATGCCCGCCCCAGTGCCTGCGACGACGAGAACCTGGTAGTCCTGCCAGAACACGTTCTGCTTCTCCGCGAGCAGGTTCGCCATCGCCTGGCACGCCGCAACGTTGGGCAGGAACCAGAACGAGTGCTGCAGGTACGGCAGGAGCCGGACATCGGAGTACGGGAACGGCGGACGAGTGCCCATTCGCATGGCGTCGACCTGCGTGGGCAGGTGAGCGCCACGGATGAGATCGAGCCACTTCTGCACGTCGGTCTTGTGCGTGAACTCGGCGTCCTTGCCGATGCCCTTCGCCTCGAAGAACTCGTTGAGGTCGAACTCGTCGAACTCTCCCTGGTTCGCGACGGCGATGAGCTCGTCAGGCATCTGGTAGGTGAACAGACGCATCTCCGGGAGCGCCCCGTACGGGTTCCACGCGTCCGGGTGCGCGACGGCGTACTCGGCCTTGGCACGCTGCTCGTCGGTGTAGGTCCAGTTGAAGATTTGCTCCTCGATGAACTCACCGGTTGCCAGCGCCTTGAACGGTGTTCCCGACAGGTACAGATACGCGCGGGTGGTGATCGGCAGGAAGTCGTCCTCGTCGTTGCCGAGCTCGTCAAGCTCTTCATCGAAGGCGACTAGTAGTACTTGGTTAGGTCCTTGTTAATGGTCGTGGTGACTGTTAACCTCGCGGCGTGCGGGTGGATGAGATCGAGCGGGTGCGGGTCGAGTTGGACGAGTTCGTCGGTGAGGTGTTCGCGTCGCTGGCTCGGAAGGATCAGCGGTCCAAGGGTGGCCTGTATCTGCAGGGCCTGATGCTGGAGGGCAGGCGGAAGTCGATGCAGCCGATGGGCGACCGGCTCGGCATCGATTATCAGCAGCTGCAGCAGTTCGTGTCCTCCTCGCCGTGGCCTGTCGAGCCGGTGCGTCGTCGGCTCGCCCGTAAGGCGGCGTCGCTGTTGTCGCCGGAGGCGTGGGTTGTCGATGACACCGGGTTCGTCAAGGACGGCCCAGCCTCACCTGGGGTGGCGCGGCAGTACTCGGGCACGCTCGGAAAGGTCGGGAACGTGCAGATCGGTGTCACCGTGCACGCGGTCACCGATGCGGCGTCTTGCCCGTTGGACTGGCGGCTGTTCCTTCCCGAATCGTGGGACGACACCTGCTCGGACACCAACGAGCACGCCGACCTCGTCGTCGCGCGGCGGGTGAAGGCGCAGATCCCCGACGCGGTGCGGCATCGACCGAAGTGGGAGCTCGCGCTGGAGATGATCGACGAGCTTCGCAGCTGGGGGCTGCTGCCGCCGCTGATCTGCGCCGACGCCGGATACGGCGAGATCGGCTACTTCCGCACCGCGCTCACCGACCGCGGAATCCCTTACGTGGTGCAGGTGAAGTCGGACACCAGCATGCACCCCGAAGCCGCGGTGTTCGAGATGCCGCCCTACCGCGGACGCGGGCGGCCACCCGTGCAGGCCAGCTACCGCAGTGACCCGATCCGCGCGAAGAGCCTCATCGCAGCCCTCGGCGACGACGCGTTCGAGCAGGTGTCGTGGCGGCAAGGATCACGCGGCATGATGACCAGCCGGTTCACCGCCACGCGGGTGCGCCCCGCGAACCGGAACCTGCCCCGCGAGCCCGACGGATCGCTACCCGAGTGCTGGCTACTCGCCGAATGGCCGGACGACGCGGACGAGCCCACCGACTACTGGCTGTCCACCCTCCCCGCCCACACGCCGATCGCGGAGCTGGTTCGGCTCGGGAAGATCCGCTGGCGCATCGAGCACGACTACCGCGAACTCAAGCACGGCCTGGGCCTGGACCACTTCGAAGGACGCACCTGGCCCGGGTGGCACCACCACGTCACGCTCGTGAGCGCCGCGCACCTGTTCATCACGATCCAGCGCCTGAGCGCGGACCCAAAAGCCCGCGGGGCAGCCTGAGCTTCTACGGCATCCTCCGCGACCTTCAGACCGCGGTCATCCGCCTGCTCAGCCACTGCCCCTACTGCCAACGCGCTGGACCAACCTAACCAAGTACTACTAGGCCGTCGTTGTACTCGGCGGCCAACTCCTTCTGCTTGACCTTCTCGTCCTCGCCCTCGAACAGATCCTTGGCGGATTCACGCCAGGCACCGAAGTGGTACTCGTCGAAGATGACGAGGTCCCAGTTGGTGGTGTGAACCCACTCGTTCTTCGCCTTGATGAGCCCGGTCTTCCGGTCGCGCCCGAGCAGGTCCTGGAATGAGCCGAAGTAGACCAGCGGCCGAGTCTTGTAGGCGTCGTCCGGGCTACCCCCAGTCGCTGAGGAGAGGTACTGCCAACCGTCGAAGTCAGCGTGAGACTCCAGGTCGGTCTGCCAGGCGTCCTCCACCGCAGGTTTGAAGGTGACCACAAGGATGCGCTTGGCGCCGAGCCGCTTCGCGAGCTGGTAGGAGGCGAAGGTCTTCCCGAAGCGCATCTTGGCGTTCCACAGGAAGCGTGGCACCGCGTGGTAATCCTCGGCCCAAATCGACTCGAAGTAGCCCTGCGCCTTCTCGACGGCGCTGACCTGCTCCCGGCGCATTGGGAAAGTCTCATGATGGGTGCCGCTAAGCTTCACGCCCGTGCGAAGCTCAGTGATCGCCGTACGCACATCCTCCGGGGTACAGCGCATCCACTCTCGCGCTGAGCCGAAGATCGGGTTCTCGAAGCCCTTGTTGACCAACCGTTGACGCACATCTGAGTCGCGGAAGATCGACCCATCGCCGCGTTCGGCGAGCTCATCCACGTGGAGCGTGTAGGCCTGCTGCATCTGCCCCTGCGACTCGCGGATGCGCGCGTTCACGTCCGCCTTCGTCGTCTGACCCACCTTGAGGAGGCCTACGTATTCAGCTGGCGGATCGTTCGGCGACCACGCGTAGATGCGCAGCCTCGCTTCGGGGCGCTCGGGAAGGAGTTCGTCGATCTCCCTACTCATCGCTATCGTCGGCCCCGTCCTCGTCGAACAGGGCGTCGTCATGAGGAGCGACCTGAGACTCAATGAACGCGATCTCGTCGTCGGTCAGGCCGTAGCGCTCGTAGAGGAGAGCATCCGTCCAATCCCGGTCGAGAGGCAAGTCCGGCACAAACGCATATACGTTCCGCGCAGCGTCTTGTGTCCCCTTTCTTAAAGACACCAGAAAGCGGACGAAGCGAGTGCGCAGGTACGCTGCATACCGCGTCGCCTCCTCCTCAGTGTCGAACCTTCCGGCGACAAGATAAGTCTCCGTGCAGGCCGTGCCGGGCCCGGCAATGATCGGCTTCGAGAGGAACTTCGTCTCGACCGCGGCGCTCGTGCCCTGCACACGCGTCATCAAGACTTTCCAGTCGTCAACCCAATCGCGGTTGGACGGCAAGTCGCCTCGCTCTATCCAATCGACCCTCTGGTTCGCGAAAAGTTTCACCGGCGCGACCATTCGCGAGGGGGATGTACTCCCTCTGAAATTGGTAGCGAGCCCGAAAGGCTTACGACTCGACACCCGTGAGTCGAGCGTTGGCTCCTGCCTCGCTCGAACCTTTTCGAGAATCGGAACGGCTTCATTGCGTCGGACGAGTACGTCGTACGCGTCGAGATAGCGAGCAACACGTGCGCCGAGCGGCTCGCCGTCCCACATGGTCTGGATCGTGCAAGGACCGTCGTATTCGCGATCCCAGAGGAAATACGAGACTCCGCCTCGGATCTTTACGCCGGGGAAGGCCTCGTAGAGTTTGGGGTAGTCGACGATGTCGTGCATGCGATGGTCGGAGAGCATCTTCTTGCGGTACTCATCAAGACCCTTGCCTCCCGCAAACCAACGAGACGGAGTCACAAAGACGGCGAAGCGTGGGTCTAGCCCCAGCGCCTTCTCCACGAACAACTGGTAAATCGGTGCTGCGGAGGTGCCATAGCCGCCGTCACTGAGCTGGTACGGAGGGTTCCCGATGATGACGTCGAACTGCATGTCTTCTCCGAACAGCTCGGCGATGCGAGCCTTGATGTCGTCGGTATGGATGAAAGCGTAGGCGTGAGTCTCGAGGTCTTCGCCACGCCCGTAGTCACCTTCGCCTGCACCGCAATAGACGCACTTGCGGTTGGTATAGGCGATGACTTCTTCGCCGGTAAGTGGATCGGATCGGAACTCTGGTTTACCGCCGTCCCAGGTGTGCTCGGTGCGCTCGAACCAGATATTGCCGTCCTCGGTCGTGAATGACCTGGCGATCGAGTGCGGGCCGTTGGCGAACCTCGAGCAGTAGACGCTCCGGCGCGCAAGCAGCGCAGTGAGCTGGGTGATTCCGATGCCGAACACCTGATGGGTGAGGATGTGATCGACGCGTTGGTCGAGGTCGGGGATTGCCAGGACCAGTCCGTCGGTGAGTCGACGGACGATCTCGCGGAGGAACACGCCGGACTTGGTGAACGGATCGAGGAACGTGACATCGGGGTTAGCCCAGATGTCTGCGCCGTCGTTGGCGTCTGCCCACGCGGTTGCGAGCGTATCGAGCATCTGGTTCGCGAACTCTGGCCGGGTGAAGACCTCGTCGTTGGACAGGTTCGCGATGCAGGTCAAGACATCCGGGTTGTGCCCTCGGAGAGTGAAAGGTGCAAGGCTCACGCGGCGGCCTTCGCGATCTGGCTGAAGGTCATCGTCGGATAGGTTTGCGCGGGAACGAACAGGTCATCGTCGTCGAGTTCGCCGAACAGTGTCCCCTCGTACGAGGCGCGCTGAGTGAGATCGTCGTAGCGGAAGTCCCGCCTCTGGAACTTCCCCTTGCCGAGGTAACCCCACTCAGGAAACGTGATCGGCTGGCCGCTTGGCGCGGTCATAGTCAAGGCATCGCCCTGGACGATATTCACGGCTAGAACCGCGCGTGCCGCTCGCGCCCACTGGTCATCGCTGCCGATATCCAAGAACGTGTTGAACACCTCGGCGAGATTGTCCCGGCACTCCTCGGCGTTGTCACCGAGGAGCTCAATGCCGTAGGTGCACATCAGCGCAAACAGCGCGTAGTGACGCTTCTCGAAGTCGCTCTTGCCGTGGCGAAGCTGGACGGTCACGAGCTTGCGGGCCAAGACTGGCACGAGGAAGTTGCCCGAGCCGCAAGCGGGCTCAAGCACGCGAGAGTCGATCCGCTCAGACTCGTGCTTTACAAGATCGAGCATGTCCTCGACCATCCACGCTGGCGTGAACACCTCGCCGTGATCCGCAACGCGCTGCTTGGACTTCACCAAGCGCTGGGCCTCACTCAGCGTCATCGTCTCTCCTCCCCGTGCTCGTCGTCATGATCGTAGGAGCGGCCACCGACATTGGCGTGACCTGCTGCGGCGCCTCGTGGTCGCTGGCTGCAGCACCCGCGCGCACCCAGTCGTCGATCTCGCTGGCTTGGAACTTCCAGAGGCGTCCGACCTTGTGGGCGGGCATGGCCTTCTCGGCGATCCAGGTGTAGACGGTGTCTTTGGTGACCCCGAGGTGGGCGGCGATGTCATCTGCGGACAGCCACGGCTCAGCCACGTTGGTCCTCCCTCGCTCAATGGCCCAGTCAGGCCAACACTCACGATGATACCGGTGGAGGTACGGCTTGAGTTGGGTTTCTCCGGGCGTGGCCGAACGAGATGGGTGCTGAGGGAGGTCGCTCGGCTCGGCCAATCACCGTGGGACACGTGACGTGAGCCACATGGTCACTGCATACCGCCACCGGTCGGGGTCGGTGTTCCAGCAGAGGGTGTGGCCGGCGTCGAAGGGTTCCAACTCCACAAGATCGGGACGGACGCCTCGGAGTGCTTGTGAGAGCTGGATCGGTACGGAGTCGTCTCGTGTGCCGTGGAGGATCAGGGTCGGCATGGTGAGGTCTGCTGCTCGCGTGGACCAGTCGAACGAGCGGAGCGGGATGCGCTCCGGCAACCCGACGGCGCGCGCCAGCGGGTGAAGGGTGAGCCACCGGATCGCGAGGTGTCCGGCTGCTGAGGGCAGTCCGCTGCTGGCGCAGTTGGCCTTGATGACTTCGGTCCAGTTGAGGACTGGTGAGTCGAGTACAAGTGCGGCAATCAGCCCCTCGTGTCGCGGGTGGCTGGCGAGCTGGAGGGCGATCGCGGCACCCATCGACCAGCCGAAGATCACGACCTGTGCGGCTCAGCGTCGGACGGCATATCCGATGGCGTCGTCAACGTCGGCCATCTCTGCATCGCCGAGGGTTGATCGGCCGGCGCCGTCTCGCGGCCCCTCTACGGTGTTGCGGTAGCTGACGACGAGGGAGCTGTAACCGAGCTCGGCTGCGACCTGGACGCCGCGGAGGGTTCCGGCACGGGTGCTGCCGAGGCCGTGGATGTGGATCGCCCACGTTGAAGGGTCGCCGTCGATGCGCCAGACGGGGCATCGTCCGGCGGGGGTCGTGATGGTGATGTCGCGGGCGTGGAGTCCGGCGTCGGCTGGGGTGGCGTAGTAGATGCCGCTCCACGAGGCACTGTCGCCGACTTTCGGGGTGAAGTCGGGTGCGGTGCCTGTGATTCTGCGAGCGGTGCCAGTGGGTCCGCGGTCGACGATCTCGGTGGAGAGCTGTACCCAGCCGCCGGTCTCGAACCAGAGGTTGTAGATGCCGGCTGCGGTGGTCTGCTCGGTGCGGTCGAGCACGATCAGGCCGCCTCTGTCGTCGTGCTCGACTGCTCGGATGGTGAGGTCGAACGTGCGTGGGTCGGCGGGTGCGGTGAGTCGCCTGGCGATGACCCACCCGGCCCCGGCGGCCGCTGCCGTCGCGATCCCGCCGCCGAGGGCGATGCGGCCGATCACGACTCCCGCTCCTCGACGTAGGGACCGGGCAAGGCCCTTGCGACGGCGCTATCGCTTCCGACGAGGTGGCTCTCGGCGCGTTCGAGCAGGTCGCGGTCGTCGGTGCTGATGTCGAAGGTGATTCGGGGGTCGATCATCGCGTCGCGGATTTCGACGATCACGCGGCGGAGGTGTCCTTCGGGGTCTTCGCTGTTGGCGGCGAGGGGGTCGGCCTGGCTCAGCCCGGGCCGTGCGAGCGTGGCCCGGTGCCAGAGCGGCTCCAACTGCGCCGCGAAGGAGATGGTGTGCCGCCGTCGGGCGTGGTTCTGGGCGCGGCGGACGGCGAGTTGGACCGCGGACCCGGCGCAGAGGAACACGAAAGTGAGGACCGACAGCGGGTCGTAGTCGGGCTGGATGGCATGCATGAGGTCGAGTTGGCCGGTGGCGTGGGCGATGTCCAGGACGATCACGGCGAGGCAGAGGGCGGCGCCGAACGCTGATCCCAGGCTCAGCAGGGCTGCGGGGAGGCGTGGAGGCGAAGAAAATGGGCCAAGCGCGAACCCCGACCAAGGGCGGACCCTTGGTCGCAAGTTCACACCTGACCCATTTGGGGTGAGTAACGGGGCTTGAACCCGCGACCTCCTGGACCACAACCAGGCGCTCTACCGACTGAGCTATACCCACCGTGCGTCGCACGAGTGCGACCGGTCAATGGTAGTACAGGCTAGTGCCCGCCGCGCACCACCGGTAGGTGGCCGGACCACGCATCGACGACCTCGCCGGACACTGTCTGCAGGGCTTCGGTCGTCGGCCCCGGTTCGGGCACGAACGCGGCGCGACGGTAGTAGGCGAGCTCGCGGATCGACTCGAGAATGTCGGCGAGCGCCCGATGCCCGCCGTTCTTCTCGGGCGCGTTGAAGTAAATGCGCGGAAACCACCGCCGAGCAAGCTCTTTGATCGACGACACGTCGACCGACCGGTAGTGCAGGTGCGCGTCAACCGACGGCATCGAGCGCTGCAGGAACGCCCGGTCGGTGCCGATCGTGTTGCCGGCGAGCGGCGCGGAGCCGGCGGTCGGCACATGCTCGACGATGTAGTCGAGCACGGCCTTCTCGGCGTCGGGAAGGTCGGCACCGAGCGCCAACTCGTCGAGCAGGCCAGACGTCTCGTGCATCTGCCGGACGAAGTCACTCATGTTCGCGAGAGCCGTCGGCGACGGCGCGATCACGATCGAAAACCCGGGATGCACGGGGTTTAGGTCGTAGTCGGTGATGACGACGGCGACTTCGACGAGTTCGTCGATGGCTAGGTCGAGCCCCGTCATCTCGCAGTCGATCCAGACGAGACGGTCGTTGGCTGCACTCACCCGGGCAGTCTACCGGCGGGCTCCGACACGGGCGGCGGGAGACCGTCGCGGTACGGAACGCCGAGCGCTCGCACGCGCATCCATGCCCTCACGAAAGCAGTGTGATGCCTCGAGCGGGTCGCGGGCCGAGAAAGGGTGCCCGTGCGAGCATCCGTCTCTCACTGTTCACCGCAGGTTCGCCGAGGGCCGCGCCGTAGCATTGGGGGCGTGCGACTCGAGCTCTACACGTCAGCGTTCTGCGACCCCTGCCATCGGGCCAGGGAGGTCGTCGCCGAGGCGCAGCGCCTCGTGCCCGCGCTCGAGGTCGTTGAGCGCGACGTTGCCGCGCACCAGGAGCGAGCGGCTGACCTCGGCATTCGGTCGACGCCGACCACGGTCATCTACGCGGCCAACGGCGACGAGCACCTCCGCGCGGAAGGCGTGCCGACGCTACCGCGCCTGCTCACCGCTCTCGCCGCCGTCGCTGACGGCTGACGTGCTCGTCGCCTGGTCGTCAGCGTCTTTGATGCGCTCGACGAACCACGAGGCGAGCGTCGCCGTGACCGAACCGACGAGGGCAATGCCCGCGATCATGAGCCCCGAGGCGATGACGCGGCCCGTGCCCGTGACCGGATACAGGTCCCCGTAGCCGACCGTGGTTATCGTCACTAGTGCCCACCACAGTGCGTCGGGGAACGTCGTGATCAGGGCGCCGTCAGCGTTCTGCTCGGCGTCGAGCACGCCGAGCGCACCGATCAGGATGATCACGAGGGCCGCCACCGTGACGTACACCGTGACCGTGCCGCGGAACGCGGAGCCCGTGGCCTTGCGCAGCACCGTCAACAGTGTCAACAGGCGCAACAGGTACAACGGGCGGAAGAACGGAAGGACGACCATCAGCAGCAACGGGATGTTGCGCCAAAACCAGCGCGCCCGCGGCTTCGCAAGCGCCAGCCGCGCCACGTAGTCGACCGCGAACACGACCCACAGAACGAGCAGCGCCACATCGAGCACGATCAACGTCGTGCCCGTCGGCTGGGCGATAACTAGCCACGAACACATGCCCAAGAAGACAATAGCCGTCGAGGCGATCGGTCACTCGGCAACGCGGGTCCAGCGTTCGTACGTCATGCGATCCACGGTAGGCAGGGGGCCGGGATCCGCAGAGAGGGTGCGCCGCTCCGGTACCCTGAACGCGGTAAAGCCCTCGTAGCTCAGCGGATAGAGCAGGAGCCTTCTAATCTCTTGGTCGCAGGTTCGATTCCTGCCGAGGGCGCGCTGACCGCAGATCTCGTGGGCCGTCTCATCTCTTGGTCGCAGGTTCGATTCCTGCCGAGGGCGCGCTCACGCAATCTCGTACGCCTCCGAACGATCCTGACTAGACTCAGGCCAGCCACCCGGGGTGGCGGCCGATCCCGCGCCGCGTGCCCCGTTCATCCACACGAAGGAGTGCGGTGTGTCGTCCTCGAAGCGGGCCATGACGCTGGCCGAGTTGGTTCCTCAGGTCATCACGGGAATCGAAGACCTGAAAGCGACGTACGGAACGTGGGAGGCGCATCCCGCGACCCACGCCGACCCGACGCAGGTCGAGTCGGTACTCGGTGAACTGATCCAGCGACTCGACGCCGATTTTCCGTACTTCCACCCGCAGTACGCCGGGCAGATGCTGAAGCCCCCGCACCCCGTCGCGATGGCGGCGTACATCGCGGCGATGCAGATCAACCCCAACAACCACTCCATCGATGCGAGCCGCGCGACGACGCAGATGGAGCACGAGGTGCTCGACCAGCTCGCCGCCATGTTCGGTCTCGGCGCCGACTACATGGGTCATCTCACCTGGAGCGGCACGACCGCGAACCTCGAGGCGCTGTGGGTGTGCCGCGAGATTCGGCCGGGCGCGGCGATCGCGCACAGCGCCGACTCGCACTACACACACTCCCGCATGGGCGAGGTGCTCGGCATCGACACGGTGAGCGTCCCCACCGAGGCCGACGGTCGCATGTCGCTCGACGCGCTCGAGGAGCAGTTACGCAGCCGCGAGATCGGTGTTGTGGTCGGAACGCTCGGCACGACCGGCCTCGGCGCCGTCGACCCGCTCGCCGACATCATCCCGCTTGCGCGCGAGTACGGCGCGCGCGTGCACGTGGATGCAGCGTACGGCGGCTTCTTCACGCTTCTGCAGGGCGAGCTCGCGCCCGAAACAGCCCGCCACTACGCCGCGATCGGCGAGGCCGACAGCGTCGTTGTCGACCCGCACAAGCACGGCCTACAGCCGTACGGCTGCGGGGCGGTGCTGTTCCCGGACCAGTCGATCTTGCGCTTCTACCACCACGAGTCGCCGTACACGTACTTCGCCTCCACCGAGCGGCACTTCGGTGAGATCCAACTCGAGTGCTCGCGGGCCGGTGCCTCGGCCGCGGCGCTCTGGGCGACCCTCAAGGTGTTCCCCCTCGACATGTCGGGTCTCGGTGCGATCATCGCGCCGGGCTACCGCGCCGCGCAGGCCTGGCACGGCCTCATCAGTGACAGCGAGATCCTGCAGCCGTACCAACGCCCCGAGACCGACATCATCACGTACCTGCCGCGGGTGGAAACAATGCGTCAGCTCGACGAGGTGTCGCACGCCATTTTCGAGATGGCCGCGGCTCCCGCGCGCCCGCAGCAGACACACCTCGCGACGTACGTCGTGAAGCCCGAACAGTTGCGGATGCGCGGCATCAATCTGAAGGACGACGCGCCCACCGCGCGCATCATGCGCAGCGTATTGATGAAGCCCGAGCATGAACCGCTGATCCCCGAGATGCACCACCACGTGTCGATGTGGTCGCGCCGCGCCTACGAGCGCATACTCGCCGGGAAGTCCGCCCTGGCGAGCGCCGCGGAGGCTTAGGAGTTCTCGTCGCCCTCGATGCGTTCGCGAACCGCCGATGCCGGCTTTGGCGCCGGGGCATCGTCGCTCGGCGCTGAGGGCACGACCGCGGGTGGGGGAGCGAAAGCGAGGGCAACGGCCTCCGAGTTCGACGCCTCCGCGGGCTCCGATTCGGGTGTCGCTGGCGCTGGCGTGACGACGGCGGGTGCCGCGACCGTCTTTTCGTGCTCGGCTTGCGTGTGCCCGCGCTCCCACTCGACCTGTTCAGCGACGAGCTTCTGCTCCTCCGGGTCGGCCTCGTACTTCCAGCGCTCAAGGTCCGCGCCGAAAAGCTTCTTCGCCCGGCGGGGCTTCTCGTTCCACGCGATCAGTCGGTCGCGGTACTCGGCGAGCAGCTGCTGGGCCTGGAACGAGAACCCGGCCGAGTTGCGCTTCATGTCTTCCAGCTGGTGGGCCGACCAGTTGGCGGCGAGCGCGGCGCCCGGGACAGGCAGCAATCGGATGCGCGTCTCGGCTTCCGCAATGAGGTGGTCGACCTGCACGCGCTCGATGGTTCCGATCGCATTCCAGCCGGCGGCTTTGCGCCCGGCGAGCACGAGGCCCTGCACCGCGGCGGTGAGCGCATCGCGCTGGTATTGCGCGATCACCCGTTTCGACGCCGCGCGGCCGATCAGGGCCGCGATAATGCCGGCGACGACGATGGCGACGGCGGGCACGACCGAGCTGAACAGCACACGCTGCCCATCGTCGGTGGCCAGCCAGGTGAGTAGATCGTTCCCCCATTGCATGGGGTCAGGCTACTCCCGCTCAGGGCTCATTCGCGGGAGGCCTCGCGGGTGTGGATAGTCGTGATCGGACCGGTATCGAGCGCCAGGTCGGCGTCTACGACCGGACGCTTTCCGACGCGCGCGGTCTGGGCGAGCACAATGCCGACGAGCACGATCGCCGCCCCGAGAACCTGCACGAGCGCGAGCGTTTCGCCGAGCCACACCCAGGCGACGGCGAAGGCGAAGATGACCTCGCTCGAGGCGACGATCCCGGCCGCCGTCGCGGGCAGGTGGCGCAGGGCGGCGAGGCTCAGCAGGAAGGGGGCGAACGAGCCGAGCACGACGTTCCACAACAGCGGAATCAGCATCGGCACGCTGAGCTCACCGAGCACTCCACCGACCTCGACCGGGGTGACGAAGACGCCGGGTTCGAGTTCCCACCATCCACTGACGAAGGCCCAAAAGACGGCGGCGATGAGCATCGTCCAGAACGACACCGCCAGCGGCGAGGTTGTCGCGACCTGACGCTCACCGACGAGGAAGTAGGTGGCGAGGCAGACGGCCGCCGCGAGCGCGAGCAGAACGCCCACGACGTTCAACGTGCTCGACCAGATCTGCGCGACGACGGCGAGCCCCACCAGCACGAAGCCGATCGCGACCCACAGTCGCGCCTTGACCGGCTCGCGGAAGATGAAGAAGGCCACCAGCGCGACGAAGAGCACGGCGAGGTACTCGAGCAACAGGGCGATGCCCACCGGCAAGAGTTGAACGGCGGCGGCGTAGGTGGCCTGCAGCAGGGCGACGCCAACCACGCCGAGCACGATCAGTACCGGCCACTGCCGACGAGGAACCCGAAACGCCCGACGCTCAATGAGGAACAGCACAGCGCCGGCGATGAGCGCCGTGCCGATCAGGCGAAACTGCGTGACCTGCGCGGGGCTGAGACCTGCCTCCATCGTCAGCTTCGTGACGCTCCCGTTTGCCCCGAACAGCACAGCGGCGATCAGGGCGTAGACGTATCCCACCTAGCGCCGGGACCCAGTGCCGTGAACCGCGTGCGTCTCGATCAGGGCGAGCGTGTCGTCGTCGAGCGGCGCGCTCGCCAGTGCATCCAGGTTGTCGTCCAACTGTGCGACGCTCGATGCGCCGATGAGGGCGCTCGTCACCTGCGGGTGTCGCAGCACCCACTGCAACGCGAGCTGAGCGAGGCTCTGGCCGCGGTCCGTGGCGATCTGCTGCAGGGCGCGGGCGCGCTCGAGGTAGGTGTCGTCGATGTGATCGGGGGTGATCCAGCGACCCTCTGCGGCGCGCGATCCGTCGGGCACGCCGTTCAGGTAGCGGTTCGTCAACAGGCCCTGCGCGAGCGGCGAGAAGACGATCGAGCCCATCCCGGTGTCGCTGAGGGCGTCGAGCAGACCATCTTCGACCCAGCGATCGAACATGTTGTATCGCGGCTGGTGAATGACGAGTCGGAGCCCCAGGTCGAGCGCCACGTCGTAGGCCTCGCGCGTCTGGTCGGCCGAGTAGTTCGAGATGCCCGCGTACAGCGCCTTGCCGCTCTGCACGGCACTCGCGAGCGCGCCCATGGTCTCCTCGATCGGCGTCTCGGGGTCGGGGCGGTGGGAGTAGAAGATGTCGACGTAGTCGAGCTGCATGCGCTGGAGGCTCTGATCGAGCGAGGAGAGCATGTACTTGCGCGAGCCCCACTCGCCGTACGGTCCCTCCCACATGTAGTAGCCCGCCTTCGTCGAGATGACGAGCTCATCGCGGTGCTGCGCGAGGTCGTCGCGCAGGATGCGGCCGAAGTTGATCTCGGCACTGCCCGCCGGCGGGCCGTAGTTGTTGGCGAGGTCGATGTGCGTCACACCGCGATCGAACGCGCGCCGGATGATCGCCCGTTGCGTCTCGAGCGACCGGTCATCGCCGAAGTTGTTCCACAGTCCGAGTGAGATGCGGGGGAGCTTCAGACCGCTGACCCCGCACCGGGCGTAGTCGAGGCGGCTGTAGCGATCGGGGGCGGCGACGTAGCTCATGGCGTCACTCTAGCTTTGCCTGCGTACCATGAGCGCATGCGTACCTTTCACCTCGCCGGCGGTTGCTTCTGGTGCCTGGATGCGGTCTACCGCGTGCTCGACGGAGTCGAGGATGTGATCTCTGGTTACACCGGCGGAAGCCTGCCGAATCCGAGCTACGAGCAGGTCTGCACGGGCACAACCGGGCACGCGGAGGCCGTGAAGGTCGTGTTCGATCCGGAGATCATTCCCGCCGACGTCATCCTGGATGTTTTCTTCACCCTGCACGACCCGCGGCAGCTGAACCGTCAGGGGGCCGACATCGGCACGCAGTACCGCTCGGCGATGTTCTACGCCGACGACGAGGAGCGTGCGCTGTTCGAGTCGGCGATCGCGCGCGCCGACGACACCTGGGGCGGCGGGATCGTGACCGAGCTGTCTCCGCTCGGCTACTGGTACGACGCGGAGGAGTATCACCAGGACTTCTTCGCGAAGAACCCTGGCCAGGGCTACTGCCTGGCGGTCGCTCTTCCGAAGGTCAACAAGGTGCGTCAGTCGTACGCTCCTTACCTTCGCTCCCGCTGACGCCCCTACCGGCCTCGGCGCCGGAGGAGTACCGTCGATGAGTGCACCGAGTACGTCCCTGCGTGACGAGTAAGGAGCACCGATGACTAACCACACCGTCTACGACCAGAGCTGGGTCGCGACCGGCTCGGCGGGCACCGTCGGATCGATTCTGCGGCACGGCGACGAATTCTCGATCCGTGTTGCCGGCAAAGATGAGCTCCGCGGCCCGTTCGACTCCTTGGATGCGGCGAAGGGCGCGTTGACCGCCTCGCTCGGTCCCGGCGCCGATCGGCCTGAGTTCCGCGAACACTAGGCGCTTTCCGGCGTCCCTCCTCCCCACGCGGCGGCCGCGTCGCGGCTTCGACACTTCGCGGCTTGTGCCGCCGCCGCACTGTGGTGCGCGCCGACACTGTGCGCGGACGCCGGGCGTTCCCGGCACGAACCGTCCGGCGTCCACCCACACACCCATGAGGAGGACACCATGACCGACACCATCACCGTGACGGGGCTCGTCGCCACTGAGCCGCGCCACATCACGACCCAGAACGGCCTCACCATCACCTCGTTCCGGCTCGCGTCCAACCAGCGCCGCTTCGATCGCAGCCAGAACGCGTGGATCGACGGCGACACCAACTGGTACACCGTGACCGCTTTCCGTCAACTCGGGATGCACGTGGCATCGAGCGTGCGAAAGGGCGAGCGCGTCGTCGTGGCCGGCCGCGTCCGCCAGCGCGACTGGCAGAGCGACACGAACAAGGGAACGACGATCGAGATCGACGCCGACACGGTGGGCCACGACCTCACTTTCGGCCGCTCGACGTTCACCCGCACCGTAAAGGCGGCGTCGACGACGTCCGCCGAGGGTGAGGGTGCACCCGCCGCCGTGCAGCCGACCGGCGCAGAGACGCAGTCCGCGCCCGAGCCGGTTGCGGCAGAGACCGAGGCCGTCGCGCCGTTCTAACGGCGGCCGCCCACGCTTGCCCCGCGCTGACCCGAACGGTGCGGGGCAGCGTGCCGTCTCTAGCGCACGCGAATCTCGCCGCGTTGCCACATCCGCACGGCGGCAACACGCGGGTTGGCGGCGTCGCTCGTGTCGATTCCGAGGGCGTCGAACAGTCGATGCAACATCGTCTCGACTGCGCGTACCGACGTTCCGCGGTGATCAGCCAATGCTTTCGTCGACGCGCCTTCCGCAAGCATGCGCAGTACCTCCGCCTGGGCGGCGGTGACGACGGGAATTCCTTCGTCGTCAACCGCAGGCTCCCCGTCGCTCGTGGCGCCGCTGATCGCGCGTTCGACGGCTCCGCGCAGTTCGCCGATCGCGCCGAGCTTCGACTTCACCAGGTACACCACAGAGTCGGGGATGAGTTGCGGATTCGGCACGGCCAATTCGGGGGAGCGGTGCGAGGTCAGCACCACCAGCCCGATCCACGGAAACTCGTGGGCGACCTTCGCCAAGAGGTCGGCACCCGTCCGCGTCGTGCCGAAGTTGAGGTCTGACACCAGCGCGTGCGGTTCGCCCGTCGCGACGTGGTGAAACGCCTCCTCCACGGTGGTCGCCGTGGTCACGGCGTATCCGGAGGATTCGAGCGCGCCGGCCACGAGCGAAATGGTGAAGGCGTCGTCATCCGCGACGACGACGCGCAAGTGTCGGGCCTCGGGGGCGCTCATTCCGTCACCATACCGTCGACACGGTGTTCGAGCAGCGTGTCCCGCACCGTGGTGAGCAGCATGTTCGTCGTGTACGGCTTCGGCAGGAACCTCGACACGCCCATTCCGACCGCGCGCGCAACACCGCCGTTCGAATTGAGCCCGCTCGCCGCGATGACCGGAATCTCCGGGTGCTCCTCTTCGAGGTGCGCCGACAGCGCAGCGCCATCCATGACGGGCATCATCATGTCGGTGAGCACGAGGTCGACGGGCTCGTTACTGCTGGCGATGACGTCGATCGCTTCGCGCCCGTTCGCGGCCCGCAGGGTTCGGTAGCCGTGGAGCTCCAGCGTCTGGCACGTGATCTGCAGAATGGTCGACTCGTCGTCGACGACGAGGATGCGCTCCCCGTGTCCGCGCGGGAGTAGCGCCTCGGGGCGTGCGGCCGCGGGGCTGTCGGCGCGCGGAGACGACGACACGGGCAAGCCGACCGTGAAGCGGGTTCCGCGCCCCAGCTCGCTGTAGACCTGCATGAAGCCGCCGTGGCTACGCACGATTGCGAGTGACGTGGCGAGCCCGAGCCCCGTCCCCTTGCCGATGTCCTTCGTCGTGAAGAATGGTTCAAAGATCTTCTCCGCGACCTCGGGGCTCATGCCGTGACCGGAATCCTCCACGTCGATCGCCACGTAGCGCCCCGGCATGGCGAGGTGGCTGACGGAGGAGTACGTATCCTCCAAGACCAGTTCCGAACTGCGGATGCGCAGTGTGCCGCCGCTCGGCATGGCATCACGCGCATTCGTCACGAGGTTCACGAGAATCTGTAGCAGCTGGGTCGGGTCGCCGCTCGTCGCGGGCAGACTCGTGTCGAGCACGAGATCGAGGTGCACGCTCTCCGGCAGGACATCTTGGGCGTACGCCACGACGTCGTCGACGAGACGGACGACATCGACCTCGACGCGGCGTCCTTCGACCCCGCGGGCGAACGACAGCACCTGGCGAATCATGTCGGCGCCGCGCTTGACGGCGCCCTCCATGGTTTTCAGGATCTCCCGACGACCCGGGTTGTCTTCTCCCTGCTCGAGAAGCTGCACCGACATGAGAATCGGCGTCAGCACGTTGTTGAGGTCGTGGGCGATGCCCCCAGTGAGGGTGCCGAGGCTTTCCATGCGTTGGGCGCGCAAGCGAGCCTCCTGAGCCTTCTTCTCGGCGGTGATGTCGCTGACGACCGCGAAGATCGACTCGGGGGCGCCCGAGCCGTCGCGGAGCAACTGCCAGCGGCACTCGGCGACCAGGGCGCGGCCCGATCGCGTCCGCTGGTCGAGCTCGCCACTCCAATAGTCGTCGCGCAGTGTGTGAGCGACCGCGTCATCGTAGGCGGCGGTGTCGTCGTACAGCAGCTCGTGCTCAGCCCGGCCGATGGCCTCCGTTGCCGACCAGCCGTAGAGCGCCGCGGCCGCGCGGTTCCAGTAGGTGATGTGACCGTCAAGATCGCGGACGATCATGGCGTCCTTGGCGGCCTCGATGAGCGCGGCCTGTTCGGCTAGCCGCCGCGCCGACTCCTCGCGTTCGTCGCGAAGTCGCTCCTCTTCGGTCACATCCTTCAGGTAGACCGCAACGCCGTTATCGGAGGGGTAGATGGTCGCCTCGAAGATCGCATCAAGTGGCGGGTAATAGTTGCGGGTGATTGTGCGTTCGCGGCGCGTCAACGACGTCTCCAGGGCCGCGAGAAAGCTCGTGCCGGCCGCCTCCGGAAACGCGTCGAGCACCCTGACCCCCTCGAGCGATTCGACAGAAGACTGCAGCATGCGGGCGCCGTCATCGTTGACGAAGGTGAATCGTCCCTCGTGATCGATGAAGAGCATCCCGTCGGTAATGGTGTTCAGCGTTGCTTCCAGTCGCGCCTCGAGCGCTCGAGTGCGCTCTCGTTGCTCCGCGGTCGCCGTGATGTCCCACACAGCGCCATGGGCGCGTTCGATGCTTCCGTCGGCCCCCCGGGCTGCTTCGCCGATCGTACGAATCGTCAAGAGCTCCCCGTCGGTGGTGCGCATAGGGGACTCGATGTCGAAAGGTTCACCAGCAGTGAGGCACCGTTCGAGGTGAGCAGCAACGACCGGGCGCCACTCCTCGGGATGCAAAGTGAAGACCGTCGCGAGGTCGAGCGGTCCGCTCGGAGGCAGGGCGAGTATCGCCCTCGCTTCGGCGCTCAGCTCCAATTGGTGGGTCCGCGCATCGACGGACCACCCTCCGAAACGGGCCATTGTTCCGGCGATTCGCAGCAGTTCTGGACCGTCCGGCGACTCGTTCGCACTCATGGGGTGCTCGCCGACGGAGTGCCGAGCAGGTGGCTGACTCGACTCCGTAGTTCGTCGAGGTCTATCGGCTTGCGGGCGAAGTCGTCGATGAGGGGCGCCTCGCTCGCGGGTACTTCGGTATCGCCGCTGAGGATCAGGATGCGCGCGTCTGGCGCCGCCTCCCGCACGAGTGCAACGTTCGCCGCGAGTCCCGGCCCTGGGATCGAAATGTCGAGAATGGTGAGGTCGACGGCGCCGTCGTCGACGGCGGCGGCGAGAGCGCGCGAGTCGGCCGCCTCGCGGACGGTGAGCGACATCGACGACAGCGCCATCCGCAACACGGTACGCACCAGATCGTCGTCATCGGCGACGACCACGGTGGCGGGCCGGTCGGGTGCAGCCATGGTGCCAGTGTAGGCGCGGCCCGGACGTAGCGCACCGGACAGGCGGCCGAAACTGCGCCCCCCCGATCAGGGGTGGCGCACGTCGCCCAGCCCGGCCTCGGCGCCCAGTCGTTGAAGCTCTCCGGTCACGGCTTGCAGGTGTTCGAGCACGGCGTCGAGCGTGGCCTCCGCCCGCGCCGGGTCGCTGTTCACCATCTCCGCATGGAAGTTCAGTGCCATGACGCAGGCGGCGAGGCGTCCCTGGATGGGCCCGTGCATGAGCTGCGCCATGCGCTCTCGCGCCAGCCGCGAGCGTTCCGCCCTTTGTCCGCGCACCGCGTCGAGTTCGGCGCTCGCCGCGCGCAGGGCTGCACTGTCGTCGGCGTTCGCGTCAGCGACAATGAAGGCGACCGAATACAGGGTGTGAGCGAGCGCGAGAGCCAGCAGGGTGAGGGGGACAACCGGCCACTGTGCCGACGACCACACGCTGGGCGGAATCACTGCGAGGATCACGGCCGCAGCAGCGACGGCCACCGCCTGCAGAATCACCGTCGCCCGGAGGTGGGTCATCCGCTTGCCTCGAGAGGCGCGCTCGGCAAACAGCGCGGGGAGCGCAGCCAGCAGGATGCCTGAAGCGGTCACCGCGAGTGCGACCTGCAACGGCACGATCGGCTCGTAAATGCGCACGGTGTCGGGGATGACTCCGACGAGCGTCGCCAGGGTGACGAGCGCGGCCATGCGCGCCGGCGGCACGGTGGTGATCTCGAAGGCGCGGCGGAAGGTGACCCGTTCTGCGCGCTCCAGCAGTGCCGGCGACGGGTCGGGGGTGTCTTCCCCCTCGACGAGCTCCGCCGTCTCGTCGTGCACGCGCGAGATTCGCATGCTCAATTCGGCCGCCGTCGACCCGGTGATGCGGCGTCGGGCGGCGTTGAGGCTCGCTTGGAGGTCAGCGAGCACCGGCGTGAGCTGGGCTGTCACGGTCGCCAGCAGTCGCGCCTGCAGTTGCTGCGAGGTCTCCTCGCCCTCCGCGCGTTCGCTGAGCAGAGCATCCGTCGTGATGTCGCGTGCCGCGAGCAACAGGCGTCGCTGGTCGAGCTGCGCGACCGCGAACACTGTCACCGGCACCCAGAGCGCACTGATGCCGAGCCAAATCAGCGTGTCGATGATCAGAGACGACTGTTCGGCGTACCCGACCGCGGTCACGGCGTAGGCGACGGCCGCACGGACGACGCACGCGAGGATCCACAGAGTGGCCACGACGCCCACGGGGAGGATGCTGCGCCTGCGGCGGAGAATCGCGCCGACGCCCACCACCACGAGACCGACCGCGATGTGCTGCACCGTCGCCGAGCCGACGCTCCACCACACGCTGTCGGGGCGAAGCGCCTGGTCGCGGTAGACGACGAACGGCAGCGTGACCGGGTAGAGGCCGGCCCAGATCGTCCAGTGCGTCGACCAGGCACCACCGAAAGCCGCGCGTGCGCTCAGGCTCGACATCGGTGGGGGTCCTTCCGCCGGTAGCGGTTCGGCTACGTCCGTGGCTCACGGTACCGCGAGTGCGCGGCCGTGAAAGAGAAGCGGCCGTTCCTGGCCCCACCCGAAGAGGCCAGGAACGGCCGATGTGTCTCAGGAGCTTTCGTCCGACCCGAACGGTCGAAAACCCCTGTCACGGTTGCGGCCCCCCGGCGATCCCCCGATCGCCTGTCCGCTGTTCCTGAGATGAGTCTGCTCCGGCAGTGTGATGGGTGCAAGCGAGTGCAATTGTTCGTGTTCGGATATCGAATACGTCGCTCGCCGCCCGTGTTTTTTTCCAGCGACTGTCGTGTACTACTCCGGGCGCTCGTGCCCACGCCGCGACCGTAGACTCGACGGGTCACCCGGGAAAGGGGCCCCATGCTTCGTCGGTCCGCGTCGCGCACGGCGCTCGCCGGTGCGTTCATTGCGGTCGCGGCGCTCATCACCGCGGGATGCACGTCCTCCGCCCCGACAGACCCTCCGTCGACCGCCGCGCCGCTTCCGACCTCGACGGCCTCGCCCGGCGAGCCGGGCGGCCCCGACGTCGACCCGTCGGAGCCGGCCCCCGAGTTCGTCGAGGGAGGGAGCGCCGCCGACAACGCGCCGTTCGCCCGTTTCGTCGTGCAGCAGGGCGCGGACGCGGTGGGCGAGCGCCCGAGTTCGGCCCAGGTTGCGGAGGCGCTCATCGCCGCAGGCTTCGATCGCGCCGCGCTCGAGGTAACGGCGGACCAGACGCCCCTCGGGTTGGCCACCGACGTCATCTCCTTCGCCGTCCGTATCGACGATGACTGCATCATCGGCGAGGTGCGCGGCTCGTCCGTCACCACATCCGTCGTCCCTGTGCTCGCGACCGGCCGGTGCCTCGTGGGGACCGACGCCTCAATAGACTGAAGCCCATGGCCGAATTCATCTACACCATGGTGCGCGCCCGCAAGACGGTGGGCGAGAAGCTGATCCTCGACGATGTCACGATGTCGTTCTATCCCGGAGCGAAGATCGGCATGGTGGGCCCGAACGGGGCCGGTAAGTCGACCATTCTGAAGATCATGGCGGGGCTCGACACCCCGTCGAACGGCGAGGCGCGGCTCTCCGAGGGCTACTCGGTCGGCATCCTCATGCAGGAGCCCGAGCTCGACGAGTCGAAGACGGTGCTCGAGAACGTGCAGGACGGCGTGCGCGAGCTGTACGACAAGATCACGCGCTTCAACGAGATTTCGGCCGCGATGGCCGACCCCGACGCCGACTTCGACACGCTGCTGGCAGAGATGGGCGTGTTACAGGAGGCGATTGACGCCGCGAATGGCTGGGACCTCGACTCGCAGCTCGAGCAGGCGATGGATGCGCTGCGGTGCCCCCCGGGGGACGCCGTGATCACGCACCTGTCGGGTGGTGAGAAGCGCCGCGTCGCGCTGTGCAAGCTTCTGCTCGAGAAGCCCGACCTCCTGCTGCTCGACGAGCCCACGAACCACCTCGACGCCGAGAGCGTGCTGTGGCTTGAGCAGCACCTGCAGAAGTACCCCGGCGCCGTCATTGCGATCACGCACGACCGGTACTTCCTCGACCATGTCGCCGAGTGGATCGCCGAGGTCGACCGTGGTCGCCTGTACCCCTACGAGGGCAACTACTCGACCTACCTCGAGAAGAAGGCCGAGCGCCTGAACGTGCAGGGCAAGAAGGACGCGAAGCTCGCGAAGCGGCTCGCCGACGAGCTCGAGTGGGTGCGCTCGAACGCGAAGGGTCGCCAGGCGAAGTCGAAGGCGCGTCTGGCGCGCTACGAAGAGATGGCGGCCGAGGCCGAGAAGACGCGGAAGTTGGACTTCGAGGAGATCCAGATTCCCGCCGGTCCGCGGCTGGGCTCGATCGTGATCGAGGCGAAGAAGCTGCACAAGTCGTTCGGCGACCGCACCCTGATCGACGGTCTGTCCTTCAGCCTGCCGCCGAACGGCATCGTCGGCGTGATCGGCCCGAACGGTGTGGGAAAGACCACGCTGTTCAAGACGATCGTCGGCCTCGAAGAGTTGGACGGCGGCGACCTGAAGGTCGGCGAGACGGTCAAGATCAGCTACGTCGACCAGTCGCGCGCGAACATCGACCCGAACAAGACCCTCTGGGAGGTCGTCAGCGACGGGCTCGACATCATCACGGTCGGCAAGACCGAGATCCCGTCGCGTGCGTACGTGTCGAAGTTCGGCTTCAAGGGCCCCGACCAGCAGAAGAAGGCCGGCGTCTTGTCGGGCGGTGAGCGCAACCGCCTCAACCTCGCGCTCACGCTGAAAGAGGGCGGCAACCTGCTGCTGCTCGACGAGCCGACGAACGACCTCGACGTCGAGACGCTGCAGTCGCTCGAGAACGCCCTGCTCGAGTTTCCCGGCTGCGCCGTGGTCATTACGCACGACCGGTGGTTCCTCGACCGCATCGCCACGCACATCCTCGCCTACGAGGGCACGGAGGAGAACCCGGCGAACTGGTATTGGTTCGAGGGCAACTTCGAGGCGTACGAGGCGAACAAGATCGAGCGACTCGGCCCCGACGCGGCTCGCCCACACCGGGTCACCTACCGCAAGCTGACCCGCGACTAGCGGGCGGCGAGTCGCATGTCGCGCGTCAGCGTCGACGTGCCCGTGCGCTGGAGCGATCTGGATGCGTACGGGCACGTCAACAACGCCGCCTTCCTGACTCTGCTGGAGGAGGCGCGCATCAGTGCGTTCTGGGCGGGGCCGGACGCCGTGCATCCCACGGCCGTCCTCCCGTCGGGGCCTCAGGCTGCGCAGCACACCGTGATCGCGGCGCAGCGCATCGAGTACCGCCGCGAGATTCCGCACCTGCGGGAGCCGCTCGAGGTCTCGCTGTGGATCGCGCGCATGGGAGGGGCGAGCCTCGAGGTGCACTACGAGGTGCTTCCCCCGCGCGCTGTCGGTGACGCCGACAGCGGAGACCGTGCCCCGTACGCGGTCGCGGCGACCACGCTGGTACTGGTGGATGCGGCGACCGGCGCGCCCACGCGCATCCCGCCCGCGGTGCGCGAGGTCTGGCAGCGCTTCACGGACGAGCCGGTCGCCTTCCGCGGCTGAGACCCGCTGAGCCCCGAGCCGGACTAGCCCTGGCGCGCCTTGAAGCGCGGGTTCTGCTTGTTGATGACGAAGACGCGCCCGCGGCGCCGCACAACCTGCGACCCGGGCATCTTCTTCATGCTCTTGATGCTGTTGCGGACCTTCATCGCCACTCCTAGCTATAGTGATAATCGTTATCATTAAGCTAGCACGAGGAGTTCGATGCCCGTCCCGCCCGTCTTGGTCACGCTCGTCACCGGGCCGAACCGTGCCCTGCGCGCCGAGGCTGCCGCGCTCGTCGCCGACCGCGTCGGCGAGTGTCGCACGAGCGACGCATCCGGCATCGACATCGACGCCCTCGTCGCCCGCATCGACGACGCGGTGCCCGAATCCGCGCCGGACTCCGCGCCCGTGACGCTCGCCCTCGGCATCGACGACGTGTACGACCCCGCCGACGTCGGCCTTGCGTTGCACGCCGCGCTGTCGGCCCGCGAACCGAGTGAGCGCCCCCTGCACGTGCGAGACGTCATTGCCGTCGTGCGCGGCGACGAGCTCGACCGGCTCCTGCACCCCGGGCGCGACAGGGGCGACGGAACCTCCGCCCAGGCGATTGCGAATCGCGTCGAGTTCGCGACCGCCGTGATCGTGGTGGGTGACGCGCCGCCGCGCGCCGCCGACCTCGCCTATGCGCTGAACCCGCGCGCGCCCATCCTGCTCGTCGACCGCCCCGCGTCGGTCGGCGCCTACCGATTCCGACGCCTCATCCGCCCGCCGGTCGACGACCTCGCCTCCGAGCAGGGCTGGATGCTCGCCCTCAGCGACCGCGCACCGCGGCTTCCGCGCGGGGTCGACTCGGTCGTGTTTCGCGACCCCCGGCCCTTTCACCCGGGCCGCCTCGACGAGGTCGTGCGGGTCTGTCTTACACCCCAGCACGCCGGCACGATCTGGCGCTCCCGCGGGGTCGTGCGCCTGGCCTCCCGCGCCGGAGCGGTCGGCTCATGGTCGAGCGCCGGAGCGCACCTGAATCTCGACCCGACAGGACTGAGCGACGACGAGCCCGACATCATCAGCGGTCAGGAGATCGTGTTCGTGGGCGAGCGGCTACGGGGGAGTGAGATCACCCGCGCGCTCGGCGCGGCCCTGCTCGCCGACGATGAGCTCATCGCCGGGCCGATGGAGTGGGCGAGCTACGTCGACCCGTTTCCCGCGTGGCACCGCGGTCACGCGCACTGAGGCGGGGCGGCTACGCCTGGCGCGGCACCCGCACCATGCCCTCCTGGGCGACGGAGGCCACGAGCATCCCGTCGCGGGTGAAGATGCGGCCGGTCGACAGGCCGCGCCCGCCGATGGCGTTCGGCGATTCCTGCACGTAGCAGAGCCAGTCGTCGACGCGCGCGAAGCGGTGCCACCACATGGCGTGGTCGAGGCTCGCCATCTTGAGGCCGGGCGTCGCCCACGAGTGGCCGTGCACGCGCAAGATCGGCTCGAGGATCGAGTAGTCGCTGGCATACACGAGCGCCGCGCGGTGCAGGTTCTCGTCGTCGGGAAGCGGCGAAAGCGCCCGGAACCACACGGCCTGGTGCGGCACCTGGTCGCCCTCGACCCGGAAGTACACGGGGCCGGGGGCGTGCCGCAGGTCGAACGGCCGGGAGCTTGCCCAGAACTGCGCCGTCGGGTGGTCGATCGGTTCGAGCACCTCGGCGGCGCTCGGCAGCTCTTCGGGCTGGGGGAGGCCCTCGGGCATCGCGGCGTGGTGCTCGAGCCCGGGGTCGTCGTCTTGGAACGACGCGATCATCGAGAAGATCGGCACGCCGTTCTGGTACGCCTGGCTGCGGCGGGTCGAGAACGAGCGCCCGTCGTGAATGCGGTCGACACTGATCGTGATCGGCTGGGAGACGTCGCCCGGCCGCAGGAAGTACCCGTGCATCGAGTGGATGCTGCGGTCGGCCTCGACGGTGCGCATCGCGGCCATGACCGACTGCGCGGCGACCTGACCGCCGAATACGCGGCCGTGCGGCATCCACTGGCTGGGGGCGGTGAAGATGTCTTCGCTCGTGCGCGCACCCGTCTCGCTGAGTGTGAGGGCGGCGAGCATGGAGGCTACGGGGTCGCGAGTGTCGTCAGTCATCGCCCCGTAGTCTAGAAGTGATGCCTGCGACCGTGACCCTCGGCAGCGCTGCGGCGCTGCGCGACCTCGGCACGCTCGCCGCCCGTGGCCTGCGCCTCGATGAGGCCGGCTCAATGCGCATCATCGCCGACTCGGGCGTGCTCGCCGCGTACGTGGCCGTCATTGCGCCGAAGGGCCTGCTCGACCGCAGCCCGACCGTGTTGGGGCTGCGCACGCTGGCCGCGCCCGACGGCACGGTCGACGCGGTCGTTCCGTTGCGCTCGCTGCACACGCGGGTGGATGCACGCCTCGCGGCCGTCACGGACGACGCGACTCCCGTCGACCTCGCCCTGCCGACCCCCGTGCACTCCGTCAGCTGGGCCGCGATCTCGCCGCCGCGGGGCGGCTGGCAGCGCATGGCGCCGATCGCCGCCTCGACCCTGCGGCGGACGGCCACGGAGGGCATCGCCGAGGTCGCGGCCGCGGTGCCCGACAACCCCGGGCAGGCGCTCGTCGACCGGGTGCGTTCCGAGGTGTGGGGGCGCCCCATCGAGGGCCACGACCATCTGCCGGCCGGTGCGGCGTTCGCGGCCGAGAGCCTTGCCTTTCTCGACGACGGAGCGGAGGGTGCCGAGGACGAGCAGGTGCAGCAGTTCGCCTCAGGGGCGTGGCTGCGGCTCACGTCGCGCCGCGGCCACGTGCTGGTCAAGCCCGTCGCCTGGAGCCTCTAGGCGACGCACCCCCATCGCGGCGCCCGCTCCCGGGTGCTCAGGTCATCCGCGCGCGATGGCCCGCCCCGCCCGCAGCCCCGTGTGCAGACAGCCGCCGAGGAACGTGCCCTCGAGCGAGCGGTAGCCGTGCACGCCGCCGCCGCCGAAACCCGCAGCCTCGCCGACGGCGTACAGCCCCGGAACTACCGCGCCACCCGCGTCGAGCGCTCGGCAGTCGAGGTCGGTCTGGATGCCGCCGAGGCTCTTGCGCGTGATGACGTGCAGACGCACGGCGATGAGCGGCCCGTGCGCCGGGTCCGTCAGCCGGTGGGGGCGCGCGACCCGGATCAGCTTGTCGCCGCGGTAGCGACGCGCGCCGCGGACGGCGGTCAGCTGGGCGTCCTTTCCGAAGGCGTTGTCGAGCATCCGATCGCGCGAGGCGATCTCGTCGCGCACGCGATCCGTATCGAGCGGCGCACTCGGTTCGAGGGCGGCCATGCGTTTGACGAGCTCGTCGACGGAGTCGGCGACGAGGAAATCCGCCCCCTGCCGTTTGAACGCCTCCACCGGCTCCGTCGCGCCCTTCCCGAGACGCTGGCGCAGCAGCTCGCGCACACTCTTTCCGGTCAGGTCGGGGTTCTGCTCGCTGCCGCTGAGCGCGAACTCTTTTTCGATGATCGACTGGGTCGTGACGAACCAGCTGTGGTCGTACCCGGTGTGCCGCAGGTGTGCGAGCGTGCCGAGGGTGTCGAATCCGGGAAACAGGGGGGTCGGTAGTCGCCTGCCCGTCGCGTCGAGCCACAGGCTCGACGGCCCCGGCAAAATGCGAATGCCGTGCCGCTGCCACACGGGCGCGTAGTTCTCGAGGCCCTCCACGTAGTGCCACATGCGGTCGCCGTTGACGAGTCGCGCACCGGCCGCCTCGGCGATGCCGAGCCCGCGCCCGTCGACGTGCTCCGGCACGCCGCTGAGCATGCGGCTCGGGGGAGTGCCGAGACGCTCCGGCCACGCCGCGCGCACGAGGTCGTGGTTGCCGCCGATACCGCCTGAGGCAAGCACGACCGCATCGGCCTGCAGGGCAAACTCGCCGACCACGTCGCGATTCGACGGAGCCCCTCGCGCGGCATCGTCGGGGGCGAGGATGCTACCGGTCACCCCGTGAACGCGCCCGTCGGTCACCGACAGCGCATCGACGCGGTGGCGGAACGTGAGCGTGACGAGCCCCTCGTCGACGCCACGCCGCACGGTGCGGATGAACGGCTCGAGGATGCCCGGTCCCGTGCCCCACACGATGTGAAAGCGGGGCACCGAGTTGCCGTGCCGCGTCGCCGTATCCCCGCCGCGCTCAGCCCAGCCGACAACCGGGAAGAGGCCGATGCCCTTTTCGCGCAGCCATGCGCGCTTCTCGTCGGCAGCCCACGCGAGGTAGGCCTCCGCCCACGCCCGTGCGTGGTCATCTTCCGGCCGATCGAAGCCCGCCGTGCCCGCCCAGTCCGCACGCGCGAGCTCGAGCGAGTCGCGGATGCCCATGCGGCGCTGTTCGGGGCTGTCGACGAGGAACAACCCACCGAACGACCACCAGGCCTGCCCGCCGAAGGTGGCCTCCGGCTCCTGGTCGACGATCGTCACGCGTTTACCGGCGTCGACCAGCTCGGCCGCCGCCACGAGGCCAGACAGGCCCGCGCCGATGATGATCGCGTCGGATTGATCGGTCTCGGTCATAGAGAAGTCTCCGCATCGTTGGGGCCCCGGCCAGTATGCCGCGAAGGGCGTGCCCGGCTTGTCGCGGGAGCGCTTCGGGGATACCGTCGTAGGTAGCCTCGGGCACCGTCGCCCGGGTCAGTTTCCGCCACAAGTGGGAACTGTGAGCGTCACCGCGCACCGACACACCAGTCGCGAGCGGTGGATCGGAGGAGCCAATGCCGTCGTCCCTGTCCGAATCCCGCGAGTCGCGGCCGCGCGCATCCGCGCCGCACGACCGCCCGGTTCAGCTGCTCGACCCCTCCGGTCGCCGAGTTCCGCACGCTCCCTACGACGACTACGTCGCCGACGTCTCGGGCGACCAGCTCGCGAGTCTCTACGAAGACCTCGTGATCGTGCGTCGCCTCGACGTCGAGGCGACCGCGCTGCAACGCCAGGGCGAGCTGGGTCTCTGGCCGCCGCTGCTCGGCCAGGAGGCCGCCCAGGTCGGCTCGGCCCGGGTGCTGCGCCCCGACGACTTCGTGTTCTCGAGCTACCGCGAGAACGCCGTCGCCTACTGCCGCGGCGTGAAGCTCACCGAGATGCTGAACGTCTGGCGCGGCACCGCCCTCTCGGGCTGGAACCCCTACGAGGTCGGCATGGCGACCCCCGCGATCGTCATCGGCACGCAGGCCCTGCACGCCATGGGGTACGCGGTCGGCGCGAAGCTCGACGGCGAGGACTCGGTCGCGGTCGCCTACTTCGGCGACGGCGCCACCACGCAGGGCGACGTCAACGAGGCGA
This sequence comes from Microcella alkaliphila, assembly GCF_002355395.1. Classification (NCBI taxonomy): domain Bacteria; kingdom Bacillati; phylum Actinomycetota; class Actinomycetes; order Micrococcales; family Microbacteriaceae; genus Microcella; species Microcella alkaliphila. Next base: position 1,895,435 of record NZ_AP017315.1, on the reverse strand, counting down.
TGGTGTTCGCCGCCTCCTTCCGCGCCCCCGTCATCTTCTTCTGCCAGAACAACCAGTGGGCGATCAGCGAGCCCGTGACCCTGCAGGCACAGCGGCCGATCGCCGACCGGGCACCCGGCTTCGGCATTCCCAGCGTGCGGGTCGACGGCAACGACGTGCTCGCTGTGATGGCGGTGACCCGCCGCGCCGTCGAGCAGGCCCGCGAGGGCGGCGGCCCGACGTTCATCGAGGCGATCACCTACCGCATGGGGCCTCACACCACCTCCGACGACCCGTCACGCTACGTTGACCCGCTCGAGCGCGAAGAGTGGGCGGGGCGCGACCCGCTCGCGCGCGTGGAGGCGCACCTGCGCGAGGCCGGCGTCCTCGATGACGCGCTCGCCGCATCCATCGCCCGCCGCGCCGACGAGGCGGCCGCCGAATTCCGAGCGGGATGCACGGAACAGACCGACCCGCCACCGCTCGCCATGTTCGACCACGTGTACGCCGAGCCGCACCGCGGTATCGACGAGCAGCGTCGCCAGTTCGGCGAGTACCTCGAGAGCTTTGAGGAGGAGAACTGATGGCCGAGATGACTCTCGCCAAGGCGCTGAACGCGTCATTGCGGCGATCGCTCGCGCACGACGACCGGGTGCTCATCATGGGCGAAGACATCGGCACCCTCGGGGGCGTGTTTCGTGTCACCGACGGGCTCAAGAAGGAGTTCGGCGGCGACCGGGTCATGGATATGCCGCTCGCGGAATCCGGCATTCTCGGCATGGCCGTCGGGCTCGCGTTCAAGGGCTTCCGGCCGGTCGTCGAGATTCAGTTCGACGGCTTCATCTACCCGGCGTTCGACCAGATCGTCACGCAGGTGGCGAAACTGCACTACCGCACCCGCGGGAATGTGCGCATGCCCATCACGATTCGCGTACCGTTCGGCGGCGGCATCGGAGCGGTCGAGCACCACTCCGAGAGCCCGGAGGCCTACTTCGCGCACACGGCGGGCCTCAGGGTCGTGACCTGCTCGACGCCGCAGGACGCCCACACGATGCTGCAGCAGGCGATCCGGTGCGACGACCCCGTGCTGTTCTTCGAGCCCAAGCGCCGCTACTGGACGAAGGGCGAGGTTGACGAGGACGCCATCGACCGCGACGACGTGCTGCCGATGGGCTCGGCCCGCGTCGTCGTGCCCGGCTCGGACGTCACGCTCGTCACCTACGGTCCGCTCGTCGCCACCGCGATCGACGCCGCGGCGGCCGCGGCAGCGGAGTCGGGCGGCGGAGACGCCGACGCCGTCTCGATCGAGGTGATCGACCTGCGCTCGCTCGCCCCCGTCGACGTCGACACGGTCGTCGCCTCGGTCGCGAAGACCGGTCGGCTCGTCATCGCGCACGAGGCCCAGCGCACCGGCGGAATCGGCGCCGACCTTGCGGCCGAACTCACCGACCGCTGCTTCTACCACCTCGAAGCGGCCCCCCAGCGGGTCACCGGCTTCGACATCCCCTACCCGGCGTCGCGCCACGAAGAGCACTTCCTGCCCGACCTCGACCGCATCCTCGACGCGGTCGATCGCACGATGGGCAGACGGCCGGCCCTCTACGCGGGGGCGGTGCTCTGATGGCGACCCGCGAGTTCCGTTTGCCCGACCTCGGGGAGGGGCTCACCGAGTCCGAACTCATCGAGTGGCACATCAGCGTCGGCGACACCGTGACCCTCAACCAGACGATCGCCGACGTCGAGACGGCGAAGGCCGTCGTGCAGTTGCCGTCGCCCGTCGCCGGCGTCGTCACCGAACTGTGTGCCGAACCCGGCGAGACGGTGCAGGTCGGCACGCCGATCGTGCGCTTCGAGGTGGGCGGCGGCGACGCCGCACCCGCGTCGGTCCCCGACGCGCCCGCGGCGAGTGCGTCCTCCGCAGAACCTGCGGCCGCAGCTCCGGCCGAGCCCGAGCGCCAGTCGGTACTCGTCGGCTACGGGCCCGCCGCGGCCTCCGGCAGGGCGCCCGCGCGAAAGGCGCGGAAGGGGGCGTTCCTGCCCGCCGCGACGAGCATCCCGGCCGCCCCGGCCGCCGTCGCGACCGCGACCACGTCCGCGCCGGCCGCCAGGGCCCGCACCCTCGCGACCCCGCCCGTGCGGAAGCTCGCGCACACCCTCGGCGTCGATCTCGCCCAGCTCACCGGCTCCGGGCCGCACGGTGTTGTGACCCGCGACGACGTGCAGCACGCGGCATCGGCGCCGGGCGAACAGAGCGCCCCGGCGTCACCGAGCGCATCGTCGGCAAGGGAGCAAGCGACCTCCGCCCCGGCACCGGCGCGGGCAGGCTTCCCGGCCGAGCGTCACACTCCGATCAAGGGCGTGCGCAAGGCAACGGCGCAGGCCATGGTCGAGAGCGCCTTCACGGCGCCGCACGCGAGCGTGTTCCTCACGGTCGACGTCACGCGCACGATGAAGCTCGTGAGGCGGCTCACCGAGGGGGGCGACCGTGCGTCGCTGCTCGCCGTCATCTCGAAGGCCGTGTGCTTGGCGGCCGCGGCTCAGCCCGCGCTGAACTCCCACTGGGATGACGACGCCTCCGAGATCGTCGAGTGGGGTCATGTGAACCTCGGCATCGCGGTCGCCGCGCCACGCGGGCTGATGGTGCCCGTCGTGCACGATGCCCACGCGAAAACGGTCGCGGAGCTTGCCGACAGCATCGGAGAGCTGGCGCGCACCGCGCGGGCTGGCGAGCTCAGCCCGCAGCAGCTGAGTGGCGGCACGATCACGATCTCGAACGTGGGCGTCTTCGGAATCGACGCGGGCACGCCGATCCTTGTGCCCGGGCAGGCGGCGATCCTCGCGACCGGTGCCGTGCAGCGTCGCCCGTGGGAGCATCGCGGAAAGGTTCGCCTGCGCGACGTCATGACTCTCAGCCTGTCGTTCGACCATCGCCTGGTCGACGGCGAGCAGGGTGCGCGCTTCCTCACCGACGTCGGGCGCATGCTGAGCGACCCGGCGACCGTGCTGGGGCGGGTGTAGCGCAGTGAACGCGGCAACCGCATCCCGCTCGTCGAGCTCCGCGGCGGGCGCGCCGCGCCGCAACCACTTCGACGCACCGAGCGTTCCCGAGAACTACCACCGCTACCTCGACCCGGTGCTGTTCGAGCCGTGGGCCCACCGGCTGGTGCGCCTCGCACACCTCACGCCGGGCGCGACGGTGCTCGACGTCGCCGCCGGAACGGGCGCCGCCTCGCGCGCGGCGGCCGCGGCCGTCGGCGAGTCCGGTCGCGTGATCGCGTGCGATTCGAGCGCCCGGATGCTCGATTACGCCATCGAGGATGCCGCGCCCGGCCGCGCCCCCATTGAGGCACTTGTGGGCGACGCGACGGCCATCGAGCTGCCCGACGACAGCGTCGACGCCGTGCTCTGCCAGCAGGGCCTGCCGTTCATGGCCGACCGCCGGGCGGCCCTCGCCGAGTGCCGACGAGTGCTGAAGCCAGGGGGAGTGCTCGTCGTGGCCGTCTGGGCCGAGGGCGAGCGGCTCGACCCGTTCGACGCCTTCGCCGACGCGCTCACCGCCGACGCGGCCGCGGCAGGCACCCCGCGCACGATCTCAAACGCGGCGCTCACCATGTCGGTGGCCGACGTCGTCGACGCGCTGCTGGGCGCGGGGCTGTCCGAGGTGCGCGCGGCGCGCGAGTCGCTGCCGGTGCGTTGGCCGAGCCTCGACGCCGAGCTGAACGGGCTGTTCGGCACCCCGTTCGGCCCCGTGGTCGACCGCTTCGATGACGACCGGCGCGCGGCGCTCATGCGCTCGCTGCGGCTCATGCTGACGAGCGGCGACGGCGCGACTGTCGACCACGTGACCACCTCGGTGCTCGGCCGGGCGGTGAAGCCGAGCCGAGCATCCGCCTAATCGGACGACGCCGAATCGCGGCGAGTACGCGCGCTATATCTTCGCGCGCACGTACTGCGGCGGCCAGATGTCGGCGCCCTCATCGAACTCGACGCCGAGTTCGCGGGCGAATCGCAGCGGTGCGTGCGGGTCGCGCATGAACTCGCGGCCCATCATGATCGCGTCGGCCTTCCCCTCGCGGAGGATCTGCTCGGCCTGCTCGGCGGTCGTGATGAGGCCGACGGCGTTCACCGGAACCTCGCCGTGCTCGCGGACGTGCGCCGCGAGCGGCACCTGGTAGCCGGGGCCGACGGGGATCGGCGCGCGCACGAGCCCGCCGGATGAGATGTCGAACAGGTCGGCGCCGGCCTCGAGCGCCCAGTGGGCGACGGTGGCCGTCTGGTCTTCGTCCCAGCCGCCGTCGGTGTAGTCGGTGGCGCTGAAGCGCACGAGCACCGGGGTGGTGGGGACCGCCGCGCGCACCGCCCGCACGATGTCGAGCAGGAAGCGCGCGCGGTTCTCGAGTGAGCCGCCGTACTCGTCGCCGCGCTCGTTCGACAGCGGCGACAGGAACTGGTGAATCAAGTAGCCGTGGGCGGCGTGAATCTCGACGAGGTCGAAGCCGGCCTCGACGCTGCGACGCGCGCCGTCGGCGAACGCCGCAACGAGCTCCTGGATGCGCGGGGCCATCAGTGCGACGGGCGTCGCGTACGGCTCGAACGCAATCGCGCTCGGCGCCTCGGTCACCCACCCGCCCTGCTCGGCGGGCACCGTGCCGCGTCCGGTGTGGCCACCCGCGAGCGTGCCCCACTCGGGGTAGACGCTCGCCTTGCGGCCCGCGTGGGCGAGCTGGATCGCCGCGGCCGAGCCCTGGCTGTGGATGAAGTCGGTGACCCGCTTCCACGCGGTGGCCTGCTCGTCGTTCCAGATGCCGGTGTCGTGCGGGCTAATGCGCCCTTCCGGAACGACGGCGGTCGCCTCGGCCATGACGAGGCCCGCACCGCCGCGGGCGAACGAGCCGAGGTGCACGAGGTGCCAGTCGGTCGGCATACCGTCGGCGTTCGTCGACGAGTACTGGCACAGCGGCGACACCCAGAGGCGGTTGCGCAGGGTCAGCGAGCGGAGGGTCAGGGGGCTGAAAAGCATCGAATCCACGTTTTCATCCAAGCGGACGGCGGCTCAGCGTATTCCCGCCGTAGGGTGGGCGCATGAGCGGTGAGGCTGGGGCGTTCGGGGTGTCAGATGCGGCCACGTGCATCCGTGTGCCGAAGGATTCGGATGACAAGTACGCGCGCGGCGTGCTGGGCGTTGTGGCCGGGTCTGACCGATACCCGGGGGCCGCGGTGCTCGCCGTCGAGGCGGCGCTGCGCGCGGGCCTCGGCATGGTGCGCTATCTCGGGCCGCGCCGCGCCGCCGACCTCGTGCTCGCCCGCCGCCCCGAGGCCGTCACTGCCTCAGGTCGCGTGCAGGCGTGGCTCATCGGCTCCGGACTCGACGACTCGGGTGAAACCGACCCGCTCGCCGACGATCGGGTGAGTGTTGCGCTCGAGGCGGGGGCGCCGCTCGTGCTCGACGCCGGAGCCCTGCCGCTCGCCCGTGACCCGCGTGCCCGATCCGTACCGCGTGTGCTCACTCCGCACGCGGGCGAGCTGGCCCGCCTCACCGGTGTCGAGCGCGCCACCGTTGCGGCCGACCCCGAGCGGGCCGCGCGCGACGCGGCGGTCACGCTCGACGCGGTCGTGCTGCTGAAGGGCGCGACCACCCGCATCGCCACCCCCGACGGCCGGATGCTCGTGGTCGCGGAGGCAACGCCCTGGCTCGCCACCGCCGGCGCCGGCGACGCACTGGCGGGAATCCTCGGTGCCCTCGTCGCCACTCACGCGCGCGACCTCGCGCTCAGCGAGATTGCCCGCGGTGCCGACCACGACCGGCTGGCCGAGCTCGCCGCCGCCGCGGCGGTCGTGCACGGGCGGGCGGCGCGGCGCGCCTCGGCGGGCGGCCCGCTGACGATTCTTGACCTGTGCGCGGCCGTGCCGGCCGTCATTCGCGGGCTGCTCGACGGGAGTGAGCGCTGAACGAGGAGCGAGCGCTGACGCGGGAGCGAACGCTGACCCGGGCGCGAGCGCTGACCCGGGCGCGCTTCAGGGCGGTGGGCGCGCATCCCGTCGCCCTTATCGGTGGCTTCGTCGCGGTGCACGCCTGGTTGGTCGCCGGAAACCTGCTGCTGCCGGGCTTGCCGCTCGGCGACGTGCAGCTGGTGTACCCGTTCTGGGCGGCGCTCGGCATCACCGGCGAGGGCTGGGTCGGCATTGACACGGCGTGGGTGTACCCCTACCCGGCGCTGCTGCCGATGCTCGCCGTGTTCCCGTTTGGGCAGGGGCTTGCCGGGTCGCTCGCGTGGCTGCTGCTCATGTCGGTGCTCAACGCGATCGCGCTGGTGGCGCTCGCGGGCGTGCAGCGCGATGTGCGACGGGTGGCCGCGGCCTGGTGGTGGCTGGCGTTTCTCGCCGTGCTGGGCCCGATCGCGCTCGGCCGCATCGACGCGGTGACGGCCGCGCTCGCGGTTTCGGCGGCCGCGGTACTGGCGGAGCATCCGCGCTGGGCGGGCGCTCTCATGGCGGCGGGTGCCTGGGTGAAGGTGTGGCCGGGGGCGCTGCTGCTGGCCGCGGTCGTCGCCGCTCGACGCTGGGTCGACGTGACCCGCGGCTTCCTCGGTGTCAGCGTCGTGGTGATCGGGGTGGGCGTGCTGCTCGGCGGTGGGTGGGCGCTCCTCAGCCCGCTCACCGAGCAGACCGGCCGTGGCCTGCAGGTCGAGTCGCCGCTCGCGCTGCCCTGGATGTGGCTCGCGGGCCTCTCGGGCAGCGGCGCGGGCGTTCGCGGGGCCGGTGCCGAGCGGCCTGTCGTCATTGCCTACGACACCGACATTCTCACCTGGCAGGTGTCGGGGCCGGGGAGTGAGCTCATGGCGGCACTCGCGACCCCTGTGCTCGCCGCGGTTGTGCTGGGCGTGCTCGCCCTCGGTCTTCTCGCGCGTCGCCGCAAGGTCGCCGAGCACCTACTGCTGCCCGCCCTCACGCTCGCCCTCGTGGCCGCGCTGATCACGGTGAACAAGGTCGGATCTCCGCAGTTCGCGACGTGGCTCGCGGCGCCGATCGTGCTCGGCATCCTCGCCCGCGCCGACGGAGGCGTGCGGTTCCGCGTGCCCGCGACGATCGCGATCGCCGCCGCGGCGCTCACGCAGGTGATCTACCCGGTCGAATACGGCGCCGTCTTGAGCGCCGAACCCTGGATGCTCGTGGTGCTCACCGTCCGCAACCTCGCGTACCTGGCGCTGCTGCTGTGGGCGACCTGGATGCTCGTGGCGCTCGTGCGGGGCAGGATGGGTGCGGACGGCGGGGCGCGCACGGTGCGGGCCGCCGTCGCGGACGCGGAAGGAGCATCCCCATGATCGTCGCCTTTTCGGTCGCCCCGTCGGGCGGCAGGGCCGGCTCGGAGCCCGACTCGGTGCACGAGGCGGTGGCGGCCGCCGTGCGCATCGTGCGTGAGTCGGGGCTGCCGAACCGCACGTCGTCGATGTTCACCGAGATCGAGGGAGAGTGGGACGAGGTCATGGACGTCGTGCGCCGCGCCACCGAGGCCGTTGGCGAGTACGGCACGCGGGTCTCGCTCGTGCTGAAGGCCGACATCCGGCCGGGGCGCGTCGGAGAGTTGGACGGCAAGGTGGCGCGGCTGGAGGCGGCGCTGGAGGGTGGCGACACGCCGTAGAGGCGGATTGTGGCGGCGGTCTGGCGTGCAGCTGTGCGGTGTCATAACGCGGTCTCATGCCGCTCGGCGAGGTTATCCCCAGCCTGCGCGCGCGGCCGACGGTGCCCACCGAATGTCGGTGGTCGCTGGTTCACTTCACTCATGGACGCCCCCACCGCCACCCCGAGCTTCGACCGCCACGCCGTGGTCGACCGGTTCGGGGTCGCGGTACCCGTCGCCGATCCCGACGGCGAGCGCGAGCAGCAACTGCTCGACGACCTGATCGAGCTGCAGGCCCGTGAGTCGCTCATCGAGGCGCGTCGCGCGCGCACGATCGAGCAACTGCGGGCGCTCACCGAGCGCCGCATTGTCGCAACGGCCGCCGCGCGTTCCGCGGAGTCCGGCGACAATTCTGCGGATGCACGCGGCGGCGCCACCTGGACGCCCCGCTTCACCGCCCGCCGCGAACTCGCCACCGAGCTGGCCACGCTGCTGCGCGAGTCGGAGCGCACCGCCGAAACCCGCATCGCGCACGCCGAGTTGCTCGGCGCCCACCTGTCGGAGACGGCCGACGCGCTCGAGCGCGCAGTCATCACGCCGCGTCATGCTCAGTTGATCATCGACCGAGCGTGCGACCTACCCGCCGAGACGCGGGCCGAGTTTGAGCGGCTTGCGCTCTCCGCGGCCGAGCGCATGGGCGTCGGCCCATTCGCGCGACGGCTGCGGCGGCTTCGCGAACTGATGCACCCCGAGCCGATCGAGCAGCGGGCCGAGACGGCCAGCGCCGAACGGTGGGTGGCGGTCGAGCCCGCCGCCGACGCGATGGCCTACCTCACCGCCTACCTGCCGGCCATCGACGCGGTGGCGATCCACGACCGGGTGATCGCCATTGCGCGCAACCTCGCCGGGGACGGCGAGACGCGTACCGCGGCCCAGCGGCGCGCCGACGTCTTCACGGCACTCCTCGTCGCGGGAGAGGTGCCGGGCGGGGCGTGTGAGACCGCAGGACCGGGGAGTGACGACACGGCACACCGCGCCGGTGCCGCTCCAGCACACACGCCGCTCGGTCACGGCATCAGACCCCGCGTCTCGATCACGGTTCCCGCCCTGACGCTGCTTGCCCGTGCCGGCGTCGACGTACCCGCCGACGCCCGGGCGGCGCACCTGGAAGGCTACGGTCCTATAGACGACGAGACGGCTGCGCGGTGGGCGGCTCGAGCACCGAGCTTCCGGCGCATCCTCACCGACCCCCACACCGGCGCCGTGCTCAGCGTCGGCCGCGAGCGCTACGCCGTGCCCGCCGACCTGGCCGCCGCCCTCCGGGTGCGCGACGACACGTGTCGGTTCCCCGGCTGCGTGCGGGCCGCGAGCTCCTGCGAACTCGACCACACTGTCGACTGGGCTCACGGGGGAGCGACCTCCGCCGACAACCTCGCCCACCTGTGCCGGTCACACCACCAGCTGAAGCACCGAACCTCGTGGGGCGTGAAACACCTCGGCGCCGGGCGCCTCGAATGGACATCGCCGCGCACGCGCGTCCACGTGACCGAACCACCGGGCTTCGACGACCCGCCGCGGGTGCGAAGCACTGCGCGAAAGGCGACGGAGGCGATACCGGTGGGGTCGCGCGAACGCCGCGACGACGGCAGCCCGCCTCCACGACCGCGCCGACAATTCGGGCCGACAGCGCCGCTCCCCGACGAACCGCCGTTCTAAAGAGCGGTATTGGACCCGCGCTGCGACACCCGGCTGGAACACCCGACTCGAATCGATTCGATACGCTGGGGGTGTGACGACATCCACTGACTCGGCTGAGGCGTCCGCAGCAGGGGTCACCCATCCGCGCACGACACGCACCCTCTCGCGCCGCCGCACGATCGCCGCGCTGCTCGCCCTCGCCCTCGGCGGCTTCGGCATCGGCGCCACCGAGTTCGCCGCCATGGGCCTGTTGCCCGACATCGCCGCAGACCTCGTGCCGGGCCTGCTCGCCACCGACCCCGACGCCGCAATCGGACTCACCGGCTGGGTCATCACCGCCTACGCCCTGGGCGTCGTCGTCGGCGCCCCGACGATCGCGGCGATCGCCGGGCGGTTCCCGCGCCGCGGCCTGCTCGTCGCCCTCGCCGTCGCCTTCACGCTCGCCACCCTCGCGACCGCCGCACTTCCCACCATCGAGGGCGTGATCGCCGCTCGCTTCATCGCCGGGCTCCCGCACGGCGCCTACTTCGGCGTCGCCGCGCTCGTCGCGGCCGAACTCATGGGTCCCGGCAAGCGCGGCCAGGGCGTCGCGCTCGTGCTCGCGGGTCTCACCGTTTCTACCGTGATCGGCGTGCCGATCATCACCGCGGTCGGCCAGGCCGCCGGCTGGCGCGCCGCCTACCTGCTCGTCGCCGCCGTCTTCGCGGCCACGATCCTCGCCGTGCGCATCCTGGTGCCCGTCGTCGCGGGAGACCCGAACTCGACGATCCGGCGCGAGCTCGCCGCCTTCGCGCGCCCCCAAGTCTGGATCGCCGTCTCCGTCGGCGCCATCGGTTTCGGCGGCTTCTTCGCCGTCTACAGCTACATCGCGCCCCTCGCGACCGAAGAGGCCGGCTTCTCCGCGGCCGCGGTGCCGTGGCTTCTCGCCAGCACGGGCGTCGGCATGACCCTCGGCAACCTTCTCGGCGGTCGCCTCGCCGACGGCGGCGCCACGCGCGCCGTCTTCATCGCCTTCGCGGGCCTCGCCGCGGCGCTCACCCTCACGGGCCTCGCGGGGGGCACGCCGGTCGGCGCCGCCATCGGCACCTTCGCCGTCGGATTCACGGCGGCCGCCCTGTCCCCGATCATCCAAACGCGCCTCATGGATGTTGCGGGCGACTCCCAAACGCTCGCCGCGGCCCTCAACCACTCGGCCCTCAACCTCGGCAACGCGCTGGGCGCATTCCTCGGCGGGCTCGTCGTCGTCGCAGGGTTCGGCTACCTCGCACCCGCCTGGGTGGGCCTGGTGCTCGCCGCGATCGGAGTCGGCCTCGCACTGCTGAGCGTCGTGGTTGCCCGGGGTGAGGGCGCGCGGGTGCGCGGCTAGACCGGTTTCGTCGCCTAGACCGGGCTCGCCCCGGTCGGGGTGTCGACGAGAATCCCGTCGTTGATGGCCTGCTTCCGCAGGGCCACCTTCGTGCCGACGTCAATACCGGCAATGCGGTACTTCTCGCGGATCCGCTTGAGGTAGCTCTTCGCCGTCTCCTCCGAGATGCCGAGCTGGTACGCGACCGACTTCACGGGTTCACCGGCGCCGTACAGCGCCATGACGCGCCGCTCCTGCGCGCTGAGGCGCGGCGATCCGCCGCCCTCGCTGGCGTGCAGCGCGAGGTCGAGCTCTGTCGAAATGAACGACTCGCCCTGGCGAGCGGCGCGGATCGCCTCCACGATCATCCCGGCGTCTTCGCTCTTCACGAGGTAACCGAGCGCGCCCGCGTTCAGCGCCTCGCGCACCACGTTCGGCTCGGAGTAGGTGCTCATGAGCACGACCCGCACGCCGGTCGACTTCAGCGTCTGAATCTTCAGCGATACGGGGATGTTGTCTTTGAGGTCGAGGTCGAGAAGCACCACATCGACCGGGAACTCGGGGTGGGCGAGCAGCTCTGGCCAGCTCGCCACCGCCGCCACCATGTCAATGTCGTCGGCGGCCTGACGGATCCACTCCGTCAGAGCCCCCAGAAGCATGCGGTGGTCGTCAACGATCGCCAGACGGATCGACGGGTTCGCGGATGCCATGCGGTGCCCCTCCACAGGTTCGTCGGCTCGCGTGCCCGGTCAGGAGGGCCGGGCGGCGTCAGCCGGGTTCACGACCACGCAGTCCACCTCGATGCGAAGCGAGCCCTGGGCCGTGGTGTCACTGTAACGCCCGACGCGGTCGAGGGCTTCCCACACACCGGGGTCGACACGATTCCGTTTCATACTTGAGACACGGACGGCGATCGGTACGATCGTCCGGTCGCCGCCGGTGGAGACCGCCCCGCCCACCATCGGGCCGAGCTCGACGGCAATGGTGCGCGCGGGCGCCACTCCGACCGGGTCGGTCGACAGCAACCACAGGGCCGCCAACAGGGCGTCGCGCTGCACGTCATCGAGCAGACCCGCAAGCGTCCCCGGATCACTGACCGTGACGTGACGGCCGAGGTGATCCGACTCAGTGATCGCGTGGAACAGCCACGTCTCACGCCTGCCCTGCACGAGGTGCAGGCGCAACTCCGTCGCGAGCGAGGATGCGCGCGACGCAAGCGACGGCGGGAGCGGAAGGGGAGCATCCCCCGTGGCCACCGCGTCGAGGAGTTCCTCCGCGTCATAGTCAAGCCGCGCCAGCTCCTCGCTGGCGAGCATTCCCACGGCAAGCCGCGGCGCCGTGACGGTCGACTGCACGAGCACGCGATCCAGTTCGCGCCGCAGAATGCGTTCAAAGCCCGCAACGAGCAAGACGCCGATGATGCCCGGCGACACCGCGAGGGCGACGGCGGTCACCTGATACGGAATCGTCACGGGCGTGAGCGGCGTGGTCAGCACGATCGCCACCACGAAGGCGACGCCCAGCAGGCTGGTGGCGACCAGCACCTCCCAGCGTGACCGCAGCGTCACGATGACGAGCAGGACGAACCCCGCCGAAATGGATGCGCTGGCATTGCGCCCCACGTCATTGAACGGCGCAATCGCCACGAAATCGAGCCAGACGACCGCGCCGAGGGCGACGAGGAAGAACGCGTACAACCAGTCGGGCAGCCGCTCGCCCGTCGCGGAGATCGTCACGATGATGCCGAGGAAGGTGACGAGCAGCAAGGTCCACGCCGAGACGGCGGGCAGCAGGCTCGCGTACGTGTCGGCGCGCGCCAGGAAGATGCCGAGGCCGAGCATCGACTGCAGCGCCGCGACGATCGCGATGCCGATGCCGAGGAAGCCGCTGCCGAGCGCGGACACGTGCGTCGAGGAGGGTGAGCCGCGGCGAGTCGACGAGCGGGCGCCGGCCGGGCGGATACGCGCACCGAGGGTCCGCTCATCTGGTGCCGCCAACGCGTGCTTGCCCCTCATCGCGGGACCTCGAGAATGACGGTGGTGCCGGCCCCGGGAGTCGAGAACAGCCGCGCATTTCCGCCGACGTCCCGCAGCCGGGCAATGACCGACTCGGCGACGCCAAGCCGCCCGACCTCGACCTCGTCGAGGGAGAATCCCACCCCCGCGTCGGTCACCACGGCGCGCAGGGTGTCGTCACTCTCGGTGATCGTGACGTCGGCGTCCGTGACACCGGCGTGCCGGCGCACGTTCTCGAGACACTCCGCCAGGGCGAACAGGAACGCATCGAGCACGTCGCTGCGCAAGAGAACCTGGCCGGTACCGTGCCAACGCACTTCGAGGCCCATGCGGAGGAAACGCTGCTTGACGCTTTCCAGCGTCGTGCCAAGCGTCGACTCCGACACGGGTTCGAGGTTGTACGAGCCCGAGAACCGCGGCATGGGAGTCGAGCCGAGCCGCAACTGGCGCAACAGGCGAGCATCCTCTGTCGCCTGCTGGCGGAGCGCATCAGCGTTCACGCCGACACCCGAGTGGGCGAGCAACGTCAGGGTTGCGAGCACCGTGTCGTGCAGCAGACGCGCGCTCTGCCGCCGCTGCGCCTCCATCTCGCTCGCCTGGCGCTCCACCTGGTGGGCCCGCCCGATTCCGTCGATGCGCACGAGCGAGCGCTGCACGCCGACGGTCACCCAGATGCCGACGATCATCGTGATCGTCCAGCCGGCGAGAGTCGCAATCGCGGCGGTCGAGAAGAAGCCCATGGTGGGTCCGGCGAGCGCGACGAGGAAGGCTGAGCCGAGTGTGCCGCCGGCCCACAGCAGCCAGCGCGGTTGGCTCTCACTCAAGACGATGCCGACGGCGCCGATGCCGACGGCGCCGAGCGGGGCGAGCGCGATCGGCAGCGACACCGACGTGTTTCCGCCGAACGGCAGTTGCGCGACAGCGAGCGCTGCGAGGCCGAGCACGATCGTGAGCGCCGGCCAGCCGACGTGCTCGCTGCGGCCGACCATGACCAGTGCTCCGGCCTGACCAGCGAGCAAGATCATGACCGACGGCAGCAGGTCAGGGTCGACGATGCCGGGCAGCGACAGGCAGAACGCCGCGATGATGAGACCGGCAAGCCCGATCGCGCGCGCGGCCCGCTGCAGCAGGCTGCGTCGTTCGCGCTCGATCACAGGGTCAGTCTGTCATCCTGCGTCCCGTGCGCCCCGGCGCCGACACGCGAGCGGGGTCAGTCGGCGAGCAGCGCCGCTAGATGCCGGCCGACGAGTTCGTCCTCGATGAGGAAGGCGTCGTGGCCGAAGGGGGAAGAGATGACGACCGCCTCCGAGCCGTGAATGGTCGTCGGGATACCCGCTGCGATCGCCTGCTGCTGTTCGACCGGGAACAGCCGGTCGGTGTCGATGCCGAGCACGAGGGCGCGTGCGGTGACCGTCCCGAGCACGTCGGCGAGCGTGCCGCGGCCGCGGGTGACGTCGTGCGAGTTCATCGCCTCGACGAGCGTGATGTAGCTGTTGGCGTCGAATCGCCGGGTGAACTTGTTGCCGTGAAAGTCGAGGTAGCTTTCGACCGCGAAGCGGCCGCCGTGGCCGAGCGGGTCGAGGGCGCCCTGCCACGAGCGTTCGAAACGCTCATTCAGCTCATCGGGTGAGCGGTAGTTCAGAAGCGCCATGCGCCGGGCGAGGGCGAGCCCGCGATACGGTCCCTCGTCCTCGTCGTAGTAGGCGCCGTTGCGGAACGTCGGATCCATGCGGATCGCCTCGATCTGCACCGAGTTCAGAGCGATCTGATCGGCGTTCGAAATGGCAGGAGCGGCGAGGATGGCGACGCGGTCGAGTCGATCGGGCGAGCCGACCGCCCACTCGATCGCGTGCATCCCGCCCATCGAACCGCCGATGACGGCGGCGAAGCGCTCGATGCCCAGCCGGTCGGCGAGCAGGCGCTGCGCGGCAACCTGGTCGCGGATCGTGAGGTACGGGAAGCGCGACCCCCACTCGACGCCGTCGGGGGCGAAGGAGGCGGGGCCGGTCGATCCCTGGCAGCCGCCCAGCATGTTGGGGGCGACGACGAAGTAGCGGTCGGTGTCGATGGGAAGGCCCGGTCCGACGATGCCGCCCCACCAGCCGGCGGTGGGATGCCCGGGACCGGGCCTGCCGACCACGTGGCTGTCACCCGTTAGCGCGTGCACGATGAGCACCGCATTGGATGCGTCAGCGTTCAGCTCGCCCCACGTCTCGTAGGCGAGGCGCGTGACGGGCAACGTCTCACCCGACTCCAGCGCGAGGGCTCCGAGCGAGGCGAACTGGCGGTCGCCCGGGTCGTCCCCCTCGCGCCACGCGCCAGTCGTCGGGGGCGTGCCGCGCAGGGCGCGACGATTCGCCTCGGTGATGAACGCCGAGGGAACGGTGTCTTCGCTGGTCTGCCAGTCCATCAGGGCCATTCTGGTGCACGCGCGGGGTGCTGGCCCGCACGTGCACCAGAGACCGAGTGCTACGCGCCGGCGGTCTTCGCGGCCGCGAAGCCGCGCTCGAGGTCGGCGATGATGTCGTCGAGGTTTTCGAGCCCGACGGACAGGCGCACGAGGCCGGGCGTGACTCCTGCTGTCAGCTGCTGCTCGGCTGTCAGCTGCGAGTGCGTCGTCGAGGCGGGGTGGATGATGAGGCTGCGCACGTCGCCGATGTTCGCGACGTGGCTGAACAGCTGCACGCTGTCGACCAGCGCGCGACCGGCGTCGACCCCGCCCTTCAGCTCGAACGAGAGCACCGCGCCGACGCCCTTCGGGGCGTACTTCTGGCCGGCCGCGTGCCAGGCGCTCGACTCGAGGCCGGCGTAGTCGACGTGCGCGACGTCCGGGTGGGCCTCCAGCCACCGCGCGACGGCGAGGGCGTTCTGCACGTGCCGCTCGATGCGCAGGCTGAGCGTCTCGATGCCCTGAATGAGCTGCCAGGCGTTATCGGGCGAGATCGCCGAGCCGATGTCGCGCAAGAGCTGCACGCGCGCCTTGATGATGTAGGCGATGCCGTCGCCGAGCACGCCCGTGTAGCTGGCGCCGTGGTACGAGGGGTCGGGCGCGGTGAGTCCGGGGAACTTGGCGACGTGCTGCGACCACGGGAAGCTGCCGCCGTCGACGATCACGCCCCCGAGCACCGTGCCGTGCCCGCCCAAGAACTTCGTCGCCGAGTGCACGACGATGTCAGCGCCGTGCTTCAGCGGCTGAATGAGGTACGGGGTCGCGATCGTGTTGTCGACGATGAGCGGCAGTCCCGCCTCGTGCGCCACACCGGCGACTTTCTCGATGTCGAGGATGTTCACCTTCGGGTTCCCGACCGTCTCACCGAACAGCAGCTTCGTGTTCGGGCGGATCGCGGCGCGCCACGCCTCCGCGTCATCCTGGTCTTCCACGAACGTGACCTCGATGCCGAGCTTCGCGAGCGTGTACTTGAACAGGTTGTAGGTTCCGCCGTACACGGTCGACGACGAGACGATGTGGTCGCCCGCGTTGGCGATGTTCAGCACCGCGTAGGTCGTCGCCGACTGGCCAGACGACAGCAGCAGGGCGGCCGTGCCGCCCTCGAGGGCCGCGACGCGCTGCTCGACGACGTCCTGCGTCGGGTTCTGGATGCGCGTGTAGATGTTGCCGAACTCGGCCAACGCGAACAGATTCTTCGCGTGCGAGGAGTCGTTGAACGTGTAGGCGGTCGTGCGGTAGACCGGCGTCGCTCGGGCGTTCGTGACCGGGTCGGGCTGCGATCCGGCGTGGATCTGCAGCGTCTCGAAGCGCCAGTCGGCGGTGGGGTTCTCGCTCATGATGGGTCCTTCCCTGTCGCGGTGTGCCCACGCTAGGGGGCGGCGGGTGGGGCGGCAACGGCTCGTGACACACGCCGTAACCGGACCGTGACACCGGGCGTCACGCGGGGTGTCTCGCGGGGTGTCTCGCGACTAGCGTTTTGACGAGAGAAGCCACTCGACGCGCGGTTCGATGATGGGTCGGGTGATCGCGCGCACGGGGCGACTCGCGAGCACCACCGTGAGGGCAACCGACCCGGCGATCAGGCCGACGAACCACACCCACCCCGGGGCGCCCACCCCGGTGAGCTCGCTCTGCCGCAACGCATAGAGCGGGAACGTGTGCAGCAGGTACACGTACATCGTGTGCGTGCCGATCCACGTGATGGGCGTCACGGTCCGGGGCACGAGCGCCAGCATGCTGAGCGTCATGAGCACGCCGAGCCCGATGACGAGCAGGCGCACGACGCCCGCCCACCATTCGTCGAGGCCGAGGGCCGCATACGGGTCGGCGTAGAACAGGATGCGCCCGGCGCCGATCGACCCGAAGTAGTCGGTGCCGATGAGGGCGATGGTGGCGGCCGTGCCGAATACGAAGGCCGCCACCGCGCGGGTCACGACCACCGTCGGGTCGAAGCGGGCGCGCTCGAGCCAGCGCACGCGGTCGATCACGCGGGTGTGGGCGAGCCACCAGCCCAGCGTGAAAAACGGCAGGAGGCCGAACAGGCGCGACAGCGAGAAGGTCGTGTCGACGCTGTCGACGTAGCCGACCCCCACCGACAAAAGGATCGTGACGACGAGCGGCCACCGCAGGCGGGCGATGACCGGCAACACCATGCGGAAGATCGCGAGCGCCAGCAAGAACCACAGTGTCCACGACGGCGACGCCGGGTCAAACGTCGTGCCGCCGGTGACGACGAGGCGGACGACGGTCCAGATCGTCTCAACGATCAGGTACGGCACAAGCAGGTCGGTGACGATACGCCCCCACTGCTTCTTCCCGGGCTCCGCCCTGCTGAAGTACCCGGCGAGGAGGGCAAAGGCCGGCATGTGGAACGCGTAGATGACGAGGTACGTCGCATACGACGGCGCGTACTGACTGTTCAGAGGCTGAATCGCGTGTCCGATGACGACGAGGGTGATGGCGATGGCGCGGGCCGTATCCCAGTACGGGGTGCGAGTCGTCGTAGGCACCGCGTTAGCCTACGAGCATGAGCGACCACAGCGCTTCCACGAGCCACCCCGCCCGACGTCACGCCCTCGTCACCGGAGCCTCCAGCGGCATCGGCGCCGCCACCGTCCGCCGCCTCGCCGCGGCCGGCTGGTACGTCACGGGCGTCGCGCGCCGCGCCGACCGCTTGGAGGCGCTCGCCGCCGACACGGGATGCTCGGTGCACGTCCTCGACGTGACCGACGACGCCGCCGTGGCCGGCCTCGCAGACGTGCTGCGGGCATCCCGCGAATCGGGGGCGCCGCCGGTCGACGCCGTCGTATTGAACGCGGGTCTCGCGATCGGGGTCGATCCGGTTGTCGAGGCGTCCACGGCTGACTGGGCGCGCATGTTCGACGTGAACGTGCTCGGCGCCCAGCGCGTGCTGCGCGTCCTCGTGCCGATGTTGCGCGACGCGGCCCGCGCGCGCGGCGGGGCCGACATCGTCGCCGTCACGTCGACGGCCGGCCAGCGTGCCTACGAGGGCGGCGCCGGGTACTCGGCGTCGAAGGCGGGTCTGCGCATCATGATGGACGCGCTGCGCCTCGAACTCGCCGGTGAGCCCCTGCGGGTGATGCAGGTGGCCCCCGGCATGGTGCGCACCGACGAGTTCACGCTGAATCGGCTCGGGGGTGACGCCGAGCGCGCGGCGGCGCTGTACGAGGGCGTGGACCGCCCGCTGACCGCCGCCGACGTTGCCCGCGTGATCGTCGACGCGCTCGAGCTGCCCCCGCACATCAACGTCGACGAAGTGACGATGCGGCCCGTCGCGCAGGCCGCGCAGCACAAGCTCGTGCGCGGTCCGCTCAACCCTCGGTAGCGGCGTCGGGGCGCGCGGTCGCCGCCCCGGGCGAGGCGATCGATTCGGCGACCTCATCGATGATGGGATCGCGGAAGGCAAGCTTCGGCACGAACACGAGCAGCACCGCGCCGATGAGGGCGGTGCCGCCGCAAATCGCGAACACGGTCATGTAGCCGCCGTAGGTGCCAGCCGTCGCGACCACCGACTGCGTTCCGACGTAGACCACGACGATCGCGAAGATCGCGCTCGCGAACGAGCCGCCGATCGTCTTCGTCGTGTTGGTGAGCCCGGCCGCGATGCCCGTCTGCCCGAGCGGTGCCGCGGCGGCCGCAGCGGCCGGCAGGGCGGCGACAAGCGCGCCCGAGCCGAGCCCCGCGATCACCATGTTGGTCGCCACCTGCACGGGAGTGAAGTGGAGCGGCAAGAAGAGCAGGTAGCCGACCGCCACGAGGCTTGTCGCGACGATGAGGGCGACCCGAGGGGAGAGTCGCCGCGCCGTCGCTGAAAACAGGGCTGCACCGGTGATCATGCCGATGAGGTAGACGCCGACGATGGTGGAGATGTCACTCGCGCCGAGCCCGAGGCCGTACCCCGCCTCGACGGGGGTGCCGGCGAACGTGGCGAGCGGCGCCTGCGCGCCCAGCACGCTGATGCCGAAAAGCCCCGCGACCAGCTGCACGGGCCACATCTCGGGCCGGTGCAGCACACGAATGTCGATCGCCGGGTCGGGGTGGCCGAGCACCCAGCGGCCGAAGGGGTAGAGCAGAGCGAGCCCCAGCAGAATCACGAGGTAGACCCAGATCGCCTCCGGCCCGTTGATGCGCAGGAACGCGAGCCCGCTCGTGATGGTCATGAGCGACAGCGTCAACAGCACGAAACCAACGGTGTCGAGTCGGCGACCGGGAACAGGTGTCGACTCGGGTACCCCGAACAGGATTACGAAGAATGCGATCGTCACCGCGATCGCGGGCACGGCGAATGTCAACGGCACATTGCCGTCGAACGCGTCGAAGATGCGCCCGCCGCCGAGCGCGCCCACGATCGCGCCTGCCTGCAGGGCGACGACGAGCAGTCCGGCCGCGCGCCGGGTCTGCGAGGGGCCCCGGCCCGTCGTGCGCCCCCGGTCGAAGATCAGCGCAATCTCGAGCGGCAGCCAGACGACATAGAAGCCCTGTAGCGCCCAGGCGATCAGGAAGCTCCAGAAGTCGGCGGCGGCGACGAGCCACCAGCTCGCGCCCGCCGTTACGACGGTCGAGATCAGCAGCACCTTCTTGTGCCCGATCATGTCGCCGAGCTTCGCGAGGATCGGCACCACGAGCGCGCTCAGCAGCAACTGCGCGGCCTCGAACCAGTTGAACTCGGGGTCGTTGATGGCGAGGTACCGGGCGAGGTCCGGGATGAGCGGAATGTAGTAGCCCTGAATGATGCCGCTGACGAACTCGACGAAGAACAGGTACCCGACGAGCCCTGCAGTGATCGCGCCAGATTTTCCGGCCAGCCTCGATGCCATGGTCGCGAGGCTAGCCCTCGGGATGCCCAGGGCTCGGTAGCGTGGGCCCGTGCGCGTCCCCGAGATCATCGCCCCGCCAGGCGGCCTGGGTGACGGCTGGGCCGTGGCGCTTGACACGGTGGACCCGCAGCTCGACGACGCTCTGGCGGCGATCGCCGCCCGGCTCGATGCTGAGGCCTCTGCGGGCCGCGAATGGCTACCGGCTCCTCAGCGTGTGCTGCGCGCGCTGACCGTGCCGCTCGCCGATGTGCGGGTTCTCGTCATCGGCCAAGACCCGTACCCGACGCCCGGCCATCCCGTCGGCCTCGCCTTTTCGGCGGATCGCTCCGTGCGGCCGCTTCCGCGCAGTCTCGCGAACATCTACCGCGAGCTCGCCGATGACGTGGGAGTCCCCCCGCCGCCGCACCCCGACCTGTCACCGTGGTCCGAGCGCGGCGTGCTCCTACTCAACCGCGTGCTCACCGTCGCGGCGGGCCGGGCGAACTCGCACCGCGGCCTCGGTTGGCAGCGCGTCACCGATGCCGTCGTGCGCGCCCTCGTCGCGCGCGGCGGACCGCTCGTCGCCGTGCTCTGGGGGCGCGATGCGGAGGCCGTGCGCCCGCTACTGGGCGATGTTCCGGTGGTCGCGAGCGCACATCCGAGCCCTCTGTCGGCCCGCCGCGGGTTCTTCGGCTCACGCCCGTTCAGTCGGGTGAACGCGGCGCTTCTCCTGCAGGGTGCCGAGCCGATCGACTGGGACATCAGCCCGTAACCCGCGCGACGTAGGCTGATTCCATGCTTGAGGAGGAATACCAGCAGCGTCGGCGCTTGCCGCGTCACCTGAAGCCTGCCCCCGAGCCAGAACCGGAGTTCAGTTTCACCCTGCGCGACGCGGTGACCGCCGACCTGCCCGCGGTGCGCGAGATCTACAACCACTACGTCGCGAACTCGACCGTCACGTTCGACGAGCAGCCGTGGACGCTGAAGGGGCTGAAGCAGAAGTTCGCGCATCTGCAGAAGCTGGGGTACCCGTTCCTCGTCGCCGAATCGCCCCGCGGTCAGCTACTCGGGTTCGCGTACGTGTACCCCTGGAAAGAGAAGGCCGCCTACCGCTACACGGTCGAGAACTCGATCTACCTCGCGCCCGCCGCCACCGGTCGAGGGCTGGGCAAGGCCATGCTCGGCGAGCTACTCGAGCGCGCCGCCGACGCCGGGGTGCGCGAGGTGGTCGCCGTCATCGCCGACCAGGGCGCCGAGGGCTCGATTCGCCTGCACGAGTCGTTCGGCTTCACTCAGACCGGGTCGATGGGCCGCGTCGGCTTCAAGTTCGACCGGTGGCTCGGCATCGTGCTCATGCAGAAGTCATTGCGTCGTCGTCGCTGAGCGGGGCAAGCGCCGCGGCGACCGCCGCGCGCACGTCGGCGGGCGTGTGCGGTTCGCCGCGCCACAGCATCCGCAGGATCAGCCCGTCGAGGGCGAGCGCCGCCGTGCGGATGCGCGTGGCGCGATCCGGTGCGTCCTCCGGCAGTGCCGTGGCCAGGTCCCGCTCGAGCAGGGTGTACCAGTGTTCGGCATCGGTGCGGAGTGTGGGTCGCCGGGTGGCGAGCAGCAGCAGTTCGTAGTGGGCCACCGCGGTCGAGCGCTCGTCGATCGCATACTGGCGGATCGTCGCGGCCGCGGCGTCGACGTCGAGCGCATCGAGCGGGCCGACGGTTGCGTCATAGTCCGCGATGCTCCGCCGAAGAACTGACACGAGCAGGTCGTCGATGTCCGCGAAGTAGTACGTGGCCGCCGACGTGGGCAGCCCCGCCTCGGCCGCCACCGCTCGGTGGGTGAGCGCAGCCGGGCCGTCCCGCTCGATGACCGTGAGAGCGGCGTCCAGCAGGGCGTCTCGGCGCGCGCGGCCCTTGGCGGTTAGCCGGGGGCCGTCTTCCCGGCGGGCGCTCGGGCTCATGCCTTCGGGAGGGTCGCCGGCGCACTGAGCCCGCTGGCCACGGTCGCACCGTGGTCGCCCGTGAGCTCGACGAGGGCGACGCCGGCGATGATCAGGGCGATGCCGATGAGCTGGCCGATGGTGAGCGTCTCGCCGAAGACGAGCCAACTGACGCCGGCGACGAGCGCGACGCCCATACCCGCCCAGATGCCGTAGGCCGTGCCGAGGGGCACGCCGCGACCGAGCGACGCCGACAGCATCGTGAATGCCGCGATGTAGCCGACGACCACGATGGGGAAGGCCCACCAGACGACCCGCTCGCCGCTCGTGAGCTTCAGGAAGCTCGTGGCGATGACCTCAGCGACGATCGCGCCGGCCAAATAGATGTAGCCCATGGAATCCTCTCCTCAATTCTGGAACAAATGTACCAAAATGAGGACGAGCTGGCAGGGCGCGCTGATGCACGGGCGCCGACGTGCGGCGCCGACTCATCCTGCGCGCTATTCGAGGGCGCCGTAGGCGACCCCGCGCAGCTCTTCGGTCAGCAGAATCGACTCGTCGAAGCCGGCCTGGCCGCCGAGCGAGTTCAACATCGAGAACCATGCATCGTTCGTGATCAGGTTGTAGATCGCGGGCGGCCCTCCCGCGTCGCCGATGAGGCCGTAGGCGAGTGAGGAGTCGTCGCGGTCATACGCGATATACCCCTGCGCGATCAGGTCGTCGATCGTCTGCGCGCGGGTCGCGGCGTTCAGCGGAGCAACGCTCAGCAGGATGGTCGAGAGATCGACGCCCTCCTGACCCCAGACGCAGCTGATGCCCCCGACGAGCTGTTCGGGAGTCTCGTCGAAGAAGAACTCGTCGCCGTAGATGCTGCCGGGCCCCCCGAGCAACTGCAGGTTCTGCACCTCGAGCGACGCCACGCGCGCGGCCGGCAAGATCTCGGTGCAGTCGCTCGGCATCGTGAAGACGAGTTCGGGCTCCGGTTCGGGCTCGGGTTCCGGCTCGGTCGTGGGCTCCGGCTCCGGTGTCGTGGTCGGTTCGGCGATCGGGTCGGGGGCCTCGACGGGCTGGTCGGCGCACGCGCCCAGACCGACAGCGAGCAAACCCGCAGCGAGGGCGGAGACGAGGCGGGATGCGCGGCGAGGGCGGAAAGCGGTCACCATGGCGCGAATGTATCAGCGGGAGAAGAACGGAAGAGGCATGATTCCCCGGCGCAGTGCCCCCAGCATCCCTTCGTTGTCGAATCGATACGGGTGCGCGGCCGTAGGCTGACACGATGACCGCCCTGCACGAGTTGACCGCTCTCGAGCAGTGGACCCTCATTCGATCCGGCGAGCTCACGCCCGGGGACCTCGTCGAGCACTATCTGGCGCGCATCGAGAGACTCAACCCCCGTGTGGGTGCGCTCACCGTGGTCGAGGGCGACCGGGCGCGCGACGCCGCGGCACGCCTCACGGAGACCGTCAGCACCGCCGCACCGCTGTTCGGATTGCCGCTCGTCGACAAAGAACTGACGGCACGGGCCGGGCAGCGCACCACCTACGGCTCGCGCCTGTTCGCCGACAACGTGCCCGAGGCCTCTGACGAACTCGCCCGGCACCTCGATGAGGCCGGGGCGATCAGCCTCGGGGCGAGCGCGGCGCCCGAGTTCGGGCTGCCGTCGTACACCGAGTCGCGCGTCGCGCCGCCCGCGCGCACGCCGCACGCCCTCGACAGGGGTGCTGGTGGGTCGAGCGGCGGGGCGGCCGCCGCGGTTGCTGCCGGCCTCGTGCCGTTCGCTCCGGGCTCCGACGGCGGAGGCAGCATCCGCATCCCCGCTGCGGCGTGCGGCATCGTGGGGCTCAAGCCCTCTCGGGGCAGGGTGCCCGCGGGCAGCGGGCTCGCATCGCTCGCCGGACTCGTGGTCGCGGGCCCTCTCGCCCGTACCGTCGCCGACGCGGCGCTGTTGCTCGACGCGCTCGTCAGCGCCAGCCCCTGGCCATTCGCGACGCGCGCCGCTGGCCCCGCGGCGGAGGGACCGTTCCTCGCCCACGCGGTCCGCGGCGAGGGGCGTGTCCAGGTGGGCGTGCTGACCGAGAGTCCCTGGCAGCTCGACTATGAGCTGACAATCGCGCCTGAAGCGCGCCACGCCCTCGACCGGGCCATCCGCCACCTCGACGCCATGGGCCACGGTGTCGACGACATCGACCTGGGGCCGAGCGACGACTGGGCCGGCTACCCCGACGCGTTTCGGATCGTCTGGATGGCAGCGGCCGCCGGAATCCCGGCCGAGAGCGACGCCGAGCTCGCGCTGCTCGAACCGCTCACGGCCTGGCTGGTCGCCCGAGGACGCGAGTTGCCGGTCGCCCGTCTCACGGCGGCGCTGTCGTGGCTCTCGGGCTTCGAACGGCGGCTGATCGCGCGGTTTTCGAGCGTCGATGTCGTGATGACGCCGGCACTCGCGCTGACTCCGCGCCCGCTCGGCTGGTACGACGCGGGGGATGCGGAGCGCAACTTCGCGCAGCAGGTGCAGTACACCCCGTGGACGAGCATGATCAACGTCGCGGGGCTTCCCGCCATCACGATCCCGATGGGGCTGAGCCGCGAATCGGACGGCGAACTCAGCGATCGACCCGGCATGCCCATGGGCGTGCAGCTCATCGGCCGGCCGGGCGGTGAGGCAACGCTGCTGGCGGTGGCCGCGCAACTGGAACGGCGGCTACGGCTTCCGTCGACCCCCGTGCTCGACTGAGCGCCGGGGCGAGCTGCCGCTACGGCGCGCTGAGCTGCGTGCCCGCGTCGAGGGTGAGCGGTTCGGCATCGCCGCCGAAGGCCTCCGTCGCGACGAGGAGGCCGTCAACGATGAGGTGCGCCTCGCTGTACGGGAAGTCGCCGTCGACCACGAGCGTGTAGAGCTGCCCGCCGAGTGCCGAGGACCCGGTGAACCCCGCCGTGTCGGTCAGGTGCTCGGCAACGAAGTCGGCCGTTGCGTCGTCGATGCGGATGATCGTGGTCGTCGACCCGCTCTCGCTGAACGGCAGGATCCAGCTGCAGCTGACTCGCTCCATCGCGCCCTGGAGGAGGGCGACGATCACGGCGTCGCCGCTGCCCCAGCCACCGGCACCCGCCGCGGCCGTGTCGCCGAGTGACTCACGCCCCTCGTCGGTGAGTTCTGCGGTGAGCTCGGGGGAGTAGATCTCGTCGCAGCCCGGCAAGGCGACGACGTCGTCCGTGTCGCCGTCGCCCGGGTCGATGCCGGCATCGGCGTCGGGGGTCGGCGAGGCCGAGGCGGGCGCGTCCGGCGATGACGGAAGGGTATTCGGATCGGGCCCCGCGCATCCGGCCAGCGCGAGAAGAGCCGCGACGGTCAGCGCCGCGGCGCGAATCGATGTGTCAAGGCGAACGCGGGCACGGGGGCGCGCGGGCTGGGTCATGCGGTGTCTCCGGTGGGGATTCTGCTACCGAACCGATCTTCGACCGCCGCGAACAACTCGTCGCCGAGCCGCGTGTCGGTGGCCGAGCGGTGGGTCGCTGCCCAGGGTGTCAGACCGTCGAAGTAGGTTCCGTTGGGCACGCCCAGTTCGGGCGTGTCGACCAGGTGGACGAGGGGCGCGGCACCGGCCTCGACGCTGATCTGCAGGGGCGCGGTCAGCGATTGCACGAATCGCGCGCTTGACGACCGGGCACCGAACCCGCTGCGCACGTATCCGGGATGCACGGCGACGTTCTCGAGTCCCGTGCGCGCGGCCAGCGCCCGCGCGTACAGAATGACGCCGAGTTTTGCGGCGGCGTAGGGCTTCCACCCACCCTTGTAGGGGCGGCGGTCGAAGTCGAGGTCGTCGATGCGCAGGCCACCGAGGCGATTCATGACGCTCGAGGTGTGCACGATGCGGGCCCGGCTCTCGGTGAGGCGCGGAAGGAGGAGGGTGGTGAGGAGGGCGCTTGCGAGCAGGTTGCGCTGGAGCGTTGTCTCGTGACCGTCGACGGTGAGCGCGCGCTGCGGCACGAGACCGCCCGCGTTGTTGACGAGCACGTCGATGCGTCCGAAGCGACCCTGGAGTGCGTCGGCGAGGGCGCGCACATCGTCGAGGCGATCAAAGTCGGCGACGAACGGGACGGCGCCGATCTCGGCCGCGACATGGGCGGTGCGTTCAGGGTGACGGCCGGCGACCGCGACCTGCCAGCCGCGTCGGACGAGTTCGCGCGCCGCCTCAGCGCCGATGCCGGCGCTTGCCCCCGTGATGACGGCGGTACGGCTCATCTAGACCACGTCCATGCGCCCCATACTGGCAGGAATTGTCTACTCCCGCTTGCCGGATTTCGACAGGGGGTGGTCAGGAGGGTCTGCCGAGCGCCTCGAGGAGGCGCAGCCAGACTTCGCTGGCCGTCGGATACGCGGGCACGGCATGCCACAGCCGCGCAATCGGCACTTCGCCGACGATCGTGACGGTGGCGGCGTGCAACAGTTCGGCGACCTCGTCGCCGACGACCGTGAAGCCGACGATGACATCGCGCTCGGCGTCGACCACGAGCCGGGCCTGACCCTCCGCACCGTCGCGGTGCACCGAGACGCCGGCGACGCGTCCGAGCGCGTAGTCGACGACGCGGGTGGGGATGCCCGCTTCGGCGGCCTGGTCTGCCGTCAGTCCGACGCTTGCCACTTCGGGGCTCGAGAAGCACACCTGCGGCACGGCACGATGGTCGGAGGTCGCCACGTGCGTTCCCCAGGGAGCGTCGTCGATGGGCCGCCCCGCCGCGCGGGCGGAAATCGCGTCACCGGCCGCGCGAGCCTGGTACTTGCCCTGGTGGGTCAGCGGCGCCCGCATGGTGGCGTCACCGGCCGCGTACAGCCAGTCGGTGCCGGTCACGAGCATCGTGTCGTCGACGGGGAGCGCGTCGCCGGGGGTGAGGTGGTCGAGCCCGAGAGTGTCGACCCCGACGTCTGCGGTGCGCGGCGTCCGGCCGGTGGCGACCACCACCTCGTCGGCCTCGATGGTGTCGCCGCCTGCGAGCGACATGCGGACGCGTCCCGTAGCGTCGCGCTCGACCCGGGTGGTCCCTGTGTGCGTCAGCACCCGCGCGCCTGACTCTTGCAGGCGCTGAGCGACCGCATCGCCGGCAAAGTCTTCGAGCGAAGCGAGGAGGCGACCGCGCGCGATGACCGTCACCGAGCATCCGAGAGCGGTGTAGGCGGTGGCCATTTCGACGGCCACGACGCCGCCGCCGATGATGGCGAGCGAGCCGGGCACCTCTTTCGCGCTCGTCACCTCGCGGCTCGCCCACGGCTCCGCCTCGACGAGGCCCTCGATCGGCGGGATGCTCGCCCCGCTTCCCGTGCACACCGCAACGGCGTGCCGGGCGGTCACCCGCCGCGTCGCGCCCTCGGCGTCGGTAATCACGACCGTGCGCGCGCCGTCGAGCCGGGCGTGCCCGCGCGCGAGGTCGATGCCGGCCTGCTCGACCCAGCGCACCTGGCCGCTGTCGTCCCAGTGTGCGGCGAAGGAGTCGCGGCGGGCGAGTACCGCGGCGACGTCGACGCGGTCACCGGTGATGGCCTGCGTCGCGCCATCGACCGCGCGGGCGGCGTCGAGCGCGGCGGCCGAGCGCAGGAGCGCCTTCGACGGCATGCACGCCCAGTACGAGCACTCGCCGCCGACCAGCTCGTGCTCGACGAGCAGCGTGCGCAGGCCTCCCTGCACGGTACGATCGGCGAGATTCTCGCCCACGGCGCCGGCGCCGATCACGATGACGTCGTACTGGTCGTCGCTGCTCATGGGGTCTCCGTTCGGCGGGCGGTCACATGGCGCTCAGAGTCAGCGCCCGACGAACTGGGGCGTGGACCGGGTCATGAAGGCTTCCACGCCGATGCGGGCGTCTTCTGTCTGCATGAGGCGGACGAGTTCGCCAGGCAGGCGGGTCGCGGCGGCGGCCTCGCCCTCCGCGACGGCGAGGCGGGCGTTGGCGAGGGTCGCTTGCACGGCGAGCGGGGCCTGAGCGGCGATGGTCCGCGCGATCGCGGTGGCGCGCTCGAGTTGCGTGCCCGGTTCGACGACCTCCTGCACGATGCCGATGCGGTGCGCCTCGTGCGCGTCGAAGCGGTCGCCCGTGAGCATCCAGCGCATGGCGTTGCCCCAGCCGACCTGGGCGGCGAAGCGGGTCGTCGCGCCGCCGAACGGCAGGATCGCGCGGGCCACTTCCAGCTGCGCGAACACGGTGTCGGAGGCGGCGACGACGATGTCGCTCGCGAGCGCCAACTCGATGCCGAGGGTCAGGCAGGTGCCCTGCACGGCGAGCATGACGGGCTTCGAGACCCGAGTGCCGTCCATGCCCCACGGGTGAATACCGCCTTCGGGAACCATGTCGAGGCCGCTCGCTCCGATGCGCGGGGCGATGTCGGCGAGGTCGAGCCCTGAGGTGAAGTGCTCCCCGTGGGCGTAGACGACGCCCACGCGCAGCTCGGGGTCGCGGTCGAGTTCGCCGTACGCGAGGGCGAGCTCGCTGAGCAGCCGATGGTCGGCGGCGTTCATCTTCTCGGGGCGGTTCAGGCCGATGAGCAGCAGGTGGCCGTCGCGGTCGACGGTGACGCGGGGTTCAGACATGGCAGCAGGCTAGTGATCGGGATGCGCCGGACGCCGATTCCTGTGGCATTCGCTCAGCGGGCACGATGTCCGAACGCGCATTCATTGTCAGTCGGCGCTGAGCGCGGCGATGACGCGCAGGATCGTCGCGGACTCGTCGGCGAGCAGCTCGGGGTCGGCGTCGGCCGCGGGCGCGTACTCGGTGACGCCGGCTCCGCCGAGCGGAAGGGCCGCGCGAGCGTCACGCACCGCGCCGAGCAGCTCGTCGAGGCTCAACCCGAACGGCTCGGCAAAGCCCACACTCGCCATGATCGACGGATCGAGCACGTCAAGGTCGATGTGCACGTACAGCACGGCCGCGTCGCTTGCGCGCGCGGCGATGGCGGCGCCGACCATCTCGGCCGTCACGGTGTCAATGCCGAGCCTCTCGGCGGCGTCCGCCTCCGCGTCATCGAGCGCGCGCACACCGAGCATGACGACGTCCGCGGGAGCAACGAGGCCCGAATCGATCATGTCGCGCAGCACCATGCCGTGGTAGGCGCCGCTCGGGCTCGTCTCGGGAGTGTTGAGGTCGGCGTGCGCGTCAGCCCACAGCAACACGAGCCGGCCGCGTCGTGCTGCCCGCTCCACCCCGGCGAATTCGACGCCGCAGTCGCCGCCGATCACGACGGCAACCTCGCCGTCTTCGAGCCCCGCGAGGGACTTCTCGGTGCGTTCACGGGTGAGCCGAATCGAACTGAAACGGTGGATGCCCGTCCCTTCCGCATCTCCGGCTTCGAGCGGTACCTCCACGATGTCGGTCGCGCGACCCGGCAGGTCAGCCGCGATCGCCTCCGCACCCTGCTGAAGGCGCATGGCGCGCGCGGCACCCGACCCCTGCCACTGCGGAACGACCGTGAAGCGACGCATCATCCGCTCAGTCTGGCACTGAGGTGCGCCGAGCGGCGGAGCCGGCCACGAGCATCCCGACCTGCGCGAGCGCGTATTCGAGCGGGCCGCGCCGTCCGAGCCGCTCGGCGATAAGCGCGAGAGCGGCGCTTCCGACGAGGAGGGCGCCGAGCATCCACCAGCCGGCCGGGCTCTCGTACGCGCCGGCGGGGCCGATGCCGGCCACGCCCACAACGAGCGCGATGACGAGCACGTGCAGGGTGTAGATCGTCAGCGGCATGCGCCCGATCGCCGTGAGCGGAGCGAGCGCCACCCGCGAGAGCGCGGCGCCGCGGCCGCCGGTGTCGAGCAAGAGCAGGGCCGCGCCGATGATCGCGACGGCGAGTCCGCCCGAGCCGACCAGTTCTGCGGGGGTCACGGAGTGTGCCTCGGCGCTGACCCCGGGGATGAGCAGGCCGGCGCCGTAGCCGGCGAGGGCGGCGGTGAGCCCCGCGGTCACCATGACGAGTCGGGTCAGGGTCGACGACAGGTCGCTGCGCTGGGCGATGAGACCGGCGCAGAGCAGCGGAACCCACAGCAGGGCGGGGTAGTAGCCGGTGAGGAAGGCGTCGGCCAGCACCGACGCGGGGTTCTGTGCGAGGTCGAGCGCGCGGTCGACCGGGCTCGTCGCCGAGTAGAGCACGTACGGCGGCAGCGAGTCGGTCAGGCTCACGAGCAGCGGGCCGATCGCCAGCAGCGCCGCGGCCACGATCGCCAGCACCAAGCGGTTCGCGAACAACAGCGGCACCATCAGCAGGAACATCAGCCCGTAGGCGTCCAGGATGATGGCGATGTTCGTCGGCAGTGTCCAGAGCCAGAGGCCAAGCAGCATGAGCAGCAGCGCGCGAACACCGAGCGACGCCCGCGCGCGTCCCCGGATCACCCCGGTTCTCTCGGGGTGCTCGGCCGCGCGGGTGGGGGCGAGCAGGCCGAGAGAGAGGCCGGCCAGCACGGCGAACAGGATCGACGGCCGACCGTCGACCACCAGTTCGGCGTCCGTCGTGCGCGGAATGACGTGCGCCGCGATCATTCCGACGATGGCGAGCCCGCGCGCGGCGTCAACGCCGGGGAGCCGCAGCGGTCGAGCGCCCGGCACGCCTGCCGTCGCTCCGCCCAGCGTCACTGACCGTCGGTGAGCTGCGCGGGTCCGCCGCCCGCCTTCAGTGCGGCGAGGCGCGCCTCGATCTCGGTCTGGGTGCTGACGTCCTCGAGCGCCTCGAACTGCGCATCGAGCGTCGATGCGGCGAGCTCCTGGCGGCCGAGCACTCGCGCCTCCTCGCGGCGGATTTTCTCTTCGAAACGGCCCAGCTCGCTCGTCGGGTCCATGATGTCGATCGACTGCACGGCGTCCATGACCCGCGACTGCGCTTCGGCGATTTTTGCGCGCGCCACGAGCTCGTCGCGCTTGCCGCGCAACTGCTCGAGCTTCATCTTCATGCCCTCGAGGCCGCTCTTCAGCTGCTCGACGACGGCCGTCTGCGACTGGATCGTCGGCTGGGCGGCGCGGGCCTGATTCTCGCTCGCCAGCTGCTTGCCGAGCGCAACCTTCGCGAGATTGTCGAACTTGTCGGCGTCGGCCGCGTTGCCCGCAGCGCGGAACTCGTCGGCCTTCGCGCTCGCCGCGACCGCCTTACGGCCCCAGTCCTGCGCCGTCGCGACGTCTTCGGCGTAATCCTGCTCGAGCAGTCGCAGGTTGCCGATCGTCTGCGCGATCGCCGCCTCCGCCTCCTGGATGCTCGCGGTGTAGTCCCGCACCATCTGGTCGAGCATCTTTTGCGGGTCTTCGGCCTGGTCGATCAGGGCGTTGATGTTCGCCTTCGCGAGCTGCGCGATGCGACCGAAGATGGACTGCTTCGTCATGGGGGGCCTTTCGTGAGGGTCCTGGCGCGCGCACCGTCGTCGCGCGGGCGGCGGAAGCGATTCTTCCACCGCGCGCGCCCGCGCGTCGAGGATTCGCCCGTCTCTAGGGAAGAACCAGGGATGCTCGCGGCGAGATCACGACGACCGGATCGCTGATCGGCTCGCCGTCGTCGGTCTGCCGCACGTCGAGCGCGGCCACAACCTCGTACGCGCCCGGGCCTGGGAGCGGGGATCCACCGCGGATGCTCGCCTCCGGGTCGGTGCCACCGCAGTCGACGAGTTCGAGCGCCCCCGTGTACTCGAGCGACTCGCCGGGGTCGAGCGTCGGCACGAGCGCGGCGGCCTCCATCCCGACCGTCGACCAGATCACCTCGCCGTCGCGGGCGAGCCCAACGACGAGGTGCGTGGCGGTCAGAAGCTCGAGGCGTTCGGAGGAGACGTTGGTGAGGGTGCCGGTGACGGTCAGTTCGCCGTCTCTGGCTGAACTCCCGTCGAGCGGAGCGAGCTCGAGACGGAGCCGATCGTCGCCGGAGTGTCCCACCGGGGGGAGTGGCTCGCCGCAGCGGACCACGTCCCACACGGTCTCGCCGTCGGCCCCGCCGAGGTCCCCGTCCACCTCGTCTCCGCCGTCGGGGCTGGCAAACGGCTCTGCCGCGCCGCCGGAGGTGTCGTCGTCGCGGACACTCTCGCTCGCCGAGAACTCGCCTGCGCCGCCAAGGAGGCCGGGCATCCCGGCGATCGCGACGCCGCCGAACCCGGCGACGAACGCGACCGCGGCCGCGCCCAGCCCCAGCTGGGCGGGCAGTCGGCGGCGACGCGCGCCGCGCGCGATCGCGGCCGCATCGAGCGGGATTCCGGGGCCGGAGGCGTCCTGCGCGTCGGCGCGCAGCATCCGTTCGATTCGTTCGTGGTCAGACATGGG
Source organism: Microcella alkaliphila (assembly GCF_002355395.1). Taxonomy (NCBI): domain Bacteria; kingdom Bacillati; phylum Actinomycetota; class Actinomycetes; order Micrococcales; family Microbacteriaceae; genus Microcella; species Microcella alkaliphila. Next base: position 1,863,315 of record NZ_AP017315.1, on the reverse strand, counting down.
GCAGCTCCCTTCGAGCGTCGTCGAGAGCAGCAGCGAGCTTCGCGAGGCCGTCGCTCAAGTAGCGCTTGACGGCTCCCGAGCTGATGCCGAGGGTGCGGGCGATGTCGTCCACCATGAGATCGCCGTAGTAGCGATGCACGACGCAGGCGCGTTCGCGAGGGCTCAGCCGGTCGAGGTGACCGCGCATGTCGAGCCGCTCGTCGCTCGCGCCGCCGGCCGCGGGAACCGCGTCGTCGGTGACGAGCAGGTGCGCCCGCTGTCGAAAACGGGTCGCCTTGCGTCCCGCATCGACGTACGCGCTCGCGATCGCTTTGCGCACGTAGCTTTCCGCCGTCTCGACGTCGAAGCCATTGCGTAGCCGGCCGAAGGTCTTCTCCAGCGCGGTCTGCACGAGGTCGGCCGCGTCGTCGCGGTTGCCGCACAGCATGACGGCATACCGCGTGAGCGCGTCGCCCCGCAGGGCAACGAGCTCGGTGAGAACGGCCTCCCAGCCCGCCGTGCGCGCCACTCGCCTCCCTCCACCGTGCGTGTCGCGTGAGTGTTGCTCTCACCGTGTCAGACGAACGGGCGATGCGAAACGTTGGGGGCGGCCCGCCGCGAACTTCGCGACGGGCCGCCCCCGTGTGCTGTGTGTGCCGGCTACGCGGTGCCCGCCTCCGCCTCGCGCTGGGCACGCACCCGCGAGCGCAGGTGGCTCAGTTGGTGTCGCAGCTCGGCGGGCAACTTGTCGCCGAAAGTCTGGAAGAAGTGCTCCACGTCGTCGGCCTCGGCCTCAAGCTCGTCGGTGTCCATCCGGAACAGCTCAGTGAGGTCCTCTTCGGGAAGGTCGAGCCCCGCAACGTTGAGCTCGCCCTGACGGGGGATGCCGCCGAGCGGGGTCTCGTCGATGCACGCCTCACTCTCGAGGCGGGCGACCATCCACTCGATGACGCGGCCGTTCTCGCCGAATCCGGGCCACAGGAACTTTCCTTCGGGGCTCTTGCGGAACCAGTTCACCTGGAACACGCGCGGCACCCGGGCCGAGCGGCGCAGGCGCTTACCGAAGTCGAGCCAGTGGGCGAAGTAGTCGGCCATGTTGTAACCGGCAAACGGCAGCATCGCGAACGGGTCGCGGCGCAGCTGCCCGACTGTGCCCTCGGCGGCCGCCGTCTGCTCTGACGAGATCGTGGCGCCCATGAAGACACCGTGATCCCAGTCGCGCGCCTCTACCACCAAGGGTGCGAGAGCACGTCGGCGGCCGCCGAAGATGATGGCGTCGATGACGACGCCCTCCGGGTCGTCCCAGGTGTCCGCGATGGACGGCGCCTGGTGAGCGGCCACGGTGAAACGAGAGTTCGGATGCGCGGCAGGGCGACCAGAATCGGGCGTCCACTCTTCTCCGCGCCAGTCGATGAGACGCGCCGGGGGCGTGTCCGTCAGTCCCTCCCACCAGACGTCGCCGTCCTCGCGAAGCGCCACGTTCGTGAAGATCGTGTTGCCCCAGAGGGTGTCGACGGCTGTGCGGTTGGTGGAGATTCCGGTGCCGGGGGCGACGCCGAAGAAGCCGGCCTCGGGGTTGATGGCGCGCAGGCGACCGTCCTTCCCGATGTGCAGCCAGGCGATGTCGTCGCCGATCGTCTCTACCGTCCAGCCCGGAGTGGTCGGGGTGAGCATCGCGAGGTTCGTCTTGCCGCACGCACTCGGGAACGCCGCAGCCATGTGGTATTTCTTCCCCGCGGGCGACGTCACCTTGATGAGCAGCATGTGCTCCGCGAGCCAGCCCTCGTCGCGGGCCATCACCGAGGCAATGCGCAGGGCAAAAGCCTTCTTCGCGAGGATGGCGTTGCCGCCGTAGGCCGAGCCGTACGACCAAATTTCGCGTTCTTTCGGGAAGTGCGCGATGTACTTCGTCTCGTTGCAGGGCCACGGCACGTCCTTCTGGCCGTTGTTGAGCGGGGCGCCGACGGAGTGCACGGCGGGAACCCAGGACTGGCCGCGGACGATCTGAGCGAGCGCTGCCGAGCCCAAGCGGGTCATGGTGCCCATCGAGACCACGACGTAGGGCGAGTCAGTGAGCTGCACGCCGTAGCGTGTCATCGATGACCCGATCGGCCCCATCGCGAACGGCACGACGTAGAGGGTGCGGCCGCGCATGCTGCCCGTAAACAGCGGCTCGAGCTCAGCGCGCATCTGCTCGGGTGCCATCCAGTTGTTGGTGGGGCCGGCATCCTCTTCTCGCTCGGAGCAGATGAAGGTGCGCTCCTCGACCCGTGCGACGTCGCGCTCGTCGGAGCGCGCGAGGAATGAGTAGGGACGGATGTCGGGGTTCAGCTGAGTGAGGGTGCCGGCGGCGACGAGCTGCTGCAGCAGTGCGTGCCGCTCGCGGGTGCTGCCGTCGACCCAGTGGATCTGGTCCGGGGTGGTGAGGCGCGCAATCCGCTCGACGAAGGCGACGACGTCGGCCGGCCGGTCGGCCTCCAGCACGACGGGCGCGCTCGACGGGGAGTTCGCTGCGGTCGTGATCTCTGGGCGAGCGTCGGGCGTGCGGTGCGGGGCCGTCGTGCGCGGGCGGTCGAGCAGCGTCATGGGAGCGTCTCCTTCGGTGCGTTCGTGCCGGATCGGGCGGCCTGTCGTGGCGTGTTTCCACTTTTGCCGATATCCGGGCGCCATTTGAGGCAGATCACGTGGAAAGAATCGCGTTTCTTTCGCTAGAGTGAAGTGCATGGGTGATCTTGTGACGCTGGGGCAGCGCATCCGGCATTTCCGACAGGAAGCCGGCCTCACGCTCGATCAGGTCGGTGAACAGGTGGGCACGGCCGCGAGTCAGCTGTCCCTCATCGAGAACGGGCGACGCGAGCCGCGCGTCACGCTTCTCGGCGAGATCGCGAAGGCCCTCGGTGTCACCGTTCCCGATCTGCTCGACGAGACGCCGCCGTCGCCGCGGGCCGCCCTCGAGATTGAGCTTGACCGGCTGCAGCGCTCGGCGCTGTACGCGCGGCTGGGGCTTCCGCCCGTGCGACCGGGGCGCACCCTCGGCGACGACGTGCTCGAAGCTCTCGTCGGGCTGCACCGCGAGCTGGTCGACCGAGAGCGGCGCAGCATCGCCACCCCGGAGGAGGCGCGGCGCGCGAACACCGAGCTGCGTCACCGCATGCGCGAGAAGAACAACTACCTGCCCGACCTCGAAGAGCTCGCCGAAAACCTCGTGCGCTCCTCCGGGCATGTGAGCGGCGCCATCACCCACCGCGAGGTCGGCCTCATGGCGAAGCGGCTCGGCTTCGAGCTGGTGTACGCGAACGACCTGCCGCGCTCGGCGCGCAGCATCACCGACCTCGAAAACGGTCGCATCTACTTGCCCCCGGCCTCGATCCCCGGCGGGCACGGTCTGCGTTCGATGGCGCTGCAGGCGATGGCACACCGGATGCTCGGCCACGAGGTGCCCGAAACATACGCCGACTTCTTGCACCAGCGGCTCGAGATCAACTACTTCGCGGCGGCGTGCCTCATGCCGCTCACCCAGTCGGTCGCCTTCCTGCAGCAGGCCAAGAGCGACCGCAACATCGCGGTCGAAGATTTCCGCGACGCGTTCGGCGTCACCCACGAGGCGGCGGCGCTGCGCTTTACGAACCTCGCCACGAGCCACCTCGACCTACAGCTGCACTTTCTGCGGGTCGGCGATGACGGCGCCGTCTACAAGGCGTACGAGAACGACGGGCTGCGGCTGCCCGTCGACGTCACCGGCTCCACCGAAGGGCAGCCGGTCTGCCGCAAGTGGAGTGCGCGCGTCGCCTTCACCCGCACCAACCGCACGACCGAGTTCTACCAGTACACCGACACCCCCGAAGGCACGTTCTGGGAGTCGACGCAGACCGGCACCGGAACAGGCAGCGAATTCTCGATCACGGTGGGCGTGCCGTTTGCCCAGGCGAAGTGGTTCCGCGGCCGCGAGACGACGCAGCGCCAGGTGTCGACGTGCCCCGACCCCGCGTGCTGCACACTGCCCGACAACGAGTTAACGGGCCGTTGGGGCGGCAAAGTGTGGACGAGCGCCCGCCTGCACGCGCACATCCTCTCGCCGCTGCCGAGCGGAACATTCCCCGGCGTCGATGACCAGGAGGTCTACCGCTTCCTCGAGCAGCACGCCAGCGACGACTGAACGGACGCGACGCGGATGCTCGGGGCTAGTTCTCGAGGCGCGCTTGCTTCGGAAGGCGCCGCACTTTTGCTCTGCGCCGGCGCGTCGGAATCATCGAGCGCATCTCGTCCATCTTGCCGAAACACAGCAGTCGATCTTCGGCCTCGAGCACCTGGCTGCGCTTCGGGTTCGGGATCACGCTGATCCCGCGATTGATCGTGAGCACCGTGATGTCGCGCTCGAGCAGGCCCGAGTCGCCGAGGCTCTTGCCGACGATGTCGGCGCCCGCGTGCACGTGCAGCTCGGCGACGCCGTAGCCCGTCGACACGCTCAGCCGCTGGCGCACGTCGATGTCGGGGAAGGCGACCTCGCCCGAGATGTAGTCGATGATGGCGCCCGCGACATCCAACTTCGTCGCCGCTTCGATTCCCTGGAGTCCCGGCGAGGAATTGACCTCCATCACGAGAGGGCCATCGTTGCCCTCGAGCATGTCGACGCCGGCGACGCGCAGTCCCATGATCTGGGCACTGCGCACGGCGGCGCGCTCATACTCAGGGCTGAGCTCGACGGCCTCGACGCTGCCGCCGCGGTGCACGTTCGAGCGGAACTCGTCGCCCGCCGCCGTACGACGCATCGCCGCGACTACGCGGTCGCCGATGACGAGCGCTCGGATGTCGCGGCCCCGACTCTCCGAGATGAAGCTCTGAATCAGCACGTTCTGGTTTGTTGAGTGCAGCGTCTCGATGATCGCCTCGGCGACCTTCACCTGGGGGGCGAGAATCACGCCGATCCCCTGGGTGCCCTCCAGCAGCTTGATGACGACCGGGGCGCCACCCACTCGCTCGATCGCGGGGCGCACGTCCGCGCGGTTGCGCACGAAAGCGGTGGCGGGCATCCCGATGTTGTGTCGAGACAGAATCTGCGTCGCCCGCAGCTTGTCGCGGGCGTTCATGATGCCGTTGGCGGTGTTCGGCGTGTAGACGTCCATCTGCTCGAACTGCCGCACGACGGCCGTGCCGAAGTACGTGATGGAGCTGCCGATGCGGGGGAGCACGGCGTCGTAGCTCGACAAAGGCTTCCCCCGAAACTGCAGGTCGGGTTCATCGCTCGAGAGATCGATCGCGAACTTCAGCGTGTTCAACACCTTCACGTCGTGGCCCCGGTCGAGCGCGGCGGCCCGCAGTCGCTGCGTCGAGTAGGCGTGCGGCGCACGGGAGAGGATGGCGAGTTTCACGGTTCCGTCCTGACATGATGGCGAGGTGGCCAGAGCGACCCATTCAAGCATCCCGGCGGGGTGGCGCGAGTGGGTTTGCTTGCCCGAGGTGCCCGTGCCGTGGATCAAGGCGAAGCTCGACACCGGCGCCCGCACCTCATCACTGCACGTGTTCCGCTGCGAGGAGTTCACCCGCGACGGCGCCGACTGGGTGCGCTTCGACGTGCATCCCTGGCAAGAGTCGCGCGACGACTCCGTGACGGTTGAGCTGCCCGTGCACGACCGGCGGCGCGTGCGCTCGTCGTCGGGGCACGCGGAGGAGCGCATCGTGGTGCTCATGACGATTCGGATGCTCGAGCGCACGTTCGCGGCGGAGGTCACGCTCACCAACCGCGACGCAATGGGCTTCCGCATGCTGATCGGGCGCCAGGCCCTGCGCCAGGGCTTCACGGTCGACTCGGCCCGCTCGTACCTCGGCGGCAAGGCGCCGAAGCCGGTGCGCCGCGCCAACCGCGGCAGGTAACTCGCGCCCCCGACAGGATTCGAACCTGCGACCCTCAGTACCGGAAACTGATGCTCTATCCCCTGAGCTACGGAGGCGTGGTTCAGCCTAGCGGGTCACGGGGGTACGTCTGGCCACCCGCCTATGGCAGGTTGCGGCGGATTGCCTCGAGCAGGGGAGCGACGTCGGCGGGCTCGAGGAAGGCGCTCGACTCGGCCGTGATCCAGTACGACCCGGTGAAGGCCTCGACGACGCCGAGCCCCGCTTCGGTTCGGTAGTACCCCTCCATGCCGAGCCCGCGTGTCGTTCCGCCCGCCGATGCGGCGGCGGACTTCACGCGTTGCAGGTTCGCGCTGTCGAAGCGCGCGACACCGATCGAGTAGGTCTGCGTGCTCGTCTGGTTGAGCCAGCCGCAGGCGGTGCCCGAGAGTTCGACGGCGCGGGCGGGGCCGCTGCCGGCGCGCACCCGGTAGCCGGGGTCGGCGCCGATGTTCGGGTTGTAGTCGTAGACGTCTTGCGGGGTGAGCAGCCGGTCACAGGCAATCTGCAGGCGAATGCCGGTGAGCGCCGTCGGGGTCGCCGTGGGAGACGGGCTGGGGGAGGCCGTGCGCGACGGCGTGGGGCTTGCTGTGGCGTCGGGTTCGTCGGGCCCGTCCGCGTCGTCGGGTTCAGGGCTCGCGCTCGGTGCCGCGCTCGGGCTCGCCGACGGCGGGATGCTCGCGCTCGGTTCCGGCGCGGCCCCCGGCTCGTCCGCCGCGCACCCCGCGATGAGCGCGACCGTGATGATGGCCGCAGCCACGTGCATCCCCCTGACCCCCGTCATGCCGCCCATTCTGGCCCCGATCGCGGCGCGGTGGGTCGAGGCGCGCCCGATAGGATCGTCCACCGTGGAACCCGCTCAGCTCGCCGAATCCCTGCTCGCCGTCGTCACCTCGGCGCTCGAGCGACGCGGGGTGGATGCGGCGAGTGTGACGCTCGACGACATCGCTCTCGAGCGGCCCCGCAACCGCGATCACGGTGACTGGGCGACGAGTGTCGCGCTGAAGCTCGCGAAGCGCGTCGGGGTGCCCCCGCGCGAGCTCGCTGCCGACCTGCAGTCGGGCCTCGCGGGTGTCGACGGAATCGCGTCAGTCGAGATCGCCGGCCCCGGCTTCTTGAACATTCGCCTCGACGCCGCCGCGGCGGGTTCACTCGTCTCGACGATCCTCGAGCAGGGCGAGCGTTATGGGACGAGCGAGACGCTCGCCGGCCAGTCGATCAACCTCGAATTCGTGTCGGCAAACCCGACCGGGCCGATCCACCTCGGCGGCACGCGTTGGGCGGCGGTGGGAGACTCGCTCGCCCGCATCCTGGGTCACGCCGGCGCCGCGGTGACCCGCGAGTATTACTTCAACGACCACGGCGCTCAGATCGACCGTTTCGCGCGGAGCCTCGCGGCGGCGGATGCGGGCGAGCCGGCTCCGGAGGACGGTTACGGGGGTGCCTACATCGGCGACATCGCGCGGCGCGTCCGCAGCGTGCGCCCGGACGTCGCCGATGCGGTCGGCGCGGAGCGGCAAGAGATCTTCCGGGCGGTCGGCGTCGAGCTGATGTTCGAGGACATCAAGAAGAGCCTCGCGGACTTCGGTGTGCACTTCGATGTGTACTTCCACGAGAACTCTCTGCACGAGGGCGGTGCCGTGGAGCGCGCGGTCGCGCGTCTCCGCGAGCTCGGGCACGTGTTCGACGCCGACGGCGCCGTCTGGCTGCGCAGCACCGAATTCGGGGACGACAAGGACCGGGTGATCATCAAGTCCGACGGGGCGCCCGCCTACATCTCCGGAGACCTCGCGTACTACCTGAACAAGCGCGAACGCGGCTTCGACCGATGCATCATCATGCTCGGCGCCGACCACCACGGGTACGTGCAGCGCCTGATGGCGATGTGCGCCGCTTTCGGCGACGAGCCGGGCGTCAACCTGCAGATCATGATCGGCCAAATGGTGAACCTCGTGAAGGACGGTCGGCCGGTTCGCATGTCGAAGCGCGCCGGCACGGTCGTCACGCTCGAGGACCTGGTCGATTCCGTCGGAGTGGACGCGGCCCGATACGCGCTCGTGCGCTCGTCGAGCGACTCGAACGTCGACATCGACCTCGACGTTCTGCAGAAGCGCAGCAACGACAACCCGGTGTTCTACGTGCAGTACGCCCACGCTCGCACCCACCAGGTCGCGCGCAACGCCGCCCAGTCGGGCGTCGAGCGCGTCGACTTCGACGCCGCGACCCTGACCGACGAGACCGAAAGCGTGCTGATCGGGGTGCTCGCGGAGTTCCCGCGCGTCGTCGCACAGTCAGCAGAGCTGCGCGAACCCCACCGGGTCGCCCGCTACCTCGAGCAGCTCGCGGCGGCGTACCACAGGTGGTATGACACCTGCCGGGTCACGCCGCAGGGCGACGACCCGATCGAGTCTGTCCACCGGGCGCGCCTGCACTTGAGCGACGCCACCGGCCAGGTGCTGCGCACGGGTCTTGACCTGATCGGCGTGTCCGCCCCCGAGCGGATGTAGCGCGGTGTCGCGGCGCGCGAAAGCCCTCATCGGCGGCCTGGTCGCCGTCGTCGTCCTCGGTGTGCTGCTCGTTGCTGCCGAACTCGTCGCCCGCTCGATCGTCGCCGACCGCGTCGACGCAGAACTTCGGCAAGCCTTTGCGCTCGACGCCGACGACCCACTCACGGCCTCTGTCGATGGTCCGATCGTTCTCCTGCAGCTCGCTCAGGGGCGCCTCGACCGCGTGCGCGCCGAGATTCCCGGGGTGGGGGCAGGCAGCATCAGGGCCGACGTGGAGCTCATCGCGGAGGGTGTGGCGCTCGACGCACGCCAGCCGAGCGACCGCGTCGAGGCGACCGTCCGCATCGCCGAGAGCGACGTGTCGCGCCTGCTCGGAGCCCTCGGTCAGGCGGTCGTGCGCGACATCCAGTTGGTCGACGGCGAGGTGGTGCTCGTGACCGGCTTCGACGTCTTCGGTCTCGGCTTCGAGCTGGCAGCCGGCGTCGCGCCGTCGATCGAGCGCGGCATCGTGTCGCTCGCGCCGTCCAGCCTCGCCCTGAACGGTGCCCGTGTCGAACTCGCCGAGCTGCGCGGCCAGTTCGGCGGGTTCATCGACCCCATCGTCGACCCGCTGCTCGCTCCCCGCGACATCTGCATCGCCGAGGCGCTCCCCGTCGGGCTGACCGAGCAGCGCGTCGACGTTCTCGACCGCGAACTCGTCGTGATCGTGTCGGGCGAGAATGTGGCGCTCGGCGGCGACGACCTCGTCGAACGCGGCAGCTGCCCCTGAGGTGCGCCGAGTCGGCATACGAGGCTCGGTAGACTCAGGCGACGGCCCCGGCGATCCCGGTGAGACCGCGCTCACTCCGCATCGACCCCCCTGAGGTTCTTCGTGTCTGCCCACCCGCTCGCCCCCGCCTGGCTCGAGCGCCCCGCCGACGGCAATGCGCTGGCGCCGCAGCTGTGGCCGGCGAGTGCGCGGCGCGGCGGGGAACGCGGAGAACTCGAGATCGGCGGCGTGCGCGCCAGTCGGCTGGCCGCCGACTACGGCACCCCTCTCTACGTGATCGACGAGACGGATGCTCGCGCGCGCGCCCGCCGGATCCGTCGCGCTCTCGAGACGGCCACCGCCCGCGCCGGCACCTCTGGTGTCGTCTACTACGCGGGTAAGGCGTTTCTCTCGACCGCCGTTGCCCAGTGGATGGCCGGTGAAGGCCTCAACATCGATACGGCGAGCGGCGGCGAACTCGCCGTGGCGCTCGCCGGGGGCATCGACCCGGCTCGCATCGGGCTGCACGGCAACAACAAGTCGGACCGCGAGCTCGAGAAGGCGGTCGGCGCCGGCGTCGGGGCGATCGTGATCGACGCTGTCGAGGAGATCGACCGTGTCGCCGAGGTCGCGAGACGCCACGGCCGCGTGCAGCCCGTTCGCCTGCGCATCAACTCGGGAGTTCACGCGCACACCCACGAGTACCTGGCGACCGCGCGCGAAGACCAGAAGTTCGGCGTGCCGCTGACGCAGGCAGACAGTGCGGTCGCGCGTATCCGCGAGCACGCGGGGGTTCTCGAGTTTCTCGGGCTGCACTCACACATCGGCTCGCAGATTCTCGTTGCCGACGGTTTCCTCGAGGCGGCTCGGCGACTGCTCAGCGTGCACGCTCGGCTGCTCGAGCACGGGCCCGTTCCGCAGGTGAACCTCGGCGGCGGATTCGGCATCGCCTACACGGCCGCGGACGAGCCGGCCAACATCGAGGAACTGCTGAGCCGGCTCGTCGACACGATTGCGGAGGTCTGCGCAGAGCTGCGAATACCCGTCCCCGCGATCGCGATTGAGCCAGGACGCAGCATCATCGGGCCAGCGGGCGTGACCCTCTACGAAGTGGGCGCCATCAAAGACGTCGAGGTGCTGACCAACGCGGGTGAACTCGCGGTGCGCCGCTACGTCAGCGTCGACGGGGGCATGAGCGACAACGCCCGCCCCGCCCTGTACGGAGCCGACTACGCCGTTCGGCTCGCGTCGCGCGCCTCCGACGTCGACCCCGTACTCGTGCGCATCGCCGGCAAGCACTGCGAGAGCGGAGACATCGTGGTCGATGCCGACTATCTGCCGGGCGACGTGCGCCGCGGTGACCTTGTTGCCGTGCCTGCCACGGGGGCGTACTGCTTTTCGCTGTCCAGCAGCTACAACTACCTCACCCGGCCGGCCGTCGTCGCCGTTGCCCGGGGCGAGGCCCGCCTCATCGTGCGGGCTGAGTCCGTCGCCGAACTGTTGCGTCGTGACGTCGGCGCCACCGAAGCCACCGAAGTTCTCCGATCAGAAGGGTCCCGCTACTCGTGATCTCGTACCGCAACCTTCGCGTCGCCGTCCTCGGAGCCGGCAGCGTCGGCTCCCAGGTCGCCGACCAGCTGCTCACGCACGGCCCCGAACTGTCCTCCCGCATCGGCGCGGGCCTCGAGCTCGTCGGTGTCGCCGTGCGCGACCTCGACGCACCGCGTGACACCGCGATCCCTCGCGAGCTGCTCACCACCGACGCCGAATCGCTCGTGGTCGGCGCTGACGTGGTCATTGAGCTCATGGGTGGGCTGGAGCCCGCGCGCACCCTCATTCTGAAGGCGCTGAATGCCGGCGCCGACGTCATCACCGCGAACAAGGCGCTCTTGGCGACCCACGGCCCCGAGCTGTTCGACGCGGCCGCCCAGGTGGGCGCGCAGCTCTACTACGAGGCGGCCGTCGGCGGCGCCATTCCGATCATTCGGCCGCTGCGTGATTCGCTCGCCGGTGACCGGGTCACGCGCATCCTCGGCATTGTCAACGGCACCACGAACTTCATCCTCGACCGCATGGACACGGTCGGCGAAAGCCTGGAGGAGGCGCTCGCCACCGCCACGGAGCTCGGCTACGCCGAGGCCGACCCGACCGCCGACATCGAGGGCTACGACGCGGCGCAGAAGGCGGCGATCCTCGCGAGCCTCGCCTTCCACACACGCGTGCCGCTCGAATCGGTGCACCGCGAGGGCATCACGAGCATCAGCCACGAGCAGGTCGTCGCCGCCCGTAAGGCTGGCTACGTCGTGAAGTTGCTCGCCATCTGCGACCGCGTGGACGGCGAGAACGGGGGAGTCTCGGCGCGCGTGCATCCCGCCCTCGTCCCCGTTGACCACCCGCTCGCGGCCGTCCACGGCGCCAACAACGCCGTCTTCGTCGAGGCCGAGGCCGCCGGGCCGTTGATGTTCTACGGAGCCGGAGCGGGCGGAATTCAGACCGCATCCGCCGTACTCGGTGATGTCGTCTCCGCCGCCCGCCGCCACGTCGTCGGGGGCCCCGGCGTAGCCGAGTCCCAGCACGCGAACCTCCCCGTGCTGCCGATCAGCGCCGTGACCACCCGCTACCAGATCACCCTCGAGGTGGCCGACCGCGCCGGCGTTCTCGCCGCGATCGCGGGCATCTTCCAAGAACACGGCGTGTCTGTCGAGACCCTTGAGCAGACCGTCATCCCCGCCGGAGCCGGGTACGCGGGCGACCAGCCCGCCGCTACCCTGGTGATCGGCACCCATGAGGCGTCCGAGGCCGACCTGGCCGCGACCGTGGCGTCACTGACCGGCAACGACGTCGTCCACTCTGTGACGAGCGTGCTGCGAGTAGAAGGACTGTAATTTAGTGGCCCACCAGTGGAAGGGCGTGCTGCACGAGTACGCCGACCGACTCGACGTTTCCGACGCGACGCCCGTCATCACGCTCGGCGAGGGCGGCACGCCCCTCATCCCGGCGCGCTACCTCTCCGAGCGCACCGGCACGCGCGTGTACGTGAAGTACGAGGGGATGAATCCGACGGGGTCCTTCAAAGACCGCGGCATGACGATGGCGATTTCGAAGGCCGTCGAACACGGCGCCAAGGCCGTCATCTGTGCCTCGACGGGCAACACCTCGGCGTCGGCTGCGGCCTACGCCACGCACGCGGGGATTGCGGCCGCGGTGCTCGTGCCCGAGGGCAAGATCGCGATGGGCAAGCTCAGCCAGGCCGTCGCGCACAAAGCCCAGATCATCCAGATCGAAGGCAACTTCGACGACTGCCTCGACATCGCGCGCGATCTGGCGAAGAACTACCCCGTGCACCTCGTCAACTCGGTCAACCCCGATCGTATTGAAGGGCAGAAGACCGCGGCATTCGAGGTCGTCGAGGTGCTCGGCGATGCGCCCGACTTCCACATCTTGCCGGTCGGCAACGCCGGCAACTACACCGCCTACCACCGCGGTTACAGCGAGGAGTTGGCGCGGGGCGTCACGACGAAGCTGCCGAGGATGTTCGGCTTCCAGGCCGCGGGCAGTGCCCCGATCGTGCTCGGCGAGCCGGTGACGAAGCCCGAGACGATCGCCAGCGCGATCCGGATCGGTAACCCGGCCTCGTGGGAGCTTGCGCTCACCGCCCGCGACAACAGCGACGGCTACTTCGGCGCCATCGACGACGCCGGAATTCTCGCCGCGCACCGCATGCTGAGCCAAGAGGTCGGCATCTTCGTCGAGCCCGCCAGCGCCATTTCGGTCGCCGGCCTGCTCGAGCGCGCGGAGGCCGGCCACATTCCGGCGGGCTCCACAGTGGTGCTCACCGTCACGGGTCACGGACTGAAGGACCCCCAATGGGCCCTGCGCGGGCCTGACGGCGTCGACGTGCAGCCGACGGTCGTTCCCGTCGACACGGTCGAGGTTGCCTCGGTGCTCGGCCTCGAGAAAGCACCGGTGTGACCCTCGACCCGCGGCTCGTCGGCCGGCGGGTCAGCGTTCGCGTGCCCGCCACCACGGCAAACCTCGGGCCGGGCTTCGACACGCTCGGGCTGGCGCTCAGCGTGTACGACGAGCTCGAGGTGACCGCCGTCGCCGAGCCGGGCGCTCACGTTGAGGTGCACGGCGTGGGGGAGGGCACGGTCGAAACCGACGAATCGAACCTCGTCGTCCGATCGATCGCCCACGTGTTCGACCGCGTCGGCATCACGATGCCGGGGCTTCGGCTTGTCGCGCACAATGCGATCCCGCACGGCCGCGGCATGGGGTCGTCCGGCGCCGCGATCGTGGGCGGCGTGATGGCCGCCAAGGGCCTCCTCGACGGAATCGTCGAGCTCGACGAGGAGGATCTGCTCGCTCGCGCCACCGAACTTGAAGGTCACCCCGACAACGTGGCCCCCGCGCTCTTCGGCGGCCTCACAATCGCGTGGATGGGCGAGCGCGGACCGCAGCACAAGCGCTTAACCGTCCACCGGGGCGTGTCACCACTCGTGTGCGTTCCGGAAGCGTCCACCATGTCCACCGCGATGGCCCGCACGCTCCAGCCCGCCCAGGTGCCGCACTCCGACGCGATCTTCAACGTGTCCCGATCGGCGCTCCTGATCGCCGCGCTGATTCAGAGCCCCGAACTACTGCACACGGCGACCGAAGACCGCCTCCACCAGTCGTATCGCGCGGCCGCGATGCCCGAGACCGACGCGCTCATCCAGGTGCTGCGTCAGGCCGGTTTCGCGGCGGTGGTGTCGGGCGCCGGCCCCTCGATTCTCGTCTTGTGTGCCGACCCCGGCGAGCGGCTGCGAGCGGCCGAACTCGTCGAGAAGCACCGCGCCACGCCCTGGCAATTGCACATGCTGGCCGTCGATGTGCTCGGTGCTACAGTGGTGACGCACCCCGCGCAGTAAGTGGCGTCGCCACCGTTGCGCATCTTCCGAGCACTCGCTCACCCGTACCTCCCGCACGCACCCCGCGTCATGTGACGAGCGTCGTCTATGCCGGTGGCTCGCCGGGAGGCGGACCCGTGCATCCCGGGCCATTTCTCGTGCCCGAGTCGAAAGGACCGACACCCCCGTGACCGAAACATCCAACGATCTGTCCGGCCTCAAACTGCCGCAGCTGCAGGAGCTCGCCTCCTCACTCGGCGTCGCCGGAATCTCGAAGCTCCGCAAGGGCGAGCTCGTCGCCGCGATCGAGGCGGCCCGCGGCGGCGCGGCTGCGCCCGCCCCGAATGACGCCCCCGCAGCGGATGCGGCACCCGCCGAGGCGCCCGCTTCTGAAGTCGCTCCCGGTGACGCTGAGCCCGCCGCGGACGGCACTCCCGCGGCCGACGCCGCTTCCGCCCCCGAGCGGTCGGGCCGCCGCGGCTCGCGGCGCGCCACCACCGGAACGGTGACCGCCGCGGCCGACACCCGCCGATCGGCCGCCGACCATGTCGCCGGCGGTGACGCGGGCGTCGCCGTCGCCCCCGACGCGGCGGCAGCCGGCGAGGCCGCGAACGCCGACCGGAAGTCCGACGGTCAGAAGGCCGACGAGCAGACGACCGCCGAGCAGCAGGCCGATGGCCAGCAGGGTGACCAGTCGCAGAACGAGCGCGGCGGGCGCGGTCGGGGTCGCGGTCGCGGGCGCGGTCGCGGCGGCGACAAGAACGACCAGGGCCAGGGCGGCCAGAATGGCCAGAACGGCCAGAACGGCCAGAACGGCGACGCCAAGAAGGATGAGCAGCCGGCTCAGGGTGGCCAGCAGCAGGGCGGTCGTGGCCAGAACGCGGGCCAGAACGGCCCCCGCGACGACGACCGAGATGACGAGTCGGGTCGCGGCCGCGGACGCGCACGCGACCGCAAGCGCGGTCGCGGCCAGAACGACGACGTTGACCCGGAAATCAGCGACGACGACGTCCTCATTCCCATTGCGGGCATCCTTGACGTTCTCGACAACTACGCCTTCGTCCGGACCACCGGCTACCTTCCCGGCCCGAGCGACGTCTACGTCTCCCTCGGCCAGGTGAAGAAGTACCAGCTGCGCAAGGGCGACGCCGTCGTCGGCGCCATCCGGCAGCCGCGAGAGGGCGAGAATCAGGGCCGCCAGAAGTACAACGCGCTGGTGCGCGTCGACTCGATCAACGGCCAAAGCATCGACGAGGCGCGTTCGCGCGTCGAGTTCAGCGCGCTCACGCCGCTCTACCCGCAGGAACGTCTGCGTCTCGAGACGGCCCCGACGAAGCTCGCGACCCGCATCATCGACCTCGTCGCTCCCATCGGCAAGGGCCAGCGTGGTCTCATCGTCTCGCCGCCGAAGGCAGGCAAGACCCTCGCGCTGCAGGCCATCGCCGGAGCCATCGCCGAGAACAACCCTGAGGTGCACCTCATGGTCGTGCTGGTCGACGAGCGCCCTGAAGAGGTCACCGACATGCAGCGCTCGGTCAAGGGCGAAGTCATCGCCTCGACCTTCGACCGTCCCGCCGACGACCACACGACGGTTGCCGAGCTGGCGATCGAGCGCGCGAAGCGCCTCGTCGAGCTCGGTCACGATGTGGTGGTGCTGCTCGACTCGATCACTCGACTCGGCCGCGCGTACAACGTGACCGCGCCGACGAGCGGCCGCGTGCTGTCCGGCGGCGTCGACTCGGCCGCGCTGTACCCGCCGAAGAAGTTCTTTGGCGCCGCCCGCAACATCGAAGACGGCGGCTCGCTGACGATCCTCGCCACGGCACTCGTGGAGACCGGGTCGAAGATGGACGAGGTGATCTTCGAAGAGTTCAAGGGCACCGGCAACATGGAGTTGCGTCTGTCTCGCCAGCTCGCCGACAAGCGCATCTTCCCCGCCGTCGACATCTCCGCCTCGGGCACCCGTCGTGAAGAGATGCTGCTCGGCAACGATGAGGTCGCGGTCACCTGGCGTCTGCGTCGCGCGCTCGCGGGTCACGACCCGCAGCAGTCGCTCGAGATCGTGCTGGGCAAGCTGAAGGAGACGCAGTCGAACGTCGAGTTCCTCGTGCAGATCCAGAAGGCGCTGCCCCAGAACGGCGCGGCCCACAAGGGCGAGTGACACACGTGTTCGATAGCGTCGAGGCGCTCATCGCCGAGCACGCCGAACTGCAAGAGCAGCTCGCCGACCCGGCGGTGCACGCCGACCCCGCGCGCTCGAAGAAGCTCAACCGGCGATATGCCGAGCTGAACCAGATCGTGCACGCGCACGACGTGTGGCAGCAGGCGGGCGATGACCTAGCGGCCGCGCGTGAGCTTGCGAAAGACGACGAGGCGTTCGCCGACGAGGTCCCCGCGCTGGAGGAGGCTCTCGCTGAGGCGCAGGAGAAGCTGCGCCGCCTGCTGATTCCTCGTGACCCCGACGACGGGCGCGACGTGATCATGGAGATCAAGGGCGGCGAGGGTGGCGAAGAGTCGGCACTGTTCGCCGCCGACCTCTTGCGCATGTACTCGTACTATGCCGAGTCGCGCGGCTGGAAGGTGGAGCTTCTTGACTCGACCACGAGCGACCTGGGCGGCTACAAGAACGTGCAGGTCGCCATCAAGTCGACGTCGTCCGATCCCGCCGACGGCGTGTGGGCGAGCCTCAAGTACGAGGGGGGCGTGCACCGCGTGCAGCGCGTTCCGGCGACCGAGTCGCAGGGCCGCATCCACACGTCAACGACCGGTGTGCTCGTGTTCCCCGAGGTGGACGAGCCCGAGGAGGTCGACATCAACCAGAACGACCTGAAGATCGACGTTTACCGGTCGTCCGGCCCGGGCGGCCAGAGCGTCAACACAACCGACTCGGCCGTGCGCATCACGCACCTCCCGACCGGAATCGTCGTGGCGATGCAGAACGAGAAGAGCCAGCTGCAGAACCGCGAAGCGGCCATGCGCGTCCTCCGCGCCCGCATCCTCGCCAAGCAGCAGGAAGAGATCGCGGCTGCGCAGTCGGATGCGCGCAAGAGTCAGATCCGCGGGATGGACCGCTCCGAGCGCATCCGCACCTACAACTTCCCCGAAAACCGCATCGCCGACCACCGCACCGGGTACAAGGCCTACAACCTGGATGCCGTGATGAACGGGGCCCTCGGCCCCGTCGTCGAGGCGTGCATCCAAGCGGACGAGGAGGCGCGGCTCGCCGCTCTCGGCGACGAAACGTGAGCGGCGCGAGACGTGGCGTCAGCGCGATGAGCGAGGCGGCCACGATCGATGCCCTGCTCGCCTGGGCGAGCGACGAACTCGCGGCGGCGGGCGTGGCATCGGCCCGCGGCGACGCGGCCCATCTCATCGGTCACGTTCTCGAGCTCGGTCGCGGCGAGGTCGAGGCGAAGGCGATCACCGCGATGAGGGTGCCGGCCGACCGGGTCGCCGAGGTGGTGACGCTCGTCGATCGTCGTGCGCGCCGGGAACCGCTCCAGCACATCCTGGGCGTCGCGGCCTTTCGCGGGCTCACCCTCGCGGTCGGCCCAGGCGTATTCGTTCCGCGGCCCGAAACCGAAATCGTGGCGCAGTACGCCATCGACGCGCTGCGGGCGCGCCCCACCGTCGAGCCGCTCGCCGTCGACCTCGGCAGCGGCAGCGGCGCCCTGGCGCTCGCGCTGGCCACGGAGGTGCCGAACGCTCGAGTCGTCGCGGTCGAGAAGACGCCCGAGGCGGTGCCGTGGACGCGCCGCAATGTCGAGCGGCTCGGGGCCGGTCGCGTGAGCGTGGTCGTTGCCGACCTCGCCGACGCGCTCCCCGAGCTCGCCGGAAGCGTTGACGTCGTGGTGTCGAACCCGCCGTACGTGCCCGAGCGCGCGCTGCCCCGCGACCCCGAGGTTCGGCTGTTCGACCCCCCAGAAGCTCTCTACTCGGGCACGGACGGATTGGACGCGATGCGAGCCGTCGCTGCCACGGCCCATCGGCTGCTCGTGCCGGGCGGCACCCTCGTCGTCGAGCACGGTGAGGAGCAGGGATCTGCGGTCCGGCGCATCCTGGCCGAGGCCGGCCTGCGGGCGTCGGCGACGCATCCCGACCTGCTCGGACGCGACCGCGCGACCACGGCCGCCCGCTGAGTCGTCAGGCGGCGGCGCGTTCAGCGAACGCGCCGATCGCGGCCCGCAGGCCGGCCGCGTGTACGTACACGTGACCGGTGATGCCGAGGGATTCGGCGCCGGCGACGTTGTCGGGCCGGTCGTCGGTGAAGAACGTCTGTGCCGCGGTCGCCCCGTAGTGCTCCATGGCGCGGGCGTAGACGGCGGGGTCGGGCTTCCGGGCCCCGAACCGGGCGCTCGCGTGCAGATGCTCGCGTCCCATCACCTCGGCGAGCTCGGACGCGACCTCGTGCAGATGCTCGTGGATCAGGATCGAATTGTTCGTCAGCAACGCGACGCGACCGAATTCGGCGGCCCGCCGCACGGCATCCACCGCCTCTGGCCGCGCGACCGTTGATTCCGCCCGGATGCGCACCCATTCCTTTCGAGGAATGTCCGCCCCGATCGCTGCCGTCACGACGGCCAGGTACTCGTCGGCGTCGGCCGGATCGCCGGCCTCGGCCGCGAATTCGAGGCCGTTCAGCCACCAGCGCCGCCGCAACTCGGTGAGATCGTGCCCCGTTCGGGCCGTCAGGGCCGCCATCCGCGTGCGCCAGTCGTAGTCGCACAGCACGTCGTCCATGTCGAACAGAAACAGCACGGCGGATCGGGGTCCTCTCGGCGGGGTCGGGCGCCGCTCGACCGGGCGGCACCTCCAGTCTGCCCGACTATGATGGGAGCATCATGGTGAGCGTTTTTGACTGCAGCGTGGAGGCCGAACTCCTCGCCGGATTGCGGGCCGCGCGAGGCGCCATCGGCCGCGGCGAGCTCGTCGTCATGCCGACGGACACGGTCTACGGCGTCGCCGCCGACGCCTTCCGCCCTGAAGCGGTTCAGCGCCTGCTCGACGCCAAGGAACGCGGCCGCGACGCGCCCCCGCCGGTGCTGATTCCGGGTATCCCGACGCTCACCGCTCTCGCCGAGGTCGTGCCCGACGAGATCACGGCGCTCGTGCGCGAGTTCTGGCCGGGGGGCTTGACCGTCGTCGTCGAAGCACGCGAGTCGCTCACCTGGGACCTCGGTGAGACGGGAGGGACTGTCGCCTTGCGTATGCCCGATGACACCGTCGCCCTGAACCTCTTGGCCGACACCGGGCCGCTCGCGGTCTCCAGCGCGAACCTCAGCGGCCGCCCGGCCGCCCGTAGCTGCCAGGAGGCCGTCGACATGCTCGGCGATCGCGTCGCCGTGTACCTCGACGCGGGTCCGCGGGGCGTCGCGCCCGTCAACGGCCGCGACAACGGCTCGACGATCGTCGATGCCACGAGCCTGGCGCTTCCCGAGGGGCGACTGCGGATCCTTCGCCACGGCGTCATCCCCGACGACGACATCGCCCGCATCGTCGGTGCGGAGCGCATCGCGTGAGATTCCTGCTGCTGATTGCCCTCATCGCCGCGGTCATCAGCCTCGTCGGTGCCTGGGCGATCGTGCGGCTCAGTCATCGCTTCAAGCTCTATCCCGGCATTCGTGAGCGTGACGTGCACACCCGTCCGACGCCGCGACTCGGGGGTATCGCCATCGTGGTGGGGGTTCTCACGGGCCTCGCCGTGGCCTCTCAGATCAGCTGGTTCCGGCCCGTGTTTGCCGACCCGTGGCCCGTTCTTGCGATCGCGGCCGCGGCGCTCATCATGCTCGCAATCGGCGTGGTCGACGACATCCTCGACCTCGACTGGGTGACGAAGCTCGCCGGCCAGCTGCTGGTCGGCGGGTTTCTCGCCTGGGCGGGCGTGCAGATCGTGTCCCTCCCGGTCGGGCCGGGGGAGGGCATCACGGTGCTGTCTCCGACGCTCTCGCTGATCATCACGATCCTGGCGGTCGTCCTCGTGATGAATGCCGTCAACTTCATCGACGGTCTCGACGGACTCGTCGCCGGGGTCACGTTGATCGCGGGCGGCGTGTTCTTCGCCTACAGCTACATCCTGTCGACCTCGACCGGTCAGTCGGCGTTCAACCTCGCCTCCATGGTGATGGCGGTTCTGCTCGGCGCCACCCTCGGATTCCTGCCCTTCAACTGGCACCCCGCGAAGATTTTCATGGGCGACGGGGGAGCGCTCGTGATCGGGATGCTCATGGCCGTCTCCACGGTCACGGTGACGGGACAAATCGACCCGGCGTCGATCGGCTCGGAGCAGCTGCTTCCGGCGTTCATCCCGCTCATGCTTCCCTTCGCGGTGTTGATCGTTCCCCTGATGGACTTCGGGCTTGCGGTGCTGAGACGTCTGCGGGCCGGGAAGAGCCCGTTCAGCGCCGACCGTCTGCACCTGCACCACCGCCTGCTCGACATGGGGCACAGCCACTTTCACGCCGTGCTGATCTTCTACGGCTGGACGGCGGTCGTTGCGGTCGGCACGCTCGCCTTCATGTTTGTCGACTGGCGTATCGCCCTCGGCGGCGTGAGCGCGGGCCTCGTGCTCTGCGCCATTGTCACGCTTGCCCCGCTCAGCCGACGCAAGCGCGTCGAGTCTGCCGCGCAGCGCGCCCCGCACCCCGATGCCCAGCTCGCGCAGTACGACCCGCTCGACGCGGCCGCGCCGCCGATCGACCACGAACCCGACCCCCGCGACGCGCCCGTCGCTGACACCACCGAGGAGAACCGCCGGTCATGAACGTCGAAAAGACTCTGAAGCTGTCACTGCTCTACGGAGCCGCGGTGAGCATCCTGATTGCCATCGTCGGCAGCGTCGTCGGGGCTCTTGTCGCCGGTCTCGCCGGACTGCTGTCGGCGCTCATCGGCGCGGCCGTCGGCTTCCTGTTCGTCGGCATCACCGCGCTCAGCTTGCTGATCGCCGTGCGCACGACGAAAGACGACCCCTCCAGCCCCGTGTTCTTCGTCATCATCATGGGCGCATGGCTGGTGAAGCTGGTGGGCTTCATCGGGTTCGTCGCCGTATTCCGCGGGGTGGATGCACTGGATCCGGTCGCTCTGTTCGTCGCGCTCGTCGCGGCCGCAGTCGGCAGCGTGGGGGCCGACGTTGTCGCCGTTCTGCGCTCGCGTATTCCGTATGCCGACCCTCCACTGCCGGGGGACGCCGCCGATTCGTCCGACCGGGCCTCGAGTTGATAGGGTTGACCCCGGTCACCCACGCCGATCACCTCGCTTTCTGATCTGACCGACGCCCTGATCTTGGAGACTGCGCTGTCTACTTCTGCCCTCGTCACTGCCTCTCTCCTGCGACCCTTCGCCGGCGAAGACGGCCAGTTCAAAGCCCCCGGCATCGACGAGTTCGTCGGCCTTCCCGCTCTGTTCTTCGAAGGCACGCCCTTCGAGATCAACCGCATCATCATGGTGCGCCTCATCGCGCTGGCCATCATGGTGCTCTTGATGTACTTGGCTCTTCGCAAGTCGCGCCTCGTGCCGACCCGCGGCCAGGGAGCCGCCGAGATGGCCCTCGACTTCGTGCGCGTGCAGATCGCCGAGGAGATCCTCGGTGAACGCCTCGGGCGCCGCTTCCTGCCGCTTCTGGCATCGCTGTTTTTCGCGATTCTCGCGATGAACATCACGGGCATCGTCCCATTCGCCAACATCGCCGGAACATCTCTCGTCGGAATGCCACTCACGATGGCGCTGGTGTCCTACGTCGCGTTCATCTACGCCGGCATCCGCGAGGTGGGCGGGTGGCCGTTCATTCGCAACGCGCTCTTCCCGCCCGGCGTTCCTCCGGTGCTCTACTTGCTCCTGGCGCCCGTCGAGCTGATCAACATCTTCATCATGCGGCCCGTCTCGCTCGCGCTGCGTCTTCTTCTGAACATGATGGTCGGCCACCTGCTGCTCGTCCTGGCGTTCTCCGCGACGAACTTCTTCTTCGTCAGCGTCGCAGGCCCCGCTGCGGCGTTCGGCGCGCTGACGCTGTTCGGCGGCATCGTCATCACCCTGTTTGAGCTGCTGATCGCGGTTCTTCAGGCGTACGTCTTCACCCTGCTTACCGCGGTCTACATTCAGCAGGCCGCGTCCGATCACCACTAACCTCCGCACCGCTTCGTCACTCGACGACGCGATCACCACCGAAAGGAAACACACGTGGACTCCACAATCCTCGCGCAGATCACGGGCAACATCGCGACGGTCGGCTATGGCCTCGCAACGCTGGGCCCCGGCCTCGCCGTGGGTATCATCGCCGGTAAGACCGTCGAGGCGATGGCTCGCCAGCCCGAGATGGCCGGCCGCCTGCAGGTGACGATGTTCCTCGGCATCGCGTTCGCCGAGCTGCTCGCCTTCATCGGCGTCGCCACCTTCTTCATCTTCCAGTAAGGCGCACCTGATGCTGTCGAGCCCGACGATCGCCGCGAACGCAGGAATCGCGCTGTTCCTGCCTCCGGTGTACGACATCGTGTGGTCAGCGGTTCCCTTCGCGCTGATTCTCGCGTTCTTCTTCCTCTGGGTCATGCCGCGATTCCGGAAGATCTTGGACGAGCGTGCTGAGCTCATCGAGGGGGGCATCGCCAAGGCCGAAGCCGCCCAGGCTGAGGCGTCGGCGCAGCTCGAGGAGTACAACGCGCTCCTCGCCGAGGCGCGCGCCGAAGCGGGGCGCATCCGTGAGCAGGCCCGCACCGACGGTCAGGCGATCCTCGCCGACCTCAAGCAGCAGGCACAGTCCGAGGCTGCGCGCATCACCGCGACCGCTCAGCAGCAGATCGAGGCGGAGCGCCAGGCTGCGGTCGTGTCGCTGCGCACCGAGGTGGGAACCCTCGCGATCCAGCTTGCCGGGGGAGTCATCGGGGAGACCCTGACGGACGACGCCAAGGCCACCGCCATCGTCGACCGCTTCCTGGCCGACCTGGACGCCGACGAGAAGGCGACCACGTAAATGGGGTCAGCGACTCGGACGGCTCTGGCTGGCGCGCGCGAGGTGCTCGCGGCGACACCGGGGCTCGACCGCGCCGCGGGTGAGCAGCTTCTCGCCGCTGCCCGGCTCATCGGCTCCTCCCACGGTCTGCAGTCGGCGCTGTCCGCCGCAGACGGTACCGCGGCGACGGCGATGCGCGACCGCGTGTTCGCCGAACTCGGCGTTCCCGCGCGAGCGGTGCTGGAGGCGGCACTGTCCGCATCCTGGTCCTCGCCTGCGGAGCTGATCGCAGGGATCGAAGAGCTCGGCATTCGCGCGATCGCCCTTTCCTCGGACGATGCGGATGCGGTCGCTCGCGAACTCGATGGGGTCGGCCAGCTCGTCGCCGGCAGCGCAGAGCTCGAGCTCGCCCTCAGCGGGACGCGCGGCACGCCGGCGGCGCGCGGCGCGCTCGTCGAGAGTCTCCTGGCCGGTCGTGCGAGCGGGGAGGCCACGACGATCATGAGCCACCTCGTCCGCCAGCCGCGCGGTCGGCGCGTCGGTGAGCTCGTGCGCACCGGGGCGGAGCTCGTCGCGGACGCGGTCGGCAAGGGTTTCGCGACGATCACCGTCGCTGCGACACTCTCCGACGCCCAGCTCGCGAACGTCGCCGAGACCGTTCGCGAGCGCTACGGCCGGGAGCACCTGCTGGTGCAGGTGGTGGACCCGGCGATCCTCGGCGGCGCCCGCATCCAGGTCGGGCACGAGGTCATCGACGGCAGCATCGCCGCGCGACTGACCGATCTCACGCTTCAGCTGGCGCGGTAGCGCCGGCCACACCACCCAGCGGCCCGGCTTCGGGACGCAACGACGAAGGAAAAGACATGGCAGAACTTTCGATCAGCCCGGACGAGATCCGCGATGCGCTGAAGGACTTCGCGAACTCGTACGAGCCCGGCGCCGTCGCGGCGACCGAGGTCGGCCGGGTGGTGGATGCCGCGGACGGCATCGCACACGTCGCCGGCCTGCCGAGCGTCATGGCGAACGAACTGATCCGCTTTGCGGACGGAACGCTCGGCCTGGCGCAGAACCTCGACGCGAACGAGATCGGTGTCGTCGTGCTCGGCGAGTTCACCGGCATCGTCGAAGGCATGGAGGTGACCCGCACGGGCGAGGTCCTCTCCGTTCCCGTCGGTGACGGCTACCTCGGACGCGTCGTCGACCCGCTCGGCGCACCGATCGACGGTCTCGGCGACATCGCCGACGAGGGTCGTCGTGCCCTCGAGCTCCAGGCCCCCGGCGTCATGCAGCGCAAGAGCGTGCACGAGCCGATGCAGACCGGCATCAAGGCCATCGACGCCATGATCCCGATTGGCCGCGGCCAGCGTCAGCTGATCATCGGTGACCGCCAGACGGGCAAGACGGCGATCGCGATCGACACGATCATCAACCAGAAGGCCAACTGGGACTCGGGCGACGTCTCGAAGCAGGTGCGCTGCATCTACGTCGCCGTCGGCCAGAAGGGTTCCACGATCGCCGCCGTCAAGGGCGCGCTCGAGGACGCGGGAGCGATGGAGTACACCACCATCGTCGCGGCCCCCGCCTCCGACCCCGCCGGCTTCAAGTACCTCGCCCCCTACACGGGCTCGGCCATCGGCCAGCACTGGATGTACGGCGGCAAGCACGTGCTCATCATCTTCGACGACCTGTCGAAGCAGGCCGAGGCCTACCGTGCCGTGTCGCTCCTGCTGCGTCGCCCGCCGGGCCGTGAGGCGTACCCCGGAGACGTCTTCTACCTGCACTCTCGTCTGCTGGAGCGTTGCGCGAAGCTCTCCGACGAGCTGGGCGCCGGATCGATGACGGGTCTTCCGATCATCGAGACCAAGGCGAACGACGTCTCCGCGTACATCCCGACCAACGTGATCTCGATCACGGACGGTCAGATCTTCCTCCAGTCCGACCTGTTCAACGCCAACCAGCGTCCCGCGGTCGACGTGGGTATTTCGGTGTCCCGCGTTGGTGGTGACGCGCAGGTGAAGAGCATCAAGAAGGTCTCCGGAACGCTCAAGCTCGAGCTCGCGCAGTACCGCTCGCTAGAGGCCTTCGCCATGTTCGCCTCCGACCTCGACGCGGCGAGCCGACGCCAGCTGGCGCGCGGCGCTCGCCTGACGGAGCTGCTCAAGCAGCCGCAGTACTCGCCGTACCCCGTCGAGGAACAGGTCGTCGCGATCTGGGCCGGCACCAAGGGCAAGCTCGACACGATCGCGGTCGATGACGTGCTGACCTTCGAGCGCGAGCTGCTCGATCACCTGCGGCGCAACACCTCGATCCTCACGACCCTCGCCGAGCGCAATGTGCTCGATGAGGAGACCGAGGCCGAGCTCGATGCCGCGATCGACTCTTTCGTGACCGAGTTCCAGGGCGCGGGAAGCGACGGCGTTCAGGCCGGCAGCGAGCAGTTCGGCGAGACCGAGACCGAAGACATCAACCAGGAGAAGATCGTCCGCAGGAAGCGCTGACGGTCCCCGCCGCAGACGACCGACGATCACACCTAAGGAAAGACGACACTCATGGGAGCGCAACTTCGGGTCTACCGGCAGAAGATTCGTTCTGCCCAGACGACCAAGAAGATCACGCGCGCGATGGAGCTCATCTCCGCCTCGCGAATTCAGAAAGCGCAGGCGCGCATGGCCGCCTCGACGCCGTACGCCCGGGCCGTGACCCGAGCGGTGTCGGCGGTCGCGACCTACTCCGACGTCGATCACGTGCTGACGACGGAGCGCGAAACGCCGAAGCGGGCAGCCGTGCTGATCTTCACGTCCGACCGCGGTCTCGCGGGCGCCTTTAGCTCGCAGGTGATTCGCGAGGCTTCCGAGCTGCGCACGCGGCTCGAAGGCGAGGGCAAAGAGGTCGTTCACTATCTCGTCGGGCGCAAGGCCGTGCAGTACTTCACATTCCGTCGTCGTCCGAGCGCCCAGCAGTGGACGGGCAACACGGATCAGCCGGAGTTCAGCACGGCAAAGGAGATTGCCGACACGCTCGTCGAGGCCTTCATCGCCGGCGGCGAGTCCGACGGTGGCGTCGATGAGATCCACGTCGTGTACAACCGCTTCGTCAACCTCGTCTCGCAGGTGCCCGAGATCGTGCGGGTGCTGCCGCTCGAGATCGTCGACGGCGTCGACGACCCGGGCGACACGGAGCTGCTGCCGCTGTACTCCTTCGAGCCGGACGCCGACGAGGTGCTCGACTCGCTGCTGCCGGTGTACATCGAGAGCCGGATCTTCAACGCGATGCTGCAGTCGGCTGCCTCCGAGCACGCCGCGCGTCAGAAGGCGATGAAGTCGGCGAGCGACAACGCGGACAAGCTCATCCTCGACTACACCCGACTCGCGAACAACGCGCGTCAGGCCGAGATCACCCAGCAGATTTCCGAGATCGTGGGCGGCGCCGACGCCCTGGTGTCGGCGAAGTAACCAGAAGAAGAGGGAAAACACCCATGGCTACCGCAACCACGAAGAAGCAGGCCCAGCCGGCCGCTGTCGCTGGCGTCGGCCGCGTCGCACGCGTCACCGGCCCGGTTGTCGACATCGAGTTCCCGCACGATGCCATCCCCGGCATCTACAACGCGCTCGAGACCGACATCACGATTGGTGACGCGACCACCACTCTGACGCTCGAGGTCGCCCAGCACCTCGGCGACGACCTCATCCGCGCCATCGCACTGAAGCCGACGGACGGTCTCGTGCGTGGGCAGGAGGTGCGCGACACCGGTGCCGCCATCTCGGTGCCCGTCGGCGACGTCACCAAGGGCAAGGTGTTCAACGTGATCGGCGAGGTGCTCAACGCCGAGCCGGGCGAGACGATCGAGGTCACCGAGCGGTGGCCGATCCACCGCAAGCCTCCGGCATTCGACCAGCTCGAGTCGAAGACGCAGCTCTTCGAAACCGGCATCAAGGTCATCGACCTGCTCACCCCGTACGTGCAGGGTGGAAAAATCGGCCTCTTCGGAGGCGCCGGCGTCGGCAAGACGGTCCTCATCCAGGAGATGATCCAGCGCGTGGCGCAGGACCACGGTGGTGTGTCGGTGTTCGCCGGCGTGGGTGAACGTACCCGTGAGGGCAACGACCTGATCCAGGAGATGGACGAGGCCGGAGTCTTCGACAAGACCGCCCTCGTCTTCGGTCAGATGGACGAGCCGCCGGGCACGCGTCTGCGCGTCGCGCTGTCGGCCCTGACCATGGCCGAGTACTTCCGTGACGTGCAGAAGCAGGACGTTCTGCTGTTCATCGACAACATCTTCCGCTTCACGCAGGCCGGCTCCGAGGTGTCGACCCTGCTCGGCCGTATGCCGTCGGCCGTGGGTTATCAGCCGAACCTCGCCGACGAGATGGGTATCCTCCAGGAGCGCATCACCTCGACGCGCGGTCACTCGATCACCTCGCTGCAGGCGATTTACGTTCCTGCCGACGACTACACCGACCCGGCCCCGGCAACGACGTTCGCGCACCTTGACGCGACCACCGAGCTGAGCCGTGAGATCGCGTCGAAGGGTCTCTACCCCGCGGTCGACCCCCTCACCTCGACGAGTCGTATCCTCGACCCGCTCTACATCGGCGAGGACCACTACCGGGTGGCAACGACCGTCAAGCAGATTCTGCAGAAGAACAAGGAACTGCAGGAGATCATCGCGATCCTCGGCGTCGACGAGCTCAGCGAGGAAGACAAGATCACGGTGTCGCGTGCCCGTCGCATCCAGCAGTTCCTCTCGCAGAACACGTACATGGCGAAGAAGTTCACCGGTGTTGAGGGCTCGACCGTCCCGCTGAAGGACACCATCGAGTCGTTCGACGCGATTGCCAAGGGCGAGTTCGACCACGTGGCCGAGCAGGCCTTCTTCAACGTCGGCTCGATCAGCGACGTCGAAGAGAAGTGGGCGCAGATCCAGGCGGAGAACGAGTAATCGTGGCCGAGCTGTCCGTCAGCGTCGTCGCCGCCGACCGCGAAGTGTGGTCGGGCGCGGCGAAGCAGATCGTCGCGCGCACGACCGAGGGCGAGATCGGAATCCTGCCGGGACACGAACCCGTGCTGGGCATTCTGGGCGCCGGCGAGGTGCGCATCACCCCCGTGTCGGGGTCGCCGATCATCGCGCGCGCCGAAGACGGCTTCCTCTCCGTTGAGAACGACACCGTGACGGTCGTCGCGGGTTTCGCCGAAATCCAGTAGCCCTTTCGTGCTCGTCGCCATGGCCGGCCTTCCCGGCTCAGGGAAGTCGGCCGTGGCCGAGCAGATCGCGGCACGGTTATCGATACCGGTTGTTTCCGTCGACCCGCTCGAGTCAGCGATTCTCAGCGCCGGCATCGACGCGGGGCAGCCCACGGGCCTCGCCGCCTACCTTGTTGCCGAGCGTATTGCGGAAGCGGTTCTGCGTTCACGGCAGAGCCTGATCGTCGACGCGGTGAACGCGGTCCAGCCCGCCAGGGAACAGTGGGTGACGCTGGCCGATCGCTATGGCGTGGAAGTGCGCTTCATCGAGGTGGTGTGCAGCGACCGCGACGTGCATCGCGCGCGCCTGGAGCAGCGCAGACGCGACCTCGCGCACATCGCCGAGCCGTCGTGGTACGCGGTGGAACAGTCGCTCGACGAATACGCGCCGTGGTCGCATCTTGCCGAGCAGCGTCCGAGGCTCCAGCTCGACACGGTCGAACCGCTGCCCGATCTCGTTGATCGGGCCGTCGCCTTCCTCCGCTCGTGACGATCATCCTCCTGCCCCCGTCGGAGACGAAGCGTGACGGGGGAGAGCCCGCGCGCGACGATCTGTCGCCGAGATTTCCGACACTCGTCGACCCGCGACGAACGGTGCGCCGTGCGCTCGACGAGCTGGTCGCCGGAAGTGATGACGAGGTCATCGCGCGGGCGCTCAAGGTGGGTCATCGAGCGGCCGCCGCGGAGATTGCGCGTGACCGAGCCCTCGACGAGGCACCCATGATGCCAGCGATCGACCGCTACACGGGTGTGTTGTACGACGCGCTCGACGCCGGCTCCCTGGGCGCCGCAGAGCGGCAGGTGCTGGGTACATCGGTGCTCGTGCAGTCGGCACTGTTCGGACTCCTAAGCGCGCTCGAGCACATCCCGGCGTACCGGTTGTCGGCCGACTCGCGCCTGCCGGGGGTGTCGCTGAAGCGGGTGTGGGCACACGCGTGCACCGAGACCCTCGCCCGTACAGGCGAGACGCTCGTCGACTTTCGCTCGGCGAGCTACGCAGCGCTCGGGCCGTTGCCGACCGCGTCGCCTGCTCAGGAGGTCGCCACGGTGACCGTGGTGGCGAGGGATGCCGATGGCACGACGCGCGCGCTGAACCACTTCAACAAGCGCGGCAAGGGCTTGTTCGTGCGCGATCTGGTGTCTGCTGGCCCCGTGCCCGCAACGCTCGATGACCTGTGCGCCCGCGCCGCGGGACTCGGGTGGGAGCTTCGCCGTACGGGGAAGGACTCGCTGGAACTCGTCGTGCCGCAGGATCGCTGACCCGGATACGCCGTGTCGACGCCTGACACTCACTAGTCGCCGGCGCGCCAGCAGCCAGCGATGTGATCGTCAACGACGCCCGTTGCCTGCATCAGGGCGTACATCGTCGTCGGGCCGACGAAGCGAAAACCGCGCGACTTGAGCGTCGCGGCGAGTGCGCGCGACGCCTCCGTGTGCGTCGGAACATCGGCGAGGGTGCGTGGTCGCTGACGTTCGGACGGCTCGGGGGCGAACGACCACACGAGCGCGTCGAGCGCGTGCGTCTGCTCCGCCTGCCACGCCACCAAAGCGCGGGCGTTCGCCACGGTCGCCTCGATCTTTCGACGATTGCGGATGATCGTGTCGTCGTCGAGGAGCCGGGAGACGTCGGCATCGCCGAATTGTGCGACCGCCGCGGGGTCGAAGCCCGCGAACGCCGAGCGGAAACCGTCGCGGCGGCGCAGAATCGTCAGCCACGACAGCCCGGATTGAAATCCTTCGAGCGCAATGCGTTCGAAGAGTGCCCGGTCGCCGCGCACGGGAACACCCCACTCGTCGTCGTGGTAGTGCTGCACGTCGGCGGTGTCGCCCACCCAGGCGCAGCGCGCGCGCCCATCGGGGCCGATCACGGTGGCGGGGGAGATGGTGGCGGCGTCAGCGGGGTCGATCGGGGTCTCGGGCATGCGGGGAACGCTACCGGGCGCATCCGACGCGGTGCGAGCATCCCGAGCCTCACGGGGAGACGGGACATCGATTCGGGGTTTGGGAGGATAGGAGGCATGACAGAGATGACGTACCGCACCCTGGGCACCTCGGGACTTCGGGTCTCGAGCGTCGGGCTCGGCTGCAACAACTTCGGCCGACCGGGTACCGCGACGGAGGAGCAGGAGGGCGCGGCTCGCGTCATGCACGCGGCCATCGACCACGGCATCACACTCTTCGACACGGCCGACATCTACGGCTACGCCTACGGCCGCAGCGAATCGATGATGGGCGAGGCGCTCGTCGGTAAGCGTGACCAGATCGTGCTCGCGACGAAGTTCGGTCACACCGACTACGAGAGCCCGATTCCGCACTGGGGGGCGCGCGGATCCCGCCGTTACGTGCGACTTGCCGTCGAGCAGAGCCTCACGCGGTTGAAGACCGACTGGATCGATCTCTACCAGCTCCACACACCCGACCCGCTCACGCCGATCGAGGAGACCCTCGCCGCCCTCGACGAGCTCATCGACGAGGGCAAGATCCGCTACATCGGGCACTCCAACTTCGCCGCCTGGCAACTCGTCGAGGCCGACCTCGTCGCGCAGCTGCACGGCCACGAGCGCTTCATCTCGGCGCAGAACGAGTTCAACCTCCTCACGCGCGACGCGGAGCGAGAGTTGCTGCCTGTCGCGGAGAGCTACGGTGTCGGCTTCCTGCCCTGGTTCCCGCTCTACAACGGCCTGTTTACTGGCAAGTTCAGCCGCACCGGAGGCCCGACCGATTCCCGCATCATGCGTCAGCGACCTCACCTTCTGGAGGGCGCGCCCTGGGACGCGATCGACGCATACGAACGCTTTTGCCACGACCGCGGCATCGGGATGCTCGAGGCAACGATCGGATGGCTTTTGTCGCGTCCCGCCATGGCGTCCATCATCGCGGGGGCAACAACCGTCGAGCAGGTTGCGCAAAACGCCGCCGCAGTCTCCGCATGGACCCCGGCCGCGGAGGACCTGGATGCGATCGATCAGCTCTTCCCGATCTAGCCGTCGGGCTCGGCCTCCTGCGGGGTGACCGAGATGTTGATCGCTCGGTTCAGCTCCGCGGCTTCAGCGTTCAGGGCCTCGAGATCGGCAACGAGGGCGTTGTAGCGATCAACGGCGGCGTTCAGGGCATCGCGCGACGCTTCAAGCGCCTCCTGGCGGGCAATGATGTCGGCCCGCTCGGCGGCGAATTGCTCCTCGCTGTCGAAGGCGCCCGGCGTATCGGCGCGCTCGTTGAAGTCGGCGATGTCGGCGGCGAGTTCGTCGGATTCGCGGATGAATTCGGCACGGTCGGCGTCGATCACGGCGGAGAGTTCCGTGAGGTCGTCTTGCAGTGCCTCGAGCCGCCGGTCAAGGTCGCGGAACACGGCGTTCGCCTCGGCGTACAGCCCCGTCACGCGATCACGGTCGTTAAACCATCCCGAATAGTGCTCGACCAGGACCGCGGGAAGGTCGGCAACCTCGGTTCCGAGGATCGCGTATAGCTCGGGGATTCGTGAGCTCGGGTCCATCTCCTCGTACAACGCGATGCGCTCGACCAGCTCGTGATCGGGGCCGAGCGCGGCAAATGCCTCCTCGAGGGGGCCAGCGAGCGCTTCCTGTTCTTCCCTCTCCATCCGGTCCCACACGGCGTGCAGCATCTCGTGAGCGGCAACGACGACCTGCAGGCCCTCGAGCTCGGGTGAGCTGATCGGGAAGAGGAAGATGCGACCGTCTGCGAGGGTGTAGCACCCGAGTACGCCGATTCCCGGTTCGCGGAAGGTGCACACATCGTCGAACTCGACGGTCGGCACGATCTCGGGGCGGCTGGCATAGAAGTAGAACCGACCACGATCACTGAGCCCAGCCCGGTCGGCGAGCGCGGAGATCTCGGCCGGCGGCGTGTAGCGGGCGACGGTCCACTGGTCGGCGACAACCCGTGGATTCTGCACGCCCCAGGCGACGCCTCCGAGGATCGCGAACTGCACGGCGACCATGAGGACGGCGAGGCTCAGCGCGATCGCGCGCCCGGCCCGCGCGGCAGGCGACAGGGGGCGGGGGTGGTGGGCGGTCACACGACCACGGTAACGCGCGAGTCGACGCTAGAGTGCCAGCACGGCAATGGCTGCGTTCAATGTCATGGCGTACAGCACCCAAACAAAGGCGGGGATCAGAAGCAGGGCCCCACCGTGGCTCAGTTCCCAGAAGCGGAACAGGGTGGCCAAAAGGACGATCGCGGTCAGCACGATCACGACGAGCGAGGCCCACGGCCCTGCAGCGCCGACTACACCGCCGAGTCCGAAGAATGCGGGAGCCCAGATGGCGCCCAGCGCAAGCTGAAGGACGTAGACCGTCAATGCTGCCGATCGCTCCTCGGTTTCGGGAGTCAGCCAGACAAGCCACGCTCCGACTGCCATCAGGCCGTAGCTGAGGCCGAGCACCGGGGCGAACGCGTCATCGGCGGGGGTCCACATCGGTTTGTCGGCCGATGCGTACCAGCCGGCCACCGCATGGCCCGCGACGAGGGCGCCGGTCAGCGCGACCGTTGCGCCGATGATGAGGAACGTGAGCAGCGTCGCGATGGAACGCGCCCGCGTCGGACGCGACTCCTCGCGCACGGCGGTCGCGCTCGTCGCGCGCGTCGCGCCGCGGGGTCCCTGCTCAATCACGCGTTGAGCGTAGAAGTCGAGCCTCCACGTCTTCTGCGCGTCAACTCACGACGCGCCGAGTCCCACCTCAGGGACGGCGGGCGATCACGATCGTTGACACGCTCTCTAGGGCAGGATCACCGCGTAGGCCACGGTGATGGAGGCGGCGTAAATCACCCAGAGCGCGTACGGTGCCGTGAGGATGCTCGCTGTGCGTCGGACTTGCCAGAACTCGCTGGTCATCACGACGAGAGACAATAGCAACGCCATGTGAATACCGAGAGCAAGCCAGGTGGCGGGCGATCCGATGGCCGGATACAGGGCGAAGAACACGGGTGACCACAGGCAGTTGAGCACCATCTGAATGACGTAGGCCGTCAGCGCGATCGTCACCCGCCGCCGTCGACGCTCCCGCCAGACCAGCCACGCAGCGATGGAGATGCTCAGATACAGCGCCGACCACACGACACCGAATACCCAGTTGGGTGGCACCCAGATCGGGGGCGCGACCTCGGCATACCAGCCGTTGATGTGCGGGCGCGACACGGCGGAGCCGAACATGGCGATCAGGGCGTTCACCGCGATGAGGCTGGCGAGAACGAGAACGTCGGCGGGATTGAGCGCGCGGGCCCGTCGCCGGGTCGCCGGGGGAGGCGGGGGCGCAACCGTCGTCGTCATGTGCCGAGTATGGCGGATTCCCAGGCGCGCCGCGCGGGGTAGACAGGGGGTCGGGTCGCCGCTATCGTCGCGCGCGACCCGACCGAACGGTGTCGATTACAGGCGGTTGGATGCCTCGGTCAGGACCGCACGCAGAATCGCTTCGATCTCGTCGAACTCCTTCGGGCCGATGGTGAGCGGCGGCGCGAGCTGAATCACGGGGTCTCCGCGATCATCCGCACGGCAGTAGAGCCCGGCGTCGAACAGCGCCTTCGAGAGGAAACCGCGCAGCAGCCGCTCCGACTCGTCCTCGTTGAAGGTTTCGCGCGTCTCCTTGTTCTTGACCAGCTCGATACCGAAGAAGTAGCCCTCACCGCGGACGTCGCCGACGATGGGGAGATCCTTGAGGCGCTCGAGCGCGGCGCGGAACTTCGGGGAGTTCTCGCGCACGTTCTCGAGAATGTTTTCTTCCTCCATGATCGCGATGTTCTCGAGCGCGACGGCCGCCGAGACCGGGTGACCGGCGAAGGTGTAGCCGTGGTAGAACGCGGTCTGGCCGTGCGTGAACGGCTCGTACAGGCGATCGCTGACGATCATCGCGCCGAGCGGTGAGTAGCCACTCGTGAGGCCCTTCGCGCTCGTGATGATGTCGGGAACGTAGCCGAGCGCGGTGCAGGCGAACATTTCGCCGATGCGACCGTACGCACAGATGACCTCATCGCTGACGAGCAGCACGTCGTACTTGTCGCAGATCTCGCGGACGCGCTGGAAGTAGCCGGGGGGCGGCGGGAAGCAGCCGCCCGAGTTCTGCACCGGCTCAAGGAAGACCGCAGCCACCGTGTCGGGCCCCTCGAAGAGGATCGCCTCTTCGATACGGTTCGCGGCCCACTGCCCGAACTCTTCCAGCGAGCCGTGGAACCCCATCTCTTCGGCGCGGTAGTAGTTCGTGTTGGGAACGCGGAATCCGCCGGGCGTCAGCGGCTCGAACATCTCCTTCATGCCGGGGATGCCGGTGATCGCGAGGGCGCCCTGCGGCGTGCCGTGGTACGCGACCGCCCGCGAGATGACCTTGTGCTTCATGGGCTTTCCGGTCAGCTTGAAGTACTGCTTGGCGAGCTTCCAGGCCGACTCGACGGCTTCGCCGCCGCCGGTGGTGAAGAACACGCGGTTCAGGTCACCGGGTGCGTAGTCGGCCAGCTTGTCGGCGAGCTCGATCGCGGCCGGGTGGGCGTATGACCACAGGGGGAAGAACGCGAGCTCTTCCGCCTGCTTGCGTGCGGCCTCGGCGAGACGCTCACGGCCGTGACCGACCTGCACGACGAACAGTCCAGAGAGGCCATCGATGTACTTCTTGCCCTCCGCGTCGAAGACGTGGTGTCCCTCGCCGCGCACGATGATGGGGACGCCGTTGCCGGCTTCCATTCCCGACTGGCGCGCGAAGTGCATCCAGAGGTGGTCCTTCGCCTTGCGCTGCAGCTCGGCGTGCTCGCTCGCGGCGATGGCACCGTCGAGGGCCCCGTCGGCAACCACGCTGTGCTCGTGGTGGTGCGTGGTTTCGGCCTTGTGGGCCTTCTTCTTGCTGCGCGTGAAAATGCTCATCTCGTTCCCCAGTTGTAGAACTGCTTTTGCAGTCGTAGATACACAAACGTCTCGGTACTCGCCACGCCCTCGATGCCGCGGATGCGCGTGTTGAGCAGGCTGATCAGGTCGTCGTCGTTCTCGCACACCACTTCGGCGAGGATGTCGAAGCTGCCGGCGGTTAACACGACGTAGTCGACGGCCGGGATACTCGCGAGGGTTTCTGCGACCGCCGTCGTGTCGCCGGTCACCCGGATGCCGATCATCGCCTGACGGTAGAAGCCCAGCTGCATCGGGTCGGTCACGGCAACGACCTGCATCACGCCGGCGTCGGTGAGTTTCTGCACGCGTTGGCGGACGGCTGCCTCACTGAGGCCGACGGCCTTACCGATCTCGGCGTACGAGCGTCGACCGTCGGTCTGCAGCTGTTCGACGATCGCTTTTGACACTTCGTCGAGCTGTACCGGTTTCGGGCGTGCGGACATGCTCCTGATTCTGACAGCGCAAGCAGGCTTTGGCAAGCGATTCCGCATCACCATGGGGATAATTGCGACGGAATCCGTTGTCAGACTCTGGATTCGTGCCGTGAGCGCCGCTATCGTGGCCCCATGAGTGAGACGATTCTGCGCCCCATCATCGACGGAACCGAGGTCGAGAGCGCCGCGAGCGACGCCATCGCCCTCATCGACCCGGCGACCGAGGAGGTGTACGCGCACGCTCCCATCACGACAGCAGAGGAGATCGATCGCGCCTATGCCGCCGCGGATCGCGCCTTCGCCTCGTGGGGCCGCACCACTCCCGCCGAACGTCAGCTCGCACTGTTCCGCCTCGCCGATGCCATGGAGGCTCACGCCGACGAGTTCGCCGACCTGGAGTCGCAAGACACCGGAAAGCCGCGCGCCTCTCTGGTGGCCGACGAGATCGATCAGTCCGTTGATCAGCTGCGCTTTTTCGCCGGCGCCGCGCGCGATCTCGATGGGCGTTCCGCCGGAGAGTATCTCGCCGGGCACACGTCATTCATTAGGAGGGAGCCCGTCGGCGTCATCGGGCAGGTCACGCCCTGGAACTACCCGCTCAACATGGCGGCGTGGAAGATCGCTCCGGCGATCGCGGCAGGGAACACCGTCGTCCTGAAGCCGTCCGACACGACGCCGCAGTCGACGTTGCTGCTCGGCCGACTCGCCGCCGAGCACCTTCCGGCAGGGGTTCTCAACGTCGTCACCGGCGACCGCTCGACGGGCGCAGCGCTCCTGCAGCACGCGACGCCGCAGATGGTCGCCATAACCGGCTCCGTCCGCGCGGGCATGCAGGTTGCTCGTGCCGCCGCCGACGACCTGAAGCGCGTGCATCTCGAGCTCGGCGGGAAGGCGCCGGCCATCGTGTTCCCCGACGCCGACCCCGAGAAGGTCGCGGAGGGTCTCGTCCTCGCCGCCTACTTCAATGCGGGACAGGACTGCACGGCCGCGACGCGGGTCATCGTGCACGAGTCGGTCCACGACGACGTCGTGGCGGCGCTCGTCTCTCGGGCGCGCTCGCATGCCCGAACTGGCGCGCCGCACGAGGACGGAATCCTGTACGGCGCCCTCAACAACGTCGACCAGCTTGCCCGCGTTTCGGGCGTGATCGAGCGCCTACCCGCTCACGCGGAGATCGTGACCGGCGGTGCACGTCAGGGCGACCGCGGCTACTTCTTCGAGGCGACGATCGTGACCGGCATGCGACAAGACGACGAAGCGGTGCAGGAGGAGATTTTCGGACCCGTCCTCACGGTTCAGACCTTCCGCACCGAGGAGGAGGCACTCGCGCTGGCGAATGGTGTGCGGTACGCCCTCGCCGCGTCCGTCTGGACCGACCATCACGCGAGGGCGATGCGTTTCAGCCGCGATCTCGACTTCGGATGTGTGTGGATCAACACCCATATCCCCTTCGTGAGCGACATGCCGCACGGCGGCTTCAAGCACTCCGGCTACGGCAAGGACCTCTCGCACTACGGCTTCGAGGACTACACGCGCATCAAGCACGTGATGAGTTATCTCGGCGAGGAATGATCTCGGGGTAGCGTGGCGGGGTGCGCGCCGACGACTCTGAAGACCGCGAGAGGCGCGATATCGACGACACGATCATCCGCCTTGTCGAACCGTCCGAGGCCACGGCCCAGCGTCCGATCAGCGTGGCGGTGGACGACGTGCTGCGGTCGCTGCCGGGCGTCCGGGCGGTCCGCCACGTCGCGGACGACGACGCCAACGACGAGGCTCCCGCTTCCGACACCCCTCGATGGATGCTCGCGGTGCGCGGCACGACCACGGTCGTGCCCCTTGACCGCCCGGTCATCATCGGGCGCGCTCCCGGCGGGTCGCGCGTGCCCACCGGGGCCGACCCCCGCCGACTGGTGGTGCCCGCCGACCGCGTTGGAATATCGTCGACGCACGCGCGCATCGAGCAGCTCGGCCAGACCCTTGTGGTGACCGACCTCGGGTCGACGAACGGCCTGCACGTACACTGGGCGTCTGGGCCTGCCCGAAGGCTCCGGCCGGGCGAGTCGTGCGCCGTCCTGCCCGACACTGCCGTCGACCTCGGTGACGGCATTGTGCTCGAGTTCCGCCCCTACCCGCCCGCCCACGAGGAGTCGTCGTGACCGCCATCGGCCGCAGCACCGTGCGCCACATCGTGGGGCTTCCCCAGCGTTCGGGCGCCATCGAGCTTGCCTGGCACGGCGTCACGCACGTGGGGTACCGACGCGCTCACAACGAAGACAGCTACCTCGCTGACGTGCCGCTCTTCGCCGTCGCCGACGGGATGGGCGGCCACCTGCACGGCGACCGTGCGAGCGACGCGGTGGTTCGGCGTCTGCAGGCCGCGGGGACGGGCGACTTTGTAGGCCGCGACGAGATCTCGGACGCCCTCCACCGTGCTACCTGGGACATCCACGATCTCGACGAAGAAGAGCGCGGAATCGGCACGACCGTGACGGGCGTGGCTCTGACGGCCGACGAGGCCGGCGCTCGGCTCACCGTGTTCAACGTCGGCGACTCGCGGGTGTACGCGTTCACGGGCAATGAGCTCCGTCAGGTGACGGTCGACCACTCGCTGGTGCAGGAGCTCGTGGCCGCGGGCGAAATCGCCGCGGAGGACGCCGAGGCGCACCCCGAGGCGAACGTGATCACGCGCGCCGTGGGCTTCTCGCTGGAGCCCGACATTGACTTTGTCGACCTCTCGCTGGAGACCGGGATGCGCCTGCTGCTGTGCTCCGACGGTCTGACGAAAGAGGTCCCGCACGAGCGGCTGCGTCTGCATTTGGCCGCCCGCCTGAGCGCTCGCGAGACGGCCAACGCACTGCTGGATGCGGCGCTCGCGCAGGGCGGTCGCGACAACATCACCTTAATCGTGATCGACGTGGTACGCGCCCCTGCCGCCGCGAACTGAGCGGACCTCCTACACTTATCGCAATCACACCGGGAGGGGGGTCTCGTGGTGCTCCGTCGGCCATCAGCGCCTCCGATCCTGCCCGGGTTCACGCACGTGCGCCTGCTCGGTACCGGTGGCTTTGCCGACGTCTTTCTCTACGAGCAGAACATGCCGAGGCGCCAGGTGGCCGTGAAGGTCATGCTTGCCGACGTCGTCACCGAGAGCGTGCGCCGCATGTTCCAGGTCGAGGCGAACCTGATGGCCCAGCTGTCGTCGCACCCGGGGATCCTCACGGTGTACCAGGCGAGCATCTCGGCGGATGGGCGGCCCTATCTCGTCATGGAGCTGTGCAGCGCGCAGTTGGCTGACCGGTTCCGCACGGAGCGTATCCCGGTTGCCGAGGCGGTGCGGATCGGCGTGCAGATCGGCAGCGCCATCGAGACCGCCCATCAAAGCGGTGTGTTGCACCGAGACATCAAGCCGTCCAACATCTTGACGACGCTCTTCGGGCACCCCGTTCTCAGCGACTTCGGAATCGCCGCGAGTCTCGGGGCCGCGCCGGATGCGGGGGAGACCGTCGGGATGTCCGTGCCCTGGTCCGCGCCGGAAGTCCTGCTGGATGAGACCACCGGAACGATCGCCAGCGAGATCTGGTCGCTGTCCGCGACCCTCTATTCGCTCATCGCCGGCCGATCCCCGTTCGAGGAACCCGGCGGCGCGAACGAGACGCGTGACCTCATCGCCCGCATCACGCGCGCCCGCCTGCCCGCGATCAGGCGAGATGATGTTCCGGCGTCTCTCGAGGCGGTGCTGCGTCGCGGCATGAGCAAAGACCCCGCGAAACGTCAACAGAGTGCGCTCGAGCTCGTCCGCGACCTGCAACGCATCGAGGCCGAACTCGGACTGGCGCCGACCCATGCCGACATCGCGGTCGACGACTGGGCCCGCGCCATCAGCGGCGACACGGGAGAGCAGACGGTCGTGCGGTCGGCGTCTCCCCGCACGCCGACATCGGGGAAGTCTCGCCGCCGCCGTCGGCGCCCGATCGAGCCCGATCAGACGGTGGCCTCGGCCGAAGCCGGCACCGATACCCGCCGTCGCACCACGAGCTCGCGCCGATCGAACCTCATCGCGACAGCACTCATCCTGATCGCCCTCGTTGTTGTGGGACTCGGCGCGACAGCGACGTGGCTTGCCGTGCAGAACGAAGACGGTTCCCTCCCGCGCGTGACCGATGTTCGTGCGGAGGCCGACGGCTCAGAAGTGACCTTCATGTGGGACGACCCGGGCCTCGCCGCGGGTGACAGTTTCCACGTGCGCGTCGACGACGGCACGCCCGCTCTGCAGCGCACTGCCGAGTTCGCGGTCGTGGCGGAACCCGGCCAGCACGTCTGCATCGTCGTCCGAGTCGCGCGCGAGGGTCGCATTGGTCCCGCGAGTGCCGAGCAGTGCATCCAGACCGAGGGGGCGTAAGCGATGGTTCTGGCTGCTGCGACTCGGCGTGCGTCACGCCGACGGTCCGCGTGGCTGAGCGCCGTCAGCGGAACCCTGATCGCCGCCGTCGTGTCGACCGTCGCCATTCTGTACGACGGTTTTGAAGCGCAGCGTGCCGACCTGAACGACGGCGCCCTCTGGGTAACAAGCGGCGAGCGGCAAGCGGTCGCGCGCGCCAACGTGCAGATCGGCGCACTCGACGCTCTCGTCGAAACGGAGGGCGCCGACCTCCACGTGCGCCACTACGGCGCCGACGTCGTCGTGATCGACCAGCAGAACGCCTCCGCCGACGTGCTCGACGTTGCCCGTGCGCAGATCGACTACTCGGTACCGTTGCCGCCGACCGACGCCGACGTACAGTTCGTCGGAGAGACCGTCGTCGTCCACACGAGCGTGACGGGCGAGCTGTGGACGGTCCCGTGGGTGCTGTTCGACGACTTCGACACCACGCGGGCCGCGCCGCTGTCGTTCGGCCCGGGGTCACGGGTGGCCGCGACCGAGTTGTTCGGTGTGCTCGTCGCCGCGCCCTCCACGGGCGAAATCCACCGCTTGGCGCCCGACCGGCTCGACCGCGTGGCGGAGATCTGGGAGGTCCCGACGACCGACGCGAGCGACATCGCGGTCACGATCGCGGCGGGCACGTGGTGGGCCTACGAGCCGGAAACCCGCACACTGTGGCGAGACGGCGAACCCATCGATCTCTCCGCGGTCGTCGGCGAGGGAGATGTCGCGCTCGCGCAACCGAGCGACACCGCGACCGAGTTGGTCGTGGCGACGAGCTCCGGCGCCGTCGCCGTGTCCGCGACCGGCGAGTTGCGCACGATCGTAAGCGACCGGGCCGGTGCTCCCGTCGCGCCGGTCGTGATCAACGGGTGCACGGTCATCGCCTGGGCGGATGCCTCCGCGTGGCGCTCCTGCGCGAACCCGCCCTCCGTATCGCTCACAGGTCTCGTGCCCACGGACACGCTGGAGTTCGTCGTGCGCGACACGCGGGTCGTGCTGAACGATCGTGCCTCGGGCGCGGTCTGGGACGTGCTCGGTACCGGAGCCCTCATCGATAACTGGGACGACCTGCTCGCGCAGGAGCAGGACGAGCGCGACGAAATGGTGGACGCGCTAGACGTGCCACCCGAGACCGAGCGCGTGCAGCAACCGCCCGTCGCGGTCGACGACGAGTTCGGTGCCCGGCCCGGACGCTCGACGGTTCTTCCCGTGCTGCTCAACGACAGCGATCCGAACGGCGACGTCCTCGTGATCAGCGAGGTCACCGAATTGGATGCGGCGCTCGGGCGCCTCGACATCGTCGACAGCGCGCAGAAAGTGCAGCTGACGCTGCCGCCCGATGCGTCGGGCGTCCTCAGTTTTGGGTACACGATCACCGATGGGCGTGGAGGTTCGGACTCCGCGACCGTCGTCGTCACGGTGCGACAGCCGTTCGAAAACGGCGCCCCTTTCCAGGTGCGGCCCGCCCGTACGACGGTCGCCGAGGGGGGACGGGTGTCGGCGAATGTCCTGGGTGAGTGGGTCGACCCCGACGGTGACCCGATCTTCCTCGAGGAGGTGAGCGTCGCATCCCCCGATCAGGTCGCATCGCGACCCGACGGGCGCGTGACGTTCGCCGAGCGTGGGGGTGTGGGCGAATTGCGCTCCGTCCAGTTGCGGGTGTCCGACGGCACCCTCGCCGGCGAGGGCGAACTGGCGGTGACGGTCAGGCCCGCCGGCCAGGTTCCGATCATCGCCGAGCCGTTCGCGGTGCAGGCCTTCGCCGGCCAGGAGGTGCGCATCGAGCCGCTGCGCTCGGTCCGCGGCGGAACCGGCGTCATCCGACTCGTGTCCGTACCCGAACGCGCCGGTGCCGTGATCACGCCGCGGCTCGAACGCGGATTCTTCCGCTTCTCATCTGACGAAGTGCGCACCCACTACGTCGAGTACGTCGTCAGCGACGGCGACCAGACGGCGACAGGGCTCGTTCGGGTGGACGTGTCGGCACCGCCCGAACTCGCTGTGCCGATCACGGTGCCGAAAACCGCCTACGTGCGATCGCTCAGCAGCGCTACCGTCGCGGTCGCCACGACCGACATCGACCCGGCCGGCGGGGTACTTGTCGTCACCGGGGTCACCGATGTTCCGAGCGATAGCGGCATCCGCGCAGAGGTGATCGACCAACGCGACGTGCGCATCTCGCTCACCCGCCCGCTCAGTAGCCCCGTGGACGTCTCCTACCGGGTCTCCAACGGCTTTGCGGATGCGGTCGGCACAATCACGGTCATTGAGATTCCGCGCCCCGAGACGCTGCAGCCTCCCATCGCCAACGATGACTCCGTGACGGTTCGCGTGGGGGACGCCGTAACGATCCCCGTGCTCGACAACGACGAACACCCCGATGACGAGCCGATCACCCTGAACCCCGAACTCGTTCGCGGGCTCGAGGGCGACGACGGGCTGCTGTTTGTCAGCGGCGACCGATTGCGATACCTCGCCCCCGACCGCCCGGGTGACTTCACCGCCGTGTACGAGGTGCTCGGTCCGCTCGGAGTCGAGCGCGCGCAGGCGACCGTGCGCATCAGCGTGCGCGAGGTCGATGAGGCGACGAACGCCCCGCCCGTGCCGCGAACGATCACGGCGAGAGTCATCGCAGGCGAAACCGTGCGGATCCGTGTGC
Organism: Microcella alkaliphila; assembly: GCF_002355395.1. Taxonomy (NCBI): domain Bacteria; kingdom Bacillati; phylum Actinomycetota; class Actinomycetes; order Micrococcales; family Microbacteriaceae; genus Microcella; species Microcella alkaliphila. Next base: position 1,820,719 of record NZ_AP017315.1, on the reverse strand, counting down.
CGGTCGGTGACATGGACCCGGATGGCGACTCGGTGCAAGTGGTCGGCCAGGAGACCGCGCCCTCGCGCGGCGTCGTGGTCGACTCCGGCATCGACTTCTTCGACTACCAAGCCGGTGAATACGCGGCCGGCACGGACGAGTTCCGCTACACCGTCGTCGACTCCCTGGGCGCGCGGGCATCCGGCACCATCCGGGTGGGCATCAGCCCGCGCCTGGAGGGTGCACGCAACCCGGTTGCCAACGATGATCAGGTCACGGTTCGTCCGGGCGGCAGCGTACTCGTGCCGGTGCTCGAGAACGATTCCGACCCAGACGGCAGTGTGCTGCGCGTCGTGTCGGCTGAAGTGACCGATCCCCGCACGACCGCCGAGATCGTCGACGGTCGCTACGTGCGGCTCGTCCCCCCCACGGCGGTCGGATCGTACGGCGCGATCTACACCATCGAGAACGAGTTCGGGGGAGCATCACAGGCGTTCGTCACCGTCAATGTCGTTGCCGACGCGCCGTTGCTGGCTCCGACAGCCCGCGATGTGGTGCTGTCGCTGTCGGACATCCTCGATCGCGAGACCGTCGATGTCGACGTGCTGGCGCGCGCGTTCTTCGCCGAGGGCGACGTGGGCGCGCTCGGCGTGCGCATGGTCCCAGGCTTCGAACAGGCGGGCACGGTGCTGCCCGACCGGCGGATTCGTGTCGCCGTGGGGGAGCGGCGTCAGATCATCCCGTTCTCGCTCGTTCATCCGGCGGACTCCTCCGTGACCGGGACCGCGTTCATCTGGGTACCGGGAACTGCCGACGCGCTGCCGCAGCTCGATCGTCGCGCGCCGCGTATCCGCGTGGTGAGTGAGCAGGCCATCACGATCCCGATCAACGATTTCGTGATCGCGGTCGGCGGGCGACAGGTGCAGCTGACCGACACCGCAACGGTGCGCGCATCGAACTCCGACGGCTCGTCGCTCGTCGTCGACTCGCAGACGCTGCGATTCCGCTCGAGCGACCTGTACTTCGGTCCGGCATCCCTGTCGTTCGAGGTCACAGACGGCGTGTCGCCGACCGATCCCGACGGGCGCGTCGCGACGATCGTCCTGCCCATCGAGGTGGCGCCCCGCGAGAACCAGCCGCCCGTGTTGGTCGGCGCGACGATCGAACTGGAGCCGGGCGGTAGCCGTGAGCTCGATCTCGTTCGCGTCACCTCCTACCCATACCCCGACGATCTCGACGAACTCGAGTACCGGCTGACGCAGTCGTTGCCCGAGGGCCTCACCATCGACATCGTCGGGCAGCGCGCGATCGTCAGTGTCACACCGGGTGTGCCCCGCGGGACCAGGCTCGGCGCGACGGTTGGCGTGCGGGACGCGGCCGCTGATGGCACCCCGGGCCGCATCGATGTGCTTGTCGTTCCGTCGACCCGACCGCTCGCCAGGCCCGCTGACGACGCTGCCATTGCCCCGCGCGGCCAGACGACCACGGTCGACGTGCTCGCCAACGATGCGGCGACGAATCCGTTCCCGTCCGTCCCGCTGCGGGTTATCGACATTCGCGGGCTCGACAACGCGCGCATACCCGCGGGTGTCACCATTCAGCCGAGTGCCGACGGCCAGCGCTTGCAAGTGACGGTCGCGTCGACGGCATCGCCCGGCGACACCGTGCTCGAATACCAGGTCGCCGACGCCACCGATGACCCCGAGCGGTACGTCTGGGGGAGCGTGCGGATCTCTGTGCAAGACGTCCCCGACCCGGTGACGGGGCTGCGAGTGCAGGAGTTCGCCGACCGCTCCCTCGTGCTCGCCTGGCAACCCGGCAGCTCTAACAACGCTCCCGTCCAGCGCTTCGACGCCGTCGTCACTCGCGTCGCGGACGGCGCGGTGACCGCCACCGTGCCCTGCTCTGCCTCGCCCTGCACCGTTCCGACGCCCGGCAACGGGCCGGACAACCGCGTACGCATCGCGGTGTCCGCCGTCAACGCGCAGGGCCCGAGCGCGCCGACCGCCCTTCCCGACCCCGTGTGGTCGGACCTCGTGCCGCCTGCACCCGACACGCTGACGCGGTCGCCGCTGGACCGCGGGATGCGGGTGGGGTGGACGAAACCCGATCAGCCCGCGTCGGCATCTCCCATCCGGCGCTACATCGTGACCGTGGGGCCGGTGACGCGCGAGGTCGCGGTGTCGGCGGGCGACCCGGTCGGCACGCCGTATTGGCTGAACGTAGTGGACACCGGAGCTCTGCAGAACGGCACGAGCTACACCATAACGGTGAGCGCGCGTAACGACGCGTTCGGACCGCTGACCAACTGGAACAGCGCGGAGACCTCGGGCACCCCGGCGGGCGCGCCGCTCAGTCTGGCGACGCCGACCGCCGAGCAGTCGGGAAACCCCGCGAGCCCCGCTGATGGACAGACGGTCCGCGTCGACTGGGCTGGCGCGTTCGGGTCGAACGGTCGCCCCATCGACCGCTTCTACGTATGGCATACGGACGGCGGTGAGTCTGCGCCGCGTTGCGAGGTGACGGGGGTTGAGGAGGGTGCGCCCACGCTGTCCCCGCCGGCGGGCACGACCCGCGTCGGAGGCGACGTGACGCAGCACACGATCTCTGGCCTCGCGGGCGATCGCACGTACCGTGTGGTCGTCTACGCGCACAACGGCCAGGGATGCACCCAGAGTCCGGAAACCACTGCGCGGACCGTCGCCCAACCTGGCCGCGTCACGGCGATAACCACCGCGGGCGGGGAGGAGCTCGCCCCGGGACGGTGGGAGACACGAATCACGGCGGTGACGACCAACGTTCCGGGCGAGCCCATACCGTTCATCCAGTACCGCTACGTCGGTGACGGCGTGAGCACAACACCATCGACGCCGTCGGCACTGCCGATTACGCCGCAAGACGGTACGCGCCACTACGGCCGCCAGCTCGGCGTCGATGTTCGCGTGTGCCGAGATGTGGGTGCTCTCAACTGTGGTCCATGGTCGAGCACCTTCTCGATTCCGGTCGCCGTACTGATCGACGTTCAGCCAACGTTCGTCTTCTCGGACGGCCCCGCGCCCGAACGCACCGCGACGATCACCTGGACTCCGATCGATGAGGCGAACCGTCCCGCCTACTCGTCCGTCGAGTACCTCTGTCGCGCTCGGCCCGACGACGAGCCGTTGTCAATCGAATCGGGATCGTGTGAGATCGCCGCGCCCCCGTCCTCCGACCCTCGCCTCGAGGTCACCGTTAGCGTGGGGGGCACGAGCTTTGTCCGGATCTACCGACCGTGACTGAGCACCGACACCGACGAAGGAATTCGCCATGACGATGACCCCCGAGCAGGCGCAGTGGTTCTCCGGCCTCGCCGAGCGGATCGTGACCAATGTCGAATCGGTGCTCCTCGGCAAGTCATACGTTGTGCGCCTCGGGCTCACCGCGATGTTGAGCGAGGGGCACCTGCTGCTCGAAGACGTGCCGGGGACGGGGAAGACCTCGCTCGCGCGGGCGCTGGCTGAGAGCATTCGAGGCACGACGCAGCGCGTGCAGTTCACCCCCGACTTGCTGCCGGGCGACATCACGGGCATCACGGTCTACGACCAGCGCAGTGGCGAGTTCTCCTTTCACCCCGGCCCCGTGTTCGCGACCGTCGTCCTGGCCGATGAGATCAACCGGGCCAGCCCGAAGACGCAGTCGGCGTTGCTTGAGGTGATGGAGGAGGGGCACGTCACGATCGACGGTACGACCCACCCGGTCGACGCGCCCTTCCTGGTCATTGCCACCCAGAACCCGATCGAACAGGCTGGCACCTACCGTCTACCGGAGGCGCAGCTCGACCGCTTCCTCATCCGCACGGCGATCGGCTACCCCGATCACGCGTCGACCGTGAGAATCCTCGCGGGAGCGTCGGGGCCGCGCGCCACGGTGCTCGAGCCGGTCATCGACCTCGACACGGTGCGCAGCATGATCGATGCGGCGCGCACCGTGCATGTCGATCCGGTGATCGGTGACTACGTCGCGCGTCTCGTGGAGGCGACCCGCGCGCATCCCGACGTCCGGCTGGGGGCGAGCGTCCGTGGCGCCCTGGCGCTCGTGCGGTGCGCGAAGACGTTCGCGGCCCTCGACGGACGCCACTACGTCATTCCCGACGACGTGAAGTCGCTCGCCGAACCGGTGCTCGCGCACCGACTCGTTCTCGACCCCGAGGCCGAATTCGACGGCGTCACGCAGGCGTCCGTTATCGCTCAGGTCGTCGTGGAGACCGCCCCGCCGAGCGACCGGGTCGCCGTGTGACCGACGGGTCGTCACCGCGGTCGACCGTTACGCGGGAGGTCACCGGCTCCTCCGGGGGGTCGACGGTCACCACTGCGCGCACCCGGCTCGTCGGCGAGCGGACGGGCTGGTCGGCGGATGCTCTGGTCACTGTCGTGCGCGCCGGTCGCGCCGTCGGCCGTGTCGCGTCCCGTGCAGGCCGCGCCGCCTCCTCCGTGGTGACCCCCCTTGGCTGGGTCGTCATCGCCGTCGCGCCTCTGTCGCTCGGGGCGGGGTATCTCTGGGGCTGGACGGAACTCGTCCTCGCCGGTGCCGTCGGCGTGGCGCTCACGATCGTCGCCGTCGCGTACCTGGTGGGCAGGATCCGACTGCACTTCCAGCTTGTTCCGCCGCCGGTTCGCGTCGCCGTCGGTGACGAGGCGCACGCCCGGCTGGTCGTGACGAACCCCACCTCACGGCGCTCCTTCGGCACGGTCGTCGACCTGCCCGTCGGCGAGCGCATCGTCCCCATCGCGGTTCCCGGCATCGGCCCGGGCGATCGGGTCGAGCCGTCCGTCGCTCTCCCGACCGATCGTCGTGGCCGCCTGACGGTGGGGCCGGTGAAGACCGTTCGGGCTGATCCCGTGGGGCTCGTGCGTCGCGAATACCACTGGGCCGATGCGGCCGAGTTCATCATCCACCCGCGCACCATCGACGTGCCATCGACGTCGAGTGGGCTCGTGCGCGACCTCGAGGGCCGGCCGACCCGAGACCTGACCGTGAGCGATCTGGCGTTTCATGCGCTGCGCGAATACGTGCCCGGAGACGATCGCCGCCACATCCACTGGAAGTCGTCGGCGAAGACCGGCACCTTCATGGTGCGGCAGTTCGAGGAGACCCGTCGCAGTCGCATGCTGCTCGCCCTGAGCATTGCGAGTGTCGACTTCGGTTCCGACGCCGAGTTCGAGCTCGGCGTGAGTGCGGCGGCGAGCCTCGGCGCGCGCGCTATTCGTGACGCTCGTGATGTCGACGTTCTCGTCAGCGAGATCACTCCCGAGTTCGCGAAGCGGGCCGTCGTCGCCGTCCGGCCGCTGCCGACGCTCACCCCCAACCGCCTGCTGGACGAGCTCGCCGTCGTCGAACACGGACCAGCGGCTCTCGGCGTCGTCGACGTCGCGCGCCTCGCCTCCGATGCTGTGCCGGGCGTGTCGGTCGCGATCCTCGTGGTCGGCTCCACGGTCGCACCGCGTCGCCTGCGCACGGCCGCCGCAGCGTTTCCTGCCTCCGTCGAGGTCATTGCGGTGCAGTGTGACCCCGACACAGTGCCGGGCCGGCGCAGTCTCGGTTCCTTGACCGTCCTCACCGTGGGGTCGCTCACCGATCTCCGACGCGCCATCCGGGGAGGCGAGACCGAGTGAGTCCTTCGCCGAGCCGCTCGTCAGCGTCTGTGCTCCCGCGACCCGCCATCCTGGTGAGCATTGTGCTGTTCACGATGGCGGCGTGGGCCGTCATCGCGTTCGCCTGGTGGCCCGTGTACCGCGACCCCGGTTTCGTGGTGGTGGCCGCCGTCGCCATCCCGCTCGGCTGCGCGCTCGCGGTGGTCGCAACGGCGCTCCGCTGGCCGGCCTGGGGACTCATGCTCGCGGTCACGGCCGCACTCGTCGTGGTGGGGGTTCCGCTCGCGGTTCCCTCCCGGGCGCTTTACGGCGTCCTCCCCGAGCCCGAGGGACTGCTGGAGTTGATCTCTGCCGTCGCGCTCGGCTGGACGAGACTCGTCACCATCGACCTTCCCGTCGGCACCTATCAGTCGCTCCTCGTGCCGGCGCTCGTCAGCCTGCTCGTCGGGAGTGCGGCGACCGTCGCCGTGGCGTTGCGCGCCCGCCGTCCGGCAACGGCCGTGGCCATTCCCGCCATCGGCTATCCCCTCGTTCTCGCCTTCGGGCCGGAAAGCGTCGTGTGGCCGATCAGCACCACCCTGGCCTTACTGCTGGTCCTCCTGCTCTGGCTCGCGGTGTGGCGTCGGCACCGCCGCACAGACGCGCTCATTGGCAGCGTCGACCGGGGGCGCGGGGGCGCGGTGCGGCAGTTCGCCTCGGCCGTGATGGTGGTACTGGTCGCGGGAGGAGCAGGCGCAGGCCTTATTGCGCTCATCCCGCCGCCGGATGAGCGGACAGTCATCCGCACCGTTGTCGATCAACCGTTCGACCCTTTCGCCACTCCCAGCCCGCTCGCCGCGTATCGCGCGTCGTTCCAGCCGGAGCGAGCCGACGCCATCGCGCTCACCGCTGAGGGACTGCCCGACGGGGAGCGAGTGCGCGTCGCCGTCCTGGACAGTTACGACGGGGTCGTCTTCGCGGTGGGCAGCGACAGCGTCGACAGCGCCTCCGGCCGATTCGTGCGGGTGCCCGCCCGGCGAGACGTTCCAGAGGGGGCCAGTGTCGCGGCCGTCGAGCTTTCCCTCGGCAGGGCGTTCGGGCCGTGGCTGCCGTCCACTGGCCAGCTCGTCGACGTGACGATCCGTGGTGAGGATGCGCCGGCGGTGCGCGACCGCGTGGTTTACAACGCGGTGACCGACAGCGCAGTCCTCGTGGGTGGCGCTCCCGCCGGTTTGCGCTATCGCCTCGACGTCATCCCGGCGCCCGTCGAGGAGGTGGACCTGTCGACCGTGTCGCCGGGCGCCGCCGCGGTTCCCGCGATCGTGAGCGTGCCCGACGAGCTGCGTGACTGGCTGAGCCCCACCATCCAGGCGATCGAGGGGGAGGGAGCGAGGCTCGCGGCCGTCGTTGAGCGGCTGCAATCGGACGGTTTCCTGTCTCACGGAACCGACGACGACGAGGCGCCGAGCAGGCCGGGGCACTCCATTGATCGCCTCGACGAGTTGGTCACGGCTACCCCGATGGTCGGGGACGCGGAACAGTATGCAGCTCTCGCGGCCCTGGCCGCTCGGGAGATCGGGTTCCCCTCGCGCGTCGTGCTCGGCTTCATCGAGGGTGTGCGCGATGACCGCGGCGAACCGCCGGTGGACCCCGCGGCGTTCCGCGAGCGCGACCTGACCGCGTGGATCGAGGTGTCGACTCTCGAACGCGGTTGGGTGGCCGTCGACGTGGTGCCGCCGCGCCGCGAGGTGCCGCCGCCCGACTCCGACGAGACGACACCGATCACACGGCCACAGCCCGCCGTGCAACCTCCCCTCGAAGACGCGCCCCCGCCCGACGAACAGGCGCCGCCCGACGTCGACCTCGACGAGCGCGATGAGGCCACGGGGCTCGACCCTCTGCTCCTTCTCGCCCTGCAGATCGGCGGCGCGGTCCTCGGGCTGATCCTGCTCGGTCTCACACCGGTCCTCGCGATTCTGGCGATCAAGGCGCGTCGCCGTCGCCGGCGCCGTCGCGCGCGCGACCCCGCCACGCGCATCCTGGCCGGGTGGATGCAGGTGGTCGACGACGCGACCGATCGCGGCATCGCCGTGCCCCCGACGGGGACGCGGCGTGAGCGCGCTGCGGCCATCGGGGCGCCCTCCGTGCTCGTGCTCGCGCGGGTCGCCGATCGCGCGGTCTACGCCCCCGACGAGCCCAACCCGGACGAGGCAGCCAGGGTGTGGAGCGCCGTCGACGCAGTACGCCGCACCTTCCGCGACTCGGCCACCCGCCGCGAGCGCCTGCGCGCCGCCGTATCCACGCGTTCGCTGCGCCGCTATTCTGACCGAAGCGGCGGGCGAGGGCGACGGAAGGAACGCGGATGACGTGCGAGCACTGCGGGGCGGCGTTGCCCCCGGTCGCGCAATTCTGCGGTCGCTGCGGACGCTCCGTGGGCGTGAGCACGCCGCCCGCCTCTCCGGCCCCGTGCCCCGTGTGCGCCACGGTGCCCTTCCCGGGCGACCGCTACTGCGGCGAGTGTGGGACGCGGCTCGGCGTGCCGATCGATGCGCCTCCGCCGGCGATCGTTCGTGAGCCTGAGCCTGAGCCGGAGCCGGAGCCGGAGCCGGAGCCGGAGCCGGAGCCGGAGCCGGAGCCTGAGCCTGAGCCAGAGCCGGAACCCGAGCCGGAACCCGAGCCCGAGGTACGGGCTGAGCCGGTGCGCTTCGTCTTGCAGTTCAGCACCGGCGAGAGCGTGTCGGTGATCGGAACGGGACTTCTCGGCCGCAACCCGCGGCCCGAGCCGGGGGAGGCGATCGACCACATCGTCATCGTGAGCGACCCCACCCGCTCGATGTCGAAGACGCACCTCGAATTCGGGCACGACGATGGCATGTTCTGGGTGAGCGACCGACACTCCGGCAACGGCACGGTGTTGCGCGAACCCGGCCAGTTGCCGCGCTACTGCGAGCCCGGCAGGCGGTATCACATCGCGCGCGGCACCCGCGTGGACATGGGTGACCAGTTCATGATCCTCGGCTGATCGCTCCTCCCCACCCCCGCGGTCGCGACAGCTGTGCCCTCGTCGTGAGGTCGCCGGCGTCGGCCGCGTCGACGCCGTGATGCAGTGAGCCGGTGACGATCACGTATCCCGAGCCGCCCCGAGCATCCCCGCGCGCCCCGTTTCCGGTGATCGCGGTGATCGCGCCCCTGATCGCGGCGGTCGTCATCGGGGCCATCATTCGATCGCCGTATGTGCTCGTTTTCGCCGCCCTTAGCCCCATCATCGCGGTCGCGAGCGCTCTCGAATCCCGCCGGGCAGCGCGTCGACACGCGCGTGAGGAGGACAAGCGCTTCGCGCTCGAATGCGCGGCAACGGAACACGCGATCGAGCGTGCGCACCGCGATGAGACGGAACGCGCGTTCGCGACACCACCGGGTGACGGCGGCTCCGTCGTCGGAGCGGCGCCGGGCGCAAGCACGATCGCCGGGAGCGCCCCGACAGTGGATGCCCATCCCGAGCAATCCGTGCGGGAGCGCTTGCGCGCCCTGCACGCCCGTGCCGCGCGCAACCCGCGCCTTCCCGTCCGCGTCCCGCCGGGCCCGGTCGAGGTGCACGGGTCCGGCTTCATCGCCGAGCGCCTCCGCGCACGACTCGGTGACCGCGCGGTGCCGGACGGGTCGCCGTCTGACGGGCGCGCTCGCACGACCATCTCGGTGTCCGGGCTCGCGCGCCTCGACATCGTGCTTCCCGGCGGCGAGCGCGTCGCAGCGGACGCGGTCGTGTCGTACCTCGCCGACGAAGAGGCGAGGAACGCCCGCGCTCGAGCTGCCGCGCTGCCCGAGCGCTGTGAGTGGGCGGCGGCCCGCGATGGCCAGTCGACCCCGGGTCTCGCCGTCGGACTCGGAGCGGCCGGCACCGTCACACTCGACCTCATCACCGACGGCCCGCACGTGCTCGTCGGGGGCGCCACCGGAAGCGGCAAGAGCGAATTCCTCCGCGCACTCGCCCTGTCGGCGGCAGCGGACCCGGGTGCGTGGTCCGTGCTGTACGTCGACTTCAAGGGCGGGGCCACCTTCCAGGACCTCGCCGAGCTGCCCTCGACGGTCGGCGTCATCACGGATCTGGACGCTGTGCTCGCGACGCGTGCGCTCACAAGCCTTCGGGCGGAGATCGAGCGTCGAGAGCGTGTGCTCGCACGCGAGCGCGTCCGCGACATCGCTCAGCTCGCCTCGGGGCTGTCCCGCCTGTTGATCGTCGTCGACGAGTACGCCGCACTCGTGGCGACACATCCCGCCTTGCAGGCGGTGTTCTCCGACCTGTCGGCGCGAGGCCGCTCGCTCGGCATCCACCTCGTCTTGTGCACGCAGCGTCCGAGCGGGGTGGTGCACGACACGGTGGCGGTCAACTGCGCCATCCGCGTCCTGTTCCGCACCACGGATGCCGCCGACGCTCGCGCGCTGCTGGGCGGTGACGCCCCGTCCGTCGCCGCTGCGCCCCGCGGTCGTGCGGTGATTCGCACGAGTGAGCAGTTGCTCGCCGCCCAGGTCGGTCTCGTCGCACCCGCGGACATCGCCGCGGTGGCGAGTGCGGCGTCGTCGGCACGCGCAGATCCGCCCTGGGCGCCGGTCTTGCCGTCGGAGCTGTCTCCGACGCAGCCGGAAGTCGTCGATGGGTGGCGCCACTCCCGGGCCGAGGGGAGCCTGCTCGTCGGCCTGATCGATGACGTCGCCGCCCAGCGCTGGAGCGCGGCGAGCTGGCATCCGCGCCGCGACGGCGCGCTGGCGATCCTCGGGTGTTCGGGGAGTGGGCGAACGACCGCGCTGGCGCAGCTGGCCGCGGAAGCGCGGCAGATCGGCTGGGAGGCAACGCTCTTGCCGCACAGCCTCGCCGATGCGCATCAGGTCCTCACGGACATCGCCTCCGGTTCGGCGGCGTCGAGCCAGCCGCAGCTGCTGCTGGTAGACGGGCTGGCCGACCTGATCGACGCCGAGTCGCCCGAGCACGCGACGCAGCTTCTCGCCCGATTGGATGCCGCCCTGCGTGCCCTCCACCAGCGAGGCGGCGGTGCCGCCGTCGCCGTGGGCACCGCCTCGAGCGCCGGCCGTCTCCTTGCCGGGCGCTTCGGCGCACGCCTGCAGCTACGCGCCCTTGATTGTGACGACCACCACGCCTCCGGCGCTCCGCGCGGCGAGCATAATGACCGCGCTCCCGCCGGGCGCGGGTGGTGGCGCGGGCAGCCCGTTCAGGTCGTCCAGCCGACGCAGTCGCTGCCGCCGGCGCTCCCGCCCCGTATTCGGACCGTGGGGTCCGAGCCCGTCATCGCGGTGGTCTCGGCGAACCCGGACCGCTCCCTCGAGGCGTTACGAGCATCCTGCCCCCGTCCGGTGCGAGGGGTGCCGCTTGCGGCGCTCGTCGACGCCGCCAGCCGGCACGATGTCCGGGATGGCACCCTCGCCTGCGTCGGTCATCCTGATGACTGGCAACGCGACTGGGCGGCCTTCGCGCACGCGCGTCGCGAGGCCGTCATCGCGTTCGACGGATGCGACATGAGCGACCTGCGCGCACTGGTCAGCGCGCGCATTCAGCCGCCGCCGATCGACCAGCGTGACCTGTGGGTGATCGAGCCGGGAGGCGGCTCGACCCCCGAGGTTCTGCGGGCACGCTGGTCACCGCCCTCGAGCGATGTTGCGCACTGACGTCGGGTGTTAGGCGAGGACGCTCGCCAGAGCCACAGGCTCGAGCCCGTGGGCCTCACCCACCGCGGCGTTGGTCGCGCGCCCGTCGTGCGTGTTCAGTCCGAGCGCGAGTGCAGGATCGGCCGCCAGCGCCGCCCGCCAGCCATTGTTGGCGATCGCGCGCACATACGGCAGAGTCGCGTTCGTCAGTGCGTACGTTGACGTCGCCGGGACGGCGCCCGGCATGTTGGCAACGCAGTAGAAGATGCTCTCGTGCACCGTGAACGTCGGTTCGGCGTGCGTCGTGGGTCGGGTGTCGGCGAAGCATCCGCCCTGGTCGACAGCGATGTCGACGAGCACGCTTCCGGGCTTCATACGGGAGACGAGCTCGTTGCTGACGAGCTTCGGAGCCTTGGCTCCCGGCACGAGCACCGATCCGATCACGAGATCGGCGGCGACAACGGCCTTGTCGATCTCGTAGCCGTTCGACGCGATTGTCTTCACGCGGCCGGCATACAGAGCATCGAGCTCACGCAGACGCTGGAGGTTCGTGTCGAGCACGGTCACGTCCGCGCCCAGTCCCACGGCCATCGCGACCGCATTCGTGCCCGCGACGCCACCGCCGAGCACCACGACATTCGCGGGGTGCGTGCCCGGAACTCCCGGCACCAACAGCCCCTGGCCCCCGTTGGGCCGCATCATCGCGTTCGCGCCAACGATGACCGACAGCCGACCGGCCACCTCACTCATCGGGGCGAGCAGGGGCAGTGCGCGCGAGGGCAGTTGGACCGTTTCATACGCGATCGCGGTGACCCGTGCATCCAAGAGCGCGTGCGTGAGCGCCTCCTCTGCGGCGAGGTGCAGGTAGGTGAACAGCAGGAGATCGTCGCGGAAGTAGCCGTACTCCGACGCGATCGGCTCCTTCACCTTGAGCAGAAGCTCGGCCTCGCCCCACGCCGTAGCCGCGTCGGGCACGATGCGGGCGCCCTGGGCCACGTACGCCTCGTCGGGGATGGACGATCCCGCTCCGGCGCCAGCCTGCACCAGCACCTCGTGCCCGTTGGCAACAAGGTCGTGCACACCGGACGGCGTAATGGCCACGCGGAACTCGTTGTTCTTGACCTCGGCGGGGACGGCGATTCTCATCGGAACTCCTTGGATCGGGACGTTTCGGCGCGAGGGCGCGCGCTGTTGCGCCGCGCCCCACTGCGCTGCGGCACCACTGTAGCGCCGATTCACGATGGATTCCGCACTCTTTTTCGCCTGGATGTGCTGATTTCGTGAAATTTATGTTTCAGAATGGACGAATCGAGCGCTGTGGGGTGCGGTACGCGTAGTCCGTGTGTCAGTATCAAAGACACCACAGCCGCCAGGACAGTGACGTACCTGAACGACCAAAGGAGCAGCGCCATGAATCGTCCGCTTCCCGAAGACCCGATGGTCCGCAGCCTGATCGCGCACGCACGCCGCGCACAGCTGACCCGTCGCACGATGCTCGCCGGTACCGGCGCATCCGCAACGGCTCTCGCTCTCGCGGCCTGTGCAGGAGGCGGCAATGAGCTGCAGCCCGCCGAGGACCGTTCCGAGTCGGATCCGACGCTCATCTGGGCAAACTAGCCCTTCTACATCGACGAAGACGATGACGGCAACTACCCCACGCTCGAAGCCTTCCAAGAGCAGACGGGCATCTCGGTCACCTACAACATCACGGTGGACGACAACAACTCGTACTACGCCACCGTTCGCGACCAGCTGGCCCTCGGTCAGGACATCGGCGCCGACACCGTCTGCCTCACCGACTGGATGGTGAGCCGCTGGATTCAGCTCGGCTACACGCAGGAGCTGAACTACGACAACATCCCGAACGCCGCAAACCTGTCCGAAGACCTTCGTAACCCCGAGTTCGACCCGGGCCGCCGTTTCTCCATTCCGTGGCAGGGTGGCTTCGCGGGTATCGCCTGGAACACCGAGCAGGTGGGTGAGCTTCGCTCGGTCGATGACCTCTGGGCGCCCGAGCTCCGTGGCCGCGTGGGTGTGCTCTCCGAGATGCGCGACACCATGGGTCTCATTCTCATGAATAACGGCGTCGACATTTCTGGCGACTTCAGCGCCGACGACTTCAATGCGGCGCTTGACATCTTCCGCGAGCAGGTCACGGGCGGCCAGATCCGCAACGTCCGCGGCAACGCGTACACGGAAGACCTCGTCAACGAGGACACTCTGGCCGCGATCGCCTGGTCGGGCGACATCACGCTGCTGAACTTCGAGGCCGGTTACGAGAAGTGGAAGTTTGTGATCCCCGAGGCTGGCGGCACCCTGTGGGCCGACAACTTCCTCGTGCCGATCGGCTCGCCGCGCAAGACGAACGCCGAGACGCTCATCAACTACTACTACGAGCCGGAGGTTGCGGCCGAGGTCGCGGCCTGGGTGAACTACATCACCCCGGTCGAGGGAGCCCGTGAGGCGATGGAGGCGATCGACCCCGAACTCGCCGACAACGAGCTCATCTTCCCGAGCGACGAAACGCTGGCGAACACCCGCATCTTCCGCGGCCTGACCGGTCAGGAAGAGAACGAGTACCAGGCAGCATTCCAGTCGGTGCTGCTCGGCGCCTAGCCGCGTAGCACCACCCGATCTACCACCCCAAGGAGCACACCGCGGTGACAAACAGTGCTGTTTCGCGTGGGGATTTCGCTGAGGCAGGTGCCGACCTCGAACTGGTCGGCATCTCCAAGCGATTCCCCGGATTCACGGCAATCGACGACCTCGATCTCACGATTCCTGCTGGATCGTTCTTCGCCCTGCTCGGCCCGTCGGGCTGCGGCAAGACGACGACGCTCCGGCTCATCGCGGGCCTCGAGGAGCCGACCGCCGGCCGCATCCTCATCGGCGGCAAGGACGTCACGCAGACGAAGGCGTTCCAGCGTCCGGTCAACACGGTGTTCCAGAGCTACGCCCTCTTCCCGCACATGACGATCCTCGAGAACGTCGCGTTCGGCTTGAAGCGTCGCGGGGTGAAAGACGCCACGAGGCTCGCGCACGAGGCCCTGCAGCTGGTCGAACTCGACCACGTCTCGGCGCGCCGACCCTCGCAGTTGTCCGGAGGGCAGCAGCAGCGCGTCGCGTTGGCACGCGCGGTCGTCAACCGACCGGCGCTGCTGCTGCTCGACGAGCCTCTCGGTGCGCTCGACCTGAAGCTGCGGCGTCAAATGCAGATCGAGCTGAAGGACATCCAGTCGGAGGTCGGTCTGACCTTCCTGCACGTGACCCACGACCAGGAGGAGGCCATGACCATGGCCGACACGGTCGCGGTCATGAACAAGGGCCAGATCGAGCAAATGGGTGCTCCCCAGGAGCTGTACGAGCTGCCGCGGACCGCGTTCGTCGCCACCTTCCTCGGCCAGTCGAACCTCTTCACGGGTCAGGTGGTGTCGTCGAACGCCGACAGCATCACCGTCGACTCGGCGGGAGCGCGCATCACGGTGCCAAAGCCTCGGGCGGAACGCCAGTCCGGCCTCGTCACAGTGGGCGTCCGTCCCGAGAAGGTATCGCTGACCAGCACGAAGCCTGCCGAAGCTGCCGGCGTCAACGTGGTGGGCCCCGGACGCATCAGCGACGTGTCGTTCAGTGGCGTAAGCACCCAGTACGAGGTGACGATCGCCGGTCACGGACCGATCTCCGTGTTCGAGCAGAACACGAGCATCGCGCGCATGCACCACGACGGCGATGAGGTCTGGCTCACCTGGAGCGTCGAGCACTCGTTCGGCCTCGCCGACGAAGGCGACGTCGAACACGACGTCCCGCGCTTCGTCGACGACACGCCCACGACGTCCATTGCGACGCGCAAGCGCGCGCAGCTCAAGGCGGAACTCGAGGAGGGCTAGCCCATGGCCTTCTCCGCGTTCACCCCGACGGAGCAGAAGGCCGATGCGTCGATCCAGAAGCGATCGCCGGTCGCCCTGCTCTTGCTCTTGCCGGGTGTCATCTTCCTCGTTCTGTTCTTCGTCACGCCCCTGCTCTCGCTCCTACTGACGAGCCTCCAAGAGCCCGTTCCCGGCGGCTTCTTTGGTGAGTACCGCCAGGCGTTGCGCTGGGAGAACTACGTCTTCGTGCTGGAGACCTACGGCACGCAGACCCTGCGCTCCTTCGGCTATGCCGCGCTCGCCAGTCTCTTCGCGCTGTTGATCGGTTTCCCGCTGGCGTACTTCATCGGCATCACCCTGCGGCGCTTCCCGCTGCTGCAGGCGCTGTGTCTGGTTCTCGTCATCGCCCCGTTCTTCATCTCGTTCCTGCTGCGCACCCTGGCGTGGAAGCAGATCTTCGCGATCGAGGGGCCCGTCGCCGGGTTCTTTTCGATGATCGGGATCCTCGGGCCCGGCCAGTCGGTCACGGGAACCGCGTTCTCGGTGGTCTTCGGCCTCACCTACAACTTCATCCCGTTCATGACGCTCCCGATCTACGCGACCCTCGAACGGCTCGACCTCCGACTCGTGGAGGCGGGCGGCGACCTGTACGCGAGCCCCGCCACGACGTTCCGCACGGTGACGTTGCCGTTGGCGGCGCCCGGCGTGATCTCGGGAACGCTGTTGACGTTCATCCCGGCATCGGGTGACTACATCAACGCGTCCCGCGACTTCCTCGGCTCGACCGAGACGGCGATGATCGGAACGGTGATCGAGGCGAACTTCCTCGTGCTGCAGAACTATCCCGCGGCGGCTGCGCTGTCCATTGTGCTGATGGCCGTCATCCTCGTGCTGGTGGGCATCTACGTGAAGCGCAGCGGAACGGAGGACCTGCTGTGAGAGGCTTCGGCAAGTACACCATCTGGGTCTACTCGGGGATGGCGCTCGTCTTCCTGATGATCCCGATCGTCTACACGATCATCTTCTCGTTCAACGACGCACGGCGCACGAACATCATCTGGCGCGGCTTCACGCTCGACAACTGGCTCAACGTGTGTGCTGCGCAAGACGTGTGCCGGGCCTTTGGTAACTCCATTCTGATCGCCGTCGTGGCGACCTTCATCGCCACGGTGCTCGGAACGATGATCGCGATCGCGCTCGTGCGGTACCGCTTCCGGTTCCGCAACACCACGACACTGCTGATCTTCTTGCCGCTGACGACGCCCGAGGTGGTTCTCGGTGCCGGCCTCGCCGCGCAGTTCCTGCAGGCTGGCGTGCCGAAGGGCCTCGGAACGGTGATCATCGCCCACGCCCTGTTCTGCATCAGTTTCGTCATCGTGACGGTGCGGGCCCGCGTCGCGAGTCTCGACCCTGCGCTGGAGGAAGCCGGGCGTGACCTCTACGGCTCGCCGCAGCAGGTGTTCTGGCGCATCACCTTCCCGCTCCTGTTGCCGGGCATCATCGCCGCAGCGCTGCTGTCGTTCGCGCTGAGCTTCGACGACTTCATCATCACGAACTTCAACCGTGGTGCCGAGGTCACCTTCCCGAGCTTCGTCTACACGGCGGCCGCCCGCGGTATCCCGCCGGAGGCGAACGTCATCGCGTCGGCGGTGTTCCTCCTCGCGATCCTGCTCGTGCTGGTGTCGCAGTTCACGGCGGCCGCGCGCCGCCGTCGACTGGCGAAGCTCTAGTCGCCGCGGCGGGTTGCGTGTGCGCTACACGGTGACGCGCAGCCCGCCGACGACGGCGTCACCGCCCCGTACGGGCTCCTCGAGTTCGGCCCGAAGCGCCGCGACGGTGTCGACGTCGACCTGACCTGTCGCGGCAAGAAGCTCGAGCGCCACCGGAGTGGTGGCACGCATCGACCCGTCCAGGATCTTCACCGCGACGCCGACGCCGTTCGGGAGGCCGATCACCACGAGCCCCTCCGCGCCGATCTTCGCGATCGCGCCCATGGTTTCGATGACGCGGGTGTTCGCACGACCCTCACCGTCGATCGCCCACGGCTCGGCGGTGACGGCCGCCATGAGCCGCTGCGCTGCCGGCGTGGTCCCCGCGGCCACGCGGGCCGTGGCCCGCGCCAGTGCGGCGAGCGACGTGGCGTGCAGCGGAGCCCCGCACCCGTCGACGCCGGTGGTGCGGATGCGCTCACCGAGCATCCCTTCGATGCTGTCGACGATGCGGCGCTGTACGGGATGCTCGGGGTCCAGATAGCGAGACGGGTCGCCGTCTCCGAGGGCGTCGCCGGCGCGCAGGAACCCGGCATGCTTCCCCGAGCAGTTCATGGCGAGCCGGCTGCGCTCGCCACCATTCGCCCGGTACGCAGCCCGCTCGGCTGAGCCGAGCGGCCAGTCGGCCGGGCACTGCAGCTCGGCGGCAGTACGGCCGTCGGCGGCGAGCATGCGCTCGACGACGGCCAGGTGGCGGGGCGAACCGCAGTGGCTTGCCGTCGCGAGCACCAGCTCATCGTCGGCGAACTCCGCACCCGATTCGATCAGGGCGAGCGCCTGCAGGGGTTTCAGCGTCGAGCGCGGGAAGACGGTCGCGTCCACGTCGCCGAGCGTGCGCAGCCGCTCGCCATCCGCCGTGACGACCGCGGCAGCCCCGATGTGGCGGGATTCGATGAGGCCCGAGCGGTGGAGGTGCGCGAGTTCGACGCTTCCGTCGACGCTCAAGGGTGCGGGGGCGGCGGACGGGGTCGAGTTCATGGTGGAATCGAGCGTAGCGCCGCGATGCGGCGACGAGAGGGAGAGGCACATGCGCGAGCACGGCTACGCCGTCACCGTCACCTGGAGCGGCAATCGCGGCGAGGGCACGTCCTCGTACCGCGCATATGGGCGGGACCACGCCATCAGGGCGGACGGCAAGCGGCACGCCATCGATGGCTCAGCCGACCGCACGTTTCACGGCGACGCCGACAGGTGGAACCCCGAGGAGTTGGTCATCGCTGCCCTCGCACAGTGCCACATGCTGAGCTACCTGCACGTCGCCGCCGACGCCGGCGTCGTCGTCGTCGACTACGTCGATGCGGCGTCTGGAACGCTCGAGACCCGCGCGGACGGGGGAGGGGCGCTTACAGAGGCGGTCCTGCGGCCAGTCGTCACCCTCGCCTCCGGCGGCGACACGGAGCTCGCTGACCGCCTGCACGAGCGGGCGGCCGAACTGTGCTTCATCGCCAACTCGGTGTCGTTCCCCGTTCGCCACGAGGCGCGCACGGTCATCCGCGACTGACGTCTGCGCGCGGATGCGGGCCCGATCCCCCGCCGCAGCTGACGGGGGATGGGGCGTGGAGCCGATTCCAACGCGACAGGTGGCAGACTGGGCCCTTCCGTTCCATCGACGCCTAAGGACCTCCTGTGCGCCATTCCACCGTATTTTCCAGCCTCATCGCGGCCGGGCTCGTCGTCGGGCTCGCCGCGTGCACGCCGTCGGGGGAGTCGACGAGCAGCGAGCGCGATACCGCGGACGGTTCCTGCGCGGTCGCCGGCGCCGCCAGCGACGCGGTCACGATCGACGGCGACTACGGGCAGAAGCCGGTCTATGAGTTCGACGGGCCGCTGAGCCCCGACACGACCGAGCGCACCATCGTCTCCGAGGGGGACGGGGCCGAGATCGACGAGGGGGACATCGTCGACCTGAACTACTCGATCATCAACGGCGCGACCGCCGAGGAGATCGAGTCGACATACGATCAGGGAACGTCGGTTCAGCTGCGCGTCGACACGCTCGCTCCCGTGCTCAGCGGGCTGTCGAAGACGATCGCGTGTGCCACCGAGGGCAGCCGCATCGTCGGCGTGATCCCCCCGGTCGACGCCTTCGGCGAGGCCGGCGCGCCCGAGTTCGGGCTGGAGGCCTCGCAGTCTCTGGTCTTCATTGCCGACATTGTGCGCATCGCGCCCGAGCCCCTTGTTCGTGCTGAGGGCGAGCCGCAAGAGGCCCCCGCCGACTTCCCCGTCGTGGAACTCGCCGAGAGCGGCGTGCCGACGATCACCATTCCCGACGCCGAGCCCCCCGCCGGGTACGAGGAGGCGACGCTGATCCTCGGCGACGGTGATGTTGTTCCCGACGGCGCGACCGTGACGGTGCACTACACGGGCATCAACTGGAACACCGGCGAGGTCTTCGACTCGAGCTGGGAGCGTGGGCAGCCCGCCTCCTTCCCGACCGGAGGCGTGATCCCGGGCTTCCGTGACGCCCTGGTGGGCTCGACCGTGGGCTCGCAGATCGTCGCGATCATCCCGCCCGAGCTCGGCTACGGCCCGCAGGGCGGAACCCCCGACGGTTCCATCGGGGCGGACGACACGATCGTCTTCGTCGTCGACATTCTCGGGTTCGCCGGCTAGTCGCCGACGCGCGCGGTCACGGGATGCTCGCGCCCCGTCGGGCAGGATGGTCACCATGCGTGACGTGATCATTCTCGGCTCGACGGGTTCCATCGGGGTGCAGGCCCTTGAGGTGGTGGAGGCGAACCCTGACCGTTTCCGGGTGGTGGGGCTCGCCGCGGGCCGCAATCGCGAGCTGGTGGACGAGCAGGCTCGTCGCTTCGGCGTAGAGCACGTCGCGCTCGGCGCGGAGGAGGCGGCCCGACTCGTCGAGACGGTCGACTGCGACGTCGTGCTGAACGGCATCACCGGCTCGGTGGGGCTCGCCCCGACGCTCGCGGCGCTGACCGCTGGCCGCACGCTCGCTCTGGCGAACAAGGAGAGCCTGATCGTCGGGGGCTCCCTCGTGACGGAGCTCGCGCATCCCGGTCAGATCGTGCCCGTCGACAGCGAGCACTCGGCCATCGCGCAGGCGCTGCTCGCCGGCGCTGAACACGAGGTGCGGCGCCTGGTGTTGACGGCCAGCGGAGGTCCGTTCCACGGGCGCTCGCGCGCGTCGCTCGAGGGGGTCACCCCGGCGGAGGCGCTCGCCCACCCCACGTGGGACATGGGCCGCGTCATCACGACGAACTCCTCGACGCTCGTGAACAAGGGTCTCGAAGTCATCGAGGCGCACCTGCTGTTCGGGGTGCCGTACGACCGCATCGACGTCACGGTGCACCCGCAGTCGATCGTGCACTCCATGGTCGAGTTCGTCGACGGGTCGACGATCGCGCAGTGCTCGCCGCCCGATATGCGCCTGCCGATCTCGCTCGGGCTCGACTGGCCGCACCGTGTGGCCGGTGTCGGGGCGCCGCTCGACTGGACAACGGCGAGCACGTGGACGTTCGAGCCGCTCGACGCTGACGCGTTTCCCGCGGTCGACCTGGCGAAGCAGGTGGGGGCCGCGGGGGCGACCTTCCCGGCCGTGTTCAACGCGGCGAACGAGCAGGCGGTGCACGCCTTCCACGACGGGCGAATCGGCTACCTCGCGATCCTCGACACCGTGCGCGACGTCGTCGATCGGCACGAGGCGAACCCAATGACGCTCGAGGGTGTGCTCGAGGCAGAGGCCTGGGCACGCCGCGCGGCTGACGCGGTGATCGCCGCGGCCTAGTCGCGGTTGCCCCGGCCGCCGCCGCGACCGTTTCCTGAGTTGTTCCCCGGGCCGCTGTTGTCGCTGCCCGGACCGCGGGGGGAGCCGCCTCCGCCCTCGGACGCCTCGCGCTCCGCCTGCTCGCGCTCGGCCTGCTCGCTCGCCTCGCGTTCGGCGCGCTCAGCCTCGGCCTGCTCGGCCGCCACGCGTTCGGCCTCCACGCTCGCCGCGACAAGGGCGATGGCGGCGATGATGCTGTCTAGGCGCTCCGTCGAGACGAGCCCGCGGGCGTGAGCGTCGCGCGCGTCTGCCTCGAGGGCCATCAGCCGCATGGCCGCAGCATTCCAGTCGCCGTCGGCGGCGGCCGTGGTCACTGCAAGGGTTTGTTGTTGAAGATCACGCGCAGTGTCGTCGTCGTAGGACGTGCCGCCCGCACAGCCCGATACGACGAGCCCCGCGGCGACGGCGAGCGCGACCGCCCGCGCTATGCGCACGGTCAACCTCACGGGGTCACGCTCCGCTGCAGTCGTTCGAGGTTCTCGCCGAGTTCGCCGGGCACAGCCGGATACTCGACGGCCGGCTCGGCCGACGGGTTTCCCGCCGTGAGTGAGGTCGCGAGGGCCACGCCGGCGACCCCGAGGGAGACGACTGCGATCGCCGCGGCGGCACCGAGGGCGACGCGGGGCAGCGGCTGACCAAGGCCGAAGCGCCGACGTGACGTGTGCGGTCGGCTCGCGTCGACGGCGCGTGCCACGGGCTCTGGGCGGCCCACCCCGCCGATCACCTCGGTCGTCCGCTGCTCGACCGGCGGCAGGATGCGGGTTGGCTCGGGCATCGCGCCCGTCGCCTCATCGTCGATGGCGACCTCCGCGGTGCTGGCGGGTGCCGATGCTGGGGTGGCGACGGTTGCCGCTCCGTCATCGTCGATCTCGGGTAGCGCTGGGGCGTCGGCGAGACTCCTCAGCTCGTCGGCGACCTCGAGCGCCGTGGGTCGATCGTCGGGGTCGCGCGCCGTCATGCGGCCGAGCAACGAGCCCCACCCGACGTGCATGTCGTGGGGGATGGCGGGGTCGCGCGTCACGCGCGCTGCGGCGGCTTCCACACCGGCGCCATCGAACGCGCGGCGCCCCGTGAGCGCTTCGAGCACCACGAGAGCGAGCGAGTAGATGTCGCTCGGCGGACCGACGGCGGAACCGAGGGCCTGTTCGGGGCTCAAGTAGTGCACGGTGCCGAGCACCGCGCCCGTTCCGGTCTGCCCGTCAGCGTCCACGAGGCGCGCGATGCCGAAGTCAACGAGCTTCGCGCGGGGGGAGGTTTCTCCCTCCGCGGTCGCCGGGACGAGGATGTTGCCGGGCTTGACGTCGCGGTGGATGATGCCGCGGTCGTGGATGTGCGCGAGCGCCTCCGCGATCGTGGCTCCGATGACGGCCACCTGATCGTGGGGCAGGCGGCCGCGGGAGATCATGCGCCCCAGGTCGTCGCCGTCGACGAGCTCGAGCACGAGGGCTGCGCCTCCGGGGGTCGGCACCCCGTCGACGGCGTCAAACAGCGTGACGAGAGCGGGGTGGTTGAGGCTCGCCAGGAGGTCGACCTCGTCGCGGTGCCGGCGCATCCCGTCGCCCGCGGCCAGCTCCGCGCGGAACACCTTGAGCGCGACCTCGCGCCCGAGCTGAGTATCGGTGGCGGCAAAGACGCTCGACATGCCGCCGCGGCCGATGAGTCGGTCGACGCGATAGCGGTCGCCGACGGTTCGGCCCGGCGCGAGGTCGAGGCCGCTGGTCCCTGCGGACGTGGCGGTCATGAGACGCAATGCTAGACCCGGTTACTCTGTGCCCGTGGAATCCGTCCTGCTGTACATCGTCGGCATCCTCGTCGTCGTTGTCGGGCTGGTGGTCTCGATTGCGCTGCACGAGCTGGGCCACTTTGTGCCCGCCAAGGCGTTTGGCGTGCGCGTCGGGCAGTTCATGATCGGCTTCGGTAAGACGATCTGGTCGACGCGGCGTGGCGAGACCGAGTACGGCTTCAAGTGGATCCCGCTCGGCGGTTACATCTCGATGGCGGGCATGTACCCGCCGGCGAAGGGTGAGGCCGAGGGGCGTACCGCCTCGACCGGCTTCTTCCAGACCCTGGTGCAAGACGCGCGTGCGGCTTCCGCCGACACCATCCCTGAGGGCGATGAGCACCGCACGTTCTTCCGGCTACCGGTCTGGAAGCGCATCATCATCATGCTCGGTGGCCCGTTCATGAACCTCGTCATCGCGGTCGTGCTGTACGCGGTGGTGCTGATGGGTTTCGGCATCAACCAGCCCTCGACGACGCTCGGCAGCATTAACGAGTGCGTCGTTCCGGCGACGAGCGCGGTGCAAGAGTGCGGCCCCGACACTCCTGTGGCCCCGGGCAACGAGGCGGGCCTGTTGCCCGGCGACCGCGTGCTGTCGATCGACGGCCGCACCATCACCGAATGGCAAGACATCTCCGACGCCATTCGTCCCGCCGCTGGCCGCACAATTCCGGTCGTCGTCGAGCGCGACGGCGAGGAGGTGAGCCTACGGCTGACGCCGCTACTCACCGAACGCTTCGTTCTGGATGATCGGGGCCAGATTCTCGAGGACGCCGCCGGCAACCCGGTCACCGAGGAGGTCGGCTTCGCCGGCATCGCGCCGGCGTACGAGACCGTTCAGCAGCCCGCGAGCGAGGTCTTGCCGGCGGTCGGTGAGAACGTCGAGGCCGTTGCGCGAATCATCGTGACTTTGCCGCAGCGCATGATTGACGTCGCGCAGGCGGCCTTCGGCCCGGCCGAGCGTGACCCGAACGGCCCGATCAGCGTCGTTGGCGTCGGGCGCATCGCCGGCGAGATCGCGAGCCTCGACACGATCCCCATCGTCGAGCGCGCGTCGTTCTTGGTCGGCGTGCTCGCTGCGCTGAACGTTGCGCTGTTCGTCTTCAACCTGATTCCGCTGCTGCCGCTCGACGGCGGGCATGTCGCGGGGGCGCTGTTCGAGAAGCTGCGCCGCTTCCTCGCGAAGCTGTTCGGGAGGCCCGACCCTGGCCCGCTCGATACAGCACGTCTCGTTCCGATCACCCTCGGCGTTGTGCTCGTGCTCGGAGTGATGAGCGCCCTGCTCATCTATGCCGACATCGTGAACCCGGTCAGGCTGTTCGCTCCGTAGCGGCGGGTCGCCCTCGACCGCGACCCGCCGAGGGTGCCGGTGCTTAGACCGACTCGAGCAGCATCGACTGCCCCTGTCCGCCGCCGCCGCACAGCGAGATGGCGGCGCGACGGGCGCGGCCCTCGTGAACGGCGTGCGCGGCGTGCGCCACGAGGCGCGCCCCGGATGCCCCGATGGGGTGCCCGAGGGCAATCGCGCCGCCGTCGGGGTTCACAATCGTCGGGTCGACGCCCAGGTCGCGGGTCGACTGGATCGAGACGGCCGCGAACGCCTCGTTGATCTCAATGTGGTCGAGGCTGTCGACGCTCCAGCCGACCCGGTCGAGGGCGGCCGTGATTGCCCGCGACGGCTGGCTGTGCAGCGAGTTGTCGGGGCCGGCGACTTCGCCCCAGCCGACGACGCGCGCGAGGATCGTCGCACCCTGCTCGCGGGCCCAGTGCTCACGCGCGACGACAACCGCCGCGGCGCCGTCGCTGAGGGGCGACGCGTTGCCCGCCGTGATCGTGCCGTCGGCCGTGAAGGCGGGCCGGAGGGCGCCGAGCGTTTCCGCCGTGCTGTCGGGCCGCACTCCTTCGTCGCTGTCGACGGTGGTGGTGCCCCGTCGGTGTGCGATCTCGATAGCAGCGATTTCGGGAGCAAGTCGGCCGTCGTCCGCGGCGGCCGCCGCCCGCTGGTGTGACGCCGCAGCGACCTCGTCTTGCTCGGCGCGGCTGATGCCGAGGCGTCCGACGTGACGTTCGGTGCTTTCCCCCATCGAGATGCCGTCGACCGCGTCGGTGAGACCGTCATGCGCAGCATGGTCGAGCGCGCTCTGCGTGCCGTAGACCCAGCCCATGCGCACGCCCGGCAGCAGGTGTGGCGCGTTGGTCATCGACTCCATGCCGCCGGCGAGGACTGCGTCGGCGTCGCCGAGGCGCACGAGTCGCGCCGCGTCGGCGATCGCCCGCGCGCCCGAGAGACACACCGAGTTCACGCTCGAGGTTGCCACCGAGGGCGCAAGGCCTGCGCCCAATGCGACCTGGCGCGAAGGGTTCTGGCCGCAGCCGGCGGGCAATACCTGGCCCATGATGGCGGCCTCGATTGCCTCGGCGGGCACACCGCTGCGCTCAAGCACCGCACGGGCGGCGTGGATCCCGAGGTCGACGGCGGAAAGGCGGGCGAGGCTTCCGCGGACGCGACCCTGTGGGGTGCGGGCGGCGGCGATGATGACGACTGCGTTGTCGCTCATGAGAACTCCATTCGTGGGGAGGGTGAGTGTCTTCGACCCTAGCGGCGCGCTCGCGCTAGTTTGGGCGTATCCCGAACAGGGACCGAGTCAGCGCCGACTCCGCGCCGACTCGTCGTGCCATCCCACAAGGAGACGAACGATGACGATCGACAAGACGGTCGGCAGTCCTGCCGACGCCGTCGCCGACATACCCGATGGCGCGAGCCTCGCGGTGGGTGGCTTCGGACTGTGCGGCAATCCGATGCTGCTGATCGAGGCTCTGCTGGCGCAGGGCGCACGCGAGCTGAAGATCGTGAGCAACAACTGCGGGGTCGACGACTGGGGTCTCGGCATTCTGCTGGCGGCGGGGCGCATTGCCAAGATGACGTCGTCATACGTCGGAGAGAACAAGGAGTTCGAGCGGCAGTTCCTGTCCGGCGAACTCGAGGTCGAGCTCACACCCCAGGGAACGCTGGCGGAGAAGCTGCGTGCGGGCGGCTCGGGGATCGCGGCGTTCTACACCCAGACCGGCGTCGGAACGCAGGTCGCGGAGGGCGGCCTCCCGCGACGCTACAACTCGGACGGGACGGTGGCTGTCGCGTCACCGGCCAAGCCCGTCGCGACCTTCGCGGTGCGCGGCGAGGATCGCGAGTTCGTCCTGGAGGAGGCGATTACCACCGACTTCTCGCTCGTCCACGCCGCGCTCGGCGACCGCCACGGCAACCTCGTGTTCTCCCGGTCGGCCCGCAACTTCTCTCCGCTCGCGGCGATGGCGGGTCGGGTGGCCATCGCGCAGGTCGAGAGACTCGTCGAACCGGGCGAGCTCGACCCTGACATGGTTCACCTCCCCGGCGTCTTCATCGACCGAGTCGTCGAGGTGGGTTCGGACATCGAGAAGCGCATCGAGCGACGAACGGTGCGTTCAGGAGAGGGGAGCTGATCATGGCACTGTCCCGCACAGAAATGGCGGCGCGCGCCGCCAGGGAGCTCACCGACGGCGCGTACGTGAATCTCGGTATCGGTTTGCCCACCCTCGTTCCCAACTATGTGCCGGACGGCGTGACCGTCGTCTTGCAGAGTGAGAACGGCATCCTCGGCGTCGGCCCCTACCCGACCGACGATGCGGTCGATCCCGACCTCATCAACGCCGGCAAGGAAACGGTGACCGTCCTTCCGGGCTCCGCCTTCTTCGACTCGGCAACGAGCTTCGGCATGATCCGCGGCGGCAAGATCGACGCGGCGATCCTCGGGGCCATGCAGGTCTCCGAAAAGGGAGACCTCGCGAACTGGATGATCCCGGGAAAGATGGTCAAAGGGCCCGGGGGAGCCATGGATCTGGTGCACGGCGCAGGGCGTGTCATCGTCTTGATGGAACACGTCGCGAAAGATGGCTCGCCCAAGATCGTGACCGAGTGCTCGCTGCCGCTCACCGGCCGCGGCGTCGTTGACCGCATCATCACGGACCTCTGCGTCATTGACGTCAGTGACGAGGGCCTCACGCTCGTGGAACTCGCGCCCGGCGTGGGACTCGACGACGTGACGTCGACGATGGAGCCGTCGCTCATCATCCCGCACGAGATTTGGCGCGCGGAGCGGGCTCGAGTCGGCCGCGAGCCCTGAGGCGCGGGTTCAGGGCGGTGCTCTAGTCTGAGCACCGTCCTCCCGCGGCCCTCTTCGCCGTCACCCTGAACCCGAAAGTCGAGTTCTCGTGCCCGCAGTCAATCTCGGAATGCCGAAGGTTCCCGAGGTTCTTGCCCCGCGCCGCAAGACCCGCCAGATCAAGGTCGGCAAGGTGATGGTCGGTAGTGACCACCCGGTCAGCGTGCAGTCGATGACGACGACGCCGACGACCGACATCAACGGCACCCTGCAGCAGATCGCTGAGCTCACCGCCACGGGCTGCGACATCGTGCGCGTCGCCGTCCCCAGTCAGGACGACGCGGATGTGCTGCACATCATCGCGAAGAAGAGCCAGATCCCCGTCATCGCCGACATCCACTTCCAGCCGAAGTACGTGTTCCAGGCAATCGACGCCGGGTGCGCCGCCGTACGGGTCAACCCCGGCAACATCAAGAAGTTCGACGACAAGGTCGGCGAGATCGCGAAGGCCGCCAAAGACGCTGGCGTCAGCCTGCGCATCGGTGTGAACGCCGGCTCGCTCGACCCGCGACTGCTGCAGAAGTACGGCAAGCCCACCGCCGAGGCGCTCGTCGAGAGCGCCGTGTGGGAGGCGAGCCTGTTCGAGGAGCACGACTTCCACGACTTCAAGATCTCGGTCAAGCACAACGACCCGATCGTCATGGTGAAGGCCTACCGTCAACTCGCCGAGCGGGGCGACTGGCCCCTGCACCTCGGCGTCACGGAGGCTGGCCCCGCGTTCCAGGGCACGATCAAGAGCGCGACGGCGTTCGGCATTCTGCTCGGCGAAGGGATCGGCGACACGATCCGCGTCTCCCTGTCGGCCCCGCCCGCCGAGGAGATCAAGGTCGGCCTCAAAATCCTCGAGAGCCTGAACCTGCGCGAGCGCAAGCTCGAGATCGTCTCGTGCCCGTCGTGCGGCCGCGCACAGGTCGACGTCTACACGCTCGCCGAAGACGTCACGAAGGGGCTCGAGGGTATGACCGTGCCGCTGCGGGTCGCCGTCATGGGCTGCGTTGTGAACGGACCGGGCGAGGCTCGCGAGGCCGACCTCGGCGTCGCCTCCGGCAACGGCAAGGGGCAGATCTTCGTCAAGGGCGAGGTCATCAAGACCGTCCCCGAGTCTGAGATCGTGCAGACACTGATCGACGAGGCGAACCGCATCGCCGCGGAAATGCCCGACGCGCCGACCGGCAGCCCCGAGGTCGTCACCGCGTAGCACGGAGTTGCCCTCCGGCGCGAGCAGCGGCTAACCCCCCGATGGGGGACTAAACCGCCGTTCGTGCGCCGCGATAGTTTCAGAGGCGGGCCTGCGAGCGAAACAAGCCCCCCTTGCCGTCGCTCGCAGGCCCTCCGCTTATTGTCACGCGAATCGCGCTCGAATTCCAGCATCGGCCGTCCGACCGGCGCGGCGGCCGACGCTACGCTGGATGATCGTGACCACTCGCATGAGCCAGCTCTTCGTTCGAACGCTGCGTGACGACCCCGCCGACGCCGAGGTGGCGAGCCATCGCCTGCTCGTCCGTGCCGGTTACATCCGTCGTCAGGCGCCGGGCATCTTTGCCTGGCTGCCTCTCGGACTGCGCGTGCGTCGCCGTATCGAGGCGATCATCCATGACGAAATGGCGGCCGCGGGAGCCCAGGAGGTCCACTTTCCCGCGCTGCTGCCGCGCGAGCCGTACGAGGCCACCGGGCGCTGGACGGAGTACGGCGACGGAATCTTCCGCCTGAAGGACCGCAAGGGCGCCGACTACCTGCTGGCCCCCACCCACGAGGAGGTCTTCACGATGCTCGTGAAGGACCTCTACTCGTCGTACAAGGACCTGCCCCTGTCGATTTACCAGATCCAGGACAAGTACCGTGACGAGGCACGGCCCCGCGCCGGACTTCTGCGCGGCCGCGAGTTCTCGATGAAGGACGCCTACTCGTTCGACTACACCGACGACGGGCTCGACGCCTCGTATCAGGCGCAGCGCGACGCTTACGAGCGCATCTTCACGCGCCTGGGGCTCCAGTACGTGATCGTGCAGGCCGACGCCGGGGCGATGGGTGGCTCGCGCAGTGAAGAGTTCCTGCACCCGACGGCGGTCGGCGAAGACACGTTCGTGCGCTCAGCCGGCGGGTACGCCGCCAACGTCGAGGCGTATCGCACGACCGCGCCCGCGGCCCTGCCGATCGACGGGCAGCCCGAGGCGGTCGTGTTCGACTCGCCCGACACGCCGACGATCGCCACGCTCGTGGCGCTGGCGAACGACCGACACCCGCGCGAGGACCGCCAGTGGGAGGCGGCCGACACGCTGAAGAACGTCGTGCTGCGGCTCACGCATATCGATGGCTCCAGCGAACTCGTCATCGTTGGGGTTCCCGGTGACCGCGAGGTCGACATGAAGCGCGCCGAGGTGGCGTTCGCGCCCGCCGAGGTCACCGCCGCCACCGACGAAGACTTCGCGAAGCACCCCGGCCTCGTCAAGGGCTACATCGGCCCGTGGGCTGCCGCTGGGCCGGTGCTCGGCGAAGAGGGCTCAACCACGGGAATCCGCTATCTCGTCGACCCCCGGGTGGTCGACGGCACCGCCTGGGTGACCGGCGCGAACGAGCACGAGAAGCACGTCTTCCACCTGGTTGCTGGCCGCGACTTCGTGGCCGACGGGATCGCAGACATCGCCGAGGTGCGTGCGGGCGATCCTGCGCCCGACGGCTCTGGCCCCGTCGAGCTCGCCCGCGGCATGGAGATTGGCCACGTCTTCCAGCTCGGCCGCAAGTACGCCGAGGCGCTCGAGCTGAAGGTGCTCGACGAGAACGGCAAGCTCGTGACCGTCACGATGGGCTCGTACGGCATCGGCGTGACGCGCATCCTCGCGGCGATCGCGGAGGGCAATCACGACGAGCGCGGACTCATCTGGCCCCGCGCCGTGGCTCCCTTCGACGTGCACGTCGTCGCCACGGGCAAGGATCCGGTCGTGTTCGAGATCGCCGAGACGCTCGCGAGCGAGCTCGAGGCCCAGGGTCACGACGTGCTGCTGGATGACCGGCCGAAGGTCTCGCCGGGCGTCAAGTTCGGCGACGCCGAGCTGCTCGGCGTGCCGCTCGTGGTCATCGTCGGCCGCAACGCCGCCGAGGGCACGGTCGAGTTCTGGGATCGCCGCTCGGGCGAGCGCCGCGACGTCGCGCTGCACGAGGTGCCGGCGGTGCTGCAGCAGGTGGACTGACCGGTTCACCCCCCGTTCACGGGGCGAACACCCTCCGGTCGCACGACGGTCACGCAGACGTCGCGCCCCTGAGCTACGGTGGCGGAGCATCCGTCATCTGACCGAGGGGGCTCGACCATGACCATCAGCGCCGACACCGACCAGCGCACCCGCCTGCCGATCATCGACCACGCGCGCGGCAAGCGCTCACCCGTGACGTGCCGCCTGAAGTGCGCGGACGCGTGCCTCGGGCCCGAGTGCAACACGTCGAGCAATGCGACGTTCCGCTCGATCGCCCAGACGGCCTTCAGCCGACGCGCGCTGCTCGGCGGGGCGGCGGCCGGCGCCGTGGTGATCGCCACGACCTCGCTCGAGCGGCCGACGGCGGCCGTCGCCGCGCCCGCCGCGACGGGACTGCCGTTCACCCCGATCGCGCCGGTCGACTCGAGCGTCGACTCGTTCGTCGTGCCCGAGGGCTACACGTGGGCGCCGCTCATCCGCTGGGGCGACCCCGTGCTCGCCGGCGCACCGGTCTTCGACATCGGCGCGCAGTCCGCCGCAGCCCAGGCCGCGCAGTTCGGCTACAACAACGACTACATCGACATCATCGTCGACGCCGGCGGGCTCACGGGCGTGCTCGTCGCCAACCACGAGTACGTGAACCCCGAGATCATGTTCCCACCGTCGAGCGACCCCGCCGAGCTGCGCCGGCGCAGCGAGATCTACAAGGCCGCGCAGGGCATGAGCGTCGTCGAGGTCGTGCGGGATGCGCCCGGGGCTCCGTGGCGCACGGTTCCCGGCGGGCGCCGCAATCGCCGCTTCACGGTCGACTCGCCGTTCGTGCTCACCGGCCCGGCCGCGGGCTCGGAGCTCGTGCGCACGGCGGCCGACCCCGAGGGCCGCACCGTGCTCGGCACGCTCGGCAACTGCGCGGGAGGCACGACGCCGTGGGGCACCGTGCTCTCGGGCGAGGAGAACTTCAACGGCTACTTCTCGTCGCCCGCCGACACGCCCTCGCGCGCCCGGTACGGCTTCCGCCAGCGCCCGACGAGCACGGGCTGGGAGACGTGGGACGTTCGCTTCGATGGCGCCGCGCCCGGCTACGAGAACGAGGAGAACCGCTTCGGCTACATCGTCGAAGTCGACCCGCTCGACCCGACCTCGACTCCCGTGAAGCACACGGCCATGGGTCGCTTCAAGCACGAGGGCGCGAACGTCTCGATCGCCGAGGACGGCCGGGTCGTCGCCTACATGGGCGACGACGAGCGCGGCGACTACCTCTACAAGTTCGTCTCGAAGCACCGCGTCAACACCGGCAGGGGGCCGGGGGCGCGCAAGCAGAACCTCAAACTGCTGAGCGAGGGCGACCTGTTCGTCGCGCGCTTCACGGGCGACTCGCCCGCGAACGAGATCGACGGCTCGGGCCGCCTGCCGCAGGACGGCCTGTTCGACGGCACGGGGGAGTGGATCGCGCTCACGCGCAACGGCCGCAGCGCGGTGCCGGGGATGAGCGTCGAGCAGGTGCTCGTGCACACGCGCCTCGCGGCCGACCTCGTCGGCGCGACCAAGATGGACCGCTGCGAGGACGTCGAGCCGCACCCGACGACCGGCCGCGTCTACATCGCGTGCACCAACAACTCGCGACGCGGCATCGATGCGCCCGTCGACGAGGCCAACCCTCGCCTGTCGAACAGGGATGGTCACGTCATCGAGCTCGTGGAGCAGGAGGGCCAGGGCGGCGCGCGGTTCGCCTGGAGCATCCTGCTGCTCTGCGGCGACCCGAGCGGGGCGGCGCTGACCTACTTCGCCGGGTTCCCGCCCGCGATGGTCTCGCCGATCTCGTGCCCCGACAACGTCGCATTCGACTCCGAGGGCAACCTCTGGATCTCGACCGACGGGGCGCCGAGCTCGATCCGCAAGAACGACGGCCTGTTCAAGGTTCCGCTCGAGGGGCCCGAGCGCGGTCGCGTGCAGCAGTTCCTGTCGGTGCCGCGCGACGCCGAGACGTGCGGCCCGATCATCCGCGTCGAGGATGGCATGGTGCTCGTCGCGGTGCAGCACCCGGGGGAGGACGGCTCGTTCGCGGCGCCGAACTCGCTGTTCCCCGACTACGGGGCGACCGGCCCCGGCACGGCCCGGGCGCCTCGCCCCTCGGTCGTGCAGGTCTGGCGCGCCTAGACGATATGGGTCTTCGGTCTGGTTCTTGAGGCTGGGACCTCGATTCGCGTATTCGTGGGTTGCCAGCTGTCGAGGGCTGGCCTATCCACCAGGCGAATGGAGGCCCCAGTTGAGAATCCAGCGTATGAGCGTCGGTCTGGACGTGCACGCCCGTAGCGTCGTGGGATGCGCAATCGATGAGGACACCGGGGAAGTGATCCGTCATCGTTTCGGCTACGACCCCGCGGCAGTTGTGGAGTGGGTGCGGTCGCTGCCCCAGCCGGCGGCGGTGACCTATGAAGCTGGGCCGACCGGGTTCGCTTTGGCCCGGTTGTTCACCGCCGCAGGCATCGAGTGCTTCGTGGCGGCGCCGTCGAAGTTGCAGCGCCCGGTCGGGGATCGAGTCAAGACCGACGCCAGGGACGCGATGCATTTGGCAAGACTGCTGCGACTGGGTGAGATCGTCGCGGTTGCCGTGCCCACGATCGAGCAGGAAACCGCCCGCGACTTGGTGCGAGCCCGGGAGGACAATCGGGGTGAGCTGATGGCTGCACGGCATCGGCTCTCGAAGCTGCTGTTGCGCCACGGGATCATTTATGACGGCAAGCAGGCGTGGACCGGCGCGCATGATGCCTGGCTGCGTCGGCAGAGGTTCGACCATCCCGGACTGCAGGCTGCGTTCGATGCCGACTACGAAGCAGTGCAGCAGGTGCGCGCCCGCAAAGACCGACTCGACGCGATCATCGAGCAGATGGCCGCGGCCAGCACCTACGCGCCCGTGGTGCGACGCCTGGGGTGCTTGCGTGGGATCTCGACCTTGACCGGGTTCGGCCTCGCGGTCGAGATCGGCAACTGGGAGCGCTTCACCGGATCCAGCATCGGAGCGTTCGTCGGGCTGGTGCCCTCAGAGCACTCCTCCGGACAGTCCCGCTCGCAAGGCTCGATCACCAAGACCGGCAACACTCACGCCCGCCGCCTGCTGGTGGAAGCGGCCTGGCATCACCGCAAGCCCTATCGTCCCGGAGCGGTGATGCAGGCCCGGTGGGCTGCCGCGCCCAGCCTTGCAGCGTCCCGCGGCGACGACGGCAACCGGCGCCTGCATCAGAAATGGCAGCACTTCACCGCACGCAAGAAGCGGCCCACGATCGCGAACGTCGCCATCGCCCGCGAGCTCGCCGGCTGGTGCTGGTCCTTGGCCGTGATGCCCGACTGACCTGGGCCCCCTGACCGGTCGGTTCAGACGGCAGGTGACGGCAGCGCGAGGAGCGACCCGCGGAACAGCTATGAGCAGCCCGCCCGAAGGGCAGGCGACGCTCGATCCTAGACAAGCGGAACCGCTCCAGCCGAACAGCACGTCCTGCGGTAACCAACCCGCGCATATCAGTCTGACCGCGCGTCGCCCACGACACGCACGACACCCACACCGCCCGCGCCGACCACACGAAAGAGCGCCCGGAGCATGATCACTCCGGGCGCTCTTACCCCTGCCACTTGACAGGAATCAGCCACATATCAGTTGTACTGAGTCACGAGGTTGGTGACACTCGGCCGGCGGGCGTGAGCCCGTGGGCTGTGTGGATTCGCTCAGTGTTGTAGTTGTGCAGCCACGGAGCAAGGGCTTCTGCGCGGGCAGTGTTTGAGGTGAACGGCTGCCGATAAGCCCACTCGGCTGCCAGGGTGCGGTTGACCTAACTGTCAACCAGGTCGTGACTCAGTACACCTAGTCGTTCCGCTCGGCCTCTGCGGGGGTGAGGAGGGGGCGTGGAGTCGGGTACCGTGGAACTCCGACCCGCGCCCCCTCTCTCGAGCGGCGCGTCGCCCAATCGAATAGCGGAGGCACCCCACGTGGACATCGACCTGGCAGTCCTGAGGATGATGGAGCGCGAGCGGGAGATCCCGTTCGATGAGCTCGTGCAGATCATCGAGCAGGCGATCCTCACGGCCTACCTCAAGCACACCGATCAGGCCGACCAGCGCGGCTCCGACGCTCCCCAGCCGCGCGTCGAGCTCGACCGCAAGACCGGTCACGTGACCGTGTACGCGCCCGTGCTCGACGACGAGGGCGCCGTGATCGGCGAGGCCCCCGACAGCCCCGACGACTTCGGGCGCATCGCGGCGTTCGCGGCCAAGCAGGTCATCAACCAGCGACTGCGCGACATCGGCGATGACCGCGTGCTCGGCGAGTTCAAGGGTCGCGAGGGTGACATCGTCGCCGGTGTCATCCAGCAGGGTCCGAACCCGCGCATGGTGCACATCGACCTCGGCACGGTCGAGGCCATCCTGCCGCCCGAGGAGCAAGTTCCCGGTGAGGAGTACCCGCACGGCAGCCGCATCCGCGTGTATGTCACGAGCGTGTCGAAGGGCCTCAAGGGTCCGTCGATCACGGTGAGTCGCACGCACCCGTCTCTCGTCCGCCGCCTGTTCGCGCTGCACGTGCCCGAGATCGCATCCGGTGTCGTGGAGATCGTCTCGCTCGCGCGCGAGGCGGGCCACCGCACCAAAATTGCCGTCAGGGCGACGGAGCCGGGCGTCAACGCGAAGGGTGCGTGCATCGGAGAGCTGGGGCAGCGCGTGCGCGGTGTGACCGCCGAACTCGGCACCGAGAAGATCGACATCGTCGACTACTCGGATGACCTCGCGACGTTCGTGAAGAACGCACTGTCGCCCGCGAAGGTGACGGACGCGTTCGTCATCAACCCGGACACGAAGGCGGTTCGCGCCCTCGTGCCCGACTACCAACTGTCGCTCGCGATCGGTAAGGAAGGGCAAAACGCCCGCCTCGCCGCGAAACTGACGGGCGCGAAAATTGATATCCAGCCCGATTCCGTGATGGATGACTAGCACCCGCTAGGATGGAACCCGTCAGAACCTGCGTCGGCTGTCGTGCTCGCGCTCCTCGTTCCGAACTTATTCGGTGCGTCGTGCGTGATCAGTCAATCGTCGCGGACGCGTCGACCAGTCTTCCTGGCCGGGGCGCGTGGGTGCACGGCACCCGCGACTGCATCGAGACGGCGACGTCACGCCGAGCATGGGCTCGCGCGTTTCGCACCGCCGGTCCGCTCGATGCGGGAGAGCTTCTGACACTGTACGGATCCACCGGATCCTCGAGAGAACAGGCTGATCGGCACATGGACAACTGATGAGCGGCTCGAAATGAGACCCGTCCACCATTAGTGGTCTGCCCCTGTCCGGGTGCAGGCCCAGACAGGAGAGAAGTGGCTGGAAAACCACGCGTACACGAAATCGCCAGCGAGTTCGGAGTATCGAGTAAAGACGCGCTGGAGAAGCTGAAGGAGCTTGGCGAATTCGTCAAGGGTCCCTCGTCGACGATCGAACCGCCCGTAGCGCGAAAGCTTCGCGCTGCTCTCGAGGCTGACGGCGCCAAGCCCGTCGCCGACGAGAAGCCGGCGGCAAAGAAGCCGGCCCCGAAGGCCGCACCGAAGCCCGCGCCGGCTACCGCCGCGCCCGCGGCCGAGCCGGAGGCTCCGGCCGCGTCCGCCGCCGAGGCTGCTCCCGCCGAGCCCGCGGCTCCGGAAGCGCCCGCGGCGCCCGCCGCCGACGCGGAGAAGCCCGCGCCGTCGAAGCCCGCCGCGACGGGTGGTCCGCGTCCCGGCAACAATCCCTTTGCATCCCAGCAGGGCATGGCGCGCCCCGGCACGCCCCGACCCGGTAACAACCCGTTCTCGTCCTCGCAGGGCATGCCCCGCCCGGGCGGCGCGGGTGGCGCCATTCCGCGTCCGCCGCGTCCCGGCGCGCCCCGCCCCGGAGCCCCCCGACCCGGTGCGCCCCGTCAGGGAGCGCCCGGACGCGGCAACGCGCCGTTCCAGACCCGCCAAGGCGGCGGTGCGCGGCCGGCGCCCGGTACAGCCGGCTTCCGTCCCGGTGGTCCTGGAGGCCCCGGAGGCCCCGGCGGCGGTGGTGGCGGTTTCCGCGGCGGCGGCCGTGGCCGCGGCCCCGGTGGCGGCACCGCTGGTGCCTTCGGTCGTGGTGGCGGTAAGAGTCGCGCCCGCAAGTCGAAGCGGACGAAGCGGCAAGAGTTTGAAATGCGGGAGGCGCCGTCGGTAGGCGGCGTCAGCGTTCCCCGCGGCGACGGCAAGACCGTTATTCGCCTGCGGCAGGGCGCGTCCATTACGGACTTCGCTGACAAGTTGGAGAGCGCCACGGGCATGAACTGCCCGCCCGGAAACCTCGTGACGGTGCTGTTCCACCTCGGTGAGATGGCAACCGCCACCGAGTCGCTCGACGGCGCCACCTTCGAGGTGCTCGGCGAGGAGCTCGGTTGGAAGATCGAGATCGTCTCGCCGGAGGACGAAGACAAGGAACTGCTCGAGGCGTTCGACATCGACCTCGACGAGGTGGACGACGAGGAAGACCTCGTCATCCGTCCTCCCGTGGTCACCGTCATGGGCCACGTCGACCACGGTAAGACGAAGCTGCTCGACGCGATCCGCGAGGCGAACGTCGTCGCGGGCGAGGCCGGCGGCATCACCCAGCACATCGGCGCCTACCAGGTGTGGACCGAGCACGAAGGGATCGAGC
Organism: Microcella alkaliphila; assembly: GCF_002355395.1. Taxonomy (NCBI): domain Bacteria; kingdom Bacillati; phylum Actinomycetota; class Actinomycetes; order Micrococcales; family Microbacteriaceae; genus Microcella; species Microcella alkaliphila. The sequence goes on along the minus strand of NZ_AP017315.1, from coordinate 1,784,215 downwards.
GCGCAATCACCTTCATTGACACCCCGGGTCACGAGGCGTTTACCGCCATGCGTGCCCGCGGTGCGCAGGTGACCGACGTCGCGATCCTCGTGGTCGCCGCCGACGACGGCATCATGCCGCAGACGGTGGAGGCCCTGAACCACGCCCAGGCGGCGAACGTGCCGATCGTGGTCGCGGTCAACAAGGTTGACAAGGACGGGGCCAACCCCGCCAAGGTGCGCCAGCAGCTCACTGAGTACGGTCTCGTGGCCGAAGAGTACGGCGGCGACGTCATGTTCATCGACGTCTCTGCGCTGCAGAAGAAGGGCATCACCGAGCTGCTCGACGCCGTTCTGCTGACGGCCGACGCCGGACTCGACCTGCGCGCGAACCCGAACCGACTGGCGCGCGGAACCGCGATCGAGGCGAAGCTCGACAAGGGCCGCGGAGCGGTGGCGACCGTGCTGATTCAGGCCGGAACCCTGCGCGTCGGCGATGCCATCGTCGCGGGCACCGCCTACGGCCGCGTGCGCGCCATGACGGACGAGAACGGCGAGAAGGTCGACGAGGCCTACCCGTCGCGTCCGGTGGCCGTTCAGGGTCTGTCGACCGTGCCGCGTGCGGGTGACACGTTCATCGTCACCGACGATGACCGCACCGCCCGCCAGATCGCCGAGAAGCGTGAGGCCGCCGAGCGCAACGCCATGCTGGCCAAGGCTCGCAAGCGCATCAGCCTCGAAGACTTCACGAAGGCGCTGGAAGACGGCAAGGTCGAGTCGCTCAACCTCATCCTCAAGGGTGACGTCTCGGGTGCTGTCGAGGCCCTGGAAGAGGCGCTTCTCAAGATCGAGGTCGACGAGAGCGTGCAGTTGCGCATCATCCACCGCGGTGTTGGTGCGGTGACCGAGAGCGACGTGAACCTCGCGACGATCGACAACGCGATCATCGTGGGCTTCAACGTGCGCCCCGACACGAAGGCGCGCGAGCGCGCCCAGCGTGAGGGCGTCGACATCCGCTTCTACTCGGTCATCTACTCGGCGCTCGAGGAAATCGAGAACTCGCTGAAGGGCATGCTGAAGCCTGAGTTCGAAGAGGTGCAGTCGGGCGTGGCCGAGATTCGCGAGATCTTCCGCTCGTCGAAGTTCGGCAACATCGCCGGTGTCATCGTGCGCAGCGGCACGATCACGCGCAACGCGAAGGCGCGCGTGATTCGTGAGGGCGTCGTCGTCGGCGACAACCTCGCGATCGAGTCGCTGCGCCGTTTCAAGGACGACGTCACCGAGGTCAAGACCGACTTCGAAGCCGGCATCGGCTTGGGCAAGTTCAACGACATCCAGGTCGGCGACGAGATCGAGACGATCGAGATGAAGGAAAAGCCGCGCGCCTAAGCGCCGCGATCGTGTCCGTCGGGCCCCGGCCCCGTGCATCCGCACGGTGGACGGGGCCCGTTCGGCACCGAACAGAACCACACGCACCACACGACGAAGAAGGTGGGTCACCATGAGTGAGAACCCTCGCGCCCGCAAGGTCGCCGACCGCATCCATGAGGTCATTGCCACGCGCCTCGAGAGAGGCCTTCGTGACCCGCGACTCGGCTTTGTCACCATCACGGAAGTGCGCGTCACCGGTGACCTGCAGCACGCCAGCATCTTCTACACGGTGTACGGCACCGACGAGGAGCGCGCTGATTCGGCCGCGGCCCTGAAGGCGGCCACCGGCATGCTGCGCACCGAGGTCGGCAAGAACCTCAACACGCGCCTGACCCCCACGATCGAGTTCATCGCCGACGGCGTGCCCGAGAACGCGGCGGCGATCGAGAACCTGCTGCGCGAGGCGCGCGAACGCGATGCCCAGACCGAGGCGGAGGCGAGAAGCGCCCAGTACGCAGGTGACGAAGACCCGTACGTCAAGCCCCGCGAGGCCGACGACGAGTAGGGGACAGCGGCCTAGGAGTGGCCGCCGAGGTCGATCGACCCCGTGTTGAAGATCGACACGGCAATCAGGATCACGCCGGCGACGATTGACAGTCCCGCGATCACGCCGAACAGGGCGACGCCCGCCTTTTCGATCAGGCCGGGGCGGGGTTCTGCGCCGGTGTGCTCTGCATCCATGCTCATCGAGTGACTCCTTTGTGACGGGATCGCGTTCGTCGACTCCTCCTATCGTGCCGCACATTGCTGAGAAGCGAGGACGGAACGCCCGGGCGAGTGCAGCGTTCGCCGTCTAGTGGGCGTCCAGTTCGGTGGGAAGGCGCCGCATTCCGAGGAGGGGAGAGGCGACGACGAATCCGGCGGCGAGGAGAACCCCGGCGGTAGCGAGCCACAACAGGGCCGGAATTCCGATGGCGGTCGCGATAACCCCCGACAGGACGCCCGCGATGGGCATGACGCCCCACACGACGAATCGGATGGACGCATTCATGCGACCGAGGAGGGGCACGGGGCAGATGCGCTGCCGGAAGCTCACCTGGGCGATGTTGTAAACGAGCACGCTCACACTCGTCACCGCGTTCCCGACCATGAGGAGCGCGATGGCGATGGAGGGGAAGACCGGCATGAGCGCGAACAGGACCATCCCAACCACGCCCAGGAGCGCGGAGAGCGGGATCACGGTTCCTTCACCGATGCGTTCCGAGGCGGGTGCGGCGAGCACTGCTCCGATGAGACCCCCGACCGCGCCGACGGACAGCGCGATGCCGTACAGCGCCGGACTGATCTCGAGGTCACGGAGGACGAGCAGCGGCAGCATCGTGAACAGCAGGCTGGCGAAGAAGTTCGTGAGCGCCGTGCAGGCCGCAATCGACCGCAGGAGGCGCTGGTTCCAGACGAAGGCGAGACCCTCAACGATCTCCGTCCACAGCGGTCGTCGCTTATCTCGCGGCGCGGGCAGCTCCTCATCGCGGATGCTCGCGATCGCCACGAAGGAACCGAGGTAGGTGATCGCGGTCGCCGCCAGCAGTATCGGGGCCTGCACAACGGCGAGGAGGAGGCCACCGAGCCCCGGGCCGGCAACGCCCGCGAGCTGGGCGGTCGATTCGAGCTTTCCGTTCGCATCGGAGATCCTGTCGCGAGGAACCAGCACGGGGATGTAGCTCTGGTAGGCGACGTCGAAGAACACCTGGGCGAATCCGATGATCGCGGCCAGCACGATCAGGTGCCACATCTGCAGGGCGCCAGCGGCCCAGAGGATTGGGATCGCCCCGAAGGCGAGGGCTCGCGTGATGTTTGCCCGCATCATCACTCGTCGCTTGAGGCTGCGGTCTACCCATGCCCCGGCCGGGAGCCCGACGACGAGGAACGCGAGGGTGCCTGCGGCACCGAGAAGGCCGACTTCCCACTCGTTGGCGCCCAGGATCGCGACCGCGAGGACGGGAATGGCGATGCCGCCGAATTCTGCCCCGAATTGAGCTCCCGCTTCGCCGCTCCACAGCCGCATGAAGTTGCGGTGGCGCCACAGGGTCGGGGAGCGCGGGGGAGGCGAGGTCACGGGGACATCCTCGATCAACCGATTGATAAGTGTCAATCGGTAGGTCGATGTTCGCAACGCTTCGCTATGGTCGAGCGGTGGCGACCACTCCCTCGGCGAGCGCGAACTCCGACGATGCAGATGCGCGCCAGCTGTCGGCTGGGCGCGCACTGGCATCGCCGCTGCGGTTGCGCATCCTGCGCTTCTGTCTCTACGACGCGCACACGAATCGCGAGATTGCGGAGGAGTTCGGCCTGAACGTCGGCACGAGTCTTCACCACGTGAGAACGCTCGTCAACAACGGATTCCTTGTGGCGGAAGAGCCGCGCACCGGTCGGCGAGGAGCGCGGGAGATTCCCTATCGGGCAACCGGCCTGTCATGGTCCACCCGCATTGACGGCCAGGGTGCCCTTGTCATCCGGACCTTCCTGGAAGAAGTCGATGGCCTCGATCTCGACGAGCAGTTCATGGTGCGGATGGGCTTCAAACTCACTGCCGAACGGCTAGAAGAACTGCAGAACCGTTTGGTGGAGGTCATCCTCGAGTACCACGAGTCACCCGACGACGACGGCGCCCGGCACGGGCTGTTCCTCTCGGTCCACCCCGAGGGTCACCGCTCTTCGCGCACCGAGTCGGGAAGCGAGTAGCCCCGGTCATCATCGCCCGTCGCGAGGCCATCAGCGAGGAGACCGCTGAGGGCGCGCTCGCGCTGACCAGGGTCGGGCCACACACCCTCGATGACCCCGGAGGGCACCGGACCGTCGCTGTGGCGCAACTCCCGCATGATGAGCCCGCGCACCTGCCGGTCGCTTCCCTCGAACCGGGCCTGCCGCGGCGCCGCCGGCCCGTCGTAGGCGGGAAAGCCGGCCGCTCGCCACGCGCAGAGATCGGCGATCGGGCACGCGTCGCAGCGCGGAGCGCGGGCGGTGCAGACCGTCTGCCCGAGCTCCATGGCGCCCGCGTTGACGTCGTGCGCCTCGGTCGGGTCCTCGGGGAGCAGCGCGTCCATCGCGGCGAGGTCGGCCCGGGTGCGGGCGGGGCCCGCCTCGCCGTGGCCGTGCACGGCGCGCGCGATGACGCGACGGGTGTTGACGTCGACGACGGGGACGCGCATCCCGAACGCGAAGCAGGCGACCGCGCGGGCGGTGTAGTCGCCGATTCCGGGGAGGGCGAGCAGCGCGTAGACGTCGGCCGGAACCTCGCCGCCGTGCTGTTCGGCGATTCTCGTCGCCGCGGCGTGCAGGTTGAGGGCGCGGCGGGGGTAGCCGAGGCGGTCCCACGCCCGCACCGCCTCGGCGGGTGAGTCGGCCGCGAGTGCGTCCGGCGTCGGCCACCGGGCGAGCCACTGCTCCAGCCTCGGAATGACCCGGGCGACGGGGGTCTGCTGCAGCATGATCTCGCTCACGAGCGTGCCCCAGGGGCTGAACCCGGGGCGGCGCCACGGCAGGTCACGGGCGTTACCGCGGTACCAGGCGGCGATCGTCGAGCTCAACTGCACGCGTTCAGCCTAGGCTCGCCCTGAAAGCGGAGACGCGCACGGCCCCGCTCGATGAGCTGAGCGACGAGTTGCTCGCGGCACACCGCGCCGAGCGACACGCCCGCGGCTGCGACTCGGCAGAGGGCTACCACCGCCACTCGTTCGACCATGGCGCCCTGCGCGAGCAGACGGTCGTGCCGTTCCGTTCCAGCGCGACCGCCGTTCAGACGGTGGTCGACGTGCCGCGACGGGCAGGCGATCTATCGGCGCGAGGCGCAGCCGCACCGCGCGGCGACGATCGTGATCGACAATGCCGACCACGAGCATCCCCGCCCGGTATTCGCTGACTTTTGCTGAGCGAATGGATGCGCGGGGCGCGTTCAGGAGGCGCGGCTAGCGTTCCCGGCATGCGCATCCTCGTCACCGGCGCGACCGGGTACATCGGCGGCCGGCTCGTGCCGCGACTCGTCGCGGCTGGCCACACGGTGCGGGTGTTCGTGCGCGACGCCGACCGTCTGCGTGACGTGCCCTGGAGCGGCGATGTGGAGGTGGCGACGGGCGACCTGCGGAGCCCGCACGACGTCGCGGCGGCCCTCGACGGCGTCGAGGTGCTCTACTACCTCGTGCACTCGATGACCTCGGGGCTCGACTTCGAGGCGCTGGAGAAGCGCATCGCCGACACGGTCGCCCGCGCGGCCCGGGAGGCGGGGGTTCGCCGCATCGTGTATCTCGGCGGGCTTCACCCCGACGGGCCGCTGTCGCGGCACCTGCGCAGCCGCGCCGAGGTGGGGCAGATCCTGCTCGAGAGCGGCGTGCCCACCGCGGCGCTGCAGGCGGGAGTCGTGATCGGCTCGGGCTCGGCGAGCTTCGAAATGATTCGACACCTGACCGAGGTGCTGCCGTACATGCCCGCGCCGAAATGGGTGCGCAACTTTATCCAGCCGATCGCGGTGCGTGACGTACTGCACTATCTGATCGGCGCGGCGACCCTCCCCGCCGACGTGAACCGCACCTTCGACATCGGCGGACCGGACGTCTTGCGGTACGGGCAGATGATGAACGGCTATGCGCTGGAGGCGGGGCTCAAGCAGCGACCGATTGCGAGCCTGCCCGTTCTCACCCCGTATCTCGCGAGCCAGTGGGTGAACCTTGTCACCCCGATTCCGCGCTCGCTCGCCGTGCCGATCATCTCGTCGCTGCAGTACGACGCGATCTGCAGCGAGCACGACATCGAGCAGTACATCGCCGCGCCCGAAGGCGGGCTGACCGGCTACCGGCAGGCTGTGCGCTACGCGCTCGCGAAGATGCGCGAAGGGGAGGTCGAGACGAGCTGGCGCAACGCGGCCGTCGCCGAGGCTCCGGCCGATCCGCTGCCGAGCGACCCCGAGTGGAGTGGGGCGACCGTGTTCGTCGACCACCGCGAGGCCGACAGCGATGCGAGCCCGGACGAGCTGTGGCGCATTGTCGAGGGCATCGGCGGCGACAATGGCTGGTACTCACTACCGGTCGCGTGGGCGGCCCGCGGCTGGCTCGACAAGCTCGTCGGGGGAGTGGGGCTGCGGCGTGGGCGGCTCGACCCCGAGCGCCTCCAGCCGGGCGACGCCCTCGACTTCTGGCGGGTCGAACAGCTCGACAGGGGCACGTTCCTGCGGCTGCGTGCCGAGATGAAGCTTCCGGGTCGCGCGTGGCTCGAATTTCGCGTCAGCCCCCGCGAGGGTGGTGGTTCGCACCTCGACCAGCGCGCCGTGTTCTTCCCGTCGGGGCTCGGCGGCCGCCTGTACTGGGGCATCATCATCCCTTTCCACGGCGTGATCTTCCCCGGCATGGCGGAGGGCATGGCCCGTCAGGCCGAGGCGAATGCTCGCATTCGGCAGGAGATTCGCGCAGAATAGGGCGCGTGGGGGCCGCACGGGGGGGGTGCTGGCGTCGCTCGCGGGGTTGATGCTCGCGGCGGCGCTGATCGTCGCGCCCGGCGCCTCGACGCCCGCCCACGCCAGTGAGGCTGGCACGATTCACTCGCTGCTCAATCAGGCCAGGGGAGGCTCGGGGCTGGGCCCGTTGGCTCGCAATGGAGCGCTCGACCAGGTTGCGCTGAATTGGGCGAATCAGATGGCGGCCGAGGGGCGGCTGTACCACAACCCGAACTACAGCGCGCAGATACCCGGCGGCTGGAGCCGCGCCGCGGAGAACATCGCGCAGGGCTACCCGACGGGTGTATCCATGCACGACGGCTGGTGGAATTCGCCCGGCCACAGAGCGAACATGCTGGGCGACTTCACCGATGTCGGTATCGCGTTCATCCAGGCCGGCGGCACGACCTGGGGCGTGCAGGTGTTCGCGAAGTACGGCTCCAGCGTGCCCGCGCCCGCGCCGCCGCCTCCCCCCGCACCCGCAGAGCCGGCGCCGGCGCCCGAACCGGAGCCCGATACCGCCACCGCCATGCCCGTAAAGGAGCCGCGGCCGACGCCCGAAGCGAGGGTCGTCGACGACGCGACCGCGAGCATCCGCATGTCGAATTCGGCAGCGCTGTCCGCGACCGAACTTCCCCCCGCGGTCGGTGCGGCAGCCGGGATGCTCGGTGCCGGTCTCATCGGATTGCTGGCGGTCGCCGGGTCGTTCTTCCCCCGAAAGGGGGCTGAGAATCGCCGCACTCGCGGGCGCCTTTGGTCACGGAACGGTAACGGAACCCCCTAGGCTGGTCGGCACCGCACCGACGCGGTGACCCGACGATTGGGAGGTTTCGTGACGCATTCCGAGACCCAGCCCCGCCGTTTTTGTCGCGGTCACCGCTACTCGTTCCGTCGCGTGTCGACGACGGTCGCGGTGACTGTCGCCCTCGTGGGTGTGTTCTCGGTGGATTACACGGCCGCGACGGCATACGCCGCCATTCCGGCGTATGCGCAGGCGATGAATGACGGGGTTCCGCTGACCGCCGCGCACCGCGGTGATCCGGTCGCAGCTCCCGAGAACACCGTGCCGGCGATCGTCGCGGGCATCAACGGTGGCGCCGACATTGTGGAGTTCGACCTGCAGCTTACGAGCGACGGCCACGCCGTGCTGATGCACGACGACATGGTTGATCGCACGACGGACGGAGCGGGACCGATCAGCGAGTTCACGCTCGACGGCATCCGACAGCTGGACGCGGGATCGTGGTTCGGTCCTGCATGGCGCGGCACCCCGGTGCCGACGGCACGGGAGGCGCTCGAACCCTTCATCGACGTGCCGACGACGGCGCTCGTCGAGTTCAAGGGCACGTGGCGCGAAGAAGACGTCGCCCCGGTCATCGCGGTGATCGACGAACTGGGGATCGGTGATCGCACCGTCGTCTCGAGCTTCGAGGCGCGCACCATGATCGCCTTGCAGCGGGCTGCTCCGCACCTGCAACGGGCCCTCACGATGCGCGTGCTTCCGGCGTCGCCGCTCGGCCTCGTGACGGCCTACGACGCCTCCGTGGTCGTGACGAGTATGCGCTCGATCGACCTGTCGCCGCGAATGGTGGCGCAACTTCAGCAGGCCGGCGTGACCGTGATCGTCTACACGCTGAACACCCCGACGCTCTGGCAGAAGGCACGACAGGCAGGCGTGGATGTCATCGTGACCGATGACCCGCGCGGCATGAACCACTGGGCCGACTGGCTCGGTTCGTAGGGCGCATCTCGCTTCAGCGTTGGCGCAGTAGCGCCTCGTAGACACGCACGCCCTCCAGGAACGCCGCCACCCGAATACGCTCGTTCTTCGCGTGGAGGCACGCGCGCTCGTCTGCCGTCATGCGGAACGGCGCGAATCGGTAGACGTGATCGCTGATCGCGGTGAACCAGCGGCTGTCGCTCGCCTGCATCATGACGTAGGGCGAGACCACCAGCCCGGGATGCACGTCGTGCACCGCCTGCACGATCGCCTCCCAGCCCTCCCCGGATGCGGGTGACACGGGGGAGGGTTCGCTCGGTTCGAGCACCTCGACCGTGACGCGTTCGTCGTCTATGGCGGTTTCCGCCTCGGAGACGGCCTCGGCGACGGAGGTTCCGGGCGCGATGCGCATGTTGATCGTGGCTTCGGCGCGTTCGGCCAACGCGTTGGCGGCGTGGCCGGCCCGCAGCTCGGTGACCGCGCGGGTCGTTCGCACGAGCGCGCGGGTCTCGGGACTCGTGCGCAGAAAGACGCGCAGCAGCAGCGGCGCGAACAGGTCCACCCGCCGGAACACGAAGCGGAGGGCCGGCTTCGCGCGTTCGCCGAGCGTACGAATCATGAGTCGGGTCGTCGCATCGAGCCGCGCGTGGGCGGGTCGGGCGTTCAACCGCAGGATGGCGCGCGCGAGCCGCTCGGTTGCCGCCAGCGGCGGCGGGCTCGCGGCGTGCCCGCCCTGCTGCTCGACGGTGAGGCGCAGGGTGGTGATGCCCTTCTCGGTCACGCCGACCACCGCGTACGGCTCGTCGACACCGGGAAAGGCGCCGGACACGATCGCCCCTCCCTCGTCGAGCACGAGCGATGGCCGCACTCCGCGCTCGCGCAGAACCTCCACGATGGCACGGGCACCGCGCCCGCTAACCTCCTCGTCGTCGCCGAGGCTGACGAGAACGTCGTGCCGGGGGCGGAAGCCGGCCGCGAGCAGACGCTCGATGGCCTCGAGAATGGCGGCGGCGCATCCCTTGTCATCGATCGTGCCGCGGCCCCACAGCACCGCCTCGTCGCCGTCGGGACCGGAGTCGGTGATGACGGCGACGAACGGCGGGTGTTGCCAACCCTCGTCGGTCGCGGGCACCACGTCGTAGTGCGCCATCAGGACCGTGGGCGATGACGCACCGGTGGGATCAGCTCCCGGCCAGCGGTACAGCAGCGCCGCGTCGCCGACGCGCTCGCGGGTCAGGTGCTCATGCACGAGCGGGTAGAGCGTCGGGAGGGTGTCGATGAAACGCTCGAACGGCTCCGGGTCGCGGCGCGGCCCCGGCCCGTAGGGCGGCCGGGAGATCGTCGGGATGCGCACCAACTCTCGCAACCGCGCGATCGCCCTCTCGTCGTGCCGCGTGTCAGGCGATAGCGTCGAGGTCATGCGCCCCATCGTCGCACTGCTGGGTCTCGTCACGGCGATGCTGGTCGGCGTGGCCGCTCCGCTCGGCGCGATCGTCACCGCCGGGTTGCTGTCGCGGCAGCCACTCAGCGCAGCCGGGGCCGAGGTGAACGATCACCTCACGGGTCTCGACCAGTACATCCGCCTCGCCGAGGCCGATCGGATGCGCGTGCTGCAGTCGCCGCAGGGTGCGCTGCGCGAACCGATCGACCCGAACGACCGCGGCGCGCGCCCGTTCACCGTCGGCGCCTTTGCCGCCGGCGTCGGCTCGGTCAGCTCCACCCTGTCGTCGAGCTAGTCGGGCACGAGCTCCCCGGGCGGCTCCGGCGGCGGCGGGTCCTCGGGCGGCGGAGGAGGCGGTGGAGGCGGCGGCGGCGTGTAGTCGCGCCGCGCGAGGTCGTCTCACGGGTGATGCGCGTAACAATTCGACCCGGATCGCGCGTCAGAACGTGGCCTCGGTTCACAATGACTGTCACCCGCACTCTCACCGTACCTGGAGGCCCTCGTGACCACGCGCATCCGTCGTCTTACCCCGCTCGCCGCTCTCGCGGCATTCGCGCTCGTTCTCGCTGGCTGCGCCGCCGATGCGCCCGCTGATGATGCGAGCGGCTACGTCACGGAGGGCGTGCTGACGATCGCCACCGGTGAGCCCGCCTACTTCCCGTACGTGATCGACGACGACCCCACCACGGGTGAAGGGTTCGAAGCGGCGGTCGCGTACGCCGTGGCCGAGGAGCTCGGATTCGCGCCCGAGGACGTGGTGTGGGTGCGCACGAGCTTCGAGTCGGCGATTCAGCCGGGCCCGAAGACCTTCGACTTCAACCTGCAGCAGTACACGATCACCGCGGAGCGGGCCGAGAACGTCGACTTCTCGACCCCGTACTACGCAACGCCGCAAGCGGTGATCACCGTCGAGTCGTCGCCCGCTGCCGGCGCGGCGAGCCTTGCCGACCTGGAGGGCTTCCTGATTGGCGCTGCGACCGGAACGACGAGCTTCACGGCGATTGAGCAGCAGATCGCTCCGACTGCGGGCGCCCAGGCGTTCAACACGAACGACGATGCGGTGCTGGCGCTGCAGAACGGCACGGTAGATGCAATCGTGGTCGACCTTCCGACCGCGTTCTTCCTCAGCGCCGTCGTGCTCGAGGGCGGCGTGCTGCTCGGCCAGCTGCCAGCAGACGCCGGCATCAGCGACGAGTGGGGCCTCGTGCTCGCGAAGGACAGCCCGCTGACGGAGGCGGTCTCGGCCGCGGTTGACCGCCTGCGCGACAGCGGTCGCCTGGCGGACATCGCCGACGAGTGGCTCGGCGCCGACGCGGGCGCGCCTATCCTGCAGTAGTGCCAGCGTCCCGCGAAACCGTCAGCGACGTCGAACTCGGTCGGCGTGCGTATCGACGGAAGCAGAATGCGCGCTCGGTCCTGATCTCCTTCGTCTCCACGATCGTCTTCGCGGTGATCGTGTGGATCACGATCATCAACACGCCGGGCTGGAACCGGGTGCAGCGCAGCTTCTTCGACCTGGAGACCGCGATCGCCGCCTGGCCGCGCGTGATCGCGGGTCTGTGGATCAACGTGCAGGTGCTGTTCTTCGCGGTGATCGGCGTGCTCGTGCTGAGTGTGCTGATCGCGACGATTCGCACGCTCCGGGGGCCGATCTGGTTCCCGCTGCGCGCGCTCGCCGCCGCCTACACCGACCTGTTCCGCGGCCTGCCGCTGATCATCGTGCTGTTCCTCGTCGGCTTCGGGCTCCCCGGGCTCGAACTGTTCCCCCGCAACAGCGCGCAGTTCTGGGGCACGATCGCACTCATCCTGACGTATTCGGCGTACGTGAGCGAGGTGTTCCGCGCCGGAATCGAGGCCGTACACCCCTCACAGCGGCTGGCTGCGCGTTCCCTGGGCCTGAACCACGGGCAGTCGATGCGCATCGTGGTACTACCCCAGGCGGTGCGGAAAGTCACCCCGGCCCTCATGAACGACTTCGTGGCCATGCAGAAAGATGTCGGGCTCATCTCGGTGCTCGGGGTGGTCGACGCCGTGCGTGCCGCGCAGATCGAGACGGCGGCGAACTTCAACTTCACCCCCTACGTCGTCGCGGGCCTGCTGTTCGTGCTCCTTGCCCTGCCGATGATTCGCCTCACCGACTGGTACACGGCGCGGCTTCGGGCGCGCGAACAGATGGGGAGCGTCGTATGACCCCGCCTGTCCTCCGGCTCGACGGCGTGCGCAAAAGATTCGGCGACACCGAGGTGCTCGGCGGGGTCGACCTGACCGTGGCCGAACACGACGTCGTCGCGCTCATCGGTGCCAGCGGATCGGGAAAGTCGACCCTGCTGCGGTGCGTCAACCTGCTCGAGCGAATCGACGACGGTCAGATCTGGTTGCGCGACACCGACATCTCCGACCCGCGGGTGCACGCCGACCGGGTGCGCGCCCGCATCGGAACGGTGTTCCAGCAGTTCAACCTGTTCCCGCACATCCGGGTCATCGACAACGTCACGCTCGCGAGCCGTCGCGTGCTGCGCATCCCGCGCGCAACGGCCGAGGCGACCGCGCTCGAGCTGCTCGATCGCGTCGGGTTGGCGGGCAAGGCGCGCGAGTATCCCGACCGGCTCTCCGGCGGTCAGCAGCAGCGCGTCGCCATCGTGCGGGCGATCGCGACGAACCCCGAACTGCTGCTGCTCGACGAGATCACCTCGGCGCTCGACCCCGAACTGGTCGTCGAGGTGCTCGACCTCGTGCGTGAGCTGAAGAACGAGGGCACGACGATCGTGATGGCGACGCACGAGATGGCGTTCGCCCGCGACGTGGCCGACCGCGTCGTCTTCCTCGACGGCGGCGTCATCGTCGAGGAGGGGCCGGCCGCTCAGCTGCTGCGCGAGCCCCGGGAGGATCGCACACGCGCCTTCCTCGCTCGCTTCCTCACGTAGCGGGGGCGTGCCTGCGGACGACGTCGGCGATACCCGCGATCTCGGCGGGGCCGACCCGGCAGCATCCGCCGACGATACTCGCTCCCTCCTCCAGCCACCGCGACACCTGCGCCGGAGCAAAGCCAGGCTCGCCCTCCCAGCGTCGCTGTGCCCGATTCCAGTGCTCGCCGCTGTTCGGGTAGACGACGATCGGCTTGTCGGTCACGGAGCGCGCGGCGCGGATTGCGCCCGACACCTCGGCGGGGTGGGAGCAGTTGATGCCGACCGCGACGATCTCGTCGACCGCGTCGGCGTCCGCAAACGCGTCCGTGAGGCTCTCGCCCGTGCGCAGCCGCCCATCGGCCACCGTGAACGACAACCACGCCGCGACGCCCGTCCCGCGCAGCAGCTCGAGCAGCGCCCTCGACTCGGTACGGCTCGGAATGGTTTCGATGGCGAGCAGGTCCGCGCCGCTCTCGGCCAGCACGGTGAGACGCCGCGCGTGCCACGCGCGCAGTCCGGCGCGGTCGAGGTCGTAGTCGCCGCGGTACTCGGATCCGTCGGCTCGCGCCGCGCCGTAAGGGCCAACGGAGGCCGCCACCAGCCCCTCGGGCCGGTGTTCGTCGCGGGCCTCGGCGGCGATGGTCACACTGGCACGCATCAGCTCGGTCGCGTCGTCATCGGACAGCCCGCGACGACGCGCGCCCTCGAAGGAGAGCTGATACGAGGCGGAAATCGCGATGTCGGCGCCGGACGCGAAGTAGTCGTGATGAGCATCCCGAATCGCATCCGGATGGTCGTGAAGCAGGCGGGCGCTCCAGAGGTCGCCGCTCAGGTCGTGGCCGATCGCCTCGAGGTGACTTCCGAGTCCGCCGTCCAAGACGGCGACCGGGGGAAGGGGCGGATGCTGCACAGGATTATCGTGCAACACGCACGCCCCTCTTCGCCTCCCTGCGCGGCATGATTCGTCATGTGTGGGCGCCGGTGCAGTAGACTGGACGCGGCATTTCGGCTCACCGGGCGTTCTCGACCGGGTCAGGGCACGAGATGCTCCCGGCCTTTGTGACCACCGCGGGGCCGACGCTTCACCCTCGCGGGCCGCGCACCAGAACCGCGAGACGTCACACGTTTGCACCCGAGGAGGGTCATGGCCCAGACCGGCCAGCGCACCAAAAACAACGCCCGCGGCACTCAGGCGCGGCGACGCCGTCGACCCCTCGACGAAGAGGGCATCATCCCGATCCTCGCCCGCGCCGTTCGCGAGGTCGAGAACGCCGCAGGCCGCGGCAAGGTGAGCCCGTCGAACCGCACCAAGTTCCAGGTGGCGGCCTTGCTCGTGCGTGAGGAACGTGCACGCGTGAAAGATGACGCTGAGGTTCCCGAGTCAGAGCGCGCCGAGGTCTTGAAGCGCCTCGACGGCCTCGCGGGCATCATGGCGAAAACCGCCGCCCGCGACACCTCGCTCATCGCCCTGCTCGCCCCGGAAGCGAAGGTCTCGGACGCCGCGAAGGCGCTGCGCCGCGACATGCTGCTCGCCTCGGGCGCCGAGCTCGAGCCCGACGAGCTCATCATCGTCACCGAGGCGATCGAGGTCGCCCCCGAGGTGGCCAAGCAGGTGACGCCGCCGAGCGTCAAGCAGGCGCAGCTGGCAAACCCCTTCCTCGCCCCCGACCTGTCAGCTCTGACCCCGCCGCGCAAGCCGGCCTCGACGCGGCTCGCCAACTGGGAGCTCATCGAGCCGCTGTTCCGGTCGTTCGAGTACGGCGCCGGTGGGCAGGCCGCCACGATGGAGCTGCCCGAGGCCGACTCGCTTGCAACCCCCGGCGGCCTTCCCCTCATGCGCCACCAGGCGCGTCTCGTCGAGTCGGTCAGGGCCGGCCACCGCACCTTCCTGCTCGCCGACGAGCCGGGTCTCGGCAAGACGGCGCAGGCGCTCATGGCGGCGAACGTGGCGAAGGCCTTTCCGCTGCTGGTCGTCGTGCCGAACGTCGTGAAGACGAACTGGGCGCGCGAGGTGGAGCGCTGGATCCCGCAGCGCTCGGCGACCGTCGTGCACGGCGACGGGGACGACCTGGACGCGTTCGCCGACGTCATCATCGTCAACTACGAGATCCTCGATCGGCACGTGGGTTGGCTCGGCCGTTTCGGCTTCAAGGGCATGGTCGTGGACGAGGCGCACTTCATCAAGAACGCGACGTCTCAGCGTTCGCGGCACGTGCAGTCGCTGGCCGCGAGCATCCGCATGTTGCACCCGAAGGCGCTGATGATGGCGCTGACGGGTACGCCCCTGATCAACCAGATCGAGGACTTCCGGATGATCTGGAAGTTCCTCGGCTGGATCGACGACAAGAAGCCGCTCGGCGAGTTGATGGAGAAGCTGGAGGAGACGGGGCTCACCCCCGCCGACCCCGGGTTCTTCAGCGAGGCGCGCAAGGCCGTCATCGACATGGGCATCGTGCGACGCAAGAAGGTGGATGTTGCGTCCGACATTCCGGCGCGCCGCATCGCCGACATTCCGGTCGAGTTGGATGACGAGATCGGGCGGTCGATTCGCGCCAGCGAGCGTGCGCTCGTCGCGCGGCTGCTCACGCGGTACCGTCGCGCTGCTGAGGCGCGGGAGGTGCCGCCGGTGGAGACCGACCACGAGCTGGTGCGCCTCGTTGCGGCCGCCGAGCTGGAGGAGTCGCGCCAGTCGTCGACGGGCGACAACGTGTTCACGATGGTGCGCCAGATCGGGACCGCGAAGGCGGTGCTCGCCGCGGACTACACGGCGCAGTTGGCCCGTAACGTCGGCAAGGTCGTGTTCTTCGCGAAGCACATCGACGTGATGGATGCGGCGGAGCAGCATTTCGCGCAGGCGGGCTTGCGCTCGGTGAGCGTGCGCGGCGACCAGTCGTCGAAGGCGCGCCAGGAGGCGATCGATGCGTTCACGAACGACGAGGACGTGTCGGTCATCGTCTGTTCGCTGACTGCCGCCGGTGTCGGCCTGAACCTGCAGGCCGCGTCAAACGTGGTGTTGGCGGAGTTGTCGTGGACGTCGGCCGAGCAGACGCAGGCCATCGACCGCGTGCACCGCATCGGTCAGGAGATGCCGGTCACGGCGTGGCGCATCCTGGCCGCGCAGACGATCGACGCGCGCATCGCCGACCTCATCGACGCGAAGGCGGGCCTCGCCGCGCGCGCGCTCGACGGGTCGGACGAGGAGGTCGCGGCCGAGGGCACGGTGCAGTTGCAGGCGCTCATCTCGCTGCTGACCGACGCGCTCGGCGGAAAGTAGGGGCCTGTTTGTCAGGCGAGCCAGCCGGTTTCTGGCAACCACCCCGCTGACGGCGGATGTCGCACGCGGCTGACCGGTCGGCAGTAGGTGGGCGCGCGCTCGCGATCGCAGGTTGATTCGTGACGGGCGATTGTTGTGGCTGTGGGGATGAGTCTTCGCGGGCTGCGGCGGTCGGGTTCGTCGTCGTGCTCCGGAAGTGTTTCCCAGTGAATGACGACCGGTACGGTGCTGCGGGCGCTGAGCGGCCGGCTCGCGATCGGCGAGTTTGCGCGGACACAGATGTGCAGGGGGAGCGTGAGGTGTGCATCCTGCCGGTAGGGGTCGGTGCCAAATTCGCGGTGACGTCCCCTGGGGTGGTGTAATTCTCGGGCTCGAGTGTCGCGTCGTTGACGTGGTGAGCCATCGTGCGATGGTCAGGGAGAACTGTCTAGGAATCTCACGAAAGGACACATACGCACGATGGCTCTTGACCAGTCTGCCCTCCTCGAGTTGCTCGGGGAACTTAAACTCACCGATGTCACCGACCGAATCCGGGTTGCGACCGAGACGCTCTATCAGGAGCTGATCGATGCCGAAGCGGCTGCGTTCATCGGTGCCGCCCCGTTCGAACGCACTCCGGATCGTGTCACGCAACGCAACGGCACCCGCCCGCGCACCCTTGCGACCACTGCGGGCGAGTTGGAGTTGCGGGTTCCGAAGCTGCGGCAGGGGTCGTTCTTCCCGTCGCTGCTGGAGCGGCGCCGCCGAGTCGATCAGGCCTTGTTCGCGGTCGTGATGGAGGCCTACGTTCACGGCGTCTCGACCCGCAAGGTCGACGATCTAGTGAAAGCGCTCGGCGCTGACACCGGCATCTCCAAGAGCGAGGTGTCGCGGATCTGTTCGAACCTGGACGAGGACGTCGCCGCGTTCCGAGACCGGCCACTGGCCGACCAGGCCTACCCATACGTGTTTCTCGACGCGACCTATTGCAAAGCCCGCGTCGGCCGGCGGGTGGTCTCCCAAGCCGTCGTCGTCGCGGTCGGCATCGCCGCCGACGGGCGCAGGGAAGTGCTCGGTTTCGAGGTGGGAGACACCGAATCGCAACCGTTCTGGACCACGTTCCTGCGTTCGTTGAAGGCTCGTGGGCTTGCCGGGGTGAAGCTGGTCATCTCCGACGCCCACACGGGTTTGATTGCCGCGATCGAGACCGTGTTCCACGGCTCGTCCTGGCAGCGATGCCGGGTCCACTTCATGCGCAACGTGTTGGCGAACGTGCCCAAGACTGCAGGCCCCATGGTTGCCTCGATTATCCGCACGATCTTCGCCCAACCCGACGCCGAGCACGTGAACACCCAGTTCGACGAAGTCACGCGCATGCTCACCCGCTCCCACCCCAAGATCGCCGACATGCTCGAGACCGCGCGCGAGGACCTGCTCGCCTTCACCGGGTTCCCGACCGCGCACTGGCGACAGATCTGGTCCACCAACCCACTGGAGCGGGTCAACAAAGAGATCAAACGCCGCACCGATGTCGTGGGCACCTTCCCGAACCCTGCCGCGCTACTGCGCCTGGCCGGGCACGTGTTGATCGAGCAACACGACGAATGGGACGGCGCCGACCGCCGCTACTTCAGCGAACACTCCATGAAACTCCTCAACGCAACAGAACAGGAGGTGGCGATCCCGGAACTGAACGCGGCATAATCACCAAAAGCTGATCCCGCACGGTGTTGAGAAACTCCACCACTCAGAGGGACGTCACCAAATTCGCGTGCGGACCGACAGGTGAGAAGCCCGCTCCACGCCCACGCGTGCACGATGGGCGAGGCAATCTCGGGGTGCGCGTACCACCCGCGCCGGATGCGCCGTAGGGAGTCGTAGTCGTGCGCGATCCGAAGGTTTTGAGCGTCGAGACCGTACGGGTAGAGCTCGCGGGCTGAGGCGATGCCGCCGAGGTCTGCGAGGAGGCGGGCGATGCTGCGGGGGCTCCACATGGATCCCATGGTGTGTGCAGGCGGTCTCGGCCGCCGCGCGTCAGTCTGGTTTTCGGGATGGCGCGCGCTACGGGCGTCACGTGGAGGAGCCGCATCCGGTCGCAACGAGCATGACCGAGACCGGTTTTCCGCCACGATCACCGCTGTCTCTCAGATGTCATCCCACTCTGCCAGCGACTACTCCGCTGTAGGACTTCCTACAGTTTGGTCTCGAGTCGCTCGCACCGCGCGCCCCGCTGGTGTAGGGCTTCCTACATTTCGGGGCCAGCAGGCTCGATTGCGGGGCGCTCCTCGAGTGTAGGAAGTCCTACACCGGAGTAGTCGCGGGGGAGGGGGGAGTACTTTCGGGCCGGATTTGCCGGAACCTCCCCCGGACGATTCGGGCACGTCGGATGACTCGGGCAGCGCGCCCCGTGTAGCGTGAGCGCCGCTCAGCGGGCGCTGGCGCGCGCTTCCGAGACCAGGTAGCGCACCGCATCCATCGGGATCGGCAACCAGGTGGGGCGGTTACGCGCCTCGTACATGGCCTCGTACACGGCCTTGTCGAGCTCGAAGGCGTCAAGCAAGGCGCGGTGCGCGCGCAGATCCACGCCCGACTCGGCGATGTAGCCGTCGAGGAAGGCGTGGCGGGTGCCGCGCGACCAGGCGGCGTCGACGCGCGCCCGTGCATCCGCGTCGGGAGCGGTGTTCAACCGCGCCCCGGTCACGTAGTCGAACGACCGCAGCATGCCGGCGACATCGCGCAGCGGCGAGTCGACCCGGGTGCGCTCATCGAGCGGGCGCAGCGGCTCGCCCTCGAAGTCGACGACCACCCACTCGCCGCTCGCGCGACGCAGCACCTGCCCCAGGTGGTAGTCGCCGTGCACACGCTGCAGGTCGGGCCACGGTGCATCCTGGGCCGCGTCGTACACCGCCTCGATCGCGGGTCGCAGCTCGCGCAACGCCGGCACGTCCGAGCTCGCCACCGCGAGGCGCTGATGCCAGCCAGCGACGAACCCCACGATGTCGCCCAGCGTCGCGGGGCGCACGGGCATCGCCTCGGCGAGACCCGCGTGGATGCGCGCCGTCACGCGGCCGAGCTCAGTCGCCTCGTCGACGAACGCATCCCCGGCGGCGGCGCGCTCAAGCGCCAACTCCCACCCGTCGACCACGTCGCGCACAAACTCCTGCGCGAACGCGAGGTGACCCGAGAACAAGCGGCTCGGCTCGTGCGGGTCATCCCAGTAGCCGGTCACCGAGCCGAGCATCCGCGGCACCTGGCGGTAGCCGCGCGCCGTCAGCGCCGACGGCAGCGTCACATCGGGGTTCTCGCCCGCGTGCACCAGTCGGAACACCTTCGCCACGACCGGTGCCTCGCCTCCCCGGTCGAAGATGATCGACGTGTTCGACTGCTCGCCACCGTGCACGCGTGAGGTGCGATCCTGCCGGTGCACGTGCATCCGGCGCAGCAGCGCGCTCGTGTAGGCCGGGTCGTGAGCCCCGTCGAAGAGGTAATCGCCGTCGTTGTTCTTGCCGATGAGAGCCGGGCCCGCGCCCTTCGGCACCGTCTGCCGCAGCACGATCGGCACGTGGTAGAGCGACGGCGGATTGTTCGCCAGGTCGCGCACGATGAGCACGAGAACGCGCGCGTCGGGATCGTCTGACGACCACTCTTCGCGGGTCACCTCTACCAGGTTCGGCAGTCGGCCCTTGCCGGCGTACCAGCGCTGGCGTGTCATCCAGTCGGTGAGACACTCCATCGTGCTGTTCATGCGTTCGACCCTATCCCCGGGCCGGAAGCTACGCGCGACGAGCCCTCAAGAATTCGTTCATTCGGTGGCTCAACTCAGCATCGACCGGGAGCGGCTCACCATCGACCGCGCGAGTGGGCGCCGCATGCCGCACACTCGACACGAGCCATGCCGCGTCGGCCGACATCAGGTCGGATGCGCGCAGCACCTCGATCGCGGTCGACAGGCCCCACAGGTGCGCGGCCTCGAACAGGTCGGCCTGGGTCGTTCCCGCGAGAATGCCGAGCGACGCCGGGGGAGTGACGAGCTGCGACCCCCGCCGCACGATGAGGGTCGAGGTGGGCCCCTCGAGCAGCAGCCCATCGCTGGAGACGAACACCACGTCGTCGGCGCCGCGCCGCGCCGCCTCGCGCTGGGCGGCCCGATTCACCGCATAGGAGAGGGTCTTCGCTCCTGCGAGCAGCCAGGGGCTCGTCGACGCCACGTCGCTGCGCAGGCCCCGATCGAGCACGGCGACGCTGATGCCCTCGATGCGTGCGCGGCTGAAGTCGGGGGCGGGAGCCGCATAGACCCACCCGGTGGGCGCCGTGCCCTCGGGCGCCGAGCCGGTTGCGGCGGGGCCAGCCTCCACACCGCGGGTCAGCACGATTTTCAGCCAGGCCTCCTCGACGTCGGCGAAATGCGCGGCGATCGCGAAGATCGCGTCACGCCACACGGCGAGCGTCGGCTCGGGCAGGTCGAGGGCTCGCGCCGACGCGGCGAAGCGTTCCAGGTGCCGTTCGAGCGACTGCGGCCGCCCGTTCGCGACGCTGAAGGTCTCGAAGATGCCGTCGCCGCGAACGGGCGCCGAGTCGAGCACGCTCAGCTGGGGCCGCGACACGTCGGCCTCGAGAAACCCGACCGCGACCCCGTCGGGCCGGTGCGTGATCAGGGCGAGATGCTCGGGCGCGCTCATGTATCCCTTTTCTAGCACGCTCCCCGGGCCACTTGACACGCCTATGCACTGCCTGTAAAGGTAGTACTCAATGTACGGACACAGGGGTCCGACTGGCGTACCCCGGATTACCCAAAGGAGACGGATTCACCATGGCAGCTGAATCCCGCGTTCGCGTGCCGTTGTTTGACGGTATGAACCGAGTCCCGGGCGGACTTATGCTCATCCCGCTCATCCTCGGCTCAATCTTCGGCACCTTCTTCCAGCCGGCTCTGGAGATCGGAAGCTTCACGACGGCTCTGTTCCAGAACAGCGCACTACCACTGATCGCCCTCTTGATCTTCGCCACGGGCACCCAGGTTTCGGTCCGCAATACCGGCCCCGTTCTCGCGCATACCGGCGTCATCCTGCTCACGAAGTCGCTCATCCCCGCGGCGCTCGTGATCGGTCTCGGACTCATCGTGGGCCTCGACGGTATCCTCGGCGTCTCGATTCTCGCGCTCCTCGTCGCCATCGATAACAGCAACGGCGGGCTGTGGCTTGCGTTCACCGGTAAGTACGGTGACAGCCGCGACCGAGGCGCCTACATGGCCTCCGCCGTCAACGATGGTCCGTTCCTTTCTCTGCTGTTCCTCGGTGTGTCGGGTCTCGCCGCAATTCCGGCGCTCGCCCTCCTCGCGGCAGTGATCCCGTTCGTCCTCGGCATGATCGTTGGAAACCTCGACCCAAAGTGGAAGAGCATTCTCGTTCCGGTTCCGAACATCGTGATTCCGTTCTTCGCCTTCGCGCTCGGAACAGGCATCAACCTCGGCAACGTCGTCACTGGTGGTGCACAGGGCATTGTCGTGGGCCTTATCGTCGCCCCGTTCACTGGGTTCCTCGTCTACCTCGGCTACAAATACATTCTGCGCCGCGGCATCAAGAGCGGACTCGGCTTCGCCGCAGGAACGACGGCGGGTAACGCCATCGCGACGCCCGCGATCGTCGGCCAGATCGACTCGACGTTCGCCCCGTACGTCGAGGTGGCAACCGCGCAGGTCGCCGCGTCGGTTCTGATCACGGCGATCCTGGCTCCGCTGATTGCCGCGTTCGTTTTGAAGCGCCACGGTGCACTGAATTCCCCCGATGATGAGGTTGTCGCTGAGGCGCGCGATATGGCAACTGCCGACGAGTCCGAACAGGCCACGGAAGCGGACGGGCCACGCCTCTAGGTCGTCGCGCTCATACGGGGCACCATACCCGTGCGGGACGTGCGTCTTCGGGTGGCGCATGTCCCGCACGTCCCCGTAGCACCCATGGAAAGGGCAACTGACATGACCCCGTCAATCGACATCGGGATCGTCGCCGACGACCTGACGGGCGCTAACGACACGGCAGTCCAATTTGGCATGCGAGGCTGGGATGCTCGCATTGCGCTCCGTGAGGACGCGGAGCTGTCTGGCCAGATAGTCGCCATCAGTTCTGATGCGCGGCCACTCGCGGACATTCCGGCTGCTCGCGCGACCGAAGCCGCCATCGAGCATCTGAATCCCACCCGGCTGTACCTCAAGATCGACTCCACGGCGCGGGGCAGCATCGCCGCTCAGGTCGAGGGTGCGCTCGCTGCGTGGACACGCCGGCACGCCGATGCTGTCGCCGTCGTGTGCCCCGCCTACCCCGCGATGGCTCGCACCGTCGAAGCTGGTCAGGTATTGGTGGGAGGCTCTCCCGTGCACCGCACCGCCATCGGTACAGACCCGGTGACACCGGTCACCGAGAGTTCGCTCGTGGCGCGCATCCCGAACTCGAAAGTGGCGACGATCGATGACATCCCGGCGGCCGCGCCCGGAGCGATTCTGATCCTCGACGCACGCGGCCAAGCGGAACTCGATCAGTACGCGCTACGCCTCGCGCAGCTGGGGGAGCGGTTCATCGTCGTTGGGTCGGCCGGGTTCGCGGAATCGCTCGCGCGTCACCTTCCCGGCTCGCGCGAGAGTTCAGACGTGCCACGGCCCCGCGGACGGAGCGTCATCCTCCTGTCGTCTCTCAACCCCGTGTCGCACGCCCAGGCCGACACGTTGCGGGACTCTCGTCCGGATGTGGTCCAGGTGGTCGAGCCGACGCTGGCCGACGCTAGCGCCGTATCGGCGGCTGGCTCGACAGTGCCGGCCGAGCGCCCCGTCACGCTCATCCGTACGCCACAAAGCCGAGTCTCCGAGGGCAACGGTGACGCGGCTGCGGCGGTCGCCGATGTTTTGGCTGCCGTGACTGTGTCGATCATCGAACGCGAGCATCCGGCCGTCATCGGGCTCGTCGGTGGCGACGGCGCTCGTGCGGTCCTCCGTCGCCTGGGGGCCCGCGCGCTCGCGGTTCGCGACGCGGCGGTCGAAGGGGCGCCGATGATGACGATCGTGGGCGGACCCCACGATGGACTTGCCGTGTGGACGAAAGCCGGCGGGTTCGGAGATTCCGAAACTCTGCTGCGCATTCTCGAACACACCGGCGCGGTGGCTGCGCCCGATGTAACCCGATCCGTAAAGGAGGACACCCCGTGAGTCGTTCGACCCCCCGTCTCGCCGTCACCCTCGGTGACGCCGCAGGAATCGGCCCCGAGATCATCGCCAGGGCGCTGCTCGAGCACCCGGAGCTTCGCGGCCGGCTGTCACCGATCGTCGTCGGTGACTCCGGTGCGGTGCGCCGCGGCGTCGCGGCCGTGGGGCTCGACCCCTCAGCCGTCGTCACGATCTCGCACCCGGATGAGGCGACCAACGATCCCACCACCATCGAGGTGTTGCAGACGGGTCCTGACCTGTCCGACGTGCCCGTCGGCGAACTGTCGGCAGCGGCCGGCGATGGTGCCTACCGTTTCGTCGTTGAAGCGTGTCGACTGGCGAAGGAGGGATCGGTCGACGCAATCGTGACGCCCCCGCTCAACAAGGCCGCCATGCACCTCGGCGGGCATGCGTTCCCCGGCCACACCGAACTGCTGGCTCACGAATTTGGCGTGAAGAACTATTCGCTCGTCCTCTCGGCTGGCGCCCTGTCGATCTTCCACTTGACGACCCACGTGTCGCTCAGTGACGCGATCGAGGGAATCACTCCGGCGCGCGTCGACGGCGTGCTGCGTCTCGTGCACGCGTATGCGAGCGCCATCGGACGGGGGGCAGAGCCAATCGGCGTCGCCGGACTGAACCCTCATGCGGGTGAAAACGGGCTCTTCGGCCACCAGGACGATGAGATCTTGCGCCCCGCGGTTGAGCGGGCCGTGGCGGCCGGAATTCCGGCGCACGGCCCCATTGCAGCGGACGCTCTCATTCCGCAGGCCGTGCGGGGGAAGTGGAACTTCGTCGTCGCCTGCTACCACGATCAGGGGCACGCGCCATTCAAGGCCGTTTACGGCGACGACGGGGTCAACATCACTGTGGGTCTTCCCGTTGTCCGGGTCTCCGTAGACCACGGGACGGCGTTTGACATCGCTGGTCGGGGTATCGCTCGGGAAGGCTCGCTTGTGCTCGCGCTGGAACGTGCCGCTGAACTTGCACCCGGCTGGGATCACGTGTGGCATGCCGCCCAGGCGAGCGCCGACGCGCTGCAGGCGTGAGTGGCAGCACGGATTCCCGTGCGTAGGCTGGCGTCATGACCGAGGCCGCCACCCCGCGCCCGATTCCAGGGCATCTCGATACCCAGTCGCGGGAGCCGCTGCACGCGCAATTGGCGCGAGTCATCCGTGATCAGATTCGTGACCGTGATCTCCTCCCCGGCGAGGTGCTGCCCACCGAGGCGCATCTGCAGGAAAAATTCGGCGTTTCGCGGTCTGTCGCCCGTCAAGCGATGGCGACGCTCGTCGCCGAGGGGCTCGTTGTGCGGGGACGGGGCCGCGGCTCGGTCGTCGCCCCGGAGCGGCAGCGGCACCGCATCGTCAATGACGCCTCGGGCCTGTATGCCCAGATGCGCGATGCCGGTCTCGAACTGCGGACCGACATCTTGTCGATGACCACGGAGGTTGCGCCTCGCCCGATTCCCGAACTGGGCGGGCGGGAGGCAGTGCGGCTCGAGCGTTTACGCTCACTCGACGGCATGCCGACGGCGTTCATTCGCACGTGGTTGCCGGTTGAGCTCGGTGGTGAACTGAGCGTGAGCGACCTTCGCGATGCATCCCTGCACGCGGTTCTCAGCGAGCGATTCGGGCTGCGCATTGACGGCGGGCGGCGCACCGTTCGTGCGGTGGCTGCGGACCATGCTCTCGCCGGCCTGCTGAACGTACACACCGGGTCGCCGCTGCTGCTCCTCGAGGGAGTGACCGAGTCGGAAGATGGGCGATTCGTGGAACACTTTGCGACGTGGCATCGCGGTGACCTCATTGCCTTCGATCTTGACGCGCATCGGGGGAACCAAGGGGCCCCAGACGCGCGCCTCTCAGAGGCTCGGGCACTGATTCAGCGGGCAGGGGAGTTGCTCGACGCTCGCGTCTGACGGTGGTTGATCGTCACGGCGATCGCGGTGAGCCCGATGATGAACGCCGCGATGGCGACAACGTGGGCGACCACCCCCGGAACGCCGTTCGGGCCGAACGGCTCGAGGAAGGGGTAGGGGTACCAGCCGTCGGCCGCCCCGCGCAGCATGGTCACGCCGACCCAGATGAGCGGGTAGGACACGGCCAGCCACATGGCCGACCAGGCGATGCGGGCGCGACCGGTGGCGAGCATCCAATCGACGGCGATGTAGACAGGAATCCACACGTGCAGCGCCTCATTCGGCCACCACGGGCCGACGTAGCCGTCGTCGTTTGGCACGTCGCGCAAGAGCAGGTTGTAGACGACCCCGGTCACGATCGCGTACGAGAACACGGATGCGCGGATCGCCGTGTACAGCTGCGTGTCGCGCTCGGCGCGCAGCGCCATGATGCCGCCGGCGGCCAACACCACAATGTTGATCATCGCCGCCTGAATCGTGAAGAACGCGAAGTACTCGGTCGGCTCGAACCGCCCGACCGAGATTTGGTCGGTGATCTGCGTCACGAGCGCAGCGAATACGGTCGCGCTCGCGGCGAGCGAGAGGATTCCGGCGCTACGGCGCAGAACGAGCAGGCGGCGGGATGCTGTGGCGCTCTCGGGCGCGGACGTCGCTGTCACGAGGGGGAGGCTAGCAAGCTTCGTGTGTGCACGCGCACAGATTCGCGCGTGCCGCGCAGCGCGACCGGTGTCGTCGCTCTCCGCGACCTAGGCTTCCGGCATGGCGATGTTCGACGTGGCGGTGGTCTACGTGACCCGCACGGTCGGCATCGCCGGCACGCGCCGGCGCGAGGTGCTGCTCGGCCGCAAACTCACGGGCCTCGGGGTCGACCGGCTCGTCGGTCCGGGCGGAAAGCTCGAGCCGGGCGAGAGCCCGCGCGACGCGGCCGTGCGCGAAGTCGCCGAAGAGGTGGGGCTCACAATCGACCCCACGGACCTCCAGCCGATCGGCGAGATCGCCTACCCGTTCGTCGACGAGCCGCGCTGGTCGCAGTTCTCGCACGCGTTCACGACCGACCGGTTTCGCGGCGAGGTGCGGGCGAGCGATGAGCTCGAGCCTGTGTGGCACCCGCTCGACGCGTTGCCGGTCGACCGCATGTGGGCCGACGCGGCGCTGTGGCTGCCGCGCGCCCTCCGCGGCGAGTTCGTGCGCGCAACCCTGCATTTCGGGGCGGGCGATCGGGTGGTGCGGCAGGAATGGGGAGTGGCGCGGCGCTCGTGACGCGCTGCGTGCATCCGGCTCTCTGCGTGCATCCGGTTCTCAGTGAGAGCTCGTACGGTGTGGACACGTGACGGACTCTGCGAACACCCAGCCCACTACCGACTTCGGCCCGCTCGTGCTCGGCGGCAACGTCTTCGGGTGGACAGCCGACCGCGACGCCAGCTTCGCCGTGCTCGACGCCTTCGTCGAGGCCGGTGGCCGGGCGATCGACACGGCCGACGTGTACTCCGAGTGGGCCGACGGCCACACCGGCGGCGAGTCGGAGTCGGTGATCGGCGAGTGGCTCGCGGCGCGCCCCGGCATGCGCGAGAACGTCAGCATTGCCACGAAGGTGTGCCAGAAGAGCGACCGCCGCGGGCTGTCGCCGGTGAACCTGCGCGCCGCGCTCGCCGAGTCACTCGAGCGGCTGCAGACCGACTACGTCGACCTCTACTACGCGCACCGCGACGACCCCGAGGTCCCGCAGGACGAGGTCGTCACGGCAATGGCCGAGTTCGTCGCCGAGGGTCGCGTGCGCCAGCTGGGTGCGTCGAACTTCAGCGCGGAGCGGCTGCGCAGCGCCGTCGACGTCGCGACCGCGCACGGCATTCCGGGCTTCACGGTCGCGCAAGACCTGTACAACCTGGTGCGCCGTGACTACGAGACCGACCTGAAGCCGACCATCGCGGCGCTGGGGCTCGTCGAGTTGCCGTTCGGCGCGCTGCAGGGCGGTTTCCTCACCGGCAAGTACCGCGCCAGCGGCGAGCCGATCGACTCGCCGCGCGCGGTCAACGCGACGAAGCTGCTCGACGACGACCGCGCGGTGGCGACGCTCGAGGCGCTGCGCGGTGTGGCGGATGCTCGCAGAGCGTCCATGACCGCCGTCGCCCTCGCCTGGTTGCGCCAGCAGCCCACCGTGGGCGCCCCGATCGCGAGCGCGCGGTCGACCGAGCAGCTGACCGCACTCGTGGAGTCGTTCGACCTGACGCTCACCGCCGAGGAGCTCGCCGCGCTCGCCTGAGCATCGCCGTCGGCGGGCACGTCGCGATCCGTGGCACGCACGGAGGTTTTTCGCCGTGTTGACGGCGTAGAACGGTCCTTCTCGATAGTCGAGGGATACGCAATAGTGGAAATCCGTCGCATATCGCGCCTAGGGTCGAACGCATGTCACGGGTGCCTCGCCGTCGCCGAGTGGTTGCGGTGGCGGGCGCGTTCACCCTACTTGCGCCAATTGCGCTGCTCACAACGCCGGGCGCCGCTGCCTCCGACGGCGGGTTCGACGCGTTCGCGAACCCCGGCGAGACGGTCACGGTCGACTTCCCGTACCGCGCCGAGCAGTACGAGTGGGTCGTGCCCGATGGCGTCAGCGAGATCACGGTGGAGCTCGCGGCGGGCTCGGGCGGCCGCATCACCGTGGGCGACGCCGACGGGGCGGTCGGTGGCGTGGGAGGGCACCTCATTGCGCGGGTGCCCGTCGACGAGGGCTCACCACTGTTCATTTCCGTGGGCGCTCGCGGCTCCGCGAACGCCGGTGGCGGGGCGACGGCGCTCGCGACGACCAGCGCAGTGCTGGCTGCCGCGGGCGGCGGCGGAGCGGGCTGGGCTGGCGGCAACTGTGAGCTGATCGACTACGTGTGCGCCACGGGTGGCGCCGGTGGGTTTTCGCGTCAGTCCGGCACATCTGCCGGACTCGACGGAGCCGACAACAGTCCGCTCAGCGAGATCATGGTCAATGGCGTGGGCGCTACGGCGGATGCCGCCGGCTAGAGCCAGCCCGAAATGGGCGTCACGCGTGAGGACGACAACGACCCCGCCGTCGCGGTGCTCACGCCAGCCGTTCAGCCGGCCCCGGCTCCGATGTCGGTCACGGGCGGGGTCATCTCCCCTGCATCGGGCCCGGTGGGTGACATGTTCACCGGCGGCGGATCGGGCTATTTCGCTGGCGGGCACGGCGCGTCGGTGGATGTCCAGATCTTTGACCAGGGAGATCTGGCGTCACGAATCCGTTATCCGGGTGGCGGCGGCGGCGGTTCCGGCTACCTCGCGCCCGGTGCCGAAGAGCTCGAGCTGCGCGACAACGTCGGCGACGGATTCGCCACCATCAGCTACACGGTTCCCCAGCCCGACGTCGTCGACGCGGACGACCCGGAGCTTCGACTGTCAGCTCCGACGGTGCGTGCAGGCGACGCGTTCACGCTGCTCGGTGCGGGCTTTGACCCGGAGCGGGAGTATCCGGTGATCCTCACCTCCGACGCCGTCCTGGTCGGCACGGTGACGACCGACGGCGACGGCGCCTTCGAAGCCCAACTGACGATGCCGGCGTCAGTTCCCGCGGGCGAGCGCGTGCTGACCGTCGGCGACACGAGCATCCCGATTACGGTACTGGCGGCGGCCGCGACCGATGACGCGCCGCCCACCGAGCTCGTTGCTGACGTCTCGCCCGAGCTCGCCGCGACGGGCGCGGACCCGGCCGCCGCGACGGGCGCGGACCCGGCCGCCGCGAGCATCCTGGGTCTCGTCGCCGCGGCGCTACTCGCCGCGGGCGCTGCCGCCGTCAGGGCGTCGCGTCAGCCGCACCCGGTGTGTCAGCCGCAGCGTCACCCGCACCCGACGAGCCGGCGACCGTAGCGTCAGCGTCAGCCGGAGCGTCCGCCAGTCCCAGCACGTCGAGCAGCCACGCCAGCTCGATGGCGCGCTGGTTCCACGCGGAGTAGCGGCCCGATACGCCGCCGTGCCCGGCCTCCATCTCGCAGCGCAGCATCGCGTCGGCGCCGACCTCGCGCAGGCGCGCCACCCACTTGGCCGGCTCGACGTACAGCACGCGCGTGTCGTTGAGCGACGTGACGGCGAGGATGCGCGGGTACGCCTGCTCGCGCACGTTCTCGTACGGCGCGTAGCTCTTGATGTACTGGTACGCCTCGGCGTCGTGGAGCGGGTTACCCCACTCGTCCCACTCGATCACCGTCAACGGCAGCGACGGATCGAGGATGCTCGTCAGCGGATCGACGAACGGCACGTCCGCGAGAATGCCGGCGAACAGTTCGGGCGCCATGTTCGCGACGGCGCCCATGAGCAGACCGCCGGCGCTGCCGCCCTCGGCGACGAGCCGCTCGGGGGCGGTGACGCCGGTGTCGATCAGGTGGCGCGCGCAGGCAATGAAGTCGGTGAACGTGTTCTTCTTGTGGCCGAACTTGCCCTTCTCGTACCAGTCGCGGCCGAGTTCGCCGCCGCCGCGCACGTGCGCGATCGCGAAGACGACGCCGCGGTCGAGCAGCGACAGGCGGGGGATCGAGAAGCCCGGGTCCATGCTCGCCTCGTACGAGCCGTAGCCGTACAGCTCGAGCGGGCTGGGCTCGGGGCGTGCGCCACCCGCAAGGGGGCCGTTCGATGCTTCGCCGCCGTCGAGCGCCGGCACGAGCCCGCGCTTCCAGACGAGCGAGATCGGGATACGCGTGCCGTCGTCGGCGATCGCCCAGTCGCGCTTCTCGGCGTAGTCCCCCGAGGCGTAGCCGCCGAGCACGGGCTGGCGCTTCAGCACCGTGTAGAAGCCCGCCGCCACGTCGTAGGAGGCGACGGTCGCCGGCTCGATGAAGCTCGTGTAGCCAATGCGCAGCGTCGGCTGCTGCCACTCGGGGTTGCCGCGTGCGCCGATCGACAGCAGCCCGCCTCGACCGGATGCGGTGGGCGGCACGAGCTCGTCCCACGTGAGCTCGGCCAGCGCCTGCCCGCCATCGAGCCGCGCCACCGCGGTCTTCGGTAGGCCTCCCGTGCGGTAGTCGAACACCAAGAACCGCGCGAACGCGTCGACGCCTTCGACGCGCCGCCCGGCCTCGTGCTCGATCACCGTGACGGGCTCGGCGTGCGGGTTCTCGACCGGCACGGCGACGACCGTGAAGTCGGGCGCGTTCTTGTTGTGGGTGATGAGCCACCAGTCGCGGCCGGCGAGCACAGCGTGCTCGGCGTCGTACTCGACGCCCTGCTCGCGCGCCCAAATGAGCGCGAACTCGCCGGTCGGGTCGCTCGCGTCGAGCACGCGGGTCTCGCTCGTCACCGACGAGGATGCGCCGATCACGAGATACCGCCCGCTACGGGTGCGCCCCGCCCCCACCCAGTAGGAGTCGTCGGGCTCGTGGAAGACCCGCACGTCGGCCGCCGGGTCGGTGCCCACCTCGTGTCGCCAGACGGTGTCGGGGCGCCACGAGGCGTC
The DNA here is from genome assembly GCF_002355395.1 of Microcella alkaliphila. Taxonomy (NCBI): domain Bacteria; kingdom Bacillati; phylum Actinomycetota; class Actinomycetes; order Micrococcales; family Microbacteriaceae; genus Microcella; species Microcella alkaliphila. Next base: position 1,753,508 of record NZ_AP017315.1, on the reverse strand, counting down.
GACGGTTGAGTAGAAGACGTAGCGACCGGACGGATCGAAGAACGCGCCAGACGACGTCCCACGAATCTCGTCGGCGAGCTGTTCGCCGGTCTCGAGGTCGCGGATGCGTAGCGTGTACCGCTCGTCGCCCTCGGTGTCGACGCCGAACAGCAGGAAGCGCCCGTCGTCCGAGATGTCAAACGTGCCGAGCGAGAAGAAGTCGTGGCCCTCGGCCTCGACGTTCGCGTCGAGGATGACCTGCTCGCCCTCCCGCGGCTCGGCCGGGTCCTTCAGCGGCGGCGGGGGAGTCCACGCGACCGGGTCGGTGGGGTCGGCCGGGTCGATGGGTCGCGCCGCCACCCGACACTGGATGCTGTACTGCTTGCCCTCGACGGTGCGGCCGTAGTACCACCAGTCGCCCTCGCGCACGGGAATCCCCATGTCGGTCTCCTGCGTGCGCGAGCGGATCTCGGCCACGATGCGCTCCCGCAGCGGGTCGAGGTGCTGCATGCGCGCCTCGGCATACGCGTTCTCGGCGCGCAGGTGCGCGAGGACGTCCTCAGACGTCTTGTCGCGCATCCATTCGTAGTGGTCGGTGACGGTGTCGCCGTGGTGCGTTCGAGTGACGGGGATGCGCGGGGCCTGTGGTGGGGGAATGCTCACGCAGCCAGCGTAGGCTTTTCCGCGACTATGGCTGACTCACCCCTGGCGTCGAACCCGTACGAGGTTCTCGGAGTCGCGCCGAACGCGAGCGACGACGAATTGAAGCGCGCGTACCGCAAGCGGCTGCGCGAGGCGCACCCCGACACGGGCGGCTCGAGCGCCGAGTTCGACCGGGTGCAGCAGGCCTGGCAGCGGGTGGGCACGCCGTCGGCGCGCACCGCCTACGACACCGGCGCCGACGCGGGCAGCGGCGGAGGCGGCTCGTGGGCGCAGTCGGCGAGCGGAGGTGCGCGCCGGCGCGGCGATAGCCGTCCGAACGCGACGAGCCACGGGCATCCCGGCGGGTATTTCCGCGAGCGGTACCTCGACCTGATGCGCGAGTGGGTGGGGCGCGGCGTCGAGCTCGACGACCCGTACGACCCGCAGCTCGTGCGTCGCGTGCCGCGTGAGATTCGTCACCTGCTCGCCGCGGCCGTGGCAGAGGAGAAGACGGCGACGGCGCTGTTCACGCTCGGCATGGGGTTCACGCTGTGGCACGACGTGCTGGCCGGGCCCGGCCCCCTCGACAAGATCGACCACATCGTGCTCGGCCCGACCGGCCTCTGGGCTGTGTTGAGCGAAGACTGGGGCGGTCCGGTGAAGGTCAAGCGTGGGGAGGTCATCGGCGAGGGGCTAGCGCCGGGGGAGCGGCCGCTGCACGACCTCGCCGTGCGCGCCAAGGTCGTCGCCCGCGAGGCGAAGGTGCGCTTTTCGGCGCTCGTGGTGGTCGTCGACGATGAGCACGCGCCGCAGTCGCTGATGGAACTCAAGTCGATCCGTGGCGCGCAGGGGCTGCTCGTCGAGCGGTCGCGGCTCGTCAACCTCATCCGCACCGGCTTGCCGGGAGTGGGGGTCGGCGGGACCGACCTGTTCGAGGTGCGCACGCGCATCCAGCACAGCGTTCGCTACGTGTACTGAGCGCGAACATCGCGACACCCCCGTTTACGGGGTATTGAATCGCGCTCGGCTGTGCCAGTGTGATGCGTGGAGTCGACCACCCATCGGCTTCCGGCGTACCCGCGCCGAGCATCATCCCCACACCCGAACACCCGAGATTCCATACCTGACCCGCTGGTGACTGTCGTCGCCTGTGACGCTCGCCTCCCGAGGCGCCGCGCTACACCTCACGCCGCCGGTGGGTGGAACCCGATGGGAGCCCCCATGCCCCGGCTGATTGAGATTCCCCTGCCCGACGGTGAGCCGACCGACGCACCGCCCCCTCACGAACCCGCCTTCCGCATCGAGCACCCGCTGTACGAGTCCGAGACGCGCGCGGAGTGGATCGCCGAACGGCTACTCACCGACGATGACCTCTTTGCCGGGAAGGTGCACGTGCCCGCCAAGAAGTCGGGCAAGAGTATCGGAGGGGCGAAGGCGATCACCTATGCGACGTTCCGCGGCGTCGTCGACCACATGTTGCGCGGCGCGCGGCGCGCAGAATCTGTCTGTCTGCCTGACCAGCTCATCGCCGAAGCCGTGCTCGAGGGGCCCAACTCGCTGACGCACCACAAGGTCGAACAGGGTGGCCATCTATTGGCGCGCCTGTTTCTGCACTACTGGCGCGCGGTCGCGAACGCCTTTGACGAGGCGTGGGACGACCACCACGACCACCTGCTGTGGCACCCGCACGGTCTCGCCGCGTTTGGTTCGCTCGGTTCGCGCATCGTTCAAGACCAGGTCGACACCTACAACATCCGTCAGCACTACTTCGATGAGGTGCTGGAGGGGGTCGCCGCGAAGGTGAGCCTGAAGAAGAGCGACCACGCGCACGTCGCCGCGCACGACATGACCGATCACCTGCTCGGGCTGCTCGCCTCGGCGCGGGCATCCAGCCGTCGCACGACAGGGCTGACGGCGATTCCGGGCACGGTCGGATCGATCGACTGGGGGTCGGGCGCAGCCCCGCTCTCGCCCGACGTCGACCTGGACCTCGACCTCGACGGTGGCATCACGATCGCCTCGGCGAGTTGAGTTTCGGGGCCTCGGCCCCTGAGTTCAGTACTGCACGCGGCGCGAAGGGGGCGCCGCGTTCAGGCTTCTGCCACCTGGCTGACAGCAACACGCGGGGTTACCTCCAGCCCACGCGCTGGTGGCGAGAGCACCCTGACGGGCATGGCATGGCTGACGAGGAAGCGGCCGGATGCGGGGCCCGCACCCGACCCGAACGGTGACGACGCGCTGACGACCGACTGGTCGAGCGATGACCCCACGGGGTCGATCATGGTGGTGCACGAGCGCATCGCAACTTCCTCGCCGCCGACGGGCCCCATTCTCGCTGGTCCGGTGCTTGACGGCGCCGTGAGCGCCACCGTCATCGAAAAGGTCGACGGGCTCATGCAGCAGGTGCAATACGACCTGTCGATCGGACACCACCTCGAAGCGGACGAGCTGCTGCGCGAACGCCTGAAGGCGTCGCAGATCGAGCTCGAGGAGGAGCAGATCGCCGCACTCGTCGATGAGCTCGCCCCCGTTGACTACGCGCGACACGAGCGCGAGCGCCGTGAGGCGGACGAGGCGGCAGACGCCGCCGGTGAGGAGACGAGATCATGACACTCGATCTGTCCAGTCAGGGACTGCGTAGCGACATGTACGCGAACCCCCACCGAGAACGGATGCCCGTGATCGCCTCGCAGGACTCTCCGGTCATGCAGGGCTGGTCGGATGCGACGGCACGGCAGAAGATTGCCGGCGTCGTCGACCAGGTGCGCCTCGACCTGTCCCGGGGCCACCATCACACGGCGGAGGAGCTGCTGCGTGAGCGCTTCACACAAACGCGCCTCGACGTGGATGACGAGCGCATCATCGCCCTGGCGATGTCGTTGCGCGCGGTCGACCACGAGCTCACCCGCCGTGAGGAGGAGGCCCGCCGCGCCGCCGCAGGGAGCGGCGGGCCATCCGCCTAGTGCGTTACTGCGCCTGCAAGTAGAAACCTTCCGAGTCGAAGTAGCTGTAGACCAGCCAACGGCCGTTCTCGACGTCGGCACTCGGCACGAGTATGGTCACGTTGCCGGTCGCCGTGTCGCCCTCGCTCAGCTCACCGAGGTCGAAGAACGACGGCTCGGGGTCAACGACCAGCGCGTCGAACTGCGTGTGCGTCGTGTTCGCGCTCGACAGGTACTCGACCTCGATGGCGAACCACGGGTCGGCCGGCTCGCCGGCGATCTTCGTCACCGTGAGCGTCATGACCGCGTACTGGGTCCCCGGCCCCGGTGGCTCGTTGAACTCGTTTGCGCTGAGCACGGCCTCATCGGCGAACAGTTCGACGGCGTCGACCGTGACCTCCCACGTGTCGACGCCGAAATCGGTGAGAGTCACAGTCTCGCCGATCGCGAGCGGCTCATCGAACGACCCCGGCCCGCTTGCGGGCGTGGTGACCTCGAAGAGGCCGTTGCCGGGGTCAGTCGGGTCGGGGTCGCTCGCTCCGTCATCACCGGGGTCGGCCGGATCTGTGGGTTCGATGCTCTCGAACGGCGTCGGTGTGAACTCCTGCTCGAGTTCGGTGACAATCGCGGCGAAGCCGACGGCGTAGAGGATCACGAAGATGAGCGCCAGGAACGCGGCAAGCGCGTTGATGATGACGCCCGAGATCGACAGTCCCTTGCCGGCCGCGTACTTGCGCAGCGCCAGGATGCCGAGCACGAGACCGACGATCGCCATGATGAGCGAACCGATGTTCAGGAGCGGGATGGCGACGCCCAGCAGGGCGAGGATTCCCAGCACGAGCGACGTGATTGCCATGCCGCGACCGGGCGCGCCGCCCGGAGCGGCGGCTGCGGGCGTGCCACCGGGGGCGGCGGCACCGTAGGCGGGAGCGTAGGGGCCTGCGGGCGGCGGCGGGGGTGGCGGCTGTTCGGGCGGCGGGGGAGGCGGCGTGTCATTGCTCATGCCTCGACCGTACTGGTCGAGGGGTGCTCGTGTCTGGACGAACTGTCTACCGGGCGCGCCGCACCCCAGTGCGCACGCCACTGACTGGCGCGGGCGGTGCGGCGGGCGGGTGCGACGATGCTGGCGACGCGTCCGCGTGCATCCCGGTCGACGGTGGCGGGGTCGAGCGTGCCGAGCGCCTGCGTTCTGGCGGAGCCGTGCCGGTGCCAGAACGCGGCCGTGTAGGCGCAGAGTGCGGCGTCAATGAGGTCCTCGCGGTGCTTGCGCGTCTTTTCACCGCTCGGCGGGGTCAGGGTTGCGGCGATCTCGGCGGTGACCGCGTGGCTTCGGACGTCAAGACGCGGGTCGGCGTCTGCCTCGGCGAGCCGGTCGAGGCGGAGGATGAGCTCGTCGGTTGCGGCGGCGCGGCGAAGCTTCGCCTCGGAGGACGCGATCGAGCGGTCGAGGCGCTTGTAGCGGGGGCGCTCGTCGTCGTAGCCGAAGGCGTCAACGCCGACCAGGGTGGTGTACGGGTAGCACTCGAAGGCGACGGCGGCGCCGGGGGCCGCGGGCGTGGTGCCGTCGGTGTAGGCGACTCCGCGCTGTTCGAGCAGCTCGAGCAGCACCTCGCCGGCGCGGCTCGCGAGCGCCCGGTTGCTCGCGTTGGCGCCCACCTTCCAGCGCCCGTAACAGCGGCCGACGTCGCGTTCGCACGCGCGCATCCCGGTCTCGTTCGGCACGATCAGCGGCGCATCGATCGCGATCACGACCGTCTCGCCGGCAGCGCGGTGCTGCGCGAGCATCGTTCCGACCCACTCGTCGACGGCGCCCGGCCCGCGGGTCCAGCCGGCATCGAGGATGCACCCGGTCTCGTCGAGCGCGCACAGTCCGGTCTCGTTGGGCGGTCGCCTCCCGCCGAGCCCCCACGCGAGGTCGATGCCGAGGAACAGCGCCATGGGCTGAGTGTAGGTCGACGCCCTGGAGGCTCCACCGCGCCCCTCGGCCGCGCGACCTTCCCCGGTGCCGTGACCTCCGCCCGTGCCGTAGCCTTGAGGGTCGGGCCACAAGCCCGGTCGACGCGAGGAGTATCAGCTATGGACGAGTGCATTCACGGATTCGAACCGGGGATGTGCGCCAGCTGCTTCCCCGCCCCTGAGCCCGAGAAGCAGGCTCCCGCTCGCCGCGCGTCAGCCAAGCCCGCCTCGTTGCGCACCCCGAAGGCCGACGCGTCGGGCCGGGTCGCCCCGGTCAAGGCCCCCAACCTCCCGCAGCGCATCTTCCACGTCACCCACGTCGACAACCTCGCCGGAATCCTCGGCGACGGCGCGATCAAGCCGTCGAGTGCGGCCGAGCCCGCCGTAAAGCTGGGCAGCGAGATCACCGACGAGCTGCGCCGCACCGCGTCGGCCACGAACGCGGCGTCGGTCGCCGACTGCGTCGCCTTTTCGCTGAGCCCCCAGGCCACGTGGTGGGGCGAGGTGCAGCAGGGCGCTGCCGGCCCGACGTGGAGCGAGCAGGCCCGCCACGCCACCATCACCGACTTCGTCGTCCTCGGTGTGCCCGTCGCGGCGGTTGAGGATCGCCTGGTGGTCACCGACGGCGATGCGGCGGCGATGGTCACGACCATTTCGACTCCCGACACCGTTCGACGGATGCTCGCGCGCGCCGCCGGGGACCCGGCCGTCCTGCAGGCGGCTGAAGCGCTCATCCCCGGCGAGGTCGCGTTGGACGCGGTCGCGCTGGTCGCGGTCGCCAACGACAAGCGGCGCGCGGAGGTGCGCGGTTTGCTCGCCGAGGCGGGCGTGAATGCGAAGGTGGTCGTCTACCCGCCGTGGTTCGTCGCGCTCGAGTGGGAGTAGTCGCGGGGGGTCCGGCACACCCCTCGCGCGGCGAGAATCGGCGATCTGCGCTTAGGCGACGCGGACGCCGCGCTCGGCGTTGAGCAGTTCGACCGAGGTGGGTGGTTCGGCGCCGACCTGGCCGACGGTGTACTCGGCGGTGCGCTGCGCCCAGCAGGCGATGGTACGCAGGGTCTTCAGGTCGATGGAGGCGAGTTCGTCGCGGTGCGCCTGACGGCGCAGGCCGACGATGTCGATGCCGCTGATGAGCCCGGCCATGAACGCGTCGCCGGCGCCGACGGTGTCGACGACGGCGGGACGGTTCGACGCAATGTGGGTGCGGTGATTCTCGGTGGCGAGGTGCACGCCCCGCTCGGCGTCGGTGATGGCGACGAGGGCGGCGCCGGCGGCGAGCCAGCGTTCGGTGGCTGCCGCGATCATCCGTTCGGTGCTGGATTCGATGCGCCGGCTCGGGTCGGCGAGCAGCTCGGGGTGGATGTGGGCGAGGTCGTCAACGCTGGCGCGCACGATGTCGGCGAGTCCGGCGTGCCGGTCGACGCGGGCGCGGGCGGCGTCGCGGTCTCGGTCGATGAGGGGCCGAATGTTGGGGTCGTAGCTGACGAGCGCGTTCGGTCGGAACGTGTCGACGAGCTGGTCGACGTGGGTGGCGCCGGGCTGGATGACGGTCGAGATGGATCCGAAGTGGACGAAGTCGGCGAGCCCGTTCTCGGGTGTGTCCGTGTGTTCCAGGGTGAAGGTGAGGTCGAACTCGTAGCTGGCGTTGCCGTCGGCGTCGATGGTGGCGAGGGCCACGCTGGTGCGGCGTCCGTGGCGGAGGGGCGAGTAGACGTCGACCCCTTCGGTGACGAGGCGCAGTTCGATCTGGTCGGCAAGGTGGTCGCGGCCGAGGTCGGTGACGAAGGCGACGTCGGCGCCCTGGCGGGCGAGGCCGATGGCGACGTTCATGGGGCTGCCGCCGGGCTTTTCGGTGCGGTGGTCGCCGTCGATGAGGACGTCGATTAGTGATTCTCCGATAACGAGTGCGCGCAGTGGGCGCGTGGCCGACCCGTTCATATCACCCCCCAGTGAGCGATCCGTGCTGCGGTAGCGCGTGCTGTTTGCGCGTGATGTGTGCCTGCGCTTACTGCATGTGCTGCCTCATATTCGGAGCATCCCTGCTCCTGGATCGTTGCTTGAGAGTACGGGCGCGCGTGGCTTCTCGTATATCCCCCAGTACGTGGGGGACGACAGATACGTCTGTCCACAGCAGCTGTCACCCGTCACCTCCCTCACGCGCACTGTCCGTTCCGCGCCACGTCCGTCACGCGCACCGTCCTTCAGGCGCACCGTCCGTCACGCGCCCCTTCTGTCACGCGCTGAGCGCGTCGCGGAGCGCCGCACTGCGGCTGGGCATGTCGCGCCAGTGGTGGGGCTGTTGTTCTGTGCCCGGTGGTTTCAGCACGTAGCTGGGGCCGGCGCGTTCGATTTCCCACCCGTGGTTGTGGGCGAGCATGTGGTGGTGTCGGCAGAGGAGGATTCCGTCGGCGACGTCGGTTCGCCCGCCGTCTCTCAGCCAGTGGTTGATGTGGTGCGCTTCGCACCAGCTGGGTGGTCGTTCGCACCCGGGCCAGCGGCATCCGCCGTCGCGCGCGGTGAGTGCGACGCGTTGGGCGCGGCTGAAGAGGCGCCGTTCGCGGCCGAGGTTGAGGGGTTGACCGGCGTTGTTGGGGTCGCTGTCAACGGTGATCTGGATCGTGCCGCCCGCGCACGCGAGGCGTTCGACTGTGTCGACTGAAATTGGGTCGGTTTGCCCCTCGAGCCAGCCGCGCCCACGTCGCTGTTCGAGTGTCGACGCGGCGACGATCACCCGCACGGCGGCCGGCCCGTCGCCGAGCAGCCCGCTGGTGTCGGAGTTCGACCCCTGGCGCAACAGCTCGGTGAACATGTCGCTCGCGTACTGCTCGAGCGTGCGCTCGTCGGTATCGGAGCCGCCGGCGTCTTCTTCATGACTAGCGAGATCGTCGGCATTCCCCTTGCCATCGGCGCCAACACGGCCATCAGCGCTGCCCCGCCCCGGTATTGCGTCGCTCGAGTCGAACGACGGCACGCGTCGCTTGGGAGAGGTGACGCGGTCGTAGAGGTCGCTGACGATGGCGAGGGTTTCGGGGTCGAGTACCCAGTGCGCCCAGCCCATTCCGTTGGCTTTCTTGCCGATACGGAACGACCGCTGGTCGCGCCGTTCTTCTTCACGCTCGGCCACTCCGGCGAGGTCGAGTTCGTCGCGCAGCGCACGCGCCTCCCTCAGGGCTCGGTCGGCGTCGAGGGCGGCCGCGCGCTCGAGAAGTGAGTGGGCGGCGGCGTCGAGGGCACGAGCATCCAACTGGTGGGTGGGGCGGCCGAGCCCGGTGGTGATTGCGTCGGCGACGGCGACGCTGACCCGACCGTCGAGCACGGCGGTGCCCAGCGCGGTGGGCGTTTCGGCCGCCGCGGCGGCCCCGACCCGGACGGCGGTGCGGGCGTCGGCTGCGGTTGTTCCGGTGGCGACGCGCACCGCCTCTTCGGGGGTGCGGTGGCCTTCGCGCTGTGCGAGCCCGTCGCTGCCGAGTTCGGGTGCCGAGCGTCGCGCGATCTCGCCGGCGAGCAGTGACACGTGCAACTGCGCGAGCCGTACTTCGTCGGCGGCGACGCGGGTGAGTGCGAGGAGCGCCTCATCGTCGAGGGCGCGCACGCGTTCGACCTCGCGTGGAACGCGTTCGAGTGACGCGACGGCGGCAGCCATGCGGGTGGCGAGTTCGCCCACGGTGCCTCCGTTCGTCGCGCGCTGGTGTGTCATTCGAATATACGTTCGACTACCGACATTCGGCGTGGAAGTGGTGCGTCTGTGGACGGCGGGCCCGGACTTCGCGGGTGTGGGGGAGTGGCGGCCGGGCGTCTCGCGAACGTGCGTCAGGCGAGCGTCAGGGTGCGAGCATCCAGGTGGTTGAGGGTGTCGCGTGTGGCGCGTCCGCCGATGCCGGCGGCGTGGAGGGCGACGAGGAGGCGCGCGATGATCACGTCAGCGCGGTCAACGACGCTGATGGTGGGGTCGTCGAGAACCGAATCGACGGGAATCGAGGCCGACCGCGCATCCGAATGCGGCTCCACCGCCGACTCCACGTCCGCCCTCGCACCGAACCCGGTCCACACTCGCACCTCGCCGCCGCGCGCGTGGTCGATGACGGCGACGAGTCCGACTCCGGCCTGCAACCACCGGTCGGCCCAGTGCCGCACCATGGCGTGCCGCGCGTCTCCGTCGGGCGGGTAGCCGTGGGGAGAGTATTCGGTGCTGATGTGGGCGAGGTCATCGACGGTCACGGTCACGATGTCGGCGGCGGCGGCGTGCGTGTCGACGCGGTTCCGTACGGCCACCCGGTCGGCGTCGTGCGCGAAAAGGATGCGCGGGGCGTAGCTGATGAGGGACCGCCAGCGCATGAGGTCGACGTAGGCGGCGACCCCGGCGGCGCCGGGCTGTCGGGCGCTGCCGAGCGACCCATAGTGCACGATGTCTGCGTGCGCGTATGGGCCGCCGATGTGGGTGCCGTCGAGCGTCCACACTCAGTCGTCGTCGAGCCGGTCGGTGGTGAGGCCGTCGGCGTCCATGTAGACGGAGCGCCTCGCGGTGCGGCCCGACCGCGGGGGTGTGCGCACGCTCATGCCGGTCGCGCGCAGCGTCGTGGCGATGCGCTCGCCAGCGTCGTCGTCTCCGAGCTGCGTGAGCAACGCGGTGCGTGCCCCGCGCCGCCGCAATTCTGTCGCGATGACGACGGGGCTGCCCCTGTACCACCGCAACGCCGCGTCCGGTTCAGGCGTGCAGGTCACGCCGTAGGTCATCGGCGGCGCGGCGGGCGAGTTCGGCAGTGTCGGTCGGCGCCTGCGCTTCGATGAGCGGCTGCTCCGCGAGCGACCGCAACAGATGCGTGATTCTTCTGCGATCAGAACCTTTGAGGTGCGCACTTACCGTTGCGCTGTCGGTTACGCAGGCAAGAAGCGTGATCGCGTCAAGGAGGTGGCGATCGCGATCTCGCGCGTCGACTATGTGCGCGGCAGCTTTGAGCACGAGTGCGCCGTGCAATGTCGGCAGCGGAACGGCAACAGTCCGGTCACCAGTCGCGAAGTGCAGCGCCTGCGTTCTGCTGAGCGCCTGCTGACCGCCTTCGACCCGCAGTACTACTTTGCGCCCGAATCGGGGAGCTGGCCTCTGGTGATCTGCCACCATCAGGTCTACGACATCACTATTGCGGCGAAATCGATACGCGTATCGAGTTGATTCATCGAGGGAGTAGCCCCGCCCGATCAGGGCGGTGGCCGCCGCTGCATAATCGAAGGACCCGGCCTCCACTCGTGCCGCAACGTCGACGTCGACCGTGACTCGTGTCGCCTCGACCTGTGCTGACATCGCATGGGCTTGCACCATGAGCCCGCCAATGAGAGCCCACCGGGTGGCGGGAAATGCGTCGGCCAGTTCCCAGACTTGTGGCCATGGGCTTCGCCACCCACCGACAGGTTCACTGATCGTGATGGCTTCGTTCACATCAGCGTCTTCTGCCGCCGCAGCAAACGTTCGCGTGCAGCGCTGCTTGAACGTTCGTCGCCGTACGCGTACAACGCGATGTCGGTGACGACCGCTGTGGCAGTGGTGTCGAGTTCTACGAGCACTGTCTGGCCGGTTGCGTCGTTGATCAGCCGCCACTGCCGCGCAAGATCGTCGGCGCTTGCAGTCACGGCGACGTGCACACTTGACCCTGTAGCGGTGAGCGACCCGTCCCCATCGCCGATGCTGGGGGGGCTGGCCGCGGTGGCACGCCAGAGTGAAACTCTGGCGCCGAGCACCTGGTGGGCGAGTGCGTCCACGCTGAGCTCGCGCAGGCGGGCGCGTAGGCGACTGCGTTGGCTTCCCGACATTGCGGTTGTTTCGCCGCACTCGAGCAGTTCGCAAGCGGCACGCACGGTGTTTTCCTCCCATGGGCGCCCGCGGCCCCGCGATCGGCTGGCGGCCAGAACTGACCTGCTCGACACGAGTGTGCGCCCGGCGATGTCACGATGTGCCAGGCGGCCGGCCCGGGTCATTCTCTGAACCTGCCTTTGGCTGAGGCCGAGTTGCAGGGCGGCCGTTCGCGTCGCAGTTTCCATGACATATATAGTCGCCTAAGCGACGTATTACGTCAACACGCAACAACCCCTACCGCCGCTCGATCGCCCCAACCCCCGAGTGGTAGTACGCGACACTGCCGTGCTGCGCCCCGGTCATGGTGATGACGTAGCTGCCGTCGGCGCCTCGCGCGTACCCGGTGGTGACCCACGCGTTGTCAGGAGCCAGCACGCGCCCGTCGGGTGCCACGTGTGCGTGCCCGCTGTCGACGGCGTAGAGCACGTCGGGCACGCCTCCTGCCGCAACGTTGTTGATGACGTACACGAGCGTGCCGAGCTCCATGCTGAGCCGCGTGAACTCACTGTCGGCATCCGCAAACACCGGAACCTCCACGACGGCCGCATTCGGCGCCCCGATGACGGCACCGTCGCTGACAACCGCATCCTGATCGATGGATGCTGTACTCGCCCCCGTCGCGGACGCCACGACCGCGCGCGTCACGTCGGGCAGGGCGGGCAGTGTCAGCCCGAACCACCCGTTGGCGAGGATGATCGCACTGGAGGCGAGGGCGACGCCGCCGAGGGCGATGCCGGTGCGCGCCATGCCGCGGTGCCGGGCGAGGCCGACCCGCCAGGCGCGCAGGGTGCTGACGCCGAGGGCGACGGCGATGAGTCCGATGGTGGAGAGCAGCGCGGTGTAGCCGCCGTCGCCGGCGGGCCACGAGATGGCGGCGGTGGCGATGGCGACCACGCCGACGATGAGGGCGGCGAACCCGTGGTCGCGCGACACGAGCGGGCGGGTGCGGCGCGGGCGCTTCGCGCGCACTCCGCGGCTCGCCACCCCGCCCGCCGACGTGGCGCCGGTCGCCCCGGTCGTGGCAGGGCTGTCGTACACGTAGCCGCCGCCGGGCGTCCAGTCGCGCGGCCCCGGCTCGCGGCGCAGTGGCTCTCGATTCACGACGTCTCCTCACCCTCGGACGCGTCCCGTCTACCGGTCACGGCCGACACGCGCCAGGCTGAGAGGCGCCACCACCCCCGTACTGGGGTTACGCAGACGGCGCCACTCTGCCGCGACCGGGTGCACGCGCACCGTGGCAAGGGCGTGCGCGTTCACGGCGCGCCCGGCCCGGCGCTAGTGGCGGCCGCGCTTAGCCTGCGACCTTTGCGCTGACGAGCCGGTTCAGGCTGATGCCTTGCTCGGCGGCTTCGATCGCGAGTGCTCGGTGGAGGCTTGGCGGGATGCGAAGGCGAAACTCTCCGCTGTAGTGCCGGTCGGCGAGCGGTTCGGGTACCGGGTCGCCACTCGCCCGTAGATCCGCGACGACGTCCGCGACGAGGCTCCGCAGCTTCGATAGGGCTGCGGTCGGGTCGGTATCGAGCCACGAGAGCGATCCGAATTCGGCGACGGTCGCGACGTACTCGCCGTCTTCGGGCGACCAGGTGACGCGGTAGGTGTAGTGGTTGTCACTCATCAGCGGCCCCTCCTCGGAGTCGTGTAGCGCGGCGAGGCGTTCAATTGCCTTGATGACTTGCCGCACTGGGTAAGGCTTTGCCGAACCGTTGTCGTTTTGAATGTTCACGCGAGGGTCACCGGCCCACGGCATCGTGTAGACGACGTGGCTTCCATTCGACCGCCTGGGCGTGCCGAAGTGGTGCGTGCATACCGCTTCCAGGTCGCCGAACCTCACCGATGCCGGTGAGGCTTTCATGTGCGCGACCAGTCGATCGATCTTCCGTTGTGGTGTCATTAATGGTACCGGCCTGGCCTCGCGTCTGCTACTGCCTCGCCGCGAAGGTAGGCGGCACCCCCGACCGATGAAGTCGGATCACGCACGACTGCGGAAAACCGCTCGCCAGACGCCCACTTCTTTCTCGGGCAGGTCGCAGCTGCCACGGGGCCCGGGGTTTCGAGTGACAGGGCATCCCCGTCGTGCGTCACCCCCCAAAAAGGGGTCACCTGCCCCTCGCCACTCCGCCGCCCGCCCTCGCTTTCGTGAATAGCCCTCGATAGCGTCAAGTGGTGTCCTCCGCTTACCCGGCGCTCGTGCACGCGCGGGTGCGCCGCAACTGTCGGGTGGCTCCGCGGCTGTTGCAGGCGATCAGCCGCACGCTGGCGCGCCCGCTGGATCATTCGAGCGACCGGATGCCCACTTCGACTCCCAGCTCGCTGCAGGTCGACGAGGTGGCCGCGGGCCGTGAACTGCCGGCCCTGCTGAGCGCCCTGAAGCGGTTGGGCGAGTGTTACGACCCGGAGGACATCGTGGTGTTGAGCCCGTTCGGCCCGCAGTCGTCGCTGGTGGGCCGCTTTCTCGCCCGCGAGCCCGCCAACATGGAGGAGCGGGCCCTGCGCGAGCTGCTCACAGGGGAGCGCCCGGTCGCCTGGCGCTCGATCTTCAAGGCGAAGGGCCTGGATGCTCCGGCCGTCGTCGTCACCGACGTCACCGTCGAGGCGGCCGCCTGGGCCGACGAGCACAACCTCAGCTGGAACGACCTGCTCTACGTCGGCATGACCCGCGCCCGCTACGCCTGCACGGTGCTGCGCGGCGAGGGCGCCCCCTGGCGCCTCGCGAGCGACTGGATGCACGTGCCCCATCGCGAGGGAGTGCGGGTTCTCGGCGGGGCCAGCCCTGCGGCGGTGGCGGCCGCGGCCGTAGCGCGGAGGCCCGTGTCGTGATCATGGCGGCACGGTAAACCCGACCTCGGACACGGCCCCTATCGCAGTTGTCAGGCAGGTGTCGTATGGTACTTGGGTACCAGCACGAGGACTGATGGGGGACACTGATGGCAACTGCACCGCTGAAGGTTTCGCCAGAGACCGACCGTCTCGTCAGCGAGGTTTCGCACTACTTCGGCCGCACGAAGAAGGATCTGGTCGACGCTGCCGTACGCGAGTACGTCGAGAACCACCGAGATGAAATCGCTGCGGCCGTGCGGGCCTCGCTTGCGCGTCTCGACGGCACGCTCCCATCGATCGTCAGTGAGATCACGGGCTTCTCGCGTGACGAGCTCGACGAGCTTGGCGGCTTCGACGACGGAGGTCGCCGCTAGCCTCCCCGCATGACTTCCTCAGCTGGTGACGGCGTACGGCCAACGCGGCGAGTCCTTGACCGTCTCGGCGTTCCGATTCCTGTCTTGACGACCCTCTTGCACGAGGTGACTGACCCGCTCATCGCGAAGGCACAGTCTGTTCCGCACGACGTCGAATCGGGCGGAGGCGAGCGCATCCGTACCTTGTCGGATCGTGTGTGGTTCAAGGTCAAGAGGGCGCGTCAGCGCGGTGCGTGCACTCAGTTGACAGCCGGCGAACTGAACGCGCTCACGATCTCTCACCCGTGGTGGCTCGGTGCCGCCGGCACCAGAACCGCCGACAGCCGCACTGACTTCTATGCCGAACTCGATACTTACGGGAAGGACTCTGCTGAACTGTTGCCGTCTGAGTGGGACTGGCGACGGCTTGAGGCAGAGGCGGCAACTCTCGCAGTGAGGGTGACCCGCGCAGCAATGCAACAGGCTGTCAGTCGAGCCCTCGTGTCGGGCGACATCATCGTCGTGAGATTGGGCGAGCGGGATGTTCGTATACGGATCCGCGTTCTGCCTGATGGCGAGGCGTACGTGGCGATTAGCTTCGTCAACTCGATGGAGACGGAATTCATGGTCACGGTGCTCGACGCCATCCCCGGTGTTGACGCGTCAGACTGGCAACCCGAACCGACGAGCCCTCTGCACCTCGAGCTCGAACCAGGGGAAATGATCTTTTCGACGCTCCTCAGTATCGAAGTGCAGCAGCGACTCGCCGCTGTGAGCACCTGACGGCTCCACGCGCCGCCGGGAATCCACCACCCCCAAACTGGGGCCACGCATCACCCGCCTCACTGCCCCTCACCCTTCCCATCCTGAATCCTCCTCGATAGCGTCGAATGATGAGCACCAGAGGCTTCGCCGTCGTTGATGTCGAGTCGACGGGCCTCTTCCCGGGGGGCTCTGATCGCGTTATCGAGCTTGCCGTGGTGACGACCGACGAGTTGGGCTCGGTGACCGGCGAGTGGGAGACGGTCGTGAACCCCCGCCGGCACATCGGCGCCGGCCACGTGCACGGACTCGACGGCGCCACCCTCATGAACGCCCCCGCGTTCGCCGACATCCTCCCTGACCTGGTCGACGTGCTCGACGGCCGCGCGATCGTCGCGCACAACGCCAGCTTCGACCGCCGGTTTCTGGCCGCCGAATTCGCCCGCGCCCGCGCCCCGCTGCCCGACGACGCGCCGTTCGTGTGCACGATGCGGCTGGCCCGCGAGATCATCCCCGGCGCCGGTCGCAGCCTCGCCGACTGTTGTGCGGCGTTTGACGTCGAACTGTCGAGCGCCCACCACGCCCTCGGCGACGCCCGTGCGACGGCCGAGCTACTGGCTGGCTACATCGCGAGCACGGGTGCCGCGATGTGGAGGCCGCACCTCGAGAAGGCGGCGTCGGTGTCGTGGCGGCGCCCCGAGCACACGTCGCCGGCGCCGTTTTCGGCTTGGATGCCGCGCGCCACCGCCCGTGATGACCGCCATTTTCTTGAACGGATGTCCGCGGCGCTTCCCGAGGTCAGCGCACCGGAGGCGCACCTCGACTACCTGGCGTTGCTCGACCGCTGCCTGATCGACCGGCACGTGTCGCAGCATGAGGCCGTCGAACTGATCGCCCTGGCCGACGAGCTCGGAGTCGACCGCCCGACCGCTCTAGCCCTCCACGAGTCGTACGTCCAGCAGCTCGCCGCCGTCGCGTGGGCCGACGGCGTGCTGACGGCCGAGGAGCGCGCCGACATCGAGGCGGTCGCGCGCATGCTGGGCGTCTCTGACGAGTTGCGCGAGCGGGCCCTGGATGCTCGCGGTCGTGAGCCCGCAACTCCCGTCGCGCCCGCCCCGGCTGCCGGCGCGGCGGCGTCGGCGATCGCCCTCGGCTCGATCGTGGTGCTCACCGGGGCGATGTCGCGCCCCCGCGAGCAGTGGGAGGCCGAGCTGGTCGCGGGAGGATTCCGCATCGCGTCGGCGGTATCGAAGAATGTCGGTCTGGTGGTCGCCGCCGACCCCGACTCGCTATCCGGCAAGGCGCGCAAGGCCCGCGAGTATGGCATCCCGGTGGTGGGGGAGTCGTACTTGGATGTTTTGCTGTCGCAACGTGTCGAGGCCGGATCATGAACACATGGACTACGCGAGATGTGGCGAAGCCAAGCGTCGATAGCGCCGACTCGGTGTCATGTGGCCGAGGTCCTTTCCTGCGCCTTACCGCTGAGCGTTTCAACGTGACAAGAGGTGAGGGGATGCGCGTTTTCGGCGAGCCTATGGTTTCTCTGGACGCGGGCGCCGTAGACAGGAACCAACCGTTGCAGTGTCGGTCCTTGGTCTGGCTGAGGCCTGAGGTTCAGGGTTTCCGGATGTGCAATGAACACGACCACACAGTGAACACGGAAGCACTTATTGCTGCGATGCTGTCCAAACTGGAACGGGAGCAGGGGCTCACGCCGCCAGATCTGACGCTCTTGCGCTCCAAGATTGCAGCCCTCAGCGATGTGTTCTAGCGGTTCCCGTTCGCTTGCGTCGGCAAAGCGGTCCTGTAAAGCCATCCATACAGCTAAGAAATCGGCGATGGTGTACCGGGGCTAGTCTGCCGGTTGGTTGCGACTCCTTTAGGTTGTCCCCGCGGTGCCGGATCTTGCGCACGTCGAGACTTGCGCTCGGTATTTGTGCCAAACGCAAGTTCGGGCTCCTGAGAAGTGTGGAGGTGTCGCGCGGGCCCCGGGAGCCGACGGCACCTCTTGGCTCCTGGTCTGACGCCCACAGTCTCGACGTGACAGTAGCTACAATGCGCTTCTCGTAGTCAAGACCAGGTACGAGTTGCACCGGTGTCGCCGGATACGTGTGCAGGCCAATGTCGTTCTGCGACGCCCTATCTGTGATTGAGGGCGGCAGCGTCTGCCAGGTCCCGTGGCCACGCAATGACGAATCTTGACCGTCCATGTACACATCCGGAGTCGTAGCATCGGGAGCCGACCTCGCTGACGTCCAGATTTCTGGTCGGTCGCCATCGGACAGGCCATAGTGACTGGCTCACTCGAGATTGAGGTGGGCCTCGCGGCCCTAGCCGCCGCGCGCCGCGACCGGTGGGCGAGGCTCGTGCGCGAGGCGGAGGAATCCCAGCCGCGCGACTTCGACCGCAACGGCTGGGTCGTGCACGCGCTGCAGGGAGCCTGGTCGAGCATCCACCATGCGGGCGTCGCCGTGCTCGAAACGGGGGCTCCGCGCGCGACCGCGCTGCGCGACGGCCTCGAACGCGCCGTGCGCGGAGGGCGCGACACCGACACCGTCGCCGCCATCGCCGGCGGGATGCTCGGCGCCGTACACGGGGCATCGGCCACGCCCGCCGCCTGGCGGCGGCTCATCCACGGCTGGCCCGGCCTCGACACCCGCGGCCTCACCGAGCTCGCCGTGCGGGCCGTCCGCGGTACCGAACCCGGCGCCGGCGAGTGGCCGCTCGGCGAACGCATGGACTACGACGGGTGGGGTGCGCGGGCGATGCTCACCGCGCATCCGCACGACGAGGGGGTGCTGCTCGGCTCGATCGTCGACCTCGACACGGTGCTCGACGGCAGTGCCGGGGTGCAGGTCGACGCGGTCGTGTCGCTATGCCGGGTGGGGCGGGCGCAGCGGGCCGCCACCCACATCGAGCAGTGGCTCATCGACGATCCCGAAGACGGGCTGAACCCCAACCTCAACCACGTGCTCGCCGACACGGTCGATGTGATCGCCCAGCTGCGGGGTGAGGGCAAGACCGTGCTCGTGCACTGCGTGCAGGCGCAGAGCCACACGCCGTCGGTCGCGGCGCTGTATGCGGTGCGGCAGTACGGGGTCGGGGTCGATGAGGCGTTCGAGGCCGTGAGGCGAGTGTTGCCGGGGGGCGCGGCCACAAAGGTTCCTCGTTGACGCCGTGCGGAGGCTCGCCGGGGCGTAGCCACGAAACACCATTCGTGTCGCCTCCCTCACAGCCAGGAGGTCGCTCACGGCATCACCGGGTTGTGGGGCGAGGCGCCACGTACTGCCGGAAAAGGCGCACGGTGGCGTCATGACCGGACGCTTTCGCACCATCGCCCCGCCCGACAGCACCTTCATCAACGACGCCGACCGACAATTCATCGAAGCACTGGGCCCGGCCATACGCCGTCAACTGTGGCTGCGCTTCGACACGCCCGGTGCCGCCACCAAAGGCGTGGTCATTCAGCTCGACCAGCTGCCCGCGGCCGCTCCGCCAGAAGCGGCAGCCAACCTGACGAATGTCATGGCGGCGCTCGTCGAGCAGGGCAACTACACGAGCGTGACACCCGTGCTCGAACGCCGCGGAGGGCCCCAGCCCACCGCGCGCGACCGGGAATGGATGCGCGCAGTCCGCGACGCGGCCGAACGCGTGGGACTCGACATTGGCCTCGTGCTCATCAGTCACAGCCGGGGAGTTCGCGCATACGCCCAGTATCCCGATGGTTAGTCCACTAAACTTAGTCCGCATGAGGGTACAGGTGAACGTGCACGAGGCGAAGACGCGCATGTCTGAGCTGCTCGCGCGTGTCGAAGCGGGTGACGAGGTGATCATCGCCCGCGCAGGCCACCCCGTCGCGACCCTCGTGGCCATCGCCGAGCCGACCGCACGCGAACTCGGGTTCGTCGAGGGCTTCACCCTGCCTGACTCATTCTTCGAACCGTTGCCCGACGACGAAGTTTCCGTGTGGGAGGGGGCGTGACCCGGGCGCTGCTGCTCGACACCCACGTCCTCCTGTGGGCGCTGACGCAGCCCGAGAAACTGACAGCTCGGGCTCGGTTGCTCCTCGCCGACCGGAAAGTCGATCTCTTCGTTTCCGCGGCCAGTGCGTGGGAGATCGCGACGAAACACCGCATCGGAAAACTGCCGGGAGTCGAACGCATCATGAGCGACTTCGAGCAACACGTCGATCGGCTGGGGGCGCACACGCTCTCGATCACCCCAGCTCACGCCCTCGCCGCCGGACAACTCGACTGGCACCACCGCGACCCGTTCGACCGCGTGCTCGCCGCTCAGGCCCAGCTCGAACAGCTGCCCTTCATGACGGCCGACCCCGTGTTCGGCGAGCGCCGACCTCACAGTGGTTCCAGCTTGAGCGTCGTGACCCGCTCAGCGTCACCGCGCTTTATCGGCGATGTCGGTGCTCGCCGCTAGCGTTGCCGCATGTACCTGATCGATCACGGTGACGGGTCGCAGCTGCTCGTCACCTCGGCGAGCGACCTCAACGCGGCCGCCGAGTGCGAGTTCGGCTTCGCGCGCCGCGTCGACGCGCTGCTCGGCCGCATCGAGGCGCCCGACGAGCCGCTCGACGCTATGAACGAGCGCACCATCGTCATGGGCCACGCGCACGAGGCCAGGCTGATCGAGGCGTACCGCGCAGCCGGCTCGCTGATTGAAATCGACCGGCCCGCCCGCGGCATCGACGGGATGCTCGCGGCCCAGCAGGCGACGCTCGACGCGCTGCATGCCCGCACCGACATGGTCGTGCAGGCGACGTTCTTCGACCCCGAACACGGTCCCGACGTCACGCCCGGCATGGGGCTCGGCTTCGTCGGCTACGCCGACTTCCTCGAACACCGCGGCGACGGCGTCTACCGCGTGCTCGACTCGAAACTCGCCCGCCGCGCCAAAGTCACCGCGCTCATGCAACTGGCGGCATACGCCGAACAGCTCGAGCGGTTGGGTATCCCCGTCGACAGCGAGACGGGGCTGATCCTCGGCGACGACGAGCTGAGCATCCACCGCCTCGACGACATCGCGCCCGTACACCGCCGCCAGCGCGACCGGATGCACGCCCTCCTCCGCGACCGCGCGCGCGCCTCCGACGTGGTCACCTGGCGCGCCCCTGGCCTGAGTCACTGCGGAAAGTGCGTGTGGTGCGCCGACAGCATCGCCAGCCACGGCGACGTGTGGCAGACCTACGGGCTGCGCGGTGGCCAGTGGCAAAAACTCGCCGACGCCGGAATCACCACCATGAACGACCTCGTCACCCACACCGCCGCGGTGGCGGGCATCCCGCAGCGCACGCTCGACGGGCTGCGCGCGCAAGCCGCACTTCAGCTGCGCGCCGACGCCGGTGACCCCGTGCCGCCCGTCGAACTGATCGACGCCTCCGCCCTCGACTCCCTGCCCGCGCCGAACCCCGGCGACCTGTTCTTCGACTTCGAAGGCGACCCGCTGTACACCGAAGAGGGCGCCGGCTGGTGGGGCATCGACTACCTGTTCGGGGTCACCGACCGCGACGACGCCTTCACCGCCTACTGGGCGCACACCTTCGCCGACGAACGCGCCGCGCTCATCGCCTTCCTCGACGACGTCGACCGGCGCCTCGCCGAGCACCCCGACCTGCACATCTACCACTACGCCCCCTACGAGAAGACCCACCTGCGCCTGCTCGCCGCCCGCCACGGCATAGGCGAAGACACCGTCGACCGGCTGCTGCGCGACGGCGTGCTCGTCGACCTCTACGCCGTCGTCAAACGCGCGCTCCGCATCGGCAGCACCAGCTACTCGATCAAGAAACTCGAACCCCTCTACTGGCCCGAATCCCGACTCGGCTCGGCCGTCACCGCCGGCGACGACTCCGTCGCCGAATACGTGCGCGCCCGCGAACTGCGGCTCGGCGGCGAGACGCACGAGGCTCAGCAGATCCTCGACGACATTGCCGACTACAACCGCATCGACTGCGTCAGCACCCGCAAACTCGAACAGTGGCTGCGCGCCTACCCCCGGGGGCGCGGCGTCGACAGCGGGGGAGCAGGCGGCGACGGGTCGGGTGACGGCGACGCGGGGGCGGGTGCCGACCCCGACGCGGCCGGCCCGGACTCGGCGGGCGCCGACGCGCCGGGCGCGGTCGACGACCGCATCATCGAGACCTCGCCCCTGCACGACGACCTCACCCGCCTCGCCGCGAACCCCGACGGCAGTCCCGCGCTCGAACCCGACCGCACCGCCGAACAGCGGCTCTACGCCTACGCGGCCGCCGCCATCGACTACCACCGGCGCGAACACAAAACCTACTGGTGGGCTCACTTCGACCGACTCTCCAGCCCCCTCGACGAGTGGGCCGACACCCGCGACGTCTTCATCGTCGACCCCGACCAGCCCGTCACCCAAACCGACTGGGGCATGACCGGTCGGCAACGCTCCCTCCGACGGCAACTGCGCATGCACGGGCAATGGGCGCCCGGAAGCCGGCCATCGATCGGCGGTCAAGGGGGCCCGTTCGCCGTATACGAGCATCCCGCGCCGCTACCCCTCAACCCGCGCGACCCGCTCAGCCGACCCGCGCGCGGTATCACCCTCGACGCCGCCGGAGACGACTGGGTGGCCATCACCGAAACGCTCGCCACCGACCCGTACACGGGTCGACCCGTCGACGAATACCGCGACCTGCCCGCCGCCCTCACGCCCGCAAAGCCCCCGCCCGCCGGCAAACAGGTCGACGCCATCCACGAGTGGGGGGCGCGTCTCGCCATCACCCACCCCGAGCTGCCGCGTGACGCCGTCGTCGACCTCCTGCTGCGCCGCCCGCCGCGCACCCGCGGCGACGTCGGGCTCGCGGCCGTCACCGCCGACGAGCACGGTGAACCCGACCGCATCCGCGCCGTCGCCGACAGCCTGCTCGCCCTCGACCACAGCTACCTCGCCGTGCAAGGCCCGCCCGGAACCGGCAAGACCTACCTGGGCTCCCGCGTCATCGCCCGCCTCGTCGCCGAGCACGGCTGGCGCGTCGGCGTCGTCGCCCAGGGACACGCCACCGTCGAACACGTGCTCGACGCCGTCGTCAGCGCCGGCCTCGACGGGGCGCACGTCGCCAAAGCCCCGAAGACGGGGGCCGACCCCGCGCAGTACGCCACCGCCGAGTGGACCGTGCTCGGCCGCGCCGACCAGCTCGCCGCGTGGACCGCCGAACAGCCGCGCGGCTACGTCATCGGCGGCACAGCCTGGGACTTCGCCAACCCCGCCCGCGTCGAACGAGACAGCCTCGACCTGCTCGTCATCGACGAAGCCGGCCAATACTCGCTCGCCGCCACCATCGCCGCGAGCGTCAGCGCCCGCAACCTCCTCCTGCTCGGCGACCCGCAGCAGCTGCCGCAGGTCAGCCAGGGCACCCACCCCGAACCCATCGACGGCTCCGCCCTCGGCTACCTGACCGACGGCCACGACGTGCTCCCCGCCGACTACGGGTACTTCCTCGCCGAAACCCGCCGCGTGCACCCCGCCCTCGCCGCCCACGTCAGCGACCTCTCCTACGAGGGCCAGCTGCACGCCCACCCGAGCGCCGCCCGCCGCCACCTCGACGGAATCGCGCCCGGAATCCACGCGCACCCCGTCACCCACCACGGCAACGCCACCGAGTCGGCCGAAGAGGCCGCCGCCGTCGTCGCCCTCGTCGACCGGGCCATCGGACGCCCGTGGACCGACCCCACAGACGGCCCCGTCGCGCGCGGCGACGCCCCGCGCTCCCGCCCGCTCACCGCCGCCGACATCATCGTCGTCACGCCGTACAACGCCCACGTGCACGCCGTGCGCGACGCCCTCGACGCAGCCGGGCACACCGACACCCGCGCCGGCACCGTCGACAAGTTCCAGGGTCAGGAGGCCGTGATCGCCATCGTCACCCTCGCCGCATCCAGTGCCGCCGACGCGCCCCGCGGGCTCGACTTCCTGCTCAACCGCAACCGGCTCAACGTCGCCATCTCGCGCGCCCAATGGGCCGCCCACATCGTGCACTCGCCCGCCATCGCCGATCACCTGCCGCACACTCCCGCAGGCCTCGCCGAACTCAGCGCGTTCCTCCGCCTCATCGACTGAGCGACGGGCCTCGAATCCCTCACACGGGTTCAACGCGGCGCTGCTATCCACCGTCGTTCGAATGTCGCGTGTGAGCGGAGGACCAGTCGGCACGCTGGCCCCATGACGACCACGACAGCCCGTGTTATACCGAGTTATACTGCATGCATGAAGACCGCAATATCGCTACCTGATGAGCTGTTCCAGCGGGTCGAAGCTGCGCGAGCCGAAGACGGCACAGGGCGATCAGAGTTCTTCGCGGAGGCGGCACGAGCGTATTTGCAACAACGCGAGTCCGAGCGGCTTCGAGAGGAAATCGATGCGGCCGTCACGGCGATCGCGGCCGATCCCGACGGCAACGACGATGACAGCACTGCCGAGATCGTGGCCTACTCGATGCAGCGATGGGCACAACTCAGCGAGGATGAGGACTGGTGATCAGTCGAGGAGACATCTGCTGGGCTGACTTGGGGCCGATCGTCGACCACGCGCCCGCGAAACGTCGCCCCGTCGTTGTCGTGCAGAACGACATTTTCACGCACACCTCCATCGGCACGATCCTGGTCGTCGCGATGAGCAGCAAGTTGGGAAGGGCGCGCCTTCGGGGAACGGTGTTTGTTCCCAAGTCGATCAGCGGCCTGCCGCACAACAGCATGATCGTGCCGACAGAGATCATCACGGCCGATCGTTCTCGGATTGAGCAGCCTGTCGCACGACTTCCACGGCCCCTGCTCGACGAACTCGATGCTGGCCTCCGGCTAGTCCTGAACGTGTAGATCGCGGCCTCTCGGGCCGCCGAAGTGCCACCCGACGCTCGCACCCAGCCGCCCGCGCTACCGTGGACGGATGCCCGCGAACGCCCGCCCCAGCATCCCGCGCATCGTCGCCGGGGTCGCGGCCGACTACGCGTACGTGCTCGGCCGCCGCCTCACCGCCACCCTGAAGCCCCGCGCGCCGCTGCCCGGAGACGGCACCCCGCCCGGCAGCAGGGGACGCCCCGTCGTCATCCTGCCCGGCATCTTCGAAAGCTGGCACTACCTCGAACGCATCGTCGAAGCCCTCTCCGCCGCCGGCCACCCCGTCTACATCGTCGGCGACATCGGCATCAACGGTCGGCCCATCCCCGCCACCGCCCGCCGCGTCTACCGCTACCTCGTCGCCCACGACCTGCGCGACGCGATCCTCGTCGCCCACTCCAAAGGCGGGCTGATCGGCAAGCACGTCATGTTGCACGACGCGCAGGACAACCCCGGTGCTGACCTTCCGGGTCGCCGCCGCGTCGCCCACCTGATCGCCGTCAACACCCCCTGGCGCGGCAGCGAGCTCGCCCGGTACGGGGTCGGCGCGTGGCGCGAGTTCGCGCCGCGCCGCCCCGTGATGGCGCGCCTCGCCGCCGAAAACGACGTGGATGCACGCGTCACCGCGATCGACTCCGCCATCGACCAGTACGTGCCGCGTGATTCCGCGCCCGACGCGGCCACGCGCATCCCGGTGCCGCTCGTCGGACACTTCCGGGTGCTCGCGCACCCCAGCGTCGTCGCCCTGATCGTGGACCGCGTGCGCGAGGTGACCCGCGCGAGCGGCGGCGTGCCACCCCGCACCCGCGTCAGCTACCTCGGTGTAGGAATTCCTACAGCGGAGTAGCAACTCCGCGAACCACATCGTCTGCTCTGGTAGCCGTGTCGGAGGTCGTCCCTAGCGTCAGGGGTGCGATGTCGAACCCGTCATCGCGTTCCCCCACACCACGCGCGTGGACCGAGGCCGGTCGCACACGCACAGGAGAGACACCATGTCCGACACACAGAACCCCGAGCCCGGCGACGCCGATCAGCGAGCAACGCCCCCACCTCCGCCCACGCCCACGGCTGCGACCGCCCCCGTCCCCGTCGGGCAGAAGAGCTTCCTGCTGACGTGGATCTTCGCTCTCTTCCTGGGGTTGTTCGCCGTCGACCGCTTCTACCTCGGCAAGATCGGCACCGCGATCGCGAAGTTGCTGACCCTCGGCGGTCTGGGCGTCTGGGTACTCGTTGACCTCATCCTCGTCCTGGCGGGCAAGCAGACCGACAAGAGCGGCGCCCGACTTGACGGGTACGACCAGTACAAGCTCGTCGCCATCATCGTCACAGCCGTTCTCCTGCTCGGCAGCGTCCTCGTCAACGCCGTCACAGCTGCGGGAAACACCGACGACGGTGCCACACCGGCTCCGACTCAGCCGGCCGAACCCGACGACTCACCCGCTCCCGAAGAGGAGCAGAACGAGCCGGAAGAGGAACCGCAACCCGACGAAGCGCCCGTGGACGACTTCGCCGCCTGGGCCACTGACGCCTACGGGGAGTTCGACGCCATCGAGCAGTCCGGCGCCGGCGACACCCTGATCAGCCTGCCCGCGGGAATCTCGGCGGCCGTGGTGGTCGCGTCGCACGATGGCAGTCGCAACTTCGTCGTCAACGTCCTCGACCAGGACAACTCGGCAACGGGCGACCTGCTGGTCAACACGATCGGTGCCTACAGCGGCGCGACGGCGTACGGACTGGGCGGGTCGTTCGGCGGTGACCCGACCCGACTCGAGATCAACGCTGACGGCAACTGGACCATCAGCATCCGTCCCATCGCGAGTCTCGAGCCGATCGCGGAAGCCGGAACGGGAGACGCAGTGAGCTCCTACGTCGGAGGAGCGGGCGCCCTCACCGCGACGCACACGGGCGAAAGAAACTTCATCGTCCAGCAGTACACGAACGAGGCGTTCTCATTCGGACTCTTGATCAACGACATCGGCGCCTACAACGGAACGGTGCCGCTGTCGGCGGGCCCTGCGGTGATCACCGTCCAGGCCGACGGTGCCTGGACTCTGGCGATTGACTAGCAAACCCACGATTCGCCGGCGGGCTCAGGGCAGAATCGTGCCCTGGGCCCGCCCCTACGACTCCGTCGCCCCGCGCTCCTCCGGGTCCGACCGCTCCTCGGTCTCGTCGTTCACCCACTGCCCCTCGGCGAGGTACGCGAGCCGGCGCAGCGCCTCGCGATTGCGCAAATCGAGTGGCGGGTCGGTGAACAGCCGGGGCACAAACTGCAGGGGCCCGCGCACCGCCCACTCGTGAATGCGTACCACGCAGCCTGAAGCGTGCGGCCGCGTCTCCACCACGATGCGGGCCTCACCGATCGGCCAGCCCTTCGCGTGAAACACGGCGCGCTTCGGCGCATCCCACTCCACGACGACCGTCTCGTCGTCGATCACCGCCGGCCAGATGCCCACCGAGTGGTTGATCCGCGAACCCGGCGATGGCCACTCCTCGTCGACGTACCGCATACGCGACGCGCCGACGACCCACGTGGGGTACGTCCACCCGTCGGCGAGCACCGCGAACACCGCCTCGGGCGGGCATCGGAACAGCCTCGTCGTCGTCGCCATCAGTGCGTCCCCTCCGTCAGATCGATCGCCGACCCGGCGACCCCGAGGTGCGGCAGCTCCCGCACCCCAAACTCATTTCTCAGCGCGCTGCGGGCCGCGTACGCGCCCGCGAGCCCGTGCACGCCCGGCCCCGGCGGCGTCGCCGACGAGCACAGGTACACGCCCGGCAGGGGAGTGCGCCACGGATCCACCGCCAGCCGCGGACGCGCCGCCAACTGCCACAGCGTCGCCGCGCCCGTCGCGATATCGCCGCCCACATAGTTCGGGTTCTGGCGCTCCATCTCCACCGCCGAAAAACCCGCGGATGCCCGGATCACGTCCCGGAAACCCGGCGCGAACCGCTCCACCTGCCGCGTGATCGCCTCCGTCTGATCCACCGTCGAACCGTGCGGCACGTGCGTGTACGTCCACAGCACGTGCTGCCCGTTGGGCGCCCGCGAGTCGTCCACGATGGACGGCTGTGACACGAGCACATACGGGTTCGACGAGTGCCGCCCCTGCGCCACGTCGCGCTCGGCCGCCGCGATCTCCTCCCGCGTGCCGCCGAGGTGCAGCGTCGGGGCCGACCGCAGCTCGGGGTCGCGCCACGGCACCGGGCCCGACAGGGCGAAGTCGACCTTCGCGACGGCGTCCCCGTGACGGTAGGCGAGCATCCGGCGGGCGAACCAGCTCGGCAGCGCGCCCCCCGCAAGCTCGACGAGCGCGCGCGGCGTCACATCCAGCAGCACGGCGTCGGCGGGCGGCAGCTCCGTGAGCGAGCGCACCGGGTGGTCGGCGACCACCTCGCCGCCGTGGGCGACCAGATCGGCGACCAGAGCATCCACAATCGACTGGGACCCGCCGCGCGGAATCGGCCAGCCGCCCGCGTGCGCGGCCGTCGCGAGCGCGAGCGCCGTACCGGCCGTCGCGAGGCTCGGCATGGGTCGCACCGAGTGGGCCGCCACCCCCGCGAACAGGGCGGGGGCGACCGCGTCGCGGAACCGCAGATTCCAGGCGGGGGAGCCCTGCTCGAGCGCCCGCACGCCAAACATGCCGGTCGTCACGGGATGCGCGGGGATGCGCAGCAGAGACGACCCCGTGAACTGCGCCACCTCCCGCGCGCGCTCGACGAGCGGTTCAAAGAGCGCGTGCCAGGCGTTGCCGTCGCCGGCAGCGAAACCCCCGCCCGGCAGCGGGATGCCCGTCTCGTCGAGCCGGTCGGCGGTGTCCTCCAGGCTCCGGAAGGCGATGCCCGCCGGGCGGTCGTCAAGCGGGTGGGCGTACGAGATGTCGGGCGTGATCAGGTCGACGCGCTTGTGCAACTCGAACTTTCGGAAGAATCCCGACGCGACCGCGAGCGGATGCACGGCGCTGCCAAGGTCGTGACGGAAGCCGGGAAGGGTTAGCTCACCGGTTCGGGCGCCGCCACCGACCGTGTCGGCCCGCTCGAACACGGTGACCCGCACGCCGGCGCGGGCGAGCAGCACCGCCGCGGCGAGACCGTTCGGGCCCGAGCCGACGACGACGGCCGTGTGGGTGTCACGCGAGAACGCCATCCGACAACGCTAGTGAGCGTGGGGCGTTCGTGCAGGCCAGTCTCAGGGTTGTTGGAGGTTCGCGGGCACGAATCAGTCCTCGGCGAACCACGCGAGCCACGCGTCGCGCAGTGGGCCGGCCGGCGCGCCCTCGGGCCACTGCCACGCGACGTGTGCGCGCACCGCCTCGCGATCCGTGCGAAAGCGACGGGCGAGCATCCGCCGTTCGGCGTCGGTGAAGGCGAACGGTGCGGCGCCCGCGAGGGCCGCGTTGTCGGCAGCGCGGCGAACCTCCGCGAGCTGCGCATCGGTGCGACGACGAACCCCGGGCACCCAGCCGACGCGGGCGCGTCGACGAGCGAGGCCCGCGATCGCGGCCAACGCCTCTCGGCTGGGCGGGGGCACGACGGCGGCGGGGCCGTCCGTATCCACGGCCAGGCTGGCGGCATCCAGGCCGAGCGTCGCCACCAGCGCATCGACAGCCGAACCGCCCGACACGGGTGTGACGAGCACGCGAACCTTCCCGTCGGGGTCCGTCCACCGCCGCAGCAAGTCGGCATAACGGTGTTCGTGGGCGCGCTGGTCACTGGCGAGCGCCGCGCGTGCCGTGAGCGTCGTCTCCCCGGTCTGCTCGGCGAGTCGCACCGACTGGGCGAGGGCGGCCGCCAGCGCGTCGTCGGGTCGGCGCACGGGCAATACGACGTCGACACTGTCGGCAACGGTGCGCAGTTCGCGGCGCAGCCCCGACGGGTCGGCGAGCCACGCGGCTCCAGGGGCGACAAGCACGAGGGTGTGGGCGCCCGCGTCTCGGGCGTCGTCGGCCACACGGCGCAGGCGGTCGCGCACCACCTGGCGCGCCTGAGGGGGCCGGGCGCGCAGCGCCCCGTGGCCGTCGTTTGGGCGACTGGCGCCTGACAACTCGACGAGCTCTGCGTGCACGGTAACGCTGTCGGCCGTTCGCCCAAACCACGCCGCATCGAGCGGATAGACCACCCCCGCGGGCAGTGCACCGGCGGTGGCCCGGGCGCTCAGCTCAGCGGCCAGCGACGAGGTCGCCGTCCAGCGGGGGGCGAGGACAGCGACGAGGCGCAACGGTGCGGTCACTCCCCGAGTCAATCACGCCCCAGTGTGTGAGGAGGCGCGGTCAGCCTGTGGCCTCGGTCGGCAGATCGCCCAGCTCGACCCAGTATTGAATCGATCCGTCCACCCCGGCCCAGCGCACCGTGATGAGACCGACGACCGAGCTGTCGTCGGCGACCGCGTTGCAGACGAAGACCGAGCCGATGCGAGCATCCGACGAGTCCGGGCAGACCACTCTGAGCCCGAGGTCCTGAGACTGCAGATCCTGCGCGATGCTCTGCTCGACGGTGCGCATCTCGGCGACGGTCGCCTCACGCGGGGCGAGGAACGGTGCGGCAACGCCGAGCGCCGCTACCGTCACGATGACGCCCACGTGCACCCAGGTGGGGGATGCGCTGCCGCGCCCCTCACGCCGGGTCGCCACCGCGCGGGCGATCAGGTAGAACAGCGGCCCAAGAAGAATCCAGAACCCGGATGCGCGCTGCTGGAATCCGAAGCGGGACAACGCGCGCCGGTCAAGCATAACCCAGACGATCAGCAGCAGCGGGATCGCCAGCAACACCCCGCCCAGGATGGCGAGCCCCGTCGTGTCGGCTGCAAGCGCCGACAGGGGAGCGGCCGACGCGCTGAGGGCGCCGCCCGCGAGAACAGTGGCGGCAAGGAGAGCGCCCACGAGCAGAAGCAGCGCGATGAGCGGGCTGAAGGCGAGCATCCAGGCGGAGACGGTGCCGGAGCGCGTCGGTGCCGGAGGGAGTGTGCGCGGCGGATTCAACACTCCGCGCGGCAGCGGTTCGTAGTCGACCGAGGCGAGCTCGACGGCCGACAGCGGTACCGCGCCACCGTCGACGCTGACCCAGGGGCGCGCGAAGCCTTCGTCGTCTTCCGCGTTGGACGGAGCGATCGGAGTCTGAGGAAGCGTCGCCGGGATGGCGGCGGAGGCGGGGCGTGTGCCGGGTGCGTCGGCCGGGCGTGCCCCGTGTGCGTCGGCCGCGTAGCGGTGCGGCACCGCCGCCGGAAAATCGGGCACCGCGGGCTCGGCGGGCGCGCTGGGCACCACGGGCTCTGAGCTGATGACACGAGGAGAGGGCTCCGCGGGCGCCGGAGGCGGCGCCACGGTCGGGCCCGGCACGGGTGACTCGACTGCGGCGAAAGCAGCGACACCCGGATCGTTGAACGCCTCCAGCGGCGGGATGCGCAGGTCGACCACCGGTTGCGGGCCGGTGAGTGAGCTCGCGGCCGGGGCGGACGATGTTGACGCTCCCGAGCCGGCCGATTCGCTCGACGCCGTGGATGCGGTTGACGGCGCTGACTCGCCCGACTGGGTCGAGGTGGCCGACTCCAACTGACGGCGTTCGCGCCGACTCGGCAGCTGCGGCGGGGGTGCGGTCTCGAGCGCGCTGCGGCGGGCGACGGGCGCGTCGGGTCGGCGGCCGGGCGACGCCAGCGGATCCGGCAGCAAGAAGCCCTCCGGCGTTGCCGTCGTCGCGGTGTGAGCGGCGGTTGGCGCCGCAAAGGTCGCCGCCGGGGCTGGCGCGATCGCGGTGGCCGCCCCAGACACCGCGGGGGCAGCGGCTCGGGGTTCGGCGGGCGCGGCCGCGACCGCCGCCGTTTCGGCGGTCGGTGCAGAGACAGCAGCAGCATCTTGCACGTGCTCGGTCCACGCCGAACCGTCCCACCAGCGCACGAGGCGTGCGTCTGCCGGGTCGTGGTACCAACCGGGTACCGGGGTGGATGCGGTCATCGAGTCAGCCCCCCTGCGCGATGTTGCGCTCAGCCTAAGCCGTGAGAGCGTCTCAGGCCTACCCCCGTTCCGGGGGTATTTCGGCGCACTGTGCGCGGTTCCCAGCGGGCGACTGTCAGCATGGGCGCATGCCCGCCGCCGCTCCGATCGCCCCGACGGACTCCCTTCCGATCCTCAGCGCCAAGCTGATCCCCGCCGCCATCGTCGCGACGAGCGCGATCGTGCTGTTCGGTTTCGAGAACCGGCTCATCGGCTACCCCTGGCTTCTCGCGGGCCTGATCGTCGCGTACGTCGTCGACCGCGAACTCATGCGCGACCTCGGCATCATCGCGGCGGGCCTCATCGTGGTGAGCACGGTGAGCGTCAAGGCCGACATTTCGTGGCCCAACTTCTTCCTGCTCGGGTTCGTCTTGAGCCTCGCCGTGGCCGTACCGTTCGTGCTCGACCGGTTCGTGCTGAAGCGGCGCGTGATCCGCTTTCCCTGGCGGGGCGGGCAGAAGTGGCAGCCGTGGGAGAAGTCGTATCTGTTCGCCGTGCCGTTCCTCGGCTGGCTGATCCTGCCGCTCTACTTCATCCAGTCGGGCTCGTACCAGAACTGGCCGGCGGTCAGTGAGTTCAGCGAGGTGGCGCGCCTCTTCGTCGGCGTCAACGCGGTCGGCATCTGGGACGAATTGTTCTTCATCTGCACCTGTTACGTGCTGCTGATGCGACACT
Organism: Microcella alkaliphila; assembly: GCF_002355395.1. Classification (NCBI taxonomy): domain Bacteria; kingdom Bacillati; phylum Actinomycetota; class Actinomycetes; order Micrococcales; family Microbacteriaceae; genus Microcella; species Microcella alkaliphila. Next base: position 1,721,675 of record NZ_AP017315.1, on the reverse strand, counting down.
TCCCGCTCTTAGTCGCGAACATCCTGCAGGCGATCATCTTCGTCAGCTTCCTGTGGGAGCTCGGTTACCAGGCCTGGGGCCCGCTCATGACGATCCCCTTCGCCTTGCTGCAGGGTTGGATCTTCCACCGCACGAAGTCCCTCACCTACGTGATCATCGTGCATCTGTTGTTCGACCTGGTCGTGTTCCTCGCGATCGTGCACGCCCACAACCCCGGCGTCTTCCCGTTCTTCCTGATCCAGGCGCCGGGGTCGTAGCGCGCTAGCCCTGCCAGTCCTCGCGCTCGTCAGAATCCCGGTCGGGCACACCCGGCGCGTCGTCAGCGTCGGACCGTTCATCCGCCTCGTGGGCGCGCTCCGCGGCACCGTCGGGGTCGGTCCAGTCGTCGACGTCATGCCCGATCGTCGTCTCGCGCTGCCCCTTCTGAGCATCGTTGTCGGGAAGGGTGTCGGTCAGCTTGTCGCGGTCGTCATGCGTGGCCATCAGCGGCGCCCTTCCTGCTCGTCGCGGCGCTCATCGTCGCGCACCGGAACCCCGGTGGCCGCGTCGTTCGCGGCGGCACCGATCGCTCCGCCGATCGCGCCGCCCCCGAGCATCCCGTCGCGGTAGGCGCCGTCGACGTTCTGCTCGCCGTCTTCCAGATCGTCGGGATGCTCGAGGTCGTCTGACGCGAACCCCGCGTCGTGCGCCTCCTCGCCCCGCTCCGCCGGGTCGTCGCGCCGCTCACTCATGGCCGCCACCCAACTCGCCGAGGTCGCGGTCGGTCGCCCCACCGTCGGTGCCGAGCGGGTCGTCGAGCCCGTCGGGCGGCGTCGGCTCGCCCAGCGGCTCGGTGCGGTCGTCGTTCTCGCGGGGCGCGTTTCCGTCGCCCACTCCGTCCACGCGACGGTCCTTCGGGGTTTCGCCCGCGTCTCCCGCCGCCGTGTTGTCGGCCGCAATCTTCTCAGCCTGTGCGCGCTCCGCCTCCTGCTGCTGACGGGCAGCGAGCTCTGCGGGGTCGTGGATGTCGCCGTACTCTTCTCCGGAATTCGCATTGGTATCCATGCCGACCAGGCAAGCGGAGCCTACGCGGAAGAAAAAGGGGTTGACTTCCCAGGAAGTCGAGCAGGCACGCGCACGCTGACAAACTGGAGCGTGTGACCCCCCTCATGAGCGCAATGCCCGCCCCGTTCGAGGCGGGTGCGGCGTTCGACGCGATCGCCGCCTGGGCGGAGAGCACGGGGCGGCCGCTGTATGAGGCGCAGGAGGAGGCGATCTTCGAGCTCGTCGCCGGAGCCCACGTGGTGCTCGCCACCCCGACCGGTAGCGGCAAGAGCCTCGTCGCCGTCGCCGCCCACGCGATCGCGCTCGCGCAGGGGCGTCGCAGCTATTACACGGCACCCATCAAGGCGCTCGTGAGCGAGAAGTTCTTCCAGCTGGTCGACACTTTCGGCGCCGAGAACGTCGGCATGGTGACCGGAGACAGCGCCGTCAACGGTGACGCGCCGATTATCTGCTGCACGGCCGAGATCCTTGCCAACCAGGCGCTGCGCTCGGGTGACGCGCTCGATGTGGGTCACGTCGTCATGGACGAGTTCCACTACTACGCCGATCCCGAGCGCGGGTGGGCGTGGCAGGTGCCGCTGCTCGAACTGACCGGCACGCGCTTCCTGCTGATGAGTGCGACGCTCGGCGACGTGAGCGCGATCGCGAGCGACCTCGAGAGGCGCACCGGGCATCCCGTCAGCGAGGTCACGCACACCGAGCGGCCGATCCCGCTGTCGTACGAGTACGTGCGCACGCCTGTGCACGAAACGGTGCAAAGACTGCTCGAGGAGCGGCGGGCCCCCGTCTACGTCGTGCACTTTAGCCAGGCCGCCGCGATGGAGCGCGCGCAGGCGCTGTCGAGCATCAAGGTGATCACGCGCGAGCAGCGCGACGAGATCGCCCGCGAGCTCGGCGAATTTCGCTTCACGACCGGCTTCGGGCAGACCCTCAGCCGGCTCGTGCGCTCCGGCATCGGCGTGCACCACGCGGGCATGCTGCCCAAGTACCGACGCCTCGTCGAGGTGCTCGCCCAGAAGGGTCTGCTGAAGGTCATCTGCGGCACCGACACCCTCGGCGTCGGCATCAACGTGCCGATTCGCACAGTGCTGCTGACGGCGCTCAGCAAATACGACGGCGAGAAAACCCGCCACCTCACCGCGCGCGAGTTTCACCAGGTCGCGGGGCGGGCGGGCCGCGCCGGCTTCGACGATGAAGGTTTCGTCGTCGTGCAGGCCCCTGAGCACGACGTCGAAAACGCGCAGGCCGAGGCGAAGGCGCAGAAGGCCGGGACGAGCGGCAAAAAGGTGAAGAAGGCGCCCAAGAAGTCGGCACCCGCCGGCACCGTCGTGTGGACAGAGAAGACGTTCGAGCGGCTCGTTGCCGCACCGCCCGAGCCGCTCGAGAGCCGCATGCAGGTGTCAGCGGCGATGCTCATCAACCTGATTGCCCGCGGGGGAGACGTCGTCGCCCACGCCCGCGCGCTGCTCACCGAGAACCACGAGCCGCCCCACCGTCAGCGAGAGCTCGTGCGCCGCGCGCTCGGCATCGCCAAGACCCTCGTCACGGCCGGCGTCGTCGAGATCGTGCGCCCACCCGAGTCTCGTGTTGACAACTCAGGACTAACGGCCGATGACGGCGCTGACGAGCCCCAGACGGTGGGGTCATCTCGCAGTAGTCCTGAGTTGTTGACACCCGAGGTGCGGCTGACCGTCGACCTGCAGCCGAACTTCGCCCTCAACCAGCCCCTCAGCCCGTTCGCCCTGTCGGTGATCGGGATGCTCGACCCGGCCGACACCGTCGGCTTCCGTCGCGACGACACCGGCGCCGCGAACGGCCTGCTCGGCACGGGGCACTACGCCCTCGATGTCGTGAGCGTCGTTGAGGCGACGCTCGACAACCCGCGCGCCGTGCTCTCGCAGCAGCAGTTCCGTGCCCGCGGCGAGGCTGTCGCCCAGATGAAGGCCGACGGTATCGAGTACGACGAGCGGATGGAGCGGCTCGAGGCCGTCACGCACCCGCAGCCGCTCGCCGAGCTCCTCGAGGAGGCGTTCGAGGGTTTCGCGGCCGCCCAGCCGTGGATTCGCGACGTCGAGCTGAAGCCGAAGAGCGTCGTGCGCGACATGTTCGAACGCGCGATGACGTTCGGCGAGTACGTCAGCTTCTACCAACTGCAGCGCAGCGAGGGCGGACTGCTGCGGTATCTGAGCGACGCCGACCGCGCGCTGCGTCAGACCGTACCGCCGGAGGCGATGACCGACGAGCTGACCGACATCGTCGAGTGGCTGCGCGAGCTCGTGCGCCAGGTCGACTCGAGCCTGCAAGACGAGTGGGAGGCGCTGACGCAGGCGGCCGACGCGGGAACGCCCGCCGCGCCGAGCGACACGCCGGTGACGCCGCCGCCCCCGCCCGACGTCACCACCAACCGTCGGGCCTTCACCGTGCTCGTGCGCAATGAGGTGTTCCGCCGCGTGCAGCTGGCCGCGCGCGAGGCGGACGACGAGCTTGTCGCACTCGACCCCGACGCCGACTGGCCCGCCGGTCTCGACGCCTACTTCGCCGAGCACGACGACATTGGCATCGACGCCGCCGCGCGGGCGACGGCGCTCGTGCACATCGATGAGAAGCCCGAGGATGCTCGCCCCGGCGAACGCGTCTGGCGCGTTCGTCAGGTGCTCGCCGACCCGGCCGGCCACCACGACTGGGGGATCGACGCGGTCGTCGACCTCGACGCGAGCGCCGAGGAGGGCGTCGCCGTGCTGCGAGTGACCGGGCTCACCCGGCTGTGAGAGTGCCCTACCCCGCCGTGCGCTCGAGGCGCCCGATCATGCTCCACACCGTCGGCGTGAGGTCGGGGTAGCTGAGGGCGATCTGGCGCAGCATGCGGTAGTTCATGGCGGGGGTGGGGCGGCGGCCACCGTCAGCGGCGATGCGGTCGGCCCTGAGCATCCAGACCACGAGTTCATCGACGGTGGGAATCTCCGACATGAAGTCCCACGGGTCTTCGCCGCCGCGCGCCCGCTCGTGCACGACCGTCGCCAGCTCGTCGGCGGCTTCGGCACGAAGCACTTCGAGGCTGGCCCTGCGTGGATGGTCGTCGGACGTCACCCGTCGAGCCTACGCGCGCGAGAGTGCGGGTATACCGTCGGTGGACCGAGGGCCCTCGGCCCACCGACGGTGTGCGGTCGCGCGGCTAAAGGGGGGACAGCCGCGCGACCGGTCTACAGGCCGGCCGCCGCGAGGACGCGGTCGAACCACGCCGGGTCGAGTACGGTAGCAACGGCCACCACCACGCCCTGCAACAGACCCCACAGGATCAGTGCGGGCCACGGGCTGGCGCCGGTCGTCCGGTGCAGTTGCACTCCGCGCGAGCCGAGGTACACAGCCGGCATGATGACCGCCACGATCCACGGCGTGGACGTCAGGTGGCCGGCGGCGGCGAGCTGGCGGGCATCCTGGCTGGCGAGCGCGCCGTAGAGAACGAAGGGCAGCACCATGGCAAGCCAGATGGACTGCTGCGGGGCGGCTCCGGAGGCGGACAGCTCGAGCACCCAGTGCATGATCAGCACCTGCGTGATCGGCATGACCGCGATGAGCCACTGCGAGACCGTGTGAACCTTCGGACGCTCGACACGGTGAGTGTGCGGGCGCCGGGTGGGCGTTTCCTTCCACAGCTCGTCGAGGTCGAGGCGAGTGGGCGTGAGACCGGCGGCCGACGCGGTGGCCGCACGGGCGGCAGGAGCCTCGGCGGCGGCGCGGGTGGCGACCGGCGTGCCAGCGGCGGGCGTGACGGGCGAGACAGGCGTGCCCGGGTGCAGCGACATCGTCTCGGCCACGCGGGCCGCCTCGCGGCGCGCCTCCTGCGTGTAGCTGGCGCTCAAGCGCATCGCTTCGACCGTGGCGGGCGAGATGTCGGGGCTCGTCGGAGCGCTCCAGGCGGTCTCAACCGAGCGCGGAGTGTCTCCGATGAGCGCGGTGTGGTGCGTCCAGCCGTGGCCGTCCCACCAGCGGCGGTGCGTCGGCTGGCCCGACGCATCGGCGCTGAGCGGGTCGGCGTACCAACCTGCCGGCACCCGAACTGCCGTCGTTGTCATTGCAATTCCCCCAGATCCCGGTCCCCCGACCGGGTTCGTGATCACCCGTAGCCCCCCGGCTACCGGTGTGCGTCGCGCGTGTTCGGGTCTGCGCGACCGGCATTCGCGTCACTCTCGTACCGGGTATTCGGCGCCGAGTGCGGCGTGGATGCCGTCGATGTTCAGTTGTGGTGTGGTGCGTACATCCAGTGTCTCCGGCGGTGTCTCATCTCGCGAGTTTCGGGCGTGCGTGCCCTTCGCTTTCCGAACGCCGGGGGGGTACCCGGATGTCACGCTGTTCAGTTGTGCTGTGGTGTGAGGTTTCGCGCCGTGGCTCAGCGCGAGAATCCGAAGACGCCCCAGTCGTCGACCTGCCACGCGATCCAACCGTTGGCACGCTGGAGGCTGACGGTGACGATGAAGGCCTCACCGGACGGGTTGACGGCCGGGCAGCGTAGCTGCTGGCCGATGAACAGGGGCGGCGTGGCGGGGCACGTCGCAGTGAGGTTCGCGCCGATCGAGCGGCTCGTCGACGAGATCGTCTGGTTCGCCTGCTCGGCGAAGACGCCGGGGAACGACGCGATCACGAGACCCGGAACAGCCAAAATGGATGCTCCCATCAGGCCGGTGAGGAGCAGCCAGACCGCGACGGGGCCGAATCCGACGCCGGAGACGCGGCTCAGGCGCACAGCCCGCACGATGAGGTACACGATCGGACCGGCGAGGGCCCACCAGCCGCTGGCCGGGCGGTCGAGCCCGAGGCGACCAAGGCGGCGGGCGTCGAGAAGCGCGAGCACGACGACGATCGGCAGCGGCCCCAGCCAGATGCCCGCCATCATGGCGAGGCTCGGGCCGGTCGCGAACGCCGACACGACGAGCAGGCTGAACAGCAGCTGCAGCATCGGAAGCAGGGCGATCGCCCACGCCTCGACGGTGTGGAGACCTGCGACCCCGGCGGGCGCGCCCGCCGCGAGTGCTCCGCGACGGCCGGCGGACACCGGCGCATCGCCCGCGGCCTGCGCATAGCCCGGAGCGCCCGGTGCGCTCCCGAAGCCTGGTGCCGACGCCGAACCGTAGCCCGGAACGCTGCCGTAGCCGGGGGCCGAGCCGAATCCGGGGGCCGACCCGTAGCCGGGGGCCGAGCCGTAGCCCGGGGCCGAGCCGTAGCCCGGTGCGTACGGGTGCGGCGTGCTGCCCGCGAGGTTCTGGGCGGCGGCACTTCCGGGAACCGAGGCCGAGGGCATCCCCGTGACGGAGGCCGCTGAGGCGACGCTCGCCTGGCTGCTGGCCGAATTCACGCTGGAGCGCGCCGAGCGGGGCTCAGCGGTCATCTCGTCCCGGTTGACGGGAACCCACGGTGAGGCCGCCGGCGACGTCGTGCCGGCTCCGGTCGCGGCCGTGGCCGAGCTCACGCTCGGGTCGGTGAACGCGGCGGCGGCGAAGGCGTCCGCGGCGTTCGATGCGGGGCGCGATGCCTGCGGGGGAGCGTTGTCCGCTCCCGGCGTGCCGATCGACTCGGTCGGCCGGACGGTGGCTGCCGCGGCGCGGGCCTCTGCCTCGCGACGCTCTGCCTGCACACGCTCTGCCTCGAGACGGGCGGCTTCGACACGCTCCTGTTCTCGGCGGGCCTCTTCGAGACGGTCCTGTTCGGCGCGCGCTTCGGCGATCTTGCGGGCGCGCTCGGCTTCCTCACGGGCGGCGGCTGCCGCGGCCGCAGCAGCGGCGGCCGCGTCGGCGTCGGTCACCTTTGCGTCGGCGACGGGAGGGGCGAGCTGACGCAACACCTGTGCGGTGGGCTGCTGCGCAGGCTGGCTGTCGTTGACGCCGCCGTCGACGGGCGTGCTGTCGGCCGACTCGGCGCTGCGCCGGTCGCGGCGGCGCGGAAGGTCATCGTCGGCGTACGCGGTCTCGGTGGGCACCATCGGCTGGCGCGCGTCTGAGACGTGCTCCGTCCAGGCGTGGTTGTCCCACCAGCGAAGCTGCGGAAGCCCCAAGGGATCGGGATACCACCCTGCAGGTACGCGCCCGTATTCGTCGTCTGCCACGATGTATCGCCCCCGAGTTCGAGTGCCGATCCCCCGACCGGCTGTGTGCAGTCTAAGGTTGCGAGGCTCTGTCGACTAGACGGATAGGTCCCCCCAGTACGAGTGTGCCCCTTTTGGGGGGTACTCGACACATGTCGTTGGTCACAGCGCGGTCGCGGCGTTCGCAAGGGTGTGGCGCAGCCACGCGTCGCGCTCACCGTCACGCACGAGTACGGGCCCGTCCACCCAGCGCTCGACCGCGCGGGCCCCGTGCAGGGCGCTCAGCACCCACAGGCTCGTTCTGGCCAGCTCGGCGACGGTGGGGCGGGCCTCGTCGACCGCGAGCCCGTGCGTGCGGGCGGCGTCCCGCACGAGACGCTCGGTCACACTGGGGATGCGCGGGGCCGGCTGCCCGATGACCGCCAGGCGGCCGTCGCGCGCGATGAGCAGGGAGCTGTACGCGCCCTCGACGAGGCGGCCCCGAGCATCCACGATGACGGCCTCATCCGCGCCGGCGAGCTGTGCCTGCGTGCGCAGCGCGGCGAGCCGCTCCAGGTCGGGGCCTTTGACGAGCGGCACGCGTCGCGGGTCGTGTGTTGCCGTCGCCACGGTGATCGCGGCGAGGCCGTCGCCCGTGACGATCGGAGGGCTCGGGCGCACGAGCAGCCGAAACTCCCCGCGCTCGCGCCTCTCCAGGCGGGGGAACAGGGCGGGATGCTCGGGGTCGGCCGCCACGATCGTGCGCAGGGCCGCCAGCGCATCCTCCCAGAAGGCGGTGGCGCGCTCCAGCTCGCCAGGACCGTTTATCGCCGCGCTCGCGAGGAAACGCTGCCGATGGTGAGCGAGGCCGCGCACTCGTCCGCCGTCCAGCCGAAACGAGTCGGCGACGGCAACCCCGCCCTGCCCCGGGTCGCACCAGTCGACCGTCGTGAAGGCGCGCGTGGTGCCCGCCGCATCGGGGCGCCAGACGAGGGTGCTGCCGATCGCCCCGCCGCCCGCGCCCATACACTTCAGCGTATGGCGAGGGGACCCCGAACGGTGCGCGTGCACCGCATCGACCTCGGCAGGATCGACGACCTCGAAGCACTCGCCGCACGGGTGCACGCCGACCCCCGCCTATTCGCGATCGAGGGGGTGGAGCGCGAGGCGTCGGCGGCCGACCCGCTCGGCGTCGCGTGGCTCGACTCGGGCCGCGATGCGCGCCACGGCCGCAGCGTGCTGGCGGTCGGCTCGCGGGTGGCCCTGGCGCGAGGGGAGACCCTGTCCGGCCTGCGGGCCGCGCTTGCCGCGCAACGCGCGTCGCTCGGCGCCGCGGGTGAGCTTCCGTCGCCGATCGGACTCGTCGGCTGGTTCGGCTACGAGCTGCGCGACGAGACCATGGGCGCAACGGTGCCCGGCGTTGCCGACGCGCACCGAGCATCCTGGATGCGCGTGGATGCGGCGCTCGTGCGCGACCACGCGACTGGGCGCGGTCACGTGCTCGCGCTCGCGACCGATGCTGACGCGGTCGCCTGGGCCGAGCGGGTGCGGGCGCTGATCGACGAGTCGGCTGAGCACTCGCCGGATGAGCCGCTTGCGCAGCCCGCGCGGGACGTCCTGTGGCGCGACACCGACGACCACTACGCCGAGCTCGTGCGCCGCTGCCTCGCCGCCATCCGTGACGGGCAGGCCTACCAGCTGTGTCTGACGAGCGCGGCGCGCGTCGCCGACCCCGACGAGCCGATCACCGTCTATCGGCGCCTGCGCCGCTCGAGCCCCGCGCACCACGGCGCGCTCATCACGATCGGCGGCGTCAGTCTGCTGTCGGCGAGCCCGGAGACCTTCCTCACGGTCGCCGACGGCCAGGTGACGACCAGACCCATCAAGGGCACGCGCCGCCGCGGGGCGGATGCCGCAAGCGACGCACAGTTGGCCCGCGAGCTCGCGGAAGACGACAAGGAGCGCGCCGAAAACCTGATGATCGTCGACCTCATGCGCAACGACCTGCAGCGGGTCTGCGAGGTCGGCACCGTGACCGTGACCGGACTGCACGACGTCGAAACCTACGCACACGTGCACCAGCTGGTGTCGACCGTCACGGGCCGGCTACGGCCCGGGCTCGACGCGCTGGATGCGGTGGGTGCGTGCTTCCCCGCCGGGTCGATGACGGGCGCTCCCAAGCGTCGCGCCGTCGACCTGCTCGCGGAGTGGGAGCGCGCGCCGCGCGGCATCTATTCGGGCGCGTTCGGGATGCTCGGGGCTGACGGGTCCGCCGACCTCGCGATGGTCATCCGCTCGATCGTCATCGCCGACGGTGTCGCGACGGTGGGTGCGGGCGGCGGCATCACGGCGCTCAGCCAGCCGGAGGCGGAAACCGAGGAGATGCACCTGAAGGCGCGCGCCCTCCTCGCCGCGCTCGGTGCCAGAGAAGGCGACTAACCTGGGACGTCGGGTCACTGCGCCCCGACAGCCACCCCACTTTTCGCGATTGAGAGCCCCGTGAGCGACAGCACCGCCGACACCGAGCACGACTACGACCCGCACCGCATCGAGGCCGCCTGGGCTCCGGTGTGGGACGAGGTGAAGCCGTTCTCGACGCTCGACAGCGAGCTCGACGAGAGCGAGCGGGCGAGGCCGCGCAAGTACATCCTCGACATGTTCCCCTACCCCTCGGGCGACCTGCACATGGGTCACGCCGAGGTCTACGCGCTCGGTGACGTCGTTGCCCGCTACTGGCGCCAGCGCGGCTTCACCGTCTTGCACCCCATCGGCTGGGACTCGTTCGGCCTGCCCGCCGAGAACGCCGCCATCAAGCGCGGCGCCGACCCCCGCGAGTGGACGTACGAGAACATCGCCCAGCAGAAGGCGTCGATGAAGCGCTACGCGGCGAGCTTCGACTGGGATCGCGTGCTGCACACCTCCGACCCCGAGTACTACCGCTGGAACCAGTGGCTGTTCTTGAAGATGTACGAGAAGGGGCTCGCCTACCGCAAAGACAGCTGGGTCAACTGGGACCCGGTCGACCAGACCGTGCTCGCGAACGAGCAGGTGCTGCCCGACGGCACCTCGGAGCGCTCGGGCGCCGTGGTCGTCAAGAAGAAGCTGACGCAGTGGTACCTGAAGATCACCGACTACGCCGACCGGCTGCTCGACGACCTGAACCAGCTCGAGGGTTCCTGGCCCTCGAAGGTGCTGACGATGCAGCGCAACTGGATCGGCCGCTCGACCGGTGCCGACGTCGACTTCGTCATCGAGGGTCGCGAGGCGCCCGTGACCGTCTTCACGACGCGCCCCGACACGCTGTTCGGCGCGACCTTCATGGTTGTCGCGCCCGACAGCGACCTCGCCGCCGAGCTCGCATCGGGTTCGACGCCCGAGGTGCGGATGCGCTTCCAGGCCTACCTCGACGAGGTGCAGAAGAAGAGCGAGATTGACCGACAGGACGCGTCGCGCGAGAAGACCGGCGTCTTTCTCGACCGTTACGCCATCAACCCCGTCAACGGCGAGCGGCTGCCCATCTGGGCGGCCGACTACGTGCTGGCCGACTACGGCCACGGTGCGGTCATGGCCGTGCCCGCGCACGACCAGCGCGACCTCGACTTCGCCCGCGCGTTTGACCTGCCGATCCGCATGGTGGTCGACACGCTCGCGCCTGTAACCGGCGCGATCCCCGTCATCACCCCCGAGATGCTCGAGGAGGAGCCGCCGACGATCGACCCCGCCGTCACCGGCGAGGCTCTCACGGGCGACGGGCGGATGATCAACTCCGGTCCGCTGGACGGCCTCAGCAAGAACAACGCCATCAAGCGCGTCATCGAGCTGCTGGAAGAGCGCGGCACCGGTCGCGCGGCGAAGACGTACCGGTTGCGCGACTGGCTGATCAGCCGCCAGCGTTACTGGGGCACGCCCATCCCGATCATGTATGACGAGGACGGGCGCGAGATTCCCGTGCCGGAAGACCAGTTGCCCGTGCGGCTGCCTGACGCGGCCGGCATGGACATGAAGCCGAAGGGCACCTCGCCGCTCGGCGGCGTTCCGTCGTGGGTCGAGACGACGACCCCCGAGGGGAAGCCCGCGCGTCGCGACACCGACACGATGGACACCTTCGTCGACTCGTCGTGGTACTTCCTGCGCTTCTTGTCGCCGGGCGACGACTCGCAGGCGTTCGACCCTCGCGAGGCCGAGAAGTGGGCGCCCGTCGACCAGTACGTCGGCGGCGTCGAACACGCCATCCTGCACCTGCTGTATGCGCGGTTCATCACCAAGGTCTTGTTCGACCTCGGCTACGTCAGCTTCACCGAGCCGTTCAGTGCGCTGCTCAACCAGGGCATGGTGATTCTCGACGGCGCGAAGATGTCGAAGTCGAAGGGCAACCTCGTCTACTTCACCGAGGAGCTCGACCAGTACGGCGTCGACGCGGTGCGCCTCACCATGGCGTTCGCCGGGCCGCCGGAAGACGACATCGACTGGCGCGACGTGTCGGTGACGGGCTCGCAGAAGTTCCTGGCGCGCGCGTGGCGTCTGTCGGGGGAGGTGTCGTCGCCGGTCGACGTCGACTTCGCCGACGGTGATGTGGCCCTGCGTCGGGTCACCCACCGGTTCCTGTCCGAGGTTCCCGCGCTCGTTGAGTCGTTCAAGTTCAACGTCGCCGTCGCGCGCACAATGGAGCTTGTCAACGCCATCCGCAAGGCCGTCGACTCGGGGCCGGGCGCCGGCGACCCGGCCGTGCGTGAGGCCGTCGAGGCGGTCGCCATCGCCCTCTCGCTGTTCGCGCCGTACACCGCCGAAGACATGTGGCACCGGCTCGGACGCGGCGACGCGTCGGCCGGGAGATCGGGTCTCGTCGCCTTCGCCGGTTGGCGCAAGGCCGACCCGACGCTGCTCGTCGACGAGCAGGTCACGGCGGTCGTGCAGGTCGACGGCAAGGTGCGCGACCGGCTCGAGGTGAGCCCGCGCGTCGGCAACGATGAACTCGAGGCGCTGGCGCTGGCGTCCGATGCCGTGCAGCGCGCGATCGGCGGGCGCGAGATCGCCCAGACCATCGTGCGCGCGCCGAAGATCGTGAGCATCGCCACGAAGAAGTAGCGGGCGCGCCCGGTGGGTGCCGCGTGCGTCCCCCACAGGGGCGCCTCGGGATGCTCGTCCCCGATCGAGCGGGCGTGGGCCGCTGGAGGGGTGGTCGCCTCGTAGCCTCGCCGCGTGCATCCGCCCGATTCGATCGCTCCGTCGACCCGCGGTGAGCGCGGAGCGGCCGGGGTGGCCGGTCTGTCGAGCACGGCAGTCGAGCCGCCGCGCCGCTCGGCGCGCGTGCGCGCGGCGGTCAGCGGCACCGTCGTGCTCGTGCTCATCGGGTTCGGAGCCGCTGTTGTTGCGTCGATCGTGACCCCGGGTGGCGAGCGCGTCCCCGTGGGGCAGAGCGCGGCGGCCGGGTCGCCCTCCGGGCACGGTGATCGCGACGAGACGGGCGATCGAGGTGAAGGGCCCGGCGACGACGGAGGGAGCGAGGGCGCGGCCGGGAATGGTGCAGGCCTAGCGGGTGCACCGGCTGCACGGGCCGTATTCGTTCACATCACCGGCGCGGTCGAGTCCCCGGGCGTTGTCGAGCTGTCCGAGGGGGCCCGCGTCATCGATGTCGTCGCCCGCGCCGGTGGCGCGACCGACGACGCTGACCTGGCCGCGGTGAACCTCGCCCGCGAGATCGTCGACGGCGAGCAGATCCACATCCCCCGAGTCGGAGAGCACCCGCCCGATTCGCCGGCGGCCGGCCCCGGGTCGTCGGCGTCCGGCGGTGGGGCGGGCGGCGCGGCCGCGGGCGGCGTTGTCAACATCAACACGGCCGCCTCTGCCGAGCTGGAGGCCCTGCCGGGCGTGGGCCCGGCGCTGGCTGGGCGCATCATCGCCTGGCGCGAGCAGAACGGGCCCTTCCGCAGCGTCGACGAGCTGCTCGCCGTGTCGGGCATCGGTGAGAAGACCCTGTCGGGCTTCCGCGACCAGGTGGGCATCTAGTGCGAGTCCTCGACGCTCGGCTGGCCATTCCTGCCGGGGTCGCGTGGGTCGGGGCGCTCGTGCTCATCGGGGTGAGCCGAGACGTCGTCGTGCCGGTCGCCTGGAGCGTCGCCACCGCGGCGATCGCTCTGTCGCTCGCAACTTGGTGGCCCCTCCGGCGGACCCGTTCCGCCGTCCCGTCCCTGCTCGCGCTCGCCCTGATCGCCGGGGCAGTGGGGCTCGCGGCACCGGCGCGAACGCCCCCGGCGCTCACCGACGCGCTGGACGGTGCGCCGACTGAGCTCGTCGTGCAGCTGGAATTGACGGCGACACCCGAGACGACGACGGTGCCCGCGCGCATCGTCGGCGTCGTGCAGTCCGAGGGTGCGGTCGCCCGCGTCTCGGTACCAGTGCGGCTGTTGTCGATCGACGTCGATCGCCGCACGCCCCTGGGCACAACGCTCGTCGGAACCGGCCGACTGATCCCCGTGGGAGCGGGCGACGGACGCGTCGCCCTCGTCCGCGTCATCGGCGCGTGGACTCCCACCCGCGACCCGCCGCCACTGCTTGCCGCGGGCGACGCGCTGCGCGAGCGATTCCTCGCCCTGATGGAACAGTTCGGCGGCGACGGCGCCGTTCTTCTGCCCGGCCTCGCCATTGGCGACACGTCGGAGGTGCCCGACGACCTCGACCTCGCCATGAAGCAGAGCGCCCTCAGCCACCTCACGGCGGTCAGCGGAGCCAACTGCGCGATCGTCGTCGGCCTCATCCTCGGGCTCGGAGGCATCCTGCGCTGGCCCCGCTGGGTGCGCATCATCATCGCGCTGGCCGCGCTCGGCTTCTTCGTGGTTCTCGTGACGCCCGAGCCGAGCGTCATTCGTGCGGCGATCATGGCGACCGCCGTGCTGCTCGCCACACAGGTGGGAAGGCCCGTGCACGGGCTGCCCGTGCTCGCGCTCGCTGTGATCGGCATCATCGTGCTCGACCCGTGGATCGCGCGGCAGTACGGCTTCGTGCTGTCGGTGCTCGCCACCGCGGCTCTGCTTGTGCTGGCCGGCCCCATCGCCGACCGGCTGTCGGCAATCATGCCGCCCGCCATGGCTCTCTGGGTTGCGGTGCCGCTCGCGGCCCAGCTCGCGTGCCAACCCGTGCTCATCCTGCTGCAGCCCGAGGTGCCGGTGTGGGGTGTCGTCGCGAACATCCTGGCCGCGCCCGCCGCGCCCGTGGCGACGGTCGTCGGCATGATCGCCTGCGTGCTTGCCCCGAGCATCCCGTGGTTAGCGACGGTGGTCGCGGGCGTAGCCTGGGTGCCGTCCGCGTGGATTGCGGGCGTCGCGCGCGTGAGCGCGGGCATGCCGGGGGCGCTCATTCCGTGGCCCGAGGGCGCGCTCGGCGCGACACTGCTGGCGGTGCTGACCGCGCTGCTGCTCGTGGCATGGCGGGTGCCGGCGGCGCTCGGCTCGCAGCGCTTTCGCCGACGACTCGTTGTGGCAGGGCTGGTCGCTGCGGTCATCACGCTCGGGGTGACGGCGGGGCGCGACGCGCTGACCCGGATCGCCGTTCCTGCCGACTGGGTGATCGCCCAGTGCGATGTGGGGCAGGGCGACGCGGTGCTCGTGCGTGATGGTCCGCTGACGGTGCTGATCGACACCGGCCCGACCGCCGAGGCGCTCGGCGAATGCCTCGACGTGCTGCGGGTCGACAAGGTCGACGTCTTTCTGATCAGCCACTTCGACCTCGACCATGTGGGCGGCGTCGAGGCGATTCTCGGACGGGTCGATTCCGTCTGGACGGGGCCCGTCGGTCGCGACGCCGACCAAGCGGTGCTGGATGCTCTCATCGCGTCGGGTGCGGAGGTCCACAACGTGCGCCAGGGCGACGTTCTGCAGCTCGCCGACGCGCGTTGGCAGGTCTTGTGGCCGCCCGACCATCGGGGCGTGGTGCCCGGAAACGACGCGAGCGTCGTCGTCGACGTGCGGTTCGGTGCCGGGTGTCCGCGGTGTCCCAGCCTCCTGGCCCTGGGGGACCTCGGCGAGTCCGTGCAGCGCACGATGATGGCGACGGCCGACGTCCGGCCCGTCGACGTGGTGAAGGTGAGCCACCACGGGTCGCCCGACCAGTTCGACGAGGTGTACGCGCGCGCCGGCGCTGCGGTGGGTCTCATCGGAGTGGGGGCCGACAACTCGTACGGGCATCCGGCGGCGTCGGTGATCGACACCGTGGTGAGCGCCGGCGGTGCGGTCAGCCGTTCTGACCTCCACGGGCTCGTCCTCGTCGGCGCCGACGGGGACGGTCTGTGGGTGTGGCACGAGCGGCCCGGAGGTGTCGGAGCCGATCAGTAGGCTGGCGGGGGAGGACATCAATGGCACGAGCGAAGGCACCCGCGCGCGGGGGGTCGGGGCGGTCTGCCGGCACGCGCATCCCGCAGCTGGCGTGGCACGAGATTCGCCCCGCGCCGATCGTGCTCATCAGCGGCACCGAGGGGTTCCTCGCCGACCGGGCCCTGCGCATCCTGCGCGACGCGTTGCGCACAGAAGACCCGGCCCTTGAGGTGCACGATGTCGACGCTGCGGCCTACGCGCCGGGCGAGCTGCTGACGCTCGCGAGCCCGTCGCTGTTCGGCGAACCGCGCCTTTTGCGCGTCACGAACGTCGAGAAGATGACCGACGCCTTCCTCGAGGAGGCGCTGGCGTTTCTGGAGGAACCTGCCGACGGTGCGGTCGTCGCGTTGCGTCACGCCGGGGGAGTGCGCGGCAAGAAGTTGCTCGATGCGATCCGCGCGGGCACGGATGGCGGCGTGGAGGTGGTGTGCGCCGAGCTGAAGCGCGAATCCGACCGTGCCGACTTCGCCGCGGCCGAGTTCCGGCACGCGGGCCGCGCGATCGCCCCGGTCGCACTGCGCGCGCTCGTCGCCGCCTTCGCCGACGACCTCGGCGAGTTGGGGGCCGCGTGCCAGCAGCTGATCGCCGACACTGAGGGCGACATTTCTGCCGAGATCGTGCAGCGCTACTACGGCGGGCGGGTCGAAGCGACCGCGTTCGCCGTCGCCGACGCAGCCATCGCCGGGCAGCTCGGGCAGGCGCTCTCGCTGCTGCGGCACGCGCTCGACACCGGCGCCGACCCCGTCCCGATGGTTGCCGCGTTCGCGATGAAGCTGCGCACCATGGCGAAGGTCGGCGGAACCCGCGGCTCGGGCGGCCAGATCGCCTCGCAGTTGGGGCTCGCCCCGTGGCAGGTCGACCGCGCGCGGCGCGACCTCCAGGGGTGGGACGAGGTCGGACTCGGCCGCGCCATCCTGACGGTCGCCGAAACCGACGCCGCCGTGAAGGGCGCAAGCCGCGACCCGGTGTTCGCCCTCGAGCGCCTCGTCACCCTCATCGCCGACCGGGGACACCCCCGCGCCTGACCCCCGCCGCCCGTTCAGCGCCGCTGCGACGCCCGCCCAGCGTCCCGGCGCGCCCAGGCGTCGACAACTCAGGACTAGCGCGCGCGGCACCTGTGCCCGCGCCCGTAGCGCCGGTGTCAACAACTCAGGACTAACGCGCGCGACCCCTGCACCCGCGCCCGCAACCCGCTGTCAACAACTCAGGACTAACGAGTCCCGTGCCCACCCAGGCCGCGGGAGGCACAGTCGCAGAACCCCGCTAGTCCTGAGTTGTTGGCGTTGCCGCGTGGTGCGCTCCTGCGGCGCGCGCAGCGCTAGTCCTGAGTTGTTGACGGCCGGACGTGAAGAACTGCGTTGCGACCGCGGCCGTTAGTCCTGAGTTGTTGACACGCGTGGGTGGGCCGGGCCTGCGCACGGCGCTCCGCAGGCACCAGTAGGCCCCGGACACAGCGAAGCGCCCCGGGGCGCTGAGCCCCGGGGCGCTTCTGCGTGCGTGTGGTGACGACCTAGAGGGCCGCGACCTGCTTCGCGATGGCCGACTTGCGGTTCGCGGCCTGGTTCTGGTGGATGACGCCCTTGCTGACCGCCTTGTCGAGCTTCTTCGACGCGACCTTCAGCGCGGCGGTCGCCGCCTCCTTGTCGCCCGCCGCGATCGCCTTACGCGTGCTACGCACGGCGGTCTTGAGCTCGCTCTTGACGGCCTTGTTGCGCTCCTGGGCCTTCAGGTTGGTCTTGATGCGCTTGATCTGCGACTTGATGTTCGCCATGACTGTCTTTCTTCGTGTGTGTACGGGATGAGCGACCGGTCGTGGGGTGTGCCTGACGGAGAACTGAGCCCGGTCGCGTTCCGTGCCGGAAGAGAGAGGGCTTCCTGGCACGCAAGCCAACAGGAAACATTACCAGTCGGGCGCCGCGGCCGACAATCGTGCGGGATGCACGGAGCGCGTGTCGCACGCGGCCCCGATTCCGCGGGCACCCGCCCGCCGTGGGAGAATGGCCCGACATGTCTCCTCGCGCCCACACCCCGCTCGCGCCCGCCGCGACCGACCCGACGCAGATCCGCAATTTCTGCATCATCGCCCACATCGATCACGGCAAGTCGACCCTGGCCGACCGCATGCTCGGTATCACCGGGGTGGTGGCGGACCGCGATATGCGCGCGCAGTACCTCGACCGGATGGACATCGAGCGCGAGCGCGGCATCACCATCAAGAGCCAGGCCGTGCGCATGCCGTGGGCGGTCCCGGGGCCCGACGGCAAGCCGGTCACCTACGCGCTCAACATGATCGACACGCCCGGTCACGTCGACTTCACCTATGAGGTGAGCCGCTCGCTCGCGGCCTGCGAGGGCGCCATCCTGCTCGTCGACGCGGCGCAGGGCATCGAGGCCCAGACGCTCGCGAACCTGTACTTAGCGCTCGAGAACGACCTCACGATCATCCCGGTACTGAACAAGATCGACCTGCCGGCGGCCGACCCCGACAAGTACGCCCGCGAGCTCGCGCAGCTCATTGGCGGAGACCCCGACGACGTGCTGCGCGTGAGCGGCAAGACGGGCGTGGGCGTCGAAGAGCTGCTCGACCGCGTCGTCGAGCTGATTCCTGCGCCGGTCGGCAACGCCGATGCGCCCCCGCGCGCCATGATCTTCGACTCGGTGTACGACTCGTACCGCGGCGTCGTCACCTACGTTCGCATGGTTGACGGGCGCCTCGACCCGCGTGAGCGCATCCAGATGATGTCGACGAAGGCGACGCACGAGATCCTCGAGATCGGCGTGTCGAGCCCCGAGCCGACCCCGAGCAAGGGCCTCGCCGTGGGCGAGGTCGGCTACCTGATCACGGGCGTGAAGGACGTGCGCCAGTCGAAGGTCGGTGACACGGTCACGACGGCGTCGAAGGGCGCCACCGACCCGCTTCCCGGCTACACCGACCCTCTCCCGATGGTCTTCTCGGGCGTGTATCCGATCGACGGCAGTGACTACCCCGATCTGCGCGACGCGCTCGACAAGCTGAAACTGTCGGATGCTGCGCTCCAGTACGAACCGGAAACGTCCGTCGCGCTCGGCTTCGGTTTCCGCTGCGGGTTCCTCGGGCTCTTGCACCTCGAGATCGTGACCGAGCGCCTGCGCCGCGAGTTCGACCTCGACATCATCACGACCGCCCCGAGCGTGATCTACAATGTCACGACCGAGGACCGCTCGACGGTCGAGGTGACGAACCCGAGCGAGTACCCGACGGGACGCATCGAGAAGGTCATGGAGCCGATCGTCTCGGCGTCGATCCTCGCGCCGAAAGAATACGTCGGCTCGATCATGGAGCTGTGCCAGTCGCGCCGCGGCACCATGCGCTCGATGGACTACCTCGGCGAGGATCGCGTCGAGCTGAAGTACACGCTGCCCCTCGGCGAGATCGTCTTCGACTTCTTCGATCAGCTGAAGAGCAAGACGCAGGGCTACGCGAGCCTCGACTACGAGCCGGCCGGCGAGCAGGAGGCGGACCTGGTGAAGGTCGACATCCTCCTGCAGGGCGAGCAGGTCGACGCCTTCAGCGCGATCGTGCACAAAGACAAGGCGTACGCCTACGGCACGATGATGGCCCAGCGCCTTCGCGAGCTGATCCCGCGTCAGCAGTTCGAGGTGCCCATCCAGGCCGCGATCGGCGCGCGCATCATCGCCCGCGAGAACATCCGGGCCATGCGCAAGGACGTGCTCGCGAAGTGTTACGGCGGTGACATTACCCGTAAGCGCAAGCTGCTCGAGAAGCAGAAGGAGGGCAAGAAGCGCATGAAGATGGTGGGCCGCGTCGAGGTTCCCCAGGAGGCGTTCATCGCTGCGCTGTCGGGCGACGTCGAGTCGAAGAAGGACAAGAAGTAGGCGCCATGCCGGCGACTGCCGACCGCCCGCCGGTCACCTACGCCGTCGTCGGCGCGACGCAAGCGCCCGACCTGATGACGTTCCCGCCGCGCGGGTTCCGTCCGGCCGCCTACACCGCGCGCATTGGCCACGGCGAGAACCGGTGGGCGTACGCGGTCGAAGGCCTTCTCGATGGCGGCGTGTACCGCGGCGCCGGTATGACAGTGCGGTACCGGCCGGCACCTGACCAGATCGCCGCCGACGGGTACACCCCGGTCGGATTTGACGACGACGGCGAGCCGGTCGAGCCGGCCGAGCTGTCGCCGGCCGAGCAGGTGTTCACGGCCGATGGCCGTCCCCTGCTGCGTCCTGCCGACGAGATCACCGTCGGCCTCGACGTGCGCAACGCGCTCTGGTTTCCTCTGCCGACCCGGGTGGTGCTGCTCGAGCAGGCTGAGTCCCGCGTGACGCTGGTGATGGGCACCCTGCCCGGACACGTTCTGCGCGGCGAGGAATCGTTCACCCTGGAGCGAGCATCCGATGGCTCCGTGTGGCTGACCGTGCGCAGCTTCGCGCGCCCGGCGCACTGGTGGCTGTGGCCGGCATGGCCCGGGATGCTCGTGGCGCGCCGCCTGATCGCCGCCCGGTTCTTAAAGGCCCTCGCTGGGCCGATTCCCACCCGCGAGGGGTCACAATGACGAGCGTGTCTGATTCGGCTGCCGCTCCGTCTCGCGTGAACGGCTTTACGCGCGTTCTCGTCGCCGTGTACGGCATTCTCGCGTTGGCCGCGACGGGTCGTTCGTTTTACCAGATCGCGACGAAGTTCGAGGAGGCGCCGCTCGCGTACTCCCTGTCCGCGGTCGCGGCGGTCGTGTACATCCTGGCGACGGTGGCTCTCGTGGCGCCGGGGCGCGTCTGGTTTCGCGTCGCGTGGCTCGCGATCGGTTTTGAGATGGTCGGCGTCGTCGCGGTTGGCGCCGTGAGCATCGCGATTCCGGAACTGTTCCCGGCGGACACGGTGTGGTCGCAGTTCGGTCGGGGCTACGGTTTCGTGCCGCTCGTGCTGCCGATCCTGGGGCTCTGGGCGCTGTCGCGTACCGCTCGCGCCCGCCGCGATCGCGCTGAGGTGAGCGCATGAGCGACCCCCGTGTCGTCACCGGCATCGAGGCTCTGCCTCGAGATGGCCGCCGTTCCGCGGTCACGATCGGCAAATTCGATGGCGTGCACCTCGGCCACCAACGGGTGTTGGAGCGCTTGTGCGACGAGGCGGCCGAGCGCGGGATCGACCGCACGGTCGTCATCACCTTTGACCGCAACCCGCTCGAGGTACTGCGCCCCGAGGCGGCACCGCTGCCGCTCATCAGCATTGCCCAGAAGACCGAGGCTCTCCTTCAGGCGGGCGTCGACCTCGTGGTGGTGATTCCGTTCACTCCCGAGTTCGCGGCGCTCGCCCCCGATCGCTTCGTCGATGACGTGCTCGTGTCGGGCCTCAGTGCCGCCTGCGTGCTCGTCGGCTCCGACGTGCGCTACGGCGCGAACGGCGCCGGCACGCTCGAAACCCTGCGCGCCGCCGGCGAGACCCACGGGTTCGATGTCGCCCTGGTCGACGATGTCTGCGTGTCCGACGGCGAGCGCATCTCGTCCACGGGCATCCGCCGCCTCTTGGAGGTCGGTCACGTCGCCGAAGCCGCCGCCGCGCTGGGACGACTCCCGCGCATCCGTTCGCTCGTCGTGCCCGGGCACCAGCGGGGGCGCACGCTCGGCTACCCGACGGCGAACCTCGCGCACGGCGCGGAGGGGTTCATTCCCGCCGACGGGGTCTACGCCTGTTGGATGCACGTGAACGGTGAGCGCTTCGGCGCGGCCGTCTCGGTCGGCAACAATCCGACGTTCGGCGACGTGCCCGAAAAGACCGTCGAGGCGCACGCCATCGACGTGACCGTCGACCTGTACGGCCAGACCGTCGAGCTGGAGTTCGTGCGGTTCATTCGCGGCATGCGGAAGTTTCCGAGCGCCGACGCTCTCGCGCACCAGATGCGCGTCGACGAGCTCGAGATCCGTGAGGTACTGGGGCTCCCGGCGGAGCCTCAGGCCTCGTAGTCGTCCTCGTCCTCGTCGTCGCGTGGACGCCGGGGTCGCGGCTCCGGCTCGGGAAGTTCGTCGGGGATACCTCCGCGTCCGGCGAGAAACAGCACGATGCCCGCGCTCGTCGCGTACAGCGGACGACCGGCCCCCACCTGCCAGCCGCCGTCGACGGCGCGCATGGCGCGGGCGGTGAGCACGGCGCGCCGCTCGGTCGGAACCCGCAACGCCAGGTCGAGCGCGACGGCGCCCAGGTCGTGCGGGTCGACCGTCAGCGGCACGGTGTGACGGGACGCGATGTCGAGGGCGACGACAACGATCTCGCTGAGGGCCTGCACCGAGGTGGGGCGCTCACTCGAGGTACGCGCCGCCGCCTCGACGCGCAGAATCTCGGGGAGAGCGGCGGTGTCGAGACCGGCGAGCTCGTCGCTGGGTGCGTCGACCACGCCGACGACCGCGAGGAGGCGCTGCCAGCGCGACCAGCGCATCCGGGTGAGGGCGATGCGCAGGGCGCGGTCGACGGTCACGTCGGCGTGTGCGGTGTCGGCCATGAGCAGGTCGGGGCGCGCGGTGAGCACGTCGGCGAGGGCCGTCAGCACGGCCGCCGTTGCCGCCGACCGGTCGCCCGTGACGGCCGACTCGTCGCGGCGCGGGCGGTTGCTCAACGGCAGGTGCCGCGCCCAATCGCTCACGGTTCCACTGTAGGCGTTCGTGGTGGGCGGCCGTAGGCTGAGCGTCGTGCCCGGCGCATCCTCCGCGACAGCAGGCCGCCCGGTCGCTCCGGGCGTGTTCTTCGCCGTCGTCGCGATCCTGCTGCTCGCGGTGAACCTGCGCACCGGCGTTGGCGGGCTGTCGCCGTTGGCATCGACGATCGGTGAAGAGATCCCGCTGTCAGCCGCGAGTCTCGGCGCGCTTGGCATCGCAGCGCCGCTCGGGTTCGCGCTCGCCGGCGTGCTCGCTCCGTCGGCCGCGCACCGGTTCGGGCTCGAGCGCACGCTCGTCGCGGCACTGGTCGCGATGATCGCCGGTCACCTCGTGCGCGCGGCCGCCGCGGACGTCGCCACCCTGCTGACCGGAAGCCTCATCGTTCTGCTGGGTGCCGGCTTCGGGAACATCCTCCTGCCGAGCGCCGTGAAGCGTTACGCACCGAATCGCATCGCCGCGCTCACCGCCGCCTACGGCACCGCGATGTCGATCGGGGCCGCCCTGCCGCCGCTGGTCGCCGTGCCGATCGCGGTGGGCGCCGACTGGCGCGCATCCCTGGCCGTGTGGAGCGTCGTCGCGGTCGCCGCGCTCGTTCCGTGGACCGTGCTCGCCGTGCGCGCCCGTCGCGTCGCGACGCGCGGCGGCGACACTCCGACAGCCCCGGATGCGCGGGGTGCGATCGCGCTTGCCCGCTCGCGCACCGTCTGGGGCATCACCATCGGGTTCGGCCTGTCCAGCGTGTCGGCGTACGCGCTGTTCACGCTGTTGCCGGAGGTCCTGCGAGAAGGCGCCGGCGTGGGGCCGGCCGCCGCCGGTGCGCTCGTCGCGCTGTTCGGCATCCTTGGGCTCCCGCTCGCGTTGACCGTGCCGGGGCTCACGGCGCGGCTGCGCACGCCGACGCCCCTGCTTACCGCCGCGACCGTGCTGTTCGGCGTCGGCTGGGGCGGGCTGTGGCTGGCGCCCGCGCTCGCGCCCGTCGTGTGGGTGGCGGCGATCGGGCTCGGGCAGATTGCGTTCCCGCTGGGGCTGACGCTCATCGGCCTGCGCACCCGCACCGACCGCAGCGCTGCCGCCGTCAGCGGGTTCGTGCAGACGGTCGGCTATCTGGCGGCCGCTGCGGTGCCTCCGGTATTGGGTCTGCTGCGGGACACGTCGGGCTCCTGGTCCGCCTCGATGGCGCTCATGACCGTTCTCACGGTGGCGACGGCGACGGCAATCCCGCTCCTGCGGCGTGCGCGCTACGTGGACGACGAGATCGCGCGCTAACCGACCTGCTCGCGGTGGTGGATGAGCGCGGCAGCGCCGATCAGCGGCCCCTCACCGCTCAGCCCGCTCGCGACGACGCGGGTGCTCGTCACGAAGCCGAAGTCGCTGTGCCCCGCGACGGTGCGGGCGACGATGTCGATGTAGTCGTCGGCGACGTGCGAGAAGCCACCGCCGATCGCGACGACGTCGAGGTCGAGCAGTGCCGATGTCGACGCGATGGCGTGGCCGACGGCGGTCGCTGAGCGCTCGATCGCCGCGCGCGCGATGGGGTCGCCGCCGCGCGCCCTCTCGGCGAGCTGCTCGCCGGAGTCCCCGGCCCAGCCGTTCCGGCGCGCCCAGGCGACGGTGCGCGGGCCCGAGGCGACGGCCTCGAGGCACCCGCGTGCGCCACAGGCGCACTGGTCATCGTGACCGGCGACCTGCACGTGGCCGATGTGTCCGGCGTTGCCCGAGGGTCCGCCGTGGGTGCGCCCGTCGAGCAGCAAACCGCCGCCGACACCGGTCGACACGACCATGCCCATGACGTTGCGCTCGCCCTGGGCCGCACCCACCCAGGTCTCGGCGAGGGTGATGGCGATGCCGTCGATGCGGGTCACGACCGGCACGTCGGGCACGAGAGAGGCGACCAGATCGCCGAGCGGATACCCGCGCCAGGCGGGCAGGTTCAGGGGAGAGACCCGGCCGTCGGAACCGACGAGCGGGCCCGCGGAGCCGATTCCCACGCCGACCACGCGGTCGTGGCGGGTCGCGTCGACGAGCGCGCCCACCGCATCCTGAACGGCCTCGGTGACGCTGCGCGCGAGATCGTCGCTCGTGGCGGCCTGGCCGGTCGGTCGGCGGTGCCGCGATCCGGGCAGAACCGAGCCGGTCGGGTCAACGATGGCGGCTTCGACTTTGGTGCCGCCGAGGTCGACGGCGAGGGCGTAGTCGGTCACCCGTTCAGACTACAGATTGGCGCGTTGCTGCTCATCTGAGCAGACACGCAACAAATGTTGGTGGATGCCCGGGGTGCGCAATAGCGTGGACGAACGGGGCGCTCGCCTCGCCGCCACCCCGCGCCGTACACCGCGCCCCATCGCCTCGGAGGGACCGTGCCGCTCGACACCAGCGACAGCGAACTGCTCGCCGTGCGGGCGGCGGAGCTCTACTACGAGGAGAACAAGACCCAGGACGAGATCGGCGCGATTCTGCGCATCACGCGCTGGAAAGTCGGGCGTTTGCTCGCCCAGGCCCGTGATCGCGGCATCATCCGCATTGAAATCGTGCACCCGCGCGCCCGTCGGCTCGGGCTCGAGCGCGACCTGGCCGCGCAGTTCGGGCTCAAGGACGCGGTGGTCGTTCCGGCGCCGCTCGACGACGTCGAACTGCAGTCACGAGTCGCCGAGGCGGCGGCCGACTACCTCGTCAGCATGCGGCCGATCCCGCGGCTGCTCGGGCTCAGCTGGGGCCGCACGCTGCACCAAGTCGCCGAAGCGCTTCCCGTTGGCTGGTCGACCGGCGTCAACGTCGTGCAGGTGAACGGGGGTGTAAGCCTCTCGAAGCGGCCGGGAACCGCGGCGGCCACCGCGACGATGATCGCCCAGAAGGCCGGCGGTCAGGCGACCCTGCTGCCGACTCCAGCCATCCTCGAGCGCCTCGAGACGAAGCGCGCCATCGAGGGCGACCGCACGGTCGGCGGCGTCATCCAGCTCGCCCGCACCGCGAACGCCTACCTGTATTCCGCCGGCCCGGCCGACACCAGCTCGGTGCACGTCGACAGTGGCTACCTGACCGCCGACGACATCACCCGCCTCGTCGACCTCGGCGCCGTGGGCGACGTGCTCGGCCGATACATCACCGCCGATGGCGAAATCGCCGACCCCGAGCTCGACGCCCGCACGCTCGGCCTCGGCCTCGATGAGCTGCGTGCCGCGACCACGAGCATCCTGGCCGTCGGGGGCGAGACGAAGCACCCGGTTGCCCGCGCGATCGTGACGCACGGCCTCTGCTCGGTGCTCGTCACCGACGAGCACACGGCCCGATTCCTGCTCGGCCGCGACCGCGATGCCGACCGCGATGCCGACCGCGATTCCGACCGCGATGCCGACCGCGATGCCGACCTCGACCACTCGACCGACTCGACGCCTTCCACCGCACCGCGAGAGGACACCCCATGACCATCGACCACCCGGTCGCCCTGGCACCCGCTGAGCGCGCCGTTCGGCTGCTCGGCGGCGACCTCACCGAGAAGGCGCTCGCGCTGCACCTCGACGGTCTCGCCGGCGTCGACGCTGTCGGCCTCGAGCAGCGCGCCGCGGGCCTCGCGACCCGCTCGATCAAGACCAGCTCGAAAGCGTGGGCGCTCGACACGATCATGCGCACCTGCGACCTGACCACCCTCGAGGGAGCCGACACGCCCGGCAAGGTGCGCTCCCTCGTTGCCAAGGCCGTCACCCCCGACGCGAGCGACCCGACGACGCCGCGCGTCGCGGCGGTCTGCGTCTACGGCGACATGGTTCCGTACGCCGTCGAGGCGCTCGGCTCCTTGCACGGCGACCCGGATGCTGGCCTCGTCTCGGTCGCGGCCGTCGCCACCGCCTTCCCCTCCGGTCGCGCGAGCCTCGACATCAAGCTCGCCGACACCAGCGAGGCGGTCGCCGCCGGGGCCGACGAGATCGACATGGTCATCGACCGTGGAGCCTTCCTCTCGGGCCGCTACGGTCTCGTCTTCGACCAGATCGTCGCCGTCAAGGAAGCCTGCCGTCGCCCCGACGGCACGTACGCGCACCTCAAGGTGATCCTCGAAACCGGCGAGCTCGTGACGTATGACAACGTCAAGCGCGCCTCGTGGCTCGCGATTCTCGCCGGTGCCGACTTCATCAAGACGTCTACCGGAAAGGTGAGCCCCGCGGCGACCCTACCCGTCACGCTGCTCATGCTGGAGGTCATTCGCGACTGGCACCGGCTCACCGGCGAGAAGGTCGGAATGAAGCCGGCCGGCGGCATCCGTGCCTCCAAAGATGCCGTGCGCTACCTCGTCACCGTCGCCGAAACGGTCGGCGAAGAGTGGCTGACGCCGCACCTGTGGCGATTCGGGGCGTCGAGCCTCGTCAACGACGTGCTGCTGCAGCGCCAGAAACTGCGAACCGGTCACTACAGTGGCCCCGACTACGTGACGGTGGACTAACCCATGAGCTTCCTCGAGTACGCCCCTGCTCCCGAATCCACGAGCATCCTGAACCTCAAGAGCGAGTACGGGCTCTTCATCGACGGCGAGTTCGTTGACGGTTCCGGTGAGGTCTTCGACACGATCTCGCCCGCTACCGAAGAGGTCATCGCCCGCATCGCGCAGGCCGACGCCTCCGACGTCGACCGCGCCGTCGCCGCCGCCCGCCGCGCCTACGACCGCACGTGGTCGCGCATGTCGGGTAGCGACCGCGGCAAGTACCTGTTCCGCATCGCGCGCCTCGTGCAGGAGCGCTCGCGCGAGCTGGCCGTCGCCGAGAGCCTCGACAACGGCAAGCCGATCCGTGAGACGCGCGACGTCGACGTGCCGCTCGTCGCCGCCTGGTTCTTCTACTACGCCGGCTGGGCCGACAAGCTCGAGTACGCCGGACTCGGGCCGAACCCGCGATCGCTCGGCGTCGCCGCGCAGGTGATTCCGTGGAACTTCCCGCTTCTCATGCTCGCGTGGAAGATCGCGCCGGCTCTCGCCGCCGGCAACACGGTCGTCATCAAGCCGGCCGAGACCACGTCGCTCACCGCGATGCTGTTCGCCGAGATCCTGCAGCAGGCCGACCTCCCCGCCGGTGTCGTCAACATCGTCACCGGCCCGGGCTCGACCGGACAGGCGCTCGTCACCCACGACGACGTCAACAAGGTCGCCTTCACCGGCTCGACCGGCGTGGGCCGCATGATCGCGCGCCAGGTCGCCGGCTCGTCGAAAAAGCTCACCCTCGAGTTGGGCGGCAAGGCGGCGAACATCGTCTTCGACGATGCCGCGATCGACCAGGCCGTGGAGGGCATCGTCAATGGCATCTTCTTCAACCAGGGCCACGTCTGTTGCGCCGGAAGCCGCCTACTCGTGCAAGAAAACGTGCACGACGAGGTCGTCGACAAGCTGAAGTACCGGCTGTCAACCCTGCGTCTCGGCGACCCCCTCGACAAGAACACCGACATCGGGGCGATCAACTCTGCCGCGCAGCTCGAGCGCATTCGCACGCTCAGCGACACCGGCGAGAACGAGGGAGCCGAGCGCTGGCAGCTCGACTGCACGATTCCCGAGAAGGGCTTCTGGTTCCGGCCGACGATCTTCACGCGCGTCTCAGCCGCGCACACGATCGCCCGCGAAGAGATCTTCGGGCCCGTGCTGTCGGTCTTGACGTTCCGCACGCCCGACGAAGCGATCGCGAAGGCCAACAACACCCCGTATGGCCTGTCGGCCGGTATCTGGACCGAGAAGGCGTCCCGCATGCTCGCCGTCGCCGACCGCCTGCGCGCCGGCGTCGTCTGGGCCAACACGTTCAACAAGTTCGACCCCGCGTCGCCGTTCGGCGGCTACAAAGAGTCGGGCTACGGCCGCGAGGGCGGCCGCCAGGGCCTGGCCGCCTACCTCGAATCGGCCGGCTGGGAGGCGCCCGCCGCGATCATGGCGAGCGCAGCATCCGCGACCACGGCCGCCTCCGGCGGACGCAAAAAGACGACGAAGAAGGCGGTGGCGAAGTGAGCCGGTTGGCCGTGCCGAAGACGTACAAGCTCTACATCGGCGGAAAGTTTCCGCGCAGCGAGTCGGGGCGCACCTACGAGGTGACGACGCCGGCCGGAGAGTTCGTCGCGAACGCGGCGCTCGCCTCGAGGAAGGACGCCCGCGACGCCGTCGTGGCAGCTCGCGCGGCCGTCAAGGGATGGGCCGGAGCCACCGCGTACAACCGCGGGCAGGTCATCTACCGCATCGCCGAGGTGCTCGAGGGTCGTCGCGCGCAGTTCATCGACGAGATCAGCCGCACCGAAGGGGTGACCGAGGCCGCCGCCGGCGCCCAGGTCGACGCCGCCATCGACGTGTGGGTCTGGTACGCCGGCTGGGCCGACAAGTACGCGCAGGTCGCGGGCAACGGCAACCCCGTCGCGGGCCCGTACTTCAACCTGTCCGTGCCCGAACCGACCGGCGTCGTCGCCGCGATCGCGCCGCAGCAGCGCGTCGGAACGTCGCTGCTGGGTCTCGCCGCCGTCGTCGCGCCGATCATCGTGTCGGGCAACACCGTCGTCGTCGTGCCGAACCAGCAGGCGCCCCTGTCGGCCATCACCCTCGCGGAGGTGCTCGCCACCTCGGATGTGCCGGGTGGCGTCATCAACGTGTTGACCGGCTCGCCCGCCGAAATGGCGCCGTGGCTGGCCGCGCACGCCGACGTGAACGCGCTCGACCTCGCCGGAGCCGCCGACATCGAGTGGGTCGACCTGCAGCTGTCGGCGGCCGAGACGCTCAAGCGCGTGCTCGCCCCGGTGTCGGGCGTTCCCGCCCCGGCGCTCGAGCGCATCACCGCGTTCACCGAGACGAAGACGGTCTGGCACACCAAGTCGATGCTCTAGCTCTCTGCTGCGTCAACAACTCAGGACTAGCGCGCGCCGCGGCGCCCGCGCCCGCCCCACCCGGTGTCAACAACTCAGGACTAACGCGCCATCACGCGGTCTGCCGCGGCGCGATCACGGCCGCTGGCGGCGTTAGTCCTGAGTTGTTGACACATGGGTCGTGAGGGGGAGCGGGTTCCCCCGCGCGGGGGATGGCGAGTGACCCTCGTGTCGGTAACGTTGCAGGCTGACCCTGAGGAGAGATAGTCACGTGATTGCCGATATTCAAGAGTTCACCGCGTCCGTCGACCCGCTGTGGCAGTGGCTCGCCGTCATGGGGGCGGGAGCGATTCCGTTCGTCGAGTCGTACGGTGCGGGCCCGATCGGGATCGTCGTCGGGGTGACGCCAATCGTCGCGATCCTGGCCGCCATCGCCGGGAACATTGCATCCATGACGATCGTGGTGCTCGCGACGAGCGGCGCCCGCGACAAGCTCACGAACGCCGAGAAGCCGCTGAGCCCCCGCCGTCAGAGCTTCACCCGAGCGTTCGACAAGTGGGGTGTGCCCGGCGTGAGCCTGCTCGGTCAGTGGATTCTGCCGAGCCAGATCACGTCGTCAATCATGGTGGGGATCGGCGCGTCGAAGCAGAAGGTCATCGTCTGGCAGATCATCTCGATCATCCTGTGGGGCGTCGCGTTCGGCGCGCTCGCCTGGGCCGCCGTCGCCGCGATCCGCGGCTGAGTGTGTCAACAACTCAGGACTAACGGTCCGGCACGACGCGACACCCGCCTCTACGGGCGCGTTCGCGCGCGCTAGTCCTGAGTTGTTGACGAGCGGGGCGGGAGGTGCCCGCGCGTTAGTCCTGAGTTGTTGACGGGAGCGCGAGGGCGAGGCGGGCGAGGGTGTCCGCGGGGCTGAGGTGCTCGCCGGTGCGTTCGACCTCGTGCACGAGCGCAACGAGCGCGGAGTTCACCGGCGTGGGCACGCCGTGCGCACCGCCGAGGGCGACGATGACACCGTTGATCTGATCGACCTCGGTCACACGACCGCGGCGAATACTCTGCAGCATGGATGCCGGGTTCGGCACGTCCCCCATCCCTGTGGCCAGGCGCCTCGCCAGCTCGTCGGCGGCGACACGGCCTCGCTCTCGAATGCGCGCGACGGCGTCCGCATTCACGCCCCCGATCGGGCCCCACGAGACGCCCTCGGCGTCGCCGACAGCGACGGTTTCGACCATCCCGCTTGTGAGAACGCGGCGGAGTCGGTCATCGGCGATGGTCTGCTGGACGCTCAGCCCGGTGATGGCGGGTAGGGCATTGACCTGGTTGATGAGCAGCTTGGTGAACTGTGCGCCGCGGATGTCGTCGGTGACGGTGAGCTCCGCCGGAAGCGCATGGCGCAAGACCGGCTCTGTGACCGCCACGGCGTCGTCTTCACCTCCGAGCGTCAGACCGTTCGGCCCGGTCACGGTGATGCGACCGGGGCCGGTGAGGCTCACGGCGAACAGCGCCAGGCCGACGGCGACGGGAGAGTTCGGAAGCGCATCCCGAACCGCCTGCTCGCCACCCAGACCGTTTTGCAGCACCAGCACCGGAGTGCCGTCGTGGCCGGCCCACTCTGGGAGCGCCGCCGCGGAGTCATGCGCTTTCGTGGCGAGCACGAGAAGGTCGGCTGCCTCGGCGTCGCCGCCCACGACCGAGACGCGGGCGCGCCACTTGCCCCAGCCCCCGTCGACGTGAAGACCGTCGGCCGCGATCGCCGCCGCGTGCTCACCGCGCGCGACCACCGCGACGACGTGCCCCGCGCGGTGGAGGAGCGCGGCGAGCACCCCGCCGACGGCTCCGGCTCCGATCACGATGACGCGCATCCGCCCATGCTAGGTCGAGCCGGTAGCGTTGACTCCGTGATCTCCGGCCTGCTGCTCGTCGATAAGCCTGCCGGCCTCACCAGCCACGACGTGGTCGCTCGCGCTCGTCGCGCCCTCGGTACGCGCAAGGTCGGCCACGCCGGCACCCTCGACCCTGCGGCCACCGGCCTGCTGACGCTGGGCGCGGGCCCTGCGACGCGCCTGCTCACCTATCTCGTGGGTCTCGACAAGCAGTACACGACGACGATCCGCCTCGGCCAGAGCACGACGACCGATGACGCCGAGGGTGACGCGATCGGCGAGCGAGCGTCGGCCGCCGCGCTCGCCGCCGCCACCGACGACCGCATCGCCGCCGCGGTCGCCTCCCTCACCGGCGAGCTCGACCAGGTGCCGAGCGCGGTCAGCGCGATCAAGGTCGACGGTCGCCGCGCGTACGACCGCGTGCGCGCGGGCGAGGAGGTCACGCTGGCCTCGCGTCGCGTGACCGTCTCGCGCTTCGACGTGCTCGACATTCGCCGAACGAGTGACTCCGTCGACGTCGACGCGGTCGTCGATTGCTCGTCGGGCACCTACATCCGCGCGCTCGCCCGCGACCTCGGCACCGCCCTCGGCGTCGGCGGGCATCTGACGGCCCTGCGCCGCACCCGCGTCGGCCCGTTCACAGTTGACGACGATGCGACGATCACCCTGGATGCTCTTGTCGCCGCGGGCGGGGACGCGTCCGCCCCAGCCCTCCTCGCGCCGCCCGCCGAGGTCGCCGCCCGCCTGTTCCCCGTCCTCCACACCACGGACGACCAGACGCGGGATCTGTCGCACGGCAAGAAGCTCGACGGCCTGGACATCGCCGACGCTTCCCCGGTCGCCGCCGTCGACATGCAGGGCCGTCTCGTGGCGTTGCTCAGCGTTGAGGCGGGACGGGGCCGTATTCTGACGGGGTTCCCGCAGGAGCCGTAGACCCCCGCACTGCACAGCCCGCATCGCAGACCCCCGCCGCCCAGGAGTACACCGTGATCGAGTGGTTCAGCTTCGTGCAGATCGGCGTCGCCACGCTGGTTGGTCTGATCGCGCTGGTCTTCGGCGCGATGGGGCGTCGCCCCGACGACGTGACGGTGCTCGGGAGCGCCCTCGTCGCGCTACTGCTCATTGCGCAGATCGTCGTCGGCATCGTGCAGCCGCTCGTCGGCAACGACCCGACCGGCGACATCGTCGAGTGGTGGCTCTACCTCATCGTGGCGCTGCTGCTCGTGGTCGCCGGCGTTGTGTGGGCGCTCATCGATCGCACCCGCTGGGCGACCATCATCTTGGGCGTGGTTGCGGTCACCGTGGCGGTGATGGTCTACCGCATGAACCAGATCTGGTTCGTGCAGACGGTGGGCGGCGCGCTCGGCGCGTAGCTCAGCTACAGCGCCTCGATCGCCGCCATCACCTCGTCGAGGTGCCCGTCGATGGTGGGCACGACGAGCACCGCTGACGTCTCTCGCAGTTCCTCGACGCTGAACACCCCGGTCGCCACCGCGATGAACGGGATGCCCGCTGCCACCGCCGCCTCGTCGTCGCGCGGGGTGTCGCCGATGATCACGAGGGTTTCGTCGGGCAGAGCGGCGCGCGCCGCCCGGGTGATGTCGCTGCGCTCGGGCGCGGTCGCCCCGAAGAACGAGCGGTTCCAGTCGAATCGGTCGGCGCCGAGCCCCGAGCCGTCGAGCTTGACGCGGGAGCGGGTGGCCGAGTTGCCGGTGAGTAGTGCGTTGACCCAGCCACGGGCATCCGCCTGATCGAGTGCCTCTCGGATGCCCGGCGCGATCTCTCGACGATCGCCCGCCTCCGCGCGCTCGACCGACAGCTCGTCGAGCGCGACTCGAGCCCGCTCGTGCCACTCGGCCGCGTCGAAGCCGAAGTGCTCGAGGATGTCGGTGAGGATGTGGCCGTCGG
Organism: Microcella alkaliphila; assembly: GCF_002355395.1. Classification (NCBI taxonomy): domain Bacteria; kingdom Bacillati; phylum Actinomycetota; class Actinomycetes; order Micrococcales; family Microbacteriaceae; genus Microcella; species Microcella alkaliphila. The sequence goes on along the minus strand of NZ_AP017315.1, from coordinate 1,688,961 downwards.
TCTTGCCGTGGGTGCGGGGGAGCGGCGGGCTGAGCTCGCGGCCCACGGCCCGCTCGACAGCGGTGTGGTAGAGCTCGCCGCCGCCGGTGAACGAGTTGAGCAGCAGGGTTCCGTCGACGTCCCAGAGAATCGTGGTCACGTCTCCATCCTTTCAGGCGTCGGCCAGGCGCCAGACCGGCGAGAATGGTGGTGATGCCCAGCGCCCTGCCCCTCGCCGACCCGGCCCCCGACGACGGGGCCCTGCCGGCGACCGTCGCCGACGGCGCCGCCGACCGGGCCTTCGGCGTCTACCTGCACGTGCCCTACTGCCGCGTGCGCTGCGGATACTGCGACTTCAACACCTACACGGCCGACGAGGTGCGGGGAACGTCCCGGGCCGATTTCGCCGAGCAGGCAATCGCGGAGGTCGAGCTTGCTACCCGCGTGCTCGCCGAGGCCGATCTTCCGCCCCGCCCCGCGAGCACGGTGTTCTTCGGCGGCGGAACCCCCACCCTTCTGCCGACGCGCGACCTTGCCCGCATGCTCGACGCCGTGCGCGGCGCCTTCGGCCTCGCCGACGGCGCGGAGGTGACGACGGAGGCGAACCCCGACTCCATCGATGCGCGCGGTCTCGCCGAGCTTGCCGAGGCGGGTTTCACCCGGGTGAGCCTGGGCATGCAGTCGGCGGTCCCGCACGTGCTGGCGACGCTCGAGCGCACCCACGACCCCGAGAACGTGCCGCGGCGGGTCGCCGAGGCGCGTGCGGCGGGCCTGCAGGTGAGCGTCGACCTGATCTTCGGCACGCCCGGCGAGAGCCTCGCCGACCTTGACCGCAGCATCGACGCGGCGCTCGCGACGGAGCCCGACCACCTGAGCGCCTACGCGTTGATCGTCGAGGAGGGCACGAAGCTCGCTCGCCAGATCGCCCGCGGCGAGGTGCCCCCGGTCGATGACGACCTGCACGCCGACATGTACGAGCACCTGGATGCACGGCTCGCCTCGGCCGGATACGCCTGGTACGAGGTCAGTAACTGGGCGCGCGACAACGCTCATCGCTCGCGCCACAATCTCGCCTACTGGACCGGTGAGGATTGGTGGGGCGTCGGTCCCGGCGCGCACAGCCACGTCGGCGGCGTGCGCTGGTGGAACGTGAAGCACCCGGCCGCCTACGCGCAGCGCCTCGCGTCTGCCCTGAGCCCGGCTGCGGGCCGCGAAACGCTCGACGCCGAGACGCGGCGGGTCGAGCGCGTGCTGCTGGAGACCCGCACGGCCCTCGGCCTGTCGGTCAGCGCGCTCGATGCGCCCGGACGCACCGCGGTCGCCGGTCTCATCGCCGACGAACTCGTGGATGCTCGCCTCGCCATCGCAGGCCGCCTCGTGCTCACGGCGCGCGGCCGCCTCCTCGCCGACGCGGTTGTGCGTCGGCTGCTGCCCGAGCCCGCGTAACCGCTGCGCTTAGTTCTTGATGAAGCGAATCGCGAGCGGGTAGGTGTAGGCCTGGCCGCGGTTCGCGGCCACTGCGGCGAGGATCGACAGCACGAGGATCGCGATCGACACCCCCACCAAGATCAAGAAGCCCACCAGCACGAGCGTCAACACGCTGCCAACGATCGCCGCGATCAGCATCGTGAGCTGGAAGTTGAGCGCCGTCGCCGTGTGGTCGCGCACGAACGGACCGCGGTCCTTCAGCACGAGGTATCCGATCAGCGCGGGGAGGAATCCGAAGAAGATCCCGCCGATGTGAATGAGGGTGGCCCAGAGTTTCTCGTCTTCCGGCCGCATCGGCTGCGGCGGGGCGGCATACGGCGAGCTCGGGGGAGGCACGTCAGTCATGAGGCCAGTAAACACCCAGCAGTGCCCTGCACGCGAGAGGGGCCCGGCCCTGCGGCCGAGCCCCTCGTCGTGTGATCGGTCAGGCGGCGCCTACTTGATGAGGCGCAGCGCGAACGGGTAGCGGTAGGCCACGCCGTCCTTCGCTTTCTGGAAGCCCATGATGCTCCAGATGAGCGAGAGCACCCAGAGCCCGAGCGGGAAGATCCAGCCGATCAGCGCCCAGAGGCCGAACGTCACTGTGGTGAGGATTGAGTTCAGGATGAACACGGCGATCTGGGCGATGGCCATCGTGATCTGGAAGTTCAGGGCCTCTTTCGACTCCTGACGCGTGAAGGTTCCGCGGTCCTTGAAGATCAGGAAGATGATGAGCGACGGCAGGATGCCGATGATGCCGCCGAGGTGCGCGAACGAGGCCCACTGGCGGTCTTCGGCCTCGCTGAGCGGCGCCGGTGCGGCCGACGACGCGGGGGGAGGAGGGGTGTCAGTCATGGGGTGAACTGCCTTTCGAGCGAGCGAACGGTGCGTATGAATACCCGGGGTGGAGCATGACCGTGCCGGCGCCGTCGGAGAGCACGGAACGCCTTCGTTGGCACTGACACACGCTCGACCGTACTCGCGCCGCACCGCGAGGGCAACGATTTCGCGCCCGCGCCCCGCGGTAGAATTGGCAGTCACGTCAGGTGAGTGCCAGGAATGGCGGCGGCGAGCGGCACGAAAGGGGGCATCGCATGGTGTCGGATCGAGCACTGCAGGTGCTTCGCGCCATCGTGCAGGACTACGTGTCCTCGCGAGAACCCGTGGGCTCGAAGGCCCTGGTCGAGCGTCACCAGTTCGGGGTGAGTTCGGCGACGATTCGCAACGACATGGCCCTTCTCGAGGAAGAAGAGTTGATCGCCGCGCCGCACACGTCCTCCGGCCGCGTTCCGACCGACAAGGGCTACCGGATGTTCGTCGACCAGCTCGCCGAGCTGCGGCCGCTGAGCGCTGGCCAGCGCCAGGCGATCGCGCAGTTCCTCGATCAGTCGATCGACCTTGACGACGTGTTTGCCCGCACCGTGCGCCTGCTCAGCCAGCTCACCAACCAGGTGGCGCTCGTGCAGTACCCGACGCTCGGCAATGCCCGCGTTCGTCACGTCGAGTTTGTGCCGATGACGGCGACCCGTCTCATGACGGTCTTCATCACCGACGGTGGGCGGGTCGACCAGCGCATCATCGAGCTTCCGCTCGAGGCCGACGAGGTGTTCGTCGGCGAATTGCGCGCGAAGGTCAACGCGCTTCTCGACGGCCGGCCGCTCGCGGACGTCGGCGGCCTCGCCGACGTTCTCGGCGAGCATTTCGCACCCGAGCGACGGGACGCCGTTCGCGTCGTCGCCGAGGCCCTCGTCGGCCACGTGGATGCGCACCGGCAAGATCGGCTCGTCATGGCGGGGGCGGCGAACCTCGTGCGCACAGAGGGCGACTTCGCCGGCAGCGTGTACCCGGTGCTCGAGGCCATTGAGGAGCAGGTGACCCTGCTCAAGCTCTTCAGCGAGATGGAACTCGACTCGCAGGCGGTCGCGGCTCGGATCGGCCGCGAGAATGCGGAGGCCCTGCACGAGGCGGCGGTTGTGACGTCGCCGTACAGCATGGGCGCAGATCAATCGGCGAGGCTGGGCGTTCTGGGCCCGACCCGCATGGACTATTCGAACAACATGGCAGCGGTACGCGCCGTCGCGCGCTATGTCAGCCGCCTACTGGGTGAGGACGAACGCTAAGTGGCAGATCACTACGAGACCCTCGGGGTCGCCCGAGACGCGAGCGCCGACGACATCAAGAAGGCCTACCGGCGCCTCGCGCGCGAGCTGCACCCCGACGTGAACCCGTCGAGCGAGGCGGCCGAGCGCTTCAAGCAGGTGACGCACGCGTACGATGTGCTGAGCGACCCGAACCAGCGCCAGCAGTACGACCTCGGCGGCTCCGGCGGCATGGGCGGCGGCTTTGGCGGCTTCGGCGACATCTTCGAGACGTTCTTCGGCGGCGGTCAGTCGCAGCGCGGCCCCCGATCGCGCCGCGAGCGCGGCCAGGACGCCCTCCTGCGCGTCGAGGTCGAGCTGAACGAGATTATCTTCGGCACGACCCGCACCCTCGATGTCGACACGGCGATCCTCTGCGAGACCTGCAACGGCTCGTGCTGCGCCCCCGGAACCGAGCCCATCACCTGCGACATCTGCCGCGGCTCCGGCCAGATTCAGCGCACGGTACGCAGCCTGCTCGGCAACGTGATGACCTCGTCGCCGTGCGGATCCTGCCGCGGTTACGGCACGGTCATCCCGAACCCGTGCCCGTCGTGCGCCGGTCAGGGCCGCGTGCGCGCCCGCCGCTCGATCCCCGTCGACATTCCCGCCGGCGTCGACACCGGCCTGCGCATCCAACTGCCCGGACAGGGCGAGGTGGGCCCCGCCGGCGGCCCCAACGGTGACCTCTACCTCGAGATCAAGGTGAAGACGCACGAGACGTTCAGCCGCCAGGGCGACGACCTGATGGCCACCGTCGAGGTGCAGATGGCCGACGCGATCCTCGGCACGACCGTCACCCTGCCCGCGCTCGACGGCGACGTGTCCATCGAGATCAAGCCGGGCACGCAGAGTGCCGAGGTGCTGACCGTGAAAGAACGCGGTATTACGCGCCTGCGCGGCGCCGGTCGCGGCGACCTGAAGCTCGGCATTCAGGTGGTCACGCCGGTGAGGCTCAACAGCAAAGAGACGAAGCTCATCCAAGAGTTTGCGCAGAGCCGCCGGCCCGTGCCTCCGCAGTTCTCGACCTTCCAGCAGGGGCTGTTCTCGAAGCTGCGTGACCGCTTCCTGAACCTGTAGCGTCGGCGGCGTGGCGCACTTCTACCTCGACGAGACGCTCGCGCTGGCCAGCGCCGCCGCGGGCCACGAGGTCGCCCTGACCGGTCCTGATGCCCGTCACGCCGTCACGGTCGCACGCCTGCGCGCTGGCGAAACGGTGCGCGTCGGCGACGGCGCGGGAACGATCGCGCTCGGAGGCGTGCGCGACGCGGCGCCCGATCGGGTCGTGCTCGTCCTCGAGAGCGTGGATGCGCATCCCGAGCCCCCGACGCGCCTCACGCTCGTCCAGGCGCTCGCGAAGGGCGACCGCGATGAGTTGGCCATCCAGGCCGCGACCGAGCTGGGTGTCGACGCCATCGTGCCGTGGCAGGCCGCCCGCAGCGTCTCGATCTGGAAAGGGCCGAAGGCAGATAAGGGCCGCGCCCGCTGGCAGACGATCGTGCGGGAGGCCTCCAAGCAGGCGATTCGCCCGCGCGTGCCCTCCGTGGCACCGATCGCGACGACCCGCGAGCTCGTCGCGCAGGCCGGGGAAGTGGACGTCAGTGTGCTCGTGCTCGAGCCCACCGCACCGGACCGGCTGAGCGCACTCACGCCGGATGAGCTGGGCAGCGAGGTGCTGCTTGTCGTCGGGCCCGAGGGGGGTGTCGCGCCCGACGAGCTCGCCGCACTGACGACCGCCGGCGCGCGACCGGTGCGCCTCGGCGACACCGTGCTGCGCACCTCGACGGCGGGGCCCGCCGCTCTCAGCGTGCTGTCGACCACACTCGGCCGCTGGTGATCGCTTTTCGGCACGTCAGCGGCTCCGCTGCAAGCGAACCCTGAGCGGTAGCCGGGGCGCGCATCCGATATCGCCCGTAGAATTGCGCTCATGGAAACCCGCGAGCGGACGATCTTCGAGCGCATTATTGCGCGTGAGATCCCGGCCGACATCGTGCACGAGACCGACAGCGTGATCGCGTTTCGCGACATCGCGCCGCAGGCCCCCGTGCACCTCCTCGTCGTGCCGAAGACCGCCGCGTACGCCACGGTCGCCGAGCTGGCGGCCGGCGACCCCGAGCTCTTGGCCGAGGTCGTCGCCACCGCGCAGACGCTCGCCGAGAGTCACGCTGACGGGCACTTCCGCCTCGTGTTCAACTCGGGGGAAAACGCGGGCCAGGCCGTCTTCCACGTTCACGCGCACGTCCTCGCGGGCGGGCTCGCCGAGGGGTCGCTTGCCCACGGATAACGCACCCCACGCGCCCCTTCCCGACGCGCCATACACCCGCCAACTCGACGTCGACGGCGTCGCCATGGTGCGGCTGCTCGGCCCCCAGGACCGCCTGCTGACGACGCTCGAGCGCGAGCACCCCGGCGTTGACGTGCACGTGCGCGGCAATCAGATCACCCTGCAGGGCGAGCGCCCGGCAGTCGAACAGGCGGCAACGCTGGTAGAGGAGCTCATCCGGATGGTGCGAAACGGGACCGACCTCGGCGAGGTCGAGGTGCAGAGCTCGGCGCGCATCCTGCGCGACGGTTCGGGCAGCCCAGCCGATGTGCTGAGCCAGGCGATCCTGACGAGCCGAGGCAAGAGCATCCGCCCGAAGACGCTCGGCCAGAAGGCGTACGTCGACGCGATCGACCAGCACACGATCGTGTTCGGCATCGGCCCGGCCGGAACCGGCAAGACGTACCTCGCGATGGCGAAGGCCGTGCAGGCGTTAACGCGCAAGGAGGTCGACCGCATCATCCTGACGCGCCCGGCCGTCGAGGCCGGCGAGCGCCTCGGCTTCCTGCCCGGCACGCTCACCGACAAGATCGACCCGTACCTGCGGCCGCTCTACGACGCCCTCAACGAGATGATGGACCCGGAGCTCGTGCCGAAGCTGCTCGCCTCCGGCGTCGTCGAGGTCGCGCCGCTCGCCTACATGCGCGGCCGCACGCTGAACAACTCCTTCGTCGTGCTCGACGAGGCGCAGAACACCACTCCTGAGCAGATGAAGATGTTCCTCACCCGCCTCGGCTTCGGCTCGACCATGGTCGTCACGGGCGATATCACCCAGGTCGACCTGCCGGGCGGCGCGTCGGGGCTGTCACTCGTGACCCGCGTGCTCGACGGCATCGACGACATCCACTTCGCCCGCCTCACGAGCGACGACGTCGTGCGCCACTCGCTCGTCGGCCGCATCGTCGACGCGTACACGAAGTACGACGCCGAGAAGCAGAAGGCTGAGTACGAGCGCGCCGAGCGGCGCCGCTCGGGCGGCGGAAACGGGGATGCACGGGGCGCGCAGGGCGTGAACCGCGCGGCCCGACGCGCCGCGACCCGCGACCGGCTTCCCGGGCGCAGCCGTCGCGGTACGCAACGATGGTGAGCGTGAGTAGGGCGAGAGGTCGCGCGTGAGCGTCGAGATCAACAACGAGTCGGGCATCGACGTCGACGAGGCGGCGATCCAGCGGCTCGTCGTGTACGCGTTTGACCACTTGAACGTGCATCCCGATGCCGAGGTCGCGATCCAGATGGTCGATGAGGGCGCCATGGAGCGGCTACACATCGAGTGGATGGACGAGCCCGGCCCGACCGACGTGCTGAGCTTCCCGATGGACGAGCTGCGCCCCGGCAGCGACGACGAGCCGACCCCGCCGGGGCTACTCGGCGACATCGTGCTCTGCCCGCAGGTCGCGATCGCCCAGGCCGAAACGGCCGGGCACTCGGTGATGGACGAGCTGCTGCTGCTCACCACCCACGGCCTGCTGCACCTGCTCGGCTTCGACCACGCCGAGCCCGAGGAAGAGCGCGAGATGTTCGGCATCCAGCGCGACGTGCTCGTCGGCTACACGCTCGCCGAACGCAAACGCTGATGGTGCTCACCACCGTCTTCTTCGCGGTGGCGTTCGTGCTCGTCGTGCTCGTCGGCTCGAGCCCGCGCAGCGTCGGCCGCGCGCATCCGCGTGCGCTGATCGTCGCAACGGCGCCGCTCGTGCGGACGATCCGCGTGCTGACCGGCCCGATCGCCGACGCCCTCGTGGTCATCGGCAACCGGGTCACGCCTGGACGGCCGCGCAGCGTGGCCTTCTCCAGCGAGGAGCAGCTGCTGTCGATGGTCGACGAGGCCACCGACCTCGACGTGCTCGAGGTCGAAGACCGCGAGCTGATCCACTCGATCTTCGAATTCAACGACACGATCGTGCGGGAGGTCATGGTGCCGCGCACCGACATGATCACGCTCGAAACCGGGCAGACGGTCGCCGAGGCGATGGCGCTGTTCCTCGAGAAGGGGGTGTCGCGCATCCCACTGATCGGCGACGACGCCGACGACATCCGCGGCGTCGTCTACCTGCGGGACGTGACGCGGCTCACCGTCTCGTCGCCCGAAACGGCGGGGGCGACGCAGGTCGACGTGCTCGCGACGCCCGCGCAGTTCCTGCCCGAGTCGAAGAAGGCCGACGACGCGCTGCGGTATCTGCAGCTCGAGTCGAACCACCTGGCGCTCGTCGTCGACGAGTACGGCGGAATCGCGGGGTTCGTCACCATGGAGGACCTCATCGAGGAACTCGTCGGCGACATCACCGACGAGTACGACCGCGAGCAGAGCGCGTTCGAGCAGCTCGGTGAGAATCGCTTCCGTGTGAGCGCGCGCATGCCCGTCGACGAACTCGGCGACCTGTTCGGTATCGACTTGGACGACGACGACGTCGACACGGTGGGCGGCCTGCTCACCAAGCACCTCGACCGCCTACCTGTGGCCGGCTCGACCGTCGAGGTCGACGGGTTGCACCTCACCGCCGAACGCACGGAGGGGCGCCGCAAGCGCGTCGTCACCGTGCTGGTCGAAGCCGACCAAGCGCTCATCGACGCGCGCCTCGCGTTTGCCGCCGCGTCATCAGACACCGGCGCGATCCCCGTCCAGGATGCCCGCCCCACCTCCCCGAGGAGCGCCCCGTGACCGACGCCCCCGACGCCCCCGACGCCCCCGACGCCCCTCCCGCCCGCACACCCCGCGCCAGCGCGACACCCCCTTCCGAAACCGCGGAACACCGAGCCGGATTCGTCACCTTCGTCGGCCGCCCGAACGTCGGCAAGTCGACCCTCATGAACGCGCTCGTCGGCGAAAAGGTCGCCATCACCTCCTCAAAGCCGCAGACGACGCGGCGGGCGATCCGCGGGATCGTGCACCGAGCATCCGGGCAGTTGATCGTCGTCGACACGCCGGGCGTGCACCGGCCCCGCACGCTCCTCGGCGAGCGGCTCAACGCGCTCGTGCAGGAGACGCTCGGCGACGTCGACGTGATCGGGTTCTGCGTTCCCGCCGGCGAGCCGATCGGCCCCGGCGACACATACATCAACGAGCAGCTGGATGCGCACGGCGGCCGCGTACGCAAGGTTGCGATCGTGACGAAGACCGACCGCGTCGGCCCCGAGCGCGTCGCCGAGCAGCTCATCGCCGTGTCGGCCCTGCGCGACTGGGACCTCGTGATCCCGCTGTCGGCGCTCACCGGCGACCAGGTCGACGTGCTCGCCGACGAGCTGATTCGCCTCATGCCCGTGTCGCCGCCGCTCTACGAGGCCGAGTCGACGACCGACGAGACCGAGGAGGACCGGGTCGCCGAGCTCATCCGCGAGGCGGCGCTCGAGGGCGTCAGCGACGAGCTGCCGCACTCGCTCGCCGTCACGATCGACGAGATGGTCGAGCGCGAGGGCGACGGCCTGCTGCAAATCTTCGCCAACGTCTGGGTGGAGCGCGACAGCCAGAAGGGCATCATCATCGGCCACCGCGGCTCGCGGCTCGGCGACGTGGGCCGGCGGGCCCGCGGCGAGATCGAGCAGTTGCTTGGGCGTCGCGTGTTTCTGAAGCTGCACGTGAAGGTCGCCAAAGAGTGGCAGCGCGACCCGAAGCAGTTGGGTCGACTCGGGTTCTAGGGGCCGTTCGGCGCGCGCTCCCCGCGGTATCAGCTGCGCAGCGGACTGCCTCGGTGACGCCTCATGTTCGAGGGCGGTGTCTGCCAGGCCGACAGGTCGAGTGCGGTTGCGGAGTGTCGGCCACAAGACTCGGCGCGTTGCGCCGCGCTGTCGGTCCTGCAGACATCCACCCGGGGATATCGGCCAGGTGGATGGGCCGGTCCGGTGTCTCGGCCAGGTGGGAGAGCCCGCCGGGCGGCACGCGGGCGGGGGTGCGCGGCCCTCAGCGGCGAGGGAGCAACCCGTGGTCGTGCGCGTAGAGCACCACCTGCACCCGGTCGCGCAGTCCGAGTTTTGCGAGAATGCGCCCCACGTGTGACTTCACCGTCGCCTCGCTGACGTACTCGCGTTCGGCGATCTCGGCGTTGCTCAGGCCCTCGGCGATGGTGCCAAAAATCTCGCGCTCGCGGGGGCTGAGGGCGGTGAGGGCGGTGTCGCGCGCCGCGGTGAGGTCTGCCGGGGGCGCGGGGCGGGCATCCACGTGGGTGAGCAGGTCGGCGATCGCGCCGGGCGCGACGACGGCGTGTCCGCCGTGCACGGCGCGGATTGCGGCGAGCAGGAACTCGGGCTCGGCGTCCTTCAGCAGGAAGCCGCTCGCGCCGGCGCGGATTGCCCGCAGCGCCGCGTCGTCGAGGTCGAAGGTGGTGAGCACGATGATGCGGGGCGCTGTCTGTTCAGCCTCGGCTGCGGCGCGCAGGATGCCGCTCGTGCCGGCGATGCCGTCGACGCGCGGCATGCGGATATCTATCAGAACAACGTGGGGCGAGTGTTCGGCGGCCGCGGTCACCGCCTCGCCCCCGTCGCCTGCCTCGCCGACAACGGTGAGGTCGGGTTGCGACTCGATGAGCATGCGCATCCCGCGCCGGAACAGCGGCTGATCGTCCACCAGTAGCACGCGAATTGGTTTCACGCGGCACTCCACGGGAGGGTGGCCGGGGTGAGAGGCCGGCGCGGCACAACGACGAATCCGACCGGAATAGTGACGGTCGCGGCGTCGGCGGCTGAGTGGCTCGCCGGCGCGTTCCCGGGCGACACCGGCGCGGTCACGCGTGCACCTCGGTGACGACGTCCTCGCTGTCCCGAGCCTCGGAGCGGGGATGCTCGAGCGGTTCCCGCGGGAGCCGCGCCCTCACGCGATACGTCGCGCCCTCATGGATGCTGAACTCGCCGCCCGCAAGGATCGAACGTTCGCGCATCCCGTCGATGCCGTGGCCGCGTTCGGGCTGGTGGTCGCCGTGCTTCACCACTGTGACGGCCGCGTCGGTTGTCGCCGGGGCCGGGGCCGCCGCGACGTTCGTGACGAGCAGGTCGACGGTCGCGTCGCCCCAGTCGAGGTCGAGGGTTGCCGCGCCATCGCCGTGGCGGAGGGCGTTCGTGAGCGACTCTTGCGCGATTCGGTAGAGCGCCAGCTCGCGGGCATCGGTGAGTCGACCCCGATCGCCGAACTCATGCACGGTGAGCTCGAGCCCAGAATCGCGGAATGATTCGAACAGCGCATCGAGGTTGGCGAGCCCGGGCTGCGGCCCGGACTCCTGTGTGTGCCGGAGTTCGGTGAGCAGCGTGCGCACGTCGGCGAGCGCGTCACGCGCCGTCTGCGCGATCGCGCCGAACGCGTCGGCCGCGGCGGGGGAGTCGGCTGTCGTCGCGTAGCGCGCACCGTCGGCCTGGGCGATGACCACCGTGAGGGAGTGCGCCACGATGTCGTGCACGTCGCGCGCCACCCGCGTGCGCTCGGCCTCGAGGTCGGCACGGGTGAGTGCGGCGTCGCGCTCGGTGCTCACCGTTTCGACGGCGGCGGAGAGCGTTCGGCGGTTGCGGATGTTGCGCACGAGTTCGCCGAGGACCCACGGGAGCATCGCGAGTAGTGGCCAAATCAGTAACTCGATGATTCGGCTGGCGACGTAAAAGATGCTGGTGTTCCCAGAGAATGCGCTGCCCAGTGCAAATGCAAGAACGAGCGAGACTGCCGCAACAAGCGAAATGCCCAGAGCAACGTTTCGAGCGAGCGGCGTTCCATACGCGGCAGCGCCAAACACGATTACTGCCGCCCCAACAATGGTGAGTGGCGTAGCGCTCGCGCCCGATAGGGCTGCAAGGAGTACACCCAACACCGCGAACCCTAAACCAGCAAGGGCGTAGTGAGGGCGAATGCGGTGGAGTGCGACCCCCGCACCTAGTGCGAAAGCGACCAAGGCGTTTCCGATGGTGTGAGATGCCCCTCCCCACCACTGTTGGTTGAGAAGCACTGCAATCGTGAATGACGCGCCGAGCGCGATCTCGAGCGAGAACCGGAGGAGCGCAGCCCTTTGGGGCGTGAACCACGTGACTATTCGGTCGAACATGAGCGTCACGCTACGCATCGCGAAGCGGCGCGTCGCGCGAAACGCGCCCCGTTCATCCGCTCGGATGCGAGCTTTCATCCTTTAGTCGTACAGAACCGGGCCGGCAGTCGTACCGGGGGCGTGCATCCCGTGCCGTTGGCGGGTGCGTGCGCGCCGGGTGTACCCTGAAAGCGTGTTCGGCACGCTTCTTCTTCGTTGCCGCGACGAGGCTTAGCCCTTAGCCTCCCTCGTCGCGGAGTTCGTCGTCGGCTGAGACCAGCATCAGACACGTCACCCAGGAGCCGCGAAGACCATGAAGAACCGCCAACAGCCGTCGGGAATGCCGACGCATAAGTACCAGCCGTACCAGTCGATCGTGCGGGTCGACCTGCCCGACCGCACGTGGCCGACGAAGACCATCACTGAGGCTCCGCGGTGGTGCGCCGTCGACCTGCGCGACGGCAACCAGGCCCTCATCGACCCGATGAGCCCCGAGCGCAAGCGCATCATGTTCGACCTGCTCGTGCGCATGGGGTTCAAGGAGATCGAGGTCGGGTTCCCCTCGGCGTCGCAGACCGACTTCGACTTCGTGCGCACGCTGATCGAGGACGATCTGATCCCCGACGACGTGACGATTCAGGTGCTGACGCAGGCGCGCGAGCACCTCATTGCCCGCACCTACGAGTCGATCAAGGGCGCGAAGCGGGCGATCGTGCACTTCTATAACTCAACGTCGGTGCTGCAGCGAGAGGTCGTCTTTCGCACCGACGTCGAGGGCGTCAAGGAGATCGCTCTGCAGGGCGCGCGCTGGTGCAAGCAGTACGAGGCGACCGTTCCGGGCACCGAGGTGTTCTACGAGTACAGCCCCGAGAGCTACACCGGCACCGAGCTCGAGACCGCGCTCGAGGTTTGCAACGCGGTTATCGAGGAGCTGCAGCCGACCCCCGAGCGCCAGCTGATCATCAACCTGCCGGCGACCGTCGAGATGGCGACGCCGAACGTGTACGCCGACTCAATCGAGTGGATGCACCGCCGCCTCGCGCGCCGCGACTCGATCATCCTGAGCCTGCACCCGCACAACGACCGCGGCACCGCGATCGCCGCCGCCGAACTCGGCTACATGGCCGGCGCCGACCGCATCGAGGGCTGCCTCTTCGGCAACGGTGAACGCACCGGCAACGTCGACCTCGTCGCCCTTGGCATCAACCTGTTCACGCAGGGCATCGATCCGCAGCTCGATTTCAGCGACCTCGACGAGATCAAGCGCACCGCCGAGTACTGCAACCAGTTGAAGGTGCACGAGCGCTCGCCCTGGGCGGGCGACCTCGTCTACACGGCGTTCAGTGGGTCGCACCAGGACGCCATCAAGAAGGGCTTCGAGGCGATGGAGGCCCGCGCTACTTCGGAGGGCGTATCCGTCGACCAGCTGGTGTGGGGCGTTCCCTACCTGCCGGTCGACCCGAAGGATCTCGGGCGCTCGTATGAGGCGGTGATTCGCGTCAACTCGCAGTCGGGCAAGGGCGGCGTCGCCTACCTGCTGAAGACCGATCACGCGCTCGACTTGCCCCGCAAGCTGCAGATTGAGTTCAGCCACGTCGTGCAGGCGAAGACCGACGCGGAGGGGGGCGAGGTCACGAGCGAGCAGATTTGGGAGATCTTCCAGGACGAGTACCTGCCCGCCGCCGACGAGCGCGAAAAGTGGGGGCGCTTCGAGCTGCTCTCGACCCGCACCGCGTCAGACATGACCGGATCGGTCGCACTCGACGTCACCCTGCGCGACGGCGACGCGATCGATGGTGTCTCGGCGACCGGCAACGGGCCGATCGCGGCGTTCCTCGGCATCATGCAGGGGCAGGGCATCGAGGTGCGGCTCTTCGACTACGTCGAGCACGCGCTCTCGGCCGGCGGAGACGCCCACGCCGCCTCGTACGTCGAGCTCGAGGTGAACGGCCGAACTCTCTGGGGCGTCGGGATTGACCCCGACATCTCGACGGCCTCGCTGAAGGCCGTCGTCTCGGCGGTCAACCGCGCCATTCGCCTCGAGACGGGCGCCCGCGAGCTCGCCACGGCGTAAGGGTGTGGCGCTGTGCCGCGATGTGCGGCGCCTGCCCCTGGGCCGTCAACAACTCAGGACTAACGCCGCGCGGCCCGAACCGGGTCGCCGTCAACAACTCAGGACTAACGCCGCGCCGCCCGAACCGGGTCGCCGTCAACAACTCAGGACTAACGCCGCGATCACGGTCATTTCGTCGCGCAGTGTTGCGGCTAACGGGCCGCACCTCACGCGTTAGTCCTGAGTTGTTGACACCGCGGCGAGGAGTGCCCGCACTTCTCGGGTTCGGCGGGTGCGCAGGACAACGAGGTCGGGACGGGTGCGCACAGCACTCTCGATGAGGTTGCGATACTTGTTGCGGGTCGACACCGTCCAGCGGATGATCCCCTCGCGGTGCAGAATTGCGTGCCGGATGCCCGGTTCCTGGTTGCCGTTCCACAGCTCTTCGCGCCGGAGGCGTCGCCACAGTGTCCGTGAAACCACCCGTCGGAAGGTCGTGCGGAACGGCGGATCCAGCCAGATCATCACCGTTGCCCGTCCGAGGATCAGGGGGCGCACCGCGCGGTACTGCCACTCCGTGACCCAGCGTTCGCGAGCGACGAGTTCACAGACGTCGTCCGCGAACGAGGGCCGCGGAGTCCAATCGGCTCCCCAGTGCAGGGCGTCCAGCTCGGTGTAGGGCAGATCGACGGCCGCCGACAGCCGGCGAGCGAGCGTGGACTTCCCCGAGCCGGAGACCCCCGCGATGGCGACCCGCGCATCCGGCGCTCTGAGCGCGTCCACCGCGGCCATGAGCTCGGGGCTGGGCACACGCTTCGGCACCCGACGACTGTAGTCGCCGCCCGCGTGTCAACAACTCAGGACTAACGCAGTGCGATGGCCCGGCGACCCGCGTCCGGCCGGGCCACGGCAGCGCGACCGGCCGCGTTGGTCCTGAGTTGTCGACACCCCCGCGGATTGGCACCGGGAGGAGACGAGGCGCACTAGTCCTGAGTTGTTGACAGCCGCTGCCAGCGGGCGCCCTCAGCCGCGCGCCCGGCTCGCACCCGGGATGGGGGAGCGGCGCCGCACCCGCGGCTCGGCATCGGGCGCATCGCTGACGACGGGGATCGCGGCCGTGGTCGCGTGTAGGTGAATAACCCCCGTCGCGGTCGTGACGACCCGACCGCGCTCGGCTCCGACGGTCGCCGACTGGCGTCGCCGACCCGGCATGGCGGGCAGCGGCGGCAACTTCGGCAGCCGCGTGATAGCGCGCTGTTCGGGCAGGCTCCAGCCGAACAACACCGACAGAATGCGGATCGCGAACGTCAGCGCGACGCCAATCACGGCGGCGACGAACACGTCGACACCAAACTCGAGCAGCCCCGCGATGGCCACAGCCCCGCCGGCCGCGGCGAGCGCGTACAGCGACCCCACGTGCATGAGCGCGATCGGCAGGGTGAGCAGCACGTCGCGCAGAATCGACCCGCCGACGGCCGCCAAGACGCCGACGAACACCGCGGCCACGGGCGGAAGCCCGAGCGACAGGGCTTTGGTCGTACCGATCGCCCCGAAGAGTCCGATGGTGAGCGCGTCGAGCGCGGTGATGATGCGCGAGAGCTTCGACAGCACGCGCTCGAGCAGCATGCCGAGCAGCGCCGCACCCGTCGCCACGGCGACGTACCAGTTCGACTGCAGCGGTGCGAGTTCGACGTTCAGCAGCAGGTCGCGCAGGAGACCGCCGCCGAACCCGACGACGATGCCGATGATGGCGACGCCCAGCCAGTCGAGCCGCCGATCACGGAACTGCGCGGCGAACATGGCGCCCTGCAGCGCGCCGACGCCGACGGCGAGAAGGTCGGCCCACAGGGGGATCACGAACAGCGGGCTCACGAGCCCCATTCTGGATGCTCGCAGCACTCTCCGAGTACACCCCGCGCCGCCACTCGCGCCGCCCAGTTCGGGTGCACCCCACCTTTAGTGCTAGACTTCGTTCTGGTCATCTTGACTGTAACTCTGCGTCGCCCGGCGCAGCGAAGCCGACCGAAGGGGCGCCGTGAGCGACAGCAGTGACGTGCTCCGCGCATCCATCGGTCTCGCCGTGTCGACGGTGATCTTCGCGCTGCGCGATGCCGAGGGCAGCACGAGTGGGCCCGCCGTGGCCACCGACGCGCCGGCGACCGTCTGGCTGCCACTCGTGCGCCGCATCCGCGAGCCGCAGTGCGGCCGGTGGGCGCTGCCCGGCGGCATGGTCGAACTCGACGAGAGTCTCGAAGGCGCGGCGCGCCGCAACCTCGCCGAGACGACCCAGCTCGAACCCGCCTACCTCGAGCAGCTGTACGCCTTCGGCGACGTCGACCGCTCGCCCGACCGGCGCCTCGTGTCGATCGTCTACTGGGCACTCGTGCGGCCCGATGAGGCCGAACGCCTGACGCTCGGAGAGAACGTGCAGTGGTTCCCTGCTGACGAGCTGCCCGAGCTCGCCTTCGACCACAACCTCATCGTCGACTACGCGCTGTGGCGTCTGCGCACCAAGATGGAGTACTCCGCCATCGCGCACGCCTTCCTGGGCGACGAGTTCACGCTCGCCGAGCTGCGCGGCGTCTACGAGGCGGTGCTGCAGAAGCCTCTCGACCCGGCGAACTTCCGCCGCCAGATGGAGTCGTCCGGCGCCATCGAACCCACCGGCGGGGTCGTCACCGGCGGCCGCCACCGCCCCCCGAAGCTCTACCGCTACACCGGCGACGTGCAACTCGTCGACGCCGGCCCGCTCACCCCGAGGATCCCCGCATGACCACGACACCCCTCACCCTCGACACGACGATCCGCGGCATCACCAACGGTGTGCTGCCCGGCGAGACGTGCACGCCCGAGCTCGCGAAAGGCCCATGGGAGTTCGACGCGACCCCCGGCTACGGCCCCGGCTCGTCGATGTACGACGTGATCCCGACCGGCTCGCCCGTGCAGGGCGGGCTGCCGCGCGAGTACCAGGATGCGTCGACGAACGAACTGCACGCCCGCATTCGGGCGGCGAAGCAGTCGCTGGGTGAGCGCCTCGTGATCCTCGGGCACTTCTACCAGCGCGACGAGGTCGTGCAGCACGCGGATTTCCTCGGCGACTCGTTCCAGCTCGCGAATGCCGCGCTCACCAAGCCCGACGCCGAGTACATCGTGTTCTGCGGCGTGCACTTCATGGCCGAGACGGCCGACATCCTCGCGCGCGACTCGCAGCGCGTGATCCTGCCGAACCTTGCCGCCGGATGCTCGATGGCCGACATGGCCGACATCGACAGCGTCGAGGCGGCGTGGGAAGAGCTCGTTTTGCTCTACGGTACCGAGCCGGATGCGGAGGGCCGCGCCCCGATCATCCCCGTGACGTACATGAACTCGTCGGCGGCGCTGAAAGCGTTCTGCGGGCGCAACGGGGGCATCGTGTGCACGTCGTCGAACGCGAAGACCGTGCTCGAGTGGGCGTTCGAGCGGGGGCAGCGGGTGCTGTTCTTCCCCGATCAGCACCTCGGGCGCAACACCGCCAAGGCGATGGGCGTGCCGCTTGAGCAGATGCCGATGTGGAACCCCCGCAAGCCGCTCGGCGGGTCGACGCGCGACGAGTTGCTGGACGCCCGGGTCGTGCTCTGGCA
Organism: Microcella alkaliphila; assembly: GCF_002355395.1. Classification (NCBI taxonomy): domain Bacteria; kingdom Bacillati; phylum Actinomycetota; class Actinomycetes; order Micrococcales; family Microbacteriaceae; genus Microcella; species Microcella alkaliphila. The sequence continues at coordinate 1,671,388 of NZ_AP017315.1, read as the reverse complement.
CGGGTTCTGCAGCGTGCACAAGCGATTCACCGTCGAGCAGATCGAGAAGGCGCGCGCCGACTACCCCGACGTGCGGGTCGTCGTGCACCCCGAATGCCCCATGCCCGTCGTCGACGCGGCCGACGAGGCGGGGTCGACCGACTACATCCGCCGCGCGGTGGCCGGGGCGACCGAGCCGACGACGTTCGCGATCGGCACCGAGGTGAACATGGTGAACCGGCTGGCCGCCGAGTACCCGCAACACACGATCTTCTGCCTCGACCCGGTGATCTGCCCGTGCTCGACCATGTACCGCATCCACCCGGGATACCTCGCGTGGGTGCTGGAGGAGTTAGTGGCCGGCCGCGTCGTCAACGAGATCGTCGTGCCGTCAACAATTCAGGACGAAGCGCGCGTCGCGCTCGAGCGCATGCTCGCGGCGAAGCCGCGCGACTAGGGCTGTCGCGGCTCTCGGACTCGGACACTCATGGGACACGTCCTCGTCATCGGCAGCGGCATTGCCGGCCTGATCAGCGCTTTACGTGCCGCGCGCATTCACGACGTGACGCTCGTGACGAAGGCTGAGCTGACCGCTGGCTCGACCGCATGGGCGCAGGGCGGAATCGCGGCCGCGGTGTTCGCCGACGATAGTCCTGAGTTGCACACACGCGACACGCTGGCGGCCGGCGCCGGACTGAGCGACCCCGACGCGGTGCGGGTGCTGACCACCGAGGGTGCGGCGCGCCTGCACGACCTGGTCGCGCTCGGGGTTGAGTTCGATACGGCGGCGAGCGACGGTAGCGATACGCGCGGCCCGCTCGGCTGGGCGCGCGGCCTGGAAGCCGCGCACTCGGTCGCCCGCGTCCTGCACGCCGGGGGCGACGCCACCGGCCGCATCATCGAGCACGCCCTCGCGAGAGCGCTCGACGATGCTCGCAATTCCGGGCGGATGCTCGTGCGCGAGCACACGACGGCCGTCGCGATCGTGCGCGGAAGCGATGGGCGGGTGTGCGCCGTCGACCTGGCCCCGAGCATCCCGAGTGACGGAACCGTCGTGACCGAGCGTCTGGACGCCGACGCGGTCGTCATCGCGACCGGCGGCAACGGTCAGTTGTACCGGCACACGACGAACCCGCCGGTGGCGACCGGGGACGGCGTGATTCTGGGCTACGCGGCGGGGGCAGCGGTCGTCGACCTCGAATTCGTGCAGTTCCACCCGACCGTGCTGCCCGGCGGCGGCCTCGTCTCGGAGGCGGTGCGTGGCGAAGGGGCGGTGCTGGTGGACTCGGCGGGGCGGCGTTTCCTCACCGGGGCTGGCCACGACCCGCGGGCCGAGCTTGCCCCGCGCGATGTGGTCGCCCGCGCGATCGCGGCGCAGATGCGCGAGCAGGGCGGAGCTCCCGTGCTGCTCGATGCGACCGGCCTGGGGGAGCGGATGCTGCGCGAGCGCTTCCCGACGATCGACCGACTCGTGCGCGCGGCCGGGTACGACTGGACTCGCGAGCCGGTGCCGGTCACGCCGGCGGCTCACTACGCGATGGGCGGGTTGCTGACCGACCTGAGCGGCCGCACGACGGTTGCGGGCTTGTTCGCTGTGGGCGAAACCGGCTCCACCGGCGTGCACGGAGCCAACCGGCTCGCGTCGAACTCGCTGCTGGAGGCGCTCGTCGTCGGCTGGCGCGCCGGAGACCTGCTCGCCGCCGACCCGAGCGCGGCGCCGCTGCCGACCCCGTCCCCGTCAACAACTCAGGACAAACGCGGTGACGATTCTGGCGCGGTCGAGGTGCCGACTGTCCTGAGTGAAGCGCCTGGCGCATCGGACGCGCTGGCCGACGGCGCCACGCCCGTCGCTGGCGAGTACGTGCGCGACCGCGCGTGGGATGCGCTCGGGCTCCTCCGTGACGGAGTGACGATGGGCGATCTGGCCCGAGAACTCGCGGATGCGCAGCCTGCCGATGCTCTCGCTGCCCGACTCTTGCCGCTTGCTCGCCTCACCGCTGAGGCAGCGCTCGCGCGTCGGGAATCGCGTGGCGCCCACGCCCGCACGGACTATCCCGCGACAGACCCGAGGCAGCGGTGGCGACGCGCGTGGGCGCGGCCGGTTATCGCTAGTCCTGAGTTGTTGACGAACGACCTGCACCGCGATCATTGCGAGCCTGCCCTCGCGGCGGCCGCACCTACCCGAGAGGTGAAGATATGAGCGCGACCGGCTCCGAGCATCCGACGGCCGCGATGGGTCACGTTCAGGCACCATCGCGGGCGATTGCCGGTCTGGTCGCTCGCGCCCTTGCCGAAGACGCACCCTGGGGTGACGTGTCGGGCGAGGCGAGCATCCCGGCGACGGCCACCGCCCGCGCCGAGTTGGTCAGCCGTGCCGAGGGAGTCCTCGCCGGATCGGAGTGCATCGTCGAAGCCTTTCGCCAGGCCGACCCGGAAGCCGGCATCGTCATGCACCGAGCCGACGGTGACCGTCTCACACCGGGCGCGTCCATCGCCACGATCACCGGGAACGCGCGCGCGATCCTGCGCGCCGAGCGCATCGCGCTGAACTTCGCGCAACGACTCAGCGGTATCGCCACCCTCACCGCCCGATACGTCGACGCGGTGGCGGGCACGGGCGCGCGCATCGCCGACACGCGCAAGACCACCCCCGGCCTTCGGATGCTCGAACGCGCCGCCGTGCGCGCCGGCGGCGCCCACAATCACCGCTTTTCGCTATCGGACGCGGTGATGCTGAAAGACAACCACCTTGCCGTGCTGGCGCAGCAGGGGCTGGACCTCACTGAGGCGATTCGGGCCGTGCGGGCCCGGATTCCGCACACGATGCATCTCGAGGTGGAGGTCGACCGTCTCGACCAGTTGCCTGCCGTCCTGGAGGCCGGTCCCGACACGATCATGCTTGACAACTTCAGCCTGGACGACCTGCGAGCCGGGATTGCGCTGATCGACAGGCGTGCAATTGTCGAAGCGAGTGGGGGAGTGACCCTGGACACCGTGCGTGCGATCGCTGAGACCGGGGTCGACGTGATTTCGGTGGGGGAACTCACCCACAGCGCGCCATCGCTCGACTTAGGGCTCGACTTCGCACCCGATGGCGCAGCTTCCGAGGGGTGAACGGTGACCCTCATCGATCTCGATCAGTCGGCGACCACGGCCGTGCGGCGCGAGGTGCTGGAGGCCATGTGGCCATACCTGACCGGTGCCTACGGCAATGCGTCGAGCCGACACGCCCTCGGTCGGCACGCGGCTGACGGTCTCGCTGCCGCGCGCGAGACCGTCGCACGGCTCGCAGGTGTTCGGCCCGCTCAGATCGTGTTCACGAGCGGTGGTACGGAGTCCGACAACCTGGCCGTCATCGGCCTGACCCTGGGCGCGATCGCAGCTGGCCGCGGACGGCACATCGTGGTATCGGCGATCGAGCACGAAGCGGTGCGGGCCTCGGCGGACTACCTGGCGCGCTGGCACGACATTGAGGTCAGTGTGCTGCCCGTCAACAACTCAGGACTAGTGGATGCTGGGGCACTCGAGGCTGTCGTGCGTCACGACACCGCACTGGTGAGCGTGCAGCACGCCAATAACGAGGTGGGATCGCTGCAACCCGTGCAGCAGCTGGGCGAGTTGGCTCGCGCGGTCGGCGCCCGCTTCCACGTGGACGCGGTGCAGACCGCAGGCTGGGTGTCGCTCGACGCGAGCGTTAGTCCTGAGTTGTCGACAGCCGACGCGATCACTGTCTCGGCCCACAAGCTCGGCGGGCCCAAGGGCGTGGGCGCCCTCGTCCTGCGCACCAACGCCCCGCTCGAGCCGGTCATCCACGGCGGGGGCCAGGAGCGCGACCGCCGCAGCGGAACCGAGAATGTCGCCGGAGCCATCGGCTTCGCTCGAGCGCTGGAGCTCGCCGCCGCAGAACACGACCCCACAACCGTCGCGAGGGTGAGCGCGGATCGCGATGCGTTCATCCACGCGGTCACGAACTCCGTGCCCGGCGCACATCTCACCGGGCACCCCACGTTGCGCCTGCCCGCGCACGCGTCGTTCGTCGTGCCCGGGATCGGCGGCGAGCCGCTGCTCGTGGCACTCGACGACGCCGGGGTGCTCGCGTCGAGCGGTTCCGCGTGTGCCGCTGGCCGTGACGAGCCGTCACCGGTGCTGCTCGCGATGGGGTTCGATGCCGACACGGCGCGGACGGCAATCCGCTTCACCTGGGGTGTGTCAACAACTCAGGACGAGCTCACTCGCGCCGCACACCTTCTCGCCAATTCTGCTGCCTCTCTGCGCGCCTAGGGGGTCTGGCGGCGCGTTAGTCCTGAGTTGTTGACGGCCGCGCGGCGTCGAGCGGCCGCCGGCGCGCTGCCGCGCCCCACTGCGCGCTCTCCGCGTCAGGCTCGCCACCCCGCGCGCGCCGCTCAGCGCGCACCACACCCCGCGCGGGATACTGGAGCCCGTGCCCACCTACCGTGACGAAGCCGTCGTGCTGCGCACCCACAAGCTGGGTGAGGCTGACCGCATCGTGACGATGCTCGGCCGGCAGCACGGCAAGATCCGCGCGGTGGCGAAGGGCGTGCGCCGCACGGGCAGCCGTTTCGGCAGTCGGCTCGAACCGTTCATGGTCGCCGACCTGCAGCTGTACCGCGGCCGCAGCCTCGACATCGTGCAGCAGGCGGTGACTCTCGGCGCTTACGGGGCCGACATCTCGAGCGACTACGGCCGGTACACGGCGGCGAGCGCCATGGTCGAGACGGCCGACAAGGTGACGGGCGACGACGGCGGAGGCCTCCAGCAGTACCTCTTGCTCGTGGGAGGCCTGCGCTCCCTCGCCCGCGGCGAGCACGACCCGTCGCTCACTCTCGACTCGTACCTGCTGCGTACCCTGTCGATCGCCGGCTGGGCGCCGACGTTCGGCGACTGCGCCGTCACCGGTGCCCCCGGACCGCACCGCGCTTTCGTCGTTCAGCTGGGCGGCATGGTCGCCGACGAGGTCGCCCCGCCGGGCGCTCCCCGCGTCGACGACGACACGCGCGCCCTCTTGAGCGCGCTGCTCACCGGCGATTGGATGCTCGCTGACGCTTCCGACGAACGCACCCGCAACAAGGCGAGCGGCCTGATCGCCGCCTACACGCAGTTTCACCTGGAACGCGGTTTGCGTTCGCTCCCGCACGTCGACCGCGCGGCGCGCGAATCCCGCGCGCCGGCGGCAGCTCCCACCGACCCCACCCCGGCCGCCCCGGCTGCCTCATCCGCCCACGCCGAGGAGGTCGTCTGATGTCGCGTCGCGAGCAGCCCGAGCCGCTGCGTCCGCTCGACTGGACGGGCGAGCATCCACCGTCGATCCCGGCGAAGGTGGTTCCCGCCCACGTCGCGATCGTGATGGACGGCAACGGCCGCTGGGCAAACCAGCGCGGGCTCACCCGCGTCGAGGGTCACCGCGCCGGCGAGGCGAGCCTGCTCGACGTCGTCGCGGGTGCCATCCAGGTCGGCGTGACGCACCTGAGTGTGTACGCCTTCAGTACCGAGAATTGGAGCCGCAGCCCCGACGAGGTGCGCTTCCTCATGGGCTTCAACCGCGAGGTGTTGCGCCGCCGCCGCGACCAGCTCGACGCGTGGAACGTGCGCATCCGCTGGGCCGGCCGTCGCCCGCGTCTGTGGCGCAGCGTGATTAGCGAGCTCGAGGAAGCGCAGGCCCGCACCGCTGACAACACGGGGCTCACCCTCACGATGTGTGTGAACTACGGCGGGCGCGTCGAGCTCGTCGACGCCGTACGTGCCCTCGCCGCCGACGTCAAGGCTGGGCGCCTGAGCCCCGAGCGCATCACCGAGCGCACGATCGCGAAGCACCTGTACGAGCCCGACCAGCCCGACGTCGACCTGTTCGTCCGATCGAGCGGCGAGCAGCGCACGAGCAACTTCCTGCTGTGGCAGAGCGCGTACGCCGAGATGGTGTTCCTCAACACGCTGTGGCCCGACTTCCGCCGCCACCACCTGTGGGACGCGATCGAGCAGTACGCGGGCCGCGATCGCCGGTTCGGCGGTGCCGTGGATGCTCCCACCACGCCGCCGGCGCAGCCGCCCGCCTCGTAGACGCGACGATCCGCACGCCCGCGGCCGCGCGCATCCTGTGTCGCGGGGCGGCGCTCGGCGCGACCAGGCCACGGCGCCTCGGGTGGCTCTGGACGCGCTCCCGACCAACGCGCGACACTGAGCGCGTGACTATGTCTCTCGACGACGCCCGCGCACGTTTCGGACCGAACGCCGCCGGGTATTTGGGGACGGCTGCCCTCGGCCTGCCCACGCGCGAGACCGTCGCGGCGATGACCGCCGACCTCGACGTGTGGTTCGCCGGCGATCGCGGCGCCCCCGACTACGACCGCGTCGTGGATGCATGCCGCGCGGCGTATGCGCGGCTCGTGCGGGTGCCGGTCGCGAACGTGGCGGCCGTCGCGCAGGTCAGCGCCGCCGTCAGTGTGATCGCGGCAGATCTCGCCCCTGGTTCCGAGGTGATTGTCGTCGAGGGCGACTTCTCGTCGATGGTGTTCCCGTTTCTCACCCGCGGCGACCTGGTGGTGCGGCATGTTCCGGTCGCGCAGGTCGCCGACGCGGTACGAGAGGGCACGGCGCTCGTGTCGTATTCGCTCGTGCAGTCGGCGACGGGGGAGCGCGCCGATGCCTCCGCGATCCGCGAGGCTGCCGCGCGGGTCGGCGCGCGCACACTCTGCGACGTCACGCAGGCCGCGGGCGTCATGCCCGTCGACGCGTCGGTCGCGGACGCCACCGTGTGTCACCCCTACAAGTGGCTGTGCTCGCCGCGCGGTGTCGCGTTCCTCACGATCTCCGACGACTGGATGCACACCCTCCGCCCCATCCAGGCCGGCTGGTACGCCGGAGACCAGGTCTGGCAGTCCGCGTACGGGCCCGAAATGCGCCTCGCCCCGAATGCGCGCCGCTTCGACGTCAGCCCCGCGTGGCCGGCCTGGGTCGGGGCCGAGCCCGCCCTCGAGCTCTTCGCCGCGCTCGACGACGCCGAACTGTGGCGCCACGCCGTGGGGCTCGGCGACGCGTACTGCGAGACCATCGAGCACGAACCGCTGGGCCAGGCGATCGTTTCCATCCCTGACCCCGACGGCAGGATGCTCGCCGCCGCCCTCGAGGACGGCCTCCGCATCACCGGCCGCGCCGGCCGGCTCCGCGCGTCCTTCCACCTCTACAACACGCTCGACGACGTGGAGCGGCTGGCACGGATCGTACGCGACCAGGCCGCCCCGCGCATCCTGTGAGGCGGCGCTCAGTAGACTGAGCGATCGTGCGCCGCGCAGCCCTCGCGGCGGCCCCGAGACCTGCAGGAGTACCCCCGTGGCAGCATCCACTCACCTCGATTCCGTCATCGCGCTCGCGAAGCGGCGCGGCTTCGTCTTCCAGGCGGGCGAAATCTACGGCGGGTCGCGGTCGGCGTGGGACTACGGCCCCCTCGGCGTCGAGCTGAAAGAGAACATCAAGCGCCAGTGGTGGAAGACCATGGTGCAGTCACGCCACGACGTCGTCGGGCTCGACTCGAGCGTCATCCTGCCGAAGCGGGTATGGGAGGCCTCCGGGCACGTCGACGTGTTCAGCGACCCGCTCGTCGAGTGTTTGCAGTGCCACAAGCGGTATCGGGCCGACCACCTCGAGGAGGAATACGAGGAGAAGAAGGGGCGTGCGCCCGAGAATGGGCTCGCCGACATCGCCTGCGCGAACTGCGGCACCCGGGGTCAGTGGAGCGAGCCGCGTGAGTTTTCGGGACTGCTGAAGACGTTCCTGGGGCCGGTCGACGACGAGTCGGGGCTGCACTACCTGCGGCCCGAGACGGCGCAGGGCATCTTCGTGAACTTCGTCAACGTGCTGAACGCCTCGCGCATGAAGCCGCCGTTCGGCATCGGGCAGATCGGCAAGTCCTTCCGCAACGAGATCACGCCCGGAAACTTCATCTTCCGCACCCGCGAGTTCGAGCAGATGGAGATGGAGTTCTTCGTCGAGCCGGGCACCGACGAAGAGTGGCACCAGTACTGGATCGACGCCTCGGAGGCGTGGTTCACGGGGCTCGGGATCGACCCGGCGAACATCCGGCAGTACGAGCACCCGCAAGAGAAGCTGTCGCACTACTCGAAGCGCACCGTCGACCTCGAGTACCGCTTCGGCTTCACCGGCAGCGAATGGGGCGAACTCATGGGCGTCGCCAACCGCACCGACTTCGACCTGTCGACCCACGCGCAGGCGTCTGGCCAAGACCTGTCGTACTTCGACCAGGCGAAGAACGAGCGCTGGACCCCGTACGTCATCGAGCCGGCGTTCGGCCTGACCCGCGCGCTGATGGCGTTCCTGCTCGACGCGTACGCCGAAGACGAGGCGCCCAACACGAAGGGCGGAGTCGACAAGCGCACCGTACTGCGCCTCGACCGACGCCTCGCTCCCGTCAAGGCCGCGGTGCTGCCGCTGTCGCGCAACGAACGCCTCTCGCCGGCGGCGCGAGAGCTCGCCGACACGCTGCGCCAGCACTGGAATGTCGACTTTGACGACGCCGGCGCCATCGGCCGCCGCTACCGCCGCCAGGATGAGATCGGCACGCCCTTCTGCATCACCGTCGACTTCGACACCCTCGACGACCAGGCCGTGACCGTGCGCGAGCGCGACAGCATGGAGCAGCAGCGCATCCCGCTGGAGGGCGTCGAGAAGTTCCTGGCCGGCGAGCTGCTCGGAGCGTAGCCACCCGCGCCCGGCGGGGCCGCGCGCATCCGCCTCGCCCCGCACCCACTACCCCGACCCTGTCAACAACTCAGGACTAACGCGTGCTCGTGCCCCGTTACGCGGCCCTTTGCCGTCGCGTGGTGGCGTTCGTCCTGAGTTGTTGACGCGGCGCGGTTCGTTCGCGACTCTCGTCTCCCACTCAAGGGCGCTGGGGCGAGCCTTTTGCACAGCTGGCGCCGTTTTGCTGACGGTTGAATGCGCATCCACACATGATGCGTCAATGTTCCAGACGTTGATCACTGACATCACAAATGCCGGGGGCGCCGCGGGTCGCGCGTACCTCGTGAGCCTCGGCCACGACGATCGCGAGCTCGCCGCCGCCGTGCACCTCGGTGCCGTCGTGCGCCCCCGACGCGGCTGGTACGCCGTGTGGCGCGACGACGACCCGCGCACGCACGCGCTGCGTGTCGGCGGCCGGCTCACCGGCCTCTCGGCCATCGCGGCGATGGGCGGTTGGGTGCGTCGTCGAAGCAGGATGCACGTGGCCGTGCCCGTCAACGCCTCGCGTTTGCGCTGTCCCCACCGCCGCAGGGTTTCCTTCGCTCGTTCGCCGCGTCGCTCGCAGGTGGTGCTGCACTGGACCCGTGAACGTCACGATCGCGACCGGTCGTCGGGTCTCGTCGGGGTGCGGGAGGCGCTCGAGGTCGTGCTCGCCACGGAGCCGTTCGAAGATGCCGTTGCTGCGGTTGACTGGGCACGCCGAGCCGGGCTCATCGACCAGATCGATGCCCATCAGCTCATCCACCGGGTGCCCGCCCGTGCTCGTGCAGTGGTTGACGCATCGAGCGAGAGGTGTCACTCTCTGCCCGAAAGTCTCGCCCGCACTCGGCTTACCAGACTGGGGCTGCGGGTCACGGAGCAGGTGGCGCTCCCCAACGATCCGAGCCCGATTGATCTCGTCATAGAAGACACCGTCGGGCTCGAGGTCGACGGTGAAGAGTTCCACCGGGAGCGGTTCACCCGTGACCGCAGCAAGGACCTCGCGATCACGATCACTGGACTGCACGCGATACGCCCCGCGGCAAGCCAGGTGTTCGACGACTGGCCGCGCGTGGAGGCCGCGGTCCTCACTGCCCTCGCCGCCCGCGGCCTCGCCGCACCGCTCGGCTCGACTGCGCCCGCCAACAACTCAGGACAACGGCCTCGGTATCGGCGTCCAACACGGGCAAACCCGCGCTCCTCAAGCCCTCAGCCGCGGGCGCGGGCCCGCTAGTCCTGAGTTGCTGGCAATCCGGCAGCATCCAGTCGGAATACGGGGCGGGCGCACGCGTTGATGCCAGAGTGAGCAACGTAGTCGACGTTCAGATCTGGTCAGACGTTCAGTGCCCGTGGTGCTACATCGGTAAGCGGAAGTTTGAAGCCGCGGTCGAACAGTTCCGCCTCGAAGGCGGCGACGTGAAAGTGACCTACCGCAGCTTCGAGTTGGCGCCCGACACCCCTGTCGACTTTGAGGGCACCCCCATCGACTACTTGAGCGAGCGCAAGGGCATCAGCCCCGAGCAGGCACAGCAGATGGTCGACCGCGTAAGCCACATCGCCGCGAGTGTCGGTCTCGAGTACCACTATGACCGCATCCAGCAAACGAACACCGTTCTTGCGCACGAGCTGTTGCACTTCGCGAAGGTTCACGGGAAACAGTCCGAGCTGAAGGAGCGCCTGCTTCTCGCCTATTTCACCGAGGGTCGTCATGTCGGTCGCGCCGACGAGCTGGCCGACCTCGCTGCAGAGGTCGGCCTCGACCGTGACGCGGCGGCGGCCGCTCTCGCCGAACACACGTACCTTCCCCACGTGAAGGCCGATATGGCCCAGGCCGTGGCATACGGCATCCAGGGTGTTCCGTTCTTCGTCCTCAATGACGCGTATGGGGTGTCGGGCGCGCAGGAGGCTGCATCGTTCCTCGCTGCCCTCCAGCAGGCCGCGGCCGACGCCGAGCGGGCGAGGGTGCACGGCGCGCGGGGTGGCGACGCGTGACGGCAGGGGCCAGCGGATCGCGGCCGTTCACAATGCTCGGTGAGCCAGGCGCCGCTGCTTGCGACGGTGAGGCGTGCGAGATTTCGACACCCGTCAGCTCGGATCCGTCGAGCCTGGGCGTGTCAACAACTCAGGACTAACGCCCCGAGTTCGTCGCGTAAACCCCACCATCTCGGGACTGTCAGCGCCTGCCTCGCGGCTTAGTCCTGAGTTGTTGACGCGCGGGCGTGTGGGGCGCGACGTGCGGGCGCGCGGGCCGCGGCCCGGGGCTGGGCGCTACTCGGGGTCGCTGATGTCGGCGACGGTGGCGTCGAGGGCGTGCAGCAGCGGCTCGGCTTCCGTGAGCAGGCTGTGGCCGGGGCGCCCGGCGCCGAGGGCGACGCGGCCCGAGATCGTCTGGTCGGCGATGACCGGCCACGCGGTGGCTGAGCCGAGCGGCACGATCGTTCCCCGTTCGAACCCGGTGGCCGCGAGCGCCTGTTCGGGCCGCGGCATCTGCACTTTGTTGACGCCGAGCACCGCGCGGATCTTCGGCCACGACAGCGCTCGCCCTCCCGGCACGAGTGCGAACACAAACGTGTCATCGCTTTTCTTCAGCACGAGCGTCTTGACGACCTGCGACGGCTCGACCCCTACGTTCGCGGCGGCTTCTTCGAGCGACCGCGCGTCGCCTCGCTCCACGATGTCGACGCTGAGGCCGAGCGCGGCCACGGCGGAGTCGACGCGCGCGGCGCCGTCGGCAGGGTTCGACATCGGGCTTCCTCCACACACTCGAAACGGGATGCTCGGTGCAACACCCAGCCCACGGCACGGCATTCCCGCCCGCGCTCACCGCCCCTGGGTACCCCGCGCACGGGCTCTCCGAGCCTCCCACCCGCAACCCCGGGGCCCGAACTCGTCGTTTACCGACGGGTGCGACAATGGACTCCGTATGTCGTCTCTCACCGTTCCCGCCCCGCCGCTGAGCATCGGCCCGTTGCCGCTCAGCGTGCCGGTCGTGCTCGCACCGATGGCGGGCATCACGAACACGGCGTTCCGCCGGCTGTGTCGCGAGTACGGCGCCGGCCTATACGTGAGCGAGATGATCACGAGCCGCGCCCTCGTTGAGCGCACGCCGGTGAGCATGCGGCTGATCCGCCACCACGAGAGCGAGACGACCCGCAGCATTCAGCTGTACAGCGTCGACCCGGTGACGGCGGGCGAGGCGGCTCGCTTCTTGGTGGGCGAGGGTCTCGCCGACCACATCGACATGAATTTCGGATGCCCCGTGCCGAAGGTCACTCGCAAGGGCGGGGGAGCGGCCCTCCCGTGGAAGCTCACTCACTTCCGGCGCATCGTCGAGGAGACCGTGAAGGCGGCGGGCGACATTCCCGTCACGGTGAAGATGCGCAAGGGCATCGACGCCGACCACCTCACCTACTTGGAGGCGGCGAAGGCGGCTGAGGGTGCCGGTGTCAGCGCCGTCGCGCTGCACGCCCGCACGGCCGCCGACTTCTATTCGGGCACTGCTGACTGGGATGCGATCGGCACTCTGAAGGAAACGATCACGAGCATTCCGGTCCTCGGCAACGGCGACATTTGGAGCGCCGACGATGCCCTGCGCATGGTCGAGCAGTCAGGCTGTGACGGCATCGTGGTGGGCCGCGGCTGCCTCGGCCGCCCCTGGCTGTTCGGCGACCTCGCTGCCGCGTTCCGGGGCGAGAAGCGCAAGGCGACGCCGACGCTCGGCGAGGTGGGCGATGCTTTGCGCCGCCACGCCGAACTGCTGGTCGAGTTTTTCGACGGCGACGAGCAGCGCGGTTGCCGCGACATTCGCAAGCATGTCGCCTGGTATTTCAAGGGGTACCCGGTGGGAGGCGAGTTGCGCGCGCGCATGGCCCGCACCGAGAGCCTGCAGCATCTGGACGACATGCTCGGCGAGCTCGACCGCGACGCCCCGTACCCGGGCGAGGCTGCCGAGGGCCAGCGCGGACGCGCTGGTACCCCGAAGAAGCCCGCCCTGCCCGACCGTTGGCTCGAGAGCCGCGAGCTCAGTGAGGCGAGCCGCGCCGAGGTGTCCGCCGCCGAACTGCACAACAGTGGCGGCTAGGGCATGTTGTACGAGGAACACGACACCGAACGTCGCCATTCCGAGCAGCATTCGACGGACCGGGCGCACTTCGCCCGCGACCGCGCTCGCCTGTTGCACTCGAGCGCTCTGCGCCGTCTGAGCGCGAAGACGCAGGTGCTGAGCCCGACGGCGGGTGTCGATTTCGCCCGCAACCGTCTCACCCACTCGTTGGAGGTCGCACAGGTGGGCCGTGAGCTCGCCGGAGCGCTCGGCCTCGCCCCCGATGTGGTCGACACCGCGTGCCTCGCCCACGACCTCGGCCATCCGCCGTTCGGTCACAACGGCGAGGGCGCGTTGAACCTCTGGGCGCGCGACATCGGCGGCTTCGAGGGCAATGCGCAGACCCTGCGCCTGCTGACGCGACTCGAGCCGAAGGTGATGGGCGCCGACGGCCAGAGTTTCGGCTTGAACCTCACCCGGGCGAGCGTCGATGCCAGCTGCAAGTACCCGTGGCCGCTTGCGAACGCGGTGGATGACCCGGGGGGTCGGCGCAAGTTCGGCGTGTACGCCGACGACCGCGAGGCATTCGATTGGATGCGCGAGGGCGCCCCCGCAGGCATCCCCAGCATCGAGGCGCAGGTCATGGACCTCTCCGACGACATCGCCTACTCGGTGCACGACTTCGAGGACGCGATCGTCGGAGGATCGATTGATCCGCGCATCCTGTCGAGCGCCGACGACCACGAGGCTCTTGTCGCCGGCGTTCTGCGCTGGAACGGCGACGAGCTCACCGAGAGCGACGTGCGCGCCGCCTTCGCGCGACTGGAGCGCCTCGAGACGTGGATCACCCGCTGGTCAGGCTCACGGGCCGACCTGGCGGGCCTGAAGAACCTGACGAGCCGCCTCATCGGTCGATTCGCGCACGACGCCGTGCACGCCACCCGGCACGCGTACCCGCAGACATCGCTCGTGCGGTACCACGCGCACGTGGTCGTGCCGGTGCACACGCGCGCCGAGATCGGCGTGCTGAAGGGCATCGTCGGCACCCTCGTGATGGCGAACGACGAGCGCCAACCGCTGTACGCCCGGCAGCGGGCGCTGCTGACCGATCTCGCCGACGCCGTCTGGGCGGCCGGGCCGCAGGCTCTCGCTCCGGTGTTTCAGGCTGACTTCGCCGAAGCTGTGGACGATGACGCCCGTCGTCGCGTCGTGGTCGACCAGGTTGCCTCCCTCACCGACCAGTCGGCGCTCGCTTGGCATGAGCGCTGGGTCGAGGGTCACCGAGCGCCCGCCTGATCCCACCTAGAATCGGGCCTGTGGCCGGCCGCATTCGACGTAGTGACATCGACGAGGTGCGTACCCGCGTCAACATCGCCGACGTCGTCGGCGACTACGTCACGTTAAAGAGCGCGGGCGTGGGCTCGATGAAGGGCCTGTGCCCCTTCCACGACGAGCGCAGTCCCAGCTTCCACGTGCGCCCCCAGGTCGGCTTCTATCACTGCTTCGGTTGCGGTGAGGGCGGTGACGTGTTCACCTTCCTGCAGAAGATGGACCACATGACGTTCGCCGAGTCGGTCGAGCGTCTCGCGGCGCGCATCGGCTACGCCCTGCAGTACGAGGACGGCGGACCCGCTGTCGACCAGGGCAATCGGCGGCGCATCCTGGCCGCGAACGAGGCGGCCGAAGCGTTCTTCCGCGCCCAGCTCGCGACGCCCGAGGCGGAGCCCGCCCGCGGCTTTCTCGGCGAGCGCGGCTTCGATGCGATAGCGGCCGAGCGTTTCGGGGTCGGCTACGCGCCGAACGCCTACGACGCTGTTGGCTCTCACCTGCGTGCGAAGGGTTTCACGGCTGAGGAGATCCTGGCCGCCGGGCTTCAGGGCCAGGGCGACCGCAGCCCGTATGACCGCTTTCGGGGCCGCCTCATCTGGCCGATTCGCGACACGACGGGGGCGACCCTCGGCTTCGGCGCCCGGCGTCTGCTCGAGAGCGACAAGGGCCCGAAGTACCTGAACACCCCCGAGACGCCGGTCTACCACAAGGCCAAGGTGCTGTATGGGCTCGACCTCGCGAAGCGCGACATCGCACGCGGCAAGCAGGCGGTCGTCGTCGAGGGCTATACCGACGTCATGGCCTGCCACCTGGCCGGCGTCACCACCGCGGTTGCGACCTGTGGCACGGCGTTCGGCGGCGACCACATCACCATGCTGCGCCGCGTGATGGGGGACACCGAGAACGCCGATACGATGCAGCTCGGCGAGGTCATCTTCACCTTCGACCCCGACGAGGCGGGCCAGAAGGCGGCGAGTCGCGCTTTCGCCGACGAGCAGCGCTTCGCCGCGCAGACCTTCGTCGCCGTCGCCCCCGACGGGCTCGACCCGTGCGACCTGCGCCTCGAGCGCGGCGACGAAGCCGTGCGGCAACTCGTGAGCACCAGGCGCCCGATGTTCGAGTTCATGATCCGCCGCCAGCTCGACCAGTTCGACCTCGAGACGGTGGAGGGCCGCGTCGCCGCGGTGCGAGCCGCCGCCCCGGTCGTCGCGCGCATCCGCGACCGTGCCCTGAGCTCGGGTTACGTCCGGCAGGTGGCCGGCTGGATCGGCGTCGACACCGCCGACGTCCAGCGCGCGGTGACGGCCGCATCCCGCACCCCCAGCCCCTCGGATGCCCGTGGCCCCGGCACCCGCACCGCTCCCGATCGCGCGCCCTCCGGCCCGCAGGCCGCCGCCGCAACGCCTGACCTCTCCGGCGGTCCTGCGTCGCGCCCCGGGGAGTCCGCCGCGGGCGGCGTCCCCGCGGCGCCCGCCATCGGGCTCGCGCAGTTGCCCAATGATCCGGTGACGCGGCTGGAACGTGAGTTGCTCATGGCGCTGCTGCAGCATCCCGAGGACGTCCCGCGCGAGACCGCGCAGCGGGCGCTCGCGACGGCATTCAGTCAGCCGGCGCTCGCGACCGTGCGTGACGCGCTCATCGCGGCCTTCGAGCACTACGGAACCGCCCACTGGGCGCGCATGGTGTCGGAGGAGGCTCCCGGAGCCTTCGCGCCGCTCGTCACGCAGCTGGCGATCGCGCCCTTGCCGGTGCGCGACGACCACGTCGCCGAGTACTGCGCGGGCATCACGACGTCACTGATTGAGCGTGACCTGTTGCGCCGCAAGGCCGAGCTGCTGGGCGCGCTGCAGCGCACCGATCAGGCGGCGGATCCGACGCGGTACCGCGATCTTCAGACCCAGCTAATGACGATTGAGGCGGAGAGGCGGCGCGTTCGCGGAGACCTGTGATGAGTGTTCATCAGCCCGTGACGCAACACCACTAGACTCTCGCCGACCCGTCGCCGACGGGAGGGGAGAGGCGCTCGATGTCCACAGCCGCGGTGTCCGCGCGCGACTTGAGCCTGCGCTTTTCCGGCATCGAGGGTGCCCCGTCGGTCGACGCCGTGCAGGGGGTGAGTCTCGACATCGCTCCGGGCGAGACGCTCGCGATTCTCGGCGAGGCGGGCAGCGGCAAGAGTGCCCTGGCGCAGGCGATTGCGGGCCTCACCGATCGCACGGTCGACCGTGGCCCGAAGGTGGTCGGTGGCTCGCTCGAGGTGCTCGGCATCGACGTGCGTAGCCTGCGTCGACGCGATGACAATGAACTCGCGCTGCGGGTCGGCTACGTGCCGCAGGATGCGGGGACTGCTCTCGACCCGCACCTCACCGCCGGCGAGAACGTCGCGTACCCGCTGTATCAGCGCACCCCGAAACTCGACCGCGTTGAAGCCGGGGGCATCGTCGCGGAGGCGATCGACGCCATGCACCTGACGCTCGCGACGATCCCCAAGTACCCGCACGAGCTCAGCCGGGGCCAGCGACAACGGGTCGCCATTGCGCGCGCCCTGGTGCTCGAGCCCGAGCTGCTCGTGACCGACGAGGCGACGAGCGGTGTCGACGCCACCGTGCGCTCGACGATCCTCGACCATCTCGCCGAGGTGCAGCGCAACCGCGGCTTCGCGGCTCTCGTCATTTCGAGTGAGATCGGCGAGGTGCGGCGCCTCACCGACCGTCTGGCCGTGATGCACGGGGGTCGGTTCGTCGGTTACGGCTCGGTCGACGAGGTACTCGAGACGGGAACACACCCCTACGTGCGAGCCCTTGCGGCGCTCGGCCGACGTCGGGCGGTCGCCGTCTAGCCTGGGCCTATGCCCGCTGACGACACCGCACCGTCCCGTTACGACGTCACGCCGCCGGAGCGCGCGCCGGATCTCGCCCAGCACCGTGACCCGCTCTCCGGGCACGCGGCCACGCCGCCCCGTCCGGTGACCCCCGGGCCGATTGCCGTCCTTCCCGAAGCGCACTCCCTCTTCGTCACCGCCGTGGAAAGCGCGGGCGGCACGGTTGCCCCGCTCGGCGACGACACCCGAGGCCTGCTGTGGCTGAGCGCGGCCCGCTCGGATGAGCTCGATGACGTGCTCATCACCCACCCCGGCATCGCCTGGGTTCAGCTGCCGTGGGCGGGGGTCGATGCGTTCCGCGACGTGCTGCGCGACCACGCCGACGGCCCGATCTTCACGAGTGCGAAGGGCGCGTACTCCGAGCCGGTCGCCGAACACGCCGTGGCCCTCGTGCACGCGACCCTGCGCGAGTTCGCCCCGAAGGCGCGGGCGGCCCGCTGGGCTGAGAAGCGTACGGGTCGATCGCTGTACGGGCTGAACGTCACCATCGTTGGGGCGGGCGGCATCGCGGCCGAGATCATCCGACTCCTCGAGCCGTGGCGGTGCACCATCACGGTCGTGCGCCGCGGCGCCGACCCCATGCCGGGTGCGACGCGCACCGTCCAGGCTGCGGACCTCGACAGCGTCCTGCCGACGACCGACGCGCTGATCCTCGCAGCAGCGTCCACCGACTCGACCCGCCACCTCATCGACGCGCGCCGCCTCGCGCTGATGCCCCGCGATTCCGTGCTGGTGAACATCGCCCGCGGGCCGCTCGTCGACACGGACGCCCTCACCGAGGCCCTCGCCGCCGGCAGCCTGCGTGGAGCGGGCCTCGACGTGACCGACCCCGAGCCGCTTCCCGACGATCACCCGCTCTTCGCCGAACCTCGCTGCCTGATCACCTCGCACTCGGCCGACACGGCAGAGATGACCGCACCACTGCTCGCCGGCCGCGTCGACGAGAACGTGCGCGGCTTCCTTACCGGCACCGGCCTCGTCGGCATCGTCGACCCGCGAGAGGGGTACTGAGTGGTCCGAAGGAGTACTGAGCGGTCCAAACCGTCGTCCGATTTCTGATACCGTAGAGCCCGCTGTTCACAGCGATCCTCGATAGCTCAATTGGCAGAGCAGCCGGCTGTTAACCGGCAGGTTCTTGGTTCGAGTCCAAGTCGGGGAGCCACACAACCCTTGCACTGATCGCGGCGCGTCCGGGCCCGTGAAGGAGCCCATCCGTGAGTGACGTCGCCGCGAGCATCACTGTCGCGATCGCCGTGATCGCCGGCATCGGGATGCTCGTGGCCGCGTCGATCGCGCTCGTCGCGTCCTCGAGGCTCCGCCGCGAGCGCGCCGAGGCACTGGCCACCGCCGATCGGGCACGCGAGCTCGAGATTGCGCTCGGCGAGCAGACGGCGCGGCTGCGCCTCATCCGTGAGCAGCACGACGTGGCTGCCCACCGGATGACCGGGGTCGTGCAGTTGGCGGAGGGCGCGAGCGCGGCGGCCACGCGAGATCCGAGTGTCGCTGCGCGAGCATCCGAGCAGATCGCGGCGAGTGCTCGTGCGACGCTCGCCGAGTTGCGCCGCGTGGTTACCGCGACGGCGGAGGCCGAACAGTTGGCCGCCGCCCGGCCCGCCCTCGAGGCCCTCGACGGTCTGTTCGATGCCCTGCGGGCGCGGGGTCTCGTCGTGACCGTCTCCGAGCTGGGGGAACGCTTCGCCGTCGCTGAGGGTGCCGGGCTCGCGCTGTACCGCATCCTCGAAGAGGCGCTCGCGAACGCGCTGCAGTACGGCGGCGAGGGCACCGAGGTGCGCGTCGGCCTCACGTGGTCGGACCAGGGCTTGCACGCGCGCATCGATGACGATGGCATCCGCGCCCAGGCCCGCCGGGAGGGCCTGACCCCCGACGAGCTCGCGGCCCGCGGGTACACGATCGACGAAGATCTCGCGGCACTGACCGAGCGCATCGCCGGCACGGGGGTGGGCGAGATGCGCGCCCGCGCCGAGCTGTTCGGCGGCGTGCTGAGCGCGCAGACGGTTCCCGGTGTCGGTTTCTCGGTGTCGGTGGTGTTCCCGGCCCTTCGCTTCCACAACGCTGTGCACGGCGTGAACGTGCGCCGGTGATGGTCGACGTCCCCCTCGACGAGACGGCGGCGCGGAAGGAAGCGCTGAAGGCGT
This sequence comes from Microcella alkaliphila, assembly GCF_002355395.1. Lineage (NCBI taxonomy): Bacteria > Bacillati > Actinomycetota > Actinomycetes > Micrococcales > Microbacteriaceae > Microcella > Microcella alkaliphila. The sequence goes on along the minus strand of NZ_AP017315.1, from coordinate 1,652,250 downwards.
CTGTCGCTGTCGGGCTCGCGGTCGCCGCCTACGGCGTCTCGTTCGGCGCCCTTGCCGTTGCTTCGGGTCTGACGGTGTGGCAGGCGTGCGTGTTGAGCCTCGTGATGTTCTCGGGCGGGTCGCAGTTTGCCCTGATCGGGGTAATTGCGGCCGGTGGCGTGGCCGCCGGGCCCGCCGCAATTGCCGGCGCCACGCTCCTGGGGCTGCGGAACGGCCTGTACGCGATCCGCGTGTCGCCGATCGTCGGGCCGGGATTCGCGAAACGCGTCGTCGCCGGACACCTCACGATCGACGAGTCGACGGCTGTGGCGACGGCGCAGGCGGTGCCGAGCGCGCAACGCGTGGGATTCTGGGCAACCGGCATCATCATCTACGTCGGCTGGAACCTCATGACGCTTGCCGGGGCGCTGCTCGGCAACCTGCTGGGCGACGTGAGCGCCTTCGGGCTGGATGCGGCCGCCGCCGCGGCGTTCCTCGGCCTGCTGTGGCCGCGTCTGAAGAGCCTGCAGCCGGTGGCCGTTGCGGTTGGTGCGGCGGTGGTCGCGGTGGTGCTCATCCCGATGGTTCCTCCCGGCGTCCCCGTCCTTGCCGCGGCCCTTGTCGGCGTCGTCGCGGGTCTCGCCGCCGCGCGGAGGGACCGCGCATGACGCTCTGGCAGATCATCCTCGCCGCGTCGATCGCGGTGCTCGCGATCAAGCTCCTCGGCTACCTCGTGCCGCCCCGCGTGCTCGAGAAGCCCGCCGCCGCACGCACGGCCGAGCTCGTCACGGTTGCCCTCCTGTCGGCGCTCATCGTCGTGCAGACCGTCGGGGCCGGACAGGGCCTCGTGCTGGATGCTCGTCTCCCGGCCATCGGCGTCGCCGCTGGCCTGTTCGCGCTCCGGGTCCCGTTCATCCTCGTGATCGTGGCCGCCGCCGCGACGGCCGCTGCGCTGCGCGCGCTCGGTTGGGCCGCCTAAGCGGCCCCTCGCGCACCGCTAGTCTTCGAGGCGGTCGATTCCGGGCGTCCAGCTCTGGCCGGGCCCACCCCACGAGTTGCGCTTGATGGCTTTCGCCGCGAGCTTCCCATACGGATGCTCGAGCCGGTCGACGTACAGCACACCGTCGAGGTGGTCGAACTCGTGCTGGAAGATGCGGGCAAGCCAGCCGTGCGCCTCAATCTCGAACGGCTCTCCGTCGAGGCCGGTGGCGCGCAGGAGGGCCCGTTCGGAGCGCATGAGCGGGAAGCGCTCGCCCGGCACCGAGAGGCACCCTTCCGAGTGGTCCCACTCATCGGGCTCGTCGATCGGTGGCGGCGAGATCCACAGTTCGGGGTTGATGGCGGTGCCGGTATGGCGCACGTCGTCCTCGTCGGCCCAGTCCCAGATGAACAGCCGCGCGTCGACGCCCACCTGGGGGGCGGCGAGCCCCACGCCGGGCGCCTCGGCCATGGTGTCGCGCATGTCGGCGACGAGCCGCTCGAGCGACTCGTCGATCTCGGTCACGGGGGCTGCGGGGCTGTGCAGGACGGGCTCGCCAACGATGCGAATGGGGAGGATTGCCACAGGCTCCAGCGTATCTGCGTGGCGGTGGGGCGACGCTCAGTAGAGTGGCGCGGTGGCGCCCGACGTGACCGACCTCGCTGGTGAGCTGTTGCGCAGCCCGCTCGTCGCCGTGGGCATCCCGCTCGCGCTGATCGGCGCGGTCTTCCTCTCGCTCGGCGCTCAGTTCCAGAACCGCGGGGTCGAGAAGATCGAGCGGCGGCACGGCGACGGCAGCCGCGCGGGGTTGAGTCGCCGACAGCTGGTGCGTCTGCTGGGGCGCCCGTCGTGGCTGATCGGTTCGGTCATGCTCGGCATCGCCGTGCTTTTCCAGCTGGTGAGCCTGGGTTTCGCCCCGCTCATCGTGGTCCAGCCCATCGGGGTGGTGGCCCTCGTCGTGACCGCGATCCTCAACGCGAGGGTGGCGCGCATCCGCCTCGACCATCGAGCGAAACGCGCAATCATCCTCTGCGTCGGCGGCGTCGCCGTGTTCGTCGTTGTCGCGGCACTGTACGCCGTCGATCGCCTCGTCGACGACACGCAATTGCTGATCATTCTCGGGATGCTCGGGGCGCTGACCCTGACGTTCGGCATCGTCTTCGCCGTGGTGCGCCGCCGCTCGGGCGCGCTCTTCGCGATCCTCGCCGCGGGAGTTCTGTTCGGCTTCGTCGCAACGCTCGCGAAAGTCGTGATCACCCGCATCACGACGGCGGGACTCGACCCGCTCACGATCGTGGCGATCGTGGCGCTGATCACTGCGGCCGCCCTTGGCGGGTACTTCGTGCAGACCGCTCACCAACTGGGTTCCCCCGACCTGGTGATTGCCGGGCTCACCGTCGTCGACCCGATCGTCGCGGTGCTGGTCGGCGCATTCGTCGTGGGCGAGGCGGTGCTCATGCCGTGGCCCGCCGTGCTGCTCGGCGTTGCCGCCGGCGTCGTCGCCGTCGTGGGCGTGCGCGAGCTCGCGAAGCACCACCCGCAAACCCATCGATAGCCCACGGGCTCGGCTAGGGTTATCGGCGGGTCGACGCCGTCGGCCCGGCTCTGTCGCCCCCGAGACTGTCAAGGATCCCGCCGTGACCGACGACCCGCACGCGAGCAGTTCGCCCGACCGACCGTTGCGCATCCTCATCGGCTGCGACACCTTCGGCCCCGACGTGAACGGGGCGGCGAAGTTCGCTGAGCACCTCGCCGCCGGCATGGTCGAGCGGGGGCACGAGGTGCACGTCGTCGCACCCGGCGCCGAGCGCGGTCCGAACGTGACCCGCATCGAGGTGCACGAGGGCCAGAAGATGACCGTGCACCGCCTGCGCTCGTGGCGCTGGCGTCCCCACCCGTGGCTGCGCTATGCATTGCCGTGGCGTATCGAGGCGAACGCGGCCCGCATCCTCGACACCGTGCGCCCCGACGTCGTGCACTTCCAGTCCCACATCGTCGTGGGGCGCGGGCTTGCCCGACAGGCGGCGAAGCGCGGCATTCGGGTGATCGGCACGAATCACTTCATGCCCGAAAACGCCATGCAGTTCACCCCGTTCATCGGGCCGTTGCACGACATGGTGGTGCGTGCCCTGTGGCGTGCGGCCGGGCGAACCTTCGGCATCGCGGACGAGGTCACCACCCCGACGCTGAAGGCCGCGCAGTACCTCGAGAAGTACACCGACCTCGACAAGGTCCACGCGATCAGCTGCGGGCTTCACGTCGAGAACTACACCGCAGACCTCACGCCGCGCAGCGAGAACGTCGTGTTGTTTCTCGGGCGCGTCGAGGCCGAGAAGCACATCGACGAGTTGCTGCGCGCCGTTGCATTGCTCGACGACGACCTCGCGGTGCGGGTCGAGATCATCGGCGACGGAGAGCAGCGCCACGCTCTCGAGAAGCTCGCTGTCGAGCTGGGTCTCGCTGAGCGCGTGCACTTCGCTGGATACGCGACCGACGAATACCTGCGCGCTCAGTTGACCCGCGCATCCGTGTTTGCGATGCCCTCGCGAGCGGAACTGCAGTCGATCGCCACGATGGAGGCCATGGCGTCCGGGCTGCCGGTCGTCGGCGCGAACGCGATGGCGCTGCCGCACCTCATCCACGACGGCGAAAACGGCTACCTCTACGAACCCGGCGACATCGAGGGGTTCGCGGAGCGGCTTCGGCGCATCTTCACGATGCCGCACGACGAGCGCGTCGCCCTGCAGCGCGACAGTCTGCGCATCGTGTCGGGCCACGACATTCGCCGCACCTTCGACACCTTTGAAGACCTGTACCGCGGCCGGCCCGTCACCGACCCCGTGGTCGACACGGGCGTCATTACGGTGATCGAGCGCGACGCCGAAGCCGCCGGGTAGCATCGCTATCGGCGCGTTTCGCGCCACGGGGCGGTAGCTCAGCTGGTTAGAGCAGTGGACTCATAATCCATCGGTCACGGGTTCAAGTCCCGTCCGCCCTACGGACCACCGTGGTCGTCGAGGAGGCCGCCGTGACCCTGCCCGCACCGCCGTCTGCCCGGTCGACCGCGCTCGGCGCGGGCCTGCTCGCCGGGCAGCTGCTCACCTCGGTGCTGCTCGTCGTCTCGACCGGCGGGCTTCTCGATGTCATGGTCTCGTTCGAGCCGCCGCAGGTGAGCCAGGACGGCTCCTTCGCCTTCGTCGCGGGCGCCGGGATCTGGTTCTCCGCCGAGGCGGGGATGCTTCCCGTGCTGCTCGTCACGGGGGCGGTGCTCGCGTCGCGTGCCGTTCGCGCCAGCCGCGGCGCCCTCTCGGCTCACGCGGCCTCGACCCTGCACTGGGTCGCCGTCTCGCAGTCGCTCGGCATCACGATTGTCATCGTTGCGCTGCTGAACGGGGTCACGGCCGCGGCGACGATCGTCGCGCTCTATGCGCTTGCCGCCGGCTCCGGGATGCTCGGCTGGCTCTCCGACCGTGCCTCGCGCCACGACGGCTCCCGCGGGCACCTGTGGCCCTACGCCTTCCTGACGGTGATCGCCATCGTGCCCTGGGGCGTAGTCGCGCTCGTCCAGGTCACGGGTATCGTCGTCGGAGCGCCGGCGAGCGAGGGCGTTCGCGTGACGACGCTCGTGGTCCTCGCCGCCACCGTCCTGTGGGCCGTCGCCGAGTGGGCGATCGCCCGTCCCGCAGGCATCGCGCGCGACCCTGCGCGCGCGGCGACCCTGCGCGTGGCGTCCTCGGCCGCGCTCGCGAGCATCCCGGCCGGCGCCGTCGTGGCGCTGGGGGTCCTCGGGGGCTAAGCCTGCCCGCGCGTCGATTGGCGCGCATCCCGCATCGCTTGCAGGATGGACGCATGGCCGACACCGCCCCCGCCCCGACCCCCGCCGAGCGCTACGCAACCTTCCGTGAGCGACGTGCGCTTGCCGCCACGCAGCCGCAGGGGCCGCTGGCGCTCGTCAACACGCAGTGGGTGGGGGAGGAGCAGACGATTTGGGGCGTGCCCGGCACGTGGGCGCCCGCGCCCGAGGGCGGCCTGTTGCTCACGGCGACGGCGGCTGACGGCATCACCGTCGACGGTGAGGTCGTCGACGGCACCGTGCGCGTGCGCGGAAAGGACGACCCGTCTCCCAGCACCATCCAGTTCGACGAGCACACCACCGGCTTCGTGATCGCGGGCGAAGACGGGCTGTACGCGCTGCGGGTGTGGGACGCACAGAGCGACGGCATCCAGAACTTCGGCGGCATCGACGCGTTCGACTACAACCCCGATTGGGTGGTCACCGGCACGTTCCGGGAGATCGAGGGCGGGACCACCCTCGGATTCGAGCACCTGAAGAGCGATGGGCACACCCGCGACGAGGTTGTTCCCGGCGAGATTCGCTTCACGCACGACGGGGTCGAGTACGACATCGCGGCGTTCAAGTCGGGGCGCGCGCTGCAGCTCGTGTTTGCCGACGCGACGAACGGAGACGACACCTACTCGGTCGGGCGCTTTCTGTTCATGGCGCCGAACCCCGACGGCACGATCACCCTCGACTTCAACACGGCCATCCTGCCGCCGTGCGCCTTCAGCTACCACTTCAACTGCCCCCTGCCGCCGAAGCAGAACCGATTCCCCTTCCGCATCGAAGCGGGGGAGAAGAACGTGCTGGCCTCCGACGGGTCTCTGCTGCACTGACGCACCGCCCGAGGCGCATGCCTGACGCCGCTCGGGGTTAGGCTGAGCGCACGCGTTCGACGGTGAGCGCGGGAGGAGGTGCCCGATGGTGCAGCCGAATGCGGCCGCCGGATCACGACACCGCGATGTCCTCGAGACCGCCGCGGCGACGCTGACGCGCGGGATCGACACCGCACGCGCCGCCGGCATTCGGCCTCTCGTGCACGAATCCTGGATGCGCGCGATCGATTCCGCGGTCGACCCCGACTCGCTCCCCGGGGCGATCGATCTCACCGAAAGCGATGTCAGGGAGTATCGCGCTTCTCATCCCCTCGCTCTCGCCCTACCGGTAATCCACCGGTTGTTGATCCGTCACACCTTCGATGCCGGGCTGATTATTGCGATCGGTGATCAAGAGGGACGGCTGCTCTGGATCGACGGCGACCGTGATCTTCGGCGCCGGGCCGAGCAGATGGCCTTCGTTGAGGGCGCCAACTGGTCCGAACGAGTGGCCGGCACCTCCGCGCCCGGTACAGCGCTCGCTGTCGATCGGGGTGTGCAGATTCGCGGTGCCGAGCACTACGCGCGCATCGTGCACCCCTGGAGCTGCACTGCCGTACCCGTTCACGACCCGGCGAGCCGACGCATCATCGGAGTAATCGACATCACGGGCGGCGAGTCGGCGGCAGATCCCACGACGCTCCCACTGCTCGAGGCGACGGTCGCGGCGGTGGAGGCCGAGTTGCATGTTCGACGACTCGACCAGCTGGCAACGTCGCCGCCAGTCACAACCGGTGACATGACCGCACCGATTCGCGGCGAGGCGGCTGCGGCGCTGACACCGATCACGAGCCTTGGTCTCAGCGCGCACACCGAGGCCCAGGCGCCGGTGTTGCACATCCTGGGGCGTGACCGGGGCTTGCTCGTCACGGCCCGCGGAGAGCTCGAACTGTCGATGCGGCACACCGAGCTTCTCGCTCTGCTGGCCTGGTATCCGGACGGCATCAGCGCGGAACGCCTCGCCGCGCTCACCTACGAACGCGATGACGCCGTCGGAACCCTCCGGGCCGAACTGGTGCGTCTGAAGCGTGTGCTCACTGACGCGGGCTGTGCAGAGTTCGTCCCCGTGGGGCGACCGTATCGCCTGAGCACGCGACTCGACCTCGATGCGCATCGAGTTCTCGCGTTTCTCGATCGCGGGGCGCATCGCGTGGCTCTCGGGCACTATGCGGGTCGCGTCGTTCCCGGGTCGGCTGCACCCGGGGTCGTCGCGATTCGCGACGACGTGTCCGCCCTGATTCGGGACGCGATGCTGAGCGACGCCGCGCCCGACGTGCTCGACGACTACGCGCGCGGTGATGAGGCGGCGCTCGACGCTGACGTCTGGCGCACACTCCTGCAGGCGTTGCCGACCGACAGCCCTCGGCGCACAGCGGTGGTGACGCGTCTCGAGCGCATCGAGCGCGATCTGAGCTGAACGCGCATCCGCAAGCGCTCGCAACGCGGCGCAACTCCGTGCAACGGCACGCCGTTTACGGTCGAGCAAGGCCCTCGCTCGGCGAGGGACGTTCCCATTCCGACAGCGTCGTCGCAAGGAGAATCATGACCATCTACGCGGCCCCGGGCACGCCCGACAGCCTCATCACGTTCAAGTCCCGTTACGAGCACTGGATCGGGGGTGAGTGGGTCGCGCCAGCCAAGGGCATGTACTTCGAGGACATCACCCCGGTGACCGGCAAGCCGTTCGCCGAAGTTGCCCGAGGCACCGCAGAGGACATCGAGGCCGCCCTCGATGCTGCACACAAGGCCGCCCCGGCGTGGGGAAAGACCAGCACGACCGAGCGAGCCCGGGTGCTCAACGCCATCGCCGATGTCATCGACGATAACCGCGAGATGCTCGCCGTCGCCGAGACCTGGGACAACGGCAAGGCGATTCGAGAGCCCCTAAACGCCGACCTTCCCCTCGCCGCGGATCACTTCCGCTACTTCGCGAGCGCGATTCGATCCCAGGACGGTGACTTCCAGGAGATGGACGGCACCATGACGGCCTACCAGTATCACGAACCCCTCGGAGTCGTCGGCCAGATCATCCCCTGGAACTTCCCCATCCTCATGGCGGTCTGGAAGCTCGCCCCCGCGTTGGCGGCGGGAAACGCGGTGGTGTTGAAGCCAGCCGAGCAGACCCCCGTGTCGATCCTCGTGCTCATGGAACTCATCGGCGACCTCCTTCCTCCCGGCGTCGTCAACGTCGTCAACGGGTTTGGCGTCGAGGCCGGAAAGCCGCTCGCCAGCAGCAACCGCATTCGCAAGATCGCCTTCACGGGTGAGACCACCACCGGTCGCCTGATCCTGCAGTACGCGAGTGCCAACATCATTCCGGCGACCCTCGAGCTCGGCGGGAAGAGCCCGAACGTCTTCTTCTCCGACGTCGCTGACCACCACGATTCCTTCTACGACAAGGCGCAAGAGGGCTTCACGCTATTCGCCTTCAACCAGGGTGAAGTCTGCACGTGCCCGAGCCGCGCGCTCATCGAAAAGCCGATCTACGACTCGTTCCTGGGTGACGCGATCGAACGCACCCGCAAGGCCGTGCAGGGGAACCCGCTCGACACCGACACTCAGGTGGGCGCGCAGGCCTCGAACGACCAGCTCGAGAAGATTCTGAGCTACATCGACATCGGCACTCAGGAGGGCGCGAAGCTGCTGCTCGGCGGGGAACGGGCTGACCTTGGCGGCGACCTGTCGGATGGCTACTACGTTCAACCGACGATCTTCGAGGGACACAACCGTATGCGCCTGTTCCAGGAGGAGATTTTCGGTCCGGTTGTTGCCGTGACCAGCTTCGACGGCTACGACGACGCCATCTCGATCGCTAACGACACCCTGTACGGGCTCGGGGCTGGCGTCTGGTCTCGCAACGGCAACGTTGCCTACCGTGCCGGTCGAGACATCCAGGCCGGTCGCGTCTGGGTCAACAACTACCACGCCTACCCGGCCGGAGCGGCCTTCGGCGGCTACAAGAGCTCGGGGATCGGGCGAGAGAACAACAAGCTGGCCCTGTCGCACTACCAACAGACGAAGAACCTGCTGGTGTCCTACAGCGAAGAACCTCTCGGCTTCTTCTAGTCCGTCATCGTCGGAGTGCCGGCCTCAGCCTGGGGGGCCGGCACTCCGTGTGCTACTTGGCTCCAGGGCGCGGAAGGAGGGACCACCGTGTACGAATCTCAGGTCACCATCGAGGGTGAGCGGCACTCGCGGGTCGCGCTGAGCGATGAGGCGCTCGCCCTCGTTCGCCGGCTCTGGACGATCCACGGCCCACTCATGTTTCACCAGTCAGGGGGATGCTGTGACGGCTCGTCGCCCATGTGTTTCCCCGTGGGGGACTTTCACACCTCGGCGCACGACGTCCTTCTCGGCGCGTGGGACATCGCATCGGACGCAGACGTCAGCATGCCGGTCGAGTTCTGGATGAGCAGCGAGCAGTTCGCGTATTGGTCGCACACCCACCTCACGGTCGACGTGGTTGCCGGCCGGGGGAGCGGGTTCAGTGTCGAGGCACCAGAGGGTGTGCGGTTTCTCATCCGGTCGCGGCTCATGGATGCCGCCGAACCCTTCGCGTAGTAAACCTGGGTCGGCCCGCACAGGCAGGCACCGAAATGACACTCTTGTCATTTCGGGCGCCAATGCGCCATAATTCAAGGGATACCCGCTCCGGGCATCCGTAATCGAATACGCCGCTGCGAGTGAGTTCGGTTCTCGAAGGTCGATGGGGAAGTCGCACCTGAAAGAGAAACGGACGGACTATCGTGGCACACACACTCGCTCGCGGAGTGCTCTTCGTGCACTCCGCTCCTCGCGCGCTCTGCCCCCACATTGAGTGGGCTGCCGGGCGCGCTATAGACCGTGCCGTCAACTTCGAATGGATCGAGCAGCCGGTCCTGAAGGGCACGCAGCGGGCCGAGTTCGTCTGGGAGGGCGAGCGCGGCAGCGGGGCGAAGATCGCGAGCGCCCTGCGCGGCTGGGAGCACCTGCGCTTCGAGGTGACGGAAGAGCCATCGCCCGGTGCCGACGGCGGCCGGTGGATGCACACGCCCGACCTCGGCGTCTTCTTCGCGCAGACCGACACGGCGGGCAACACCGTGATCCCCGAGGATCGCGTGCGCTACGCACTCGACGTGTCCGGCGGCAACGCCCTCGATCTTCAGCGCGAACTGCGCCTCGCCCTCGGGCAGGCGTGGGACGACGAGCTGGAACCCTTCCGCCACGCGGGCGACGGCAGTCGCGTCGTGTGGCTGCACCGCGCCGGCTGATCCCCCCGATCCCCCCCGCCGACGCGCACGTCAACAACTCAGGACAAGGGCCGACGCAGGCACCGGGTGACGTACTCCCCGGGCTCGCGAGACGTCGTTAGTCCTGAGTTGTTGACGTGCCCGCGGCCAGGGGGCGAGCGGGGTGCGGTCTAGTCGTCGTACGAGCGGAACGCCACGACCGAGTTGTGGCCGCCGAAACCGAACGAGTTCGAGATCGCCAGCTGCGGACCATCGCCGAGGGCCCGGGGCGACGTGACAACGTCGAGCGGGATCCGCTCGTCCTGGTTGTCGAGGTTGATCGTCGGCGGCGCGGTGCGCTCGTGGAGCGCGAGAATCGTGAAGATCGCCTCGAGGGCGCCGGTGCCGCCGAGCAGGTGACCCGTGGATGCTTTGGTCGCCGACACGGGAATCTCACCAACCCGGTCTCCGAACACCCGCTTGAGGGCCTCGAACTCGGCCACGTCGCCCACCGGCGTCGAGGTCGCGTGCGCGTTGATGTGGGTGACATCGTCGGCCGCGGCGCCCGCCTGCTCAAGGGCGGCGATGACGGCGCGGGCGGCTCCCGAACCCTCGGGGTCAGGAGCGGTGATGTGGTACGAGTCGCTCGTCACCGAGCCACCGGCGAGTTCGGCGTAGATGCGCGCCCCGCGGGCGAGCGCGTGCTCCTTGGTTTCGAGCACGAGGGCGGCGGCGCCTTCACCGAGCACGAAGCCGTCGCGGTCGACGTCGTACGGGCGCGAGGCCGCGGCGGGGTCGTCGTTGCGCTTGGACAGCGCCTGCATGGAGGCAAAGGCGGCGATGGGGAGTGGGTGCACTACGGCCTCCGTGCCACCGGCGACCACCACGTCGGCGAGCCCGAGCTGCAGGTGCTCGTACGCGTTCGCGATCGACTCGGTGCCGGAGGCGCAGGCCGACACGACAGAGCGGGCGCCCGCACGCGCACCGAGGTGCATGCTGATCGCCGCGGCAGCCGCGTTCGGCATGAGCATGGGGATCGTCATGGGAAGAACGCGACGCGGGCCCTTCTCACGCAGGGTGTCCCAGGCGTCCAACAGGGTCCAGAGCCCGCCGATGCCCGTTGCATAGTCGACGAGAATCCGTTCGGGGGCGACGTCGGGCGTTCCCGCGTCGGCCCAGGCCTCGCGGGCGGCGATGAGCGCGAACTGCGAAGAGGGGTCGAGGCGCTTCACCTCCTGCCGCTCCAGCACCTCCTCCGGCCGCACGAGCGCCTGTGCGGCGAAGGTGACGGGGATCTCGTACTGCTCGACCCAGTCTTCCTCGATCGGTCGAGCGCCAGAGGCGCCGGCGAGGAGCGCCGTCCAGCTATCGCGGGCGGTGCCGCCGATGGGGCTGGTCGCGCCGATTCCGGTGACAACGATCGTGGTCATGCGAGTTCTCCGGTCGAGATCGGGGGGAGGGGATGCGTCCGTGCGACGAGCCTGTCGCCGCACGGACGCGAATGCGGCGTCAGCCGCAACGCACCTACGCGGAGGCGTTCACGATGAAGGTGACGGCGTCGCCGACGGTAGTCAGGTTCTTGACCTCTTCGTCGGGGATCTTCACGTCGAACTTCTCTTCGGCGTTCACGACGATGGTCATCATCGAGATCGAGTCGATGTCGAGGTCGTCGGTGAACGACTTGTCGAGCGCGACCGAGTCGGTGGCGATGCCGGTCTCGTCGTTGATGAGTTCGGCCAGGCCGGCGAGGACCTCTTCGGTGGACAGTGCCATGAGTGTTATCTCCTTGGGGATGGTGTCGAATGACCGTCCCCATCCTAGGGCGGGGGTCGGCCCTGGTCGGGGGTTTAGGGCAGGCGCACGACCTGCGCGCCGTACACGAGGCCCGCGCCGAATCCGATCTGCAGGGCGAGCCCGCCGCTGAGCTCGGGGTGCTCGGCGAGCAGCGCGTGGGTGGCGAGGGGAATCGACGCGGCCGACGTGTTGCCGGTCGTCGCGATGTCGCGCGCCACGACGACGTGCTCGGGCAGCTTCAGCTGCTTGGCGAACTCGTCGATGATGCGCATGTTGGCCTGGTGGGGGATGAACGCGGCCAGGTCCTCGGGACTTACTCCGGCAGCATCCAGCGCCTTCTGCGCCACCTTCGCCATCTCCCACACTGCCCAGCGGAAGACCGTCTGGCCCTCCTGTCGCAGCGTCGGGAACTCGCCGTCTGGGTCATTCCACGCGTCCTTGAGGGGCCGATCCATGCCGACCGCATCCCACTTGGAACCGTCGGAGCCCCACACCGTCGCGCCGATGCCCGGCTCGTCGGCGGGACCGACGATCGCCGCGCCCGCGCCATCACCGAGCAGGAACGAGATGGTGCGATCGGTCGGCTTCGCGAAGTCGCTGAGCTTCTCGGCGCCGACAACCAGCACGAACTGAGCGAGGCCCGCGCGTACGAGGGCGTCGGCCTGGGCGATGCCGTACGTGTAGCCAGCGCACGCCGCTGACACGTCGTAGGCCGCTGCCGGGCCCACGCCCACGCGCTCGGCGAGCAGGGCGGCGAGAGACGGCGTCTGCACGGTGTTGGAGATGGTCGCCACGATGACGGCCCCGACCTGTCCGGGCTCGATGCCGGCCTTCTCGATCGCCTCGCGCGCAGCCGTCTCGGCCAGGTCGACGGCCTCAACGTCGGCGCCCGCGCGCATCCGGGTGATGACGCCCGTGCGCTGACGAATCCATTCGTCGCTCGAGTCGATCGGGCCCGCAATGTCGTCGTTCGTCACGGCGAGCTCGCCGCGCGCGGCGCCGAGGGCGTAGATGCGCGTGTGGGCCGCGCCCGTCGACGGCGTCAGCGCGGCGCTCATGCGGCGTCCAGCATGTCGATGGCCGCGGCGAGGTCGGCGGGCGTCTTGACGGCGACCGCCGGCACGCCCTTGAGGGCGCGCTTCGCGAGACCTGCCAGCGCGCCGCCCGGCAGCAATTCGATGATGCCGGTGACGCCGTCAGCGGCGAACGACTCCATGCAAAGGTCCCAGCGCACCGGCGACGAGATCTGCCCGACGAGGAGCTCGACGAAGTCAGCGCCCGACGTCACGACGGTGCCATCGCGGTTCGTGTACAGCCGGATGCTCGGATCACTCACCGAGACGGTCTCTGCCGCCTGCCGAACCGCGTCCACGGCCGACCCCATGTACGAGGTGTGGAACGCCCCAGCCACCTGCAGCGGGATCACGCGAGCCCCCGGGATCGGGTCGGCGGCGAATGCCTCCAAGTTGTTCAGTTCGCCGGCGACGACGACCTGCCCGCCGCCGTTCACGTTCGCCGGTACGAGGCCCAGCTGTTCGAGGCGCTCGAAGAGTGCATCCGCGTCGCCTCCGATGACGGCGCTCATGCCGGTCGGGATTTCGGCAGCGGCCGCCGCCATGGCCTCACCGCGCACGCCCACGAGGGAGAGCGCATCTTCGTCGCTCAACACGCCCGCGATCGCGGCGGCGGCGAACTCGCCGACGGAGTGACCGGCAACCGCGCCCACCCGATCGCGGCGGCCCGTCAGCAGAGAGCTGGCACTCAGCAGGCTCGCCGCCACGATGAGCGGCTGCGCTATCCGGGTGTCGCGAATGGTGTCGGCGTCGCTCGTCGTGCCGTGGGCGACAAGGTCGACCCCGATCGACTCGCCGAGCGCGCCGAGGCGGTCGCGGGACTGCGCGTCCTCAAGCCACGGCTCGAGGAATCCGGGGGTCTGCGAGCCCTGGCCGGGCGCGACGACGATGATCATGGGTTCCATCCTCCCAAGGTGAGGGGTCGGGGTGGTGGTGGGTCTCTCCAGTGACAAGCGGGAAGCGTTGGTGCGTTTCGACAATCAGCGGCGCGGAGCACCCGGTTCGGCGATCGCGCCGACGATCAGGGCCGTCTGCAGAATGGTGGCCTCTCGGGGACCCGTCGCATCCCACCCGATCACATCGCTGATGCGCTTCAGACGGTACCGAACAGTATTCGGATGCACGAACAACTCCCGCGCGGTGGCCTCCAGGCTCCGCCCGTTGTCGAGGTACGCCCACAGAGTCGCGAGCAGCTCCGTGTTGTGCTGCTTGAGCGGCTGGTAGATGCGGCTGATGAGGGTCGCGCGCGCGATGGGGTCGCCGGCGAGCGCACGTTCGGGTAGCAGATCGTCGGCGAGCGCCGGCCGCGGAGCGTTGCGCCACGCCCGCGCGACCGCGAACCCGGCGAGCGCGGCTTTCGCGCTCTTGCCGGCGTCGACAACGTCGGGCACCTCGGGGCCGAGCACCAGGTGGCCCGGCCCGAACGCAGGCTCGAGCGCCTCCGCGATCTGGGGGAACGTGAAGCTGCGGTCTCCCGCCTGCTCCTCGCCGCGAGGCAGAGCCCGGCCGATGACGACGACGAGACGGTTTCCCTGCACGCCGATCAGCACGTCAGCGTCGACGTGGCGTGCGGTGCGGCGCAGCTGATCGACGTCGACGATGCGCGGTGCCGTGCCGACGAGGACGCACACCTCGCCGTGGCCGTTCCACCCGAGCGCGGCGATTCGGCTGGGCAACTCGTTGTCGTACTCACCCGAGAGGATTGAGTCGACGACGAGCGCCTCGAGTCGGGCATCCCACAGACCGCGAGCCTCCGCAGCCCTGGCGTAGACGTCCGCGGCGGCGAAGGCAATCTCGCGGCTGTACAGCAGGATCGCTTCGCGCAGGGTTGCCGGTCCGTTCGTCAGACGCTCTTCGACGACCTCGACAACTACGCGAATGAGTTGCAGCGTCTGTTGCAGGCTGACCGAGCGCAACAATTCGCGAGGAGCGGCGTCGAAGACGTCGGCGGCGATCCACGCCTGCGAGCGAGGGTCGTCGTACCAGCTGATGAACGAGGTGATGCCCGCCTGGGCGACGAGGCCGACGGCGCTGCGCCTACTCGGCGGCATGTCGCCGTACCAGGGCAGCGTCTCGTCCAGGCGCTTCAGCGTCTCAGTGGCGAGTTCGCCCGAAATGTTTCGCAACCAGGCGAGCGTCTGCGCCTTTGTCATCGCCGCCATGCGAACTCCTTGTGAACGAGGATGCGGTGCCCCGTCCCGAAGGACGGGGCACCGAGTGGGGTGCTACGCGTCGCCGCCGGCCGCGCCGGTTGTGCCCGCCGTCACGTCGTGCAGGCGGTACTGCTCGATCGCGCGGGCGGGGGCCTGCGCATCGACGAGGCCCTGGCGGGCAAGGCGCTGCAGCGTGCGCACCACGATCGACGGGCTGTCGATCGTGAAGAAGCGCCGCGCCGCGGCACGCGTGTCGCTGAACCCGAATCCGTCGGCGCCGAGCGTCGCGAAGTCGCCGGGCACGAACGGGCGGATCTGGTCGGGAACGGCGTGCATGAAGTCGCTCACCGCGACGAACGGACCCTCCGAGCCCTGCAGCTTCTGCGTCACGTAGGGCACGCGCTGCTCGGCCGTCGGGTTCAGGAAGTTGTGCTCGTCGGCGGCGAGGCCCTCGCGGCGGAGCTCCGTCCACGACGTCACGCTCCACACATCGGCGCTGACGCCCCAGTCGTCGGCCAGCAGCTGCTGCGCCTCCAGCGCCCAGGGCACACTGACACCGGAGGCGAGAATCTGCGCCTTGGGCCCGGGGGCATCGTTCTTCTTCAGCAGGTAGATGCCCTTGAGCAGTCCGTCGACGTCGAGGTCGTCGGGCTCGGCGGGCTGCGCGATCGGCTCGTTGTAGACGGTGAGGTAGTACATGACGTTGGGGTCAGGGTGCGAGCCGCCGTACATACGCTCGAGGCCCGCGCGCACGATGTGCCCGATCTCGTAGCCGAATGCCGGGTCGTACGTCACGACCGCGGGGTTCGTCGACGCGAGCAGCGGTGAGTGTCCATCCGCGTGCTGCAGACCCTCGCCCGTCAGCGTGGTCCGACCAGCGGTGGCGCCGATGATGAAGCCGCGAGCCATCTGGTCGGCGGCCGCCCACATCGCGTCGCCCGTGCGCTGGAAGCCGAACATTGAGTAGAACACGTACACCGGAATGAGCGGCTGCTGATGCGTCGCGTAGCTCGTTCCGATCGCGGTGAACGCGGCGAACGCACCCGCCTCGTTGATGCCGGTGTGAATGATCTGACCCTGCGGGCTCTCCTTGTAGGCGAGCAGCAGTTCGCGGTCGACCGAGGTGTAGTGCTGACCCTTCGGGTTGTAGATCTTCGACGTCGGGAAGTAGGCGTCCATGCCGAAGGTGCGTGCTTCATCCGGAATGATCGGCACGATGCGGTCGCCGAAGTTCTTGTCGCGCAGAAGATCTTTCAGTAGACGCGCGAACGCCATCGTCGTCGCGACGCCCTGCTTGCCCGAGCCCTTCTTGACGACGCCGTACGCGCTCTCCTCCGGGATCTGCACGTCGACGTACTTCGAGCGACGCTCCGGCAGGTAGCCGCCGAGCGCACGGCGGCGCTCGTGCATGTACTGAATCGCGGGGTGGTCGTTGCCCGGGTGGTAGTACGGCGGGCGGTACGGGTCCTCGTCGAGCTGAGCGTCCGTGACGGGGATGCGCATCTCGTCACGGAACTGCTTCAGGTTGTCGAGGGTGAGCTTCTTCATCTGGTGGGTCGCGTTACGGCCCTCGAAGCTCGGGCCGAGGCCGTAGCCCTTCACCGTCTTCGCGAGGATCACGGTCGGCTGACCCTTGTGCTCGACAGCGGCCTTGTAGGCGGCGTACACCTTGCGGTAGTCGTGCCCGCCGCGCTTCAGGCGCCAGATGTCGTCGTCGGACATGTCGGCCACCATCGCGGCGGTGCGCGGGTCGCGGCCGAAGAAGTTCTCGCGGATAAACGCGCCCGACTCGGCCTTGTACGTCTGGTAATCGCCGTCGGGCGTCGCGTTCATCAGGTCGCGCAGGGCGCTGTCGTGGTCGTTGGCGAGCAGAGCATCCCATTCGCGACCCCAGATGACCTTGATGACGTTCCATCCGGCACCGCGGAAGAAGCTCTCGAGCTCCTGGATGATCTTGCCGTTGCCGCGCACCGGGCCGTCGAGGCGTTGCAGGTTGCAGTTGATCACGAAGGTCAGGTTGTCGAGTCCGTCATTGGCCGCGAGCTGCAATGCGCCGCGGCTTTCCGGCTCGTCCATCTCGCCGTCGCCGAGGAAGGCCCACACGTGGCTCTTGCCCGCGTCCTTCAGGCCGCGGTTCGTCAGATACTTGTTGGCCTGCGCCTGGTAAATCGCGTTGATGGGGCCGAGACCCATCGACACCGTCGGGAACTGCCAGTAGGCGGGCATGAGGCGCGGGTGCGGGTAGCTCGAGAGCCCTCCGGCCGCGTGCGACTTCTCCTGGCGGAAGCCGTCGAGGTGCTCGGGGCCGAGACGCCCCTCAAGGAACGAGCGGGCGTACATGCCGGGGGAGGCGTGGCCCTGGTAGAAGATCTGGTCGCCGCCGTCGGGGTGGTCTGCGGCCTTGAAGAAGTGATTGTGGCCCACCTCGTAGAGGGCTGCACTCGACGCATAGGTCGAGATGTGGCCGCCCACGGCGATGTCGGGGCGCTGCGCGCGGTGCACCGTGATCGCGGCATTCCACCGAATCCAGCGGCGGTACTCGCGCTCGAGCTCCTCGTCGCCGGGGAAGTCAGGCTCGTTCTCAGACGCGATCGTGTTCAGGTAGTCGGTGGTCGGCACCATCGGAACACCGAGGTGCAGTTCCTTTGACCGCTTGAGCAGGCTCAGCATGATCTCGCGACCGCGCTGGTGGCCGCGCTCGGCGACGAGTGCCGACAGCGACTCGCTCCACTCGGCGGTTTCTTCCGGATCGGCGTCCATCGCCTCGACCGAATACGGATCCTGGTCGTTGACCGTCACCCTTGACCTCTTCCTGGTGGTAGACAAAAGAGTGCGTTGCGGCGCGCGGCGCCGTCGGGTGCGACGGGGGCGTGCTGGCAACCCCCCGAGTCTAGTCACTGTCGCGAAGGAGCTTTGTGTGAGTGCGACAACGTCGGCGCTGCCCGAGATCGGCTCGTCGGCCCCCGATTTCACCCTGCGTGACCAGTGGGGAGCGGCCGTAACCCTCAGTGATTTTCGGGGAGTTTCCCCGGTCGCGCTCGTATTCTTCCCGCTCGCCTTCACCGGCACGTGCACGGGCGAACTCTGTGAGCTGCGCGACAACATTGGCGTATTCGCCGAGGCCGGCGTTCAGTTGGTGGGCATCTCTGTCGACTCGGTGGCGACCCTGCGGCAGTTCGCCGACCAGGAGGGGTTTACCTTCCCGCTGCTGAGCGACTTCTGGCCCCACGGCGCGGTGGCTCAGGTCTACGGCGCCTTCGTGGAGGAGCGCGGCTTCGCCACCCGCGCCACCGTGGTTGTCAACAACTCAGGACTAGTGCACGCCGCCTTCCAGACGTCACCCGGCGAGGCCCGCGATCTCGCGGCCTACCGCGAGGCGATTGCGCGCCTCTGACGCGGTAGTCCTGAGTTGTTGACGCGGGGGCGGTAGGCTGGCGCCGCACGGGCTCTTAGCTCAGTTGGTTAGAGCGCCACGTTTACACCGTGGATGTCGGGGGTTCGAATCCCTCAGGGCCCACTGTTCCGAGCGTGCGGGGGCGGATCGGCGTCACGCCGTGCAGATTGGTGCCGCCACCCCTGGGCGCGTCGAACTCTAGAAACCAGGTGTGCTCGATCCCGGTCAGCATCTGGATGCTCTTTGCGAGCGGCGTAACGTCGCGAAGACGTGGGGTCGCGCGGTCACCTTCGTATGCGGCGACTGTTGACGGCGTGAGGCCGAGCTTCACTGCGAACTCGCGCTGGTCGAGGCCAGATATCCGACGCGCCTTGCGGAACTTGTCGCCGAACGTCCAGCCGGGCACGTAGGGGCCGGGCTGACTGTTGAGACTTGTTTTGGGCATGCAGACATTATGCACGCATGCGCAACAGTGCGCAAGAGCAGAAAAAGCACGACACGCCGACGAAGTTACGCTTGCACAACTTCGCTACGCATGCTTATGTATGCGCATGGCAGTTACGCATACGCAACCCGGTGAGACCCAGATCGGCATTGGCGAGGCCGCCGCTATCGCGCAACTCCACCCCGACACAATTCGTCGAGCGGTGAAGCGCGGACAGATCCCTTTCACGACCACCCCGGGCGGTCAGTACCGATTCCGTCGCACCGATATTGAAGCGCTCGTCGCACCCACCGGGTCGCTCGCCGACGGCGGAGACGCCGCATGAAGGGCTCAGCTGCGATCGCGCACCGCGAACCAGCGGTAGGCCTTCGACTTGAAGGCAGCGATCTCCTCCGCACCCCGACCGTGTTCCTCGGCGAGCTTCCAGATTCGGTACCAGCCACGACCCCACGCATCGGCATCCTCTCGGGAGGCCTCACCGTCCGCCGGCGGGATCTCCGGCAGGTCGCCCGGCGGCTTTCCGGGCAGGCGCCCGCTGACGCTCAGCCCAGCACTGCGACGAGCCATTCGGAACCAAGTGTCGAGATCCTTCGCCGCTTTTTGCGTCGCCTGATCCAGCTCCTCCGCGGTCACCGCACGCTCAACCGGCGCGAGCCCGTCGGTCGCCTTGGTCACCTCGACGGCCACAACGATGACCGGCGCAAGCTTCCCGTCCGAGCCCCGCACCATCAAGCGGTCGCCGACGACCGGCGCCGGAGTCAGCGTGGACACGTACCGATAGGTCGACCGGAGCTCATTCTTCGGAGGCGGCTCGCTCAGTTCCCGGAAGGCAACACTCACCACGGTCTGCTTCTTCGAGAAAAGGCCCATCACAGCACGCTAGCCCCCGCCCAGGCTCAGCAACAGACCCCGGCGCTCGCCGAGGGCGGTGATGCCGCGTGAGCTCTTCATTCCGCAGCCTCGTCACCTCGACCGTCGCAGAGCACGGCCTCGACGACATGGACGCCACCGTCGACCTCGTCATGAAGGCGATCAAGCCCGCCGACTACCCGGCCATGCTCCGCTCGGCGATCCGCGAGCAGTTGGTCAGCGCCGCCGGCGACCTCCGACGCAAAGCCACCGGCCCCATCAAGCCCGGACACTCCCGCAAGCAAGAACTCATCCGCACCGAGTGGTGGCCCAAGTTCCTCGACCAGAACATCCCCGTCGACGGCATCGTCAAGCGGCTCCGCGACTGCACCGCAGAAGACCTCCTCACCGTCGCCGGCGCTCGCCGCAAGCTCGCGAACGAGGCCCTGTACCGGGTGCAGCAGTTCGAACACCTCGCCGCCGCGATGCGGGCATCCCGGGCCAAGACCCTCGGCGACCTTTCCGCCGATGTCGCCTCCCCGATTCTGGAGCGTGCAGCATGACCGACCACCCCGAAACCACCCCGCCGACCAACGCGGACACGCGATCCAGAGAACGCCCGTCGGCGGGGTCCACAGACAGCCCGAGCCACGACGATTGCGTAAACCAGGAACCACCCGCTCGGGCACCCTTCCCTCCGGACGCCATTGACCTGACGTCCACCAGACACCAACCGCGTCCGGAGGATCAAGCAGTCACGACCGGCCAAGAGGCATACGATGCCCACCTCTGCCTCGCCGATCGTGACGACATTCCTGCCGCCGCCAGAATCCGGTCGGAGCCCACAGGATGACCCGCCAGCGGCAGGATCCCCTCTTCGACGCCTACCTCTGCCTAGTCGCCGACACGCTCGACGACCTCGAGCGCACCCGCATCGCAAACGAGAATCGCGTCCGGCAGCTCACCCGATCCGCCACGGATTCGGACGGCGAACAGCGCGGCCTGGGCCTCGACGCACGATCGCCCGAGGTCGCCCGAGCCCAGGCGCTCGTCGCAAGCATCGCTGCGCTCGAGCACGCCGCCGAGCTAGACCTCAAGCGGGCACTCCGCACCCACCCGCTGTACCCGTTCATCAAGCGAACGATCGGAGTGGGGGAGAAGCAAGCCGCGCGCCTGCTCGCGGCGATCGGCGACCCCTACTGGAACGACCTCCACGACCGCCCTCGCACTGTCTCAGAGCTCTGGGCGTACTGCGGGTACGCCGTCCACAATGGGGCCGCTCAGCGTCGACGTCGCGGCGAGAAAACCAACTGGTCAGACACCGCGAAGATGCGCGCGTTCCTGATCGCACTGTCGTGCATCAAGCAGGAGAACAGCCCCTACCGGATCGTGTACGACGAGTCCCGTATCGGCGACGTCGACAAGCTCCACACCACCGAGTGCGTCCGTTGCGGCCCGTCCGGTAAGCCGGCGCAGCCCGGCACGCCGCTCTCTGCTGGCCATCAGCACCAGCGTGCGCTCCGCCGAGTCTCCAAGGCGCTGCTCAAGGATCTCTGGATCGAAGCCCGCGCTCTACACCGGCCCGACCTCGCAACTGAGGAGGCCGCGTGAGCGCGTATCTCCTCCTCAACATCGCCGTCGTTGGCATCCTCGTCGCCGCCGCGCTCCTCGTCGTCGGCACGATCCTTCTGGGCCGCATCGTGACACTCGTGTATCGGGCGAACCGTCGCCTGGTGCTCGCGGAGAAGAGGAACGACGCGGCGAACGTCGCCTATTGGGATTCTCTGCACACGTACTGGGCGGCGCTCGATGCCGTCCGCAAGGCGGGGGTGCGCTCATGACGACCACGCGCCTTCACACTCTCGACGGCCCCCCGACGCTGCCGGCGTCTCCGTCGAGTGCCCCCAGCGGGAGCGCGGCACCGCAGACCCGAAGCGGCCGCCGCGCTCCCGCACCCATCCGGCACCTCGCCCGCCTCACCGTCCTCGGAGTCGTTTTCGTCGGCATTCACGCCGCCGCCAGCCACCCCCTCGCCGCCGTCACCGTCGCGGCAGTCCTGTTCGCCGTCCTGTACTTCACACCGTCCCGGAGGTAACCCGCCGTGCGTAGCCACCCCACACTCCGCCGCATCCGCCCCACCAACATCGCAGCGTTCCTCGCCGGCGCCGCCGTCGTCGTCGCGATCCACGTCGGCGGCCTGCAACCCGTCCTCGACTACCTCGCCCAGGCCGCCATCCACACGCGAGTGATCTTCCTCGTCATCGTGGCCGCGCTCCTCGGCGTCGTCGGGCTCGGTTCCGCGATCCTCACTCTTCGCCACCTCGAGCGCCCCGCAGTCCGATGAGCGACGAACCGCGCACCGTGGTCATCCCGTTCCGTTGGTTCGGGCACGGCATCGACATCCGCGCAGTCCAGACCAGCGGCGACAGCGAAGCCCGCTTCGTCGGCCCCGACATCTACGCCGCCCTGGAGTTGCTCGACGACAACCGTGACCTACTCACCGTCGCCGACGTCGTCGCCCTCGCCAACGAGTTCCCTACTGAGAAGCGCATGGAGTTTCTCGTGTGGTTTGACGGCGTCCGCTCTGAGCTGCTTGATGGCGTGCTCTACGCGATCGCCACGAACTCGCCCTTCTCCCGCGCTCGCGTCGACGACGGACACCTCTCCGTCGGTGAAGCGGCCGACATCCTGTCCCGCGACCCAGTTATCCGCATAACTCGCGACGAGCTGTTCCGCGACCTGCTTCGCGACTACGGGTGGGCCATGCAGGAGCCCATCACTCGTGCGTGGATCCCCACCGACCGGGCAACGGATGCCGGCTGGCTCGTCCGCGACCAGACCCGCGGCCGCACCGACCGAATCGCCTACCCCCAGGTCCGCGTCACCCGCGCTGGCCTCGAAGAGCTCCACCGGCGCCTCGGCGGCATCGCCGCGCTCCACGTTGACGACCACCACCCGCAGCTGATCGAGCCGACAGCATGACCCGCGACCGGTACACGATCGTCGTCGTCGACCAGGACGCCGGCGCCACGTTCACCCTCACCCGAACACCCATCGGCAGGTCGATCGAGGGCACTCGCGCAGACGGTCACATCATGCCCGGCAGCGAGGCGCTCGCCCTGCTGCACGACATCACCGTCGACCAGCAGCTGCAGTCGATGGAGGCCGGCCTGTGATCCGCGTCGAGCCCCTCACCCAGGCGACGTCGACGACGCTTACCTGCGACTTCTGCACGAACACGGTCCAGCACGTCGCCGGCACCGAGTCACCCTCCATGGTCGAGTACTTCTCCCGCCTCGGCTGGGTTGTGCGCAGGCATCCCGAGCTGGAGTTCCTCGTCGTGGTCTGCAACCGCTGCCGACTCCTCATGGACGACGTCGCAGCCGAGCTCGACGCCGCGATCGCTCGCGCGATCGCCGAACGCATGAACCCACCCCAGTCCACCCCGACCGAGCCCCGCAGGCGGCCCACGGAGGCCACAGCATGACCTACTTCCTCGTCGACGACCAGTTCCCCTTCCACCCGAAGGCCCTCGCAGCGGGAAACGCCGCCCTCGGCCTGTGGGTGCGCGCCGGCGCCTGGTCGAAGCAGTACGTCACCGGCGGCCACATCCCCAAGGGGATCGCCACCAGTCTCGGCACGAAGGCCGAAGCAGAAGCGCTCGTCAAGGCCGGCCTATGGGTGAAGGTGTCCGACGGCTACCGCTTCCACGACTGGCAGGACGTACCCGGCAATCTCGACGCCGACGGGGAGAAGAAGCGCCGCGATTCCGCTCGCGAGCAAGCCCGCGTCCGCAAGCAACGGCAACGGTCGAAACAGACCCCCAGTCACGGTGACAGTCACGCCGAAAGTCACGCCGTGACAGACACCGTGACAGGTCACGATGTCACGGCGGGAGTCACGCCCCCTGTCACGGGCACGTCACGCACCCCCTCAGTCCACAGTCCTGTTAACAAGACTTCTTCTGTCCGTCCAGTACCCGAACGCGCGGAAAGCGACGGACGGACAGATGATCCCGACGCCGACCACAACACCGTCCGCGCCTCCATCGCCGGCCTCGGCGTCGACTACGACAAGACCGCTACCGCCATCGGCAAAGCCTGCGGCCGCATCGCGTCCCCATCCGACGTCGCCCGCATCGTCACCACGATCCTCGACCGCGCCAGCAGCCCGCCGCGCTCACCCACCGGCTTCGTCATCACCGCCATCACGAACGACTGGCCCGAGTTCCAGAAGCTCATCGACACCGCCGAGGAGGCAGCATGACCACCCCACCCCAACAAGCCATCTGGGACGCGCTCGTCGACGCGATCGCCGCCCACGCCGAACAGAAATGCCCCTCCGACGGCCACGACTGCCCCGAGATGCGGAGCCTCGCCGACGCACTCGTGGCCGCGTTCGACAACCTGCCCGCCGAGGATGCGATGGCGAACCTCCGCTGGCTGATCGAGCAGCTCCACGACACCAACTGCGCGAACTCCCGCACCGCATCCGAAGACGCCGGCCACCCCGCAGCAGCCATGACCGCCTTCAACATCGCCGAAACCGACGGCCTCCTCGCCGCCCTGCTCTACATCAGCCACGCCCAAGGCGACACCGAGTTGGACGACGCAGCCACCCTCATCATCCGCACCCTCGGCGACGCCGCCATCCACCGCACAGTCGCCGCGATCATCCCCGCCCTCCTCCAAGCAGGCAAGACCCGCCACCACCAGATGGCCGCCCCCATCAGGGGCACCCGGTGACCGCCCTGCCCGCGTCGATCGACGCCGCCGCATACGCGAAGCTGCGCGCCGACCAGATGACCGAGAAGCAACTCCAGGACGTCGTCACCCGCCTCGCCGGCACCCTCGGCTGGCGCTGCTACCACACGCATGATTCACGCCGCAGCCAACCCGGTTTCCCCGACCTCGTCCTCGTCCACCCCCGCCTCAAGTTCACCCTCTGGCGCGAGCTCAAGACCCAGACAGGCAAGACCAGCCGCGCCCAAGACGGCTGGATCCGCGACCTCACCGCCGCCGGCCAAAACGCCTCCATCTGGCGCCCCATCGACTACTTCACCGGCCGCATCGAGGCACAGCTGCGAGGCGAAGCATGACCGGGCCGGCGCTCGCCGCAGCGGTCCTCGCCGAGCGTGCCCGGTGGGAGCGGAACCTCGAAGCCGAACGCGTCACGCACTCGCGCGAGACGCTCCCGCAGCTCGTCGCCCGCCTCGAGGCCACCGAACGTCCCCGGCCCGCCCGTCCGCGCGTGTCGCTGGCGCCGCTCGGTGACGCCGCGATCCGCCGCCTGTGCGACGACGTCGCCGAGCTGAACCCGTGGAGCCCCGATGCGTGACCACACACCCGCGCCGACCGCCGGCGCCCCGTCGTGGACGGTCGCGCAGATCCTCGACTTCGCCCGCACCCACCCGCGCCTCGGCATCAAGAACGACAAAGCCATCCGCCAGCAGCTGCACGTCTCCCGCACCCGCTACACGCAGATCCTCGCCACCCTCGTCGACCCCAAGCAGGGCTACCTCAAGATCGCGCTGCAGACCGACCCGATCACCACCCACCGCATCATCGACCACCTCGCCACCCGCCAGGGCCCCCGCGCCCACTACACGAAGTAAGGACCCCGCCATGCCCGGCAAGACCGCCACCCCCACCCTCACCGTCGTCAACCTCAACCCCGCTGACATCCGCGTCGATGCCAACATCCGCCGCAACGTCAAGACCGACCGAGGCTTCTGGGCCTCCGTCAAGCAGGACGGCGTCGTCGTGCCCGTCATCGTCGAGCAGACCGACGACGGCTACCGCCTCATCGACGGACAACGCCGCACCCTCGCCGCCACCGACGCGAAACTCGACACCATCCCCGCCGTCGTGATCGACCCCCTCGCCGACGACGCCGGCCGCATCATCCGCCAACTCGTCGTCAACGAACACCGCGAGCAGCTCACCGACGCCGACCGCACCGCCGCCTTCCAAACCCTCTTCGACCTCAACGTCTCCGCCGACCAGATCGCCCGCAAGACGAAGACCCCGAAGGCGCGCGTCGAAACCGCCCTCAAGGTCGCCGCGTCCCCCCACGCGGGACTGTCTGAATAACGGTGTGTGGGGTCCGGCCTGATCCGAAAGGAGACGGCCGTGGCTGACACGACCGAGTTGTTGGAAGACGCGATGATCGATCCCGTGACGGGAGAGATTATCGATCAGAAGGACCTTGCCGAGCGGTTGCTCGCGCAGGCGAAGGAGCAGGGCGTGAGCCTGGTCGGCCCGGGAGGGCTGCTGAACCAGCTCACGAAGAACGTCCTCGAGACGGCGTTGAACGCGGAGCTGACCGAGCATCTCGGGCACCAGCATGGCGGGACGCCTGCCGGGTCGAACATGCGCAACGGGACACGGACGAAGACGGTTCTCACCGAGATCGGCCCCGTGGAGATCGAGGTCCCCCGGGATCGCGACGGGTCGTTCGAACCGGTGATCGTCCCCAAGCGGAAGCGTCGCCTGGACGGGATCGATCAGATCGTGCTGTCGCTCAGCGCCCGCGGACTCACGACCGGGGAGATCGCCGCGCACTTCGACGAGGTCTACGACGCGAAGGTCTCCAAAGACACCATCAGCCGGATCACGGAGAAGGTGGCCGGTGAGCTCGCGGAATGGTCCTCCCGACCGTTGGACCCGATCTACCCGGTGATCTTCGTCGACGCGATCGTCGTCAAGGTCCGTGACGGGCAGGTCCGCAACACCCCGTTCTACGTCGTCATGGGCGTCACCGTGCACGGGGAACGCGACATCCTCGGGATCTGGGCCGGCGACGGCGCAGAAGGCGCGAGGTTCTGGCTGCAGGTGTTCACCGAGCTGAAGAACCGTGGCGTCGAGGACGTGTTCATCGCCGTCTGCGACGGGCTGAAGGGACTCCCCGAAGCGATCAATACCACCTGGGAGCGGACGGTCGTGCAGCAGTGCATCGTGCACCTGATCCGCAACAGCTTCCGCTACGCCGGCCGCCAGCACCGTGACGCGATCGTGAAGGGACTCCGACCCGTCTACACAGCCCCGTCCGAGGCTGCGGCCCGGGACCGGTTCGCCGAGTTCGCGGCCGAGTGGGGCGGCAGGTATCCGGCGATCGTGCAGCTATGGGAGAACGCGTGGGCCGAGTTCGTGCCGTTCCTCGAGTACGACGTCGAGATCCGAAAGGTGATCTGCACGACCAACGCGATCGAGTCGATCAATGCCCGCTACCGGCGAGCGGTCCGCGCCCGCGGACACTTCCCGAACGAGGCCGCGGCGCTGAAGTGTCTCTACCTTGTGACCCGGTCACTTGACCCCACCGGGGGCGGCAGGGCACGCTGGGCGATCAGGTGGAAGCCCGCGCTCAACGCGTTCGCGATCACCTTCGCCGGACGGTTCGACAGAACCAATCACTGAAAACCGCCGGACCTCACACACCGTTTAACGGACACTCCCCCCCACGCGGCCGCCGCGATCGAGAAAAACGTCCCCCTCGACCTCGCCGCGGAGATCCTGGAGTTCGACGACGATCCCGACGTCGCAGCCGAACTCACGGACGTCGCCGCGACCAACCCTGGACAGTTCGCTCACCTGATCCAGCGCCGCCGGCAGGAACGCCAAGAACGCGAAGTGATCGCCGCGGCGCTCGCCGAGCTCGAGCAGGCAGGCGCCCGCGTCATCGCTGCATTTGACCGGTACGAGCACAAGGGCCCCGAGAAGTACCTCGACGAACTGTCCGCCACCGCCGAAGGCGCCGCGAAGTACACACGGTTCGACGCAGAGAAGCACGCAACGTGCCCTGGTCACGCCGTGATCGTGCGCGCCGGCTACGACTGGTCCCAGGAAGGCACACGATCGGCCGTCGCGAACATCACTCCCGTCTGCACCGACTGGAAGGCGAACGGCCACTTCGTGCGCGGCCGCGCGACGGCCACCGCCGGCGGCGCGATCGACGACGACGAGAAGGCCCGCCGCAAACTCGCCCGCGAGAACAACAAGGCCTGGTCGACCGCGACCGTCGTCCGCGTCGAGTTCGTCAAAAACCTTCTCGCCGAAAAGGAGCCGCCCGCCGCGTGGGAGGGATTCGTCGCGCATTTCCTCGCTCGTGGGGGAGTGGAGGACTACCGGATCCGCTCCTTCACCGAGCAGCTGCTCGACATCCGATCCGACCGCCTCAAGTGGCTCAAGGAGAACCCGACCCGCGCCGCCCACATGTGCCTCGCCCACGCGATCGCCGCGATCGAGGGCCAGTACGAGTACGCCAAGAAGGGCTGGGACCACTCACTCACGCCGAACTACCTCGCTTGGCTGTCCGGCTGGGGCTACACCCTCTCCGACGTCGAAGAGGCCGCGAAGGCCGCGAAGGCGAAGAAATGACCGCCTCCGCCGCCACAGGCCTCGCCGTCGCTGCACTGGTCGGCGCCCTCTCCACACTGCGCCCGACCTACACGAACGAGGCGGACCTGCAACGTGCGATCGCCGACCACCTCACCGAGCGCGGCTACACCGTCCAGCGGGAGGTCGAGCTCAGCGGCGCCGACCGCATCGACATTTACCTCCCCGTCCTGCGGTTCGGCATCGAAGTGAAGATCAAAGGCAACCTCTCCACGGTGGAGCGTCAGCTGACCCGCTACGCCGCCTCACCCGCGATCGACGCCCTCATCCTCGTCACCACACGCGCAAGCCACACCCGCATCCCGCACACCATCAACGACATCCCCGTCGCCGTGCACCCCCTCCTCGAGGCCGGCCTATGACCCGCACCTACGGCACCTACACCCTCGGCCACACCGAAGCCACAGCCATGACCCCCGGCCGACCCACCTGGTACCTCACCCTCGAACCCGACGTCCGCATGCGCGCCCGCCGCATCTTCGGCCGCATCGGACACACCCGCACCGAGCAGGTCACCATGACCCACACCCCAGAGGTATGCACCGACCTCACCTGGTTCATGGACCGCTACCCCCTCACCCCCGAACGACCCGACGACGCTGCGGCGCTCGCCGAGGGCGCGGCACAACATGCTCGAGCTCGCGAGGCGGTCGAGCAGCTCCGTAGTGGCGGTCCGGTGACGCTGCAGCTCGAGCACGAGCCCGCGAAGACGCCGCGCGAGTACCAGCTCGCCGCCGTGCAGCTGCTACGCGCGACCCGCCGTCTGATCCTCACCGATGAGGTCGGGCTGGGGAAGACGTTCACTGGGCTGCTGGCGGTCAATCACGCCGACGCGCGTCCCGCCCTGGTCGTCCCGCCGACGCACCTCCCGCCCCGTTGGGTGACAGAGCTCCAAGAGGCCTTCCCGACGTTCACCTACGACGTCGCGAAGAAGACCGCATTCCCGCCGAAATATGCCGTCGAGGACCTCCCCGACGTCCTCATCGTGCCCTACTCGAAGCTCGAGGGTTGGGCGTACCACCTCGCCGGTCGGATCCGCACGGTGATCTTCGACGAGGTGCAGGACCTCCGACGCGGCACCGTCACCGTAAAGGGCGCCGCCGCAGCTCGCCTCACCCAGACCGCCGAGTACGTCCTCGGCCTCACCGCCACCCCCGTGCACAACTACGGCGGCGAGATCTGGAACCTCTACGACATTCTCGCCCCGGACGCCCTTGGCACCCGCGAAGAGTTCACCCGCGAATGGGTGTCCACGTTCGTATCTCAGAACGCCGTCGTCGCCGACCCAGCCGCGCTCGGCGCCCACCTCCGCGAGCACGGCCTCATGCTCGGCCGCACCCGCAAAGACGTCGGCCGCTCACTCCCAAAGACCGTCAAGGTCCCCATGGTCGTCGACTCCGACCACAAGGCCCTCGCCGACGTCGCCGAATCCGTCCGCCGCCTCGCCGAGCGCATCCTCTCCGACGACGCCACCAACCAAGAGAAGTGGCAAGCCGGCGGCGAGATCGACTGGCAGCTGCGCCGCGCCACCGGCGTCGACAAAGCCCCGCACGTCGCCGACGTCGTCCGCATGCTCCTCGACTCTGAGGAACGCGTCGTCCTGTTCGGCTGGCACCGCGACGTCTACGACATCTGGCTCGACCGCCTCAAGGACTTCAACCCCCGCCTCTACACCGGCTCCGAGACCCCGAAGCAGAAGCAAGCTGCGATCGACGCGTTCTCCGAACCGCTCGACGACGACCGCGACGACCAGTGCCGCATCCTCATCATGTCGCTCCGCTCGGGCGCCGGCGTTGACGGTCTCCAGAAGGTTGCCCGCGTCGCAGTGTTCGGCGAACTCGACTGGTCCCCCCAAGTACACGAGCAAGCCATCGGCCGGCTCCGCCGCGACGGAATGGGCGACGACCCACCCGTCGCCTACTTCCTCCACTCGACCGAGGGCTCCGACCCCGCCCTCCTCGAAGTCCTTCAGGTCAAGCGGCAGCAGGCTGAACCGATCGTCTCACCCGACGGCAAGCTCCTCGGCAACGCCACCATCGACACCGGCCGCGCACGCCGCCTCGCCGAAAGCATCCTCGGACCGGTTACCAGCCGATCGGCCGCCGCATGATCCGCCAGTGCTGCAACCTTCGCCACCATCGCCTGACGGCGAACGGAATTTCCCGCACACGCAGCGCAATGGGACCCGTGAGGCGAGCCGCGCGACCCCACTGCTCAAGCACATCGCGAAGCCTCTCAACATCACGTCGCGACACCTGCAGGAGGCGGTCATCCGGGCGGTGGGAGTTCTCTTCTCGGACGTACGCCTCCACGGACCAAAGCTCGTCAACGCGCCGGCACATCCACTGCCAGAACGGTCGCGCGTGCGGATCTAGCCCGATCAATTCCTCGGGCGGCTCCTCAACCAAGTACTCGTCATCCAGGTGGTCCCTCAGCGGATACGACTCCCAGTGGGCGGGGAAAAAGAACCCCTCGAGCCTCCGCTTCGAGAAGCCGACCCACGGAAGCCGCAACGCAACAAGCTCGCGGCGACGCTCCTGCCAGCTCTTGACTAGCGGAGCCGTGGCGGCGCCAACAAACGCCGTGACTGCCGCAGCCCCCGCCGTAACCCAGACCGAAGGCCAATTGACACCCGCAACCTCAGTCACATCCACAACCGAACTCTACTCACCGGCGCTCGCCGCATGACCCGCCGCAACTTCGACCCCGACTGCACCGTCTGCGACACCGGCGGCCCCATGACCCCCAACCACGACCCCTCACCCCACTGCCAATCCGGTTCCCGCCCCCACTGCACCTGCGACACCTGCTACTAGGAGACCCCCACCATGACCCACACCCCCGATTTGAGGAGCACGGCGCTCGCCGGATCACGTCGTGTTGATGTGGAGGCGGCGATCGCGCCGATCCTGCTTCGAGCGATGGACCGTTTCGACGAGGCATCCTTTCGGCTGGACCAACGTGTTCTGTGGGCTCGGCCTGCAGCGCTCCGCTCCCGTCAGTCGCAGATCCGCGAGCTCGCTCGTGCCTTCTACCGCCTGAACGTGGCGATGAACCGTGCGTTCAGCGCAGGCTTCGGGGGTCGCTGATGTTGCAGGGGTATCCAGCGCACGTGTCGGCGTCGACGTCGTCTGAGTGCATGGTTCCCGCATGCGCTCGCACGCCGGTGCCGGCGGCGGATCTGTGCCCGCAGCACGTGAACGAGCTGACCCGCACGCTGGCGCAGGTCGCTGAGCTGATGGTGCCGTTGCGGAGGTCGACGTTGCGGGTCACGACGCACCGGTCATACACGGCGCGCCCGTCCGGTGGGGGAGAGCCGCGCGACGTGTCGGCGGCGTGGAATCCAGCGGCGACGCCGGTCGCATCCCAGGCGGACGACTACGCCGGGTTCCTGGCGCGCACCGTCATCCGCGAGCGGGTCATGCCGGCGGGTCAGTCGTACGGGTTCACCCTCAACGATCGGCCGGAGCTGCAGCTGACGGTCATCGCGCGCCGGCATGGCGGCTGGCTGGGCCGTTATCCGGAGCTCGGCCCGGACGTGCTCGACTCGATGAAGGGTCTGCTGCGTCGCGTGGAGGCCGCCCTGTCGACGACGCCGGTCCGCCGTGTGCTGCTCGAGCGGGACGGTGAGGCGATCCGCTGCCGCGATGTCGTCCTCGAGACCGACTACGGGCCCGTCCTGTGCGAATCACCCCTGGCCGCGATCCTCGCGTCCGACGACCATGCGACCCCGTCCCGCATCGTCTGCACCGCCGACCGCGACCACACCTCGTATGCGCCCTCCCAGTGGGACGAGCTCGTCACCGCCTGGACCCCGACGGTATGACCCATGACGACCGGTATCTCAACGCGGCCGCAGCCGCCCTGATGCTCGGCGTGTCCGTGAAAACCGCCCGCAACATCGCCGCCTCCGAAGGGTGGCGCCACGACCACGGCAGACCCCGCCGCTGGCACATCGACGACATCCGCCGAACCCGCACCCACCGGAAGGACCACCCCGCATGACCACCACCCGCCCCACCTGGCCTGCCTGGCTGCGCCGCGCAGTCCGCGACAACGTCATGACTCCCGATGCGGCTGACAACCTCGCGCAGAACTACTTGCACCTCATCCCGGTGCCGTCGACGTCGAGCGACGTGTCGGCCCGCTGGCGCCGCCCTGCCCGTACGCGCTCGATCGGCACCCGCATCGGTTACACGATCGGCGCCCTCATAACCATCCTCATCGCCGGCAGCGTCATCACATCCGTCATCGCCCTCATCGTCATGGTGTGGCGCTGGATCCTCGGAGGCTAACCAATGACCACACCCCGCCCCGTCATCGTCGCCTACGAACCCCTCACCGTCGAACTCGAACGCGAAGCCGCCAACGCCATCGACGACTTCATCCGCGACCACAGCGACGAACTCAACGAGGTACTCAAGCCCTACGGCATCACCCACACCGACATCGCACGACCCAACTACCGCCGCTTCGCAACCCCCAACGAAATCAGAACAGCGCTCGCCGAGGAGGCCTCCGATGGCTGACGGAAGGACGCTCGCCATCCCCATGCCGGCGGTAGCGCCGACGGGATTCGAGATCGACAACGCCGAGGCGGTGCATCCCGTCTGGGACATGGTCATCAGCGAGCAGAACGGGCGCGCGCAGTCGATCGAGGACCGAATGCTCATGGCGATCCTTCGGGCAGTGCACGAGGGGCTCAACCGAGTGAAGCCGTGCGCGACCTGCACGCCAGAACCCAGCAAGGAGTCAGCATAGTGAGCACCGAGGCGAGGGCCTACGACATGAGTCGATACCAGCGGGTGATCGGCACGGACGGGAGAATCAGCGGCACTTGGATCGTGCTCTCCGCACGCGGCCGGGACCGTGTGTGCATCCGACCGTACGACGTCACGATCTATGACGAGACGCATCGATCGGGCCGAATTCTCGGTCGCGATGATCTCCTCGCTTGGGTTCGCGGCGACGAGGTGGATGTGCCGAAGCACATGGTCCGCGACCACGTGCGCGACGAGGTGGAAGTGGTTTGGAACGAGCTTAACGAGCTGCTCAAGCTGATCGCTCAGGCGTTCGTCGACGGGCCGCGGGAGCCCGACCGCAACTCGGCTGATTCATCGAACGGAGAAGACCAATGAGCACACCATTCATCGAACGCCGCAAGCGCGAGGGCATTGAAAGCGGGGACGGAACGCCGGACTACACGCGCAGCGACCCGGACGAGGGCGAGTCGGCTGATTCATCGAACGGAGACGACCGTGGCTAAAGACATTGGCATGGAGATCGTGGACGCACGCGACGCTCTCGGCTTCATCGTGCTCAGAAAGACCGATGACGGGCAAGTGGTTGGCGAGATCAAGTCGCTGGCGATCGACAAGCTCTCGGCCGCGAAGATGCTCTACCAGATGGCGAAGCAACTCAAGGCGCTCCACGACGCCGAGACGGCTACGAACGATTCGGCGGAGGCCAGCGATGGCCGGTGACGGAGTGTGCATGGAGTGTGGCGCGACCATCTCACTGTCGAACTGCGCAGAGCCGACCAACCGGTGCGAGCAGTGCGGTCAATGCGACTGCCTTCGCCGTCGGTCTCGGACGGCTGATTCAGGGGAGGCACGCGCATGACGGCCTGGCTGCACCAACGAAAGGGGAAGGTTGTCGGCACTGAGGTCGGCGGTGATGACACCTGGATGAGAGTCAGGCTGCGCGAGGACGCTTGGGCCGATGTGCGTCGCCGTCACCTGTACACAGCTGGCTCGGTTCAGACGTATCGCCGCTCGCTGATGGTCGAGGTAGTGGATGCCGAGTCGGCTGATTCAGGGGCGGCGGAACGATGACGCGCCATATTCAGAACCCGCGCGAGAACCTTTACGCCGCGTCGGTGTGCGGCGATCCACCGATCCTGACGGGCGGCACCTGGTCCCGCGATCGCGCCGACTGCAAGCGATGCATCCACATTTACGACGAGATGTTCCCCGCGTCGCCTGATTCAGGTGCGGCGAAGCAATGAGCGCCGGCGCCTTCCTTTCAGACATGGCCGACCGTAACCTTGAAACCATGCCCCGCCCCACGCCGAAGCAGCTGCTGACGCTGGCGCTCGCCGTAGTCGATCCGATTACTCCGTGGGCGCCGGTGCACATCGTCTCGGGGAAGAACGCGGGCACAGCCACAGTGCGGCGCCTCGTTGCAGACGGATTGCTCGTTGAGCACGATCACCTTCTGACGGCATCGATCAAGGGCATCGAGGCGGTTCGGCTAGCAGACGAAGAGGGTCGCCTGCCGGACGGTGTGCTGGAAGAACAGATCTTGGCCTTGGCGAAGCGTGGACTGCAGTCACGGTAGCGCGAGTCGATAGGGCTTCGACAGTCACGAGTACTCGGTGACTTAGAGCCGGTTTGGATGCGCCGGAAGCGTCCTAGATTGTCTGGGATTGCGACACGCCGAGCCCAATGCGGCGAATTGTCGGTCAATGCCGGGACGTTTGTCGCATAACGTCGGGCGTCCTGCGTCCGTAGTTCGAGCCTCGCGCTGCGGGGCTCTTCCCGTTCCTGAGGGAACTCACTCGCCGCACGGCCCGGGTCATAGGGGTGGCTGGTCGCGCGGTCCGGCCTGATCCTCCGGGCATTCGATGCAGAGCGGATCCTTCGCGCGCCGGCGGTCGGGGCTTGCTCCGCGGGCCGCCGGCGCGCACTCAGACAGCCCGCCGCCGCTCTTCACACCATCCTGACTGCGAGCCCGAGCGGCGGGCGCTCACGTGAGGAGCATCCCCTCATGGCAGGCCGAGACAAGAGCACGAAGGCGCGCCAGTTCCGAGCCGACATGAAGGCGATCTGGCAGGCGATCAACCAGGCCTGCGGGATCTGCGGTCAAGCGACCATCGACTGGGACGCGCCACCGAATCAGCCCGACAGCTTCGAGCTCGACCACATCCACCCGCTGGTCCGCCGCCCCGATCTGGAGTTCGAGCCGAGCAACGTCCGCCCATCGCATCACCGATGCAACCGCTCGCGCGGAGCCGGCCGCCCGATGGCAGTGGTCGGCGAGACATCGGAGGCGTGGTGACGGTATCCCGGATTGAGTTTCGGGGTAGGTAGAGACTCCTACCCGGACGATCGCGACCGGGGAAGGGGGGTCTCAATCCCTGTGGGGATTGGTGGAGGCACCTTCGCCGGCAGTCTTTTCCCCCACCCAGGTTCAATTGGGTCCGCGATCGCGCGTACCCGTCACACATCCAAGGCAGGTTCCCATGCCGCAAACCGAGGAGCAGAGAAAGGCCGCAGCCCGCGAACGGGCTAGGAAGTACCGGCAGAAGAAGGCAGCCGAGCGGGAGGCCGCACGCCAGGCAGAGCGTGACGAGCGTGACGCCGAAGCTCCCCGCACGATGCGGGAGTCGGTGCGCGCTTCGCTCGAGGCGATGAAGTGGCTCGTCGACTCCGACGTCGCCGCCGTGCTGCAGGCGAAGATGCTCGCCGAGCAGATCGACCTGATGACCCACGCCGGCGAGACCACCAAGGCCCTCTCTGCGCACCGCGCGCTCACGACCGTCCTCGATCGGCTCGGAGGAACCCCGACAGTCCGCATGCAGCACGAGCTGCGATCGCTGCGCATGGCGGCGAAGACGGAAGGGGGCAAGGATGGCGACGAAGGCGCCGACACGCCGCCCAACGTCTCGAGGTTCGAGAGGCCGAAGCGCCGGCGCCGCTCCAGCTAAGCGCTACGGCGACGTCACCCCTCGCATCTGGACGAAGCCGCTGCGGAAGCTCACGCCGAAGACGTCTCTCGGCTTCGACGTCATCGAGTTCGCCGACTGGATCCGCAACCGCCTCGAGGAGCTCGCTCGCGTCAATGACGAGCCCGAGCTGCTCGAGCTCGCCCCGCGCCTGCTCGAATGGCAGCGCTGGCTGCTCATCCACGCGCTCGAGCTGCTCCCCGGACCCGACCTCGTATTCCGGTTCCGCACCGTCCTACTCCTCGTCGCCCGCCAGAACGGCAAGTCGACGCTGCTGGTCTACCTGATCCTCTGGCGGATGTACCAAGACGGCGCCCGCATGGTCCTCGGCACCGCGCAGTCCGTCGAGGTCGCCGAAGAAGCCTGGTCGAAGGCGGTCGAGATCGCCGAAGCGATCCCCGAGCTCGCCGACGAGATCGACAAGGTCAAGGAGGGCAAGGGGTCGCAGCTGCTGAAGCTAGACGGGGGAGAGCGCTACCGCATCGCCGCCGCCAACCGTCGAGGCGGCCGCGGCTTCACCGGCGACCTCGTCATTTTCGACGAGCTGCGCGAGCACCAGACCTGGAAGGCGTGGTCCGCCGCGTCGAAGACCACTATGGCTCGCGACCGCGCCCAGGTGTGGGGGGTCTCGAACGCTGGCGACGCGAGCTCGATCGTGCTCCGTCACCTCCGCAAGGTGGCGATCGCGCAGATCAACGGCGAGATCGCCGACGAGATGCCCGACGACCTCGAGATCGACGGTGCATCGATCGGCCTGTTCGAGTGGTCTGCCGGCACGGTCGACGGCACCGAGCGCGGCGCTCCGCTCAGCGTCTGGGACCGAGACGGTTGGGCGCAAGCGAACCCGTCGCTCGGCCACACCATCACCGAGACCGCGATCGCCGCGGCCGCCGCGACCGACACCGAGCACGACTTCCGTACCGAGGTCCTCTGCCAGTTCGTGAACACGGCCGGCTCTGGGCCGTTCCCGACCGGCAGCTGGCAGAAGACGCGTGTCGCGAAGGTGACCCGCGATCGGAACCGGCCCGCAACCTACGGCATCGACATGTCGCACGACCGCACCATGGTGCACGTCGTCATCGCGTTCTGGGACACCGAAGGGCGCCGCCGCGTCGAGCTCGCCGCATCGCGTGCTGGCACCGAGTGGCTGCTCCCATGGCTCCAGAGCACCGACCGCGCCGTCGAGCCTGAGCATGTCACGCTGCAAACCAACGGCGCCCCCGTCTCATCGCTCATCACTGAGTTCGAGGAGGCGGGCATCGAGCTCACCACCTGGGCCGGCCCGGACCTCGCGCGAGCGTGCGGGCTGTTCTTCGATGGGATCCGCGTGGCTGTCGCCGACGACGTCGAGCTCAACGACCACGGTCAGCCGAAGCTCGTCCTCACCCACGGAGACCAGCCGGCGCTCGACGTCGCTGCCACGACCGCCCGCATCAAGGCGCTCGGCGACGGCTGGGTCATCGATCGCCGCAACTCGCCCGAGGACGCCGCCCCGCTCATGGCAGCGATCGGCGCCCACTGGCTGCTCATGACCAACCCCGCCCCACCCGCCCGATCGGCATACGAAGACCGCGGGCTGATGGTGGTCTGACCGAACGAGGTTCCCCATGTTCGCGTTCGCCCGGTTCCTGCTGCGCCGTCGTGTCATCGTCAACCTCGACGACGGCACGGCGATCAGCGGGATCGCCTACAAAGCCGCCGGCCCCTTGCTCGTACTGAAGAAGGCCGAGCTCCTCCTCGCTGGCACCGAACCGACGCCGCTCGACGGCGACACCGTCATCGAACGCGACCGCGTCCTGTTCATCCAGGCGCCGTAGCCAGGAAGGGGCACCGATGGCCTTCGCTGTCAGCGCCGGATCTCTCCAGGCCATCCAGAAGCCGACCGCCCGCGCGCCATACTCCCTCCGGCTCAGCGACGACCTCTCCGAGGACTACGCCGCGATCTACCGCAGCCAGGACGCCGTGCGCACCGTCGTCGACTTCCTCGCCCGCAACATCGCACAGCTCGGCCTCCACAGCTACCGGCGCCTCTCTGACACCGACCGCGAGCGGCTCACCGACCACCCGCTGCCGCAGCTGCTCAGCCGACCCAACTCCCGCACCACGACGTTCCGCCTGATGCGGTCCCTCGTCGCCGACCGCGGCATCTACGACGCCGCCTACTGGCTCAAGATCCGCGAGAACGGTGCACCGGCCCTGGTCCGGCTGCCGCCAAAGATGGTCACCGCCCTCGGCGACAACTGGCTCCACCCCGCCGCGTTCGAGGTCAAGGGCAACCGCGGCAAGACCGTCATCCCAGCCGACCGAATCATCCACTTCCACGGCTACAGCCCAACGAGCGAAACCGACGGGGTCTCCCCGATCGAAACGCTCCGCCGCATCCTCGCCGAGGCGTACGCCGCCGGCCAGATGCGCGAGCAGGTGCTCCGCAACGGCGCCCGCCACTCCGGATACATCACGCGGCCGCAGAACTCCGAATGGTCGGACGCGGCGGCGCGACGTTTCAAGGAGGGCTGGCGCGCCCAGTACCAGGGGCAGAGCGCGACCGAGGCGGGCGGCACTCCCGTGCTCGAGGACGGCATGCAGTTCGTGCCGGCCTCGCAGACCGCGGCTGACCTGCAGTACGTCGAGGCGCGGAAGCTCACCCGCGAGGAGGTCGCGGCCGCATACCACATCCCTCCGCCCATGGTCGGCCTGCTCGACAAGGCCACGTTCTCGAACATCGAAGAGCAGCACAAGATGCTCTACCAGGACACCCTCGGCCCGATGCTCGAGGAGATCCAGCAAGAGCTCGAGCTGCAGTTGCTGCCCGAGTTCGACGACGTCGACGGCGTGTACATCGAGTTCAACCTCGCCGAGAAGCTGCGCGGCTCCTTCGAGGAGCAGGCGGCGCAGCTGCAGACCTCGGTCGGCGCGCCGTACATGACCCGTAACGAGGCGCGTGCACGCGCAAACCTCCCCGCGGTCGCCGGCGGCGACGAGCTCGTCACCCCGCTGAACGTCCTCATCGGCGGTCAAGCGTCACCCACCGACAGTGCGCCGGATGGTCAGCTGTCGTGGCGGATCCCCGGATCCAAGGCGCTCGGCCCGGTGAGGGTGAAGGCGCGACCGCAGCAGTCGCACGTCGCGCAGATGCAGCGCAAGCTATCGGACTTCTTCGCCCGGCAAGAGCAAGAAGTCCGATCGCAGCTCGGCGCCAAATCGTCCGCACCGTGGTGGGACGAAGAGCGGTGGGAGAACGAGCTCGCTGCAGACCTATACGCCCTGTCAGCGATGATGACGGTCGCCGTCGCACGGCGCACAGCAGCATCGATCGGGCTCGACCCCGATGACTACGACGTCGACCGCACGCTCGCCTACCAGGCGACCGTCGCACGGTCGAACGCACGCAGCATCAACGCAGTCACCCGCATCCAGCTCGAAACGGCGCTCGACGAAGCCGAAGAGCCGCTCGAGCAGGCCGCGCAGGTCTTCGAGGTTGCGAAGACAGCACGAGCGCAGCAGGCCGGCACCACCATCGCGACCGCGCTTGCCGGCTGGGCCACGGTCGAAGCCGTCGAGCAGCTGCGCGGCACGCGCGGCGCGGTCAAGACGTGGGTCACCACCTCCAGCAACCCCCGCTCGAGTCACGCCGCCATGAACGGCGAGACGGTTCCTCTCGATTCCACCTTCAGCAACGGCGCCCGATGGCCGGGCGATTCCGCCGCACTCGACGTCGAAGACATCGCCGGCTGCGAGTGCGACGTCGTCATCACCCTCGAGTAGGAGCTCGCATGTTCACGAAGTCCTTCACCGCCCGCGTCAAGTCGATCGAGGAGAGCACCGAGCTCGACGACGGCATCTTCGAAGCGATCGTCGCCGTGTTCGGGAACGTCGACAGCTACGGTGACCGGATCCTGCCCGGCGCCTTCAAGGACACCCTCGACGAGTGGCAGGCGTCGGGCAACCCGGTGCCGATCTACTGGTCCCACCGGATGGACGACCCCGACTACAACATCGGGCACGCCCTCGAGCTAAAAGAGCTCGAGCCCGGCAACGACCTACTTCCGCCCGACCTGAAGGATCTCGGCGGCCTGTGGGTGCGCGGCCAGCTCGACCTCGAGGGCTCAAAGGCCCGACAGGTGCACCGGCTTATGAAGGGCCGCCGCGTCACCCAGTTCTCCTTCGCGTACGACCTCATCGACTACGCGATCGTCAAGACCGAGGAGGACGACGGGCAGGTCTGGGAGCTGCGAAAGCTGAAGCTCTACGAGGTCGGCCCGACCCCCATCGGCGCCAACCAGGAAACCGAACTCCTCGCGGTGAAGCAC
This sequence comes from Microcella alkaliphila, assembly GCF_002355395.1. Classification (NCBI taxonomy): domain Bacteria; kingdom Bacillati; phylum Actinomycetota; class Actinomycetes; order Micrococcales; family Microbacteriaceae; genus Microcella; species Microcella alkaliphila. The sequence goes on along the minus strand of NZ_AP017315.1, from coordinate 1,612,234 downwards.
GCCGGCCACGTCGCCGCGCGCATCGCCGGCGAGGTCAAGTCTGGCCGGGTCCTCTCGGCCAAGAACGAGGGCGAACTGCGCGACGCGCGCGACGCGATCGACCGCGTCCTGCAGACCCTCGACACCGACGACGACAGCAAGGCCAGCGGTAGCGAGCCGGTCAAGGCCGAGGAGTCCCACGGGGCCAAGGCCGAGGAACCCACTCGCGGACCGTCCGCTCTGGCGCGTCTGCAGATCGATCTGGCAACCGCCGAGATCGACCACATCTAGTCCGAAAGGAGTCCTCAATGGGCGCCAAGGAAAGAATGCAGGCTGCTCTGAAGGCGGCCCGCGACATCGCGGTCAAGGCTGAGAACGAAGGCCGCGACCTCACCGCTGACGAGACCCTCGAGGCGCAGAAGCACCTCAAGGAGTACGAGGCGGCCAAGAAGGAGTTCGAGGCCGGCAAGGCGAGCGACGAGGTCATCGCGTCACTCAAGTCCATCGGCTTCGAGCTCGGCCTCGAGATGAACGACCCCGCCGCCCGCCAGAAGGCCGGCGAGTTCGTGCGTCCCACCCGCGGCAAGAGCCTCGGCCAGCTGTTCGTCGACTCCGAGCAGTACAAGTCGATGCTGAAGGGCGTCGCCACCAACGACGGCCGCATCAACGAAAAGAGCCGCGTCCAGTCGTCCCCGTTCGGCGTCAAGGCGCTCGTCACGGGCGGCTCGGACACCTCGGGTGGCGCCTGGGTCCGCACGGACTACCAGGATGACTACGAGGCGCTCGGCCGTCGCGAGCTCACGCTGCGCGACCTGATCTCGGTCCGCCAGACCGAGTCGGACACGGTCGAGTACGTCCGCCAGACCACGCAGCTCACCGCTGCCGCCCCGGTTGCCGAGGCCACCACCGCCGCGGCACCGACGGCACCGGAAACGGGCGGCGGCGCGCTCATCAACGCCACCGGCGGCGGCTACAAGCCCGAGGGCACGATCGCGTTCGAGAAGGTCACCGAGACCGTCAAGACGATCGCCGAGTGGGTGCCCGCCACCAAGCGCGCCCTCTCCGACGCCGCACAGCTGCGCGGCCTCATCGACGATGAGCTCCGCGCCGACCTGGCGGAGGAGGAAGAGACGCAGATCCTCAACGGCGACGGCTCCGGCGAGAACCTGCGCGGCATCCTCCAGACGTCCGGCATCCAGACGCAGAGCTGGTCGACGGACCTTTTTCAGACGATCCGCAAGGCGAAGACGAAGGTCCGCACCGTCGGCCGCGTCGTCCCCAACGGCATCCTCCTCAACCCGGAGGACGCCGAGCGGCTCGACCTCGCCATCCCCACAAGCGGCAACGGCCAGTTCTACGGGCCCGGCCCGTTCGCCGCGGCCGGCATCCGCACCGTGTGGGGCATGCCGATCGTCGAGTCGGAGGCGATCGCTGCCGGCACCGGCCTCGTCGGCGACTTCACGAAGGCGGTCCTGTGGGATCGCGAGGAGGCGTCGATCAGCGTCACCGACTCGCACGCGGACTTCTTCATCCGCAACCTCGTCGCCATCCTCGGTGAGGAGCGCGTCGCGTTCGGCGTCACCCGGCCGAAGGCGTTCGTGTCGGTCACCCTCACCTCCTAACCGAACGGGGACCACCGTGCCTGCCTGCCGGATCTGCAAAGCGCCACACGCGAGCTGCGGGCCCGAGAGCACGGTGGTCCCCGTCGACCTCCGGGTCGACGAGAGAAAGGAGACCGCGATGAGCGATCTCAAGCCGTACGAGGTTGAGATCCCCGGGCGCGGCGCCCCGCGCCGCACCACGCTCCTGCTGTCCGACGAGGACGCGAAGAAGCAGGGACTTCTCGGCAAGCACGTGACCAAGAAGGCGCGACAGCCGCAGAACAAGGCCGCCAAGCCGGCCAGCAACAAGTCGGCGGCGCCCGCCGCCGACAAGTAGGGGAGAGGGGGCGGGGATGCCCGAGCAGACACCGGAAGCGTTCGCCACTGCCGAGCAGATGGAGGCCCGCACCGAAGGAGCCATCCCCGCCACCCGCCCCCACCTGAACGACGCGCTCCTCGCCGTCACCCGGCGAATCCAGCGGCACTGCCGCTGGCACATCGCCCCACAGCGCGAGCAGACCCTCGTCCTGCCGGCACGCCGCGGCAGCACCCTGTGGCTGCCGACAGCGCACCTCGTCGACGTCGTCGAACTCTCCACCGGCGGCCACCCCATCGACGTGTCGCAACTCGACTGGTCCGAGGACGGCGAGCTCGGCTACACCGGCTGGATTACCGGCCGCCGCTCCGTCACGGCCAAGATTGTGCACGGCTACGAGAGCGTCCCCGAGGACCTCACCGAGCTCTGCCTCCAGGTCGCCGCCCGCGCCCTCGGATCCCCGCTCGGCATCCTCCGAGAGCAGGCAGGTGCGGTCGCCGTGACCTACTCTGCAGCTGGCACCGTCCTTCTCGCTGACGAGCTCGCACAGCTCGCCGACTACCGACTCGGCAGGCTCCCATGAGCGCCATCCGCCGGCACAACATCACACGCGAGCGTCCCGCCCGCGTCGACGACGGGCGCGGCAACAAGAAAGACGACTGGTCGAACCCCCAAATCGCTGACTACGAAGGCTGGGCGATCGACGCCGGCGGGACCGCAGAGGACCTCGCCAACCGCGAAGGCACTCGAGTCGACTACGTCATCCGCGGCCCCGTGTCGGCCGACATCCGCGCACGCGACCGCATCACCCTCCGCGGCGAGAAGTACCGCGTTGAGGGCAGGCCAGTGGTGCAGCCCGGCGTGACAGATGCCACCACACACCAGATCGTCCGACTGAGCGCTTGGGAGGGCTGATGAGCAAGCAGACCCGAATCAGCCTGAACTCCGATGGGATCCGTCAGCTGCTGCAGTCGGCACCCCTGCAGGCCGACATGGAGCGCCGGACCCGGGCAATTGCCGCAGCCGCCGGCGGAGAGCCCGACTTTGAGGCCCGCGTCGAGGTGAAGGGCGGCTCCAGCCGTCTCGGCCGCGTGATGGGCTACGTCGCCACGGCGACGATGGAAGGCCGCCGCGCGGCCGCCACGGACAACGCCCTCATACGCGCGCTGGACGCCGGCCGTGGCTGAGTTGCTCGTCCCCGCCGACGTGGAGGTCGACGTCGCCGCCGAGCTCGACAGTCGCTTCGCCAGCAACCCTCACCTCGACGTCACGTGGGCCACGAGGATCCCCGGCCGAGACGATCAGCCTCGACCCGAGCGGTGGGGCCGCGTCCTGGCTGCCGGCGGATCCGGCCGAGACCTCGTCACCGACCGCTTCACGGTCACCATCGAGGGCTGGAGCACCACGGAGAGCGAAGCCGAGCGGATCTGCGCATACGGAGTCGCATACCTCCAACAGGCCGCCCGCGAGAAGCAGATCGGCGCGACCGCATGCTACGGGCTCGCCGTGTTCGGCCTTCCCGCCAACCTGCCCTTCCCGGGCATCCCGGACCGCTACCGGTTCACCGCAACCGTCTCGATCGACCTCCGACGGTCGACGAGCTGAGTTCCCACCCACCGCAGCGTCGAAAGCCGGCGCCGCTCCGTCATGCCTCTGGAGGGCGAACATGGCAGTCAACAGCAAGAACGTCTTCGTCGGCGCGCCCGACCAGGCGACCACAGGGGCGATCCTCACCGGCCCCGAGACCGACACCATCCCGCAGACGATCGACGACTTCAGCTTCACCGGGCTGAACGACTCGGGCTACGTCAATGAGGACGGCGTCACCATCACCCCGTCCGACTCGACCTCGTCCATCAAGGACTGGGCGGGCGCCGAGATCCGCCGCATCCTCACCGAGTTCACCGGCGAGATCTCGTGGACCCACCTCGAGCTCAGCGCCGAAGCCGCCCGCAACTACTTCGGCGAGGAGCAGGTGCAGGTCACCGCCGCGACCGAATTGCACGGCACGCAAATGCGCGGCAGCCTCGGCAAGAACTACCTGCCGAACAAGGCCTGGTACTTCAAGGTCAAGGACGGCGACCGCCGCGTCGTCGTCTTCGTCCCGCACGGTCAGGTCGTCTCCCGTGGCGATATCCCGCTCGTGCAGAGCGGCCCCATCACCCTCCCCGTCACCCTCGCCACCTACCCGGACGCCCACGGGCAGAACATCTACCTCTACACGGACGACGGCATCTTCTCCGCGCCCGCACCGGAAGGCCCCTAGGGCGACTAACCCGACCACCGGGCGGGGCGACGGGAACCCGCCCCGCCCGGTGCCACACCGGTTCCCATCACCGAAGAAAGGTTCCCCATGGCTCCGTTCGCCGTGCCTGAGTCGAAGCGCTCGATCCGTCAGAACCAGTACGAGTTCACCCTCCCCGGCGGGAAGAAGGTCTACCGCATCCCCAAGGCGAAGTTCCTTCCCGTCGGGATCATCGAGAAGTTTGACGGCGGTCAGAAGAACCTCAGCATCGCCGACGTGCTCGCCATGTTCGAAGGCGGCGACAAGGCCGCACTTGACGCGATTCGAACACTCGACTCCGAGCAGCTGCAAGCACTCACCAAGGACTGGCAGGCGGACTCCGGGTTGACCGTGGGGGAATCCGAGGCCTCCACCGACTCCTAAGCGAGCACGGGGAGGCCATCGAGTACGACCTACTCGAACGCGGCTACCACCTCGACGATCTGGGCACCGAGCGGCTGTCCTGGCGGGACCTTTACGTGCTCGTCCGACGGTGGCAGACGATGCCCGAGACCGCGCTCGCGCACGCGGTGTACGGCGAACGATGGTCCATCACTGACCAACTGCTCGCCCTCATCTTCGACGTCCTGCAGCTCGGCAACTGGCAGCGCGCCAGGAAGCGCACAGCGCCAAAGCCTAAGCCGCTTGTGCGGCCCTGGCAGCGGAAGAAGACCACGTCACTTGGGCGTGACGCGATCCCGATCTCCCAGTTCGACGACTGGTGGGAGTCCAAGAAGCGGAAGTAGGCGAGCATGTCGACCGGTGCCGAACTCGCAACCGCATGGGTCCGCCTGACCTACTCTTCCGACGGCATCACCGACCAGGTGACGAAGGACATGCTCCCCATCGTCGGGGTCGCCGGCAAGCAGGGCACTCTCGCCGGTAACCGGCTTTCCATGGGCCTCAAGGCCGGCGTCGTTGCCGCGGCCGCCGGCGTCGTCGCAGGGTTCGCCGGCCTCTACAAGGTCGGCGAGACTATGGCGGATCTCAAGAACACGATCCGCGCCGGCACCGGAGCATCCGGGGAGGCGCTGCAGGGCCTCGTCGACAACGCGAAAAACGTCGCGCAGAACGTGCCGACGAGCTTCGAGGCCGCATCGCAGACCGTCGCTGACCTGAACACTCGCCTCGGCTTGTCCGGCGAGACGATGGAGACGGTCGCCGCTCAGTACCTCGAGGCTGGCCGCATCCTCAAGCAGGACGTCGACATCAACACGACGTCCGCCGCGTTCCGCGCATTCGGGATCGAGGGCGAGCAGATCGTCGGCGGCATGGACGCCCTCTTCCGAGCCTCGCAGGCGACCGGCGTGAGCATGAACGAGCTCGCATCCGGTGTGCAGAAATCGGCCCCGGCCTTGAAGGAGCTCGGCTTCAGCTTCGAAGAGTCGATCGCCCTCATGGGGACGCTCGACAAGGCTGGCCTCAACTCCGGGCAGATGGCGTCGGCTCTCACCCGCTCACTCACTAATCTCGCAAAGGAAGGTGAGGCACCAGCTGAGACCTTCCAGCGCGTCGTGGGCGAGATGGACGGATTCATCGAGTCCGGCGATCGCGCCGCCGCATACAACCTCGCTGGCGAGATCTTCGGCACCCGAGGCGCATCTCAGTTCGTCGCGGCCATCGACAGCGGCATACTCAGCCTCGACAATCTCACCGCGGCCGCCGGCGTCTCCGAAGACACCATCCTCGGAGTGGGCGAGGAAACCCTCAAGTTCGGCGACCGCTGGCAGATGGTGTCGAATCAGGCACAGGTCGCGATCGAGCCGCTCGCGACCGCGATCTTCGACGGCCTCGGCAGCGCGCTCGCCGACATCATGCCCCATCTGCAGGCGTTTGGCTCATGGCTCGGTGAAAATATCTGGGTCATTGGGGCGGTCGCCGCCGTCATCGGCGTGACCCTCGTCGCCGCGATGATCGCCTGGACCTCGGCTATCTGGGCTCAGACCGCCGCGCTGCTCGCCTCACCCATCACGTGGATCGTCCTCGCGATCGTCGCTCTGATCGCGGCGATCGTTCTCCTCGCTATGAACTGGGAGGACGTCACCGCCTGGATCTCGGACGTGTGGAACGGATTTGTCGGCTGGCTGAGCGACGGATTCAACGCCCTCGGCCGGTGGTGGGGCGACCTCTGGTCCGGCATCGCGAGCTGGGCCGAAGACGTCTGGACTGGCCTCGTCGACTGGTTCAGCGGCGCGCTGCAGTGGCTCGTCGACCTCTTCCTGAACTGGACCCTCCTCGGTCAGATCATCAAGAACTGGGACGCTATCAAGACCGCCTTCGTCGACGCGTGGCGAGGGATCGTTTCATTCTTCGACAACGCCATACAATCCTTCGTCAGCGGATGGCAATCTGCATGGACGGGCATCGGAAATTTCGTGCGCGAAACTTTCGAGAACGCCGTCGCATTCGTGAAATCGCCCCTGAACGCCATCATCTCCCTCGTGAATGGCGTCATCGGTGCCATCAACGGCCTGAAGATCGACATCCCCGACTGGGTGCCCGGACTCGGCGGCCAGACCCTCGGGTTCAACATTCCCAACCTGCCGATGCTCGCCACCGGAGGCACCATCCTCCGCAGTGGGTCCGTCATCGTCGGCGAGAAAGGACCCGAGCTGCTGACCCTCCCCGCCGGCGCTGTCGTCGACCCCGACATCGATCGGGGCGCCGGCGGGGGAGTCACCTTCATCAACAACGCGCCTCTCGGGCAGACCGTTAGTCAGGCGCTCGCGGAGTTCTCCGACCAAGCGAGAGGGGCCGAATGGTGAACGCCTCGGTTCGACTCGTCGCGCCCAGCCGGGGCACGATCGTGCTGCGATACGACGCCCTGAACTACCTCCGTATGCCCGGCGCGTCCGGGTGGGGGCTGGCGCCCGTCGTCAACCAGTTCTTCGAGGGCGCCGGGGACGGTGCGCAGCTGCGGGGGCAGCGGCGCACCATCCGATCGCTGCGACTGCCGATGGGCGTCTTCGGCTCGAGCCCGCAGCAGATCGAGAACCGGTTGCGCGCTTGGGCGCGCGTCGTGCGCGAACCGTTCCGCATCGTCGTCGACTATCCCAACGGGGACCAGTTCTCGATTCCCGCTGTCTACGACTCCGGCGGCAGCGGCGCCTACACGGACTCGCCCACAGACTGGGCCGAGATGCCCGTGACGTTCAAGTGCGAGGACCCCTTCTGGACCTCCACCGCGCTGCGCGAGTTCGTCGTCGAGCAGGCTCCACCATCGCCCGGACTGCTGCCCTGGTTGTCGCTGATGACGGTGTCCCCGTCGGGTGCGTTCGGTCAGGGTGAGCTCACGAACCCGGGCGACGTCGAGTCGCCGGCACAGTGGATCATCACCGGCCCCGCGGAGAGCGTGTCGATCGACATCGCCGGCATCGGCTTCACCCTCGGCGCGATCGCCGCCGGCGAAGTCATCCGGATCCGGAAGGAGAACCGGCACTGGAGCGTCGTCGACCAGAACGGCACCAACCGGTACGGGCTCACCAACACCACCGCCGTCTTCCCCTACGTGCCAGCCGGCACCTCGAGCATCACCATCGACGTCGTCGGCGCGACGAGTGAGACGAAGGTGGTGTGCCTCTACCCCGAGCGGAGAGAGATCGTGTACCGATGATCGTCGAAGTGCGCAACGCGGAGTTCGAGCGGGAAGGGCAAATCGACCGCGACCAGCTCGACATCATGTTCGTCGAGACCTTCCGCGACGTCGGCGCGTGGGAGCTGAAACTACCCGCAGAGCACCCGCTCCTCCCCGTGCTGCGCGGCAAAGGTTCCGGCATCATCATCCGCGACGGCAGCCAAGTGTTCTCTGGCCGCACGCGGCGCGCGATCCTGTCCACCGACCCGGCCGACCCGAAGGGCACCTGGGTCATCAGCGGCGTCGACGACGCTGTCATCCTCGCCGCGACATCCGCCCTGCCCGACCCCGCGAACGCGCCCAACGCGCAGACGCAGGACCGCGACCGTCGGAACGGTCCCGCCGAGACGATCATGAAAGAGTTCGTCCGGGCCAACGCTGGCGACCTCGCGACGCCCGAGCGCAGCTATCCCTGGCTCGACGTCGCACCCGACCTCGGCCGAGGCGACGTCTTGCCTGAGTCGGCACGCTTCCAGTCGCTGCTCGAGATCCTGCAGCGCATCGGCACCAATAGCGGCCTCGGGTTCCGCGTCGCTCAAACCGAGATCGACGGCCAGCCGATGCTCCGCTTCGATGTCTACGAACCGACCGACCGTCGCGACGAGATCAAGATGTCGATCGCGAACGAAATGATCGACAAGGCAAGCTGGGGCTACCAGGGCCCGAACGCCACCCACCTATTCGTCGGCGGCAAAGGTTCCGGCGCAGACCGCACGATCAAGGTTATCACCACCGATGCCTCGCTGCAGCAGGCTGAAGAGTGGGGCATGCGCTGGGAACTCTTTCAGGACCGCCGCGACACCGACGAGGAAGACGAGCTCGAGCAGGCCGGCCTCGAGACGCTCGCCGAGAATGGCGAAGAGACCAGCATCGATGTCGTCCCCGCAGACGCACCGTCGATGGCGTACGGCGTCGACTGGGGTCTCGGAGATCTCGTCACCGTGATCGTCGACGGCCAGCCCACCGCGGCGATCGTCACGCAGGTCGCGCGTTACGTCGGCCCCGACGGTGACTTCGTCCGCGCTCGCGTCGGAGAGCCGACCGGGTTCAACTTCACAGCCCGAATGGCGCGCAAGGTGGAGCAGCAAGACAAGCGGATCCGGCAGCTCGAGCTCAGCGCGGCCGCCGTCGCCGCAGCAACGACCATCCCCGTGGGTGCCCACCTGCCCGGCGAATGGTCCACGAGCGCCGTACCCGCCGGCTTCCTGCTCCCCGATGGCACCGTCTACAACATTGCCGACTACCCGGCGCTCGCCGCGCACTACGCAAACGTCTACGGCATCCCGAACTTCCACGGTGGGAACGGTCTGACGACGTTCGCTGTGCCGGACACTCGGGAACGGGTGTACGTGAATCAGGGCGGTTCAGACATATTTGCGGCTATCGGCGCGAAAACGGGTGCCAAGACGCATTCGCTGACCGAGTCGGAGATGCCGGCGCACGCGCACAACGTCACGGGCACACTAAGTCTGGTTGTCACTGCGCAGCCGTCTTCTGCCACCGCAGGACCAAGCAACAATGGCTTGTCGGCTGTGATGGGCGGCACCGGTGGACGCTTTACTCACCAGGTCGCCGCCTTCGACTCAAGCGGCCCCTCGAATCTGGTTGCGCAGAATCAAGGCAACGGCGCGGCGCACAACAATGTGCAGCCGTCGTTTGTCTGCCGCTATGTCATCCGCGCTGCTTAGGCGGCCCGGATCACGTACCGGCACACGAAGCTCGGCTGGACGATGCTGTGCGGCTGCCCGCCTCCAGCAAAGCCAGTCCTGACCGGGTTCGTCGCTGTCCCGGGGCGCAGGATCGCCATGTTGGAGCCTGATTGACCCTGCACCTCCCATCGAAGCTGTACAGCGTCGACGAATATCCCTTCGTGGCGGTGCGACGGCAGTTGACCTTCAGTCAGCGTGTGCGTCTTCGCGCCGGTTTTCGTGCCGATAGCCGCAATTCTGTTCGATCGAATATCAGGAGCCCCAGTGATTGCCAGCAGCAACAGTGTCCCGGCCGGTGCGATCGAGCGTGAACACCACGTCATCGAGATTCCGCAGACGACGTACCGGCACACCGAGTTCACCGATGGTGAGCTGTCTGCCCGAATCGACGGCGGTGACTTGCTCGTGCGCGTGTCGACGATCGACGGCGACATGACGTTGCGCATCCCGATGCAGCACCTCACGGCGATTTGCGACCTCATCGCGTACGTGCGCGACGACCAGTAGCCGCAAGCCGACCACCCACCTCTGAGCCCCGCCACGCGCGGGGCTTCTGCATCTAAGGAGTACCGATGGGGATCACGAACTGGCCAACGCCGCCCGACTTCGACGAGAACGGCCAGCCGGTCCCGGGAACGGGCCAGACGACCGCCGAGCAGTACGGGCAGCTGTTCTCGTACATCATCGACGGCGTCGCCGGCACGCCTCTCGACAACGCTCTGCGAGTCACGGGCGACGTCGGCGGCATGTTCGTCCGCGTGAACATCGACAGCGGAGATCCCGCCTTCGGCGCGATCCGCGGGCAGGCGTTCGTCGTCGACGCGCAGGAACAACTCGCCATCACCGCCACGTCCGGCACGCTGCGGTTCGACCTCGTCGTCGCCCGCCACACTCTATCGACACGCGCGGTCACGCTCGAGGTCGTCGAAGGCGTCCCGGGCGCGGGCGAGGCCCCCACGCCGCAGTCTGGTGGCGGCATCTACGAGATCCCACTTGGCATCGTCCGCGTCGCCGGCTCAGCCGTGACGATCAACCCGGCCGACGTCACCGACGTGCGCCGCTTTATCGGCCGGCAGGTCGGGATCTGGGGCAACTCGAACCGTCCCGCCGGCGCGGTCGGCGTGTTCGGCTTCAACACCGAGAGCGGAGTCTGGGAAGGCTGGAACGGGACCACCTACGGTCCCCTCACGCCGGAGCTCACGTGGGCTGCGATCACTGGCAAGCCGTCGACGTTCCCGCCGGCAGCTCACACGCACCCGTGGGACTCGATCACGAGCCGACCGTCGACGTTCCCGCCGGCAGCTCACACGCACCCGTGGGACTCGATCACGAGCCGACCGTCGACGTTCCCGCCGGCAGCTCACACGCACGCCGCCGGCAACATCACCTCAGGCACCTTCGCGAAGGCTCGCATCCCGTTCCTCAACCTCGGCGACGACGTCGGCGGCGGCACCGTCAGCGGCAGCATCGGCGCGACCGGCAACGGCATCTTCAACGGCGCCTACAACAACGACCTCGGCGCGGTCACCCGCCGCGCCGTCTGGATGTCGACGAACGGCGCCCTCGGCTACTCCTCCTCCTCGAAGCGTTACAAGAAGGCCATCCGCCGCGCAGAAACCGACCCGCAGGCGATCCTCTCGCTCGAGGCCAAGTACTACGAGACGCGCAGCACGAAGTGGAAGGACGAGCAGGACCACCCGCCCACCTACATCGGCTTGATCGCCGAGGACCTCCACGACGCAGGCCTGTGGGAGTTCATCTGGTACGACGACAAGGGTCGCCCCGACGGCATCCACTACGAGCTGCTCGGCATCGCCGCGATCATCGCCGCCCGCGCCCTCAACGACCGCCTCACCGCCCTTGAACAGCGGCTGGCGGCGCTTGAGGAGCGCTGATGAGTCTCGCCTGGGGCGGCCACCAAAACGGCCGCATCCCCACGAGCGCGCTCACCCCCATCGGCCGGGGCGCACTGCCGGGCGGCATCCAGTTCGGCAAAGAGCAGTACGCGCACCCCGCGGCCGCCGCCGCATGGTTCCGCCTTCGCGACGCCGTACAGACCCGCACTGGCGTGCGCATGGGCGTCGCCGAGGGATACCGAGACCTCGCTCTCCAGCAGCACTACTGGAACACCCTCCCGTTCCCGATGGCCGCCACCCCCGGCACCTCCAACCACGGCTGGGGTCGCGCGATCGACATGTACGGCTACACCGCGGCCGCGCTTCGCGCCGTCCGCGACCTCGGCCCGGGTCTGGGCTGGTCGCTCGCGACCGGCGACCGGGTTGGTGAGCCGTGGCACATCGAGTACGTCGGATCTCTGACGGTCACCACCACCACGAGTCCTGAGGAGGACGACATGCCGAAGCTCATCCGCCGCGTGGGCGAATCCACGCTCGAGTGGTCCCTTTTCGACCCGTCACTGCGCGGCCCCTCCGACCTCGAGCGCGGCTACATCGTCATCACGAACCAGAACACGGCCCGTGACCTCGCCCGCCTCTATTACCCTGGCGGCTTCGGGGATGAGCAGAAGGAGCCGCGCAGCGTCTACGTCGAGATGCAGAAGTCGGCACGCATCGTCCACCAGGCATACCAGCGCGGCCTGCCGGCGGCGACGACGTCGTCAGGTGGATTCACCGACTCTGACCGCAGCACGCTCAACACGGTCCGCGCTGTGGTTGAGGCGATCCGCGACGCCTTCGGCCGCGTATTCCGGTGACCGGCCGATGGTCGTAACAGATCCCCGGATCAACGACAGCCGCCGCATCAAAGAGGCGATGATCCGCGTGATCGACATCATCACCTATGCGGCGGTACTCGCCGGCGGGTTCTTCGCCGTGAAGTTCACCCCCGACTCGGTCCTTGCGCTCCTCGAAGGGTGGGAGTGGGTCATCGGGCTGTGGGCGCTGCTGCTGATCATCGGCGGGCTTCTCGGCTTCATTGGCCGCCTCACGCGAGTGTGGGCGATCGAAGTGCCCGGGACGGGCGCAGGTATCGCAGGCGCGCTGATCTACGCCGTCGTGCTGGCGAACATAGCCTTCATGACACCGACCGCCCTGGTCGCAGAAGCCCTCGTCGTCATCGCAACGCTCACCCTGTTGCGTCGCTACATCGAGCTGCAGATCTTCACCACCGAACCCGGAGAGAAGTCATTCACTGACCGCCTCGCTGCCGCCCTAAAGCGGCGCACCACCGACACAGTCGGACGACACCGCTGAGGGGACAGGAAGCGTGGAATGGGAGAACGTCAGCCCAGTAGCCCTGATCGTCGCAGCCATCGGAGCTGGCGGACTCGGAGTGTTCTTCCGAGACCTCGTCGACGTCTTCTTGAAGCTCCGCGACGGCCTCTCCGCCCGTGAGAAGAACCGCAAGATCGACATCGTTCAGCAGCGTGATCAGGCGCTGAAGCGTGAGCAGATCGCCTGGCAGGAACGCGACGTCGAGGCCGCTAAACGTCGACGCATGGAAGAGCACGCGTCCGAGCTCCGCCGGCAACTGATCGAAGCCGGCATCACCCCACCCGACTATCCCGTCATCGAAAAGACCATGCCCGCCTCCGAAGTGCGGCGCATCATCAAGGAATCAGAGGAGAACGACTCATGACCACCACCACGCCCACGCAGGTCGCCAGGCCCTGGCGCGCCACACTCCGCACCGCAGCACAGACGTTCCTGGCTGTGCTGCTCGCTCTCGTCGCGATCGCGCCTGTCGTCCAGGAGTTCGTCGCGGAGGTCGCACCCGGCTCGCCCGTGCTCGGCTTCATCGCCGCCGCGTCGGGAGTGATCGCCGCGCTGGCCGCCGCCATCACCCGCATCATGGCACTCGAGAAGGTGAACGACCTCCTGACGCGAGTCGGCCTGGGCGCTGCGCCGAAAGATGCCGGCACATACTCGCCGGGCGTAAGCATCTCCGACGTGCCGGACCAGGACACCCACCGCCGCCTGCAGCAGTGACCCGCCCTGACCCTGACGACGAGTACGTCGTCCCCGAAGACCCCATGGACGCGCTGCACTGCGAAGCCTGCCAGTAACGCTGTTGCTGATTGCCCCCGGGCATCCCGTTGACCTTCACAGGTCCGGGATGCTCGGGGGCTCTTCTGCGTTGCTACTGGACCGTGTCGCCAACGGTGATGCAAGGGGTCTTTTGTCGTTGGCGGGCGGTAGGATGAGCGCATAACTCCTCACCGTCCTCCGGGACTGGTGGGGCTTGCAGCAGGCCGGTTACCGGAACGCCGCTCGCCGAAAGGCCCCGCTTTGGGTGCGGGGCCTTTCGTGCACTATGCGGCGATCTGCGATCGCCCAGACCGTTGCGGCAGGGGGACTCCCTCGAGAGCGTGGATGCCCTCACGTCTCCTGTCGGCGCTTACCTGCGTGTATATCTGAGTCGTCGCGACCGACTCGTGTCCCATCAGCTCGGCAATGACACGAATGTCAACACCTGCGTCGACAAGATCGGTACCGAAAGAGTGTCGCAGAGAGTGCGCCGTCAGTCGAGGATCGGTGATGCCCGCCCGAACTTTCGCATCTCGCACCGCATCCGTCACCGACCCTGGCCGCACATGCCCTTCGCGTCCACCTCTGGCGGGAAACCACCACCCGTCCGCCGGCATTGTGGCCGCCAGGGTACGAACGACAGGGTGCAGCGGGAACACCAGCGCCTTCGAACCCTTCGCGACGGTGCGGATCGTGCCGCTGGTGAAGTCAACATCAGCGCCGTGCGTTGCCGCGATCGACGCGACCCGGAACCCCTGAAAGTAGCCCAGCAGAATCATCGCACGCGTGCGCCGGTACGCGCCCGACCTCAGCATTAGGTCAATCTGCTCCCTGGTGAATGGGCGCGGTGTTCCTCGCGGCGCGCGCACCTTCGCGAGCCGCAGGGTGGGGTCATCGTCGCGCAGTCCTTCCTCTACGAGGTGGGCGAACACGGCCGCGAACGCGGCGCGCTCTGTTCGTCTCGTGCCAGCGCTGATGCCGTCGCGTCCTAACCGGAGCCGCAGGTCAGTGACCGTGATGTCGGGCAGTTGCTTTCCGGTGGCGCGAATGAGGCCGCGAATGATGGAGTGTCGATTGCGTATTGTGTTCGCCGCCAGCCCTTGCGCGCGTTGGACGGCGGCGAATTGCTGAAGTAGGTCACCGTCCATCAGATCAAGTGACCATCTTTCGCGGGCGCGCGCTAGAGCCCCGAACTGGGACATGACGTTACTCAGGCCGTCGAGTAGGACCGATGAAGGGGTGCTCATCACACCCGAAGCATTTCTCGGTGCACGCGCCGGAGCATCCGCCGCAGATTGTCAGCGCATCGTCCCAGTCATTCTCCAACCCGTCGCCGCCGCACCACGTGCACCAGTGCTGACCGACAGGAGGTTCAGCGGGCGGGTCACCCGCTATGAAGGTGTTCTCGTCCACCTCGATGATCGTCGCCACTATCCGGCCCTCCGCACGAACGGGAGAACTTCGGCCAATTGCCGTGCTTTCACCGTGGATGTCGGGGGTTCGAATCCCTCAGGGCCCACTACCCGGAACGCGGCATCACACAACCGTGTCGGATGTCGCTCGTACGCTCGCGGTGTGCCGCGACCCGTCCACGACTGGTGGGCCCGACGCCAGTGGGCGACCGGGCTCGCTGAGCCCTACCCGGTGGGCCGCTTCCGCGACGCGTGGGCGCCGTACGTGCCGCTCGTCGGCCAGTACCGCCCCGAGCGAAACGCCGAGTTGCTGCTGTCGCAGATTCCGCCGGCTGCTGATGTCTACCTCGTGTGGGTGTGCACGATCGGCCACGACTTCGTCGCGACCCCGGCCGAACAGCGCGCGCGCCCCGGCGCGCGTCGCGCCCGCGGCGACTGGTGTCCGGTCTGCGCGACCCCCTCGGCCGCGCCGGCTGGGGCCTCTCGTTACCCGCGTCCGCCGATGACCGAGCCCGCGGCGATCAGACGACGCCCTCCCGCAGACCCGGTGCGCCAGCGCCCCCTGCCCGACGCGACGCCGCCGCGGCCCGGCACCGCGTTCGTCTCGGCCCGCGCCTCGGCCGCAACCTCCGCCGCACAGGAGAGGCTCCGCGGGCTCATCGCCGAGCGGCTCGACTGCGACCTCTCGGCGACGGCAATCACCACTGCCCAGACCTTCCACGGCAAACGCGAGGTATGGCCCGACGTGATCATCCCCGAGCTCGCGGTTGCGATCGAGTACGACACCGTCGGCCGCGCGGGCGACGAACACATCGGCCGCCGCGAGCGCTCCGACCGCCGCAAAGATGCGCTCCTGCGGGCGGCGGGCTGGGAGGTCGTGCGCCTGCGCCAGAAACCGTTGCGTCCACTCGGCGCCCATGACCTGGTCGTCGCGGGCGTTTCCGCTCAGGCCGTCGAGGCCCTCATTGACCGGCTCGCCGAGCTGCGGGGTGCGCTCATCGTCGATGCGTATCGGCGTCACGCGAACACCGGCTGACGTCGACCTAGAGGCCGGCGAAGAGCGCGAGCACGAGGGCGACGAACACGACGACGAACACGGTCGGCGTCACGAACCGCACCACGTTCACGCCCCAGCCCATCGCGATGATGCGCGTGGCGAGCGGGCTGAGCGCATCGACCGCGCGCAATCCCTGAACGACCGCCGCCCCCTCGGTCGCCGCCGCGTACTGTGCGGCGGCCCCGAGGATCCCCGAGGCGAGCAGGATGCCCGTGGCGGCCACGCGGACGGCGAGCGTCGTCTCGGCGAGCCCGTCCACGAGCATCCAGACGGTGAAGGCGAGAAGCAGCGTGGGCGCAATCTGCGACACGATGATGTGCCACCGGGTCGTGTTCCACTGACGGATCAGGTCGGTCTCGCTCATGCGCGCTCCTCGTCATTGGGGTGTCCGGATGCGGGCCATGCCCGCTCAGCGCTCAGTCTCGCACCGTTGCCTGCGCGGATACGATGGCACGACCCTCGTGTCGACCACGAGCCGTCACCCCTCGGAGCCGCCGTGATTCTTGCCGTTTGGGCCGTCGTTCTCGCCTCGGCGCTGTGGGGCACCACCGGCACGGCCGCGACGTTCCTCTCGAGCGACGTCAGCCCGCTCGCGACCGGCTCGGCGACCATGGCGATCGGCGGTGCGTTGCTCTTCGCCATCGCCGCTCGGCCCGCCTCTCGGGCGATCGCCGACCCGCGCGCCCGCCGCTGGCTGCTCGTCGGCGCGATCGGCGTCGTCGTCTATCCGCTCGCGTTTTACAGCTCGATGTCGCTCGCGGGTGTCGCGATCGGAAACGTCGTCTCCCTCGGCTCGGGGCCGCTGTTTGCTGCCCTGTTGGAGTGGCGCGTCACGCGACGACCGCTGACGCGCCGATGGATGCTCGCGGCCGCGATCTCGATCAGCGGCGTCGTCATGCTCGCGGCCGGTGGGCACGGCGGCGACTCACCCGTGAACCCTGACGACGTTCCGGCCGGAGTCGGGCTCGGACTGCTCGCGGGGGCCGCGTACGCCCTCTACACGTTCACCTCCGCCGAGGTGATCGCGCGCGGCCACAGCAGCCGAGCGACGATGGGTGCCGTCTTTGGGCTGGGCGCGATCCCGCTCACCGTGGTGCTCGTCTTCACCGGTGCCCCGCTTGTGCAGTCCCTCGGAAACGTGTCGATCATCGTTTACCTCGCGCTCGGTCCGATGTTTCTCGCGTACGTCCTCTTCGGTATCGGGTTGCGTCGCCTGCGCAGTTCCGTCGTGACCGTGATCACGCTGCTCGAGCCCCTCATGGCGACTCTCCTCGCGGTCGCGGTCGTGGGGGAGCGCCTCGACCTGCTCGGCTGGTGTGGCCTCGGGGTCATCCTCATCGGCGTAACCCTGCTTTCTCCGGCCCGTCGCCCCCGGTTGCGGCCCCCGCGCACCTAACATCGGGGCCATGGTCGACAGTCCCGCGTCCGCCCCCGACGACGCTGACTCCGTGACGCCACCGGGCCCGCGTCGTTCGACCTACACGCCTCCGCAGGCGCAGAGCCCTGACGATGACCCGATTGCCGATGCGATCGCTGCGGAGTATCGCGCCTGGGTGCCGGTGAAGCGTCAGCCCGAGCCGCCCGCTCCGGCGGCCTCCGCGCCGAACACACCCGTCACCCCTCCCGAGAACCCGCTGGCAGGGTTGAGCGCACCCGAGGCAGCTCCGCCCAGCCCATCGATCCCGCCGCCGCCGCCGCGCGCCTCCCTCACTGACGCCGACCTCGTCGCCGTGCTTGACCCCGATCTCGCCGGGGGCAACACGGGTGCGCTCATCAACCTGTTCCAGGAGCAGCTCACCCTGCGCGAGCAGGAGCTGCGGCAACTCGACGCGTGGGAGGAGCAGGTACGCCGCCTCGGCGTCGACAGCGCCGACGAGATTGTCGCCTCGGTGCGCTCGGCGTACACCGGCGTGATCGACGTCGTGCCGCCGGCCGCGCACGCACAGAATCCGTCCGCTTCCTCGCCGCCGGAGGCTGCGGACCCCGTACCTGCACCCACAGTCGCGCCGCCGCTCGCGCCCGCGCCCAGCGACGTACAGTCGGCAGACAGCGCGCCGACGGCTCCCGGTCAAGTTGTTCCTCCCGTCGTGGACCCCGCGACGTTGACGGCGGGCGAGCTGTCGTCGGTCCTTGCGGATGCACCCCCGCCCAACATGGCCCAGCGCACGGTAGCGACCCCGCCGGAGGAACTCGCCGAACTCGACGAGTCCACTCCGCCACCGCTCGTGGAACCCGACATCGCCGACTCCCCGAGCGACCCCCTCGCACAGACATCGAACTGGGATGCTCTGCTCGCGGCGGCGACGGAGGGAACGCCGGCGACCCCCGACCCGCCCGCGCTCTCGCCGTTCACACTCACACCGACGTCGCCCTCCGCCCCGGCGGAAACGTCCGCGTTCGCCGAGGAGTCACGGCCCGACAGGCAGGCCGACAGTGCGCCGCCCAGCCCCGAAGCTGCCCCCGAGACGCCGCCATCCGCACCGGCTCCCGTTCCTGCAGCCGCCCCGGCAGCTGCACTCGCTCCCGCGACGCCTCAGCTGCGGCCCGCCGGGACACCACCCGCAACCGCCCATCCGCCCCTCCCGACCACCGCCGACACGCCCGCTCGTGGCCACCGCGCCTTCGCGCTCGAGCAGAGCGCGCTCGAGCCGACCCCGGCGGCGCTGCGGGCCGGCCGCGCCGTACGGCTCTTCTGGCTCTGGTTCGCGGTCAACGCCTCGGTCGTGACGGTGGCCCTCGGGGCGCTCCTCATCGCCGACGGCGCGAGCTTGCGCCAGGCGGTGCTCGCCGCCCTCGGCGGTGTCGCACTGTCGTCGTTCCTGCTCGGAGTCATCACCCGCACGGGGCGGTGGAGCGGGCAGCCGACGATCGTCGTCGCGCGCGCCACATTCGGTACCGTCGGCAACGCGATTCCTGCCGCAGTCGCCGTCCTCGTGCGCGTGCTGTGGGCAACCGCCCTGCTGTACCTGCTCGGCATCGGTGTCGCCGAGGTTCTCGTCGAGGCGCAACTGGACGGCGGGCTGGGCCGTCCCACGATGACCGTCATCGTTGCCGCGGTGGGCTTCCTCATCGCCGCCGCCGCCGCTCTCGTGGGTTTCGGGCTCATCGCCCGACTCGGGGCCATCATCGCCCCGCTCGCGGGAATCCTCGTCGTCGGGCTCATCGTGCTCACCGCGCCGCTCGTCGATCTCGGCAACGCCCTGTCGATCCCCGACGGATCCTGGGCGCTGCTCGTCGGCGGATCCGTCTTGATTCTCAGCGCCATCGGGCTCGCGTGGGTGAGCAGCGGAGGCGACCTGGTCCGCTACCAGGCGCCCGGGGCCTCCGGAACGGCCGCCGCACTGTGGACCAGCCTTGGGGTCGCGGTCCCGGCATTCCTGCTGATCGGCTGGGGCGCGGTGCTCTCCGCATCGAACCCTCTGGTGCTGGAGGGACTCGTCGCCAATCCCGTCGACACGCTCGCGCGGCTGCTGCCCCTCTGGTACCCCGTGCCCCTGGCCCTCGCCGTCGCGTTGAGCCTCATCGCGGGCGCTGCGTTCAGCCTGTATTCCGGGGGTTTCGCCGTCCTCACGCTGGGCGCACCGGCCCCGCGCTGGCTGGGCGTGCTGATCGCCGCCGTGGTTGCTGCGGCTGCCCTGGTGGCTCTCATCCTCGCCGGTGGGGGAGTCGCGGGCCTCCTGCGTGACGCCCTCGTTGTATTGGCGGTGCCCGTCGCGGCCTGGGCGGGCATCGTCGGCACGGAGACTCTGCTGCGCCGTCGGCGCGTGTACGCCCCCTCGCTCCTGCAGCCGGGTGGTGTCTACCCGGCTGTTCGGTGGGTACCGCTCGCCGGGTTCGCCGTCACCGCGGCCCTCGGTCTGGGCTTCGTGACGGCGTCGACGTCGTGGCTCGCCTGGACCGGCTACCTATGGCCCCTTGTGCCACTGCCCACCGACAGCGCATGGGTCAATTCGGATGCGGGCGTCATTCTGGCTCTCCTTCTCGGCGCGCTCGTCGCGGCCATCAGCCTCCCCGGGCTGCGCCGTCTGCACGATGCCGAGGCCAGCGCGACCGCGTGAGCGACCGTCTCGCGCGCGGGGGCCCTGCTCCTAGACTGGCGGGCATGCCCGTGACTCTCCGCGATGTGTGCGCCGTCCTCGAGCGGCGCTTCCCGCTCGACGGTGCCGAAGAGTGGGACGCGCCCGGGCTTGTCGTCGGCGATCCTGAGGAGCCGGTCACGAGCATCCACCTCGCCGTCGACGCGGTCGCCGCGACGATCGACGAGGCGGTCGCGCTCGGGGCGCAGCTGCTTCTCGTCCACCACCCGCTGCTCTTGCGCGGCGTGACGTCCGTCGCGGAATCGACGGCCAAAGGCGCGCTGATCGCACGCCTCATCCGATCAGGATGCGCGTTGTACGCCGCCCACACGAACGCTGACGTTGTCGAGACGGGCACGAGCGCGCGGCTCGCCGGCGCGATCGGCCTGGTCGATGCCGTTCCGATCGTGCCGGGGGCGCCCGGACGCGGTCTTGGCCGCGTTGGCGAGCTCGACCCGCCGCTCACGCTTGGCGCGCTTGCGCAGCGAGTCGCCGACGTGCTGCCGCCCACCGTCGGGGGAGTTCGCTTCGCTGGCGACCCCGAGCGCTCGGTGTCACGCGTCGCAGTGTGTGGCGGGGCGGGCGACTCGCTGCTTTCTGACCCGGCCGTGCGCGCCGCCGACGTGTACATCACCTCCGACCTGCGCCACCATCCCGCGAGCGAGGCGCTCGAGACGGCCGCGGTCGCCGGCGGACCAGCACTCATCGACACCGCTCACTGGGCGAGCGAGTCGCTCTGGCTCGACGCGGTCGCCGACGAGCTCCGCGCCGACTTTCCCCACGTGACGGTCACCGTCAGCCGCCTGTCCACCGACCCGTGGACGGGCGTCGTCCACCGTGCGGCACCGTCCCCGTCTGACCACCCCTAACCCCAGGAAGGCCCGCACACCCGCATGGCTCTCACCGCTCCGCCCGAGGCCCAGGCGCTGCTGCTCGACCTGCAGCGCATCGATACCGACCTGCAGCGCATCGCGCATCGCTCCCGCACCCTGCCCGAGCAGGCTCGCCTGGACGAACTCACGGCGCTCAATGCTTCCGTGCGCGAAAGCCTCGCCGAGCGCGAAAATGCGCTCGAGGATGCTCGTCTCGAACTCTCGCGGGTCGAGTCGGACGTGGCGCTTGTCGAGAAGCGTATCGCGCGCGACGAGGGGCTCGTACAGCAGAGCTCGTCGGTGAAAGACATTGCGGGTCTCGAGCACGAGGTTGCCTCCCTGAAGACGCGCTTGTCGGACCTGGAAGAGATTGAACTGGCCATCATGGAGAAGGTCGAGACGATCGAGGCCGAGGTCGCCGATGCGCGCTCGACGCTCGAGGCTCACGAGTCGGCGGTCGCGGCGGCTACCGAGGCGCGCGACGAGGCGCTCAGGGGTCTTGCCCGCGAACGCGACAACCAGACGGCTGACCGCGCCGACGTCGCTAGCCGCATCCCGACCGATCTGCTCGCCCTGTACGAAAAGCAGCGCGAACGCTACGGCGTCGGCGCCTCGCACCTACGCGCCCGCGTGTCCAGTGCGAGCGGCGTCGAGCTGACGGGTAACGACCTCGCGAGCGTCCGTGCCGCGGCGCCTGACGCCGTCATCCTCTGCCCCGACTCGAACGCGATCCTCGTCCGCACGGCGGAGTCGGGCCTGTGACCCGCGAGCTCGTCGTCGAGGCCGACGGCGGCTCGCGCGGTAACCCCGGGCCCGCCGCCGGGGGAGCGGTGGTCATTGACCCGCAGACCGGTGAGGTGCTCGCCGAGCTGGGCGTGTGGGTCGGTACCGCCAGCAACAACGTCGCCGAGTATCGGGGAATGATCGAGGGCGTCCGCACCGCCATCGCCCTCGACCCCACCGCCGAGCTCACCGTGCGTCTCGACTCGAAGCTTGTCGTCGAGCAGATGACGGGCCGCTGGAAGATCAAACACCCCGCCATGGCTGAGCTCGCCGCGGAGGCGCGCGAGGTACTCACCGGCACCCCGGTGCGCTTCGAATGGATCCCGCGCGAGAAGAACACGCGCGCCGACGCCTGCGCAAACCAGGCGATGGACGCGCGGGCATCGTTCCGTCGATAGCCGCCGCCCCGCGCATCCCGCCCGCCAGGCGCTAGCCTGGATACGCAAGCGGGTCGGCTAGACGGTCGCGTCGGATGCGCGCCCCGAGCAATCGGGGAACGGCACCGCCGAGGAACGTCCGGGCTCCGTAGAGCAGGGCGGTGGGTAACACCCACCCGGAGCAATCCGCGAGAAAGTGCAACAGAAAGCAGACCGCCACGGGCTTCGTGCCCGGGGTAAGGGTGAAACGGTGGTGTAAGAGACCACCAGGGCCCCGGGCGACCGGGGTCGCTAGGTAAACCTCGCCCGGAGCTAGATCAGACAGGCACCGGTGACGCTGCTCGCCGAGGTGCCGGGTAGATCGCTAGAGGGTGTCGGTAACGCCACCCCGAGAGAGATGGCCGTCACCCGGGGAAACCCGGGGACAGAACCCGGCGTATCGGTCGGCCCGCTTGCCCCGACCGCGACACGCCGGGCTGACCTGCCATATACCCGTAGGGGCATGGCGTGCCGCGTAGCGTCGAAGCATCTACCGGGCACCTGCTCGATCGCCATGACGGCTGGGAAGTCGCACCGTGACCCCCTGAAAGTCGCATGTCTGCATCTTCTCTCGGTCCCATCCGCACGACGAGCCCTCGGCCCGCCGACTACGTTCACCCCACGAGCACCTACGCCGCGCTGATGCGCACGGTGCGCGACGCGGGGTTGCTGCGTCGCCGCACCGGCTTCTACTACGCGGTATTCGCCGGCCTCGCTGTTGCGCTGGGCGGGGCGATCACCGGGTTCATCCTGCTCGGCGACAGCTGGTTCCAGCTGCTCATCGCGGGCGCGCTCGGCATCATCCTCACTCAGATCGCGTTCGTGACGCACGAAGCCGCCCACCGCCAGATCTGGGCATCCGGGAAGGCGAATGACCGGGTCGGACGCATTCTCGCCGCCGGCGTGGTCGGCATCAGCTACCACTGGTGGATGCACAAACACTCGCGTCACCACGCGAAGCCCAATCAGCTCGGCGCCGACCCGGACATCGAACCGGACACGATCGTTTTCACGGCGGAGGACGCTGCGAAGCACACCGGATTCCTGGCGGCGATCAGCCGCAAGCAGGGCTACCTGTTCTTCCCGCTGCTCATGCTGGAGGGCCTGAACCTGCACGTCCAGGGGCTGCGCCATCTGTTGCAGCGCGGCCCGGTCGAAGGCCGCGCCATCGAGCTCGGGCTCATCGTGCTGCGCCTGTCGCTGTATGTCGCCGTGATTTTCTGGGCGCTGCCCCTCGGCATGGCCTTCGCCTTCCTTGGCGTGCAGCTGGCCGTGTTCGGCGTATACATGGGGGCAAGTTTTGCCCCGAACCACAAGGGCATGCCGATCCTGCCGGCCGACAGCCCGCTCGACTTCCTGAGCCGCCAGATCATCACCTCGCGCAATATCCGCGGCGGGTGGTGGGCGACGACGCTCTTCGGCGGCCTCAACCACCAGGTCGAGCACCACCTGTTCCCGAACATGCCTCGCCCCGCGCTCGCCCGCGCCCGCGAAATCACGAGGGAGTACGCGCAGCAGCTGCAGATTCCGTACACCGAGGCCGGGGTCGTTGAGTCGTACCGCATCGTCATCCGCTACCTCAACGAGGTGGGGCTGAACGCGCGCGATCCGTTTGACTGCCCGCTGGTGAACCGCTTCCGGACCACCTGATCAGGGTCGTTCCGCCATACTGGACACGAGGTATCTCGTCGAAAGGATTGCAATGACGCAGCGACTCATCATGGCCGTTTCCGTACTGTCCGCGCTCGTGATCGCGGGCGTCTTCATCTGGTACGTCGCCGTCAACTACGTGCTGGCGTAGCTGCATTCACGCCTCGCTAGACGTGGCGCTGTGCGAGTGCTGCTGCTCCCATCAGCCCGGCGTTGTTGCGCAGGCCCGCCGGGACGATCGGAGTTCGCAGCCGAAGCAGCGGAAGGAACTCCTCGTGATGCTTCGACACCCCACCTCCGACGACGAACAGGTCGGGGGAGAAGAGGAACTCGACGTGAGAGTAGAAGCGCTGGAGGCGCGCCGCCCACTCCTCAAAGCTCAGCTCGTCACGTTCGCGGACAGAGTTCGCCGCCCAGGTTTCCACGCCGGCGCCGTCGAGTTCGAGGTGTCCCAATTCAGTGTTGGGCAGCAACACGCCGTCGTGAATGAATGCTGAGCCGATGCCGGTGCCGAGCGTTGTCACGATGGTGAGCCCTGCGCGGCCGGCGGCCGCGCCATATCGCGCTTCAGCGTATCCGGCCGCATCCGCATCGTTGACGAAGTGGATTTCGCGGCCGAGCGCATCGGCGAACAACTGGTCAGCGTCGAGGCCGATCCAATCGTCCGAGACGTTCGCGGCCGACATTGTCCGTCCGCCGAGCACGATCGCGGGGAAGCACACCCCGACCGCGTCGAGCGATGCTGCGCCGAGTTCCTCGGCGATCTCAGCGACAGTCGCAATGACGTCGGTGGGGCGACCACCCTCCGGGGTTGCGCGCTTGACGCGCTCGCTCACGAGCTCGCCCGAGTCGAGGTCGACGAGTGCCCCCTTGATGCCGGTGCCGCCAATGTCGATGCCGATCGCCTGCGTCATGCTGGTTGTCGCCTCTCGTCGAAGACTCGGGATGCGCGCCTACGGCAGCGTCAGGATCTCGGCCCCGCGTTCGGTCACCACGAGCGTGTGTTCGAATTGCGCCGAGTACTTCTTGTCTTTCGTGGTGACCGTCCAGTCGTCTGTCCACATGTCCCACTCGTGCGTACCAAGCGTCAGCATGGGTTCGATCGTGAACACCATGCCCTCCTGAATCGGCTGGTCGTAGAGCGGGGCGGCGTCGTAGTGCGGGATCACGAGGCCGGTGTGAAACGACGTGCCCACCCCGTGCCCCGTGAAGTCACGAACAACGCCGTAGCCAAAGCGCTTCGCGTACGCCTCGATGGCTCGGCCGATCACGTTGATGGGGCGGCCGGGGGCGACGGCCTTGATGCCGCGACGCAGGGCCTCCTCGGTGCGTTCCACGAGCATCCGCGCCTCGTCGGCGACCTCGCCCGCGAGGAAGGTCTTGTTGAGGTCGCCGTGCACGCCGTCTTTGTAGGCGGTGATGTCGATGTTCACGATGTCGCCCTCGGCGATGACGGTGTCGTCGGGGATTCCGTGGCAGATGACCTCGTTGAGGCTCGTGCAGCACGACTTCGGAAAGCCGCGATAGCCGAGGGTCGACGGATAGGCGCCGTGGGCGGTGACGAACTCGTGGGCGATGCGATCCAGTTCGTCGGTCGTCACACCAGGACGGATGGCGGCGCCCACCGCCTCGACGGCCCCGGCGGCGATGCGGCCGGCGGCTCGGATGCGCTCGACCGTCTCGGCGTCGTAGACGTCGCCGCCCACGTGCTCGGGGGGCGCGGCCTTCCCGACGTACGGCGGCCGTGCGATAGCTGCGGGGACGGGGCGAAGGGGGGAGATGCGCCCCGGAATCAGGCGGCCAGAATCGTCGCGGGGCATAGGCTCGAGTCTACCGAGCGCGGGGAGACGCCCCGGCCGGTCGACGGGGGAGGCGCGCGATGGCCTGGTGGTACAACCATCGAACCGGTGAGGTCGAGGAGGGTCCGAAGTCACTCGGCAGTGACCGCTACGGCCCGTTCGACAGCCGCGAGGAAGCAGAGCGAGCCCCGCAGAAGCTGCAGCAGCGCGCCGACGAGTGGGAGGCCGACGAGCGCGAGGACGACTGAGTTCGCGCGCCTAGCGTGGCCTATTCGCGCTCGCGGTGCGCCTTATCGGCGGTCTCGTCGCTGTAGCTGTGCTCCGCGTCGGGGTAGGCCCCCGACTCGACGTCGGCCTTGAACGCCGTCGCCGCGTCGAAGAGGATCTCGCGCAGGTTCGCGTACTGCTTCACGAACTTCGGGATGCGGCCACTCGTGAGCCCCGCCCAGTCGGTCCAGACGACGAGCTGACCGTCACAGTGCGGTCCGGCGCCGACGCTGATGGTCGGGATGCCCAGCTCGGCCGTCACGCGCGCCGCCGCCTCCGCAGGCACCATCTCGAGCACGACCGCGAACGCCCCGGCCTGTTCGACGGCCTTCGCGTCCGCGAGCAGTTGGTCGGCTGCGGTCCCGCGGCCCTGAATGACGTGGCCGCCCAGCCCGTGCTCGGACTGCGGGGTGAAGCCGACGTGCCCCATGACGGGGATCCCTGCCGACACGATGCGGCGAATCTGCTCAGCGGAGCGCACCCCGCCCTCGAGCTTCACCGCGTGCGCGCCCGTTTCCTTCATGAACCGGAAC
Source organism: Microcella alkaliphila (assembly GCF_002355395.1). Lineage (NCBI taxonomy): Bacteria > Bacillati > Actinomycetota > Actinomycetes > Micrococcales > Microbacteriaceae > Microcella > Microcella alkaliphila. The sequence goes on along the minus strand of NZ_AP017315.1, from coordinate 1,585,860 downwards.
GCGGTGTGGAGGGCCTCGTCGGGCCCCGTCTCGTACGAGCCGAACGGCATGTCGGCCACGACGAGCGCACGCTTGACCCCGCGCACGACGCCGCGGGTGAGGGGAATCAGGTCGTCAATGGTGACGGGGAGTGTCGTGTCGTAGCCGAGCACGGTGTTGCCGGCGGAGTCGCCGACGAGGAGGAAGTCGATGCCCGCCTCGTCGAAAATCTGGGCGGTGAGCACGTCGTATGACGTGAGCCCGGTGATGGTGATGCCCTCCTCCTTCGCACGAGCGAAGTGGCGGGTGCGGACGCGCTTCGGTGCTTCGGCCATGCAGCGAGCCTACTCGCGGCCGCGTCCGATCAGTCGGTCGGCCTGTAGGTAATCGGCAGGCGCCGGTCGCGGCCGAACGCAATCGCCGAGATCTTCGGCCCGATCGCCCCTTGGCGGCGCTTCCACTCTGCCCGGTCGACGAGACCGGTGACGAACTCCACCGTTTCACGGTCGTAGCCGAGGGCGACGATGTCGTCCTTTCCGAGCAGTTCGGAGATGTAGTGCTCGAGGATCGCGTCGAGTAGTTCGTACGGCGGCAGCGAGTCTTGGTCGGTCTGCTCGGGCCGCAGCTCGGCGCTCGGCGGCTTCTCGATGGACCCGACGGGGATTGGCGGTGTTTCGCCGCGCGCCCTGGCGTGCTCGTTGCGCCAGCGCGCGAGTTCCCACACGAGCAGCTTGGGCACGTCCTTGATGGGGGCGAAACCGCCCACCGAGTCTCCGTAGATGGTCGAGTAGCCCACCGCGAGCTCGGTCTTGTTGCCGGTCGTCAGCACCAGGTGGCCGTGCATGTTCGACAGCCCCATCAGGATGATCCCGCGGATGCGCGCCTGCAGGTTCTCCGCCGCCACCCCGTCGAGCGCCAACTGGGTCTCGACCGGATGCACGAGGTCGGCGATCGGCTCGACCGAATAGTGGATGCCCGTGGCTGCGGCGAGCAGGTCCGCGTCGCTGCGCGAGTGGTCGCTCGAATACTTGCTCGGCATAGACACGCCGTGCACACGCTCGGGGCCGAGCGCGTCGACGGCAATCGCCCCACAGACCGCCGAGTCGATCCCGCCCGACAGCCCGAGCACGACGGAGCGGAAGCGGTTCTTCTCGACGTAGTCGCGCAGGCCCGTCACGAGCGCGTTCCACACCTGCTCGCGATCGTCGGGGAGCACGGTGATGTCTGTCGGGGCGGGGGAGCGGTCAGGGCGGTCGTTCGCCGCCAGTTCGACTCGGTGCACGCCCGCCGGGGCCGGGTGGTCGCCGGCTGCCTCGGCGTCCACGTCAACGATCAGGAGGTGCTCGTCGAACTGCGGCGCGCGGGCGAGGATCGTGCCGCTGCCGTCAACCACGACGCTGTCACCGTCGAACACGAGATCGTCTTGCCCCCCGACGATGTTCACGTACGCGACCACCGTGTCGGTTTCGGTGGCTCGCCGCGTGACGAGCGGCAACCGAACCTCGTCTTTGTCGCGTTCGAAGGGGGACGCGTTCAGCACGAGCAGAAGCCCCGCGTCCGACTCGAGGACCCGCCCCACGGGGCCGCCGTCGCGCCACAGGTCTTCGCAGACGATGACGGCGGCGTCGACCCCGCCGATGCGGATGACGAGCAGCTCGTCGCCGGGAATGAACACGCGGTATTCGTCGAACACGGAGTAGTTCGGCAGGTGGTGCTTGGCGTAGCGCGCCACGACGCGGCCGTGCTGGAGGACGCTGGCACAGTTCTGGGCGATCGCCGTCGGGGCGTTCGAGCTTCCGATGGCGCGCGGCTCGAACGGACCGTCGGGGTGACCGACGATGACAGCGAGCGGGCCGAGCCCGCGTGCATCCAGTTCGCGCGCCAGCGCGTCGACGGCCCGGCGAGACGCGGCGAGAAACGACGGCCGGGACGCAAGGTCTTCAATGGGGTACCCGGACAGGGCCATCTCGCCGGTGACGAGCAGGTCGGCGCCCGCATCGTGCGCGGCGTGCGCGGCGTCGAGAACCTGACGGGCGTTGCCCGACAGGTCGCCGACAACCGGGTTCGTCTGGGCGAGGGCGACGCGCAGTCGAGGCATACGCAGTAGCCTAATGGCGGGCCCGTGACAGGCCGCCGAGAGGCGCGATCACGGCTCACACCCGGTAGTAGTGGCGGCCCGTCAGGGGGCCCGACGGAAGGGCAGCATGGACAAGCAGAGGGACTTCGTTCTGCGCACCATCGAAGAGCGCGGCGTCAAGTTCGTGCGGCTGTGGTTCACCGACGTGGTGGGCACCCTGAAGATGGTGGCGATCGCCCCCGCCGAGGTGGAGGGCGCATTCGCCGAGGGGCTCGGAATCGACGGCTCGTCGATCGAGGGCTTCACCCGCGCCTACGAAGCCGACGTGCTGGCGCACCCCGACCCCACCACGTTTCAGATCCTGCCGTGGCGCGGTGACGTCGACCCCACCGCGCGAATGTTCTGCGACATCACGACGCCCGACGGCCAGCCGGCCGCAGCCGACCCTCGCCAGGTGCTGAAGCGCACGCTCGCCAAGGCCGCTGACGCGGGCTTCACGTTCTACACACACCCAGAGATCGAGTTCTACCTGCTGAAGAGCTCAAAGTTCGGCCCGGAGGGCCCGCAGCCGGTCGACTCGGCGGGGTACTTCGACAACGTTCCCGGCGGCTCGGCGCACGATTTCCGTCGCCGCGCGGTGCGCATGCTGGAAGACCTCGGCATCTCGGTCGAGTTCAGCCACCATGAGGCGGGTCCCGGTCAAAACGAGATCGACCTGCGCTACGCCGATGCGCTGACGACGGCCGACAACATCCAGACGTTCCGCACCGTCGTGAAGGAGGTGGCGATCGAGCAGGGCGTGTACGCCACCTTCATGCCCAAGCCGCTCGAGAAGCACCCCGGAAGCGGCATGCACACCCACATGTCGCTGTTCGAGGGTGACACGAACGCGTTCTTCGACCCGGGCGGGCAATACCAGCTGTCGCAGATCGGCCGCCAATTCGTTGCGGGGCTGCTGCACCACGCGCCCGAGATCACGGCGGTCACGAACCAGTTCGTGAACTCGTACAAGCGGATCTGGAGCGGCGACGAGGCTCCCAGCTACGTCACCTGGGGCCACAACAACCGATCCGCCCTCGTCCGTGTGCCTCTGTACAAGCCCGGCAAGGGCCAGAGTGCGCGGGTCGAATACCGCGGTCTCGACTCGGCTGCGAACCCCTACCTGGCCTACTCGCTCCTGCTTGCCGCCGGCCTTAAAGGCATCGAAAACGGCTACGAACTTCCGCCCGAGGCGGAAGACACGGTGTGGGCGCTCAGCGAGTCTGAGCGTCGCGCCCTCGGCTACAAGGGTCTGCCCGCCAGCCTCGACCGGGCCCTCGGCCTCATGGAGGACAGCGAGCTCGTCGCCGAGACCCTGGGCGAGCAGGTGTTCAACTACGTGCTGCTGAACAAGCGTCGCGAGTGGCGCGAGTACCGCGCCCAGGTGACCCCGTACGAGCTCTCGAGCAACCTCGAGATCCTGTAGCGCTCGGAGGCCAGGCCACCCGCATGAATTCCCGTCCGGCGTCGACGCTGACGCTGCTCGCCCGACTCGGTTTCGACGATCTCGGCGCCGCGAAGTCGACGATCGACGCGCTCGATGCGACGCCGGGTGCGGGCGGCATCACCGAGCACCTCGATCTCTTCGCGCTCGCCGCCGACCCCGATCGGGCCCTCAGGGGTCTGCACGCACTGCTCGATCGTCATCCCGACGCGCTCGCGCCCGCATTGGAAGACGCGTCATGGATGCGCCGCATCATTCGCGTTCTCGGCGCAAGCGAAGGCCTCGGCCAGTTCCTCCTGCGGCGGCCGAACGAGCTCGCGGCGCTTCGAGAGCCGCTCGGCGAGCCCCGGGATACCGAGGTCTACCGCCGCGACATCGTGGAGGCTGTGGCGAGGCTCACGGGCGAGGACGCGCGGCTCGCGCTACGGGTGCGTTACCGACGACACCTGCTGCAATTGGCCGCCTGGGATCTCGACCACGACGACCCCCTCACCGCGATGCCCGCGGTGGGCCGTGCGCTGGCCGACCTCGCAGGCGCAAGTCTCGATGCCGGCCTCGACATCGCGCGCCGCGAATGCGGCTTTCCTGACGTCCAGGTGGCAGCGACGCGACTGGCGATCATCGGCATGGGCAAGTGCGGCGCTGCCGAACTGAACTACCTGAGCGACGTGGACGTCATCTACGCCGTCGAGGCGGGCGATGGGATCGAAACCGGGCGGGCGGTAGAGATCGGAACGCGATTGGCCTCGATGGCGGCCCGCAGCATCCAGGAGCCGGGAATTGAACCGCCGCTCTGGGAGGTGGACGCGAACCTGCGCCCGGAAGGCAAAGACGGCGCCCTCGTGCGCAGCCTCGACTCCCACCGCGCGTACTACGAACGCTGGGCGAAGAACTGGGAGTTTCAAGCTCTGCTGAAGGCGCGGCCCATCGCCGGGGACCCGGACGTGGGGGAGGGGTTCCTCGCCATCACGCAGCCACTCGTCTGGGAGAGTTCGCAGCGCGACGGCTTCGTCGAACAGGTGCAGGGGATGCGCGAACGCGTCACGGCACACATCCCGGCCGACGAGGTGGACGTGCAGGTGAAGCTCGGCCCCGGAGGGCTTCGCGACATCGAATTCACCGTTCAGTTGCTGCAACTCGTGCATGGCAATCACGACGACCGCGTTCGGCAACGCGACAGCCTGGGGGCCCTCGCGGCCCTCGCGGAGTGCGGCTACATCGGCCGTGCCGAGGCCGCCGAATTCTCGGGTGACTACCGCCTCCTGCGGGTGATCGAACACCGCCTACAGCTCGACCGGCTCAGCCGCACCCACCTCATGCCGCGCGACGCCGACAGACAGCGCGTCATCGCGCGCGCGACCGGCCTCGCATCCTCGGCCGAAGAACTGCTGTCGCAGTGGCAGCGCACGAAACTCGCCGTGCGATCGCTGCACGAAAAGCTGTTCTATCGGCCGCTACTGTCGGCGGTTGCGAAGCTTCCCGACGAGCAGCTGGCGCTCACATCCGACCAGGCGGAAGCGCGCCTCGCGGCCATCGGCTTCGTCGATCCCGAACGCGCTCTGCAGCACATCGCCGCCCTCACCGGCGGGGTGTCGCGCCGTGCTGCCATCCAGCGCACGCTCTTGCCCGTGATTCTGCAGTGGCTGGCGGACGGCGCCGACCCCGACCACGGTCTGCTGTCGTTCCGGCGCCTGAGCGACGCGCTCGGCGAGACCTACTGGTTCCTGCGCATGCTGCGTGACTCATCCGGAGCCGCACAGCGCCTGTCGACCGTGCTCGCCGCCTCGCACTTCGTCGGGACTCTGTTCGAGCGCATCCCCGACGGGGCCGCGTGGCTCGAAGACGATGACGAACTTCGCCCGCGCCCGCTCGGCGCGCTGCTCGACGAGGTCCGTGCGACGGTTGCCCGGCACGCGGGCGACGACGATGCGGCGGCGAAGGCGCTTCGAGTCGCTCGCCGCCGAGAGACGCTGCGCGTCGCACTCGCCGCCATGGTCGACGTCATCGACGTTCAGCAGTTGGGCGTCGCTCTCAGCGACATCACGACCGCCTACCTCACGGGTGCCCTCGCGCTCGCGCATACGTACGGCGACGGGGTGGAGTTCGCCATCATCGCGATGGGCCGTTACGGTGGCGCAGAACTCGGATTCGGATCCGACGCCGATGTCATCTACGTCTTCCGTGACGCGGGCGCCGGCGACCGCGCCGCGACCGTTGCCCAGCGCATCGTCACGCGTCTGGGGCAGCTCACCGAGGACCTTCGTTTGCCCTTCGAATTGGATGCGGGGCTTCGGCCCGAGGGACGCAACGGCCCGATCGTGCGGTCGCTGGATTCCTACCGTGCCTACTACGAACGATGGTCGCTGACGTGGGAGGCGCAGGCGCTGTTGCGTGCCCGACCCGCGGCGGGGGACGACGCGCTGTCGGCCGACTTCATGGAACTGGCGGACGCCGTTCGGTATCCATCGACGTTCGGCGAGGCTGAGGCGCGGGAAGTGCGGCGCATCAAGGCTCGAGTCGAATCGGAGCGCTTGCCGCAGGCCGCCGACCCCGCCCGGCATCTGAAGCTCGGGCGGGGATCACTGAGCGATGTCGAGTGGTTCGTGCAACTGCTGCAGTTGCGCCACGCCCACGAGGAGCCCGCGCTGCGAACTCCGTCGACATTGGGGGCCCTCGCCGCTGCCGCCGACGCGGGACTCCTTCCGTCCCGCGACGCCGAACGATTGCGTGCGGCCTGGTTGATCGCATCTCGCGTGCGTTCGGCGGCAATGCTGTGGACGGGCCGCACAACGGACGTGTTGCCCGCCGACCGCCGGCAGCTCGATGCGATTGCCCGCCTGCTCGCCTACCCGCCTAAGTCGGCGGCGCGCCTCGAAGAGGACTACTTGCGCACGACACGCCTGGCCCGTCAGGTGTTTGAAAAAGGCTTCTACGCCACGTAGGGCGTAAACGCCGCGAAGGCCCCGCTCCACTGCTGGAACGAGGCCCCCGGGCGTACTGTGTCGCGCTTAAACCGAGAAGTACAGCTCGTACTCGAACGGGTGCGGCCGCTGCGCGGCGGGGAGGATCTCCTTCTCGCGCTTGTAGTCGATCCAGGTCTCGATGAGATCCTTCGTGAAGACGCCACCGGCGAGCAGGAACTCGTGGTCGTTTTCGAGAGCGACGAGCGCCTCTTCGAGCGAACCGGGAACCTGCGGGATGCCCTTGGCCTCCTCCGGGGGGAGTTCGTAGAGATCCTTGTCGACCGGCTCGTGCGGCTCGATCTTGTTCAGGATTCCGTCGAGACCCGCCATCATCTGCGCCGCGAAGGCCAGGTAGGGGTTACCCGAGGCGTCGGGCGCGCGGAACTCGATGCGCTTCGCCTTCGGGTTCGTGCCCGTGATGGGGATGCGGATGGCCGCCGAGCGGTTACCCGCCGAGTAGACCAGGTTGACGGGGGCTTCGAAGCCCTTCACGAGACGGTGATACGAGTTCAGCGACGGGTTCGTGAACGCGAGTACAGCGGGTGCGTGCTTTAGCAGGCCGCCGATGTACCAGCGGGCGATGTCGCTGAGGCCCCCATAGCCTGCCTCGTCGTAGAACAGCGGCTTGCCGTCGTTCCAGAGCGACTGGTGCACGTGCATGCCCGAACCGTTGTCGCCGAACAGCGGCTTCGGCATGAAGGTCGCGACCTTGCCCCACTCGAGAGCGGTGTTCTTGACAACGTACTTGAACTTCAAGATGTCGTCGGCCGAGTGAACCATCGTGGAGAACTTGTAGTTAATCTCGGCCTGGCCGGCGGTACCCACCTCGTGGTGGGAGCGCTCAACTTCCAGGCCCACCTCGGTGAGCTTCATGACGATGTCGTCACGCAGGTCAGCCTGCTTGTCGACGGGGGAGACGGGGAAGTACCCGCCCTTGAACGGGGTCTTGTTGGCCAGGTTTCCGCCGGCCTCCTCGCGACCGGTGTTCCACGCCGCTTCGTCCGAGTCGACCTGGTAGAAGCTCTTGCCCTGGCTGACCTCGTAGCGCACATCGTCGAAGACGTAGAACTCGGCCTCGGGGGCGAAGAAGGCGGTGTCGGCGATGCCGGTCGAGGCGAGGTACTTCTCGGCCTTCTTGGCGACCTGGCGCGGGTCACGCGTGTAGATCTCGCCGTTGCGCGGGTTATAGATGTCGAAGACCATCACGAGCGTGCGCTCGGTGCGGAACGGGTCGACGTAGGCGGTCGAGACGTCGGGGATGAGCTGGAGGTCCGACTCGTGGATCGACTGGAAGCCACGGATGGAGGAACCGTCGAACAGTTGGCCGACGGTGAAGAAGTCTTCGTCGACGGTGGAGGCGGGAATGTTGAAGTGCTGCTGCACACCGGGCAGATCGGTGAAGCGGATGTCAAGGAACTTGACGTCCGTCTCCTTGATGAACTTCAGCACCTCGGACGAGTCACGGAACATGCGTATGGTCTCCTGAGCTAGATCCGGGTAGGCGGGCGCAACTGCGACCGTGTTTCACCGTAGACGGGTGGGATTTCCCCACAGTGTCCCCAATGTTTCGGCGATGTTACGCGGGCTAGCTGACCGCCTGCGCAAACCCGGCAGCACTGTCGGCCAGCTGACGAAGGTGGTCGGGGATGGGGCGACCCTTCGCGACCATCGACTGCGCCCACAGCCGGCCGGCCCGGTAGCTCGAGCGCACGAGCGGGCCAGCGAGGACACCGAGGAAGCCAATCTCTTCGGCCTCCGCCTTGATCTCGACGAATTCTTCCGGCTTCACCCAGCGATCGATGGGGTGATGCCGCGGTGTGGGGCGGAGGTACTGCGTGATCGTGACAATGTCTGTGCCGGCGTCGTGGAGGTCGCGCAGCGCCTGACTGACTTCCTCCCGCGTCTCGCCCATCCCGAGGATGAGATTCGACTTGGTGATCAGCCCGAAGTCGCGCGCCTGGGTGATGACGTCTAGCGAGCGGTCGTAGCGGAACGCCGGCCGAATGCGCTTGAAGATGCGCGGAACCGTCTCGACGTTGTGGGCGAAGACCTCGGGGCGCGATTCGAAGACAACGCGCAGCAGCTCGGGATTTCCGCTGAAGTCGGTCGCCAGAATTTCGACGCCCGTGCCCGGGTTCAGCTCGTGGATCTGCCGCACAGTCTCGGCGTGCAGCCACGCCCCCTCGTCGGGGAGGTCGTCACGCGCGACGCCGGTCACCGTGGCGTAACGCAGGTTCATTTCGCGCACGCTCTCGGCGACGCGACGTGGCTCATCCGTGTCGTAGTCGGCCGGCTTCCCGGTATCGATCTGACAGAAGTCGCACCGCCGGGTGCACTGGCTTCCCCCGATGAGGAATGTGGCCTCGCGGTCTTCCCAGCACTCGTAGATGTTGGGGCAGCCGGCCTCCTGGCAGACAGTGTGCAGCTGCTTGTCGCCGACGAGGGAGCGCAACGCGCTGAATTCGGGGCCCATCTTGGCCCGCGTCTTGATCCACTCCGGCTTCTTCTCGATCGGAGTCTGCGCATTGCGCACCTCCAGGCGCAGCATCTTGCGGCCGTCGACGGGTGCGGTCATGCGAGAACTCCAGAGGGTGTGGGATGTGATTCAGGGGTGGATGCGGAACTCGCGACGTGCGCGTAGACGTGCTCCTCAAAGCGGGCGCGCACCGCGACGGCCGCCTCGGCGGGGGTCACGGTTCGGCCGAGCTCGCGACTAACGGAGGTGACACCGGCGTCGCTGAGGCCACACGCGATGATGCGGTCGTAGGCCTCGAAGCTGTTCGAGCAGTTCAGCGCGAAGCCGTGCATGGTGACGCCCGAGGCGACGCGGATGCCGATGGCCGCGATCTTGTCCGTGCCGCGCATCCAGACGCCGCTGCGTCCGGGGACGCGTTCGGCGCCCGTGACGCCCACGTCATCGAGGACGGCGATGAGCATCCCTTCGAGGCGGCGAACATAGCCGACGACGTCGATCGGTTCGGCGAGGCGCAGGATGGGGTACCCGACGAGTTGGCCCGGGCCGTGCCACGTGATCTTGCCGCCGCGGTCGACGTCGACGACGGGCGTGCCGTCCGTCGGTCGCTCGTGCGGCGCGGTGCGTTTGCCGGCGGTGTAGACGCTCTCGTGCTCGAGCAGCATCACAGAATCAGGCGCCCGGCCCTCGACGACAGCAGCGTGCAGGGCACGCTGCTGTTCGAGACCCGACAAGTACGGCACGGAGTTGGCGCTTAGCCCCGTGTCGACAAAGTCGATCACGGGACCGAGTGTACGCCGCGAAGCCGGAAAGGCTCTGCGCGCGCCCCGAATTCGCCCACCCCGGTGCTTCTACACTGGGCGTGTGACCCCCGATAGTGAACTTCCCGACTGGCCGGGGCAACGCATCGGCCTCCCCGAGTCCGGATCCCGCTCGGTCGCCCGCCTGGGGCGCCGCATCGGGGGCATCGCGATCGATTGGGGCTTTAGCGTCATCATTTCGGCCGCGTTCTTCTCCTACGAGCCGCTCGCCACCCTGGCCGTCTTCGCCGGTCTGCACATCGTTTCGACCGCACTTCTGGGCGGCAGCCCCGGTCACCTGATTCTGGGGATGCACGTGGTGCCAATGGCGGGTGGCCGCGTCGGACTGTGGCGCCCGGTGCTGCGCACTGCCCTGCTCGTGCTTGTGCTGCCCGCTGTGTTCTTCGATGTGAACCACCGGGGGCTACACGACCGCGCCGCAGGAACGGTTTTGCTCGTCAAGTAGCTGCGTTCGGCGTCGCCTCGGCACAACGACAGCGGCCCCGGTTCCGAGCGTGGAACCGGGGCCGCTGTCGTCTGCGGAGATTAGTGCTTCTCCGCCTCGATCTCGCTCTGCGTGACGGGTGCGACGCGGTCTTCGAAGAACCAGCGGGAGAGGCCTGCACGGACGCGCTGGCGCACCGTGATGCGGCCGTTGTCGTCGGGGCGGATCATCAGCGGCTGGTACTCGTCGTGCGCCACCAGCTTCCAGCGCTCGTAGTCGTCGAGCTGCTCGTGCACCTCGATGTACTCGCCTCCGGGGAGGCGGACGATGCGGCCGGTCTCGAAACCGTGCAGCGCCATCTCGCGGTCCTTGCGCTGGAGCGCCAGGCATACACGCTTGGTGATCCAGTAGGCGATGAACGGCCCCACCACGGTGATGAACTGCAGCGTGTGGATGACGCCCTCGAGTGTGACGCGGAAGTGCGTCGCGATGAGGTCGGAGCTTGCCGCCGCCCACATACCGCAGTAGAAGACGACCGCCGCGGCGCCGATTCCGGTGCGAACCGGGGCGTTGCGGGGGCGCTCGGCGATGTGGTGCTCGCGCTTGTCGCCCGTGATCCACGCCTCGAAGAACGGGTACGCCGCAATCGCTGCGAGGAATACGACCAGCACGACGGTGGGAATGAGAACGCCCATCGGCAGTGTGTAGCCGAAAATCACCCAGTCGAGGTTCGGCGGCATCAGACGGAGGGCACCGTCGGCGAAGCCGATGTACCAGTCGGGCTGGGTACCCGCTGTCACGGGGGAGGGGTCGTACGGACCGTAGTTCCAGATCGGGTTGATCGTGAACAGCGAGGCAATCAGGACGATGGTGCCGAAGACGATGAAGAAGAATCCACCGGCCTTCGCAGCGAACGTCGGCATGACCGGGGCACCCACGACATTGTCGTTGGTGCGGCCGGGGGCTGCGAACTGCGTGTGCTTGTTGACGATCAACAGCAGCATGTGCACCCCGATCAGCGCGATGGTGATCGCGGGGAGCAACATGATGTGCAGGATGTACAGGCGCTGGATGATCTGCGTGCCGGGGAACTCGTCGCCAAACAGGAGGTACGAGATCCAGACTCCGACGAGCGGAACCGCCTTGATCATGCCGTCGATGATGCGCAAGCCGTTGCCCGAGAGCATGTCGTCGGGCAGCGAGTAGCCGGTGAAGCCCAGCGCCATCGCCATCACGAAGAGCAGGAAGCCGATGACCCAGTTGAGCTCACGGGGCTTGCGGAACGCACCGGTGAAGAACACGCGCAGCATGTGCAGCGCGATCGCGGCGACGAACAGCAGCGCCGCCCAGTGGTGCACCTGACGCATCAGGAGGCCGCCGCGAATCTCGAACGAGATGTCGAGAGCCGAGTGGTAGGCGACCGACATCGGAATGCCCTGCAGCGGCACGTACGACCCGCTGTACTCGACCTCGGTCATCGACGGATCGAAGAAGAACGTCAGGAACGTTCCGCTGATCAGGATGACGATGAAGCTGTAGAGCGCGACCTCACCGAGCATGAACGACCAGTGGTCGGGGAAGATCTTGCGCCCCAGAGTTTTGACCGCGGTCGACGCGCTCGTGCGTTCGTCAATGTAGTTCGCGGCCCATCCGGTGAACCGCATGCCGGTGCTCGGCGGGACCTGCGTCGTCGTGCCAGCGCTCGGCGGGGTAGTGGTCGTGGTCATCGCGCAATCTCCCAGAAGCTCGGACCCACAGGTTCGGGGAAGTCGCTACGCGCGACAAGGAATCCTTCATCGTCCACAGTGATCGGGAGCTGGGGAAGAGGACGTGCCGCCGGTCCGAAGATGACCTCGGCGTGGTTCGCGACGTCAAACTGGGACTGGTGGCAGGGGCACAGCAGGTGGTGCGTCTGCTGTTCATACAACGCGACGGGGCAACCCACGTGCGTGCAGATCTTTGAGTAGGCGACGATGCCGTCGTACGACCAGTCGGCCTTCGCGGGGTCTTCATTGAGCTCGTCGACGGGGAGGCGCATCAACAGCACGGCCGCCTTGGCCTTCTCCTCGATGCGGTGGTATTCGAGTTCCGCGAGTCCCTCGGGGATGACGTGGAACGCCGAGCCGATGGTGACGTCTGCGGCGCGGATCGGGGTGCCGGAGGGGTCGCGGCAGAGCCGCACACCCTCGTCCCACATGGTCTGCTTCAGCAACGCGACCGGGTCGTCGTCGCCGGCAAGGTCGCGGAACATGACGACGGCCGGAATCGGCATCACGGCGACGGCACCGATGAGCGTGTTGCGCACAAGGCGGCGGCGGGTGAAGCCTGACTCCTTGTTGGCTTGGCTGAAGATCTCGACGGCCTTTGTGCGCGACTCGTCCGAGCCGCGCGTTGGGTGGCGCATCTCGACCTCTTCATGGCTGTGCATGAGGGCCTTCGACCAGTGCACGGCGCCGATACCGACGCCGAGAAGGGCGAGGGTGATGCCGAGCCCGAGGAACAGGTTGTTGAGACGTACCGAGCCGGGGTTGGCCTGGTCGATCGGGAACGCGAAGTACGCAACCACAGCCAGCACGCTGCCCACGATCGAGAGCAGGAAGAGGGCGCTGATGGTGCGCTCTGCCTGCTTCTCCTTCTTGGGGTCGAGGTCGGTGACGCGCGGGCGGTGCGGCGGGAAGCCGGGGTTCGGAATACGGTCTGCGCGCACAACTGCGGTCGCGGGAGCCGCAGCACTGTGGTCGTCCACCGTGGCGACCTCGGTCGACGGGGCTACTGCCTCGTCGCGGTCGTCGTGGATGTCGGCCATTATCGATCCTTCCTAATCGCGCGCATCCGTCAGTTCGACTTCGCGGTGAGCCAGACGGTCACGGCGACGAGGCCGCCGAGGCCGAAGATCCAGATGAAGAGACCCTCCGAAACGGGGCCGAGCGAGCCGAGGTCAAAGCCACCGACCGACGGGTTTTCGTCGATGTAGCGGAGGTACGAGATGATGTCGTTCTTCTCTTCGGGGGTGAGGTTCATGTCGCTGAAGACCGGCATGTTCTGCGGCCCGGTCACCATGGCGCCGTAGACGTGAATCGGGTCGATGTTCGCAAGTCCCGGGGCGTACTTGCCCTCGGTCAGCGCGCCTCCCGCGCCGGCGACGTTGTGGCACATGGCGCAGTTGATGCGGAACAGCTCGGCGCCGTTCGCGACGTCGCCGTCACCCGCGAAGTAGCGCTCGGCGGGGATGGCGGGTCCGGGTGCCAGCTCAGCAACCCAGGCGCCCATCGCGTCGATCTGCTCCTGGCTGAACTGCACGGGCTTGACCTCGGCCTGCGGGCCCGAGGCGGCCATCGGCATGCGGCCGGTGCCCACCTGGAAGTCGACCGCGAGGGCGCCCACACCGATGAGCGAGGGGCCAGCTGCCGTGCCGTCAGCGAGGATGCCGTGGCAGCTGGCGCAGTTCGCCGCGAAAAGCTTGCCGCCCTCCTCGACCATCTCGGCCGTGTGTGCCGGCGTCTCGGCCGTTGCCGTGCTCGTGGCGAGCGCGTAGGCGCCGCCCGTCGCGAGGAGGCCGACGATCAACAGGGCCGCGGTCGCCAGCGGGTGGCGACGGCCGGTGCGTCGGGGGGAAGCGGGTGAGGTGATTGCCATGGTGCGGTGCGTCTCGATTCTCGGTGTCTGCTGTCGCGTTACGAGCTGATCGGGCTACTTACTGGAGGACGTAGATGACGAGGAACAGGCCGATCCAGACGACATCGACGAAGTGCCAGTAGTACGACACGACGATGGCGCTGGTGGCGTCCCGGTGGGTGAAGTTCTTGACGGCATAGGCGCGGCCGATCACGAGGAGGAAGGCGATGAGCCCACCAACCACGTGCAGGCCGTGGAAGCCGGTGGTCAGATAGAAGGCCGAGCCAAATGCATCAGAGTTCAGCCACACAAACTTGCTCGTGAGGAGCGAGTACTCGTAGATCTGGCCGACGACGAAGATCGCGCCCATCGCGTAGGTCACGAAGAACCACTCGATCATGCCCCACTCGGTGATCTTCCAGCTCTTGCGTCGCGGCTGCAGGCGCTCGGCCGCGAACACCCCGAACTGGCAGGCCACCGACGACAGCACGAGGATCGTCGTGTTCACCGCCGCGAAGGTGACGTCGAACTTCTCGGTGCCCATCGCCCACAACTCAGGTGAGGTCGACCGCAGCGTGAAGTAGATGGCGAACAGTCCGGCGAAGAACATCACTTCGCTGCCAAGCCACACGATCGTTCCGACGGCGACGACGTTGGGTCTGTTGATCGTGGGGGCGCTGAGCGATGCGGCGAGTGGGGTACTGGTCACCGTCACATTATGACCGATGTTTCTGGAGGTTCTTTGCGCTCGCCACGCGACTTTGCAGGTTTTCACTAGCATCGTCACATGTCTGTGACCCTGACCTGGCCGGCCGTCCTCACACGACTCATCGAGGGGCAGGATCTGTCGATCGCCGAGGCCACGTGGGCCATGGAACAGGTCATGGCGGGGGAGACGACCGACGCGCAGTTGGCGGCATTCCTCGTCGCGTTGCGCGTCAAGGGTGAGACGGTGGGCGAGATCGTCGGGTTCCGGGATGCGGCGCTCAGCCACGCGCATCCCGTCGCGATCGATCCCATGGTGCTCGACATCGTCGGCACCGGGGGAGACCCGTACGGGGCCGTCGTCAACGTGTCGTCCATTGCGTCCATCGTCGTCGCGGCGACGGGAGTGCCGGTCGCCAAGCATGGCAATCGCGGAGCAAGCTCGAAGTCGGGCGCGTCTGACGTCCTCGGCGAGCTGGGCATCAACCTCGCGCTCGATCCGGACGAAGTCGCCGACGTGCATCGCGAAGTGGGCGTGACGTACCTCAACGCTCAGGTTTTCCACCCAGGGTTCCGCCATGCGGGCCCGGCGCGGCGAGAGATGGGCGTGTCGACCGTCTTCAACATCCTGGGGCCGCTGGTGAACCCGGCCCGCCCGGAAGCGTCCGCCGTGGGGGTGGCCCATCTCGACCGCGTGCCGCTGATGGTCGGGGTCTTCCGCACGCGCGGAGCCACGGCGCTCGTGTATCGCGGCGACGACGGGATCGACAAACTCAGCGTGAGCGGCCACTCGCACATGTGGGAAGTGTCGAGGGGGTCGGTGACCGAGCACGACATCGACCCGCGCGAGCTGGGCTTGAGCTACCACCCCGTTGAGGCGGTGCTCGGTGGAGAGCCGGCCCACAATGCCGACATCGCCCGCCGGGTGCTTGCCGGCGAGGAGGGCGCCGTGCGCGACATCGTGTTGCTGAACGCCGCTGCTGGCCTCGTATCGTTCGGGCTCGCGCAGGACCCGTCCCAGATCACGCGACCCATCACTGAGCGGCTCGCGGAGCAGCTTGCCGTCGCCACCGAAGCGATCGACTCAGGCGCGGCGCAGGCGAAGCTCGCCGAGTGGGCCGCCGCAACACAGCGTTGACGCGAGGTCGCGGTTAGGCCCGTGCAGTCACGACTCCGGGGCCGTCCATAACGTCGAAGACCAGTTGCGTCTCGGTGTGGACGACGCCCGGGTGCTGTGTGATGTGCTCCAGCACGAGGTCGCGCAGTGTACTCGCGTCAGCAACGGCGACGTGCAGCAGGTAGTCGTCGGCGCCCGCAACGTGGAAGATGCGGATGACACCCGGGATTCGCCGCAAGCGCGCGTGAAAGGCGAGGACGCCGTCCCGGTCGTGGCTGCCGAGCCGCACCTTGATCACGGCCTGCATGGGGCGACCGACGGCGGCAGGGTCGATGTCCGCGCGGAATGCTCGGATGACGCCGCGATCTCGCAGGGCGCGCATCCGCTGTGTGCATGTTGACTCAGCGATCCCCGCCGCCTGTGCGAGCGCCGCGTTGGTAAGCCGTGCGTTCTGATCGAGAGCGGCGAGCAGTGCGCGATCGACCGCGTCGAGCGGGGTGCGCGGATTCTGCGGGTCGGAGACGTCAGCCACCACTCCAGCCTGCAGGTTCAGCGGCAATTTCTCCACCGCTCGCGGATTATTCGAACAACATTGATGGCTGCCGCGCCTTCGCCCAGACTCTCTTCATGCCGCTCGACACCGCCGTCGCCCCCGCCTCTCTCGACACCGTGGCTGTTCACGCCGGCCGCGCCGATCTCACGGGGCTTGGCGTGCACGCTCCGCCGCTCGACCTGTCATCGACCAATCCCCTCCCCGATATCGACACCGGGGGAGAGTCGTACGAGTCGATGGCCACGGGCGGGCACCCCACCGAGGGCGGCTCTGTCTACGCGCGGCTCTGGAACCCCACCGTGGCCCGCTTCGAGAGCGCGCTCGCCGAACTGGAAGGAACCGACGAGTCGGTAGCCTTCGCCTCCGGTATGGCGGCATTCTCGGCAGCCGTCACCGCGGCGGCGAGTCGCGGTGCGGGCCGGCACGTCGTCGCGGTGCGCCCGCTCTACGGCGGCACCGATCACCTGCTGGCCTCGGGGATGCTCGGGATCGAGACCACCTTCTGCTCACCTCACGAGGTGGCCGGGTCCCTTCGACCCGACACCTGCCTGGTCGTCATGGAGACGCCCGCGAACCCCACGCTCGAGCTCGTCGACATCGCGGCCGTCGTGGACGCGGCAGGGGAGCGCCCCGTCCTCGTCGATAACACGTTCGCCACACCCGTGCTGCAAAACCCCGCAGCGTTGGGGGCCGCCCTCGTGCTGCACAGCGCGACCAAATACCTCGGCGGCCACGGCGACGTCGTCGGCGGAGCGCTCGCGGTCAGCGCCGAGTGGGCAACCGCGATTCGCCCCGTGCGCGCGATCACCGGAGGAATCTTGCACCCGATGGCCGCGTACCTGCTCCATCGCGGCCTGCCGACGCTGCCCCTGCGGGTTCGCGCGCAACAGGCGACCGCCGCGCAGCTCGCCGCGAGGCTCGTCGAGCATCCCGCCGTCGCTCGTGTCTTCTATCCGACGGTCGACGGTGGCGATCCGGAGGGTCTCCTCGGCCGCCAACTGCGGGGGCCGGGCGCGATGCTCAGTGTCGACCTCGTCGGTGGTTACGCCGCCGCACAGAAGCTCACGCGTGGCCGTCGCTGGTTCACGCACGCCGTGTCGCTGGGCGGCGTCGATTCGCTGATTCAGCACCCGGCCTCGCTTACGCACCGGCCCGTCGCGCCCGAGGCGCGACCCGGTGCCGGCATCGTTCGCCTCTCCGTCGGGCTCGAAGGCATCGACGACCTGTGGGAGGACCTGGAGATCGGGCTCGGCTAGTCCGGCACCGCTCCTCTCACACGCCCTGTGCTATTGTCGGCGCCGTTGACACGGGGTGCCCGCCGCGCGGGCTGAGATCACACCCGTTGAACCTGATCTAGCTCGTACTAGCGAAGGGAATGTCGTTATGTCTGCGCACCAATCCGCCGTCCTCGTTGATCCGGAGAATGCCCTCGCCCTGCTGCGCTCCTCGCAGCCGCTCACGCAGTGCATCACGAACGCGGTGGTGACCAACATGACTGCTAACGCGCTGCTCGCGATCGGAGCCTCGCCCGCGATGTGCGACATACCGGGTGAGGCGGGCGTCTTCGCCCGCATTTCGGGCGGAGTGCTCGTGAATCTCGGGACGCCCACCGCCGAACAGCGCGACGCGGCGAGGGAGACCGTCGTCGAGAACGCCCGCTGGGTGCTCGACCCTGTCGCCGTGGGGGCCCTGCCCATACGCACCGCTCTCGCCGCCGAACTGCTCGCGCACCGTCCCGCGATCATCCGGGGGAACCCCTCTGAGATCATCGCGCTGGCGGGCGCGGGGTCGGGAGGGCGCGGCGTCGACAGCACCGACAGCCCCGACGATGCGCTGGACGCGGCCACACGACTCGCGGAAGAGACGGGCGCGGTCGTCGCCGTGTCCGGCGAGCGCGACCTGATCACCGACGGGCGACGCGCAGCTCGCGTATCCGGGGGTAGCGCACTCCTGACGCGAATCACGGGCGGCGGATGCTCGCTCGGCGCCGTCATGGCGGCTTTTCTCGCCGTTACCGATCCGTTCTCCGCGGCGGTGGCCGCGTCGGCGGTCTACGCCGTCGCGTCGGAGCGCGCGGAAGCGCGCGGAGTCGGGCCGGGCAGTTTCTCTCCGGCTTTCCTCGACGAGCTGGACGCTCTCACGCCGCGCGACTCCGCGCTCAGCGCGCGCGTCAGCGAGGGCATCGCGTCGTGACGGCGTCGACTGATCTGTCCCTGCATCTCGTCACGGCCGAGGGGCTTCCCACGGACACTCTGTGCGCGATCGTCGACGCCGCGGTCGACGGGGGAGTGACGATCGTCCAGGTGCGCGAGAAGACCGCGAGCGCGCGCGAGTTGATCGAGCGGACCGTGCGCGTTTCAGACACGGTCGCTGGCCGCGCTGCCGTGCTCGTCGACGACCGGGTCGACGTGGTGCTCGCCGCGAGGGACCGCGGAGCGCGGGTCGACGGCGTGCACCTCGGCCAATCGGATCTGCCGGTCGAGGTGGCGCGCCGCCTGCTCGGAGCAGAAAGCGTCATCGGACTCACCGCGAACACGGTGGATCACTTCGCCACCGCCGAAGCGTTGCGACCGGGCACCGTTGACTATCTCGGCGTCGGCGTGATCAGGCCGACCGCGACGAAGCCCGATCATCCCGCGCCGCTTGGCATCGACGGCTTTGCCGCACTGGTTGCCCGCACGAGCATCCCGTGCGTCGCGATCGGCGGCGTCCGACCCGACGACGTGGCCGGCCTCCGCGCGGCAGGCGCCGCGGGGGTCGCGGTCGTGTCGGCCATCGCCGGTGCGAGCGATCCACGCGCGGCCGCCCGCGCCTTCCGCGAGGCGGCACGCCGATGAGCGCCCGGCCGTCGCGTCCTCGCGTCCTCGCGATCGCCGGATCCGATCCGAGCGGCGGGGCGGGCATCCAGGCCGACTTGAAGTCGATCGCGGCATTCGGCGGCTACGGCATGGCCGCCATCACAGCGCTCACGGCACAGAACACGCGCGCCGTCGACGGCGTCCACGCTCCGCCGGCCGAGTTCGTGGCGGATCAACTCCGTGCGGTCTCCGACGACATTGCGGTCGATGCGGTCAAGATCGGGATGCTCTTCTCCGCTCCCATCGTGGAGGTCGTCGCCGAGTGGGTGCGGCGCACCCGCCCCGCCGTCGTGGTCCTCGACCCGGTCATGATCTCGACGAGCGGGCACCGACTGCTGGACGCTGCCGCCGAGCGGGCGGTGCTCGAGCTGGCACGTGCGGCGCACCTCATCACGCCCAACCTCGATGAGCTCGCGGCCCTCGTCGGCGCCCCTCGCGCTGCCTCGTGGTCGGACGCCCTCGATCAGGGACGGCGACTGTCGAGGCAAACCGGCGCGCGGGTCGTCGTGAAGGGCGGCCACCTCGCCGGTCCGAGCGCGCCCGATGCACTCGTCGACAGCGACGACGTGTACGAGGTGCCGGGGGAGCGGGTGGAGAGCCGCAACACCCATGGCACGGGTTGCTCGCTCTCGGCCGCTCTGGCAACAGTGCGGGCGGACGGCGCCACCTGGGAGGACGGACTCGTTCAGGTGAAAGCGTGGCTCACCGCCGCGATCCGCGCGGGGGAGGGGCTCGCCGTAGGCTCGGGCAACGGGCCGATCGATCACCTGCACGCGCTCGACCCGCGCACCTCTGCTGACCGCGAGAACGGGTCGTGGGCACGCAGCGCGTGGGATCGCGGTGCCGCCGTACGGGCCGACATTCTCGCTGTCTCGTTCGTCCGCGGATTGGCCGACGGCTCCCTATGCCGCGGGCACATGGCGGAATACCTCCGTCAGGACGCCCACTACCTGGCGGGTTACGGGCGCGTGCTGCGTCGCCTCGCCGAGCTCGCACCTACGACGGATGATCGAGAGTTCTGGGCGGCTTCGGCCGAGGGCGCGGACCTCGAGGTCGAGCGCCTGCACCGCCGCATCGTGGGCGAGGACGTCGGGATGCCCGCTCCGGTGACGGTGGGCTACCTCGACCACCTGGAACGCACGGCGGCCCGGGGCGACTATGCCGAAACGGTCGCGGCGGTGCTGCCGTGCTTTACGGTGTACGCGGACCTGGGCCGTCGCTTCGCGCCGATCGAGAGGGCGGGCCACCCGTACGCCGAGTGGCTCGATGCGTACGGTGACCCCCAGTTCTTGCGCACGAGCGCGCTCGCGGAGTCGGTCGCATCCCGCATCGCCGCTACAGCGAGTCACGAGCAGCGTCGGTCAATGGAGCGCGCCCACGACGTCTCGCTGATCTGGGAGAGGGACTTCTTCGACGAAGCCTGGCGCGGGACCGAGGTGTCCTCTGCGTACACCGCGACTGACCCCGGTCACGTCGGCTGAGCGGCCAGCGGGGGTGCCGAGCGGCGTCCGCCTCGCTGAGCGGCCGCCCCCGCGATGACGACGAGGGCGATCCCCGCGATCTGCGCGAGCCCCGGTACCTGCAGCAGCACGAGCATCCCGATGACGAGGCCGATCGCGGGCTCGACGGCCATGAGGGTGCCGAACGCGGTGGCCGTCATGCGGCGAAGAGCGACCATCTCGAGGGCGAAAGGCACGACGGGCACGAGAAGCGCCAGCCCAGCTCCGATGATGAGGTGCTCCAGCCGCAGCGAGCCGACCGCCTGGGGCACGCCGATGAGCGCGGCCGTGAGCGCGGCAATCGGGATCGTGATCGAGAGAGCGCGAATGCCGCTGAATCGGTCGCCCACCTTCTGCGTGAGCACGATGTAGATGCCCCAGCCGGTGCCGGCAAGGGCCGCAAACAGCACCCCGATCGGGTCGACGGTGTCGCGCCACGGCTCGGTCATGAGCACGACGCCCGCGAGGGCGAGCAGCGGCCACGCCAGCGCTCGACCGCTCGGTCGGCGCAGCGCGGCGACGGCGAGAGGACCGAGAAATTCGATCGCGACGGCGATGCCGAGGGGGATGCGCGCGAGAGCGGCAAGGAAGAACACCGTCATGAGGCCGGTCGCTACCCCCAGCCCAAGGAGCGGCAGCACGTCGCTGCGGCGGATCGATCGCAGGGGCGGCCGGGCGATCGCGACGAGGATGATCGCGCCGAGCGTCAGGCGGAGCCAGGCGGTGCCGCCGGCCCCCAGCTCGGGAATGAGCAGGGCCGCCGACAGGGCCGAGCCGAGTTGGATCATGAGCATCGCCGCGACGGCGAGCGTCCACGGGGGAGTGGCGGCGGTCGCGCGGGCCGCTCCCCGTTCGAGCACGCTCACGGGGCCGGCTCGAAGACGGTGAGGATGAACGTGACGGGTTCGCCGTCGGCGGGTCGGTAACTGTGGGGCCGATCTCCCGGAAAGCTCGCCGCGGCCCCCGCGCCGAGCCTGTGTCGGTCGCCGTCAACGATCAACTCGAGCGTGCCGGCGATAACGTGCACCAGCTCGCGCGCGCCCGTGGGGTGAGCGTCGCTGTCTCGCGTCTCTCCGGGGTGCATGGTCCAGGTCCAGAGCTCGAGCACGTCGGGGGTCTTCGCGCTGGCAAGCAGGGATGCGGTACCACCGGCGTCACCGCGCCACAGCACCGGAGCTGATCCCGCCGGGGAGACCGCCACGTCGCCAGCGCGCGGCGGCTCGACGAGTTCGGGAAGACCGAGACCGAGAGCCTGCGCAAGCCGCAACAGGGTGGCGACGCTGGGATTGGCGGATCCCTGCTCGACGTTGACGAGCATCCGCCGCGACACGTCCGCAGACGCAGCGAGCTGATCGAGCGTGAGCGACCGACGGATGCGTGCATCGCGCACGCGGGCACCGATCGCGGCGGCGAGTTCATCGGGGGCGCTGGCCGACGTGTCCATGAGTGCACTATACTGCACTTTAGGTGCACAATGCCGTCGACGCGCACGGGGAACCCGGGCCGATCTAGGCTCGGTGCCGTGCACTTCTTTCTAGGCGTCATCGATACCGTCAGCGGCTCGGCCACCTCCGACGAAGGGGCGGCCATCGACGCGGCACGACACGTGGCGGTCGCCGCATCGCGCGCATGCAATCGCCGCGTCGAGGTCCGGCCGCTGCTCGGACTCGCGGACTGAGTGCAGCGGCGCGGGGAGCGGCGCGAACGTCACTACCGGGGTCGAATCGCTCTTGATCTGACATAATGCAGATTATCGGATATTGGTCCTACTCGGCGATGCGCACCATTCGGGCCTCGAGAAACGTCGGCACCCGGTCGTCGGGCTTGACCGTTCCGTCGAATCGGAATCCGTTGCGGCGGTAGAACGCCTGAGCGCGCGGGTTGCGCTTTGCCACCCACCGAACCGTGTCATCCTCGTCGGTGACCACAGCATCCAGCAATTGCTGGCCGATGCCGGTTCCGTGGTGCTCAGCGAGCACGTACAGGGTGTACAGCTGGCGCCCGGCTCCGGTCGCCCGATCGGACTCATCGAGCGGTGGCCCGGACGATGCGAAGCCGATGATCTCGGCGTCGCGTTCCGCCACGGCGATGCGCTGCGTCGGAACCGTGGCGTCACCAGCAGTGGCGGTGCGGACCTCGTACGTCACCGCCGCACACTCGCGTCTGTCGAAACCAGTAAGCGATCTCGCGTGTGCGGACGGCCAATCAGGAACCACAGCAGCGGTCCGATGACCTGTAGAAAGACGACCAGGAGCAACCAGCCGACGAGGGCCAGGCTCGTGAGTCCGTCGCGGTGCCGGGAAATGGACACAATCGCGCAGACGAGCGGTATGACCACGATGAGGACGGCCATCGACCAGACGGCGTCGTAAAGCGGCGGGAGCACCAACTCCGCACCCGCAACGGGCGGCGGGAACTCGGTCACGCTCATCCGCCAAACTCCGCCATGTAGTAGACCGCCGTGTGGTTGCGACTGCACGCCGTGTGGATGGTGGTGACCGCGTCGTACGCGCTATCGAGTGCCATCCCGACGTCTCCCCCGAGTGTTGCCCGCACGCCGGCAAACACGTCCTTCAGTTCGGATTCCGCGGAGGCGGCGAGGGCGTCGAGGTCGGCCGTGGCGAGCGCGATGCGCTCGCTCCACTCGTCTTCATCTACGGCGTTGTAGTAGCGGTAGCCGTGATCCGCATTCGACAGGGCGCTCACGATGGGAACGAACGCAGCGCAGTCCGCACCGATCGACGCGTCGGTCAGGAACGGCATCGGCGAGAACGCCGGCGTCAGCGTCCACGATGCCTCGTCATGGACGAAGATGCGCAGGGCCGAGCGGAACGACTCGGTAATAGGCCAGACGAATTCGCTGGTGGAGGAGCACTCGCCGCGGTGCGAACCCGCGGTGGCCTCCAGCATGGTGCCGAACTCAATGGCGAACGCGCCGGGGCCTTCGCAGTCGAACTCGATGCGGAACGAGTTTGATCCTTCGGGAATGTCGAGCATGATCGGCTTTTCGAGCGTCGGCCCCACGCCGGTCAGCACGGACGGCGTCGCGTCGATGATTTCGAGGATCGGCGCCTCGCCCGTCGGGTCGGACTCGGCGGTGTCCACTCCCCCTGCGCATGCCGCCATGACGAGCGCTGCCGCAGCGACAGTGGATGCGACAGCGACGCGTCGATGCTGAGCAGAACGCAGAAAAAGTGTGAGCATGCCCCGACTCTAGGGGTAGTCGTTGCCCGTGACCAGACCTTTCTCCCCCGACACGCCGTAGCGGCGAACCGCCGGCCTCCCCCACGCAAACCACCTGAGTGCGCCGATGGGCCCAGCGATGATGACGATGGCGACCCACGCCATGAGCGTCGAGTCGCGCATCCACTGTCGATGGGCGTGCAGCGGGGTGAGCGCCCACAGCCCGGACGCGAACACCACGATCAAGAGGCCAGACACCGGCGAGTCGAAAAACGGCGGGATGCTCGCCACGGCGAGTTCCGTGTCGTAGCTTCCCGGCGCATCCATGTCGCGATTTCAGCGCGTGACGCTGAAAAGTACCCGCGTGCCGATTGGCACAGGAGCCCCGCGGTGTGCTCTAGTTGCGCGCGGAGGGGAGTATCCCCGCACTCGACGTCGCCTCGTCACCACGGTTCGCAATCGAACCCGGGGCCACGGACCGGTTCGCCGGTTGGGAGAGACCTCCTGATCATCACCCGCGTGTCGGGTGGTCAGGAGAACTGCACCATGGACGTCGCTCTCTGGGTCTGGTTCGCCGTCATCGGCGCCATCATCGCTTTGCTCGCGATCGATCTGTTCGCGCACCGAAAGGCGCACGTCATCGGCGTGCGCGAGGCCGCTCTCTGGAGCCTCTTCTATATCGTCGTCGGCGTCATCTTCGGCGGCATCGTGTGGGCGGTGTGGGGCGCCGAGTTCGGCCAGCAGTACTACGCCGGGTACCTCATCGAGAAGTCGCTCTCGGTCGACAACGTCTTCGTCTGGGCGATCATCTTCACCTTCTTCGGGGTGCCGCGGCAGTATCAGCACCGCGTACTGTTCTTGGGCGTGTTGGGCGCCCTCGTATTCCGCGGGATCTTCATCGGCGTGGGCGCCGTGCTCATCAGCCAATTCGGTTGGGTGCTGTACATCTTCGCGGCCTTCCTCATCTACACGGCCATCACGATGATCGTGAAGCGTAACGACCACATCGACGTCGCCAACTCGAAGGTGATGCGGTGGTTCCAGCGCGTGACCCCCATGACCGACGCGTATTACGGGCAGAAATTTGTGATCCGTCGCGCGGGCGTCGTCTACGCCACTCCCCTGCTCGCCGTGCTCGTGCTCGTCGAGGTGAGCGACATCATTTTCGCTGTCGACTCGATTCCCGCGATCTTTGGCGTGAGCCAGGAGGCGTTCATTGTATTCACCGCCAATGCGTTCGCCATCCTCGGGCTGCGAGCGCTGTACTTCCTGCTTGCCGACCTCATTCACCGTTTTGTGTACTTGAAGATCGGGCTCGCGGTCGTCCTGCTGTGGGTGGGTGCAAAGCTTGCCCTGATCGACGTGCTGCACGTGCCGACCGCCATATCACTGGCCGTCATCGCTCTGATCCTGACCACTGCGATCGTGGCGAGCATCGTGAAGACGCGTGGCCAGGGTCGCCACGCGCCTGGGGTCGACCAGGCTCCGCCGTTCCGCGAAGCCACCGACGACGAGCTGGCGAGCGCCGAGGCAGTGTTCGGTCGCAAAGAGTTGACGCGTTCCTGACGCGTCAGACGGACCTCGCCGCCAGCCGAATCAGGTCGGGGAGGTGCGCGGGCTCGAACGGCTCGGTACCCGACTCAAGGTCGTCCGCTGTCGCCCAGCGGTGCGCGGTCACGTCGACGTGCTCGTCGGGCGTCCAGTTCGCATTCGACGGTTCGAAACGTTCCGCGACGCGAAGAACGTAGTACACGGCGTGACCCCGATCGTGATCGGCTTCGTCCCAGCGCACATCGAAATCGAACGAGTGGATGCTCGCGCCCACGTTGTCGACTTCCAGCCCCGTCTCCTCGAACAGCTCGCGCACCGCGGCCTGAGCGTGCGTTTCTCCGGGGTCGACCCCGCCGCCCGGCGTGATCCACCGCGCGAAGCGCGACGAGTCGGGAGCCGCGGTGAAGAACAGCAGCGCGGCTCCATCGGATGCGACCACGAGGATGCGGGAGGTGCGTCGCAGGCCGGGCGTCGGCCCCATGACTATTCGCCTGCGTACTCGGTGAAGTAGCTGACGTCGCCCACGAGGCGCGTGTTGTCCGCCGGTACGGGTTCGACGGCGGCGAGCGCGACTTCCGCGGCGAACTCTGAGACGTTGTAGAGCTTGCCGGCCGCTTCCTTCCGCGTCTCGATGGCGCCGGGACGCGCGCGTTCCAGCAGCGTCGCGGTGATGGTGCCTTCGATCATGTCGCCGGACACGACGGTGAAGCCGATCCCTCGCTCCGCGAGGTCCGCGATGCGCTCGCGCAGAGCATCCTCGCCCGCACGCTTCGAGAGCGCGACCGCCTCGTATTCCGGCATGGTCGGAACGGTGCGGATGAAGTGTGCCTGGTGGCTCGTGACGAACACGACGCGGCCGCCCTCGCCCATCAGCGCGGTTCCCTGCTCGAGCACGTTCACCTGCGCATCGCGGTTGAGGCGCAGAGCGTAGTCCTCGCCCATGTTCGACTCCATCCCACCGGAGGCGTTCAGCACGAGGACGTCGAGCGAGCCGAAGCGATCGCGGATCGTGTCCATCATCGCGGCGACGGACTCCGGATCGGTGAGGTCGGCTCCGACGGCGATCGCCGCGGTTCCCTGCTCGGCCAGCTCCGCGACGAGCTTGTCGGCGCGCGGCGCCTTCGAGCGGTAGTTGATGACGACGTTGGCGCCCGCCGCCGCGAAGTAGCGGACGGTGTCTGCGCCGATGCCGCGCGAGGATCCCGTGACGAGGGCGGTCTTGCCGGCGAGTGCGCCAGCGGGAAGTGGACTGTTCACGGGTTCCGAGCGTACCGGGTGCTGATGTTCGGCTGCGCGTCGGTGTGTGCTGATAGCGTGCCAAAAGCACCGTTTGACAGCACGCGACGAAGGGGCGCCACGATGCTGCTGGACCTCACCCAGTACCTGTGGATCATGTGGCTCGTCTTCGTGCTGATCTGCGTGATCATCGAGTTGCTGACCCTGGAATTCACCTTCCTCATGATCGCGGCCGGTTCGCTGATCGGTGGGCTCGGCGCCGACCTGCTCGGGTTGCCCTGGTGGGCGCAGATCGTGCTCGCCGCGGTGATCGCGGGCAGCCTGCTGTTCACCATCCGCCCGCTACTGCTCAAACGCCTGAAGTCGGGCGGCGACCCCACCAAGAGCAACATTGACGCCCTGTACGGGATGCGCGCACGGGCAACCAGCGACATCACGGACGGCGGCGGCTTCGCTCGGCTGGCAAACGGAGAAACGTGGTCGGCGCGACGTGCGCCCGATCACGAACACACGACCATCGCGGAGGGCGCACGACTCGTCGTCACCCGCGTCGACGGGGCGACCGTGGAGGTTGCGCCAGAAGAAAGGACTGAGACCGAATGATCGGCCCATCCGAATTCATCGGGCAGCTGTTCGTCATCGCCCTGCTCGTCGTTCTCGCGATCTTCGTGATCGTGGTGATCGTCCGCGCGATTCGCATTGTTCCCCAGGCCTACGCCGGTGTCGTTGAACGCCTCGGCCGCTACCACAAGACACTGCAGCCGGGTCTGAACATCCTGGTGCCGTTCATCGACCGCATGCGACCTCTGGTCGACATGCGCGAGCAGGTCGTGTCGTTCCCCCCTCAGCCCGTCATCACGGAGGACAACCTCGTCGTTTCGATCGACACGGTCGTCTACTTCCAGGTGACGGATGCCCGTGCCGCGACCTACGAGATCGCGAACTACCTCGCCGCGGTCGAGCAACTGACCACGACGACCCTGC
Source organism: Microcella alkaliphila (assembly GCF_002355395.1). Taxonomy (NCBI): domain Bacteria; kingdom Bacillati; phylum Actinomycetota; class Actinomycetes; order Micrococcales; family Microbacteriaceae; genus Microcella; species Microcella alkaliphila. The sequence goes on along the minus strand of NZ_AP017315.1, from coordinate 1,558,339 downwards.
GTAACGTCGTCGGTGGCCTGAACCTCGAAGAGGCGCTCACGAGCCGCGACAACATCAACGGTCAGCTCCGCGTCGTGCTCGACGAGGCGACCGGCAAGTGGGGCATTCGCGTCAACCGTGTCGAGCTGAAGGCGATCGACCCGCCCGTGTCGATTCAGGACTCAATGGAGAAGCAGATGCGCGCCGAGCGGGACCGCCGCGCGGCGATCCTCACGGCCGAGGGTACGAAGCAGTCGCAGATTCTGGAGGCAGAAGGTCGCCGACAGGCCGAGATCCTGAAGGCCGAGGGTGACGCGAAGGCCCAGGTGCTGCGGGCCCAGGCCGAAGCCGAGGCCATCCAGACGGTCTTCGACGCAATCCACAAGGGCGACCCCGACCCGAAGCTGCTGGCGTACCAGTACCTGCAGACACTTCCGAAGCTTGCCGAAGGCGACTCGAACAAGATGTGGATCATCCCGAGCGAGCTGACCGAGGCGCTGAAGGGAATCGGGCAGGGCTTCTTCTCGCCCAAGGGTGAGCACCGCACTCCCCCGAGCGCGTAGCGCCCTGTGGCGAGCGAACTGCCCTACTTCGCTCCGGCGAGGCCGCGTGTGCTGGCGCACCGCGGCCTCGCCGTTTCCGCTCCAGAAAACACGCTGCTCGCGTTTCAGCACGCGCTCGAGGCCGGTGCCGACCACATCGAGACCGATGTGCACGCGAGTAGCGACGGGCACGCGATCGTCGCGCACGATGACGACCTCAGCCGGGTCGGTGGCGTCGACGTGCGCGTGGATGGCCTCACCGCGACGGAGCTGGCCCGGCTCGACCTCGGCGCCGGGCAGCACGTGCCGACACTCGCCGAAGCGCTGGATGCCTTCCCCGACGCATTCTTCAACATCGACCTCAAGTCACCCGGCTCCATCGAACCGGCCGTCGCCGCCATTCGCGCAACCTCGGCTGAACAGCGTGTGCTGGTGACGAGCTTCAGCGAGCGGCGCCGCGCGGCCGCGCTACGGCTGCTTCCCACGGTGGCGACCAGTGCATCCGGGCCCCGTTTTGCGATGGCACTCGCCGCCACAGTCCTCCGGGCCACTCCCCTGGTGCGCCGGGCCCTGCGCGGCCTGCACGCCGTGCAGATCCCCGAGCGCGCCCTCGGGCTCACGACGGTGACTCCCGCGCGCATCGCCGCCTTCCACGCCGCAGGCGTCGAGGTGCACGTGTGGACCGTCAATGAGCCGTCCGACATGGAGCGGCTCCTTGACCTCGGCGTTGACGGAATCGTGACCGACCGCGCCGATCTCGCGCTCGCTGTCGTGGCGAGCCGCGCCTGACGCCCTCGTCGGCGACGGCCGCGCCGGGACTGTCAAAGTTCTGGGAACACAGCGCCTTCGTCGTCGGTTCTCATCTGCCGGGCCTATACCTTTACATGGAATCGTTCCGGACGGTGACAGGAGGTGCACGATGGCTGATCGAACCCTTCGCGGCATGCGACTCGGCTCGCAGAGCGTGCAGAGCGAGGACGGCGTCGAGTTTGCCGATCGTCAGCGCGCTCGTTTCCGCACGGCCGATGGCGAAGAATTCGAGGTGATCTTTGCCGCCGACGCCGAGCTCCCTGACCTGTGGGAGTCGCCGAAGTCCGGCAAAGAGGGCCGCCTGCTCACCCCCGATGGCACGCCCATCGAAAGTGACGAGGGCGAGCAGAAGGCCGCGCGCACCCACTGGGACATGCTGCTCGAGCGCCGCACCCGCGACGAGCTCGAGGAGCTGCTCCAAGAGCGTCTCGAGTTGCTACGCGCGCGCCGTGGCGGCGGCGAAAAGATCGGCGCGTAACGCCGACGCTAGATGTCCCACCCCGTGAGGCGGCGCCGTCCGCCTCGGGAGGCGATGCCCCAGGCCGTCACGCGGCCGAGCGCTTCAGCGACGATTCCCGCGTGCATCTTCGACCGGCCACTCGCACGTTCGACGAACGCGATCGGATGCTCGCGCACCACGCCCCCGGACTGCTCGACGCGCCAGGCGAGCTCCACTTGGAAGCAGTACCCCTGGCTGGATACGTGCGCACGGTCGATGCCAGAGAGCGCGGCCACGCGGTAGACCCGGAAACCGGCCGTGATGTCCTTGATCCGGGACCCGAGCATCCGCCGTGCGTAGCTGTTGCCCGCCCGCGAGATCGCCCGTCGGAACCATGGCCAGTTCACCACCGAGCCGCCCGGGACCCATCGTGAGCCGATGACGAGGTCGGCACCGCTCGTGTGTGCGAGGGTGAGCATGGCGGGAAGTTCGGCGGGATCATGTGAGCCATCGGCGTCGATCTCCACGACACGGGCGTAACCCCGGTCGGCCGCCACCGCGAAACCGGCGAGGTAGGCGCTTCCGAGGCCGTCTTTGGCCGCACGGTGTAGGACATCGACGCGCCGGTCGGCTACGGCGAGTTCGTCGGCGATGGCTCCCGTTCCGTCGGGTGAGGCGTCGTCGACGATGAGGATGTCGGCGTCGGGGACGGCGACGCGGATGCGCGCGATGATCGAGCGCAGGCTGTCGGCCTCGTTGTACGTGGGCACGACAATCAGGCAGTCGGCCCCCGAGGCGGCGGGTGGCGTCATGCGGTCGCGGCTCCATGCCGGGGGCGGGCCAGCACGGCCGCGCTCGTGATGGTCACCACCGTGAAGAGGATCACGAGCCACTCGAGTGTGCGGCCGAGCGCGTGTGCGGGGGTCGTCGTGTTGCTCAACGGCACCTCAGCAACCATCGTTCCCGGCTCGAACAGCGGGAGATCGACGATGGTCGACCCGTCCGGCGCGATGATCGCGCTCGCCCCAACCGTGGATGCGTTCACCAGTGCGCGCCCCGCCTCGACCGCGCGGAGGCGCGCGATGGCGAGCTGCTGCACGCTCTGGTCGGTGACGCCGAAGTCGGCATTGTTGGTCGGCGAGATGATGACCTCGGCCCCCTCGTCGATCATCTGCAGAAAGAGGTCGTCAGCGACGATATCGAAACAGATGGCGATGCCGGCGATGACGCCATCGATGTCGAAGACCGTGTCGCGCTGGCCGAAGGCGAAGTCGCGCGGCACGAGGTCGAAGAGGTCGGGGGCGAGCGGGTAGAAGAACTCGCGCGCTGGCAGGTACTCCGCAAACGGCACCGGGCGAATCTTGTCGTATTGGTCGACCGCGCCTTCGCCGGTGCGCCACATCAGCTGGCTGTTGAAGGTCTTGTCGCCGGCAACCGTGATCGTGCCGACGAGTAGTGGTGCGTTCACCTGCTCGGACACGATGTCCATGACCCCGGCGGCGTATTCGCTCCGCAGTGGGTCGAGATCACTGGCGTTTTCTGGCCACACGAGCATGTCGATGCCCTCCCGCCCAAAGAGCGGGCGGGTGGCGTCGTAGTGTGCCTGCAGGATTTCGCCTCGCTCGTAGTCGGCGAAGAGTCCTGAGTTGGAGTTGCCCTGCACAGCCGCGATCGTCGTGGTGCCGATGATCGTGACGGGGAACGCCGGCCACACCAGGAGGAGAACGGCGAACGCAGCAGGCACGGATGCCCGCTCTGCTCGCGACCGGCGTGCCTCGACGAGCGCGGCAACCGTCATCGCCACGAGCGCCGCGATCAGGAAGCTGAGCGCGGAAAAGCCCGTCCACGCAACGAGGGGCGACAGCGGGCCTTCCGCCTGACTGTGGGCGAGCCTCCCCCAGGCGAAGCCGCCGAAGGGGAACACGCTGGAGACGGCCTCGCGGACCATCCAAGCGCCGCCGACTACGAGCGGTGTCAGCACCAGGCGGCCCGCGGTGCCGGGCCACGCGCGCGGGACCCAGCGCCAGGCGAGCGCAATGAGCGCGCCGCCGAGAGCGGTGAAGAACACCTGGGCGAGCGTGAGGGCGAGCCACGGCACGGGACCGAGGTAGGCGGTGAGCCAATCGATGAGAGCACCGTAGTAGGCGAATCCGCTGACCGCGCCGATGATCAGGCCCCCGCCCACTGTTCGGCCGCGGAGGGCCCATAGGACGAGTCCGAGCCCGGGTAGCAGCATCGGCCACCAGCCCGGGTCGGGGTAGGCGAGGCTCATGAGCCAGCCACCGAGCACGGCGGCGAGCAGGGCGACGCCGATGCGCGGCCCCGGGCGGGTCGTCGGGTTCAGATCAGGCAACGGAACTGTAGGCGACGATTCCGCGTCGCACGGAGTCGAGGGCTGTACGGGCTGTGCGACCGACTTTCCCGTCGGCAACGAGCGAGATCTGGTCGAGGAGGTCGATGGTCTGCTTGCACCAGCGTACGAAGTCCCCCGCGGCGAGGTCGGCGTCGCGCAACACCACGTCGAGCGCGGTACCCTGTGCCCACTTCTGCATGGGCAGAGCCAGCGATGTTGCGAGAGGGTCCGTGCCGGGCAGGCGGTGCTCGCGTTCCAGATCGTCGAGTCGAGCCCAGAGCTCTTGTGTGCGCTCGAGTGCGGGACGGAAGGCCCCGCGCGGGAGCGCATACTCGGGGGCCTGTCCGTCGTCGCGTCGCGCTTCGAACACGATCGCGCACGCCATGGCGGCGAGCCCCGCGGCATCGAGGTCGCGCCAGAGGTCGCGACGCAGTGCCTCGGCGACGAGCAGGTCGCGTTCACCGTAGATGCGCCGAAGCGCGCGACCGTGGGCCGACAGGCCGAGCCTGCCGTGGTCGTCATCGACGAGGTAGCCGAGTTCGCCCAGCACGTCGGTGACCCGATCGAACACCTGCGCAACGGCCCCCGTGCGCCCCTGAATCTGGCGGCTCACCTTGTCGCGTTCGTGTTTCAGGCGCCAGTAACGCTCCGCCCAGCGCGAGTGGGCCTCCCGATCGGCGCAGCCATCACACGGATGCTTGCGCATCCGCGTTCTGACGCCCTCGATCTGTTTCTGTCGACGGTCACGCTCGGCACGCGCGCCACGCGCATCCGACGACCGCTGACGCTCCAGATCGCTCAGTTCACGGCGGAGCGACGAGTACTGGCGGAAGTCGCCGAGGTGGCACTCCATGGCGCGGGCGTAGCCGTCGAGCGCCTCGTCGTGCTTGCGGACCGTGCGCGCGAGGTCGACGACGGCGCGGTCTGCCTGGAACTGCGCGAACGAGCTTTCGAGAATCTCGCGCGTGCGCGGGCGGCCAAATTGCTCGATGAGGTTCACGGCCATATTGTAGGTCGGGCGGAACGAGGAATTCAGCGGATAGGTGCGCCGGGAGGCGAGCGAGGCGACGGCCTGCGGGTCGAGCCCCGAGGCCCACTGAATGACCGAGTGCCCCTCGACGTCGATGCCGCGGCGGCCAGCCCGGCCGGTGAGCTGGGTGTACTCCCCCGGCGTGATCGGCACGCGCGCCTCGCCGTTGAACTTCTCGAGCTTCTCGAGCACGACGGTGCGGGCGGGCATGTTGATGCCGAGCGCGAGTGTCTCGGTGGCGAAAACTGCCTTCAACAGCTTCTTCTGGAAGAGCTCTTCGACGACCTCCTTGAAGGCGGGGAGCAGGCCGGCATGGTGGGCGGCGACCCCCCGCTGTAGGCCGTCGAGCCACTCCCAGTAGCCGAGCACGGCGAGGTCGTCATCGCGCAGTGTGCGGCAGCGCTCTTCGACGATCTGGCGAATTTCTTCCCGCTCGTGGGCGTCGGTCAGGCGCACGCCCGAGCGCAGCACCTGCCGAACGGCCTGATCGCAGCCCATGCGGCTGAAGATGAAGAAGATCGCGGGAAGGAGATTCTTGCCGTCGAGCAGCTGCACGATCTCGGCGCGCGACATGCGGCCCTCGTCACGGCCACGGTGTGCCTGCCAGCGGCTGGGGTGCTTGCGCCCGCGCCCGCCTCCCTGCTGCGAATAGCCACCCGCCCTGGCCAACTGCACGAGCTCGGGATTCACCCGATTGGTGGCCGCGCGGCCGGACGAGTCGAACAGGTCGACCATCTTTGAGCGCACGATGACGTGCTGCTCGAGCGGCACCGGGCGCACCTCCGAGACGATGACGTCCGTGTCTCCCCGCACGGCCTGCAGCCAGTCGCCGAACTCCTCCGCGTTCGACACCGTGGCCGACAGCGAGATGAGACGTACCGACTCGGGTAGGTGGATGATCACCTCTTCCCACACGGCGCCGCGGAAGCGGTCGGCGAGGTAGTGCACCTCGTCCATCACGACGTAGGCGAGGTCGGTGAGCAGGTCGGAGTCGGCGTAGAGCATGTTGCGCAGCACCTCGGTCGTCATGACGACGATGCGGGCGGTCGCGTTGATGTTTGTGTCGCCGGTCAGCAACCCCACCTCGCTGGCCCCGTATTGGGCCACGAGTTCGGTGTACTTCTGGTTGCTCAACGCCTTCATCGGCGCGGTGTAGAAGATCTTCGCGCGCGCGTCGAACATCGCGAGGAAGACGGCGAATTCCGCGACAATCGTCTTGCCGGCGCCCGTGGGTGCCGCAACCAGCACGCTGCGGCCCTCTTCCAGCGTGCGACAGGCGGCCGCCTGGAAGGGATCGAGATCGAACGTCAGCTGGTCACGGAAGGCCCGCAGTCGCGGCAGCTGGCGTAACGCTCGGGCCTCTTCGTATCGCTCGGCCGGTGACCTGACGTCAGTCATCAGAAGACGCTAGTCCGTACTCGTCGGCCAGCGTCGCCTCCTTGCGGGCAATGCGACGGTCGTTGAAGGCAGCCACCGCGCACGCGGCGAAGTACAGGCCGACGAGCGGAATCGCCAACAGCACCATCGAGAGCACGTCAGCGGCGGGCGTCGCGAGCGCCGTGAAGGTGGCGATCGCGAGTATCGCCCAGCGCCACGCCTTCAACATCGCCTGGGCGCTGACGACGCGGGCGAAGTTGAGCAGCACCAGCAGGAGCGGGAGCACGAATCCGACCCCGATGGCGAGGATGAACTTCACCGCGAAGTCGAGATAGATGCGCGCTTGGAGAAGTGTCGCGGAGTCACTAAAGGCGAACCCGGTGAGCAGGGTGACGATGTTCGGAAACACCAGCCATGCGGCGACGCAGCCGCTGATGAACAGTGGTGCGCCGGCGACCAGGAATCCGACGGCGTAACCCTTCTCGTTCTTGTGCAGCGCAGGCACGATGAAGGCCCAGAGCTGGTAGAGCCACACCGGTGATGCCACCACGATTCCGACCAAGAACATAATGATGAGGTGGGTGTCGAACGCCTCGCCGACCGTGACGTACGTGAGTGAAGCATCCCGGTCTTGCTCTTCCGCGATGCGCAGAACCGGCTCGCTGAGCGCTGCCCAGATCGGGTCGACAAGCCACCAGCCACCAATCGCGGCGATGATGATCGCCACACCGGCGATCGTGATGCGCTTGCGCAGTTCGACCAAGTGCTGGCCGAGGGTCATGCGGCCCTCGGGATTCCGGGACCGCGTCGGGCGGTCGCTCACCGCCCTACTTGCTGGTGGCGGAGTCGGGACCGTCGGTCGCCGCGTCGGTGCTCTCGGCGGTCTGATCGCGCTCTGCCGCCTCGGCGTCCTTGCCGGCCTTCACTTCCTTCTTGAAGATCGTCATGGACTGGCCCAGGCTCTTGGCGAGCTGCGGAAGCTTCGGAGCGGCGAAGAGGAGCAGGATGACCAACAGCAGAATGAGGCCGGTCCAGCCGGAGAGTTGGGGCATTCAGCTCACGTCCTTCGTGTGCGGGGGTGCGAGGTGGTCACGAGTCTAACCGGCGATTCTGTGCGGCAATGGCGCGTTCGGCCCAGTGTCGGGCTTCCGTCGCCGCCTCCGGCGTGACGATGTGCCCAGCGCCGACGAGCCGGGCCGCAAGTCGCCCCACCTTCGTGACGTTCGAGAGCTCCACCGTGGCGCGTACGCGGCCTGGGTCACCGTCGACCGGGCGCACGTCGTCGGGTAGGTAGTCGGCGACCAGCGGAAGTGCCGCCTCGTGCAGTTCGAACTCGACACGCACGGCGCCCGCCGCCCCGCCACTGAACAGGCTCGCCGGGTCCGCCGTCGACGCGGGATGCTCATCTGCCGTGCCCGCGGATCGAACGTTCGCGATCCGGTCGACCCGGAACGTTCGCTCGGCACCGCGCGTCAGGCACCAGGCGCGCAAGTACCAGACCCCGTCGATCGAGTCGAGACGGATGGGATCGACGAGACGTTCCTCGCGGTCACCGTCGCCGCTCACGTAGTCGAGCGCGAGCCGGAGACCCGCGGACTGAGCACGCCGCACCTCCTGCAGCGTCTCGCTGGAGTCGCCCGGTGCGACAGCGACGGGAGCAACGCCGGAGGCCGAGCCGCGCGCGAGCTTCTCGCGCAGCGCCCAGAGGTCGTCGCGCTCGGCGTAGTCGGGCAGCGCCATGATGGTCTGCAACCCCGCGATGAGAGCCGCAGCTTCGCGACCCGATAACCGGGGCTGCTCGGTGAGCGGCGCCTGGCGGAAGCGGATGATCGACTGCTCCTCGAACTGGTCCCAGTCGATGTCGAACATGCCGGAGCCCGGCAGCACACTGCCGCTGGCGTCGGGCACGCCGCTCACCGCGATGAGTTCAACCGCGCGTCGGATGCGCTCTGGCGTCGTACCGAAGTGGTCGGCGGCCTCGTCCACCGAGACGCTCACCTGGTCGATGAGGTACGGCACGAGGGCGAGGAGGAACGCGAGACGGTCGGTGCTCGTGCCGCCTGCGTCGCGACGGTCAGCCATGGGAGCCTGCCACGTGCATCCACCGGTCGAGGACCGCGTCGACCAGGACCCGAGGGCTCACGACCTGCACCTCGTCGCCGAATCCGGCGAGTTCGTCAGCCAGCAACTGGAAATCGGTGGTGTGCACCACGAGTACGTCGCCGTCGACCTCTGTGCCAGCCCGATTGCGGAGAACCACGTCGGCCTCGCTGCCGGGGGTCACGGAGACGGTCGCGCGCTGCTGCGTCCACAGCGTGCGCAAGTCGGCGAGGGCGCGCTCGGCGGCGTCGCTGGCGGGCTCGCGCGCCACGTCCGTGCGCAGGCGAACGCCCCCCACGATGCGCTGCAGGAGGAAGGTTCGCTCGCCCCCCTTGCCCTCGTCGAAGCCCTGCAGGTGCCAGCGTCCTTCGTGCTGCACGAGCGCCTGGGGTGACACGCGCCGATGCTCGGGTCGAGCATCCCCCGGTTTCAGGTAGTGGAATTCGACCTGACGGCCCCGACTGATCGCGAGGGTGAGCGGCGCGTGCGCCCGGTCGTGCGCGCGCAGTGTCGGGGCGACCCCGATGACGGTGGCGCCGACCGCGACGCCGAGGCCGCGCAGCTTCGTGAGGGCGCGGCGAGAATCGTCACTCAGCGAGCCCTCTCGCCAGACCTGCCCGGCGAGCCCCAACAGTGCGAGCTCTTCCGAACTGAACGTGATGTCGTCGGGAAGGGGGTACTCGGCCCGCGATACTCGATAGCGTTGCAGCTTCGTGTCGCCGTCGGCGCCCGGCTGGTCGAACGTCTCGAGCGGGATGCCGAGCTCGCGCAGGTCATCCTTGTCCCGCTCGAACTGCCGCTCGAGGCTCGCATTGTCCCCGCCGGGCACAAACCGTGCGCTGTAGCCCTCGACGGTCGACAGGATCTGGGTCTTGGTGAGCCCCGTCTCGGTCGCGATGAGCGCGAGCACGAGACTGAACTGCCGCTCTTCGGCTGAGACGCGGCGGCCGGAGGCATCAGCGGTCACGCTCGCCATCCTAGAACGCGATGGCTGCTCAGCCGCGGTCCTCAATGCCGAGAACGTCGACGACGAACACCATCGTGCTGCCCTCCGGAATCGACGCGGGTGCCTGCCCCGAGGGGTAGCCGAGTGACGGCGGGATCACGACGACCACCTGCGAGCCGACCGTCTGACCGACAAGAGCCTCGGCAAGACCCGGAACGATGCCATTGGGGTCGTCGAGGAAGCTCGTCGCGGGGAAGGTCGCGGGTGCGCCGCGCTCCCAGCTCGAGTCGAACACGCGCTCGGTCTCCCACACGAGGCCGGTGTAGTGCATGACGACGCTGTCGTCGGCGGCAACCTCGGCGCCGCCTCCCCGCGTCAACACGTGGGCGACCAGCTCGTCGGGCGCGTCCTGGTTGGGAATCGTCACGCCGGGGCGCCCGTCGGGGGCCGTCACCACGGCGGGTACGCCGTTCGCGCCGAGCTGCGGGGTGCCCGTCGCGCGGCCGAGGTACGCCGCCTCGATGTCGAGCACGAGCACGACGGCGTCACTGTCGTCGAGCCCGAGGGCGGGGTCGAGCGTGCCGGCCCCGAACACGTCGGCGATCGTGCCGGTCGCCGCAATACGCGAGCCGACCTGAGCGCACTGCACGACCTCGGCGAGGATGTCCATGTCAGCGCCAGCCGTCCGGCGCAACGGGCTGCTCGTGTCGTCGTACGCGCTCTGGGTGATGAGTTCACCGTCGACACCGGAGTACAGGCTCACCTGGAAGTCGACGACCTGACCTTCTGCGATCGTGTCACCCTCCCCCTCCACGAGCACGGCCTGCTGGGCGCCCTGCGTCCGCAGCGGGGTCGGGAAGCTCACGTCCGGCGCGCTCGACACGGGCCCGGAGGCGCGCACAAATGTGGGCGATTCACCGCTCGGGATGGCCGGCTCGCATGCGGCGGAACCGCCCAGCGGCGCGCACGCTGTCAGCGTGGCGAGCAGGGCCGTCGAGACGATGAGCGCGGGAACAGTGCGCACGAGACCTCTTTCGTCGAGTTGGGCGTTCTTCACTCTAGTGCGCCGTCGGCTGACCGCTTCGCGGTCGACTGCGCCTGCCGCGCGGCTTTTCGCAGCCGCTTCGCGCTCGCCTGACGTTCGCCGACCGCGCCCGGCGTCCAGAGCTCGACGTCCTCGTCGCTCGCCTCGGTCTTGGAGCCGCGACGGGCCTTGGAGAACGTGGGTGATCCGTCGGCGAGGCGGCGCGCCGTGATGAGGAAGCCGGTGTGGGCAACCATGCGGTGGTCGGGGCGGACAGCAAGGCCATCGAGGTGCCAGCCGCGCACCATCGTCTCGTTGGCGAGCGGCTCGGTGAACCGGCCGAGATCGCGCATGGCTTCGGCGACGCGCGACAGCTGCGTGACGGTCGCGACGTAGCACAGCACGACTCCCCCGGGCACAAGCGCGTCGGCGACGGAGTCCAGACACTCCCAGGGCGCGAGCATGTCGAGCACAGCGCGGTCGGCACTTCCCGCGTCCACCACGGTGGGCAGCTGCTCTTGAAGGTCGCCGAGGGTGATGCTCCAGTTGTCGACCCGGCCGCCCATGAAGGTCTCGACGTTGCCGCGGGCGATGTCGGCGAACTCCTCGCGGCGCTCGAACGAGAACAGGTGCCCCTCGGGGCCGATCGCGCGCAGCAGCCACGTCGATAGAGCCCCCGAGCCGACGCCCGCTTCGATTACACGCGCGCCCGGGAAGATGTCGGCGGCGCCGAGAATCTGGGCCGCATCCTTCGGGTAGATGATCGCCGCGCCGCGCGGCATCGACATGACGAAGTCGGTCAGCAGAGGGCGGAGCGCCAGGTAGGCGACACCGGCAGAGTTTTCGACCACGCTTCCGTCGGGTAGCCCGATCAGGTCCTCGTGGGCGAGGGCACCGCGATGCGAGTGGAACGAGCCTCCCGGTTGCAGGGTGACCGTGTTGAGGCGCCCCTTCGGGTCGGTGAGCTGCACCTGGTCGCCAACCCGGAACGGCCCGCGACGCCGTGCGGCGCTCATCGGTGCCCCTCCGCGGCCGGGCGGAATCCGTGGTGAGCGTTCAACACGGCGGTGAGATCGGCGATGGTGCGCCCCTCTAGGCTCGGCCACAGCACGTGCGTCGGCCCCTCCTGAAGCGCCAGGTGCAGCGGGGCGCCGATCGCGGCGGCGCCGGAACTGATAGCCGAGGCGAGCCCGAACTGCGAGTCTTCAATCGCGACACAGTGGCTGATCTCGACGCCGAGCCGCTCGGCTGCGGTCAGATACGGCTCGGGGTGGGGCTTCTCGTGCTCCACGTCGTCGCCGCCGATCACCACGTCGAAGGTGCCGGGCCCGATGGCGTCGGCGACGCGAAGCGCCATGCGTCGCATCGACATCGTCACGAGCGCGATCGGGATGCCCGTGTCGCGCAGGCGCTCAATCAGTTCGCGGGCGCCCGGTCGCCAGGGAACCGCAACGTCGATCTGCGTCAGCACCTCGTCGGTCAGGCGGTCAATGATCTGCTGCACCTCGAGGTCAACACCCGCGCGCTGCAGGATCACCGCCGAGTTTTCGAGGCCAGAGCCGACGAGCTGCATGGCGTCCTCGGTCGACCAGGAGCCGCCAAAGGACTCGACGAGGGCGACCTCCGCGGCCATCCAATACGGCTCGGTGTCGACAATGGTGCCGTCCATATCCCACAGCACGGCGGCGGGACGGTCGAAGGGCTGGCTGGCGCTGGTCACGACGCACGAGTCTAGTTGCGTTCTATCCTGGGGGACGCTCCGGTGAGCATCCGGAGCCCAAGGGAAATGAGGGCGCGTGGCGCACACGGATCTTTTTCGCGGAGGACGTCTCCTTGTCGTGGCCTTTGAAGGCTGGAACGACGCCGGGGAGGCCGCGAGCGGCGCGGTGCGCGCGCTGAAGGATGTGCTCGACGTCGTCCCCATCGCCGACATCGACCCGGAGGACTACTACGACTTCCAGCTGAATCGGCCGATGATCGAGACGGACGACGACGGCCGGCGCCGGCTGCGATGGCCCGGGGTGACCCTGTTCGGACCGGCGGTCGATGACGGTTTGCCTCGCGCATCCGCCGCACCGTCCGATGACCCGCTCGCGGTGAGCGGGATGAACCACGACAACATCTACCTGCTGCTCGGCACGGAACCCTCGCGCGGGTGGCGCACGTTCGCGACCGAGACCGTTGACCAGGCACTCACCGCCGACGTGACCGGCATCATTCTGCTGGGGGCGCTGCTCGCCGACGTCCCGCACACGCGCCCGATCGCCGTGACCGCCACGAGCGAGAACGCCGAGGTGCGCGACGAACTCGGGCTCGAGCGGTCGAGCTACGAGGGCCCCGTGGGCATCCTCAGCGTCATCGTGGAGGCCGCTGAGGAGGTGGGCATTCCGACGGTCTCGCTGTGGGCATCCGTGCCCCACTACGTGCACAACGCACCCTCGCCGAAGGCCACGCTCGCGCTGCTCGATCGGCTGGAGGAGCTGGTCGACGTGACGATTCCGCGCGGCGAACTGCTCGATGAAGCCCGCACCTGGGAGGAGGGCATCGACGCGCTCGCCGAGGAGGACGACGAGATGCGCGGCTACATCGCGCAGCTCGAAAAAGCGCGGGATGCCGTCGAGGCTCCCGAGGCGAGTGGCGAGGCCATCGCGCAAGAATTCGAGCGCTACCTGCGCAAGCACGACGACGACGAGCCCGGCGGAGACGTGCGCCGCGACGAGTAGCGCGTCGGATCAGCCTTCGAGCACGCCCGTCGAGAGCAGGATCAGGATCGTCGAGCCGAGCAGCACGCGATAGATCACGAATGGCAGGAACGAGCGCTTCGAGATGTAGGCCATGAGCCCCGCGATGACGACGAGGGCGATGACGAAGGCGATGCCGGTGGCGACGAGCGTCTCTCCCCAGCCGAAGGGGCCGGTCGTTGTCGGGTCGATCAGTGCCGTGCGCAGCTCGTAGAACCCTGAGCCGAAGACGGCCGGGATCGCGAGGAGGAAGGCGTAGCGGGCGGCGGCGGGCCGGGTGTAGCCGAGCGCGAGACCCATGGTCGTCGTGGCGCCCGAACGCGAGACGCCCGGCACGAGCGCCAGCATCTGCGCGAGGCCGTAGTAGAGGCCGTGCGGGTACGTGAGGTCGTTCAGCTCGCGCGTGCGTCGGCCGAGATAGTCTGCCAGGCCGAGCAGCAGGCCGAAGCCGATCAGAAAGATCGCGACGAGCCACAGCGAGCGGAAGGTGTCGCGAATGTACTCCTGCCCGAAGTAGCCGGCCACGGCGATCGGCACGGAGCCGATGATGATCAGCCAGCCCATGCGCACGTCGGGGTCGCTCGCGGGAACCCCGCGACGGAACACGTGCGCGAACCAGCGGCTGAGGATGCGCGTGATGTCGCGCCAGAAGAACAGCACGACGGCAAGCTCCGTACCGATCTGCGTGATCGCGGTGAAGGTCGCGCCAGGGTCGGTCGCGGCGGGCAGGAATTCGCCGACGATGCGCAGGTGCGCGCTGGAGGAGATCGGCAGGAATTCGGTGATGCCCTGAACGACGCCCAGGATGATCGCGTCGACGTACGTACTGGTGCTCACGGGATCGGGAATCGCTTTCTAGTAGGTGAGGAGGAAGTCGGTCAGCGCGCGGTGGCCGAAGTCGAGGGCGGCGAGCGGAACGCGCTCGTCGACCCCGTGGAACATAGCGGGAAAGTCGAGCTCGGGCGTGAGGCGCAGCGGGGCGAAGCCGTATCCGGTGATGCCGAGCTCGCTGAGCGCCTTGTTGTCGGTGCCGCCGCTCAACAGGTACGGCAGCACCTCAGCCTCGGGGTCGTGGGCCTTGAGCGTGCCGACCATGGCGTCGACGATGGGGCCCGAGAAGGGGTTTTCGAGCCCGACGTCTTGCACGACGATCTCGAGCTCGATGTCGTCGCCGATGAGTTCTCGCACCCTGTCGAGCACGGCGTCTTCGTCGCCCGGCAGGGTGCGGATGTCGATGAGCGCCTCGGCCGCGTCGGGGATCACGTTGTGCTTGTAGCCGGCCGCGAGCAGCGTGGGGTTGCTCGTCGTGCGGAGGGTCGCCGTGAGGAAACCGGCGGCCGTGCCCGTACGCAGCAGCAACTCATCAGGGCCCGTGGTCTCGAGGTCCGCGTTGAGCAGGCGTGCGACTTCGCCGAGCAGTTGAGACGTGGTGTCGGTGAGGTGCAGCGGCCACTCTTCGCGGCCGAGCGCGACAACCGCCTCGGCAAGCTTCGTGACCGCATTGTTCGGGATGACGCGGGATCCGTGGGCGGCGACCCCGCGAGCGCGCAAGCGGATCCAGATGAGCGCCTTCTCCCCCGTCTGCAGCAGGTAGGCGCGCTTGCCGCCGATCTCGACGGAGTAGCCGCCCACCTCGCTGATGGCTTCCGTCGCGCCGGCGAACAATTCGGGGCGATGCGTGACCAGGTGATGCGAGCCATAGACGCCGCCGTTCTCCTCGTCGGAGAAGAACGCGATCGTCAGGTCGCGATTCGGCTGGCGACCGCCCTCGAGAATCTCGGTGAGCGCGGTCAGGATCATCGCATCCATGTTCTTCATGTCGACCGCGCCGCGACCCCACAAGAGCCCATCGCGGATCTCGCCGCCGAACGGGTCGACGCTCCAGTTCGCCGGGTCGGCGGGAACGACGTCGAGGTGGCCGTGCACGACGAGCCCGGGGCGCTCGGAGCGGCTCGTGTCGACCGGGTTCGCGTAGGAGCCGGCGACCTTCGCGATGACGCTGGTGCGACGATCGGCGGCGTCGACGTATTCGATGCTGAGGCCGAGCGATTCGAGGATCGCACCGACGTATTCGGCCGCCTCCGTCTCGCCGCGACTGCGGCCCTCACCCCAGTTCGTCGTGTCGAAACGAATGAGGTCGCGGGCGATCCGGGCGGTGTCGCTGAGGGTCTCGTCGGCGGCCATGAGTTCCACGCTACCCGGCGCGCATCCGCGCCCGCATTCCGTGCTAATGTCGTACCTCGTTCGGCCCCTCGGGGCCCGACAAACCAGCGCGGGTGGCGGAATTGGCAGACGCGCTAGCTTGAGGTGCTAGTGCCCGTATTAGGGCGTGGGGGTTCAAGTCCCCCCTCGCGCACGCTGGGTGTAAGCGGCCCCCGAGACGATGAATCTCGGGGGCCGTTTCGCATGTCTTCGCCGTTCGGCCGTCACAGCTCGCGACGCATGAGCCAGCGGGTGCGATGGCCGGCGTGCGCCGAGGTCTCGATCACCCGCTCAAAGCCGTGCGCCTCAAACAGCGCTGTCGTGCCGACGTACCCCGAGATGCTGTCGATGCGCTCGCCCTGGGTTTCGGCCGGATAGCCCTCGACCACGGTGGCACCGTGTGCCGCCGCGTGGGCCACCTCGCCGTCGACGTACGCGAGGACACCGGGGCCGGGTTCGGTCTCGCACTCACGCGCCATATAGCCAGGGCGCTCGGCGTTCGCCGGCCGGGAGTCGCGGTAGCTCATGCACCAGCAGGCGCCTGCGCCGGGGTTCTTCGTGCCAACGACCTCGGCGACATCCGCAAAGCGGCCGACGGCGGAGAGAACCTCGATGCTCATGCCGGAACGGTACTCCCCTGCCCCGACGCGCCCGGCTCGGTTTCGAGCGCGGCCGCGTGCTGCCGCTGCCGCTCGAGGTGCCGCTCGCGGTTCATCAGAAACAGCGGAAACGTGAAGGCGATCGCCGTCAGCCCCGAGAACACGATGTACGCCCACAGGTGGCGCATGCCGAGCCGGCGTCCCTCGATGACGATGAACGCGCATCCCGCGACCGCCATGACGAGCAGATCGGTGGTCAGCGAGCCGACGGCGGGGCCGTTGTTGAACCAGTCGCCGAGGAAGTCGGTGCGTTCGATGATGGCGATGGCGTTGTACGTCCAGGTGCCGACGAGGCCAGCGACGGCGATGATGCCGAAGACGGCGGCGCGCGGGGTCCAGTAGCGGGTCATGGGGTCATTGTGCCCGGCGCGGTTCGGCGAGGATGGAGGCGTGAGCGCATTCTCAGCACCGTTCGGACTGCTTCTCGACGTTGACGGGCCGATCGCGAGCCCGGTGGAGCGGCGCATCGTCGAGCCGAGCATCCTGCCCGACCTGGTGGCGTTGGCGACGGTGGGCGTGCCGATTGCCTTCATCACGGGGCGCAGCACGGTGTTTGTGCGTGATGAGGTCGCGGCGCGGCTGGTCGAGGCGGGGCTGCCCGACGGGGCGCCCGTCTTCGCCGTCGTGGAGAAGGGCGGCGCGTGGGCGCCGATCACCGCCGATCGCGGTCTCGGTGAGATCGAGGTGGATGCGGGGCTCGCGATCCCGACGGACGTCACGGAGGCGGTGCACGCCCTCGCGCGCGCCGAGTATGCGCACGCGATGGAGGTCGACGAGGGCAAGCACGTCATGATCTCGCTCGAGGCGCGCGCCGACATCGCGCACGAGGAGTACTGGCCGGCGCGCGACGAGTTTCAGGAGCGCGTATGGCAGCTGCTCGTCGACCGCGGGCTGGGGCTGCGCTACGGCGAGCGGGAGCAGGCGGATGCGCGGGGCGAGATTCCGTGGCGGATCGACCCGACGATCATCTCGACCGACGTCGAATCGGTGCTACTCGACAAGGATCGTGGGGCGGCGCGGGCGCTCGAGTGGTTCGCGGGGCACGGAGTGAGCGCGCCGCGCTGGTATTCGGCGGGTGACTCGCGCTCGGACTACCTGATGGCCGACCACGTTCACGCCGACGGGCTTGAGGCGGTGCACGTCGACGTGCGGCCGAGCGACGGGATGCTCGCGCGCGACTACCCCGTCGTCACCATGGGCGAGCTGATTCACGACGCCGCGGGGGCGGCGTTTGTGCGTGAGCGAGTTGAGGAGTTGGGGCTCTAGCAGGGAGCTGTGTCGAATCGACTCACGCGCAGCGCTGAGACTGGACCAGCCAGCCGCCCCCGGCTGCCTCAACTACCGTCAGGACCCAGTCGTCGGCGACGACGGTCTCCCCTGACTCGGTCCAGCCCGTGTCAGGCGCATCGGTGGTGGCGGCCCACGCTTCGGCGGCCTCGATCGGTGTCGCAAAGCCGGCCGCGTCGGGCGTGAGTTCGGCGTCGAATGCGCCCGAGCATCCTGAACCATTCGAGGCGCATCCCACGAGGGTGAGGGCGGCGATGGCGGTGAACACCGCGGTCGCCCTGAGCCGAATCATGCTCGAAGCCTCCTCCCCCGGCGCCGTCCCGTCAACACATTCCGCAACACGCCGATTGAATGTCGGTGCAGCTTGCCATATTCGAACGTATGTTCGACCATGGAGAGGTGCCCGCGCTTGCCCTCGCCTCCCCCCAGCCGACCCCGTCGGCTGTTGAGGCGTTGCAGGCGCGCATCAACGCGATGCAGCGAACGACGCTCGACACGAAGCTCACGCCGACCCACGAGGCCCTCGCCGACCTCTTACCCGACGGCGGGCTGAAGCAGGGCGCCGCCTACTCGGTAACCTCGTCGAGCGCGCTCGTGATGGCGCTGCTCGCCGGGCCGTCGCAGGCCGGCTCGTGGTGCGGAGTCGTCGGCATGCCCGAGTTCGGTGTCGAAGCGGCCGAAGCGCTCGGCATCGACCTCGACCGGCTCGTGCTCGTGCCGCACCCCGGTGACCAGTGGCTCACCGTCACCGCGGCGATCGCCGACGCCATGAGCGTCATCGTCGTGAAGCCCGGGCGCGCGGCCAGCGACGGCGCCGTGACGAAGCTCGCCGGGCGGCTGCGCGAGCGCGGGTCAACCCTGCTCGTGCTCGGCACCTGGCCACAGACGGAGGCCATGATCAGCATCACCGCGAGCCGCTGGTCGGGGCTCGGGCAGGGCTGGGGCTACCTCACCCAGCGCGAGGTGACCGTCACCGTCAGCTCGCGTCGCTCCCCCACGCCGCGCAGCGGCCGGCTCGTCTTGCCCGACCCCGAGGTGGGCATTCGGCGCCTCGACCCGCCGCTCGGCGCCGGCCGCGGCCGCACAGCGTCGGTGACGCCCCTCCCGCGGAGGGCCGGCTGATGCAGCGCACCATGGTCGTCTGGGTGCCCGACTGGCCGGTGCTCGCCGCCGTGCGCGACGAGGCGGCGCCTGCCGGTGACGCGCATCCCATCGCCATCATGGCCGCCAACCGCGTCGTCGCCTGCTCGGCCGCCGCCCGCGCCCACGGCCTGCACCGGGGGCAGAAGCGACGCGACGCGCAAGGGGCCTGCCCGCACCTCGTCGTCGTTGCCCACGACGACGACCGCGAGCACCGGCACTTCGCGCCCCTTATCGACGCCGTCGAAGCCCGCGCCGCCGGCGTGCAGATCGTGCGCCCCGGCCTCCTCGCGCTCGCCGCGCGCGGCCCCGCCCGCTACTACGGCGGCGAAAAGGCGGCGGCGGTCGCGCTCATCAGCGCGGTTCTCGACGAGGGGGTGCCGGATGCACGCGTCGGGGTCTCCGACGGACCCTTCGCCGCCGACCGCGCCGCCCGCGACACGCGCGCCCACGCCCCCGTGCGCATCGTCGCCGAAGGCGCCGCTGCCGCCTACCTCGCCCCCCTGCCCGTGTCGACGCTCGCCGACCCCGAGCTCGCCACCCTGCTCACGCGGCTCGGCGTGCGCACCCTCGGAGCCTTCACCGCCCTACCCGCAGCCTCCGTGCGCGAACGCTTCGGGCCGAGCGGTGCGCACGCGCACGCGCTCGCCGGTGCTATCGACGCGACCCCGATCATCCCGAGAACACCGCCCGATGACCTCGAACGCGTCATCGAGCTCGAACCGCCGCTCGACCGGGTCGACCAGATCGCCTTCGCCGTGCGGCAACTCGCCGACGACGTCGTCGAAACCCTCGCCACCCGGCGGCTCGTCGCCACCGCCGTGCGGGTGAGCGTGCGCGACGAGTCGGGGCGCGAATCCGACCGGGTGTGGCTGCACCCGCGCGCGTTCCGGGCGAGCGAGATCGTCGACCGGGTGCGCTGGCAGCTGAGCGGCTCGACGCGCCGGCTCGGCTCCACGCCCGACGCGGCGCTCGGGCCCGGCCTCGCCTCGCCCGTCGACCGGGTGAGCATCGCGCCCGACAGCGTCGACACCACCACCAACCACGAGCCGGGGCTCTGGGGAGGCGAACCCGACGACCGGGTGCACCACGCCCTCTCGCGCGTGCAGAGCATGCTCGGGCACGAATCCGTCGTCACCGCGCAGCGGGCCGGCGGGCGCACCCTCGCCGAGCGGCGCATCCTCGTGCCGTGGGGCGACCGCGCCGTGCACCAGCGCCCGCTCGACCGGCCCTGGCCGGGCGCCCTGCCGCAGCCGGCGCCCGCGACCGTGTTCCCCAGCCGGCACGCCGTCACCGTCATCGACGGTCACGGCGACATCGTGCTCGTCGACGATCGGCTGCGGGTCACCGGCGCACCCGCCGCGTTCGCGCCCGCCGCCGGAGGGGCGACCCGGCCCATTCGATCGTGGGCGGGGCCGTGGCCGCTCGACGAACGCTGGTGGGATGCGGCGCAGCGCCGCCGACTGCACCGGCTGCAGGTCGTCGACGAGGCCGGCATCGCCTGGCTGCTCGTGCTCGACGGCGGCAGCTGGTGGGCGGAAGCGCGGTACGACTAATGGGTGGCGAGCACTGATGGGTGGCGAGCACTGATGGGTTGGCACAACCCGCCCATCCCCTGGAGCGAACTCGAACGCACCCTGCGCTCGGGCAACCGCCCCGACCCCTCGCTGCCCGAGGTGGGCGACGGCAGCGACTCCCCCGCGTGGTCGACCAAGCGGGCCCCCTACCGGCCGGGTCGCGTGGAACAGCCCGACCCCGAGACGGTCGTGCCGTACGCCGAACTGCACGCGCACTCGAGCTTCTCGTTTCTCGACGGGGCTTCCAGCCCCGAAGAACTACTCGAAGAGGCCGCGCGCCTCGGCCTCACGGGGCTCGCGCTCACCGACCACGACGGCTTCTACGGCGTCGTGCGCATGGCCGAGGCCGCCGAACCGTACGGGCTCACCACGGTGTTCGGCGCCGAACTCTCGCTCGGGCTCACCAAGCCGCAGCTGGGCGAACCCGACCCGGAGGGCACCCACCTGCTCGTGCTCGCCCGCGGCCAGGAGGGCTACCACCGGCTCGCCGCCGCCCTCACCGACGGGCAGCTCGCCGGCGGCGCAAAGGGGCGACCCGTCTACGACCTCGAGGTGCTCGCCCAGCACGCCGGGCGCGGCGGCGACGCCACGGCACCCGGCCACTGGGTGATCCTGACCGGCTGTCGCAAAGGCGCCGTGCGCACGGCGCTCACCGCCGGCGACCCGAACGGGCAGACGGTGCCGAGCCGCGCATCCATCGCCGCCGCCGGCCGCGAACTCGACGCACTCGTCGAGCGGTTCGGGCGCGAGAACGTCGTCGTCGAGCTGTTCGACCACGGGCGTCCGCTCGACACCGTCTACAACGACGCGCTGGCCGCCCTCGCCGCCGAGCGGGGTCTGCCGGTCGTCGCCACCGGTGCCGTACACTACGCGCACCCCGGCCGCTACCCGCTCGCGAGCGCCTTCGCGGGCCTGCGCGCCCGGCGCAGCCTTGACGACATGGACGGCTGGCTGCCCGCCGCCGGCACCGCGCACCTCAGAAGCGGCGCCGAAATGCAGCGGCTGTTCGCCCGCTACCCCGGCGCCGTCGACCGCAGCGTCGAACTCGCCCGCGAGCTCGGGTTCTCACTGCGCCAGGCGAAGCCGAAGCTGCCGAAACTGCCCGTGCCCGAGGGTCACACCCCCATGAGCTGGCTGCGCGAGCTCGTCTGGCAGGCGGTTCCGCAGAAGTACCCCGACGCCTCCGACGCCGATCGGGCGCGCATCGCGCGCGAGCTCGAGGTGATCGAGCAGAAAGACTTCCCCGGCTACTTCCTCATCGTGCACGACATCGTGCGCTTCGCCCGCTCGCGCGGCATTCTCTGCCAGGGTCGCGGCTCGGCGGCGAACTCGGCGGTCTGCTACCTACTCGACATCACCGCTGTCGACTCGATCTATTACAAGTTGCCCTTCGAACGTTTCCTGTCGGCGCTGCGCGACGAAGAGCCCGATATCGACGTCGACTTCGACTCCGACCGGCGCGAAGAGGTCATCCAGTACGTGTACGAGACGTACGGCCGGCGCAACGCCGCCCAAGTCGCCAACGTCATCAGTTACCGGCCGAAGAACGCGGTGCGCGACATGGCGAAGGCGCTCGGCTACTCGACCGGCCAGCAGGACGCGTGGAGCCGTCAGGTCGAACGCTGGGGCGCCGTGCTCTCGAGCGACGACCACGACATCCCCGACGCGGTCGTCGACCTCGCCCAGCAGGTGCTCACGTACCCGCGGCACCTCGGCATCCACTCCGGCGGCATGGTGCTCACCGACCGACCCGTCGGCGAGATCGTGCCCATCGAGCACGCCCGCATGACGAAGCGCACCGTGCTGCAGTGGGACAAAGACGACTGCGCCTGGATGGGCCTCGTGAAGTTCGACCTGCTCGGCCTCGGCATGCTCGCCGCCCTGCAGTACGCCTTCGACCTCATCGATGACCATCTCGGCGAGCGGTGGGAGCTCGCCACGATCCCGAAAGAAGAGCAGACCACCTACGACATGCTGTGTCGCGCCGACTCGATCGGTGTTTTCCAGGTCGAAAGCCGCGCCCAGATGGGGCTTCTGCCGCGACTGCAGCCGAGAAAGTTCTACGACCTCGTCGTGCAGATCGCGCTGATTCGCCCCGGGCCCATTCAGGGTGGCGCCGTGCACCCCTTCGTCAAGCGCAAGCTCGGCGAAGAGCCCGTTACCTATGACCACCCGAAGCTCGTCGAACCGCTCGAGCGCACGCTCGGGGTGCCCATCTTCCAAGAGCAGCTCATGCAGATCGCCATGGCGGTCGGCGGCTGCACGGGCGACGACGCCGACCTGCTGCGCCGCGCCATGGGCTCCAAGCGCGGCCTCGAACGCATCGAATCGCTGCGCGGCACCCTGTACGCCGGCATGGCCTCCAACGGCATCACCGGGCGCCTCGCCGACGAGATCTACGCCCGCATTCAGGCGTTCGCGAACTTCGGCTTCGCCGAAAGCCACTCGCTGAGCTTCGCCCTGCTCGTCTACGCCAGCTCGTGGATCAAACTGCACTACCCGGGCGTCTTCCTCGCGTCCCTCCTGCGCGCCCAGCCGATGGGCTTCTACTCCCCCGCCTCGCTCACCGCCGACGCCGAACGGCACGGCGTCGAGGTGCGCGGCCCCTGCATTGTGCGCTCCGGCGTCGAGGCGGGCCTCGAGCGCCTCGACCTCACGGTCGACGACCCGTTCTCACCGCTCAGTGCGGATGCTCGCCGCGCGGCGCCGACGGGGCTCGCCTCGTGCACGCACCGCGTGCATCCGCCCGTCCCTGAGTTTCGACCAGACTCGCGCGACGGCGAGTTGGAGGATCTCGTGCCGCACCGCCGCGACGGCGAGCTCGCCGTGCGGATGGGCCTCGGCGCGGTGTCAGGGCTCGGGAAAGAGACCGCCGAGAAGGTGATCGCCGAGCGTGAGCGCTACGGCCCCTACCGCGACCTCACCGACCTCGTGTACCGCACGGGGCTCACGGCGGCGCAGCTCGAGTCGCTCGCCACCGCCGGGGCCTTCGAGGTGTGGGGCATGACGCGGCGCGAGGCGCTGTGGGCGGCGGGGGCTGCGGCGCAGGCACGGCCCGAATACCTGCCGGGCAGCGTCGTCGCGATCCAGCCGCCGCTGTTCGACGACCTCGAACCGGCCGAGCGCATGGTCGCCGACCTCGTCACGACGGGGGTCGCCCCCGGCGACCACCCCGTGCGCTACGCCCGCGAGCGGTTGCGTGCGCGCGGGGTGCTGAGCGCCCGCGAGCTGCGCAGCGCCGAGCCGGGGCGCCGCGTCGAGGTCGCGGGCGTCGTCACCCACCGGCAGCGGCCCGCGACGGCCAGCGGCATCACTTTCCTGAACCTCGAAGACGAGACGGGGCTCGCCAACATCATCTGCTCGGTCGGGCTGTGGGGGCGCTACCGGCGCACGGTCCGCGAGAGCCGGGCGCTCATCGTGCGCGGCATCCTCGAGCGCTCGCCCGAGGGGGTCGTCAACGTCGTTGCCGACCGGGTCGAGGCGCTGTCACTGAAAGCCACCATGCCGAGCCGCGACTTTCGCTGAGCGCACCCCGAGTGTTCACTGCGGCTGCGTGGCGGCGGCGCTACCCTCGGCGGATGCCGCAGACACCATCGCGCTCTTCTGCCCGTCACGCCACGCACCGCCTGCACAACAGTCGCGTGTGGCGCGGCCTCGCCCGCACCGGCTTCGCCGTCAACGGACTGCTGCACATCCTCATCGGCGCGATCGCGATTCAGCTCGCCCTTCCGGGCGGCAGCGACGCCGACGCCGACCAGGGCGGAGCGCTCGAGAGCCTCGCCGCGACGCCCTTCGGTGGGGTGCTGCTGTGGGTGGTGACCGCGGGGCTCGCCGCCCTCGGCCTGTGGCTGATCGTCGACGGCATCATCGACCGCCCCGAGGATGGCGTCGCCCAACATGTGGCCGTGGCATTCGCCAAAGGTCTGACATACCTGGCACTGTCCGCCACCGCCACGCGGGTCGCCATCGGTGGTGGCGGCGACTCTTCCGGGGATGCGCAAAGCGTGACCGCGGCGCTGCTCGAGGCTCCTGCGGGCGTGGTGCTCGTTATCCTGGCCGCGCTGATCGTGCTGGGAATCGGCGTCTACTTCGGGGTGAAGGGCGCAACTCAGGGGTTCCGCGACGACATCGACACCCCGGGCGGAGGCGCAGGGAAAGCGGTCATCGCGCTCGGCATCGGCGGCTACCTCGCGAAGGGTGTCGCCCTCGGTGCCGTCGGGGTGCTCCTCGGCAGCGCCGCGATCGCCTCGGACTCCGCGCGATCGACCGGGCTCGACGGAGCGCTCCGTTCGCTCCTTGAGCTGCCGTTCGGCGGCTGGGTGCTCGGCGCCGTCGGCGCGGGACTGATCGCCTACGGGGTGTACTGCTTCGCCCGTGCCCGCTATGCGCGTCTCGACTGAGCTGTCACGCCGGCCCGCGCCGTTCGGCGGCTCAGCGGCGTGTCGGCCACGACGCTCTACAGTGACCCCATGACCTGGCTGGTGCTGCAACAGATGTGGTTCGAAGGACCCGCGGCAATCGGTGACGTTGCCCACGAGCGCGGCATTGAGCTGCGCATCATTCGGACGGACCAGGGAGAACCCGTCCCGAGCCCCGACGCACTCGACGCCTACGAGGGGCTCATCGTGCTGGGCGGCGCAATGGGCGCTCTCGACGACGAGAAGCATCCCGCTCTCATCGGTGAACGCGCCCTGATGGCGGCCGCCGTCGAACGCGACCTGCCGGTGCTCGGTGTCTGCCTCGGTGCACAGTTGCTCGCGATCGCGGGTGGCGGGGAGCTGCTCGATGGCGACAACGGCAGCGAAGACGGGCTCGGGCCCGTCGAACTCACCGACGACGGCCTCTCCGACCCCGTTCTTGGCCCGGTCGGCCGAGACTTCGAGGCGATGCACTGGCACGAAGACACGTACACGCTGCCCGAGGGGGCCGTGCACCTCGCGCGCAGTGATCGCTACGAGCAGCAGGCGTTCCGGCTCGGATCGTGCCAGTACGGCCTGCAGTTCCACCTCGAAATGGGCTCGGCCGAGGTGCAGTCGCTCCGCGACGACTTCCCCGACGATGCCGACCTCGACCCCGCGCGCACCGACGAGGTCGTGGTCATCGGCCGCGGCGTCTTCGAGCGCTTCTTCGACCGAGCCGCCGAGCTCGCTGAGGAGCGCGCCGGGAGCTAGGTGTTCGCGCCGCGCGCGGCGACCGGCCAGACCTCCTCGGTACCGTCGTCGTCGACGGCGATGAGGTCGTCGACGAGGTTGACCGCCGTGCAGACGTGATTCGGCACGATCCGAACCCGCTCGCCCCACGCCGGTGCCGTCTCGCCCGGCGGAAACGCGATGGTCGCGTGATGCTCCGACAGCGCCACGATGCGCGCATCGGGATGCTCAACGCACCTGCCGAATCCGCTCGCCCACGGCGCCCGGTCGCTCGCGAGCGCCTTGCTACCCGCATCGACGATCAGGCGCAGGCCGCCGTCGTCGTCTTCCCGCCGGCTAACGACGGTCGCCACGACGCTCAGAGCGATGGATTCGGGCCGCACCGCCCCGAGTTCCCACTGCTGGGCGTCGCCCAGCGCATAGACGCCGGGGCGGAGCTCGGTGAGCACGTCGTCCGCGCCTCCGTCGTGTGCGCCGCCTGTCGCGGAGGCATCGGCGGTGGTGGGTGTGGAGCCGCCACTGACCACCGGGCAGGCGAGCCCCTCCGCGAGCACCAAGTCGCGAGCGCCCCGCAGGGCACGCTGCTCATCCGCCGCTGCGGCGTGCATGCCGTCCGGAGAATACGAGTGGCCCGGGAACGTGAACACGCCCACGACCTCGAGCCCGAGGTCGGTCGCTGCGCGCGCCAGCGCGCCCGCGCGTTCGGGGTCGACACCGCTGCGGTGGTGGCCGCTGTCGACCTCGACGGCGACCGTCAAGCGTGACCGGTCGGTGTCTCGGGTGGCCGCCGCGAGCATCCCGAGCCCCTCGAGAGAATCGATGCCGATCCTGAGCCGCACGCCCCGGGCGAGCAGGGCGGCGAGCCGCGCCGCGCGCGGGCCCTCCAGCCACAGCGGGTAGGCGATGAACAGATCGTCGAAACCGTGGGCGGCGAACACTTCCGCCTCCGCCACGGTCGCGACCGTGAGGCCGACCGCGCCGTGGGCAAGTTGGCGGGCCGCGATGTCGGGCGACTTGTGGGTCTTGGCGTGCGGCCGCAGTGCGACGCCTCGCGCCCGCGCGCGGTCGGCCATCGCCGCGAGGTTCTGCTCGAGCACGGCGACGTCGACGCGGGTGTACGGGGTATCGCGCACGCACCCATCCTGCCCGACCCGCCCGGCGACAGCGACACCCGATGCGCGGCGGCGTGAGCGCTAGTGGCTCTGCATCTGTCGGCGCAGGAGGTCGATGCGCGCCTGCAGCTGCGCAACCGTCGCCTGCCCGACCGCGGGCCCCCCGCACACGCGTCGCAGTTCGGCGTGGATGTGCCCATGGGGCTGCCCGGTGAGCTTCGCGCGCAGGCCAACGAGGCTGTTCAGCAGGCTGCGTTGCTCCTTCAGTGACCGGTAGAGCGGCTCAGGCGCGGGCGCCGTCGGTGGCCGTTCGGCGACGCGTCGAGCCTGGCGAGCCTGGCGGTGGCGCAAGAGTTCGTGCACCTCGTCCGGTTCGAGGATTCCCGGCAACCCGAGGAAGTCGAGCTCCTCGAGGCTGCCGACCTCCGCCTGCTGCCCGAACTCGGCACCCTCGTACACCACCTTGTCGAAGGTGACGGTCGAGTCGAGGGCCGCGAAGGTGTACTCGGCGAGCAGGTCATCGCTTGCCTTCTCTTCCCGGTTAGCGTCATCGACGAGCGAGTCGTCGAGCAGCTCACCGTCGCCCGCCCCCTCACGATCGAGCGCGTGGTCGCGCTCACGCTCGAGCTCGTTCGCCAGCCGCAGGATCGGCTTCACGCTCGGAATGAAAATGCTCGCCGTTTCCCCCCGGCGGCGCGCCCGCACGAAACGCCCGATCGCCTGCGCGAAGAACAGCGGCGTGGATGCACTGGTCGCGTACACGCCGACGCACAGTCGCGGAACGTCCACGCCCTCCGACACCATCCTGACCGCGACGAGCCACCGCGAGTCGCCGCGACTGAAGGTCTCGATGCGGTCGGAGGCGCCCGCCTCGTCGCTGAGGACCACCGTGGGCGGCGACCCCGTGATCTGGTGCAGGAGGGCGGCATACGCCCGCGCCGTGGTCTGGTCGGTGG
This sequence comes from Microcella alkaliphila, assembly GCF_002355395.1. NCBI lineage: Bacteria > Bacillati > Actinomycetota > Actinomycetes > Micrococcales > Microbacteriaceae > Microcella > Microcella alkaliphila. Next base: position 1,530,915 of record NZ_AP017315.1, on the reverse strand, counting down.
CGATAACGAGGCCGCCGGCGTCGGGCACGTGGTGGCGCACCTCGGTGAGTCGCCGGTCCGCTGCCTCGAGCACCCCGCGCATCCACTGCCCCTCGGGGTCGAGGGCGGTGCGCCAGGCCTGCGAGGTGACGTCGGCGGTGTCGTCCTGACCGAGCACCGCCTCCATCTCGTCACCCGTGGTGGTGCGCCAGCGCATGCGGCCCGCGTAGCTCATGAACAGCACGGGGCGAACGACACCGTCGCGCAGCGCCCGGCCGTAGCCGTAGGTGTAGTCGGTCGCCGACATGCGGATTCCCTCATCGTTCGGCTCGTAGCGCACGAACGGGATGGGCGCGGTGTCGCTGCGGAAGGGCGTGCCGGTGAGCGACAGCCGACGGGTGGCGCCCGAGTACGCGTCGCGGATCGCCTCGCCCCAACTGAGCGCATCGCCGCCGTGGTGCACCTCGTCGAGGATGACGAGGGTGCGCACCTGGTCGGTGAGGGTCTGGTGCAGGTAGGGCTTTGCGGCGACCTGGGCGTAGGTGACGGCGACGCCGTGAAAGGCTCGCGCAATCGCTCCGGACGAGTTGCTGAACGCGGGGTCGAGGCGGATGCCGACCCGGTGCGCCGCGTCGGCCCACTGCTTCTTCAAGTGCTCAGTCGGTGCGACGACCATGACGCGGTCGACCGTGCGGCGCGCCAGCAGTTCGGTCGCCAGCCGCAGCGCGAAGGTCGTCTTCCCGGCGCCGGGGGTTGCCGCCGCGAGAAAGTCGCGCGGTTCGCTCTCGAAGTAGCGGTCAAGGGCCTCCGCTTGCCACGCCCGCAGCCTGCCGGCGGTGCCACGCGCGGCGCGTTCGGGGTAGGACGGTGAGAGGTGCTCTGCCGCGAAGGTGCCGACGTGCGGGGCGGCGCGGAAGGAGGCTGTCACGGTGACAGAACCCTAGTCGAGCGAGCCGACATCCCGACTCGACCGGGCCGAGCGACGCCGGCCCTCCGCGCGCAAGAGGCTTGCTCGCTGAATCGCCGCCGAACCGAATCGTGCGGTGAGCGCATCCATCGTTTCTTCGGTCTCTCGCCAGCCCTCGTCGTCATCCCACAGGCCACGCTCGACCGCGCCGGTCGGCAACAGGTTCTCTGCTCGCACCCCCAGCAACCGGATTCCCCGCCCATCCGCGCCCGCCGCGCGAAAGAGCGCGCGCGCTTCGGCGGCGATTCTCTGCGCGACATCGGTCGGCTCCGCGAGTGTCTGAGACCGGGTCAGGGTCGTGAAATCGCCGAAGCGCACCTTGACCGCCACGGTACGCGCCACCCATCCGCCGGATCGCAGCCGCTTGGCCACCGCGTCAGACAGCCGCAACAGCTCGCGATCGATAAGCGAGAGGTCGCTGAGGTCGCGTTCGTACGTCGACTCGTGACCGATCGACTTCTCGGCGCGCTCAGGCGTGACGCTGCGGGGGTCACGCGCCCACGCGAGGGCGTGCAGCTTTGCCGCGCCCGCCTCCCCCACGGCGCGACGCAGCGCGTCGACCGGCGTCTCAGCAACATCGCCCACTGTGCGCAGGCCGAGCCGCGCGAGCTTTTCCTCTGTGGCCCGGCCCACGCCCCACAAGGCACTGATCGGCAGAGGGTGCAAGAACGCCAGCGTGTCGTCGTGCGGCACGACGAGCAGCCCGTCGGGTTTGGCGCGAGACGACGCGAGTTTCGCCACGAACTTCGTCGATGCCGCGCCGACGGAGGCGACGAGGCCGGTCACTGCGTGGATGCGCTCACGCAGCATGCGCCCGATGTGCCAGGGCGGGCCGAACAACGCCCGCGCTCCGCTGACGTCGAGAAACGCCTCGTCGATGCTCAAGGGTTCGACGAGCGGCGTCACGTCGCCGAGGATCGCCATCACCTGTCCCGACGCCGCCTGGTATCGGTCGTAGTGCGGCTCGAGCACGACCGCGTGCGGGCAACGCCGGAGGGCCACGGCCATCGGCATCGCCGAGTTCACCCCGTACGCCCGCGCCTCGTAGGTCGCCGCGGTCACGACGGAGCGCTGCCCGCGATGGCCGACGATGACCGGCTGGCCGCGCAGTTCAGGTCGCGACAGCAGCTCAACGGACGCAAAAAACGCGTCCATGTCGACGTGCAGGATGCGCGCGCTCGCGTCATCGTTCGGCGTGTCGGTAACCTGCCGCCCCGATCCGTCCTGCTTGCTCACCCCGCGATCCTCTCAGCATCCCCTGACACCACAAGCCGGGGCGACCAGGGTGGACGGCAAGCGGGGCGACGCGCCCGGAACAGACGTCAGTCGCATCCCGCGCGTCGCTCTGCCACCCTGGAGAGCATGTCTCAGCAACACCCCTGGTCGCGCTACGTCGCGATCGGCGACTCGTTCACCGAGGGAATCGGCGACCGTGAACCGCGCAGCCCCGGCGGCCACCGCGGCTGGGCCGACCGCGTCGCCGAGGTCCTGGCCGATCAGACCACCGACTTCGCGTACGCAAACCTGGCGATCCGCGGCCGTCTGCTCCAGCAGATCGCCGATGAGCAGATCGAGCCAGCTCTCGAACTGCGCCCCGACCTCATCAGCATCTCGGGCGGGGGCAACGACATCCTCCGACCCGGAACCGACCCCGACGAGGTGGCCAGCCGCTTCGACGACGCCGTCGTGCGCTTGCGGCGTGATGACGCGACGGTCGTGATGTTCAACGGCCCCGACATCGGCATGACACCGGTGATGCGACGGATTCGCGGCAAGGTCGCCATCTACAACGAGAATCTGCGAGCCGTGGCCGCGAAGCACGATGCGATCGTCGTCGACATGTGGGCACTTCGTCAGTTGCGCGACCCGCAGATGTGGGACCGTGACCGCCTGCATTTCTCCCCCCTCGGGCACCACACCATCGCCATCGCGATGCTCGAGGCTCTCGGCATCGACCACGGCCTCGAACCTCGTCACCCCGAGCCGCTGCCGAAGCAGAGCTGGCGGAAGGCCAGGGTCGACGACATCGGGTGGGCGCGCGAGTACCTCGTGCCGTGGGTGGTGCGGCGCATTCGCCACCAGTCGTCTGGCGATCTCATTCAGGCCAAGCGCCGCACCCTCGCACACCCGCGCGGGCACGAACGCGAGGGCTGAAACGGATCAGGCCGAGTCGCGCCAGACGACCTCTGTCGGCAACAGCACGACGCCGCTGCGGCGCTCACCCGTACGGATCTCGTCGAGCACGAGTTCTGCCGCTCGAGCGCCGAGACGGTCAGCCGGCTGACGCACCGTCGACAGGGCTGGTTGACAGCGCAGCGCCCAGGCGCTGTCGTCAAACCCCACTACCCCCACGTCATCGGGGATGCGCCGCCCATCGGCGCGCAACACGTCGACGGCGCCCGCCGCGATCGCGTCGGAAGCCGCAAAAACGCCGTCGATGTCGGGTGCGCGGTCGAGGAGCCCGCGCATCCCCTCTTGGCCCGAGTGGAACGAGTACAGCGGCACGTCGACGACGAGGGCCGCGTCGAAGTGGTCACCGAGCGCGTCGCGGAACCCGGCCAGGCGATCGCGACCGGAGTCACGGTCGAGAGCCGCCGCGATCATCCCGATGCGGGTGCGCCCGGTCGCAACGAGCCGTTCCGTGATCTGGCGCGCGGACGTGCGGTTGTCGATGCTCACCGAGGGCAACTCGGGTGCGGTGTCGGGGCGGCCGACCAACACGGTGGGGATGCGCAGTCGCTGCAGGGCTTCCGCGATCGGATCGTCTTCGCGTGCCGAGACGACAATGGCGCCGTCGACGAAGCCCCCGCCGAGGTAGGAGACGACGCGCTCAGTGTCGCGGTCTGTGTCGATGATGAGGGAGACGAGTTGGTAGTCGGCCTCGCTGAGGGCCGCGTTCGTACCGAGCAAAATCGCGCCAATGTTCGGATCTTCGACGAACACGGAGTGTGGCTCGTGCACGATGAGCGCGACCGCACCGGAGCTCTGCGTGGCGAGGTTGCGTGCCGCCGTGTTGCGCACGTAACCGACCTTCTCGATGGCGGCCTCGATGGCCTCACGCGCGCTCTGTGAGACGTACGGTTCCCCGTTCAGCACGCGCGACACGGTGCCGCGCGACACGCCAGCTTCTGCCGCGACATCGAAGATTGTCGCGCGCTTAGGGCGTGTTCTCGGCTCGGCCACGGGGCCAGTGTATCCACGGCCGCGACACGCCGACGGGCGCAGGGGGTGTTGACACGGACGCGCGGCCTTTCTATTCTGTGAGCGCTCACAGATCCTTCGGGGTCTTTTTCTTGACACTGTTCTGTGCACGTTCACAGAGCGGATGAGAACGAGGCCCGAGATCGGAGCAACACCGTCGTTGATCGTTCCGAGAGGATCGCTGTGAGCATCACCCCCGTCACCCGCACCGCACCCGAACTGGTGCGCGGCTTCCCCGCGGGTCACGTGCTGCTCGGTTGCGACTACAACCCCGAACAGTGGGATGCGAACGTCTGGCGCGATGACGTGGCACTGATGCGCGAACTCGGCGTCGACCTCGTCGCCATCAACATCTTCGGCTGGGCCCAGCTCGAGAAGCAGCCCGGCGAGTACGACTTCACAGCGCTCGACGAGGTCATCGGTCTGCTCCACGAGGCAGGCATCCGTCTGAACCTCGGAACCGGGACGTCGTCGGCACCACCGTGGCTCTCGCGCATCGAGCCGTCGATTCTCCCTGTCGACGTCGACGGCGTGACCGCGTGGCCCGGCGGCCGCCAGGCGTGGTGCCCGAGTTCGCCGGTGTTTCGCGAGCACGCGCTCGCGCTGGTCGACCGTGTCGCCAAACGATACGGCGAACACCCCGCCCTTGCCCTGTGGCACGTGTCCAATGAGCTGGGCTGCCACAACGCGCACTGCTACTGCGACACGTCGGCCCACGCCTTCCGTCGCTGGCTCGAGGCCCGTTACGGCACCATCGACGCACTCAACCACGCATGGGGCACGGCCTTCTGGAGCCAGCGCTACAGCCAGTGGGGTGACATCTTGCCGCCGCGACGTACGCGCTCGGCCGGCAACCCCGCGCACGCCCTCGACTTCCGCCGATTCAGCTCCGACGCCCTTCTCGACTACTACCGAGCCGAGCGCGCGGTCATCGAAAGGCACTCGTCGGCACCCATCACGACGAACCTGATGGTGACCGCGCACATCCAGACGCAGGACTACTGGGGATGGACGGACGACCTCGACCTCATCGCCAACGATCACTATCTCGATCACCGCCTCTCCGACCCGATCGCCGAGCTCGCCTTCAGCGCCGACCTCACACGCGGCCTCGCGGGCGGCGACCCGTGGATGCTCATGGAATCGTCCACGAGCGCCGTCAGCTGGCAGCCGATCAACCACACGAAATCAGCCACTGAGCTACAGCTCACAGCCCTCACCCACGTCGCCCGCGGAGCCGACAGCATCTGCTTCTTCCAGTGGCGACAGTCGCAGCGCGGCGCGGAGAAGTTCCACTCGGCGCTGCTGCCGCACGGCGGCACCGACTCCGAGGGGTGGCGCTCGTCAGTCGCGCTCTCCGGCATGCTCGACCGCCTGGACGAGGTTGTCGGCAGCCGCGTCGAGGCGCGCGTGGCGATGGTGTTCGGCTGGCAGCAGTGGTGGGCGGCCGAAGGAGAGTCGCACCCGACATCCCTCCTCCGGTACCTCGACGAGGCACACCGCTACGCCCGCGTGTTGCGCGCCCTCGGCGTCACCGTCGACATGGTGCGGCCCGGGGACGACCTCGGCGACTACGCACTCGCCGTCATGCCCACCTTCTACGCTCCGAGCGATGCGGATGTGCACGCCATCCGCTCCGCGGTCGAGGCGGGAACGAGCATCCTCGTCACCCCGTTCAGCGGTATCGCCGACGAGACCGATGCCATCCGCCTCGGGGGCTACCCGGGGGCGTTTCGCGAGCTGCTCGGCATCACCATCGACGAGATGCGCCCCCTGGCAGCCGACAGCGCCGTGCGTCTCGAGAGCGGAGCGGAAGGCAGCATCTGGACCGACAGCATCCGTTTGTCCGGCGCCGGCTCTCACGACACCTTTGCGACCGGCCCCACCGCCGGCTCCCCCGCGATCACGCGGCAGACCCACGGCGCCGCCACCGCGTGGTACGTCGGTACGGTGCTCGCGGATGAATCTCTCGCTCGCCTCCTCACCGAGGTGTGCGAGTCTGCCTCGGTCCCTGTCACCGAGGTCGGTCCCGACGCAGACCTGGTGGTGCGTCGGGGCCCCCACCACCGGTACACCTTCGTGATCAACCACGGCTCCGAGCCGATCACGAGCCCGGTCGCCGGCATCGACCTGCTCACCGCCGAGACGATTGTTGCGGGACACCCGGTCGGCGCCGGCCACGCCATTGTCGTGCGCACCCCCCTCACCGATGAGGAGGCGAAGGAGAACTGATGAGTACCGACGCTCCCACCAGAGGTAAGGCGAAATCGCGCGCGGTGCGTCACCGCGGCGCGCTGCTCGTCTTCCTCGCCCCCTTCGGCCTGTTGTTCACGCTGTTTTACATCGTGCCGATTCTGTATGCGATCTATCAGTCGACGCTCGTCGTCGAGCGTGACGGGACGTTTGGCGCGGCACGCCAGGTGTTCGGCGGGCTCACCCAATACATCGCGGTGTTCCAGAACGACGCCTTCTGGCAGTCCATCGGCCGCGTCATGCTGTTCGGCATCGTGCAGGTGCCGATCATGCTGGGGCTCGCCCTCTTGCTCGCCCTGTTGCTCGATTCACCGCTCGTGCGCGGCGCGAAGTTCTTCCGGCTCGCATTCTTCGCGCCGTACGCCGTTCCCGGCGTCATCGCGGCCATCATGTGGGGCTTCCTGTACTCACCGAACCTCTCGCCCTTCACCGATGTCACCCGGGCCATTCCATTCCTCTCGGGCGAGCTCGTGCTGTGGTCGATCGCGAACGTCGTCACCTGGGTGTACGTGGGCTACAACATGCTGATCATCTACTCGGCGCTGCTCGCGATACCGCAGGAAATCTACGAGGCGGCACGGCTCGACGGAGCGGGACAAGCACGGATCGCGTGGTCGATCAAAATTCCCCTCGTCGTCCCCGCGCTCGTGCTCACCGGAATCTTCTCGATCATCGGAACGCTGCAGTTGCTCGCCGAACCGCAGGTGTTCCGCAGCTTCACCTCCACGGTCACGAGTGACTTCACCCCGAACCTGCTCATTTACTCGACGGCATCGGTGCCGAACGTGTCTCTCGCGGCGGCCATGTCGGTCGTGCTCGCCCTGACCACGTTCATCCTCTCGTTCACCGTGTTGAAGCTCACCCAGCGGAGGACCCAAGCATGAGCGCCCCGACCGCTCGCGCCCGCACGAAGGGCCGCAGTTCCGTACAGGAGTCGATCGCGTCGCGCGTGCTCGCCATGGCCGTCATGGGGATCGCGACGCTGTACTTCCTCACCCCCATCTGGTGGCTGTTCGTCGCGTCGACGAAGACCCGTGGACAGTTCACGACGACGGCCCCGCTGTGGTTCGCCGACTTCAACCTCTTCGAGAACATCCAGGCGCTGTTCGACTACCGCAACGCGGTCTTCCTCCGCTGGCTGCTGAATAGCGCCCTGTACGCGGGCCTCGGTGCCGCCCTCGCCACGCTGTTCGCCGCCATGACGGGCTACGCGATCGCCAAGTACACGTTCTGGGGCCGCAACGCCCTGTTCAATGTGATCTTGGGCGGCGTGCTGGTGCCGGCGACTGCCCTCGCGCTGCCGCTGTTCCTGCTCTTTAGCCAGATCGGGGCAACCAACACGTACTGGGCCGTCTTCCTGCCGAGCCTCGTCAGCCCGTTCGGCGTCTACCTGTCCCGCATTTACGCGGCCGCGAGCGTGCCCGACGAGATCATCGAGGCCGCCCGCATTGACGGCGCTGGCGAGGTGAAGACCTTCTTCACCGTGTCCACCCGGATGATGGCTCCGGCACTCGTCACGATCTTCCTGTTCCAGTTCGTGGCGATCTGGAACAACTTCTTTCTGCCGCTGATCATGCTGCGCGACGAGGCGCTCTTCCCCGTGACCCTCGGGCTGTACGTCTGGAATACCCAGGTCAGCCAGATCCCCGATATCCGTGCCCTCGTGATCATTGGGTCGCTCTTGTCGATCATCCCCCTCATCATCACGTTCCTCGGGCTGCAGCGTTTCTGGCAGTCCGGGCTGGCGAACGGCGGGCTCAAGTGAGCCCGACAGCCGGCGAACCCGCGGCGGGCCCCCTGCGCCCGACCCGCACCCCCACCACCAAGAGAAAGGAAACCCGCATGGCGATCTCCCGCATCGCGCGCACCGGGGCCATCGTGGCCGCGGCAACGCTCGCGCTCACCGCCTGCTCGACCGGCACCGGAGGCGACGGCGCCGCTGGTGACTGCGCTCCGAGCGACGGACCCGTCGAACTGACCTTCACCAGCTGGCTGCCCGGCGTCGAAGAGGCCGTGGCCATCTGGAACGAAGAGAACCCCGACATTCAGGTCAACGTGCAGACCGGCCCGAACGGCCTGGGCGGCACGTACCAGAACTTCTTCAACCAGCTCGCCGCTGGCAACGCGCCCGACCTCGGCCAGATCGAATACGACGCGATGCCGAACTTCCGCGTGCAGGACGGCCTCGAGAACATTGCCGCCTGCGAGGGAATCCTCGACGCGCAGAGCCAGTTCGTCGACTGGACCTGGAGCCAGGTCACCTTCGGCGAAGAGGACGCGGTGTGCGCGATCCCGCAGGACACCGGCCCCATGACCATGTTCTACCGCGCCGACCTGTTCGAAGAGGCCGGTATCGACGTGCCGACCACGTGGGACGAGTACCGTGCCGCGGCTGAAGCGATCCGTGAGGAGGGTGGTTACATCACCAACTTCTCGCAGAGCGACATCAACCAGTTCGCCGGCTTCGTCTGGCAGACCGGTGGTCAGTGGTTCTCGAACGATGGGGACGAGTGGCAGGTCAACCTCACGGGCGACGAGTCGCTCATGGTTGCCGAGTACTGGCAGGGCCTGCTCGCCGACGACCTCGTTTCGGCGAACCCGCCGTGGACCGACGAGTGGAACGCCGCGTTCAACAACTCCGAGGTCTGGACCTGGGTGTCGGCCGTCTGGGGTGCGAACACCATCCTCAGCGGCGCTCCCGACACCGCCGGCAACTGGGCTGTCGCCCCGATGCCGCAGTGGGAGGCTGGCGCCAGCGCTGCCGGTAACTGGGGTGGCTCTACCACCGCTGTGCTGAAGGGCTCTGACCACCCGTACGAGGCGGCACAGTTCGCTCTGTGGTTGAACACCGACGCTGACGCGCTCACCGCCATGAACCGCACCGCCCAGATCTACCCGGCGACCATCGAGGGTGCGAACCTTCCGGTCTTCGCCGAGGGCGTCGAGTTCTACGGTGGCCAGGAGATCTACCAGGTGTTCGCCGAGGCCGGCACCAACGTCGACCCCAACTTCGTGTGGGGCCCGACGATGACGCAGGTCTACAACGACGTGGCTGACGGCTTCTCGGGAGCCATCTCGGGCACCGGTACGCTCATGGACGCGCTGACCGCCGGTCAGCAGTCGACCATCGCGGCCCTGCAGGCAGCGAGCATCCCGGTCCACGAGTAAGCACCATCACACTCCATCACCTCCGTGCCGCGGGTGTCAGCGTTCTGCTCGACGCCCGCGGCACGGGCGTGCCCCGCCTCATTCACGTCGGCGCCGATCTCGGTGACCTCGACGAGTCGGCCCTCATCTCCCTCGCCGCCCCGGCGGCGATTCCGCCGAGCTCCCCCGATCACGCGGTCGTGCCCTCCCTCATAGCTAACCGCTCCGAGGGCTTCGCCGGCTGGCCCGCCGCGCAGCTCCGCCGCGCATCCGCTCCCGCGTCGCGATTCGCCACCCGCTTCGCGACGCGGGCGGCCCAGCGAGACGCGGCCACGAGCATCCGCGTTGTCGTCGACGCTCACGATGACGACGGCGCATTCGCGACCGTCGAATGGATGCTCGCCCTCTCGAACGAGAGCATCGTCACGATCCAGCTCACCGCCGCCGCTCACGCGCAGCCCGTCGAGGTGGCGAGGCTCGCGGCGACCGTGCCGGTGCCCGCCCGCGCGAGCGAGCTGCTCGACTTCACGGGCCTGTGGGCCTACGAGCGCCGCCCCCAGCGCACGCCTGCCCGGGACGGCCTCATGCTGCGCGAGCAGCGCCAGGGCCGCCCCGGCCACGACAGCCCGTTCCTGACGATCGCGGGCACCCCCGGCTTCGGCTTCCGGCACGGCGAGGTGTGGGCGCTGCACCACGCCTGGAGCGGCGACAGCGTCACCGGCCTCGAGAGTCTTGCCACGGGAGACCGCCGCCTCCTCGCGGCCGAACTGCTTGAGCCCGGCGAACTCGTGCTCGCGGCCGGCGAGAGCTATACCGCCCCCGAGACCGTCATCGCCTACTCGGCATCGGGGCTCGACGGCCTGAGCGACCGCTTCCACCCGTACGTGCGGCGCCTCACCCCTCCCGCCGAGCGCCCCCTCGTGCTCAACACCTGGGAGGCCGTCTACTTCGACCAGTCGCTCGAGCGCCTCACCCCGCTCGTTGAGGCGGCGGCCGAGGTCGGCGTTGAACGCTTCGTGCTCGACGACGGCTGGTTCACCGGCCGCACCGACGACAAGCGCGCCCTTGGCGACTGGACCGTCGACGAGTCCCGCTGGCCCGACGGCCTCACCCCGCTCATCGCCGAGGTCACCGCCCGCGGCATGGAGTTCGGCCTGTGGGTCGAGCCCGAGATGGTCAGCCCCGAGAGCGAGCTCGCCCGTGCCCACCCCGAGTGGGTGCTCGCCGGCACCGCGGCCGACGACTCGGGGGCGAGCGTTCCCCCCACCTGGCGCTGGCAGCACACCCTCGACCTCACCTCCGACGGAGCCGCCGACCACGTGTTCGCGGCCCTCGACGCGTTGCTCACCGAGTACCCGATCCGCTTCCTCAAGTGGGACCACAACCGCGCACTGCACGCCGGTTCCGCCGCCGCCCAGACCCGCGCGCTCTACGCGCTCCTCGACCGGCTGCGCGCCGCGCACCCCGACGTCGCGATCGAGTCGTGCGCGTCGGGCGGCGCCCGCATCGACCTCGGCATCGCTCGCCGCGTGCACCGCTTCTGGACCTCCGACACGAACGACGCGCTCGAGCGCCAGTCGATCCAGCGCTACACGGGCATCCTGATGCCCCCCGAGCTGCTGGGCGGGCACGTGGGCTCGGGCCGGGCCCACATCACGGGCCGCACGCACGCACTCTCGCTGCGCCTCATCACCGCCCTGTTCGGCCACGCGGGCATCGAGTGGGATCTCACCCGCGCCACGGCCGAGGAGCGCGCGCAGGTCGCCGAGTGGGCGGCCCTCTACCGCGCCGAGCGCGCGCTCCTGCACGGCGGGCGCACGATGCGCACCGACGAGGCGGGCGATGACCGCCTCGTGCACGCGGTCGTCGATACGGATGCGGACCGCGCGCTGATCGCGCTGGTCCAGCTCACCGCATCCCCCGTCGCGACGCCCCCACGCCTGCGCCTGCCAGGGCTCGGCACTGACCGCGTCTACCGACTCGAACCGGTCGAGCTCGGCACGCCTGCGCACGTGGTGCAGGACGCCCCTCCGGCGTGGTGGCGTGCCGGGTCAATCGAGCTGACGGGCCGCACTCTCGCCGAGTTCGGGGTGCCCGTGCCGCTGCTCGCGCCCGAGCAGGCGATCCTTCTCCGCGCGACTCGAACTTGATCGTGAAATGTATTGAAGGTCGAAAAGTCGAATCCCGCTTGTGGCCTGTCAAAGCCGCGAAATCGCGGCGATGTTGCTAAACGCAAATGCAATTCGTGCAACTGCGAAAAGTAACATAAAACCGACCGGGGTGGCGCCTGTCACGGACAGCCACCAAAGACCCACCGGTACAAGGATGAGATAGATTAGGATTAGCCCTCGAATACCAACTGGGGCGCCAAATCGGACCTTGGCATACGAATACAAGACTCCCGCCCAGGGCTCAGCGAGAAACTGAACAAATAGAAGCACCGTGAGAAATGGCCAGTATTGGCCAGCCTGGCCCGAAAGCCCGTAAATGATAATTGCGAGAACTGAAAACGAGAGATAAGGGTAAGCACTCAGCGGCACATACCATAGCCAGGGCGATCGAACAACACCATCGCCAAACTTCGACAATTCGACGCGCGCAATCGTAATTCCAACTTGCTTCAATGGGACTGCGGCAGCACGCGCAAAAGCGACTGCCACTGCGACAACATCACCAGTTGCGGGTGAAACCCCTGCAGCAATTGTTTGTGCGACAAGAAAAATGCCGACAAAGACTACAGCATCTAGGGCCGCGAGGAGGCGCTCCGATAGCTGGGAAAGGTTCGACGACATCTTTACCTGCAGAGTGAGGCCTGTTTTCCGGCGCAGGCGAAGTGTACGCCACAGAAGCGTACCCACTACAGCAAGAGCTTGAATCGATCCATAAACAAGGATCGAACCCAGTAAACTCGGAAACATGTCTGTGGCAAAAGCAACTATCGCCCCAATTAATGTAAGGGCACCCTGAATAATCGCGGAAGCGAGGTTCTCACCACTGCGATCAGCCGCCTGAAAGGCGCCGTTCAGAAGGGCGTTAAACGGCGTTGCGAGCAGCACTGGAACCTGGGTGAGGGCGAGCCACCAGATAATTTGGGCGGGTGCAACGTCAAAAAACACAAACAGCATTGTTATCAGTGCAAGGACAGGCAAGGAGATGGCCGAAAAAATGGTTGCATAGCCCGCATTGAGCGCAAATGCCGCCGTTCGATCCTCTCCGGCCCTGCGCGCCAGCATAAGGTCTCGCGTCGTGCAGATCATGACGCCCACACCGATCACCATTCCGAGGCCAACCAAGGAAGCCATGACGCCAATTAACGCGGCTGCGCCCACAATTCCAGAGGATTCCGCAAGCAACACGGCGATTGCCGCGACTGCCTGCGGAATAAGCGCGGCGACTACCAGTGGTGCAGACTTGATAATCGCGAGTCTTGGAACAGAATGCGCACTCATTCTTTAAGCGCTTTCACATTGTCACGAGAAACATCAATACGCAAGAGAGATCCCCCCACTTTGTCGAAGTAGCGCTTTCCTTGGACGAGATCAACCAAATGTTCGAAACTTGCAGAATGAACCGCTTTGGAAAAGCAGGTCACAAAAAGATTTGACTGAGAACGAACCACGGGAAGGTCCCATCTAACGAGTTCTCGGACGAGTTGGTCCGCGAGTTCACTCCTTTCCCTTTCGAAAGCCGACAACAAGTTCCTTCCGTGCTTTGAGGCGAGAACCGCCAGCACGCTAACCGAAAAAGCATCCCAAAACCGCGGGTCTTGCTCGGGAGAATCGGATGTCCCTCGAAGTGCGACGACACCACCAAGCCGAGATGCGGCCAGGCCGGCTGTCTTCGAAAGCGTGAAAACTGTCGGCACGCCTTTGGCTGCGAGATTGGCCGAATTGAGCGCAAATTCCGGGCTGAAAGGGTTAGCGTACGCCGCGTCAACTACCAGATGCGCGTGCCCGAAAAGGCTAGGGTCCAACGCGCTCGTCGCTCCGATAGTAAACGGATTGCCCGGCTCCGTGACAACTACCAAATTGTCCTCTCGCAGGGGTCTCGTCCCCTGAAGTTGATCAATCGACGCGTATTCTTGTATGCCAAGACCCAGCCGTTTTGCGATTCGTGCGTAGCCCGGGTAGGACCACCTAGCACAATGAATTTGTTTAATCGAAGCGTGTCTCACCAACTGCAACAGCGCATCCTCGGCACCGCGTGTGTATGTCGTGCGGACCATTGGATTTTGTGACCACGGAAGTGAAGCCTCAACCTCAGCGGGAAGCGTGGCGTACTGATGCCATTCGATACGAGTCAGTTGTTGCACGACAGCTTCCACAAATTCTTGACCGAGGCCAGAATCTGGCAAGGCAAACGTCACTCCCTCGGGCGCTCGAAGCCGAAAATCAAGAGTGTTGTGGTGTGTGGTCACAGTGCAAGTGCGCTACTGATCTTGCGATGCTGACCCAAAGCCCTCCACGCTGATCCTCTTGCGAGTTCTACTTCCGGAACTTCCGTGCGCCCAAGTTCATTCACTTCGTCGAGGGTGTAATTCATTTGTTCCATCAAGAAACGCGTTACCGTCCACATCGAAGATCGCTCCTCATCAAACTCTCCAAAGTTCTGGACGTAATCCGGTATCGATTGAACAAACTCTCGGATGAATTCCTCATCACCCACGCGGTCCGCGTACTCATCCGGCATTATTGAAGCATGGTGCAAATATCTCCCTCCAGGCATAGCTGTACATAATGACATGTAGGACGCTGTCTGAAGGATTAGTTCATGCCAAATAGTATCGACTTCTGGCGTTACCGCAATGCGTCTTCCTGGCGTCGCGGACGTGATTACGAGAAATTTCAGACACTCAACAATCTGCGCATCCAGCAATTCTCGCTCGCGATCATCGATACGGTCAAACAAGTGCTGTACATATGATGGGTGAAGCGCAGGCAGCGATTCTACTCCTAGATCCTTGGGCTAACGATTTGAGGTGGTGGGATGGTTATTGCCATCACACCACCAGGAATCACGTAACTTCGGCGCAGCAATCCATCTCGACTGCGCGAATCTCGGCGAGCTTTTCGTTCTTGATCTGCTCAATCAGCTTTTCCATGACAACCCTCCCTTCGTTCATGAGTCAACAATACCTTTCCGGTCCAGCCCTGCGGGCCCTGTGGAGAAAATATGATTTTGGTTCTCATTCGGTGAATTGCTGCGTGACCGCGCCCCACACTGCGCCTCACTAGACTTGCGCGCGCACTTCTCTCCCGAGGGAGACTGTGAACCGCTGTCCGGTGCATCGCGCGGATAGTCCGGGGACACACGGGCACGGCTCGCGGGACGACCGCAGCACGGCTAGTGTGCCTTCGCGACCGCGTGCGCAATCAGGTGCGTAAACAGGAGGCGCACATCACGGTGTCGCCCAAGAGACGGTTGCTGTCGACATCAGCTGGCGGCGGGTTGTCTGACGCGCTACAGATCTTCTGCCTGTGGCCGTTGCCAACACAGGCGAGGGGGCATCGGCCTTCGATGCTCAAGTGGGGCCGTTTTGGTTCGAGGTTGTGTCAGTTCAGCTTCGTGGCGAGGGCGCGATGCATACGTCGTTCGTGTTTTGAGGGGCGCGTGTGCACTTCCGGATGCGAGGGTTTGGCTAAAGCCTCTCGGCATGTTCGTCAATCCAGGTTCGGAAACGGCGGAACAGAGTTGACCGGGGCCCAGCTTCTTGAGCGGCGATGGGCCAAGTCAACGGAGCGGATCACTGCGCGGATCGTGATGCAAAGCTGGGAGTGCGACGCGTGAGCGCATCTGATGAGTCAGCCGCGGTGGAGTCTTCTTGATCACCGGATCGGCGCGTGAATACGACCCGCGTGTGTTCATCGATCGCAGCGTGAACGTAGTGATCACCGACCGCGCGCCCGTCTATTCGCCTCGACCATAAACCCGCCGTCCGCCGACACCGTCAGGAATCCCGGCAACCTTCTTGATGTCTGCATGCAACACCGAGGGTGATCCAGCTGCACCCGCTGGTTCGCGCATGGCCGAAAAGGAGGAGACACCGCTGTTCATCGAATCAACATCGTGAAGCAGAGGCGCCCTGGCCTGCCAAGACGCGCACCACGGTCGGGTGACGTCCCCTGGGGTGGTGTAATTCTCGGGCTCGAGTGTCGCGTCGTTGACGTGGTGAGCCATCGTGCGATGGTCAGGGAGAACTGTCTAGGAATCTCACGAAAGGACACATACGCACGATGGCTCTTGACCAGTCTGCCCTCCTCGAGTTGCTCGGGGAACTTAAACTCACCGATGTCACCGACCGAATCCGGGTTGCGACCGAGACGCTCTATCAGGAGCTGATCGATGCCGAAGCGGCTGCGTTCATCGGTGCCGCCCCGTTCGAACGCACTCCGGATCGTGTCACGCAACGCAACGGCACCCGCCCGCGCACCCTTGCGACCACTGCGGGCGAGTTGGAGTTGCGGGTTCCGAAGCTGCGGCAGGGGTCGTTCTTCCCGTCGCTGCTGGAGCGGCGCCGCCGAGTCGATCAGGCCTTGTTCGCGGTCGTGATGGAGGCCTACGTTCACGGCGTCTCGACCCGCAAGGTCGACGATCTAGTGAAAGCGCTCGGCGCTGACACCGGCATCTCCAAGAGCGAGGTGTCGCGGATCTGTTCGAACCTGGACGAGGACGTCGCCGCGTTCCGAGACCGGCCACTGGCCGACCAGGCCTACCCATACGTGTTTCTCGACGCGACCTATTGCAAAGCCCGCGTCGGCCGGCGGGTGGTCTCCCAAGCCGTCGTCGTCGCGGTCGGCATCGCCGCCGACGGGCGCAGGGAAGTGCTCGGTTTCGAGGTGGGAGACACCGAATCGCAACCGTTCTGGACCACGTTCCTGCGTTCGTTGAAGGCTCGTGGGCTTGCCGGGGTGAAGCTGGTCATCTCCGACGCCCACACGGGTTTGATTGCCGCGATCGAGACCGTGTTCCACGGCTCGTCCTGGCAGCGATGCCGGGTCCACTTCATGCGCAACGTGTTGGCGAACGTGCCCAAGACTGCAGGCCCCATGGTTGCCTCGATTATCCGCACGATCTTCGCCCAACCCGACGCCGAGCACGTGAACACCCAGTTCGACGAAGTCACGCGCATGCTCACCCGCTCCCACCCCAAGATCGCCGACATGCTCGAGACCGCGCGCGAGGACCTGCTCGCCTTCACCGGGTTCCCGACCGCGCACTGGCGACAGATCTGGTCCACCAACCCACTGGAGCGGGTCAACAAAGAGATCAAACGCCGCACCGATGTCGTGGGCACCTTCCCGAACCCTGCCGCGCTACTGCGCCTGGCCGGGCACGTGTTGATCGAGCAACACGACGAATGGGACGGCGCCGACCGCCGCTACTTCAGCGAACACTCCATGAAACTCCTCAACGCAACAGAACAGGAGGTGGCGATCCCGGAACTGAACGCGGCATAATCACCAAAAGCTGATCCCGCACGGTGTTGAGAAACTCCACCACTCAGAGGGACGTCACCCACGGTCGAAGCGGGAAGCCTGATCTGCAGGGCCAATTTGATTGAGAAACGCTTGCCCGACTTGCGCGCGATGAGCACTGGCGCTCCCTCGCAGGCACGAGCACGGTGTGTGTAGTTGCCGACGACACTTGGCCAGTCGAACAGAACCGCTACACCGGCCTGATGAAACCTGCGCCACCACTTCCACGCTGTGGTGCGCGAGGTTCTCATCCCGGTGTGGCTCCCCCACCAGACGCCCTGCCACACTGCGTTGGACCGAGATCGACCTGCCGACAGGCGTCAGCCGGGCTTCACCGTGAGAAATGAATATTCGCCGCACGAGAGACAACCTTGACAGCTCTACCCGGCCCGGAGTTCCATCCTCATGTCAACAAGAGCCAGAAAGGGGACACCTAGACCTGCAGCGCATAGAGCGCCACGGCGGCAGCGGCTGCCACGTTCAGCGAGTCGACCCCGTGCCCCATGGGGATCGTGACGACCGTGTTGGCGGCGGCCAGCGCGCGCCGGGACAAGCCATCACCTTCCGACCCCACGACGACCGCGACTCGCTCCGGCGCCGCGGCCGCGTACTCCCGCAGACCGACGGCGTCGTCGGCGAGCGCGAGGGCGACAAGCTGGAAGCCAGCCTCCGTGAACAGCGCGCGTGCCGCATCCCATTCGGGCAGACGGGTCCACGGCACCTGCAGCACCGTGCCCATCGACACGCGGACGCTGCGACGGTAGAGCGGGTCGGCGGCATCGGCGGTCACAAAGACGGCGTCGGCGCCGAGGCCCGCGACCGAGCGGAAGATCGCCCCGATGTTCGTGTGGTCGACGACGTTTTCGATGACGACGACGCGGCGGGCGTCGCGCAACAACTCCGCAGGGTCTGGCAGCGCGGGCCGGTGCATGCTGGCGAGCGCCCCGCGGTGCAGGTGGTACCCGGTGAGTTCTTCGAGCAGCGCCGGCGCCCCCACGTACACGGGCACGTCGTGGCCCTCTAGTAACCGCGAAAGCTCGGGCAGCCAGCGCTCCGAGGTGAGCACGCTGCGCGGCTGGTGCCCGGCGGCCAGCGCCCGCCCGATCACGGTGAGTGATTCGGCGAGGTACAGCCCACCCTCGGGCTCAATCGCCCGGCGCAGCGCCACGTCGGTGAGCCGCGCGAAGTCGTCGAGCGCCGGGTCGTCGAGGGTCGTGAATTCGCGAACGTCCACCCCATCCCCCATCTATGTCCTCCGCCCTGCGCATCCGGCGAGTCGGGCCGTCATGACCTGGCAATCAGCCTCGGGAAACATATCCGAAACCGAACGCGTTTACGCTGACGAGCATCCGCGCGATTCGGAGTACCCGTGACGAGCACCGCACCCGCCCTCGCCCTCGGCGACGAGGCCCTCGCTGAGCTTTCCCGCGCCACCGAGCTGCTGAAGGGCCGCCGCATGGCCGTCTTGACGGGTGCGGGCGTGAGCACCGACTCGGGCATCCCCGACTATCGCGGTGCCGGCGCCCCCGTGCGCACGCCGATGACCTTCAGCCAGTTCCTCGCCGACGAGCCGTACCGCAAGCGCTACTGGGCGGGCAGTCACCTCGGCTGGTCGCGATTTGCGACCTCCCGCCCGAATTCCGGTCATCGGATGCTCGCCGAGCTCGAACACGCCGGTCTCGTCACCGGCGTGGTCACCCAAAACGTGGACGGTCTGCACGTGCGCGCCGGTTCCCAGCGTGTCGTCGACCTGCACGGCTCGATGGATCGCGTGGTGTGTCTGCACTGCGGTCAGGCTTTCTCGCGCGACGCGGTCGCGGAGCGCATCAGCGCGCTGAACCCGTGGTTCGACGAGTCGGCGGCCAGCCGCATCAACCCCGACGGCGACGCTGAGGTTGACGACGTGTCGCGTTTCGCGATCCCCGAGTGCACGGTCTGCGGCGGCACCCTGAAGCCCGACATCGTGTTCTTCGGCGAGTTCGTGCCGCCCGTGAAGTTTGAGGAGGCGCGCAGCATCGTCGCCCGCGCCGACGCGCTCGTGGTGCTGGGGTCCTCTCTCGTCGTGAACTCGGGCGTACGCCTCGTGGGACTCGCGCAGAAGCGGCGCATCCCCGTCGTCATCGTGAACCGTGGAGTAACCAAGGCCGATGCGCGCGCGGCCATTAAGATCGACGCGGGCACTTCGGAGACGCTCGCGCTCCTCGGCGACGCGCTCCTCGCCTGACCGGCGCCGCCGAGATCCGGCCGCGCGGAAAGGACCGATGACCGTCTTCGCGCTCGTGCGCCACGGAGAGACCGACTGGAACCGCGCCCGCCGCATTCAGGGCGCGACCGACATCCCACTGAACGATCTGGGCCGCGAGCAGGCGGCGGCCGCTGGGCGGCTGCTGGCCGGGCGCGCCTGGAGTCGCATCGTCGCCTCTCCCCTGTCGCGCGCATCCGAGACCGCGCAGATCATCGCCCGTGAGATCGGCTTCGGCGATATCGAGCACGATGCGGCGTTCGTTGAGCGCAACTACGGCGAGGCCGAGGGTCTCACTGGGATCGAACTGGATGCGCGGTTTCCTGAGGGCGTTAAGGTTCCCGGCCTCGAGGCCCGCGAGGCCGTGGCCGACCGCGTCATTGCAGGCCTGCACCAATTGGCGGATGCGCACCCCGGCGAGGCGATCATCGTCGTCGCGCATGGCGGCGTCATTCGCAGCGTGCTCGAGACCGTGGCACCGGGGCGGCACCGCGAGCCGATCACCAACGGCTCGATCCACTCGTTCCAGCACGCCGATGGCGGGCTCGAGCTCGTGCTGTTCAACGACCCGCTCGACGAGCAATCAATCTTCCCGTACGCCGACGACTACGACGAGCAAAACCCTCTCGCTCACCGCGAGAGCGAGCGCGAGGAGGGCTGATGGCTCCCTCCGGCCTCGAGCGCTTCCGCGCCGCCACCGTGCACCTCGACCTCGACGTGCGCCGCATGCCCGACTCGACGCACACGGCGGCCGAGGCGGCTGCGGTGCTCGGCGTCGCCGAGGGACAGATCGTGAAGTCGCTCGTGTTCGTTGCCGTCCGGGACGGTGCCGACGCGGGCCACGAGGTGGCCGAGCCGATTCTCGTGCTCGTGCCCGGCGACCGACGCGCCGACCTCGCCCTGCTCGCGCAGGCGACCGGGGCGCGCATCGAGAAGGCGGATGCGCGCACGGTGAAATCGGCGACCGGCTTCTCGATCGGGGGCGTTCCGCCCATCGGCCACCCGCATCCCGTGCCCACCTGGATCGACGCCTCGTTCGACCGGTTCGACGTGCTGTGGGCGGCGGCAGGCAGTGCCTACGACAACTTCTCGCTCACCCCGGCCCAGCTCATCGAGTGGTCGGGCGGCCGCGTGGCGGCCGTCTCGTCCTAGAGGCCCGTCCCGCGCGTCCGCCATGATCCCGCAGGATCGCCGCGTTGGTTGGGTCGTCGTGCCGCTGCTTCTCGTCGGCGCGATCGCCTTCGTCTCTCTGCCGCTGCTCGCGGGAGTCGTCGTGACGGCGCTCGCGCCGGGCACGGGCGACCTGCGCATCAGCTCAGGCTGGGCGCTCCTGCACTTCCGGTGGATCTTCCCCGCACTGTACGTTGTCTCCGTTCTGGACGATGTTCTTGTCCGTGCCGCCGTCGTACTGGGCGCACCGCGCCCGCTGGCGCACATCCTCGGCTCAGTCTCCGTCGTCATCGCGCTCGCGGCGATGTACTCCGTGTTCTTCGAGCACCCCAGCGGCGCGGTGGTGGCAACCCTCGTCGGCCTCGTGCTGCTCGTCATCTTCCCGCGCATCCTGCCGCTCCAGCCGACGGATGCACGGACCGACGGTGCCGGCGAGAACAACGACGACGGCAACGGCAACGGCGACGACGGCGACCCGAGGTCTTAGCGGAGTAACCGGAGCTAGTCGTGACATAGCTGGGCGTAGCGGCGGCGTCTACTCGCAGACCGCGGGCGTAGCGCAGTACAGTCAGCCATGGCCCGCACCACCGCACGTCGCACCGTGGCTCGCGCGGGGACACTCGTCGCCCTCGCCCTGATTGCCCCGCACCTCGCCGCCTGCTCCACGGTCGCCGCGGACGACACGCTCGGCGGGCCCGGCCTCCCCGTTCAGTTGCCCGGCGAGTCGTACACCGGCGATGCGATCGACGTTGACGCGCGCCTCATCGTCGGCGACGAGGGGTGCTTTCGCCTGAGCGCGGCGGGCCGCGATCGCTTCGTGATCTGGCCCGCGGGCTTCCGCATGGAGGGCGATGTCGTCATCACGCCCGACGGCGAGCAGATCGAGTCGGGAGACCCCGTCGCGGGCCCGGCAACGCTCATGCCGATAGACGACCTCTTCGCCATTGAAGGACCGGACGGCTATTGGGCCGCGACCGCGGGTTTCTGCCTGACCGGCGAAGACGCGATCATCGTGCTCGACGCCGTCGACCCCTCGTCGTAGTCATCGCGGCCGCTAGCGGCGCGACGCAGCCATTTCTCGCAGAAGCTTTTCGAGCACGGCCGCACTCGCATCCCAGTCGAAGCGCGCCGCCTCGGGGGGAGCAGCGGCGCTGCGTCTCTCCCACTCCCCCGGCTGGGTCAGCCGGCGTACGGCTGCGGCCAGCTCCTCGGCGTCGTCGACCGGAAAGTACAGGGCGGTCTGGCCGCCGATCTCGCGGAAGATCGCCGTGTCGGCGACCACGATCGGCGTTCCGCGCCCCATCGCCTCGACGAGCGGAATGCCGAAGCCCTCCTCGCGCGAGGCGTGCACGAGCGCAGTGGCCCGGTCGAGAAGGGCAGCGTACTCCGTGTCATCGACTCCGTCGTGCACCACGAGCGAGCCGGCGGGCGCCGCGGCGGTGAGCCGATCGCGTTCGGCGGCAGGGATGCGGCTCAGCAGGTGCAGGCGCGCGCCCGGCAGGTGATGCAGCGCCGCCACGAGCGTGTCGACCCCCTTGTACGGCATGAATGAGCCCATGTAGACGAGCTCGACGCCGTCCGGCCGCGTGCGTTCCCGCGCAGGCACAGCATCGGCCGCGTTCGGCACGACCGTGACGGGGCGCCGCGTCAGCCGGTGCCGCGCGATGAGGGCGCGCGTGGTCTCGGAGACCGTGACCACCGCATCCGCCCGATTGAGCAGCAGCCGCTGCGGCCACCACGCGAGGTGGTAGAGCCGCCAGAGCAGGCGCACGGGCGCGGGCAGATCGCGCGGCGGCGTGCGGTGCGTGTAGTAGATGAGGTCGTGCACGGTGAGTGCGAGCGGGTAGCGGCGGCCGAACGCGCCCATCGTCTGCATGGGGCTGAACACGACATCGGGGGCGAGCCGGTTGACCTGCAGGGCGACCAGGGGTTCGCGCGCGCTCGTCGGGCTCGAGATGAGTGTGTGCGGCAGTTCGGGCAGCATCGTCAGCTGACGCTCGTCGCTCACGAGCATCACGAGCTCGTCGTCGGGCCCGAGGCGCCGGGCCAGCGCGGCCGTCAGGGACGCCGTGAAGCGGCTGATGCCGTCGTGCCGTTCGAGCCGGGTGTAGCGGCAGTCGACGGCGACCCTCACGCGAGAAACTCCGCGATCGCGGCGGCCGCCTCGGCCGGCTTTTCGTAGTGAATCAGGTGCCCGACGTCCGCGACCTCGACGAGACGCGCATCCGGGAATCGCGTCACGAGGCGCCGCTGCACCTCGATCGGCGTGATGTCGTCGCGGCGTGCCGCCACCAGCAGCGTGCGCGGAGTGACGCGCTCGGCGAACTCAGACACGTCGTGCGACACGGATGCGCGGAACGCTTCCAGCAGCATGTCGCGGTTCGCGAACCCCGAGAAGTAGCGGTCGTGCTCGGCGTGGATCCAGCGGCGCAGGCCCTTATCGCGGGTCTTCGCCATGGTGACGCTCATGACGCGGGTGATGAGGCGGCTGCGCAGCACGGCGAAACCCGGCTTCTCGGGCAGCACGGCGCCGAGTCGGTAGAACGCGACCGCTCCGCGGGTGAGCAGGCCGCGCGGGCCCGACAGCGCCGGGGCGCCGATCGGGTTCACGAGCACCACGGCGGGTGTCGGGGTGCCCGCCGCCACCGCAGCGCTCACGACGATCGTGCCAAACGAGTGCCCGAGCAGCACGGCGCGGCCGGTGAGACCCTCGGCCTCGAGGAAGGCGGCCAGCCACGCTGCGTAGCCGTCGATGTCGTGTGCGCGGTCGAGGAACGGCGCCGACTGCCCGAATCCGGGCAGATCGGGGGCGAGGATGCGCAGCTGCGGAAGGCGCGCCACCACCGGTTCCAGCCCGTGATGGTCGCCGCGGAAACCGTGCACGACGACGAGGGTGGTCGCCGCATCCTCCGGACCGTATTCGACAAGGTGGGTGTGGGCGCCGAGCACCTCAACGGCTCGCTCGCGGCGTGGAACGGCGGCGAGCAGCGCGGCGTGCGGGGCTGGGGTCGACATCGCGGCCCAGTCTATGGCGCGGGCACTGCCGAGAACGGCTCGTGAAACGGCGGCCCCGCGCGCTCGAAACGGTTCGAGGTGCCGTCTACAGTGGGGTGTTGACCCACCCCGCCGTTTGTCTAGGAGCGCTGTGAACTTCACCGCACCCATCACCCTTCCCGGGCTCACCCTCGACCCGCAGTGGCACCGCCGCAGCGTCTTCTATGAGGTGATGGTGCGCTCGTTCGTTGACTCGAACGGCGACGGCACGGGTGACCTTGCCGGCCTGATCTCGAAGCTCGACTACCTGCAGTGGTTGGGTGTCGACGCGCTGTGGTTGCCGCCGTTCTTCCAGTCGCCGCTGCGCGATGGCGGCTACGACGTCAGCGACTACCGCGCGATCCTGCCCGAGTTCGGCACGATCGACGAGTTCCGCGAGCTTGTGACGAAGGCACACGAGCGCAACATGCGCATCGTCATCGACCTCGTGATCAACCACACCTCCGACCAGCACCCGTGGTTCCAGGCCTCGCGCAGCGACCCCGAGGGCCCGTACGGCGACTACTACGTCTGGAGCGACACCGACGAGAAGTACGAAGACGTACGCATCATCTTCGTCGACACCGAAGAGTCGAACTGGGCATTTGATTCCGAGCGCCGGCAGTTCTACTGGCACCGTTTCTTCTCGCACCAGCCCGACCTGAACTTCGAAAACCCGAAGGTGCACGACGAGATCTTCGACGTCGTGCGGTTCTGGGCCGACCTCGGGGTCGACGGTTTCCGCCTCGACGCGATTCCGTACCTCTACGAATCCGACGGCGGCACGGGCGAGAGCGAGCCCGAGACGCACGCCTTCATCAAAAGGCTGCGCCAGATGGTCGACACCGAGTACCCGGGTCGGGTGCTGATCGCCGAGGCGAACCAGTGGCCGCACGAGGTCGTTGAGTTTTTCGGCACCGACGACGAGCCTGAGTGCCACATGGCCTTCGACTTCCCCGTCATGCCCCGCATCTTCTACGCGCTGCGCAGTCAGCAGGCCACCGAGTTGCAGCGCCAACTCTCGGAAGAGACGAACGCGCCGGAAGGCTCTGCCTGGGGCGTCTTCCTGCGCAACCACGACGAGCTCACGCTCGAGATGGTCAGCGAGGAATACCGCCAGGCGATGTACGGCTGGTACGCCTACGACCCGCGGATGCGCGCCAACATCGGTATTCGTCGCCGTCTCGCGCCGCTGCTCGACAACTCGCGCGCCGAGCTCGAACTCGCCCACGCGCTGCTGTTCAGCCTGAACGGCAGCCCGTTCCTCTACTACGGCGACGAGATCGGCATGGGCGACAACATTTGGTTGCCCGACCGCGACAGCTCGCGCACGCCCATGCAGTGGACCCCCGATCGCAACTCGGGCTTCTCGCACGCAGACCCCGGAAAGCTCTACCTTCCCGTCGTGCAGTCGCTGGTCTTCCACTACAACCAAGTCAACGTCGAGACCCAGCTCGCGCAGCCCCGCTCGCTGCTGCACTGGGTGCGCAACGTCATTCACGTGCGCAAGGCCCACCCGGCGTTCGGCCTCGGCACGATCCGCGTGCTCGAGACCAACAACGAGTCGGTGCTCGCCTTCGTGCGCGAGTACGAGGGCTCTGGCTCGCCAATGGGCGATCGCCCCGAGCGCGTGCTGTGTGTGTTCTCGTTCGCGCACAACCCCACCTCGGCGACGATCGATCTCGGTTCGCCCGACGCGAATGCCGAGCTGTTCGACCTGTTCGGCGGTGCAAAGTTCCCGACGGTCGACGCCGACGGCACGGTCACGCTGACGCTCGGCACCCAGAGCTTCTTCTGGCTGCACATCGAGCGCCCCGTGGCTGGGGCTGCCGGTGTCGGTGTCGGTGTCGGTGGCCAGGCGTAGCCTGCGCCCATGAGCATTTCTGCCCCGGCACTCGCCGTCTTCGACCTCGAGACGACCGGCGTCGACGTGACGACGGCCCGCATCGTCACGGCGTTCGTCGGCGTCCTGAGCGCCGACGGCGCGCTCATCTCGAGCCGCTCGTGGCTTGCCGACCCGGGGGTAGAGATTCCCGCGGGCGCTGCGGCGATTCACGGTGTGACCACCGAGCGCGCTCGGGCGGAAGGGCGCTCAGCCAGCCTCGTCGTGCGCGAAATCGTCGACGAACTCGCCGCACGCGCAGCCGACGGTCTCCCGCTCGTGGTCTACAACGCGCCGTACGACCTGACCCTGTTGAGACACGAAGCGAAGCGGCATCACGCCGGGCCGTTCGTGTCACCGCCGCTCGTCATCGACCCGCTCGTCATTGACAAGGCCGTCGACCGATACCGCAAAGGCAAACGCACGCTGGAGGCCGTCAGCGCCCACTATGGCGTCACCCTCGACGGCGCACACGACGCGAGCGTCGACGCAATCGCCGCGGGCCACGTCGCCCGCGCGCTCATCGAGCGGTGGGCCGACGATCTGCCGGGTACGCTCGCCGAACTGCACGCGCAGCAGGCCGTGTGGCACCAACAACAGGCCGACAGCTTCGAATCGTGGATGCGCGCATCCAAAGACCAGAATTTCACCGCCGATCGCGGCTGGCCGCTGCGGCACTCGTCGTAGCGCTTTTCGCGCATCCGTCCGGTAACGACGAGTGGCCCCGCCGAAGCGGGGCCACTCGCGGGAAGAATCGGGGCTTAGCCGCCGAAATTCTTGAAGCGCTTGTTGAACTTCTCGACGCGGCCGGCCGAGTCCATGATGCGCTGCTTGCCCGTGTAGAACGGGTGCGAGGCGGCCGAGATTTCGACGTCGATGACGGGGTAGGTCACGCCGTCGAGCTCGATCGTCTTGTCGCTCGTGACCGTCGAACGGGTGAGGTAGGTCTCGCCCGACGCCAGGTCGCGGAACACCACGGGCGCGTAGTCGGGGTGGATGTCAGCCTTCATTCGTTGGTCCTTGAGATGTGTCGGAGGTGGATTTCCCCGGATTCGGGGCACGCGGATACGGCCGTTGGGCCGACACACGAGTCTAGCAGAGCGAAAACGATCAGGAGGCGCGTGCCACGAAGCGGTCGCCGTCCCGCCACACGTTCAACCCGACGCCAAATGCCTCACTGAGTCGATCACTCGTGAGGACCTCCTCGAGCATGCCTGCTGCGACGACTCGGCCATGGGCGAGCAGCAGCGCGTGGGTGAAGCCGGCGGGAATCTCCTCCACGTGGTGGGTCACCATCACCATCGCGGGCGAACTCGGCTCGGAGGCGTACGCGCCGAGCAGCTGCACCAGCTCTTCACGAGCTCCGAGGTCAAGGCTCGCTGCCGGCTCGTCCAGCAGGAGCAGCTCGGGGTCGGTCATGATCGACCGGGCGATCTGCACGCGCTTCTGCTCGCCATCGCTCAGCGTGCCGAAGGTGCGCTCGGCGAATTCCTCAAGCTTCCACTCGCGCAAGACGCGGCGGGCGCGCCGCTCGTCGACCTCTTCGTACTCTTCATTCCAGCGGCCGGTGACCGAGTGGGCGGCCGTCATGACGACGTCGAGGACCCGCTCGTCGGCGGGCAGCTGGCGCGCAAGCGCCGTGGAGGCAAAGCCGATACGGGGGCGCAATTCGCGCACGTCGCTGTGTCCCAACTCCTCGTCGAGCACGCGGACGTGACCATTCGAGGGGTGCAGGTGCGAGGCCGCGAGCTGCAAGAGCGTGGTCTTCCCGGCGCCGTTCGGCCCGAGTACGACCCAGCGCTGATCGTCCTCGACCTGCCAGAAAACGCCGTCGAGGATGCGGGTGTCGCCCCGCGTCAGAGAAACATCGTCGAAGTCGAGAACGCGCGCCATGGTGCCTCCAGCCTAGGGCACCGTCGCGGTCAGACGAGGCTGCGGTAGAGCGCGTCGGTGCGTTCCGCGATGCGATCCCACGAGAACATTTCCTCGGCGCGGCGCCTGCCCGCCTCCCCCATCGCGTGCGCTCGGGGCTCGTCCATGACGACCTCCTCGAGGATGCGCGCCAGGTCGCTCACGAATCGCTCCGGATCGAGCGGCGTGCCGGTTCCGTCGTTCACCTGGTCGATCGGCACGAGGCGACCCGTGACGCCGTCTTCGACCACTTCGGGGATACCGCCGGTGTCGGTGCCGACGACCGCCACGCCGCAGGCCATCGCCTCGAGGTTCACGATGCCGAGCGGCTCGTACACACTCGGGCACACGAACGCGGTGGCGTGCGACAGCACGGCCGCGAGTTCCCGTGGGGCGAGCATCCGCTCGATCCAGACGACACCCGTGCGTTCCGTCTGTAGCGCGGCCACCCCGTTCTGCACCTCGCGGAGAATCTCGGGCGTGTCCGGCGCGCCGGCACACAGCACGAGCTGCACGTCCTTCGGCAAGCGGCGGGCAGCCTCGAGCAGGTACGGCAGGCCCTTCTGGCGGGTGATTCGACCGACGAACGCCACGGTGGGGCGGTCGGGATCGATGCCGAGACCGCGCACGGCCTCGTGATCGATCGTGCGCTGCCAGCGCTCCAGGTCGATGCCGTTGTGGATGGTCGTGACCTTCTGCTCGTCAAGCTCGGGGTAGCAGCGCAGAATGTCGCGGCGCATGCCATCGCTCACGGCGATGACGGCGTTAGCCGACTCGAAAGCGGTCTTCTCGATCCAGCGCGAGACGCGGTAGCCGCCGCCGAGCTGCTCGGCCTTCCACGGTCGCAGCGGTTCAAGGCTGTGGGCCGTGACGACGTGAGGCACGTCGTGCAGCAATTGGGCGAGGTGGCCGGCGGCGTTCGCGTACCAGGTGTGCGAGTGCACGAGATCGGCGCCGTCGACGTCTTCGGCAATCGCTAAGTCAACGCCGAGGGTCGCGAGCGCCGGGTTCGCGCTCGACAGCGCACCGGGCACGAGGTAGGCGTGCGTGTCAGCCTCCTGCCGGGGCTGACCGAAGCAGCGCACCCGCACATCGAGGCGCTGCCGTAGCGCGCGCACCAACTCGGCGACGTGCACACCGGCCCCTCCGTAGACCTCCGGCGGATACTCACGAGAAATGACGTCGACGCGCATGCGGATGACCCTAGTACGGCGCTCACCCCTCGCCTACTGTGGGTGTCATGGCCTCTCCCAAGATCTTCGGCATCGTGCTCGCTGGCGGCGAAGGGAAGCGCCTCATGCCCCTCACCGTCGACCGGGCGAAGCCCGCGGTGCCGTTTGCGGGCGGCTACCGCCTGATCGATTTCGCCCTGTCGAACCTGATCAATTCGGGGCTTCGCCAGGTGGTCGTTCTCACGCAGTACAAGAGCCACTCGCTCGACCGTCACGTGTCGCAGACGTGGCGCCTCAGCGGCATGCTGAACGCCTACGTGGCGTCGGTTCCTGCTCAGCAGCGCGTCGGCAAGCGCTGGTTTTCCGGTTCGGCGGACGCGATCTTCCAGAGCCTCAATCTGATTCGCGATGAAAAGCCCGACATCGTCGTCGTGGTCGGCGCCGATCACGTCTATCGCATGGACTTCCGGCAGATGATCGACGCGCACATCGAGAACGGGGCCGGGGCCACGGTGGCCGGAATTCGCCAGCCGATCAGCCTGGCCGACCAGTTCGGCGTCATCGAGACCGACCCCGCGAACCCGCAGCGCATCGCGGCGTTCCGCGAGAAGCCGACCGACGCTCTCGGGTTGCCCGACTCGCCACACGAAATTCTCGCGTCCATGGGCAACTACGTGTTCGACGCCGACGTGCTGATCGACGCGGTGACGCGCGACGCGGACATCGAGAATTCGAAGCACGACATGGGCGGCGACATCGTTCCCGCCTTCGTCGACCGCGGTGAGGCGTACGTCTACGATCTGAACCGCAACGATGTGCCCGGCTCGACCGACCGCGACAAGTACTACTGGCGCGACGTCGGAACCATTGAGTCGTTTTTCGACGCCCACCAAGACCTCATCTCGGCCCTGCCCGTCTTCAACCTGTACAACGCCGAGTGGCCGATCTTTACGCAGCAACTGAACCTGCCACCCGCCAAGTTTGTGCGCGATGCGAAAGGCGAAGTCGGTTCCGTCATCGACTCGATCGTCTCGCTTGGCTCGGTGCTCTCCGGTAGCCACATCGAACGCAGCGTGCTCGGTTCGGGGGTCATCGCGGAGTCCGCCCGCATCGTTGACTCCATCGTGTTCGAGAAGGCTCAGATCGGCGCGGGGGCGGTCGTGGAGCGGGCTATTCTCGACAAGGAGGTCGTCGTCGCCCCCGGAGCGCAGGTGGGCGTCGATCACGCCGCCGACCGAGCCCGAGGGTTCACGGTGACCGAAACCGGAATCGTGGTGGTCGGCAAGGGCCAAACCGTCGCGTAGTGCCCGCCCGCGCCCGCGCGGGCGCAAGGAAAGGGAGGCGAGCGTGGCGCGGTTTCTCGTGGTGCTCGATGTGGACTCCACGCTCATCAACGAGGAGGCGATCGAACTCATCGCCGACGAGGCCGGCTGCGGCGTCGAGGTGGCGCGCATCACGGAGCGGGCGATGGCCGGGGAGCTCGACTTTGCCGACAGTCTCGCGAAACGGGTGTCGACCCTCGCCGGCCTGCCCGTCGAACGCCTCGCGAGCGCCGCATCCCGCATCTCGCTGACCGCCGGTGCGCGCGAGCTCGTCGACGGGGTGCACGCGGCCGACGGAGTGATCGCGGTCGTCTCGGGCGGCTTTCACGAACTACTCGACCCGATCGCCGACGCTCTCGGTCTGGATGCTCACCGCGCGAACCGCTTGGAGGTCGCGGATGCGCGCCTCACCGGCCGCACGACCGGACCCGTCATCGACGCGGACGCCAAGGCCGCCGCGCTCCGCGAGTGGGCCCACCGATTCGGCGTGCCGCTCGCGCGCACGATCGCGGTCGGTGACGGCGCGAACGACCTGGCGATGATGCGTGCCGCACAACTGTCGGTCGCGTTCTGCGCGAAGCCGGTCGTGCGCGAGGGTGCGCACGTCGCAGTCGACGAGCGCGACCTCAGCGCCGTCTTGCCCCTGCTGGGCCTGCGGGGCTAGTGCCCCATGCCCAGGCCGCCATCGACCGGGATCACTGCTCCAGAGATGTAGCCAGCGTCGTCGCCCGCCAGCCAGGTGACGACGCGCGCCACCTCGACGGGAGTCGCGAAGCGTCCGGCCGGAATCGCGTCCTGGTACGCCTTCTGCTGGTCCTCCGGCAGTGCCGCGGTCATGTCGGTCTCGATGAATCCCGGTGCGACCACGTTGGCGGTGATGCCGCGGCCGCCGAGCTCGCGGGTCAGCGAGCGCGCCATACCGACGAGCGCCGACTTCGACGCCGAGTAATTCACCTGGCCGGCCGAGCCGTAGAGGCCGACCACGCTCGAAATCAGAATGATGCGGCCGAAACGCGCCTTCAGCATCCCCTTGGACGCGCGCTTGACGGTGCGGAACGCTCCCGTCAGGTTCGTGTCGATGACGTCGGTGAAGTCGTCCTCGCTCATGCGCAGCAGCAACGTGTCGCGGGTGATCCCCGCGTTTGCCACAACGACCTCGACGGGGCCGTACTGTGCCTCCACCTCGGTGAACGCGGCATCCAGCGATGCGGCGTCGGTCACATCGGCCGTGACGGTCAACGAGCCCTCGGGACCCTCGCCCGACCGCGCGGTCACCGCGACGCGGTGCCCCCCGGCGAGAAACTGTTCCGCGATTGCGCGGCCGATGCCGCGGTTGCCCCCGGTGACGAGAACGGTGCGCTGGGTACTCATAACCATCAAGCCTATTAGCAGGGAAGCGGGGATAGCATCACTTCACGATGAAGCAGAAGGCCGCATCCACGAGCGTGATCACGAGCCTCAGTGACGCTCCCGACGAGGAGCGGAAATCGCGCATGATCAAGTACGCCACCTCGATGGGAATCCGGGTGGTGTGCATCATCGCGTGCTTCTACACGCCCGGCTGGTGGCTACTGATTCCCGCGCTCGGCGCCGTCTTCCTGCCCTACTTCGCCGTGATCGCCGCGAACCAGGTCACCCGCACGGGAGGCGACCAGGTCGAGCGCCCCGGGTCAATTCTGTTCTCGGGCCAGGGCCCCCAGTCGTGATCGGCCTCCCGGGTGAGATCTCCGGGCTGCGCTGCTCGCGAAGCGGGTGCCGTGCCGACGCGGCCTGGGCCGTGAACTGGCGTAATCCGAAAATTCACGACGTCTCCCGCGTGAAGGTGTGGCTTGCCTGCGACGAGCACCGCGACTACCTCTACGACTTCGTCGACCAGCGCGGTTTTCCCGTCGCGATCACCCCGGCGGGCGTCGTCGTCGACCAGCTGCCCGACGTGGTCGGGCAGAATGACACCCCGTGAGCATCCTGCAGATCGCGTTGA
Organism: Microcella alkaliphila; assembly: GCF_002355395.1. NCBI lineage: Bacteria > Bacillati > Actinomycetota > Actinomycetes > Micrococcales > Microbacteriaceae > Microcella > Microcella alkaliphila. The sequence continues at coordinate 1,499,180 of NZ_AP017315.1, read as the reverse complement.
CGAAGCGGTGGCTCGGCTACTTCGCCGTGACCGTCGTTTTCGCTGTGATCTGTTCACTCTTGGGGGTCTGGCAGTGGAACCGCCGCGAGGAGGCGGTCGCCGCGATCGAGCGGATCGAGAACAACTACGACGCCGCGCCCGTCTCGCTCGACGAAGCACTGCCTGACCGAGACTCCTTCCGCCCCGACGATGAGTGGCAGCCCGTCGCCGTCAGTGGTGAGTACCTGCTCGACGAGCAGCTGCTCGTGCGGGCACGACCGCGCTCGGGGCAGCCCGGCTTCGAGGTCATCGTGCCGTTGCGACTCGACGACGGCGGACTTGTGATCGTGAACCGTGGCTGGCTACCGGTCGGCTCGGCCCAGGACTCCCCCGACGTCGTGCCCGCGGCCCCGAGTGGCAGGGTCGACGTTGTCGGGCGTATCCGCCCGAGCGAGCCCACCATTCCCGGTCGTGGCGCGCCGGACGGCCAGATCGCGACGATCCACCTGCCCACGATCGCGGACAATCTCGGCGACGACGTGGTGGAAGGTGCGTACCTGCAGCTGGCGGATGAATCCCCCTCGCCGGCGACGACCCCGCTGGCCGCGGCGCGCCCCGAGATCAATGAGGGGCCGCACCTCAGCTACACCTTCCAGTGGTACGTCTTCGCCCTTCTGGGGTTCATCGGTTTCGGGTGGGCGATTCGGCAGGAGTTGCGCGTGCTGCGGGCCGCTGAGACCGGCGAACCCGTTCCGCCCCCGAAGCGTCGCCGGGCGGGGCCGACCGACGACGAAGAAGAAGACGCGCTCCTCGACGCCGCTGCTCGCTGACGCCGCGAGTGTGAGGCCGACTACGCGAGCGAGATCAGGTCGGCGTAGTCGGCCGTCCAGAGGTCTTCGACCCCGTCGGGCATGATCAGTACGCGCTCAGGGTTCAGCGCTTCCACCGCACCCTCGTCGTGACTGACGAGGATGACCGCTCCCGAGTAGTTGGCGAGTGCGCCGAGGATCTCTTCCCGGCTCGCCGGGTCGAGGTTGTTGGTGGGCTCGTCGAGCAGTAGCAGGTTCGCCTTCGACACGACGAGCATCGCGAGCGACAACCGGGTCTTCTCGCCGCCCGACAGCACGCCGGCGGGCTTTTGCACGTCGTCGCCGACGAAGAGGAATGAGCCGAGGACGCTGCGCGCCTCCCGCTCGGTGATCGACTCGGATGCGCTCATCATGTTGGCGAGCACGCTGCGGTTCACGTCGAGCGTCTCGTGCTCCTGCGCGTAGTAGCCCACCCGCAGACCGTGCCCCGGTTCGAGTTCGCCCGTGTCGGGCTTGTCGACACCCGCGAGGATGCGCAGCAGCGTCGTCTTCCCGGCACCGTTCAACCCGAGGATGACGACACGTGACCCGCGGTCAACCGCCAAGTCGACGGCGGTGAAGATCTCGAGCGAGCCGTAGCTCTTCGACAAGTTTTTTGCCTGCAGCGGGGTCTTGCCGACCGGGGCGGGCTCCGGAAAGCGGAGCTTGGCCACGCGATCAACCGCGCGCACCTCGTCGAGGCCCGCGAGCATCCGTTCAGCGCGCGCAACCATCTGGTGGGCGGCCGCCGCCTTCGACGCCTTCGCACCGAAGCGCGCCGCCTGCAGCTGCAGGGCGGTCGCCTTCTTCTCGACGTTGACGCGCTCCTTCTTGCGGCGCTCTTCGTCGGCCTCGCGCTGGCGCAGGTAGTGCTTCCAGCCCATGTTGTAGATGTCGATGACCTGGCGGTTGGCATCGAGATAGAAGACACGATTGACGGTCTCCTCGACGAGGTGAACATCGTGGCTGATGACGATCACGCCGCCCGAGTACGCCTTCAGGAAGTCACGCAGCCAGACCACCGAGTCGGCATCGAGGTGGTTGGTCGGCTCGTCGAGAATCATCGTCTCGGCGGCCGAAAACAGGATGCGCGCCAGCTCAATGCGGCGACGCTGACCGCCGGACAACGTCTTCAGCGGCTGGCTGAGAATGCGGTCGGGAAGTGCCAGGTTGCTGGCGATGGCAGCGGCCTCGGCCTCGGCGGCGTAGCCCCCGAGAGACTGGAACTGGTCGGTGAGACGGCTGTAGCGACGCATGGCGCGCTCGGAGATCGCCGGGTCGTCGCTCGCCATGTCCTCGCTCGCGGTCGTCATGTCGGCGACGATCGTGCCGAGGCCGCGTGCATCGAGGATGCGCGTGCGGGCCAACTGTTCGGGGTCGCCGGCGCGCGGATCCTGCGGAAGGTAGCCGATCTCGCCGCCCCGGGTGATGGTGCCACTGGTCGGCAACGAATCGCCCGCGAGAGCTTTGGTGAGCGTCGTCTTGCCCGCCCCGTTGCGGCCGACCAGCCCGATCTTGTCGCCGGCGGCGACGCGGAAGGACACGTTCTCCATCAGCAGGCGTGCGCCGACCCGGATCTCGAGGTCTTGCACAGCGAGCACAGCGAATGTCCGATTCTTTTGTGGGGTTCGATAGGCCCGCTCTGTGGGGGCCAGCGGGATAGTCTACGGGTGTTGGCGCTGTGCGCCGACCGCCACCTACCGACTCCCGACCCCACCCGAGGAGCCCCATGACCAGCCTCTCTCTCGCGGCCCCGCGCCCCGTTCTCATCGACCGCGTCGTCCCTCGCGGAATTGTTGCCGACGTGGCAACCATCACGACAGGTGTCGCTCTCACCGCCGTTCTTGCCCAGGTCGCCGTGCCGCTGTGGCCGGTCCCGGTGACCGGGCAGACTCTGGCGGTGCTTCTCGTCGGCGCGTCGCTCGGCGCTGCCCGAGGCGCCATCTCAATGGCCCTGTACGCCCTCGTCGGCGGCCTCGGTCTCCCGGTGTTCAGCGATGCGTCCTCCGGCTGGACGGTCATCGCCGGCCCGACGGGCGGCTACATCCTCGGCTTCATCCTCGCTGCCGCGATCGTCGGCTGGGCCGCCGAGCGCGAATGGGATCGTGGATGGCTGAAGCCCGCTGTCACCTTCATCGGTGGATCGCTCGTCGTGTTCGCCGTCGGTCTGCCCTGGCTGGCCATGTCGCTGGGGCAGCTCGGACTGCCGAACGACCTGAACAGCGTTCTGATGGCCGGCTTCTACCCCTTCATCATCGGCGGCGTAATCAAGGCAGCGATCGCTGCCGCGATCCTCCCGCTCGCCTGGAAGGCCGTCGGGAACCGCCGCGACTCCTAGCACTCCGCCTCAGACGCGCGAAGGCCCCGCCGGTCATCCGGCGGGGCCTTCGTCGTGTTCGTGGCGCTAGATGCTGAATCCCAGCGCGCGCATCATGTCGCGGCCGTCGTCGGTGATGCGCTCGGGGCCCCACGGCGGCATCCACACCCAGTTGATGCGGAACTGCTTCACGATGCCGTCGAGCGAATTGGCCACCGATTCTTCGATGACGTCGGTGAGCGGGCACCCCGCGCTCGTCAACGTCATCGAGAGGATCAACGCATCGGCTTCGTCATCCCAGGCGAGGTCGTAGACCAGCCCCAGGTCGACGATGTTGACGCCAAGTTCAGGGTCAACAACGTTCTTCAGGCCCTCTTCAACCTCGTCGAACAGGGCTGGTTCGAGTGCGGTAGGCATGGCGGAAGTCTACGCCGTCGCCGCCGCGTAGCGGTCGTAGCCCTCGTTTTCGAGGCGCTCGGCAAGCTCGGGGCCACCCTGCTCGGCGATCTGTCCGTCGACGAAGACGTGCACGAAGTCGGGCGTGATGTAGCGCAGGATGCGCGTGTAGTGCGTGATGAGCAGGACACCGAGGTTGTTCGACTCTTTGGCCCGGTTCACGCCCTCCGAGACGATCTTGAGCGCGTCGACGTCGAGCCCCGAGTCGGTCTCGTCAAGAACGGCGAACTTGGGCTTGAGCAGCTCGAGCTGCACGATCTCGTGACGCTTCTTCTCACCGCCAGAGAAGCCCTCGTTGACGTTGCGCTCGGCGAACGTCTGGTCCATCCGCAGTGCCTCCATCGAGCCGCGGAGGTCCTTGATCCAGGTGCGAACGGGCGGAGCCTCGCCGTCGAGGGCGGTCTTCGCGGTGCGCAGGAAGTTCGAGACCGTGACGCCGGGAATTTCGACCGGGTACTGCATGGCGAGGAAGAGTCCCGCCTTGGCCCGCTCGTCAACGCTCATCTCGAGCACGTCTTCGCCGTCGAGCTCGATCGAGCCCGAGTCGACCGTGTAGCGCGGGTGGCCGGCGATCGTATACGCGAGGGTCGACTTGCCCGACCCGTTCGGGCCCATGACGGCGTGGATTTCGCCCTGATTGATGGTGAGGTTCACGCCGCGCAGGATCGGCTTGGAGCCCTGATCGGTCTCGATGCTGACGTGCAGGTCCTTGATGGTCAACGTAGCCATGGTTCTCAACTCTTCTTTCGGTTCGTGGGGCCCTCTGGCGGGCGCAGATCGGGATGCGGCGGGGCCGGCTTAGGGGGTGATGATCGCGTCAGGGTCGACGTACACGTCGCCGCCGTCGACGGTGACCGTGTACACCGGGACCGGCTCGTACGCCGGGAAATTGAGGGGCTTGCCGGTCGACAGCTCGAACTTCGACCCGTGCGCCCAGCACTCAAGCGTGGAGTCCTCGACGAACCCTTCGCTCAGTGAAATGTCGCCGTGAGTGCACGTGTCGCCGATGGCGTGCACCGCACCGGACGAGTCCTTCACGACGGCGATCGGCTTACCGTCAAGCACGACCTTCTTAGCGGTCGCGACGCCGAGTTCCGATTCGGCGCAGACGCGCTGTGCAGTCATCAGATGCTCTCCACGGCTTCGAGTTCACGCTCCACGGCGGCGATGAGGCGCTGCTCAAGCGACTCTTGACCGATCTTCTGAACGATTTCCAGCAGGAAGCCAAGCACGACCAGGCGGCGGGATTCGCTCTCGCTGATGCCGCGCGACCGCAGGTAGAACAGCTGCTCGTCGTCGAACCGGCCGGTGGCGCTGGCGTGGCCGGCACCGGCGATGTCGCCCGTCTCGATCTCGAGGTTCGGAATCGAGTCGGCGCGCGTGCCGTCGCTGAGCACGAGGTTGCGGTTCGCCTCGTACGAGTCGGTTCCGGTGGCATCCCGTCCGATGAGCACGTCGCCGATCCACACGGTGCGGGCGCCGGCACCGTTCAGTGCGCCCTTGTAGAGCACGTCGCTGACCGTGTGCGGAGCGATGTGGTGCACGAACACCTGCTGCTCGAGGTGCTGGCCGGCGTCGCTGAAGTACAGGCCGTACAGGTTGCCCGTCGCGCCCTCACCCGCGAGAGCCGCCGACGGGTTGACCCGCACGATCGAGCCACCGAGCGAGACAACCACGTGCTTGAGGGTGGCGCTCTTGTCGACGCGGGCGAACTGCGCCGACAGGTGAACGCTCTCGTCGTCCCACTCTTGCAGGCTGACGACCGTCAGGTTGGCCCCGTCTTCGACGACGATCTCGACGTTCTCGCTGAGGCGGGCGCTGCCGCGGTTGTCGATGACGACGATGCCGCGGGCGTTCGGCTTCGCCACGATGACGGTGTGAGATGCGCGCGGTGCGTGATCGGGTCCGGTGCGGTCGATCGTCACCTCCACGCGCTCCTCCGCGGTCAGCGTGACGACGAGGGCCTTCTCGGTACGGGCCCACGCGTTGGCGGACGCGCGGTCTTCCGGCGTTCCTGCGGCACCGATGCGGGCATCCTCGGGGTCCACCCATTCGGCGCTGACGCCGGCGGCCTCGGAGACGGTCGTCGCGATCGGGGAGCCGTCGAGCTCGCCGTCGATCAGGTCGCGGACCCGGTCGACCGGGGTCAGCTTCCAGTCGACCTCACGCCCCGTGACGGCAGGGAACGCCGCGGGGTCGGTCGAGCGGAAGCGCTGGGACCGCGTCTGTACGGGAACGGGCGATCCGGGCCCATGCGAGTGGGCCGCAGCGCCGGGGACGGTCGGTGCGGTATTCGTGGCGGACATTTAGCCGACGGATCCTTCCATGCTCATCTCGATGAGCTTGTTGAGTTCAAGCGCGTACTCCATGGGCAGCTCGCGGGCGATGGGCTCGATGAACCCGCGCACGATCATGGCCATGGCCTCGTCTTCGGGGAGCCCTCGCGACTGCAGGTAGAACAGCTGCTCCTCGCTCACGCGCGACACGGTCGCCTCGTGGCCGAGCTGAACGTCGTCGACGCGGATGTCGATCGCCGGGTAGGTGTCCGATCGCGAAATCGTGTCGACCAGCAGTGCATCACAGCGCACGGTGTTCGCCGAGTGATGGGCGTTCTGATCAACGCGAACCTCGCCGCGGTAGCCCGCACGGCCACCGCCGCGCGCGATCGACTTCGAGACGATCGACGACGTCGTGTGCGGCGCCATGTGGATCATCTTCGCGCCCGCGTCCTGGTGCTGGCCGGGACCGGCGAAGGCCACCGACAGGGTCTCGCCCGTCGCGTGCTCGCCCATGAGGAAGATCGACGGGTACTTCATCGTGACCTTCGAGCCGATGTTGCCGTCGACCCACTCCATCGTCGCGCCCTCGTGAGCGACCGCGCGCTTCGTGACGAGGTTGTAGACGTTGTTCGACCAGTTCTGGATCGTCGTGTAGCGAACGCGGGCGTTCTTCTTCACGATGATCTCGACGACGGCCGAGTGCAAGGAGTCGCTCTTGTAGATCGGAGCAGTGCAGCCCTCGATGTAGTGCACGTATGAGCCCTCGTCCGCGATGATGAGCGTGCGCTCGAACTGGCCCATGTTCTCCGTGTTGATACGGAAGTAGGCCTGCAGCGGGATCTCGACGTGCACTCCCGGCGGTACGTAGACGAACGAGCCGCCCGACCACACCGCCGTGTTGAGCGCGGCGAACTTGTTGTCACCCGCGGGGATGACGGTGCCGAAGTACTCCTCGAAGAACTCGGGGTGCTCGCGCAAGGCCGTGTCGGTGTCCATGAAGATGACGCCCTGGGCCTCCAGGTCTTCACGAATCTGGTGGTACACGACCTCCGACTCGTACTGCGCGGCAACACCCGCGACAAGGCGCTGGCGCTCGGCCTCGGGGATACCCAAACGCTCGTACGTGTTCTTGATGTCGTCGGGGAGCTCTTCCCAACTCGTCGCTTGCTTCTCGGTGGTGCGGACGAAGTACTTGATGTTGTCGAAATCGATGCCCGAGAGGTCACTCCCCCACGTCGGCATGGGCTTGCGCTGAAACAGCTTGTAGCCCTTGAGGCGCTGTTCGAGCATCCATGCGGGCTCGTTCTTCTTCTGCGAGATGTCGGTGACAACCTCTTCGTTGATGCCGCGGCGAGCGGAGGCACCGGCTGCGTCGCTGTCGGACCAGCCGAACTCGTATTGACCGAGCCCTTCCAGTTCGGGGCGGTCGATGAGCACGTCAGACATGTCGCGTTCCTCTCTGTCGCCTGACAAAACCGAGTCGGTCTGCCAGGCATTCCCGCGACCGGCGGGGCCGGGCGCGTTCGGGGCTGATGCTCAAGGAGCACCACGTACACTGGGCTCCAGGCGGGTCGGCGCCCGCGCAGTGTCGCGGTGACGCCCGCGATCAACACTGATGGTGAGCGCTGAAAGTCTACCGCGCTCCCGCTGAGAACGAGGGGTGCACGCTGTGAGTCAGCAGGTCGCGCAGAAGCCGTCGATCGTCCGCCGCTTCGTGGGCTGGCTGCCCACCGAGGTCACCCGCCGCGTGCGCGTCTTTGCGTGGCTCTCTCTCATCAGCCAGACCCTCATTGTCGGCACGGGTGGCGCTGTTCGCTTGACCGGTTCGGGGCTCGGCTGCCCCACATGGCCGCGGTGCACCGAAGAATCGTTCGTCGCCACGCCCGAAATGGGCATCCACGGCGTCGTCGAGTTCGGGAACCGACTGCTCACCTTCGTGCTAATCATCATCGCGATCGTCGCGTTCCTCTTCGTCGTGCGCATGCGCAGCACACGGCCCGAACTGCTGCGGCTCACGGTCGCGCTCGGACTGGGCATCCCTGCTCAGGCCATCATCGGCGGCATCACCGTCTTGACCAACCTGAACCCCTACGTCGTCGGGCTGCACTTCGTGGTCTCTGCTGTTCTCGTGGCGCTCGCGACGGTCTTCGTGGCGCGGGTCTATCGCGGACGGAAGGTCGACACATTTGTCGTGGATGCACGGTTCCGGTTCGTCGCGGCGCTCACGGCGGTCGGCGTCTGGATCACCGTGCTCGTCGGCATCCTCGTCACCGGTTCCGGCCCGCACGCCGGTGATGAGGGCGCCGCGCGCAACGGACTCGATTCCGAACTGTTGCAGCACATCCACTCCTGGCCCGCATACGTGACGGGTGTGCTGTCGCTGCTCTTGCTGGTGTGGGCCTTCCGCGTTCCGCGTCGCGGCCTTCGCATCGCGACGGTCGGACTGGTGGCGACCGAGGCTGTCCAGATCGTCGTGGGCATCTCCCAGGCCCGGCTCGGGTTGCCTGAGCTGCTCGTCGGCATTCACATGGTGCTCGCGTGCGTGCTCGTCGCGGTCATGACGCTGGTGCTCGTGCTGCAGCGTCCGGGAGGACGCGAGCTAGAAGGGCAGCAACGGATCGACGCCGACGGCGACGAAGAGGAGCGTCAGGTACGTGATGCTCGCGTGGAACACCTTCATCGGTGACACGTCGTCGAGACCGCGAGCTGCGCGGCCGTAGAGCCGGTGGCTCTCGACGATGAACCAGCCGCCGGCCAGAACGGCGACGGCGGTGTAGAGCGCCCCCATCGGCGCCACCGGGATGAGCAGCAGCGACATTGCCACGGTGGCCCAGGCGTACAGCACCACCTGAACGCCGACGACGGTGCGCCCGCGCACGACGGCGAGCATGGGCACGCTCGCTTCCGCATAGTCGTCGCGGTACCGCATCGACAGCGGCCAGTAGTGCGGCGGCGTCCAGAGGAATACGACCAAGAACAGGATGATCGGGGCCCAGTCGAGCGACCCGGTCACCGCGCTCCAGCCGATCAGCACGGGGAAACAGCCGGCGATCCCGCCCCAAATGATGTTCTGTTCCGTACGACGCTTCAGAACGAGCGTGTAGATCACGACGTAGAACACAATTGCGGCGAACGCCAGAGAGGCTGCGAGAAGGTTCGTGGTCGCCCAGAGCCACACGATCGAGCCGACGCCGATGACGGTCGCGAACACGGTCGCTTGGCGCGCCGTGAGTTCCCCGGTAACCAGCGGACGGTTCTTGGTGCGGTTCATCAGCCGATCGATGTCGCGATCGATGACCATGTTGAACGCGTTCGCCGAACCGGCAGCGAGCGAGCCGCCGAGAAGCGTCGCCAGAACGAGCCAGATGCTCGGAAGGCCTCCTTGCGCGAGGATCATCACTGGCGCGGTCGTCACCAGCAACAACTCGATCACGCGTGGCTTCGTCAACGCGACATAAGCGGTGACCGTGCGGCGGAGGGAGGGGCGTGGGGGGCTGACGACCTGCTCGAGCGCTGTGTCCATGTCTCCTCTTCACGACGGGCGTCGGTCGCCCGCCATTCTACGGGAGCGTGTCTGGGCGGGCGCCCGGGTGGCTGCCAGCGCGCTCGGAGCGCGCGCCGGGCATCCCTATACTGGGCAGTGCCTGCAGACCGCCGAATTCCGTCTCTCGAACGGGGGTGCCTAGCACCCGGCTGGATCGCGGTTACGGTCGCCGATGACCGGGCACGGCTGAGACGATGCCGGAGGAGCGCCCCTGCCCACCGGCCGATTCGAGGAAAGGCTGTTTCGCCGAGATGACCGAACTGACCTGGAACGACCTGGACACCGCCGCCGTCGACACGGGCCGCCTGCTCGCCGCCGACGCCGTGGAGAAGGTCGGTAACGGCCACCCGGGCACCGCGATGAGCCTGTCGCCCGTCGCCTACCTGCTGCACCAAAAGGTCATGCAACACGACCCGAGCGACCCGAAATGGGTGGGGCGTGACCGCTTCATCCTGTCGGCCGGGCACAGCTCTCTGACCCAGTACGTGCAGCTCTACCTTGGCGGCTACGGGCTCGAACTCGACGACCTCAAGGCTCTGCGTACCTGGGACTCGAAGACGCCGGGCCACCCCGAGTACGGCCACACCGACGGCGTGGAGATCACCACCGGGCCCCTCGGCCAGGGGCTCGCCTCCGCGGTCGGCTTCGCCTACGCCGCGCGCTTCGAACGCGGGCTGCTCGACCCCGACACCCCCGCGGGGGAAAGCCCGTTCGATCACCACGTGTATGTCATTGCGGGTGACGGCGACATTCAGGAGGGCGTGACGTCGGAGGCCGGCTCCCTCGCCGGCCACCAGCAGCTCGGCAACCTCATCGCGATCTACGACTCGAACCAGATCTCGATCGAGGACGACACGAACATCGCCTTCACCGAGGATGTCGCCGGGCGCTACCGCGCGTACGGATGGCAGGTCATCGAGGTCGACTGGAAGAAGTCGGGCGAGTACGTCGAAGACGTCCACGAACTGTATTCGGCGATCGAGGCGGCGAAAGCGGAGACGGCGAAGCCGAGTCTGATCGTGCTGAAGACCATCATCGGCTGGCCCGCCCCGACCAAGCAGAACACGGGAAAGATCCACGGTTCGGCCCTCGGCGCAGACGAACTCGCCGCGACGAAGAAGGCCATGGGGCGCGACCCCGAGGCCACGTTCGTCGTCGACGACGCCGTCATCGCGCACACCCGCCAGGCCGTCGAACGCGGTGCGGAGCGGCACGCTGCGTGGCAGACGCGTTTTGACGCCTGGGCGAGCGCGAACCCGGAGAAGAAGGCCCTGTTCGACCGCATGCAAGCGGGTGAGCTGCCCGACGGCCTCGCCGACGCGCTTCCCGTCTTCGAGGGCGGCACCAGCGTGTCGACGCGCGCCGCGAGCGGCAAGGTGATCAATGCGATCGCGCCGCACCTGCCCGAGTTCTGGGGTGGGTCGGCCGACCTTGCCGAGTCGAACCTGACCACCATCCACGACGGCGGCTCCTTCGCGCCCAGCGAGCACTCGACGAAGGAATGGACCGCCTCGCCGTACGGCCGTGTCATGCACTTCGGCATTCGCGAGCACGCCATGGGCGCCATCCTCAACGGCATCGCGCTGCACGGCCGCACCCGCGTCTTCGGCGGCACCTTCCTCATCTTCAGCGACTACATGCGCCCGTCGGTGCGCCTCGCGGCGCTCATGCGGATCCCGGTCACCTACGTGTGGACGCACGACTCGGTGGCGCTCGGTGAAGACGGCCCGACCCACCAGCCCATCGAACAGTTGGCGTCGCTGCGCGCGATTCCCGGACTCGAGATCGTGCGCCCGGCGGACGCGAACGAGACGGCGCACGCGTGGCTGGCCGTCCTCGAGCGCTTCGACCGTCCGGTGGGCCTCGCGCTGACCCGCCAGAACATTCCGGTGTTCGAGCGTGGCGACGGGGACGCCGAGGGCGACACCCTCGCCTCGGCCCGCCACACGGCTCGCGGCGGGTATGTGCTCGCCGAGGCCGCCAACGGATCGCCCGACGTGATTCTCATTGCCACCGGTTCTGAGGTGCAGTTGGCTCTCGAGGCCCGGACGCGGCTCGCCGCGGAGGGGGTGCACGCCCGTGTGGTGTCGATGCCGAGCGTCGAATGGTTCGACGAGCAGCCGGCCGACTACCGGGAGGCCGTCCTGCCCTCCACGGTGACGGCGCGCGTCGCCGTCGAAGCCGGTCTCGGCCTCACGTGGCACCGATTCGTGGGTGGCCGCGGCCGCATCGTCTCGATCGAGCACTTCGGCGCCAGCGCCGACTACCAGACCCTCTTCCGCGAGTTCGGCATCACCACCGACGCGGTCGTCGCCGCCGCCCGAGAGACCCTCGCCGCCGGCTGACCTCCGCCCTCGCTCCTTTCGCACCGCCACCACTCACACCAAGGATTCTCATGACCAGCACCCCCACCGCCCGGCTCAGCGACGTCGGCGTCAGCATCTGGCTCGACGACCTGTCCCGCGACCGCATCACGTCCGGCGGCCTCGAGCGCCTGATCGCCGAGCGCAACGTCGTCGGTGTCACGACGAACCCGACGATCTTCGCCGCGGCATTGGCGACCGGCACGACGTACGACGAGCAGATTCGCGAGCTTGCCGCAGCGGGCGCCGACGTCACGAGCGCCGTTTTCGAGATCACCACCGACGACGTTGCCGCCGCGAGCGACATCTTCGCCGGGGTCTCGGAGGCCACGGGCGGCCGTGACGGCCGCGTCTCCATCGAGGTCGAGCCGGGCCTCGCACACGACGCCGCTGGCACGGCGCAGCAGGCGCGCGAGCTGTGGGCGAAGGTCGACCGCCCGAACGCCATGATCAAGATTCCGGCGACCGTCGAAGGTCTCACCGCGATCACCGAAACCATCGCCGCCGGCATCAGTGTGAACGTCACGCTCATCTTCAGCCTTGAGCGCTACCGCGCTGTCGTCGAGGCGTACCTGGCCGGTCTCGAGAAGGCGAAAGAAGCCGGACACGACCTGGCGAGCATCCATTCGGTTGCGTCGTTCTTCGTCTCGCGCGTGGACTCAGAGATCGATGCGCGCCTCGTCGCGATCGGCTCGCCGGAGGCGCTCGCGCTCAAGAGCAAGGCGGGAATCGCGAACGCCCGACTCGCCTACGAGGCATTCGAGGAGCTCTTCGCCAGCGATCGCGCGCGCGCCTTGCTCGATGCCGGCGCGAACGTGCAGCGCCCACTGTGGGCGTCGACCGGCGTCAAGGACCCGGCGCTGCCGGACACCCTCTACGTGACGCAACTGGCTGTCGCGCACACCGTCAACACCATGCCCGAGAAGACGCTTGAGGCGACCTTCGACCACGGCGACATCACCGGCGACACCGTGAGCGGAAGCTACGACGAGGCCCGTGAGGTTCTCGCCGCTCTCGATGGGCTCGGCATCTCGTACGACGAGGTCACGGCAAAGCTCGAGAAGGAGGGCGTCGAGAAGTTCATCGTGAGCTGGAACGAGCTGCTCGATACCGTGAGCGCCGCGCTCGAGGCGGCGCGATGACGGCCGTCGTCGAAGCGCGCGGTGACGCGCTGGCGGCGATCGAGGCGCACGTTCCGACGCTCGTCGCCGATCGCGTCGCGAGCCGCATCACCGGTGGCGACGCAAGCCTCTGGGGTAAGGCCGCCGAAGCCGAGGCGAGCATCCGCCTCGGCTGGACCGAGGCCGTCACCGTGTCGCGACCGCTCGTCGCCGAGATCACGGCGCTACGCGAGCAGCTCGCCGAGCGTGGCGTCGACCGCATCGTGCTGTGCGGCATGGGTGGCTCGTCGTTGGCACCCGAGGTCATCACCCGCACCGCGGGTGTGCCGCTCGTCGTGCTCGACTCGACCGACCCCGATCAGGTGGCCTCAGCCGTCGACCGCGACCTTGACCGCACCGCGGTCGTCGTGTCGTCGAAGTCGGGTTCGACCATCGAAACAGACAGCCAGAAGCGCGCGTTCGAATCCGCGTTCCGCGCGGCCGGCATTGACCCGGCCGAGCGCATCATCATCGTGACCGACCCCGATTCGCCGCTGCACAAGGCGTCCGACGAGGCCGGATACCGCGTGTTTACTGCCGACCCGACCGTCGGCGGCCGCTACAGCGCGCTCACCGCCTTCGGCCTGGTGCCGAGCGGTCTGGCCGGCGTCGACCTGGACGCGCTGCTCGACGAAGCGGATGCTGCGTCGCTGCCGCTCGCCGTCGACTCGGAGTCGAACCCCGGCCTGCGGCTCGGCGCCGCAATCGCGGGAACCTCCCCCCGTCGCGACAAGCTCGTCATCGTCGCCGACGGAACCCACATCGTGGGGCTGGGCGACTGGGTCGAGCAGCTCGTCGCCGAGTCGACCGGTAAAGACGGCACCGGCATTCTGCCCGTCGTCGTCGGCGTCGACGCCCCCGAGCTCACCTCGGGCGCCGCTGACGTTCAGGTGCTGCGGCACGTCGCCGACCGCAAAGCGACGCGCGAGGTCGCCGATCATGAGATTGAGGTGTCGGGTTCGCTCGGCGCTCTCCTCATGACCTGGGAGTACGCGACCGCTATTGCCGGGCGGCTGCTCGGCATCAACCCCTTCGACCAGCCCGATGTCGAAAGCGCCAAGGTCGCCGCGCGTGGCCTGCTCGATCACCGGCCCGAGCCGGTCGCACCGGCGGTCATCGACGGCGGGATCGCCGTCACTGGCCCGGATGCTCTGGTCGCCGGCACGACATCGGTCGCCGATGCCGTCGCGCGGCTCCGCGACGCGGTCCCAGCCGACGGCTATATCGCTGTGCAGGCGTACCTCAACAGGCTTGCCCACCCGGAGCTCGAGGCGATCCGCCACGCGCTCGCCGCGCAGTCCGGCCGTCCGGTCACCTTCGGCTGGGGTCCGCGCTTCCTGCACTCGACGGGCCAGTACCACAAGGGCGGCCCCGCACACGGCGTCTTCCTGCAGATCGTGGGAACCCCGGCGAACGACCGCGAGATCGAGGGTCGACCCTTCACCTTCGGGGAACTGATCGCCGCCCAGGCGGCCGGAGACGCCCGCGTGCTCGCCGACCACGGACGCCCGGTTCTGACCCTCACCGTCGCCGACGACGACGCGATCGCCGCGCTCATCGCCGCGATCGTCTGACCCTCCGGACGGAGCACCACGTGACCGCACCACACCGGATCGCGGCGGGGATGAACCCGCTACGCTCCCCCGACGACCGGCGGCTGAATCGCATCGCCGGTCCCAGCAGCCTCATCATCTTCGGCGTGACGGGTGACCTATCTCGCAAAAAGCTGATGCCGGCCGTCTACGACCTCGCAAACCGCGGACTCCTCCCCCCGGGCTTCGGCCTCGTCGGGTTCGCGCGCCGCGAGTGGGAGCGCGACGACTTCGAGAAGGTCGTGCACGATGCCGTGCGGCAGTACGCACGCACCCCCTTCGATGAAGAGGTGTGGCGGCAACTGCGGACGGGCATCCGCTTCGTTCAAGGTGACTTCGACGACGACGATGCGTTCGCGAGACTGTCTGACACCATCGACGAGCTCGACCGCGAGCGCGGCACGATGGGCAACCACGCCTTCTACCTGTCGATCCCGCCCAAGTCGTTCCCCGTGGTCACGGAACAGCTACGCCGCAGTGGCCTCGCGGAGGCGAAGCCCGGCCAGTGGCGACGGGTCGTCATCGAGAAGCCGTTCGGCAGCGATCTGACGACGGCACGCGAACTGAACAACGTGGTCGAGTCGGTGTTCCCGCCGGACTCGGTGTTCCGCATCGACCACTACCTCGGCAAAGAGACGGTGCAGAACATCCTCGCGCTGCGCTTCGCCAATATGCTTTACGAGCCGATCTGGAACGCCAACTACGTCGACCACGTCCAGATCACGATGGCCGAAGACATCGGCGTCGGCGGGCGGGCCGGCTACTACGACGGCATCGGCGCGGCCCGCGACGTCATCCAGAACCACCTCCTTCAGTTGCTCGCCCTCACCGCGATGGAAGAGCCGGTCTCGTTCGACGCCGCCGACCTGCGCGCGGAAAAAGAAAAGGTGCTCTCGGCCGTGCGGCTGCCGAAAGACCTCGCCGCCGGCACGGCGCGCGGCCAATACGCGAGCGGCTGGCAGGGCGGCGAGTGGGTTCCCGGCTTCCTCGAAGAGGACGGCATGAACCCCGAGTCGGTCACCGAGACCTACGCGGCCATGCGACTCGACATCAACACGCGACGGTGGGCGGGCGTGCCCTTCTACCTGCGAGCGGGCAAACGACTCGGCCGCCGCGTCACCGAGATCGCGGTCGTCTTCAAGCGTGCCCCGCAATACCTGTTCGCCGAGTCGCAGACCTCCGCGCTCGGCCAGAACGCACTCGTCATCCGGGTGCAGCCGGACGAGGGCGTGACGATCCGCTTCGGGTCGAAGGTGCCGGGCGCGGGCATGCAGGTCCGCGACGTGACGATGGACTTCGGATACGGTCACGCCTTCACCGAGGCGAGCCCCGAAGCCTACGAACGACTCATTCTCGACGTGCTGCTCGGTGATCCGCCGCTATTCCCCCGGCACGAGGAGGTCGAACTCAGCTGGAAGATTCTCGACCCGATCGAAGAATTCTGGGCGACGCAGGGCCAGCCCGAGCAGTATGCGCCGGGCACCTGGGGTCCGGCGTCGGCCGACGCGTTGCTGGCACGCGATGGACGCGTCTGGAGGCGACCATGATCATCCCCCTGCCCGACACGACCGCGAGTGCCGTCTCAAAGGCGCTCGTGCGCATCCGCGAGGAAGCGGGCGCCGTGGCCCTCGGCCGCGTGCTGACGCTCATCATCGCCACCCGCATCGGCCACGAGGAGGACGCAATCGCGGCCGCCAATGAGGCGTCGCGCGAGCATCCCATGCGCATCATCGTGGTCGCGACCAACGGCGCCGACGCCGAATCGCGTCTCGACGCCGAGATTCGGGTCGGCGGCGACGCCGGTGCCAGCGAAGTCATCATCCTGCGCGCGCACGGCGACACGGCGACAGACCAGCGCGGCCTCGTGACGGGGCTCTTGCTGCCGGACGCCCCCGTCGTCACGTGGTGGCCGGAAGAGTGCCCGAGCGCCGTTCATCACACGCCGCTCGGCTCGTTGGCGCAGCGACGCATCACTGACTCGGCGTCGAACGAACGACCACTGGATGCGCTTCGTCGCGTCGCCGACGGCTACCAGCCCGGCGACACCGACTTTGCGTGGACGCGCCTCACCCTCTGGCGTGCCCAGCTCGCTACCGCCCTCGACCAACCCCCGTTCGAGCCCATCACCCGTGTTGAGGTGTCGGGAGCCGATGACTCGCCCTCGACCGTGCTCCTCGCTGCCTGGCTGCAGACTCGGCTCGGTGTGCCGGTCGACGTCGACGTCGCCGACGGCAACCCCTCGACCGGCATCCATCGCGTTGTCTTGCACCGTGACAGCGGTCCGATCACGCTCGACCGGAGCGAGCCCGGCATCGCCACCCTCACACAGCCGGGTCAGCCGACACATGAGATTGCCCTCCCCAGAAGGCCGCTTCGGGAATGCCTCGCGGAAGAATTGCGTAGGCTCGACCCCGACGACGCCTTCGGCGACGTGATCCTCAGCGGCTTCGGCGCGCTGGGGGCGACGACGCCCTAGCGCCTCCCCCGCACCGGAAAGGCACCACAGCACTGTGAGCACCGATCGCCGCGTTCTCGTCCACCCCGACCGCACGACCCTTGCGGGCAGCGTGGCGGCTCGGTTCATCACGAAGATGATCGACCTCATCGAAGACGAGGGCGAGGCCCACGTCGTCTTGACGGGCGGGTCAGTTGGTATCGAGGTGCTGGACGCCATCGCCCACTCCCCCGCCCGCGACAGCCTCGACTGGTCGGCCCTTCACGTTTGGTGGGGCGATGAGCGGTGGCTCCCCCGGGGCGACGACGAGCGCAACGAAACCCAAGCCCGGCACGCGCTCCTCGATCACGTCGCCATCCCCGACGAGAATGTTCACCCGTTCCCGGCGAGCGACGATGGCCTCGACCTGGAGGAGGCGGCGGGCCGATATGCCGACGAGTTGCGTGCGCACGCGCGCGACGGTGCCGAGCATCCGACATTTGCGATCCTGTTCCTCGGCGTCGGGCCTGATGGACACATCGCCTCGCTGTTCCCGGAGCGGCCAGGGCCGCTCGTCGACGACCGCACCGTCATCGCTCTCGACGATTCGCCGAAACCGCCGTCAGGGCGCCTCAGCCTCACCCTGCCGGTGATCCGCAATTCCGAGCGGGTGTGGCTCGTGCTCGCCGGCGCCGACAAAGCCCCCGCTCTCGGTCTCGCTCTCGCGGGGGCGAACCCAGCTGATGTGCCCGCGGCCGGCGCGCAGGGCACCAAGCGCACTGTTTTCTTTGTCGACCAGGACGCGGCGACCGACGTTCCCGAGTCCCTGACGACGCCGCCGAGCTACTGGACGGGCGCAATGGACCAGCAGGACTGGATGCCCTCGGAGTGGACGCCGAGTAGCCCTCGCGGCTGAGCAGACGGCACCGCACGACAAACGCGCCGGCCCGAGAGCTCGGACCGGCGCGTCTCGCGTGGTAAGCGGCTAAGACGAGGCCTTCGCCGTGCCGCGACGCTCGCGCAGCTTCTGCAACGCCTCGTCGAGAATCTGCGCCGCCTCCTCTTCCGTGCGACGCTCCTTCACGTAGGCGAGGTGCGTCTTGTACGGCTCGTTCTTCAAGAGCGCGGGCGGGTTATCCTTGTCGCGACCGGCGGGCAGACCCGACTGCGGCGAGTCGATAACGTCGGGGATCTCCTCGTCGGGCAGGTTCGCGGCGAAGTAGCGAACCGTTTCGTTGCCGAGGGCGTCCCAGTACGACACCGCGACCCGCTCGGCGTGA
Source organism: Microcella alkaliphila (assembly GCF_002355395.1). Classification (NCBI taxonomy): domain Bacteria; kingdom Bacillati; phylum Actinomycetota; class Actinomycetes; order Micrococcales; family Microbacteriaceae; genus Microcella; species Microcella alkaliphila. Next base: position 1,480,928 of record NZ_AP017315.1, on the reverse strand, counting down.
ATTCCGCGGTCTTGTTCGCCCATCGGGCCGGAACCGACGCGGGATCCGCGGATCGCGCTTCCTCCTGACACCATGTGGGTGCTCCTTACAGTCCGGTGAACCGGGTGATGAGCCCGAGGATCACGATCGTCGACACCCAGACCAGCGCGAGCAGGATCGTGATGCGGTTCAAGTTGCGTTCGGCCACACCCGACGCCCCGAGGTTCGAGGTCACGCCGCCGCCAAACATGTCAGACAGCCCGCCGCCGCGACCGCGGTGCAGCAGGATCATGAGGGTGAGCAGCAGGCTGGTGATGCCCAGGAGGACCTGGAGCACGACCTGAAGGATTTGCACGGATGACGCCTTCCGGGGGTGGGGAACGAAGAACAACTCTAGCGCAGGCGCAAGCGGCCCGTCGGAACGGGCTACCCGCGCGGAGGTCAGGCTTAGGCGGTGCCGACGTGGTTGCGGAAGCGCGCGATCGCCGCGAACTCGTCCACATCGAGGCTTGCCCCGCCCACCAGGGCGCCGTCGACATCCTTCTGTGCCATGAAGCCGGCAATGTTGCCCGACTTCACGCTGCCGCCGTACAGGATGCGCGTGGCCGCGGCCGCGTCCTCGCCCCACTTCTCGGCGATGGTCGCCCGCAGCGCTCCGCAGACCTGCTGAGCCTGCTCCGGGGTGGCGGCCTGACCGCTGCCGATTGCCCAGACGGGCTCGTAGGCCACGACGATGTCGGAACCGGCGTCCACGGAGTCGAGCACCGCGGTCAGTTGCGACACCGGGACGGCCGACGCTCCGTGAGTCTCCAGGTCTTCCGCCGTTTCGCCGACGCACACCACCGGAACCACGCCGTGCTTGACGGCCGCGGCGGTCTTGCGCGCCACGACCTGGTCGTCTTCGGAGTGATACTGGCGACGCTCGGAGTGGCCGACGATCACGTAGTGGCAGCCGAGCTTCGCCAGGAACTGACCCGAGACCTCGCCCGTGTAGGCACCCGAGTCGTGCTCCGAGAGGTCTTGCGCGCCGTAGCGAACATCGAGCGAGTCCGCGCCGACGAGCGTCTGCACGCTGCGCAGATCGGTGAAGGGCGGGAACACCGCGACCTCGACCTCGCTGAACGGGTGACCCTTGTCACGAAGCGTCCACGCCAGCTTCTGCACGGTCGCGATCGCCTGCAGGTGGTCGAGGTTCATCTTCCAGTTCCCCGCAATCAGCGGGATGCGTGTGTCTACCATCCGAGGACCTCCAGTCCGGGAAGTGCTTTGCCCTCGAGGAACTCGAGGCTCGCGCCACCACCGGTCGACACGTGGCCGAACTGGTCGTCGCGGAAGCCGAGCGCGCGCACGGCGGCGGCAGAGTCGCCCCCTCCGACTACGCCGAGCCCGTCGAGGCGGGTGAGGGCGGCGGCAACCGCCTGGGTTCCGGCCGCGAACGCCGGGAACTCGAACACGCCCATGGGGCCGTTCCAGAACACGGTCCGCGACGAAGCGATGAGCTCGGCGAATCGCTGCGCCGTCTCGGGTCCGATGTCGAGCCCGATGCCGGCAGCGCCAACTGGTCCATCTTCCAGTCGGTCAGCCGCGAGCACGCTGTGCTCGGCGTCGGCGGCGAAACGGTCAGCCACGACCACGTCGGTCGGCAGCACGATCTCCACGCCGCGCTTCTCGGCGTCGGCCAGGTAGCCGCGCACCGTCTCGAGCTGGTCGTCTTCGAGCAGACTCGCACCGATCGACATGCCCTGTGCCTTGAGGAACGTGAACAGCATGCCGCCGCCGATGAGGAGGCGATCAACGCGAGGCAGCAGGTGAGCGATCACGCCCAGCTTGTCGGACACCTTCGAGCCTCCGAGCACGACCGTGTACGGCCGCTCGGGACTCTCGGTGAGTCGGTCGAGCACGTCGAGCTCCGTCGCGATGAGCGAACCCGCTGCGCTCGGCAGAGCTTCGGCGAGTTCGTAGACGCTCGCCTGCTTGCGGTGCACGACGCCGAAGCCGTCGGACACCATCACATCGCCCAATTCGGCTAGGCGCGCGGCGAACCGAGCACGATCATCCGGGTTTTTGCTGGTCTCGTCCGCCGAGAATCGCAGGTTCTCGAGTACGGCCACCGCCCCGTCGGCAAGGCCGTCCACGGCCTCCCGGGCCGCGTCACCGACCGTGTCGGTCGCGAAGGTGACGGGCGCACCGAGAAGCTCGCTCAGTCGCTGTGCCGCCGGGCGCAGGCTGTACCGAGCGTCGGGTGAGCCGTCGGGGCGACCCAGGTGGGAGATCACGATCACCTTCGCGCCGCGGTGCACGAGCGCGTTGATGGTCGGCAAGGATGCTCGGATGCGGCCGTCGTCGGTGACCTGACCGTCTGCCAACGGCACGTTCAGGTCGCAGCGCAGAATGACGCGCTTGCCGGCGAGGTCGCCGAGGGATTCGATGGTGCGCAGAGCCACGACGGCTGCCCTCAGCCCCGACGCCTAGAGGCGCTCGGCGACGTACTCGGCGAGGTCGACGAGGCGGTTCGAGTAGCCCCACTCGTTGTCGTACCACGACGACAGCTTGACCTGGTTGCCGTTGACCCGAAGCAGGCCCGCATCGAAGATCGACGAGTGCGGGTCGGTCACGATGTCGCTCGAGACGATGGGGTCCTCCGTGTACTTGAGGATGCCCTTCATGGGACCCTCAGCGGCGGCCTTGTACGCGGCGAGGATCTCGTCGGCCGACACCTCGCGGCTCGCCTCGACCGTGAGGTCGGTGATCGAGCCCGTCGGAACCGGCACGCGCAGCGCGAAGCCGTCGAGCTTGCCCTTCAGCTCGGGGAGCACGAGGCCGATGGCCTTGGCTGCACCGGTCGAGGTCGGAACGATGTTAAGGGCCGCGGCACGGGCGCGACGCAGGTCGCTGTGCGGGCCGTCCTGGAGGTTCTGGTCGGCGGTGTACGCGTGCACCGTCGTCATGAGGCCACGCTCGATGCCGAACTCGTCATTGAACACCTTGGCGAGCGGTGCGAGGCAGTTCGTCGTGCAGGACGCGTTGGAGATGATGTGGTGGTTCTCGGGGTCGTAGTCTTCGTGGTTCACACCGACAACGAACGTGGCGTCTTCGCCACTGGCCGGGGCTGAGATGATGACCTTCTTCGCGCCAGCATCGAGGTGCTTCTTGGCAGCCTCGGCCTTCGTGAAGAAGCCGGTCGACTCGATGACGATGTCGACGCCCAGCTCGCCCCACGGGAGGTTCGCGGGGTCGCGGTCGGCGAGCACGGTGATCGGCTTGCCGTTGACCACGATGGTGTCCCCGTCAACGCTGACCTCGGCGTCGAGGCGCCCGGTGATCGAGTCGTACTTGAGGAGGTGCGCGAGCGCCGTCGTGTCCGTCAGGTCGTTGACGGCAACGATCTCAAGGTTGCTGCCCTGGGCGAGAGCCGCCCGGAAGTAGTTGCGGCCGATGCGGCCAAAACCGTTAATACCGATCTTCACGCTCACGAAGAACTCCTGTGGGGGTGCGGGGGCAGCAGACGCTGCGGTGTGGTGGTGGTGGGGTGAACCGCGCGCGGCCGGGGCGCGAGCGCCCCGGCCGCGTCGCCGTTGATTACGACAGTAGCAGGAGGCCGTCCGTCGTCGACCGGGCCGCGGCAAAGCGATCGGCCACGTTCTGCCAATTGACGATGTTCCAGAATGCCTTGACGTAGTCGGCCTTCACGTTCACATAGTCGAGATAGAACGCGTGCTCCCACATGTCGAGCTGCAACAACGGCACGGTGGTCTGTGCGGTGTTGCCCTGCTGGTCGAACAGCTGCTGAATCACGAGTCGGCGACCGATCGGGTCCCACGAGAGGACGCCCCAGCCGGAGCCCTGGATTCCCATCGACGCCGCCGTGAAGTGCGCGACGAACTTGTCGAACGAGCCGAAGAACTCGTCGATGGCGGCCGCGAGCTCACCGGTCGGCTTGTCGCCGCCCTCGGGCGACAGGTTGGTCCAGAAGATGGAGTGGTTGACGTGCCCGCCGAGGTGGAAGGCGAGGTCCTTCTCGAGGCGGTTGATGTTGGCGAAGTCGCCCGACTCGCGCGCGGCGGCCATGCCGTCGAGTGCGGCGTTCGCGCCGGCCACATAAGCGGCGTGGTGCTTCGAGTGGTGCAGCTCCATGATGCGGCCGCTGATGTGCGGCTCAAGTGCACCGTAGTCGTAGCCCAAATCGGGAAGGCTGTAGGTGGTCATCGACGTGTCATCTCCTCCGTGACGGATGCCGGGGCCTCCGGTCGGCGACCCCGCTGACTGGTCGTCAGTCTAGTGACGACAACTCGCCGAACCCCGGCCCTGTTCCCGATACTGCGGTGATGCCCAGGGTGCTTCATGTGCGCGCCCCCGGCTCATGACCACGGCCGCTCAGTCGGCGTCGAGGCCCTCGGGCAGGTTCGCCTCGGTGCCTGGCACGCCGAGCTGTTCGGCACGCTTGTCGGCCATGGCCAGGAGGCGGCGGATGCGCCCGGCGACAGCGTCCTTGGTCATGGGCGGGTCGGCGTGATGACCCAGTTCGTCGAGGCTCGCGTCGCGATGGGCGAGCCGCAGCTCGCCGGCGTAGCGGAGGTGCTCGGGGACGTCGTCGGCGAGGATCTCCAGTGCGCGCTCGACGCGCGAGCACGCCGCGACCGCAGCCTGCGCCGAGCGGCGGAGGTTCGCGTCGTCGAAGTTGACCAGTCGATTCGCGGTGGCGCGCACCTCGCGGCGCTGACGCATCTCTTCCCACGCCCCGACGGTTTCGTCCGCACCCATCAAACGCAGCATGTCGCTGATCTTCTCGCCGTCGCGAATCACCACGCGGTGGACGCCGCGCACCTCACGTGCCTTCGCGGGGATACCGAGTCGACCCGCGGCGCCCACCAGAGCCATCGCTGACTCGTTGCCGGGACAGCTGACTTCGAGGGCCGCCGAGCGACCGGGGTCGGTGAGCTGGCCGTGCGCCAGGAACGCTCCGCGCCAGATGGCGGCCAACTGCTCGGGGCCGCCCGTCGTGAGCTTGTTCGGCAGGCCGCGGACCGGACGCCGGCGTGCATCCAGAAGGCCGGTCTGCCGGGCGAGCGTCTCGCCGCCGTCAACGACGCGTACCACGTACGCGGGGTTCTTGCGGGCGCCCCCGGGCGACAGGATGGCACCGTCGCTGCGCATGCCGTACAGCTCGGCGATGTCGCGGCGAACCCGGCGGGCCACGTTCGGCGAGTCGAGCTCGACCTCGACCGCGATGCGGCCCGAGATCATGTGCAGGCCGCCGGCGAAGCGGAGGATCGTGGCGAGTTCTGCCGCCCGCACCGTCGTCTTCGTCGCTGCCAGTCGAGCCAGCTCCTCTTTGACGTCGGCGGTCAGTGCCACAGGCGAACCTCTCTCTTGCGAATTCATGTCAGAGCCCTCGGGGCGACAGTCGAGCCTACTCGCGTCCGAGGTCGCGATGTTTCACCGTGACCGCGATCGACGGGATGGCGCGCAGACGAGCAGCCAACTGCTCCACCATCGCGACCGAGCGATGCTTGCCGCCCGTGCAGCCGATCGCGAACGTCGCGTGGCGCTTATTCTCGCGTGCGTAGCCGGCAAGGACCGGCTTCAGCATCGCGACGAGACCCTCAAGGAAGTCGTCGGCGCCTTCTTGGGCGAGAACGTAGTCGCGGACGGGCTCGTCGAGTCCCGTCGAGCCGCGCAATTCGGGCTGCCAGAACGGGTTCGGAAGGAACCGGGCGTCAGCGATGACATCGGCGTCCGTCGGGGTGCCGTACTTGAAGCCGAAGCTCTCGATCGTGACCTTGACATCGGCGGTGTCCTGCGGCGCGAAAATGTCGGACACGGTCGTCGCGAGCTGGTGAATGTTGAAGCTGGTGGTGTCGATAACGATGTCGCTGAGCTCGCGCACCTCGAGCATCCTGGTTCGTTCGCGCGCGATTCCGTCGAGGAGCGTGCCGTCCTCTTGAAGCGGGTGAGGGCGGCGGACCTGCTCAAAACGGCGCACGAGGGCATCGTCGGTCGCCTCGAGGAACACGACGCGCAGGTTCGTGCGCGCGCGCAACTCGTGCACGATGTCGACGAGGTCGGCGAACAGCTTGCCACCGCGCACGTCGACCACGGCCGCGAGCGAGGGCAGCTGACTTCCGGGGTGTACGGCAAGGTCGACGAGCGGACGCAGCATCTGCGGGGGAAGGTTGTCGACGACGTACCAGCCCAGGTCTTCGAGGGCGTTCGCGACCGTCGAGCGGCCCGCCCCCGACATGCCGGTGACGATCAGAACATCGTGCGCGGGAGTATCGGTCATCGCCTCAGCCTGCGATCGGGTCGTGGACACTGCCAGCCTACCCGCCACCTCACGCGCCGAGCGCCCGGCGAATCTCGCTCGCCAGCGCCGGCCCGATGCCGTCGACCGCGGTCAGCTCGGCCTCGTCGGCCGCGCGCAACCGGGTCACCGAGCCGAAGTGCGTCAGCAACTTCTGAATGCGGGCGGGCCCAAGCCCCGGCACGTCGGCCAGCTGGGTGCGAATATCTCGCTTGCGCGTCGTGCGCTGGTACCGCAGTGCGAACCGGTGCGCCTCGTCACGCAGGCGCTGCAGCAGGAACAGCGCGTCGGATGCACGGGGCAAGATGACGGGGTACCCCTCCCCCGGTAGCCACACCTCTTCCAGCCGCTTCGCGATGCCGCAGACCGCGATGTCGGTGACTCCGGCGTCGGCCAACGCCCGTGCCGCGGCGTTCACCTGCGGCTCGCCGCCGTCGATCACGAGCAGGCCCGGCCGGTAGTGGAAGGCCGCCCGTGTGCCGGTGGGCGGCGGAGCATCGGGATCCTCGGCCTCGTCGGTCAGGTAGGCGAGCCGGCGACGCAGCACCTGGTAGATCGCGTCGGTGTCGTCGCGCGCATCCTCGATGGCGAAGCGCCGGTACTGGTCTTTCTTCGGCAGGCCGTCTTCGAAGACGACCATCGACGCGACCTGGCCTTTCCCGCCAAAGTGTGACACGTCGAAGCACTCGAGCCGGAGGGGGGCCTCGGCGAGGCCGAGCACCTCCTGAATGTCGGCGAGTGCTTGCGACCGGGCGGTGAAGTCGCCGGCGCGCCGCGTCGTATACTGCACGAGCGCCCCGTGGGCGTTCTGGCGGACGGTCTCGGCGAGCGCGGCCTTGTCGCCGCGCACGGCAGTGCGCACCTGCACGCCCCCGCGCTCGCCCGCCGCGCGTCGACGGTCGCCGAGCACCTGCTGCAACGCGGCCGCGTCGTCGGGCAGGGCGGGCACGATAATCTCGCGGGCCGGTACGAGCTCGTCGTAGGCGTTCTGCAGGGCCGTGTCGACGAGGTCGCCGAGAGACACGTCCAGCTCGGTGTCGACCACCCACCCGCGCACGCCGCGAATGCGGCCCCCTCGGACGGTGAACAGTTGCACAGCGGCCGACAGTTGGTCGTGGGCGATGCCGAACACATCGGCGTCGACGTCCTCCGCGAGAACGACGGTGCTCTTCTCGAGCGCCGTCTCGAGCGCCCCGATTTGGTCGCGGATGCGCGCGGCCGTCTCATAGTCGAACTCGGCGGCCGCCTCGCTCATCTTCTTCTTGAGACCGCGCACGTAGGAGACGTCGTTGCCGGCCATGAAGCTCGCGAAGTCGAGCGCGATCGACTTGTGCTCCGACTTCGATATCCGTCCGACACAGGGCGCCGCGCACTTACCGATGTCTCCGAGCAGGCACGGACGGTTGGTGCTCTCGGCCCGCCGGTACACGGAGTCGGAGCAGGAGCGCATGGGAAACGCCTTGAGCATCGTGTCGACCGTCTCGCGGACCGCCCAGACCTTCGTGTACGGGCCGAAGTAGCGGGCGCCGCGGATGCCGCGCGTGCGGGTGACCATGACGCGGGGCACCGCATCCCCCAGGGTGATGGCGAGGTAGGGGTACGTCTTGTCGTCGCGAAACTTGATGTTGAACGGGGGCGCGAACTCTTTGATCCAGGTGTATTCGAGCTGCAGTGCCTCGAGTTCGGTTCCGACGATCGTCCACTCGACTCCGCGGGCGGTCGTAACCATGCGGCGCGTGCGCTCGTGCAGGGAGTGCAGGGGCTGGAAGTAGTTCGTGAGCCGGGCGCGAAGGTTCTTGGCCTTTCCGACGTAGAGCACGCGCCCCGCCTCGTCACGGAAGCGGTAGACGCCGGGCGCAGTCGGGATCTCGCCTCGCCGCGGCCGCCAGTCGTCGCGCGAGACCACGATTAGGCTCCGACGACCTCGAGCGCGGGCAGAAGTTCGCGCAGGAAGGCTCCGGTGTGGCTCGCATCGACCCGGGCGACCTCCTCGGGCGTGCCGGTCGCGACGATCGTGCCGCCGCCCGCACCGCCCTCGGGCCCGAGGTCGATCAGCCAGTCGGCTGCGCGGATCACATCGAGGTTGTGTTCGATCACGATGACCGAGTTTCCCTTGTCGACCAGGCCGTTCAACACGACCAGAAGCTTGCGGACGTCCTCGAAGTGCAGGCCGGTCGTGGGCTCGTCGAGCACGTAGATGCTGCGGCCGTTCGAGCGCTTCTGCAGCTCGGTGGCGAGCTTGACGCGCTGCGCCTCACCGCCGGAGAGCGTCGTGGCGCTTTGACCGAGCCGGACGTAGCCGAGGCCGACGTCGACGAGGGTCTTCAAGTACCGGTGAATGGCGCTGATCGGCTCGAAGAACTCGGCGGCCTCCTCGATCGGCATGTCGAGCACTTCGGCGATGTTCTTGCCCTTGTAGTGCACCTGCAGGGTGTCGCGGTTGTAGCGGGCCCCCCCGCACACCTCGCACGCCACGTAGACGTCGGGCAGGAAGTTCATCTCGATCTTGATCGTGCCGTCACCCGCACAGTTCTCGCACCGGCCGCCCTTGACGTTGAAGCTGAAGCGCCCCGGCTGGTAGCCGCGCGCCTTCGCCTCCAGTGTCTCGGCGAACAGCTGGCGAATGCGATCGAAGACGCCGGTGTAGGTGGCCGGGTTCGATCGCGGGGTGCGACCGATGGGCGCCTGGTCGACGTGCACCACCTTGTCGAGGTGTTCGAGCCCGGTCACGCGCACGTGCTTGCCCGGCACCTGACGCGCGCCATTGAGCTTGTTGGCGAGCACCTTGTAGAGGATGTCGTTCACGAGCGTCGACTTACCAGACCCGCTGACGCCCGTGACGGCGACGAATGCCCCGAGCGGAATATCGACGGTGACGTCTTTCAGGTTGTTGGCCTTCGCGCCGATGACCGTGAGCATCCGATTCTCGTCAATCGGACGGCGTTCGACGCGTTCAATCACGTGCCGGCGGCCCGCGAGGTAGTCACCCGTGATCGACTTCGGATTCTCGATCAGTTGCGCGTAGGAGCCGGAGTGGACGACGCGGCCGCCATGCTCGCCCGCACCCGGCCCGATGTCGACTACCCAGTCGGCGGTGCGAATGGTGTCTTCGTCGTGCTCGACGACGATGAGCGTGTTGCCGAGGTTCTTCAACTTCACGAGGGTGTCGATGAGGCGGCGGTTGTCGCGCTGGTGGAGCCCGATGGAAGGCTCGTCGAGCACGTAGAGCACCCCGGTCAGCCCCGACCCAATCTGGGTTGCCAGGCGAATGCGCTGCGCCTCGCCGCCCGAGAGGGAGCCCGCGGCCCGCGCCATCGTCAGATAGCCAAGACCGACTTCAAGAAGGAACTCGAGTCGCGCGCGAATCTCGCGCAACACGGCGGCTGCGATCGCCGCTTCGCGCTCGGTGAGCGTCAGGGACTCCATGAACGCGTACGCATCCTGGATGCTCAACTCCGCGATCTCGGAAATCGATCGCCCTGCAACCTGCACCGCCAACACCTCGGGCTTCAACCGGGCGCCGTCGCACTCGGAGCAGGGCACCTCGCGCAAGTACTCGGCGAAGCGCTGCTGCGACCAATCACTCTCGGCCTCGGCATACTTGCGCTCGATGTAGGGGATAACCCCCTCGAAGCCGGTGGAGTACGACACGTCACGGCCGTAGCGGTTGCGCCATTTGACGCGAACCTCGAAGTCGTTGCCGTGAAGGATGGCCTGCTGGGTGCTCTCTTCGAGCTCACCCCACGGGGTGTCGAGAGAGAACCCCAGGTCGCGCGCGAGGCCGGCAAGCAGTTTCTGGAAGTAGCTGTAGAGGCCCTTGCCTTGCTGGTTCCACGGCAGGATGACGCCGTCGTTCAGCGACAGGCTGGGGTCGCCGATCAGCAGCTCATCGTCGACGGCCATGCGTGTTCCGAGACCTGAGCACACGGGGCACGCGCCGAACGGCGAGTTGAACGAGAACGTGCGCGGCTCAATCTCTGTCAGTTGAAGCGGATGGCGATTGGGGCAGCTGAGCTTCTCGCTGAATGTGCGCGTCTTGTCGGTCGCCTTCGCGTCGCGGTCGACGTAGTCGATCACGACCAGCCCGTCGGTGAGGCCGACCGCCGTCTCTAGCGAGTCGGTGAGGCGCTGCAGCAGGTCGGACTTCGCCACGAGGCGGTCGACGACGACGGAGATGTCGTGCTTGTTCTGCTTCTTCAGCGCGGGCGCCTCGGCGAGCGAGATGGTCTCTCCGTCGACCACCGCGCGCGAGTAGCCAGCCTGTGCCAACTCTTTGAAGAGGTCGACGAATTCGCCCTTCTTCTGGCTGACCACCGGCGCAAGAACCTGGTACCGGGTGCCCTCCTCCATCTGCATGAGCTCGTCAGCGATCTGCTGCACGGTCTGTCGCTGGATGCGCTCGCCGCACACGGGGCAGTGCGGGATACCGACGCGCGCCCACAGCAGACGCATGTAGTCGTAGATCTCGGTGATCGTGCCGACCGTCGACCGCGGGTTGCGGTTGGTCGACTTCTGATCGATGGAGACGGCGGGGCTGAGACCCTCGATGAAGTCGACGTCGGGGCGATCAACCTGCCCGAGGAACTGCCGCGCATAGGCCGAGAGCGACTCGACGTAGCGACGTTGCCCCTCGGCGAAGATGGTGTCGAAGGCGAGCGAGCTCTTGCCCGAGCCCGACAGTCCGGTGAACACGACGAGGGCGTCGCGCGGAATGACGAGGTCGACATCGCGCAGGTTGTGCACGCGCGCGCCGCGCACACTCAGGTGGGGGGCTGATTCAAGAGGGGTTGCCGGCACTCGCGTCATTCTAGGCTCCGCCTCCGACACGGATGCCCGGCCGTCTCTCAGCGGACGTGTCCGGCCTCGGACATCTGTCGCAACTCGCGCTTCAGCTCTTGCACTTCGTCGCGGAGGCGCGCGGCGAGCTCGAACTTCAGCTCGTCGGCTGCGGACAACATCTGCGCCGTCAGATCGGCGATGATCGTCTCGAGCTCGGCGGCGCCCTCGGCCGCTTTGCCCTCGCGTCGCTTCACTGGAGTAGCTGCCCGTTTGCCGGAATCCCGGCCAGCGAGGAGTTCCTTCGTGTCCTCACCCTCGCGAATGAGCTGGTCGGTGATGTCGGCGATGCGCTTGCGCAGGGGCGTCGGGTCGATGCCGTGTTCGGCGTTGTAGGCGAGCTGCTTGTCGCGGCGCCGGTTGGTTTCGTCAATGGCGTGGGCCATCGAGGGCGTCACGACATCGGCGTACATGTGCACCTCACCGGACACGTTGCGGGCCGCGCGACCGATTGTCTGGATGAGCGATGTCGACGAGCGCAGGAAGCCCTCCTTGTCCGCGTCGAGAATGGCGACGAGCGACACTTCGGGGAGGTCAAGGCCCTCGCGCAGGAGGTTGATGCCGACGAGCACGTCGTACACGCCCTGACGAAGCTCACGCAGCAGCTCGACGCGGCGCAGCGTGTCGACGTCGGAGTGCAGGTAACGCACCCGCACGCCGGCCTCCTCGAGGAAGTCGGTGAGCTCTTCGGCCATCTTCTTGGTGAGCGTCGTGACGAGCACGCGCTCGTCACGCTCGACGCGTTGCCGAATCTGTTCGAGGAGGTCGTCGATCTGCCCCTTCGACGGCTTCACGACGATCTGCGGGTCGACCAAACCGGTCGGGCGGATGATCTGCTCGACGACGCCGTCGGAGACCCCGAGCTCATACTTGCCTGGCGTCGCCGACAAATACACCTTCTGCCCGGTTCGCTGGAGGAATTCCTCCCACCGCAGGGGACGGTTGTCGAGGGCGCTCGGCAGTCGGAAGCCGTGCTCGACAAGGGTGCGCTTTCGGCTCGCGTCGCCCTCGTACATCGCGCCGATCTGCGGCACGGTGACGTGACTTTCGTCGATGACGACGAGGAAGTCGTCGGGGAAGTAGTCGAGGAGGCAGTGCGGCGGCTCACCCGGAGCCCTCCCATCGATGTGCCGAGAGTAGTTCTCGATGCCGTTACAGAAGCCGATCTGCTCCATCATCTCGAGGTCGTACGTCGTGCGCATGCGCAGCCGCTGCGACTCGAGCAGCTTGCCCTGCCGGTCGAGCTCTGCCAGGCGCTCGTCGAGCTCGTCGCGGATCGTGCCGATGGCCCGCTGCATGGTGTCGGGCGACGCCGCGTAGTGCGTGGCGGGGAACACGGAGACCGACTCGAGGGTCTTGATGACGTCTCCGGTCAGGGGATGCAGGGCGTACAGCGCTTCGATCTCGTCGCCGAACATCTCGATGCGAATCGCGAGTTCTTCGTAGACCGGGATGATCTCGATCGTGTCGCCCCGCACGCGGAACTTTCCGCGCGAAAAGTCGACGTCATTGCGCTGGTACTGCATCGCGACGAACGCGCGGATGAGCTGGTCGCGCGAAATGGTCTGCCCCACCTGAAGCGCAACCATCGCCTCCAGGTACTCTTCCGCGGCGCCCAGGCCGTAGATGCAGGACACCGTCGACACGACGACAACGTCGCGTCGGCTCAGTAGCGCGTTGGTTGTCGAGTGGCGCAGCCGCTCGACCTCGGCGTTGATCGAGCTGTCTTTCTCGATGAAGGTGTCGGTCTGCGGCACGTACGCCTCGGGTTGGTAGTAGTCGTAGTACGACACGAAGTACTCAACCGCGTTGTGCGGCATGAGCTCGCGAAACTCAGTCGCGAGCTGCGCGGCGAGCGTCTTGTTGTGGGCCAGCACGAGGGTCGGCCGTTGCACCTGCTCGATCAGCCAGGCGGTCGTGGCGCTTTTGCCGGTGCCCGTCGCACCGAGCAGCACGATGTCGGTTTCGCCGGCGTTGATGCGCCCGGCGAGTTCTGCGATCGCCTGGGGTTGGTCGCCGCTGGGCTGGTAATCGCTGACCACCTCGAAGGGGCGCACGGAGCGCGTAGCTTGCATGCCGAAAGCCTAGGCCGCACCCCCGACATCGATGCTGGGCGGGTGCTCAGCGAGCGTCGCGTTCGGCGACCAAGCGCCGCCAGAGCGCGTCCGTCTGCGCGATCGTCTCGTCGATCGTGCCCGCCGAGTCGATGATGACGTCGGCCATGGCGCGCCGGTCGGCGTCGCTCACCTGGCTGCCGACCCGATTCTCGGCCTCCTCCCGGTCCATGCCACGCAGCTCAACCAGGCGCGCGATGCGCACATCGGCGGGAGCATCCACGACGACGATCGTGCCAAACTCGTCCGCCGCCCGTGCCTCGGCGAGCAGGGGCACGTCGTACACGATCACGGCGTCGGGGTCGTTGGCACGAGCATCCGCCACGGCTTCGGCGTACAGCCGGCGAACTTCGGGATGCACGATGCCGTTCAGCGCGCGTCGCGCCCCCTCGTCGGCGAACACGATGCGCCCGAGCGCGGCTCGATCGAGCGAACCGTCGTCGCCGAGGACGGCGTTGCCGAAGCGCTCGACGATGGCGGCGAGCCCGCGGCTGCCCGGCGTGACCGCCTCGCGGGCGAGATGATCGGCGTCGATGACGACGGCGCCAAGCTCAGCGAACCGGCGGGCGACGGTCGATTTTCCGGCGGCGATGCCCCCCGTGAGGCCGACGACATCCATACCCGAAGGCTAACGGGCGATCGTGAGCGCGCGGGTTTAGCATGACCACCATCGACACCGTCAGGAGGCGCCATGCTCGAACTGCTCACCGGCGCGGGGCTCGCGGTGTCGGCTGGCTTGAACGCGTACATACCGCTGCTGATCCTTGGCCTCGCGGGGCGCTTCTTCGAAGGTGTCACCCTGCCGAACGGGTGGGCGTGGCTGAGCAACGAGTGGGTTCTCGGCATCATCGCCGTCTTGCTGGTTTTCGAGCTCGTGGTCGACAAGATTCCGGCAGTTGATTCGATCAACGACTGGATTCAGTCGGTCGTACGCCCCGCCTCCGGCGGCATCGTCTTTGGGGGCGGCGCTGCCACCGAAACCGTCGCGGTCAGCGATCCGGCCGCGTTCGTCGAGTCGGGTCAGTGGGTGCCGATCGCGATCGGCGTTGCCATCGCACTTATCGTGCACCTCGTGAAGGCACTCGTGCGGGTCGCCGCGAACACGCTAACGGCGGGAGCTGCTGCCCCCGCGCTGTCGACGGCGGAGGATATCACCGCGGTCACACTCAGTGTTCTCGCCCTTGTGCTGCCGATTCTGGTGCTCGTCGTCATCGTGGGTCTCGTCGTCGCGACAACGGTGGTGCTCCGCCGGGCGCGCGACCGCCGTCGCCGCGTTCCGCAGCCAGAAACGGCGACGCGGGCCGCCTCCACCTAGGAGACGACCCGCGTCGGGTGCGCGCCGTACAGCGCGCCGGCCCTAGTTGCCCGAGAGCTTCTCGCGCAGAGCGGCGAGCGACTCGTCGTCGGCGAGGGTGCCGGAACCAGCCGAGTCCGAGCTGAACGAGCCAGCGGCCGGCGCGGCCTCCAGCTCAGCCTCGTCGGTGATCGACTGGGCGACCTGCTTCTTGTGAGCTTCCCAGCGCGCCTGGGCGGCAGCGTAGTCCTGCTCCCACTTGGTGCGCTGCTCCTCGAAGCCGTCCTTCCACTCGCCCGACTCGGGGTCGAAGCCGTCGGGGTACTTGTAGTTGCCCTGCTCGTCGTACTCGGTCGGCATGCCGTAGACGGCCGGGTCGAACTCGGTGCCCTCGGGGTCGACGCCCTCGTTGGCCTGCTTGAGGCTCAGCGAGATGCGGCGACGCTCCAGGTCGATGTCGATGACCTTGACGAACACCTCGTCGCCGACCGAGACAACCTGCTCGGCGAGCTCGACGTGCTTGCTCGACAGCTCGGAGATGTGCACGAGACCCTCGATGCCGTCGGCGACGCGAACGAACGCACCGAAGGGAACGAGCTTCGTGACCTTGCCCGGAGCGATCTGACCGATCGCGTGCGTGCGGGCGAACACCTGCCACGGGTCTTCCTGGGTGGCCTTGAGCGACAGCGACACGCGCTCGCGGTCGAGGTCGACCTCGAGGATCTCGACGGTGACCTCCTGGCCCACCTCGACGACCTCGCTGGCGTGCTCGATGTGCTTCCAGCTGAGCTCGGAGACGTGGACGAGACCGTCGACGCCGCCAAGGTCGACGAACGCACCGAAGTTCACGATCGACGACACAACACCCTTGCGCACCTGACCCTTGGCCAGCGCGTTGAGGAAGTTCGAGCGGCTCTCGGACTGCGTCTGCTCGAGCAGCGCGCGGCGCGACAGGACGACGTTGTTGCGGTTCTTGTCGAGCTCGAGGATCTTCGCCTCGATCTCCTGGCCGAGGTACGGGGTCAGGTCGCGAACGCGGCGCAGCTCGATGAGCGACGCGGGGAGGAAGCCGCGCAGGCCGATGTCGACGATAAGGCCGCCCTTGACGACCTCGATGACGGTGCCGGTGACGACGCCGTCGGAGTCCTTGATCTTCTCGACGTCACCCCAGGCGCGCTCGTACTGGGCGCGCTTCTTCGACAGGATGAGGCGGCCTTCCTTGTCCTCCTTCTGGAGAACGAGGGCCTCGACCATGTCGCCCACCGAGACGACCTCGGTCGGGTCGACGTCGTGCTTGATCGACAGTTCGCGGGAGGGAATAACACCCTCGGTCTTGTAGCCGACGTCGAGGAGAACCTCGTCGCGGTCGATCTTCACGACGGTTCCTTCGATGAGGTCGCCGTCGTTGAAGAACTTCAGGGTCTCTTCGACCGCCGCCAGGAAGTCTTCGGCAGACCCGATGTCGTTGATCGCGATCTGCTTGGGGGCGTTGGTCGTTGCGGTTGTCATGTAGTGGTTGCTCCGATGCGGACAGGGTTCAGGCCCGAAAGACGTGGTGCAGAATGGATGTCGTCCGGGCAAGCGGACAGGATCGTCGTCAAATAGACGACTCTCCAGCCTAGCGTGGCGAGCGGGCAGGCGGCAAACGGCGGGCTACGCCCGATTCAGGATGCTCGCGAGCGCCTCATCGAGGTCCGGATACGCGAACGAGAATCCCGCTTCTTCGAGCCGCTCGGGAAGCACCCACCGGCTCTTCAGCACCAGCTCCGGCTCGGTGCGCAGCACCGCCATCGCCGGCTCGAGCATGAAGCGGAAGGCGGGCAGGCCAATCGGTCGTCCCACGCGGTGGCGCACGGTTTTCATGAGCGTGCGGTTATCGACGGGGCGGGGCGCGGTGATGTTGACGGCACCTGCGATGTCGTCACGCGCATCCAAAAATCGAAGGGCTGCGATGACGTCGTCGATGTGAATCCAACTGACCATTTGCCGGCCGCCAGACGTGCCGGGCTGCAGATGGATGCCTGCGGCGCGGCGTGACGGGGTCGACATCCAGGGCCCGTCGTGCTGTGGTCCGCCGAGTCCGAGGCGGGCGAGCCGGACGATCGGGGGTAGCGCTCCCCCGTCGGCTCCGAACACGATCGACAAGCGCAGGGCGACGCGCCGCGTGCCAGGAAGGTCGCCGTCAAACAGCGCCGACTCCCAGGCCGACGCAACCTGTTCACTGAACCGCGTACCAATGTCTCCCTCCGACTCGGTCTGCGGGCGGTCGGTGGCATGGCGATAGATCGTGGCCGTCGACGCGTTGAGCCATAGCCGCGGCGGATGATCGACCGCGCGCACAGCGGCGTTCAACTGCCGGGTCGTGTCCACGCGCGACGACAGGATGTCGGCGCGGTTCTTTGCGGTGTAACGACAGTTGACGCTGCGCCCGGCGAGGTTGATGAGCGTGTCAGCGCCATCTACAGCCTCTATGACGGCGGCCTCGTCGCTCCACGCGACGGGACCGCGGCGGCCGATCGTCACGATCTGCCAGCCGCGGTCCGCGTAGTCGCGGGCGACCGCATCGCCGATGAAGCCGGATGCCCCGGCGATCACGACGCGCGGCGTCACGGTCACCGGTCCGCTCAGCCGAGCAGGGCGAACTTCAGCGTGTCGAGGCCGACACCGCCGATGTCGAGGGCGCGCTTGTGGAATGCCTTGTCGCTGTAGTCGGCGCCCTCGCGCTGCTTGATCTCGGCGCGCAGGTTCTCCCAGATGCGCTGACCGACCTTGTACGACGGCGCCTGTCCGGGCCAGCCGAGGTAGCGGTTCACCTCGAAGTTCACGAAGCCATCGTTCATGTTCACGTTCTTGCGCATGAACGCGAACGCGTCGTCGCTCGTCCAGACCTGACCCGTCTCGGGGTGGATCTTGCCGAGGTGCACGCCAATGTCGAGCACGACGCGAGCGGCGCGCATGCGCTGGCCGTCCAACATCCCGAGGCGGTCGGCCGGGTCATCGAGGTAGCCAAGCTCCTCCATAAGGCGCTCGGCGTACAGGGCCCACCCCTCGGCGTGGCCACTCGTACCGGCGAGCAGGCGACGCCACGAGTTCAGCTGCGCGCGGTTGTAGACGGCCTGGCCGATCTGCAGGTGGTGACCCGGAACGCCCTCGTGATAGACCGTCGTCGTCTCGCGCCACGTGTCGAACTCGTCGACCCCCTCCGGAATCGACCACCACATGCGGCCCGGGCGAGAGAAGTCGTCGGTCGGGCCGGTGTAGTAGATCGCGCCGCCCGGCGTGGGGGCGATCATGCACTCGAGCTTCTTGACCGGCTCGGGAATCTCAAAGTGGGTGCGCGACAGCTCATCGACGGCCGTGTCGCTCAGCTGCTGCATCCACTCGCGCAGCGCCTCGCGGCCGTGCAGTTTGCGCGTCGGGTCCTTTTCGAGGTGCGCAATGGCCTCCTCGACGCTCGCGCCCGGCAGGATCTGGTCGGCAATGCGCGTCTGCTCGTCGACCATGCGGCGCAGTTCCTCGATGCCCCACTCGTACGTCTCGTCAAGGTCGATCGTCGCGCCGAGGAAGCGGCGCGACAGCAGCTCGTAAAGCTCGCGACCGACCGGGTCGTCGGCGCGCGCGGCGGGCGCCAGGTCGTTTTCGAGGAAGTCGCCGAAGCGACCGTAGGCTTCTGCAGCCTGACGCGCGCCGTCGAGCAGATCTCTCTTCAGGGCGTCGGGCACGTCGGCCCCGGTGGCGAGTTCGTGGAAGAACCCGTCGGCGGACGCGTTGGTGCGCACCTGGGTGAGCACCTCGCGCACCTGGCGCACGGCCGGCGTGTTGCCGTTCGCGATGCCTTCGCGCAGCGTCTCGGCATAGCCCTCGAGGGCGTCGGAGACGCGGGTGAGCTTCTTCGCGATGGTCGACCAGTCATCGTCGGTGCCGGTGGGCATGAGGTCGTAAATCTCGCGGATGCCCTGGGCCGGCGACGCGAGGACGTTCAGGTCGCGCGCCTCCCACCCGGCGTCGTCGAGTTCGAGGTCGAGTCGGAGCTCAGCGAGAAGGTCGGTCTTCGTGACACGGTCGGTGTCGTCAACCGGGTCGACCGCCTCGAGTTTGCCGATCGTCGCGAGAGCTGCGCCGCGGATGGCGGCGCGGCCGTTCGGCGAGTAGTCCTGGTACCGCTCAAGGTCGCCGTCGGCTCCGATATAGGTGGCCAGCTCGGGGCTGAAGGCGACGAGGGTATCGACCCATTCCTCAGCAATGCGGTCAATCTCGGTGGGCGTGCGCGCTTCGTGAGCGCCGGTGCTCTCAGTCATGGATTCGAGCCTAGTGCGCGGCCTCGTTCCAGTTCTGGCCCACCCCGACCTGCACGTCCAACGGCACCGACAGCTCGGCCGCGCCGCCCATCCGGGAGCGCACGAGTTCTTCCAGCTCGTCGCGCTCGCCGGGAGAGACCTCGAAAACGAGCTCGTCGTGCACCTGCAGCAGCAGACGCGACTGCAGTCCACGGTCGCGGAGGTCATCGGCCACCCCGAGCATCGCGATCTTGATGATGTCGGCGGCCGTTCCCTGAATGGGCGCGTTCAGCGCAGCGCGCTCGGCGTTCTCGCGCAGCACCCGGTTCGGCGAATTCAGGTCGCCGAACGGCCTGCGGCGACCGAATATCGTCTCGGTGTATCCGTCGGCGCGGGCCTGGTCAACGACACTGCGCAGGTAGTCACGCACAGCCCCGAAGCGGGCGAAGTAGTCGGTCATGAGCTGCTTCGCCTCGGCCGTCTCGATGCCCAGCTGCTTGCTGAGCCCGAACGCGCTCAGGCCGTACGCGAGCCCGTAACTCATGGCCTTGACTTTGGTGCGCATGGTGGGCGTCACCTCGCTGGGCTCGACGCCGAAGATACGGGCGCCCACGAATCGGTGCAGGTCTTCGCCCGTGCGGAACGCTTCGATCAGCCCCTCATCTCCCGACAGGTGCGCCATGATGCGCATCTCAATCTGCGAATAGTCGGCCGTGAGCAGGCTCTCGAATCCGTCCCCGGCAACAAACGCGGCGCGGATACGGTGGCCCACCTCGGTGCGCACCGGAATGTTCTGCAGGTTCGGATCGGTCGACGACACGCGACCGGTCGAGGTGCCCGTCTGCTCGTAGGTGGTGTGAATGCGACCGTCATCGCGCACCGCCTTGTCGAGGCTCTCGACGATCTGCCCAAGCTTGGTCGCGTCGCGGTGCTCGAGCAGGATGCCGAGGAAGGGGTGCGGGTGCTTCGCCTGCAGCTCGGCCAGCGCTGCCGCGTCGGTCGAATAGCCGGTCTTCGTTGCGCGGGTCTTCGGCATACCGAGCTCATCGAACAACACCTGCTGCAGCTGCTTGGGCGAACCGAGGTTCACCTCGCGGCCGATCTCGGCGAATGCGCGCTGTGCTAGGCCCGCCGCGGTCTCGGACAGCTCGCGACGCAGGGACTGCAGACCGTCGCGGTCGACGGCGACGCCCATCGCCTCCATGCGGGCCAGTACAGGCGCAAGCGGCACCTCGATGTCGGTGAGCACACGGGTCGACCCCTCGTCGAGACGCTCACGCTGCGCCTGCGCGACCCGCAGCAGGTACCACGCGCTGGTTGCGGCCGGCACGGCCTCGGTGTCGGGCAGCAACTGGTTGGGGTTGGCCTGCGGCAGGGTCTCCCCCAGCACGTCGTCCACGATCTCCGCGAGGTTTGCGGTGCGCGTGCCGGGGGCACGCAGCCACGCGGCGAGCTTGGCGTCCCATGTGATGCCGGCAACGGGCATCCCGACGGGGTCGAGCAGTGCGGTGAGCTGCTTGGCGTCGGCGACAACCTTGGGGCTGTCGCTCGCCAGCCACTCCTCGAGGGCAGCGTAATCGGGTCGATGCGCGGCCCAGTTCACCTGCACGGTCTCGCGATCGTTCGCGAGCCCGATGGCGCGCAACTCGCCGCCGTCCGCTTCGGCGACGAGCGCCAACTCACTCGCGCCGTTCGCCCGCAGCCACGCGGCAAGCTCTTCGTCGACGAGGGTGCGTACGGCAGGGGCAGCATCGCGCGCGGCGGCTCCCGCATCGACGGCCTCGCCCATGTCGGCGCCCTCTGCCGCGGCGATCTTGAGCACGCGCTCGGTCAGCGTGCGGAACTGCAGGCGCTCGAAAACGCTCTTCACCGCGGGCACGTCCATGGGCTTGCGCTCGAGATCGCTCGGGCCGACCGGCAGCTCCACGTCGGTCACGAGGCGGTTCAGCCGGCGGTTGCGCTCGGCGCGGTCGCGCTGTTCACGCAGGTTGTTGCCGACGACGCCCGTGATCTCGTCGGCGTGCTCGAGCAGACTCTCGAGGGACCCGTACTGGGTGATCCACTTCACCGCCGTCTTCTCGCCGACCTTGTCGACGCCCGGCAGGTTGTCGCTGGTCTCGCCCACGAGCGCCGCAATCTCGGGATACTGCTCGGGGTTGATGCCGTAGCGTTCCCGAACCGCGTCCGGGTCGTAGCGCTTGAGTTCACTCACGCCGCGGGCGTTCGGGTAGAGCAGAGTCACCCTGTCGTTGACGAGCTGAATCGTGTCGCGGTCGCCTGAGACGACGAGCACGTTGAATCCCTGCTCGGCACCCTGGGTGGCGAGGGTCGCGAGGATGTCGTCGGCCTCGTAGTCCTCCTTCGTGATGGTGGTGACACTCATCGCCTCCAGCGCCTCCTGCAAGAGCGGCACCTGGCCAACAAACTCCGGCGGCGTCTCACCGCGCGTGCCCTTGTACTCGGGGTACTCCCGAGTGCGGAAGGAGTGTCGGGAGATGTCGAAAGCGACGGCGACGTGGGTCGGCTTCTCTTTCGCGAGCAGCCCCAAGAACATCGAGATGAAGCCGTGGATGGCGTTCGTGTGCTGCCCGTCGCGCGTGACGAAGCTGTCCACGGGGAGGGCGTAGAAGGCCCGAAACGCCAGCGAGTGGCCGTCGACAATGAGCAGAGTAGGCTTTGCGGAGTCCGTCACGCCCGCCAGCCTAACGGCGTGCGCCGACGCGGCCCCGAGACCGCCCGACGCCCGCGAGGAGAACCTGTGACGCGCATCCCCGATGACCTCGACCCGGAGCTCGTTGCCCGTCTCGTGGAAACCGGCGGGGGCGCCCTCACTCGGAAGATGGGGATCGAGTTTCTTGAACTGTCCGCCGAGAAGTCGGTCGCGACGATGCCGGTCGAGGGCAACACGCAGGTCATCGGATTGCTGCACGGCGGCGCGCACGTCGTGCTCGGCGAGAGCCTCGGCTCGATCTCGTCGGCGATTCACGCCGGCCCCGGTCGCTACGCGGTCGGCATCGAGATCAACGCGACGCACTCGCGCTCGGTGACGAGCGGCGTCGTGACGGGAACGTGCACGGCGCTCGTACTCGGGCGCACGCTCGCGACCCACGAGATTGTCATCCGCGACGAGGAGGGCCGCCGGCTCTCGACCGTGCGCATGACGAACATGCTCCGCGACCGGTAACGGTCGGGATGCGCGGGGCGCGAGCTACTACTGGTCGTCGTCCTTCTTCGGCGCGTCCTTCTTCGGCGCCAGCTGGTCGATGATCGCCTGGGCGACGGCCTGCATCGTCGTGCGACGGTCCATCGACGCCTTCTGGATCCAGCGGAACGCCTCGGGCTCGGTGAGGCCCATGCGCTCGTTGAGCAGACCCTTGGCGCGGTCGACGAGCTTGCGGGTCTCGAAACGCTCGGCCATATCGGCGATCTCGGCCTCGAGGGTGATGATCTGCTGGTATCGGCTGAGGGCGATCTCGATGGCGGGAAGCAAGTCATTCTGCGTGAACGGCTTCACGACGTAGGCGAGCGCGCCGGCTTCGCTGGCCTGCTCGACCAGCTCCTTCTGGCTGAACGCGGTCAGCAGCACGACGGGCGCGATGTGGTTCTCGCTGAGGCGCTTCGCGGCCTCGATGCCGTCGAGCTTCGGCATGCGCACGTCCATCACGACGAGGTCGGGGCGCAGCTCCGTGGCGACCTCGACAGCGGCCTCGCCGTCGCCCACGTCGGCGACGACGTCGTAGCCGTTGTCGCGCAGGATCTCGACGATGTCCATCCGAATCAGCGACTCGTCTTCGGCGACGACGACACGGCGGGGGGCGGTGGTCTGCTGCTCATCACTCACGACGAGAAGCCTACGGTATGGTCACTACGCGAGCATCGATGGGGATGCACGCAAGCCGGCTTGGCGGAATGGTAGACGCGACGCACTCAAAATGCGTTGTCCGAAAGGGCGTGTGGGTTCGAGTCCCACAGCCGGTACGAGTGTGATGTCTCAGGACATCGTGGACGGGTGAACCCCCAGTGTGGGGGTTCACCCGTTTTTCATGTCTTGGCTTGGTAGCCCTTGTCGGGGTCGATGAGGTGCTCGGCGATGACGTCGCCGTCAGGGGTGATGGTGATGGCATAGAGGCCGTGGATCAGGACGATCACGGCGGTGCGGGCCAGGGCGCGCCCGTATCCCAAATGCATCATCCGGTTGCCGAATCGGTCGGAGGGCCACTTTCCCGTGCGCGTCGATGGTGTCGTAGCGGACCCGCCAAATGTTCGGATCGTCCGGGCGGGTCGGTGCCGCTTTCGGGATCAGCCCGTAAGCGAAGGCGGGCGTGCGCCGGTTGAGTGCTCGGTGGGGACGGTTGTTGTTGTAGTGGTCGACGAAGTCGTCCAGTTCGCTTTGCAGATCCTCCAGGCTGTTCGCCGGACGCATCGTCAGGCACTTCTTAAGCGTCTGCCAGAACCGCTCGATCTTGCCCTGCGTGGTCGGTTTGTAGGGGCGGCCGTTCTTCTGGGTGATGCCCTGCAAGGCCAAGAGCGTCTCGAACGCGTTGCCGGAGGTGCGGGCCTTCAGGCCGCCGGCGAAACGAGTGGTGAAGATGTTGCCGTTGTCCGTCAGCGTTGCCGCCGGGAAGCCGTGCACGGCGGCCGCTTGCTGGAAAGTGTCGGTGACGGTGCGGCCGGTGACGCGTCGATGGCATGACAGGTGGGTGACGAAACGGGAGTGGTCATCGAGCCAGCCGATGATCTCCACCTCGGTGCCATCAGCAAGACGCCAGTGGGTGGTGTCGGATTGCCAAAGCTCGTTGGGTTGCTCGGCGCAGAAACGTTACCAGGAAGAACGGGGGCGTTTCTGCGGCTGCGCAGTGATCACGTCCGCAGCTCGCAGGATGCGCCAGATCGTCGACCTCGACACGGTCACCTGCTCGGCAGCGTGCAGGGCGCCGATCGTGTCAGCGCCCGCATCGAGACCGTCAGCAATCAACTGAACGCGCAGCTGCAGGATGCGATCACGGACCGCATCGGGTGTTCGCGACGGGCGGGATCGTGGAGCCCTGGAGCGGGGCGTGAACGCGGCCTCACCCTCGGTAAGCCACCGCTGGTGCAACTTGTGAACCAGCGACTTCGACACCCCATGGATGCGGGCCGCTTCGCGGTAGGACAGGCCCTGCACGGTGACGGCGAGGATCAACACTTCCTGTTTGCTCACCCATCGACCCTGACCGGGTGTCCACGATGACGTGAGACATCACGACGGAGAACACGTCACTGTCCACGATGACCTGAGACAGGTGTCCACAATGTGCTGAAACCAGACTGAGTCACCCCGGTGTGTTCGGAGGCAGGATTCCTTGGAAGGATCTGTCTCATGGGACGTCCCAGCAAGTACCCGCGCGAGCTTCGTGAGCGCGCTGTCCGTATGGTCGCCGAGGTGCGGCCCGATTATCCGAGCGAGTATCAGGCGATGACCGCTGTCGCTGGGATGCTCGGCATTGGCTCACCGGAGACGATCCGCACCTGGATCCGCAGGCAGCAGGTCGATGCCGGCAACCGGCCCGGTGTCACGACCGATGCGGCGGTGGAGATCAAGCGGCTGCGGCGTGAGAACGCCGAGTTGCGGCGGGCGAACGAGATGGCGGATTCAACCGGTCAGCGCAATGAGTGCTGTGAGATGAAGCAGACGCTGATCTCGGGAGGCATTCGTTGCAGGGCAAGCATGGTCATCTCAGTCGTGAGCAGAAGCAGCTCGCGCTCCGTCTCCACTCGAAGGGGTGGCGGCTCATCGATATCGCCCGCGAGATCGGCTGCACGGCCCCGATGGTCGGCCGCATGGCGCGGGAAGGGCGTCACCTCGACGGGAAGCCGTTCGGCTGGGAGCCGCGCGAGGGGCATCTGACGGTCTTCGATCGTGAGGAGATCCTGGTTGGTCTCGCGCGCGGTGACACGTTGACCGCGATCGCGCTCGCCCTGGGACGGGCGGTGTCGACGGTCAGCCGCGAGGTCAAGCGCGGCGGCGGGCGGGAGGGGTACTCGGCGTGGCGGGCGCATGAGGACGCGCGAGAGCAGGCCCGCCGACCGAAGCCGTTCAAGCTTGACGGTGGACGGCTGCTCGAGGTTGTCGCGACGCAGCTGGAGCAACTGTGGTCTCCGCAGGAGATCGCCGCCCGCCTACGGTTGGAGCATCCCGACGACCCGGAGATGCACGTGAGTCACGAGACGATCTACCAGTCCCTGTTCGTGCAGGGACGCGGGCAGTTGCGCCGCGAGCTTGCCCGCTGCCTGCGGTCAGGGCGTGCGGCACGGAAGTCGCGGACCGCGACGGACCGGCGAGGCCGGCTGCCAGGGATGGTGATGATCAGCGAGCGCCCCGCGGAGGTCGAAGACCGCGCCGTGCCGGGGCATTGGGAAGGCGACTTGATCCTCGGTGAGAACAGTCGCAGCGCCGTGGGAACCCTCGTTGAACGCAGCACCCGCCTCACACTTCTGCTGCACCTGCCCGACGGGAAGAGCGCCGACAAGGTGGAGGCCGCAATGCGCGAGGCGATCACCGCGTTGCCGGCGTCGCTGGCGCGGACGATCACCTGGGATCAGGGCGCCGAGATGGCCAAGCATTCCGAGTTCACGACAGCGACCGGCATCCCGATCTACTTCTGCGACCCGCACTCCCCGTGGCAGCGCGGAAGCAACGAGAACACCAACGGACTGCTACGCCAGTACCTGCCGAAGAGCACCGATCTGAGCATCGTCACCCGCGCTGAGCTGACCGCGATCCAGGACTCGCTCAACGGACGACCACGCAAAACGCTCGGCTATCTGACACCATCGGAGAAGTTCACAGAACTCGTTGCGACCACCGGTTGAATCCGCCGATTCTGAAGGCGGCCTCGGCTTTCTTCGCGGCCGAACTCGACCGGCCACACAAGCGATAGTCGCGTTCATCGACGAGCACAAAGACCGCCGCGATGGTGGGCTGCGATGGGGTGTCGAGTCGATCTGCACTGTGCTGAGCAAGCACGACGTGAGGATCGCCCCATCGACCTACTACGACGCGAGAGGACGCGGCCCGTCCCCACGGGAACTCTCGGATGAGCGGTGGAAGCCGATCATCCTGGCGACCTGGCAGGCGCAGCGGAAGGTCCTCGGCGCCCGCAAGCTCTGGCTGAGGCTGCGTCGCGACGGGCACGACATCGCCCGCTGCACGGTCGAACGCCTCATGCGGGACCTCGGAATCGCCGGCGTCGTGCGTGGGAAGCGGAAGCGGCCGGTCGATTCGGATCCGCGGGAGACCAGACCGGCTGACCTCGTCGACCGGCACTTCGCGAGGTTCCGCACCGATCAGCTCTGGGTGGCCGACTTCACGTACGTCTGGACGTGGTCCGGGTGGGTCTATGTCGCGTTCGTGTTCGACGCGCACTCCCGCCGCATCCTCGGCTGGCGCGCCGCCACGTCGATGGCCACCCTGCTGGTGCTCGACTGCCTCGAGATGGCGCTCTGGACACGTCGTCGAGAAGGCGTCGACGGATTCGCTGGGCTCACGCACCACACCGACGCCGGCAGCGCCTACACGTCGATCGCGTTCACCGACCGCCTCGTCGAGGAGGGCATCGACCCCTCCGTCGGGTCCGTCGGCGACGCGTATGACAACTCCCTCGCGGAATCGCAGATCGGGCTCTACAAGTCCGAACTCATCCACCACGAGGGCCCCTGGCGAGACGTCGATCAGGTCGAGGCAGCGACAGCCGGCTGGGTGCACTGGTTCAACACCGAGCGCACCCACGGCTCGATCGACGACCTCACCCCCGTCGAGCTCGAGCAACTCGACTACGCTCTCACCGAACCCCTCGAAAGAGCGGGCTGACACCAGCAAAACGCTCTCCGAACACACCGGGGTGACTCAGACACCGTCAGGATCGCGATGACCGGGGCGCAGACTGCGTGGCTGCGCCCCGGTCATCAGCTTGCTCGGAACAGCCTCAGCTGCGGACGTTGCGCCGACGAACCGACACGATCGCTGCAATCGTGAGCATGACGGCGACGCCTCCCAAGGCCCAAAGCCAGGAGTTGGGATTACCCATGAGGGCTCCAATTCCGCTTCCCAGAACGAACGCGCCGAGGACAGCCAATGGAGGGAGTGTCCGTTAAACGGTGTGTGAGGTCCGGCGGTTTTCAGTGATTGGTTCTGTCGAACCGTCCGGCGAAGGTGATCGCGAACGCGTTGAGCGCGGGCTTCCACCTGATCGCCCAGCGTGCCCTGCCGCCCCCGGTGGGGTCAAGTGACCGGGTCACAAGGTAGAGACACTTCAGCGCCGCGGCCTCGTTCGGGAAGTGTCCGCGGGCGCGGACCGCTCGCCGGTAGCGGGCATTGATCGACTCGATCGCGTTGGTCGTGCAGATCACCTTTCGGATCTCGACGTCGTACTCGAGGAACGGCACGAACTCGGCCCACGCGTTCTCCCATAGCTGCACGATCGCCGGATACCTGCCGCCCCACTCGGCCGCGAACTCGGCGAACCGGTCCCGGGCCGCAGCCTCGGACGGGGCTGTGTAGACGGGTCGGAGTCCCTTCACGATCGCGTCACGGTGCTGGCGGCCGGCGTAGCGGAAGCTGTTGCGGATCAGGTGCACGATGCACTGCTGCACGACCGTCCGCTCCCAGGTGGTATTGATCGCTTCGGGGAGTCCCTTCAGCCCGTCGCAGACGGCGATGAACACGTCCTCGACGCCACGGTTCTTCAGCTCGGTGAACACCTGCAGCCAGAACCTCGCGCCTTCTGCGCCGTCGCCGGCCCAGATCCCGAGGATGTCGCGTTCCCCGTGCACGGTGACGCCCATGACGACGTAGAACGGGGTGTTGCGGACCTGCCCGTCACGGACCTTGACGACGATCGCGTCGACGAAGATCACCGGGTAGATCGGGTCCAACGGTCGGGAGGACCATTCCGCGAGCTCACCGGCCACCTTCTCCGTGATCCGGCTGATGGTGTCTTTGGAGACCTTCGCGTCGTAGACCTCGTCGAAGTGCGCGGCGATCTCCCCGGTCGTGAGTCCGCGGGCGCTGAGCGACAGCACGATCTGATCGATCCCGTCCAGGCGACGCTTCCGCTTGGGGACGATCACCGGTTCGAACGACCCGTCGCGATCCCGGGGGACCTCGATCTCCACGGGGCCGATCTCGGTGAGAACCGTCTTCGTCCGTGTCCCGTTGCGCATGTTCGACCCGGCAGGCGTCCCGCCATGCTGGTGCCCGAGATGCTCGGTCAGCTCCGCGTTCAACGCCGTCTCGAGGACGTTCTTCGTGAGCTGGTTCAGCAGCCCTCCCGGGCCGACCAGGCTCACGCCCTGCTCCTTCGCCTGCGCGAGCAACCGCTCGGCAAGGTCCTTCTGATCGATAATCTCTCCCGTCACGGGATCGATCATCGCGTCTTCCAACAACTCGGTCGTGTCAGCCACGGCCGTCTCCTTTCGGATCAGGCCGGACCCCACACACCGTTATTCAGACAGTCCCTCGTCCGTGGGAGTGTCCGTTGCGGGCGCGTCGTGTCGTGCCGCGGTCGGGGCGGTGACGGGCGGGTTCAGTTGTTGCAGTTTTTGCGACAACTGATCCGGCGCGTCCACCGTGACGATTCAGCTGAGGGTGATGTCTGATTCGGGTCGGTCGCGGTGGTCGTATTGGCCGCCGTCGGGGCGGCCGCGGCTGACGCGCGGTTGGGGTGTGCCGAGGCGCGGCATCAGCATCGGCGGGGTGGTTGTGTCCAGGCGTGCGGGTTTACCGGCGGCGAGATTCTGCGCTTGACCGCGAATGTAACCGGGGGTGTGCTTCTCGATGGAGTCGTGCGCCGGGACGGCGTAGGTGGCATCGGTGAGCCGTGCGAGGGTGTCGTCGACGATGTCGCGAGCGCGGTGTTCGTCGATGCCCCAGCTCGTGGCTTCGACGGCGAGGTCGACGGCGGTGACATCGGCGAGATGCCAGATACCGTTGACGGTCATCGACATCTGCTGTGAGGCTTCGAAGCGAAGCCCAAGCGGTGTGATGTCGTACAGCGGCGCCAAGCGGGTGCGGCCGTCGGCGTCGTGGATGAGGGAGAAGTTCTTGGCGTGCGCGTCGGTGTTGCCGCAGGCGACGTTGACGGTGACGTAGCGCAGCAGCTGCTCTTTGTCGGTGCCGGGGGCGAACACGGTTGCGTCGGCGTCGAGCTGTTCGGCGATCGCGGCGAGGTTCGCAGCCGGTTGCCGCCATTGGAACTTCTCGTCGCCGCCGGGCGCGAGGCCGAGAGCTTGGGCGAAGTCTTCCTGGTGGATGCGGTCGATTGCGCCGGACTCTGTGCGGACGCGGTCGTAGCGTTCGACGACGAGAACAACGAGGTCGTCGATGTCTTCCACTCGGGCGTCGAAAGTAGTCAGGCCGACGTGACGGGCAAGGGCGAGGCAGTATGCCTCGGCG
Source organism: Microcella alkaliphila (assembly GCF_002355395.1). Classification (NCBI taxonomy): domain Bacteria; kingdom Bacillati; phylum Actinomycetota; class Actinomycetes; order Micrococcales; family Microbacteriaceae; genus Microcella; species Microcella alkaliphila. Next base: position 1,451,695 of record NZ_AP017315.1, on the reverse strand, counting down.
TCGACGGCGGCGCGGAAGTCGGGGTTGACGGGCTTCAGAATGTGGGTGGATGCGACCCTGCCATTGCCGCGAATCCAGACGCCGTCGTCGCGGGTGAGGGTGAGCTTGCGTTGGAACCCTGGCAGTGCCGACCCTCCGCCGCCGACGAGGTAGCCGGGCGCGCGGCGAAGCAACTCTCGAAGCTCCCCCGCGGTCAACGGCTCGGGGTCGATGGCGTCGCGGGGCTCACCGATGCGGAGCGCGCCGGCAAGGTCGGCGCCGACGACGGCGAGCATGCCGACAAGATCCTTCGAGCTGGTCTTCGTCTCCCTGGCAAGGTCATCCAGGTGAACGCCTTCGGGAAGGAGATTCCCGAAGAACGACTCGGTCGCGTCGGAATCCTCGACGCCGACACGGAGGTGCCGGGACAGGACCGGTGAGTTCAGGCGCCACTTACCGGCGGGGTTCCACCGCAGAATAGGGCGGCCATCGGCGGCGTCGGTGAGGGTGCCGATGTGGTGGCCGTACAGATGGACGGGTAGCTCGCGGTCAGCCATCACGGACCTCGCCAATCAGGCGGATGCCGAGCTTGCGGAGGATGGCGTAGAAGTTGTCGTCCGCCCGCTTTGGCAGACCCTTCTCGAGCTCGTACACGTACCGTTGGGAGCAGCCGATCGCATCAGCGAGCTGCCGCTGGCTGAGGCCGTGGCGTTCACGAACACGGCGCACGAGGTCGCCGAGATCGCGACCAGATTCCAGCTCGGCTTGCATGTCTCACCCTTCACCGCGAATACGGATACCCCTTCAGCGTACCAACGACTACCGACAAGTAGTCACTCCGCCCAAGAAGACGGAACGGTAGTCACGGCACGCGACGCTCACCCGCGCTTCGCGCCGCACCGTCCTTCACGACCAACTGCCCGGAATGTCCGGGTAGTTGGCGCTGCCGCCGCGACATCGACGACAAGTCGCGGCGCCGGCTGGGCTGGCGAGACGTTATCGCGCCGTCACCCGACGGACAGCACGGCGTCGAGGTTGAAGCGCTCGAGGGTGCGCTGCACGTCGCGTGAGCTTTCCCGGCGAACCGACAAGAAATCCTTGTGGGTTGATGCCACATCCAGCTCATCATCGGCGTGGATGTTCTTGAGGTGCACGCTGATGTTCTGCTGGGTGGTCTGAAACAACTCAGCCATCTGCGCTTGCGTGAGCCACACCGTCTCACCGTCACCACTCAGGCAGCCGCTCCTTCCACGGATGCCCCGGCGGCAGGCCGACCCGCTCGAGCTGCGCGTTGGCGCGCATCCAGCCGGGCAGCAGCACGGGCACGTCGTCGGTGTGTTCGGCGTGCAGCAGATCCCAGCGGCCTTCGTAGGCGGCGAAGATACTCACCCCGACTCGGGATTGGTCGGGGCCGACGTTGCGTTTCCCTGGCGGAACGTCCGGGTCGGTCCGCCACGTCTCGTGGCCGATCCATGCGGCTGCGGCGACGTGGTCGCGTGGGATGACGAAGCTGCGAAGCGGCGCCGACACGTCTGTCGGGGCGCCAACGAGGACGAACCATTCGCGCGGCGACATTGCCGGCTGCTGCGCCTTCACACCGAGCAGCCAGTTGAACCGCTCGGGCTTGTTCAACGTCGTCTTCACCTGCACCTCGATCATCGACCGGCGTTCCTCATCGCGGGTGTGCACGGCGAGCAAATCGGTGCGGGCAAGCCCGTCCCGGGTGAGAGCTGCCGCCCAACCGTGACGGGCGAGCTCGGCAGCGACGTAGTGTTCGCCGATCGATTTAGTCAGCTTCGTGTCGGTGGCCATACGGGCAGTCTGGCGGGAAGGTCCGACGCTGTCACGGCCGATTCTTGCTACTGGCGTTGCGGTGATGCCCCCTGACGGGCTTGCCATTTCGGGTGTGGGGCGGCACCCACGTGGGGATTCGTCCGGGCGCAAGGCTGTCGGGTGCGGGTCTGTTCAGCGCGTAGTCCAGTTGAGCCTCATCGAACGCGACCGACATTTCGCCGATTTCGTCGCGGTCGATGCCAACGTCTTCGGCGATTTTCTGCCACTGGGATACGGCGTGACCGACCCGGTGAAGTGTTTCGTTGGCTTCGTCTTCGGTGAGGGAGAAATATCCGCGCGAATCGAACAGGTTCCGCAGGTCACGTGCGCGGGGGTCGTCGTCGTCGTCGATCGGTCGCGACGTGATGATCCCCGTTGAGCGCGAGGGGTTCACATCGAACACGGGCGACAGCGTCCATCCTTCGCGGCCGCGGAGCAGTCCGTGGTTTCGCCAGTGATCGTCGACGTTGTTGATGAGGACGGTCAGCGCTATCCGCCCGTATAGCTCCCGAAGGTCTTCGCGTGAGGTCAGTGTCGCAATCGTGTCGGCGTAATCGACGTAAGTCCGATGCTGCTGGTTGTGTTCGCCGAGGCCAAGTGCTGTGGCCGCCGACATGTATCCGTAGCGCCGCTCGGCGTCGTCACGGTCGAAGCGTTCGGTGATAAGCACTGACTTCGCTGGCCCGACGCGTCGCAGCGTGAATGCAGGGGTGTGGAGGTGGGCCTTGGATGCGATGGTGAGCGCGACCGCTTCCCACGCTTCGACGTCGATGTTGCCGTCTTTGGAGTGCGGTAGTTTCGCGATCGCGAGACGACCCGCGTCGGTGATCACGTTCGCTTTGGGGCGGGCCCCGCCGGGGCTTGTGGCGATGCCGGAGAGGTAGGCGACGTCGTCGTCAGTTGCGGCGTTTCGTTCGTATCGTTCGGCGGCCGCGATGACCTTTGAGAGTGCGTGCATGTTCGCAACACCCGAATCCTCCGACAGCCAAACGGTTCCGCCTGCAGTTTGGAATCGAAGTGATCCAATCCGTGTCCGATCGGACACTCCCAGGAGGTAGTCGAACGCGCCGAGGCGGCGAGGGCGGCTGGGATCGGTCTTGCGCAGCATGGCGTTGTTCGCATCGATGATGCGCTGTCCCCACTCGTCCGGGGCAGCGTCGTTGAACGCGCCAAACATCGTTCGGGATTCGTCAGTGTAGGTTCGCGCGGTTCGCAGCGGCAGCTCGGGCGAGATTTCGTAGCTGCCGGGGTGTTTGAGGTAGTCCGACGAGTAAGCGAACGACGCGCCGGCGAGCGTGTGAGCACCCATGAATGACGGCTCGAGCGTTCCTGCGAAAACGGGAGCGTCGTCGATGCCGTCGATGTAGACGCGGACAGCGGTCATAGTTTCTTCCCGGCGGCGAGCATTCTGTCGATTCGCGCGCGTGCGGCTTCAGACTCGTACGGGTTGCTAGCTGCAACGACACGATCTGCGATACCGAGCGCGGTCAGCACGGCCACGACAGAGTCGAGGCGAGGACTTCCCACGCCCCGCTCGATGTTCCGCAGCGTCTCTCGGGTGATGAATGCGCGCTCGGCCAACTCCGCGGCGGTCATCCCGTTGACCTTCCGCCATCGACGAATGTTTTCGCCTAAGTCCCGAAGTTGCCGCTGCTGACGCGGCGAGACTCGCTGAACCACACCTTCACCCCCAACTGACTGATAGCTGTCACTGCCAGACTAGACCAAAATGGCAGGTTTAGCTATCAAATTGGCTATGCGCGGCATCGTTCCTCACTGCAACCCCGCACCGTCACCACGCCAACCGCAGTTCCTCTTTCGTCAACGTCCGCACGTCGAGCGTGTCGGCGTCGAGGAACGCGATGTTGCCGTGGCGGCGTTCGTTGGTGAGGGCGAGCGTGCGGACGGGACCGTGGTCGGTGTCGACGTCGCCGATCTCGTGTACGTGGGTGTGGCCGTGTACGTGCAGGAGAGGTCGCACGGCGGCGCGCACGGCATCAATCTGCCGGGCGGAAGCGTGCACGTAGGCGGCGTCCTCTGGGGCGTCTTCGCCGTTTCTACGGTCGAGGACGGCCGCGACCGCGGGCAGCACGGTGGTGGGGACGTCGTGGGTGACGAGCAGGTCTGCCGATCCCCCGCCGACGGCCGCTGCCACCTCGGCGTCCGTGGCGATTTCCTGCGGCCACCAGATCGGATGCTTCGACCGTTGCGTGCGCCGCCACGCGCGGTCGTGACTGGCGGCGCCGCCGAAGCTGACCGCGGTGCGGTCCCCGACGGTGAACCGGAATCCGCGAGGCAGGAACGTCACCCATTCCGACACGCGCGCGACGTCGCCGCGGCCGAACGGCGCCTCGAGCTGATCCCAGTCGTCATGGTTGCCCGGGGTCACCCACAGGCGAAGCCCTGTGCGTTCAGCCCAGTAGTCGACCGCGTCGAGGTACGTGTCCGCCGGCCACAGCCCGAAGTCTCCGACATGGAGGACGTCCCTCACCTCAGCGTCAGCGCGACGAATCGAAGCCAGCACGGACTGCACCCACACGCGTGAGCCGTGCCAGTCGCCCGCAACCGCGACGCGGGACGGGAGGGCGAGAGAGTCCATGACGGGACTGTGCGCGGCGCGGGCGCGAGCACAGGCCGGAACGGGCAATCCGGGCGCGGATTCTCAACTCAGTTGAGATCGCTATCCACTTAGTTGAGACACAGCGACAACGCATCACGCGTTGCGGCCAGCGCCAGTGCCGCGTCGCCGGTGCCGCGTAGTCTGCCGATTGTGACCGAACTGACCAGCCGTGAGCGATCCGTCAAGCTCGCTGCCGAGAACGAGGGGCGACGTTTCGCCGACGCTGCGATCGCGGCCGGCGACTGGGATGACGAGGACGGCGCCATCGCCGGCCGAATGGTGGAGACGGCGCGGCGGCTCGCGGACGGCGCCTACTTCCGAACCGGCACGTGGCTGGCGGCGGCGATCGTCGCGTTCATGGCGGCGTTCCTGGTGCCGGATCTCGGGTGGCTGGTTGCGCTCACGGCAGTGGCACTCGGCGTGGTGTGGATCGTGCTCACCGTTCGCCGCGCCAAGGCGGTTCCCGCCCTGTACGAGAAGGCGTACTACTGGGGTATGGCGAGCGTGCGCGAGCACTTCGCGGCACGCCTTGAGCAGCTGCAAACCGAACGTCGTGTGGAGCGGGAGGCGGAGCAGGCCCGGCTTCGCGCTCTTCGCGAAGCGCATCTGGCGGAACGTCGCCGCGCTGCGGAAGCTGCCGGTGTCGCCGTCGGTGATCTGAGGGGCCCGGAGCCGCAACCGTTCGGGGTGTCGCCGCAGGGCGCCGAGCGGCTTGTCGCGCAGTGGATGCGGTCGCTTGGCGATGTCACCGCGGACGTCACGCAGTACACGTCCGATGGCGGCATCGACGTCGCCTCCCAGGATTACATCGCCCAGGTGAAGCACTACACCGGCATGGTTGGCGTCGGCGAGGTCCGCGAACTTGCCGGCGTCGCCTCTACCGATCACCGCACGGCATTGTTCTTCACGTCGACCGGATACGCCGCCGGCGCGATCGAGTTCGCCGACAGAGCTGGCGTCGCCCTGTTCGTCTACAGCGCCGAAGAAGGCACCCTGCGGCCGGTCAACGAGCTCGCAGCTCAGTTCTACGCATCGGGGCTCTGACCTCGATCACGCCGCGGTGACGCGCCGCTTCCCGCGAATGGAGCGACCCCAGGGGTTCTCGGCGCGTTCTTTGGCGCGCGCGGTCATCGCGGCGATCGCGACCGTGCGGGCGGCCTCGAGTTCGGCTTCGGCGAGCACAACAGCTGCGGCGGCCTCCTCCGGGGTGGGAGGTTCGGGCCGAACCGCTGCTTTGCGGTTCTCGTCGATGAACTCGGTGATCTGGTCGGGGGTGACCATCACCTTGCGGCCGATGCGGACACAGCCGAGCTCCTTGTCCGCGATCAGTTTCCGCAGCGTCGTCGCGTGAACCCGCAACCGGCCGGCGGCTTCGTCGACGGTGAGCAGCATCGGGCTGTCGTCGAGAGTGGTGTCGGTCATACCCGGGTCTATGCGCGGATGTTCCGGCAGCCGGGATGGCGGTCACCGCGGCGGGCGCCTCGGGGCGCGCCGACGCCTTTGCGGCGCGGGGAATGTCACCGTCGCGGCGTAGGCTGGAAGATGAGCGTCGATACCCCCAGGGGGATGCCGATTTTGTGTGATGGCCGTGTGGTACGTGCCACAAAAGTGTTGCAAAACTAGGTTTCGGACACCTTCAGCGCCTCACAAAAACCGCGGAATTACGCGGATTTTGGGTGCGACACGCCGGTCAAATGTGGGTTCGAGTCCCACGGCCGGTACTCACAACACCCCCTAGTAGTACTTGGTTAGGTTCTTGTTAATGGTCCTGCGGACTGTTAACCTCACGGCGTGCGGGCGGATGAGATCGAGCGGGTGCGGGCTGAGCTGGACAACTTCGTGGGCGACGTGTTCGCGTCGCTGGCGCGGAAGGATCAGCGGGCCAAGGGCGGCCTGTATCTCCAGGGGCTGATGCTCGAGGGGCGGCGCAAGTCGATGCAGCCGATGGGCGACCGGCTTGGAATCGATTACCAGCAGTTGCAGCAGTTCGTGTCCTCGTCGCCGTGGCCGGTCGAGCCGGTGCGTCGCCTGCTGGCCCGCAAGGCGGTCTCCGTGATCGGGCCGGAGGCGTGGGTGGTCGATGACACCGGGTTCGTCAAGGACGGCCCTGCCTCGCCGGGGGTCGCAAGGCAGTACTCCGGCACGCTCGGGAAGATCGGGAACGTGCAGATCGGTGTCTCGATCCACGCGGTCACCGACCAGGCATCGTGCCCGCTGGACTGGCGGTTGTTCCTGCCCGAGGCGTGGGACGACACCTGCTCGGACACCAACGAACACGCCGCGCAGGTCGCGGCCCGGCGGATCAAGGCGCAGATCCCCGACACGCTCCGGCACCGCCCGAAATGGGAGCTGGCGCTGGAGATGATCGACGAAGCCGCGACCTGGGGGCTCACACCGCCGGTGATGGTCGGCGATGCCGGGTACGGCGAGATCGGCTACTTCCGCACCGGGCTCACCGAACGGGAGATCCCGTACGTGGTGCAGGTGAAGTCATCCACCAGCCTCCACGACGCTGACGCCCGGTTCGAGATGCCCGCACCGACCGGGAAGAAGGGCCGGCCGTTCAGCATCGCGAGCTACCAGACCGCCCCGGTCCAAGCGAAGACCTACGCCCAGGGCCTGCCCGCAGACGCGTTCGAGAACGCGTCCTGGCGGCAAGGCTCCAAAGGGACCATGACCAGCCGATTCGCCGCGTCTCGGGTCCGTCCCGCGAACCGGAACCTCCCCAAGAACCCCGACGGATCACTGCCCGACTGCTGGCTACTCGTCGAATGGCCCGACGACGCCGCCGAGCCGACCGACTACCGGCTCTCCACCCTCCCAGAGGACACCCCGATCGCCGAGCTGGTCCGGCTCGGGAAGATCCGCTGGCGCATCGAGCACGACTACCGCGAACTCAAACACGGCCTCGGCCTGGACCACTTCGAAGGCCGCACCTTCCCCGGCTGGCACCACCACGTCACCCTCGTCACCGCCGCGCACCTGTTCATCACACTCCAGCGCCTCACCGCCGACCCAAAAGCCCGCGGGGCAGCCTGACGTTCTACGAGACTCTCCGCGAACTCCAAACCGCGGTCATCCGTCTCATGTCATGCTGCCCCTACTGTCAACGAGCCGGACCAACCTAACCAAGTACTACTAGGGGTGAGAATCAGCCGCTCGGCTCGTCCGTGCTTCGGCCAAACACGCCGTGCGCGAGCAACGCTACCCCCGCCATGAGGACGAAATATGCGCCAATCTGCGCCACCCACCCCAGGGCAGAGTCCATGGCGACAAGGGGCCGAATCGCGTCGTTTTGGCGCAGCACGAGCCACGCCACGAAGACGCCGACGAGAACGACTCCCCCGCCCACGGACACAATTCGGAGGGTGACGGCACGTCGCGAACGGATCGGAGACATCCTCAAACCCTATCGAGCACTCAGCCACCGCGCCGCGGGAGTGCACAGACGTCACGACAACGGCCCCGACCGCGCCTGATGGCGCTGATCGGGGCCGTGTCGTGTTGCGGGATGCGCGCGGCGGCTACTCGACGCTCGCGCCGGCCAGCCACGCCGGCAGCTCAGTGCCGATCGTGTCACCGACGGTGTGCACCCGGATGTCGTTCGTGCCGCCCGGGATTCCGGGAGGCGAACCCGAGATCACAACGACCTTATCGCCCTTCACCGCGAGGTTGTTGCCGAGCAGCGCCTCGTCGACCTGGCGGTACATCGCGTCGGTGTGGGTGACGCGCTTGACGAGGAACGACTCGATGCCCCAGGTCAGCGCCATGCGACGCTGAATGGCCGCGTCGGGCGTGAACGCCTTCATGGGAATGCGGAAACGCAGGCGGCTCATGCGGCGAGCCGAGTCTCCCGACTCGGTGAACACGCACACGTACTTCGCCTCGACGAAGTCGGCCACCTCGGCGGCGGCAAGCGTAATCACCCCACCCTGGGTGCGCGGCTTCGTACCAAGCGGCGGGATGCGCTCGAGGCCGTGCTCCTCCGTCGAATCGACGATGCGGGCCATGGTCGACACCGTGATCACCGGGAACTCGCCCACGCTGGTCTCGCCCGAGAGCATGACGGCGTCGGCGCCGTCGAGCACCGCGTTCGCGACGTCGGAGGTCTCGGCGCGCGTCGGAATGGGGCTCGAGATCATCGACTCGAGCATCTGGGTAGCGACGATGACCGGCTTCGCCATGCGGCGGGCGAGCTCGACGGCGCGCTTCTGCACGATCGGCACCGCCTCGAGCGGCAACTCGACCCCGAGGTCACCACGGGCGACCATGATGCCGTCGAAAGCGTCGACAATGCCCTCGAGCGCGTCGACCGCCTGCGGCTTCTCGATCTTCGCGATGACGGGGATGCGGCGCCCCTCCTCGGTCATGATCTCGTGCACGCGCGTGATGTCGTCGGCGTTGCGCACGAAGGACAGCGCGATGTAGTCGGCGCCCAGCTTGAGGCCCCAGCGCAGGTCGTCTTCGTCCTTCTCTGACAGCGCGGGCACGTTGACCGCGACACCGGGCAGGTTGATGCCCTTGTTGTTCGACACGGGGCCGGCGACGACGACCTCGGTGCGCACGCGCACACCGTCGGTGTCGATCACGCGCACCTTGACCTTGCCGTCGTCGATCAGCAGGAAGTCGCCCGGCTTCACGTCGTCAGGGAGGCCCTTGAAAGTCGTCCCGACGAGCTCTTTCGTGCCCTCGACCTCTTCGGTCGTGATCGTGAAGATGTCGCCCTCGGCCAGTTCGTGCGGGCCGTTCGCGAACTTGCCCAGGCGGATCTTCGGACCCTGCAGGTCGACGAGGACCGCAACCGCGCGGCCCGCGTCGGCCGCGGCCTGGCGCACGTTGCGGTAGACCTCTTCGTGCACGGCGTAGGTGCCGTGGCTGAGGTTCATGCGGGCGACGTTGACGCCCGCCTCGATGATGGCGCGAATGTTCTCGTAGCTCGACGTCGCCGGCCCGAGGGTCGCGACGATCTTTGCTCGTCTCATGGGGTCCTTCAGTGAGTTGGGGTGGTGGTAGACACGGCGGCGAGCCGCCGTGGTGTCAGACCGCGATGGGGCGGTCTGTGGCCCGCACGGGTGCGGGAAGATCGGTGGTGCCCTGCAGGTAGCGGTCGATCTCGGCGGCCGCGGCGCGGCCCTCCGCGATCGCCCACACGATAAGCGACGCACCGCGTCCCGCGTCGCCTGCGACGAAGACGCCCGGCTCGACCGTCGTGTAGTCGGCATCCCGGCGGATCGTGCCGCGCGCATCCACGGGCAGCGGGAACTGTTCCGTGAGCGTCGCGGTCTCGGCTCCCGTGAAGCCGAGCGACAGCAGGACGAGGTCGGCCGGCAGCTCACGCTCGGTGCCCGGCTTCGGCACGCGGCGGCCGTCGACGAAGTCGGTCTCGGCCACCACGACGGCGCGCACCTCGCCCGCGTCGTTCGTGAGGAACTCGACGGTCGAGGCCAGGTACATGCGCTCGCCGCCCTCCTCGTGGGCCGACTGCACCTCGAACAGCGTCGGCTGCATGGGCCACGGCTGGTTCTCGGGGCGCTCGCTCGGCGGTTGCATGCCGATGGCGAGGTTCGTCACGCTGAGCGCGCCCTGGCGGTGGGCGGTGCCGATGCAGTCCGCACCGGTGTCACCACCGCCGAGCACGATGACGTGCTTGCCCTCGGCCGTGATCTGCTCGGCGACGGTGTCGCCGGCCTGCACACGGTTGGCCTGCGTGAGGTACTCCATCGCGAAGTGCACGCCGAGCGCGTCGCGGCCCGGGATGGGAAGGTCCCGCGGAAGCGGCGCGCCCGTGGCGACCAGCACGGCGTCGTAGCGGCGCCGTAGCTCAGCCCAGGTGATGTCGACGCCGATCTCGACGCCGGCGCGGAAGCGCGTGCCCTCGGCCTGCATCTGCGTCAGGCGCTGGTCGAGGTGGCGCTTCTCCATCTTGAAGTCCGGGATGCCGTAGCGCAGCAATCCGCCGATGCGATCGTCCTTCTCGAACACGGCGACCGTGTGTCCGGCGCGCGTGAGCTGCTGGGCGGCAGCGAGCCCCGCTGGGCCGCTTCCGACGACGGCGACGGTCTTGCCGGTGAGTCGCTCGGGCGGAGCGGGCTGCACCCAGCCGTTGTTCCAGGCGTTCTCGATGATCGACGCCTCGACCTGCTTGATCGTCACGGCCGGCTGGTTGATCGCGAGCACACACGACGACTCACACGGCGCCGGGCAGAGCTTGCCGGTGAACTCCGGGAAGTTGTTCGTCGCGTGCAGGCGCTCGATCGCCTGGCGCCCCTCGCCGCGCCACGTCAGGTCGTTCCACTCGGGGATGAGGTTGCCGAGGGGGCACCCCTGGTGGCAGAACGGGATGCCGCAGTCCATGCAGCGCCCCGCCTGGCGGCGGAGCTGCCCGGGGTCGCCCTGCTCGTAGACCTCTTTCCAGTCCATGAGCCGGATCGGCACGGGGCGCCGTGGCGGGAGCTCCCGCTCGGGCACGTTCAGGAATCCGCGGGGGTCAGCCACCGGTCACCTCCAGGATGCGGCCCCACACGATGTCCCCATCGGGGTCGAGGCCTTCGTCGAGCGCCGTCTGGCGCGTAGCCAAGACGGCGGCGTAGTCGCGGGGCAGCACCTTCACGAAGCGGTCAAGCGCGGCGTCGCCGTCCGCGAGGAGACGCTGAGCCAGCGCCGACTCGGTCTCGTCGTGGTGCTTCTTCAACAGCTCGGTCACGAGCGCGCGGTCGTTGTCATCGAGCGCGCCGAGCGTCAACTCGCCGCTCGTCAGGCTGTCGCGGTTCACCCGGTCGTCCGTCAGGTCAAGCACGTAGGCCGTGCCGCCCGACATACCCGCGCCGAGGTTGCGGCCGGTCTCGCCGAGAATGACGGCGACACCGCCCGTCATGTACTCGAGCGCGTGGTCACCCACGCCTTCGACAACGGCCGTCGCCCCCGAGTTGCGGACCAGGAAGCGCTCGCCGACGATTCCGCGAATGAACAGCTCGCCGCTCGTCGCGCCGTAGCCGATCACGTTTCCGGCGATGACGTTGCGCTCGGCGTGGAACACGGCCTCGCGTGCGGGGCGCACGATGACGCGGCCGCCCGACAGGCCCTTACCGACGTAGTCGTTGCTGTCGCCATACAGGCGCAGGGTGATGCCGCGCGGCATGAACGCGCCGAGGCTCTGGCCGGCCGACCCGGTGAGCGTGACGTCGATCGTGTCGGGGGCCAGCCCCTGCTCGCCGTAGCGTGCCGTCACGGCGTTGCCGAGCATCGTGCCGACCGCGCGCTCGGTGTTGCGCACCGGCAGGTCGATGCGCACCGGCTGGCCGTGCTCGAGGGCATCGGTCGACAGGCGAATCAACTGGTTGTCGAAGTGTTCATCGAGCTCGTGATCTTGCCCCACTCGACGCGTGCGCGCCGCGTCGGCCGGGAACACGGGGCCCGAGAGGATCGGGGCGAGATCGAGTCCGTCGGCCTTCCAGTGCCGTACGGCGCGGTCGACGTCGAGGAGTTCGGCGTGCCCGATGGCCTCCTCGAGGCTGCGGAAGCCGAGTTGAGCGAGGTACTCGCGCACCTCCTGAGCCAAGAACTCGAAGAAGTTGATGACGAACTCCGGCGTGCCCGTGAACCGCTTGCGCAGTTCGGGGTTCTGCGTCGCGACGCCGACGGGGCACGTGTCGAGGTGGCAGACCCGCATCAGGATGCACCCGGAGACCACCATGGGAGCGGTCGCGAAACCGTATTCCTCGGCTCCGAGCAGCGCCGCGATGATCACGTCGCGCCCGGTCTTCATCTGGCCGTCGACCTGCACCGTGACGCGCTCACGCAGTTGGTTCAGCATGAGCGTCTGCTGCGCCTCGGCGAGGCCGATCTCCCACGGCGTGCCCGCGTGCTTCAGCGAGTTGAGGGGGCTGGCGCCCGTTCCCCCGTCGTGGCCCGAGATCAGGATCACGTCGCTCTTCGCCTTGGCGACCCCGGCGGCGACCGCACCGATGCCCGACTCGCTCACGAGTTTCACGTGGATGCGCGCCTTCGGGTTCGACCGCTTCAAGTCGAAGATCAACTGCTTGAGGTCTTCAATCGAGTAGATGTCGTGGTGCGGGGGCGGCGAGATGAGGCCGACACCGGGGGTGCCGTGGCGCAGGCGCGCGATCCACGGATACACCTTGTTGGCCGGCAGCTGGCCGCCCTCGCCGGGCTTCGCACCCTGCGCCATCTTGATCTGGATGTCGTCGGCGTTCGTGAGGTACATGCTCGTCACGCCGAAGCGGCCAGAGGCGACCTGCTTTATCGCGCTGCGACGCTCGGGGTCGAGCAGACGCTCGACGTCTTCGCCGCCCTCGCCCGTGTTGCTGCGGCCGCCGATGCGGTTCATCGCGATGGCGAGGGTCTCGTGCATCTCGGGGCTGATGGCGCCCATGCTCATCGCGCCGGTCGTGAAGCGCCGGACGATCGACTCGATCGGCTCGACCTCGTCGAGCGGCACGGGAGCGCGCAGTCCGTCTGTGAAGCGGAACAGCCCGCGCAGCGTCATGAGCTTCTCGGCCTGCTCATCCACCGCCTTCGTGTACTCGCGGAAGATGTCATAGCGGCCGGCCTTCGTCGCGTGCTGCAGCTTGAAGACCGTTTCGGGGTTGAAGAGGTGCGGAGGACCCTCGCGGCGCCACTGGTACTCGCCACCGCTCGGCAGCCGCTCGTGCGGGTTCGACGGCGAGGAGGCCGGGTAGGCCAGGGCGTGCCGGCGCGCGTTCTCTTCGGCGATCGTGTCGATGCCGACCCCGCCGAGGATGCTCGTCGTTCCGGTGAAGTAGCGGTCGACGAACTCTTGGCTGAGCCCGACGGCCTCAAAGGCCTGGGCTCCGGCGTACGAACCGACCGTCGAGATGCCCATCTTCGACATGATCTTCAGCACGCCCTTGCCGAGCGCCTTGATGACGTTCGCCACGGCCTTCTCGGGAGTGATGCCGGTGATCATGCCGCTGCGGACCAGGTTCTCGACCGTCTCCATCGCCAGGTACGGGTTGATGGCCGAGGCGCCGTAGCCGATGAGGAGCGCGACGTGGTGCACCTCGCGCACGTCGCCGGTCTCGACGATCAGGCCCACGCGCATCCGCTTCTCGGTGCGGATGAGATGGTGGTGAACGGCGGCAAGCATCAGCAGCGACGGCACCGGCGCGAGGTCGGCCGTCGAATCGCGGTCGCTCAAGACGATGAACTCGGCGCCGTCGTCGATCGCTTCATCGACCTCGTCGCACATCGCTTGGATGCGCTTTTCGAGCGCGCGGGGCCCCTTGTCGACGCGGTACAGCCCCTTGATCGTTGTCGTCAGGGCGCTGCCGGGCCGTGGGTCGATGTGCTGGATCTTCGCCAGCTCGTCGTTGTCGATGACGGGGAAGTCGAGGGTGACCTGCCGCGCGTGTCGCGGGGTGGCGGCCAACAGGTTGCGCTCGGGTCCGAGGCCGAGCGCCATTGACGTGACGACCTCTTCGCGGATCGAGTCGAGCGGCGGGTTCGTCACCTGGGCGAACTGCTGGGTGAAGTAGTCGAACAGCAGGCGCGGGCGGTCGCTCAACACTGCGATGGGCGTGTCGGAGCCCATCGCGCCGAGCGGCTCGGCGCCGGCCTTCGCCATCGGAGCGAGAAGGACGCGCACCTCTTCCTCCGTGTACCCGAAGGTGCGCTGGCGACGCGTGATCGAGGCCGGGGTGTGCACGATGTGCTCGCGCTCGGGCAGTTGGGAGAGAGCGATGCGGTTGCCCGCGAGCCACTCCCCCCACGGCTCGAGTTCGGCGAGCTCACGCTTGATCTCGTCGTCTTCGATGATGCGGCCCTCGGCCGTGTCGACGAGGAACATGGCGCCCGGGCGCAGACGGCCCTTGCGAACCACGCGGGCAGGGTCGATGTCGAGGACACCGATCTCGCTCGCCAGCACGACCAGGCCGTCGTCGGTGACGAGGAAGCGTCCGGGGCGCAGGCCGTTGCGGTCGAGTGTCGCGCCCACCAGCGAGCCGTCGGTGAACGACAGGGCGGCCGGCCCGTCCCACGGCTCCATGAGCATCGAGTGGTACTCGTAAAAGGCGCGCAGCTTCGGGTCGAGACCCGTCTGGTTCTCCCACGCCTCCGGGATCATCATCATGATCGCGTGCGGCACACTACGACCCCCGAGGCTCAAGAGCTCGACGACCTCGTCGAAGGAGGCCGAGTCGCTCGCGCCGGGCGTCACGATGGGGAACACGTCGCGGAGGTCGCCGAGCAGGTCGCTGACCAGCTGGGACTGGCGGGCGCGCATCCAGTTGCGGTTTCCCTGCACCGTGTTGATCTCGCCGTTGTGCGCGATCATGCGGAACGGCTGGGCGAGGGGCCACGACGGGAAGGTGTTCGTCGAGTAGCGCGAGTGCACGAGCGCGAGCTTCGACGCGAAGCGCTCATCGCTCAGGTCGGGGTAGAACGGCTCCAGCTGGAGGGTGGTGACCATGCCCTTGTAGGTGATGGTGCGGCAGCTCAACGACGGGAAGTAGGCGCCCAGCTCGCGCTCGGCGCGCTTGCGCGTACGGAAGGTCTGACGGTCGAGCGCGATGCCGGACAGCGGCGCCCCGGTCGCGTCGGCTCGGCCAGAGGCCAGGAAGAGCTGCTCGATCGCGGGCATGGCCTCGCGGGCGAGCGCTCCGACCTGGCTCGGGTCCACCGGCACCTCGCGCCAGCCCAGCACCGTCAGGCCCTCTTCGGCGGCGATCGCCTCGATGCCGGACTTCTCGCGCGCGCGCTCGGCGGCGTCGGTCGGAAGGAAGGTGGCGCCGACCGCGTACGCGCCCGCCTCGGGCAGCGTGAAGGGGACGACCGCGCGGAAGAACGCGTCGGGGATCTGCGTCAGGATGCCGGCGCCGTCACCGGTGCCCGCGTCCGAGCCGACGGCACCGCGGTGCTCGAGATTGCGCAGTGCGTCGAGCGCGTTCTGAATGATGTCGTGACCAGCGGTTCCGCGCAGGGTCGCCACCATGGCGAGCCCGCAGGCATCGCGCTCGCGCTCGGGGTCATAGGCACCCTGCTTCTCGGGGATGCTCGAAAATCGGCGATACGGGCTGTGAGTCATGCGCGGACCGTCCTCACATGGGTTGGTGCTGAGGTGCGGGACGTCGCTGGCCCAGGGACTGTGTGCGCGGAATCGCGCGCCGCGGAGCGGGGAACCGGGATCAAGGTGGTGGCGATCCGTGCGGTTACGCGTTCGCGGCGGGTCCGCTTGTGGCGGAAGGTGCGCCGGATTTCTCGGCGACCAGAGCGGCGTCGTTGCCGGCCAGGTCCGTCTCGGTGTAGACGGCTTCGGAGTCTACCCCAGCCTCCGGCGTCCACCCTCGACCAGCGACGTAGGGGCCGGGTTCGGCGCCAGGATGCCGGCGACGCTGCACGATCACGATGATGATGCCGAGCAGCACCGCAGCCCAGGCAGCCCACACGTTCACGCGCACGCCCAGGAAGAGTTCGCTTGGGTCGAGGCGGATCGTCTCGAAAACGCTGCGACCCACGCCGTACCAGATGAGGTAGCCGCCGAGCAGCTTGCCCCACTGCACGCGCAGGCGCGCGTCGATGAGCAACAGCAGCGCGGCACCGGCCAGGTTCCAGACGATCTCGTAGAGGAATGTCGGATGGAACAGGACGTCCTCCGGCAGCCCCACAGGGATCGCCGCGTTCGGACGGTCGATCTCCAGCCCCCATGGCAGGTCGGTGGGCAGGCCGAACAGTTCCTGATTGAACCAGTTGCCGAGCCGGCCGAAGGCCTGCGCGATGAGGAGTCCCGGAGCGAGGGCGTCGGCGAACGACCAGAAGCGGATGCCCGTGACGCGGCAGCCGATGTACGCGCCGACGGCGCCACCGATGAGGGCGCCGAAGATCGCCATGCCGCCCTCCCAGATGTACAGCACGCGCAAGAGGTCGGCGCCGGGGAAGAAGTAGTCGGCGGGATGGGTGACCACGTGATAGATGCGTCCGCCGATGATGCCGAGCGGAACGGCGAACAGGGCGATGTCGAGCACAATCCACGGCTCGGCGCCGCGCCGCGTCAGGCGCACGTGGGTAAGCCACACGGCGGCAGCGATGCCGAGCAGGATGCAGAGCGCATAAGCGTTGATCGTGATGTCGAGCGAGAACCACGACAGGCCGATGTCGCGCAGCCACTGGCCGAGGTTGAACGCGCGCCACTCCTCGCCGGGACTCGGGATGCTGAGGGCAGAGATCACGGATGCGGGCCTTTCGGGAGGGTGAGAACGCGTGCCAGCCTACTGGCGACCGGCCGGATACGGAGGCTAGCGGGTGCCGGTGGCGAGGTCGGCCGCAACGCGGGCCGCCTCGGTGACGCCCCCCTCGCTGAGGGCGGCGACCAGGCGGGAGCCGACGATCGCGCCGTCGGCGTAGCTCAAGACATCGCGAACCTGATCGGCAGTCGAGATGCCAAGCCCCACACACGTGGACGTGCATCCCGCATCGCGCAGCCGGGAAACGACGCCGCGCGCGGCGGCGTCAACGTCCGAGCGGGCGCCGGTGATGCCCATCGTCGAAACGGCGTAAACGAATCCGCGACTCGCCTCGACTGCCTGCCGCATACGGGCATCGGACGACGACGGGGCCGCGAGGAACACACGGTCGAGGTCGTGGGCCTCCGACGCGGCCATCCAGTCGCTCGCCTCGTCGGGGATCAGGTCAGGCGTGATGAGGCCCGCTCCCCCGGCGCTCGCGAGGTCGGCGGCGAAACGGTCGACGCCGTACTGCAGCACGGGGTTCCAGTAGGTCATGACGAGGACCGGCGCGTCCACGGCCGCGCGCACCTTCTCGACGGCGGTGAAGCCGTCGCGCAGGCGGAAGCCGTTCTGCAGTGCGGTCTGGGTGGCCTTCTGAATGGCGGGCCCGTCCATGACCGGGTCACTGTAGGGAAGGCCCAGTTCGAGGATGTCGACGCCGTTCTCGACGAGCGCGATCGCGGCAGCAATGCTGTCATCGAGAGTGGGGAACCCGACGGGAAGGTAGGCGACGAGCGCGCCCGATCCGGCCTCGCGGCGCGCACGGATGGCCTGTTCGACCGCGCTCACCGCGCATCCTCGGTTTCGCCATCGAGCAGACGGAAGTAGCGCGCCGCCGTCTCCATGTCTTTGTCTCCGCGGCCGCTCAGCGACACAAGCACGATGCCTTCGGGGCCGAGTTCCTTCCCGAGTTCGAGCGCGCCGTGCAGGGCGTGGGCCGTCTCGATGGCGGGGATGATGCCCTCGGTGCGGCTCAGCAGCCGCAGCGCGCTCATCGCCTCGGCGTCGGTGACGCCGCGGTATTCGGCGCGACCGATGTCGGCGAGCCAGGCGTGCTCGGGGCCGACACCCGGGTAGTCGAGGCCCGCCGAGATCGAGTGGGACTCCATCGTCTGGCCGTCGTCGTCTTGCAGCATGAGGCTGCGGGCGCCGTGCAGCACTCCGGGCCGGCCCTTCGAGATCGTCGCGGCGTGGTGCGGAGTGTCGACTCCATCGCCGGCGGCCTCCAGGCCGACCAGGCGCACCGACTCGTCGTCGAGGAACGCGTGGAAGATGCCCATGGCGTTGCTGCCACCACCTACGCACGCGGCGACCGCGTCGGGGAGGCGCCCCGTGAGTTCCCGCACCTGCTCGCGGGCCTCGGTACCGATGACGGCGTGGAAGTCGCGCACCATGGTCGGGAACGGGTGCGGGCCCGCGACCGTGCCGAGCAGGTAGTGCGTCGTGTCGACGTTCGCCACCCAGTCGCGCATGGCGTCGTTGATGGCGTCTTTTAACGTGCGCGACCCCGTCTGCACGGCCACCACCTCAGCACCGAGGAGCTTCATGCGGGCCACGTTCAACGCCTGCCGCTCGGTGTCGACGGCGCCCATGTACACGACGCACTCCATGCCGAACAGGGCGGCGGCGGTCGCGCTCGCGACGCCGTGCTGCCCGGCACCCGTCTCGGCGATGAGTCGCGTCTTGCCGAGGCGCTTTGCGAGCAGGGCCTGGCCGAGCACGTTGTTGATCTTGTGGCTGCCCGTGTGGTTCAGGTCTTCGCGCTTCAACAGGATGCGCGCGCCGCCGGCGTGCTCGGCGAAGCGGGGCGCGTCGGTGATGATCGACGGCCGGCCCGTGTACGTGCGGTGCAGCTCGGCGAGCTCGGCGGCGAAGTCGGGGTCAACTCTGGCCGCCTGGTATGCCGCGTCGAGTTCGTCGAGGGCGGCGATGAGGGATTCGGGCACGAAACGGCCCCCGAAGGTGCCGAAGTAGGGGCCAACCACGTCGCGCAGGGTCATGACACGCTCACAAACTGCCGGGCAGTGGCGACGGGGTCGCCGCCAGTGACGAGGGCCTCACCGACGAGCACCACGTCGGCGCCGGCGCGCCGGTAGTGCTCAACGTCGGCGACGCTGAGGACGGCCGACTCGGCGATGCGGATCGCGTCGTCGGGGATGATCGGGGCGAGCCGACCGAACAGGTCTCGATCGAGCTCGAACGTCGTGAGGTCGCGGGCGTTCACGCCGATGAGGGATGCGCCCAAGTCGACGGCAAGGCGTGCCTCGTCAGCGGAGTGCGTTTCGACGAGCGGGGTCATGCCCCACTCGAGGATGTGCGCGTGTAGCCGGCGGAGCGTGGCTTCGTCGAGGGCGGCCACGATCAGCAGAACCAGGTCGGCCCCCGCCGCGCGCGCCTCGGCGATCTGGTACTCGTCGGCGATGAAGTCTTTGCGCAAGATCGGCGCGTCGACGGCGGCGCGGACCGCCTCAAGGTCGGCGAGCGACCCCTGAAAGCGCCGCTGCTCGGTCAGCACGCTGATCGCGTGCGCTCCCCCGGCTGCGTACTGCGCAGCAAGCTGCGCGGGGTCAGGGATGCTCGCGAGGGCTCCACGCGACGGGCTTGCCCGCTTGACTTCGGCGATCAACTTCACGTGCGAGGCGCGCGCAAGCGCGGCCACGGCGTCGCGCGCCGGAGGCTGAGCGGCGGCCGCAGCCTCGACGGCCGCGAGCGGACGCTCGGCGCGGCGGGCCGCGGCGTCCTCCAGCGCTCCCGCCGTCAGGCCGTCCAGCACTTAGGAGTGTGCCTTCGGGGCGTAGCGCGGGCCCTTTACGCCGTACCCCATCTTCGCCATCACGCCACCGACGATCCAGCCGATGACGACGACGACGGCGCTCGCCCAGACGATGGGAGCGAGCTCGAAGAAGAACGCGACGGTGCCCACGGTGAAGCCGATCAGCATGATGACGACGGCCGTCCAGGCGGCGGGCGAGTGTCCGTGTCCGGGTTCGTTCTGGGCGTTCATGCGTCTCCTGAGTCGGGAACGGGCAGGGCTTACAGTCTACCGGGCTGTCGGGTCATCGCCGTCGCTGAGGGCGTCCCAGTCGCCGAGACGGTCGGCCCGCGACGCCCCACTGCCGTCGGGTGTGTCGTAGCGACGCACGCGCTCGGGCCACCGGTGAGCCGTGACCGCCGTCACCACGCCGCTGAGCGCCGCCAGGGCTCCCGCGACGAGGGCGAGCGTGACCCACCCAGACACACTGGAGGCGACGACGAGCGCGGCGATCCCCGCATCACCGTCGACGCCGGTGACGCCGGTCACGGCGGGACCGCCGCGGCCAACGGGATCGGCAAGAACCGCCGCGGATGCGGCGATGATTCCGACGCCGAGTCCGAGCTGCACGATGCCCAGCAGGATGCGGGGGGTGCGACCGACGAGGGCAAGGGCGGCGGTGAGCGCGAGCAGCGCGAGGGCGAGGGCGGGAACCGTGTTCGCGGCGGTCTCGCCGCGGGCGTCGACGGTGAGGCCGCCGCCGAGATCAAGCACGACCCAGACTTGGGTCCACGCCAGCAGGCCAAGGGCCGCCGCGGCGAGCGGCGCGACGATGGCGAGCAGCCGAAGACGGCGGGGCGTCACGGGGTTCCCTCGTCGCCCGTAATCGGCGTTAGCGCGTTCGCGATGGCGACCGCCCGTAGCGGCGCGGCGGCCTTCGCCACCGTTTCGTCGAACTCGGCCTGCGGCTGCGAATCGGCGACGAGCCCCGCGCCCGCTTGCACGCGGGCGACGCCGTCGGCGAGAAATGCGGTGCGAATCGCAATCGCGAGGTCGAGGTCGCCCGAGAACGAGAAGTATCCGACAACGCCGCCGTACACGCCGCGGCGGGCGGGCTCGAGGTCGTCGATGATTTCCAGTGCTCGCGGCTTCGGGGCGCCGCTCAGCGTGCCTGCCGGGAACGTGGCGCGCAGCACGTCGATGGGGCTCGCACTCTCGCGCACGTCCCCCTCGACGCTCGACACCAGGTGCATGATGTGACTGAACCGCTCGACCTGCATGAACTCGGTGACCTCGACACTGCCGGGCGTGCACACCTTCGACAGGTCGTTGCGCGCGAGATCGACGAGCATGAGGTGCTCAGCCTGCTCCTTGCGGTCGGCGAGCAGCTCGTCGGCGAGCGCGGCATCGTGCTCGGGGGTAGACCCGCGCGGGCGCGACCCGGCGATCGGGTGCGAGAACGCGCGCCCATCCTGCACCTTGACGAGCGCCTCGGGCGAGGAGCCCACAATCGCGTACGGCTCGCCGGCGGCGCTCGTCAAGCTGAGCACGTACATGTAGGGCGACGGGTTCAAGGCTCGCAGCACCCGGTACACGTCGAGGGGTGCGGCGGTGACCGGGTGGTCGAAACGCTGCGAGATGACCACCTGGAAGACGTCCCCGTCGCGAATGTGCGCTTTCGACGCGGCGACCGCTCCGAGGAACTGTTCGGGCGTCGAGCGGTGCTCGGGATGCGGCGTCACCGTGGTGTCAATCAGCGCGGGGGCGGGGGCAATGGGGCGCGTGAGGGCGTGCGCGAGCGCATCCAACCGGCCCTGAGCATCCTCGAATCGCCGCCCGATTTCGGCATCGTCGGGATCGCCGTCGAGCAGCAGCGCGGTGACGATCTGCACGGTCCCCGTGCGGTGGTCCATGACGACCAGTTCGCTCGTGAAGGCGACGGCGAGCTCCGGTACGGCGAAGTCGGCGGGGGGCGCGTCGGGGAGGTGTTCGACGCGGCGCACCGCATCCCAGCCGATGAAGCCGACGAGGCCGCCCGTCAGCGGCGGATGCGCGGGGTCGGCCGGGGTGCGCCAGCGCGCGTGAAGGACATCCAGCGCCTCCAGCGGGTCGTCGGGGATCGGGCCGCCGAACGCGCGCTCGGCGTCGATGCCGGTGTCGAGCCAGCGGGTTACGCCCTCGTGCTCGGTCAGCACGCCGAAGGATGCGACGCCGATGAACGAGTACCGTGACCAAATGCCGCCCTGTTCGGCCGACTCGAGTAGGAAGGTGCCCGGCCGATCATTCGCGAGCGCCCGGTAGAGCCCGACCGGGGTCGCGGCGTCGGCGAACAGCTCGCGAATGACCGGGACAACGCGGGCGTCGTGACGGCGCGCCACGACGTCGGCAAGGGTCGTGGTCACGACTCGGCTCCCTCCGTGATGACGGGGTCGACGTCGAAGCAGCGCCGGGCACCCGTGTGGCAGGCCGGGCCCACCTGGTGGACGCGGACGAGAAGGGTGTCGCCGTCGCAGTCGAGTGCCGCCGAGCGCACCAGCTGAATGTTGCCGCTCGTGTCGCCCTTACGCCAGAATTCGCTGCGCGATCGGCTCCAGAACGTGACGCGTCCCTCCGTCAGGGTGCGGCGCACGGCTTCGGCGTTCATGTAGCCGAGCATCAGAACGGCGTTGTCGTCGTGCGACTGGATGATCGCGGGCAGCAATCCGTCGGAGGCGAACTGCGCGCGCTCCACGACAGCGGCGGCCTCGTCGTCCGAAAGGCGCGCAGCCTCGTGGGGCGAAGGGATGGCGGGCTCAGTGGTCATCGAATCAGCACCCCCGCGTCGGCGAGCGACTGCTTGACCTCGCCGATCGTGAATTCCGCGTTGTGGAAGACGCTCGCGGCGAGAACGGCGTCAGCGCCCGCGGCCACCGCCGGCGCAAAGTGCTGGAGCGCGCCCGCGCCCCCGGAGGCGATCACTGGCACCGACGCCACCTCGCGCATGGCGGCAATGAGCTCGAGATCGAAGCCAGCTTTCGTTCCATCGGCGTCAATCGAGTTGACCAGCAGCTCGCCGGCGCCGCGCTCGATCGCTTCGACCGCCCAGGCGATCGCGTCCAGCTGGGTGCGGGTGCGCCCACCGTGCGTGGTCACGACGAAGCCGCTCGGGGCCGCGTCGTCGCGCGTGACGTCGAGCGACAGCACGCACACTTGGGCGCCGAAGCGGTCGGCGATCTCGTCGATCAGCGCCGGGCGGGCGATCGCCGCACTGTTGACGCCGATCTTGTCGGCGCCGTGGCCGAGGAGTCGTGCGACGTCCTCGGTCGAGCGCACTCCCCCGCCCACCGTAAGGGGAATGAACACCTGCTCGGCCGTCGCGCGGACAACGTCGTAGGTCGTCTCGCGCTGGTCGACCGTCGCCGTCACGTCGAGGAAGGTGATCTCGTCAGCGCCCTGCTCAAAGTAGCGACGCGCGAGCTCGATCGGGTCGCCCGCGTCGCGCAGGCCCATGAAGTTCACGCCCTTCACGACGCGGCCGCCGGCCACGTCGAGGCAGGGGATGACCCGAACGGCGACGGTCATCAGAGGCGGGCGGCGTGGATCGAGCCGACAAGGATTGCGCGGGCGCCAAGGTCGTACAGCTCGTCCATGACGTGGTTGACGTCGGCGCGCGGAACCATGGCGCGCACGGCGACCCAGCCGCTGTCGGCCAGCGGGCTGACCGTCGGCGACTCGAGGCCCGGCGTGATCGCCTGCGCCCGCGCGAGCAGCTCGCGGGGCAGGTCGTAGTCCATCAGCACGTACTGCCGCGCGACAAGCACGCCCTGCAGTCGACGCTGCAGCGTCGCGATCCCCGGGCGATCGGGCTGGGCGCTGATGAGCACGGCGGTCGACTCGAGAATGACGGGGCCAACGATCTCGAGGCCCTGTGCGCGCAGTGTCGCGCCGGTCGAGACGACGTCGGCGACCGCGTCGGCGACACCCAGGCGCACGGCCGACTCCACCGCGCCGTCGAGGCGGATGAGGTCGGCGGTGACGCCGTGCCGGGCAAGGAAGTCGCCGACGAGACCGGGGTAGCTCGTCGCGACGCGCATCCCGCCCAGATCGTCCAGCGTGCGCACCGTGTTCGGCGGGGCGGCGAAGCGGAACGTCGAGCCGCCAAAGTCGAGCGCCTGAATCTCGCGCGCCTCGGAGCCCGAGTCGAGCAGCAGATCACGGCCCGTGATGCCGACGTCGAGTGCTCCGGAGCCCACGTAGGTGGCGATGTCGCGGGGCCGCAGGTAGAAGAACTCGACCCCGTTACGGGCGTCCGCGCTCGTCAGGGCGCGCGGGTCGCGACGGCCCGTGTAGCCGGCCTCCGCGAGCATGTGCGCGGCCGTCTCGGACAGCGATCCCTTGTTGGGCACCGCGATTCTCAGCATGCGGGTGTCTTCCTCGAGTGCGCGCGTCGCGCATCCGTCGTCGGCGGGCTTACAGGTGACGGTAGACGTCGGCGGGCGTGAGGCCTTTCGCGAGCATCAGCACCTGCAGGTGGTACAGCAGCTGCGAGATCTCTTCGGCCGCAGCCTCGTCGCTCTCGTATTCGGCGGCCATCCAGACCTCGGCGGCCTCCTCGACGATCTTCTTGCCGATCGCGTGCACGCCCGCGTCGAGCTGGGCCACGGTTCCGGAGCCCACGGGGCGCGAGCGTGCCTTCTCGGCGAGCTCGTCGAACAGCTGGTCGAACGTCTTCACGCGCTCAGCGTACCGGGCGCGAACTGCGTGTTTTCGCCGCTCGGGGTCAGGAGACGCCGAGCAGGTCGATCACGAAGACGAGTGTCTTGCCCGACAGGCGATGGCCGCCGCCGGCGGGGCCGTAGGCGAGGTGCGGCGGGCAGACGAGCTGGCGACGACCGCCCACCTTCATGCCCGGAATGCCCTGCTGCCACCCGGCGATGAGGCTGCCGAGGGGAAAGTTGATCGACGCGCCGCGGTTCCAGGAGGCGTCGAACTCTTCGCCGGTGTCGAACTCGACACCGACGTAGTGCACGTCGACCGTCGCGCCGGGGGTGGCCTCGGCTCCGTCTCCGACAACGAGGTCGGTGATGACGAGCTCGGTGGGGGCGGGCCCCTCGAAGAAGTCGATCTCGGGCTTGCTCAGCTGGCTCATGGTTCCATCCAAGCAGACTGCGCGCGCTCGCGCAGACGGCTGATCGCCTCCGCCGGGTCAGCGGCCCCGTACACGGCGGAGCCCGCCACGAAGGTGTCGGCACCGGCCTCCGCGGCGATCGCGATGGTGTCGTCGGCGATCCCGCCGTCGACCTGCAGCCATGTGTCGACACCGAGGCGGGCTCGGGCCTCGCGCAGCGCCCGCAGCTTCGGCATCGTCTCGGGCATGAACGACTGACCACCGAAACCGGGTTCCACCGTCATCACGAGCACCTGGTCGAACTCGGGCAGCAGCTCGAGATACGGCTCGATGGGGGTGCCGGGCTTCACCGCGAGGCCGGCGCGTGCGCCACGCTCGCGGAGCGCGCGGGCGACAGCCACCGGGTCGCGGGCCGCCTCGACGTGGAACGTCACCGAGAATGCGCCGAGTTCGGCGTAGCCGGGCGCCCAACGGTCGATGTCCGCGATCATCAGGTGTACATCCAGCGGAATGGGCGACACGTCCTGCACGCGGCCGACCATCTGCGGGCCGAACGTGAGGTTCGGCACGAAGTGGTTGTCCATGACGTCGACGTGCACGTAGTCGGCGGTCGCGATGCGGCCGAGATCGCGCTCCATGTTGACGAAGTCGGCCGACAGGATGCTCGGATTGATGCGCGCGCTCGCCATGCGACCCAGCGTAGTCAGCGGCGGCGTTCGAACAGTTGGATGAACATCGCGTCGCTCGCGTGCCGGTGCGGCCACAGTTGCACCGCCGTGCCGCGGTCGCCGAGGTCGAGGGGCGTGCGGGTGACGCCGGCGAGAACCGCCCGGGTGTCGATGGCGACCGCGTCGTCTCGCGCGCCCAGAACGGCGTCGACGACGTCGCGGGTCTCGGCGAGGTGCGGCGAGCAGGTCACGTAGGCGACGACTCCCCCGGGCGCGGTGGCATCGAGGGCCGCGGTCAGCAGCTCGGTCTGCAGGGTGGCGAGGGGTGCGACGTCGTCCACCGTCTTGCGCCACCGCGCCTCGGGACGGCGGCGCAGCGCGCCAAGGCCGGTGCAGGGCGCGTCCACGAGCACGCGGTCGAACGATTCGGCCGCGTCGCGGGCGATGCCGCGGCCGTCGCCGACGCGTACCGTGAGGGAGGGATCGACGGGGGCAAGGGCACGCCGCACCAGTTCGGCTCGTGCGGGCACGGCCTCGTTGGCCGTGAGGGTGGCGCCGGCCGTGCGCGCCTCCGCTGCCAGCAGGGCCGCCTTGCCGCCCGGCCCCGCACAGAGGTCGAGCCAGCGCTCGCCCGCCCGGGCGGGGCGCACCCTGCTGAGGGCCAGGGCAGCGAGCTGGGAGCCCTCGTCTTGCACGCGGCGCGTGCCCGCAGCGACCCCGGCGTCGGCCGCCGGGTCGCCGGCGGCGGCGCGTATCCCGAGCGGTGAAAAGGCGGTGCGTTCGTCGCGGTCGTCGTCGGGGGCGTCCGCGAGGCCGGGCAGGGCGACGAGGGTCACGCGCGGCGGCGCGTTGTCCGCGGCGAGCAGCGCATCCAGCTCGTCCTCGCGCCCCTCGGCGGCGAGAGCTGCGCGCAGGGCGCGCACCACCCATTCGGGATGCGCGTGGCGGATCGCAAGCAGTGCATCCGGATCGCTGATGCCTCGGCTGAGTTCGGCGCGCCACGAGTCGAGATCACGCTCGCTCACGCGGCGGAGCGCCGCGTTGACGAAGCCCGCGGCGCGCGCCGAGCCGACCTGCCGAACGAGACGTACCGACTCGTCGACGGCCGCGTGCGGCGGGGTTCCCAGCGTGAGGAGTTGGTGGGCGCCCAGGCGCAGCACATCGAGCACGGGTGAGTCGATGCGGTCAACAGCGCGACCGGTCGCGCGCTCGATGACGGCGTCGTAGAAGCCGCGCCCCCGCAGGGTGCCGTAGGTCAACTCGGTCGCGAAGCCGGCGTCGGCGGCGCTCAGTCGGGCCTCGCGCAGGCGCCCCGGCAGCAGCAGGTTGGCGTAGGCGTCGTCGGTCGACACGGCGTGCACGACGTCGAAGGCGACGCGGCGTGCGCTTCGGGCGGGGCTGTCGGGGCGGGGGTTCATGCGAAACGGCGGGTCTCGCGATCGCGGAGGCCGCGCATCCAATCGAGGGCGGACATGGCCTGCTTGCCGGCGGGCTGGACGGTGACGAGTTCGAGCGGGCGGTCGGCGGTGCCGACGAGAGCGCGGCGCCCGTCGAGCGCGAGGGCACCCGGCGCCAGCGGTGCTCCGTCGTGGCCGATGGTTGCATCGAGCACCTTGACCACGGTGCCGTCGTCGAGCTCACCGAAGGCGCCCGGCTCGGGGGTGGTGCCGCGCAACCGCGCAGAGATCGTGCTCGCCGACTCCGTGAAGCGGAGACGCCCGTCGGCCCGGTCCAGCTTCGGCGCGAACGTCGGTTGACCCTCCTGCGGGGTGGCCTCGATCGTTCCGGCGGCGAGCCGGTCGACGACGTCCGCGACGACGCTCGCACCCTCGATGGCGAGGCGGTCCAGCAGACTGCCGGCGGTGTCGTGGGCGCCGATCGGATGCGGGCGCTGCGCGTACAGGTCGCCCTCGTCGAGCCCCTCCGTGAGGTGGAAAACGCTGAGCCCGGTCGTCGTCTCTCCGGCGATCAGGGCGTGCTGCACGGGCGCTGCACCCCGGTAGGCGGGCAGCAGCGAGAAGTGCAGGTTGATCCAGCCGAGTCGCGGTGCGCTGAGGAGCGGTTCACGGACGAGTCCTCCGAAGGCGACGATGACGCCGAGATCGGCCTCGCGTTCGATCAGCTCGTCCTGCAGCGGGGTGAGGCTGCGGGCGTGCAGCACCGGCAACCCTCGCTCGACGGCACTCACCTCGACCGGTGTCGGAGTGAGGATGCGTTTGCGCCCCTGCGGCGTGGGTGGTCGCGTGATGACAGCGTCGATCGTGTGCGGGCCGCCCGCGAGGGCCTCGAGGGTGGGAACGGCCGCCCGGGGGCTTCCGGCGAAGAGCAGGCGCAGGGGGGCGGTCACCCGTCGATTCTGCCGCACCCGTCAGGCGGGCGCGTCGTCAGCGCTGAGGTCGAACGCGCTGGGGTCGTCGAGGCGTGCGCGGAGGGTCGAGCGTCGACGCTGCGCCCGCGCGGTCGCCGCCGCGACGAGCGCTGCGCGCAGCTCGCGCGCGACGTCAGCTCCGCGGGCGTAATCGAAACGCACGATGGCGCGCGCGGCTCCGGGCCCTCGGTCGACGGGACCCAGTACGTCGACGCCGCTCAGTCCGCTGAGCGGCTGCAGGGCGACTCGCACCTCGTCGGCGGTGCCGGTGACCGTCGCGGAGCGCACGGCGGGCGGGAAGCGCAGACGCCGACGGTCGGCCAGCTCTGCGGCGATCAGCTCGTCAGTTGTCCCGGTCGCGAGGGCGGACGCGACGGGGCCGTCCACTCCGACGAGCAGAACGGGGGCGTCGTCGGAGGCGAGAGCCGCGGCGTTCTGCCACCAGCGGAGACAGTCTTCGACGACCCGCAGGCTGTCGCGGGCGAGCATGCGTTCGCCGTCGAGCAGCAGAACAGCGCGGTAGCCGCCATCGACGAGGGGCTCGGCCCCGCGCGTGGCGACCACGATGGTGCGGCCGGGAGCGATGCGCTGGTGCGTGTGCTCGCCGTCGGAGACGATGACGCGCGCGCCGGGAAACGCCCGGCCAAGCTCGTCGGCGGTGCGTTGCGAGCCGGGCAGCGTCGGGCGGCGGCGGGTCCCGTTGCAGCGGGGGCAAGGCGCTGCGGGGGCAATCGCTCCGCACCAGTGGCACGAGGGCGACGCGTTCGCGCGCCGCACCCCGACGGGCCCGGAGCACGTGCGACACCGGACGGGATCGCCGCAGTCGGCGCAGACCAGCCGCGGGTCAAAACCGGGGCGCGCCACCTGCAGCAGCACCGCACCCTCGGCGAGGGCCTCGGTCGCCGCCCGCCACGCCATCGACGGGATGCGCGCCCGCGCCCCCGGATCGTCTCCCCCGGTCGCCTGCGCGGTCGGCCGGATGCGTCGTCGCGCCGCGCGCGCCGGGGTGATGGCCGTGAGGTAGCCGAGCTCGACGAGGCGCTGCACCTCGGCCGACCGGGTGTGGGCGGCGAGGACGAGGCTGCACCCGCTGTCGTCGTGCCGAAGCAGGGCGAGGTCGCGGGCGTGCACGCCGGGCGCGTGCTGTTCGGCGTGCAGGGGGTCGCCGTCGTCCCAGATGGCGATCATCCCGAGTCGGTGGGCGGGCGCGGTGACCGCGGTGCGCGTTCCGATGACGAGGGTGGGGCGCTTCTCGAGCGCGCGAAGGAAGCCGCGATAGCGCTCAGCGTTGCCGCGCCCCGCGTCGACCCGCGCGACGGCGTCAGGCGGCAGCAGGCGGGCGGCGGCATCGGCCACGAGGTCGAGGTCGCGGTAGTCGGGTACGGCGATGATGGCCGAGTGCCCGGCAGCGAGGGTGCGGGCGGCGAGGGCGACGAGGTCGGCGAGTCCGACGGGGAGCCACAGCGGATTGCCGTCGATCTCGGACGGCGGCAGCTGCGTCAGTCGCGCGGGGGCGGTCACCGCCACGCGGCGAGCGGTTGCGGGCTCTGCGGTGTCAATGAGCCGGGCAACGATGTCGTCAGGAATCGTCGTGACGGCGGCCTGCGCGGCGCGTGCCGTATCCGACGGATCGAGCCCCGGCCCGGTGCGCCCGTGCGCGTCGAGCGCGGCGAGCCAGGCCTTCTCGATGCGGACCTGGCGGGCCGGCACGGCGAGGCGCACGAGGTCGCTCGCCGTTCCGGCGGCGCGGTCGGCCGCGCGTCGGGCGAGGCGCGCGACCTCGGGCGTCAGCACGCGCGCCGCGGACACCACCTCGCTGATCTCGGTGAGGATGCCGGCGAAGCTGGGCTCGGCGACCCGGTCGACGAGGTAGCCCTTGGCCTGGCGCTGTCCTCCTCGCAGGGGCACGATCACCCGCACTCCGGGCTTCGCGTCGCGGTCGAGCGCCGCCGGGATGCGGTACTCGAGCAGTCGGTCGAGCTGCGGCAGGGGCGAGTCGATGAGTACCCGCGCGATGGGCTCGGCGGTCATCGCTGGCCTCGGCACATCGTCGGCTACAGCCGGGCGTGGCGGCGCAGCTCGTCGACCTTCGTCGTCTGCTCCCACGTGAACTCGGGCAGCTCGCGGCCGAAGTGGCCGTAGGCGGCGGTCGCACCGTAGATGGGGCGCAGCAGGTCGAGTTCGCGCACGATCGCGCCGGGACGCAGGTCGAAGGTCTCGCGAATGGCGCGGATGATCGTCGCCTCGTCGACGTGGGCCGTTCCGAAGGTCTCGACGTACATGCCCACTGGTTCGGCCGCGCCGATTGCGTACGCGACCTGCACTTCGAGGCGGTCGGCGAGCCCCGCGGCGACCGCGTTCTTTGCAACCCACCGCATGGCGTACGCGGCCGAGCGGTCAACCTTCGAGGGGTCCTTTCCGCTGAACGCGCCGCCGCCGTGACGGGATGCGCCGCCGTAGGTGTCGACGATGATCTTGCGCCCGGTGAGGCCGGCATCGCCCTGCGGGCCGCCGATCACGAATCGACCGGTTGGGTTGATCAGGATGCGCGGGGTCGCGTCGCCGAATCCGGCGTCGGCCAGCACGGGGCGGATGACCTCGCGCTCGACGTCGGCGCGAACCTGAGGCGTCTCGATGCCCTCACGGTGCTGCGTGCTGACGACGATCGTCTCGACCGTGCGCGGAGTGTTGCCGTCGTAGCCGGCGGTCACCTGCGTTTTGCCGTCGGGGCCGAGGTAGCCGAGCGTGCCGTCTTTGCGTACCTGGGCGAGCCGCTCAGACAGGCGGTGGGCAAGCCAGATCGGAAGCGGCATCAGTTGTGGCGTCTCGCGCGTGGCGTAGCCGAACATGAGCCCCTGGTCGCCGGCGCCCTGCTGATGCTCCGCAATGTCGCTCGCCTCTTCGCGGGCCTCGTATGCGCTGTCGACGCCCTGGGCGATGTCGGGCGATTGCCCGCCGATCGAGATGGAGACGCCGCAAGAGCGGCCGTCAAACCACACGTCGCTGCCGGTGTAGCCGATGTTGGTGACGGTCGTGCGCACGATGCCCGGGATGTCGACATAGCCGGACGTCGTGACCTCTCCGGCGACGTGCACGAGGCCGGTCGTCACGAGCGTCTCGACAGCTACGCGCGCGCCGCGGTCCACCGTCAGCAACGCATCGAGGATGCGGTCGCTGATCTGGTCGCACATCTTGTCGGGGTGCCCCTCCGTCACAGACTCCGAAGTGAACAGGCGCAGCGCGGTCATGGAACTCCCGTCGAGTGGATGGGTGCGGGGATACGGACGCGGCCGTATCAGCCGAGAGCGTCGAGAATACGGTGGGCCACCGACATCTTGTCGGCGGAGGCCCGCCCCACCACGCTACCGGTCGGCGTCACGATGATGACGTCGTTGGTCGCACGGCCGAAGCCGCGATCGTGCCCGACGCGGTTCGCGACGATAAAGTCGGCGCCCTTGCGCGTCGCCTTGTCTGCGGCGAGGCGAATCAACTCGGCCTCGTCGTCGACGGTCTCGGCCGCGAAGCCGACAATGCGCTGGCCGTCGCGGCGGGACTTCGCCAGGGAGGCAAGGATGTCGTCGGTGCGTTCCAGCGCGATCGTCGGGGGCTCGGCCCCGTCGACCTTCTTGATCTTCACGGGGCTCTGCGCGACGGGCCGAAAATCGGCCACGGCCGCCGCCATGATGACGACGTCCGCGGCACCCTGGTGCTCGCGCATGACGGCGAGCATGCGCTTCGCCGTGCCCGCCTCGACGACAGAGACGCCCGCCGGTGCCGGCACCTCCAGGTGCGCGGCGACGAGCACCACGTCGGCTCCCCGGGAACGGGCGGCCTCCGCCAACGCAACCCCTTGGCGACCGCTCGAGCGATTGCCGAGATAACGAACGGGGTCGATCGGTTCGCGGGTTCCTCCGGCCGAGACCAGCACGCGCCGACCGGCCAGATCCTGCGGCCGCAGCGCGTCGAGCGACGCGCGCACGATCTCGTCGGGCTCCGCCATCCGGCCGGGGCCCGAATCGTCACCGGTGAGACGGCCGGTGGCAGGCCCGACGATGAGGGCGCCGCGCTCTCGCAGGGTGGCGATGTTCGCCTGCGTCGCCGCGTTCATCCACATTTCGGTGTGCATCGCGGGGGCAATGACGAGCGGGGCCTCGGAGGCCAGGACGGTCGTGCCGAGCAGATCGCCGGCGAGCCCCGCGGCCAGTGACGCGATGGTATGCGCCGTCGCGGGAGCGATCACGATGAGATCAGCACGCTGACCGAGCGCAACGTGGCGAACCTCGGCGACCCCCTCGTAGAGGTCGGTGTGGACGGGGTTGCGACTGATCGCCTCCAGTGTCGGACGGCCCACGAAGCGCAGGGCGCCCTCGGTTGCCACGACGTGGACGTCGTGTCCCGCGGCAACGAAACCACGCGCAACGCCCACCGCCTTATAGGCGGCGATGCCCCCGGTGATGCCGACAACGACGGTCAGCGGGGCGCCGGAGGCCGGCATGATCGACTAGTCGGCGTTGCGGGTGAGGACCAACTTGTCTTCGTTGATCTCGTGCAACGCGACCGACAGCGGCTTGTCGTCGACGGTCGAGTCGACGAGCGGGCCGACGTTGTCGAACAGCGAACCCTCGTGCAGGTCGGAGTAGTAGTCGTTGATCTGTCGGGCGCGCTTGGCGGCGAAGATCACGAGCTGGTACTTCGAGTCGACCTTCGACAGCAGCTCGTCGATGGGCGGGTCAATGATGCCCTGGGTCTTGTCGGCCATGTCAGCTCCGGTTTCGGTTCGTATCGCGAGAGTCGGGGGCGTGCGCGGGGCGCACGGCAGTCAGCAAGTCTACGACCTCCTGGGCCGCACGCTCGACATTGTCGTTGACGACGTGGACGTCGAACTCGTCCTGGGCGGCCAGTTCGACCTTCGCTGTCTCGAGTCGGCGGGCCTGCTCGGCGGCCGTCTCGGTACCGCGCCCAATGAGGCGGCGCACGAGTTCGTCCCAGGTCGGCGGCAACAGGAACACCAGAACGGCCTCGGGCATCGCCCGCTTCACCTGCCGAGCGCCCTGCAGGTCGATCTCCAGCAGCACGCTGCGCCCCGACGCGAGCGTCGCCTCGACGGGTGGCCGGGGGGTGCCATAACGCGACAGGTTGTGCACGGTCGCCCACTCGAGAAACTCGTCGGCCTCGACCATGCGGTCGAACTCGGCGTCGGAGACGAAGTAGTAGTGCACCCCGTCGCGCTCGCCCGGTCGGGGGGCGCGCGTCGTCGCCGAGACGCTCAGCAACACGTCGGGGTGGTGGTCGCGAATGAAGGCCGAGACGGTGCCCTTTCCCACGGCCGTCGGGCCGGCCAGAACGACGAGGCGACCGCGTTCTCGCGTGGCCGTTCGCCCGCGCAACCAGTCCCCCAGGACCTGGCGCTGCCGCACGCCCAGCCCGCCCAGCTTCTTGACCGGGGAGATGCCGAGTTCCTCGAGCACCGCCGCGACACGAACAGGGCCGAAGCCGCGCAAACTGCCGAGCAGCTCGCGAACACGCAGGCTTCCCTCAACGCCGGCGGGGTCTCTCCAGGCGGCCTCGGCCACACTCAGCGCGTCGCGCTCCCCCGCCGCGACCGCAGCCTTCACCGCAGCACGCGCCTGGCGGGCGGCAACAGCGGCGCGCCCGGCGGCGGCGCGATCGACCTCGGGAGGCCGGTTCATGCGGCAAGCTCCCTCTGGTGCCGCTCGATCACCGCGACGAGACCGTCGGCGCCGGCGGCGAGCACGCTACGCGAGACGCTCGCGAGGGTGCGCTCCGCGAGCGGGCCGTAGTGCGCATCCAGAGCCGTGAGCTGGCCACCCTGGTGCCCGAAGCCGGGTGCGAGTACCGGCACCGCCGGCAGGGTGTCAGGGTCGAGTCCGACCTCGGCGAGCGGGACGGTTGCGCCGATCACAAGCCCGAACGATGACCACGTGTCGCGCCGGGCCGCCGCTGCCCCGAGGGCGGCGACGTCGGCGGCGACCACCGCCGCCACGGTGGCGCCGTCTGCATCCACGGCGGTCTGCACCCGCGCACTCTCGGGGTTGGAGGTGGCCGACAGCACGAACAGGCCGGCGCCGTTGCGGTGGGCGCGCTCGACGGCGGGCGCGAGCGATCCCACGCCCTGGTAGGCCGAGACCGTCATCGCGTCGCTCGCGAGCGACGAGGTCGCCTCCAGCCACGCCTCGGCGTAGCCGTCGAGGGTGCTGCCAATGTCGCCGCGCTTCGCGTCGGCGATGACGAGGATGCCCGCCTCGCGCGCCCGGCGGATCACCCGCTCGAGCACCGCGATGCCCGCAGACCCGTGCCGCTCGAAGAACGCCACCTGCGGCTTCACGACGGCCACGCGGCCCTCGGCCGCGCGAATGACGGCGTCAGCGAAGCCCTCGAGGCCCGTCGGATTGTCCGGAAGTCCCCAGTCGGCGAGCAGGCTCGCGTGCGGGTCGATGCCGACGCAGAGCCTGCCGTTGGCCGCCACCGCGGCGCGCAGCCGCTCACCGAACGGGGTCATCGCCGGGCCCGGGCCGCGTCGTACTCCTGCAGGCTCGTCACCGACACCGGCTCGTCGCTCGACTCGAGTGAGGCCACCGCCGCGCCGAGGGTGGCGATGGTGGTGAACAGCGGCTTGTCGGCGGCGACCGTGGCGGTGCGAATCTCCACCCCATCGGCGCGCGCCGTGCGACCACTCGGAGTGTTGATGACGACGTCGACCTGACCGGAGTTGATGAGGTCAACGATCGTCGGCTCGGAGCCGTCGCCACGCTCACCGTGCTTGCGCACGACGCGCGCGGCGATGCCGTACCGCGACAGCACCTCGGCGGTGCCTCCCGTCGCCCAGATCTCGAAACCGAGCTGGTTGAGGCGAAGAATCGGCAGCACGACGCTGCGCTTGTCCCGGTCGGCGACGGAGGCGAACACGACGCCCGACTCCGGGAAGCCGCCGTACGCCGCATCCTGGCTCTTGCGGAACGCGCGCGGGAAGTCGCGGTCGATGCCCATGACCTCACCGGTGGACCGCATCTCGGGACCGAGCACGCTGTCGACGACAGCGCCCTCGCGGGTGCGGAAGCGGGTGAAGGGCAGCACGGCCTCCTTCACAGCGACGGGCGCATCCAGCGGCACCCGCGAGCCGTCCTGTTCCGGAAGCAGGCCGCTGTCGACGAGCTCGTCGATCGAGCGGCCCACCATGACGAGCGAGGCGGCCTTCGCCAGGGGGATGCCGAGCGCTTTCGACACGAACGGAACGGTGCGCGACGCTCGGGGGTTCGCCTCGAGCACGTAGAGCACGCCGGCGCCAATCGCGAACTGCACGTTGATCAGGCCCCGCACGCCGATGCCGCGAGCGATCGCCTCGGTCGCCTGGCGCACGCGGTCGATGACCTCGCGGCCGAGCGTGACGGGCGGCAGGGTGCACGCCGAGTCGCCGGAGTGCACACCGGCCTCCTCGATGTGCTCCATGACGCCGCCGACGTAGAGGCGCTCGCCGTCGAAGAGAGCGTCGACGTCGATCTCGACCGCGTCGTCGAGGAAGCGGTCGACGAGCAGGGGCATGCCGGGGCCGATGATCGCCTGGTCGCGCACGCGGTCGAAGTAGTCGACGAGGCTGTCGGAGTCGTAGACGATTTCCATGCCGCGACCGCCGAGCACGAAGCTCGGGCGCACGAGCACGGGGTAGCCAATCGACTCGGCGACGCGCACGGCCGAGTCGGCGTCGATCGCCGTTCCATTGCGGGGCGCGACGAGGTTCGCGGCGTCGAGGATGCTCGCGAAGGCTCCGCGCTCTTCCGCCAGGTCGATCGCGTCGGGGCTCGTGCCGAGAATCGGCACGCCCGCGGCGGCAAGGCCCTGGGCGAGGCCGAGCGCGGTCTGGCCGCCCAACTGCACGATGACGCCGAGCACGGTGCCCGATGCCTGCTCGGCTTCGATGACCTCGAGCACGTCTTCGAGGGTGAGCGGCTCGAAGTAGAGACGGTCGGAGGTGTCGTAGTCGGTCGACACGGTCTCGGGGTTGCAGTTGATCATGATCGTCTCGTACCCGGCGTCGCGCAACGCGAAGCTGGCGTGCACGCACGAGTAGTCGAACTCGATGCCCTGCCCGATGCGGTTGGGGCCTGAGCCGAGGATGACGACCTTGGTCGCGTCGCTCGGGGCAACCTCCGTCTCGAGGTCGTAGCTCGAGTAGTGGTACGGCGTGAGTGCCGGGAACTCGCCGGCACACGTGTCGACGGTCTTGAACACGGGCCGAAGGCCCCGGTCGCGGCGCAGCTGTCGCACCTGCACTTCAGCGACTCCGCGCAGGCTCGCGATCTGCGCGTCTGAGAAGCCGTGCTCCTTCGCCTCGCGCAGCGTGTCGACGTCGAGCTCCTCGGCGGCGGCGACGCGCTCGGCGACCTCGTTGATGAGCACAATCTGGTCGAGGAACCACGGGTCGATGCCGGTGGCCTCGAAGGCCTCCTCGATCGTGGCCCCCGCGCGCAGCGCCTGCTGCAGCGTGACGATGCGACCGTCGGTCGGTTTTTTCGAGGCGGCAAGCAGCGCATCCTTATCGCCGGGTTCGCCGTCCCAGTGGAAGGAAGATCCGCGCTTTTCGAGGCTGCGCAGCGCCTTCTGCAGCGCGGTCGAGTAGTTGCGACCGATTGCCATCGCCTCGCCGACCGACTTCATGGTCGTCGTGAGGGTGTCGTCGGCGCCGGGGAACTTCTCGAACGCGAAGCGCGGCACCTTGACGACGATGTAGTCGAGGGTCGGCTCGAAGCTCGCGGGCGTCACCCCCGTGATGTCGTTCGGAATCTCGTCGAGGCGGTAGCCGATCGCGAGTTTTGCGGCGATCTTCGCGATCGGGAAGCCCGTGGCCTTCGACGCCAGGGCGCTCGAGCGCGAGACGCGCGGGTTCATCTCGATGACGATGACGCGACCCGTCTTCGGGTCGACGGCGAACTGCACGTTGCAGCCGCCCGTGTCGACGCCCACGTCACGAATGATCTGCAGACCGATGTCGCGCAGGTTTTGGTACTCGCGGTCGGTGAGGGTCAGCGCGGGCGCGACGGTGATCGAGTCGCCCGTGTGCACGCCGACGGGGTCGACGTTCTCAATCGAGCAGACGACCACCGTGTTGTCGGCGCGGTCGCGCATGAGCTCGAGCTCGTACTCTTTCCAGCCGAGAATCGACTCTTCGAGCAGCACCTCGGTCGTCGGCGAGGCGTGCAGGCCGTCGCTCACCATGCGCTTCAGCTCGGCCTCCTCGTACGCGAAGCCCGAGCCGAGGCCGCCCATCGTGAACGACGGGCGAATGACCATGGGGTATCCGAGGTCGTCGGCGGCGGCCAGCGCCTCGTCGACCGTGTGCACGATCGCACTGCGGGCGACGTCGGCGCCCGCGTCAAGCACGAGCTGCTTGAACGCCTGGCGGTCTTCGGCCTTGTGGATCGCCTCGAACGATGCACCGATCAGCTCGACGCCGTACTTCTCGAGAATGCCGCGCTCGTGCAGCTTGATGGCCGCGTTCAGCGCCGTCTGGCCGCCGAGGGTCGGCAGCACCGCGTCGGGCTTCTCTTTCGCGATGATCGCCTCGATGATCTCGGGCGTGATCGGCTCGACGTAGGTCGCATCGGCGAAGTCGGGGTCGGTCATGATCGTCGCCGGGTTCGAGTTCACGAGGATCACGCGGATGCCCTCGCTGCGCAGCACGCGGCACGCCTGGGTTCCCGAGTAGTCGAACTCGGCTGCCTGCCCGATCACGATCGGGCCGGAGCCAATGACGAGGACGGAGTTGATGTCGTCGCGCTTGGGCATCAGGCCTGGCCTTCCGAATCGGCGGCGGATGCGCGGTTAAGGTTCTCAAGAACCATCTCGCGGAACCGGTCAAACAGGTACGTGGAGTCGTGGGGGCCGGCGGCCGCCTCCGGGTGGTACTGCACGCTGAACGCGGGCACGTCGAGCGCGCGCAGGCCCTCGACCACCTGGTCGTTGAGGCCGATGTGGCTCACCTCGACGCGGCCGAAGCCGGCGGGGCTGTCGACGACGCCCTCGAGCGGTGCGTCGACCGCGAAGCCGTGGTTGTGCGCCGTGATCTCGATGCGGCCGGTCTCTTTGTCGAGCACGGGCTGGTTGATGCCGCGGTGCCCGTACGGCAGCTTGTAGGTGCCGAAGCCGAGCGCCCGGCCGAGCAACTGGTTGCCGAAGCAGATGCCGAAGAACGGCGTGCGATCGCGCAGCACGTGCTGCAGCAGCTCGACGTGGCTCTCACTTGCCGCGGGGTCACCCGGGCCGTTCGAGTAGAAGACGGCGACCGGGTTCAGAGCGCGCAGCTCGTCGATCGTCGTCGACTGCGGCAGCACGTGCACCTCGAAGCCACGCTCGGCAAGGGCACGCACTGTTGCTGACTTGATCCCGAGGTCGATGATCGCGAGCGTGCCGATGCGCTCCCCCTCGGCCGGAACGACCTCGCCCGTCTCGACGCTGACCTGGGCCGACAGGTTTTGGCCGGTCATCTCGGGGGCGGCGGTGACGCGCGCGAGCTGGTCAGCAGCATCCAGCTCGGCCAATTCGCCCGAGAAGATGCCGGCGCGCATGGCGCCCACCTCGCGAATGCGGCGCGTGAGCGCGCGCGTGTCGATGCCGCTGATGCCGACGATACCGTCGCGCTCGAGATCGTCATCGAGGCTGCGCGTCGCGCGGTGGTTCGACACGACGCGCGAGGGGTCACGCACGACGTAGCCCGCCACCCAGATGCGGCGACTCTCGGGGTCTTCGGGGTTCATGCCCGTGTTGCCGATGTGCGGCGCCGTCTGCACGACGATCTGCCCCGCGTAGCTCGGGTCGGTCAGCGTCTCTTGGTAGCCGCTCATGCCGGTCGAGAACACGGCTTCGCCGATGGTCTCGCCGCGGGCGCCGTAGGCGCGCCCGGTGAAGCGGGTGCCGTCCTCGAGGACGAGCACGGCCTTCTCATGCGTCATCGGTGGACCTTTCGTCGGGGGTGGAAGAAGCGTTCGGGATGCGCGCGCGCACCGCGTCGATAACCTCGCGGTCGTCGCGTGCGGGTAGGCGCAGCCAGGTGTCGACCTCGGTGTCTCCGAGGCGCCAGCTGAGCACCGTCAAGCCGTCGGGCTCGACGGCCTTGTCGATGGTCCAGGTGCCGCGACCGACGCCGATGATGTCGGCGGCCGGCACGAGGATGGGCTCGTCGCCGGGGTAGGCGAGCACGACGCCCTCATCGTGGACGCCCACCTGGATGCGCGAGCG
Organism: Microcella alkaliphila; assembly: GCF_002355395.1. Lineage (NCBI taxonomy): Bacteria > Bacillati > Actinomycetota > Actinomycetes > Micrococcales > Microbacteriaceae > Microcella > Microcella alkaliphila. Next base: position 1,412,858 of record NZ_AP017315.1, on the reverse strand, counting down.
GTAGCCGAGCCCGTGCGCGTTGACGCGCTCCAACGGCTGGCTCGCGAGGGTCGTGGCGTGCGCGATCGCCTCGGTGAGGAACAATGGTGCGCCGAGGGTGTCGGGCGCGCGGTGCGGAGCGGCGAACCCGCCCTGGCGGCGGCGGCGACCGCGCCACCCCCACCAGGCGAGCGCGAGCAGCGCCAGCATGAGGGCAATCATGAGCGCCCCGGGCAGAAGACGGTCCATGTCAGCGCCCCGTCCCCGCCGCGGCGGCGACGGTCTCGGCGTCAACGAGGGCGCCGTCGAGCACGGTGGGCACGCCTCCGTGCACGGTGGCGACCACGCGGCCGGGCAGGGTGAGTCCCGTGTACGGCGTGTTGCGGCTGCGGCCGCGCAGCTCGCCGGGCGACCACGTGCGCGAGGCGGCCGGGTCGACGAGCGTGAGGTGGGCGGGCGCGCCGACGCTCAGGGGCCGGTCGTAGCCCGCGAGACGGCCGATGTGCGCCGGGGTCGTCGAGAGCACGCGGGCGACGGATGCCCAGTCGAGCATCCCGGTGTCGACGAGAGCGTGCTGCACGACCGACAGCGCCGACTCGAGGCCGACCATGCCGAAGGCCGCCTCCGACCAGGCGCACTCTTTGCTTTCGTCGGGGTGCGGGGCGTGGTCGGTCGCGACGATGTCGATCGTGCCGTCGGCGACGGCGGCGCGCAGCGCGGCGACGTCCTCCGCGCGCCGCAGCGGCGGGTTCACCTTGAAGCGGGCGTCGTAGTCGCGGGCCGTCTCGTCGGTGAGCAGCAGGTGGTGTGGGGTCACCTCGGCGGTCACCAGGATGCCCCGCGCCTTCGCCCACCGGACCACGTCGACGCTGCCGGCGGTCGAGACGTGGCACACGTGCAGTCGCGAGTTCGTGTGTTCGGCGAGCAACACATCGCGGGCGATGATCGACTCTTCCGCCGCCGCCGGCCAACCCGTGAGCCCGAGTTCTCCCGACAGCGGGCCCTCATTCATCTGGGCGCCCTCGGTGAGGCGCGGCTCCTGCGCGTGCTGCGCGACGACGCCGTCGAATGCGGCGACGTACTCGAGAGCGCGACGCATCATGAGCGGATCCGCGACGCAGTGGCCGTCGTCGCTGAACACGCGCACCTGGGCGCGGGAGGCGGCCATCGCGCCGAGCTCGGCCAGCTGCTGCCCGGCGAGCCCGACCGTGACCGCGCCGATGGGGCGCACGGTCGCGTAGCCGTGCTGGCGGCCGAGTGCCTCCACCTGCTCGACGACCCCGGCGGTGTCGGCCACCGGCGTCGTGTTGGCCATCGCGAACACGGCGGTGAAGCCGCCCGCGGCCGCGGCGCGCGTGCCGGTGAGCACGGTTTCGGATGCTTCTCCCCCGGGCTCGCGGAGGTGCGTGTGGAGGTCGACGAGGCCCGGGAGGGCCACGAGGCCGTCGGCGTCAATGACGTGATCGCCCGACTCGGCGGATGCCGACCCGACGGCGACGATCGCGCCGTCAGCGATGCGAATATCGGCGCGGTCACCGCCCATAAGCGACGCACCGCGGATCAGGATGCCGCTCATGCTCGACCCCCGTCGGTTCCGGAAACGAGGAGGTAGAGCACTGCCATGCGGATCGACACCCCATTCGTGACTTGTTCAAGCACCGTCGATCGGGTCGAGTCGGCGGCGACGGACGCGATCTCGAGCCCACGATTCATCGGGCCGGGGTGCATCACTATCGTATCGGCGGGAAGAGCGGCGAAGCGCTCGGCCGTCAGCCCCCAGATGCGCGCGTATTCGCGCTCGGTGGGGAAGAAGGCGTCGTGCATCCGTTCACGCTGGATGCGCAGCATCATGACGGCGTCGGGCCCAGTCGCGAGCGCGTCGTCGAGCAGCTCGTGCACCGTGGCGGGCCACGCCTCGATCCCCGCCGGTTGCAGGGTTCGGGGGGCGACCAGGTGCACCTCGGCGCCGAGCGTGGCGAGCAGCCAGACGTTCGAGCGGGCGACGCGGGAGTGCAGGATGTCGCCGACGATCACGACGCGGGCGCCGTCGAGGGCGCGACCGCGGGCATCCTCACCGTGCAGACGCCGCCGCAGGGTGAACGCGTCGAGTAGCGCCTGCGTGGGATGCTCGTGGGTGCCGTCGCCGGCGTTGATGATGGCCGCGTCGATCCAGCCGGCGTGGGCGAGCCGGTGGGCGGCACCCGAGGCGTGATGCCGCACGACGATCGCGTCGGCCCCCATGGCGACGAGGGTCTGAGCCGTGTCTTTCAGGCTCTCACCCTTCGACACGCTCGAGCCCTTCGCGCTGAAGGTGATGACGTCGGCGCTCAGGCGCTTGGCGGCCGACTCGAACGAGAGCCGGGTGCGCGTCGAGTCTTCGAAGAACAGGTTGACGATGGTTTTGCCGCGCAGCGCCGGCAGCTTCTTGACCTCGCGGTCGGCGGTCGCCGCCATCTCTTCGGCGACGTCGAGGATGCGCACCGCGTCGTCGCGGGCCAGGTCTTTCGTCGTGAGCAGATGCCTCATGAGCTGATCGCCACCTCATCGACGCCGTCGACCTCGGTGAGGCGCACGAACACGCGCTCGCTGGTCGCCGATGGCAGGTTCTTGCCGACAAAATCGGCGCGGATCGGCAGTTCGCGGTGCCCGCGGTCGACCAGCACGGCGAGCCGCACGGCGCGCGGTCGACCGTGGTCGGCGAGCGCGTCGAGGGCGGCGCGCACGGTGCGGCCGGAGAACAACACGTCGTCGACGAGGACGACGACCGCGTCATCGATGCCGCCAGAGGGGATGCGGGTCGGCGAGGGGGCGCGGGTTGCGCTTCGCCCCAAGTCGTCGCGGTGCATCGTCACATCGAGGGTGCCGGCCTCGGCGACGCCGGGCTCGATCTCCTCCACGATGGCGTGCAGGCGCTCGGCGAGGGCGGCTCCGCGAGTCGGAATGCCGAGGAAGACGAGACGGCCGTCACCGCGTCGTGCCTCGAGGATTTCGTGGGCGATACGGCGCAGCGCGCGGGCAATGTCGGCTGTCTGCAGCACAGGGCGTGCGGACATCGCGACCTCCTTCCCCGCCTCACAGGACGGTGCTTAAAGGACGTCTGGGTCGCTCACCACTCTACCGGTCGCTGGCGGCCTGCTCGTCCGGCACGCGAGCGACGGCTCGCACGGGAGCGCCGTCGAGCCCATCGAGGCGCAGCGGCAGGATGATCGCCTCGGCCCCGCTCGTGGGCACGCGGTCAAGGGCTGCCAGGTTTTCGACGATCACTCCCCCGTTACCGAGCCAGAACTCGTGTACGGGAAGTGCCCAGGCGCCGTTGTCACCCGGCCACGACGCATCGGGGTTCAGGGTGTCGACGCCCAGCACACGCACGCCACGGTGCCAGAGCGCGGTCGCGAGAGCAACGTCGATGACGGGATGCTCGAGGTACGTATCGTCGCCAAATCGCGCGTCCCAGCCTGTCCGCACCGCGACGATGTCACCGGGCGCGATCTCCGGTGCGGCGTTCAGCACGTCGACACCGATGCGGTCTCGGGCGGCGCGGCCCGTCGCGTCGAGCACGACGAGCGGGGCGACCAGGTCGTCGAGGGCGACCGCCTCGAGGGTGGCGCCGTCCGCGATGGAGTGCGCGGGAGCATCCAGGTGGGTGCCGGTGTGGGTACCCAGGTGGAGGGAGCTGACGCGGAAGCCGTCGGTCTCGATGCTCGCCGCGTTCTCGATCGAGACCGCCGGATCGCCGGGGAAGACGGTCATCCCCCCGGCGATCGGGTGGCTCAGATCGATCAGCATCCCCAGAGGCTACGCCTCGACCGCCCGTTCGGGTGCGGCGTCCGCGAGGTGCTGGTGCTCGGGCTCGGAGCCGTCGCGCGTCAGGCGGCCCGTCAGCGCTGCGGCGGCAACAGCGATCACGACCGTGAACACGAATGCCGGAATCGTCGCACCGATGGGGCTCGGGAACTGGTAGGTCAGCAGCAACGAGAAGCCGAATCCGAGCACCCACACGATGATCATCGGAATGTTCACGCCGCCGGTGAACCAGTACCGGCCACCGCGGTGCTTCAGGATGTCGGCCGTGTAGACGCGACGGTTGACGACGTAGTAGTCGACGATCATGATCGCGAACACGGGAATGAAGATCGCCCCGATCACGAACAGGAAGTCGATGAAGAGGCCGAGGAGGCCGAGGAACGTCGAGCCGATGACCGTGATCGCGCCGATCACGAGCGCGGTCGGCAGGAAGCGGAGCTTCAGGCGCGGCAGCGCGTTGATGGCCGACGTGGTCATGCCGTAGACGACGAGCGTGTTGGTCGCCATCACCGAGACGAAGATGACGGCGGCCAGCGCGACGCCGAACTCGCCGACGATGACGCCCGGGTCGAACTCGACGACCTCGCCGCCAGCAAGCACGACGTAGGCGATCGCGGTGGCGCCGAGCGTCATCGACAGGAAGGTCGAGACGACGTAGCCGACACCCGAACCGACCACGGTCGGGCGCGTGCTGCGGCCAAGGCGGTTGAAGTCGGCCGACAAGACCGTCCAGGAGATGGCGGTCGCGATCACGATGTCGAGCACGGTGAGGTTCGTCAGCCCGATCGAGGCGTCGGCGGGAACCGCGAAGTAGGCGCTCGGCGGGAAGGTCGTGAATGCGACGGTCAGGACGTACCCGATGATGCCGATCATGACCACGGCGAGCCACGGCTCGACCCGGCTGATGCCCTCGTGGCCGAAGATCGCGAGGCCAACGACGATCAGCTGGCAGATTACGGCGAACAGAGCGGGGTTCGAGTAGCCCGTGAACTCGGCGACGACGAAGTCGACGGTGATGCCCGCGAGCATCGCCTGCACCCAGCTCCAGCCGAGCAGAATCAGCAGGTTCGCGGCGACGGGAAGAAGCGAACCACGCGTGCCGAAGGCGCCGCGCGTGAGCGACATCGTGGCGAGGCCCGTGCGGGTGCCGATGGCCCCCACCGTGACGAGCACGGCACCACCGATGATCGAGCCAACGAGAATCAGCATCAGCGCTTCGCCGTAGCCGACGCCGGGCACGAAGATGGTGCCCGTCAGCATGGTCGTGACGACAAAGTTCGAAGCGAGCCAGATCATGGCGATCCGGCGCCAGGTCAGGCTTCCGCGCAGCGGGCCCGAGCCGTCGGCGTTGGCTTCGAGCCGGTCAGACAGGCGGCGCCACGCTGAGGGGCGAGCGGTCGTGGTGGACATCGGTGACTCCTTTGTCGGGTGGGGTGGGGGGGTGAATCAGGTCGTGGGGGCCGTCGACAGGTGTTCGTGCACGGCGAGCACGCTGCCGTCTGTCTGGCGCTGGAACACGATCGTCTCGCGCTCGAGGGTTGTCGCGTCGCCTCCGGGCACGCCCGCTGTCGTCGTGACCGTGTGCGTGAAGATCGCCGTCTCACCGAGCAGCTGAACGAGCGGTTCATTGCTCACGCACGAGACCACCCGCCACCCCTCGGCGAGCCAGCTCGCCCAGAGCTTCTCATAGTCGGCTCGACTGTCGAGGCGGGACGCTTCGGGGTGAAACACGAACGTCGCCGCGGGATCGAACTCGGCAAAGTAGGCGTTCGTGTCGGTGCGGGCGAAGGCGTCGACGATGCGAGCGGCCGCGGCGGTGACCTCTGCTTCCGTCAGCGGTGCGGCGGCGGTCGTGCTCGACATCGGTGTCCTTCCCTGCGCAGTCAGGTGCCTCTAGTGCACCAATCGTTGTCTGTTAGACAACATACGCAATGGTCGCTCGCGTCGCTCCTCCTGTCAAGCGCAACGCGCCCCGCGCCGCCGTGGGGCGGCGCGGGGCGCGTTTGCGTGCGCGCGGGATGCGCGGGGCTCAGCCCCAGCGCTTCAGCAGCTGACGCTCTCCCAACCCGACAAGTGCGTCCGTGGTCTTGCCGAGGATGGCGAGCAACACGATCGCCAGGAAGAGCCGGTCGATGCGGCCATTGTTCTGCGACTCGATCAGCAGGAAGCCCAATCCCATGGTTGACCCCACCAGTTCGGCGGCGACCAGGAACAGCCACGACTGCGCGAGCGCGAGCCGCAGGCCCGAGACAACGGAGGGAACGATCGCGGGCAGCTGCACGGTCGCGAGCAGCGACACACCGCGGTAGCCGTAGGCGCGGCCGAGCTCGACGAGCTGGCGGTCGACATGGCGCAGCGCCCCGGCGACCGTCGTGTACACGGGGAAGGCAGCACCAATGGCAACGAGGGCTACCTTCGAGTCTTCACCGAAGCCGATGTAGAGCATGAGCAGCGGAGCCCAGGCGAGCGACGGCACGGCGCGCAGGGCCCCGACCGTCGGCGCGAGAGCGCCGTCGGCAAGCTTCGAGAGCCCGACGATGGCACCGAGTACGAGTCCCACGATCGCGCCGAGCGCGAAGCCGATCACCACGCGTTGGGTCGAGATCGCCACGTAGAGGCCGAGAAGCCCGCGCTCGCCGAGGTCGATCGCGGCCAGCACAACCGACTCGGGCGTCGGCAGGCGATGCGCCGGAACCCAGCCGAGGGTCGAGGCGAGCTGCCACAGGACGAGAATCAGGATCGGCAATGCGGCGCCGAGGGCGACGTAACCGAGTCGACGGCCGCGCGGTCCGCGATCGCGCGCGGGCCTGCGGTCTATTCCTGACGAGCCGACGTCAGAGCCGGCGACGGTGGGCGCCGCGACGCGGCGGCCCGATTCCTCGGGTCGCCGCGTCGCGGTTGCGCTGGTGCGCTGGTCAAGGGCCATGGCTGGCGTCCTCCGGGCTACTCGAACCGACTGGGGTCGGCGTTCCGGGCGAAGTCGGGCAGGAACAGTTCGGCGAGAGCCGCATCCACCGCGTCTTGCGAGGCAATGTCGCCGTTGGCGACCTGGATCGGGCCGATCGTCGTGAGCACGTCGAGCTGCACGTCGCCGGGCACCGGGTCGAGGTCGATCACGGTTCGCTCGAGCAGCACGACGCGAGCGATGTCGATGTCGATCGCGCCCACCTCGGCGAGAATCTCGGCGGTCTCCTCGGGGTTCTCGAGCGCCCACTGGCGAGCCCGCTCGTAGGCGTCGACAACGAGCTGCAACAGATCGGGGCTGCGCTCGGCGAACTCCTCCGTCGCGTTCAGCACGCCGTAGGAGTTGAAGTCGATGTTGCGGTAGACGAGCGTCGCGCCGGTCGCCTCGGCGGAGGCCATGATGGGGTCGAGCCCCGACCAGGCGTCGACCGTGCCGTTGGCGAGGGCCGCAGCTCCGTCGGCGTGCTGGAGGTTCTGAATAGACACCTCGGACGGGTCGACACCGGCCTCCTCCAACGCCTGCAGCAGGAAGAAGTAGGGGTCGGTGCCGAAGGTGACGGCAACCGTCTTGCCGCGCAGGTCGGAGACCTCGGTGATGTCGGAACCCTCTGGCGCGACAATTGCCGCCCACTCCGGCTGCGTGTACACGGCGACCGTGCGAATCGGCGAGCCGTTGGCGCGGGCCAGCAGCGCGGCCGAGCCGGCCGTCGAGCCGAGGTCGAGCTCGCCCGCGCGCAGGCCCTCGTTCGCGCGGTTCGAGCCGAGAGACTGGGTCCAGACCACCTCGACGTCGTCGCCGAGCTCGGCCTCGAGCCAGCCCTGGTCGCGAATGATCAGGCTGAGCGGGTTGTAGGTCGCGAAGTCGAGCGAGAGGCGGTCGCTCGACCACTCCCCCGCGGCGGCGCTTTCGGTGGGCTCGGGAGCGATGGCACTGCCCTCGCCTGCGACGCAACCCGTCATCGCCATCGTCGCGACAGCGGCGACGGCGGCGAGCGAGATGAGGGGACGGCGAGTCATGGTGGTGCCTTTCGTGTGTGCCAGAGGGCGGTTGGGGTGGTGGCGGGTGGTGCGGGGTGGTGCGGTCTAGTGGCCGTGATGGCTGTCGACGCCGAGCGCGTCGAGCAGCTCGGCGCGCAACTCGGCGAGCTGGGCGTCAGCCCGGTCGCGCGGCCGCGTTCCGGGCACGTCAACGATGCGGCGGATGCTCGCCCCGGGCGCTCCGTCGGGGTCCCGTCCGAGAAGGACAACACGGTCGGCGAGGGTGAGCGCCTCGTCGACATCGTGGGTGACGAGCACGATCGTGGCCGGCTCGACGGCGTGGATGTCGACCAGCAGGTCTTGCATCGTCAGGCGGGTGAGCGCATCCAGCGCGCCGAAGGGCTCGTCGAGGAGCAGCACGCCCGGGCCGCGCGCGAGCGCGCGGGCCAGCGACACCCGCTGAGCCATGCCGCCCGAGATCTGACGGGGGCGCAGCGCGGCGGCGTCGGTGAGCTGAACGAGTTCGAGCAACTCGGCAACACGCTCACGACCGGCGGCGCGGTCGAGGCTGCGCGGGATGCCCAGTTCGACGTTGCGAGAAATGGACCGCCAGGGCAGCAGACGCGGCTCCTGAAAGGCGACCGCGCAGCGCTGATCGGCGGGGGCGACCGCCTCGCCGCCGATCGTGACCGAGCCGGTGGTGGGCGCATCCAAGCCGCTGATCTGACGCAGCAGCGTCGATTTTCCGCAGCCGGAGGCACCGATCAAGGCGACGATTTCACCGGCGGCGATGTCGAGGTCGACGTCGCGGAGCACGGGGCGCTCCCCCGAGCCGGCGTCGTCGGTGAACGAGCGCCCCACGCCCGACAGGCGCACGGGAAGTGCGGGCGAGGTCGCCAGAGTCGAGGGAGCGGTGAACGTCATGCCGCCACGGTACGGAGCCGCGTCGTCACGCCTCAAGCGCAGGCGACACAGTGTGACACCCGGTGAAACATTGCGTCACACAGGCATCCTGGGGCGCCTCGACGCGTGCCTAGACCAGAGCCGTCCGCTTCGACGTGGGCGCACCCTCGATCACACGGTGGCGCACCGCTCCGGAAATCTGGTCGACGATGATCGTGACGATGATGATGACGGCAAGCGTGATGCCGACCCGCTCCCAGTCGCGGCGCTCAAACACCTGGGCGAGCAGTGAGCCAACGCCGCCGGCACCCAGGATGCCAAGGATGGCGCTCGCGCGAATATTGATCTCGAAGCGGTAGAGCCAGAAGGCAATCACCTCGGGCAAGATTTGCGGCGTTACGGCAAACCGCAGGCGCTGCAGCGTGCTCGCTCCGGCTGCTCGCAGCGCCTCGCTGGGGCCGGGCGGTACCGACTCAATCGCCTCACTCGTGAGCTTGCCCAGGGTTCCGATCGAGCCGACGCCGATCGCCAGGGCGCCGGCGAGCGGGCCGAGACCGAAGATCGGCAGCATGATCGCGATCGCGAACACCAACTCGGGGATCGCCCGCACGATATTCAGAAACTGCCGGGTCGGGAAGACAATCCAGCGCGGGGCCACCGTCGACGCCGCGAGAAACGCCAAGGGGAACGACAGCAGCGCGCCGATGACCGTGCCGATCCACGCGATCTGCAGCGACTCGAACATGAGTCGCAGTGCGTCGCTCCAGTAGGTGGCGTATGGCTCGGAAAAGGGGTTCTGCAGGACCCCGCGCAGCATGAGCTCGCCGTACACCAGTGACTGCGCGGGAATCTCAGCCAGTCGCTCCCAGCGAGCATTCGCCACGGTCACGGCGATCACGATCAGGGCCAGGAGGCCGAGTTGCATCAGGGTGTAACGCGTGCGGGACGGGGCGCTGGGGCGCGGCGACGCTCCGCGGCGCGCGGCGGGGGCGGTCATGCGAGCCTCCGTCGAATCGACTGCGACACGAGGTCGATCGAGAACACCACGACAAAGAGCAACACGACGATGGCCGACACGTTCGAGTAGTTGAATCGCGCAAACTCAACGCTCAGCGTTGCGCCAATACCGCCGCCGCCCACGATGCCGATCACGACCGAAGCGCGAATGTTGAGCTCGAGCACGTAGAGGCAGTACGAGAGATAGTTCGGCAGGATCGACGGTGTGACGACATAGCGCGCGCGTTGCAACGCGTGCGCGCCCGCCGCGTCGGCCGCCTCCAGCGGGCCGCGATCGACAGCGTCGATCGTCTCGCTCGTGAGCTTCGCAATGATGCCGATGTTGAACATGATCAGCGCGAGGATCCCGGCGAGCGACCCCGCCCCCACCAGGGCAAAGAACAGCAGGCCATAGCCGACGTCGGGCAGCGAGCGCACGACCGACAGAAACAGCTTGGCCGCGCGATACAGCACGGGGTTCGCCGTGGTGACCCGAGACGCCAAGAGCGCCATGCCCAGTCCGATGGTGCACCCCACCGTCGTCGCGATGAGCGCGATGGACAGCGTTTCGGTCCACGGGCCGACGGTGCGAGCGATGAACGCCCAGTTCGGCTGCAGGAACTCCTGGATGATGAACCATCCGCGCCCCAGATCGGTCCAGAGCGGTGACAGGTCGAACTCGATACCGACGGCGGCCCACACCGTGATGGCGATCACCGCGAGAGCCGCGAGGTAGGCGCCGGGCCCGGTTCGGGGCTTCCGCGGCCGCGCCGACGGCGGCGCCGACGCCGACTTGGCGGTTGCCGTCACGCTCCCGCCCCCGAGGTGCCGTGGCTCGACTCGGGCACGTCAGACTCGAGGGCCTCGAGGTCGTCGGTGAGCACGTCGTCAGCCGTCAAGGACCGGCCGTAGATCTGCTCGAACACGGCGTCATCGGCCTCGGCGGGCGTGCCATCAAAGACGACCTGCCCGGCGCGCATGCCGATGATGCGGTGGGCATAGCGGCGAGCGAGGTCGAGGAAGTGCAGGTTGACGATCGTCGTAATGCCCAATTCGGCATTGATGCGCTGGAGATCGCGCATGACCATATTCGCCGTGGGCGGGTCGAGCGAGGCGACCGGCTCGTCGGCGAGAATCACGGCCGGATCTTGGGCGAGCGCCCGCGCAATGGCGACGCGCTGCTGCTGTCCCCCCGAGAGCTGATTGGCGCGAACGTATGCCTTGTCGACGATGCCCACCCGTTCCAACGCGACAAACGCCTGCTCTCTATCGGATGCGCGAACGTAGCCGACGAGGGACGGCACAAGTGGCGTCGCGTGCAGGCGACCGACGAGGACGTTGCGCAGCACGGTCACGCGGCCGACCAGGTTGAACGACTGGAAGATCATTCCGATGCGCGAGCGCAGCGCTCGCAGCCGGCGCGGAGTGGCGCCGTCAACGCGCACGCCGTCAACCTCGAGTTCGCCGCCGGTGACCGGCACCAGGCCGTTGATCGTGCGGATCAGGGTGGACTTTCCGGCGCCCGAGAGTCCGACAACGACAACGAACTGACCCGCAGGAATCTCGAGCGTCACACCATCGAGGCCGACGGTGCCATTGGGATAGGTGACGCTGACGTCACGGAAGCTGATCACAACTCTCGCCTTTGGGGGCTGGGGGTGGACGACGGACAGAGGGCCGGGGCAGCTGACCGCCCCGGCCCTCGCGACGGTACTACTCGCCGAAGTTTGCCTCGACCTGACGCGCGGCGTCCAGGGCGTCGAGGTCGGCGGGCACCAAATCCTCAATGCTGTAGACCGCGTCGAGGGCGGCGAGACCCTCGTCGGTCGCCGCGATCGCGAGGAACGCATCCGTGATCATCTGCTGCACCTCGGGGCTGAGGTCACCGGCGACGGCGACGCCGTCGTTCGGAATGTTGGTCGACCACGCAAAGACGACCACATCTTCGCCCACGGTCGGCAGCTCCTCGACGACGTTGGTGCGCGCATCGTTGAAGCTCACACCCACCGTCGCGTCGCCGCGAGCGACCGAGAGCACCGAGTTGGGGTGACCACCCGCGAAGAACGCACCCGAGAGATCAAACGGGTCAAGTCCGGCGTTCTCCAGCTGGGTCGCCGGGTAGTAGTACCCCGAGGCCGAACCCTCATCGACGAATGAGATGGCCTCGTCTTGCGTAATGTTCGCGAGCGCCTCTTCCCCGACCGGGCCCGAGGTGGCCTCGTCAACGCCGTTGCAGAACGAGTAACCGTCTTCGTCAACGACAACCGGGGTGGAGCAGAAGCGGTCAGGGTCGTTGGTGAACCACTGCGTCACGTAGGTGCTCGACCCAAAGCGCACCGACTGCAGCACCGGCACGGCGCCCGCCTGGTCGGCGGCCTGGACGAGAGCGATCGGGCCGAACATGCCGATCTGGGCCTGGCCTGCCTGCATGGCGACAACGAGCGCGTTGTAGCTCTCGGTCACCTCTGCCCGCACGGGAATTCCGAGCTCCTCACTCAGCAGCTCGCCGAGCACCTCGGCGTCGAGGACGAGCTGGTCGACCTCCTGCGAGGGCACGAGGCCGAGCACGAGCTCCTCGGGCATCTCGACATCAGTCGAGGTGCCGGGGTCGGTCGTCGGGTCCTCGGTGGCCTGCTCGTCGCTCGCGCAGGCGGCAAGGCCGAGCGCGAGGACGGATGCGGCTGCGACGACGCCGAAGCGGCGCGGAAAAGCAGTCATGGGGGTCTCCTCTGGTGCGGTGTCAGGGGGGGACCCGCCGCGTGTGCCCGGCGGACTTCTTCGACCTTACGTCGAGACGGTTGTTCTGAGGAGAGGTTCCGTATTCCTGGACGCGAAATTTACGTGACGTTCACTCTGTCGTCGCCGCGCCGTCGCGAACCGTGCGGAGCTCGTCGAGCACGTCCTGGATGCGCGGTGCACGGACGCTGGGGGTGGCCTCCGGTTGAGCGTGCCGCTCAATGAGACCGGTGAGGCCTCCGCGCGCGGCCACCGGCGCCAGGTCATTCACCCAGATGTCCCCGACCGACACCAGCGGCTCTCCGGAATTCCAGCCCAGGCGGTCCGGCTGCGCGAGCAAGCGCTCGAGTCCGCCGGGCTTGCGCGCGTCCCCCACCACGTCGTCGATGAGGGACGCGATGCCGAGCGTCTCCAGCAGGGCCGAGGTGCCCGCCCCCGGCGCGTTGGTGACGAGAACCCGGCGATAGTCCGACCACTCTCCGAGAAGTTCGTGGATCCCGTCCGGTGCCGAGATGTCGAGGTGACCCGAGTCGAGTGCCCGCCTCGAGCGCGTGTACGCCGTGCTGAGCGCCGCGTCGTTCAGGCCATGCTGTCGCGCGAGGTGCGCCACGGCCTGGTATCCGTCAACCACCCCCTCGATCGTCGACACGCGCGTAGCGAGAAACGCGTCGAGGGGTTCGTTGATCAGCGCCGGGTCGCCCCCGAGTAACGCGGCGACCTCGGCGGCGTAGGCGCGCACCGGGGCATCACCCAGGCACAGCGTCCCATCGAAATCGAGGATCAGGACGCCGCGCACGCCGACCTAGCGACCGTCGGCGATCGCCCCGAGAACGCCGTTCACGAAGGCCGCCGAGTCATCAGTCGACAGCAGCGTCGCCGCCTCGATCGCCTCGCTGATCGCGACCGCGTCGGGCACCTCGGGGTTGTGCAGAAGCTCCCAGACGGCGACGCGGAGGATCGCGCGGTCGACGGCGGGCATGCGGGCGAGGCTCCAGCCCGTCGCGTGCAGTTCGATCAGACGGTCGATGCCGTCGGCGTTGTCGATCACGCCGCGCACGATTTCCTCGGCGTACGGCCAGCTCGACGAGCGCTGGGGCTGGGCGGCAGAGCGCTCGGCCTCCTCGCGCAGGATGTCGCGCAGGCTCGCCTGGCGAACGTCGGCGATATAGAGCATGTCGAGGGCGCGCTTGCGCGCCTTCGTGCGGGCGCTCACGCGTGGCCCCGCGGGGCTCGGATCGGGTGCGTCACGACGCTAGTCGTTGACGCGGCCGAGGTAGTCGCCCGTGCGGGTGTCGACCTTGACCTTCGTGTTCGCATCGAGGAACAGCGGAACCTGGATCTCGTAGCCGGTCTCGAGCGTGGCGGGCTTCGTGCCGCCGGTCGAGCGGTCGCCCTGCAGGCCCGGCTCGGTGTACGTGACCTCGAGCACCACCGACGCGGGCAGGTCGAGGTAGAGCGCGACGCCCTCGTGCATGGCGATCGTCACGTTCTGGTTCTCAAGCATGAAGTTCTTCGCGTCGCCGACGGTCTCCGACGGGACCGTGATCTGGTCGTAGTCGGTGAGGTCCATGAAGACGAAGCCGTCGCCGTCCTGGTAGAGGTACTGGTAGTCGCGGCGGTCAACGACGGCGAAGTCGATCTTGGTGCCCGCGTTGAACGTCTTGTCGACGACCTTGCCACTCGTGACGTTCTTCAGCTTGGTGCGTACGAACGCGCCGCCCTTGCCTGGCTTCACGTGCTGGAACTCGATGACGCTCCAGAGCTGGCCGTCGAGCGAGAGGACGCTACCGTTCTTGATGTCGTTCGTGGTGGCCATGGCGTGTTCGTATCCGTTCGTTTGGTACACAAAGTCGTGTGCGGTGCGCCGCGCACCGCCGGGGAAGTCTAGTCGACGCTAACCTTGGCGCCGCACCTGGTCGAGGGCGAGCAGGTAGGAGTGCTGACCGAAGCCGGCGATGACACCGGTCGCGACGCCGCTGATCACACTCGTGTGTCGGAACGTCTCGCGCGCGTGGGGGTTCGACAGGTGCACCTCGATCAGCGGAAGGCCCGCCTCCGTCACGAGAGCGGCGGCATCCCGCAGGGCGTACGAGTAGTGCGTGAAGGCGGCGGGGTTCAGGATGACGGGCAGGCGCTCGTCAACGGCCTCGTGCATCCAGCCGATCAGGGTCGCCTCGTCGTTCGTCTGGCGCACGTCGAGGGCGACGTCCGGATGGTGCTCGGCGAGCATCCGCTCGATGTCAGCGAGGCTCATCGTGCCGTAGATTTCGGGCTGCCGGGTGCCGAGCCGATCGAGGTTCGGGCCGTTCAGCACCAGCACGCGGTCGGTGTCTGCCATGCGTTCACCCTACTGGCGGCTCAAGAGCCGACCTCTTGGTACGCGCTGAACAGCAGCGACTCGTCGGTCCCGTTGAGAACCCGGGGGCGGCCGACGTCATCGAGCACGATGAAGCGCAGCATGCCCGCACGCGTCTTCTTGTCGCGCTGCATGGTCGCCAGCAACGTCTTCCAGCGTCCAATCGGATACGAGGTTGGCAGGGTGAGCGACTCGAGGATCGCGCGGTGGCGGTCGACGACGGCGTCGGGAAGACCCGTGGCGAGCCTCGACAGCTCGGCGGCGAAGATCATGCCGATGGCGACCGCCGAACCGTGTCGCCACCGGTAGCGCTCGGCGTGCTCGATGGCGTGTCCGAGGGTGTGGCCGTAGTTCAGAATCTCGCGACGGCCCTGTTCGGTGAAGTCGTCGCTGACAACCTCGGCCTTCACGCGAATGGCGCGTTCGATGAGTTCACGGAAGACCGCGCTGCTCGGGTCGGTCGCCGTCTCCACGTCAGCCTCGATGAGCTCGAGGATGCGCTCATCGGCGATGAAGCCGGCCTTCACGATCTCGGCAAACCCGGCAAGGATGTCGTTCTTCGGGAGCGTCGCGACAAGGTCGAGGTCGGCGACGACCGCGCGCGGCGCCCAGAAGGCGCCGACGAGGTTCTTGCCCTCGGCGGTGTTGATGCCGGTCTTGCCGCCGACGGCCGCATCAACGGCTCCGAGCACGGTCGTCGGAACGGCGACCCACGGCACGCCACGCAGCCAGGTGGCGGCGACGAAGCCGGCGAGGTCTGTGGTCGCTCCCCCACCGAGCCCCACGATCGCGTCGGTGCGCGTGAAGTCGGTTTGGCCGAGAATCTGCCAGCAGAAGGCCGCGACCTCCACCCGCTTGGCCCCTTCGGCGTCGGGCACCTCGGCGAGCAGCACCTCAGTGCGGCCCGCCAGTTGCTCGCGCAGGCGTTCGGCGGCGGGCGCCATCGCGGGCGCGTGGATCACGAGCACTTTGGCGGCGTTCGGCGGCAGCACGGAGCCGAGAGAATCGACGAGGCCGCGGCCGACGTGGACGTCGTAGCCCCCGCCCGAGGCAACGGAGATGATCGTGGCGTCCGTCATGACGCTTCCTTCCCCTCGGGCGCACCCAGGCGCACCCAGTCGGCAATCTCGATGGCGATGGTGTCGGCGGGGCGACGGGAGGTGTCCCAGGTGGCCCGCGCGAGCATCCGATAGGTCGGCATGCGGCGCTCGACGAGGGCCGCCCACTGCGCAACGCCGCCCGCGACGAGGGGGCGCGACGAGCCCGACCGGGTGAGGCGCGCCTCAGCGGCCTCCTCGGTGATCGTGAGCAGCGCGATGGGGAGGCCGGCGAGGCGGTCTGCCGTCTCTGGGGTCATGACCGCTCCCCCGCCGAGCGCGACGACCGCGCCGTCGAGGGTGAGCGCGTCGGCGACCGCATCACGCTCGTAGGCGCGGAACGTCGGCTCACCCTCGTGCTCGAAAATCTCGGGGATCGGGCCGTGACGATCCACGATCATCCGGTCGGTGTCCACGAACTCCGTCTCGAGAGAGCGCGCGATGCGCTTACCGATTCTCGTCTTGCCGGCCGCCGGCGGGCCGATCAACACGACGGCGGGATGCACGCGGTCAGTCACCGGTGATGACGGCTGTCGCGAGCGTGGCCGGGATAGCGGCGCGGTACGCCTCGAGGTTGCGCCGTGTTTCGGCGACGGAGTCGCCGCCGAACTTGTCGAGCACCGCGTCGGCGACGACAAGCGCCACCATGGCTTCGGCGACCACCCCAGCGGCGGGGACAGCGCAGACGTCGGAGCGCTGGTGGTGGGCGGGTGCGGCGTCGCCGGTCGCGGTATCGATCGTTCGCAGGGCGTGCGGCACCGTCGCGATCGGCTTCATGCCGGCGCGCACGCGCAACACCGTGCCGGTCGACATGCCACCCTCGGTGCCTCCCGCGCGGTCGGTGAGGCGTTCGACGAGGCCGTCGCCGGGCACCAGCTCGTCGTGTGCGGCCGAGCCGCGGCGACGGGTCGTCTCGAAGCCGTCTCCGACCTCAACGCCCTTGATGGCCTGGATTCCCATGAGCGCGTGCGCGAGCTTCGCGTCGAGGCGACGGTCCCAGTGGGTGTACGAGCCGAGGCCCGGGGGCACGCCGTAGGCGAGCACTTCGACGACGCCGCCGAGCGTGTCGCCGTCTTTGTGGGCCGCGTCGACCTCGGCCACCATCGCCGCGGATGTCTCAGCGTGCAGGCAGCGCAGCGGGTCGGCGTCGAGGCGATCAACATCGCCGGGACGCGGCAGCGGGGCGTCGTCGGGCACCCGCACGGGGCCGATCGAGAGGGTGTGGCTGACAAGGCGGATACCGAGCTCAGCGAGGAAGGCGCGGGCGACGGCGCCGAGGGCGACGCGCGCGGCGGTCTCACGGGCGCTCGCGCGCTCGAGCACGGGGCGCGACTCGTCGAAGCCGTACTTCTGCATGCCGACGAGGTCGGCGTGGCCGGGGCGGGGGCGCGTGAGCGGGGCGGCGCGGCCGCCCGTCAGCTCGGCGGGGTCGACCGGGTCGGGGCTCATCACGGTGGTCCACTTGGGCCACTCGGTGTTGCCGATGCGCAGCGCGACGGGGCTGCCCATGGTGACGCCGTGGCGAATGCCGCCCGAGATGTCGAGCTGGTCGGCCTCGAACTTCATGCGCGCGCCGCGCCCATAGCCGAGCTTGCGGCGCGCAAGGTCGGCCTGAATGGCCTCACGCGTGACGGGCACCCCGGCGGGGAGGCCTTCCAGAATGGCCACGAGTTCGGGCCCGTGCGATTCTCCAGCGGTCAACCAGCGCAGCATTGTTCCATCCTCCCACGGCTATTCGAGCGCGGGATGCACGGGGTGCGGCCCGTCAGGACGCCTCCGGCAGCGCGGCGCGCATCGCCGCCTCGACCAGTTCCTCGTCCGGCAGCGGCGACTCCGTCTGGCCGCTGACGAAGAAGCGCACCTGGCGGACGGCCTGGTGCAGCAACATGTCACGGCCGGACGCCACGCGACCGCCTGCGGCCAGCCACGGTTCGGCAAGCGGGCCCGGCCACGGCGAGTAGGTGACGTCCAGCGCGACCGCGTTCGGCGCATCCGTCAGGGTCAGCGGGGTGGGCAGGGGAACGCCGTTCGGAAGAGTCCAGGCGACGACGTCTGTGCCGTCGACCAGGTGGCGAAGCTCGGCGACGTCGACGAGGTCGAGTTCGAGACCGAGCTCCTCGGCGAGTCGGGCGAACGTTACCGCCCGGGAGGGGTCGCGGACGAGCGTGGTGACGCCGCGGAGACCCAGGTGGTCGAGCGCCACGAGCACGCTGCGCGCCGTCGCGCCCGCCCCAACGACCACGGCGTGTTCGACGTCGGTCGCGCCCGCATCGGCGAGAGCACGCTCGACGCCTGCGACGTCGGTGTTGCGGGCGATACGGCGACCGCCGTCGAGCAGCAGCGTGTTGGCGGCGCCCGTCAACTCGACGGTGCGATCGGCGCCGTCGGCAAGTTCGGCCGTCTCCTCCTTGAGGGGCATCGTGACCGACAGCCCGCGCCACTGACGGTCGAGGCCGTCGACGAACGCGGTAAGGCCTCCGGCGCGCACCTCGTGGCGGTCGTAGCCCCAGTCGAGGCCGAGTGCGCGGTAGGCCGCGCGGTGCAGGGCAGGAGACAGCGAGTGCGCGATCGGCGAACCGATCACGGCGAGCCGGCGATCAGGCACAGAACTGCGCGTTCTCGTCGCTCTCGCGACACCACGCGCGCAGGCGTTCGACGCCCTGCTCGTGCTCGGCGAGCGTGACCGAGAACTGCGTCTCGCCCGTCGCGAGGTTCACCGTGACGAAGTAGATCCAGTCGCCCTCGGCGGGGTTCAGGGCCGCGTCGATGGCGAGATCGCCGGGGGCGGCAATCGGCCCAATGGGCAGTCCCACGATGGCGTAGGTGTTGTACGGGTTGTCCGCTTCGAGCGCGTCCGCGCTCGACCACACCGAGCCGGTGTCGCCCGCGCCGTACTGGGTCGCCGAGTCGAACTGCAGCATCATGTCGATCTCGAGGCGGTTCTGAATGACGCGCGAGACGCGGAAGAAGTCCTCGTCGAGCCGCGCTTCGCGCTGAATCAGCGAGGCGATGGTGAGCACCTCGTGACGGTCCTCTGCAGCGACGCCCCGAGCATCCAGGCGAGAGAAGGTCTCGTTCACCATGCGCTGGATGTGGTCGAACGCGGTGCCGCCCGGCTCGAACGTGTAGGTCGCCGGGAACAGGTAGCCCTCGATGTTCGGGGCCTCGTCGGGGATGCCGAGTGCCGCGAGGTCGTCGGCGACCGTCTCGTAATCCTCGATGGGCACACCGGTCGCGTCAGACAGCGCGGCGAACACCTCGCCGGCGCGCAGGCCCTCCCGCACGAGCGCGCGGATCGTGATGATGTTCTCGGGGTCGCGCAGGATATCGAGGGCGGCCTGGGCCGACATCTGCTCCTGCAGTTCGTAGGTGCCCGGCTGGAACTGGATGCTCGGATCGGCGAGCAGCAGGTCGTAGAACGCGTCGAAGGTCATGGTGACGCCGGCGTCGACCAGGTTCGTGGCGACGTCCGAGCCGATGTCCCCCGGCTTGATCGCGAAGAGCACCTCGGTGCCGTTGCCGGCCCCCTCGTAGTCGTTGGGCAGTTCGATGCCGAGCAGGCTGCGGATCTGCGGCTCGTAGTTCGACCAGGCCCAGTATGCGGCGGCACCTGCGCCGCCGAGCAGCAGCAGGAATACGGCGAGCAGCACCCACGGCCACTTTCGCCGCCGCTTCTTCGGCGGCGCGCCAGCACCGGCGTCGCCACGCGACCGGCTCAGGCGCCCGCCCACGGCCCGGGCCTCGCGCCGGCTCTGCGGCGCGGCGGCGGTGGGGGGCGGAGCGGCCGCCTCGGGTTCGTCGCTCGGCTGGGTGCGGAAGATCGCATCCCAGGCGTCGTCGTTCGCGTCGGCGCCGGCGCTGTCGGGGCGGGAGTCGGTCACGATGTCGGGTGTCCTCCGTCGGCCGTCAGGATGGCGCCCGGCGCGTCCCCGCGGGAACGCTCATGGTCGAGCGCGTGCTGGAGCAGAATAACAGCGGCCACTTGGTCGACGACCGAGCGGCTCGACTTCGTCGTGCGGCCAGCGCCGTGCAGGGCGCGCTGGGCGGAGACGGTGGTGAGTCGCTCGTCGACGAGCCGCACGGCCAGCCCGCGGGCGGCGAGTTCTGCCGCCAGCTGCCGGGCATCGGCCGTCGATGCGGTGTCAGCACCGCTCATCGACAGCGGCAGCCCCACGACGAGTTCGATTACGTCGTGTTCTGTGGCGAGGGCAACCAGGCGGTCGACCGTGTCGGGACGACGCGGCACCGTCTCGACCGGGGTGGCGAGTATGCCGTGCAGATCGCTTTTCGCGACACCGACGCGGGCCTTCCCCACGTCGATGCCGAGCCGCACTCCCGACCGCACGGGGTTTAGCCTCGAAGCGCGTCGCGAACGGCCGCCAGCGCGTCACCCACCTGGTCGAGGTTGGGTCCACCGCCCTGGGCCAGGTCGTCCTTGCCGCCTCCGCCGCCGCCGAGAACGGCGGAAGCCCGCTTCGCGAGATCGCCCGCGCGGGCGCCGACGTCCCGAGCCTCGGGGGTCGTCGCGACGATGACGGTCGCCTTGCCGGAGTTCGCGCCGGCGAGCGCGACCACGGCGGGCTGGCCCGCGAGTCGCTCGCGCACCGACTGGGCGAGCCGACGCACATCATCGGCCGACGACACGGCGCCGAGGTCGGCGGCGACGAGCTGCACGGCGCCGAGCGACTCAGCCGACTGAGCGAGTGCGGGCACACGCTCGGACAGCTTCTGAGCCTCGAACTGCTGGATGCGCTTCTCGGCGCTCTTCAGCTGCTGGGCGAGGTCGGCGATGCGGTCGGCGAGGTTTTCGCGCGGCGTCTTCAGCTGCGCGGTGAGCTGCTGCACCAGCGCGCGCTCGGCGGCGAATTCGCGGAACGCCTCCAGCCCGACGAGCGCCTCGACGCGGCGGTTCGTCGAGCCGACGCTCGACTCGCTCACGAGGCTGATCATGCCGATCTCGGCCGAGCGCGACACGTGCGTGCCGGCACACAACTCGCGCGACCAGGGGCCACCGATGTCGACGACGCGCACGCGGTCTCCGTACTTCTCGCCGAACAGCGCCGTCGCGCCGAGCGACTTCGCCTCGTCGAGCCCCATCACGCGGGTTTCGACGGCGAGGTTGTCGCGCACGGCGATGTTGCTGATCTCCTCGATCTCGCTGCGGGTTTCCGGGCTGAGTGCCTGGTTCCAGCTGAAGTCGAGGCGCATGTAGCCAGCCTTGTTGTACGAACCGGACTGGTGGGCCTCCGAACCGAGGGTCTGGCGCAGGGCGGCGTGGATGACGTGGGTCGCCGAGTGCGCCTGGGTCGCCGAGCGGCGGTATTCGCGGTCGACGATCGACCGAGCGGCCATGCCGACCGCGACCTCGCCCGTGCGCACCTCGACGCGGTGGCTGACGAGCCCCGCAATCGGACGCTGCACGTCGAGGACGTCGAGTTCGAAGCTGTGGCCGACAATCGCGCCTTCATCCGCGTCCTGGCCGCCCGACTCGGCGTACAGGGTCGTGTCGGCGAGGATCACCTCGGCGAGCTGGCCGGCGCTCGCCCGGTCGACGCTCTGGCCGTCGACGATGATGCCGACGACCGTGGTCTCGGCCTCCAGCTCGTCGTAGCCCAGGAATCGCGTCTCGCCGAGGGAGCGGAAGCTGCCGTACACCGACACGTCGGCGAGCACGGCCTTCTTCGACTTGGCGTCGGCCTTCGCCCGCGCGCGCTGCTCAGCCATGAGGGTGTCGAAGGCGGCGCGGTCGACCGACAGCCCCGCTTCCTCCGCCATTTCCAGCGTCAGGTCGATCGGGAAGCCGAACGTGTCGTGCAACTGGAAGGCAGTGTCCCCGGGAAGCACGCTGCCGCCTGACCGCGTGGTCTCGGCGACGGCCACATCCAGGATGCTCGTGCCGCTCGCGAGCGTCCGCAGGAATGCGTCCTCCTCGCCGAGTGCGAGGCGCGAGACGCGGTCATAGTTCTGTGAGACCTCCGGGTACGCGGCGCTCATCGCGTCGCGCGAGGCGGCGAACAGCACCTCGAAGCTCGGGGCGTCCACGCCGAGCAGACGCATCGCGCGGATCGAGCGACGCATGAGGCGGCGCAGGATGTAGCCGCGCCCCTCGTTGCCGGGCGCGACACCGTCGGTCATCAGCATGAGGCTGGAGCGCACGTGATCGGCGATGACGCGCATCCGCACGTCGTCGTCGTGGCTCACACCGTAGCGGCGGCCCGACAGCTCGGCCGCCGCGTCGAGGACGGGGCGCACCTGGTCGATCTCGTACATGTTCTCGACGCCCTGCTTCAAGAACGCGACGCGCTCCATGCCCATGCCGGTGTCGATGTTCTTGTTCGGCAGCTCTCCGAGAATGCGGAACTCGGTCTTCGACGTGACCTGGTCGATCGCGTACTGCATGAACACGAGATTCCAGATCTCGATGTAGCGCGTGTCGTCAACGGCCGGCCCGCCCTCGGGCCCATAGGCGGGGCCGCGGTCGAAATAGATCTCGCTGCACGGGCCCGCGGGGCCCGGCTGCCCGGTTGACCAGTAATTGTCTTCCTTACCCATCGACTGGATGCGCTCATCGGGAAGCCCCGCGATGCGCTTCCACAGCTGACGCGCCTCGTCGTCGTCTTCGTAGACGGTGACCCAGAGGTCTTTCTCGTCGAAGCCGAGGCCGCCGTCGGCCTCCGACATCGTGAGCAACTCCCAGGCGTACTCGATCGCGCCTTCCTTGAAGTAGTCGCCGAACGAGAAGTTGCCGTTCATCTGGAAGAACGTGCCGTGCCGGGTGGTCTTGCCGACCTCCTCGATGTCGTTCGTGCGAATGCACTTCTGCACGCTGGTGGCGCGCGGGTACGGCGCCGGCACGACACCGGTCAGGTACGGGATGAACGGCACCATGCCCGCGATCGTGAACATGACCGTGGGATCATCGGCGATCAGGCTGGCGCTGGGGACGACGGTGTGGCCCCGCTGCCCGAAGTAGTCGAGCCAGCGGCGCTGAATATCGGCGGTCTGCACCGGTTACTTCAGCTTGTTCGACAGATCAGCGATCGTGTCTTCCGCTTCGGCGACGGCGGCGCGCAGCTCGGCCTCGCGCTGCTTGTAGCCGTCGATGACGGCCGAGCCGAACTCGCGGGCGCGGGCGTCAACCTCGTCGAAGAACTGGGCGCCCTGCTCGGTGCGCGAGTACTGGTGGGCGGCGACGGCACCCACCGCAACGCCGACGATGAACCAGAGAGCGTTCTTCATGAGGGACTCCTTACAGCCGAGGTGTGGTGGCGTGCGCGGTCTCGCGCGTACGGGCAGTCACCCAGCCTAGCGGCCCCGAGAACGACGTCGGGGGCCCGGCAAACATGCCGAGCCCCCGACGGGGTGAATCAGTGTGCGCTAGCGCGCGGCGTAGTACTCAACGACGAGCTGCACGTCACAGGTGACGGGCACCTCGGCACGCTTCGGGCGGCGCACCAGGCGCGCCTGCAGCTTGTCGAGCTCGACCTCGAGGTAGCCCGGGGTCTTCGGCAGCACGTCGACGTGGCCACCGGCGGCGGCGACCTGGAACGGCTCCATGCCCTCGCTCTTCGGCTTGACGTGGATGAGCTGGCCCGGCTTCACGCGGAACGACGGGCGGTCGACGAGCTGGCCGTCGACGAGGATGTGGCGGTGCACGACCATCTGACGGGCCTGCGCGGTGGTGCGGGCGAAGCCGGCGCGCAGCACGAGCGCGTCGAGGCGCATCTCGAGCAGCTCGACCAGGTTCTCACCGGTCATGCCCTCGGTGCGGCGGGCCTCCTGGAACACGTTGCGCAGCTGCGCCTCGCGAATGCCGTACTGGGCGCGCAGACGCTGCTTCTCGCGCAGACGGACCGCGTAGTCGCTGTCCTGCTTGCGGCGGGTGCGGCCGTGCTCACCAGGGCCATAGGGACGCTTCTCGAGGTACTTGGCGGCCTTCGGGGTGAGGGCGATGCCGAGCGAGCGCGAGAGGCGGGTCTTGCTGCGGGTACGTGACTTAGTCGACACGAACGGTTTCCTTCCATGACGTGGCCGCGGCGTTCGCGACTCACGGACGTACATCCCGCCTCCCTGCCCGGGCGCACGTCGCAGCGTTCCGGAGGATCCGATAAGGAAAGGGTGGGATGTGCTCGTGACCTGACGAGCCGGTAAAGCTTAGCAGAATGGCGGCGTTCAGCCCTCGCTCGCGCGGCCCCGCACGATCGCGCGCAACTTTTCGAGCCGGGCGGCGATGTCGCGCTCGGCACCGCGAGCCGTCGGTCGGTAGTACTCGCGCCCCACGAGGCGGTCCGGAAGGTACTGCTGCGTCGAGACGCCGTGCTCGTCGTCGTGGGGGTAGCGGTACCCCTTTCCGTGGCCAAGTGTTTTCGCGCCGGGGTAGTGCGCGTCGCGCAGGTGCAGGGGCACGACCCCGGCCTTCCCCGCCCGCACGTCGGCGAGAGCCGCGTCGATGCCGACGTAGGCAGCGTTCGACTTCGGCGCGGTCGCGAGGTACACCACAGCCTCGGCGAGCGGAATCCGCCCCTCCGGCATGCCGATCAGCTGCACCGCCTGGGCCGCGGCGACCGCGAGCGGCAACGCCTGCGGGTCGGCGACACCAATGTCTTCAGCCGCAGAGATGATCACGCGTCGCGCGATGAAGCGCGGGTCCTCCCCCGCCTCGATCATCCGCGCCAGGTAGTGCAGGGCGGCGTCGGGGTCGCTGCCGCGAATCGACTTGATGAACGCGCTGATGACGTCGTAGTGCTCGTCGCCGGCGCGGTCGTAGCGCAGGAGGGCCCGGTCGACGGCGGCGGAGACCGCTTCCGCCGTGATTACGGGATGCTCGTCCTCCTCATCGACGGTCGCGAGCGTTGTCTGCGCGGCCGCCTCGAGCGCGGTCAGCGCGCGCCGGGCATCCCCGGACGCCAGGCGAACGAGCGCGTCGCGCGCCTCGTCGTCGAGCGTGACGCGACCGGCGAGCCCGCGAGGGTCGACGACGGCGCGGTCCACGAGCATCCCGAGGTCGTCGTCCTCGAGCGGTTTCAGGGTGAGCAGGAGGCTGCGGCTGAGCAGCGGGGAGATCACCGAGAAGCTGGGATTCTCTGTCGTCGCGGCGATCAGCACGACCCAGCCGTTCTCGACGCCGGGGAGCAGGGCATCCTGCTGAGCCTTGGTGAATCGGTGGATCTCGTCGAGAAACAGCACGGTCGTCGAGCCGTAGAGGTCGCGGTCGCTGAGGGCGCGCTCCATGACCTCGCGCACGTCTTTGACTCCGGCCGTGATCGCCGACAGTTCGACGAAGCGGCGCCCTGACTGACGGGCGATCGCTTGGGCGAGCGTCGTCTTTCCCGTTCCGGGAGGCCCCCACAGAATCACCGAGACGGCGCTCGGGCGCGCCTCGACTCCGTCAGCGGCGAGCGCGACGAGCGGCGAACCGGGGCCCAGGAGGTGGTTTTGGCCCGCGACCTCGTCGAGCGACGTCGGGCGCATGCGAACCGCGAGCGGGGTCGCGCCGCGATGAAGCCCCTCCTGCTGCATCGCTCCAGGCTAACGGGCTGCGGTGAGGCTCCCGGGCGGGGCTCGACTAGAGTTCGACGCGGTGAAAAAACGTGGCGAGATTCGCCGCCCAAGGAGGAGCGCATGGCCCAGGCGTCGTCGAAAGATCGGGAGTCTCGCGAGCGGCTGCGCCGCTATCAGGCCAGGCAGACCGTGCACGACACCGCCGTCCGGCGCCGGAAGCGCGACAACGTGGGTGGCGTGCTGGCGCTGGTCGCCGTCATCGCCCTGTCGAGCGCCGCGCTCGTCGGCTACGAGCTCGGCCCGGGTGCGCCCGAGCCTGACCCCGAGGCGACGGTCGAGCCGACGCCGGAACCCACCGCCGAGGCGCCCGACCCGTCCCTGGCCGAAGACCGCACCTGGACAGGCCAGCTGACCCTCAACGACGAGATCGAGCTCGGCATCGAGCTCGATGGTGCCGCCGCCCCGCAGGCGGTCGCTGCCGTCACCTCCCTCATCACCGACGGGTTCTACGACGGCCTCACGTGCCACCGCCTGACCACCTCCAACATCTTCGTCCTCCAGTGCGGCGACCCCGACGGCACGGGAGGCGGCGGCCCCGACTTCCGTTTCGGTCCAGTCGAGAATGCGCCGGCCGACAGCCTGTACACAGCGGGAACTCTCGCCATGGCGCGCGTCGGCGGCGACGCGTTCAGCATGGGCAGCCAGTTCTTCATCGTCTACGGCGACTCGGCGATTCCGAGCGACGCGGCCGGTGGGTACACCGTCATTGGCGAGGTGACGTCGGGCCTCGATCTGCTGACGAGCGAGATCGTGGCCGGCGGCGTCGAGGGTGGCGCGCCCGATGGCCGCCCGCGCATCGAGACGACCATCACCTCCATCACGATCGAGTAGCGATGGATGCTCGCCCCGCCACCCAGCCGGATGCGGGGCGAGAGCGTGGAATATGCTGAACCCCGCCCGCAGGACTCGCCTGCGCGCCTGGCGTCGATGAGGATGATGCACCCGTGGCAGTGAACGAGAAGACCGCTTTCGGCCGAGTCGATGAGACCGGCACTGTCTACGTCACCGACGACGGAACAGAACGCGTCGTCGGACAGTACCCCGACGGCACCGCTGACGAGGCCCTCGCCTACTTCACGCGTAAGTACGACGACCTCGAGGGTCAGGTGCGGCTCGTCGAACAGCGTGCGCGCAGCGGAGCACCGGCCGCCGATGTGGCGAAGACAGTTGCAAGCCTGCGTCAGACGCTCACCGACGCCGCAGCCGTGGGCGACCTGCCCGCGCTGCGCGCCCGCCTGGACGCCCTCGGCGGCACCGTCGAGAAGCTGACGGAGGAGCAGCAGGCCGAGGCGAAAGCCGCACTCGAGGCCGCCATCGCCGAACGCGAGGCGATCGTTGTCGAGGCCGAGGCTCTGGCGGCAAAGGACCCGCAGTCGGTGCAGTGGAAGCAGGCGTCGACGCAGATGGAGGCCCTGTTCACCCGGTGGAAGGACCACCAGCAGTCGGGCCCTCGCCTGCCGAAGAGGCAGGCCGACGAACTCTGGAAGCGCTTCCGGACCGCCCGCGGAACGCTCGACAGCAACCGTCGCGCTTTCTTTGCGGCGCTGGATGCCGAGCACAAGGGCGCGAAGCAGGCCAAGCAGGCGTTGATCACGAAGGCCGAGGCGCTTGCCCCCCAGGGGCCCGCCGGTATCCCTGCCTATCGGCGCCTGCTCGACGAGTGGAAGGCCGCCGGCCGGGCCGGCAAGAAGGTCGACGACGCACTGTGGGCGGCGTTCAAGGCCGCGGGTGACGTTCTCTATCAGGCCAAGGCCGAGGTCGACGCCCGTGAGAACGAGGAGTTCCAGGGAAACCTCGAGCAGAAGCTGGCGCTGCTGACCGAGGCCGAACCGCTGCTGAACGCCACCGACCGCGTCGTTGCCCGCAACACGCTGACGAACATCCAGCGACGCTGGGATGCGATCGGCAAGGTCCCTCGCGACCAGGTACGTCCTATCGAGGACCGTCTGCGGAAGATCGAGCAGGCCGTGAAGGCGCTCGAGGAAGCGCACTGGGAGAAGTCCAACCCCGAGAAGAAGGCTCGCTCGGAAGGACTCGCGTCTCAGCTGCACGATGCCATCGCGCAACTCGAGGCAGAGCTCGCCGAGGCGAAGAAGGCAAAGAACGAGAAGAAGGTCGCCGAGCTCACCGAGGCACTCGAGGCGCGTCGCGCCTGGCTCGCCGCCGTCGGCGACTAGTAGTACTTGGTTAGGTTGGTCCAGCGCGTTGGCAGTAGGGGCAGTGGCTGAGCAGGCGGATGACCGCGGTCTGAAGGTCGCGGAGGATGCCGTAGAAGCTCAGGCTGCCCCGCGGGCTTTTGGGTCCGCGCTCAGGCGCTGGATCGTGATGAACAGGTGCGCGGCGCTCACGAGCGTGACGTGGTGGTGCCACCCGGGCCAGGTGCGTCCTTCGAAGTGGTCCAGGCCCAGGCCGTGCTTGAGTTCGCGGTAGTCGTGCTCGATGCGCCAGCGGATCTTCCCGAGCCGAACCAGCTCCGCGATCGGCGTGTGGGCGGGGAGGGTGGACAGCCAGTAGTCGGTGGGCTCGTCCGCGTCGTCCGGCCATTCGGCGAGTAGCCAGCACTCGGGTAGCGATCCGTCGGGCTCGCGGGGCAGGTTCCGGTTCGCGGGGCGCACCCGCGTGGCGGTGAACCGGCTGGTCATCATGCCGCGTGATCCTTGCCGCCACGACACCTGCTCGAACGCGTCGTCGCCGAGGGCTGCGATGAGGCTCTTCGCGCGGATCGGGTCACTGCGGTAGCTGGCCTGCACGGGTGGCCGCCCGCGTCCGCGGTAGGGCGGCATCTCGAACACCGCGGCTTCGGGGTGCATGCTGGTGTCCGACTTCACCTGCACCACGTAAGGGATTCCGCGGTCGGTGAGCGCGGTGCGGAAGTAGCCGATCTCGCCGTATCCGGCGTCGGCGCAGATCAGCGGCGGCAGCAGCCCCCAGCTGCGAAGCTCGTCGATCATCTCCAGCGCGAGCTCCCACTTCGGTCGATGCCGCACCGCGTCGGGGATCTGCGCCTTCACCCGCCGCGCGACGACGAGGTCGGCGTGCTCGTTGGTGTCCGAGCAGGTGTCGTCCCACGATTCGGGAAGGAACAGCCGCCAGTCCAACGGGCAAGACGCCGCATCGGTGACCGCGTGCACGGTGACACCGATCTGCACGTTCCCGACCTTTCCGAGCGTGCCCGAGTACTGCCGCGCCACCCCAGGTGAGGCTGGGCCGTCCTTGACGAACCCGGTGTCATCGACAACCCACGCCTCCGGCGACAACAGCGACGCCGCCTTACGGGCGAGCCGACGACGCACCGGCTCGACAGGCCACGGCGAGGAGGACACGAACTGCTGCAGCTGCTGATAATCGATGCCGAGCCGGTCGCCCATCGGCTGCATCGACTTCCGCCTGCCCTCCAGCATCAGGCCCTGCAGATACAGGCCACCCTTGGACCGCTGATCCTTCCGAGCCAGCGACGCGAACACCTCACCGACGAACTCGTCCAACTCGACCCGCACCCGCTCGATCTCATCCACCCGCACGCCGCGAGGTTAACAGTCACCACGACCATTAACAAGGACCTAACCAAGTACTACTAGGCAGGCGCGGGGTTATCCCCAGCGCGGGGTTGCACGCGGTTATCCTCCGTTCGGGATGATCGGGGCGGCGCTTCGCACGCGGCCCCACACACTGCGGCGCATGTCTGCCGTCCGTACCGTAACCCTGTCCCCCACTGAACTACGCGCCGCCGAACTCGACGGAGAGCTCACCCGCGTCGGGGATGCTTTCCTGCCGATCGATGTGCCCGTCGGCGCCGCGGATCGCGCCCGCTCCATGAGCGCTGTGCGCCGGGAGTCACGCCTGTTCGTGCAGCGACGAAGCGCGGCGTGGGTCTACGGCTGGTGCGCCGAGCCAGCCACGCCCTCACTCGCCGCGTCGATCGGGTCGCGTGTCCCGTCGGGGACGCGCATGCGCACGGGGGCGCGCGAGCTCGTCATCGACGCCGATGACCTGCAGCTCGTCGGCGGTGTCCTCGTCACGACCCCGGTGCGCACGCTTCTCGACCTCGCCCGAGCCAACGACGACGAGTGTCCGCTCGCGGACTTGCACCGAATGATCGAGCTGTCCGGGCTCGGTGCCGACGCGGTGCTGGAGGCGCTCACTGCGGCCCGCCGCGCGCCGTACACCGCGCGGGCAAGGCAACGCCTGCTAGCCGTTGCTGACGCGGTACACGTCGTACACCGCGTCGATCCGGCGCACGGCGTTCAAAACGCGGTCGAGGTGCGTGACGTCGCCCATCTCGAAAACGAACTTCGAGATGGCCAGGCGGTCGCGTGACGTGTTGACGCTCGCCGACAAGATGTTGACGTGGTGCTCGGACAGCACACGCGTGACATCCGACAAGAGCCCGCTGCGGTCCAGCGCCTCGACCTGGATCTGCACGAGGAAGACGCTCTTGGTCGTGGGCGCCCACTCCACCTCGATCATGCGGTCGGGCTCGGCCAACAGACTCTGAACATTGGTGCAGTCGCCGCGGTGCACGCTCACGCCCTGGCCGCGCGTGATGAAGCCCACGATCGCGTCGCCCGGCACGGGCGTGCAGCACTTCGCAAGCTTGACGAGGATGTCCGGAGCGCCGCGGACGAGGATTCCGGAATCGCTCGTGCGAACCGGCGTGCGCGCCCGGTTCGGCAGCGTGAACGGCTCGTCATCGGATTCCGCCTCGACGTGCAGCGTCGACAGGATCTTCTCAATGACCGACTGCGTGGAGACGTGACCTTCGCCGACCGCCGCATAGAGAGCATCCACCGTTTCGTAGCGGAGCGTCGCCGCAGCCTGCGCGATCGAGTCCTGCGACATCATTCGCTGCAGCGGAAGGTTTTGTTTGCGCATCGCGCGGGCGATCGCGTCCTTGCCCTGCTCGATCGCCTCGTCGCGGCGCTCCTTGGTGAACCACTGTCGAATCTTTGACTTGGCTCGCGTGGACGTCACGAAGTTCAGCCAGTCATGGCTCGGGCCGGCGTCGGGGTTCTTCGACGTAAAGACTTCGACCGTGTCTCCACTCGAGAGCGTCGAATCGAGCGGCACGAGGCGGCCATTAACCTTGGCCCCCATGGTGCGGTGGCCGATCTCGGTGTGCACGGCATAGGCGAAATCGACGGGGGTCGCGCCGGAGGGAAGGCCGATGACCTTGCCCTGCGGGGTGAAGACGTAGACCTCTTTCGCGCCGATCTCGTAGCGCAGCGTGTCGAGGAACTCGCTCGGGTCGGCCGTCTCGGCCTGCCAGTCGGAGATGTGCTTCAGCCACGCCATGTCGGTGTCGTGGCCGAGCGCAGCGCTGCCCTCGGCCTTCGAGCCGCCGGAGGCCATGCGCTCCTTGTATGCCCAGTGCGCGGCGACACCGAACTCGGCGCGCTGATGCATCTCGTGCGTGCGAATCTGCAGCTCGACCGGTCGCCCGCCCGGGCCGAAGACCGTTGTGTGCAGCGACTGGTACAGGTTGAACTTCGGCGTCGCGATGTAGTCCTTGAAGCGCCCTGGCATCGGGCTCCAGCGCGCGTGCACCGCGCCGAGCGCGGCGTAGCAGTCGCGAATCGAACTCACGAGGATGCGCACGCCGGTGAGGTCGTAGATGTCATCGAAGTCGCGGCCTCGGTGCACCATCTTCTGGTAGATCGAGTAGTACTGCTTCGGCCGCCCGGCGACCTGCGCCTTGATTTTCGCCTGACGGAGGTCACCGTTGACCTCGTCGATGACCTGCTGCACGAACTTCTCCCGTTCGGGCGTGCGGTTCTTGACGAGGCTTTCGATCTCGACGTAGAGCTTCGGGTGGAGCACGGCGAACGAGAGGTCTTCGAGCTCCCACTTGATGGTCTGGATTCCCAGCCGGTGGGCGAGGGGGGTGTAGATCTCGAGAGTTTCTTGCGCCTTGCGCTTTGCGGACGAGCCCTCGACGAAGCCCCAGGTGCGGGCGTTGTGCAGCCGGTCGGCCAGCTTGATGACGAGCACGCGGATGTCTTTCGACATGGCGACAATCATCTTGCGCACCGTCTCGGCCTGTGCCGAGTCGCCGTACTTCACCTTGTCGAGCTTGGTCACCCCGTCAACGAGCATCGCGACCTCGTCGCCGAACTCGACGCGCAGCTGGTCGAGCGTGTAGTCGGTGTCCTCGACGGTGTCGTGCAGGAGGGCTGCCGCGAGCGTCTTCACCCCGAGGCCGAGCTCGGCGAGAATCTGTGCGACCGCGAGCGGGTGCGTGATGTACGGCTCGCCGCTCTTACGCGTCTGGCCCTCGTGCGCATTCTCTGCCACGCGGTACGCGCGCTCGAGAAAGGGAATGTCAGCCTTCGGATGCTGCGCCCGCACCGTGCGGTACAGCGTTTCGAGCGCTCCGGTGGGCTGGGCACGCGAAAACAGGCGCGGCAGGAGCGAGCGCAATGGCACTGGCGTCTGCGTCAGCTCTGTCATCGCACCCTCCGAGGGCAGTCTACGAGGTGCGGCTGTGGCTAGCGGACCGCACCCGACTCCGGCCGCGGCGCCTTCTTGCGGGCGCCCTGCTTCTTGACCTCGGGCTCATTCTCGCGCAGGTGCACATACAGCGGCGCCGCGATGAAGATCGACGAATACGTTCCGACGATCGTGCCGACGAAGAGCGCGAGAGCGATGTCTCGCAGGGTGCCGGCGCCGAGGATCAGCGAGCCGATGAAGAGAATCGCAGCCGTCGGCAGCACCGCGACGACAGACGTGTTGATCGACCGAACGACGGTCTGATTCACCGCCAGGTTGACCGACTGCGCGAAGGTGCGACGTGATTCGACGCCGTCCTCACTCGTGTTCTCGCGAACCTTGTCGAACACGACGACGGTGTCGTAGAGCGAGTACGACAGGATCGTCAAGAACCCGATCACGGCGGCCGGCGTGATCTCGAAGCCGAGAGCGCCGTACAGGCCCGCCGTCAAGACGACGTCGTGCACCAGGGCGACGAAGGCCGCGATGACCATCTTCCAGGTTCTGAAGTACAGCGTCATCACCACGCTGACGAAGAGCAGGAAGACAATCAGCGCGATGATCGCCTGGCGCGTGATGTCTTGACCCCAGGTCGCGCCGATGAACGACGAGGTGACCTGTTCCACCGGCACCTCGAAGGCGTCGGCGAGCTCCGCTCGCAGCAGGTTCGTGTCTTCCTGCGTGAGCTGGTCGGTCTGCACGCGCACCGAGTCGGTGCCGACCGTCGACACGCGGGGGTTTCCGCCGACGACCGTGGTGTTCACGACGTCGGTGGCGAGCTGGGTCGCCCCCGACGGGTCCTCCACGACGAGGGACGCCTGCGAGACGCGGAACTCCGAGCCGCCGCGGAACTCGATGCCGAAGACGAAGCCACCGCGCAGGGCCGTGGCACCGATCGCGATCAGCAGGAGAACGGCGGCGATCAGGTACCACGTGCGGCGGCGGCCGATGAAGTCGATTGACTTGTCGCCGGTGTACAGGCCATTGCCGAGGCGGGTGAGCATGCTCATCGGGCGTCCTTCTTTCCGGCCATCTCAGCCTCAGCGGCCTTGCGCTCGGCGATCGTCTGTCGACGCTGCGCCTCGCGCGAGCTGCCCGTGTTCTTCTTCGGCGTCGCGACGGGCGCGCGGAACTGCGCGCGGCCACGATAAACGGCGCCGAGGGCCTTCGGGTCGAGGCCCGACAGAGGGTTACCGCTCGCGAAGAACTCGGTGCGCGCGATCAGTCGCAGCATCGGGTAGGTCATGAGGGTCACGATGACGATGTTGACGAGCGTCATGATGCCGAGCGTGAAGGCGAAGCCGCGCACGTTGCCAACCGCGAGCACGTAGAGCACGACCGCGCCGATGAAGCTCACCACGTTCGAGATCAGAATCGTGCGGAATGCGCGCGACCAACCCGCCTCGACGGCGTTCGGCAGAGAGCGGCCATCGCGCAACTCATCACGCACGCGCTCGAAGTAGACGATGAAGCCGTCGGCGATGACACCGATCGAGATGATCAGACCGGCGACGCCCGCCAGCGACAGGCGGTACCCCTGCTGGTTCGACAGGTACAGGATCACGAAGTACGACAGCACGGCGGCCACCATGAGGCTCGCGATGATGACCCCGCCGAGGGCGCGGTACTGGAACAGCGCGTACCCCATGACGAGCAAGAGGCCGATGACGCCGGCGATGATGCCGCTCTCGAGCTGTGAGATACCGAGTGTCGCCGAGATGTTCTCTTGGCTCAGCAGTTCGAAGCCGATCGGCAGCGCTCCGAAGCGCAGCTGGTCGGCGAGCACCTGCGCGGTCTCCTGGGTGAACGACCCCGAGATCTGCGGCTGACCGTTGGTAATGGCGGCCAGGGTGCGCGGGGCGCTGATGACCGAGCCATCCAGCACGATGGCGAACTGGTTCTGGATGCCCTGGAACGTGATCAAGCGTTCGGTGACGGTGCGGAACTGCTGCGTGCCGACCGCGTCGAACTCAATGTTGACGCCCCACTCGGTCGTGGTGACGCCGGTCTGCGAGGCGATGAGGCCGGCGCGGGCGTCGACGATGCTCGCACCCTCGACCTCGACGGGCCCCAGGATGTACTTGACGATGCCGTCCACGTCGCAGGTGACGAGCGGCTCGTCGACGGGCGCGACGTTCGTGCCGAGCTCGTCGAGGGCCATGCAGTCGACGGTGTCGAAGAGCTCACGCACCTCCGGGGTAATCCACGCGAGGTCGCTGGCGTCGGTCGGCGCGACGGGCGGGGCCTCGGGGGCATCCGTCTCGTCGGTTGCGGCCCCGTCCTCCGCGGCCGCATCGTCGGTCGCGGCGCCGTCGCCGGCGGCGCCATCCTCCGTGCCGTTCTCGGTTGCCCCGTCGTCGGTGGCGCCCTCGTCCGTGCCGCCGTCCTCCGTGGCGTCCTCGTCGGTGCCGCCAATCGTGGAGTTCGACGCTGCGTCCGCCGCGAGCACGGGACGGAACTCGAGCTTCGCCGCGGACTGGATGCGGTCGATCGTCGCCTGGTCGGGCGTGCCCGGAATCGACACGACGATGTTGCGTCCACCCTGCGTGTTGATCTCGGCCTCGCTCACGCCGCCGGCGTCAACGCGCTGGCGGATGATCGCCACGGCCTGGTCGAGCTGCTCCTGCGAGACATCCGCGCCCTCCTCGATCTGCGGTTCGAGGATCAGCTGCGTGCCACCCTGCAGGTCGAGGGCGAGCCTCGGGGTCCAGTCCCCCTCGTTGAGGGCAACGCTCGCCGCATTCGCCGACACGAGGCCGATGATGATGACGAGCAGCCACACGAGGGAGCGCAGGGCTTTACGCTCGGGTGTCGATCTAGCCACGGAGGTTACTCATTTCTCGGGGGTGGTGGAGCGGGATGGTCGTCCCGCCGCCCGGGTGCGCGTCGTTGCGCAGCGTTAGTCGTCGGTCTTCTTGCGCTCGGTCGGGTCGACGCTCGACTCGTTGAGGCGCGGCCCGGCCTCGTCGATGACGGGAGCGTCGTCGGCCGGGTCTTCCACGGGCTCGTCGTCTTCGATGACCCGGGCAAGCGTCTGCCGGTGCACGCGAATGGTGCTGCCCGGCGACACCTCGATCGTCGCGATGTTCTCTTCTTCGTCGAGCTCGACGAGCGTTCCGAAGAGCCCGAAGTTCGTCATGACCTCGGCGCCGGGCACCATCTTCTGCTGGAGGTTCTCCATGTCGGCGCGGCGCTTGCGCGAATTGCGCACCATGAAAAAGATGAGCATGCCGAGTACGCCCAGCATCACAATGGTCAACGGATCCATGACGACCTTTCGAGGGGGAAGGGGACGGCACGCACGGCGGAGCAGAGCCCCGCGGCGGCCTGCCGTCAACTATAGGTCATCGATGAGGCGCGGCTCGGGCGCAGGCTCCCGGCGCCCCAGGTGCCGCCAGCCCTGCGCGGTGGCGACGCGCCCCCGGGGCGTGCGCGTCACGAGGCCGGAGCGCACGAGGAAGGGTTCGACGACCGACTCGATCGTCTCGGCCTCCTCTCCCACGGTGACAGCGAGCGTGGACAACCCCACTGGTCCCCCGTCAAAGCGCTCGACGATGGCCGACAAGACGGCGCGATCCAGACGATCGAGCCCGTGCTCATCGACGTCGTACAGCTCGAGCGCGGCCGAGACGGCGGCGTGATCCGCCGCTCCCCCGTGCACGAGGGCGTAGTCGCGGACCCGACGCAACAACCGGTTGGCGATGCGCGGCGTTCCGCGGGAGCGTCCTGCGATCTCGCGCAGAGCATCCGTGTCGATCTCGAGGCCGATGAGGCGCGATGCGCGCTCGATGACCTGGTGAAGCTCGTCGGTTTCGTAGAACTCGAGGTGCGCGGTGAAGCCGAAGCGGTCGCGCAACGGGTTCGGCAGCAGCCCCGCGCGCGTGGTGGCCCCGACGAGCGTGAACGGGGCCAGTTCGAGCGGGATGCTCGTGGCGCCGGCTCCCTTTCCGACCATGATGTCGACGCGAAAGTCTTCCATCGCGAGGTACAGCATCTCTTCGGCGCTGCGCGCCATCCGGTGGATCTCGTCGATGAACAGCACCTCACCGGGCACGAGTGACGACAGCACGGCGGCGAGGTCACCCGCGTGCTGGATTGCCGGTCCGCTCGTCATGCGCAGCGGCCGCTCGCCCTCGTGCGCGACGATCATCGCGAGCGTCGTCTTGCCGAGCCCGGGAGGACCGGCGAGCAGGATGTGATCGGGCGCGCGGTTCTGCAGCTGTGCCGCGTCGAGCAGCAGCTGCAGTTGGCGGCGCACCTTCTGCTGGCCGACGAACTCGGCCAGCGACCCGGGGCGGAGGGCGCCCTCGAAGGCCAGGTCGTCGGCGGCCGCCTCCGGCTGCAGGATCTCGTCGCTCACGGGCGGCCCCCTGCCGGGCCGAGCTCGGCGAGCGCGAGCCGCAGCAGGGCGGGGAGGCCCGGCAGCTCGCCGTCGCCCGCGTCGGCGCGCGCCGCCGCGACGACCGAGGTTGCCGTCGCCACCGCCGTGCGCTCGGGCCAGCCGAGGCCGGTGAGCGCGGCCGCGAGCCCGGTGCGGGTCGCAGCGTCGCCGGCAGGCAGCGTCGGGGTATTCGCGGTGTCGGCGGTCGCGGGGGCTCCGGGCGGTGCGATGCGGCCCGAGAGCGACACGACGATGAGCTTGGCCGTCTTCGGCCCGATGCCGCTCACCTTCCGGAAGGGTGCGTCATCGCCGTCGGTGATGGCGCGTGCGGCCTCGTCGGGGGTCATCGCCCCGAGGACGCCGAGCGCTGACTTCGGCCCCACGCCCGAAACACTGCGCAGCAGGTCGAAAAGCCCCAGTTCGAGCTCGTCGGCGAAGCCGTACAGACTCATGTCGTCTTCGCGCACGATGAGAGCCGTGTGCAGTCTCGCGGTCTCGCCGACCCGCAGGGTCGCGGCGACGCGCGGGGTGATCGCGACGGCGTATCCGACCCCGTGCACGTCGACGACGGCACGGCCGCCGCTCACGGCGGCGACGGTTCCCTGGATGCTCGCGATCACCTCTCGAGCCTAGGCGTGCGGGAGGCGCGCTCCGCGTCGCGCCACGCACGCTGGGCGGGAGTGAGGCCCGCGTCGGCCGCGCGCGCGCCCGCACCGCCCGTCGCCGAGGGCGGCGCCCCCCGCCAGCCGTGGCAGATGGCGAGCGCGAGCGCGTCGGCGGCGTCGGCGGGCTTCGGCGGGGCGTCGAGGCGCAGGATGCGCTGCACCATCGCGGTGACCTGCCGCTTGTCGGCCCCGCCGTGCCCGGTGACCGCTGCCTTCACCTCGGTCGGCGTGTGCAGGGCGACGGTGAGCCCGCGCTCGGCGGCGGCGGCGAGCACTACGCCGGAGGCCTGGGCAGTTCCCATGACCGTGCGCACGTTGTGCTGGGCGAACACCCGCTCGAGAGCGACGGCGGAGGGCGCGTGTTCGTCGAGGAGTGCGGCGACTCCCAGCTGGATGCGCCGCACGCGCTCGGCGAGCTCCAGCTCGGACGCAGTGCGGATCACCTCGACCGCCACCAGCGTCGCGCGCCGGTCGGACGCGATGTCGACGATGCCGACACCGCACCGGGTGAGCCCGGGGTCGACGCCGAGCACGCGCAGCGCCACCGTCTCAGCTATTCGTCGTCGGCGTCGAGCTCGGCGCGCACCTCAGCGCTCAGCTGCACGTTGGTGTAGACGTTCTGCACGTCGTCGCTGTCTTCCAGCGCGTCGACGAGGCGGAACACCTTGCGGGCGGTGTCGGCGTCGGCCTCGACCTGAATGTTGGGCACGAACTCGGCCTCGGCCGAGTCGTAGTCGATGCCGGCGTCCTTCAGAGCGTTGCGCGCATCCAGCAGTTGCGAGGGGTCGGTGATGACCTCGAAGCCGCCGCCCTGGTCGACGACCTCCTCTGCGCCCGCCTCGAGCACGGCGAGCAGGATGTCGTCCTCCGTGACGCCGTCCTCCTTCGTGATCGCGATGACGCCCTTGCGGCTGAAGTTATAGGCGACGCTGCCCGGGTCGGCCATCGTGCCGCCGTTGCGGGTCATCGCCGTGCGCACCTCGGCAGCGGCGCGGTTTCGGTTGTCGGTCAGACACTCGATGAGCATCGCGACGCCGCCCGGGGCGTAACCCTCGTACATTATCGTCTGGTAGTCGACGGCGTCGCCCGTGAGGCCGGCGCCGCGCTTGACGGCGCGATCGATGTTGTCGTTCGGAACCGAGGTCTTCTTGGCCTTCTGGATCGCGTCGGCGAGCGTCGGGTTGCCGGCCGGGTCGGGGCCGCCGATCTTCGCGGCAACCTCGATGTTTTTGATCAGCTTGGCGAACGACTTGGCGCGGCGGGCGTCGATGACGGCTTTCTTGTGCTTCGTCGTCGCCCACTTGGAATGGCCTGACATGCGGCTCCTCTACTCGGGGCGGTACCCGAGAAGTTTAGGGCAGGAGGTCTGACGCGACGCCGAGGCGGCGCAGCACGAATCTGACGCGGGGCCAGACCCATACGAGGGCGATCAGCGTGAGCAGGCTGAGGGCGACGACCCAGCCGGCGATGACGGCCGCGGTCTCGACCACGTCGATGACGGCGGCGCCGGCATCGCTGACCGAGTCTCCCGCTCCCGCGGCAGCGTCGAACGGCCGACTCACCGCGTCGCCGATCAGCGGGATGCCGCCCAGGCGCTCCCCCGCGGCGCTCAGCCCCTCGCTGATCGACCCGCCGGCCGCCTCCAACTGACGGCCGAGTTCCGCGACAGCGCGGATCGCCGCGACCACCGCCGAGGTCACGATGACGACGGCGACGACCGCGAGGATGCCGGCCGCGTCAGCCGCGATCTGGCGAGCGCGCTGCGCGGGGTATGGCGAATACGGCAGCATGCGGCCATGCTCGCGCCACCGTCGCGGCGCCGGCGGGCGGCGCGCCGACGAGGGCGGTCAGGATGCGGCGCGCACCCTCTCGAGGAACCGCGCGTGGAACCGGAACTCGCCGGCCACCTCCGGGTGGAAGGCCGTGCCGAGAAGGGGTCCCTGCTCGATCGCGACGATGCGTCCGTCGTCGACGCGCGCGAGCACGTCGACTCCCGGACCGACTCGCTCGACCACCGGCGCACGGATGAACACGGCGTGCATGGGATGCTCGCCAAGCGCCGGAATCGCGAGCTCGGTTTCAAATGAGTCGAGCTGTGTGCCGAACGCGTTGCGGCGGACGGTCGCGTCGAATCCGCCGAACGTTTGCTGACCCGCAATGCCGTCGACGAGGTCGTCGGCGAGCATGATGAGGCCGGCGCAGGTGCCGTAGACGGGCATCCCGCCGGCGATGCGCGCGCGAATCGGGTCGCGCACCTCGAAGATGCGCGACAGCTTGTCGATCACGCTCGACTCGCCGCCCGGGATGACGAGCCCGGCGACCTGCTCAAGGTCGGCGGGACTCTTGACGGGCCGAGCGTCGGCGCCGAGCGACGCCAGGGCGGCGAGGTGCTCGCGCACGTCGCCCTGCAGAGCGAGAACGCCGACCGGCGGGGTGTTACCAGCCACGCTCGGCGAGGCGGTGCGGCGCGGGCAGGTCGGCGACGTTGATGCCGACCATGGCCTCGCCCAGCCCGCGCGACGCGTCGGCGATGACCGCCGGGTCATCGAACGCCGTCGTCGCCTTAACGATCGCCTTCGCGCGGGCGACGGGGTCGCCCGACTTGAAGATGCCCGAGCCGACGAACACACCGTCGGCCCCGAGCTGCATCATCATCGCCGCGTCGGCGGGGGTGGCGACACCGCCGGCGGTGAACAGGACCACGGGAAGCTTTCCGGTCTCGGCGACTTCGCGCACGAGCTCGTACGGGGCCTGCAGCTCTTTCGCGGCGACGTAGAGCTCGTCCTTCGTGAGCGAGCGCAGGCGGTTGATCTCGCCCGTGATGGTGCGGATGTGCTTGGTCGCCTCCGAGACGTCGCCCGTTCCGGCCTCACCCTTCGAGCGGATCATCGCGGCGCCCTCGGTGATGCGGCGCAGCGCTTCACCCAGGTTCGTGGCACCGCAGACGAACGGCACGTCGTAGCCCCACTTGTCGATGTGGTTGACGTAGTCGGCGGGGCTCAGCACCTCCGATTCGTCGATGTAGTCGACGCCGAGCGACTGCAACACCTGCGCCTCGACGAAGTGGCCGATGCGGGCCTTCGCCATGACGGGGATCGAGACTTCGGCCATGATCTGCTCGATCAGGTCGGGGTCACTCATGCGGGCGACGCCTCCCTGCGCGCGGATGTCGGCGGGAACGCGCTCGAGGGCCATGACAGCGACGGCGCCGGCGTCTTCGGCGATGCGCGCCTGCTCGGCGGTGACGACGTCCATGATCACGCCGCCCTTCAGCATCTCGGCAAGTCCCCGCTTCACGCGGGCGGTGCCGGTCTCAGACGTGCTCATGAGGGAATCCCTTCGACAAGTGGTGCGCCGACGCGCAGGATGCTGGCACGAACGTATCGTTGGCCTAGGCCAAAAGATAGCATGGGGCAATGGCACCCCAGATCACCGGACGCTCAGCCGCCGACATCGCCGCCAGCGTGCGGGCGCTCATCGAGCGCGGCGTGCTGGCCCCGGGGGATGCGCTGCCCCCCGTGCGGAACCTCGCCGACGAGTTGGGGGTGAACCGCAACACCGCGGTCGCGGCCTACCGACAACTCACTCAAGCAGGGATGGTCGTGACGCTCGGTCGCGGGGGAACGAGGGTCGCCGACCGCTCCCCCGTCGCCCAAGAAGGCTTTGCGGCCGACAGCGTGCTGCGCGACGTAGCCACCGGTAACCCCGACCCGGATCTCATTCCGAACCCGTCGCGCGCGCTGGGCGGCGTGATCGGCCGCCCCGTGCTCTACGGCGAGCCGGTGATCGATCCGGACTTGGAGGGCTGGGCGATGTCGTGGATGCGCGCCGATCTCGAGCCTCGGGAGGCGCGGCTCACGGTGACGAGCGGTGCTGCGGATGCTGTCGATCGCCTTCTCGCCCAGGCTCTCGTACGCGACGACGCCGTCGCTCTGGAGGACCCGTGCTTCTTGACGAGCATCCACACGGTTCGGGTGAATGGTTATCGCCCCGTCCCGGTTCCCGTCGACGAGGAGGGGATGACCGTGGACGGCCTGCGCGTGGCGCTCGAGCAGGGAGTGCGCGCGATCGTCTGTACGCCGCGGGCGCAGAATCCCACCGGCGCGAGCCTCGGTCCGGAGCGCGCCGCGGCGTTGCGGGCGGTGCTTGCCGACTACCCCTACGTGCTCGTCATCGAAGACGACCACTTCTCGATGCTGTCGCGCACGCCGTTCCGGTCGCTGATCGGGCCCGAGCACAAGCGGTGGGCGCTCGTGCGCTCCGTTTCGAAGTTCTTGGGGCCCGACATGTGCCTCGCGGTCGTCGCATCCGACCCGGACACGGCCGAACGGCTCGCCACTCGTCTCACGCCCGGCACCACGTGGGTCAGCCACCTGCTGCAGCGACTCGCGCTGTCGCTGCTCACCGATGACGCCGTCGTCAGCGACATCGCTCGCGCCGCCGACCACTATTCGTCCAGAAACGCTGCCTTCGCGCAGAAGCTCAGTGCAAATGGCGTCCCGACAACCGCCGGAGACGGACTGAACCTGTGGGTGGCGCTCCCCGTACCGGCGCGGGATGTTTCCGAGCAGCTCATGCGTCGCGGCTGGCTGGCACGAACGGGCGACGAGTTTTCGCTCGGAGCCGTCATCACGGATCACCGGCTGCGGCTGACCGTTCACGACCTTGACGATGGCGATGCTGAGCGTCTCGCCGCCGACATCGCCGCCGCCGTGCGCGCCGCGGGTGGGCGGCTCGAGCGGGTCGAACTGGGATGATCGAGAGATGAAGGTGCTCTCCATTCAGTCCGCCGTCGCCTACGGGCACGTCGGCAATTCGGCCGCCGTGTTCCCGCTGCAGCGCATCGGTGTCGAGGTCATGCCCGTCTACACGGTGGCCTTCTCGAACCACACCGGCTATGGCTCGTGGCGCGGCCCGCTTATCAGCCCGGACGACGTGCGGGAGGTCATCACCGGCATCGAGGAGCGCGGGGTCTTCCCGCAAATCGACGTGATCCTCTCGGGCTACCAGGGCTCGGAGGGCATCGCCGACGTCATCCTCGATGCGGTCGCGCGCATCAAGGCTGCGAATCCCGCCGCGATCTATGCGTGCGACCCCGTGATGGGCAACGCGAAGAGCGGGTGCTTCGTCGCCCCGGCCATTCCGATTCTGCTGCGCGAGCGCGTCGTGCCCGCTGCCGACATCATCACCCCCAACCAGTTCGAGCTCGGCTACCTCACCGGCACCGAGCCGGACACGCTCGAGTCAACGCTGCGCTCTGTGGACCTCGCCCGCGACATGGGCCCGCGCACGGTTCTCGTCACGAGCGTCGAGCGACCTGACCGCGAGGAGGGCACGCTCGAGATGCTCGCGGTCACCGACAACGGCGCCTGGATCGTCACCACCCCGCAGCTGCCGATGACGGCGAACGGTTCGGGGGACGTGACGGCGGCGCTCTTCACCGCTCACTACCGGCGGACGGGCGATGCCGCCGACGCACTCGCCCGAACGGCCTCGAGCGTCTTCGACCTGTTGCAGAACACCCTCGACTCCGGCGAGCGCGAACTGCAGCTCGTCGAGTCGCAGGAGGCGTATGCGCACCCGCGCATGCAGTTCGCGGTGCGCCAGGTGCGCTAGGTTCACTCGGCCGTCGGCCAGGCGGCAGCGAGCTCGTCGCGCACCTCGCCGAGCAGCCGCGGCACCGCCTTCGTGCGCGCCACGATGGGGAAGAAGTTCGCATCTTGCGCCCACCGCGGCACGATGTGCTGGTGCAGGTGACCGGCGATCCCCGCACCGGCGACCGCGCCCTGATTCATGCCGATGTTGAAGCCGTCGCAGCGGCTCGTCGCGCGCAGCACCCGCATGGCCGTCTGCGTGAGAGAGGCGATCTCAGCGGTTTCTTCGGCCGTCGCCTCGTCGTAACTCGCCACGTGGCGGTACGGGCACACGAGCAGATGGCCGCTGTTGTAGGGATACAGGTTCAGCAACACATAAGCGTGCACGCCGCGGGCAACGATGAGACCGGTCGCATCGTCGAGTCCCGGCGCTCGACAGAAGGGGCACCCCGAACGCTCCCCCGATCGGTCCTCGTCGTCGATGTACACCATGCGGTGCGGCGTCCACAGCCGCTGGAAGGCGTCGGGAACGCCCGCGAAGTCGTCCGCCGCCTCGGGGGGCGAGCCGGCGTCGTTCGCGTCCGTGTGCATCCCCCTTAGAGTTCCTGCGATCGGGAGGCGATCGCGCCCGTGATGCGGGCGATCGCCTCGTCGACCGGCACGCCGTTCAGCTGCGTACCGTCTCGGAAGCGGAAGCTGACCGCGCCGTTCGCACGGTCATCCTCGCCCGCGATGAGCAGGTAGGGCACCTTCTGCGTCGTATGCGTGCGGATCTTCTTCTGCATGCGGTCGTCGGAGTGGTCGACGTGCGCGCGCACGCCCTCCGCCCGCAGACGGCCGATGACGTCTTCGAGGTAGTCGCCGTACTGCTCGGCAACCGGGATGCCCACCACCTGTTCCGGGGAAAGCCACGCCGGGAACGATCCGGCGTAGTGCTCGACCAGGATGGCAAAGAAGCGCTCGATCGACCCGAACAGGGCCCGGTGGATCATGATCGGCCGCTGCTTCGTGCCGTCGGAGGCCGTGTACGTCAGGTCGAAGCGCTCGGGCAGGTTGAAGTCGAGCTGGATGGTCGACATCTGCCAGGTGCGCCCGATCGCGTCGCGCGCCTGCACCGAGATCTTCGGCCCGTAGAAGGCGGCGCCGCCCGGGTCGGGAACGAGTTCGAGGCCCGACTCTTCGGCGACCTCCTGCAGAGTCTGCGTCGCCGTCTCCCACAGTTCGGGCGAGCCGACGAACTTCTCGCTCTCGGGGTCGCGGGTCGACAGCTCCAGGTAGAAGTCGTCGAGGCCGTAGTCGCGCAGCAGCCCGAGGACGAAGTTCAACGTGCCCGTGAGCTCGCTCTTCACGAGTTCGGGGGTCGTGTAGATGTGCGCGTCGTCTTGCGTCATGCCGCGCACGCGGGTGAGGCCCTGCAGCGTGCCCGACTTCTCGTAGCGATAGACGCTGCCGAACTCGAACATGCGCAAGGGCAGCTCGCGGTACGAACGGCCGCGCGAGCGGAAGATCAGGTTGTGGAAGGGGCAGTTCATGGGCTTCAGGTAGTAGTCCTGGCCCTGACGGGTAACGTGGCCCGTCTCGTCGCGCTCCTCGTCGAGGTGCATGGGCGGGAACATGCCGTCGGCATACCACTGCAGGTGGCCGCTCGTCATGAAGAGGTTCGACTTCGTGATGTGCGGCGAGTACACGAACTCGTAGCCGGCCTCCGTGTGCCGCTGGCGCGAGTAGTTCTCCATCACCTGGCGGATGATGCCGCCCTTCGGGTGGAACACCGCAAGCCCCGAGCCGATCTCGTCGGGGAAGCTGAACAGGTCGAGCTCGGTGCCGAGGCGACGGTGGTCGCGCTTCTGCGCCTCCTCCAGGCGGTGCTGGTGGGCGCGCAGCTCGTCCTTCGACGGCCACGCGGTGCCGTAGATGCGCTGCAACTGCGGGTTCTTCTCGCTGCCGCGCCAGTAGGCGGCGGCGACGCGCATGAGCGCCCAGCCGTTGCCGATCATGCGGGTGTTCGGCAGGTGCGGGCCGCGGCACAGGTCTTTCCAGTGCACCTCGCCCGTCTTCGGGTCGACGTTGTCGTAGATGGTCAGTTCGCTGCCGCCCACCTCGACGCTTTCGCCGTCGCTCCCCTCGGCAGCGGCACCCTTGAGCCCGATGAGTTCGAGCTTGTAGGGCTCGTCGGCGAGCTCGATACGCGCCTCCTCCTCCGTGACGACCCGGCGCACGAAACGCTGCCCGGATCGGATGATGCGCTCCATCGCCTTCGACAGCGCCGACAGGTCGTCGCTCGAGAACGCGGCGGGCACATCGAAGTCGTAGTAGAAGCCGTCGGTGACGG
The DNA here is from genome assembly GCF_002355395.1 of Microcella alkaliphila. Taxonomy (NCBI): domain Bacteria; kingdom Bacillati; phylum Actinomycetota; class Actinomycetes; order Micrococcales; family Microbacteriaceae; genus Microcella; species Microcella alkaliphila. The sequence continues at coordinate 1,368,026 of NZ_AP017315.1, read as the reverse complement.
GTGGTCCGATGCCGAGCCGGGCATCCGGATTGATCTGCTGCACCGCCTGGGCGAGAACGTGCGCGGCGGAGTGTCGCAGGATGTTCAGCCCGTCGGGCGACGAGATCATCACCGGCTCGACGTGGGTGCCGGCCGGCACGCGGCGAGCCAGGTCGAGCAGTTCACCGTCCACGCGCATCGCGACGACACTTCGGTCACGGAACAGCCCGAAGCCGTCTGTGTCCTCCGTCGTCTCCACCGGCTCGACAGCAACGGCGGGGGCAGGGGCGTCAGTCACCGGAGGACCTTTCGACGGCGGGGCATGGGCCCGTCCATGCTAGCGGCGGCGCGGGCGCGTCTCCGCCCGCGCTAGAGGCCCACCGCGACGCGCATCGCCTCGCTGACGATGAGCATCCAGTCGACGACGAGCTCACGATCGAGTGCGATGACCCATCCCACCACGAGCTGGCCGAGGACGACCACGGTGAGCACCGCATTCTGAATGACCGAGCGACCGGTGGGCAGAAGGGTGATCGCGAGCAGCGTGACGACTAGATAGGTCGTCCCCACCGCACCGACCGAGACGAGCCCGACGACGAAGCCAGCCTGGATCAGGGCGAAGGCGGCGACGGCGACAAGGGCCACGGTGGGGCGCCGCGTCATGATGGCGATGAGGAGGGCAACCAGAACCGGGCTGGCAAGCAACAGAGCGGTGACGGGGGCCTCGGTGTAGACGATGCTGAGCTGCTCCGCGCGCTCGGGAATCGACGCCCACCGTTGACCCCCTGTGTCAGGCCACACGACCCGGAAAAAGGCAATGTTCAAGAGGATGACGGTGGCGAGGGTGCCGAGCGCGGGAAACGCGAGGACCAGGGTGTTGGCCGCGCGAAGCCCGCGCGTGGTCCACCGGCCCGAGCGGAGGAACGGAGCGGCGACGAGAGCGACAACGAGCAGCACGACACCGGACGAATCGCTGAGGGCAGCTGCGGCAAGCAGGAGACCGGCGCGAAAACCGCTGCCCGTGTTGCCCCAGGTCACAAAACGCTGAACATCAGCGAGGGCCAAGCCGAAGAAGGTGATCGCGAGGAAGGCGGCAAGGTTCTCATTGACGAGAAAAAAGAACAGCGGGGTTGCCGCAAGCGCGACCATGAGGGCCGTTCCGAAGGAAACGGAGACGGCGCGTTGCGCCAGGATCTCGATGACGCCTTGCAGCAGGAATCCGGCCGCAACGACTCCGGCGATTGCCAGTCCCGCCGCCCCCCATGGCGCAAGAACCACCGCGATACCCGTTGAGATGTGGGGGTACAGCAACGACAGCCATAGCGAGTCGGCGCGGTCCCACTCGAAGGCCGTGGCGCGGGCCAACAACTCGGCGTTCGGAGAGCTCTCCCCCAGCATGCCCGGCACTCCAAGGGCCACGACGATGAAGCCCGGCACCATGAAGACGAACCGCAGAGCCCAGCGTCGCCACGCGCTGCGCGGAAACGGTAACGACCGGCGTAGCTGTTCGTCGCGTCGAGCCCGCTCACGGCGATCGAGTACAGCGGCACGCGAGAGCGAGGGGTTCTCAACCATGAGCATCCTGCTTCGTCAGACCGTGTTCGGTCTTCTCCCAGTAGTGCGGCTTCGTGATGAGCTGCCACAGCCCCTTGTACGACGCCCACGAGTGCAACAGCCAGTAAACGGGGTTCAGCAGCGCCCACAGCACGAGGTGGAACGAGCCGCGCTTGTACGGGCCCATCATCGACAGGTAGATCATCACCATGTTGCCGATGACGAAGTTCAGCAGCGTCAACCAGAGCACCCACACCGGAAAGTACGGCTCGACCAGCTCGCGGGGTAACCCCAGCGTGACGGCCGTGAGCAGGTACGCAGGGATCACGCCGAGGAACGTCAACGGGGTGCCTGCGATCAACAGCACAAAGCTGGCGAATCGCTTCATCCCCACCTCGCGGATGAGCGCGAGCGGCTGGCGGGCGTGCACGAGGCTCGTCTGCATGTAGCCCTTGATCCAGCGTGAGCGCTGCCGCACGAAGTTCGGAACGGAGGTGTTGGCTTCCTCCATCGTCGTGGAGTTGATGACGCCCACGCGATACCCGAGCGCGCTCGCGCGAATGCCGAGGTCGGCATCCTCCGTTACGTTGTACGGGTCCCAGCCGCCCAGCTCGAGAAGGGCTGCAGTGCGGAAATGGTTGGACGTTCCACCGAGCGGAATCGGCAGGTCGGCGACGTCGAGGCCCGCCAGCATGTAGTCGAACCAGTAGCTGTACTCGAGGGTGAACATGCGGGTGAGCACGTTCTCGGTGTCGTTGAAGTAGTTGAGGGCGGCCTGAACGCAGACCGTCTGCTCGCCACCGCGCTCGAACGCGACGACCGCCTTCTTCAGCTGGTCGGGGTCGGGGGTGTCCTCAGCGTCGTAGATGACGAGGTAGTTGCCGGTCGCGAAGTACAGGCCGACGTTGCACGCTCGCGGCTTCGTCTGCGGCTGGCCCTTCGGGATGGTGACGATGCGGAAGTGCGGTGGCGGCGACGACGCGAGCACCGCATCCCGCGTTTCGTGGTCCTCCTCCTCGATGAGAATCAGCACTTCGAGTTTCTCGGTCGGGTAGTCGAGGCCACGCAGGTTCTTGATGAGCTGCGCGACGATGTTGGCCTCGCGGAACACGGGCACGAGCACCGTGTACTTCGGCAAATCACGGTCGGTGAGCGCGGCGACCTCGGCGCGTGACACGCGCTCAACGACGTCGTAGCGGGCACCCAGCATTGCGACGACGAACTTGAAGCTCGTGCCGGCGAGAAAAACGAGGCTGACCAGGGTCATGAAACCGATCACCGTCTGCACCGGCCACACGATCGCGAGCACGATCAGGATGAGCGCGGCGATCGCGGCGCCGACCTTCTGGCCGCGGCTGAACGTGATGCGCGCCGACATCGCGGGGTTCTGCCGCCAGAGCTCATTTGCCGCCGAGTCGGCGATCTCGGAGCGAAATAGTCGCAGGCACGCGTTCTTGATGTTCCACGATGTGGTGGCCACGAAACGCGGCTCCGCCCCGATGGCCTCGCGGATGCGGTCAGCTCGCTCGGGGGACGGCTCACGGGCCGTCGCCACGAATACCCGATCTGCGCCATCACGTTTGATGGGGAGCCAGTTCTCGGCGAGATACCGCTGGCCGGTGTCGCCTTGACTGCGGATGAGGCCATCGTCGAACTTCACTGCATCGAGGTCGATCGGCAGCACGCCCCACGCCTCGGCCTCGGCGATGAGGAGCGACTCGCTGTCGAGCAGGCCCTCACTGATCAGGACCTGGTCGAACGATGAGCCCGTGCGAAGTTCAACTTCTTGCGCGAAGTCAAGTGCTTCTTGCGTGACGAGATTCGATCGCAGCAGCAGCTGCGCGAATGCGTCACGCTCGGCCGGATTGTCGTACGGCAGGGCCGCGGTCTCCCCCAGTGACATGGTCGAAGGCTACCCGTGGCGCGGTGCCAGTCGGGGCGCTGTGCCCGGTGCGTCAGGTCGTCAACGCTAGGGGCAATCCTGCGGCATGTTCAGCTCGTCCTCATCGACCTCGACGTCGCCGACGTCGTCGGGGCCACCCGTTCCGGGAAGGACGGTCGCCCGACCAGCCGCCTCGGGGTCAGCGTGCAGTCTCATGGCCATCCTGCTTGGCGTCGGTCTCGCGATCGCTGGACGGACTGTAGGCGGTGTCCTTCTCCGTTTGGCGCTTGTCACTCAGTCCACTGTCGTCAGTCATCCGACCACGGTAGATGGCACCTGCCCGGCGGTGTCCGGATGGTCAGGGAATACAGATGGTGTACCCCGAAGACCCGCTCTCCCAAAGGTAACCCACGCAATCACGTCAAAGATGCCAAAAGCCCCGGCTGACCGGGGCTTATCGTGGTGGGCGATACTGGGATCGAACCAGTGACCTCTTCCGTGTCAGGGAAGCGCGCTACCGCTGCGCCAATCGCCCGCTAGTTTTGGGCCCTGCGGGGGCCGGTTGGTAGCTGTGAGGTGGCGACGGGATTCGAACCCGTGTATACGGCTTTGCAGGCCGCTGCCTCGCCTCTCGGCCACGCCACCGTGGGTGACCCCCCAACTACCGAGGGGTGTCACTCGAGCGGATGACGAGATTCGAACTCGCGACCCTCACCTTGGCAAGGTGATGCGCTACCACTGCGCCACATCCGCGTGCCCTGTGGTCTCCCGCAGGGCGTGAGATGACTCTAGCGAATCGACCCGCGATGCGCCAAACCGGTGCCGCCGGGCGTGTCCAGCGGCGGCAGATGGGGGCGGCGAGTTGTGGCAAGATGGAGGCCGCGGGCGATTGGCGCAGTTGGTAGCGCGCTTCCTTCACACGGAAGAGGTCATCAGTTCGAGTCTGGTATCGCCCACCACTCACAGCCCCGGTTCGCCGGGGCTGTTGTCATTACCGCGGGCCGATTCGCGGCGAGTTGTGGCGCGCGCGACTCCGCCCAACGCAGCTCCGACGAGCGCTCCCCCGAGCGTGATCACCAGCACGGCACCCACTTGCGCTACGGCTTGGCCGAGCGACCCGGTCGCCGCGAAGCCGATGCCCTCCGCCAATAGTGCCACGACGACGCCGCCCGCGCTCAGTCCCGCGAGGATGCCCAGGGCGACGCCCCGCAACGGCCGCCGCGCCCCCCGCACCGCTCCCCCGACGACGCCCGCCGCGAGGCCCGCAGCCGCGACAGCGACGGGCACGAGAGCGACGGCAGCGAGCGCGACCGCGGCCGCCCCGACCACGGTGCCAGCAACGGGGTCGGCTGGGTGCGCGGGGCGTCCGGCGATGCGCACCAGCAGCATCCAGCCGATAGGACCGGCGATAGCGCCGATCAGAACGGAAACGAGGATGCTGACGGTCACCTCATCGAGCCTGCCTTCCGCAGCCACGACAGCGGCCAGGACAGACGACGCACCCAACGTGCACGACGCGAGGGTTCTCGTCATGGGCAGTCGCGGGCCGTGGGGCGAACATTCCGCACTCTCGCGCAGGACGAGCATGACTCCGAGAAGCACGCCAGCGGGCGCGGCGAGACGCGGCAGCGCGCCGCCCAGGTCGACAGCACCGAGCGTCGTTTCGAGCAGCGGAGGCACGGCGACGAGCTGGACGACGGCGACCGGGGCGACGACGAGGGCGGCACCGAGCGCAGCGGTGACGCTCCGTGCGACGACGCCGACTCCCCGCACCAGGAGGAGAGCGATGGCCGCTCCCCCTGCGGCAGCGACCGCCGCCGCGGACGCGGTTCGGGTCGCGTCAAGCGTTCCGGCCAGGGCGAGAACCGCGAGCGCCCCTGCCACTGCCGCGGACGCGGCGGCGATGCCGGTAGCACGCCCGGCACGCCGGGTGGGTGGGGCAACGACGAGGATGGCCGCGATGAGAAGCACCGCCGAGGCGAGCGACGCGACCGCGGACACGCCGGGCAGGGGGGCGAGAGCTGTCACGACGCAGGCGTCCTCTCTCCGGTGGGCACACACACGACGACGGGGCGCCCTCTCGAGTGAGAGTAGCGCCCCGCCGAAGGGGTGGTGCGAGGGGTTACTTCTGCTCGACGAAGTCGTACGCCTCGCCACCGTGGATCACGGTGTCGATGCCGGCGACCTCGTCCTCGTTCTTGACGCGGAAGCCAATCGTCTTCTCGATCGCGAGCCCCAAGATGAAGGCGACGACGAACGAGTAGATCAGCACGCCGAAGGCGGCGATCGTCTGAACGATCAGCTGGCCGAAGTCGCCACCGGTGAACAGGCCGGTGTCGATCGCGAAGAAGCCCAGGTAGAGGGTTCCGATCATGCCGGCAACGAGGTGCAGGCCCACCACGTCGAGCGAGTCGTCGAAGCCGAGCTTGAACTTCAGCTCGATCGCGAGGGCGCTCACGGCACCGGCGATCACGCCGAGCACCAGCGCCCAGCCGGGCGACAGGTTCGCGCACGCCGGAGTGATCGCGACGAGTCCGGCGACGGCGCCCGAGGCGGCACCGACGGCCGTCGGCTTGCCGTCCTTGACCTTCTCGACGACGAGCCAGCCGAGGATCGCGGCAGCGGTGCAGCCCAGCGTGTTGACGATGATGAGGCCGACACCCGCGTTGCCGCCGCCGAACGCCTCGGCGCCCGCGTTGAAGCCAAACCAGCCGAACCACAGGAGCGACGCGCCGAGCAGCACGAGCGGCACGTTGTGGGGCTTGTGGGCACCCTTCTCGAACACGACGCGACGGCCGAGCACGAGGGCAAGGGCGAGCGCCGCAGCGCCGGCGTTGATGTGCACTGCAGTGCCACCGGCGTAGTCGATGACCTCGGGCAGGCCCATCAGCTCGCCGAGCGAGTAAGCCCAACCGCCACCCCACACCCACGCGGCGACGGGGAAGTAGACGAGCGTGGCGAAGAGGCCGACGAAAATCATCCAGGCACCGAACTTCGCGCGGTCGGCGATGGCGCCCGAGACGAGCGCGACGGTGATGATGGCGAAGGTCGCGCCGAAGGTCACGCCGACGAGGCCGTCATTGTCAGCGACCATGCTGCCGAGGGCGAAGTCGGCGAATGGATTACCCGCGAATTGGAACGGGCTGTCGACGGCCGACATCGAGTAGCCGAAGAGAATCCACAGCACGCTCACGAGTCCGAGCGAGCCGAAGCTCATCATCATCATGCTGACGACGCTCTTGGCCTTGACGAGGCCGCCGTAGAAGAACGCGACGCCCGGGGTCATGAGCAGTACGAGGGCGGTGGCCGTTACGGCCCATGCAAGTTCGCCGGTATCCATCAGGTAGTACCTCTCGAGTTCGGATTGCGAGGAAGCGTGACCGAGCTCGGGGGCCTCGTGGTGGCTGAGGTCGCCGTGGTCACACTCGACAGTGTCAACCCGGCGTGTTTCGTCGGCGGTTGCGCCCTGTTTCTGTCGTGTTACACGCGGCGGGCGCAGATTAACATCGCATTTCCGATCTCCGGATGCACGCTGTTACGACCGTTCAGATTCGCTGCGATTCGTCAGGGTCACCGAACGCATCATCGGCCAGCTGGTCGGGCGTGGTGAACGATGCGGGCCGCGCCCCGGTGAGATACCCCGCTCGCGCGAGAGCGAAGCCGCCGATCGAGGAGGTGACGAGCTGGCCGATGATGGCGACGACTCCCTTGATGAGGTTCGCGACCGTCGGGTCGAGAACGAGGAGTCCGACGATGAGCAGTGCGACTCCGAGCCCAGCCGCGGCTGCGATCGCGCAGGCGCGGGTGTAGAAGTCGGGGAGTCGAATTAACCCGATCGCGCCACTCAGGATGATGAAGGCGCCAACGACGAGCATCGCGTTGCCGACGATGGTCTGCACGGTATCGAGCATCAGCGCTTCCTCCCCTGCAGCAACCGCGCGAGCGACAGAATCGTCAGGAAGCCGAGGATCGCCGCGACCAGAATGATGTCCAGAACGGCATCGACACGGAGCAGCAGGCCGAACACCACCATCAATCCCATGAAGGCAAACAGGATAAGGTCGCCAGCGATTGCACTATCCGCCCTGGTAGGACCGAGGACGATCCGCACGATCGCAAGCGCCACTGCCGCGATGAGCATCACCACGACGATGACGGCCACAATGGGGTCAATCATGCGGGGGCGTCCTTTCCTCCGTCGGCTCGGGGCCGCGACCGAGTGGCACGCAGCATGCGCCGTTCGAGATCGACGATGCTGGAACGGAAAGCCTCAGCGTCGGCGTTCACGAACATCCCGTAGACGTAAACATCGCCGCGATCGCGGTTGATCGCCATCATGATCGTGTCGGGGGTGAGCGCCACGAGGATGACCAGCAGGGTCTCCTCGGTCTCCGTCAGATCGTACAGATGAACCTTCACGATGCCTGGCGTGGCAGCTTTCGTGGGAAAGAGCATCACGGCAAGCACCCGAACGCTCGCGACAACGAGCTCACCAAGGAACCAGCCGAGGAAAATCAGGATGCGCAGCGGCCATGCCCACGGGGAATTCATCCGCCAATCACCGCCGTTATGTAACTCGTGGTATCGAGGAGACCGGCGGCCGCCTGCTGAGAGAGCCCGAGGAGAAACTCTGCGCCGATTCCGAGGCATATGGTGATCACCGCGAGTTGGAGAGCGGGAAGCGCGAGGCGGAGCGGTACGCGAGGTCCGTGGTGATCGTGGGCGTCTTCACGACCAGCGACCCACCGGGTAGCGTCGCGTTCACGCGAGCGCTGGACCTCTGCGTCGACGGCCGTCCCGTCAGCGGGTTCGTCATCGAGCAGACCCTCGCGGTTCCGGACACGCGATTCCGCCGCCAGCCGCTCGCTGTCCTGCGGAAGCTTGCCGTTGAATACGGCGGCCCAGATTTTCATCATCGACAGCAGTGTGAACAGGCTCACGACAATCGCGACGATCCCGACGACCACCTGACCTGCGTCGATGGTCGCGAGAATCAGGCTGAACTTCGCGACGAAGCCCGAGAAGGGAGGCAAGCCAGCGAGCGACAGCGCCGCTATCACGAACGCCGCGGTGACCAGCGGCTCGCGCGTGCGCATCCCCCCGAGTCGATCAAGACGCCCGCTTCCGTACGTCTGCTCGAGCGCACCGGTCGACAAGAACAGCGACGCCTTCACAATCATGTGGTGCAAGAGGTAGAAGATGCCGGCCGTCAGACCCAGCTGTGTGAAAAGGCCGACGCCCACGAGGATGTATCCGATCTGGCTCACCATGTGGAAGACGAGAATCGCGCGCATGGTCGGTTCTCCCATTGCGCCAAATACGCCGATCACCATCGTGAGCGACGTGATCACGAGCGCGATGACGAGCCAGGTCGCGTCGCCGTCGAACACCACCGCGTAGATGCGGTAGATCACGTAGATGGCGACTTTCGTGTGCAGACCTGAGAACAGTGCCGTCACAGCGGGCGACGTGACGACGTACGTACGCGCCAACCAGCCGTGCACGGGGAATACGGCTGCCTTCACCGCGATCGCGCCGAGACAGACGGCGGCAGCCACCGCCGTGGCCGGGTTCTCGGCCGCGGCACCCGCCAGCTCGGCCAGATTCACGGTGCCCTCAACGGCGTAAATCAGGCCGACTCCGCCGAGGAACAGCGTCGAGGCGAGGAGGTTTACCGTCACATATAGTCGCGCACCACCGAGGTCGCCCTGGCGGCTCAACACCAACAGCAAGCCGTACGACGGCAACAACATGACCTCGATGAACACGAAGAGGTTGAATAGGTCGCCCGTGAGCAGTGCACCCGCCACACCACCGGCGAGGATCAGCACGAACGAGGCGATCGACGGGCTCTGCGCCTCGCCACTCGCGATCATGTACTGGAAGCTCACGACCGCCAGGATCGACGTGACGGTGAGCACGAGCGACGCGAAGAGATCAGCGACAAACGGAATCGAGATGCCTCCCGGCCACAATGCGACCTGGTGGGCGATGACGGACCCATCGGCGGTCAGCACGACCAGTAGGACTGAGCCAGCGAGCATGGCGAGCAACGACACCATCCCCAGCACGCTGCGTAATACATGCTGTCGGGGCAGCGCGAGCAGAATTCCGCCGACGAGCAACGGAGCCCCGGCGAACAGGGGCAGCAACAACGAGACGACGTCGGTCATGAGCGCGCCTTCCCCAGGTCGTCGTCGACGTCAGCAGGGGTGAGCGAGTCGGGCTCGGTGTCGTCGTCGCGCCGGCCAATCGCCGCGAAGGTCGCCATCACAACGGTGATCGAGAACGCGATGACGATCGCCGTCAGAACGAAGGCCTGAGGCAGGGGGTCAGCGGCCTGTGAGGTGTCACCGCCGAAGAAGGGCGCGTCACGCCGGGCGACGCCTCCCGCCGCGATGAGCAACAGATTGATTGCGTGGGTGAGCAAAATGAAGCCAAAGATGATGCGCATCATGCCGCGCTGCAGGACGAGATAGACGCCTCCCGCCATCAGCAGGCCGATTGTGAGGGCGAGACTCATACGGACACCTCCTCGCGGTCGCGTGCTGCTGATCGTGTCGCGCGCTCGACGATTTCGCCGTGGCGCTCGCGCACCCCACCGAGCTCGTTGAGCACGGCGATCACCATGGCGACAACGGCGAAGTACACACCAAGGTCGAAGATCAGGGCGCTGGTGAAGGCGTACTCACCACCCCAGGGCAAGGGGATGTCGAAGCGGATGGGGCGCAGGAACGACCCGACCGCCATCCCGGCAACACCGGTGAGCACGGCGACGATGATTCCGGAGGCGAAGAGTCCGCGGTACGGCCAGCGGACAGGCGCGAGACGGTCGGCCGATGCGCCCAGGTAGAAGAGGGCGAAGCCCGTCGCCCCGACGAGTGCCGAGATGAAGCCGCCGCCCGGCTCGTAGTGACCGCGCAGCAGCAGGTACAGCGACAGCACGACGATCACGGGCGCCGTCCAGTGCGCCACGACCCGGATGGGCATCGTGTTGTCGTGGCTGCGGGCGAGGGCGGAGGTCTCGGGCACGGCGAGGGCAACGTCGCGCTCGCCGATGAGCCGGCGGGTCCCGAGCACCGCCATCACGACGATGCCGGCGACCGCCACGACCGTGAGCTCGCCGAACGTGTCCAGCGCGCGATAGTCAACGAGGATCGTGTTGACGATGTTCTCGCCGCCGGTGTCGGCGTAGACGTTATCGAGGAAGTACTGCCCGACGGCGGAAATCTCTCTTCTGCCGGTGAATGCGAGTGTCGCGAGAGTTGCCGCAACTCCGACACTGAGAGCGATCGCCGCCGTGACTACCGTCCGTTGCCGCGACACGCGATGGAATCGGCGCGGGAGGCGACGGAGGATCAAGACGAGCGCGACCACCGTCAGCAGCTCGACCAGCAACTGGGTCAGGCCGACGTCGATCGCACCGAGGGCGAAAAACCAGATCGCAACAGCGAAACCGGCACCACCCACGAGCACGAGAGCGGTCAAGCGCGAGCGCACGAGGACAGTCGGAATCACCGTCACCGCAACGAGCGCGAGCAGCACGGCGTCGGTCCACGGCTCATCCGGGTCGACGAGGGTGCCCGCCGTCGGGGCCACGACGATCGCCGCCACCCCAACCATGCCGAGCAGGATCCATGGCGCTCCGAGGTGCAGGGCCTGCCCGTCGGTGCGGGTGAGATCACCCACCCGCGCACCGAGCGCGATGGATCCCGTGCGCAGCTTCTCGACAACGTCGATCGCCGTGAAAGACAAAATGCGACGCTCGAAGACCCGATCGAGCCGTCGACGCTGGCCAACCACAATGAGCCCGAGAACAATGATCGTGATCGACAGTGCCAATTCGAGTGTGAACCCGGCAAATAGCGCAAAGGTGGCCGTGTACGCCTCCCCCGCGGCGGCGCTTCCCGCCGCACCAGTCAGCGGGTGCAGCCAGACGATTGCGGGACCGAGCACGAGGCCGGCGAGCGCGGGCGCGAGGGCCGGGGCGAGAAATGCGGGCGACGCCTCGGAGACCTTCTGGGGCATCCGGTGCGTGTCGAGCGTGTCGTCCACGCGGTCGGTGCCCCGGTAGTCGGTGAATCCACCGAGCAGGATGCGCGCGGTGTACGCGAACGTCGCCGTCGCGGCCAGTACCCCGGTCGCCGCGAGCGCCACACCGAGCCATGCCGGGCCGCCCGGGTCGGCGAGCCCGCCAAGCAGGTACTCCTTGGCGACGAAGCCGAGCAGCGGGAAGATGCCCGCCATCGACAGCCCCGCAAGCAGGGTCGTCGCGAAGGTCACGGGCATGCGGCGCGCCAGCCCCCGCAGCAGGCGAATGTCACGCGTTCCGGCCTGCTGGTCGACGATGCCGACCACCATGAACAGGGCCGCCTTGAACAGCGCGTGACCGAGCGTGTAGAGCGCAGCAGTGGTGAGCGCGCCCGGAGTGCCGATGCCGATGATCGCGACGATGAAGCCGAGCTGACTGACCGTCGAGTACGCCATGATCTCTTTCAGATCAAAGCGGCGCAGGGCAAAGACGGCGCCCATGATGGCGGTGATGAGGCCCGTGGTCACGAGGATCGACTGCCACACGACCGTGCCGGCGAGCGCGGGCGAGAACAGCAGCAGCAGGTAGATGCCCGCCTTCACCATGGCGGCGGCGTGCAGGTAGGCGCTCACCGGAGTCGGGGCGACCATCGCGTCGGGCAGCCACATGTGGAAGGGGAACTGCGCCGACTTGGTCATCGCTGCGACCGCGACGAGCACGGCGACGGCCGCGGTGAACCCGCCATCGGCCTGCCAGGCGTCACTCGCGAGGGCCTCGCTGACGACGGTGGTCCCGGTGCGGGCGATGATCAACACGACGGCGAACAGCAGCGCGAGACCACCCATCGCCGTCACGAGCAGGGTGCGCACGGCGGGGGCGCTCGCCTTGCGTCCCGAGCGGTTGATCAAGAAGAACGAGCAGAGCGTCGTCAGCTCCCAGAACACAAACAGCAGCACGAGGTCGTCGGCGAGAACGAGACCGGTCATCGCGAAGGCGAATAGCAGCATCCAGGCGTAGTAGCCGGTGTGTCGGTGAATGTCACGGCCCGACAGGTAGCGCGCTGAGTACGCCATGACGAGGGCGCCGATGCCGAGCACGATGATCAAGAACAGGGCCGACAGCCCATCGAGCCGAAGGCGCAGAGCGATGTCAAGCGTCGGCATCCACGGCACGGTCTCGGTGATGACGCTGCCCGGTTCGAGAACGTCGGATGCGCGCATCGCCACGGTGACCACGAGGGCTCCGAGCCCTGCCGCGGCAATCCAACCGGCAGCCCGCCCGATGGCAACTGTCGCCGCCATCGTCACGACGACGATCACGAGCGTGGCACCCAGTACCATCGTCAGACTCATGGCGATCCTGCCGGGTGTGCGAATTCAGGTGTCATGAGCTCCTCGGATGCTGATCGTCGCGGTAGTGCACCGCCGCCACAGCGGTACCGCGGCGCGCACTCCGCGCTCCGCATTCGCCGACCAGACTTCCCGGCTCACCTGACTCATAGTCTACCGGCGCGCGCGCGCCGCGCACACTCAGGCAGCGCTCAGCGGGATCAGGGAATAAGCGTCCGCATGCCAATCACGGCATCGACGTGAGCGCGATCATGCGCGATACCGCGCGCAGGTACTTCTTGCGATACCCGCCCGCCAGCATCTCCTCGCCGAACACACGGTCGAGCGGGACGCCGGTGGCGATGATGCGAACCTGCGCGTCGTACAGGCGGTCGACGAGTGCGACGAGACGGAGAGCATCCGTCTGGTTCTCCAGGGTGCGCACTCCGGTGACGGCGACCGCCGTGACCCCCTCAATGAGCCCGACATAGCGGCTCGGGTGCACGGTGGCGAGGTGTCGCAGAATGTCGTCGAACGCGTCCAGCGTGACGGTGCCCGCGACGCCGTCGATCGCGCCCTCCAGCTCGGCCTCGTCGACGGTGACGGCGGTTCCCTCAATGTCGCGCTTGCGGTAATCGACGCCGTCAATGCGCACGGTGAGAAAGCGGTCGGCAAGTGCGTGAATCTCGCGCAGGAAGTCTTGGGCGGCGAACCGACCCTCGCCGAGGGCGTGCGGCGGGGTGTTCGAGGTGGCCGCGATCCGCGATCCGCTCGCCACGAGTTCGCCGAGCAATCGTGACATGACCATCGTGTCGCCCGGGTCGTCGAGTTCGAACTCGTCGATAGCGATGAGCTGTGCGCCGCGGAAGTGCTGCACAGCCTCGCGGTAGCCGAGCGCCCCGACGATCGCCGTGTACTCGATGAAGGTGCCGAAGTATTTGCGGCCACGAGTGCGGTGCCACAGCGACGCCAGGAGGTGCGTCTTGCCGACGCCGAATCCGCCGTCGAGGTAGATGCCCGGTCGCGTGGGCGGCGCGGCTGGCTTGCGCCGGAACAGCCCGCCCTTCGCGGCGGGAGCGCCGTCGACGAACGCGCGCACCGCATCCACCGCCTCCTGCTGGCTGGGATGCTCGGGGTCCGGAACATACGATTCCAGACTCGCCGAGGCGAACTGGGGCGGCGGGACGAGGTGGCCGATGAGTTCGTCAGGCCCCATACCGGGACGGCGGTCGCACAGGCTGAGCGCAGTGGAGAGGGGCACCGGGTTCTCATCTAGTCGGCGGCGGGGAGATCTCAATTCTACTAGCGTGGCGGAATGCTGCTGCGCCGCGTGCTGCCCGTCAACGGCGGCGAGCTCGACCTCGACACACCCGACGTCGACGAGCGCCTCGCCGAGTGGTACCGGCCAACCGGCGCGGGGCTGCGGCTCATGATGGTCACGACCCTTGACGGGCACACGGTCGGCGACGATGGCACCTCCGCGTCGATCAGCTCGGATACCGACCGTCGTGTGCTGCGCGCCGTGCGCGTGCACGCCGGCGCGATCATCGTCGGCGCGGAAACGGTGCGGCGCGAAGCGATCGGGCCGGCCCAGGATTCGGCGATCGTCGTCGTGTCGGGCAGCGGCGCGTTGGAGGGGCACCGACTCACGCCGTCCGCCGCCGAGCGCGAACTGATCGTGGTGACGACGGACAGTGCAGCAGGGCGGGCACGGGCCGCGCTCGGGTCACTCCCCCACGAGCTGCTGACCCTGCCACCCTCCGCCGAGGGCAGGCTCGAGGCGGCCGCGGTGGTCGACGCGGTGCAGGCGCGCGGCTACGACCAGCTCGTCTGCGAGGGCGGGCCGACGCTGGCAACTCAGCTGCGCGCATCCGGTCTCGTGGACGAGGTGTGTCTCACCACCGCGCCGATGCTCGGTGGCCGTGCGCCGTTCTCCGCCGACGACGAGGTGACGCGGCTGATCCCGCGCCAGATACTGGTCGACGACGAGGGGTTCAGCTACGGCCGCTGGGTTCCGGCAGCTGACTGAGCCAGGCGCCGATCGCCCGTTCGAAGCGATGCGGGTCGAAGTTCCACAGTCGCGTGTGGCCGGCGACGGCAAAGCGCTCGAGGCGCACGTCGCCCGGCGCTGCGGCGACAAGACGCAGGATCGGCTCGATGGGCACATCCGGGTCGTCGTCGCTGTGCAGCACGAGCAGCGGCACCCCGAGTTCGGCGGCGCGCGCCGTCGCGTCGAGCCGGTCGAGGTCGATGGGCGCAGCCCTGCCGGTGAGGCGCACTCCCCACGGTTCGCTCAGCACGCGGGTGGCCAGCGCCTGAATCGCGCGCGGCAACCCGCGACGCCGCGCCTGCCGCGAGAGCACCGCGCGCCAGTCGACCGCGGCTGACTCGAGAATCACCCCGTCGACGTATCGAGCCTCGGATGCGCGCAGCACGGTCTGCAGGACCGTCGCGCCACCCATCGACCACCCCATCAAGACGATCTGTCGTGCTCCGCGCTCGCGGGCGAAGCGAATCGCGGCGGCCACATCGCGCCACTCGTCGTCGCCGAGGCCGTAGCGTCCGTCGGGGGACGACGGCGCCTCACCGTCGTTGCGGTAGCTGATCAGAAGGCTCGTCCAGCCGCCCGCACGGGCGGTCGGCACGACACGCAACCCCTCGGCGCGCGTGACCCCGCGACCGTGCACCTGGATGATCCACCGCACGCTGGGGTCGGGAGCCGGCACCAGCCAGGCGGGCGCGGGGCCGAACTCGGTGTCGACGGTGACATCCTCGGCCTCGACGCCGAGGTCGACGGGAGTCAGGTAGTACCAGGCGCCCCAGCGTGCGCGCGTGGCCGTTTCCAGGTCGCCGCGCTCGACCGACAGCAGTTCGCGAATGACGACGCCCGGCCCGCGTCCGACGATCGTGCCCACCCGCGCATGCCCCCGACCGCGGTCGAACCACAGGCTGTAGCGGCCGGGCAGCTCTGTCTCGGAGGTCGCGGAGACGGTCACGGTGCGGGATGCACGGTCCACGCCGTGCAGGATGACCTCCTCCGGCCGCTCCCCCGGCGGCGTGACGACCGCGCGCGCCGCGTTGGCCGCTATCGCGAGAGCCGCGGCGCCGGTGGTGACCGCGATCGCGCCGAGCGCCGCGGTGGCGCCCCCGAGCACCCTCAGTACCGTTCGAGCGGCGTCTGGGCGGGGCCTCGCGGCGAGTCTCACGCGCCGACCGTATCAACTCGGCCTAGCCTCAAGGCGTGCCCGCGACCGAAACTCCTGCCGAGCGCTTCGACGCGATCGTCGCATCGATCGCGCGCGCGACGCCGCGCGATGAGTTGGTCCTCAGCGAGATTCCCGCACCGACGGGACTTGCCCCGTACGCACACGCACTCGCGGCCGATGTGAACCCGGCACACCACGCCGACGACTCCGACCTCGGCACCGGGCGGCTGATCGTCCTTTTCGACCCGGACGAACCGGAGGCGTGGGAGGGGGCGATTCGCATCATCTGCTTTGCGCAGGCGCCGCTCGAACACGACATCGGGGTCGACCCCTTCGTCGCCGACGTCGCCTGGTCGTGGCTCATGGACGGCCTCGCTGTGCGCGACGCACAGTTCACCGCCGAAAGCGGCACGGCGACGAAGGTGCTGTCGACGGGATTCGGCAGCCTTGCCCCGCAGGGCTCCGGCGCCCAGCTGGAGCTGCGCGCCTCCTGGAGCCCCACGAGTGACGATCTCGCCCCGCACGTGGAAGGGTGGACCGAACTCTTGTGCATGCTCGCCGGGTACCCGCCGACGCAGGAGGGTGTGACCCCGATCACCGCGCTGCGGAGGTTTCGTGGCTGAGGAGGCGGACGCGACACCGGTAGACTTGCCGATCGCTCGACCCGCCGAACCGCCGCGGTTGATCGACTCGCGCGACGACTACCTGCGCGCCGTGGAGTCACTTGCCGACGGTGAGGGACCGGTCGCGGTCGACGCCGAACGCGCGAGCGGTTTTCGCTACTCGCAACGCGCGTACTTGATTCAGGTGTACCGCCGGGGCTCACGCACCGCGCTGTTCGACCCGCCCGCGATCGAGCGCTTCGGCGAACTGCAGGAGGCCATCGGGGACGCCGAGTGGGTGCTGCACGCCGCCAGCCAAGACCTCCCGTGCCTGCGCGAGGTCGGCCTCGAGCCGGCAACCCTGTTCGACACCGAGCTGGGCGCCCGACTGGCGGGCTTTCCGCGTGTCGGGCTCGCCGCGGTCGTCGAAGAGACGCTCGGGCTGCACCTGAAGAAGGAGCACTCGGCGGCCGACTGGTCAACCAGGCCGCTTCCGGAGTCGTGGCTGACGTATGCCGCGCTCGACGTTGAGCTCCTCGTCGACGTGCGCGACCGCATCCATGACCGGCTCGAGCAAGCGGGAAAACTCACCGCCGCCGAGCAGGAGTTCGCGGCAGTACTCGCGAAGCCGACACCCGAGCCACGCGCCGAACCGTGGCGTCGGCTGTCCGGGCTGCACTCTGTGCGCGGGCAGCGCGCGCTCGCTGTCGCTCGAGAACTCTGGCTCGCCCGCGATGCGGCCGCCCAGGCGAGCGACATCGCCCCCGGACGGCTGATTCCCGACTCATCGATCGTCGCGGCCGCCCGCGCCATGCCCGAATCGAAACGCGAACTGGCGAGCCTGTCGAGCTTCCACGGCCGCGCATCCCGGTCGCAGCTAGACCGGTGGTGGGCCGCCATCGAAGCCGGACGCACCACCGATGACCTTCCCGCCCTACGCGTGCGGGAAGAGGCGACGCTTCCACCCCCGCGGTCCTGGTCGGATCGAAACCCAGAAGCGGACCGTCGTTTGCGCGCGGCACGCGAGGCGCTCACAGCGATCGGGGACGAGCGCGAGATCCCCCTCGAGAACCTCCTGACACCCGAGATCCTGCGGCGCGTGGCGTGGAGCCCGCCGGCCGAGCTCACGGCAGCAACGATCGGGCAGGCCCTCGCCGCCCTCGGCGCGCGCCCCTGGCAGGTTGACGCAACGGCACTAACAATCGCTTCCGCTTTTGTGGATGCTGACCAATCGGTAGACGAGGACGTCGCGGCCGATTCGTAGGTTCACCCAACCGGCTATCGCCGTGTGGTCCGCGTTCCTAGGCTGGACGAACACCGTTACCGAACTGGGAGGCACTGTGGCCGAACGAGCCGATGTCGTCTTCGTCGATGGGGTTCGCACCCCGTTTGGACGAGCCGGCGAAAAAGGCATGTACTGGAACACTCGAGCGGACGATCTCATCGTCAAGGCCATGATCGGCATGCTCGAGCGGAACCCGGAGCTGCCGAAGGACCGGGTTGACGAGGTCGCGATCGCCGCGACAACGCAGGAGGGCGACCAGGGCTTGACGCTCGGACGCACGGCGGCGATTCTCGCCGGACTTCCGCTCAGTGTTCCCGGATACGCGATCGACCGAATGTGCGCTGGTGCGATGACGGCGGTCACGACCGCGGCGGGCTCCATCGCCTTCGGCGCCTACGACGTGGCGATCGCCGGTGGTGTCGAGCACATGGGTCGCCACCCCATGGGAGGCAACGCCGACCCCAACCCGCGGTTCTTGGCCGAGAAGCTCGTGAGCGCCGACGCCCTCAACATGGGCATCACCGCCGAGCGACTGCACGACCGATTCCCGCAGCTGACCAAAGAGCGCAGCGACCGCTTTGGGATGCGCAGTCAGCAGAAGGTGGCCGCCGCCTACGAGGCCGGGCACATCCAGCCCGACCTGGTTCCCGTCGCGATCCGCAGCGAACAGGGCTGGGGCCTCGCGACCCAGGACGAGGGCTTGCGACCCGAGACCACGATGGAG
This sequence comes from Microcella alkaliphila, assembly GCF_002355395.1. Taxonomy (NCBI): domain Bacteria; kingdom Bacillati; phylum Actinomycetota; class Actinomycetes; order Micrococcales; family Microbacteriaceae; genus Microcella; species Microcella alkaliphila. The sequence continues at coordinate 1,349,434 of NZ_AP017315.1, read as the reverse complement.
GGCCTCGCGACCCTGCGCACTCCGTTCCGGCCGCACGGCCGCGTCACCGCGGGCAACGCGTCGCCCCTCACGGACGGCGCCACCGTCAGCCTGCTCGCGAGCGCCGACGCGGCTCGCGAGCTGGGCCTCCCGACCAAGATGCGCCTCGTCAGCTTCGGCTTCGCCGGCGTCCAGCCCGAGGTCATGGGCATCGGGCCGATCCCGTCGACCGAGAAAGCCCTCAAGAAGGCCGGACTCACGATCGACGACATCGGCCTGTTCGAGCTGAACGAAGCCTTCGCCGTCCAGGTGCTGAGCCTGCTCGACCACTTCGGCATCGATGACGACGATCCGCGCGTCAACCCCTGGGGCGGCGCGATCGCGATCGGCCACCCTCTCGCCAGCTCGGGCGTGCGCCTCATGATCCAGCTCGCTCGCCAGTTCGAACAGCACCCCGAGGTGCGATACGGCATGACCGCGATGTGCGTCGGTCTCGGCCAGGGCGGCACCGTGATCTGGGAAAACCCCCACTACGACGGAAAGAAGAAGTGACCGTGGCGAAAAGTGCCGTCAGCCAGTACACCCGCGAACAGTTCGACTCCCTCCTCGCCCTGAGCGACGACGAGGTCGTCACGCACTCGTATGTGCGCGACGTCGCCCTGCCGAGCGGCGGGAACCTCGCCCTCGTGACCCTCGACAACGGGCGCGACCACACACGGCCGAGCACGCTCGGACCGCAGGGACTGCTCGAGCTTGCCGCCGTCCTCGACGAGCTGAGCCAGCGTGCATCCGCCGGAGAGATTAAGGCGGTTGCCGTGACCGGTAAGCCGTTCATCCTCGCCGCCGGCGCCGACCTGTCGAAGGTCGGCGACCTGCCCGACCGCGAGGCGGGGCTCAAGATGGCGCAGCTCGGGCACTACGCCCTCGGCAAGCTGGGTGAGCTGGGTGTGCCGTCGTTCTGCTTCATCAACGGCCTCGCCCTCGGCGGTGGCGTCGAGGTTGCGCTGAACTGCGACTACCGCACGCTCGACTCGAGCGCCGCAGCTCTGGCACTGCCCGAGGTGTTCCTCGGCATCATCCCCGGCTGGGGCGGCGCGTGGCTGTTGCCGAACCTGATCGGCATCGAGAACGCCCTGAAGGTCGTCGTCGAGAACCCGCTTAAGAACAACCGCACCCTGAAGCCCGCGCAGGCGCTCGAACTCGGCATCGCCGACGTGATGTTCTCCCCGGCGAACTTCCTCGAAGACTCGATCCGCTGGGCCGACGGCGTCGTCACCGGGTCGATCAGCGTGAAGCGCCCGAACGCGCCCGGCAAGCTCGAGCGCGCCGTGAAGTGGGATGCGGCGATCGGCATCGCGCGCAAGATGCTCGAGAAGCGCATCGGCACGGTCGCGAAGTCGCCGTACGCCGCTCTCGACCTGCTGAAGGCCGCGAAGTCGAGCGACAAGGCCACCGGATTCGCCGCCGAAGACGAGGCGCTTGCCGACCTCGTGTCCGGCGACCAGTTCGCCGCGTCGATCTACGCCTTCAACCTCGTGCAGAAGCGCGCGAAGAAGCCAGCGGGCGCCCCCGACAAAGAGCACGCGAAGCCGGTCACGAAGGTCGGTGTGCTCGGCGCGGGCCTCATGGCGAGTCAGTTCGCGCTGCTGTTCGTGCGGCGCCTCAAGGTTCCCGTGATCATCACCGACCTCGACCAGGCCCGCGTCGACAAGGGTCTCGAGTACATTCGCGGCGAAATCACCGAGCTCGAGAACAAGGGCCGCCTCGACGCTGACGAGGCCAACCAGCTGCGCGCACTCGTGACCGGCACGGTCGACAAGAACGACTTCGCCGACTGCGACTGGGTCATCGAGGCCGTCTTCGAAGAGCTCACGATCAAGCAAGATCTGTTCGCCGAAATGGAGGGGATCATCTCCCCCGAGGCGGTTCTCGCCACGAACACGTCGTCGCTCTCGGTTGAGCAGATCGGGGCGAAGCTCTCGCACCCCGAGCGTGTCGTCGGCTTCCACTTCTTCAACCCCGTCGCGGTGATGCCGCTGATCGAGGTCGTGAAGACGCCGCACACCGACGAGGCGACGCTCGCCACGGCGATGGCGTCGGCCGCGAAGCTGCGGAAGAACGCGGTCATCACCGCCGACACGCCGGGCTTCGTCGTCAACCGCATCCTCGCGAAGCTCCTCGGCGAGGCGATGCACGCCGTCGAGCAGGGCACCCCCTTCGAGGACGTGGTGGCCGCGCAGAAGCACTTCGGCCTGCCGATGGACCCGTTCGTGCTGCTCGACCTCGTGGGGCTCAAGGTGGGAGCACACGTGCTCGACACGCACCACCGCGCGTTCCCCGACCGGTTCTTCGAGTCGAAGGCTCTGCACGAGCTCGCCGACGCCGGCGTCCTGCTTGAGAAGGACAGCAAGGGGCAGGCGAAGGGCATCGACAAGAAGGCGATCGCGATCGTCGAGAAGCACCGCCCGGCGGATGCTCGCCCCTACTCGGTCGCGGAGCTCACCGCCCGCCTCGAAGACGGCCTCGCCGACGAGATTCACCGGATGCTCCAGGACGGCGTCGTGGAGGCGGCCGAGGACATCGACCTGTGCATGATCCTCGGTGCCGGGTGGCCCTTCCAGATGGGCGGCGTGACGCCGTTCCTCGACCGCGTCGGAGCGTCGGAGCGCGCCTTCGGCGGCACCTTCCACGACCCGCGCATCCAGGGCGTGTCGTAGCGGCACCCCACCGCTGACAGACCGCGGCCCCCGGACCCTCTCGCTGCGAGGGGCCGGGGGCCGTTCGTCGTGATCGAGCGCCTGTGCTACTGCTGAGTGCTGCGGTCGTTCGCCGTCGTGTCGATCGTCGCGTCGTCGGGCAACGGGCGCGCCACCGGAATGCGGGTGCCCAGCACCTGCGCGACGAGGTCGCGCGCGATAGCCTGCGCCGTGAGACCCACCCGCTCGAAGATCTCACCGCGCGTGGCGTGCTCGAGGAATTCGTCCGGCAGTCCCAGCTCATCGACGGCCGTGTCCACACCGGCGGCACGCAGGTCTTGCCGAATACGGGTGCCAATACCGCCGACGCGAACGCCGTCCTCGATGGACACCACGATCCGGTGGTCGCGCGCCAGCTCGATGATGCTGCCCGCGACCGGAACGACCCAGCGAGGGTCCACGACGGTGGCGCCGATGCCCTGGTCGGCCAGTCGGTCGGCGACCTCGAGCCCCAGCTTTGCCATCGGGCCCACCGTCACGATGAGCACGTCCTTGTGCGGCGCCTCACGCAAGACGTCGACGCCGTCGTCGGTGCGACGGACCGCGTCGAACTCGGTTCCGACGCTGCCCTTCGAGAACCGGATGACCGTGGGGGCGTCGTCAACGGAAACCGCCTCTGCGAGTTCCTCGAGCAATCGCGTCGCATCCCGCGGTGCCGCCAGGCGAATGCCGGGAACGACCTGCAGGATCGAGAGATCCCACACCCCGTGGTGGCTCGCGCCGTCGGGGCCGGTCACACCGGCGCGGTCGAGCACGAACGTGACACCCGCCTTGTGCAGGGCGACGTCCATGAGCACCTGGTCGAAGGCGCGGTTGATGAAGGTCGCGTAGACGGCGACGACGGGGTGCAGGCCGCCGTAGGCGAGGCCAGCGGCAGACGCGACCGCGTGCTGTTCGGCGATGCCCACGTCGAAGACGCGGTGCGGGTGCTTCTCGGCGAGCTTGTGCAGCCCGGTCGGGCGCAGCATCGCGGCGGTGATCCCCACGAGGCGGTCGTCACGATCGGCAAGCCGCACGAGCTCATCGGCGAACACGCTCGTCCACGACGGCGCACTCGCGGTCTCGATCGACTCCCCCGTCTCAGGATCGATTTGCCCGACCGCGTGGAACTGGTCGGCGACGTCGGCGAGGGCCGGCTCGTAGCCCTTGCCCTTCTGCGTGATGGCGTGCACGATGACCGGCGCCTCGAACTCTTTCGCCTGCCGCAGGGCGCGCTCGACGTCGCGAATGTCGTGCCCGTCGATCGGCCCGATGTACTTAATGTCGAGGTTCGAGTACAGCGCCTCGTTGTTCGTAAAGCGCGAGAGGAAGCCGTGCAGGCCGCCACGCACGCCGCGGTAGAACGCGCGGCCGGGCGAGCCGAGGTGGTCGAACATGGCCTCGGTGCGGCGCCGGAACGTGCGGTACGACCGGCGCGTGCGCACGCTCGACAGGAAGCGCGCCATGCCCCCGATCGTCGGCGCGTACGAGCGCCCGTTGTCGTTGACGACGATGACCAGGTTGCGGCTGTTGTCATCGGTGATGTTGTTGAGCGCCTCCCAGGTCATGCCGCCAGTGAGGGCGCCATCCCCCACGACGGCGACGACGTGGCGATCGCCCTGGCCGGTCATCTCGTACGCGCGGGAAATGCCGTCCGCCCAGCTGAGCGAGCTGGAGGCGTGAGAGCTTTCCACGATGTCGTGCGGCGACTCCGCGCGTTGCGGGTAGCCGGCCAGGCCGTCCTTCTGACGCAGACGCGAGAAATCTTGGCGGCCCGTGAGGAGCTTGTGCACGTACGACTGGTGGCCGGTGTCCCACACGATGGCGTCGCGGGGCGAGTCGAAGATGCGGTGAATGCCGAGGGTGAGCTCGACGACGCCGAGGTTCGGGCCCAGGTGACCGCCCGTCTTCGACACCTCAGCCACCAAGAACCGCCGAATCTCGTCGGCGAGCTGCTCCAGCTGGGTGAGGGTGAGCGCGTCCAGGTCGCGGGGTTCACGGATCGTTCGGAGCAGCTCCATCCCTTCACGATACGGGGTTCCAGCAGAGCGCGCGCCACAAAGCCACGGCAGTTTTCTGGGGGTTCACTGGATGAATCCGGGATGCGCGAACGGCCCGCTGAACCATGAAGGATTCAGCGGGCCGTTCGACCGCGATGCGCGCCTAGACCAGGCTGCGCAGCACGTACTGCAGGATTCCGCCGTTGCGGTAGTAGTCAGCCTCACCGGGGGTGTCGATACGGACAACCGCGTCGAACTCGAGCGGCTGCTTGCCGGCGGGCGAGTGCGTCGTGGGAGTCGCGACGACCCGAACGGTACGGGGGGTGCGCCCCTCGTTCAGTTCGGTGATACCCGAGATTGCGATCTCTTCCGTGCCATCGAGGCCGAGGCTCTCGGCCGACTCGCCGGCCGGGAACTGCAGCGGCACGACGCCCATGCCGATCAGGTTCGACCGGTGGATGCGCTCGAAGCTCTCAGCGATGACCGCGCGGACGCCGAGCAGGCTCGTACCCTTTGCAGCCCAGTCGCGGCTCGATCCCGAGCCGTACTCCTTGCCGGCCAACACGACGAGCGGCGTGCCGGCCGCCGCGTAGTTCTGGCTGGCGTCGTAGATGAACGACTGGGCGCCGTCGTCGGTCGTGAAGTCGCGGGTGTAGCCACCCTCGACGCCGTCGAGCAGCTGGTTCTTCAGACGGATGTTCGCAAAGGTTCCGCGAATCATGACCTCGTGGTTGCCACGACGCGAGCCGTAGGAGTTGAAATCTTTACGCTCGACACCGTGCTCGGTCAGGTAGCGGCCGGCAGGGGTGTCGGCCTTGATCGAGCCTGCGGGGCTGATGTGGTCGGTGGTCACCGAGTCACCCAGCTTCGCCAGCACCCGGGCGCCCGCGATGTCGACGACCGGAGTCGTCTCCATCGTCATGCCCTCGAAGTACGGAGGCTTGCGCACGTACGTCGACTCGGTGTCCCACTCGAACGTGGCGCCGGCCGGGGTCGGCAGCGACCGCCAGCGCTCGTCGCCGTCGAACACCGAGGCGTACTGCGTGGAGAACATGTCGGTGTCGATGGACGCGTCGATGGTCTTCTGCACCTCGTCGGCGTCGGGCCAGATGTCGCGGAGGTAGACCTCGTTGCCCTCACTGTCGGTGCCGAGCGGGTCGTTCTCGAAGTCGAAGTTCATCGAGCCGGCGAGCGCATACGCGATGACGAGCGGCGGACTCGCGAGGTAGTTCATCTTCACGTCGGGGTTGATGCGGCCCTCAAAGTTGCGGTTACCCGAGAGCACCGCCGTGACGGCGAGGTCGTTCGCGTTGATCGCCTCGGAGATCTCGTCGGCCAGCGGGCCCGAGTTGCCGATGCAGGTCGTGCAGCCATAGCCGACGGTGTAGAAGCCGAGGGCCTCCAGATCGTCGGTGAGGCCGGCCTTCTCGTAGTAGTCGGTGACGACCTTCGAGCCGGGGGCAAGCGTGGTCTTCACCCACGGCTTCGCCTTCAGTCCCTTCTGGGCGGCGTTGCGCGCGAGCAGACCTGCCGCGAGCATGACCGACGGGTTCGAGGTGTTCGTGCACGACGTGATCGCCGCGATCGTCACCGCACCGTGGTCGATCGTGAACTCGCTGTCGCCCACCGTGACATCGACGGGCTTCGACGCGGCGGCTGGCGACTTCGAACGCTCGCGACGCACGCGCTGCTGCTCCGCATCCTCGTCCTCCGGGGTGAAGCCCACCGGGTCGGAGGCCGGGAAGGTGCCTTCGATCGCCGCGTCGACGGCGCTCTGGGTGGCGCCCGCGTAGTCAACGAGGTCGCGTTCGAAGGTTTCCTTCGCCGCGGTCAGCTCGATGCGGTCCTGCGGACGACGCGGACCGGCGATTGACGGCACGACCGTCGACAGGTCGAGCTCCATGTACTCGCTGAACTCGGGCTCGACGCTCGGGTCGTGCCACAGGTGCTGCAGCTTCGAGTACGCCTCGACCAGCGCGACCTGCTCGGCCGAACGGCCGGTGAGGCGCAGGTAGTCGAGGGTGACCTCGTCGATCGGGAACATGGCGGCGGTCGAGCCGAATTCGGGGCTCATGTTGCCGATCGTGGCGCGGTTCGCGAGCGGAACCTGCGCCACGCCCTCGCCGTAGAACTCGACGAACTTGCCGACCACGCCGTGCTGGCGGAGCATGTCGGTGATCGTCAGGACGACGTCGGTCGCGGTGACGCCGGCCGGGATGGAGCCGGAGAGCTTGAAGCCCACGACCTTCGGGATCAGCATCGACACGGGCTGGCCGAGCATGGCCGCCTCGGCCTCGATGCCGCCGACGCCCCAGCCGAGCACGCCCAGACCGTTGACCATGGTCGTGTGCGAGTCGGTGCCGACGCAGGTGTCGGGGTAGGCGCGCAACACGCCGTCGACCGTGCGGGTGTAGGTGACCTTCGCGAGGTGCTCGATGTTCACCTGGTGCACGATGCCGGTTCCCGGGGGCACGACCTTGAAGTCGTCGAAGGCCGTCTGGCCCCAGCGCAGGAACTGGTAGCGCTCACCGTTGCGCTCGTACTCGATCTCGACGTTGCGCTCGAGCGCGTCGGGCGTGCCGAAGAGGTCGGCGATGACCGAGTGGTCGATGACGAGCTCGGCCGGCGCCAGCGGGTTGATCTTCTTCGGGTCGCCGCCGAGCTCGGCGACGGCCTCCCGCATGGTCGCGAGGTCGACGATGCAGGGAACACCGGTGAAGTCCTGCATCACGACGCGCGCGGGCGAGAACTGGATCTCGGTGTCGGGCTCGGCGGACGGCTGCCACGAGCCGAGAGCACGAATCTGCTCAGCGGTGACGTTCTTGCCGTCCTCGGTGCGGAGCAGGTTCTCGAGCAGCACCTTCAGGCTGAAGGGAAGCTTCTCGTAGCCGTCCACGGCGTCGATGCGGAAGACCTCGTACTCGGTCTCTCCGACCGTGAGGGTGTCCTTCGCGGAGAATGAGTTGACTGCGGACACGACGTCCATCCTTTCGCGGTTACGCGACGGGGTGTCCGTCGCATCGGTCGCCTACGACCCCTAATTTATCTTGATGTCGAGATATTTAATGCTAGCACTCGGTCATGCCCGCGAGCGGGCGTACACGGCACGAATCATGAGCCACGTCACCCACAGCACGGCGGCGTAGAGCGGCAGACCCATGAGAAGCCGAGAAGCGGCCAACGCGGTCACGTTCTCGGCGAGGTAGAAGGGAACCTGAACGCCCAGCCGCAGCGAGAACAAGCCCACCCAGAGCCAGGTCGTCAGGGTCAGGATGCTGCGCTTCGCCGGGTCCGATCGCCACTCGGCATCGCCCGTCAACAGTCCCGTGATGACCCCGATGAGGGGGCGCCGGACGGCGAGGCTGATGAGCAGAGCGACGAGCCAGACACTGTTGATCACGAAGCCGAGAACGAAGTTCTCCTCGGCGCGGCCCGTGAAGAGGGCGAGGCCCGCCGAGAGCGCGATCCCGATGAGACCGATGATCGCCGGGGCGATCGGCGTTCGCGTGATGGCGCGCACGAGCACGAAGACCACGGCCACCCCGAGCGGGACGAGGACCGACGGGCCCACCTCGCCGGTGATGGTGAACACGACGAGGAAGAGGAAGCCGGGCAGCAGCGACTCGATGAGCCCGCGCACGCCGCCGACGGCGCCCCATAGTGCGTGGGCGGTCGGTCGCTCCCCCGGCTCGACGCGACCGAAACCCGATCGGCGCGCGGCCTCGGCGAGGGTCGCCTGCAGGTCGGGAGCGTCCGCGCCGGGCTGCTCGTCGCCTGCCGACTCGGCGCCGGTCGCTCGCTCGTCCGCCCGTTCGGTCATGAGGATGCGGTGGGCTGCGGCCCCGCACCGGCACTCGCACCGGCGTCGCCCTGCGCTCCGGCGGGTACCTGCAGAGGGATGAGATCGCGCGGCGGCATGGGCGTCGACCCGCGAACCACCACAATGCTGCGGAACACGTCGTCGATCGCCTCCGCGGCGGCCTGGTCGACCGCGCCCTGCCCGGCGATCACGCCGCGGAGGAACCAGCGCGGTCCGTCAACACCGACAAAGCGGGCGATGCGGGTCGACGCCTGGCCGTCAGCCTGCACGGGAATGCGCGCGAGCAACTCTGGTCCAAACACGCCCTCGCGCTCGCTGATCTCGCCGCCCTGCGAGCGAATCTGCTGCTCGATCTGACCGCGCACCTCGTGCCAGAGGCCCGTGGAGCGCGGAGCCGCGAACGCCTGCACCTGCAGGGTCGAGCCCTGGTAGTCGATGCCGACGGCGACGACACGCTTCGTGGCCTCCTCAACCTCCAGCCGCAGCTGCAGTTCGGGTCGGGGAACGAGCTTGATCGCCCCCAGGTCGACGTAGGGCCGGACGGCGTTCGCCTCGGACTCGTCAAAGGGGCCGTTCTCGGCGCGGTCGGCGGGCGCCGACTTCGCGTCTTCGGGAAGCGGCCCGTCGGTCATGGCGGTGTCAGTCACAGAACTCCTTCACTCGGCGACGGCTCACTACGGTAGCCGCTTGAGCCAAAGCCCGCCTGTCCGCGGTGTGAACCGGGAAGGGAATCGACGGGAATAAACACGGGGCGTTCGACGCGCTGGATCACCAACTGGGCAATGCGGTCACCGGGCGCGACCGAATACGGCTCGCGAGCATCCGTATTGAGGAGCGTGACGCGGATCTCGCCTCGATAGCCCGCATCCACGGTTCCCGGGGCGTTCAGCACGGTGATGCCGTGCTTCGCGGCAAGTCCACTGCGCGGAAGGACGAACGCGGCGTAGCCGTCGGGCAGGGCGATCGCCAGGCCGGTGCCGACCGTCACGCGCTCACCGGGAGCGATGGTCACCGATTCGGATGCGACGAGATCCGCACCCGCATCGCCCGGATGCGCCACCACGGGCGCGCGGTCACCGGTCATCAGAATCTCGACGTCGGGCACTTCTGAAGGCTAGTGCATGGTCGAATAGGGGTATGGAGCAGTTCCGCGAGCGCCTCTGGCCCGCCCTCTGGTGGTACCCCATCATCGCGCTGATTGTGCCGGCGACGCTGCTGGTGTTCGAGCCGATCAGCCTGATTGCCGGCGTTGTGACGGCGACCGCGCTCGTTACCGGCTCCCTCGTTCTCCTGATTGGCTCGGCGCCGACCATTCGCGTGGCCGACGGAACATTGCAGGCGGGAAAGGCGCGCATTCCGGTCGCCCTGATCGGCGACATGCGCGCGGCGGCGGGCGAGGACGCGCGCGCCGAACGGGGCCCGCTTTTGGATGCCCGGGCCTGGCTCCTGCTCCGCGGGGACGTCGGCCCCGTCGTGCGGCTCGATATCACCGACCCTGAGGACCCGACACCGTACTGGGTCGTGTCGACGCGGCGTCCCGAGGAGTTGATCGCCGCGATCAGCGTCGCCCGGGAGAGCGCCGAGGCGTCCGAAGGTCACTAGACGCGGCCCGTGGTCAGCGGCGCCGGTCAGAGAGCCAGAAGCTCAGCGCGAGAACTACGAGCACTCAGCGCAGACGGGACCGAGCTTCTCCTGGTGGTCGAGCTGAGAGCGGTGCTTCACGAGGAAGCAGCTGACACACGTGAACTCGTCGGCCTGCGGGGGCAGCACGACAACGTCGAAGTCGAGGTCGGCCAGGTCTTGTCCGGCGAGCTCGAAGCCCGGATTATCGGCATCATCGACGTCGACAACGCCCGACATCTTGTCGGGAACTCGCTCCTGAAGCGCTTGGATCGAATCGGTGTCATCGTCCGTTTTGCGCGGAGCGTCGTAGTCGGTTGCCATGCCTCATCCACTCTCATGTGTACTGCCGGGGGCCGCGGGGGGCGGCGATAGTTTGCAGGACGCCCCGCCGAAACGCAAACGGGGTTCGCTGTTCGTCCCTGCGTGTCGAAGCAACTTCCGGCACGCCCGCCGTATTCCCTGCCGGGCGGGGATGCCCATGGCATGCTGTGCGCAGCATCCGCGCAGTCGGGAGACAACGCCATGGAAGAACTGACCGTTATTGGCGCCGAGAACGGCGCACTGGTCGTCGTTGGGGACGACGGAACCCGCTACCGGGTGCCGATCACCGAGGCCTTGCACACCGCCATTCGGCAGAACCGCCCGGCTCAGCCCGCCGCGCATCGCGTGTCGCCGCGCGAGATCCAGGCGCAGATTCGCGCGGGCCTGTCGGCCGCCGAGGTGGTTGCCGCCACCGGCGAGGCCCTCGAATACGTCCAGCGCTTTGAGGGCCCTGTGCTCGCCGAGCGCGAGTATGTCGTGACGGCAGCGCGCAGTGTTCCCGTCGCCGTCGCCGCGGACACCGAGTCGGGCGTTGCCGCCCACACCTTCGGGGGCGTCATCGACCAGCGTCTCGACGAGCTCGGGGCGACCGAGATCGCCTGGGCGAGCTGGAAGAAGGACGCGCTGTGGACCATCCGCGTCGCCTTCCTCGACGGTGAGGTGTCGCGCGAGGCGCTGTGGAGCTTCGACCCCAAGAAGTCGACACTGTCGCCCGCGAACCACGAGGCGCAGTCGCTGTCACAGCAGGGCGACGGCCCCACCACCGCTCTGCCGCGCCTCCGCGCCGTGACGACGGACCCCGCCGACGACCAGCCGTCCGGCCGCTTCGACTCGGGCGCCTTCCAGATCGGCCCCGAGGCAGTTGCCCCGGCCACGCCCTCGCGCGTCGGCGTGCGCACGGACCCCGACGACATCCCGCGGCCCGCGATGGGTCAGACCGCCGACCTCCTCGAAGCGCTACGGCGCCGCCGGGGCGAGCGAGAGCCCGCGCCGCAGGACGAGCGTGATGCGGCGCGCGCCGCCCATCCGTCGACCGGCTCCATCCGGGTCATCGAGGTTCCGCTCGATCGCGACGAAGCGGACATGTCTGATACCGCGGATTCGCCCACCCTCATCGGCATGGACGGCGATCTGCCCAACGAAGCTGCGATCCCCGCCTCTTCGAGCGCGGGCTCTCCCTCGGAGCCCCCGGCGAAACCCGCCACCGCCAAGCGCGGGCGCGCGGCGATGCCAAGCTGGGACGAGATCGTGTTCGGCGCTCGTCCGGACGACGACCCGGCTTAAGACCGGACGAACGCGCCGAAGCGCGCCAGCGGCACGCGCGTTTCGGCGTCCGAAAACGAGCCGTGCTGCCCGACCATGGCGAGCGAGCGGTCGGTGGCCGTGCGCTCGTCGTAGTAGACGACGGCGGACCGCGCGGCGACCAGAACGTCACCGATGCGGGAGACGACGCTCGGGTCGACGGCGACCCCGAACCAGCCGGACGCGATCGCCTCGTCGCGGGTGACCACCCACGATCGGGCCGCCTCGCGGGCGGTCCAGCGCGCATGAATGCCCGCCGCCTCCGCCGGGTCGTCCGCCACGAGGTGCAGACAGCGCGGCTCGCCAGCCACGTGGCGCACTCCCCGCCACAGCTCGTCATCGGCGGCGACGACGCGACGGGCGTGCGGGGCGATGTCGAGCATCCCGTGATCGGCCGTCAGGAGGGCGCCCGTGCCGGGCGGGGCGAGCGGCTGGCCGAGCGCCGCATCCAGTTCTTCGAGGCGGTGTAGCCAGCGCGCCGACGTTGTCCCGGCGGCGTGACCAGCCTTGTCGAGCTCAGGCAGGTACGTGTAAATCAGGCACGGCTCGTTGCCAGCGAGAAGGTCGCGCGTGCGATCGAGACGATCGGCGATCGACTCGGCCGAAACAAAGCGCGCTCCGCGCAGCACCGCCCGCGTGAATCCAGAGTCGGCGTAGCGGCGGGCCGCGACAACGATCGGCTCGATCCCGAGGCCCGCCGCGCGCTCAAACAGGGTCTCGTGACGTTGCCACACCTCGGGATGCGCGGACGAGTCCCAGCCGGTCAGCATGTTGACCACGCGGTCACCCGCCGCGTCGTGGGCCGTGTACCCGACGAGCCCGTGCTCGCCCGCCGGGCGCCCCGTGGTGAGGGTCGCCAGTGCCGAAGCAGTCGTCGTCGGGAAAGCCGAGTGGATCGTCCCGCCGCGCCGGGGTATCGCGGCCGTGAGGTGGCGCGCGTGCCCGCGATGGGCCACGAGCGGCTGCGCGCCGAGGCCGTCGACGAGCACTACGGCGGCGGAGCGCACGGCGGGAAGCGCAAGGGGGTTGTCGTCCCCTCGAACCGCCGACAACGCGCTCGACAACACGTCGCCGAGTGTCCGGGTCGAGCCGGGGGGCGCCGGTAGCATGGGCGCCATCCTATGACTCCCCCCGCAGCCCCCCAGCTCCCCGACTCCCCCGCCCCGGCCGAACGCATCGACGATGTCGATCTGGCCGACGAGATGCAGGGGTCATTTCTCGAATACGCCTACTCGGTCATCTACTCTCGCGCTCTCCCCGATGCTCGCGATGGGCTCAAGCCCGTGCAGCGGCGCATCCTCTACATGATGAGCGACATGGGGCTTCGCCCCGAGCGCGGCCACGTCAAGTCGGCCCGCGTTGTCGGCGAGGTCATGGGCAAGCTGCACCCGCACGGCGACGGCGCCATCTACGACGCCCTCGTGCGCCTCGCCCAAGACTTCACGATGCGTGTTCCGTTTGTCGACGGCCACGGCAACTTCGGCTCGCTCGACGACGGCCCGGCCGCCGCCCGCTACACCGAGGCCCGCTTGCGCGCCGCGGCACTCGCCATGGTCGAGAGTCTCGACGAAGACGTCGTCGACTTCGTGCCGAATTACGACAACCAGCTGACGCAGCCCGAGGTGTTGCCGGCCGCCTTCCCGAACCTCCTCGTCAACGGAGCGAGCGGCATCGCGGTCGGCATGGCGACCAACATGGCGCCGCACAATCTCATCGAGGTGGCGGCCGCCGCCCGCTACCTGCTCGACAAACCCGATGCAACGCTCGACGAGCTGATGGCCTTCGTCCCGGGGCCAGACCTACCGACCGGGGGGCGCATCCTGGGCCTTGACGGCATCAAGGAGGCGTACGCCACCGGGCGCGGGCGTTTCACCACCCGCGCGACCGTGAATGTCGAGCAGGTCACGGCGCGCAAGCGCGGCCTCGTGATCACGGAGTTGCCCTACCTCGTCGGCCCCGAGCGCGTGATCGAAAAGATCAAGGACGGCGTGCAGTCGAAGAAGCTGCAGGGCATCAGTGACGTCACCGACCTCACCGACCGCAAGAACGGTCTGCGACTCGTGGTCGGCATCAAGAACGGCTTCGACCCGAATGCGGTGCTCGAGCAGCTCTACCGCTACACGCCGCTCGAGGACGGCTTCTCGATCAACGCCGTGGCGCTCGTCGACGGCCGGCCGCAAACCCTCGGCCTCGTCGAGCTGCTGCGCGTCTACCTTGACCACCGCACGTCGGTGGTCACGCGGCGCAGCCAGTATCGCCTCGACCGTCGCCGTGAACGCCTGCACCTCGTCGAGGGCCTGCTGGTGGCGATCCTCGACATCGACGAGGTCATCCAGGTCATCCGCTCCTCCGACGATGCGGAACAGGCGCGCACCCGCCTCATCGAGATCTTCGACCTCAGCCAGGTGCAGAGCGAGTACATCCTCGAGCTGCGATTGCGTCGACTCACGCGCTTCAGCCGCATCGAGCTCGAGGCAGAGCGCGACCAGCTGCGCGAAGAGATCGCCGAGCTGGAGGCGATCCTCGCCGACCCGGCCCGGGTGCGCGCCCTCGTGGGCGACGAGCTCGACGACGTCGCCGCTCGCCTCGGCACCCCGCGCCGCACGCTGCTGACGGAGGGCATGCCGACCGCGCCGCCCTCGCGCGCTCGCGCCCAGGCGGCCGCCTCGCTCGAGATTGCCGACACCCCCTGCCGCGTGCTGCTGTCAACGACCGGTCGCGCGCTGCGCGTCGACATCGGCGACGAGGATGCGCTCATCCAGCCGCCCACGGACCGCCGGGTCGCGCACGACGCGATCCGCGCATCCGCCGTGACGACGGTGCGGGGGGAGCTCGTCGCGATCACGGATCGTGGTCGTTTCGTGCGGTTCAGCCCGGACGCCCTACCGGCGGTGCCGGCCACGTCGGTGCAGCTCGCCGCCGGAGTGTCGCTCAGCGAGTACGTGGGGCTGACGGACCCGCGCGAACACATCGTGACGATCGTCGATCCGGCGTCGGAGACTCCGCTGGCGCTCGGCACGCGTGGCGGGGTCGTGAAACGACTGGCACCGGGCAGCTACGCGGCTAAGCCGGACGGCGAGGTCATCGGCCTGAAAGACGGAGACTTGGTTGTCGGGGCCGCGCTCGCGACCGACGCGAGCGAGCTCGTTTTCGTGACCTCCGACGCGCAGCTGCTGCGCTTCTCCGCCGAGCTCGTGCGCCCGCAGGGAGCGCCCGCGGGCGGCATGGCGGGCATCAAGCTGGGTGCCGGTGCGAGCGTCATCGCCTTCCACGTCACCCCTCGCGACGAGGCGGTCGAGGTGGTCACCGTGTCGGGGTCGAGTGCGGCTCTGGCCGGTGTCGAGCCGGGGCGTGCCAAGCGCTCGTTCCTCAGCGAGTTCCCGGCGAAGGGTCGCGCAACGGGCGGGGTGCGTGCCCACGCCTTCCTCAAGGGCGAAGACACGCTGCGACTCGCGTTCGTCGGGGTCGATCCGCTGGCGGTCGCGGCCGACGGGAAGGCTCGCACGCTGCCCGAGGGCGGAGCCAAGCGCGACGGCTCGGGCACGCCGCTCGACGCGGCCGTCGACACAATCGGCACGCGCGCAAGCTGACCGCCCCTAAACGTCGATGCGGTCGCGGTCGAGCCCCTGGCCCGCGATGATGAAGTCTTTGCGCGGGGCGACGTCGTTGCCCATGAGCAGCTCAAACACGCGGTTCGCCGCCTCGGCGTCGGAGACGCGCACCCGGCGCAGCGTGCGGTGGGCGCGGCTCATGGTCGTGTCGGCCAACTGGTCGGCATCCATCTCTCCGAGGCCTTTGTAGCGCTGAATGGGGTCCTGGTAGCGCTTGCCCGACTTCTTCAGCGCGGCGAGGACACCCTGCAGCTCTTTCTCGCTGTAGGTGTAGATCGTCTCGTTCGGCTTCGATCCCGGGTTCATGACGACGACGCGGTGCAGCGGCGGCACGGCGGCGAATACGCGACCGTCGTCGATCATGGGGCGCATGTAGCGGAAGAACAGCGTCAGCAGGAGCGTGCGAATGTGGGCTCCGTCGACGTCGGCGTCGGACATGATGATGACCTTGCCGTA
Source organism: Microcella alkaliphila (assembly GCF_002355395.1). Taxonomy (NCBI): domain Bacteria; kingdom Bacillati; phylum Actinomycetota; class Actinomycetes; order Micrococcales; family Microbacteriaceae; genus Microcella; species Microcella alkaliphila. The sequence continues at coordinate 1,333,587 of NZ_AP017315.1, read as the reverse complement.
GCGGGCCGCGTCGAGATCGAACGAGCGACCGGAGCCCGCTCCGATCACCTGGATGATGGATGCGCACTCGGCGTTCGAGAGCATGTCGCTCACCGAGGCCTTCTGCACGTTCAGGATCTTGCCGCGAATCGGCAGGAGCGCCTGGTACTCGCTGTCGCGGGCGAGCTTGGCTGTGCCGAGCGCACTGTCACCCTCCACGATGAACAGCTCGCTCTCGGCGACGTCGCTCGAGCGGCAGTCGACGAGCTTCGCGGGGAGGGAGGAGTTCTCGAGTGCGTTCTTGCGACGCTGAGTCTCCTTGTGGGCACGCGCCGAGATGCGGCTCTTCATCTCCGCGACGACCTTGTCGAGCACGAGCGCTGACTGCGCCTTGTCGTCGCGCTTCGTGCTCGCAAATCGCGCCTTCAGGGCATCCGACAGCACCTTCGCAACGATCGCCCGCGCAGCCGGCGTGCCGAGAACCTCCTTCGTCTGACCCTCGAACTGCGGCTCGGGGATGCGTACCGTCAGCACGGCCGTGAGGCCGGCCAGCACGTCATCCTTCTCAAGCTTGTCGGTGCCGGCCTTGAGACGCCGCGCGTTTTTCTCGACCTCCGCCCGCAGGGTCTTCAGCAACCCCTGTTCGAAGCCGGCCAGGTGGCTGCCGCCCTTCGGCGTCGCGATGATGTTGACGAAGCTACGCACAGCGGTCTCGTAGCCGGTGCCCCAGCGCAGGGCGATGTCGACCGTGCACTCCCGTTCGAGCTCGGTCGGCGTCATGTGGCCCTGCGCGTCGAGCACCGGCACCGTCTCGGTGAAGTGGCCGCTGCCGGTGATGCGCCAGGTGTCGGTCAGCGGCGAATCCGGCGCGAGGTAGTCGACGTACTCGCTGATGCCTCCCGAGAAGTGGAACGTTTCTGTCCTCGTTTGCTCGCCGCGCTCATCCGTGACGGAGAGGGAGAGCCCCGGCACGAGGAACGCCGTCTGCCGTGCTCGAGCCATCAGCTCGTCTGGCTGGAATTCCGTTCCCTTCGTGAAGATCTGCGGGTCGGCCCAGTACCGGATGCGCGTTCCGGTGACCCCCTTGGCCACCTTCCCGACCACCCGCAGCTCACTGCCCGAGATGAAGGGGGAAAACGGTGCGTCCGGGCGCGGGCCGTCGGCGCCGTCGTCGAAGATGCCGGGCTCGCCGCGATGAAACGACATGGCCCACGTCTTGCCGCCGCGGTCGACTTCGACGTCGAGTCGCTCGGAGAGGGCGTTGACGACCGACGCTCCGACGCCGTGCAGACCGCCCGAGGCGGCGTAGGAGCCGCTACCGAACTTGCCGCCGGCGTGCAGCTTCGTGAACACGACCTCGACGCCCGACAAGCCGGTCTTCGGCTCGATGTCGACGGGTATACCGCGGGCGCTGTCGCGCACCTCGACACTGCCGTCAGCGTGCAGACGAACCTCGATGCTGTCGCCATGACCGGCGAGGGCTTCGTCGACCGAGTTGTCGATGATCTCCCACAGGCAGTGCATGAGGCCGCGGGAATCGGTGGAGCCGATGTACATGCCTGGGCGCTTGCGAACAGCCTCGAGTCCCTCGAGGACGGACAGGTGCCTGGCGGAGTAATCGGATTGAGCCACGATCCTTCAGCGTAGACGCGGGGAGGCAACGGGCTTGCGCACCACTCCGGGAGCTCGCACGACCCCCAGCCAGCAGAGGCGGTCGTCGTTATGCGCTGAGCGAAACGGCGGCCAACTGGCAGGGTTCGGTCGGTGCGGTGTGGTGCAATAGGCCATCCGGAACCCGATCACGACGCGACGAAGGAAGGCCCACCATGACGCAGCTGACGACCGACACTCCGAGCGTCACCGCGCCGGCACCCCTGACCGCGACCGATCGCTGCGACGCGTGCGGCGCGCAAGCCTACGTGCGGGCGACCCTCGCGACGGGTGAACTGCTCTTCTGCGCCCACCACGCCAGCCGGTTCCGCGACTCAATCACGCCGACGGCTCTGTCGTGGCACGACGAGTCGGCGAAACTGCACGACGAACAGCGGGCATAATCACTGAGCGTGACGAACGCTCTCACCCGACTGCGCAATCGCGCCTCCTACGTCCTCGGTCGCGCCCGCAAGCTTGACCTGCCCTCCGTGTGGCAACGGGCCGGAGAGGTGCGCGATCAGCACGGCGTCGCCCGCCCGAAGGTGTTCGCCGACATGATGTGGTCGGCCGCGTTTCGCGAGACGCCGTTCCAGGACTACGTCGACTGGGACTACGCGATCCTCACTCGCGCCGAGCGCGAGACCTTCATGACGCACGCGATCTCGGACCAGATCGCGCGGCGTACGGCGAGCCCCGAACACCGCGGGCTCTTCCACGACAAGATCGCGTTCAACGAGCGCTTCGACGCGCTGCTCGGGCGCGAGTGGCTCGACCTGCGCGTCGCCGGCCCCGACGAGCTGCAGGCGTTCGGTGAGCGACACGGAACCCTCTTCGGCAAGCAGCCGGTCTCGAGCGCCGGTCTTGGCGTGTCCCGGTACAGCGCCGCGGACGTCACCGATTGGCGAGCGTTCCACGCTGAACTGCTCGAGAAGGGCCAGCCGCTCGTCGAAGAGCAGCTCGTGCAGCACCCCGTACTCGCGGCGGTCTGCCCGGGCACCGTGAATACGACCCGCATCACGGCCTTCTTCGACGGCACGCGCACGCACATCCTGTCCGCGGCCCAGAAGTTCGGCCGCGGCCAGGCGAGCGACCAGCAGTCGTTCGGCGGCTTCTACACGATGCTCGACGACAACGGCCACTCCCGGGGGCGCGGCTACGACTCACACCACGGGCTGCACGAGGTGCATCCCGAGTCGGGAGTGTCGATCCCCGACTTCCAGTTGCCGCGCTGGGACGAGGTGGAGGGCTTCATGCAGGAGGTCGGCCGTGTCGTGCCCGAGGTGCCCTACGTCGGCTGGGACATCGTCATCACCCCCGATGACCGTCCGCTCGCCCTCATCGAGGGCAACTGGGGTGCCGGCGTCTACGAGAACAAGCCCAGCGTGACGGGCGTGCGCACGGGGAGCCGTCAGCGCTTTCGCGACGTCATCGGCTTCTAGCGCCCGCCCGCACGGCACGAGGGGCTGGCACTGCCACGCTCACCCGACGTATCGACGCGTCACCCGCGGCGTGAGGCGGGTGACGAGCTCTTCGCCGATCGTGCCCATCTGATCCGCGAGCTCCTGCAGGGTCGGCTCGCCGGCGTCGGCTGGCCCCCACAGGACGGCCGTGTCGCCGACCGCTGCCTGGGGCGCCTCAACGACGGTGGTCAGCGGCTCGACGCGCAGCACACGGCACCGCGCGCCGCCCAGCTGAACCGTGGTGCCCTCCGCGCGCCGCAGCAGGCCGTCGCGGCCGCCGATGGCGAGACGGACACCCGCCTCGCCGACGCTCACGACTTCGGCGGTGAGGGTCATGACGGGACGAAGCCCCAGGTCGGCCGGACCACGGCCGCTGCCCGGAGCGATGCCGGTCAGGAAGGCGCCGATGCGGACCATGTCGCCCCGAGCATCCTCGCGGTCGAAGGCCGCGGCGCTCGCCGCGATGTGCCGGATACGCCGCTCACCGCCCAGCGCGCGCTCGGCCTCGTCCGCGGCGCCGTGCAGTTCAGCGATCGCCCGGGAATCATCGGCGTCCGACGCCTCGGCGAGGTGCGTGAAGATGCCCTCGACGCGCAGAGCACCCGACCGTTCGGCCTCGACCGCACGCCCGACGAGCGCTGACCAGTCGGCCGGTGCGGTGCCACCGCGGTGGAGCCCCGTGTCGACCTGAAGGTGCACACGGGCCCCGTGTCGAGCCGTGCCCGCGGCGGTGATGACGCGGTCGAGTGCCGCCCGATCGGTGACGCCGAGATCGACGCCGGCCCGAACGGCCGCCTCGAGATCGCTATCGACGCTGAGATGCCACGCAAAGGCGCGCACGCGCGGCTGCCGAGTCAGCACGGCGACCGCGGCCGCCGGATCGAGCGTGCCGAACCAGTCGACTCCCTCGTCGACGAGGACCGGGAGCACGCGATCGACCCCGTGACCGTACGCATCGTCTTTGACGACCGCCATCAGCCTGGCAGGATGCACGCGGTCGACGAGGGCGCGGACGTTCGCGCGCAGGGCCGTCAGGTCAACCGTGGCGACCGGTTTGGGCAGCTCACGCGTCATCGCACACCACCGTCGTGATGCGGGGGTCGAGGGCGAGGAGCACCGAGACCGGGTCGTCGTCGACCATCGCGCTCCACTGATCGAGCGGAGTCTCACCACTGCCCGGCCCGAAAACGGAGAGGTGATCTCCGGCGACCAGCGGCACCTCGTCGATGAGCACCACCGCGTCATCCATGGCGACGCGACCGACGATGGGCAGGGCGCGAGCAGTACCCTCCGCTGGCGCGGCGACCATGGTCGCGGTGTTCCCCGCGTGCCGGGGAAGGCCGTGGCCGTAGCCGATCGCGACATCCGCGGCGACGCGGTCGCGGTCGGCGACGAAGGTGTGGCCGTAGGACACTCCCCCTCCCGCCGGGATGGCGTACGTTGACAGGATCACGGCGCTCAGTCGGGGCGAGTGGGCACGAATGCGCTCGCGCAGGGCCGTGACGTCAGCATCGGTGCCGCCGACGCCCCGCAACCGCTCGACGAGTCGTGCCGTGTCGGCGTCGAGCTCGAGCAGACGGGCGGGCTCGGTCGTGCTCACGTTCGACGCTCAGACGGGGCGAACGATACCGAGCGGAGTGCTCTGGTGGCCCTGCCCAAGAGGGTTGTCCTTCAGGATGCGCACGATCCGCTTCTCGCCGGCGGCGTCGAGCGTCGATCCGAGAATATTGCCGCCGAAGTCGTTGATGTCGACGATCGCGACGTCGACCGGCACGCTGAGCGCTGCCTGCAGCGTCTTCGCCACCTCGGCCGGCTTCTCGGGCACCAGAACGACCTGAGTGTTGTAGGGCGGGATGGTTCCGGAGGTCGGACCATCGATGCCGCGCGCCTTAGGGCCGGCGATGCGGTAGAAGTCGCCCGTGCGGCCGACCGCCTTGGTGACGGCGGCGACGGCGGCGGCGAACAGGATGCGCGGGGTTCCGCACTCGCGCAGCGCCATTTCCATCGTCTCGGGCATTCCGAGTCCGATGCCGTGCGAGGTCTTGGTGACGTACTTTGACAGGAAGGTGGCGAGCTTGCGGGGCTGAATGTCGGAGACCGGGTACGAGCGCCCCTGGCTGATCGCGACGATCTTCTCCGTGACGAACAGCAGGTCGCCGGCGCGCAGGTGCTCGGTGGCGTAGCGCGTGACGACCTCCACGATGTCGTCGTCGGTTGTCACCACGTGGGTCTTTACCGGGATGCGCTGAACGGTTTCACCGTCGACCTCGATGGTCAACGCCTTGCCCTCGTTGGGAGACGCGGTCATGGTCCTGCTTTCTGCTCGTCGACGCCCAGACTGCCAGAGACTCTTACTCGAGGTAGTCGCGCAACGCCTGCGAGCGCGACGGGTGGCGCAGCTTCGCCATCGTCTTCGACTCGATCTGGCGGATGCGCTCGCGGGTGACGCCGAACGTGTCGCCGATCTGGTCGAGCGTCTTCGGCATGCCGTCGCCGAGGCCGAAGCGCATGCGAATGACGCCAGCCTCGCGCTCCGACAGCGAGTCGAGCAGGCTCTCGAGCTGCTTCTGCAGCATGGTGAAGCCGACCGCATCGGCCGGCACGACCGCTTCGGTGTCCTCGATGAGGTCACCGAACTCGCTGTCGCCGTCTTCGCCGAGCGGAGTGTGCAGCGAGATCGGCTCACGGCCGTACTTCTGGACCTCGATGACCTTCTCGGGGGTCATGTCGAGTTCGCGGCTCAGTTCTTCCGGCGTGGGCTCTCGGCCAAGGTCTTGCAGCATCTGGCGCTGCACGCGCGCCAGCTTGTTGATGACCTCGACCATGTGCACCGGGATGCGAATGGTGCGCGCCTGGTCGGCCATCGCGCGCGTGATCGCCTGACGAATCCACCAGGTGGCGTAGGTCGAGAACTTGAAGCCCTTCGTGTAGTCGAACTTCTCGACGGCACGAATAAGGCCCAGGTTTCCCTCTTGGATGAGGTCGAGGAACTGCATGCCTCGGCCCGTGTAGCGCTTGGCGAGCGACACGACGAGACGCAGGTTGGCGCCGAGCAGGTGCTTCTTGGCCCGCTGGCCGTCGCGGGCCACCCAGTCGAGCTCACGACCGAGCTGGGTGCGCTTTTCCTTGTCGCTCATCTGCGACAGCTTCTCTTCGGCGAACAGGCCCGCTTCAATGCGCATCGCCAGCTCGACCTCTTCGGCCGCGTTCAAGAGCGCGACCTTACCGATCTGCTTCAGGTAGTCCTTGACCGGGTCAGCGGTCGCGCCGGTGATCGTCGTCGAGTAGACGGGGACCTCGTCGTCGTCGGTGTTGCTGAGAACGATCGCGCCCGTCGGAAGCTCTTCCTTCGGTACGTCCGTGTCGTCGTCCGCGTCATCGTCGGCGGGAGCGCTCGCGAGTGCCGCGGCAGCGTCCTCGTCGTCGGCAGATTCATCCTTCGCCGCGGCGGCCGTGGTCTTCTTGCTGCGCGACGCGGTGGCCTTCGTCGCGGTCGCGGTCTTCTCCGCCGCCGCGGTGTCGGCCTTCGCCGTCGGCTTCTTCGCGGCTGCCGGCTTCTTCGCGGCGCTGGTCGTGGCCGCCGCCTTCTTCGCGGCGGTGGTCGTGGTTGTCGCCTTCTTCGCGGCGGGCTTCTTCGCGGGAGGCTTCGCCGCGGCCTTCTTCTCAGCCGGAGCGTCGCTCGCGCTCGTCGTACGTGTCGCCATGGGCCCCTACTTCCGCGTCTTCCGGGCAGTACAACGACCCATGTCAAGTCCCCGCGATTCGTACGGTGCTGAAGAAGCGGTGTACGGCGGGCGACCGACCGGGTCGCGAACCTCCATTATTGCACGGATGCTCGCACCCTCCGACCAGCGTGGCGCGGGTCAGTCGTCGTCGGCGCGCCGCCGGTGCGCGAGGAATTTCTCCAGCTCGGCGGCGATCGAGTCAGCGCTCGGAACCTCGCCGTCGTCGCCCGTCAAGGGCGAGCGCAAAGCGTTCTCCTCCATGTAGCTGTCGTGGCGTTCCTCGAGGGTTCCGACGAGGCGCTGCAACTCGCTGTTGCCCTCAACCTGATCGTCGACCTTGGCAAGGAACTCGCGCCCCTCTTCGCGCAGGCGGTCGGTCGGCAAGAGCAAGCCGGTCGCGGCCGTGATGCTCTCGAGTGCCGCCACCGCCGCCGCCGGATACTCGGTGTCGCCCAGGTAGTGGGGAATCAGCAGCACGAAGCCCGCAACCGGCTGGTCGGCTTCCTGCAACTTGTATTCGAGCAGGTGCATGGCGTTCCCGGGCACCTGCGTCTGGGGCCGCCAAATCGAGTGCGCATCGGTGAGATCGTTGCGGTTACCGCTGACCGTCGATCCGATCGGCCGCGTATGCGGAACCGGCATGGGGATCGCATTGATCCACGTGGTCGACGCGACCTCCCACTGCTCGACGAGGGCGACGACTGCGTCGGTGAAACCCTCCCAGCGGAAGTCCGGCTCGTAGCCCGTCATCAGGAGGAACGGCGCCCCGAGTTCGTCGCGTGCGAGGCGGATCGCGAGCTCGGGCCGCCGATACTCCGTGAAGCGGGTCTCGTCGAAGAAGAGAATCGGCCGGCGGGCGCGGTAATCGAGCAGTGCATCCCCGTCGAACTCGACGAGCACCTCGGCGTCGAGAGCATCCAGGAGGTACTCGGTGACCTGCTGCACTGCCCCGCCGGCGTCCGTGAAGCCGGTGATCGCTGCCACGAGCGGCAAGCCGCGCGGCACTTCGTCGGCCGGACGACGCAGGCGGTACAGCTCGGAAGGTTCGCGCATGTTTCCCATCGTACGAGCGGCCCCTCGGCGTCACCTGCGCCCCACGCGCGCCGAGAGCGAACAGCCTGCGTCGATACGATGATTCGATGCTTCCTCTCGACGTGACTCGGACGACTGACTCTCCCGCCACCATCGACGCCGACGCCCTCGTCGTGTTCGTGGCCCGCACCGAGAACGGCCCCCGGGTCCTCGCCGACCCTGACGTGGCTGAGCTTCTTGCGGGCGCGCTCGTTGCCGTCGGAGCGACGGGCGCCGCAGAGGAGACGGTGCGCGTGCCCGCGCCCGAGGGCGTTGCCGCCACGAGCATCCTCGCCGCTGGCGTCGGCAGCGAGACGCCCGACGCCGAGAGCGTGCGCCGGGCCGCCGGCGCCGCGACGCGCACCCTGAAGGCGGTCACCGCGATCGCGGTTGTGCCGCCCAGCGACGACGATGTCGCCGCAGCTGTCGAGGGTGCCGTGATGGGCGCCTACCGCTTCGAGGCCGAAGGCCTGCGCGCTCGAGAGGCCGACGACGCGACACGACTCGAGCGCGTGCGCGTCGTGGCGCACGGTGACGAGGCGGATGCGCGGATCACCCGAGCGCTCGTCGCCGCGGAGGCCGTGTGGACGGTTCGCGACCTCGTGACGACTCCCCCGCACGCCCTGTACCCCGAGACGTTCGCACAGCACGCCCAGGAGCTCTCTGCCGAGCTGCCCCTCGAGGTCGAGATCCTCGACGAGGCGGCACTGGCGGCGGGCGGGTTCGGTGGCATCCTCGGCGTCGGTCAGGGGTCGTCGCGCCCGCCGCGCCTCGTCGTCGTTCGCTACAACCGCGACACCGAACTACCGCACCTCGCCCTCGTGGGCAAGGGCATCACCTTCGACTCGGGCGGACTGTCGCTCAAGCCTGCCGCCTCCATGGTCGGCATGAAGTACGACATGACCGGGGCAGCCACCACGCTGGCCGCCACGGTGGCGGCCGCGAAGCTCGGCCTGCCCGTGCGCATCACCGCCTGGCTGTGCCTCGCGGAAAACATGCCGAGCGCGACCGCGATTCGCCCGAACGACGTGCTGACGATTCGCGGCGGGCGCACCGTTGAGGTGCTCAACACCGACGCCGAAGGGCGTCTCGTCATGGCCGACGGTCTCGTTGCCGCGAGCGAAGAGCGCCCCGACGCCATCGTCGACGTGGCGACCCTGACCGGCGCTGCCCGGGTGGCCCTCGGAGAGCGGTACGCGGGTCTCATGGGAGACCCCGAGCTGGTCGCGGCCGTCCAGGAGGCGGCCGACGCGACGGGTGAGCTCGTCTGGCCGATGCCACTGCCGAATGAACTGCGAGCGTTGCTCGCGACCGACGTCGCCGACATCGCGAACGCCAAGCCGGGCAACACCGCGGCGGGCATGCTGCTCGCCGGCGTCTTCCTACAGGAATTCGTGGGGCGCACGTCCGACGAACCGGATGCTCCGCGCATCCCGTGGGCGCATCTCGACATCGCGGGCCCCGCGAACAATTCGGGCGGACCGTTCGGATACACGCCGAAGGGATCGTCGGGCGTCGCGACGCGCCTCCTGATTGCGCTCGCAGACGCGCTCGGCGCAAAGGAGTAGGCTGGGCGATTGGCGCGACCACCCGCGCGACGTCCCCCGGCCGGCACCATAACCAGGCGCCGGCCTCCGCTCGACTGCCAGACCGATGAGGGAGCAATTGCCGGTGACCGAACACAACTTTGACCTCGTGATCCTCGGAGCCGGAAGTGGTGGCTACGCCGCCGCGCTCCGCGCCAGCCAGCTGGGCATGACGGTTGGACTGATCGAGAAGAGCAAGGTCGGTGGGACCTGCCTGCACGTCGGCTGCATTCCGACGAAGGCGCTGCTGCACGCAGCAGAGATCGCTGACGCGGCCCGCGACTCCGACAAATTCGGCGTGCGCGCGACGCTCGAGGGTGTCGACGTGCCGGCGGTCATCCAGTACCGCGAGAGCGTGGTCTCGAGCAAGCACAAGGGCCTGCAGGGCCTGATCAAGGCCCGCGGCATCACGACCATCGAGGGTGAAGGGCGCCTCACCTCGCCGACGACCGTGCAGGTGGGCGAGCACACCATCACGGGCAAGAACGTGATCCTCGCGACGGGTTCGTACCCGCGCACGCTTCCCGGCCTCGAGATCGGCGGCCGTGTCATCACGAGCGAGCAGGCACTGCAGCTCGACTACGTACCCAAGAAGGTCGCCGTTCTCGGCGGCGGCGTCATCGGTGTCGAGTTCGCGAGCGTGTGGCGCTCGTTCGGCGCCGAAGTGGTCATCATCGAGGCCCTGCCGCACCTGGTGCCGGCCGAGGACGAGTCGATCTCGAAGCAGTTCGAGCGCGCGTACCGCAAGCGCGGCATCGAGTTCAGCCTGGGCGTGAAGTTCCAGGGTGTCACCCAGAACGACCAGGGCGTCGTCGTCACGCTCGAAGACGGAAAGACCATCGAGGCCGATCTGCTGCTCGTCGCCGTCGGCCGCGGCCCGGCGACGGCCGGGCTCGGCTTCGAAGAGGTCGGCGTCGAGATGGATCGCGGCTTCGTCCTCACCGACGAGCGCCTGCGGACCAACATCCCCGGCGTCTGGGCCGTCGGCGACATCGTGCCCGGCCTGCAGCTGGCCCACCGTGGCTTCCAGCACGGCATCTTCGTCGCGGAAGAAATCGCCGGACTGAACCCGGTCGTGATCAGCGACACGAACATCCCCAAGGTCACCTACTCGGAGCCCGAGGTCGCCTCGGTCGGCCTCAGCGAGAAGAAGGCGAAGGAGCAGTACGGCGACGACGCCGTGACGACCTACGACTACAACCTCGCGGGCAACGGCAAGAGCCACATCCTCGAGACGGCGGGGTCGATCAAGGTCATCCGTGTCGTCGACGGCCCGGTTGTCGGCGTGCACATGATCGGCGCTCGCGTCGGCGAACTCATCGGCGAGGCGCAGTTAGCCGTCAACTGGGATGCGCACCCGGAGGATGTCGCTCCGCTCCTGCACGCGCACCCCACGCAGCACGAGGCCCTCGGCGAAGCATTTATGGCGCTGGCCGGCAAGCCCCTGCACGCGATCTGATATACGGCCAGAATTAGGCTGAGACAACCCACAAGGTTCAAAAGGAGCATCACTGATGAGCGAATCCGTCAACCTCCCCGCGCTCGGCGAGAGCGTCACCGAGGGTACGGTCACCCGCTGGTTGAAGAACGTCGGCGACCGCGTCGAGGTTGACGAGCCGTTGCTCGAGGTCTCGACCGACAAGGTCGACACCGAAATCCCGTCGCCCATCGCCGGCGTCATCGAGGAGATCCTCGTTGCCGAGGACGAGACCGTTGAGGTCGGCGCTCCCCTCGTGCGCATCGGTGACGGCTCCGGCGGAGGGGGTTCGACCGACGTGCCCGGCGCCGATGCCGAGGTGGAGGCTGCTCCGAGCGCTCCGGCTGAGCCGAGTGCGGCTGCCCCGAGCGCGCCGGCTGAACCGGCGCCGAGTGCGGCTCCGGCACCCAGTGCAGCTCCCGCTCCCAGCGCAGCCCCCGCCCCGAGCGCAGCCCCCGCCCCGAGCGCAGCCCCCGCACCCAGCGCAGCCCCCGCCCCGAGCGCCGCCCCCGCACTCAGCGCGGCACCGGCACCGAGCGCGGCCCCCGCACCCAGCGCAGCGCCTGCCCCGAGTGCAGCGCCGGCGCCGAGCGCCGTCCCGGCCTCCTCGCACGATGCCCCCGCGCAGGCGGGCAGCAACGCCGGCTACATCACGCCGATCGTGCGGAAGCTCGCCGCCGAGCACGGTGTCGACCTCGCGTCGATCACGGGTACCGGCGTCGGCGGCCGCATTCGCAAGCAGGATGTGCTCGCCGCCGCGGAGTCGTCGGGCTCGGCGGCTGCCGCCCCCGCGACGTCGGCTGCACGCGAGCCGCTCGAGGCGTCGCCCCTGCGCGGCACCACCGTGTCGATGTCGCGTCTTCGCAAGGTCATTGCCGAGCGCGCCGTCGTGTCGATGCAGTCGACCGCGCAGCTTACCTCGGTGGTCGAGGTGGACGTCACGAAGGTGGCAGCTCTCCGCTCGTCGGTGAAGGACGCCTTCCTCGAGGCGACCGGAACGAAACTGTCGTTCCTGCCGTTCTTCGCGAAGGCGGCGACCGAGGCCCTCCGTGCATTCCCGATCATCAACGCGACCGTCGACGGCGACTCGATCGTCTATCCCGACACCGAGAACCTGTCGATCGCCGTCGACACCGAGCGGGGGCTGCTGACCCCGGTCGTTCGCGGTGCCGGCGACAAGTCGATCGCCGAGTTGGCGGGCGACATTGCCGACCTCGCGGCACGGACGCGCGACAACCAGCTGAAGCCCGACGAACTCGCCGGAGGCACGTTCACGCTGACCAACACCGGTTCGCGTGGCGCGCTATTCGACACCCCTGTCGTCTTCCTTCCGCAGGTCGCGATCCTCGGAACTGGCGTTGTCACGAAGAAGCCGACCGTCGTGACGATTGACGGCGAAGACGTGATTGCGATCCGCTCGATGGTCTATCTCGCACTGTCGTACGACCACCGCATCGTGGACGGAGCAGACGCCGCCCGATTCCTCACCGCCGTCAAGGCGCGTCTGGAAGAGGCCGACTTCGACGCCGATCTCGGCATCTAGGTCCACGCGTCTCGAATACGCCATCCGGCCTCGCTTCTGATCATCAGAAGCGAGGCCGGAGTCGTTTCCGGAGCCGTCAGGGAGACAACCACGGCGTCACCCGATCGCTCCAGCACGATGACGTCGACCCGATCACTGTCAACCAGGGGTGCGAGCGCGGCAAGGACGGAGTCTCGTCCGGCCGCCCGCGATTCCGCGGCGCTCGACGACGCGTGCAACGCATTGTCACAGAGCAGCCGTAGCTCGTGTACGCATGATTGCCACCTCCGCACGAGCTCGCTCACCACGATGAGCCAATCGTCAGGATGTGCCATGAGAGTCGGATCGTCGGCGTCCTCCGCACGACCGTCGAACGCGTCGTCCGCGGGGCTGATGCGCGTCTCCGGGTGGTCGGTCGTCGCCTCCGCGACACCCGACGACCCGCCCCCGGACGGCGAGGGCACCACCGCCACGATGACGACCGCGGCGACAACCGCCACGCCCGCTGCCGCCATAATCAGCGATCGGCGCGGGAGGCGCGTCGCCGCGGCGCGAATGCGCTGACAACGCTCCGTCATGTCGGACACCGCACGCTCCACGAGCGTCGTAACCGTCTGCGGGAGGCCCACCTGCTGCGTCACGCGCGCGAGGGTCGCCGTGACGCCGATGCGCTCGTGGTGGGGCTCCTGCTGGCCATCGTCAGTGACCGCTCGCCTGTGCGCCGCCGAATCTGCACCGGGCGCTGCACCGACGAGCGGCTCGGCAGCGCTCCAGCGCAGGAGAACATCGGGGTCGTCGAGGGCATCGACGATCTCGGGCAGCGAAGCGGCTGTGTCGGAGAAGCCCGCCGCGTCCAGCGCGCGAACGGCCGCGAGACGCACTCTTTCCAGCGCCTGGACATCGGCCAGGTGCGCCGGATCTTTGGCGCGGAGATGCGTCGGGAGCGGCGCCGCGCGAAACGCGCCCGCGAGCTCGGCGATGATGGGGCGCCCGTCGGCCGTCACCACGATGCGGCCAATGTCGGGCCCGCCCAGGACGGCACCGAGGTCGTGCGCGGTGCGCAGCGTGACCACCATCGGGTGCAGGAGCGTCACCGTGCGACCGGGCGTGCACCAGCCGGGCGTAGCGAGTAAGCCGTCGAGCCGCTCCCCGGTCACGAGGGTGCGAATGATGCGCAGGGTGCCGTCGGGGTCGATCGCGAGGTCACGCACGGAGGGCAGATGGGGCGACGGGCACTCCCCCATCACGCGCACCTGGTGTTCCCACGCACCGCGTGAGGCCTCCGGAACCACGAGGAGTTCGGCGGCCCCCGTTCCATCATCAACGACGGCGCGATGAACCTCACCCTCCGCGGAGCGGTGCCGCACGACGCGGTATGACTCTGCCCCCGGCGCCTGCATGGGGTGAGAATGTCAGCCCGACGATCCACACGGTGCGACCGTCGCCCACGCTCGGGAGAGCGTGCCGGCATGCGCCGGCGGGGAGGAGCCAGCCGGCGACCCCGTATCCTTGAGGTATGGCACGTCGCGACTCCAGCAGCCCGAAGGCACCCAAGGAACCCGGCCGCATCAAGCAGATGTGGCAGGTCTTCCAGATGACGCGGCGGATGGACAAGGCCGCACCCTGGTGGATGCTTCTGTGGTTCCTGCTCCCCCTGACGGCGGGCGTCGTCCTTGCCATTGTGATCGCCGGCGGCAGCATTCTCGGAATGGTGCTGTACATCATCGCCGGTGTCATGGGCGGTATTCTCGGCCCGCTCGTCGTGCTCGGCCGACGAGCCGAAAAGGTCGCCTACCGCCAGATTTCGGGCCAGCCGGGCGCCGTCGGCGCCGTGCTCCGAAGCTCGTTGCGTCGCGCATGGCAGTCGAGCGAGATGCCAGTGGCGATGAGCCCCAAGAGCCAAGACGCGGTCTACCGAGCCGTCGGGAAGCCGGGCGTGATGCTCATCGGAGAAGGTCCCAAGAGCCGCACCAAGCGCATGCTCGAAGACGAGCGCCGCAACGTCAATCGCATCGTGCCGAACGTTCCCGTGCACTTCGTTTACGTCGGGCCGGACGAGGACTCCACGAAGCTGGAGAACCTCGCCAAGACGCTCAACAAGAACAAGAAGGTGCTCACCAAGGCCGAGGTGCTCGCCGTGAACAATCGACTGACGTCGCTCAGCCGCTCGAGCACGTTGCCCATCCCGAAGGGCATCGACCCGATGAAGGTGCGCGCGCCGAAGCCCCGCTAGTCAGCACGTCCTAGTCGCTCGTCGCCGCCAGCCACTCGCGGCGTAGTAGTGCGTAGCATTCCCGTTCGAACGTGCGGGGCTGAACTGCGTCCGCCCCTACGGCCACGTCGCCAAAATGCGCGGCCGCGACCGGGCGTAAGCCGCTGGCACGGATAGCGAGTTGCATCCACTCGCCGGGCGCGGGCAGGTCTCCGCTCGGCTGCGCCGCCACGAGCGACTCGGCGCTCGCACGGTCGTAATCCACCGACCACGATTGGTATCGCGCAACCTCAGGATCATGCCGCCGGGCTACTAAAACACTCGGCGCATGTACTCCGCGTTCTGCGAGTAGCCCAAGCGGTCGTAGAAGCCTCCCGCACGGCGTGCCGCGACCGTGATCTGGCGAACGCCGCGGCGGATGCACTCAGCCTCGACGGCGTGAACGAGAGCCGTGCCAAGATCGAGGCCACGAGCATCCGAGTCGACGACGATCTCTTGAAGCTGCGCCGACGGGCCGTTGGTGGACAGCAGGCGGGCGACGGTCGTCAAGGCGTAGCCCGCGACCTCACCGGAATCCTTTTCCGCCACGAGGAGGAAGATCGCGTCGTCTTCGCCGGCGGCGACCACGTCACGGAACGACTCGTCGAAGGCACTGCGCACGGGAACGAACGCTGCACCCAGCTGCTGCACGAGGGAGAAGACCGCATCCGCGTCTTCGGGCCGGGCACGCCGAACGTCACTCATGCGAGGCGGCTCAGCGTCCGAAGTTGCCGCGGTAGTACTCGTACACCCAGCCGACCAAGCCGATCAGGGCGATGACGGCCGCGTAGCCCACGATCCAGAAGTCGATCGCGAGCCCCAGGAAGACGAGCGAGGCGCCACCGGCCAGGATGATCGGCCACCAGCTCCACGGGGGGAAGAAGCCCTGCTCGGCATCGCCGTCATCGATATCGGCGTCGAGGCGGTCCTCCGGCAGCTCGCCGCCCTGGTTGCGGTAGACGAGGCGCAGGTAGAAGGCCATGAACGCCGACATGATGCCGCAGAGGCCGATCGCCACCGCACCGACCCACTCCACCTGGCCGGTGTCGATGATCGCCCAGGAGATGTAGACGACGTCGAGGACGATGAAGAAGCCGAGAAGGACCCAGAAGAGGTTGATGTTGGTCTTCACGGGATCACTTCACCTTGTTGTCGTCGATGTCGAGCGTGGGTGCGTCTGGCGCGTCCTTGCCCGGCCCGATGCCGATCGGGATGCCGGCCTCGGGGTGGTTCAGGTCGAACGCCGGCGACTCGGAGCGGATACGCGGGATCGACGTGAAGTTGTGGCGCGGAGGCGGGCAGGAGGTCGCCCACTCGAGCGAACGACCGTAACCCCACGGGTCGTTGACCGTGACCTTCGGAGCCCGACGCGCGGTGATGTACACGTTCAGCAGGAACGGAATCATCGAGGCCGCGAGCAGGAACGACCCGACGGTCGACAGCTGGTTCATCCAGGTGAAGCCGTCCTCGACGAGGTACGTGGCGTAGCGGCGGGGCATGCCCACGACGCCGAGCCAGTGCTGCACGAGGAAGGTCGCGTGGAAGCCGACGAACAGCACCCAGAAGTGGATGTGGCCGAGACGCTCGTTGAGCATCTTGCCCGTCCACTTCGGCCACCAGAAGTAGAAGCCGGCGAACATCGCGAACACGACGGTTCCGAAGACGACGTAGTGGAAGTGCGCCACGACGAAGTAGGAGTCGGAGACAGCGAAGTCGAGCGGGGGCGAGGCGAGGATGACGCCCGTCAGGCCACCAAACACGAAGGTGATGAGGAAGCCCAGCGACCACACGAGCGGGGTCTCGAACGTGACGGAGCCCCGCCACATAGTGCCGATCCAGTTGAAGATCTTCACGCCGGTGGGCACCGCGATCAGCATCGTCATCAGCGCGAAGAACGGCAGGAGCACCGAACCGGTCACGTACATGTGGTGCGCCCACACGGTGATCGACAGCGCCGCGATGGCAATCGTCGCGTACACCAGGGTCTTGTAGCCGAAGATCGGTTTGCGGCTGAAGACCGGGAAGATCTCGGACACGATGCCGAAGAACGGCAGCGCGATGATGTACACCTCGGGGTGGCCGAAGAACCAGAACAGGTGCTGCCACAGGATGGCTCCACCGTTGGCGGCGTCGAAGACGTGCGATCCGAACATCCGGTCCGAACCGAGGGCGAACAGGGCGGCGGCGAGGACGGGGAACGCCATCAGCACGAGCAGCGACGTCACCAGCGTGTTCCACGTGAAGATCGGCATGCGCCACATGGTCATGCCGGGCGCACGCATCGTGATGATCGTGGTGATGAAGTTCACCGCACCGAGGATCGTTCCGAAGCCGGATATCGCCAGGCCGAAGACCCAGAGGTTACCCCCGAGCCCCGGCGAGAACGTCTGACTCGACAGTGGCGCGTACGCAAACCAGCCGAACGATGCCGCACCCTGCGGGGTCAGGAAGCCGGCGACCGCGATCAGCGAACCGAACGAATACAGCCAGTAGGCGAAAGCGTTCAGACGCGGGAAGGCGACGTCGGGTGCACCGATCTGCAGGGGCATGAGCACGTTGGCGAAGCCGGCGAACAGCGGCGTCGCGAAAATCAGCAGCATGATCGTGCCGTGCATCGTGAAGAGCTGGTTGTACTGCTCTTTCGTGGCGACGATCTCGAGGCCCGGCGCGAAAAGCTGCGCGCGGATGACGAGCGCCATCACACCGCCGATGAGGAAGTAGACGAACGACGTAATCAGGTACATGTACCCGATGGTCTTGTGGTCGGTGGAGGTGATCCATCCGACGAAAACGTTGCCCTTACGCCCGACGGTAGGCGAGATCGCCCCCGGAGCGCTGCCGGAAACGTTGGGGCGAGGTGCGGTCGTGGTCATGTGGCCGCTTACTCCTCTTCGCTCGTGCCGGCGGGTGCGATGACCGGCGGGTTCGGGGCGGTGTTGAACTCCGGTCCGAGGCGTCCCTCGAAGCCGCGGTCACGAAGAGCCTGCATCTGGGCCTCGTACTCTTCGACCGAGACGACCTCGACGTTGAAGAGCATGAGCGAGTGGAACTCTCCGCAGAGCTCGGCACACTTGCCGACGAAGCTGCCTTCGCGCTCAGGGATGAAGAACCAGTGGTTGGTGCGGCCGGGGATCATGTCCTTCTTGTAGAGGAAGTCGATGATCCAGAATGAGTGGATGACGTCGCGCGACTCGAGGATGATCTCGACCTTCTGCCCCACGGGGAGGTACAGGGTCGGCAGCGACTCGACGTCAATGGTGTTGTTCGGGCCCGTCTCCTGGGCCTGGATGCCCGAGTAGTAGACGTTGTCGGTCAGGTAGTTGAAGTCCCACGCCCAGCGCTTGCCGTAGACCTCGATCTGAACGTCGGGGTCTTCCAGCGGCGCCTCGATGGCGGCCTGGTCGCGGGCGGTGAAGGCGAAGAAGCCGAGCACGAGGATCAGCGGCGCGACGGTGTAAAACACCTCGATCGGCATGTTGTAGCGCAGCTGCACCGGCAGGCCGGTCTGACCCCGACGGCGGCGGTAGACGACGGCGGCCCAAATGATGAGGCCCCACGTGATCACACCGACGACGAGCAGCACAATCCAGGAGGTCACCCACAGGCCGATGACGCGGTCGACCTGGTTGGTCGTTCCCGGCTCGGTCGGGAGCCAGCCCAGTTGCATCTGGGTCGTGCACCCGGCTAGGGCGATCGTGGTGATGACGGCGAGGGGAATCGCCGTCCATCGAAGACGTCGGTTGGAACGCACCGGTGACCTCTCGTCGAGACGGGGGTTGTGAATCGCTGTTCAGTCTACGTTACGCGGCGGCTCGGTCCGGGCCCACGACGCTCCGAGATCCCTGCCAAACCGGGAATTGGGGCACCCTAACGATGTGGTATCGGCAGGGCCGGTGCGTTCGCCGCGTCGGCGTCAGTGGAAACTGTCGCCGCACGCGCAGGAACCCTGCGCGTTGGGGTTGTCGATCGTGAAGCCCTGCTTCTGGATCGTGTCTTCGAAGTCGATCGATGCGCCCTCGAGGTACGGCACGCTCATCTTGTCGACGACGACTTCAACGCCGCCAAACTCGCGTGTCGCGTCGCCGTCGAGCAGGCGCTCATCGAAGTACAGCTGGTAGATCAGCCCCGAGCAACCCCCGGGCTGAACGGCCAGGCGCAGCCGCAGGTCGTCACGGCCCTCCTGGTGAAGCAGCGATGCCACCTTTTCGGCGGCCGTGTCGGTGAGCGTGACGCCGTGGGCGGGAGCCGTGGTTGCGGTGTCGGTCATGGTGTTCCTCCGAAGCTGTGGGGACTGCGCACTCAGTGTACGTCTGTCGCCTGGGCGCGCTCGGACAGCCGCGCGAGCAGCACGGCCTCCGTGAGGATGGCGCGGCGCAGCACCCCCAGGTGCAGCGACTCGTTC
This sequence comes from Microcella alkaliphila, assembly GCF_002355395.1. Classification (NCBI taxonomy): domain Bacteria; kingdom Bacillati; phylum Actinomycetota; class Actinomycetes; order Micrococcales; family Microbacteriaceae; genus Microcella; species Microcella alkaliphila. The sequence goes on along the minus strand of NZ_AP017315.1, from coordinate 1,314,461 downwards.
GGACTGTGCGCGCGCGATTCGGGGTCTTCCACACCGGTCACCAGCACGTGTGCGTCGGGGAACACCTCGGCAAGGTCGGCGATGAACGGAATCGAGCCGCCGACGCCAGTCAACTGCGGCTCGGCACCCCAGGCATCACGCATGGCCTGCAGCGCCTCATCCGCGCCCCAGCCACTTGTGTCAACGAGGAACGGGTTGCCGAGATCAACATGGCCGAACTCGAGGTGCGCCCCAAACGGCGCGTGAGCGAGGAGGTGATCCCGGATCGCCTCGAAAGCCTCGGCCGCGCTCTGACCGGGCGCCACCCGCGCACTGATCTTCACGGAGACGCTCGGCTGCAGCGTGTTGGACGCGTTCTGCACGCTCGGGGCGTCAATACCGGTGACCGTGATCGCCGGCTGCGCCCAGACGCGGTGCAGCAGTGCGCCGCGGCCGATCGGAGAGACCCCCTCGAGCAGGCCCGCCTCGTGACGGAAGCGCTCGAGGTCGTCGGCAGGCACCTCCTGCTCATGGGTCGTCAGGCCAGCGACGGCGACCGAGCCATCCTCGTCGTGGAGGGTGGCAAGCAGGCGCACCGCGGCGAGCATGGCGTCCGGCGCCGCTCCCCCGAGCATCCCGGAATGCGACGCGTGCGCGAGCGTCGAGATGGTGAGCGTGAAAGCGGCGTTGCCGCGCAGCCCGATCGTGAGCGAGGGGATCTCGGTCGTCCAGTTGTCGCTGTCAGCGACAACGATCACGTCGGCGGCGAGCGTCTCACGGTGGGCGTCCAGGAGGGCGCGGAAGGACCGCGAACCGAACTCCTCCTCCCCCTCGACGAAGACGACGATGCCGACGTCGGGATCGCCGACCGTGTCGATCAGGGCGCGAATCGCGGCGACATGGGCGATCACGCCGGCCTTGTCGTCGGCGGCGCCGCGCCCGTACAGGCGGTCGCCGCGCACGGTCGGCTCGAACGGCGGCGACTGCCACAGGGCGTCATCGCCCGGGGGCTGCACGTCGTGGTGGGCGTACAGCAGCACCGTCGGCCGGCCGGTCTCAGGCTCGCGCCGGGCGAGCACGGCGGGCTGCCCGGTGTGGTCGGTGCCGGGAATCGGAGCGCTGACGACGTCGACGCGGTCGAACACCCCGAGCCCCCGGAGCAGCTGGGCGACGGCCTCAGCGGAGGCGGCAACGTGGGCCGGATCGAAACCGTCCCAGGACACCGAGGGGATGCGCACGAGCTCCGACAGCTCGGCGATCGTCTGCGGCATCCGGTCGCGCACGGCATCGGCGAGTGCGGCGAGGGTCGTGGGGGCGGTCGGGGCGGGCCGGTCGTCACGGGTCATGCCGGTACCCTAGTGGTCTTGGATTCAACGGAAGGACGAGCCGCCGTGGCCCGCAGGAACGACGCCAGCAGCACCCCGAGCGCCGCCGAGCAGGCGTCCGCTGACGCCCTTGCCGAGGCGGAGGCAGCATCGACCGGCAAGAAGGGTCGCCCGACGCCGACGCGGAAGGAGCGCGAGGCGGCACGCAAGCGCCCGCTCGTTCCTGACGACCGCAAGCGCGCTCGCGTCGAGAACCGTCAGCGCATGGCCGAGGCGCGCGAGCGTGCCCGCGAGGGGCTCGCCCGCGGCGAGGAGCGCTACCTTCCCCAGCGCGACCGCGGTCCGCAGCGGCGCTATGTGCGCGACTACGTGGACGCGCGCACGAGCTTCGGCGAGTTCATGATCCCGGTGATGTTCCTCGTGATCATCGCCACGTTCCTGCCGAGCGTTGACGCGCAGTTCATCGCGATCATTTCGCTGTGGGGTTTCTTCCTCATTGCGATCATCGACAGCATCCTGCTCGGCTATCTCGTCAAGCGCCGCCTGCGCAAGAAGTTCGGCGAGGACAAGGTCGAGAAGGGCGTCGGCTGGTACGCCGGCATGCGCGCGCTGCAGCTGCGCGTGCTGCGGCTGCCGAAGCCGCAGGTCAAGCGCGGCGAGTACCCGGTCTAGACGATATGGGTCTTCGGTCTGGTTCTTGAGGCTGGGACCTCGATTCGCGTATTCGTGGGTTGCCAGCTGTCGAGGGCTGGCCTATCCACCAGGCGAATGGAGGCCCCAGTTGAGAATCCAGCGTACGAGCGTCGGTCTGGACGTGCACGCCCGTAGCGTCGTGGGATGCGCAATCGATGAGGACACCGGGGAAGTGATCCGTCACCGTTTCGGCTACGACCCCGCAGCAGTTGTGGAGTGGGTGCGGTCGCTGCCCCAGCCGGCGGCGGTGACCTATGAGGCCGGGCCGACCGGGTTCGCTTTGGCCCGGTTGTTCACCGCCGCAGGCATCGAGTGCTTCGTGGCGGCGCCGTCGAAGTTGCAGCGCCCGGTCGGGGATCGAGTCAAGACCGACGCCAGGGACGCGATGCATTTGGCAAGACTGCTGCGACTGGGTGAGATCGTCGCGGTTGCCGTGCCCACGATCGAGCAGGAAACCGCCCGCGACTTGGTGCGAGCCCGGGAGGACAATCGGGGTGAGCTGATGGCTGCACGGCATCGGCTCTCGAAGCTGCTGTTGCGCCACGGGATCATTTATGACGGCAAGCAGGCGTGGACCGGCGCGCATGATGCCTGGCTGCGTCGGCAGAGGTTCGACCATCCCGGACTGCAGGCTGCGTTCGATGCCGACTACGAAGCAGTGCAGCAGGTGCGCGCCCGCAAAGACCGACTCGACGCGATCATCGAGCAGATGGCCGCGGCCAGCACCTACGCGCCCGTGGTGCGACGCCTGGGGTGCTTGCGTGGGATCTCGACCTTGACCGGGTTCGGCCTCGCGGTCGAGATCGGCAACTGGGAGCGCTTCACCGGATCCAGCATCGGAGCGTTCGTCGGGCTGGTGCCCTCAGAGCACTCCTCCGGACAGTCCCGCTCGCAAGGCTCGATCACCAAGACCGGCAACACTCACGCCCGCCGCCTGCTGGTGGAAGCGGCCTGGCATCACCGCAAGCCCTATCGTCCCGGAGCGGTGATGCAGGCCCGGTGGGCTGCCGCGCCCAGCCTTGCAGCGTCCCGCGGCGACGACGGCAACCGGCGCCTGCATCAGAAATGGCAGCACTTCACCGCACGCAAGAAGCGGCCCACGATCGCGAACGTCGCCATCGCCCGCGAGCTCGCCGGCTGGTGCTGGTCCTTGGCCGTGATGCCCGACTGACCTGGGCCCCCTGACCGGTCGGTTCAGACGGCAGGTGACGGCAGCGCGAGGAGCGACCCGCGGAACAGCTATGAGCAGCCCGCCCGAAGGGCAGGCGACGCTCGATCCTAGACAAGCGGAACCGCTCCAGCCGAACAGCACGTCCTGCGGTAACCAACCCGCGCATATCAGTCTGACCGCGCGTCGCCCACGACACGCACGACACCCACACCGCCCGCGCCGACCACACGAAAGAGCGCCCGGAGCATGATCACTCCGGGCGCTCTTTCCCCTGCCACTTGACAGGAATCAGCCACATATCAGCTGGTCGGGCGGGCGGATGCGCGGGCAAGGCCCCGCAGGATCTGGCGCGCCCAGCCCGGCCCGCGGTACAGGAAGCCTGTGTATCCCTGGATGAGCGTGGCGCCCGCCTCGAGCCGCTCGCGCGCGTCGTCGGCGGTCTCGATGCCACCGACCGAGATGACGCAGTAGTCGGCGGGCACGGCCGCACGAATGACGCGCAGCACCTCACGTGAGCGCGCGCGCACCGGGGCGCCGCTGAGACCGCCGGCACCGGCCGCTTCCACACGCTGCGGGTCGCTGACGAGACCGTCACGGCGAATCGTGGTGTTGGTCGCGATGATGCCGGCGAGGCCCTTCGCGACGGCGAGCCGCGCGACGCCCTCGACGGCTTCGTCGTCGAGATCGGGGGCGATCTTGACGAGAACGGGAGTGGTTCCCGCCTCCTCAAGCACGGCATCCAGGAGCGGGCCGAGCAGTCCGTCCTCTTGGAGGCCACGAAGCCCCGGAGTATTCGGCGACGACACGTTCACCGCCAGATAGTCGGCGACCGGCGCCATGAGCCGCGCGCTCTGCCGGTAATCGTCAATCGCGTCGGCGACCTCGACGACACGGGACTTACCGATGTTGGCACCGATGATGGGACGCTCGCGGCGCGCCCGCTCACGCTCGACACGGCCAGCGGCCGCCGCCGCTCCCCTGTTGTTGAAGCCCATCCGATTGATCACCGCGCGGTCGGCGATCAGGCGGAACAGTCGCGGCTTCGGGTTTCCGTCCTGCGGGATCGCCGTGACGGTCCCCACCTCGACGTGGCCGAAGCCGAGCGCCCAGAGTCCGCGAATCAGCTCGGCGTCTTTGTCGAAGCCGGCCGCCATTCCCCACGGCGATTCGAAGTGCAGGCCCAGCGTGTCGACGGCGAGCGATGCCGGCGGACGGGTTGCAACGCGCACTAGGCGGGTCAGGCCGAGGCGCGGGATGGCGCGGATGACGCCCGCGGCCAGGTGGTGGGCGCGCTCCGGGTCCATGCGACTGAGGACGGAGCGGAAGAGAACGTCGTACGCGCCCATCAGTCGGCGTTCGTCGCTCGACCGGCGTCTTCGCTGCGCAGTTGGGCGATCGCCGCCTCGAAGTCGTCGAGGTTGTCGAACGCCTGGTACACGCTCGCAAAGCGCAGGTAGGCGACCTCGTCGAGCTGGCGCAGCTCCGGCAGGATCGCCAGGCCGATGTCGTTGGCGTCGAGCTGGGAGGCGCCGGTCGCGCGGAGGTTCTCCTCGACGCGCTGAGCGAGCTGGGCGAGGTCGCCGTCGGTGACCGGGCGCCCCTGGCACGCCTTGCGCACCCCCGCGACGATCTTGTCGCGGGAGAAGGGCTCGGCGACACCCGAGCGCTTGACGACCGACAGTGACGCGGTCTCGGTGGTGGAGAAGCGGCGACCGCACTCGGGGCACTGCCGGCGGCGGCGAATCGCAAGCCCGTCATCGCTCGTGCGGGAGTCGACGACGCGGCTGTCGGAGTACCGGCAGAAGGGGCAGTGCATGGTGTGTGAGCCTAGTCGAGCGTGGCGTCGGGCCCCGAGAAGCGCGCGGTGATCGCGGCACCGTGCGCAGGCAGCTCTTCCGCGTGGGCAAGCGCCACAACGTCGTCAGCGACGGCGCGCAGGGCACCGCGGGTGTACTCGACCACCTGCTGGGCGCGCAGGAACGTGTAGGCGCCGAGTCCTGCCGAGAACCGCGCCTGGCCGCCGGTCGGGAGGACATGGTTCGACCCCGCGGCGTAGTCACCCAGGCTTACGGGTGTGTGAGCGCCGACGAAGATGGCACCCGCGTGGCTGAGCGCGGGTAGAAGCGCGTGGGGGTCTGCCACGTGCAGCTCGAGGTGTTCGGGCGCGTACGCGTCAGAGAACCGGCACGCGACGGCGAGATCGTCGACGATGACGATCGCCGACTGCTGGCCCTGCAGGGCCGTCGTGACGCGGTCAGCGTGCGGGGTCGCGTCCGCGGCGGCGGGCAGGGCGGCCGCGACGGCGTCGGCAAGCGATGAGCTCGTCGTCACGAGCACGGCGCTTGCCAGCTCATCGTGTTCGGCCTGGCTGAGCAGGTCGGCCACGACGAGGTCGGCCCGCGCCGTCTCGTCGGCGATGATGAGAATCTCGGTGGGGCCGGCCTCCGAGTCGATGCCGACGACGCCGGTGACCGCGCGCTTGGCGGTCGCCACAAAAAGGTTGCCGGGGCCCGTGATGACCTGAACCGGCTCGAGGCCGACACCGGGAACGCCGTAGGCGAGTGCGCCGATCGCGCCCGCACCGCCCATCGCGTACACCTCGTCGATACCGAGCAGCGACGCGGCCGCGAGGATCGTGGGATGCACGGAGCCGCCGAACGCTTCCTGCGGTGGGGAGGCGAGGGCGATCGAGGCGACGCCCGCGCCCTGGGCAGCCAGGACGTTCATCACGACGCTCGACGGGTAGACCGCCTTGCCGCCGGGCACATACAGCCCAACGCGGTCGACGGGGCGCCAGCGCTGAACGATCGTTGCCCCGGGGGCGATCTCGGTGCGCACCTCCGGAGGAACCTGCGCCGCCGTGCCGCGCCGAACGCGATCGATCGCAGTGAGCAGCGCCGAGCGGACGGCGGGGTCGAGTTCACGCTCGGCGCGCGCGATGTCGTCGGCCGACACTCGAATGCTCGTGGGACGGACCCGATCGAAGCGCTCGGCCTGCTCGAGCAGCGCGTCCGCGCCGCGCTGACGGACGTCGGCGATGATCGCGTCCACCGCGTCGACGGCGGAGGCGACGCTCGATGCGGACCGCGGAACGAGGGTCAGCAGCTCGGCGTCCGTAAGGCGACGACCGCGCAGGTCAATGGTCTGGATCATGGCTCCCCCATCGTACTGAGCGGCCGCCTCGGGAATACCCGGGCGGCAATACGGTTGACTGACGACGTGACCACTCCCCAAGCTCCCGATGCATCCGGCTTCGACGCGTTCGCGCAAGCGTTTCGACGCCACGCGGCGGGGGTGGCGATCATCACCGCCGTGACCCCGGAGGGTCGCCCGGTCGGATTCACCGCCACGTCTCTCGCCTCCCTCGCCGCGACCCCGCCGCTCGCAACCTTCAACATGGCGCGGACGGCAAGCAGTTGGCCCGCGATTGAGCAGACGGAGTACGTCGCGATTCACATCCTCGGCGAGCGGCAGTTCGGTGTGGCGCAGATCCTGGCCGGTGACAACGCCAAGCGATTCGACGGCGACCACTGGGAGCCAGGGCCGCACGGGTTGCCGATCATTCGCGACGTGCCCGCGTGGATGGTTGGACGGATCGTCGCCCGCACGCCCGTTGCCGACAACGCCATGATTGCCGTGCAGATCACCGAGGGCGCACTCGGAGCCCCCGACGAGCCGCTGACCTACCACGAGCGCGCGTACCGCGCCCTCGGCGCTCCGCTGCGTTAGGCGAGCGCGCGCGGGCCGAGCAGGCTCTTTACCTCGCCGAAGAATCCGGCGGTCGTGTCGATGCGGTGGGGCAGCTCGAAGACGCGCGCGGTGTCGTCGCGCACGAGGCGCAGCCTCACCTCGGTGTCGCCGCGGTGACGATTCAGCACGGCATCGAGCTCGGCGACGACGTCGACGGTCGCGCGCTGTTCCCGCACCGACAGCACGATCGGACCGGAATCGGTGCTCACCCCGAAGTCGGGCGTGCGCAGCAAGTTGGCCTGCAGCGTGATGCCGTCGTCGCGGTGGTTGACGCGACCCGTGACGACCACGATGGTGTCGGCAACGAGACCCTGGGCGAACTCTTGGTACGACTTGCCGAGGAACATGACGGTGAGCTCCCCGCCGAAGTCTTCCAGCGTGATCATCCCGTAGGGGTTGCCTGACTGTCGGGCGACGCGGTGCTGGACGCTCGTGATCAGCCCCGCGACAGTGACCTTCTCGCCGTCGTCGGGAGGGTTGTCGTTGAGCTCCGCGATGCCGACGCCGGCGTGCTTGGCCAACGCGCTCTCGAGTCCCGCGAGCGGATGGTCGGAGACGTACAGGCCGAGCATCTCGCGCTCGAAGGCCAGCTTGTCTTTCTTCGCCCACTCCGGCCGTGCCGGGACGGTGGCGGCCGTCGCCTCCCCCTCGTCGAACAGGCTGTCGAAGTCGAAGCCGATGTCGCCCTTGTCTTCCGCCCGCTTCTCTTTGACGGCCGCCTCGACCGCCCCCTCGTGGATCTCCATCAGGGCGCGGCGCGTGTCGCCGAGGGAGTCGAACGCACCAGCCTTGATGAGCGACTCGATCGCGCGCTTGTTCGCAACCGGCGTCGGCACCTTCTTCAGAAAGTCGTGGAAGCCCGTGAAGCGGCCCTTCTCGTCGCGAGCCTGACGGATGCCCTCGACGACGTTGTGGCCGACGTTGCGCACGGCGCCGAGCCCGAAACGGATGTCGTCGCCGACGGCGGCGAAGTACTCGATGGACTCGTTGACGTCGGGCGGCAGAACGGTGATGCCCATGCGGCGGCACTCGTTCAGGTACACCGCCATCTTGTCTTTCGAGTCGCCGACGCTCGTCAGTAGGGCAGCCATGTACTCGGCCGGGTAGTGCGCCTTCAGGTAGGCGGTCCAGTAGGACACGACACCGTAGGCGGCCGAGTGCGCCTTGTTGAACGCGTAGTCCGAGAAGGGCAGGAGGATGTCCCACAACGTCTTCGTCGCCTCGGGCGAGTAGCCGTTCGCGGCCATGCCCGCCTGGAAGCCCTCGTACTGCTTGTCGAGCTCGGACTTCTTCTTCTTGCCCATGGCGCGGCGCAACAGGTCGGCTTGGGCGAGTGTGTAGCCGGCGAGCTTCTGGGCGATCGCCATCACCTGCTCTTGGTAGACGATGAGGCCGTAGGTCGTGCCGAGCACCTCTTCGAGCGGCTCGGCCAGCTCGGGATGGATGGGCGTGATCGGCTGACGGCCGTTCTTGCGCAGTGCGTAGTTGGTGTGGCTGTCGGCACCCATCGGCCCCGGACGGTACAGCGCGAGCACGGCGGAGATGTCTTCGAAGTTGTCGGGCTTCATCATGCGCAAGAGCGAGCGCATGGGGCCGCCATCGAGCTGGAAGACCCCGAGTGTGTCGCCGCGGGCCAACAGTTCATACGCGGCGGGGTCATCGAGTGTCAGGTCTTCGAGAACCAGCTCGGTGCCCCGGTTCGCGCGGATGTTGTCGAGCGCGTCATCGATGATGGTGAGGTTACGCAGCCCCAGGAAGTCCATCTTGATCAGCCCAAGCGATTCGCACGCGGGGTAGTCGAACTGCGTGACGATCTGGCCGTCCTGCTCGCGCTTCATGATCGGGATGATGTCGATGAGCGGCTCGCTCGACATGATGACGCCGGCCGCGTGCACGCCCCACTGGCGCTTCAGATTCTCGAGCCCGAGCGCCGTGTCGAAGACGCGCCGGGCATCCGGATCGGTGTCGATCACCGCGCGGAAGTCGTTCGCCTCCTTGTAGCGCGGGTGGTCCTTGTCGTACATGCCCGACAGGGGCATGTCTTTGCCCATAACGGACGGCGGCATCGCCTTCGTGAGCTTCTCCCCCATGCCGAAGGGGAAGCCGAGCACGCGAGACGAGTCCTTCAGCGCCTGCTTGGCCTTGATCGTGCCGTAGGTGACGATCTGGGCGACGCGCTCGTCGCCGTACTTCTCGGTGACGTAGCGGATCACCTCGCCGCGGCGACGGTCGTCGAAGTCGACGTCGAAGTCGGGCATCGAGACGCGGTCGGGGTTGAGGAAGCGCTCGAAGATGAGTCCGTGCTCGAGGGGGTCGAGATCGGTGATGCGCATGGCGTAGGCGGCCATCGAGCCGGCACCGGAACCGCGGCCGGGGCCCACGCGAATGCCGTTGTCTTTCGACCAGTTGATGAAGTCGGCGACGACGAGGAAGTACCCCGAGAAGCCCATCTGGGTGATGACGCCGATCTCATACTCGGCCTGAGCCTTCACCCGGTCACTGATGCCGTTCGGGTACCGGCGTTCCAGCCCGGCCCAGACCTCCTTGATGAACCAGCTGTCCTCCGTCTCGCCCTCGGGGACGGGGAAGCGCGGCATGTAGTTGGCGTTGGTGTCGAACTGGGTATCGACGCGCTCGGCGATGAGCAGAGTGTTGTCACATGCTTCAGGGTGATCGCGGAACAGCTCGCGCATCTCGCGGGCCGACTTGAGGTAGAACTCGTCGGCGTCGAACTTGAAGCGGTTCGGGTCGTCGAGGGTCGAGCCCGACTGCACGCACAGGAGCGCCGCGTGCGAGCTGGCGTCGCCGGGGTGCGTGTAGTGCAGGTCGTTGGTGGCAACGAGCGGCAGGTCCAGCTCTTTCGCGAGGCGAATCAGGTCACTCATGATGCGGCGCTCGATGCCGAGGCCGTGGTCCATGATCTCGGCGAAGTAGTTCTCTTTGCCGAAGATGTCGCGAAACTCGGCTGCGGCTTCGACCGCCTTGTCGTACTGGCCGAGCCGCAGGCGCGTCTGCACCTCGCCGCTCGGGCATCCGGTCGTCGCGATCACGCCCTCGCTGTAGCGGCTGAGTAGTTCGCGGTCCATGCGGGGCTTGAAGTAGTAGCCCTCGATGGAGGCGAGCGACGACATTCGGAAGAGGTTGTGCAGGCCCGTCGTCGACTGCGCAACCATCGTGATGTGCGTGTAAGCGCCGGCACCCGACACGTCGTCTTCGCCGCCGCCGCCCCACTTCACGCGGGTCTTGTCGGTGCGGTGCGTGCCGGGCGTGAGGTAGGCCTCTGTGCCGATGATGGGCTTGATGCCGGCCTCGGTGGCGGTGCGCCAAAAGTCGAAGGCGCCGAACATGTTGCCGTGGTCGGTGACCGCGATGGCGGGCATGCCCTGGGCCACCGCCTCCTCGATCAACGGCTTGACGCGCGCTGCCCCGTCGAGCATGGAGTACTCGCTGTGCACATGCAGGTGAACGAACGAGTCGGCGCTCATGAAACCTCCGTCGACGGCTTGGGGACCCCCAGTCTAGGTCGCGGTCGCCGTCCCTCCGGCGGCGCGCTCGCGTGTCTGTCGTGGCGCCCTGAGTTCGCAACTGAGCACCATCGTCCGCGCCGTAGGATCACCACACGTCGTCGCCACGCATCACTCTGGGACGCCTCCCTGACGTGCCAATCGACACACTGCTCGCCCGCGTCAATGAACCGCGCAACGCGCGACACATGCCGCTCACCGGCGAGCCATTCACGGCCGACAGTGCTCGGGCCTGGGCGGCCGCGAAAGACGCCCCATGGTCGACGAACGGCTATGGGCCGTAGGCAGTGTGGGTCGACGGCGACTTCGTCGGCTGGGGTGGATTCCAGCTCGAAGAGACAGGAGCGGATTTCGGCCTCGTCCTCGACCCCGCTCACTGGGGTACGGGTCTCGCCGTCGCCACTCATATGCTCAACGCCGGTGTGTACGTCCTTGGGCTGACCGTGATCAGCATCGCGTTGCCGCTCAGTCGGTCTGATCCCACTCGGGCAATCGCCCGCCTCGGATTTCGTCCGGCCGGTTCCATCGAGCTGGACGGCGTTCGGTTTCGGCACTTCCGTCTGGACGCACGGGAGTGGCGGGTCATGCAGCGACGTTAACCCATCGCCTCAGGATGCGCGGAGCACGTCGAGCGCGTGCTGCAGGTCATCGGGGTACACCGACGCGAATTCGACGCGCTCGCCGCTTCCCGGATGGGTGATCGCGAGCCGCATCGCGTGCAGCCATTGGCGCGTGAGCCCGAGCTTTGCGCTCAGCGTCGGGTCGGCGCCGTACATCGCGTCGCCCACGCAGGGGTGCCGCTGGGCGGCCATGTGCACGCGGATCTGGTGCGTGCGCCCCGTCTCGAGGTGCACCTCCAGGAGCGTTGCGGCCGGGAACGCTTCGAGCGTGTCGTAGTGGGTGACCGAAGGCTTGCCACCCGCGACGACGGCGAACTTCCACGCCGAGCCGGGATGCCGGCCGATCGGGGCATCGATGGTGCCGGAGAACGGATCGGGGTGCCCCTGCACGACCGCGTGGTAGATCTTTCCGACCTCCCGGTCGTGGAACTGGCGTTTCAGCTCACGGTAGGCGTTCTCGGACTTCGCGACGACCATGAGCCCGCTCGTGCCGGCATCCAACCGGTGCACGATCCCCGCGCGCTCGGTCGGCCCCGACGTGGCGATGCGGAATCCTGCCCCCGCGAGCGCACCCAGCACCGTGGGGCCATCCCATCCGACGCTCGGGTGGGCGGCGACCCCGACCGGCTTGTCGATAACGACGAGTTCGTCATCATCGTGCACGATGCGCAGGTTCTCGACGGTGACCGGCTGGATGCTCGGCTCTTCTTTCGGCTGCCAGGTCACCTCGAGCCACTGGCCGGCCGACACCCGGTCGGACTTGCCGACGGTGCGTCCATCGAGGCTGACCCCTGACGCGTCGGCGATCTCGGCGGCCAGCGTGCGGGAGAAACCCAGCAGCTTGGAGAGGGCGACGTCGACACGCTCGCCGGAACGGCCGTCGGGGACGGGCATCGACCGTGACTCGGTCACGATGACGCCCGTCCCCGACGGGATGCTGCGGTGCTCAGTTGCCGTAGCCCGGGTACTGCGGGTTCTGCTGACCCGGGTACACGGGAGCCGAGCCGGGCGCGGAGCCGGGCGCGGAGCCGGGCGCGGAGCCGGGCTGGCCGAACGCCGGGGCGGAGCCGGGCTGGCCGTAGGCGGGTGCCGAACCCGGAGCGGAGCCGTACGGCTGCTCGGCGGGCTGCTGGCCCCACGCGGGCTGATCGTCGTGGCCCGCGGGCTGCTGCTCGACCGACCCGGACGGCGTGCTGCCGCCCTGGGGCTGCGCCGAGCCGTCGAGGTCGGCCAACTGCGACTCGATGTACGAGCGCAGCTGCTGACGGTATTCACGCTCAAACGTGCGCAGCTGCTCGACCTGCTGCTCGAGGGTGGCCTTCTCGGCGGCGAGCGACTCGAGGACGGCGCGCTGCTGACCCTCGGCCTCGCTGACGAGGCGCTCGGCCTCGGCGCGGCTCTCGGAGAGAACGCGATCGGCTTCCGCCTGGCCCTCGGCGATCAGCTCGTCGCGCTTCGCCATGCCCTCGCGCACGTGCTCCTCGTGCAGACGGCGGGCAAGCTGCAGCAGGTTGGCCGTGTTGGTCGATTCGATGTCGGCCTGGCTCTGCGTCTCTTCTGCGGCGGGTGCTGCGGCCACGGGCGCGGCGAGCGTCTCGGGCGCGGCCGGCGCCGATGCGACGGCGGGAGCCGGGGCGGAAGCCGGCGCGGGAGCGGAGGCGGCGCTGCGCTGCGCCTCGGCGATGCGGGCGTCGGCCGCGACGAGTCGCTGGCGAAGCTCTTCGTTCTCTTGGTTCAGGCGACGCAGCTCGACCACGATCTCGTCGAGGAAGTCGTCGACCTCGTCCTGGTCGTAGCCTTCCCGGAACTTCGTGGACTGGAAACGCTTGTTGACGACGTCTTCGGGCGTCAGGGCCATGATCGTCACCTCGAACTTTCTGGAGCAATTGAATAACGGTGGGGTAACGCTAGCAACAGAGCGTCACACCCGTCACATCTGCGACATTCAGCGTACATCCGGCTGGGCGCCCGGTGAACAGTTTGTCAGGGGCGTACGAGATTCATCAGAATCCAGACGACGAACAAGACGATCATGAACGCCAAATCCAGCTGGATACTGCCGAGCCGCAGCGGCGGAACAACCTTGCGTACCGTGCGAATCGGCGGGTCGGTGATCGTGTAGCTGAGTTCAGCGACGACCACCATGGGACCGCGCGGGCGCCATCCGCGATTCAACACCTGCACCCAGTCGATGATGAACCGCGCCCACAGCGCGATGAAGACGATCAGGAGCGCGAAGTAGAGAACGCTGAGAACGATCGTGACAAGCAGTTGCACGTCTCTAGTGTCTCAGGTGTCGCTGAGAAGCGGTGTCAGTCGCGGGCGACGAATGACGCGTCGACGTCGCTGTCAGGCTCGGCCGACTCGCCGCTGACCGCCACGTGCGCGGGCGACAGCAGGAACACTTTCGCCGTGACGCGCTCGATCTTCCCGTACAGGCCCTGCGAGAGTCCGCTCGCGAAGTCGACCAGTCGACGCGCCTCCGACTCGGTCATCTGCGTCAGGTTGATGATGACGGGGATGCCCTCGCGGAAGCTCTCGGCAATGACCGCGGCGTCTTTGTAGTGACGGGGGTGGACGGTGAGGATTTCGTTCATGTCGGGGGTTGCCGCGGCGGGACGCGACGAGGCGGCACGGCGCAGCGGGGTCACGGGCGCCTTTTGGGGCGCGCTGGCGGTCGGAGCGGCGGCGGGCGAGGCGGGCGCCGGCGCCGGGGTCATCGGGGCGTCCTCGTAGCGCGCCTCTTCGTCGGCGAGGCCGAGGTACACCATGGTCTTGCGCAGCGGGTTGCTCATGACTGATCCTTCGTCGTCCGTGTGTTCACGAGGTTAGGGGGCGAGCGGCCGTTTGCCGGTGATTGCGGTGCCGATGCGAAGGTGTGTCGCGCCCTCGGCGATCGCGTCCGGGAAGTCGCCGGACATCCCTGCAGAAATCGCTCGGGCATCCGGAGCGATGCGGCGCACCCGCTCGGACAGCAGCCGCAACCGCGCGAACGCCGCGCGCGGAACCTCATCGATCGGGGCGACGGCCATAACGCCCGCGAGTCGCAGCGTCGGACGCTCGAGCACGCTCTCGGCCAGCGCTTCCAGCGCGTCGGGCGCCACACCGCCCCGGGCGGGATCGTCGGTGAGGTTCACCTCGAGGAACACCTCGCACGGCGTGTCAGCCTTCGCCAACGCGGAGACCAGCGACGAGCGGTCGACCGAGTGAATGATGCGGGAGTACCCGAGCACGGCGCGCGCCTTGTTCGACTGCAGCTGCCCGACGAAGTGCCACGTCAGAGGCTCGTCGGCGAGCTCCGCGGCCTTCGGGGCCGCATCCTGGTGCCGGTTCTCGCCGACGTGATGGATGCCGAGGCGAACGAGCTGGCGAATGAGCGACGCGGGGTGGAACTTGGTGACGGCGATCACCGTGACGTCATCGGGGCGACGGTCCGCATCGCGACACGCATCGGCGACGCGACCCATCACGTTCTCGACGCGCCGCGCCAGCTCCCCCGGCGTGTCCACGGTGACTAACGCAGGAATTCGGGCACGTCGAGATCGTCGTCGACCTCGACGGCGGCCGCGTCGAGCGGATCGATCGGGGCCGTGGCGCCGAGCGGATCGCCCGGGGTCCACGTCTCGCCGGTCTCATCCATTCCGGCCTGCGGGGCCTCCGACTCGCTCCCCTCGGCCGCCAGGAAGCTGGAGCGCCGATCGGTGCGAATCGCCTGGGGCTCACCGCCGTCGAACCCGGCGGCGATGACGGTCACGCGCACCTCGTCGCCGAGCGTGTCGTCGATCACGGCGCCGAAAATGATATTGGCCTCGGGATGCACGGCCTCTTGCACGAGGCGGGCCGCGTCGTTGATCTCGAAGATTCCGAGGTTCGATCCACCCTGGATCGACAGCAGCACGCCGTGTGCTCCGTCGATGCTCGCCTCGAGGAGCGGGCTCGCGACAGCGAGTTCGGCGGCCTTGATCGCCCGGTCGGCTCCCCTGCTCGACCCGATGCCCATGAGGGCGCTCCCCGCGCCCTGCATGACGCTCTTGACGTCGGCGAAGTCGAGGTTGATGAGGCCGGGAGTCGTGATGAGGTCGGTGATGCCCTGCACACCGGCGAGCAACACCTGGTCGGCGGTCGCGAAGGCCTCGAGCATGCTGATGCCGCGGTCGCTGATCTCGAGCAGCCGATCGTTCGGCACGACGATCAGGGTGTCGACCTCGTTCTTCAGCGAGCCGACGCCGTCTTCGGCCTGCGCCTGCCGGCGCTTTCCCTCGAAGGAGAACGGCTTTGTCACGACACCGATCGTGAGGGCGCCGATCGACTTGGCGATGCGGGCCACGACGGGCGCGCCGCCGGTTCCGGTGCCGCCGCCCTCGCCCGCGGTGACGAAGACCATGTCAGCGCCCGCGAGCGCTTCCTCGATCTCCTCCGCGTGGTCTTCGGCGGCCCGGCGCCCGACCTCGGGGTCGGCCCCGGCGCCGAGGCCTCGGGTGAGTTCGCGACCGACGTCGAGTTTGACGTCGGCGTCGCTCATGAGCAACGCCTGCGCATCCGTGTTGATGGCGATGAATTCGACCCCGCGCAATCCGAGTTCGATCATGCGGTTGACGGCGTTGACGCCGCCGCCGCCGATGCCAACCACTTTGATGACGGCGAGGTAGTTCTGGTTCGTGGTCACGTCGGCCTCCGTTTAACCTTCAACCTCTACCTGAGGTGTAAGGTATTCTCAACTGCTGATCACCACGAACGGTACGACCGTTGCCCCCTCCGGCGGCTCAGGCTGCGCGCGTGTCGTGTCATCCGTTCGCGTCGCGCACGACGAGGCTGTCGGGCGCCGACACGTCATACACCCACCGCGTGCCCTGATCGGTCGCCGCCATCGCGGCATCGAGCACGCGCGCTTTCTGCGCCGAGCGCTCCGCATCGCCCCACATCACCACGTGGCCGCTCCCGCGCAACTCGAATGTCACGTCGTCCCGCGTCGTCGCTGTCACCGTCTCGACCCGGGCCGCGACCTCCCGGGGGATGCTGATCAGCACGTCAGCGACGGATGCGAACGCCCGCTCCCCCGCCTCCCCACTCGCCAGCTCGATGAGCGGCAGCCCCTCAGGGACAGCATCGACCGTCTCGACAACGACCCCGGCCGCATCCACCAGCTCGAGACCGGCCGGCGCCTCCACGGCGCCGATCGGAGCGCGCTCGACGATACGGACGATGAGGGTGTTGGGCGGCACGATCTCGGTCGAGTATGACCGGATCAGTGCGAACTGCGCCAAGTCGTCCCCGATCGCAGAGTCGGCGACAAAGGCAAGCGGCGTGCCGAGGTGCTCGTCGAGTGCTGCGGTGACCTCGGCGGCATCGAGCCGCTGCGTACCGGTGACGTCGATTGTTGTCAGAGACATGAGCGGGCTGAAGGTGACCGCGATGACCCCGGCGAGCAGGGCGCTGAACGAGGTGACGATGCCGATGACCACGGCACGCCGGCGGCGCGAGTGGCGGGTGAAGCGCCGCACCTCGCCGCGCTCGGCGCGACGCCGGTCGCGGCCGGCCTGCCGTTCCAGTGCTCGAGCCTCGCGGCGGGCTCGGGCAGCGGAGCGCCGGAGCTCGCGCGCGCTGGGCTCCGACGGTCTCGGCGCCTGGCGGGTCGCCTCCGGCGTGTCAGCCACCGGCGGAGCGGAACTCGGGCGAGCGGGGGGTCGCCCGGGTGGCGGTGGAGGACCAGCGATGCCCTCGGGTCGTTTCACGGCCGTATCCGGCCATCCAGCGCATCCCGCAGCTGCGGGATGATGCGGTACACGTCACCGCAACTGAGAGTCATGACGATGTCGCCGGGCTCGGCGATCTCGGCGACGCGGCGGGCGGCGTCGTCCCAGTCGGGGCAGTACGACACGTGCGCGTCGTCGTCGAACGCGTCGGCGACGAGCGCTCCGGTCACACCGGGGATCGGGTCTTCGCGCGCGCCGTACACGTCGAGCACCACCGTGTGGTCGGCAGCGAGCTCGTAGACGGCGGCGAACTCGCTCGCCATGGCCTGCGTGCGGCTGTACAGGTGAGGCTGGTGCACCGCGATGACACGCCCCGCGCCCACCACACTGCGTGCGGTCTGCAGAGCCGCGGCGACCTCGGCCGGGTGGTGAGCATAGTCGTCGTAGAGGCGCACGCCGTCCGCCTCACCGTGGCTCTCGAAGCGGCGCTGCGTGCCGGCGAACCCGTCCAGGGCGGCGACGGCAGCGGCGAGCGGCACATCGAGCACGCTCAGGAGGGCAACCACGCCCGTAGCGTTCACAGCGTTGTGGCGGCCCGGCACCGCGAGGCGACCGGACGCGGAGATGCCGCCCCGCTCGACCGTGAAGCTGACCGGGCCCTCCGCGCCGATCTCCGTCAGACGCACGTCAGCGTCGGCCGCTTCGCCGAAGGTAACCACCCGCGGGCCGGGGTGTCCGGAGGCACGGTCAGCGTGCATCCGGCCAGCGAGGCGGCGGGTGGCCTCATCATCGGCGGACAGCACGACCGTGTCCCGCACCCGGGAGGCGAAGCGAAAGAACGCGTCCTCGAGACCAGCGGCACTGCCGTAGTGGTCGAGGTGATCGGAGTCGATGTTGGTGATGAGCGCGATCGCCGTGTCGTAGAGCAGGAACGAACCGTCTGACTCGTCGGCCTCGATCACGAACAGCTCGCCTTCGCCCCAGGCCGACGAGGTGCCCGCCGACTGGATGACCGCTCCGTTCACGAAGGACGGATCGTGGCCGAGGTGCCGCAGAGCTTCGACGGCCATGCCGGTCGACGTCGACTTGCCGTGCGCGCCCGCGACCGCGACGAGCCGCTCGCCACGCACCAGCCACGCGAGCGCGTTTGCGCGGTGTAAAACGGGGATACCCCGCTCGAGTGCCGCCACATACTCGGGGTTGTCTTGCCACAGTGCCCCGGTGACGACGAGTGCCTCGGCACCGTCGATGTGGGCAGCGTCATGCCCGATCGCGACCGGGATCCCCTCGCGACGCAGGGCCTCGACCGTCGGCGACTCGGCGCGGTCGCTGCCGGTCACTCGATGGCCACGAGCGTGCATCATGCGGGCGATGCCGCTCATGCCGCTGCCGCCGATGCCGACGAAGTGCAGGGAACCGAGTTCTTCGGGCAGAACGAGGTCGAGGTCAGGTGCGATCATCGGCCATCACCCTACGCGCTTTGCCGCGACAGCTTCGCGTGCGAGGCCCACGAGCGCGAGGGCGGCGTCGGGGCGCGCGACCGTGGCCGCTGCGGCCGTCATGCGGGCGATCTCGGCACGCCCGACCAGCAGCGGGATGAGGGTATTCGTGACCCACTCGGGCGTGAAGGCTGCGTCATCGACGAGGATCGCCGCGCCCACCTCGATGAGCTCGGCGGCATTCAACTTCTGCTCGCCGTTGCCGACCGGATACGGCACGAGCACGGAGGCGAGTCCCACCGCCGCGAGCTCCGTCACGGTCGCGGCCCCCGAGCGGCACACCACGAGGTCGGCAGCCGCGAGCGCGAGGTGCATGTCGTCGCAGTACTCGATCACGCGGTAGCCCTCGAGCCCGGGGTCGGTGCCTCCGCGGCCCGTGCCGGTGATGTGCAACACCTGCCAGCCAGCGCCGAGCAGCGGCACGATCGATGCGGACACCGTCTCGTTCAGACGCTTGGCGCCCGTCGAGCCTCCCGTCACGAGCAGCACGGGACGGCCCGCATCGAGTCCGAACGTCGCGAGAGCGCGGGGGCGCTCAGCGCGCCGATCGAGTGTCACGATCTCCGCGCGCAGCGGCATACCGACGATCGTTGCCCGACGCAGCGGTGTTCCCGGAAAGGTCGTCGCAACCACTCCCCCGAGCCACGCCCCGAGCCTGTTCGCGATGCCGGGGCGGGCATTGGCCTCGTGCACGACGAAGGGGATGCGCTCCGCGCGGGCGGCGACATACGCAGGCGCAGCGGCGTACCCCCCGAATCCCACGACGACGTCGATCTCGCGCTCACGCAGGATCTGCCGCGTGCGGCGCACGGCATCGCGGAAGCGGGAGGGGAACCGCACGGCGGCTCCGTTCGGCCGCCGCGGAAAGGGTACGCGCGGGATCGTCAGCAACTCGTAGCCGCGGGCGGGTACGAGGCGCGCCTCGAGCCCCTCTGCCGTGCCGAGCACACTGATCGTCACCTCGGGATCGTCGGCGAGCCACGCGTCGGCGACGGCGAGCAACGGGTTGACGTGGCCGGCGGTACCTCCGCCGGCGAGCAGAACGGATGTCACCGTGCAGCCTCCGTGAGCGGTGCGTTGCGCGCGAGCGACAGGACGACACCCACGGCAAGCAGGGTGGCGACGAGCGAGGAGCCACCGGCTGAGATGAAGGGCAGCGGCACACCGAGGACGGGCAGCATGCCGAGCACCACCGCGATGTTGACGAACGACTGCACGACGAGCCACGTCATGATCGCTCCGATGGCGATGCGTCGGAAGGGGTCGGCCTGGGTGCGCACGAGGCGCACGAAGGCAATCGCGAGCGCGACGAAGACAGCGAGCACGACGAGCGCGCCGACGAGGCCGAGCTCCTCGCCGATGATGGCGAAGATGAAGTCGCTCTCGGCGTGCGGCAACCACGACCATTTGGCCGATGAGTTGCCAAGCCCGACGCCGAACAGGCCGCCGGAGCCAAGCGCCCACGTGCCGTGGACGACCTGCCAGCAGACGCCCTCGTAGTCTTCCGGCCGGCAGCCGTCGATCCACACCGTGATGCGGCTGGAGCGTGACGGGCTCGAGAACGCGAACGCGATGGCCGCGGCGGCGATGCCCGAGATGAGGACGACGAGCTTGCCGAGAGGCGCGCCGGCGAAGTACAGCGCGCCCAACACCATCGCGAGCATCACGCCCGCGGTGCCGAGATCGTCACCGATCAGCACCATGCCGATGCTGAAGAACGACAGCGGCAGAGCCGGGAAGATCACGTCGTGCCAGCTGCGCAGGCCATCGGCTTTGTCGGCGAGCACCGCCGCGAGCCACACCGCCAGCGCGAGCTTCAAGAACTCGGAGGGTTGCGCCGTGAAGCCGCCGATGTAGAGCCAGTTGCGGTTACCGCCGTATTCATACCCCAGGGGCGTGAAGACGACCAGGGCTTGCAGTCCCACCCCCAGGATGACGAAGTGCCGCGCCCAGCGTCGCCAGAAGATGGCGGGCAGTCGGCCGACCATCAGCATGACGGGAATGCCGACGAGAGCGAACAGGCCCTGGCGCAGGAAGATGCCGAAGAAGTCGCCGTTTCCACCGCTGCCCGAGATCACGAACGAGGCGGACAGCACCATGACGAGCCCGAACAGCACGAGGAAGATCGTCACGCCGAGCAGCAGGATCGCGTCGCCGTTGTCGGTGCCGAACAGCTTGCGCACGGCGACAACGGCCACGGGAGGCCGCCCGGCCGGCTCAGCGGGCGTCGGACGAGGGGGTCGGATGCTCGTCATCCGGTCCTCCCTCCGTGTGACGTCGGACCGCCTCGGCGAAGCGTCGTCCGCGGTCGGCATAGTCGGTGAACTGGTCCATGGATGCCGCGGCCGGGGCCAGCAGCACCGTGTCGCCCGCTTCGGCGACCTGGGCTGCGAGCCGGACGGCTTCCGGCATCACCCCGTCAGTCTCCCCGGCCGTCACCTCGAGCACCGTCAAGTGGGGGGCGTGTCGGGAGAACGCCTCCCGCAGCGCTGAGCGATCATCCCCGATGAGCACGGCCGCGCGCAGGCGATCAACGTGGGCAGCGACGAGGGGTGCCAGGTCGACGCCCTTCGCGAGCCCGCCGGCGATCCAGACGACCGAGCGGTAGGCGGCCAGCGCGGAGGCGGCGGCGTGCGCGTTCGTCGCCTTCGAGTCGTCGACCCAGACGATGTCGCCGGCCGCAGCGACGACTTCGGTGCGGTGCGCGTCGACGCGGAAGGCGCGCAGGCCGTCGCGCACGGCGGCTGGCTCGACCCCCGCCGCTCGGGCGAGGGCGGCTGCCGCGAGGGCGTTGGCCAGCCCGTGCGGGGTCTGCAGTCCCGCCTGCGCCAGGTCGGCGAGCGATGCCAATTCCAGGGCGCTCGTGTGCCGCTCGGCAAGGAACGCGCGGTCGACGAGCAGGTCGTCGACAACGCCGATGTCGCTCGGCCCCGGCGTGTCTGAGCCGAAGCCGATTGCGCGGCACCCTTCGATGACGTCGGCCTCCTCGACCATTCGCATGGTCGCCTCGTCGCGGCGGTTGTAGACGCAGGCGACGCGCGTGTTCTCGTACACCTTCGCCTTCGCGTCACGGTAGGCGCCTGCCGATCCGTGCCAGTCGTAGTGGTCTTCGGCGAGGTTCAAGCACGTGGTCGCGAGCGGCACGAGCGCGCCAGGCCCGGCGGTCGGCCCCCAGTGCAGCTGGAAGCTCGACAGCTCGACGACGAGTACGTCGAAGCCCGCGGGGTCGCGCACCGCATCAAGCACCGGCACCCCGATGTTGCCGCAGGGGGCCGCGCGCAGGCCTCCTTCACGGAGCATCGTCGCGGTGAGCTGCGTCGTCGTGGTCTTGCCGTTCGTGCCGGTGATGAGAATCCACTCGGCGGCGGGCTCCACCTTGTCGCGCACCCGCCACGCCAGCTCGATATCGCCCCAGATCGGGATGCCCGCATCCTGGATGGCGCGGATCAGCGGCTGATCGGGGCGGAAGCCGGGCGAGACGATCGCGAGCTCCGCGTCGAGGGCGAGCACGGCATCCCCGTCGCTCGCGTCGTCGCCAGTGAGTTCGACCAGGTCGACGCCGATGACCGGCAGGATGCGCGCCCGCTCGGCATCGGGCGTGCGCGCGGCGACCGTCACGCGGGCTCCGAGTTCGGCGAGGGTGTCGGCGGCGGCGAAGCCGGTGACGCCGAGGCCAAGCACGACGACACGTAACCCCTGCCAGTCGGCGCGCCAGCTCGTCAACTCGTCGAGCGGCGCGGCCATCAGGCGCTAATCCATTCGAGGTAGAACAGCCCCACGCCGACGGCGACGAAGAGGCCGCCGATGAGCCAGAACCGCACGACGACGGTGACCTCGGCCCAACCCTTCAGCTCGAAGTGGTGGTGTAGCGGGCTCATGAGGAAGATGCGTTTGCCGCCCGTGATCTTGAAGTAGGCGCGCTGCACGATCACCGATCCGGTGACGATGAGGAACAGGCCGCCCATCAGGATCAGCAGGAGCTGCGTGTGGGTGAGGATCGCGAGAGCGGCCAGCGCGCCGCCGATGGCGAGCGAGCCGGTGTCTCCCAAGAAGATCTGGGCGGGAGAGGTGTTCCACCAGAGGAACCCGATGAGACTCGCGGCGATCGCGGCGGCGACGATCGCGAGGTCGAGGGAGTCGCGCACGTCGTAGCACTTGAACGCGACAGCGGGGTCGAGCCCGGCGTTCGAGCACGATTGGTTGAACTGCCAGAACGCGATGATGATGTAGCCGACGATCGACAGGATCGAGGCGCCGGTGGCCAGCCCGTCGAGCCCATCGGCGACGTTGACCGCGTTCGACGTGCTGACGACGATGATGTTCACCCAGATGGCGAAGAGAATCATCGCGCCGATCGAGCCGAAGGTGGCGAAGTCGAGCCACGCGATGTCGCGCACGGCGGAGATCTGTGTCGACGCGGGGGTCAGGCCCTGCCGGTCGGGGAAGTTGATGGCGACGAGGGCGAAGGCGGTGGCGACGATGACCTGTCCGGCGATCTTCGCCCAGCCGCCCAGGCCGAGGCTGCGCTGGTTGCGCACCTTGGAGTAGTCGTCAATGAAGCCGACGACGGCGAGTCCCACGAAGATGCCCAGCACGAGTAGCCCACTCAGCGTGAACGGCTCACCGGCAACGAGGTGCCCGAAGACGTAGCCGAGGCCAGCGCCGAGCACGACGATGATGCCGCCCATCGTGGGTGTGCCGCGCTTCGTGTGGTGGGTCTGCGGCCCATCCTCGCGAATGAACTGACCCCACTCGATGCGCTTGAACAGGCGCACGAACAACGGGGTCGTCAACAGGGTGAAGGCGAGCGCGAATGCGCCGGAAAACAGTAGGGCGATCACGCGGCGGCTCCGATCAGCCGGTCGACGAGCGGGCCGAGGTCGGTGCGCCCTCCCCCGGTCACAAGCACGATGTCTCCGGCGCGAACTCTGTCACGAAGGCCAGCGTAGGCCTCATCGACCGTGTCGACGAGGAGCGACTCCCCATCCCACGACCCCTCGAGCCCCGCCGCGTTGTGCAGGTGACGCGCACCGTGGCCGATCACGACGAGCTGGGAGACGTCAAGACGCACCACGATGCGGCCGAGCGCGTCGTGCGCCTCAAACCAGTCGGCGGGTTCCGTGTCGAGCTCACCGACGACCGCGAAGGAGCGGGCGGACGTGCCGCGGGTGAGGCCCGCCAGCACCTGCAGTGAGCGGCGCACCTCGGCTGCCGTCACGGCATCACGATCGTCCAGGACGAGCAGCTCGCCGGGTGCGGCGATGCGCGCGCACCGACGAGGAACATCGCGGATGCTCGTGGCCGCGCCGAGCGCGTCGGCGAGCGTCGCGCCGGCGGCGAGGCGTGCATCCATCGCCTGAATGGCGGAATCGACGGCCGTCTCGCCGAGCGCGTCGATGAGCACCTCTGCACGCTTATCGCCGTGGCGCACGTGCACGAGGGTGCCGGCGCGCGACACGATGATGTCGTCGACCATCAGCGCCATCACGCCCACCCCGCCTCGCGAAGAGCGGCACGGGCCTCATCGCGCGCCGAGTACGGGGTGCGCACGCCCTCGATGTCGCGGTAGTCCTGATGCCCGGGGCCAGCCCACAGGATCGAGTCGCCCTCGCGCGCGAGGTTCACGGCGACCCGGATGGCTTGCTCGGGCGGGCTCACCTCGTGGATTTCGTCCGGCTGGTTCTCGGCGAGGGCCGCGCCCTCCAGGAGCGTCGCGCGAATCGACGCGGGGTCTTCGAAGCGCGGGTGGTGGTCGGTGATGACGAGAACGTCGCAGCCCTCTGCGGCGACCCGCGCCATCTCGTGGCGCTTGGTCGCGTCGCGGTCGCCGTCGGCGCCGAACACCATGATGGTGCGACCCGTCGTGAGCCGCCGAACGGCCGCGAGGGTGTTCTCAAACGCGTCGGCGCTGTGGCCGAAGTCGACGTAGACGGTCGGCCCACGGTCGCCCGACACGCGCTCGGTGCGGCCGGGCAGGTAGGCGTCCACGCCGGTCGCGAGCACCTCGCTGAGGCGCGCGAAGTCGTGCCCGCCCTCGAGCAGCATGACGATGACGAGGCCGGCGTTCGCCGCCATGTGGCGACCAATGATCGGGATGCTCGTGGCGAGCATCCGCCCGTCATTCGCCGTGAGGGTGAAGGTCGTGTACTGCGGTGTCTCCTCGGTGACGATGACACGCCAGTCGGCCTCGATGTCGTCGCGTGAGGTGATCGTCACGGTCGGGATGCTGGCCGATGCGACGACCCGCTCGCCCCAGGGCGAGTCGAGGCAGACCACGGCCCGCTTCGCCCGGTCGGGCTGGAAAAGCGGCAGCTTCGCCGCGAAGTACTCCTCCATGTCGGCGTAGTCGTCGAGGTGGTCGTGGCTGAGATTTGTGAAGCCGGCGACGTCGTGCACGATGCCGTCGACACGGTGGCGGCTGAGGGCCTGCGCGCTGACCTCCACGGCGACCGAGGTGACGCCTGCCTCGCGCATGCGGGCGAGCAGCGCGTGCATTTCGGTCGCCTCGGGGGTCGTCAGGCGGCTCACGACGGTCAGCTCACCGATCTGACGCTCGGCCGTGGAGGTGAGCCCGGCCGTCTCGCCGAGCTGCGTCAGCATGCCCTTCATGAGGTACACGCTCGACGTCTTTCCGTTAGTGCCGGTGATGCCGTAGAGCACGGCCGGGTTGTCGGCGGTCTCGTACACCCAGGCGCTCAGCTCACCGAGGCGGCTGCGAGGATGCTCGACCACGAGAACGGGAACGCTCGCGTCGCCGACGAGGGCGGCGCCCTCGTCGTCGGTGAGGACGGCGACGGCGCCCTGGGCGATCACGTCGGCCGCGAACTCGGCGCCGTGTCGGTGCTGCCCGCGCACCCCCACGTACAGGTCGCCGGCGTGCAGGTCGCTGGTCGACAGCGTGATGCCCGTGACGGACACCCCGGCGAGCTCGCCGCGGACCTCGATGCCCGACACGTCGCGCGCGAGCGCGTCGAGCGGTCGGGGGCGAGGATGCTCGGGGCGCAGTACCGGCGGAATGCGACCTGACACGCGCGACCTCTTCTTTCGACTTCTGTGCCTACCAGGTGGTGGGTAGGCGGGGCGGGGGCTGCGTGCTCGGCGCCACCCGGAAGGTCTTGAGCACCTGCGTCATGATCTGCTGGAACGGGGGCGCCGCGGCCGCGGCGACCTTCATCGTATCGGGCTTGCCGAGCGTGACGATGACGACGAATTCGGGGTTCTCGGCCGGTGCGAGACCGGCGACCGACACGATGCGCTCGCTCGTGTAGACGCCGTTGACGGGCACCTCGGCAGTGCCGGTTTTAGCGGCAACCCGGTACCCGGGAACGGTGAGCTGCGGGCCGACGAACCCCTCGGTGACGACCGACTCGAGGATCTGCACCGTCTGGTTCGCCGCCTGCTGCGAGATCACCCGCGTGCCCTCCGTCTCGGGCAGGTGCGTCACCTCGTCCTCGCGCTGGCATCCGGTAACCAGGGTGAGCGGCTGCAGGACGCCGCCGTTCGCGATGGCCTGATAGGCCTGCGCCATCTGCGCGCTCGTCACCGAGATGGACTGGCCGAACAGCTGCATATAAGCGCCGTGTCCGTCGATCGAGTCAGCCGGGCGCACGATGCCCGACTCTTCGCCGAGGAAGGAGACCGCGGTCGGAGCGCCGAAACCGAAGCTGCGGAAGTACTGCTCGCGCTGCGCAAAGGTCAGTCGCTCACCGAGCAGAGACGTGCCGACGTTTGACGAGTTCATCAAGATGCCCGCAGTGGTGAGATTCAGGCCGTCGTGAGCCCACGCATCCCGAATCTGCCAGCCGTTGATCGTGTCGTAGCGCGCGGGCACTCCGATGCGCTCGCCCGGCGTGGTCACGCCCGAATCCAACATGGCGGCGATCGAGATCGACTTCATGGTCGAACCGGGCTCGTATGGCCACGAGAAGATGCGCGAACCCAGATTGTCGGGGTGGGTGGAGTTGACGTCGTTAGGGTCGACCGTCGGCCAGTCCGCGGCGGCGATGATGTGCCCGTCGCGGACACTGACGACCATGGCGGTGGCCCAGTCGGCACCGACGGCGCGTGCCTGTTCCTCCAGCTTCTGCTGGGAGAACCACTGCAGGTCGGAGTCGATCGTGGTGTGCAGGGTTCCGCCGTCGATCGGCTCCTGGTGCACGACGGTGCTGCCGGGCAGGCGCACGCCGTCGGCGCCGCGTTCGAAGGTCGACGAGCCATCGACTGCCGACAGGCACTCGTCGAGGCGCAGCTCGAGCCCCGTCTGCGGGCCGTCGGTGCCGAGGAAGCCGACGAGGTTACCCGCCACCTGCCCGTTCGGGTACGTGCGCGAGGCGATGCGCTCGGAGTAGACCCACGGCACGCGCAGGTCGCGCACCTGCTGGAAGACGTCGGTCGGCACGCGGCGAACCAGGTAGGCGTGGTCGCTGTTGGGATTCGCCTCAAGCGCCGTCTCGATGCGCTCGAGCAGATCGAGCGGGTCGGTATCGGTCAGCTCGGCGATGGAGGTCAGCGCATCCCACACGCTGTGCTTCTCACGCTCCCCCGTCTCGCTATTGACCAGGGTGTAGTCGCCGACGAATCGGGGCGAGACCGTGATGTCGTAGCGGTACACCGAGTCGGCAAGGGCCACGCCGTTGCGGTCGACGATGTCGCCGCGAAGGCCCTGCAGGGTCTGAGGAATCGACCGGCGCGCCTCGGCCTCCGTTGCCAGGTCGGCAGCACGCACGACCTGGATGTCGACGAGGCGAACGACGAACGCCGAGACGATGATCACCATGACGAGCACGGTCGCGGCGACCCGGCGACGTGTGCGGCGATCCGAGGTCACGGGGCTCCTTCCGAGCGTGGGGTCAGTGGCGAATGAACGACGGGGTCACTGGGTGATCGGGGCGGGAAGGGGTTCGGGCCCGGCGGGCTCCTCGGCGGAGGCTAGTGGTCCCGGCGACGACGGCGTCGGAGCCACGCCCAACGCCTCCCCCGCCGCCGCCGGGACCACGAGCGGCACGTCGACGAGCAGCACATTGCCGACCGTGCTGGCGCGCCCGTCGAGGACTCCCGACTGGGCGCTTGCGGCGACTGGGGTACCCAGTACGGCCGCATCCGCCAACCGAAGGTAGGCGGAGGATGAGTTGACGACCATGCCGAGCGACTCGGCTTGAGCGGCGAGGTTCTGCGGTGATTCGAGGCGCGCAAGATTCTCGGAGAGCACCTGCGAGCTGCGACTGAGTTCGACAAGCTGCCCTTCGGCCGCCGTGATGCGGTAGGCGCCTTCGGAGAGCTGGATGCTCAGCATCAGTTGCGCGAGCAGGATCGCGAAGACACCGCTCACGGCGATCGTGGCGGCGAGAGCGCGGGGTCGCTGCTGGCGCTGCTCGCGGCTCGGGGTGACCTCGACAGGGCGAAGACGACGGCGCGGTTCGGGAGCTTTGGCCGGCGCGGCGGGAGCGCCGAGCGGCTGCGCGAGCGCGCTCACGCGACGTCTCGCAGTCGTTCGGCCGCGCGCAGGCGCACGGGGATCGCCCGCGGGTTGCGGGCACGCTCAGCGTCATCGGCCTGTTCGGCGCCGCGTACGAGCAGGCGCAACTCGGGAGCGTGTTCGGGCAGTTCGACGGGGAGACCGGCCGGCGCCGTCGAGCGGCTGCGCGCCGCGAGCTCGCGCTTCACGATGCGGTCTTCCAGCGACTGGTAGGCGAGCACGACGATGCGTCCGCCGACGGCGAGCGCGTCGATCGCGGCAGGCAGGGCGGCCTCGAGGGCGGCGAGCTCAGCGTTGACCTCGATGCGCAACGCCTGGTAGACGCGCTTTGCGGGGTGTCCCGGGCGGCGGGCCGCCTGGGGGGTCGCGTCGGCGATGATGCGGTTCAGCTGCTCGCTGCGCTCAATGGGCGCCTCCGTGCGGCGCTCAACGATGCGGCGCGCATAGCGGGCCGCGAGCTGCTCCTCGCCGTAGCGGTGGAAGATGCGTCGGAGGTCGGCCTCCGCGTAGCTCGCGAGGACGTCGGCGGCGGTGACGCCCGTCGTGCGGTCCATGCGCATGTCGAGCGGAGCATCCTGGGCGTACGCAAAGCCGCGCTCGGCCTCGTCCAACTGCATGGACGAGACGCCGAGGTCGAACAGGACCCCCTGCACGCGGTCGATCTCGAGCTCGTCGAGCGCCTCACGGACCCGGTCGTAGACCGTGTGGACGGGACGGAATCGGTCGCCGAAGGGGGCGAGACGCTCGCTCGCGAGCCGGAGCGCGTCGGAGTCTCGGTCGAGGCCGACGACCGTCAGTTCGGGAAACCGCGTCAGCGCCGCCTCGGTGTGGCCGCCGAGACCGAGGGTGGCGTCGATGAGGACGGCGCCCGGCGACTCGATGGCGGGGGCAAGCAGGTCGAGGCAGCGCTCGAGCAGGACGGGGATGTGGCGGTCGGCAGTCATAAGCAGAATCGGCCGAGCGCGGGGCCCTGATCCCCATCCGTGCGACCTGGCACCGGGGAAGGTGCGCCAGGGCGGGTCACGGCTGGGAGTCGGAGCCACGCGATCAGAAGAGGCCGGGGATCACCTCCTCCTCCATCGACGAGAACGTCTCCTCCTGGGCGGCGTAGTACGCCTCCCAGGCAGGGGTCGACCAGATTTCGGCTCGGTCACCAGCGCCGATCACGGTGAGGTCGCGGTCGAGTTCCGCGTACTGGCGCAGTGCCGGCGGAATCGTCACGCGGAACTGCTTGTCGGGCTCTTCGGCGCTGGCCCCCGACAGGAACATGCGGACGTAATCGCGGGCGACCTTGCTCGTGAGCGGCGCCGTGGTGATGAGCTGCACCTTCTGCTGGAACACCTCGGGGGTGAACACGTAGATGCAGCGCTCCTGGCCGCGGGCGAGAACGAGTCCGTCGGCGAGGGAGCCGCGGAACTTCGCCGGGAGGATCAGCCGGCCCTTGTCGTCGAGTTTGGGGGTGTGCGTGCCAAGGAACATGCGTCGCCCCCTTTCCTCTCCGGCCCGAGATCGGGAATTTCCTCCACATTACTCCACTTACCTCCACTTGGAAGGGTTTCGCTCCACTTTATTCCCCCAGAACCCCCTGTGACCCCCGGACTGGGGGTGAGCTGCCCGCGGGCCGTTGGCTGCTCCGTGGGCCCTGCGGGCGCGCGGGCGCGCAAAAAACCGGGGCCGACCATGCGGTCGACCCCGGTGCGAAGAAACTGGGGAGGGAAGTGGAGCGGCTAGCGCTCGCCCTCCTGGCGGCGCTCCCAGCGCTCGTTCATGCGGTCGGTCCAGGAGGACCGGTTCGTGCGAGCAGCGGCGGGTGCCTCGGGTGCGGCGGACGACGCCGACCCCTTGGCGGGCGTGAGCGCGAGCAGCACTCCGCCGAACATGACCGCGAAGCCGAGCACACCCACCAACGGGATGCTGGTCACGACGCCCGTAATGAGCACGCCGATGCCGACGACGGCAAGCAGAGCACCCACGGTGACGAGCGTGTAGTTGGGCTTGCCTCGGCGACCGGAGACCGCCGACACGAAATCGGCGTCGTTGCGGTAGAGGTTGCGCTCCATCTCTTCGAGAAGGCGCTGCTCCTGCTCTGACAGCGGCATGGTGACCCCTTGGCTTGGTGATGCGGGGCGCGAGGGTTCTCGCGGTGCACTCATTCTAGGACCGGCCACCTGGATAGGCTAGGCGGGTGGCTGAGAGATTGCGCCTAGTTGACCTGGTCCACGCTCGACTCGGCCGGTTCCTCGACGACCGCCAGGCGCACCTCGACTCGGTCGCCGACGAACTTGGAGTCTTCGTCGACGCCGGCCGCGATCTCCTGGCCGGCGGGAAGCGGTTCCGCGCGTTGTTCGCCTACTGGGGCTGGCAGGCGGTGGCGGGAGCCTCGAAGCCGGACGACCTTCTCGCGACGCTGGACGAGCATCCCGACATCGACGCGATCATCGACGTCGCGGCAGCCCTCGAGATCTTCCAGGGCGCGGCGCTCGTGCACGACGACATCATGGACAACTCCGACACCCGCCGCGGCAAGCCGGCCGCGCACCGCCGATTCGAGTCCATGCACCGCGAACGCGAATGGGCGGGAAGCGCGAGCGTGTATGGCATGTCGGGCGCGCTCTTGCTCGGCGACCTTCTGCTCGGCTGGAGCGACGAATTGCTCGACGATGGCCTCGCACAGCTGGGCGACCGCCGAGCCGCACGCGCGGCGCGCGACGAGTTCCGCACCATGCGCACCGAAGTCATGCTCGGGCAGTACCTCGACATCTACGAGGAGGTCGCCTGGCGCGAGGCCGACGAGCGCGAACAGCTCCCCCGCGCCCACCGCGTCGTGACGTACAAGTCGGCGAAGTACTCCATCGAGGCGCCTCTCGCGCTCGGCGCGCTTATGGCCGGGGGCACCGAGGAGCAGGTGTCGGCCCTGCGCGCCTTCGGCCTCCCGCTCGGCGTGGCCTTCCAGTTGCGTGACGACCTGCTGGGCGTCTTCGGTGACCCGGAGGTCACCGGCAAGCCCGCGGGCGACGACCTGCGCGAGGGCAAGCGCACCGTGATCATCGCGCTTGCGCGGGCGGGCCTGCCGGTCGGCCCGCGTGCCCTCATCGACGAGCTTCTCGGCGACCCCGAGCTGACCCCCCACCAGGTGGCCACCCTGCAGGCGACGATTCGGGATAGTGGAGCCGTCGAGACCGTCGAGTCGATCATCGCCCGCTCGGTCGCGGAGGCGGTCGCGGCGCTTGAGGACGCGCCCATCAGCCGCGCAGCGACGCGCGAACTCATCGGGCTCGCCGACACGGTCACCCGCCGGCAGAGCTAGAGAACGCCGCTAGAACGCTTCGGCCTGCGCGATGCGCCGCACTTCAGCCTTGCGGCCCGCGCGGAGGGCTCCGGTCGGCGAGCCGTCGAGCTGATCGTGCGGGGCGAGCATCCATTCCATGGCCTCGTCGTCGCTGAATCCGGCGTCGGCCAAGAGCGTCAACGTGCCCGGCAGGCCGTGAACGGGCTCACCATCGAGGAGGAACTCTTCCGGCACGACGACGACGCCGTCTCGTCGGACGGCGAGCAGGTGCCGCTCCTCGAGGAGTCGGTGAATCTTGCCGGGGCTGAGGCCCAGGATGTCGACCAGATCGGGAACGGTTAGCCAGCGGGACGATTCGACGCTCACCCCTTCAGACTGCCACGCTCACCGTCGATGCGCGACGCGTCGTGAATGTTACGGGCGTGTTACAGATAGTCCCATCTTCCCCAACAGTTGACAGCAGTTGTACTGTGTAACAAGCGGGAGGGGGATTTCCGCTCGTCCGCGTTCCCACGCGGCGCCACTCACGGCCAGGGGGTACCTGTCACCATGACCGTCCGTCACGACACCGACACCGAGCACGACCCGGATGCTGCTGGCCGCGCTCGCGAGGTCTTCGCCGGCCTCGCGCCGCGCGCCCCGGGCGCAGTCTCGACAGAACCCGCCGCGGCATTCCGTCGCGCGTCGACTACCCCGCGCAGCACCGGCCGTGCGCTCACGTACGGCACCATGCCCGTCGTCCTGACAGGCGCGATCGTGCTCGGGCTCGGCCTCACCGGACCCGTCGACGCCGCCCAGGCCACTCGTAAGCCGCTCGCTCCGAAACCCCAACAGAACCCGGCGGCGCCGAGTCTGCGGGCGGCCCTCGGCCAGGTCGGCGCGGCTATGACGCCGGGTGCTCTCGGGGTTCGGACCATTCAGGCTGCCGCCGCGCCGGCGAGCTACGTCGTTCAGGCGGGCGACACCGTCTCCGACATCGCGGGCCGCTTTGGCCTCTCGACCCCCGCCGTGCTCGCGATGAACGGTCTCAGCTGGAACTCGTTGATCTTCCCGGGCCAGGTTCTGAAGCTCACGGATGCCCCGACGAAGGTGGCCGCGACGCCAACGCCCGCGACGCAGGACGGCTTCTACGTGGTCGCTGCGGGCGACACGGTGTCGGGCATCGCCGCCCGCTTCGGCGTGACAACGCAGGCCGTGCTCGATGCCAATGGACTCGGCTGGCGAAGCATCATCTACCCCGGTCAGCAGCTGCGGATTCCCGGCGTGAGCCCCGCCGCAAGCGAGTCCGGTACGGCAGCGGAAACGGTCACTCACGAATCTGTCGAGGCCGACGAGGTGCTGTCGCTGCCGGTCAGCGAGCGACCGACGCTTCCGGGCGGTCCTGCGGAGCAGGCGGCGCCCGCCGTCGCGGCACCGGCGCCGGCCCCCGCGCCCCCGCCCGCCGAGGCGGCGCCCGCACCGGCGCCCGCACCCCCCGCTCCGGCGCCCGCGCCGCCCATCGCGCCGCCCACGACTCCCCCGCCCGGCACCGTGACGGCCCTGAACGCCGACCAGCGCGCTCACGCACAGACGATCATCTCGGTGGGCCGGCAGCTGGGCGTGCCCGACTACGGCATCGTGATCGCACTCGCGACCGCGATGCAGGAGTCGTCGCTGCGCAACCTCTCGTGGGGCCACCTCGACTCCGTGGGCCTGTTCCAGCAGCGGCCCTCGAGCGGCTGGGGAACTCCCGCACAGCTGCAGGATCCCGCCTACGCAGCGCGCCTGTTCTACGGCGGCCCGCATAACCCGAACGCCGGGCGCACCAGGGGTCTTCTCGACATCCGCGGGTGGCAGTCAATGTCGCTCACGGTCGCCGCGCAGGCGGTGCAAATCTCGGCCTACCCCGACGCCTACGCCAAGTGGGAAACGAGCGCCTGGGCGTGGCTCGCACAACGCGGCTAACCCGTGTGGCGCGGCCTGCTCGCACCTGAGCGACACCTACACTCGAGGGCGTGAGCGCCGCGCCCGGAGACCCGTTGATCGGCCGGCTTATCGACGGTCGCTACCACGTGCGCTCCCGCATCGCTCGGGGTGGCATGGCGACCGTGTACCTCGCCACCGATCAGCGGCTCGACCGCCTCGTCGCGGTCAAGATCATGCACGGGCACTTGGCTGACGACAGCCAATTCAAGGAGCGCTTCATCCAGGAGGCGCGCAGCGCCGCTCGCCTCGCGCATCCGAACGTCGTCAACGTTTTCGACCAGGGACAGGACCACGAGTCGGCCTATCTCGTCATGGAGTATCTGCCCGGCATCACCCTGCGCGAGCTGCTGCAGGAGTACGGCGCGCTCACCCCCGAGCAGACGCTCGACATCGGCGAGGCGGTGCTCGCGGGACTTTCGGCGGCGCACAAGGCCGCCATCGTGCACCGCGATCTGAAGCCCGAGAACGTGCTGTTGGCGGACGACGGCCGCATCAAGATCGGCGACTTCGGTCTCGCGCGCGCCGCCAGCGCCAACACCGCGACGGGCGCGGCGCTGCTCGGCACGATCGCCTACCTCTCCCCCGAGCTCATCACCCGCGGCGTCGCCGACACCCGCAGCGACATCTACGCGCTCGGCATCATGATGTTCGAGATGCTCACCGGTGAGCAGCCGTTCAAGGGCGAGCAGCCGATGCAGATCGCCTACCAACACGCGAACGACTCGGTGCCGGCCCCCAGCACCGTCAATCCCGACGTCCCGGCCGAACTCGACGAGCTGGTGCTGTGGGCGACCGCGCGCGATCCCGCGGATCGCCCGGCGGATGCGCGCGCGCTTCTCGAGCAGCTGCGCGACACCTCGCGCTCACTCGCGACCTCGATCGTCGCCACGGGCCCGCAGCAGACGATGGTGCTGCCTCCCCTGTCCACCTCGGCCGCGGCGATGACGGCCGAGACGCAGGTCATCGCGCCCGCGGGTGCGGCTGCCGCGCCGCCCGCCGATCCTGGTACGCCCAGTCAACGGCTCGCGCTTGCCGCCCCCGCGCGTCGCCGCCGCGGCATCGCGATCATGCTCGTCGTTCTCCTCGTCGCCGGGCTCGCGGCCGTCGCCGGCTGGTGGTTCTCCAGTGGACCGGGCGGCTCGGTGACGATCCCTGAGCTGCGCAGCGTCGCCGAGGCGGACGCCCGGGTGATCCTCGCCGACGAGGGACTCCTTGTCGCGAGCGAGACGGTGCGCGAGTTCTCCCTCGACGTGGATGCGGGGCTCGTCATTCGCACGGATCCCCCCGCCGGCGAGGCGGTTCCGCGCGAAACCGAGGTCACTCTCGTGGTCTCGGAAGGCGCCGAGCCGACGACCGTTCCCGACGTGCGTGGCCAGCCCGAAGCGGACGCCCGGGCGATTCTCGAGGACGCGGGCTTTGTCGTCGCCGAGGAGCGCGCCGAGCGCTTCGACGGTGAGATCGGCGACGGCTCGGTCCTGGAGGTTCGCGATGCGGAAGGTTCCCCCCTCGCGGCGGGCGCCGACTCGTTCCGCGGCACGCCTGTGTCACTGCTCGTCTCGGTCGGCTCGATTCCCGAAGTTCGTGGCCTCACTCTCGACGCCGCCCAGGCGGAGCTCGATCGTCGAGGCCTCGGCTCCACCGTCGCGACCGAAACGTTCGACAACGACATCGCGGCGGGCTCTGTGCTGGGCTACGGCGATCTGCCGGAGGTCATTCAGCCGGGCGACACGCTGCCGCTGGTCGTCTCGCGCGGCCCCGACCTCGTGGAGATTCCCGACGTGATCGGGCTCAGCATCAACGAGGCGATCGAGGCGCTGCGCGCCGCCGAGTTCGGCGTCGACGTGCGCACGAACGTGCCCGAGAGCTTCCTCTGGAACTTCACGAGCGTGCAGAACGTCATCCCGTCACAGGACGGCAGCGCCGTGCGGGGCTCGACGATCATCATCGAGGCGTTCGTCTAAACGCCCCGAGCGGAAGTTCCTGCGCGGGCGAACGGGTCAGCTCGCGCTGAGCTCCTCCGCGACGAGGAACGCCAGCTCGAGCGACTGCATGTGGTTCAGGCGCGGGTCGCACAGCGATTCGTAGCGCGTCGCCAGCGTCGCCTCGTCGATCATCTCGCTGCCGCCGAGGCACTCGGTGACATCGTCGCCCGTGAGCTCGACGTGGATACCGCCGGGGTGCGTGCCCGCCGCGCGGTGCGCCTCAAAGAAGCCCTTGACCTCATCGACGACGTCGTTGAAGCGACGCGTCTTGTAGCCGGTCGGGGTGGTGAGGCCGTTGCCGTGCATGGGGTCGGTCACCCACAGCGGGTTCGCGTCCATGCCCTTAATGGCCTCGAGAAGCGGGGGCAGAGCATCCCGGATCTTGCCGGCACCCATGCGCGTGATGAAGGTGAGGCGGCCCGGTTCGCGATCGGGGTCAAGCACGTCGATGAGGCGCTCCATCGTCTCGGGCGTCGTCGACGGCCCGAGCTTCACGCCGATGGGATTGCGGATGCGCTTGAAGAAGTCGACGTGCGCGCCGTCGAGCTCGCGGGTGCGCTCGCCGATCCAGAGGAAGTGGGCGCTCGTGTTGTACGGCAGCCCCGTGCGCGAGTCGATGCGGGTCATCGGGCGCTCGTAGTCCATGAGCAGGCCCTCGTGGCTCGAGTAGAACTCGACACGCTTCAGCTCGTCGAAGTCGGCGCCCGCCGCCTCCATGAACTTGATGGCGCGGTCGATCTCCTTCGCGAGGCCCTCGTAGCGCTGGTTGGCCGGGTTCGCGGCGAAGCCCTTGTTCCACGAGTGCACCATGCGCAGGTCGGCGAAACCACCCTGCGTGAAGGCACGGATCAGGTTCAGCGTTGCCGCGGCCGTGTGGTAGCCCTGCACAATTCGGCGCGGGTCGGCGGCACGCGACTCGGGGGTGAAGTCGTAACCGTTGACGATGTCGCCACGGTAGGCGGGCAGCGTGACATCGCCGCGCGTCTCAGAGTCACTCGAGCGGGGCTTCGCAAACTGGCCGGCCATGCGGCCCATCTTGATGACCGGCATCGACGCACCGTAGGTGAGCACGACCGCCATCTGCAGGATCGTCTTCACCCGGTTGCGAATCTGGTCGGCGGTCGCACCCGCAAAGGTCTCGGCGCAGTCGCCGCCCTGCAGGAGGAAGGCTTCGCCGCGCGCCGCGCGCGCCAGGCGGTCGCGCAGGTTGTCGACCTCGCCGGCGAACACCAGCGGCGGAAGGGTGCCGAGTTCAGCGGAGGCCGCCTCTGCCGCCGCGGCGTCCGACCACTGGGGCTGCTGTTTGATCGGCAGCGTGCGCCAGTGGTCGAGCCCCGCAACGATGTCGGGGTCAGCGGCGATCACAGGTTCGGTCGGGTCGACCACAGGCGGTACTCCAGTGCAGAAAGAGGGGGTGGATGGCGCGGGCGAGCGCGCTGTTCGAGCCTAGCCCAGCGGAATGAGTGTGCCCGCCGCGGGTCAGCGGACGTGGGCGGGACGCTTGTCGCGCACGGTGGTGGCGTACACGTCCCGATATTCCTGGCCGGACAGCCGACCCAGTTCGTACATGATCTCGTCGGTCACCGAGCGCAACACGAAGCGGTCACTTTCCATGCCAGCGAAGCGGCTGAAGTCGAGGGGCTCGCCGAACACGATGCCGGGGCGCACCACCTTCGGCACGCGGGTACCGATCGGCATGACCTTCTCGGTATCGATCATCGCAACCGGGATGACCGGGGCACCGGATTCGAGGATCATGCGGGCCACGCCCGTGCGGCCCCGATACAGGATGGCGTCGGGGCTGCGGGTGCCCTCGGGATAGATGCCGAGCGCCTTGCCCTCCGCGAGCACGCGAAGCCCGGTGTTGAGCGAGGCCTCCGACGCCTTGCCGCCAGAGCGGTCAATGGGGAGCTGTCCGGAGGCCTGGAAGAACACGCGCGTCAGCCACCCCTTGATGCCCTTGCCGGTGAAGTAGTCGCTCTTGGCGAGAAACACGACGCGCCGGTCCAGAACGAGTGGCAAAAAGATCGAATCGACGAAGGACAGGTGGTTGCTCGCGAGGATCACCGGGCCAGAACGGGGAACGTTGTCGATGCCCCGCACCCACGGACGAAAAACCGTGAGCAGGATGGGGCCGATGACCAGGTTCTTCATCAACCAGTAGAACATCGTTGCTCCCCTCGCTCGGCCGCCACCCAGCCTAACCCCGCGGCGCCGCGCCGATGGACTCAGCGTGAATGCGCGCAAGGTCGGCCGCGCCGACGACGCCGGCGTCGTTGACCAGCTCGGCGACGACGAACTCGGGCTCGGGGTGGTAGCCACGCGCGGGAAGGTGAGCGAGGTAGGCCTCCCGCACCGGATCGAGCAGCGCGTCGCCCGCGACGGAGACACCGCCGCCGAAGACGAACATCTCGGGATCCAGTACCGCGCTGAGGCTGGCACACGCCTGACCAAGCCAGAGCCCCAGCTGGCGGAGGGCGTGGTGAGCGCCCAGATCGCCGTCCTCGAGGAACTGGGCGAGCATCCCACCCGACAGTGTGCCTCCCTCCTCTTCGCGGGCGACAGCGAGTGCATGGCCGATGCCACCGGCGTCCGCGATCTCGTTCGCCATTCGCAAGAGTGCCCGGCCCGAGCCGTACTGCTCGATGCAGCCGCGTGCGCCGCAGCCGCAGGGAAGCCCGTCCGGCACGATACGCAGGTGCCCCAGCTCGCCCGCCGTTCCGAAGCCGCCGCGCAGCAGGCGGTCGCCGGTGACGATCGCGCCGCCGACGCCCGTGCCAATCGTCAGCATCGTCATGTCGTGGGCGTCACGAGCGACGCCGTAGCGGAACTCGGCCCAGCCGGCGGCGTTCGCGTCGTTATCGATCGTGACGTCCATGCCGAGGCGGGCACGCAGGCGGTCACGGAACGGCTCGTTACGCCACGAGATGTTGGGGGCGTAGTAGACGGTCGACTGCGCGGCGTCGATGAAGCCGGCGGCGGCGACGCCGGTCGCAACCACGGTGTGCCCCTCGCTCAACCGCTCGACCATGCTGGCCACGATCTCGACGATCGCCGACGGGTCGGTGGCCGGCGTGGGCCGGCGTTCCTCGGCGAGAATCGTGCCGTCGTCGGCCACGAGGGCGCCGGCGATCTTCGTCCCGCCAATGTCGATTCCGATTGCATGCACGGCTCGAAACTCTATCGGTGGTGAGCAGTCAGCGCGTGGCGAGGTCGCGCCGGTAGGCTGGTCGAACCGCCCCAGACCAGACCCGGTGCCAGAGGAGCTGCCGTGAAAAAATTCGTCGTCCCGGCCGTCGTGACCCCCGACCCCGACGCGAACACTACTGACCTGCTTGTCGACCGCGTCGCCCAGGCGCCCGATGATGCGCTGTTCGCCCTTCCGACCGCCGACGGCGGCTGGAGTGACGTCACGGCCGCCGAGTTTCACACGCAGGTGGTCGCTCTGGCCAAGGGCTTCATCGCCGCGGGCGTCGAGCCCGGCGAGAAGATCGGGTTCATGTGCAAGACCCGCTACGAGTGGACCCTGGTCGACTTCGCGGCGTGGTTCGCCGGCGCCGTCCTCGTCCCGATCTACGAGACGAGTTCGCCGAGCCAGATCCAGTACATCCTCGAAGACTCAGAGGCGCACCACCTGATCGTCGAGACCGCCGAGCACTACTCGCGCTTCGACGAGATCGCCAGCGACGTGCCGAGCATCGGCCACGTGTGGCAGATGCACCTCGGCGCGCTCGACAAGCTCGCCGCCGACGGCACGGACGTCACCGACGAGGCCGTCGAGGCGCGACGCACGGCGGCAGTCGGCAGTGACCTCGCGACCCTCATCTACACCTCCGGCTCGACGGGAGTGCCGAAGGGCGTCATGCTGACGCACTCGAACTTCGTCGAGCTGTCGCGCAACGCCCGCATCGCGATGAAGGAGGTCTTCGCGCCCGGCGCATCGACCCTGCTGTTCATCACGACTGCGCACGTGTTTGCGCGCTTCATCTCGATCATCTGCGTGCACGGCGGCATCAAGGTCGGTCACCAGGCCGACACGAAGCAGCTCTTGCCCGCGCTCGGCTCGTTCAAGCCGACCTTCCTGCTCGCCGTTCCGCGGGTGTTCGAGAAGGTCTACAACTCGGCCGAGCAGAAGGCCGAGGCCGGCGGTAAGGGAAAGATCTTCCGCAGGGCCGCCGACACCGCTGTCGCCTACTCGAAGGCTCTCGACACCGGCTCGGTGCCGCTCGGCCTGAAGCTGCAATTCATGCTGTTCGACAAGCTCGTGTACTCGAGGCTGAAGAACGCGATGGGCGGCCGCGTGCAGTACGCCGTGTCGGGCTCGGCGCCGCTCGGCACGCGTCTCGGGCACTTCTTCCGCGCCCTGAACGTGCGCATCCTGGAGGGCTACGGCCTCACCGAAACGACGGCTCCCGCCTCGGTGAACCTTGTCAACAACTTCAAGATCGGCACGGTCGGCCCGGCGCTTCCGGGCGTCGGAATCGCCCTCGACGACGACGGCGAGATCCTCATCTCCGGCAACAACGTGTTCGCCGGCTACTGGAAGAAACCTGAGGCGACAGCCGAGGTCATGACGGAGGACGGCTGGTTCCGCACCGGCGACATCGGCACGATCGACGCCGACGGCTACCTCACGATCACGGGCCGCAAGAAGGAGATCATCGTGACCGCGGGCGGCAAGAACGTCGCCCCCGCCGTTCTGGAAGACCCGATCCGCGCGAACCCGATCGTCGGCCAGGTCGTCGTGGTGGGCGACCAGAAGCCGTTCATCTCGGCCCTCATCACGCTCGACCCCGAGATGCTGCCGGTGTGGCTCAACAACAACGGCGAGGACGCGCAGATGACGCTCGCCGACGCCGCTCAGCACCCCAAGGTGCTCGCCGAGGTGCAGAGCGCGATCGACGTCGCGAACGCCCGCGTGTCGCGCGCCGAGTCCATCCGCAAGTTTGTGATTCTCGCGACCGAGTTCACGGAGGCCTCGGGGCACCTCACGCCCAAGATGAGCATCAAGCGCCACGTCATCACGAAAGACTTCGCGTCGGTGATCGACGGGCTGTACTCGGCCTCGCCCGAGACGCAAGGAATCTCACTCGCGCAGTAGCGCGACACCGCACGGGATGCGCGTGGTCAGGGCCGCTGGAACCAGTCGGCGGTCCTGATCGCCCGCATCGCCTCGCGCTTCAGTTCCGGCTCGAGGCCCTCGACGTACACCCGGCCCTCGAGGTGATCCGTCTCGTGCTGCAGCGCCTGGGCAAGCAACCCCTCCCCCTCGACGGCGACGGCGTTGCCGTCGAGGTCGACGCCCTCGACGCGCGCCCACGGGTGACGCCGGCGCGGGTAGGCGAGCCCAGGAACCGAGAGGCACCCCTCATCGACGGGCTCGGCGTCGCCGCGCACCTCGACAAGCTGCGGGTTGATGATGTAGCCGAGGTCACCATCGATGTTGTAGCTGAAC
Source organism: Microcella alkaliphila (assembly GCF_002355395.1). Taxonomy (NCBI): domain Bacteria; kingdom Bacillati; phylum Actinomycetota; class Actinomycetes; order Micrococcales; family Microbacteriaceae; genus Microcella; species Microcella alkaliphila. The sequence goes on along the minus strand of NZ_AP017315.1, from coordinate 1,274,041 downwards.
ACGGCAAGCCCCACGCCGATCTGGTTCGCGGCGACGCCCGCGCGCCCCGGAACCTGCACCGTGTCGAGCAGGTCGTCAACGAGCGCGCGCAACGACGCATCGAAGTGGACGACACGATCGGTGCGCGAGCGCAACACGGGGTCGCCGAAGAGGCGAATGGGGCGGACGGTCATCGTGCGCGATCAGTACCCGTCGCGCGGAATGCCCTCGACCACCAGCGCGGCGAGCTCACGGGCCGCGTGGCGGGTGTACGGCTTCAGGTCTTTCCACTTCACGACGGAGCCGGCAGCCAGCACCTCGTCGTAGGGGATGCGCACGATCTCGCGCACGCGCGAGGCGAAGTGCGCCTCGATCTCTTCGAGCTTCACGAGGTTGGTGCCCTGGGTGGCGGTGTTGATCGCGACAACCGCGTTGCGCACCAGCTCGTCGTAGCCGTTGGCCTCCAGCCAGGTCAGCGTCTCGCTGGCAAGGCGCGCCTCGTCGACGCTGCCGCCCGACACGATGACGACGGAGTCAGCGCGCTCGAGGGTGGGACGCATGACCGAGTGCACAATTCCCGTACCGCAGTCGGTCAAGACAATCGAGTAGTAGCGCGCGGCGAGGTCGGCGACGACGTTGTAGTCGTCGGCGTCGAACGCTTCGGACAGCAACGGATCGGTGTCGCTGGCGAGCACGTCCAGTCGCGTCGCGTCGCGCGACACAAAGGTCGAGAAGTCGTTGTAGGCACCGACGGACGCGGCGCGGTTGACGACGTCACGCACCGTGGAGCGTGTCTGCTTCGCAACGCGCTCGGCGAGCGTTCCGCGATCGGGGTTGGCATCGATGGCGATGACGCGGTCTTCGCGCACGGAAGCCAGCGCCATGCCGAGAAGAGTGGTCACGGTCGTCTTGCCGACGCCACCCTTGCGGGTCAGCACGGGCACGAAGCGGGCATTGAGACCGAGCGGCTGCGCGATGCGCGCATCCAATTCTTTACGCTCGCGAACGCGACGCGAGTCGCCGATGTTGACCTGCTTGAACGTGCTCAGGTACACGAACCGCGGCCAAGCGCCTTCGGGGCCGTTCGGGCGGGAACGCTTCGGGTCGAGCAGGCGGTCGGCCGTCAGCATTCCCGCTGGTTCGGGCTGGTGGTCCCCGTACATGACGCGGCGCGACAGGTCGGCGGGGAGATCAGCCGGGTCGATGTCGCTGAGGTCGGGCTGGGTCAGGGCGCTGGCGAGCTGCTGGTCACCGAGCTGGATGGTCGTAGCGCCCGTCTGCAGCATCTCGACGATCTGCGGGTCAACGCCGCGCGCAGCGAGCTCCGCGGTCGGGTCGGGAGCCTCGTCAGGTGTCGGTTCGGGCAGCGCGACGTCGATGGTAAGAGACTCGGGCACAGCGGCAATAAACTCGCTTCCGCCGCCGGGCTCGACGCCGTCATTGACGGTGCGGGGTGTGGTTGCCCCGACCACGTCGGTCGAGACGTCGCCTGATGCGTCGCGTTTCTCGGCCATGCGGCCTCCTTCCGAAGTTCGACACGCCAGTGTAGCGGGGTCTTCGCCCCGCTCACTGACCCGGGTGTCTACGTCCCGGCGACGACGACGAGCAGGTCCCCGGCCTCCACCTGCTGCGTAGAGGGAATCGCTCGACGCTCGATCGTGCCCGCAATCGGGGTCGTGATGGCCGCCTCCATCTTCATCGCCTCAATCGTCGCGATGGTGGCGCCCGCCTCAACCTCGTCGCCCTCGTCGACCTGCAGCGTGACGACGCCGCTGAAGGGCGCGGCGACGTGGCCGGGCTTCCCCGGGTCCGCCTTCTCGGCCGAGGCGGAATCGACGGCGACCGAGCGGTCGCGAATGAGCACGGGACGCAACTGGCCGTTGAGCGTGGCCATAACCGTTCGCATGCCCTTTTCGTCCGCCTCGCTGATCGCCTCGAGACCCATGAACAGGGTGACGCCGCGCTCCATCTCGATGACGTGCTCTTCGCCCGGCTTCAGGCCGTACAGATAGTCGGGGGTTGCCAGCACGGACACGTCGCCGTACTGCTCCCGCACCTGGAGGAACTGCTGCGTGGGCTGGGCGAACAGCAGCTGATTCAGCATGAGGCGACGCTCGTCGGTCGATCCGTCGAGCGCGGCGCGCTGGTCGTCGGTGAGCTCGGTGAGCCCGGGCTTCACGGTGCGCCCCTCGAGAACCTTGGTGCGGAACGGCTCGGGCCATCCGCCCGGCAGATCGCCGAGCTCGCCAGCCATGAAGCCGATCACCGAGTCGGGGATGTCGTAGTTCTGCGGGTTCTGCTCGAAGTCGTCAGGGTCGGCTCCCGCGGCGGCCATTTGCAGCGCGAGGTCACCGACCACCTTCGACGACGGAGTCACCTTCGTCGGCCGGCCGAGGATGCGGTTCGCCGCGGCATACCAGTCCTCGATGAGCTCGAAGCGGTCGCCGAGGCCGAGAGCGATGGCCTGCTGGCGCAGGTTCGACAGCTGCCCACCCGGGATCTCATGGTGGTACACGCGTCCCGTCGGCCCGGGCAGGCCCGACTCGAACGGCTTGTATGCGCGTCGCACCGCCTCCCAGTAGGGCTCGAGGTCGCTGACGGCGCCGAGATCGAGACCGGTGTCGCGCTCCGTGTGCGCGAGGGCTGCGACGAGGGCCGACAGCGCGGGCTGAGACGTCGTGCCCGCCATGGGCGCGCTCGCCGCGTCGACCGCGTCCGCGCCGGCACGCGAGGCTGCAAGAAGCGTCGCCAGCTGGCCGCCCGCGGTGTCGTGCGTGTGCACGTGCAGGGGCACGTCGAAGCGTTCGCGCAACGCGGCGACGAGCTTCTCGGCGGCGCCGGCGCGCAGGAGGCCCGCCATGTCTTTGATCGCAAGCACGTGGGCGCCGGCCTCAACGATGCGTTCGGCGAGGCGCAGGTAGTAGTCGAGCGTGTACAGGTCCTCGGCGGGGTTCAGCAGGTCGCCGGAGTAGCACATGCCCACCTCGGCGATCGTGGTGCCCGTCTCGAGGACCGCGTCGATCGCCGGGCGCATCTGGTCAACGTCGTTGAGGGCGTCGAAGATGCGGAAGATGTCGACGCCGGTCGCCGCGGCCTCGCGCACGAACGCGTCGGTGACCTCGGTCGGGTACGGCGTGTAGCCCACCGTGTTGCGGCCGCGCAGCAGCATCTGAATTGCGACGTTCGGCAGTGCCTCGCGCATGGCGGCGAGTCGCTGCCACGGGTCTTCGCCAAGGAAACGCAAGGCCACGTCGTAGGTCGCGCCACCCCACGCCTCGACGCTCAGGAGCTCGGGGGTCAGTCGGGCGACGTGGGGCATGACGGCGACCAGGTCGCGGGTGCGCACGCGGGTCGCGAGCAACGACTGGTGGGCGTCGCGGAAGGTTGAGTCGGTGACGGCGAGAGCGGTCTGCGCCCGCAGCGCGGCGGCAAAGCCGGCCGGGCCGAGCTCGCGCAGGCGGTCGCGCGAGCCCGCGGGCGCAGGCAGGCTGAGGTCGACGGCGGGCAGCTTCACTGCCGGGTCGATGACGCCCTCCCCCGCGCCGTTCGGCTGATTGACGGTGACGTCGGCGAGCCACGTCAGCATCTTCGTGCCGCGGTCCTTCGACGGGTTCATCGTGACCAGCTCGGGGCGCTCATCGATGAACGACGTCGACAGATCGCCGGCGATCACCGCCGGGTCGTCGAGCACGGCCTGCAAGAACGGGATGTTCGTGGTGACGCCGCGGATACGGAACTCGGCGAGTCCGCGCTTGGCGCGGTTCACAGCCGTGGCGAAGTCACGACCGCGGCACGTCATCTTGGCGAGCATCGAGTCGAAGTGCGGGCTCACCTGCGCGCCGGCGGCGATGGTGCCGCCGTCGAGGCGCACGCCCGCACCTCCGGGCGAGCGGTAGGTGGTGATCTTGCCGGTGTCGGGGCGGAACCCGCTCGCCGGGTCTTCCGTGGTGATGCGACACTGCAGGGCAGCACCGCGCAGGTGAATCTGGTCTTGGCGCAGGCCCAGGTTCTCGAGCGACTCGCCCGCGGCGATCAGCATCTGCGCGCGCACGAGGTCGACATCCGTGACCTCCTCGGTCACGGTGTGCTCGACCTGGATGCGCGGGTTCATCTCGATGAAGACGTGCTGCCCGGCTCGCTCGCCTGCCGTGTCGAGCAGGAACTCGACGGTGCCGGCGTTGACGTAGCCGATCGACTTCGCGAAGGCGACCGCGTCGCGGTACATCGCCTCGCGGATGCTGTCGTCGAGGTTCGGGGCGGGCGCAATCTCGACCACCTTCTGGTGGCGGCGCTGAATCGAGCAGTCGCGTTCGAACAGGTGCACGGTCTCACCGTGTGCGTCGGCGAGGATCTGCACCTCGATGTGTCGGGGGCGCACGACGGCCTGTTCGAGGAACATGGTGGGGTCGCCAAACGCGCTGTCGGCTTCGCGCATGGCGGCCTCGAGCGCGGGCCGCAGCTCGTCTCGGGTCTCGACCCGGCGCATCCCACGCCCGCCGCCGCCCGCGACGGCCTTCGCGAAAATCGGGAAGCCGATCTCGTCGGCGGCGGCAAGAAGCACCTCGATATCGGTCGTCGCGGGGCTCGACTGGAGAACGGGTACGCCCGCCGCGATCGCCTTCTCTTTCGCCGACACCTTGTTGCCGGCCATCTCAAGCACTTCGCGCGGCGGACCGATGAACGCGATGCCGTTGGCACGCGCCGCCTCGGCCAGGTCGGGGTTCTCGCTGAGGAACCCGTAGCCCGGGTAGATCGCGTCGGCACCCGAGAGCTTCGCGACGCGAATGATCTCGTCGACGTCGAGGTAGGCGCGGACCGGGTGGCCTTCCTCACCGATCTGATACGCCTCGTCGGCCTTCAGCCGGTGAAACGAGTTGCGATCTTCGTAGGGAAACACGGCGACCGTCTTGGCGCCCAGCTCAACCGCGGCGCGAAACGCCCGGATAGCGATTTCTCCACGATTAGCGACGAGGATCTTCTGAAACATTGCGTCCTTCCTGGCACGACGCCGAAGCGTCGCGTCGGGGGTGGTGGCCGGGGACGTCCGCGAACGGTGCGGATGCACGCGTTCCATAGCCTAGTGAAGGTAGGGTCTTCTTCCGTGCACGTACTGAGCATCAGCTCCCTCAAGGGAGGCGTCGGCAAGACGACGGTGACCCTTGGGCTCGCGTCGGCCGCGTTCTCACGGGGCCTGCGCACTCTCGTCGTCGATCTCGACCCGCAGTCAGATGCGTCCACGGGCATGGACATTCAGATCGTCGGCCGGCTGACGATCGCCGACGTGCTGGCCTCGCCGAAAGAGCGCATCGTTCGCCAGGCGATTGCCCCGTCGGGCTGGACGCGTGGACGACCGGGAAAGGTCGACGTGCTCATCGGCAGCCCCAGCGCCATCAACTTCGACGGGCCGCACCCCTCGATTCGTGAGATCTGGAAACTCGAAGAGGCTCTCGCGCACATCGAGAATGAATATGACCTCGTGCTCGTCGACTGCGCCCCCTCGTTGAACGCCCTCACCCGCACGGCGTGGGCGGCGAGCGATCGGGTCATGGTCGTCACGGAGCCCGGCCTGTTTTCTGTCGCCGCCGCCGACCGCGCGCTGCGCGCGATCGAAGAAATCCGTCGCGGATTGTCTCCGCGTCTGCAGCCGCTCGGCATTGTCGTGAACCGTGCACGTGTGCAAAGCCTCGAGCACCAGTTCCGCATCAAAGAGCTGCGCGACATGTTCGGCCCGCTGGTGCTCGCCCCGCAGCTGCCCGAGCGCACGTCGCTCCAGCAGGCACAGGGTGCCGCGAAGCCGCTGCACGTATGGCCGGGCGAAAGCTCTCAGGAGATGGCGCGCAACTTCGACCAGCTCCTCGACCGCGTGATGCGCACGGCGCGCATCGGCGAGTACGCCCAGCAGTAGAGGGCTCGCACCAGCGGGCGCGAGCAATCGGCCCGGATATCACCGGGTCGGCACGGAGCCGTGTGGCTAGCTGGCGCGGGTCGCGCGGCGAGCGGCGAGCTCGTCTTTGGGGTCGGCAGTCGGGCTGGCATCGAGGTCGATGAGTTCGGTCTCGACCTCGCGCAATACCTTGCCGACGGCAATGCCGAAAACGCCCTGGCCGCGGCTGACGAGGTCGATGACCTCGTCATTGGAGGTGCAGAGGTAGACGCTCGCCCCGTCGCTCATGAGGGTCGTCTGGGCCAGGTCATGCACGCCGGATTCGCGCAGCTGCTCGACGGCCGTGCGAATCTGCTGCAGCGAAATGCCGGTATCGAGCAGCCGCTTCACTAGCTTCAGCACGAGAATGTCGCGGAAGCCGTAGAGGCGCTGCGTGCCCGAACCGGAGGCGCCGCGGACGGTCGGCTCGACGAGTTGTGTGCGTGCCCAGTAATCGAGCTGGCGGTACGAGATGCCGGCGGCACGTGCGGCGACAGCGCCGCGGTATCCTGCCTCATCGTCGAGATCGGGCAGGCCGTCGGTGAAGAGCAGTTCGAGTTCGTAGCGTTCGTCGCGGCGGCTGCTGTCCGTCATGGCGCGTACCTAACCTTCAGTCTTAACGTGACACTTGGCGTCACGCCCTTCACCCTAGCGAGCGCAAGACGCGCTGGCCGCGAGATCCGCCGACGACACGTCGGCGTGTCGGGCCTCCCTACGACTGTAGCCTGCCGAGCGCCGAACGGATCAGGCTGGATCGCACGATTTCGAGCTGGCTGGCAATCTCACGAGCCAGTTCTGCCGCCTTCGCACGGCTGGAGGCGTCGTTGCGGCGGGAGACCGGGATCAGTGCGCTCTCGATGAGGCCCAATTCACGCTCCGCGGAGGCGCGGAAGCCGCGCAGGTGGCGGGGCTCGATGCCGGTGCGCTGCAGTTCCACGAGCGCGCGCAACACCTGCACCGCATCGTCACCGAAGGTGTCCCCCGGAGCGATCAGGGATGCGCTGATCGCGTCGCTGAGCAGACCGGGCGTCGCCTGCGCCTCGCGAATGAGCTCCTCGCGGCTGTAGCGATGGTCGCTCGAGAGGATCGACGGGACGGCTACGTCGAGGCCGACCGGCAAGCGCGGCGTGCGCCCGGCGTCAAGGTCGTCGAGGTGCTCGCGAATGACCTTCAACGGCAGGTAGTGATCGCGCTGCATGGTGAGAATGAAGCGGAGGCGATCCACGTCCGCTGCCGAGAATTTTCGGTAGCCCGAGTCGGTTCGCTCGGGTGCCACCAGGTTGCGTTCCTCCAAGAACCGCAGCTTCGAGGGCGTCAGGTCGGGAAACTCGGGACTGAGCTTGGCAAGCACCTGGCCGATCGACAGCAGCCCCGCTGTCGCCGGCCGTCGCGCCTCAGCGGACGACCGTGCGGGCATCAGGCGCCCTGGGGCTGGTCGTGGCGCGACGAGTAGAAGGTCAGATGGAACTTGCCCACCTGCACCTCGGCGCCGTCGACGAGGGGGACGGTGTCGTCGATACGCTCGCCGTTGTAGAACGTGCCGTTCAGGGAACCGAGGTCACGAACGGCGAATCGGGTACCCGAACGCACGAATTCCGCATGCTTGCGTGACACCGTCACGTCGTCGAGGAAGATGTCGGCGTCGGGATGGCGACCGGCGATCGTCTGGTCGCCGTCGAGCAGGAATCGCGCGCCGGTGTTCGGACCGCGGCGCACGATGAGCACGGCTGAACCCGACGGAAGGGCGCTGATGATGTCCAGCTCGCCCGTGCGCACACCGGCTTCCATCGCCGCCAATTGCGCGGCGAATTCGGGCCCGTAGTGCACCGTCGTGTCTTGCGGGCGGTACTCGCGTTCGCCGCCTGCCGTGTTGTCAGCCATCCGTCATCCTCCTGCGTGCCAGCGTATCCGATGCATCTGCTCTGTCGAGGGGGTGTTCACGGATGAGGACACGCGTTTGGCGCAGGTATAGCAGGCCCGCCCACCAGTACAGGAAGGCCCCCCACAGGGCGAAGGCCCAGCCGATGGGGTCGGACACGACCGCGAGGGCAGGGAAGGCCTGCCCGAGGACGAGGATGGGCAGCGCGTAGAACAGTGCGAAGGTCGCGGTTTTGCCGAGGTGATGAACGGGCAGCGGCCCGAAACGGTGCTGGGCGAGCACGACACCGAGCACGATCAGGAAGAGGTCGCGACCGATGATGACGACGACGAGCCACCAGGGAACGACCCCTCGCACGGCGAGCCCGAGCACGGCCGCCATGATGAAGAGCCGGTCAGCAGCCGGATCGAGAAGTTGGCCGAGCTTCGTGATCTGGCCGAAGCGTCGGGCGATCACCCCGTCGGCCCAGTCGCTGACGGTGGACACCACGATCACGATGAGAGCCGCGACATCTTCGCCAACGACGACGAGCACGAAGAAGACGGGGACGAGCAGCAGACGCAGCGCGCTCAACGCGTTCGGGACGGTCCAGACGCGGTCGCTCACCACGGGCGAGGCGGGCGCGGGCTCGGACACGGCCACAGTCTAGTGACGCGCTCCTGCGGGCCCGAGGGAGAGACAGCGCAGAGTTCGCTGTACGCGCCGTGCCGCAGTCGCCGGAAACGGCGGGCGAGGGTTACCGTACCTGGCATGTCGTGCATCCGGTTCAACACCCCCGCGCAGAAGCGCCAGCTCGCCGAGAACGCCCCCGCGATGCAGCTCGGAACCGAGCCGGTGGCGCAGTTCCTCTCCCCCACGGTGACCGACTCCAAGCGGGAGCGCATTCGTCGGCTGGCCGCGAGCGACGACCCGCGCATCCGTGAGAGCGCCGCGCTGTCGTACCACGCCCCCGACGAGGTGTACGAGGCGCTGGCCCACGACCCCGAGGCGAGCGTGCGCAGCTGTCTCGCCCGTAACGAGCGCACGCCGTGCGATGTGCTGCGCACCCTCGCCGCCGATCCCGATGAGCAGGTGCGCGCGTGGGTCGCGATCAACTACTTCGTGCCCGCCGACGCCATGGAACGTCTCGCAGCCGACGAGAGCGACACCGTGCGCGCGCTCGTCGCCTGGAAGGCGTCGCTCGCCGGCGAAGCCCACCCCGTCGCCGTTTAGCGCGAGCGGAACTGCCCCGCCGCCGACAGCGAGTCGGGCAGGATGCGGGCAAGTCCCGCGATGATCGTCCACCGCACGGTCGGAATGACGACACTGCGGCCGCGATCGATCGCCCGCAACGACTGCCGAACAACTGTCGGGGCGTCTAGCCACAGCGCCTTGGGGATGCCCGAGACGTCGACCCCCATGCGCTCATGGAACTCGGTGCGCACGAATCCGGGCGCCACCGCTGTCACGCTCACGCCACGGCGGCGATAACTCAGGTTCGCCCAGCGGGCGAACGACACACCCCAGGCCTTTGCGGCGCCATAGGTGCCGCGCGGGGTGAACGCGGCCACGCTCGAGACGATGACGATGCGTCCCCCGCCGCCGGCGAGCATCCGCTTCAGAGCCGTCTGAGAGAGGCGCAGCGGAACGGCCACGTGAATCGCGAGGTGGCGCTGCTCGTCCTCGGCATCGGTCGCGGCGAGGTCGCCGCCAATTCCGTAGCCGGCGTTGTTGATGAGCACGTCGACCGGGTCAGACACGGACGCGATGCGGGCGTCGACGGCGGCGACCCCAGCCGAATCGTGCAGGTCGGCCACCAGGGTCTCGACGGTGACTCCGTGCTGGGAGCGCATCCGCTCCGCGACGTCGTCGAGCCTGCTCGCGGTGCGGGCGACCAGCACAAGGTCGTCGCCGCGGGCCGCGAGCTGGCGGGCGAATTCGAGTCCGATACCCGCGGTGGCACCGGTGATGAGGGCACGCGTCACGACGCCGAGCCTAGCCGCGCGACAGGTCGGAAAGCGGCGTCGACCAGTCGTCGGGGCCGGACGAGCCAGCCGGGTACTCGTCAAGCGGTACCGCGCCATCCCGCCAGGCGGCGAACACCGGATCGACGAGCGCCCAGCACAGTTCAGCGGCCTCGGCGGGAACGCTCAACAGCGGATCGGCGGCCAGGATGCCGTCGAGCACCTCGCCGTACGCCGTGAGCTCACCCGACCCGAAGTCGGTGTCCAGCTGCACGCGGTCGAGCTCCAGCGGATCGCCCGGCCCGTTCAGGTCGAGGTCGACCGTGAGGTGCTCGGGCGTCAACGAGACGATGATGCGCGGTGCATCGGAAGCCCCGTGAAAGCCCCGCGGGAGGTGAGCGACCGGGTGCAGCGTCAGCTGCGCGTCCTTTCGTGGCGCGCCGACTGCTTTGCCGCTGCGCAGCGTGATCGGCACCCCCGCCCAGCGGGCGTTCTCGACGGTGACGACGAATTCGGCGAGCGTCTCGGTCTCGTTCTCTGGGTCGACGCCGTCTTCGTCCGCATAGGCGGGCACGCTCTCGCCGTCGAGCTCACCCGCCGTGTACCGCGCACGGCGGGAGGCGCGCGCCGGGTCGTCGGCAAGCGGCCGCATCGCCCGCAGCGCCTGCACGAGCGACCCGCGCAGGTCGTCGGCGTCGAGAGCGGCGGGCGCTTCCATCGTCATGAAGCCGGCAACGAGCAGCAGATGGCTCTGGATCATGTCGACGAGCGCCCCCGCGCTGTCGTAGTAGCCGGCGCGGCCCTCCAGCGCGAGCGTCTCGTCGTAGACGATGTCGATGGCGGCGACGTTGTCGCGATTCCACACGCTCTCGAACAACCGGTTGGCAAAGCGCAGGCCCAAGAGGTTCAGCACGGTCGACTTGCCGAGGAAGTGGTCGACGCGGAAAACCTGGTCGTCGGCGACGCGCTCGGCGAGCAGCGCATTGAGCGTTCGGGCCGACTCGGTGTCGTGGCCGAAGGGCTTCTCGAGGGCGAGGCGGGTTCCGTCGGGAAGGTCGCCGGGCTGCAACGCCTCGACGGCCCGCACGGTGATGTCGGGTGGCAAGGCGAAGTACAGGATCGGCGGATGCTCCGCGCTCGCGACGAGGCCCCGCAGCTGCCCGCGGTCGGTCGCGTCCACCGTGCGCCACCGGGCCGCATCGACGGCGCGGTCGATCGCAGCCTTCGCGGCGGACGCATCGGGAACGTCACCGAGCGCATCCAGGCCGTTTTCGAGCGCGTCGCGCAGCAGTTCGCGCCACGCGTCGTCGTCGCTTTCGCTGTGGCCCGCCCCGACGAGGGTGAGGCGAAGCTCGGGGTTCCGGGCGAGAACTCCGGCGAGCCCCGGGACCAACAGGCGCTTGGTGAGGTCGCCACCGGCGCCGAGGATGATGAGCGTCTGATCGGACTGCATCGAGTCACCGTATCGAGGCCGTCTCGAAGATGCGTCTGATTGGATGATTCTCATGGCCGAACCTCTGGAGAATTACGCCCTCGTCGGAGACTGCCGATCGGCGGCACTCATCGGCCGCACCGGATCGATCGACTGGCTGTGCCTGCCGCGCTTCGACTCGGCGTCGCTGCTCGCTCGGATCCTCGGCGACGAGCGCCACGGGCACTGGTCGCTGAACCCGGTCGGCGCCGTCGAATGCACCTCGCATCGCTACGAGGAGGACACGTTCGTGCTCGTGACCCGGTGGGAGACCCCGACCGGTGTCATCGAGGTCACCGATTGGATGCCGATCGAGAACGGCGAGAGCGACATCGTGCGGCGGGTGACCGGCATTGAGGGCGAGGCGACGGTCGAACAGGTGCTGCGCATCCGCTTCGATTACGCCGATGCGATGCCGTGGGTGCGTCAAACAGGCACAGAGGATGCCCCGGAACTCACCGCCATCGCTGGCCCTGACGCGGTCGTCGTGCGCGGCCCCCAGTTCACCGCGGTCGATCACGCGCACCGCGCCGAGTTCACGGTCGCCGCCGGCGAGACGGTCGACACCGTGCTCACGTGGTTCCCGTCGCACAAGTCGCCCCGCCCGCCGCAAGACGTGGACACGATGCTCGAGACCACGCGCGCGTGGTGGCAAAACTGGGCGCGCACGTGCACTCCGCCCGGCGCTTACGACGAACACGTGCGCCGCTCGCTGCTCGTCCTTCGAGCGCTCACCCACGAGTCGACCGGCGGCATTGTCGCCGCTCCGACGACGAGCCTGCCGGAGGAGATCGGCGGCGGACGCAACTGGGACTACCGCTACGTCTGGATCCGCGACGCCGCCCTCACCCTCGAGGCACTCATGATCCACGGCTACCAGGACGAGGCAAGCGCGTGGCGCGACTGGCTGTTGCGGGCGATCGCCGGCGACCCGGAAGACGTGCAGATCATGTACGGTCTCTCGGGCGAGCGCTACCTGTACGAGCGCGAGATCGAGAGCCTCCCCGGCTACGAAGGCTCCTCCCCCGTGCGCGTCGGAAACGGCGCCTACGACCAATTCCAGGGCGACATCTTCGGCGAACTCATGATCGCCCTGGAAGACGCACGCGAGCTCGGAGTGCACGAGGACGACTTCTCGTGGTCGCTCCAAGTGCGACTGCTCGAGTGGGTTGCGACCCAACTCGACCGCGCCGATAACGGCATCTGGGAGATCCGCGGGCCGCTGCGCACCTTCACGCACTCACGAGCGATGCTGTGGGCAGCCTTCGACCGCGGTATCCGCGCGATCGAGCAGTTCGACCTGACCGGGCCGCTCGCCGAGTGGAAGGCCATTCGCGAGCGCTTGCGCACCGAGATTGAGGAGCACGGTTTCGACGACGAGCGCGGCCACTACCGCCAGCACTACGACACGGTCGAGGTCGACGCGTCGCTGCTGCAGCTCGCCCAGATCGGCTACGTCGCCTACGACGACGAACGGATGCTCGGAACGGTCGCCGAGATCGAGCGCACGCTGCTGCGCAAGGGACTCCCGCTGCGCTACCGCACGGAAAGCGGGGTCGATGGATTGGAGGGTGACGAGCATCCGTTCCTCACCTGCGCGTTCTGGCTGGTCGAGCAGTACGCCCGCTCGGGCCGCCTCGACGACGCGGTCACCCTCATGGACCGGCTGGTCGGCATCACGAACGACGTGGGGCTGCTCAGTGAGGAGTACGACGTCGACGATGAGCGGCACCTCGGCAACACTCCGCAGGCGTTGTCGCACCTCGCGCTCGTGCGGGCGGCCGACGCGATCTCGGAGGCGCGGGCGGCGTGATGGCCGCTGGCGGGGTTGGCGGGCCGACACAGGCACGCGTGGACGCGTGGGCCTGGGCGATTCGCCTGTTTTCGACCCGCTCGGCGGCGACCGCTGCCTGCAAGGCAGGGCACCTGAAGGTGAACGGATCGACGGTGAAGCCCGCCCACCCGGTGAAGGTCGGAGACACGGTCCGGGCGCTGACCCCGGGCGGCGAGCGCATCGTCGTCGTCACCGGCATCATCGTCAAGCGCACCTCGGCGGCGAAGGCGGCCGAACACTACGACGACCGCACTCCCCCGCCCCCGCCGAAGGAGGAGCGCGTTCTGCCGGTACTGCGCGAGCGTGGGGCGGGACGCCCGACGAAGCGCGACCGGCGCGAGATCGAGCGATTCCGCGGACGCGACTGAGCGCTTCCTCGATGGAGCCTGTGGGAACCGCCCACTCGCCGACTCGCGGACCCACACTCGATGGGTGCGCCTTCGACGATCATCGACCGACGACCCGGGAATGATGCGGCGCCGTCGCGGGCGCGGGTATTCCCACACTGACGCGGACGGCAGGCCTGTCACCGACCCCGCGACGCTGGAGCGGATCACCTCGCTCGTCATCCCGCCCGCCTGGACCGATGTGTGGATCTGCGCTGACGAGCGCGGACACCTCCAGGCCGCCGGGACGGACGCCGACGGACGGCGTCAGTACCGGTATCACCCGGCGTGGACGGAACGCGCCGAGCGACGCAAATACGCCCGCGTGCGCGAGCTCGCCGGGTGTACGACACCCCTGCGCCGACGCATCACCACCGACCTCCGCGGTGAGGATCCGCAGGCCCGCGCCACGGCGATCGCGGCTCGACTCATCGACGCCTTGGGGGTTCGACTCGGCGACGAACGGTACGCGCTCGAGCACGGCACGGTGGGCGCGCTCACGTTGGAGTGGCAGCACGTCGAGATCGACGGCGCTCGGGTACACCTCGATTTCCCAGCGAAGTCGGGCGTGCGCTGGCAGGCGACGCTGCGCGACGCTGACCTGGCCGCGGCGCTGGACGCCGTGCCGCGAGGTCGTCGCGTGCGACTGACCGAGTGGCGCGATGCCGAGGGCCGGCATCGCGTCAGCGCACGAGCGCTCACCGACTACCTGTCGATCGCGAGCGGGTGCGCCGTGACACCGAAAGACCTGCGCACGCTCCTCGGCTCGCGCACGGCCGCCCAGGTGCTGGCCCGGTCGGGGCCGCTCCCCCGCGCCGAGCAGGACGCCGTCATCCTCTCGGCGGTGGATACCGTCGCAGAGACGCTTCGCAACACGCGCGCCGTGGCGCGTTCGTCGTACATCGATCCCGTGGTGATCGAACGGTTCCGCCGCGGCCGCGTCGCCGCGCTCACGCGCGCGGGCGTCTCAGATCGGGCGTACGCCGACCTCGTCAGGTGACGCGGCTCACAGCCCCAGAGCCTCGAGGGAGGCGCGGATCGCCTCCGCGCTCTGATGGAGCTGACGCTCCTCCTCCGCCGAGAATGGCGCGTCGATGACGCGGGAGACCCCGCGCGCATCGACGATGCTCGGCACAGACAGCGCGACGCCGCTCACGCCGCGGTAGTCGTCGAGCACGCTCGAGACCGGCAGGATCGCGCCCTCGTCATGCAGGATCGCCTCGACGATACGCGCGCCGGACAGTCCGATCGCGTAGTTCGTCGCGCCCTTGCCCGCGATGACGGTGTATGCGGCGTTCTTCACCTCGTCGGCGATCTCGTCGAACTCCTCGACCGTGAGGCTCGCCCCCTCTTCGTCGATCCACTCGCGAATAGGGATCGGGCCTATGCGGCTTTGCGACCACAGCGGAAACTCGCTATCACCGTGCTCGCCGACGATCATGGCGTGCACGCTTGCGGCGCTCACGCCGAGGCGTTCCGCGAGCCGCCACCGGAGCCGCGAGGAGTCGAGCACCGTGCCGCTCGAGAACACCCGAGCGGGTTCGAGCTCGCTGAACCGCTGGGCGGCGACCGCCAACACGTCGCACGGGTTCGTCACGAGCATGAACACGGCATTGGGTGCGCGCTCGACGAGCCGGGGCATGAGATCGCGCAGGATCTCGACGTTGACCCCGGCGAGGTCGAGTCGGCTCTGGCCGGGGTGTTGCTTGGCACCGGCTGTGATCACCACGACGTTGGCCCCCTCCACCACGTCGAGGTCGGCACCGCCACTGACGGCGCTCGAACCGGTGAACGGGGTGCCGTGCGCGAGGTCGAGAATCTCGGCGTTGACGCGCGCTTCGTCGATGTCGTACAACACCACCTCGCGCGCGCTCTCACGAATGAGGGAAGCGTAAGCGAGGGCGGTGCCCACCGCCCCTGCTCCGACGATGGCCAAACGGGAGTTATCGATGACTGCCATGCCTTCCAGCCTGGCCGAGGGATCACCCCGCTGTCGAGGGTCTTTCGACCCATTCGGAGGCGGTGTCAGGGTCGACCAGCGATTGCAGATGCGCCACGAGCACCCCCGGGCCGACGGAGACAGGCCGTCGCACCGGGGGTGCTCGTGGGCGTCGTCAGGGGCGACGACGGGGTGCTGCGTTACGAAGCCTGCTCGCCGATGGCGAAGCGAACGTTGCCGTCCTCCGCGACCTGCGCGTCGAGCACCTTGTCGGCGAGGGCGACGGACGCGTTCTGCTCGAGAAATACACGGGCAGCGCCGTTCTCGACTACCTGGTCGCCGTCAACGGGGGCGGGCGCGACCGACACGGCGAACTGCGTCGAGTCAGCTCCACCGGAGTCGATGCGCAGGCCGGCGGTGCCGGGGTCGGCCTCGCGTGCGACGAGGTTCTCGATGACGGTGCTGGCGGTCGGGGTGAGGGTGAGCATGGCTGCTCCTTCCGGATCGCGGGCAATAAGTCAGCCACGATTCCGCAGTCCCACCGGACACTTCAAGCAGTGAGCGGCGATACGGAGGGTTCTCCCACGAAGTTTTGCGCACATTGTGCGGCTCATTCCCCTTCCGGCCACCGCGCGGACGCTGCGGTTAGCGTGCCCGCATGTCGACAGCGCGACCCGCGATGCCCGGCCGTCGCCCCCCCCCCGGTCATGTCGTCGGGGCAGGTCACCCGCACACTGCCGCTGGTCGCGCTAATCGCCATGGTCATCGGCGGGCTGTCGTTTCAGCTGGGGGCGGCCGACACGTCGTTTGATCGCCCCGGCGAGGTCGTGCTGCTGTTCGTCGATGTGGCGCCGCTGCTGTGGTTCACCGCGGCTCCGATTGTCCTGACTGCCCTGCGCTGGCAGGTGCTGGATGCTCGGCTCACGTGGGTAACGCTGGCCGCGGTGATCGCGGCGGCCGTCGCGGGGTTGGCGCTCGGCGCCCTCCGCCTCGTGCTCGTTGGCCCGATTGCGACGCCCGGCGTCCCGGTCGTTCCGGTGAACGAGAGCCCGACCGTCACCTTCCTCACCGCCGCCACCTTCGCGATGGTCGGCGGGCTGTTCTGGCTCGTGGATCGCACGCGGTCGCCGCGGCGTTGAGCAGAGCGCCGGGTAATCGCGACACAATGGCGCGGTGACGACCGACCGCACCGCCGCCCTCGCCGAGCTGCGTTCTGCCCTCGGCGCGGCGCTTTCCACAGACCCCCGCGAGCTCAACGCGGCGCGCGCCGACAAGTCGGGGCAGCGCTCGGCCGCAGCGCCCCTCGCGATCGTGCACGCCGCGTCGGTCGCCGACGTGCAGGCGGCTCTGCGCATCGCGAGCGCGCACCGCCTTCCCGTCGTGCCGCGCGGCGCGGGCACGGGGCTTGCCGGCGGTGCCATGGCGGGCGCAGACCGGCTGGTGCTGTCGACGGCGCGCATGACGCGCATCCATGAGATTGATGCCGTCGACCAGATCGCGGTTGTTGAGCCGGGTGTCATCGTCGCCGAGTTGGATGCCGCCGCCCGCGAGCAAGGGCTTTTCTACGCGCCCGACCCGGCGAGCCGGGCGTGGGCGACCATCGGCGGCACGATCGCGACCGGCGCCGGCGGCCTCATGTGCGTGAAGTATGGAGTCACCCGTGAGGCGGTGCTCGGCCTCGACGTCGTGCTCGCCGACGGAACGCTCATGCGCCTCGGCCACCGCACCGTGAAGGGCGTTACGGGGCTCGACCTCGTCGGCCTGATGGTGGGCAGCGAGGGAACGCTCGGCGTTGTCGTCGGTGCGACGGTGCGACTGCTGCCGGTTCCGGCGGGGACGACCGCGACGATCGGCGCCCACCTGCCGTCGGTCGTGGCCGCGGGCGCGGCTTCCGCGGCCATCATGGCGAGCGGGGTGCGTCCAGCGGCGCTCGAGATCATCGATCCACTCGCCCTGTCACGCATTCACGCGTATCTCGGGCTGCCGCTGCCGCTCGACGGCACCACGCACCTGCTGGTGCAGACGGACGGCCCGCAGGCCATCGCGGATGCCGAATCGGCGCTCGCCCTCGTGCGCGCGGCGGGTGGCGACGGTGACGTGTCGACCGACGAGGCGAGCGCCGAGCGGCTGCTCACCGTCCGCCGGTCCTTCCACGCCGCGATGGAGGCGCACGGCTCGGTGCTGATCGAAGACGTGGCCGTGCCGAGGCGCCGGCTTCCCGAGATGTTCGCCGCGATCGAGCGCATCTCGGCGGAGTTCGGCGTCGAGATTCCGACGGTCGCCCACGCGGGCGACGGCAACCTGCACCCCAACTTCGTCTATTCGGGGGATGCTGTGCCCGAGCCGGTCTGGCAGGCAGCGCACGCGGTCTTCCGGGAAGCGCTCGCCCTCGGCGGCACCCTCACCGGCGAGCACGGCATCGGCGTGCTGAAGAAGCGACACCTCGTGGACGAGCTCGGCGAGCACCAGCTCGCGTTGCAACGGCGCATCAAGGCGGCGTTCGACCCGCTCGGCATCATGAACCCCGACGCGGTGTTCTAGGGCCTGCGCGCACGCCCGACGTACACGCCGTTGACCGATTCACCCTCCGTCAGAGGGTTGGCGAAGGCGACAGTGTGCCCGGCGACATCGTCGAATGCGGCCTCCAGGTCGCTGAGCGTGCCCGCGTGTGGGCGTTCGTCTGACCACAGCGCGAAGACGCCGCCCGGCCGCAGCCGCTCGGCCAGTCGACGAAAACCGGCAACCGTGTAGAGGTCGGCGTGTGAGGCGTCCAGCGTGTGCTGAGGCGTGTGGTCGACATCGAGCAGAATGGCGTCAACCGGTTCGCGGGGAGTGCCGTCAGGCTGGTCACCGCGCGCCCACGCGAAGAAGTCGGCGGCGACGAGCCGGGTGCGGGAGTCGCTGACGAGCCGGTCACTCACCGGTAGAAGCCGACGCTCGTGCCAATCGATGACGGGTCGCAGCGCATCGATCACCACAAGTGAGTGGATGCGCGCATCATCGAGGGCGGTCACCGCCGTGTACCCGAGTCCCAGACCTCCGACGACGACGTCGAGAGGCCCGTAACCGTGGACGGCGGCGAGACCGAGCCGGGCGAGCTCTTCCTCGGCAACCGTGAACAGGCTCGACATGAGGAACTCATCGCCCAGCTTGACCTCGTAGACCTCCGCGTCGATGACGGGGTCGTGGCGACGGCGCAGCACGAGCTCCCCCATGGGTGTGGACTCGACGGCGAGCTCAGCGAAGCGGCGCATCGAGCCAGGCTAACCCGCAGGCCACCCTGCTACGGTCAGGCACCGGCTCTCGCTGGTCGCGAAGGAGCATCTCATGCAACCGCACCAGCCGCTCGCGGCCGTTCTCCCCCTCGGCTCGACCGCCGTCGTGTACTGCGACGGCGCATTCGGCGATGCCGACGGCAAGACGGCGAACGGCCTTGTTCGGCACTCAGAGCTCTACGACATCGTGAGCGTCGTCGACGCGCGCTTCGCCGGCCGCGACGCGAGCGACATTCTCGACGGCGTGGCCCCGGGCATCCCCGTCGTGGGGGACTTGGCCGAGGCACTCGCCCTGCGCGCCGACCTACCCGATTACCTCATCTGGGGCATCGCGCCCGCCGACGGGGTACTGACCGACGCGCACCGCGCCGTGTTGCTCGACGCAATCTCGCGCGGCATGCACATCATCAATGGCCTGCACGAACTGCTCGGCGACGACGCCGAGATGTCAGCGGCGGCACGCCTCAGCAGCGTGACGATCACCGACGTGCGCCGCCAGCGCCTCGCCAAGGACCTGCGCTTGTACTCGGGCCGCATTCGCACGGTTACGTGTCCGCGCATCGCCGTTCTCGGCACGGACGGCTCGATCGGCAAACGCACGACGGCGACCATCCTCGTCGCGGCGCTGCGCGCGCGTGGCCTCACGGCGGTGCTCGTCGGAACAGGGCAGACGACGATCATGCAGGGCGGTCTCTACGGCGCCGCGGTCGATGCGATGGTGCCGCAGTACCGATCGGGCGAGGTCGAACACCAAGTAGTGCGAGCCTTTGAAGTCGAAAACCCCGACGTCATCGTCATCGAGGGGCAGGGCGCGCTGAGCCACCCCGCGTACCTCAGTTCGGGCGCCATCATTCGAGGAAGCAGGCCCACCGGGGTCATCGTGCAGCACGCCCCTGCGCGCCTCATGCGCGACGACTTTCCGAACGAGCCGATGCCCAGCCTCGCGCACGAAATCGCGCTCATCGAACTGTTCGGGCACACGCGCGTGATCGGCATCACCCTCAATCACGAGCACCTGTCGGATGCGCAGATCACCGCGACCATCGACCAGTACACCCGTGATTACGCGCTTCCCGTGACGGATGCGCTCAGCCGGCCGGCCACGGAACTGGCTGACATGGTTATCGGCTCCGACCCGCGGCTGCGCGCTGCACAGACGCACGCCGCGAACGGCTAGCGAAAACTGACGGCCGCTGCCCCGACACGGTCACGACCGAACGGCCGGGCGCGTTCCAGTTCCCCGGGCAGGACGGGCCCGTCGTGCCCGCCGATGGAGAACGAGGTGGGGCGCTGCGTGAGCGGAAGACCCGCAGACTTCGCGACGCGTTGTGCCGCCCAGGCCGCAGAGCCGGGCAGCCGCTTCACCTGTTCAACTTTGGTGTCGAAAGTGGCCACCAGAATGTGACGAGCGTCGGCCTCAATGCGTGCCATCCACTCACGGATACCGCTCGCGCTCGGCTGTGTGGCCCCCTTCGCGATCGCCTCGTCCCGAGTTGCGGGTCGGCTGAGCGAAAAAGCGTGCGTGGGAGCGCCGATCACGAGCAGGTCGACGCCCTCGAGACGTGTTGGCGCATCATCGACGCGCACGACACGTGCGTCACCGGCGGCAGCGAGACCCTCCGCAACGGCGTACGCAATGCGCTCAGTGTTGCCCCAGTGCGACTCGACGACGACGAGAGAGGTGGTCATGTCTCGACGCTACGAGCCGCACCGGGGCCGTGACAGGGGCTTAGGTCCTGTCGTCCGTGAGCACGGGGTCAACCTCGAGGCCGTAGTGGTCTCCGATTTCGTCGACCAGTTCGGCGCGCGCGGCGCGATCGGCGATTCGGCCCTCGCGGCGGAACGCGACCACGAGAGCGGCGCAGGCGAGCAGGAGCACAACCGAGAACGGCAGCGCCGCGATGATGGATGCCGTCTGCAGCGCGCCGAGGCCTCCCACGAGCAGCAACGAGATCGCGAGCAACGCGACGACCACCACGAAGAACGCGCGCACCCAGCGACGGGGCTCGGGGTCGCCACCGGTCGCGAGCATCCCCATCACGAGCGAGCCCGAGTCGGCCGACGTGATGAAGAAGATCGAGATCAGGAGGATCGCGCCGAGGATCAGCGCGGCACCGCCGGGAGCCGACCCCAGCACGGCAAACAGGGCGCCCTCCGTGTCAACTCCCCCATCAGCGCTGACGAGGCCACCGGCGCCGTAGAGCTCCGTGTAGATCGCGGTGCCGCCGAGCACCGAGAACCAGAGGAAGGTGATGATCGTCGGCACGAGCATGACGCCGACGACGAACTCGCGAACGGTGCGGCCCTTCGAGATGCGCGCGATGAAGATGCCCACGAACGGCGCCCACGCGATCCACCAGCCCCAGTAGAAGCTCGTCCAGCCGGCCTGCCAGGCCTCGCCCTCGGCACCCGCGAAGGCACTCACGGTGAAGCTGAGGGCGATGAAGTCGCCGAGGTAGTTGCCGATCGACTGCACGAACTGGCGCAGCAGGAACTGCGTCGGACCGACCACAAGCAGGAACACGACGAGGAACCCGGCTAGCGCGAGGTTGATGTTGGAGAGCCACTTCATGCCGCGGTTGATGCCAGACAGCACCGATGCCAGCACGGCGACCGAGATCACGACGATGACGGCGACGAGCGTCACATCGTTTGCCTCCGCGGTGCCGGCTGCCTCGAGGCCCGCCCCGATCTGCAGTACGCCGAGTCCGAGCGAGGTCGCGACACCGAACAGCGTTCCGACGAGGGCAACGACGTCGATGACGTTGCCGAGGCCACCCCTGACGCGCTTGCCGAACAGCGGCTCGAGAGTCCAGCGCACCGAGATCGGCCGACCGCGGCGGTGAATGGCGTAGGCAAGTCCGAGGCCCAGGGCGACGTAGATCGCCCACGCGTGCACGCCCCAGTGCAGGTAGGTCTGCGACATGGCGGCCTGGGCTAGCTCGATGTCGGTGCCCTCAACGCCGGGGCGCGGGTTCGCGAAGTGGTTGAGCGGCTCAGCCACACCCCAGAACACGAGGCCGATGCCCATTCCGGCGGCGAACAGCAGCGCGAACCACGAGCGGTAGCCGAACTCGGGCTCGTCATCGTCTGTGCCGAGCCTGATGCGGCCGTAGCGGCTGAAAGCGGCCCACAGCCCGAACACGACGAAGAACGCGGCGATCAAGACGTAGTACCAGTTGAACCAGGAAATGATCGATGCCTGCACCGCACCGAAGCCGGCCTCCGCGGCGTCGGGCGCGACGAGCGTGAATGCGACGAAGCCGACAATCAGGACGGCCGCTGGCCAGAAGACCCAGCGCTTGATGGGGTAGCGCTCAGCGGGTGGCGCGGTGGATGCGGGACTCGGGGTACGTGCGATCGGTTCAGTCACGTGAATCCAGCCTAGAAAACGCTCTCGGCCAGATCAGTTCAGATATGGAGGAACCGGTCAGGAAGGTCTGTCATCGCGCGTGAGTGCGCGCGCACGCGCACGCTCGGGGCATGCACGTGGGGGCCCGCCGGATGGCGAGCCCCCACGGAACGATCTGCGCCCGTTAGGCGATGCGGATCATCTTCTTGTTGACGAACTCGTCGATGCCGAGCGTTCCGAGCTCGCGGCCCGAGCCCGAGTTCTTCACGCCGCCGAAGGGCAGTTCGGGGCTGTCGGCGAGCACGCAGTTGACGTACACCATGCCAGCGTCGATCTGGTCGGCGACGCGGGCAGCCTGCTCCTCGTCGGTCGTGAACAGGTACGAGCCGAGCCCGAACGGCGTGTCGTTGGCGAGCTCGACCGCCTCGGCCTCGTTCGCCACCTTGAACACCTGCGCGACGGGGCCGAAGAACTCCTCGTAGTAGGCCGAGTTGCCCGGCTTCACGTTCGCGAGCACGGTGGCCGAGAAGTAGGTGCCCTCGCGGGTACCCCCGACGAGCACCTCTGCGCCGCCGGCGACGGCGCGCTCGACCTGGTCGGCGAGGTTGTCGGCGGCCTGCGCGCTCGACAGCACGCCGTACGCGGCCTCACCCTTCATGGGGTCGCCCGGGCCGACCTCTCCCATCTTCGCGACGAACTTCTCGAGGAAGGCGTCGTACAGCTCTTCGACGACGATGAAGCGCTTGGCACCGTTGCACGACTGGCCGCTGTTGTCGACGCGCGCGTTGACGGCCATCTCGACCGTCGCATCCAGGTCGTCGGTCGACAGCAGGATGAAGGGGTCGCTGCCGCCGAGCTCGAGCACGACCTTCTTCAGGTGGCGACCGGCCTGCTCGGCAACCGCGGCGCCGGCACGCTCGGAACCGGTCAGCGACACGCCCGCAACGCGCGGGTCGGCGATGATCGTCGACACCTGCTCGTTGGTCGCGTAGACATTGACGTAGGCACCCTTCGGGAAGCCCGCGTCGTCGAAGATCTGCTGAATCGCGGCGGCCGACTCGGGGCACTGCGCGGCGTGCTTCAGGATGATCGTGTTGCCGAGAACGAGGTTCGGGCCGGCGAAACGCGACACCTGGTAGTACGGGAAGTTCCAGGGCATGATGCCGAGCAAGACGCCCAGGGGGCTCTTACGGATGACGGCGCTGCCCTCGCTGCCCTCAGCGAGGTCGACGGGCTCGTCGGCGAGCAGGCCGGGACCGTTGTCGGCGTAGTACTGGTAGATGTCGGCCGAAAAGTCGACCTCGCCGAGGGCGTCGCCGATGGGCTTGCCCATTTCGCGCACGATGATCTCGGCGAGTTCCTGCCGGCGCTCGCGGTGCAGCTCGGCGACGCGGGTGATGAGGGCGGCGCGCTCCTCGCGGGTGGTCGACCGCGCCCAGTCGCGGCTGGCGGCGTGAGCCGCGTCGATCGCGGCGGCGATGTCGGCGTCGGTCGCCGTCGGGTACTCCTTGACGGTTTCGCCCGTCGCCGGGTTGATCACGGCGTACTTGCTCATGGGACTCCTTGAGTGTCGTCGGTGGTGGTCGCCGGCCGATCGGATGCGGCGACGGTGCACGCTGTCGCCCCCACACTAGGGCCTCACGACTGTCCGTCGTGTCGACATCGAGGCGATTATCAGCGCCTACTTCGCCGCCGTGTATAGCCGGCTCAGTTAGGGGCGGCGAGCCACGCACGCAACGCCGTTCCGTCGGCGTCGAGTGCGGGCGGCGCGGTCGGCGTGACCGGCGTGAAGGCCGAGTACCGCACCGGGTGCCGCACCTGTGCGGGGTGCCCCTCCCCCACGTCGACGAGGGGGTCGAGGCCGAGCGACTCGGCCAACGCGATCGCGGAAGGGATGTCGCCAACGCGACCGGCGGGGACGCCGGCGCCGAGCATCCGCTCGACCGCCTCCTCGACGGGGATGCTCGCGAGCGCGCCCTCGAGGACGGCGATCAACTCGGCGCGGTTCCCGACGCGCGCGCCATTGCTCGCGAACCGCGGATCGTCGGCGAGCGCGGGTGCGCCGAGTGCGGCGGTGAGTGCGCGGAACTGGCGATCCGAGCCGACGGCGACCGCGAGCATCCCGTCGGCGGCGCGCAGCGTCTCGTATGGCGCGATGGAGGGGTGCTGGTTGCCCATGGCGCGCGGTGCGACACCGGTCGCAAGGTAACTCGAGGCTTGGTTCGCGAGCGACGCGAGCAGCGAGCTCAACAGGTCAACCTCGACGTGCTGACCCTCGCCCGTCAACTCGCGGTGGCGGAGGGCGGCGAGGATTCCGATGACGGCGTCCTTGGCCGCGAGGAGGTCGACGAGCGCGACGCCGACCTTGCGCGGCTCGCCGTCAGGGTCGCCCGTGATGCTCATGAGCCCGCCGACCGCCTGTACCAGGAAGTCGTAGCCGGGCAGGTGCGCGCCCGCGCCCGCGCCGAAGCCCGTGATGGAGCAGTACACGGCCCGCGGATTCGCGCGGTGCACGGCCTCGGGGTCGAGGCCGAAGCGGGAAAGCGATCCGGTGCGAAAGTTCTCGAGCATGACGTCGGCGCGGGCCGCGAGCGAGCGGGCGAGTGCCGCGTCGTCGGGGCTCGCGAGGTCAAGCGCGATCGACTCTTTCGACCGGTTGGCCGACTCGAAGTAGGCGCTCGAGGAGCCCGCCCACGGCGGTCCGAACGCCCGCGTGTCGTCGCCGGTGCCCGGCCGCTCGACCTTGATGACGCGGGCGCCGAGGTCGGCGAGCCACATGCTCGCCGAGGGGCCGGCCAAGACGCGGCTGAAGTCGGCGACGAGAACGCCATCGAGGGGGCCAGGGCTCACGCCGCCACTGTAGCTGCGCCGTCGAGCGCGCACCGCGCGAGGGTGCATCATGGTGCGCATGGCACGTACTCCGCTCACCCCCGATGAGGTTGCCGCCGACCCGATCGGACTGGACTCCATGCTGAGCGACGACGAGCGCGCCGTGCGCGACCGCGTGCGCAGCTTCGTCGACAACGAGCTTCGCCCGCACCTCGCCGAGTGGTACGAGAACGCGGTGCTGCCACGCGAGCTGCTGCCGGCCTTCGGCGAGCTGGGGGTGCTCGGCATGATGCTCGCGGGCGACGGACTGCCGGGCCGAACCGCCGTTGAGTACGGCCTCGCCGCCGCCGAGTTCGAGGCGGCCGACTCGGGGCTGCGCACCGTGGTCTCGGTGCAGGGCTCGCTCGCGATGACGGCGATCCACACCTTCGGCACGGATGAGCAAAAAACCCAGTACCTCCCCGGCATGGCCGCCGGCCGCATCGTCGGCTGCTTCGGCCTCACCGAGCCGAACGCGGGCAGCGACCCCGGGTCGATGACGACCTTCGCCCGCCGCGACGGCGACGACTGGGTGCTGACCGGCGCCAAACGCTGGATCGGCCTCGCCTCGATCGCCGACATCGCCGTCGTTTGGGCACAGACCGACGACGGCATCCGCGGTTTCATCGTGCCGACCGACGCTCCCGGGTTCACGGCGACGCCCATCACGGCGAAGCTGTCGATGCGCGCCTCCATACAGTGCGACCTGACCTTCGACGATGTCCGCCTGCCCGCCGAGGCGCTGCTCCCCGGCGCTCGGGGCCTGAGTGGCCCCTTCACGTGCCTCAACTCGGCGCGCTACGGCATCGTGTGGGGGGCGATGGGTGCCGCGCGGGACAGCCTCGAGGCCGCCCGCCGCTACGCGCTCGACCGGATCGCGTTCGCGCGGCCCATCGCCGCCGCTCAGCTCACGCAGGCGAAGCTCGCCGACATGGCGGTGCAGGTCTCGACCGGCACGCTGCTCGCCCTGCACCTCGGCCGGCTCAAAGACCGGGGCCTGTTGCAGCCGCACCAGATCTCGATCGGCAAGCTCAACAACGTGCGCACCGCCATCGCCGTCGCTCAGAGCGCGCGCACGATCCTCGGCGGCAACGGCATCACCGGCGACTACTCCCCCATGCGCCACGCGCAGAACCTCGAGTCGGTGCGCACCTACGAGGGCACCGACGAGGTGCACGCCCTCGTCATCGGCTCCGCGCTGACGGGGCTGCCAGCGTTCCGGTAGGGATGCGCGGGGTCGGCGTCCGCGCGGCACCGGCCCGGAGGGCCGGCGCTTAGGCGCCGGCCGTCACCGCCAGCACCAGCACGAGCGAGCTCGCGATCATCGTGAGGAAGGCGGCCGCGAGCAGGGCGAGGCGCAGCCGACCGGGGCGGACGGCGAAACGCGTAACGAGCATCCCGAGGGTAAGGGCGCCGGCGAGCGCCGCGCCGACGAGCGCGACGGATGAGTCGAGACGGACCCAGAGCGCGACGAACATGCCGCCGACGAGCACGGCGGTGATCAGGCCCATCACCACCCACACGGTGCCGGAGGCGGTCGTCAGTTGCGGCTGCGCGCGCACGCGCGTGGGGTCGGGCTGCGGAGTGTCGGCCATCACTCCACGGTGTCAGGGCGACCTGGCAGTGCGGTCAGTACGCACCGATCAGACGAGCACGCGCTCGGGTACGACCACCGGGTGCGCGCCCGCCATCGTCTCGAGCACGCGAATCACCTGCGAGCTGTAGCCGTACTCGTTGTCGTACCAGACGTAGACGATGAGGTGGCGGCCGTCGCAGATGGTGGCGAGGCCGTCGACGATTCCGGCGCGGTGCGAGCCGACGAAGTCGGTCGACACCACCTCGGGTGACTCGATGTAGTCGATCTGCTGACGCAGCTCGCTGTGCAGCGACATGCGACGCAGGTGCTCGTTGACCTCGTCGCGCGTGGTCTCGTCGCGGAGGGTGAGGTTCAGGATCGCCATTGACACGTCAGGGGTGGGCACACGGATCGCGTTGCCGGTGAGCTTGCCCGCCAGCTGCGGCAGAGCCTTCGCGACCGCCTTCGCGGCCCCCGTCTCGGTGATGACCATGTTGAGGGCGGCGCTGCGGCCGCGGCGGTCGCCCGCGTGGAAGTTGTCGATCAGGTTCTGATCGTTCGTGTACGAGTGCACCGTCTCGACGTGGCCGTGCTGAATGCCCCACGCATCGTCAACGACCTTCAGAACGGGAGTCACGGCGTTCGTCGTGCAGGATGCGGCCGTCACGATGGCATCGTCTGGCTCGATAACGCCGTGGTTGATGCCGTGCACGATGTTCTTCAGCGCGCCCTTGCCGGGAGCCGTCAGCAGGACGCGGGTGACGCCGGGCGCGCGCAGGTGCTGGCTGAGGCCCTCCTCGTCGCGCCAGCGGCCCGTGTTGTCGACGACGATCGCATCGCGAATGCCGTACGCCGTGTAGTCGACGCGGTCGGGAGCGTCCGCGTAGATGACCTGGATGAGCGTCCCATTTGCGAGGATCGTGTTCGCCTCCTCGTCGACGGTGATCGAGCCGTCGAAGGGGCCGTGCACGCTGTCCCGGCGCAGCAGGCTCGCGCGCTTCACGAGATCGTTGGCGCCTCCCCGGCGCACAACGATCGCCCGCAGGCGCAGGCCCGAGCCGCTTCCGGAGTGCGCGACGAGGATGCGGGCGAGCAGGCGCCCGATGCGTCCAAAGCCGTAGAGCACGACGTCGGTGGGGGTGGCGGGGGCCGCGGTCGGCATGACGGCGGCGAGTTCGTCGCGCAGGAACTCGATGAGGTCGCGGTCGTCGTCCGACGCGGCGTGACCCGTCACGAGGCGCGCGATGTCGAGGGAGGCGGGGCCCGGCTGGATGGTGAGCAGAGCATCCAGCACCCGGCGCGAGTCGGCGAGCGCCAACTCGTCGCCCGTCACGTGCTGGGCGTAGCGGTGGGCGCGCAGGATTCCGATCGCCGACTCGTTGATGAGGCGGCGGCCATGGATGCTCGTCACCACCCCGTGGTCGCGGTACAGCCGCCCGATCAGGGGGATCAGCTGTTCTGCTGCGGCCTCGCGCTCTTTCCAGGCGGCGTGGATGGTCGTGACGTCATCGCTCACTGTGGCGTTCCTTGGTTTCCCGGCGCGTCGTCGCGGCCGTGTCGAGGGTGATCGGGGACACGTGGTGGCGGTGGTGGTACCCCGATGCTACCGGGCGCGGTCCGTCGCTTACGCGTCGGCGGCGGCGAGCTGGCCGCAGGCACCGTCGATTTCCTTACCGCGCGTGTCGCGCAGCGTCGTCGGAATGCCGGCGTCGTTGAGTCGGCGCACGAACTCGTTCTGCACGGCCGTCTCCGACGCGGTCCAGATGGAGCCGGGGGTCGGGTTCAGCGGGATCGGGTTGACATGCACCCAGCCGCGGCCGCGCTCGAGCAGCTTCTGGGCGAGGAGGTCGGCACGCCAGGCGTGGTCGTTCATGTCCTTGATGAGCGCGTACTCGATCGAGACTCGGCGGCCGGTCTTGTCGAAGTACTCGCGAGCCGCATCCAGGGCCTCGTCGACCTTCCAGCGCGAGTTGACCGGAATCAGCTCGTCGCGCAGCTGGTCGTCGGGGGCGTGCAGGCTGAGGGCGAAGGTGACGGGAATCTGCTCGTCGGCGAGCTTGCGAATCGCCGGAACCAGCCCCACCGTCGACACGGTGATGTTGCGCGCGCTCATGCCGAGCCCGTGCGGCTGCGGCGCGACCATCGTGCGTATTGACCCCATCAGGCGGGCGTAGTTCGCGAGCGGCTCGCCCATGCCCATGAAGACGATGTTGCTGACGCGGTCGGGTGTCTCGTCGCCTTTCTTGCGGCCGCCCAGCTCGCCGCGGGCGAGCGCGCGGTTCGCGGCGACCACCTGGTCGACGATCTCGGCCGCCGACATGTTGCGGGTCAGCCCCGCCTGGCCGGTCGCGCAGAACGGGCAATTCATGCCGCAGCCGGCCTGGCTCGACACACAGAGAGTGATGCGACCGGGGTAGCGCATGAGCACCGACTCGACCAGCGCCCCGTCGTGCAGCTTCCACAGGAACTTGATGGTGTCGCCGTTGTCGGTCGCGAGCCTGCGCACCTCGGTGAGCAGCGGCGGCATCAGCTCGCCGACGAGCTCGTCGCGGCCCGCGGCCGGGAGGTCCGTCATCGTCGCCGCGTCGACCGAGTAGTGCGTGAAGTAGTGGGTCGACAGCTGCTTCGCGCGGAAGGCGGGAAGGCCGCGATCCGTGACCGCTTGGATGCGCGCATCCTGGTCGAGATCCGCCCAGTGCACGGGCGGCTTACCCCGCTTCGGGGAGGCGAATTGCAGCAGCGGTCGACCGTCGGAGTCGAGCTTCTGCTGCCAGCCCTCCGCCTGCGGGCGTACCTGACGGGTCTCGCCGTTGTTGCGGATGCCGCCCGAAGAAGCCATGCCTCCAGGGTACGGGGCGTCAGTGAGGCAGCGAGCAGGGGTCCGCACACGACCGTAGTCAGTGATGACAGTATGTAGTATTCCTGCTACATTACGTCTCACGATAACAACACGTCAGGAGTCAGCCATGACACGAGACATCGTCGTCCGCGCCCGCGGTGTGGCCATGAGCTACGGCGCAAAACGCGTACTCGACAGCATCGATCTCGACATTCATCGGGGCGAGGTCATCGCGCTCCTGGGCGCCAACGGCGCAGGAAAGACCACGACGATTGAGATACTGGAGGGCGTCCGCTCGCCCACCGCGGGAACAGTAGAGGTGCTCGGAACCGACCCCGTTCGCGCCGGTGTTGAGCACCGAGCCCGAGTCGGAGTTGTCCTGCAGTCGTGGCGAGATCACGGGCGGTGGCGCGTGCGCGAGTTCCTGCACCACTTCTTCGTCCTGCATTCCCCATTTCGCAAACATGACAGCTGGGCGGTTGACGACCTGCTGGAACGGGTCGGTCTCACCGACAAGGCGCGGGCTCGCATCATGTCGCTTTCCGGCGGGCAGCGTCGCCGACTCGACGTGGCGGTGGGGCTGATGGGCAACCCGGAACTACTCTTCCTCGACGAACCCACGGCGGGTTTCGATCCACACGCGCGACGGGAATTCCACGAACTCATGCACGAGTTGGTGGACGCCCGCGCGACCACCATCCTGCTCACCACTCACGACCTCGCCGAGGCGGAGCGCCTCGCCGACCGCATCCTCATTCTGCATAACGGTCGCATCGCCGCGAACGGCAGCGCCGACGCCCTTGCCCGAGAAGTCGCGGGCACCACGGAAGTGCGGTGGACCGCCCGAGGTGAGCGTTTCGTGCACTCGACCGAATCGGCTACGAGGTTTGTGCGAGACCTACTCGCCCGCGACCCCGACGTCGACGACCTCGAGGTTCGCCGAACCACCCTGGAGGACACCTACCTGGCCATGGTTGCCCAGCACGAGGCGGCCGACGCCGAGACGAACGGAGAGCGAGCATGACAATCACGAGCGGCGCGGTTCGCGCGGGAGCGATGCGCGGGTGGGTGGAGTTTCGCAACAGCCTCCAGACGCCTACGGACGTCATCTACTACGTCATCGGCGCGGCAGGCTTCTCGGCCGCCGTGTGGTTTTTCCGCGACGACGTGATCCCCGAGCTCGGCATCTCCACGGCTGCCGTCATCTTTCCCAGCGTGCTCGCCCTCATGACCCTGTTTGTCGGCGCCTACGGACTCGCAACTCTCGTGTCAACCGAGCGTGAAGACGGCACCCTCTTGCGGCTCGCGATGCAGCCCGCAGGGACATTCACATACGCGTGGGGGCAAACCGTCCGCACCTTGCTCGAGTTGGCGTTCACATTCGGGATGTTCACGATCCTGGCCAGCATCCTCGTTCCCGACCTCTGGGCTCGCGGAATCGGAGGCGCGTCGATAGCCGTAGGCTTTCTCCTGCTCGGCGTCCTCGCGTGTCTGCCCCTCGGATTCGTCGTCGGGTCCCTGTTCAATAACCCGCGGTCGGTGGGTGGGTGGGGCTTCCTCGTGACGGGGGCGATCGTCGCCGCCTCGGGCGTCTTCCTCCCCCTGAGTGAGTTGCCGACGTGGGTGCAGATCGCCGGTCAAGTCCTCCCCCTGTACTGGCTTGGGCTCGGACTGCGCAGCGCCCTCCTCCCCGCGGATTTCGCGGTGGTCGAGCTCGGTGAGAGTTGGCGCACGCTGGAATCGATCGGGATGCTCGGGCTCTGGGCTGCCATCGGCCTCGTGCTTGCCCCGATTCTCCTGCAACGAGTGGCACGCAGAGAGTCGCTGGCAACGCGACGCGAGAAGGCGATGCAGCGTGTCTGAGAAGACGGCGACCGAGCGCACCGAGCAGGTGCACAACCGGATCGCCATGCTTCGCGTCGAGCGCGGCATCAGCCGACGACAGTTTTCCGAACAACTCGGGGTGCACTACCAAACGGTGGGGTACCTGGAACGGGGTGAGTACAGCCCAAGCCTGCACCTCGCGCTGCGTATCGCCGACTACTTCGATGTCCCGGTTGAGTTCATCTTTTCTCTGGAACCCTTTGCGCCCATCGGCCAGCAAGCCGCGCGGAGACCGTGACGGCTATGCGGTGACGCCAACCGGGCAAGGCGCGTACCGTCAGGGGAATGACGTCACCTGAGACGCCCTATACGACCGAGGTCGATCCGTCTCGAGATTCGCCCAGTGAACCGGCGGCTTGCCCCGCTTCGGGGAGGCGAACTGCAGCAGGGGGCGGCCCGCGGCGTCGAGCTTCTGCTGCCAGCCCTCGGTGGCGGGGCGCACCTGACGGGTCTCGCCGCTATTGCGGATGCAGCCGGAACGAGCTGTTACTCAAGAGTACGAGCCGCAGGCGGCCTCAGTGTGCGCGGAGGCGCGCCATGAGAGCCACAAGTGCTCGTTCGACAGCCTGGTCGACAATCTCCGACGGTGTGCCGGTGAACACGTGCGTCTGCGCCGTTCCGATGCCTCGCGCGTGCACACCGATGACAACCGTGCCCGCCGGTAGGCCCTCCGCTCCACCGGGACCGCCAACGCCGGTCACGGCGACTGCCGCATCAGCACCGAGGAGCCGCCGCACGCCCCACGCCATTTGGCGGGCGCAGGTTTCTGTGACCACGGGACCAACACCGACCCCCAGAGCTCGAAATTTTGACTCGGGGCGGTACGCCACCACACCCCCTGCGAACCAATCGCTCGCGTGGGGAGCCGCGCCCAACGTCGATGCGATTGCGCCGCTCGTGAGCGACTCAGCGCAGGCAATGACGAGCGAGTGGTCGCGCGCGAAACGCCCGATCTGGTCAGCGATTCGTGACGCGGAAGTGGGAGCGGGAACAGAGTCGGCAGAAATCACCCGCCGACGATATGAAGAGCCGCCGGCACCGTCACGGGGCTTGACGGTGGGTCGTTGACCCCGCTCGTTTTCGACGGGGTTCGGTGTCGCGACCGTTCCCGCGTACCGTTAGGGGTATGACGCCTCCAGAGACGCCCGATACGACCGAGGCCGATAACGCCGACACCCTCCCGAAGTTCTCCGAACTCGGCCTGAGCGACGCCGTCATGCGCGCACTGACCGACGTCGGCTACGAAACCCCCTCCGCCATCCAGGCGGCGACGATTCCGACGCTGCTCGGTGGGCGTGACGTCGTCGGGCTCGCCCAAACCGGCACCGGCAAGACGGCCGCGTTCGCGTTGCCGATCCTGTCGCGCCTCGACGTGTCGCAGCGCACACCGCAGGCGCTCGTGCTCGCCCCCACCCGCGAGCTCGCTCTGCAGGTCTGTGAGGCGTTCGAGCGCTACGCCGCACACCTTCCCGGCGTGAGCGTTCTGCCCGTCTACGGCGGGCAGGGCTACGGCGTGCAGCTGTCGGCGCTGCGCCGCGGCGTGCACGTCATCGTCGGCACGCCCGGCCGCATCATGGACCACCTCGACAAGGGCACCCTCGACCTGTCTGAGCTGAAATACCTCGTGCTCGACGAGGCGGACGAGATGCTGAAGATGGGATTCGCCGAGGACGTCGAGACGATCCTCGCCGACACGCCCGACGACAAGCAGGTCGCCCTGTTCTCGGCGACCATGCCCGCCTCTATTCGCCGGATCGCGCAGCAGCACCTCAATGATCCCGAGGAAATCAGCGTCAAGACCAAGACGACCACCTCGTCGACGATCACGCAGCGCTACCTCGTCGTGTCGTACCAGCAGAAGGTCGACGCCCTCACGCGCATCCTCGAGGTCGAGAACTTCGACGGCATGATCGTGTTCGTTCGCACCAAGAACGAAACCGAGACGCTGGCCGAGAAGCTGCGCGCCCGCGGATACTCCGCCCAGGCGATCAACGGCGACGTGCCGCAGGTGCAGCGCGAACGCACGGTCGAGCAGCTGAAGAACGCGAAGCTCGACATCCTCGTCGCTACCGACGTCGCCGCCCGCGGACTCGACGTCGAGCGCATCAGCCACGTCGTCAACTTCGACATCCCCGTCGACACCGAGAGCTACGTGCACCGCATCGGCCGCACGGGCCGCGCCGGCCGTACGGGCGACGCAATCAGCTTCGTCACTCCGCGCGAGCGCCGCCTCCTCGACGCGATCGAACGCGCCACCCGCCAGCCGCTCACACAGATGCACCTGCCGACGATCGATGACGTCAACGCCACGCGACTCACCCGTTTCGACGACGCCATCAGCGAGGCACTCAACAAAACCGAGCTCATTGACACCTTCCGCGGCATCATCGACCACTATGTCGAGCACCACGACGTGCCCGAGGCCGACGTCGCCGCCGCGCTCGCGGTCGTCGCGCAGGGCGGTACTCCCCTGCTGCTCACGGAGGACGACATCCGCCCGCCGAAGATGCCGCGCGACGATCGCTCGCGGGATGCCGGCGGCCGAGATGGCGGCCGGGATGCTCGCGGCGACTCAGAGCGCCCGCCGCGTCGCGAACGCCGTAACGGTCCGCCGCTCGCGCCGTACCGCATCGAGGTTGGCCGCCGTCACCGCGTTGAGCCGCGCCAGATCGTGGGCGCACTCGCCAACGAGGGTGGTCTCTCGCGCGACGACTTCGGCGCGATCGACATCAAGCTCGACTTCTCGATCGTCGAACTGCCCGCTGAGATGTCGACCGCCACGCTCAAGAAGCTCGCCGACACCCGCATCAGCGGGCGCCTCATCGAGTTGAAGAGCGACCGCGGCCCGCGCAAGAAGGACCGCGGCGGGTTCCGCGACCGCGATGACCGCGCAGGTCGCGCTGGCGACTCGCGCGCCAGCGACGCGCGCGGCAGCTTCTCCCGCGACGGTGACGACCGCCCGGCCCGCAAGCCCCGCCAGAAGCGCCGCGACGGCTAGCGGGCGCGCTAGCGCGCCGCGCCTCGCGCGTCAATCCCCTCCGACCCCGCATCACCGGGGTGTACGGTGCGGTTCACTGCTCGGCGATCCCGCTCGCAGTGACAAGGAGGCGTGACATGACGACCATCACCTGGAGCGTCGTACCGGGAGTCCCCCACCTCGCCCTCGTCGGCCGCAATGGCACCGAGGTCGTCGCGACGATCGAGACCGACGGAATACTGCGCTACCGACTGATCGCGGCGAACGGCAGGATGCTCGGGCGCTTCGAATCCATCGGCGAAGCCCAGGCGGCCCTGCACACGTTCGAGATCGAGCGCGAGATGCGCGAGGGGCAACTCACGTGAGCGGCCCTGCGATTGAAACGTGGTGGCCTGAGCTGTCGATCGGCGCGCGCCACGCGCTGAACGACGCGCTCGCCGAGGAGCGCAACCCGCACCTCCCCGAGTCGGTGCGTGCCGAGATCGAGTCGATCACCGGCAACACGCGCGATGCCGATGATGCGGTCAGTGACGACGAACGCGAGTTCATCGAAACGCAGCAAGAGCAGGTCGACTAGCGACGCCCGCTCGCGGCCCACACGGTCGAGAGGTGCGCGCCTGCGTCGTCGTCGCGCACCCGCTGCCAGTTTCGACCACCGCGCTGCAGGGTCTGCACGACGGCGGCGGGCCGCTCGTCATCGCCCAGCGGTGTCGACCGCCAATCGCACGGCCGCACATGCACAAGATCGACAGCGTGCGCCTCGGCCGAATCGTCGCGCGCGTACGGGCCCGCGAGGCGTCCGAGATAGACGTCGCCACGAGCATCCAGCGTGATGACGAACGCGCCGTCGGGCGCGGAGGCGAAGCGGTCGACCCGCCGCGCGAGGCGTTCTCGCTGGCCGGCGTCGCCGTTGTCGATGCGGTCGCCGATTCCGACGACGCCGATTGTGAGCGCGCGCCTCACCGCAGCGCCGTCATCGGGGATGCTCGCCGAGCGTGACCGCATGGGCGCCCGGTACACGGGCACTGCATCGCGCTCGGCCGAGGCCGCGCTCACCGTCGCCCGCCCCGCATCCGCTGGCTCTGCCTCAGTCGGTGCCGGAGTCGAACGCCGCACCCTCGCCGACCGCGTCCAGCGCGTCGAGGTCGGGTTCGTCTCCGGTACCGGCGGTGATGGCCTCCGCCTCGCCGGCGGTCATGCGTCCGACGAGCTCGGCGGTGGGGCCACCGATGAGTCCCTGGCCGGCGTACTGCTCCAGTCGGGCGCGCGAGTCGGCGATGTCGAGGTTGCGCATGGTGAGCTGGCCGATGCGGTCGGTGGGGCCGAAGGCGGCGTCGCCGACGCGTTCCATCGAGAGCTTCTCGGCGGCGTACGACAGGGTCGGGCCGGTCGTGTCGAGGATCGTGTAGTCGTCGCCGCGGCGCAGACGCAGGGTGACCTCGCCGGTCACAGCCGAGCCGACCCAGCGCTGAATCGACTCGCGCAACATCAGCGACTGCGGGTCGAGCCAGCGCCCCTCGTACATGAGTCGGCCAAGGCGCCGCCCCTCGGCGTGGTAGTTCGCGATGGTGTCTTCGTTGTGGATGCCGTTGAGCAGCCGCTCGTACGCGATGTGCAGCAGCGCCATGCCGGGGGCCTCGTAGATGCCGCGGCTCTTGGCCTCGATTATGCGGTTCTCGATCTGGTCGCTCATGCCGAGGCCGTGGCGGCCGCCGATCGCGTTCGCCTCGCGCACCAGGGCGACCGCATCACCGTACTCGACGCCGTTGATCGCCACGGGGCGTCCGGCGTCGAAGGCGATGCGCACATCCTCGGTCGCGATGTCGACGTTCTCGTCCCAGAAGCGCACGCCCATGATCGGCTCGACGGTCTCGAGCGAGACATCGAGGTGCTCGAGCGTCTTCGCCTCGTGCGTGGCGCCCCAGATGTTCGCGTCGGTCGAGTAGGCCTTCTCAGCCGAGTCGCGGTACGGGAAGCCGTGCGCGACGAGCCACTCGCTCATCTCTTTTCGCCCGCCGAGCTCGGTGACGAAGGCCTCATCGAGCCACGGCTTGTAGATGCGCAGGCGGGGGTTGGCGAGCAGGCCGTAGCGGTAGAACCGCTCGATGTCGTTGCCCTTGTAGGTCGAGCCGTCACCCCAGATCTCGACGCCGTCCTCCTTCATCGCCTGCACGAGCATGGTGCCGGTGACGGCGCGGCCGAGCGGCGTCGTGTTGAAGTAGGCCTTGCCGCCCGAGCGAATGTGGAACGCCCCGCACTGCAGCGCCACGAGGCCCTCCTCGACGAGCGCGGCCTTTGCATCCACGAGGCGGCTGATTTCGGCGCCGTATTCGGATGCTCGGCCCGGCACCGCGGCGATGTCCGGCTCGTCGTACTGGCCGAGGTCGCCCGTGTAGGTGCAGGGCACGGCGCCCTTGTCGCGCATCCACGCGACGGCGACGGAGGTGTCGAGACCTCCGGAGAAGGCGATGCCGACGCGTTCGCCGACGGGAAGGGACGTCAAGACCTTGGACACGAGGGTCGAGTCTATCGAGCGGAATCGCCTCTACCCGCCCCTCTGCCCGGTCGTCAATCCCTTTCTTCTGGGCGGCGACCCCTGCCAGGGTGGTCGCCCATGGCCTCCACCCCCATTCACGACCTCTCCGCCCCGCAGCCTCCCCTCGTTACTGGTGGCGTCTGATGGGCCGCTTCGTCTACGGCGGTTCAGACTCGAGCGCGTTCACGATCGACGACCGCACGCTCGCTCATCTCGAGCTGGCGATCGGCACGAAGTTTCGCCGCGGTGAGGCGTTCCTTCTGACGTTGCGCGGGCGCGAGCTGCCGGCAGGGAAGGGCTACCGCGAGTTTTGGATGCACCCGGCCGTGTGGATGCACTTTCACATCGACCGCCCGGAGGCTGCACGCCCGCTGAACCCGGCGTGGGTCGCGGCGATGGTGGCCGCCGCGTCGACGGACCGCGGCCTCAGCCTGGTGCGCGAACCGTGACGGCGCTCGGCCCACCGGTGTCGCTCTGGCAGACGACATCGGCGTCGTTTGTCGCGGCCCGCGAGCCCCTGCCCGACCGCGCCGAAGTGGCCGTCGTCGGCGGTGGCCTGGCCGGCGTTGCGACCGCCCTCCTGCTCGCCCGTGCGGGTGTCGATGTCGTACTGCTCGAGGCGGACCGCATCGGCAGCCGCACTACGGGAAACACGACGGCAAAGGTGAGCGCGCTGCAGGGCTCGGTCTACGGCGCGATCCGTCGGCACAATGGCGACGACGCGGTGCGCGACTACGCCGCCGCCACCCTGGATGCTCGTGCCTGGCTTCTCGACGAACTGTCCGGTGCCGCCGAGGGCACGCTCGAGGAGCGCCCCGCCGTGAGTTACGCGACGACGGACGAGGGCATCGACGCACTGACGGAGGAGGCCGACGCGCTCGCGGTCGCGGGCATCACGGCCGAGTGGTGCACTCCCGGCTCCATCGAGCTGCCCGTCGAGGTGCGCGGTGCGCTGCGACTCGACGGGCAGCACCAGATTCACCCTCTTGGCGCACTGCACGCCATGGCCCGACGAGCCCAGGCAGCCGGCGCCGTGCTGGTCGAGAAGGCTCGCGTCCGCGATGTGACGACGGCGCGTGACGGCGTGATGCTGCACCTCGACGATCGTGAGTTGCGCGCCGACCGTGTGGTTCTGGCGACCGGGCTGCCGATCCTTGACCGAGGACTGTTCTTCACCCACCTGGTTCCGACTCGGCAGTATGTGGGCGCCTTCCGTGTGCCGGGCGGCGCACCGGAGATGCCGATGAGCCTGTCGGTTGACCCGGTCGAGCGCTCCCTACGGGATGCGCGGGGCTCCGACGGCGCGCGACTGGTCGTGGTCGGCGGCAACAGTTTCACGACGGGTCGGGACGAGGACACACAGCACCGCCTTACCGACCTGGTCGACTGGGCCGGCGCACACTTTCCGGGCGCGAAAATGCAGACCTGGTGGGCCGCGCAGGATTATCAGCCCGAGCATCACGTGCCGTTCGCGGGGCTCGTTCCCCGCACCTCGGACCGTGTCTTCGCCGCGACCGGCTTCGCCAAGTGGGGCATGACCGGCGCGATGCTGGCCGCACGCATCATCGCTGCCGAACTGACGACAACGTCAATGCCCTGGGCGCAGACGTTCCACGGGCGGCGCGGTTCGGTACGCACGCTGGCCGCGATCGCCGGGGCGAACGCCGCAGTCGCGAAGGAGATGATGTCTGGCTGGGCGCGCCCGACCCCGACCGCGGACTCCGCTCCTCCGGTCGAACGCGATGGATTGGTGCCGGTGGCACCCGCCGCCGACACCGGTTGCTCCCTGCGCACGGTGTGCACGCACCTCGGCGGAGTGTTGCGCTGGAACACCGCCGAGGGGTCGTGGGATTGCCCGCTCCACGGTTCGCGCTTCGATGCGGACGGCCGCGTTATCGAGGGACCAGCGACTCGCGACCTCGCCCGCGAGTAGCGGGGGCATCGGAGCGCGTGTCCTCGGGCTCCGGCACGAGTCGCAGGCCCATCGGACCGCTCGCCTCACGAATGAGTTCCTCGATCCACGCTCGGTTGAGACGCGGCTCGCGGCTGCCGTAAAAGTGGAACTGCATGGGCACAGCGGGGTGTACCCAGAAGCTCCGTCGACCGCTGCCTTCCGCGGGCGGCAGGTCGAACTCGAACATGAAGGGCTCGGAGCGCCTGAGCTTGGTCACCATGACCATGCGCAGGTGCGCCAGCACGCGGTCGTCGATGTCGACCGTTGCCGGAGGTACTCCGTAGATGAACTTACCCATGGCGAGAATCTACCCCCGTTCGGGGGTAGACACGAGGGTGCGCGGGAGCGAAAGTTTTCGGCCCGCTCGGGGCGCGGGTGGATGATCGCGCGCGATGGCACGACAGACCCCGAGCCGTCAACCCCCTGCCGCGCATTCTCCGCACGACAGACAATGCGGGGCCCGTCAGGGCCGGCGCACCACCACGAGTCGATACACGGCACGTCGCATGCTGCTGAGCGCCAGCACCCGCACCGCGAGAGCTCGCGCACGGTCGCGACTGCTGGTCGGGTCACCGAGACGCATGAAGAAGGATGCTCGTCGCTGCGCCCTGCGCGCCATCCGGTCGACGGCGCGCTCGTAACGCCGCAGCCGCGGCGGCTCGTCGCGCTGGCTGGACGCCAACTCGTCGGCCAAGACGCGCGCGGCCGCCCAGCCGATCGTGAGCCCCTGCCCGCCGATGGGGCTCACCGTCATGGCTGCGTCCCCTGCGAGGATGACGCGCCCGTGCACGAGCGCGCGCCGTCGCCTGCTCTGGGCGGCAAACACCGATACGGGGGCGTGGATGCGGCCGACCGGGCGTCCGGTGCGATCGTGGACGAGCATCCCGAAGCTGTCTGCGTCGAGCGGAGCGTCGGTGCCGCGCCAGGCGACCCAGCGCCGGCGGCCGCTCGGCAGCGGGAAGGACTCAACGATGCCCTCGGGTGACGCGATCAGCGCGACGGAGCCGGGCGCATCGTCGGGGCTGGCGTCGCCTTCCGCCATGGCGTACCAGCGTCTCGGCCCGACGGGTCGAGCGGGTCCAGCGATGCGCTCGCTCAGCGCGCCGTTGGTGCCGTCGACGAGCACCACCGTCGTGGCCGTCACGGGGAACGTATCGGCGCCGGTCGTCGCGGTGAGGGTCACGTGAGACCCCTGATCGGTCACGGCGGTCACCGTGACGCCGCGCTGCAGCGCACCGGGGGCGAGGGCGTGCAGGCGCTGCTCGAGCAGCTCCTCCACGCGGTTTTGGCCCAGCACGACGGGGCCGGGGAAGTCGCGCGGGTCGAACGTGACCGCCGCCCGGCGACCGTCGATGCCGATGAACGCGCCGTCCGTCAGTGCGAGCGCCTCCGCGCGCACGGCGTCGCCGACCCCAACCGCGTCGAGCGCGTCGAGGGCGGCGGGATGGATGCCGAACGCGCGTGGGCGGTCGGCGATCGTGTCACGGCGCTCGAGCACCCGCACCGTGAGGCCGCGGTCGGCGAGCAGGCACGCGAGCAGGATGCCGTTGCCGCCGCCGCCCACGATGGCGACGTCGACGGTGCGCTCACTCATGGGGCCGCTCATGGCGAATGAGGAGCCGCCAGGGCACCCGATAGTGGCGGACGCTCCAGCCGGGCGGAAGCGCGTGGCGCAATTCGCGGGGCGTGTGCGATCGACGGATGCTGATCAGCCCGTCGACGTGCAGGAACGATCCGCGGAACAGGGTGGGGTACAGAACCCGCATGCCGAGGTCGTAGCCGACGTAGCCGAGCCTGCTGCGCGCAAGGTCGTGATGGACGGCGACGCCGCCGGGGGCGAGCAGCGCTTCCGAGTCGGCGAAGAGCATCCCGAGCTCGCGGGCGTCGAGGTGGTGCACGACGTGGTTCGACAGCACCACGTCGAACCGTTCCCCCGCCGCCAGAAGGTCGGCCGTGGTCGCCTCCCGCAGGTCGAGGCCCGGCGGCAGCGCCTGAGTGCGCGCCCACCCGATCGCACGCGGGTCGGGGTCGATCGCGACGACCTCCAGGGCGATGCCCGCTCGGGCCGCCCTGTCGAGCAGCGCCCGTGGCAGGTCCGCTCCGCCGGTGCCGATGTCGAGCACGCGCACTACGCGTCCCGCGGCGCCTCGCCCACGCGCCGCAATCTCGTCGGCGAAGATGCCGTCGATGTCGCTCACGGCGGCGTTCACGGTCGCGAAGTGGCCGTACGTGAGATGGAGCGCGTCCACGTCGCAATTCGGGTCGTCCATCAGTTCACGAGCATCCGCCGCTCGGTGTCGCAGGTCGATCACGGCGGGGCTATCCCGTGACGACGGTCATGAGCGTCGACTCGACGGTGAGGCCGGGGCCGAACGCGAGCGCGATCAGGCGATCGCCGGGCTCGGCGTATGCCTCGAGGTTGCGTTGCATGACGACCATGACGGTGGCGCTCGACACGTTTCCGATGGTGCGCAGCACGTCGCGCGACGGGGCCACCTGCTGCGGTTCGAGGCCGAGGCTTTCCTCGACCTTGTCGACGATGCTTCGCCCACCGGGATGCACGGCCCAGCGCGCGACCGCTCGCCCGAGTCCGTCCTCGGCGAGAGCGCTGGCAAGCTCGGGAACAGGGGACACGAGCGGCTGCAAGGCTGCCGATATGTGCTCGCCGATGATCTGCGGCACGGCGGTCGACAAGACCATGTCGAAGCCCTCGTCACCGATGGTCCACGCCATGTCGCTCTCGCCGACGGGCGTCACGGCCGTCTCGGAGCGATCGACTCGCAGGCCACGCTCGCCCGCGCCGAGCGGGCGGCGACTCACGATGCCGGCGACTCCCGCGTCGCCGAAGAGCGAGTTCGCGACGATCAGGTCGGGGTCGTCACTCGCGTGCAGGTGTAGCGTGCACAGCTCGACGCTGACGACGAGCACGACGGCATCGGGGTCAGCGGCGCAGAACTGTGCCGCCATGCGCAGGGCCGGGAGCGCGGCGTAGCAGCCCATGAATCCCAGGTGGTATCGCTGTAACGCTGGGTCGAGGCCGAGATCGCGCGCGATGAGGTATTCGGGGCCCGGGGCGAAGAAGCCTGTGCACGAGACGGTGATCACGTGCGTGACGTCGGCCGCTTCAATGCCGTCAGCGGCATGTATCGCGCGCCGAGCGGCCTCCACGAACATCGGCCCGGCCGCGGCGATGTAGTGGTCGTTGCGCGCCTTGGTGCCCGGGGCGTGCAACGCCCCCGTCGCCTCGTCGATGTAGGCGGGGGCGGCCCCCCGCGCGTCAGCGTTGTTGTCGCCGAAGTCGGTGATGACGGTGTGCCGGGTGTCGATGCCCGACGAGTCGAATGCCGTGGCGACGAGGCGTTGCCCCAGCCGGCTAAGCCCCTCTTGGCGGGCGAAGATGTCACGCACCCGACCTTGCTCGATGACGGTGTCGGGCAGCACCGTGCTGATGGCGCGCAGAACGGCGGCGGGGTGGTGGGCATTCATGACGAAATGCTGTCAGACGGCAGCGCTGCTCGGGGCCGTTTGCCAGCCCTCGCCCAGTCCCCGTACGGTTTCCTGGCCTGTCGCGGTGAGTGTGCTGTGCGCCCGATGCGCAGGGATGCCGTCGGCGTCGGCGTCCGGGCACGCTGGGGGCATAAACGGATGAGGGAGGCGCACGATGCCGAAAAACG
The DNA here is from genome assembly GCF_002355395.1 of Microcella alkaliphila. Lineage (NCBI taxonomy): Bacteria > Bacillati > Actinomycetota > Actinomycetes > Micrococcales > Microbacteriaceae > Microcella > Microcella alkaliphila. The sequence goes on along the minus strand of NZ_AP017315.1, from coordinate 1,231,752 downwards.
ATGACAACCCCAGCGTGAAGGACGAGGAGCTCTACGAGAGCCTTCGCGACGACGGAGCGTCCAAGGAGAAGGCGGCGCGCATCGCGAACGCCGCCGCTCGCGACGGACGCGACGCGGTGGGCGCGCGCGGGGGCTCCAGCGGTTCGTACGACGATTGGACGGTCGACGAACTGCGCGACCGAGCGAAAGAGCTCGGCATCACCGGCTACAGCGACCTGCGCAAAGACGAGCTCATCGAGACGCTGCGGTCACACTAGACCGCGCGGCACCCGCCTCAGCGCACTCCCGCCGTTGCCACGACCGGCGGAAGCACGTGACGCAGGACGTCAGCGAGCGTGACCACGCCGACCATCTCGGTGCCGCGCATGATGATCGCCAGCTGAACACTGTCGGCCTGCATCATCGTCAGCGCCTCGTGCACGAGCGTGCCCGCCTCGATGCGGTAGGCAGGTCGCGCGAAGGTCGACGCGGGCTCCGTGGGGTCGGCGAGCAACGTATCCCTCACGTGCACGACGCCCGGCAGTCCGTCGTCGTCTCCGTCATCGATGAGGATGCGAAGGTGACCGGTGCGCCGCGCGGTCGCCTGCACGTCGGCAACGCTCGCATCCGCGGCCACGGTCGACGGCCGCGCCCCCGAGCCGATGAGTGTCTCGACGACCATCGTCTGCAGGTCGAGCACGCCCGAGATCTGACTGCGCACCTCCGGTTCGAGCACGCCGGCCTGCGCCGAGTGCTCGACGAGGTGGCGAATGGTGGCCGCGTCCTGCCCGCCGACCGCGGCACGGTCGACCGGCTCGACGCCGGTCGCGGCGACGAGCCGGTTGGCGATCGCGTTGATGGCCGTCAGCAGCGGTCGGAGCACGGTGACGAAGGCGCGCGACGGCAGGCCGATGACCTTCGCCGACAGCTCCGGGTGGGCAATGGCCCACGACTTTGGCGCCATCTCTCCCACGACGAGGTGCAAGAACGTGACCACGAGTAGCGCGAGCACGAACGCAATGGTGGTCGACAGCCACTCCGGCATCCACCCTGCAAATGCAGGCTCCAGGAGGGCTTCGACCCCGGGCTTGGTAATCGCACCGAGCGCGAAGGTGCAGGCCGTGATGCCGAGCTGAGCGACGGCGAGCATCATGGTCAGCTCGTTGACGCTGCGCAGCGCGGCGCGGGCAGAGCGGCTGGTGGCCGCCTCCTCTTCCAGGCGGTGGCGGCGGGCGCCGAGCAGCGCGAACTCGATAACGACGAAGAACGCCGACAGCACGATTAGGCCGATCGTGATCAGAAGGATCGTCAGGGCGCTCATCGTGCATCCCCCTCGATGGATGCGCGGTCCGCGTCATCGTCGTCGCTCGCCTCGTCGGCGGCCACGATGTCGACGGGGCCCGTCGCGGCGCGCTCGATGAGCCGCACGCGCAGCTCGCTCGGCACGTGCCGGTCGATCTCGAGCACCTCGATCTCGAGGTAGCGGCGAACCGGATCATCGTCGACGAAGTCGCCGCCTTCGATGGGCAGTTCGACCGTGATCACTTCACCGACGCCGGGGAGGTCGCCGCGGGCCGCAATCAACAGCCCCGCGATCGTCTCGTAGTCGCCGGCGGGGAGGTCGTGGCCGACGGCGCGTTCCACCTCGTCAACGTGAACGTCGCCGTCCATGCTCCACTCGTCGTCGGCGAGGCGCTCGACGACCTCGTCGAGCTCTGCGTCGTGCTCGTCGGTGATCTCACCGACGACCTCTTCGGCGAGATCTTCGAGCGTGAGCACGCCCGCGAATCCGCCGTACTCGTCGATGACGCAGGCGAGCTCGTTGCGGGTGCCGGTGAGCTGCGCAAGCGCGTCGGGAAGCCGCATGAGTGTCGGCACGACGAGCGCCTCGCGCATGAGCTCGGTGACGGGCCGGTCACCGGGAAGTGGGCTGCGTAGCACGTCGGCCAGCTGCACGACACCGATCGGCTCCTCGTCGTCGTTGACGACGGGGTAGCGCGTGTGACCCGTCGCCATGAGGGTGCGCACTTCGTCGATCGTCGCGGTCGGGCGAACGATGTCGACGTGCGCGCGCGGAATCATGGCGTGCTCGACGTCTTGGTTCGGGAAGTCGAGGATACGGTCGAGGATGATCGACAACCCTTCGGGCAGGTCGCCGCTCTCGCGCGAGTCGTCGATGATGTGCTCGAGGTCGGCAGCCGACGCGCTCGTGTCGAGGTCGTGCACTGGCTCGATGCGCAACAGGCGTAGGAAGGCGTTGGCCGACTTGTCGAAGATCGTGATCAGCCAGCCGAAGGCGGCCAAGTAGATCGTGGTCGAGCGCGCCAGGAAACGAGCGACCGGTTCGGGGTTGGCGATCGCAAGGTTCTTCGGAAACAGTTCGCCGAAGATCATTTGCACGACGGCCGCAACCACGAGCACGCCGACCGTGCCGACGGCGACCGAGACGCCGCTCGGCACGCCGACACCGCCGAGCAGCACGCCGAGCGATTCGCCCACGAGGGGCTCGGCCACGTAGCCGACGAGCAGGCCGGTCACGGTGATGCCGAGTTGGGCGCCCGACAGCATGAACGACGTGCGCTTCGTGACCTCGAGTGCCCGCTGTGCCGAGCGGTCGCCCGCCGCGGCGCGCGCCCCGAGCTTGACGCGGTCGACCGACATGTACGCGAATTCTTGCGCGACGAAGTAGCCGTTCGCGGCGATGATCAGCAGGATGGCGACAATGCCGACGATGAGAAGAATGACAGCCTCGGTCACGGGGTCACCCCCGTCGGGCGTCGATCAGTGCGGGTCAGATATGAGAAGCAACTATGTCCAGGGTCGTCTTGCGACGACCCTGAGTGCGTGGTGCGATCCACGAGTGGTCAATTCCTCCAGAGGAAAGAGTGGGTGGTGACGCAATCAGGATACGGGCATCGCTGAGAAATCGCTCGATTCGTCGCGGAGGCGACCACGCGCATCCGGGACGCTCGGGTCGGCGCCCGCCGCTCAGCGCCCGCTGATCACGTCGGCGATGCGCGCCACGCGCGAGGTGTGGGTGAGGCCGCGGAACTCTGACCGATCGGCGTAGCGGTACGCACCGTAGATGACCCGCGTGGCGACCCACCGCAGCGGCTCGGGCTCCCACCTTCGGGTGCGCTGGCCGACCCACGGCAGTCTCGTGATCGAGGTGTCGGCGCCGGTCACGAGGTCGGCGAGGGTGCGCCCGGCGAGGTTCGTGGCGGTGACGCCCGTGCCGACGTAGCCGCCGGCCGCCCCAAGCCCCGTTTCCGCGTCGTACTGCACGGTCGCCCGCCAATTGCGGGGCACGCCGAGCACGCCGCTCCAGGTGTGGGCGATGCCCACGTCTCCGATGACGGGGAACCACTCTCGCACGAGCGCCGACAGGCTCGACCACGTCGCTTCGTCGGTCAGCCCATCCGTGTCGAAGCGGCTCGCCCAGAGGTACGGCGTGCCGCGGCCACCGATCGCGATGCGGCCGTCGGGAGTGCGCTGCGCGTAGGCGTACACGTGCGAGAGGTCTTCGAGCGTTTCGAACCCATGCCAGCCGATCTCGCCCCACATGGCGTCGGTGAGCGGCTCGGTGATGATCATCGACGAGTTCAGCGGCAGCCAGTCGCGCTTCTTGCCGGGCAGCCGGGTCGTGAAGCCCTCGGTGGCCCGCAGCACGTGGCGGGCGCGCACGACGCCGTGCTCGGTGCGCGCGACCCCCTGCTCGATGTCGGTCACGCGCGTGCCCTCGTAGATGCGCACGCCTCGGCGGCGCACGGCGTCGGCGAGGCCCATCGCCAGCTTCGCGGGGTGGATACGCGCGCAGTGCGGCTGCCACAGCCCGCCACGCGTGTCGGCGACGTTGACCCGGGCGCGACTCTCGGCGGCGCTCAACTCGACGACGCCCTCCTCGGGCCACTTTTCGGCGTGGTCGACATATTTCGCGATGCGACGGCGCTGGGCCTCGTTGCGCGCGACGAGCAGGCTGCCACCTTTTGTCGCTTCAGCATCAATTCCTTCGCGCGCGCAGACGTCAAGCACCTCGTCGACGGTTGCGTTCAACTCGTGTTGAAATGCGCGCACGGCCTCGGCGCCATGCCTCGCTGCGTAGGCGTCGTGCCCGCCGGTGATCGTGTTCGTCAGCCACCCACCGTTGCGGCCCGACGCCCCGTATCCCACGCGGTGCTGCTCGAGCACAACGATCGACAGCGATGGGTCGCGCTCAGCGAGGTAGTAGGCGATCCACAGGCCGGTGTAGCCGGCACCGACGATGACGACGTCGGCCTCCGCGTCGACGGCCAGCGGCTCGCCGACGGGTACGGGGCCGAGGTCTGACATCCAGTACGAGATCTCGCCGTTGCGGGCGGGGGCGGGCGCGGGGGCGGCGCCGGATGCGCGTCGTGGCATACGCCTATTCTGCCGCTGGCGGCACCGGCTCGTTTACGCTGGCCGCATGCTCATCGCGGCGCTCGCACTACTGGGTTTCGGCGTGCTCTTTCACGGCGCGGCGTTCGTACTCGAGTCCCTTCTCTGGGGCCGCCCCGTCACGCGGCGGCTGTTTGGTGTGCGCGGCGACGATGCAGTCGCCGCCACACGCCTGCTCGCCGTCAATCAGGGCATCTACAACCTCGTGCTCGCCGCGATCACGACCACGGGGCTCGTGCTGTTGATCGGCGATGCCAGCTCGATCGTCGGGGCAACCCTCGCTCTCGCTGGGGGCGCGGCGATGACGGTCGCCGGGCTCACGCTGCTCGTCATCGCCCGCCGCGCCTGGCAGGCGGCGCTTGTGCAGGCCGCTCCCCCGGCTCTCGGATGCGCGCTGCTCATCACCTCCCTCGCCACCGCGGGCGTCTAGTGTCCGGGGTACTCGCGCCGCCCTTCCCGGCCCCCCTCATCGACTGGAGCGTCGCCGACGTCAGCGCCGCCGAGAGGTCGCTGCTCGCGGCGGGCGAACCGCTCATGCAGCGCGCCGCCGACGGGCTCGCCGAGGTGGTGCGCGCTGAACTCGCGTCCATGAGGAACGACGGCGGGTCGCGCGGCACTGCGCCGCGGGTGCTCGCGCTCGTCGGCGCCGGCAACAACGGCGGCGACGCGCTGTGGGCGTGCGCGCGCGTCGCGGCAGACGGCGTGCCGGTGGCGGTGTTGGCGACGGCGGCGAGCATCCATGAGGCGGGGCGGGATGCGGCGGTCGCCGCCGGCGCGCGCCTCATCGACGCGGCGCAGCTCGACGAGGCACTCGACAGCGTCGACGTGATCGTCGACGGCATTCTCGGCATCGGGTCTGCGGGCCGGGCGGCGCTGCGCGGTGACGCACGCGACGTGGTGCTCCGGGTGCGGGCGCACCCGCGATTCGGTGCCCTGCGGATCGTCGCGTGCGATCAGCCAAGCGGGGTCGACGCCGACAGCGGCGACGTACCCGACCCCGACGCGGTGCTGCCCGCCGCCGTCACGGTCACGTTCGGCGCGGTGAAGCGGGGGCTGTTGCGACCGCCGGCGAGCACGGTGGTCGGCGCGTTGCGCCTTGTCGACATTGGGCTGACGCGACCGGGCGGCAGGCTCCCGCACACGTCACGTGAGTGAGACCAGCTCGCGCACGTCGTCGCTCGGCAACTCGTCGGCGGTCGCCGAGACCGTGAGCTCGGTCAGGTCGACGAACGCGCCGTGGATGCTCAAGAACGCCGTGTCGGCGGCGTCGCGGCCGGTCGCGATGCGCACGAGCGATGAGCGCGGGGCGAGAGCCGTCGCATCCACGACCCGCCAGAGACCGTCGACGGCGATCTCGGCGACGGCGTGGAAGTCCATCGGGGTGAGGCCCGGAGCGTAGACCGAGACGAGTCGGGCGGGCACGTCGAGGGCGCGCATGAGCGCGACGACAAGGTGCGCGTAGTCGCGGCACACCCCCTTTCCGCTGAGCAGGGTGCGCACGGCGCCGTCGGTCGGCAGGCTCGAGCCCGGCACGTAGTCAAGGTGCATGCCGACCCACGAGCTGACGCCGGCGACCAGGTCGGTGCCGGTCAGCCCGGCGAATTCGCGCGCCGCGGTAGCGACGAGCTCGTCGGCCTCGCAGTAGCGGCTGGGGCGCAGGAACGTGATCTCGTCGAGCGGCGTTACCCGCTGCGGTTCGGCGCGGCCCGTCACGGTCGCCCGGTAGCCGATGCTGACTTCCCCCTCCCCCACATCGCACACGTGAATGCGGTTGCCGTGGGCGTCGCGCAGTTCGCTCACGACGATGGGCTCGCCGCCCTGCGTCACCGTGAGTTCGTCGTGGACGCCCTCAAGGGTCGAGTGAGTGACGACGGACAGCACGAGCCGTGCATCCCCGCTCGCGGAGAGTGTCATGTCGGCGGTGCAGGTTCGGCGCATCCCGCGATGATCGCAGATGCGGATGACCGCCGCGTGACGTGGTCAGCAACTACCCCTCGGCGAGCAGCGCGTCGATCTGCGCCATCGCCGACGACATGCCCTCGACCATGCCCATCTGAGCCAACTCATCAAGCGCCTCGAGGCTCGGAAACGTCGAGACGAGGGTCATGCGCGTTGTGCCCTCCCCCGCATCCTCCAACCGTGCCTCCGCGTGGGTGACGGGCATGTCGGGCACGGGATTCCCGTCGGCGTCGGCGAACCCGTCGTCGAATGCCAACCGGTGCGGTGCGTCAACGTCGGTCATGCGCCACCAGCCAGCCGAGGTCTCGCCGTCGGGCCCGGTCATGACGTAACGCATCTCGCCGCCCGGCTCGAGCTCGTGCCGCGTGAAGGTGGCCGGCCACTCCGGCGGACCCCACCACCGCTCGAGCTGGCGCGGGTCGGCCCACACCTGCCACACGCGCTCGACGGGCGCGGTGAATTCCGCGACGAACGTCAGGGTGAGCGCGTCACGGTCGATCGCGTGGTCACGCACGGTCATGGGCGGTCCTTCCGTCAGTCCTCAGCGAGGAGGGCGGTGATCTGGTCGGCCCGGTGCCGCCAGAGGGCTTCGTAGCTGTCGAGCACCGCCCGCGCGCGCTGCACGGCATCGCGGTCCGCCGTCACGATCTGTTCGCGGCCGCGCCGGCGCTTCGACACCAGGGATGCGCGCTCCAGCACCGAAACATGCTTTTGCACCGCGGCAAAGCTCATCTCGTAGCGCTCCGCGAGCGCCGACACGCTTTGTTCGCGGTGGATGACGCGGGCGACGATGTCGCGCCGCGTGCGATCGGCGAGCGCGCGGAACAGGGCGTCGACCTGATCGTCGGTGAGGGCATCCATTTGTACAACCATTTGGTTGTACGTTAGACCGTGCGAACGACCGCGTCAAGCCCCCGCGTCGTGCGCACCGAGAAGCGCGTCGATCTGTCCGATGCCCTCGACGTAGCCCTGCTCGGCTCCGTACTCCACCGCCTCGGCGAACGCCTCGTCGGTGTGGAACATCGAGCGCAGGGTCATGCGGCTGCCCTCGCCGATCTGCTCGAACGTCACCGTTGTGCGGTTGTCGGGTTCGGGGGTCTCGTCGCGGGGTAGGCGGGCGGACCCCACCACTTCTCGAGCAGGTCACGCTCGGCCCAGACCCGCCAGAGTTCGGCCACGGGGGCTGCGAACTCGGCGACGAAGGTCATGCTTCTCGTCGCGGCGTCGGCGTTCGAACTGGTCACGGTCATGGTGAGGTTCCCTCCCGCGCGGTGGGCCCCCAGAGTAGCCTCACCGACATGACCGACGTAAGCCCCTCCGGATTCCGTTCGGTCCGCGACATCGCGGCCACGCCCGAGCGCGTGTGGGAGGTGCTGACCACGCCCAGCGCCTTCGCCACGTGGTTCGGCACCGACGACGCGTCGATCGATCAACGCGACACGGTCATGTTCGAGCTCGCCGGCGCCGAGGCGAATGGATGCTCGCTGACGCTCTCGCAGACCGGCGGCGGCCTCGACGCCGACGGCTACGCGCAGGCGGCGGCCGGGTGGGCCGGATTCGTCGACGTGATCGAGCGACTCGCTGCCGGATAGGCGCGCTTCACGTCGCATGTTATCGTAATCGATAATACGGAGGTGCACCATGGCGGCAACGTCCTTCCTGCGTGGCGCCCGATCGTCACGCCGACTCACGCAAGACCACGTCGCACGCGTCGCGGGCACGTCGGTGCCCAACGTGTCGTCGATCGAAGCAGGTCGGCGCATCCCGCGCGTCGACACACTTGATCGTCTGCTGCGCGCAACGGGTTCACGCCTCGGGGTTCTGCCAACCACACGCGAGGGTGCACTCGAAGCGAGTATCGAGATTCGCGCCGCGATCGAGGGTAACGACGCCGACGCCGCGTTTCGCGCCTGGTTGACCTACTCCGACGCCTTGGCCGTCGAGTCGGCGGTCAATCGCGTCGTGTTGGCGGCCCATCCCCCACAGCCCACCGGCACCGACGTCTACGACGCGGCACTCGCAGCGGTGTCCGAGTTTCGACTTCAGGAGGTCGACGCTCCGATCCCCGATTGGGTGAACGATTCCCCGACATGCGACCCAGAGGTCGTTCTTGGCGATCTGGCAACGCTGCCTCGCGAGCTCCTTGGTGACACTCCTGCGGCATTCCTTATCCGCGGGCTCGTGATCGACCGCGCATCGTTGGACCCGGCATGACGACGCTAAACAGGGACGCGATCATTGATGGCTTGCGCGATGTCATCCGAGAATTGCACCGTCACGGAGAACCCGCAAGCATCCGCATCATCGGGGGCGCCGCGATCCTTCTGCGATACGACGCCGACCGGCGGGTGACCGTCGATATCGATGCCAGCATCCACACGAATGCCCACCTCGACGAGATCGTGGCCACCATCGCGGCACGCCGAGGGTGGCCCCGCGATTGGCTCAACAACGCCGCCCGCACGTTTATCCCGATCGCAGCTGAACCGTTGTGGGAACCACTGCATGATGATGGCGTCGTCAGCATCGACATTGCGACACCCGGCAGTCTTCTCGCCATGAAGCTTCGCGCGGCACGCCCCCAGCGCGACGGTGCCGACATAGCCCTCCTCATGAGGCTGCTCAATGTTTCGACGGTCGACGAGGCCGAGGCAGTCTTCGAGCACTACTTTCCGGGGGAACTGCCGCCCGACAAGGCGTATCCGCTCGTCGAATCGTTGCTCGCTCAAGGGCTTCCGCCGGCGCCCATCCCACCGGCGAACCCCCACTTCGGCGACACGCGACCGGGTGCGGCCGCCCGATAAGCGCACGGCGGATGCTCGCCCTCTTCGCGGCCGCATCTCACCTCGCGGACGTAGCGTGCAGCCATGACCGAAGGACGCATTCCGCGGCACGACCCGGCCGACTACCGGGCGACCGCCGATCAGCTGTCGCGCCTCACGCCGATGCAGCACAAGGTGACGCAGAACGACGGCACCGAGCCGCCGTTCCGCAACGAGTACCACGACAACAAGGCCGAGGGGCTCTACGTCGACGTGGTCTCGGGGCAGCCCCTGTTTTCGTCCCGGGACAAGTACGACTCGGGCACCGGATGGCCGAGCTTCACGCGTCCCATCCAGGAGGATGCCGTCACGACTCGCATCGACCGCGGGGGCCTTCGCTACCGCATGAACTCGGCGTCGCTGCGGTTCATCCCGGTGGCCGAGCTCGAGGCGGAAGGCTACGGAGAGTACCGCGCACTGTTCGCCTGAAGACGCGCGCCCCCTAGATCACGCCGAGAGCGAGCATCGCGTCGGCGACCTGCGTGACCCCCGCAATGTTTGCACCGGCAACATAGTCGTCGGGCACGCCGTAGGTGTCGGCCGTCTCGAGCACCCGGTCATGAATGCCCCGCATGATGTCGGCGAGTCGCTCCTCCGTGTAGTCGAAGCTCCACGAGTCGCGCGACGCATTCTGCTGCATCTCAAGCGCACTCGTCGCCACACCGCCAGCGTTGACCGCCTTGCCGGGCGCGAAAAGCACCCCGCCGGCGCGGAGCGCCGCGATGCCGCCGGGCGTGGTCGGCATGTTCGCCCCCTCGGCGACGATGCGCACGCCGGTGCGAATCAGCGCCGCCGCACCCCGTTCATCCAGCTCGTTCTGTGTCGCACAGGGCAGCGCGATGGCGCACGGAACATCCCAGATCTGCCCGCCTACGATGTGGCGAACCGCGCCGCCCTTCTCCGCGGCGTAGTCGGCGACACGGCCGCGGCGGCGCTCCTTGATCTCCGTGAGCAGCTCGAGGTCAATGCCCGCCTCATCGACGACGTATCCGCCGGAGTCAGAGCAGGCGACGACGGTTGCGCCCAACTGGTGCGCCTTCTCGATGGCGTAGCGGGCGACATTGCCCGACCCCGAGACGATGATGCGCTTTCCCTCGAGCGTCTCACCGTGACGCCGCAGCATCTCGTCGACGAAGAACACCGTGCCGTAGCCGGTCGCCTCGGTGCGCACGAGCGAGCCGCCCCAACCGATGCCCTTGCCCGTGAGCACGCCCGACTCGTAGCGGTTCGTCAGCCGCTTGTACTGGCCAAACAGGTAGCCGAGCTCGCGGCCGCCGACGCCGATGTCGCCCGCCGGAACGTCGGTGTACTCACCGATGTGGCGCGACAGCTCGGTCATGTATGACTGGCAGAAGCGCATGACCTCTGCGTCGCTCTTGCCCTTCGGGTCGAAGTCTGCGCCGCCCTTCCCGCCGCCGATCGGCATACCGGTGAGGGCGTTCTTGAAGGTCTGCTCGAAGCCTAAGAATTTGATGATGCTGAGATTCACCGACGGGTGAAACCGCAGGCCGCCCTTGTACGGGCCCAGCGTCGAGTTGAACTGAACCCGGAACCCGCGGTTCAGCCGCACCCCGCCGGCGTCATCGACCCACGGCACCCGAAAGATGATCTGCCGCTCGGGTTCAACGAGGCGCTGCACGATCGCACCGTCGGCATATTCGGGATGCTTGTCAACGACGGGCGCCAGGCTCTCGAACACTTCGGCGACGGCCTGCTGAAACTCGGGCTCGCCAGGGTTGCGCTCGACGACCTCGTCGTACACCGACACGAGCGCGGAGTGGAGAGTAGTCACAGGGCGACCTCCGATGGCGTGAAGAGACGAATGGCCCGCCGACAACGACGGACCACCCTCGAGCCTAGACCCGGGCAAGTTCGACGGGCGTCGCGGGGCGATCGCGGCCAGACTCGGCACCCGGTCGACGAGTTGGCGCGATTACCGCCGAGCGTTCGGCGCGCTGTCGGCCAATGCGACGACAGGTTCGGCGAGGTCGTGAACGTCAGGTAGGCACCGTTCGCCTCGTAGGCGACGCCGTAGTCCCAGTCGGGAGAGACGCGAAACCCGACGCACTGCAACAGCCAGCCCCGCTCGCGCCTGACCGCCTCGAGGTCGTCGAGCCATATTTCGACATGATGGATACCCGCCATGCTCTCGATGTTGGCCTCTCGCGACCGTGACCGGCAAGGGAATCGGGTGCCGAGGGGGCCACCGATCACCGATCGGCCTGGCACGGCCGGGTGCCCTACTCGGCGGCCGGGCGCTCCCCAACCGCCGTCCCCGGCTTCCGCCCGGTGCCCGGCGCGTGCTTCTCGCGCTCGTCGACCAGCCATTCGGGCATCTCGTCGATGATCGCGCGAATCTCGGCGGTCGTCAGCGAGTCGCTGACGCCAGCGCGGGCGAGCGCCGAGTTCGACACGCCCAGCCGTCGCGAGACCTCGTCGCGCGGGTGCGGGCCCTCGCGGCGCAGCGTCACCAGCCACTCGGGCGGGTTCTCCTGCAGCGCGTTCAGCTGGGTGCGCGTGATCGGGGTCGCCTGAAACTCCGCGGGCGTCGCCGGCAGGAAGAGGTTCAGCTTCTTCGCCGCCGTCGCCGGGCTCAGCAGCTGCTCCTTCTTCGGCTTCGGCTGCTGGCGGCGGTCCTCGCGCGGGGTCTCGGTCATGGTGACGAGCGTACGGGAGTCGAAAGGTGACGAGTGCGTCGGTGACGCCAGATGCAAGCCGAGTACCATCGCCTCACCATGACAAACGGCAGCACCCTCGACAGCGAACCGACTGACGTAGTCACTGTGGGCGACATACTTCGCGCCTGCGCTGCGGCACGCGACCTTGCGGATGATGCTGTGATGGATGCGGCCTGGGGCTGACGCCGGGCATTACGGCACCCAGTCGCGCCGGTACCCTTGCCCCATGCCCGAACCGCTTGAGGTCGCCTTCGTCACGGGCGTCACCCCCACGAAGTGGGAGCGCGTCTGGCGCGAGCGCCGCCCCGGCGGCCGCATCCACCTGACCCCCATGACGCAGGATGCTGCGCTCGCGTCCCTCGCGGACGGCACCGCCCACATGAGCCTGCTTCGCGACGTCGCGGCCGACGACGAACTGCACGCGATCCCGCTCTACCGCGAGCAGCCGGTGCTGGTCTCGCCGAAGGGCTCGCTGCCCGCCGGGCTCGACGACCTGAGCGTCGCCGACCTGGCCGACCTCGACGGGTTGGCCGTGCTCGACGTCGACCTCGCCGGGGGTACGGGCGCCGAGGCGGTCGAGCTGGTCGCCGCGAACGTCGGCGTGGCCGTCATGCCGCAGTCGGTCGCGCGGCAGCATTCGCGCAAAGACGTGGTCGCGAAACCGATCCGGGATGCGGCAGACACCGGAATCTCCCTCGTGTGGCCGGTGACCGGCGCGCATCCCCTCGCCGACGTGTTCATCGGCATCGTGCGCGGGCGCACGGCGAACAGCTCGCGGTAGCTCGGGACAGCGTCAGAGTTGCGCTACCGCACCCCGCGCGCCCGTCGCGCGGCGATCATGGCCTGGCGATCGAGGCCGAAGATGCGACGGGCCAGGAAGACGCCGATGGCGGTGCCCGCCGCGAGACCGATACCGGTGGCGAGTGCGTCCACGGCGGCGGGCAGCGCCTCCAACACCCCGGTCGACGAATCCACCAGCACGTACAGCGCGCGGTACACGGCGAGGCCCGGGATGAGCCCGATGATGGCCGCCGTCGTCGTCGCGCCCTCCGGAACCTTCAGCCAGCGGTAGGTGAGATGGCCGATGACGCCGGCAGCGACCGCGGCAATGCCCGGCGCGAGCCCCGGCTGGTCAACATACGGCGAGACCAGCAGAAAGACGGCCATGACGGCGGCGGTCGCGGCAGCCATGAGCGGCACCAGGCGAAGGCGCACGTACGACGTCAGCGCGAAACCGCATCCGATCAGGGCCGCCCCAGCCACCCCGGAAACCAGGCCGATTCCGTCACCGAGCGGGGTCGAAATGTCGACCGGGATGCCCACCCGCAGGGCGATGCCCAGCACGGCGGAAATGCCGACCGCGAGGCCCAGAGTGAGCATGAACACTTCCATGCCGCGCGCCGTCGCGGTCACGTAGTACCCGTCGATGGCGTCGCGGGCGGCCGACGTGAGCCCGAGACCCGACAGCAGCATGACGATTCCGGCGATGACAATCACCGTCGGGGCATCCGACCCCGGCACCTCGATACCCACCGACCGCAACCAGAACAGCGAGACCGCGATGCTCGTCGTCGCCACGGCGGCGGTCATCTGCGCGAAGAAGCCCGGCACCGACCACTTGCCCAACTGGCGCGTGATCAGGTCAGAGATCACGGCCGACACCGCGGCGACGAACACCAGCACCAGGCCCACGTCGAACAGCACCACCACGCCGCCGGTCAGAATGGCCTTCCCGAGGGTCACCACCCACCGCCGATAGGGGTGCGGGCTCGTCAGAATCGCGGTGAGCCGCTGCCTTGCCTGCTCGACGCCGAGCTGGCCGCCGCCCTCGATGATCTCCTCGATGAGCAGGTACACGTTCTGCAACCGCGTGTAGTCGGTGGTGCGCACCTGCACGATGCGCATGACCGACATCGGGTCTTCGTTCATGCCGCGATGCACCGAGACCGTGATCGAGGTGAACGTGATGTCGACGTGCATGCCGTCGACCCCGTACGCGGCGCTCAGCCGCAGCACCATGGCGACCACGTCGGCGGCCGACGCGCCCGTAGCGAGCATCGACTCGCCCACGCGCAGGCACAGGTCGGTGACGAGGCGCACGTGCCGCTGCGACTGCTGCCCGTCGCTGCCGGCCACCGAGAGCACCTGGGTGGGGGCTGCCGTGCCCCGCAGCACTCCGTCGGCGATTGTCAGTATCGACCGGCTCTTGCGTCGCGACTGTTTGGTGTTCTCGCTGCCCTCGTTACGTTCTGCCACCAACCCAGGCTAGGGGCCAGGCTGCCAGCGCGCAGGCAGCGAGAAGCTCGCCTCAGCTGCCCGCCTCGAGCGAACGTATGGTCGCCAGGGCGTCGGCCATCGGGATCATCAGCGTCTTCGTGTCGCCGCCCAGACGAGCGAAGCCGAACTGCTCGTAGAATCCGACCACCGACTCATCGCGCGCGTGCGCGACAATCGCGGCACTCCCAATGTCGAGTGACACACGGATAGCTCGCTCCACAGCGTCACGGAGCAACGAGACCCCCAAACCCTCGCCGCGGTGCTCGACATGCACCGCGAGGCGACCGATAAGCGTTGCGGGAATCGGGTCGGGCATCCCAGCACCCGCGTCGCCAACCTCTGCCTTGACGACCGAGAACGACGAGAGGGAGTAGAACCCGGCGATGCGACCCTCATCGTCGAGTGTGATGAACGTGCGCGACGCCCCCGACTCTTGGTTGTGCAATGCGAGGGTACGAGACCATGAATTGAGCGAGTCGACCCCGCAGTCGAACTTTCCTACCTTGTCGCCACGAGCCAGCGCCCGGGGCTGGGAAAACTGGCTCACTCGGTCGAGAAGCGCGACTCACGCGTGAGCAGGTCAGCGAGACCCGCGTTGACGGTGCCCGGCTTATCGATGGCGTCCACAAACTTCGCCCACGCATCTTCCGAGAGCCTGACCTGCCGCTCTTCGGTGAGCACGCGCCGCGCGGCCTCAAGCGCGGCCTGCTTGACGAACGCGGAGGTCGTCAGCCCAAGCGCGTCTGACGCCGCCTCAAGCTCAGTTTTCTGCTGGGCGGGAAGGCGAAACTCAACCCGATCCGTGGCGGAAGGACTCATGCACTGCAATGTACGGCATATTGCCGGGATTGTGCACAGAGTGTGGATAACTCGGCGCGCTCGGTGTCAGCCGAGCGCCACCACCAGGCTGAGCACCGTCAGCACCACGCACACCGGCGCCATCGTGTACCGCTCGGGCCTTGACCGCGAGATGCCGTTCATGACGATGCCGAGCGCCGAGTAGGCGACGACCACCCAGATGCCCACGTCGACGACGACGCCCGGCAGCAGTTCGATGAAGTCCGCCCGCTGCAGCACGACGACGGCGAACAGCGCGTACAGCACGATCGAGACGACGCTGCCGACGCGCTTACCCGCCGGCAGCACCCGGTCTTGCCCGCCCCACGCGAAGTGGCCGAGCGGGGCGCCCGCGATCAGCGCCAGCTGAAACACCGCGAGCGCGACCATGACCGCCGTGAAGGCGACGGCAGCGATGGCGCTCATGAAGGGGTTTCGCACGCCGCAGTGGTCATGGCTCTGACCCTAGCGCCGCGGGCACGCGCCTTACGTGCCGCAGAACGTCGTGTACGGCCCCGAACCGTCCGGGGCGCCGGCGGCGTAGCGCTCGAGGCCGGGTCGTTCGTCGAACGGGCGCCTGATCACCGCGACGAGCGCGTCGAACGGCGCCATATCCCCCGCCGCCGCCGCGGTCAGCGCCTCCTCGACGAGGTGGTTGCGCGGAATGTAGACCGGGTTCACGCGGTCCATCACCCCCGCGTCGGGAGACAGCTCGAGCCAGCGGCCCGCCCACTCCCCCATCGCCTCCACCTCGAGCACGGCGGGCCGGTCGCCACCACGAGCGACACCCGCCAGCGCGCGGAAGAACGACGTGAAATCAACGCGGTTCTCGTGCAGCAGGTTCAGCAGCTCGGTGGCAAGCGGCGCGACGGCCTCGTCGGTGACGGTGGCGGCGAGACCGAGCTTCGTGCGCATCCCCGCAACCCACGCCTCGCTGTAGTGCGCGCGGTAGTCGCCGAGCGCCTCCGTCGCCCGCTCGACGGCGCGGTCGGCGTCGTCGTCGATGAGGGACAGCAGGGTTTCGGCGAAGCGCGCGAGGTTCCACTCGGTGATGACCGGCTGGTTGCCGTAGGCGTAGCGGCCGCCCCCGTCGATCGAGCTGAACACGGCGGCATGGTCGAACGCGTCGACGAAGGCGCACGGCCCGTAGTCGATCGTCTCGCCCGAAATGGTCACGTTGTCGGTGTTCATGACGCCGTGCACGAAGCCGACGAGCATCCACTTCGCGACGAGGCTCGCCTGCGCCTTCACCACCGATTCGAACAACGCCAGATACGGATGCTCGGCTGACGCCGCGTGCGCATAGTGCCGGTCGATCGCATGGTCGGCGAGGCGGCGCAGCAGCTCGACATCCCCGGTGGCGGCGGCGAACTGGAAGCTGCCGACCCGCAGGTGGCTGCTCGCCGTGCGGGTGAGGATCGCGCCCGGAAACTCGACCTCGCGCTGCACCGCGCGGCCGGTGGTAACGACCGCGAGCGAACGGGTCGACGGGATACCGAGGGCGTGCATGCCCTCACTGATGACGAACTCGCGCAGCATGGCCGCGAGCACGGCGCGGCCGTCGCCGGCCCGGGCGAAGGGGGTGGGGCCGGAACCCTTCAGGTGCAGGTCGTGGGTCGCACCGTCGGGGTCGCGCAGTTCGCCGAGCAGCAGGGCCCGCCCGTCGCCGAGACGGGGGCTGAACCCGCCGAACTGGTGGCCCGAATAGGCCTGGGCTACCGGGGTCGCGCCGTCGGGCACGGCGGCACCGGTGAGGAAGGCGACACCCTCGGCGGAGCGGAGGAAGCCCGCGTCGAGGCCGAGCTCGGCGGCGAGTGGCTCGTTGAGCGCCAGGAGTTCGGGCGCCGGCGCCGGCTCGGCCTGCCACGGCACGGCGAGCTCGGGCAGCTCGCGGGCGAAGCGGCCCTCGAGCGCGATGGTGGCGGCAGTCGACGCGGTCATGGGTCGACGCTACGCCGGTCGGCTGTGCGGCACACGGGGCGTTAGGGCCGCCCCAGGTAGCTCGACGCCAACTGCGCCAGGTGCGCTCACCTCAGTGCCGCGGGGGCATGTGCGCATTTGATGAACGAAGGGTTGCGCGCTTTCGCGTACATCGTTGACCAATGGCAGATCATGCCTGGGGTCGACTCGCATGCCGCATCGTGACAGATTTATGCTGGAGAACACTCGCTATCGCTAAACTCCGTGGACCGTTTTGCAACACGTTTATGACAGACTGAGAGAATTCCGCATTGGCCCATTTTGACGCACGGCTAGTTCCGACAAAGCCCCTGAAACACTTCGTGCCCGACGAGTCAGATCGAGAAAATGTAGCCAAAGCGATTCCCTCTGATGCACTGGGGTGGCTGATTTACGGCAGTGCTGCACGTCGAGATACGAGCATCCATTCCGATGTAGACATCATCGCCATCGTTCCAACCAATCGAAAATCGCGAAGTTTTGGCAGGATCAACGCAACGTACTATACAATGGAGAAGCTTTCATCCTCATCTGGGACGATCTTCGGTCAACACCTAAGATCCGATGCTGTTGTGATGGCAGACACACAGAACGTGATCGAAACAACATTGGGCTCATTCCGCGCGGCCGACCCAGAATTGGTTATGCACAAGTTGCGGCGAGCGGCAGTCGCACTCACTAGTTCAAACGTCTCTCACTCACGGTATCTACCCGGCGTCGTTCGTCTGTCCAGATATTTACTGCGCACCGCCATGTACGCTCACGCAATTCAACGAGGTGCGCCTTGCTTTTCCGTGAGACAACTTGCGAAACTTCATGGAGATCCAGGACTAATCCAGTTGCTTTCATCACACGAAACGGAACAGACTCCGATGGGGGCCAGAATGCTCGAAGATCTGCTCCAGAGACTGTTCTCAATAATCGGCGAAGTAGAAGTCAACCCTTTTGGGACTGTGGAGGGTTTTATTGTCGGGCGATGGAACTCCGACCCAGATTCGTCGAATACAGTACTCCTGACAATCGGCCGATCTTCACAAGATATTCCGTACAATGAAATTCCGCGGGTAGTGCTTTGAATACCTCCATAATGGCCTACATTGGTGATATCCACGGTTGCCGTCGCGAACTCGACGAAGTTCTTGAACATGCTTTATCGCGATCCAACAGACTGATCTTCCTAGGAGACTATGTCAATAGGGGCCCCGATAGCAGGGGGGTACTGGATCGATTGAGCACGCTAGCGGCGGACCCGAAAGTAGACACGGTTTTTCTTCGCGGCAACCACGACTCGTCTCTTCTTGATTTCTTAAATGGTGGTGATGTTATCGACTTTTTGATGATGGGCGGTGCTAGCACGATCTTGAACTACCTAGCTAATCCCCTTGGCGATATTGCGGAGAATTTTCGGAAAGCATTCCCGCCAGCACACAAAAGATTCCTTGAATCTTTGGTCGACTCCAATTCTGCGGAAAACGTGTTGGCTACTCACGACTTACTCAGGACGGACTCTTCGCGCTTTGTAGTGCACGGGCACGTGGTTCAATCAAGCCTCACCCCGTTGATCTCAGCCACAAGTGCCGCGATTGACACTGGGTGCGGGACGACAGAAGGAGGCAGGCTTTCGGTCTTCTATTGGCCCGAGCGGAACTGGTTCCAGTCCGGCGCCTGGGACTCAGATACCAATCCCTAGGGCTTCCGCTTCGCGTTGGAACGCGCGACGCAAGTTCAACCTGCCCTTTACCTCGGCAATTCGAACCGCCTCCTTAAGGGCAATCACTGATGCCGAATGTTCGCCGAGATGATGTCTTGCGATGCCTAGCAACCAAGTACCTTGGGCGAGTCCATCAACGTTTCCAGAGGCTGACGCGAGGTTTTGGCATCGATCGGCCATGGCTAGAGCTTTCGCAAAGTCTCCGGTCTTGATGAATAGTCGAGCCAGCCTTGCGGCGGCTACACCCTCTCCCTCGCGGTTTCCGACATCTCGATTCAGCTCGTCCGCCTCCAGGAGCGCCTTAGACGCGTCATCCAATCGATCGAGAGACATCAAAGCGTGACCGTATTCAGCAAGTAGGTCGGCTCTGGCTCGCGCTGACAAGTCCGGAGAGGATTGCCGAAGAAAACTTTCGAGCAGTCCGGCTGCCTCGAGGATTTTGCCAGAGCGATTCAGCGTCCGCGCTAAATTTGCGTGGCTTCTCGCCAGCCCTTCAGCCTCGCCGCGACGCTCACGGAGCGCAATCGAACGACGAATCCACTCAGCGGCTTCTTCGTATGAGCCAATTGACGTGAGAGTGACTGCAAGGTTGTCGGAAACATAAGCCCAGGTTTCCTCGAATTCCTCTGGGATAGGCTCAGGAAAAATCTTCAAAGCTTCTCTGAGGCGAGTCTCAGAGGCCAACGCTTTGCCCATCTTCCGCTCCACGACCGCAATCTCTGCCAACGCCTTTATTTCCCAAAGGAGTTCCGGAGAGTTTCCGTTCCCCGCGCCCACTCCTTCGAGGTGGAGCAACTCCGCCTTCTCCACAGCAGCTGACAAGCGGCCCTGCCTTCGCAGGAATTTCGCATACTCGAAAACCGCTTGTGCCCCTTCTGTCGATAGCGCACGCGCAAACAACACGTCGGCGCGCGTCGTCAATCCACGCTCGGCCGCCTCGATTGCCGACTGAAGTGCCGCCCCACCTTGTTCTGCGCCGACCTCCGTACTAATAGATGAATTCGCGAAGCTAACGAGCACAGGATCGTACTCTTTGGTCTCCTTGATCCCAGAATCTCTTGCCCATTCGTCAAGTTGCACCAGCACCCTTTGATAAAGCGCCAGGTGATCGTCAAATTGTCCGTGGAAGTGCTGCTTGGTGGCTTCCAGCGCAGCCCTAAATTCGATCACAGCCCTCAACTGTGAATCAAGCTCTAACGCTGCGAGACGTCCTGTTTCCACTGACTTGAAGAAGACACACACGTTTCTCATCGGCCTCTCAATAACCGATATGAGCTCAAGGCCGAGGTTAAACTCCTCTTCCGTTCCCGAGCTATAGCGGCCGTCCGTTGAGGGCGGAATTCCCCACCGGTCGTGAAATAGAACCAGCATGTAGTCACTATCGCGAATGAGGTCGTTGATTTTCCCTTGCGCATTCATTGCTCCGCGTCCGCTGTGCTGCCATTCGACGACAGAGAACTGGATTGCGCTACCGTACAGCCGAGACCGGTTGAACTGCTCGATCGCCTCCTTGATTACATTCCGCTCCTCATCTAGCCCACCTGGTGAAGCTACGAAGATTCTTCGTACTTCTACGTTAATTCCCAAAAGGCCCCTCCCGTTCAAGCTTCCGATCGCGTCTATACAGAGGCCGAGAGCACCGCCACACAGGGAAGTTGACGATCACGCCGCGGCACCATGGTGGTAAATGAGCTTCCCGATGATGGCGACAAATTGACCAAGCTTCTGCCTGTCGTCAAACAATTCGTCGGCCATCTTCCCGTTGTTCTCGCGGGCGGCGATGATCGCCGTAACGACCGCAGCCGTCAGGTCGGGACTCGCCAAGAACTGCTTCTCGGTGTTCGCCTTGCGCTGCTGGGTTATCTCCTCCTGCTCGCGCACTTTGCCCGCGACGTGAGTGGCCATGCCCACAAAGTCGGCGTCAGTGAAGTCCTCGCTGTCGAACAACTGGTTGAGCTGGGCGACCGCCTCCTCGAGCATGACCAGTTGCGGGTCTTTCAGCTTCTTCGCCTCTCCGCCACCCGGCGGGTCAATCTCGACATCGGCGTCGATCAACGCGATATCGCGATCCTCCCCCTTCTTCACGGAGTAGGTGACGAGTTCAACGCCGGTCAGATCGATGGGTACGCGCATGTTTTCTTCGCGGATCAATCGCGCAAGGCCGCGCGCGTAGATGTTCAACTTCTCGAGCTCGGTGTTCTCGAAGTTGATCACCTGCGACAAGAAGTCGTAGGCGTTCACGAACGACGTGAGGTCTGACCGAAAGAGATGCAGGCGCTCCGCTTCCTCCGCGTCGTGGCCAACCAGCGCATCCGTCAACCGCGTGACGAAGCGGCTGCGACCCGGTTCGATCGCCGCGAAGTAGGCGTTGTTGCCCTGCTCGAGCAGTTGCGCCCGCGCTGCGGCCTCGACCTCGTGCCACTCCCACATGCCAAACGCTTCGAGCTTGGCGCGCAGGTCGACGACCACATTCGGGTCCGACACCTCGCTGAGCCGTGCATCCCGGAAATAGGGGGCGAACGAGTCGCGGATGACGTCGGGGTCATTCACGAAGTCGAGAACGCAGGTGAATTCTTTGCCCGTCGCCATGCGGTTGAGGCGCGAGAAAGTCTGCACCGCGGTGACCCCCGACAGCTTCTTGTCGACGTACATCGCCACGAGCAGGGGCTGGTCGAATCCGGTCTGGAACTTGTTGGCGACGAGCATCACCTGGTAGTCGTCGGTGGCGAACGCCTGCGGCAGCGAGCGCCCCTTCAATCCGGGGTTCATCGAGGCCTCGGTGAACGGCTCGGGCGACAGCTCGTCATCGCGCACCTCACCACTGAACGCCACCAGCGCAGCAACGTCGCCGTAGCCGGCCTCCTGGATGTACCGGTCGAAGGCGAGCTTGTACCGCACAGCCTCGCGCCGCGACCCCGTGACGACCATTGCCTTTGCCTTGCCGTCGAGCCTCCACGCAACGTTCGAGACGAAGTGCTCGACGATGATGCGCACCTTCTGGCTGATGTTGAACTCGTGCAGGCGCACCCAGTTCATCAGCTGCTTCACGGCGGCCGACTTGTCGACCAGCGGCGCCTCATCGTCGACCTCGTGGCCGTCGTGTGCAAGCTTGAACGCCACCCGGTAGGGCGTGTAGTTCTTCAGCACGTCGAGGATGAAGCCCTCCTCGATCGCCTGCTGCATCGTGTACAGGTGAAAAGGCTTCGGCCGCCCGTCGGCGTCCGCGCGGCCGAACAGTTCGAGGGTCTTCGCCTTCGGCGTCGCCGTGTAGGCGAAGTACGAGATGTTGGTCGCGTTCGACCGCGACTGCATCTGCACGGCGAGCAGGCTCTCGAGATCGACCTCTCCCCCGTCGTCGAGGTCGGCGGCCTCCTCCGGTGAGAGCACCTGTTTCACCTTGTTCGCCGTCGTGCCGGTCTGCGATGAGTGCGCTTCGTCGGCGATGATCGCGAACGACATGTCGGGCAGCGAGCCGAGCTTTTCAGCGACGAAGCCGAACGTCTGAATGGTGACGACGATGATCGGTGCGCGCTTCGACAGCGCCTCCGCCAGCCGCTCCGACTTCGAACCGCTGCCCGACTCGATCGCCCACACGACGCCGGTCTTCGCGTCGATCTGGCGAATCGCATCCTGTAGCTGACTGTCAAGCACCGTGCGATCGGTGACGACGATGACCGAGTCGAACGCCTTCGACCCGTCGGCGCGGTGCAAGGTCGACAGCTGGTGGGCTGTCCACGCGATCGAGTTCGTCTTGCCCGAGCCGGCCGAGTGCTGAATCAGGTACTTGTGCCCGGGGCCCTCGTCGCGGGCGGTCTCGATGAGCTTCGTGACCGACTCCCACTGGTGGTAGCGCGGAAACAGCAGCGTCTCGCGCTTCACGACCGCACCCGTCACCGGGTCGACGGTCTTCGACACTTCGAGGTGCATGAAGCGACCGATGATGTTGAGCCACGCGTCGCGCTGCAGCACGCGCTCCCACAGGTACGCAGTCGACGAACCAGTCGCGCTCACGGGGTTGCCGGCTCGCCCGTCGTCGCCCTGGTTGAAGGGCAAGAAGCGCGTGGCCACGCCCTCGAGCTTCGTCGTCATCTGCACGTCGCGGTTCGACACGGCGAAGTGCACGAGCGCGCGCCGACCGAAGCTGAGCAGCGGCTCGCCCTTCGGGTGGCGGTCTTCGCGGTATTGCCGCATTGCGTCGTGCACGCTCTGCGTGAAGTCGGTCTTCAGTTCGATTGTGGCTACGGGCAGGCCGTTGACGAACAACACGAGGTCGATCGACTTCTGGTTCTTCGTCGAGTAGTGCACCTGCCGCATGACCCGCATACGCATGGCCGCATAGGCGGCGTTCGTGGTCGCATTGAGGTCGTCGGCCGGTTTGAACTGCGCCATCGCAAACTTGTGCGGCACGCTCTCGAATCCGCGGCGCAGCACGGCGAGTGTTCCGCCTTGAAGTCCGCCCGACGTCTCGAACGGCGCGTCGAGACTCTTCACCAGCCGGTCGAGCAACGCCTCGCGGTCGCGTTCGGCTGTCGCGGGCCTGATCGCCTTCGCGAGCGTGTCGGGCTGGGTCGCCTCTAACCACGCGAACACATCTGAGGGGATGATCGCCCTCTGCCGGTCGTACACCGCGTCGGCTTCGTGGTCGGTCGGGGAATACAGCCAGCCGTTCGCCGCGAGGTGGGCGCAAATCTCGTCCTCGAACGGCTTCTCGTTGTGGATGGCCACGCTGCTCCCTCACAGATGCCGCCGAGTGACGGTCACTCACAGATGCCTCGAGCGTATCCATGACCCGCGACACCGCCCGTAACCAGGCGGGCAATGGCGCAGAGCGAAACACAAATCACAAGGACCATGCGCCCTTATTAGTACTTATACTTCTAAACACTAATAAAGGAGGCGGCCGTTATGGGTTGGCCCGCAGTCGACTACGAGCAGCACCCGTGGCACGGCGACGTCGACCGCGCCACGTCACGGCGAAGCCAGCTACGCTCGCGCGGCCCCTACACCGCTGCGGTGCCGCCGAACATTGCCGACCTCACGCCCGAGATTCCCGCGGCACTCGCCGTAGAAGCGGCCGACACCCAGGCCGCGCTCACCGCCTTCGACGCCCGCGTCGGCGACATACCCGCACCCCTCGCGGCGATCCTGCTGCGCACCGAGTCGGCCTCCAGCTCCGAAATCGAGCGCCTCACCGCCGGCGCGAAAGCAATCGCTCAAGCAGAACTCGGCCGCAAAGCCGGCCCCAACGCCGAACTGATCGTCGCCAACGTGCGCGCCATGCAGTCTGCCCTCGACCTCGCCGACGACCTCACTGTCGACACGATCGTCGCCATGCAAGACGCCCTGCTGCGTCGACACCACCCCGACCTGGTCGGCCTGCGCACCGAACAGGTGTGGGTGGGCGGAGGCCTCTCGAACACCCCACACACAGCCGAGTTCGTGCCGCCACACCACGACCGCGTGCCGGCGCTCATGGACGACGTCATGACGTTCGCGCGCCGCACAGACCTGCTCGTGTTGCCGCACCTGGCGATCGCCCACGCCCAGTTCGAGACGATTCACCCCTTCGCCGACGGTAACGGCCGCACTGGGCGTGCGCTCGTGCAGGCGATGCTGCGCCACCACCGCGTCACCCGCAGCGTGACCGTGCCCGTCTCGGCTGGCCTGCTGACCCGCACCGGCGACTACTTCGACGCCCTGACTGCCTACCGCCGCGGTGACATCGCCCCGATCGTCGAACAGTTCATTGCCGCCACCTGGCGCAGCATCGACAACGCTGACCGGCTCGTCACCGGCCTGCTGCAGCTGCGCATGGAGTGGGAGACCCGAGTGGATGCACGCCGCGGCAGCAGCGCCCGCCGCCTCCTCGACGTGCTCGCGTCGCAGCCCGTGCTCGACGTGCCGCGGGCGGCCGAGCTGCTCGGAGTGTCCTACACGTCGGCAGCTGCGGCGATCGCGACGCTCGAACAGGCCGAGGTCGTGAGCCCGCTCAGCGGCGCCAACCGCAACCGGGCATGGCAAGCCTCAGAAGTTGTCAATCTGCTCGATGCGTTCGCCGCCCGAGCACGACGGCGCCTGTGATCCCGAATCCGGCAGTCGTGGTTCGACGTCAACGCGAGCCACAGGACGACTCATGACTCGTCGCGATCCACTAATCGGATGGTCGACGGATCAGCCTGTTCGTCCTCGATCGGCTCGTCGATTGTGACCGTCAGGCCGGGTGGCAGCTGCCGCGTATTCAGTTGCTCAACGGCGTGCTGCACGTTCTCAAAGAATGGTTCAACCACCTCAGACTCGGCGAGCACACGCTTCTGTTCGGCGATGAACGCCTCGGCCAGTTCGATCGCGAGATGTCGCTGACGGGCCTCCGCCGGCGAGATCGCCCGCTTCATTTCGGTGAACGTGGCCTCCAACTGCTGCGCCAACACCGACGGCGCGATGTCGCGCGCCGCGTTCGCCACGGCCGCGATCTCGGCCACACCGCCCTCCGCCGTCGACCCGTTCGCGGGTTGCCGTTTGCGGCGAGGCCGCCGCTCCCACGCGCGCTCGATCGCCGGTTGCGCTGTGACGCGCCACCAGAGGCGAACGCGAGGAACCACATGCTCGTTGACTGCGGCGACGGCAGCTTTGGTGACTTCGATCAGAATGATCGCCGCGACAGCCGCGACAAGTTCGGCCGCCTCACGCTCCTCCTTCGTCATCGGGCGCGAATACTCACCCTCGTTCGACGAGGAGTAGTCGTACTCCGGCTCATCAACTTCGACCAGCTCCGGAGGGCCGAGCAGGTCCCCTGACTCCGTATCAAACAGCAACGCACGGCGTCGTTCAGGATTCCCTTTGGACCACGCGAGACGCGTGCCCTCGGGAACCACCGGACGGAGGTTCGCCCCGTCGTCGCTGTCTACCGCCATCCTTGAACCCTAGTCACTGTCGAGACACGACGCCGGCGCTCTGGTAACCCAAGTCGACTACCGGTAAATCTCGTCGAGCGTGCGCCCGTCCATCGATTTCCAGTGTGTCCACCCGTTCGCGTTGCGCCCGATGATCACGTCAGAAGCGCCAGATGGTGTCTGGAACGCGTGGTCCTTCACAAAAACGTACAAGCCGCCTTCGGCGCGAAGCACACCGGCCGCGAGCAGGCGACCTTGGCGAGCGGCAATCTGGGGGTACTTTTCTGGGTTGCGCACGGGCACTGCCTGCGAGTCTGCGAACACTGTCATGCCAGCCGCGGAATACGCGCCGGCTGCCTCGGCCTCGGTTCCCGAAATCCGCAGGGTCTGGGCGTCTGCGGTCTCTTCCCGCGAGGCCGGCACCTCCATAAACGAGAAGCCCAGCGTCGACACCAGCACCCGGATCGTTTCCAGGTACTCCTCGCAGTCGGCCACCAGCGGCGCCCGGACGTGCGAGCTGTACCCGGCCGCCGCGTTGCCCAGTTGCCGGGCGCCCGCAGCCTTCGCGAGCGCGATCGCCTGGCGCTCCATGTACTGCACGTGCACCTTCGTCCAGCTGCTCGACGTCGACACGGCTGCCACCACGCGATCCCACGTGCGCTTCCGGTCGTGGTTGCCGAGCCGGTCGCCGAGGCTGTCACTCTCTCCGATGTAGACCTCCGGCTCGCCGTCGCCGTTCTCTTCCGACAGCAAGAAGTAGAGGCCCGGCTGCGTCGACTCGGGCGTCTCGGTGAACAGGTTCAGCTCGCTGCGCGGGACGTCGAACACGCGCACCGACCGTGTCGTAATCTCTGCCTGCCGGATGCCGTTCGGGTCACCGGTCGGCAAGAAGATCTGAATGGTCTGCGGCCGCTCGGTTGCATTCATCAGGATGCACCTCCCACGTCAATCTGCCCCGTCACGGCCGCGCTGATCAGAGCCTGGCGTCGCTCGCGCAATCGATCGATCAAGAGCTCAGCCTTTCTACCCGCTGCGAGAATCGCATCTAGTCGAGCGTCGATCTCGTTCGCGATCGAACGCTGCTCTTCGAGAGGCGGAAAAGGCGCGAGTTCATTGAAGTAGCTCGACTGATCAAGGTTCTGGATGCCTGAGGTCTGCTTGATGGATCGCTCGGTGACCCTGGACGCATACAGCGCTGCGTGGACGTACAGCCAGTAACGGGAGTCGCAGTCCGACTCAACCTGAAGACGTGCGACGAAATTGGAAGTCAAGGCTGGTTCAGCGTCCTCGTAGATCGCCACGAACCCGACTGGACTCTTCTCTCCCCCGCCTGATTTCTCGAGAAGAAGATCCCCGGGCAGGAGCAACCGGCCGTTTCGATCGGAGTACGAGACCTTTCGATAGGTCTGCTTGTCCTTGGTTACCGTCCTACGAACTCGATCGAAGTCGGCAACGCGGATGACCCAGACGTCCGACTCTCCACCATCGGGCTCATCTCCCCAGACTCCGTTCTTGGAGAACCGCACCGAGTACTTCAGTCGCCGAATTTGCCAGTGGGCAGGCACTTTGCCGAGCCAGTCAGCTTCCGAGTCCTTCAGTTCGACACCGGAGAAGCCGCGGGCGACTCCGTTAAGAATGACTGAGGTGCGACGTTCGGCGAGGGTGGAGATGAGCTGCTCCTGCTTGGCGATCAGCTCGTCGATCTGGGCCGTCTCGCGGTCGAGGAACTCCGCGATTCGCCGCTGCTCCGCGAGCGGAGGATATGGGAGGGGCAGAAGAGCGAACTGCCCGTAGCGAATCGACTGACCATCCCGCATTTGATCAGTGGTGGTTTGGAGGCCCTGGACGTAATGCGTCGACTTAAACAGAAACCGGAAGTAGTGCGGATCGACCTCCTTCCGAGGAGTCAAGACCGTGTACGCGGCGCTGACCTTGCCCTCGTACGCGGAGTATTCGAGCCCGCCCTGGAAGCTTCGAAGATGGCTGATGTAGTCACCCGGTTCAACGTGGCGCATGTTGTCGGCGCCGCTCAGGTTGAGCACGACCTTGTTGCCCGTCAGTGCCATGTACTCGGCCTGGGGCATGACGCCATGTTGCTGCGAGGGAGTGAGATGTACGTCGTCAGGTCGACTCGCGGTCGAACGCTGCTTGAATACTGCCTTCGCCGGAAGGATCGGCCAGTCGGCCCGAACCTTACCGATCCAGGGCACACCTGAGTCTCGAGTCGCCGATGGCTTCACCGCTTCTCGACCTCGGCGAGCAGAACGGTGATCTCGGCGATCAACTTATTGAGGTCGGCGTCGATCTCGTCGAGCGACCGCGGGGGCACGTACTTGTAGAAGTGGCGGGTGAAGGGGATCTCGTATCCGACTTTGTCTTTGCTGCGGTCGATCCAGAAGTGTTCGAGGTGCGGGGCGATCTCGCGGGCGATGTAGTCATCGATGTCCTCCGTCAGCGGCACGTTCTCGGTGTCACGCAGGTCGGTGTCGGGCACCGGGCGACCCTTCGCATCCGTGACGACCGGTGCCGTTTCGTCCCGCTCGGCGAGGCCTGCGATGAGCGCCTTCGATTGGGGCGCGGTGAGCGACACTCCACGTGTGGCGAGCAGCGCCTTCAGGTCGCGGGCGAAGGCCGCCGAGTGCGTCGTGGAGGCGATCGGTGATTCCTCGGCGAGGTCTTCGATCGCGTTGCGAGCATCCTCTGTTAGAGATGCGAGGGGCCGAGCGGCCAGAGCCAGCGTCAAACGCTCAGGGCCGAAGGCCCAGGTGAACTGTTGCGGGCGTTCCACCGTGATGGTCGTGTAGCCGAACTCGTCGTTGCGGAAGATCTTGCTCGTCTCACTCTCGACGTTCTCGCCGTAGGTGCGCACGATTTCGCGGATCTGCTCGGGGCTGATCTCGCGGCGCTTGCTACCGAGCGACTTGCGCATCTTCACCCACTGGGCGGTCGCGTCGATCAGCTGCACGCGGCCGCGGCGACTGGCGGGCTTGTCGTTGTCGAGAATCCAGATGTAGGTGGCGATGCCCGTGTTGTAGAACAGGTCGGTCGGCAGGCCGATGATCGCGTCGACCAGGTCGTTCTCGAACAGGTACTTGCGAATGTTCGACTCGCCGCTGCCCGCGCCGCCCGTGAAGAGTGGGCTGCCGTTGAGGACGATGCCGACGCGGCCGCCGCCATCCGCCTTGCTGCGCATCTTCTTCACCAGGTGAAGAACGAACAGCAGCGAGCCATCGGAGACGCGTGGGAGGCCGGGGCCGAAGCGGCCCTCGAAGCCGCGCTGCTGGTGCTCGTCGGTGACGAACTTCTGCTGCTTCTTCCACTCGACGCCGAACGGTGGGTTTGCGATACCGAAGTCGAAGGTGCGGCCGATGTGGCCGTCATTGGTGAGGGTGTCGCCCCAGATGATGTCGCTGATCGCCTGGCCCTTGATGACCATGTCGGCCTTTGCGATGGCGAACGACTCGGCGTTGAGCTCTTGGCCATGCAGGCGCAGTTTCGCGCTCGGGAAGTGTTCGCGCACGTACTCGTCGCTGACGCTGAGCATGCCGCCGGTGCCAGCTGTGGGGTCGTAGACGGTGCGCACAGCTCCGGGGATCGTGAGCGACTTCTTCGGGTCGTCGTCAGGGTGCTCGGTAAAGAGCAGGCTCACCATGAGGCGCACCACCTCGCGCGGGGTGAAGTGCTCACCCGCCTTCTCGTTGCTCGTCTCAGCGAACTTGCGGATCAACTCTTCGAAGATCGTGCCCATTTGGGTGTTGTCGACCCGGTCGGGGTGCAGGTCGATCTCGGCGAAGCGCTGCAGCACCAGGTATAGCAGGTCGTTCTCGTCGAGCTTCGCCAGCTGGTTCGGGAACTCGTAGCGATCGAAGATGTCGCGCACGTTCTCGCTGAAGCCGTTGACATAGTCGGTCAGGTTGGCGCGGACGTTTGCAGGATCGTTCGCGATCGTGGAGAGGGTGTAGCGGCTGGTGTTGTAGAAGTCGGCGCCCGCGGCCGTCGGAAGGATGTGCTCGGCAGCGGGGCTGTCCTTGAGTTTTTCGGCTCGATCGAGCACGACCGCCTTCGTCGGCTCGAGGACGGCGTCGAAGCGGCGGAGGACCGTGAACGGGAGGATCACCTTGCCGTAGTCGGCCTGCTTGTAGGTGCCGCGGAGCAGGTTCGCGATGTTCCAGATGAAGGCGGAGAGGTTGGGGGTTGCGGTGCTTGACGGCGTTGTAGCGTTCGTCGGGGTGCTCATCGGTGAGTGGGGCTCCTGAAAGTTTGGGGTCTTTGGAGCCTAAGCGGCACGCCAGACACTTTGCACAAGCAACGCCCGTCGGTATCGTGTCGAATACTAAATCGAATGGTTCTCACGAGAATCTGTCTTGCCAAGAATTTGACGTCAATAACGATGCGAGGAAATCCGTATGGGCCGTAAACCGATCTTGGCGCGCTTACCCGAGTACTTCACCACGACCGAACCCGCTGCCACGCGATGCATGGCCATTCTCCTGGAGGAGCCAGCGCTCCGGGAGGCGACGCTTTCTTGGCTCACCGAAGAGACAGGCGTCGAGTTGAACCACGTAGTGAATTTCGGTGCAGAACGGGTCAACGCCGCGGGAACCCGCCCTGATATTGAAGGTCTTGACTCCGAAGGCCTTCCGTTCCTGATGGTCGAGGCCAAGTTCGGTGCAGGCCTTACTCAGAAACAGGTCGAGAACTACCTCCGCGATCAGATCGGGAGGCTGGGTGAGCTAGCCACGGAAGCGGTCATGCTTCTGGTAGTCCCCTCGCCTCGTAAGGCTGCTGCGGAAATGACCTTGGAGGCCGCACGTCAGGTCATTTCAGAGGAGCTCGGATCACCTCCTCAGGGGCACACGGCGTCGTGGAACGACGTGGTCACGGTCTGGCGCCAGGCACTCAAGGAGGCGCCTAACACGGCAGACTCGTTGCTCGCCGATGTCCTTCAATTCAAGGCACTCTGCAACGTGCTCGGCGGCAAGGTTCTCGACCCGTTCTCCGGTTTGCAGAAGACCACAGAGTGGCGCGGCCGACTCGAGGACTACCTGTCCATTGTCGACGCGGCGACGAAGCGGCTGACACCCAAGGGCGCGAGACTCTCGGGCGTCACGAACCAGGGCGCTTTCCTCGGCATGCGCTACTTTCCCGCCGAATATGACAACGGGCCGGGCAAGGGCAGCGCGGCAGCAATCGGCGTTCACGAGGACTTTGCGGATGCGGGCCAGGGGCCGATCTGGATGAGGTTCAACAGGAAGACGGGCGGGTTCAACGAGATTCTCCGGCGTTTGCGTTCCTCCGAGTTCCGCAACCAACTTGTGGAGGATGACAGAGCTCTCTGGTTGCCTTTGGGCGTGAATGCATCCCTCGCCGACATCGATCTGATCAACGACATCGTTCGACAAGCAGAAGCCGTGAGGGACCTGCTGAGACAGCCGTAACCCACACACGGCAGGCCCCGGCAGCCAATGTCAGAGCTCCCGGTCACTGTTGTCGCGCACGCACCTCTTTGTAACGCGAGTCGCCCGGCTCGGGGACAGGAGGCGACGTTGATACGAAACCGGAGTGACGAGATGACTGCAGCTGTACCGACATCAGGGATTCAAGAAGCCCACGAGCTGACACATGCCGCTGGAGCAGTGATGGTCACGCGCGATGACCTCGAGTGGTGGCTCAACCGCATCACCGAGCTCGACTGGGTGTTCGCGGTCACCTACGCCGAGGGTGCGCCGCATGAGTACGTGACGGCAGACCGAACGCCGGCCTTCAGCCGCGAGGACAGTGTGCGAGCGGCACGCATCATCCGCACCTTCGGGCAACCGGCGAAATTTTTCCGGACCACCCGCATCTACCTGGAAGACGGACGCGGTTGGAAGTACTGGGACATGGCGAACGACGACGTCACCGTGTCCGGCATCATCAACCGCGGTCGGGTCGAGCACGTCTACGGGGTGCAAAACGCACCTCGGACGTCGTCAGGAATCGCCAGCCCGTATGACGACGTGGCCACCGACTGGGATCGGTCATTCGGGGCAACTGCAGACGAGCGCGAAGCGATTGTCGACATGATCGAGTCACTTGGCGACTTCCGGAAGAAGCGCGTGCTCGACATCGGCTGCGGCACCGGCTTGGCGCTCGATCTCGGCATCACCGTGCCAGCGCGATACGTCGGTATTGACCCCTCGCAGGCGATGCTCAACCGACTCGTCGTGAAGTACCCGCACATCGCGGGCCTCCACCCGATGACGTTCGAGCAGGCGCTTGAGCAGCGAGTGCTCGGCAGGACGAAGTTCGACCTGGTGCTTGCGCTTGGCGGCGTCGGCTCGTACCTAACCGAGGCCGAGCTCACACGATTGGCCGAGCACTCCGTCGGGCCGATTCTCTTGTCGGCTTACGGGCCCCGAGAGGCACCCGCAACTAGGGACCTGGACACGATCGACGTTGACAGTGCCCACAAACGCCTAATCTTGCTCGCCGCCTCTCATGGAGGGAAGATTCGGGCATCGGGGCGATTCTCATTCGCAGTCTTTGATGCATGGACCTCTCCGCACCGGCCCCTACGTGCGTGACGAAGTCGCTAGTGGCTCTGCCCTCGTTCGGTCCGCTGTTTAGATGAAGGGCAGGAAGGTCAGTACTAGAAGGTGATCTCGGTCACGATTTCAATGTTTCTGATCGAGGTTGCACTCTTCGTGAAGGTCGTGGAGATCTGCAACGCCTTGATTGGCCCCGCATTCGCGATGCTCAGGGCGCTGCGGAAGCTTGCCTCCGCCTCCCGAGTACCACTGATTCGAACTACTTGGCTCGTGACGAGGTTCTGGTCTTCGTCGCCCACTCCTCTGTCGTCACGCATGTCCACCAAGTCGCGAAGCTGTCGGTCGTCGGACAAATTGCGGCGCTTCATGTACTCGAGAGCTTCAAGGACCCGCGGGCGAGAGCCGGGGAAGGTCAACTGTCCGTGAAGCTGCGCCTTGATCTGATCCTTTACCTGGCTTGAAGCATCGCCGTCAGCATCGACAGCCTTGATCCCACCCTTCACGCCGAAGGCCCATTCCTTCTGGCGAGTCTCCACGCGGGCCTCTTTGAATTGAACCTCCGTCGCACCAAGGAGCCGAGCAACATTCGCCATTGCGTGATATTTGGCGCTGGCAAATGCCTCGATAGCGCTCTCCGCGAATTCGTAAGATTCACGGTCGTACGGGTTCTGAATGAGGAGGGACCCAGGGACGAGTTTGCCGGTTCGCAGTAGGTGCTGACGGACCTTGATTATCTCATCCGAATGGAAGCTGGGCTGGATCGAATACGGGACAACCATCGCGTGGAGATCATCGAGGAGCCCCACATCTCTCGGGCTATCCGAGATCTTCAAATAGAGCTCATCAGCCGCCACAAGGACAGACCGTGGCATCCGCTGTCCCTCGTCGACAGTTCCGGCACTCATATTCTCGACACTCCCAATGGTCAACGCTCCGTCTCTTGATGAGAAGACAGGCTCACCGCAAGGCCTCGGTGACATCCTGGACCAGCTTCGCGCACCCCTTCGCCGTATCAAGCGAGCCGACAACGACGTCCGGGTTACCGAGCTTGACTCTGCCAAGCTTGATGACATTCAGCGAGGCGACCAGCTCTCGAGGGTCAGCACGAACGCCGGCATGCTCTTCGATTGCGTCCTCATGGGTCCCAACCAGGACAATCCTCGGCTTGGAGAATCGGTCACCGTCGAGCCAGATCTTCATGGTGTCCAGGTGCGTTTTTACCTGCAGGAGAGATTCCGCGTCCCCCGCGACTAGACGATCGGCTCGGAACAAATAGAGGACGAAATCAGCCTTTGTGAACGCCTCCTTCGATTCGGGAACGAGCTGCCCGCCTCCGCCCGGGACGTCCCTCGCAACCACGCACTCGACATCCTTCTTGCCGAAGCGAAGTGTGAACTTGTCCTGAACGGGCTGGCTCTCAGTGCCTGGATCCGGCAGTCGACGATCTCGGAGGTACGTCACCAAGGTGGTCTTCCCCGTCTGTGCGCCCCCAATCACGGCGATGCGCCTACCGGAAACGGCCTTCATGAACCGGACAAGGGCGATCGCCGGCAACACCAGGCCTGGAATCAGCATGACGGGGAACACTGCTTCCTCCCCCCTCCTCACACACCTTTGTGACCGCGATCCTTCCGCGTGCACGATGAGATTAGAGCCGCGGAACAAGTGTTTCTCAGCCTATCGACGATTCTGGTCACCATTCGAGTCAACCCGTCGATACGGCAAGCGCTGCACGTTGCGATTTGTCCCCACCGGCTCCCCCAGACGCGGCGCGGCCGCGCCCGGGGCCCCTCGCGCGGCGTGGGCCCACCTGCTCGCAGGTGCAATGTCAATTAGCCCCAGAAGTTGATTAAGGGCCACCCGAAGGTGACCCTTAATCAATTTGTCGGGCTGACAGGATTTGAACCTGCGACCCCTTGACCCCCAGGTGCCAGGAGTAGGGCTCATAACCCACCAGACCTGGGGTTTTGCGTTTCAGGATCGTGCTTCGCGCGTCACGTTTTGCAGGGTTTGCAGGCGGTTGGTCACTTGATTGGTCCACTCAGCCGAGTCAGCTGTCCGCCGGCTGGCCGCCCAATAGGCGCTGCTTGACACGTTCGGAATCGAGGTCGGGCACTCCGATGCGTCCACGGACGTGGCTGTGCTGCACCAGCAATGCCTCAGCAAACGGACTGACGAGTGATGCAACCCAGGCGAAGTGGTCCAGCGCGTCAACCTCGACCGCCCTCACGTTCTCTAGTACTACAGTCGCGTTTATTTCGCGTGGTGCGGCGCGTTAGCGTCGTTGTAGGTGATGATCGTGTTAACCCTTGGCGGTGGGTGACGATATTGCTGTGGCGGATGTGCGGGAGTGGGCGGCGGAGCTGGATGAGGTCGCTGGTCTGATCGGGCCGCGGTTCGCTCGTTCGGAGCCGCGCCGGAACGCTGTCGCGTATGTGCGAGGGCTGCTGTCGGAGCAGGAGCGGAAGAACTCGTGGACGCTGTCGGAGCACGCCGGTCAGGTGACGCCGGATCCGATGCAGCGGCTGTTGTCGACCACGGACTGGGATCCCGACCTGGTCCGTGACGATCTCCGCTCCTACGTGGTCGAGCACCTCGGCGACCGTGCCGGGATCCTGATCGTCGATGAGACCGGGTTCTTGAAGAAGGGCGACCGGTCCGCGGGCGTCGCCAGGCAGTACACGGGCACGGCGGGACGGATCGAGAACGCGCAGGTCGGCGTCTTCCTGACGTACTCGACACCCACGGGCCGGACGTTCCTGGACCGGGAGCTGTATCTGCCGAAGACGTGGACCGAGGACCGTGCCCGCTGCGCCCGCGCCGGTGTCCCGAAGGAGCGCGGGTTTCAGACGAAGCCGGAGCTCGCGATGGGCTTGCTGGCCCGCGCGATCGATGCCGACGTCCCCGCATCATGGGTGACTGGCGACGCCGTCTACGGCCAGTACTACCGGCTCCGCAAGGCGCTCGAGGATCGCGGGATGTCGTACGTGCTCGCCGTGCCGTCCAGCCAGCGGGTGATCGCGAAGACCACCGTGTCGATCCTCGGGAAGGAGTACCGCGCCGACGCGCTCATCGGCGAGCTCCCAGCCACGGCGTGGCGGACCAGGTCCGCCGGCGCGGGCTCGAAAGGCGACCGCCGATACGCGTGGGCACGCGCCCGGATCAACGGGGAACGCGACCCGGATGCCGAGTACTGGCTCCTCGCCCGCCGCAGCCTCACCGACCCGTCAGAGCTCGCGTACTACCTCTGCCACGGCCCCAAGCGCGTCGCCTTGGGCGAGCTGGTCCGCGTCGCCGGCGCGAGATGGGCGATCGAGGAGACCTTCCAAACGGCGAAAGGGCAGACCGGGCTGGACCACTACCAAGTCCGGCAGTACACCGGCTGGTACCGGCACATCACGCTCTCCATGCTCGCCCACGCCTTCCTCACCGTCACCCGGTCAAAAAGGGGGCTCGAGGAGACGACGACGGAGACCTCGTCGAGCTGAGCCTGCCCGAGATCCGACACCTCATCGCCGCGCTCGTGCTGAATGCACCCGCCGACCCCGCGCGAGTGCTCCACCGGTCACGCTGGCGCCGAAAACACCAACACACCGCCCGACGACACCATTATCTACGCCGCGGACACACGCCATAAACGCGACTGTAGTACTAGGGCGTGTTGATCAAGAGGTTCCGCTCCTCGGTGGGTGAGTCTTGAACGGTGACGCGACAGGAGATCTCTGACGAGGTGTGGGCCGTGATGGAGCCGTTGATGCCGACGGTGACCGGTCGGTCGCGGCCGTGGACGGATCACCGGCTCGCTATCGAGGGGATGGCGTGGAAGTACCGGACCGGTGCGCCGTGGCGTGACGTTCCGGAACGGTTCGGGAAGTGGAACTCGATCTACAAGCGGTTCAACCGGTGGGCCGGGGACGGCACCTGGCAGAAGCTGCTCACCGAGGTGCAGAAGCAGGCCGACGCCGCTGGGGAAATCGACTGGGTCGTCTCGATCGACTCCACGATCGCGCGCGTGCATCAGCACGGCGCGACCCTCGCCCGGGACACAGGGGGCTGTGCCGAATCACAAGAATCCGTGGTCCGAGCCGCCTGATCACGGGATCGGACGCTCCCGCGGCGGGCTGACGACCAAACTGCACCTGGTCTGCGACGGCCGCGGCCGGCCGCTGAGCATGATGATCACCGCCGGGAACATCAACGACACCACGATGATGAGCGCGGTGCTGGAGAACATCCGCGTTCCCCGCGACGGGAAGGGCCGCCCCCGCACCCGCCCCGACCGGGTGCTCGCCGACAAGGGGTACCCCTCAAGGGCGAACCGCGCCTGGCTCCGCGACCGGAGGATCGCGGCGACCATCCCCGAGCGGGACGACCAGATCGCGCACCGCCGCAAGAAGCCGGGCCGGCCGATCGCTTTCGGCGACAAGCAGAAGGAACGCTACAAGGGACGCAACGTCGTAGAACGCTGCTTCAACCGTCTCAAGCAGTGGCGCGGCATCGCGATGCGCTCGGACAAACTCGCCCGCAACTACCGAGCCGCCGTCAGCCTCGCCGCGGCGCTGATCTGGATCAAGACCGATCTCCGCTGAGCGCTTCGCGCTCCTGCAGCGTGCGCTCAAGCTGTCCCACCGTCGGCGCACCCGCAAAGCCGCGCTCGGTCAGATAGACCCTGCACGCCAAGTCGGCAGTGTTCCCCTGGGACGGGAACAAGTCCTGACCGTCCAGAAGAATCGTGGGCGAGCCCGCGAAACCAGAGCTCACCGCCTCAGCCTCGGTGCGGATCAACACGAACTCCACCGGAACATCGCCCCGTCCGATCGAGTCGAGCACCAGCCGTACTCGATCACCCGCCTCCTGCCAATTCGGGCAATCCTCGATATGCAGCACCTGGATCTTCACACGCCCATTCTCCCACGCAACTCGCGGCGGCTGGCCACCCCGCACCTTCTTGATCAACACGCCCTAGTACTACAGTCGCGTTTATGGCGTGTGTCCGCGGCGTAGATAATGGTGTCGTCGGGCGGTGTGTTGGTGTTTTCGGCGCCAGCGTGACCGGTGGAGCACTCGCGCGGGGTCGGCGGGTGCATTCAGCACGAGCGCGGCGATGAGGTGTCGGATCTCGGGCAGGCTCAGCTCGACGAGGTCTCCGTCGTCGTCTCCTCGAGCCCCCTTTTTGACCGGGTGACGGTGAGGAAGGCGTGGGCGAGCATGGAGAGCGTGATGTGCCGGTACCAGCCGGTGTACTGCCGGACTTGGTAGTGGTCCAGCCCGGTCTGCCCTTTCGCCGTTTGGAAGGTCTCCTCGATCGCCCATCTCGCGCCGGCGACGCGGACCAGCTCGCCCAAGGCGACGCGCTTGGGGCCGTGGCAGAGGTAGTACGCGAGCTCTGACGGGTCGGTGAGGCTGCGGCGGGCGAGGAGCCAGTACTCGGCATCCGGGTCGCGTTCCCCGTTGATCCGGGCGCGTGCCCACGCGTATCGGCGGTCGCCTTTCGAGCCCGCGCCGGCGGACCTGGTCCGCCACGCCGTGGCTGGGAGCTCGCCGATGAGCGCGTCGGCGCGGTACTCCTTCCCGAGGATCGACACGGTGGTCTTCGCGATCACCCGCTGGCTGGACGGCACGGCGAGCACGTACGACATCCCGCGATCCTCGAGCGCCTTGCGGAGCCGGTAGTACTGGCCGTAGACGGCGTCGCCAGTCACCCATGATGCGGGGACGTCGGCATCGATCGCGCGGGCCAGCAAGCCCATCGCGAGCTCCGGCTTCGTCTGAAACCCGCGCTCCTTCGGGACACCGGCGCGGGCGCAGCGGGCACGGTCCTCGGTCCACGTCTTCGGCAGATACAGCTCCCGGTCCAGGAACGTCCGGCCCGTGGGTGTCGAGTACGTCAGGAAGACGCCGACCTGCGCGTTCTCGATCCGTCCCGCCGTGCCCGTGTACTGCCTGGCGACGCCCGCGGACCGGTCGCCCTTCTTCAAGAACCCGGTCTCATCGACGATCAGGATCCCGGCACGGTCGCCGAGGTGCTCGACCACGTAGGAGCGGAGATCGTCACGGACCAGGTCGGGATCCCAGTCCGTGGTCGACAACAGCCGCTGCATCGGATCCGGCGTCACCTGACCGGCGTGCTCCGACAGCGTCCACGAGTTCTTCCGCTCCTGCTCCGACAGCAGCCCTCGCACATACGCGACAGCGTTCCGGCGCGGCTCCGAACGAGCGAACCGCGGCCCGATCAGACCAGCGACCTCATCCAGCTCCGCCGCCCACTCCCGCACATCCGCCACAGCAATATCGTCACCCACCGCCAAGGGTTAACACGATCATCACCTACAACGACGCTAACGCGCCGCACCACGCGAAATAAACGCGACTGTAGTACTAGGTCCGAACTCGCGCGCCGCAAGGTCGGTACGCCGTCCTCGTTCCGCCCGACGCGTGATGCGGAGCAGCTGTATCCGCCGCCAGACAGCGCCAGCTGACTCCTGTCGACGGGTGCAACGCCGACGGGGTCCGCTACGGAGCGCGCGCGGCATCCGCATCGGGGAGTCGGTCAGAAGGGCAGGATCACAGGCACCATGAACACGCTGACGAGGAGCACGACGATCGTGAACGGTGCGCCAACCTTGAAGAAGTCGAGGAACGAGTACCGACCGGGTTCGACGACGAGAGTATTCACGGGCGACGACACAGGTGTCATGAACGCGGCGGAGGCCGCCAGTGCGACAGTCATGGCGAACGGATAGGGCGAGACATTCAGTTGTGTTGCGATGCCGATCGCGATCGGCCCCATCAGCACGGCTGTCGCGGTGTTCGAGACGAAGAGCCCGATAACGGCGGTCAGCACGAACACTCCGCCCAGCAGGATCGTCGGATTCGCGTCACCCAGCCCGCCTAGCAGGCCGTCCACGACGAGGTCCACACCGCCGGTGCGCTGCAGAGCAAGTGCGAAGGGCAGCATCCCGACGATGAGCAGGATCGTCGGCCAGTGGATCGATCGGTAGGCGCTCGGCATGTCGATACACCTGAACACTCCCATCAGCAGACATGCGATGAGGGCGGCGATCACGTTCGGCACGACGCCGGTGACCATCAGCGCGACCATCACGACCACCGCACCGACCGCGAACGGCGCCTGATTGGCGGCCGGGGCGGCTTCCTTCACTTCAGCAGGAAGGTCGAGCATGATGAAATCCTGGCGCTTCGCCTGGAGCCGGTGGATGGAATCCCAGCCGCCGGCGACGAGCAGTGTGTCGCCCGTCGTCAAGCGGATCGCGGGAAATGCCGGCCCGGCAGCCTCCCGCCGATGCCGCACGCCGAGCACAACGAGGTCGTGCTTCTCCCGGAACCGGATGGCCCGCACGCTGAG
The DNA here is from genome assembly GCF_002355395.1 of Microcella alkaliphila. Classification (NCBI taxonomy): domain Bacteria; kingdom Bacillati; phylum Actinomycetota; class Actinomycetes; order Micrococcales; family Microbacteriaceae; genus Microcella; species Microcella alkaliphila. Next base: position 1,192,328 of record NZ_AP017315.1, on the reverse strand, counting down.
GCCGCGCGCGGATGAGTCTGGCGCGATCATGACCTCCGCCATGCCCACCTGACGCGAGTACGAGTCGAAGAAGTCGGGTGTCATCGCCAGCTCTCCGATTCGGAGACGGCGTCTCTCCGCGCTGGGCACCTCCAGGTCCACGACAACGACGTCGCCCTCCGTGAGGATCGTGTCGTCGTCGGACGTGCGCACCGTCTTGCGGAGAAGGCGGGTGCGCTCGAGTACCAGGACACCGACCATCGCACCACCGCCGAGCTCGGCATCCGCCAGTCGTTGGCCGATCAGCGGCGATCCCGCGTTGACCCGATATCTGTGGGTGCGGGCGTCCACACCGTAGTCGCGGATCAGGCTCCCGAAGGAGGTGCGCGAACCGGCATCCGCGATCGTCTCCGCTCCGAGGAACCGACGGGCGACCAGCATGTATCCGATCCCAAGGGCGAGGACGACAAGCCCGAACGGGGTGGGGGCGAAGAACCCGAAACCGCTCAGACCGTGCCGCCGCAGTTCAGCGTCAATCACGAGGTTGGGCGTCGTGGCGATCAGCGTGAGCATGCCGCTGATCAGACCGGCGAAGCTGATCGGCATTAACAGCTGCCTGACCGAGATGCCCGTACGGGATGCCACGCTCAACGCGACCGGAATGAAGATCGCGACAACCCCCGTCGAGCTCATCACCGCGCCGAGCAGCGCGACGCAGAGCATGAGCAGCACGATCACCCGCGTCGCACTGGTGCCCGCCGTACGCGCCAGCCAATCCCCGAGCCGATACGTGACCCCCGTGCGGGAGAGCCCCTCACCCACGACGAAGAGCGCGGCGATCAGCACGACGTTCGGATCAGCGAAACCCGCGAGCGTCTCCGGGACGGTGAGGATGCCGGTCAAGGGCAGCGCGACGATCATGATGATCGCGACCACATCCATACGCGGTCGGCCAATCGCAAACATCACGATCGCCCCGACCAGGAGCACGAGGACCACGGCCAGCCCCAGGTTCATGCCGCGCCCTTTCGCTCAAGACCTCTGAAGCGTACCCGCCTTCGGTCCGGCGATGATCGAACAACCGTCGGATATCTCGCCTCCGCGTGCTGATGTGGCCGCAACGGCGGTCAGGACAGCCTCCGGTGCATGCGTCCAGCGCCAAAGTGGGTTAGCGCAACTTGCCGCTCGGAATGAGTGAGTTGAACCCGACCACCTGAACGTTGAGAGTGGCGAGGAGGTCCAATAGCCCGAGCACGGCAGCGAGTCGACGAGGAACGTCGCCACCGCGGCGTCGGCACGACGTCGGACGATGACGGTTCCGCCGGATACGACGGTTTCAAGTGCTGGGAGCCTGACCCGCGCTCCCGGACACCTGAGTTGAGGGGGGCCTGACCGAAGCCTGCCTGGCGATGCCGCTCGCGTCAGCCCTCCGTCGGGAACGCGCGATCAAGCAGGTCGGCGGTGGCGGGGTTGACCATGTCGTTGCGTCGGACGTAGTGCTGGATGGTGATCTTGGGGTCCGTGTGGCCAAGCAGTTCCGCGGCGAGCTCGATGCCGGCGCGCTCATTGACAGCGGTGGCGACGCTCCGACGGAACATGTGCGGCGTCACACCCGTAATTCCAGCGAGGTCCATCACATGGCGAAGCTGGCGGCGCACGTTGTTCGTCATCAACGGCGTGCCTTGACGGCTGCAGAACAGCAGCGCATCCAGCGAGGGATCCGTCAGCTGCACCAGCCGGCGACGCACTGCCGCTGCAGTGAAGGACGGGATCGCGACTGTGCGTCGCGACTTCGCCGTCTTCGGGTGGTCCTGTCTGGAGGTCGGCGCCCCTTGCGGGGAGACGATCGTTCCCACGATGCGGATCGAGGGTTGCGCGCTGGTGATGTCGACATCGCGACGGCGGATCGCGAGGACCTCCCCGATCCGGGCGGACGTGCCGAGCATGACCTCGACGATCGCGCCGAGTTGCCCGTCCGGCTTCGGCCCCGAGGATGGGCCATCAGCCTCCCAAACAGCGATCGCTGCGCGGATCGCGTTGACCTCCACCGGGCTCAGGGCGCTCGGCGTGGTTGGCGGCTTGTGCAGCCGGGCGACGTGATCCATCGGGTTGCGGGGAAGCACCTCGTGCCGCACCGCGAGACCGAACGCGAGACGCAGCACGACCCGGGCCTGCTTGGCTCGGTTGTAGCTCCGCTTCGCGAGCTGCTTCAGGAACTGGTCGCACCGGGCAACCCCGATCTCCCGCAGTGTGAGGTTCGCGAACGCAGGGAGCACGAGCGTTTCCATGTTCCGCTGATAGAGCTGGAGGGTCCGGATCGAGATTCGGCCCTCCAACTCCAGGTCCTCGAGCCAATACGCGACTAGATCCGGGAACCGGCTGTCCGGAGTGAGCGCCGAACCCGAGGGCTGGAATAGGCCGCGGTCGGCGAGCTTGGCCTTCAACGCCCGCTCCGCAGCCTTCGGTGTGTCGCCGGTCGCTTGCACGAGCCGTGTCCGGCCGTCCCAGTCCCGGTATCGAACACGTGCGGTCACCCGACCACTGTCGGTGTGGACGAAACCGATGTCTCCGAAGGTGCCGATCGACAGGCGCGGAGCGCTCACCGGGTCACCGCTGTCGCACTGAGGCGGCCGGGTCGTGCTGCTGCTCGATCCAGTCCCGGACGTCGGAGACCGCGAACTTCAGATGCTTCCCGAACCGATACGCCCGCGGACCGACACCACGCGTCCGCCAGTCGTACACCGTCGAAACCGGCACCTGCAGATAGCCGGCGAGCTCCTTCACGTCCAGGAGCGGCTCCAACCCCCACGGGTTCCCAGCGGCCGGGCGTTCGATATCCATACCAAACAGGTGCGACCCACTCCCCCACGGAACGAATCCGAGGCAACCGCAGCGGTCGGACGCGTACCGGACAACCGCCCCGCAGACGCGGCATGAAGAGCTCATTGCGATGACTTCGCGATGACACGATCAAATCTCACCAACTAAAAAGTCCCGGAAACCCTTGAGTTCCCGGGACTTTTCGGTCGGGATGACAGGATTTGAACCTGCGACCCCTTGACCCCCAGTCAAGTGCGCTACCAAGCTGCGCCACATCCCGTTGTTTAGTTTTCGGACCGTCCCGCTGCTCTAACTCACCTGACCCCCAGTCAAGTGCGCTACCAAGCTGCGCCGCAGCCCGTGGCTGGCCCCGTGGGGCCTCAGAGAGTCTAGCGGTATTGGCGGGGGTGGCCGAACCGGGGTGGGGTGGCAAAGTGGAGGGCGTGAGCGGGCAGACGATACGGGTGTCGGCGGCGCTCGTCGTGGACGACATCGGGCGGCTGCTCGTTGTGAGAAAGCGGGGGACGGCCGTTTATATGCAGCCGGGGGGCAAGCCCGAGGCGGGTGAGACGGCGGCCGAGACGCTCAGTCGTGAGCTGCGCGAAGAAATCGGGGCGAGCATCCGCCCCGACGAGTTAGAGCCGCTCGGGCAGTTCACGGCGCCCGCCGCCAACGAAGCCGGGGCGACGCTGATCGCCGACGTGTTTCGGGCGCGCATTGACGGGCCCATCGCCGCGGCCGCCGAAATCGACGACGTGCGGTGGTTGAGCCGCGCCGAGCTTGAGACGGTTGCGGTGGCGCCGCTGATCACGGAGCATATGCTTCCGCTCATCCAGGGCGAATAGACGAGAATCACTCCGACGATGTCGGTGGCCGCCCATAGGGTGGCAAGCACCATGGACCTCGACGACATCGACCGGTTGCGCGAGCGGCACCCCGCCTGGCGCCTCATGCGTGCGCACAACGCGCCGCTTGTCCTGTCGTTTCTCGGCCCCTACTTCGTCGACGAGAACCGCGCCGCCGTTCCAGCCAGCACGATCGAGTCGAGCCTCGACGATTACCTGTACGACCTGCACCGCACCGACCCTGACCGGTACACGAACGACGCATCGACCTACCTCGACGACTGGTCGGCAGCCGACGCGGGGTGGCTTCGGCGGCACTACCCGGCGGGATCCGACCAGGTGCACTACGACGCGACCCCGGCGCTACACAAGGCCTACGCGTGGGTCGAGGGCATGCGCGCCCGCACCTTCATCGGCACCGAATCACGTCTGCACACGGTGATCGACCTGCTTCGCCAGATCGTGCACGGCGCAGAAACCGACCCCGAGACGCGCATCGCCGAACTCGAGCGGCGCCGCGCCGCCATCGACGCCGAACTGGCGGATGCACGCAACGGCATCATTCGAACGCTCGACGAGACCGCGCTGCGTGATCGCTACCAACAGGTCGCAGCGACCGCGCGCGAGCTGCTCGCCGACTTCCGCGAAGTCGAAGACAACTTTCGTGCGCTCGACCGAAGCGCGCGAGAAAAGATTGCCCAGTGGGAGGGCGGCAAAGGCGAACTGCTCGCCGAACTGATCTCCAGTCGCGCCGACATCACCGCCTCCGACCAGGGGCGCAGCTTCCAAGCGTTCTACGACTTCCTGCTCTCGGAAGACAGCCAGACCGAACTCGCCCACATGCTCGACGCGGTGCACCGCATGCCGCTCGTCGCCACCGACCGGCGACTGCGCACGGTGCACCATGACTGGCTCGACGCCGCAGAACGCACCCAGCACACCGTGCGCACCCTCTCCGAGCAACTACGCCGCTTCCTCGACGACCACGTATGGCTCGAAAACAAGCGCATCATGCAACTCGTCCGCGGCATCGAAACGGCCGCCCTCGCAGTGCGCGAAACGCCGCCGGCCGATATCGGCCTCACCGTCAACGCTCCCGGGGTGCCCATCAGTCTCCCGCTCGAACGCCCCCTCTACGACCCGCAGCCCGAAACGCGGGTCGACAGCCTCGTCGAGCCCGACATCAGCGACCCCGCCGACCTCGAAACCCTGCTCGCGCAGCGCTACATCGACACCGCACGCCTCGCCGACACCGTGCGCGAACTCGTACCCCCGTGCACGAGCGCCTCCCTCAGCGACATCATCAAACAGCGCCCCGTACAGCACGGCATCGCCGAAATTCTCGGCTACCTCAGCCTCGACGCCGACGACATCGCCATCCGCATCGACGACGAGACCACGACCATTCCCTACGACGACAGCGCCGGCAACCCCAAAATCGTGCGCATGCGTCACGTCACCGTGAGCCGACCATGACAAACCCCGACGAACACGCCATCGCGACCGCGATCATCCACCTCATGCGAGACGTGGTCTACCGAGACATCGCCGCCCACGAAACCGTCTGGCAGACACTCCACCGGCACGGCAGTCACGTCGCCGACCACTTCCGCACCATTGGCATCGATGTCGTCGTTGATGACACCGAGGGATACGCCTACCTCGCCACGCGCGAAACCGCCGACGGAGACGAACCCCTGCCCCGGCTCGTGCGCCGACACGCCCTGAGTTACCCCGTGAGCGTGCTGCTCGTCATCCTCCGCAAGCGGCTCGCAGAGTTCGAGTCAGACGGCGACAGCGGATCCCTCGTGATCACGCGCGACAGGCTCATCGAGATGATCCGCGTCTTTCATGCCACGACGAGCAACGAGGCACGCAGCGTCGACGCCGCAGAGACCACGATCAAGAAAGTCGTCGAACTCGGGTTTCTTCGCGAGCTGCGCGCCCAACCCGGGCACTACGAGGTGCGGCGAATACTCAAGGCTTACGTCGATGCGCACGCCCTGGGCGACTTCGCCGAACGTCTCGCGCAGTACGCCGCCAACTCGACAGGGGCACCCTCATGACCGACACGCTCTTTAGCGCGCTCGACGCACCCGCGGCCGCCCACCACACCACGGGCTACCGACTCCATCGCATCGAAGTATTCAACTGGGGCACGTTCGACAAACGCGTCTACACCGTGAGCCCCAACGGCTCCACGTCCCTGCTCACCGGCGACATTGGCAGCGGAAAATCGACCCTCGTCGACGCCATCACCACCCTGCTGTTACCCGCGAACCGCATCGCCTACAACAAAGCCGCCGGAGCCGACGCCCGCGAACGCACGCTGCGCAGCTACGTCGAAGGGCACTACAAGTCTGAGCGCAACGAGACCACGGGCACATCCCGCCCCGTTGGGCTGCGCGACGACCGCAACTACACCGTCATCCTCGGGATGTTCGTCAACGACGGTCACGCAGAAACCGTCACCCTCGCGCAGGTCTTCCATCAGAAAAATCGCGCCGGGCAACCCGACCGCTTCTTCGTGACAGCCACGCACCCGCTCAGCATCGACGGCGACTTCACCGACTTCGGCACCGACCTCAACGCGCTCCGCGCCCGCCTGCGCAGCGCGGGCGCAACCATCGACACCAGCTACCCCGAATACCAGCGCCGCGTGCGACGCCTGCTCGGCATTGCCAGCGAGCAGGCGATGGAACTGTTCCACCAGACCGTGTCGATGAAATCCGTGGGCAACTTGAACGACTTCGTGCGTCAGCACATGCTCGAGCCCGCCGACACCGATACCCGCATTCGGGCCATCATCACGCATTACACCGACCTCGTGAAAGCGCACGACGCGGTGCGCACAGCCACCGAACAGCTGGCGGTGCTCAACCCGCTCGTCGAGGCCGCCGACCGGTACGACGAGGCGCACCACAAGAACGCGGCCCACCGCGACCAGCGCGACGCCCTCACCCCATACATCGCCGAGCAGGTGCGCGCCATCATCGCCGCCGAGCTGTCGGAGTGCGATGCGCAGCACAACGCGCTTCGCGACGAAACCGAGACTCTCGACCGCGCACGAGCCGAGCTCGTACCCCGCCGGGATGCACTCACGCTCCAGCGCGCCGGTGCGGGTGGCGACCGACTGCGTGACATCGAGGCCGACATTCAGCGTCTGCAGGTCGAACTCAATAAGCGCATCGAGCGGCGCAACCGCTATGCAGGACTCCTGGCCGACGCTGATCTTCCGCCAGTCGATGATGCGCAGCAATTCAGCATGCGTCGCGACGACATCGAACAGCGCCTCACCGAACTCGAGCAGCAGAGCGCCGCCGATGCCCTGCGCCGCGAGCCGCTGATCGAGCGGCGCATCGACGTACGGCGAGCACGAGACGCAGCGAGCCTCGAGATCGCAAGCCTTCGCCAGCGTCGCAACAGCCTGCCGCTCGACCTCGAGCGCGTTCGCGATGAGCTGTGCTCGAGCGTGAACCTCAGCCCCCACGAGGTGCCCTACATCGCCGAGCTCATCGACGTAGCCCCCGCCGAATCTGAGTGGCGCGCCGCAGCCGAGCGGGTTCTCCGCGGATTCGCGCTCACGATGCTCGTACCCACCGCCCACTACGCAGCCGTCTCTCGCTGGGTGAACGCCAACCGGCTGCACACCAAACTCGTCTACCGCCGAGTCGCCGAGCGAGGGGTTCGCGCCGTACCCACCCCCAGGATCGGGCGACGACTCGTCGACATCATCACCGTCGAGTCCGGCCCGTTCGCCGACTACCTTGCCGTCGAACTGGCGCAGCGCGCCGACCACGTACTCGCCGAAACCGTCGACCAGTTGCAGCGTGAGCACCGCGCCGTCACTCGCGAGGGGTTGATCAAGAGCGGCGAACGGCACGAAAAAGATGATCGGGCTGACACCCTCAGCCCGCGAAACTGGGTGCTCGGGCGAGACAACGGTCAAAAGCTCGCGGTACTTGAGGCGGAACACGACAGCCTCGGCGCCGAACTGAGTCGCCTCGACGCCGAGATCGCCGAGATCGCTGCGGTCGACGACGCACGGCGACGCATCAGCACCGCACTCACCGGCCTTCGCGAATACCGATCGTGGCCAGATCTCGACACCGAAGCGGCGAACGAAACCCTGCGGCGACTTAGCGACGAGCAGCAGCAGCTCATCAGCGGGTCAGACAAGCTCCGCGCCATCGACGCCCTGCTCGACGACATTGACGCCGAAGATACTGCCCTTCGTGAACGACTCACCGCGCTCGCAACCAGGATCGGCGAGATCAAGAAGCACGTGGAAACGATCACGGTGCGTGACCGACGTGAGGCGGCCGCCCTTCAGGCAATGGGCGACGACGTTGTGACCTTGGCCCGAACGCACTACGCCGAACTGGCGAATCGTCACGGCGGCACACCCCTGACGACAGTCGCCCACTGCGACACCGCGCGCACGACCATCAGCGAGGCGCTCAGCGCGAGCATCGACCGAACGCAACGCGAAATGCAGGGCTACATCACCAGCATCCAGAACCAGATGAACGAGTTCCTGCGCGCCTGGCCCGCCCATCGTGCAGAGCTCGATGCCGATGTGCTCTCCCTTCCCGCCTACCGTGAGCTGCATGCAACCGTGCTGCGCGACGACCTCCCGCGATTCGAAGCCGAATTTCGGCACCAACTGACCACGAACGCGGTTCGTGAACTCGCATCGTTCTCAAGCTGGCTCACGCGTCAGGCGGGCGAGATTCGAGACCGAATCGACCGCATCAACGACGCGCTGCGCGCCATCGATTACACCGACGGCCGAATCATTCAGCTCGTCCTCGAGCCGACCGTGAATAGCGAGGTGCGGCAGTTCCGCGCTGACATGCGCGAGGCGACGAGCGATGCGCTGGGCACCGATGACAGGGCCGACCTCATGGAGCACCGATTCGAGCAGATCCGTCGCCTGATCGAGCGTTTCAGCGGCCGAGAGGGTCACGCCGATGCCGACAAGGTGTGGCTCAAACGCGTGACCGATGTGCGCAACTGGTTCACCTTCGCCGCCAGCGAGCAAGACCGCGAGACCGGAGACGTATACGAGCACTACACCGACTCTGACGGAAAGTCGGGAGGGCAAAAAGAGAAACTCGCGTACACGATCCTCGCGGCATCGCTCGCCTACCAATTCGGTCTCGAGTGGGGCGTCGAAAAGTCGCGCGACTTCCGCTTCGCTGTCATCGATGAGGCATTCGGTCGCGGATCCGACGTCTCGACCCGCTACGCGCTCGAGCTGTTCGCGAAACTCGGCCTGCAGCTGTTGATCGTCACCCCGCTGCAAAAAGTGCACATCATTGAGCCGTACGTCAGCACGATCGGCTTCGTCGACAACCCAACAGGGGCTGCGTCCCGGGTGCACACCATGACGATTGAAGAGTTCCGTGAACGCCGCCGAGCATCATCGTGAGTGATCCCGCTCGCTGGACGACGCCGTCAATGATCGTCGAGGCGGTGCGACGGCGCTGGACGGACGGCTCACTTCTGCGCAGATTCGTGAATGCAGAGCCGTTCCCCACAATCGACCTGCCGTTGCGCGCGCCGAGCTCGGCCGACCTCGGCGACCACTTCGACGAGGCGCGCGCGTGGGCGGAATCGATCCGCCGCGCATCGCGCGGTGGGCGGTCGTTCACCGTGGTGGACGGGCGCATCGGCGGTCGATCGACAGGCGTCACAACGCGACCGGAGCGGGCCGTCATCTCGAGCTTCGACCAGGCATGGAGCATCCTCGGCACCGTCACCGAGGTTTCGGTTTATCGCGAGATTATTGGTCGCAGCGTGACGAGCCCTGCCGCGCGGGAGTGGGCTCTGGCGAATCCGCTCAAGGCCCTCGCGATCGGCGCTGAATGGTCGACCGTATTGGCGGCGCTGGACTGGCTCGTCGAGCACCGAAACTCTGGCCTCTACCTGCGGCACGTCAGCGCCCCCGGAGTCGACACCAAGTTCATCGAGCGGCACCGCACAACCCTTGCCGGGATGCTCGCCGTTCCTTCTGCGCGCGGACCGTTTGAACGCGCGCTCGGCTTCGCCAGGAAGCCCGCAACAGTTCGGCTGCGATTCGACCCGGCCGTGCTGGGAATGCCACGGGGCGTTCACGAGGCTGTGCTGCGCAGCGACGAGCTTGATGCTCTCGACGTGCGCCCGAAACGCGCACTCATCGTCGAGAACGAGATCAGCTACCTGAGCGTGCCCGTGCCCGAGGGCTGCGTGGTGTTGTGGGGGCGCGGTTACGACGCCAACGAACCGGCCTCACTGACGTGGCTGGCTGGCCGACCCGTCGACTACTGGGGCGACATCGACACGCACGGGTTCAGCATCCTCAATCGCGTTCGCGCACACCTGCCGCAGGCGCGATCGGTGCTGATGGATGCACCGACACTGCTGGAGCACGAGCAGCGGTGGGGCACCGAAAACGATGCAACCCGGGCGTCTCTCGACAGGCTGACAACCGACGAGAGCGCTCTGTACTCCGACCTCGTGACAGCGCGATATGGCCCGGCGGTGCGTCTCGAACAGGAACGGCTCGATTGGCAGTGGGTCAGTGCCCGTCTGTGGCTAGACCAGTAGTGGCTGTGGCTAGACCAGTAGTGGCTGTGGCCCTGGCCGTGGCCGTGGTCGTGGTTGTGGCCGTGGTGCGCGGTGAGGCGTTGGCACTCCTCCCCGTGACCCGTGTCCGTACGTTCCTCCACTTTGTGCGCCTCGGTCGGCTGAATGTCGGTGGTCGAACATACATTCGAATCACACCAATCAGGCGCCGAAAGGGGGAACCATGACCGACTTCGCTGCGAGCCTCGAGTCCGCCATTCAGGCGTTGCGGCAGGTTCCGCGCGACCCGCGACAGCTTGTCTCTCTCGACGACGTAACACTGGTGGCACTGACCCGCCTCGCTGCCGAAGAGTCGCGGCTCGCACAACTACACATCTCCATCCTGGCCGGCGAAATCGCGCGCCGGTCTGCCCCCGAACTCGGCAGCGACGGGCTCGCCCAAAAATCCGGCCACCGCACCCCCGAAGAGATGGTGCGGGTGACAACCGCAACCCGCTTAGTCGATGCTCGCGCTGCCGTCCGCATCGGCGCCGCAGCGGGCGCTTCATCTCCCACTCCCCTCACTGACGCGGTGCTTGACGGTCGCCTGAGTGTCGCCGTCGCCGATGCCGTCACTACAGGGCTTGGTGCACCGGGCGCCGCCGTCACCCGTGAGCAACTCGACGCGGCCTCGACCGCGCTGGTCGATCGCGTCGCGGGGCTCGACCCGGAGCGAGCCGCCCGCGAAGCGCGATTCGCACGTGACGAACTCGACCTCGCCGGCGTTGCCACGCGCGAACAGGCGCTGCGCGAGCGGCGCGGATTCCGGATCGGACGACGAGTAGGTGGCGGCGGTTATGCGCAGTGGGAACTCGACCCCGAGACCTTCGCCGTGATCAGTGAGATTTACGATCGCGTGACGACACCCCGCCGGCGGCAGCCTGAGTTCACGGCGGCATGCAGCGAAAGCGAGACAGGCACTCCCGTCGACACCCAAGCGAACGAAGCCGAAGCCGACGAACGAAGCATCGAACAGTACGCCAGTGATGTCTTCGCAGAGCTCCTCCGACAGGGGGTTAGCGCTGACACTCACCACCTGCTCGGCGATGCCCCCGTCGGCGTGCGCATCATCGTCGCAGCACGAACCATGACCGAACGCCGCGGTGGTGGCTATCTCGAGGGTCAAGCCGACCCAGTGAGCGTCGATACCGTCGAACGCTTGGCATGCGCCGCAGGGTCTATCACCGTCAGCGTCGACGCCAACGGCCAACCGCTGAACCTGGGCCGAGAGCGGCGGCTCTACAGCCGGGCGCAACGCATCGCGCTCGCGGCACGCGACGGCGGCTGCCGCTGGCCCGGTTGTGAGCGACCGCCCAGCTGGTGCGATGCGCACCACATCGAACACTGGCACCGCGACGGCGGTCGCACCGATATCGCCGACGGCATCCTGCTGTGCCGACATCACCACATGCTCGCCCACAACAACGGGTGGGAAATCACACGCGCCGGCCCCACGTACCATCTGACCCCGCCGGGCAGCGGAGATGTGCGCGAAATGCCGACCCGAAGCCGCGCACTGCGCGATGAGCTGCGGGGTATCGCGTGAGCCTGTGGCCCTGGTAGAGAGGGTGCGAGTGCGAGTGCGCGTATCGCGTGCCAGGGTTGACTCATGAACGCGCCCACCCGCCGCACCGTGCTCGTCACCGGCTTCGAGCCGTTCGGGGGCGACAGCGTCAACCCGAGCGGCGACGTCGCCCGCGCCCTCGACGGCGACACCATCGAGGGGGCCACGATCGTGGGGCGGGTGCTGCCCGTCAGCTTCGCCGGCTCCGCCGCGCAGCTCGAGCAGCTGGCCGCCCTGCACTCCCCCGCGCTGATCGTCAGCCTCGGCCTCGCCGACGGGCGCGAGGCGATCACCCCCGAACGCGTCGCCATCAACTATGCCGATGCGCGCATCCCCGACAACGACGGCGACCAGCCACGAGACGCGAGCCTCGATATCGACGGGCCCGCCGCCCGCTTCACCGGCCTCCCCGTCAAGCGCATCGTGCGAGCGCTCGGCGACGCCGGGCACCCGGCCGCCGTGTCGCTGACCGCCGGCAGCTACGTCTGCAACGCCCTCGCCTACCACCTGGGGGCCGTCGCCGAGCGGCACCAGGTCGCCGCCGGCTTCATCCACGTGCCGAACTGGTCGACCGACGCCCTCGCCCCGGCGATCCGCCTCGCGATCGCCACCGCGCTCACCCACCCCGACGACGTCGACGACGTCGGGGGCAGCATCCACTAGGCGAGGGGCCCGCCCGTGACCGACAGCGCCGCCAACCCCGCCGGCCTCACCGTCACCCCCGCCGAGCTCGTTCCCGACGCCGCCATCGACGCCGTGCTCGGCGCCGTCACCGAGGCGTCGCGCTGCTGGTGTCGCTGGTGGATGCTCGCGAACGCCGACTACGCATCCACCGACCCGCAGTCCCGCCGATCCGCCCTCGACAGCGACCGCGCGGCCGGCCTGTCGACCGGCCTGATCGCGCTTCGCGGCGAGGATGCTGTCGGCTGGGTCGGCGTCGCCCCGCGCCCCCGCTACGCGCGGCTCCCCCGCACGAAAGCCATCACGACCGCCGCCGGCGATACCGACTGGGCCGACGAGGGCGTCTGGTCGATCGTGTGCTTCACGATCCCCCGCCAGCACCGCGGGCAGGGCGTCGCCCACCGCCTGCTCGACGCCGCCGTCGCCCACGCCCGCGCGGCAGGCGCCCGCACGATCGAGGCCTACCCCCACGACACCGACGAGTCAGCGAAGCCCGCCGGCAGCCTCAACACGGGCACCCTGCGGCTCTTCACGGCGCACGGCTTCACCGAGGTCGGCCGCACGGGCCCGCGGGTCGTGGTGCGACTCACCTGATCGGCAGCCCGACCACCGGGCGACGCCACCGTCACCCCGCCCCAATCAACTCGAGCCGCGGCCCGCGATGCAGCGCAAGGTAGACCCGATCGCGCAGCGCGTTCGCCTCGGCGTCGGTGAGGGTGCGGTCGAGTGGGCGCAGCACGATCCGCACGAGCGCGTTCACCTGACCGTCGACGATGCCGAGCCGTTCCCGCGCGGCGCGCGGTAGCTCGTCGGCGGCGGTGCGCGCAATGACGGCGACCGATTCGAGGTCGTCAACCCGCGCATCCAGGGCCGATCGCACGCGATCGCCGAGGGTCTCGTCGTCGTCTTCTGCCGCGACGACGACCGACAGGTCGCGCGTCACCGGCGGCATCATCGACACGGGCCGCCACGGCGACAGGTCGGTCATCTGCGAACGGATGCGCGCATCCGTCGAGCGCAGCACGCGAATGTCGTCGATGCCCTTGCGCAGCATCAGGGCCCGATCGAGGCCCATGCCGAGCGCGAGGCCCGACCAGCGCGCCGGGTCGAGGCCCGAGCGCGCGAGCAGGCCCGGGTCGATCAGCCCGCACTCGGCGAGCTCGAGCCACTCCCCCGCGTGCCACACGTCGATCTGGCGCCCCTCGACGGTGTACGGATGCTCGGCCGGCACCGCGCGCCACCGCGCTCCCGGCAGAATGGCGTCAACGAGCGCTGCGACGAGGTCGAGCAGGTCGTCGACGGTTCGCCGGTCGGGCGCGCTCACCCGCCACACGTCGACCTGGTGGGGCGTTCCGACGTGGGTGCGGTCGATCGCGTCGCGGCGGTGCACGATTCCCGGCAAGACGAGCAACTCGTCGCGGTCGGCGGTGCCGTCGATTGCCCGCAGCAGCGCGGGGATTCCCGCCGAGGTGTGGCTGCGCAGCATCACGGTGGGGCTCACGTAGTGCGAGTAGCGGCGGTCGCGGGTGACGGCGGCGGCGTCGAAGCCGAGCGCGTCGTAGTTGTCGACGGTTGCGACGAGCGGGCCCATGCGCACCACTCGGTGAGCGTGCGCGGCGCGGGCGGTCGCCGCGTCAACGAGCGCGTCGAGCAGCAGGCTCATGGCGTGCGGCTGCTCGCCGGGTGGGGTGGTCGCGGGGTCAGACAGGTCACGCACCGCGAGGGCGGCGGCAAGCGCGGCAGGGGTCAGATACATCAGGGTCGTCCTTAGAACTCGATCGAAGAGGGGGCGGGGTGGCCCTCGACCGAGTCGGAACGACTCGAGCGCTTACGCGTGCAGCATCAGCCCGAGTCGGCCGGTGTTCGGCCGAGGGCTGAGAAATCGCTGCTGTGCAGTCATGACGTCGACGGTACCAGCGCTTCGCGGATCCGTCGCGCGGCGGATGGCACGCGCGGGCGCGGTGTGGTGGGCTGGAGGCATGTCCGACGACGAGCGCACCCCGAATCGCAACGCAGCCTTCCTGCCGATCGGCATCACGTTCCTCGCCGTGGGCCTCGCCATGCTGATCGGCCCGGCGAGCGCGAGCGCGTGGGCGTTCATTCCGGTCGGCATCACCTTTCTCGTGATCTGGCTGTCGGGCCGCGAACAGGCCGACGACGACGGCGACGGCAGCGGCGACAAGCCCCAGAAGCCCGACCCGAAGAGGGGCGACGGCTCGGTCACGCCCGTGAGCGACACCGACCGCGGCGACTCGTCTGACGGAGCCGGCGCGTCCAGCGGCGACGGTGGCGGCGGGGGCGGCGATTGAGCGGGCTGGGTTCGCGGATGCGCGGGGTCGCGCGGCGCGCATCCGCCCGCGGAGCGCTGTGGGCCGGCATCGCCGCCCTCGCGCTCGCGATGATCTCGTTCGCGGTCGGGCGTTCGGGCAGTGCGGTCGTGCTGCTCGTGATCGGCGGGGTGCTGATCGCGATCGCCGCGACGCGGCTGTCGCAGCTCGCGCGTGAGGTGCGCGACGGCTCGGGCGGCCCGGCGGGCGACGGTTCGGGCGGCGGATCAACCGGTCGGTAGTTGCGCGCGCAGCCGCGGCCAGCTGGAGGCGAAGCCGGGGTGCAGCGGCAGCGTTTCGACGTCGCCGACGGCGACCCAGCGCAATTCGATGCTTTCGGCGTCGCCGAGCACGGGGTCAAAGAGTTCGTCGACGCGGGCGACGACGGTGGTGTAGCTCCAGAATCCGAGGTCGTGCACGCTGTCGAACAGCACGGTGAGCGTCTCGGGCGGAACCCCCGCCTCCTCGTTGGCCTCGCGAACGGCCGCGTCGGTGGCGCTCTCGTCGAGCTTGCGGGCGCCACCGGGGATCCCCCACGTGCCGCCGTGGTGCGACCATTCGGCGCGGTGCTGCAGCAGGACTCCGGCGGTGGGGTGCCACGCGAGTAGGCCCGCGGCGCCGAAGCGGCCCCAGTAGCGCACGCCGTCGGGGCTTTCGACCCAGGCGTCGCCCGGGTCGCGCAGGTGACCCGGGGGCAGTGGCGGCGGGCGGCGGTCGCGCGCGGCAGAGGCGTTGCTCGCGCGTGCGCTTTCGTCCGTCGCCGACATGCTCGAAGGCTACGCGCGTTGCCTGCGAGAACGCGCGCCGCGCATCCTTGTGTCGTCGCGCCACACGGGGTCGCCGTCGCGGGCGGCGCGCTGCGCGATGCCGTCGAGGAAGCTGTGTGCCTCGCGCGGCACACTGGTCGCGTGACCGCACCCGATCCAGCGCCTGCGCCCGACCCGGCCGGCGCGCCCGCACTGCCGCACGCCGCCCCGCCGCTGCCGGGCCGAGCGGTGATCCGCCAGCGCTGGAACCACTTCGTCTTCCTGCACTGGCGCGTCGACCCGGAGCGCATCGCGCCGCTGCTGCCCGCCGGAACCCGTCCCGACCCCTTCGACGGCAGCGCGTGGGTGGGCCTGATTCCGTTCGTGCTGAGCGAGCACGCCTTCCTGCCACTGCCGCCTGTGCCCGGCTTCGGCACCTTCGTCGAGATCAACGTGCGCACCTACGCGGTCGACGAGGCGGGTAACCGCAGCGTCGTCTTCTGCTCACTCGACGCCGAGCCGCTGCCGTCGGTAATGGCCGCGCAGGCCCTGTTCGGCCTCCCCTACCGCTGGGCACGCGCCGGCCAGCGCATCGTCGACGGAACGATCGAATACCGCTCCCGCCGCCGCCGCGGCCCGCGCCTCGATTCGCGGATGCGCGCGCTGGTTTCGGATGCGCCCGTCGCGTCGCAGACGCCGCTCGCACCCGATTCGGTTCCGGATGCTCGGGGCGCGTCCACGCGCATCCTCGCCCGCCCGCTCCCCCGCCCCGTCGACACGGAGCTGAGTCGTTTCTTGACCGACCGGTGGGGTTTTCACGAGACGCGGCTCGGCCGCACGATCTACGCGCGCAACCGGCACGAGCCGTGGCCGCTCGTCGAGGCCGAACTGCTCGCCCTCGACGACGGACTGCTGGCCGCGGCGGGCTTCCCCGAGCTCGCGTTGCGCGCCCCCGACTCGGTGCTGGCGACGCCCCTTGACCACCCCGGCCTGCTCACCGAGTTCGCTGCCGCCCGCCCGGTCGCTCCTCCCCAGTAGGACGCTGACCTTTCGCTGGTTGCCCGTGTGGAAAGTCGTCCGGGCTGACGCCGGTCACCTTTAGGGTCGTGCGCATGCCTCGACGACCTCGCACCGCGGCTGCGGGCCTGCTGATCTTCGCCCTCGTTGCCACCCTCGCCGGATGTTCTGACACCACCCGCATCCCCGACCCCACACCCGAGGCCACTGCCGATCCTCTGTTCGCCTCCGACGAAGAAGCCCTCGCCGCCGCCGTCGAGGTGTACGAGCGGTACCTCGCTGCTACGGACGAAGCATTCGAGAGCGGTGGTTCAGTTGACGACCTGACCGAAGTAGCGGAGGGCGAAGCGCTCGAAGACCTTGCGCTCGATTTCGAGGAGCTCGAAGAAGGAGGATTGGCGACCTCCGGCTATCGAACCGTGACGGCGACACAGTTCCAGTCGAGATTCAGGTCGGAAGATCCCGAAGGCGAGGTCGTGATCTTCTATGCCTGTGAGGATGTGTCCGACACAGACCTGGTGGATCAGTCCGGGAACTCACTAGTCACGCCGGACCGCAATCCCCTCACACCGTTCGAGATTGAGGTGCAATTCCGAGACGATTCGCGCCAACTCGTTACGAGTCGAGATTTCTGGGCAGAGGGCGGAATATGCGAAACGCCGTAATTGCAGCTATCGCGTGCGCTGTACTTGCTCTAGTCCCGACTTTGGCACAGCCAAGTGAGGCGGCGGCTAACCCAACAGCGGTGGAGCCCACCACGGTCGTGGATGCCGAGATTGACGACGGTCGTGTAGGGATAACCGGGCAGCGGTCTGAAGGAACTCCCGGACAAACAAGTCCACAAAACCCAGGCTCGCCGGGCTCGAACGCTGGCAACCAGAGCGGGGCTCCGGCTGGCAGCCCCGGCAGCGGCAGCGGCTCATCCGCAACCCCCGCCTACGCAGTCCCACCCGGCTCCGTCGGCACCGTCGACCCTGAGATCGTCTGCGACTACGACGGCGGCGCGGTCTGTCAGGGGTTCGCGATCCCCGACCTCGACGTCAACCCCGTTCCCGGCGACGCAGCCGACGACTCCGACGCGTCCGGCCCCCAGATCATCACCCTCGCCGACATTGCGAACTTCACGCCGCAGTCGCCCGTGCAGTACATGCAGCCCGACCGGTGGATGGTCGTCGGCCTTCCCACCAACTTCTACACCGATATCGCGCCGCACGTCGTCGGCGGGCAACTGCTCGGCCAGCCCGCCGACGTGCGCTTCACACCGTTCGCCTACGCCTGGAACTACGGCGACGGCACCGCCATCACCCATTCCACGCCCGGCGGCACCTGGCAGGCGCTCGGCCTCGACGAGTTCGACGCGACCCCGACGAGCCACGTGTACGAGGCCGAAGGCACCTACACGATCACCCTCACCGTCGCCTACGCCGCCGAGTACCGCTACGCCGGCGGCCCCTGGACTCGCATCGCCGGCTACCTCGAACTCCCCGCGAACGAGCTCGTCGCCGAGGCGACCAGCGACGCCGTCACCGTGCTCGTCGACCGCGACTGCACGCGCGCGCCCCTTGGCCCGGGGTGCTAGAACAGATACCCGTGTCGAGAAGAAACCACCACACCACCGCCATCATCGCCAGCGCGCTCGTCGCCCTCACCCTCGCCGGCTGCACCGCGGGTGACAGCACCGCCGAACCGACCGACACGGCGAGCGCGGCACCCAGCGCAACACCCCTCGCGCCCGGCGCAGACGCACCCGGCAGCGAAGCATACGAGCTGCCGTTCGCCAGCGACGACGCCGCACGCGACGCCGCCGCCGCGCACTACGAGGCCTACCTCGCGACCTCCGCGGCGATCCTGCAAGACGGCGGCACGAACCCCGAACGATTGCAGCCACTCGTCACCGACGACATCTACGCCAACGAGCTGCTCGGCTTCGAACGCGCCCAAAGCGAAGGATTCCGACTCGACGGGGCGCCCGAACTGCTCGAGGCCACCCTCGTCGAACGCGTGACCGACGCAGAAGACGGTGGCGAAAGCGTCACCATCACCGCCTGCATCTCACGCGAAACCATTCAGGTCATCTACGACGACGGCCAAACGTTTAGCCTGCCCGGCGTCGCACCCCGCTACGCGCGCACCGTCGTCATCGACTTCACCGCCAACGGGCCGCTGTTCGCCGAAGACGGCGAGCCAGACCCCGGCGTCGAATGCTGAGGTGACGCAGCCGTTCTAGCGCTGGCGCCGCTCGCGCACTCGCATGTTCACCACGATCGGGGTGCCCTCGAAGCCCCACGTCTCGCGCAGGCGGCGAGTGATGAAGCGGCGGTATTGCGGGTCGAGGAACTGCGTCGTGAACAGCACGAAGGTCGGCGGGCGGGTCGAGGCCTGCGTGCCGAACAGGATGCGCGGCTGCCGGCCCCCGCGAACGGGGTGCGGGTGCTCCGCGATCAGCTCGGTGAGGAAGGCGTTGAACTTGCCCGTCGGAATGCGCGTATCCCACGACTCGAGCGCCGTCTCGAGCGCCGGGACCAGCTTCTCAAGGTGACGACCGGTTCGCGCCGAGATGTTGACGCGCGGCGCCCACGACACGTGCGCGAGGTCCTGGTCGATCTCGCGCTCGAGGTAGCGGCGGCGGTCGTCGTCGAGCAGGTCCCACTTGTTGAACGCGAGCACCAGCGCGCGACCCGACTCGAGCACGAGGTCGATGATGCGCACATCCTGCTCGCTGATCGGCTGAGTCACGTCGATCAAGACGACCGCGACCTCCGCCTTCTCAAGCGCGGCGGCCGTGCGTAGCGACGCGTAGAAGTCGGCGCCCTGCGCCATGTGCTGGCGGCGGCGAATGCCGGCGGTGTCGACGAAGCGCCACACCTTGCCGCCCAGCTCGATCTGCTCGTCGATGGGGTCACGGGTGGTGCCCGCCAGCTCGTTGACGACGACGCGCTCCTCGCGGGCGGCCTTGTTCAAGAGGCTCGACTTGCCGACGTTGGGTCGGCCGATCAGCGCGACACGGCGCGGCCCGCCGAACTCGGTCTTCGCGACCGTCGACACCTCGGGCAGCACGGTCAGCACGTGGTCGAGCAGGTCGGCGACGCCGCGGCCGTGCACGGCGGAGGTCGGCCACGGCTCGCCGAGGCCCAGGCTCCACAGGGCGGCCGCCTCGGGCTCCTGCCGCGTGTCGTCGATCTTGTTCGCGACGAGAATGACGGGCTTGTGCGAGCGGCGCAGCATCTTGACGACGAACTCGTCGGTCGCGGTCGCGCCGGTGATGGCGTCGACGACGAACAGCACGGCGTCGGCCAGCTCGACGGCGACCTCGGCCTGCGCGGCGACCGAGGCGTTGATGCCGGCGGCGTCGGGCTCCCACCCGCCGGTGTCGACGAGGGTGAAGCGGCGGGTGTTCCACTCGGCCTTGTAGGCGATGCGGTCGCGGGTGACGCCCGGCTTGTCTTCGACGACGGCCTCGCGGCGGCCGAGGATGCGGTTCACGAGCGCGCTCTTGCCGACGTTCGGCCGGCCCACGATCGCGAGCACCGGCAGCGCCGGCAGCGTGACGATGCCGTCTTCGCCGAGCTCGGCGCTCTCGAGCAAAGCGATGTCGTCATCGTCGAGGTCGTAGCCGGCGAGCCCGGCGCGCAGGGCGTCGGCCCGCTGCTGGTCGAACTCGGCCCGTTCGGGGTCGTCGTAGTCGACCGGTTCGGCGCCCACCTCGATCGTGTCGAGGTCGGCGTCGTCGTCGAACTCCGGCGCGCTCGCGGCGCTGCCGGTGTGGTCGGGGGTGTTAGTCATGAGGGAGTCCTGAGCGAACGATGTCGATGAGCGCCTGCACCGTCTGCTCGAAGTCGATGTCGGTGGAATCGAGGGTGATCACACCGGGGGCGGCCGTCAGAAAGTCGACGACACGGGAGTCTTGGCGGTCCCGCGAGGCCAGCTGCTGCGCGGTCGCTTCGGTCGTCTGGGCGCTCACCTCGGCCGACCGTCGGGCAATTCTAGCCTCTTCTGACGCGGTCAAGAGAACCCGCACCGGTGCATCCGGCGCCACGATCGTCGTGATGTCGCGTCCTTCGACGATGACCCCGGGTGCGGGATGCTCGTCCATCAACCGCCGGAACATCGCGTTCAGAGACTGCCGCACCTCCGGCACCCGCGCCACGGCCGACACGACGGCCGAGACGCGCGGTTCGCGGATGTCGGGCGTGATGTCTTCGCCGCCGACCCGCACGTAGTAGCGGTCGGGGTCCATGCCGGTCGCGTAGTCGAAGGCACGCACCCGCTCGACCACCGCATCCGGGTTGTCGACGTCGACGCCCTCGTCGAGGCAGTGCCAGGCGAGCGCGCGGTAGGCGGCGCCGGTGTCGAGGTAGGCGTAGCCGAGGCGGCGGGCGGCCTCCTTCGACACGCTCGACTTGCCGCTTCCGGCGGGGCCGTCGACGGCCACGACGATGTCGCTCACGGGGGTCTCCTTCGGGGCGGGTGGGTCTCGGGGATGGTGGGGTGCGGGGGCGGTCCGCTCAGTCGGTTCCGGCGGCGGCGATCTTCCAGCCGCGCGCCTCCAGCTCGGCCACGAGCCGCTCTTCTGCCTCGGGCACGACCGACACTTCGGCGAAGCCGACGGGCGCGCCCGGCGAGTGCTCGAGCCGCAGGTCTTCCATGTTGACGCCGAGCTCGCCGATCTCGGTGAGCAGGCGTGCGAGCTGGCCGGGGGTGTCGTCGATCATGACGACGAGGGTGGCGTAGCGGCGGTCTTGGCCGTGCTTGCCGGGTATGCGCGCGACGCCGACGTTGCCGGCGCCCATCAGGTCGGCGATGGTGCGGCGCGCGCCAGGGGCATCGGGATGCTCGAGGGCGTCGATCGCGGCCGTCACGTCGTCGCGCAGCCCGCGCAGGATCGCGGCCACGGGCGCGGCGTTGGCGGCGAGAATCTGCACCCACAGCCCCGGGTCGCTCGAGGCGATGCGGGTGACGTCGCGCAGGCCCTGGCCGGCGAGCCCCACGGCGCCGTTCGACGCGGCGCGCAGCCGACCGGCCATGACCGTGGCGACGAGCTGCGGCACGTGGCTGACCATCGCCACCGACTCGTCGTGTTCGGCGACGGTCATCTCGATCGGCACGGCGCCGACGTCGAGGATGAGGTCTTCGATGGCGCCTGCCCGCGCGTAGCTGATGCCGTCGTGCCCGGCGAGCACCCACGGGCGCCCGACGAACATGTCGCTGCGCGCCGAGATGGGCCCGCCGCGCTCGCGCCCGGCCATGGGGTGGGTGCCGAGGTAGCGGCTCACGTCGGCACCCATCGCGATCAGCTCGCGCAGCACGCTCTGCTTCACGCTCGCCACGTCGGTCACCAGGGCGTCTGTGTGCGCGGTCAGCTCGGCCGCGACCGTCACCGCCGTCACGTCGGGCGGCACGCACACGACGACGAGCCCGGGCTCGTCGTGCCGCCCGCGGTCGGCCGACGCGGCACGACCGGCACCGTAGTCGACGGCGAGCTTCACGGCGGTCGGCGACAGGTCGTCGAGGGTGACGTCGACGCCCCGCTCGGTGAGTGCGAGGCCGATGCTGGTGCCGAGCAGCCCGGCGCCGACGATGCGCACGCGCTCCTGCAGGCGTCGGTCGGTCATCGGCTTCCTCGGTGGCTTCGGGGGCGGCGGGTTGTGGGCTTCTGCGCGCCGGCCGGGGCGGGGCCCGCCGGATGGGTGCCAGCCACGCGGCCGCCAGCGGCACCCGCCTCTGACGTTGTTGCGGGCGCGACGCCGTCGCGGGCCTCGCGAGCGAGGGTCAGCAGCGCACCGCGCTCAACTTTACTGAGTTCGCGCACCGCGCCGAGCTTCAGCGGCCCGAGGTGCAGGGGCCCGAACTGGCGCCGCACGAGTTCCACCACCGGGTGCCCGACCTCGGCCATCATGCGCCTGACGATGCGGTTGCGCCCCGAGTGCAGGGTCAGCTCGACCATGCTGTGGCCGTGCTGCGGGCTGCCGATGACCTTCACGGCGTCGGCGTGAATGGGCCCGTCCTCGAGCTCGACGCCCGTCTTCAGCTGGGTAAGCGTCTTCGGTGCCACGACGCCGCGCACCTTTGCGATATACGTCTTCTCGACGCCGAACTTGGGGTGCGCGAGCACGTTGGCGAGCTCGCCGTCGTTCGTGAGCAGCAGCAGCCCGCTCGTGTCGGTGTCGAGCCGGCCGACGTTGTACACCCGCTCCTCGAACTTCTCGGCGTACTGCCTCAGGTCGGGGCGCCCCTGCTCGTCTTTCATCGTGCTGACCACCCCGCGCGGCTTGTTCAGCATCAGGTACCGCTTCGTCTGATCGAGCTGAATCGCGACCCCGTCGACGGCGATCTCGTCGGTCTCGGGGTCGATGCGGCGGCCAAGTTCGGTGACGACCTCGCCGTTGACGGTGACGCGGCCGGCCTCGATGTACTGCTCACTGACTCGGCGCGAGGCGACCCCGGCCGCTGCCATGACCTTCTGCAGCCGCTCCCCCTCACCTGACATCATCGAAGCCGTCCTGTCCGTCGTCGAGCAGCGGCGAGATCGGCGGCAGCTCGTCGAGCGAGTTGATGCCGAGCTGAGTGAGCAGGAGGTCGGTCGTCTCATAGTGAATCGCGCCCGTCTCCGAGTCGGTGAAGGCTTCCGTAATGAGCCCGCGGCTCAGCAGCGTACGCACGACCGAGTCGACGTTGACGGCGCGGATGCTCGCCACGGCTCCCCGAGAGATCGGCTGCTTGTACGCGATCACCGCGAGCGTCTCGAGCGCCGCCTGCGAGAGCTTCGCGGGCGCCTGGGTGTGCACGAAGTCGCGCACGACGTCGTCGAACTCGGCGCGCACGTACAGTCGCCAGCCGCCACCCACCTCGCGCAACTCGAATCCGCGCCGCGGGCGCGCGGGAGCACCGGGGCCGGCGGTCGGGTCGGGCTCACCGTCGTAGTCGGCGACGAGGGAGGCGATGGCGGCGCGCACCTCCTTGACGGGGCGGCCGACCGCGCTCGCCAGCCCCACGACGCTCTGCGGTTCGTCGACGACCATGAAGATTGCCTCCAGGGCGCGGGCGAGATCGACGCCCGCGGCGAGACCTGCGCGCTCGGGGGTGTCAGCGTTCTCGGCCGCTGCCGCGTCGGGCGCCGCTGCGCTGTCGGTCACGGTCTCACTGGCCATATTCGGCTCCCAGGTTCACGAGGTTTTCGTCGCTCCAGTGCTCCGCGGTCCAGCGCACGGTCAGTTCACCGAGCGGTTCGAGCTGTTCGAAGCCGATCGCGGCGTGCCGATACAGCTCGAGCAGGGCGAGGAAGCGGGCGACGATGACGCCCATCTGGTCGGCTCCGGCGATGAGCTGGCGGAAGGTGAGGGCCTCCCCCGCGCGCAGCATGCCGACCACGTGCGCGGCTTCTTCGCGCACCGAGATGAGCGGGGCGTGCAGGTGGTCGAGTCCGACGATGGGCAGCTCTTTCGGTGTGAACGCGAGCAGCGCGAGGGCGGCGAAGTCGTCGAGGCTGGTCGTCCAGCGCAGCTCGGTCGTGGTCTGCCGGAAACGGTCTTCGAGGCGCACGCTGCGCACGTGACGGCCGGTTTCGGCGGCGATGCGCTCCGAGAACCAGCCGCTGACCTCCTTGAACGCGCGGTACTGCAGCAGGCGCGCGAAGAGCAGGTCGCGGGCCTCGAGTAGTGCGACGTCTTCCGCGTCGACCAGTTCGCCCTGGGGCAGGAGGCTCGCGATCTTCAGGTCGAGCAATGTGGCGGCGACGACGAGAAACTCGCTGGCCTCGTCCAGCCGCTCGGCGCCCTCGAGCGCCCGCAGGTAGGCGATGAACTCGTCGGTGACGGCCGACAGCGACACCTCGGTGATGTCGAGTTCGCGCTTCGTGATGAGGCTCAACAGCAGGTCGAAGGGGCCGTCGAAGTCGGCGACGGCGACGCGGAAGCCGCCTCGTGCATCCGTGCTGTCTGTCGCGGACGCGAGCACAGCATCCGTGCCCGCGGGTGCGCCGGCGGCGCCGTCCATCTCGACCGCGGCGTCAGGCGGCGTGGCCACGGGCGATCAGCTCCCGTGCCAGCTGGCGGTAGGCGCCGGCGGCCGGGTGGTCGGGCGCGAACGTCGTGATGGGGGTGCCGGCGACGGTCGCGTCGGGAAACTTCACGGTGCGGCCGATGACCGTCTCGAGCACGGAGTCGCCGAACGCGTCGACGACCCGCTCGAGCACCTCGCGCGAGTGCAGCGTGCGCGAGTCGTACATGGTGGCGAGAATCGCGTCGAGTTCGAGCGCCGGGTTCAGCCGGTCTTTCACCTTCTCGATCGTCTCGACGAGCAGGGCGACGCCGCGCAGGGCGAAGTACTCGCACTCGAGCGGGATCAGCACGCCGTGCGCCGCGGTGAGCGCGTTGACGGTGAGCAGCCCGAGGCTCGGCTGGCAGTCGACGAGGATCACGTCGTACTCGTCGAGCACGGGCCGCAGCACTCGGGCGAGAATCTGCTCGCGCGCGACCTCGTTGACGAGGTGCACCTCGGCGGCCGACAGGTCGATGTTGGCGGGCACCACGTCCAGCCGCGGGGTCGACGTCGACTGGATGGCGGTGCGGATGTCTTTCTCACGCCCGATCAGCAGGTCGTAGATGGTCGGCACGTCGTGGCTGGCCACCCCGAGGCCCGCCGACAGGGCGCCCTGCGGGTCGAAGTCGACGGCGAGCACGCGCCGCCCATACTCGGCGAGCGCCGCACCGAGGCTGATGGTGGTCGTCGTCTTGCCGACGCCGCCCTTCTGGTTGCACAGGGCGATGACGCGCGCCGGGCCGTGGTTCGTCAGCGGCGGCGGCTCGGGAAAGCTGCGCAGCGGGCGGCCCGTGGGGCCGGGCACCATGTCCGACATTCCGGGGAGTTCAGGTGCCTCGTGCTGGTCGCCGCTCATGGCAGTGAAGTCTAGTGTTCACGCGGGGTTCAGCCGCCGCGACGAGCCGCGCGCACACATGCTTCCCCGCCGACCGCTCTGTCGTGATTGACTGACCCTCATGGACGAGACCGGTCGTGGCACCCCCACCGCCGGCGACGCGCCCGACGATCTGGCATGGCTCGACGACGCGTCGTTGCGGAGGATTGCGTACGGGCGCACCACGACCGAGAACGATCGGATGCGCGCTGACGCCGCCGCGCGCATCCTCGCCTCGCGCGCCGATCGCGCCCGCGAGGCCGAAGCGGCACGGGCCGCAGCCGCGCCCGGCGCGGGCGGGGCGACGCCGGGTGATGCAGCCGGGGCCACCGACGATCTTGACGAGGACGCCGACGACCGCCCCTCCTGGTGGACGCGCTCCCGGCGCATCGGTGTAGCCGTCTTCGTCGGCGCCCTCGTGGTGGGTCTGGGGTTTTCGGCGGTCGGCGAGCGCGTGGTGGCGGCACTCGGCCCCGACGCGCTTGAGGTGTTCGACGAGCCGGCCCCGGCGAACGAGCAGGCGGTCGTGACCGAGTTGCTGGGCAGTGTCGGCGGGGGCGAGGCACGCCCGCTCGCCACGATCGACGGCTTCGAGATCTACGCGCTGCGCAGCGCCCCGGGCGGCCTCCTATTCGAGGCGACAACGCTCGGGCCTCAGGTGTGCCTGGGCGCGCGCGATCGCGAGCAGGTCGTGCGGTTCTTCTTCAGTGAGTTCGCCGCCGTCGGCATCGGCAGCGACCAGAGCCCGAACGCCGGCGTCGGCACCTTTTCGTACCGCTGGGAGCCCTGGGGCGACACCCGCCTCACGGTCCTTCGCCCCCTGCGCTAGCCGCGTCGATGACCTTCGCCTCACTCAGCGGCGCGTGCTTGACTGACGCCCGTGGGCGACGACGCTGACCCTGCCGACCTCGACCGGCTCGAGGCGCTCGACGACGCAGCCCTCGCCCGGCTCGCCTACGGCCGCGCCGACACCCCCGAATCGCGGATGCTCGCCCAGCGCGCCGCCCGCATCCTCGCCGGCCGCAGCCCGGCCCTCGACCCGACACCCCCTGTCGTCGACGAACCGGTCGCCGACGGGCCGGACGCGGCCGACGCGCCCCGCGCATCCCGCGTATCGGTTCGCGTGGTGGTCGCCGCCGCGCTCGCCGTCGCCGCACTCATCGCGGTCGCGCTCGTTGCGATCCCACGTGAGCCGCCCGCGTTCGCCGTGTTCGAGCGCCCGGCCACGCCGCGCGAGCGGGTGCTCGACGAGCGCCTCGCGGGCACGGGCGGCCAACTCTTCAGCGGGGTGCGGGTGCTGCAGTCGGTCGTGCTGACCGAGCCGGGCGAGCTGCTCGAGCTCGTGGCCTACCGTGGCGGCGCCTCCCCGCGCACACCGCCCTCCGAGCGCACGGTCTGCCTCGCCGTCTTTGCGGCCGACCGGCTGTGGAGCCGCGCCTGCCTGCCCGAGCCGGCCTTCGTATCCGGGCGCGATCTCGCCGTCACCGAGTCGCTTCAAGGCGCCGAGCTCACCTACGGCTGGGGACCCACGACTACGCCGATCGTGCAGCTCACCCCGACCGGCCCCACCGACCTCGTCGAGCTGACCGCGCTGGGCCTGCCCGCCGTGCGCGATCGCGACCCGCATCGGTGTCGCCTCGGCCCCCATCGATAGCCGCTGCGTCACGGCGAGCGAGTTCGCACGCGCCGGCATCGCGACGCCGCCCGCCGACGGTCTGCGCCCCTTCGTCTACGCGTGGCGCCCCGACGCCACGATCGAGCTCGAGGGCCTGACCAGCACGCCGTGACCGCGCCTGACCCACGAGGCCCGGCAGCTCATCCGGGTCACGCCGCCCCTACCGCGCCCGCGGGTGCGCCAGCGCCCACGCCTCACGCACTGCATCGGCCGTCACGAGCGTGTACAGCTGCGTCGTCGCGACCGAGGCGTGCCCGAGCAGCTCCTGCACGACGCGCACGTCGGCCCCGCCCTCGAGCAGGTGGGTGGCGAACGAGTGGCGCAGGGTGTGCGGAGACAACTCGGCGGTGAGCTCCGCCCGCTCCGCCGCGCCGCGAATGATCAGCCACGCGCTCTGCCGGCTGAGCGGCCCGCCGCGCGCGCCGAGAAACAGCGACCCGGATGCTCGTCCCCGCGGCGCGAGCAGCGGCCGCGACCGCACGAGGTACGCGTCGAGCGCCTCGCGGGCGAAGCGCCCGATCGGCACGAGCCGCTGCTTGCGCCCCTTGCCGAAGAGCCGCACGACCTCCGCCGCTCCCCCGTCGTCACCCGTCACGTCGTCGACGGCCAGGCCGACGGCCTCTGAGACGCGCGCGCCCGTCGCGTACAGCAGCTCGAGCAGCGCCCGGTCGCGCAGCATCAGGGGGTCGTCGCCCGCGCACGCGTCGAGAAGGCGCTCGACCTCGTCGATCGTGATCGCCTTCGGCAGGCGCTTCGCCTGCCGGGGCGGCTTCTGCTCGGCGGCGACGTTGCGGTCGACGAGCCCCTCCTCGAGCAGGAACGCGTGCCAGCCCCGCACGCTCGACAGCATGCGCGCCGCACTCGAGGCCGACACCGGGGATGCACCGCCGGA
This sequence comes from Microcella alkaliphila, assembly GCF_002355395.1. Taxonomy (NCBI): domain Bacteria; kingdom Bacillati; phylum Actinomycetota; class Actinomycetes; order Micrococcales; family Microbacteriaceae; genus Microcella; species Microcella alkaliphila. Next base: position 1,164,262 of record NZ_AP017315.1, on the reverse strand, counting down.
GGCAAGCACCGGGTCGCGGACGGCCGCGACGAACGACGCGACGTCCTTCTCGGCGATGCCGCCCACAGCATCCACGCCGCCGTCTGCGAGGTGTGCGAGGTAGCGGGCGAGGTCACGCCGGTAGGCGGAGACGGTGTGCGGCGAGCGGCCGCGCTCAAGTGCGACGTGGCGCAGGTACCGGTCGACCGCGCGCTGAAGCTCCGGAGACGGCTCTCGCGCCTCCGCCACCGCTAGCCCCGCGCCCGGGTGCGGCGCGCGTGCTCGGCGAGCACCGCGGCCATGAAGATGCCGTTGCGGGCGCGACCCGCGAGCACCGCGTCGACAGCCTCTTCGACCGCCACCCACCGGGTCACGATGTCGGCCTCCTCGCCATCGCGGGCGAAGACCTCGGGCGCCGCGCTGAGCCCCGTCGCCCGGAACACGTGGATGATCTCGTCCGAACCACCGGGCGTCGTGTGCAGCTGGATGAGCGGCTCCCAGTCGGCCGCGACCAGGTCGGCCTCTTCCGCCAACTCGCGCTGGCCGGCCTCGAGCGGGTCCTCCCCCTCGACGTCGAGCAGGCCCGCGGGCAGCTCCCAATTGCGTTCGCGAATGGGGTGTCGGTACTGACGGATCGCGAGCATCCGATCGTCGTCATCGATCGCGAGCACCGCGACCGCGCCGGTGTGCGCGACGAATTCGCGCACCAGCTCGCCGTCGCCGAAGGCGAAGCGTTCGCGGCGCACATCCCATACCGCGCCGTCGAAGACGACGTCGCTCGATGCAATCTCGGGCACGAACGGCTCGTCGGCGAGCGGCGCGTCACCCACCGGCAGATCGCCCACGAGGCCTACTCGCCCTCGGTCTGGTCGTCGTCGAACAGGCGGCTGGCCTTCTGCCGCTCGATCGCCGCGGCAACGAGGCCCGCGAACAGCGGGTGCGCGCGGTTCGGGCGCGAGCGCAGTTCGGGGTGGGCCTGGGTGGCGATGTAGTACGGGTGCACGTCGCGCGGCAGCTCGACGAACTCGACCAGCGAACCGTCGGGGCTTGTGCCCGAAAACGACAGGCCCGCCCCGGCGATGCGCTCGCGGTAGGCGTTGTTCACCTCGTAACGGTGACGGTGGCGTTCGCTGATGCTCGGCTCACCGTAGAGTTCGCGGGCCAGCGAACCCTCGGCGAGCGCCGCCTCATACAGGCCGAGCCGCATCGTGCCGCCGAGGTCGCCGCCGTCGATGTGGGCGACCTGCTCGGCCATCGTCGCGATGACGGGGAACTCGGTGTCGGGGTCGAACTCGCTCGAGGATGCTCCGGGCAACTCCGCCACGTTTCGCGCGTACTCGATGACCATGCACTGCAGCCCCAAGCACAGCCCGAGCGTTGGGATCATGTTCTCGCGGGCGAAGCGCAGCGCGCCGAGCTTGCCCTCGATGCCGCGCACACCGAAGCCCCCGGGCACGCAGATCGCGTCGACGTCGCTCAGGTGCTTGGCCGCGCCCTCGGGGGTCTCGCACTCGTCGGAGGCGATCCAGCGAATCACGGCCTTCGACTGGTGCGCGAAGGCGCCGGCGCGCAGCGCCTCGGTGACGCTCAGGTACGCGTCGGGCAGGTCGATGTATTTGCCGACGAGACCGATCGTGACCTCGCGCTTCGGCTCGTGCACGGCGGTGAGCAGGTCGGCCCAGCCGTCCCACGCGACGTCGTTCGCCTCTAGGCCCAGCTGGTCGATGATGTACGCGTCGAGGCCCTGGCTGTGCAGCATCGACGGGATGTCATAGATCGACGGCACGTCGACCGCGTTCACGACGGCCTGCTCGTCAACGTCGCACATGAGGGCGATTTTGCGACGGTTGCCGCTCGTCACGGGCCGGTCGCTACGCAAGACGAGCGCATCCGGCTGGATGCCAATCGAGCGCAGCGCCGCGACCGAGTGTTGCGTCGGCTTCGTCTTCTGCTCGCCGCTGGCGCCCATGAAGGGCACGAGGCTGACGTGTACGAAGAACACGTTCTTGCGGCCGAGCTCGTGGCGCACCTGGCGGGCCGACTCGATGAACGGCTGCGACTCGATGTCGCCAACCGTGCCGCCGATCTCGGTGATGATGACGTCGGGCTGCGGGTCGTCTTCGGCCTGCAGGCGCATGCGACGCTTGATCTCGTCGGTGATGTGCGGGATCACCTGCACGGTGTCGCCGAGGTACTCGCCGCGTCGTTCCTTCGCGATGACCTGGCTGTAGATCTGGCCGGTCGTGACGTTGGCGGCCTGGTTCAGGTTGATGTCGAGGAAGCGCTCGTAGTGGCCGATGTCGAGGTCGGTCTCGGCGCCGTCGTCGGTGACGAACACCTCGCCGTGCTGGAACGGGTTCATCGTGCCCGGGTCGACGTTGAGGTACGGGTCGAGCTTCTGCATGACGACGCGAAGGCCCCGCGCGGTGAGCAGGTTGCCGAGGCTTGCCGCCGTCAGGCCCTTGCCGAGAGAGGAGACGACTCCTCCGGTGACGAAGATGTGCTTGGTGACGCGGTCACCGTTCCCGGAGTCTGAAGTGTCTGCCACGGGGTTCTATCGTATCCGACCCGTGACCCCGAAAGCCTCGACGCGCGGAATCGAGCCGCGTACCCTGCCGGACATGGGGGAACGATCACGCACATTCATTCGACGGGGGATGCTCGGGCCGGGTTCCGCTCGCCGCGCCGCGGCGACGCTCGCCGCTCTCGTCGCGGTCGCTGCGCTCACCGCCGGCTGCGCGACGCAGCCGGCTCTTTCGCCCGAGCCGCGGTCGATCGCTGACGCGGAGGGCGCGGGGTGGCCCCCCGGCGCGCCGGTGCCGGAGCGCGAGCGGGAGGGCCCGATCGAGCCCATCGCCTGGTGGAACGAGGGCCCTGCCCGCAACGTGATCACGTTCATCAGCTACGGCTCCTCCACGTGCCCGTACGTCCTGACCGCGCTTGAGGTGCTCGCCGACGACCAGCTGAGCGCCACGTTCCAGAAGGGGGCAGCCGATGTCTGCACCGACGACCTCGCCCCGCACTTCCACATCGTCTCGGCGCCCGAGGGCGCGACGGCCGACGAGGTGTTCGCCGATGTCGAGTGGCGCGAGCCGCGCCTCGGCGACGAAGACTGGGTGCAGGCGTTCACGATCATGGTGATCGACCCGAACCTCGAGCCGGTCGACGTGCCCGCCTCGGCGGCGGTCGACGAGTACCCGGGCTTGCCCGCGCTGCTTCCCGAGCCCGCCCCCGATGCCGAGCAGCCGGACGGCCCGCAGGCGCTCTGGCTGAGCCCCGTACTCGAGCTCGCCGACGATCGTGAGCTGACGATCATCACCTACGGCTCGTCGAGCTGTCCGCTCATTCCGACGGCGGTCGACGCGGGTCTCGCCTCCGACACGATCGGGGTGACGCTGCAGGAGCGTCGGGCACCGAACACGTTCTGCACGGCCGACTTCGCGCCGTTCACGAGCGTGCTCGCCATACCTCTGACGGCGGCCGCCGAGGCGACGCAGGTCGAGTTTTCGACCCTCGTCGACGGCGCCGAACGGCAGGTGACAACGGTCGACATCGTTGACCTCGCCGGGTAACCAGGGGCTTGTCGGGGCGGGTCGGGTCGACCGGCGTCGTCCGGGCGCGAGGGGCTCAGGCGTCGGCGAGGCTGCGCGCCTCGGCGAGCAGTTCGCGCGCGTGCTCAAGCCCCGTGTCGCTGTCGGCGAGCCCGGACAGCAGCCGCGCCATCTCGGCCACCCGTGCGTCGCCGTCGAGTTGCTGCACGCTGGAGGCGGTGACGGTGCCGTCGCTGCCCTTCACCACCGTGAGGTGGTTCGTCGCGAACGCCGCGACCTGCGCCAGGTGCGTCACGACGATCACCTGTGAGGTGCGGGCGAGCCGCGCAAGCCGTCTCCCGATTTCGATCGCGCTCGCCCCGCCCACCCCGGCGTCGACCTCGTCGAATACGAACGTCGGCACGGGGTCGGTCTCGGCGATGACGACCTCGAGAGCGAGCATCACGCGCGACAGCTCGCCGCCCGACGCGCCCTTGCCGAGTGGCCGCGGGTCGGCTCCTGCGTGTGGTTGCAGCAGCAATGCGACAGAGTCGCGGCCCGAGGAGGTCAACTCGTCACGCCGCTCGAGTGAGACGGTGAGGCGCGCATCCGGCATCGCGAGCGCGGCGAGCTCGGCGGTCACCGCGTCGGCAAGCCGGGCCGCGGCCGCGGTGCGCAGGGCGGTCAGCCGGTCGGCGAGCGTGTCGACGGCGGCTGCCCCCCGCTCGACCTCTTGGGTGAGGTCGGCGATGCGGTCGTCGTCCTGGTCGAGCTCGAGCAGCCGCGCCGACCCGGTGTCGAGCAGCTCGATGACGTCGTCGAGGCTCGGGCCGAACCGCCGAGCGAGGTCGGTGAGCGCCGCGCGGCGCTCGTTGACCGCCTCGAGCTCGCGACCCCCGTCGGTTTCGAGCGACGCGAGGTAGCCCGATAGCTCGGTCGCCGCCTCGGTCACGGCGTACCCGGCCGCCGCGAGCTGCTCGACGATCGGCGCGAGCTGCGCATCGTGCCCGCTGACCCGCTCGACCGAGCGGCGCGCGGCGTCGATGAGGCCGATCGCGTCGCTCGCGCCGTCGAGCGCCTCGCTCGACAGCAGTTCGTGCGCCTGCGCGGCGGCGAGCCGCAGGTCTTCGAGGTTGCCGAGCCGCTCGGCCCGCTCGGCGAGCTCGGTGTCTTCGCCGCGCTGTGGCGCGAGCTGTTCGATCTCGTCGATGGCGGCGCGCAACTCGTCGGCCTCGCGCACCCGCGCATCCCGCTCGCCGGTGAGCCGCGCGAGCTCGTCGCGCGCCGCGTTCCAGGCGGCGAACGCCGCCCGATACTCAGCCAGCACAGCCGAGAGCTCTGACCCCGCGTAGCGGTCGAGCGCCTCACGCTGCGCCGTGGACGACTTCAGCCGCACCTGGTCGCTCTGCCCGTGCACGACAACGAGCTGCTCGCCGAGTTCGCCGAGCACGCCCACCGGCGCCGACCGTCCGCCGACGACGGCCCGCGACCGCCCCTCGCCCGAGACCGTGCGGGCGAGAATCAGTTCGTCATCGTCGAGGTCACCCCCGGCATCGCGCACGCGCTCGGCAACCGCACCATCGGTGTCGACGATCCAGCGCCCCTCGACCAGCGCGCGGTCGGCCCCCGAGCGCACGACACCCGCGTCACCGCGCGCGCCGAGCAGCAGCCCGAGAGCGGTCACGACCATCGTCTTTCCCGCGCCCGTCTCGCCCGTGAGCGCGGTGAAGCCCGGCCCGAGCGGCAGCCGCGCCTCGCCGATCACGCCCAGGTCGCGGATCGAGATCTCGTCGATCACGACGCGTCGCCCTCCGCGCCCTCGCCCGCGGCGGCATCCGCATCTGCGCCGCTCGCCCCCGCGGATGCCCGCGGCACCGTGATCGCGCCCGTCGCGGGCGGCTCGGCGTCGGCCCCGCCCCGCCAGCCGTGGACGGGCAGGGCGAACTTGTGCACGAGTCGATCGGTGAAGGGCCCGGGGTGCAGCCGCGCGAGCCGCACGGGCGTGGACGATCGCCTGGCGACCACACGCGCGCCCGCGGGCAGGTCAAAGGCGCGACGCCCGTCACACCACAGCACGCCGGTCGCACCCGTACGGTCGAGCACGTCGACGGCGAGTGACGAGTTCGGGCCCACCACGAGCGGGCGGGCGAACAGGGCGTGCGCGCTCAGCGGAACCATGAGCAGCGCGTCGAGGCTCGGCCAGACGACGGGGCCGCCGGCGCTGAAGGCGTAGGCGGTCGACCCGGTGGGGGTCGCCATGACGACGCCGTCTGCGCCGAAGCTGGTGAGCGGCCGGCCGTCGACCGCAACGGCCAGGTCGAGCATCCGTTCGCGGCTGGCCTTCTCGACGGTCGCCTCGTTCAGCGCCCACGTCTGCCAGATGACCTCGCCGTCGACCTTCACCCGCACCGACAGCGTCATGCGCTCTTCGACGAGGTAGTCGCGCGACAACACGCGCGCGACCGCCTCCGCCAGACTGTCGCGCTCGCTCTCGGCGAGGAAGCCGACGTGCCCCAGGTTCACCCCGAGCAGCGGTGCCGACCCGCCGCGCACAAGCTCGGCCGCGCGCAGGATCGTGCCGTCGCCGCCGAGCACGATGACCAACTCGATGTCGCCCACGGCGACACCGGGTGCGGCGTCGACGCCGCTCTCGCCCGGCTGGCCCGCGTCGGCGAGCACCCGCAGCTCGGCGCCGCCCGTCGCCTCGCGGAGATCATTAACGCTGTCGGCGGCCACCACGGGCGTGAGCCCGGCGTCGCCGAGCAGCCGGCAGACGGTGACGGCCGCCTCGAGCGACTCGTCGCGGCCCGTGTGGGCGACGACGAGGATGTGGCGTTCAGTCACGGGGCTCCTTCACACGGGTGGCTGATCGGCGGCCCGCGGGGCCCCGATCACGACCGTGCGGGCCAACTCGGCCGCGCGGCCCCTCCATTCTGTCGGATCGACCCCGTACTCACGCCGGAAGACGGCCAGATACTCATGATTGCCATGGGTTCCGACCACCGGGGAGGACAGGAGCGCCGCAGCGCGCAAGCCCTCGTCGGCAGCCGCCCACAGCACGCCCATGATCGCCTCCTCGCGGGCCCCGGCGTCGCGCACGATGCCCTCGCGGATGCCCTGTCGGCCGACCTCGAACTGCGGCTTGATGAGCAGCACGTAGTCGGCGTCCGCGCCGACCGTTGCGACAAGCGCGGGCAGCACGAGGCCGAGCGAGATGAAGCTCAGGTCGCCCACGACGACCGAGGGCCGGTCACTCACTCCGCTGGTCGTCGCGAGCATCTCGGGGGTGAGGTCGCGCGCGTTGACCCCCTCGACGACCGCGACGCGCGCGTCGAGCGCGATGCGGGCATCCAACTGGCCGTGGCCGACGTCGAGGGCGATGACGGTGTCGGCGCCGCGCTCGAGCAGCACCTCGGTGAACCCGCCCGTGGAGGCGCCCACGTCGAGCGCCGTCGCCCCCGCGATCGGCAGCGGGCGACCGGCGGCCTCCTCCGCGTCGAGAGCCGCGAGCAGCTTGTGCGCGGCGCGGCTGACATACCTGCTCGCGCCCTCCACGCCCAACTCATCGGATGCTCGCACCGCGTACGCCGGCTTCGTCACCACCCTGCCGCCCACGCTGACCCGCCCGGCCTCGATCGCCTGACGCGCGGCCGTGCGCGAGCGCGCGAGCCCCGCGTCGACGAGCGCCACGTCGAGGCGCCTCGTCGCACCGGAGTCAGGGCCGGAAGCCGAGCGAGGGGTGTCCGCGGTCACGCCTCGAGCTGCTGCCGCAGCGCGTCGTGCAGCTGGGCGAACGCGGCCGCACGGTCCTCGAGCGGCTGGTCGTCGATGAGGGCGAGCTGCGAGAGCAGGCCCTCGTCGGGGGCGTCGAGATCGCCCGCGTCGTGCTCGCCGGTTTCGGGCTCGGCCGTCGCCGGCTCGGTCTCTGCGCCGCGCTCGTCCATGGTCACGAATATAGCTGCGGGTCGACGTCGAGACCCCAGATTTGCAGGCCGGACGCCCAGATCACCGCGGCGCCGGCGCGCAGCAGGTTGACGGGGTCGTCGCCCGCCCGGGCGACGCGCACGACGTTCTGCTTCATGCGCACCACCGCCTGCCCGCACGAGACCGAGCGCACGCCGTCGGCGTCGACCTCCTCCGTGATCTCGGGGTAGGGCTCGAACAGGTCGCGCAGGTCGCGCAGAATGTACGTCGGCCGCTGCCCGGCTGGCGCCGCGAGCACCTGCTTCGCCTGGTCGATACCGGTCAGCACCAGCGCGCTCGCCATGCCGGCGCTGTTGGCGCCCTGAATGTCGGTGTCGAGCCGGTCGCCGATCGCGAGCGGGTTCGTGGCGCCGAAGCGCTCGACCGCCTCGTCGTACATGGGCTTCTCGGGCTTGCCGGCAAAGACGGGCAGGCGCCCGACGGCCAGGTGCACGGCCGACACGAGCGTGCCGTTGCCGGGCGCCACCCCGCGCTTCTGCGGAATCGTCCAGTCGGTGTTCGTCGCCACCCAGTGCACGTGGTCGTGCTGCAGCGCGTAGCTCGCCTCCGCGAGGTGTTCCCACCCCACGTGCGGGGCGAACCCCTGAACGACCGCGTCGGGCTGGTCATCGGCCGAGCGTGTGACGCGGTAGCCCGCCTTGTCGAGCTCGACGGTGATGCCCTCTCCCCCGACGACCATGACGAGGGCGCCCGGGTCGACGAGCGTCGCGAGCACACGGAGAGCCGCCTGCGGGCTGGTGACGACATCGGCCGCCTCAACGCTGAGCCCGAACTCCGACAGGTGCTCGGCGACCGACTCATCGGTGCGCGCTGCATTGTTCGTCAGGTACCCGATGCGGGCCGACTTCGCCGCCTTCTGGATGCTCGGAACGGCATGCTCGATCGCGTCCGGTCCCCGATACACCACCCCGTCGAGGTCGAGCAGCAGCGCGTCGCGACCATCGAGCGGCGTCGGCGCCTTCTTCCTACCGAACATCGTCGCCGTCCTCGCCGGGCGTCGCCTCGCCCTCGGTCGCATCATCGTCGACGTCGTCGAGCTCTTCCTCGATGACCTCGATCTCGTCGTCGCCGCCTTCGGCCTCAGCGATGGCCTGGGCGGCGATGTCGGCGCGGCGGCCCCACTCGGCGGCCTCCGACTCGCGCCCGAGTTCGGCGAGCACAACGGCGTACGAGTCGAACAGCGCGGGGCTGAAGCTGTAGGCGGTCGAGGGGTCGAGCTGCGGGATCTCCAGCTCGCGCAGCGCCGCCTCGGTCTGGCCGAGGTCGAGTCGCGCGCCCGACATCGCGATCGCCAACTCGACACGTGTACCGACACTCAGCTCAGAACGATCAACGCTGCGCCCCAGCTCGAGGGCCTTCTCGGGGCGCCCCAGGCCGCGCTCGCAGTCGACCAATAGGGGAACCTGCTCGTTTGACCCACTGATGCGGCGATGCGTGCGCAGCTCCCGCAGCGCGAGCGCGAAGTCGCCGGTCAAATACGCCGTGATGCCGAGCGTCTCACGAGCGACCGCGATGCGCCCGCCGCGGCGGGCGGCCGCCTGTGCGTGCTTGTGCGCGAGCTCGGGGTCCTCATCGATGAGGCGAGCAGCCATGACGAGGTGCTGCGCGACCCGCTCCGCGTTCTCTTTGCTCAGCGCCTTCAGTTCGGCGCGAGCGACGCGGTCGAGCTCGCGGCCCGTCACGTCGTCCGGAATCGGCGGATCATCGTGCCGCGGACGGCCATCGTCTGCGTCGGTGCGACGCGGACGAATTCCGCCCGTCGGGCGTTCGGATGCTCGTCCCGACCCCGCACGCGCGGCATGCGAACGGCGCTCCCCGCCCTCCCGGCGAGCACGGCTGTCGTCGCCGTCACGGCGGGGTCGGCCCTCGCCACTGCGCTGGGGACGCGCGTCGCCGCTGCGTCGCGGGCGGCGGTTGTCGCCGCCGTCGCGCTTCGGTCGGTCGTGCTTCTCTGACATGGAGTCTCCTCGCGCTGCACGAAGTCGTGCGTTAACGCGAAATGGCCACCCATCACTGGGTGGCCATTTCACAAAGAAGTCCGGCGGTGTCCTACTCTCCCACGAGGTCCCCCTCGCAGTACCATCGGCGCAGAAGGTCTTAGCTTCCGGGTTCGGAATGTAACCGGGCGTTTCCCCTTCGCTATGGCCGCCGAAACACTATTGATTTATCAATCGTTTACGGACAGTCATGTCAAAGCATGATCTGTGCGTAGTTCTCGACCGTAAATCGAGAACCACAAAGTGGACGCGAGCGCATACTCAACCCTTCCGAGGAAGAGTGTTGTCAAGTTATCGGCTTATTAGTACAGGTCAGCTGCAAGGGTCGTTAGTCCCCTCTTCCACATCCTGCCTATCAACCCAGTCGTCTGGCTGGGAGCCTCTCGCCCCTAAGGGCTTGGAAGACTCATCTTGAGGCCGGCTTCCCGCTTAGATGCTTTCAGCGGTTATCCATCCCGAACGTAGCTAATCAGCGGTGCTCCTGGCGGAACAACTGACACACCAGAGGTTCGTCCAACCCGGTCCTCTCGTACTAGGGTCAGATCCTCTCAATCTTCCTGCGCGCGCAGAGGATAGGGACCGAACTGTCTCACGACGTTCTAAACCCAGCTCGCGTACCGCTTTAATGGGCGAACAGCCCAACCCTTGGGACCTACTCCAGCCCCAGGATGCGACGAGCCGACATCGAGGTGCCAAACCATGCCGTCGATATGGACTCTTGGGCAAGATCAGCCTGTTATCCCCGAGGTACCTTTTATCCGTTGAGCGACAGCGCTTCCACAAGCCACTGCCGGATCACTAGTCCCGACTTTCGTCCCTGCTCGACCTGTCAGTCTCGCAGTCAAGCTCCCTTGTGCACTTACACTCGACACCTGATTGCCAACCAGGTTGAGGGAACCTTTGGGCGCCTCCGTTACTTTTTGGGAGGCAACCGCCCCAGTTAAACTACCCACCAGGCACTGTCCCTGAACCGGATTACGGTTCTAAGTTAGACATCCAGGGTGACCAGAGTGGTATTTCAACAACGACTCCACGAACACTAGCGTGCCCGCTTCACAGTCTCCCACCTATCCTACACAAGCCACACCGAACACCAATACCAAGCTGTAGTAAAGGTCACGGGGTCTTTCCGTCCTTCTGCGCGTAACGAGCATCTTTACTCGTAGTGCAATTTCGCCGAGTTCGCGGTTGAGACAGCTGGGAAGTCGTTACGCCATTCGTGCAGGTCGGAACTTACCCGACAAGGAATTTCGCTACCTTAGGATGGTTATAGTTACCACCGCCGTTTACTGGGGCTTAAATTCAGAGCTTCGCTTGCGCTAACCCTTCCTCTTAACCTTCCAGCACCGGGCAGGCGTCAGTCCGTATACATCGTCTTGCGACTTGGCACGGACCTGTGTTTTTAGTAAACAGTCGCTTCCCACTGGTCTCTGCGGCCTTCAACGCTCCGGGAGTAAATCCCTTCACGAATCCGGCCCCCCTTCTCCCGAAGTTACGGGGGCATTTTGCCGAGTTCCTTAACCACGATTCTCTCGATCTCCTTGGTATTCTCTACCTGACCACCTGAGTCGGTTTGGGGTACGGGCGGCTAGAACCTCGCGTCGATGCTTTTCTCGGCAGCATAGGATCACTGATTTCCCCCGTGAGGGGTACGCATCGGATCTCAGGCTGTATGAGAGACGGATTTGCCTATCTCTCGCCCTACGTCCTTACACCGGGACAACCATCGCCCGGCTCAGCTACCTTCCTGCGTCACACCTGTTAATACGCTAGCCGCACCAGCATAGGGTCGAGTGCTAGCCCTCAGCTCGCCGCACCCGAAGGTGCATTGAAAAGAGGATTCGGACTCTTAGCATTACTGGATTAGCTTGGGCGGTTCTTCGCCGGTACGGGAATATCAACCCGTTGTCCATCGACTACGCCTGTCGGCCTCGCCTTAGGTCCCGACTTACCCAGGGCGGATTAGCCTGGCCCTGGAACCCTTGGTCTTTCGGAGGACGGGTTTCTCACCCGTCTTTCGCTACTCATGCCTGCATTCTCACTCGTGTGGCCTCCACGGCTGGTTTACACCGCCGCTTCGCTGGCCACACGACGCTCTCCTACCGATCCGTACGGCTGGACCACAAAGGCCTACCAAATGTACGAATCCTACGACTTCGGTGCTGTGCTTGAGCCCCGTTACATTGTCGGCGCGGAATCACTTGACCAGTGAGCTATTACGCACTCTTTCAAGGGTGGCTGCTTCTAAGCCAACCTCCTGGTTGTCTATGCAACTCCACATCCTTTCCCACTTAGCACAGGCTTAGGGACCTTAGTCGGTAGTCTGGGTTGTTTCCCTCTCGACGATGAAGCTTATCCCCCACCGTCTCACTGCTGCGCTCTCACTTACCGGCATTCGGAGTTTGGCTGACGTCAGTAACCTTTTGGGGCCCATCGGCCATCCAGTAGCTCTACCTCCGGCAAGAAACACGCAACGCTGCACCTAAATGCATTTCGGAGAGAACCAGCTATCACGAAGTTTGATTGGCCTTTCACCCCTATCCACAGCTCATCCCCTCAGTTTTCAACCTAAGTGGGTTCGGTCCTCCACGACGTCTTACCGTCGCTTCAACCTGGCCATGGATAGATCACTTCGCTTCGGGTCTAGGACATGCGACTGAATCGCCCTATTCAGACTCGCTTTCGCTACGGCTACCCCTCACGGGTTAACCTCGCCACATATCGCTAACTCGCAGGCTCATTCTTCAAAAGGCACGCTGTCAGAGCTACTAGGGCTCCTCCAACGGTTTGTAAGCAAACGGTTTCAGGTACTATTTCACTCCCCTCCCGGGGTACTTTTCACCTTTCCCTCACGGTACTTGTCCGCTATCGGTCATCTGGGAGTATTTAGGCTTATCAGGTGGTCCTGACAGATTCACACGGGATTTCTCGGGCCCCGTGCTACTTGGGATACTCTCCGGGCCATTACGACATTTCGACTACGGGGCTGGCACCCTCTGTGGCTGGCCTTTCAATGCCATTCGTCTATATCGCGCTGTAACCCTTGCTGTTCGGCAGAACAGCGGGTGAGTCCCACAACCCCGACCATGCAACGCCTGCCGGCTATCACACATGATCGGTTTAGCCTCTTCCGGTTTCGCTCGCCACTACTAACGGAATCACTGTTGTTTTCTCTTCCTGTGGGTACTGAGATGTTTCACTTCCCCACGTTCCCTCTACCCGCCCTATATATTCAGGCGGGAGTCACTAGGTCGCACAAGTGCGCCCAGCGGGGTTTCCCCATTCGGAAATCCTCGGCTCAAAGCTCGCTTATCAGCTCCCCGAGGCTTATCGCAGATTGCTACGTCCTTCTTCGGCTCCAGATGCCAAGGCATCCACCGTTTGCTCTTAGAAACTTGACTACATGAGTATGAATCGATCGACAGCATCTCCCCTGAAAGGTTCGACGCTGCAGATTGACCAATGATCTATATAAATCTAGATCGTAGATCTGATACCCGAAGGCATCAGTTCTAAGATGCTCGCGTCCACTGTGTAGTTCTCAACATACGGTCGGCACTCCTTGCAGTCAGCCATCGCGGCGACTGCCCAGAAGTCCGAGAGATCGTTTCCCGGTTTCCCGGGGCCCGGTCCCTCAGGACCCAACAGCGTGCACGTCGCCGCCTCTCACAAGCGCGGGTTCCTATCCACAAGGGATGTACTACCGGGCCGGCTCGAGCCGACGACCTAAATCAATGTTCCACCCTTGAGCAAACCGGCTGAGAACGTTCGTCTCAGTTCCGGCTCTGGATGCAGCCGCCGAAGCGACGCATCAGAAGCTCCTTAGAAAGGAGGTGATCCAGCCGCACCTTCCGGTACGGCTACCTTGTTACGACTTAGTCCTAATCACCGATCCCACCTTCGACAGCTCCCTCCTTACGGTTGGGCCACTGGCTTCGGGTGTTACCGACTTTCATGACTTGACGGGCGGTGTGTACAAGGCCCGGGAACGTATTCACCGTGACGTTGCTGATTCACGATTACTAGCGACTCCAACTTCATGGGGTCGAGTTGCAGACCCCAATCCGAACTGAGACCGGCTTTTTGGGATTCGCTCCACCTTGCGGTATTGCAGCCCTTTGTACCGGCCATTGTAGCATGCGTGAAGCCCAAGACATAAGGGGCATGATGATTTGACGTCATCCCCACCTTCCTCCGAGTTGACCCCGGCAGTCTCCCATGAGTTCCCACCATTACGTGCTGGCAACATAGGACGAGGGTTGCGCTCGTTGCGGGACTTAACCCAACATCTCACGACACGAGCTGACGACAACCATGCACCACCTGTATAGAGACCTTGCGGGGCGTACATTTCTGCACGTTTCCTCTATATGTCAAGCCTTGGTAAGGTTCTTCGCGTTGCATCGAATTAATCCGCATGCTCCGCCGCTTGTGCGGGCCCCCGTCAATTCCTTTGAGTTTTAGCCTTGCGGCCGTACTCCCCAGGCGGGGAACTTAATGCGTTAGCTGCGACACAGAAACCGTGGAATGGTCCCTACATCTAGTTCCCAACGTTTACGGCATGGACTACCAGGGTATCTAATCCTGTTCGCTCCCCATGCTTTCGCTCCTCAGCGTCAGTTACGGCCCAGAGATCTGCCTTCGCCATCGGTGTTCCTCCTGATATCTGCGCATTCCACCGCTACACCAGGAATTCCAATCTCCCCTACCGCACTCTAGTTTGCCCGTACCCACTGCAGGCGCGAGGTTGAGCCTCGCGTTTTCACAGCAGACGCGACAAACCGCCTACGAGCTCTTTACGCCCAATAATTCCGGACAACGCTTGCACCCTACGTATTACCGCGGCTGCTGGCACGTAGTTAGCCGGTGCTTTTTCTGCAGGTACCGTCACTTTCGCTTCTTCCCTGCTAAAAGAGGTTTACAACCCGAAGGCCGTCGTCCCTCACGCGGCGTTGCTGCATCAGGCTTTCGCCCATTGTGCAATATTCCCCACTGCTGCCTCCCGTAGGAGTCTGGGCCGTGTCTCAGTCCCAGTGTGGCCGGTCACCCTCTCAGGCCGGCTACCCGTCGTCGTCTTGGTGAGCCGTTACCTCACCAACTAACTGATAGGCCGCGAGTCCATCCTTGACCGAAATTCTTTCCAGCTAGTGACCATGCGGTCCCAGCTCGTATCCGGTATTAGACGTCGTTTCCAACGCTTATCCCAGAGTCAAGGGCAGGTTACTCACGTGTTACTCACCCGTTCGCCACTAATCCGCCGGAGCAAGCTCCGGGTTCATCGTTCGACTTGCATGTGTTAAGCACGCCGCCAGCGTTCGTCCTGAGCCAGGATCAAACTCTCCGTAAATGTTTGATTGCACGGCGACCCGAAGGCTGCCGGCACATCTAGTTGCATCGAGCGTTACCGCTCGACACGAGTTCAATCTGACTGAAGTTGAATATCTACTGACATTCGTTTCAATCCAAAGGAATCTCATTCGGTTGGTAAACCAACCGACGAGGTTGTTTGGCATTGACTTAGTGCACGCTGTTGAGTTCTCAAGGATCGGACGCTCCTGATGTTCGGCCTCTCGGCCGCCCTGTCAGGGCAACTTTCCTAATGTACCCACCCGGGAGACTCTCTGCAAGTTCGGGCTTCCAGTCATCTGGAGTTCCGAGTGCAGTGTCGATCCTGCGGGGGGAGTTGGAATCCTACTTGGCGATGAGCGCACCCGCAAGGGCTGCTCTGTCTTGGAGGATTCGGCCCGGTAGCTGGCTTCGAGCTTCTCGCTCTCGCCGCTCCGTCGGGCTGACAAGAGAAAACATTACGGGCGTTTGGGGTGCCGGGCAAATCACCGCCACATCCCGGGCGTGTCGCGCCACTCTCCCCGGCAAACAGGCGGGACAGCGATGCGCCGCGACCCGGCTACGAGCCGGTAAAGCGCAGGCCCGCGAGGGTCTTCTTGCCCCGCCGCAGAACGGCGACCCCGCCGGCGAGCGCGGCCTCCCCAAGATGCGCGTCCTCCGCATCCACCTTCACGTTGTTGACGGAGACCCCACCCTGAGCGATGGCACGACGGGCGTCCGATGCGCTCGAGCAGAGACCGCTCTCGACGAGGGCGGCGACGACCGTCGTGTCGGCCGACACCTCCGCCCCGGGCAGCTCCGCGACAGCCGCGCGCAGCGTGGCTGCATCCAGGCTCGCGAGATCTCCCTGGCCGAACAGCGCCGCCGAGGCTGCGACCGCTGCACGCACCGCATCCTCACCGTGCACGAATCCCGTGACCTCAAACGCCAGCCGGCGTTGCGCGGCGCGTCGGAACGGCTCCTCGGCGACCAGCTTCTCGTAGCGCTCGATCTCGGCGCGATCGAGGAACGTGAAGACCTTCAACCGGTCGATCACGTCGGCATCGTCGGTGTTGAGCCAGAACTGGTACATCGCGTAGGGGGAACACATCGCGGCGTCGAGCCAGATCGCGTTGCCCTCGCTCTTGCCGAACTTCGTGCCGTCGCTGTTCGTGATCAGGGGCGTGCCGATCGCGTGCACGCTCACGCCGAGCGCCTTGTGCACCAGGTCAGTGCCGCTCGTCAGATTGCCCCACTGGTCGCTGCCGCCGGTTTGCAGGATGCAGCCGTGCTGGCGGTGCAACTCGAGGAAGTCGTAGCCCTGCAGAATCTGGTAGCTGAACTCCGTGTACGAGATGCCGGCATCGGAATTCAAGCGCGCGGCGACCGCGTCCTTCTTCAGCATCGTGCCCACACGGAAGTACTTGCCGATATCGCGCAGGAAGTCGATGGCGGAGAGCCCCGCCGTCCAGTCGAGATTGTTGACGAGGGTCACGGCGTTGTCGCCGTCGGCCGACAGAAAGCGACTCACCTGCTGCTGGAGGTAGCCGACCCACTCGGCGACCGTCTCGCGGTCGTTGAGCTGGCGCTCGGCGGTGGGACGGGGATCGCCAATGAGTCCGGTGGAGCCGCCCACCAGCGCCAGCGGCCGGTGACCAGCCAACTGCAGGCGCCGCATCAGCAGCAGCTGCACGAGGTTCCCCAGGTGAAGACTCGGCGCCGTGGGGTCGAATCCGCAGTAGTAGGTGATGGGCTCCCCATCGAGCGCCTCTCGAAGCGCCTCAGGGTCGGTTGACACATGCACGAGGCCGCGCCAGATCAGCTCATCCCACAGGGAATCGAAGGAGCTGTCGAGGCGGGGCAGAGTCAGCGATTCGAGCGCGTCGGTCACCGCGACAGGCTATCGCGGTCGGTCCCCCGGCCCGGTGAATCAATGACAGAGGGTTGATGTGGGCAATATCACCCCTCTAGGCTTGATGCATGTTCGTCGTGATCGCCGACCAGATCGGCAGCCGCACCGACCGAGACCGGGTCGCCGACCTCCTCCACCGCCTCGACGCCCGCGCCGGCGACCGCCTCGCCCTGCCCGCGGAACGTACCGCCGGTGACGAACTGCAGGCACTCACCGCCGACCCGGCAGCCGCACTCGACATCGTGCTCGAGTGCCTGCGCGGTAAGCACTTTCGCGCCGGGCTCGGCATCGGCGACGTCGCGGGTGAGCTGCCGGCGAGCATTCGCGAAGCGAGCGGCCCCGCGTTCATCGCGGGGCGGCGGGCCGTACAGAAGGCGGCACGCACGAGCATCCACTTCGCGGCGGCCGGGGCCGACACGGCCGCCGCCGACGCCGCAGACGACGTGGATGCTCTCATCGCCCTGCTGCTCGCGGGGCGCGCCCGGTGGAGCGCGCAGAGTTGGGAACTGTACGACCTGCTCGAACAGGGGCTGACGCAGGCGGCGGCCGCCGAGCGGCTTGGCATCACGCCGCAGGCCGTGAGCAAGCGCGCCCGGGCAGCCGCGCTCGCCATCGACGCGGAGGCCCGCCGGGCGATCGCACGGGTGATGGACTCCGCCGATGCCGAGCATTCGACAGTAGGGTGACGGGCATGTTCGCCGCAGCCTGGATCGTCTTCGCCGGTTGGCTCGCCCTGTCGGCCGCCGTCGCCGTCGTGCTCGCCCTCGCCGTCGTCGGCGGAGTGCAACGCAAAGACCACTACGCGCTCCCCGCCGTGGGGCTCGTCGCGATCGGGCTGGTCATCGTCAGCGTCACGCCCGTCCAGCCGGTCGGGATCGGCGGCCTGGTCACGCAACTGCTGATCATCGCGCTCGCGATCGCCGGCGGCGCGCCGGTCGTGCGCGGCGTGTTGCGGCTCGCCGACCGGCGGCAACGGACGGCCCACGCTGCGACGACCGACGACACGGCGGACGCGGCGCCTCGCGACGCCAGCCCCACCGCAGACGACGCCGCCGAGGTGCTGCGCGGTGGCGCGACCATCGGCTACCTCGAGCGCGCCGCCGTCGTCGCGGCCGTGCTGCTCGCCCGCTGGGAGATCCTCGCCGTGCTCGTTGCCGTGAAGAGCGTCGGCCGCTTCCGCGACCTCGACGCCGGTCACCACGTCACCGAGCGGTTCATCATCGGCACGCTCGCGAGCCTGCTGTGGGCGGGCGCGACCGCCGCGCTCATCGCGCTCGCGTAACCCCGCGCCCCGGCCTATAGGCCGACACCGTCGGGTCGCCGGGAATCCAGAAGCGCCACGGGTACGCGTCCCCTCCCCCGGGATGCGCGACGCCGACGCGCGGGCCCGTCGCGATCGCAGAGGCGGGGCCCGAAGACGGGGCGAGATCGACGGCGCCGTCACCGAGCATCCGCCCGTCGTCGTCGAGGGCGACGCCGAGGGCGCGCGCCAGACGTGCCGGACCGCGCGCCAGATCGCGGTCGGCCACCCGCGGCTGCGCACCGTCGGTGCCCGGGCGGCGGCCGGCCAGGGCGCGGGCGCGCGCCTCGTCGATGCCGGCAACGACCTCGCCCGCTCGAACCAAAACGGCCGAGGCGCTGCCCGCCTCGCCCGACACGAGGTTCAGGCACCGGTGCATGCCGTAGCTGAGGTAGACGTACAGCGTGCCGGGGGCGGCAAACATGGGTGCCGTGCGGGGCGTCTGGCCGCGGAACGCGTGCGAGCCGGGATCCTCACCGACGCCGAGATAGGCCTCGACCTCGGTCAGGCGGACGCTCACTCCCCGACCGTGCAGCACGGCCCCCAGCAGGAGCGGGGCGACCGAGACGGCGTCACCGGCCAGCATCGCGGCGGCCGGTGACGCACCGCGCGACACGCCGGACGGGGTCACCGCGAGCGCTCAGTCGTGCGCGCCGCGCAGAGCGGCGAGGCGCTCGTCGAGGAGGGAGCGCTGCCGTGCGACGGCGACCGGGGCGGTGCCTCCCGCGCCCGAGCGTGACGCGATCGACCCTTCCACCGTCAGCACGCCGCGCACGGCACCCGTCAGCCGTGGGTCGATCGCGGCGTAGTCGTCGTCGCTCGGCTCATCCAGGTCGATGCCCGCGCGCTCGCAGTGCGCGACGAGCGCGCCCGAGATCTCGTGCGCCTCGCGGAACGGCACGCCCTGGCGCACCAGCCAATCGGCGACGTCGGTCGCGAGCGAAAAGCCCTGTGGAGCGAGCTCGGCCATCCGTGCGGTGTCGAAGCGCAGCGTCGCGACCATGCCGGTGAAGGCGGGGAGGAGCACTTCCAGCGTCTCGACCGCGTCGAAGACGGGCTCCTTGTCCTCCTGGAGGTCGCGGTTGTAGGCCAGCGGAAGCCCCTTGAGGGTCGTCAACAGCGCGGTGAGACTGCCGATGAGGCGGCCCGTCTTGCCGCGGGCGAGCTCAGCGATGTCGGGGTTCTTCTTCTGCGGCATGATCGACGAGCCCGTCGAGTAGCCATCGTCCAGCGTGACGAAGCCGAATTCGCGCGTGTTCCAGAGGATGATCTCCTCAGCCAAGCGCGACAGGTCGACCCCGATCTGCGCAGCGACGTAGGCAAACTCGGCGATCAGGTCGCGTGCGCTGGTGGCATCGATCGAGTTCTCGGTCGGGCCCGCAAAACCCAACTCCGCGGCCACCAGGGCCGGGTCGAGGCCGAGCGAGCTGCCGGCGAGGGCACCCGCGCCATAGGGCGAGCGGTCGGCGCGAGCCTCCCAATCGCGCAGACGCTCGAGGTCGCGCACGAGCGGCCACGCGTGGGCCAGCAAATGGTGCGCGAGCAGAACCGGCTGGGCGTGCTGGAGGTGAGTGCGGCCGGGCATCACCGCGGCCGGGTGCGCGTCGGCCTGCGCGACGAGTGCACCGATCAGCGCGTGCAGCTCGCCGGCGATTGTGCGGCCGTGGTCGCGCAGGTAGAGCCGGATCAGCGTGGCAATCTGGTCGTTGCGACTGCGGCCCGCGCGCAGTTTGCCGCCGAGCTCCGCACCCGCCTCCGCCACGAGCGCGGCCTCGAGCGCACCGTGCACGTCCTCGTCCTCGGGACGGGGCGTGAGCGTGCCGTCGGCGAACCGCGACTCGACGGCGTCAAGGGCGGCGAGCATCCGCGTCAATTCGTCGTCGGTGAGGTAGCCGGCCGCGGCGAGCGCCGCCGCGTGCGCCCGCGAACCGGCGAGGTCGTAGGGCGCCAGCTGCCAGTCGAAGTGGGTCGAGCGGCTGAGTCGCTGCAGTTCGGGCGAGGGGCCGCCGCTGAAGCGCGCGCCCCACAGCGCGCCCTCGTTGGTGGCGCCGCTCACGAGCCCGCCCCCGAGCCGCCCGTGGAGCGTTCGAGCAACCATACGAGCAGGGCCTTCTGGGCGTGCAGGCGGTTCTCGCTCTCGTCCCAGATGACGCTCTGCGGGCCGTCGATCACCTCAGCGGTCACCTCGTAACCACGGTCGGCGGGGAGGCAGTGCAGGAAGATCGCGTCCGGCTTCGCGAGCGACATCATCTCGTCGTCGACGCGGTAGCGGGCGAGCGTGGCGACGCGTGCCGCCTTCTCCTCCTCCTTGCCCATGGACACCCAGGTGTCGGTCACGACCACGTCGGCGCCGGCCACCGCCTCGAGCGGGTCGGTGAAGATCGTGATCGAGCCGCCCGTCTCGGCGGCGATGCGATCAGCGTCGGCGATGACCGCATCCTTCGGGCTGTATTCGGCGGGGCAACCGACGCGCACGTGCATGCCCGCCGTCGCCCCCGCCAGCAAGTACGAGTGCACCATGTTGTCGGCGCCGTCACCGATGAACGCGACGGTGAGGCCCTCCAGGGATCCCTTGTGCTCGCGGATTGTCAGGAGGTCGGCGAGCAGCTGGCAGGGGTGGAAGTCGTCGCTCAACGCGTTGATGACGGGCACCGTGGTGCCCGCGGCCATGTCCTCCAGGCCCGCCTGGCCGTATGTGCGCCAGACGATCGCCGACACCATGCGCTCGAGCACCCGCGCCGTGTCCGACGGAGTCTCCTTGCCGCCGAGCTGACTGGAGGCCGTCGAGATGATGAGCGGCTGGCCGCCCAGGTCGGCGATGCCGACCGCGAAGCTCACGCGGGTGCGGGTCGACGACTTGTCGAAGATGACCGCAACCGTCTGCGGGCCCTCCAGCGGGCGCACCTGGAAGCGGTCGGTCTTCAGCCGCTCGGCGAGATCGAGGATCTCGCGCTGCTCGGCGGGCGTGATGTCGTCGTCGCGCAGGAAGTGGCGGGTAGCGGGGGCGGCGGTCATGCGGCGGCCTTCAGGGAGTCGGCGAACAGGGTGATGAATTCTGCGATCTCGGCGTCGCCGATAATGAGCGGCGGGGCGAGGCGGATGGTCGTGGCATTCGGTGCGTTCACGATGAGGCCGCGACGCATCGCCTCGTCGACGACGCGCGGCGCCACCTCGGCGGCAAGCCCCACGCCGAGCAGCAGGCCGCGGCCACGCACCTCCGTGACGAGCGGCGCGTCGAGGCCGAGGATCGCCTCGCGCAGTTCGGCGCCGCGTCGGCGGGCGTTGCCCACCAGATCAGCGCGCTCGATCTCGGCCAAGACCGCGGAGGCGGCGCCGGTGGCGAGCGGGTTGCCCCCGAACGTGGAGCCGTGCTGACCCAGCGTGAACAGGTCGCTCGCGGCACCGGTCGTGACGAGGGCGCCGACGGGCACTCCCCCGCCGATGCCCTTCGCGAGCACCCACGCGTCGGGCGTGACACCCTCGTGCTGTACGGCGAACCAGTCGCCGGTGCGTCCCGCGCCGGTCTGAATCTCGTCGACGATGAGCAGCGCCCCGTGCTGTCGGGTGAGCTCTCGCGCGGCGGTCAGGAACCCCTCGGGCAGCGGAACGACGCCCGCCTCACCCTTGATCGGCTCGAGCAGCACGGCGGCCACGTCGTCGCCCATCGCCTCCTCGAGGGCCGCACGGTCGGTCGGCAGGTGGTCGACGCCCGGCAGCATCGGCTCGAACGGCTCGCGCAGGGCGGGCTTCCCCGTCACCGCGAGGGCGCCCATCGTGCGGCCGTGGAAGCCGTTCTCGAACGCCAAGATGCGCGGGCGGCCCGTGCGGCGCGCCAGCTTCACGGCGGCCTCGATCGCCTCGGCCCCCGAGTTGGCCGGGTACACGCGGCCGGTCGGCCCAGCACCCGTCAGGCGCACGACGCGCTCGGCGAAGTCGACCCCCTGCGGCGTCGTCACATAGTTCGACACGTGAATGAGGCGCGCCGCCTGATCAGCGACCGCCGCCACGAGGGCGGGATGCGCGTGGCCGAGCGCGTTGACCGCGATCCCGGCGAGGAAGTCGAGAAAGCGCCGCCCGTCGACGTCCCAGACGTACGCCCCCTCGCCGCGAGCAAACACGGCCTGCGGGGTGGGCGCCGAGCGCATCGCAACGCGCGCGAATCGCTCGCGGAGAGCATCCGATTCGGGGGTGGTGTCGGGAAGGAGCGGGCTCACGCGGGCACCACCTCGGTTCCGATGCCGTGCGTGGTGAAGATTTCGAGCAGGATCGAGTGCGGCTGGCGGCCGTCGATGATCGCGGCTCGGCTGACTCCCCCGTCGACGGCGTCGAGGCAGGCGGTCATCTTCGGGATCATGCCGGACTCGAGCTTCGGCAGCAGCTCGCGCAACTCTGTCGCCGAGATGCTCGAGACGAGCGAATCGCGGTTCGGCCAATCGCTGTAGAGGCCCGGCACATCGGTCAGGACGACGAGCTTTTCCGCCTGCAGGGCAACCGCGAGGGCGGCGGCGGCCGCGTCGGCGTTCACGTTGAGGCTGTGGCCGGGGTGGTCCATGTCGGGGGCGAGCGACGAGACGACCGGGATGCGCCCGGCGTCGAGGTGGGCGAACACGACCGACGGGTCAACGTGCACGATGTCGCCGACGTGACCGAGGTCGACCTCCTCGCCGTCGACGACGACCCCGCGGCGACGGCCCTGAAACAGTCCCGCGTCTTCGCCGCTGACGGCTGCTGCGAGACCGGCGCCGCTCTGGTTGATGAGCCCGACCAGTTCGCGGCTGATCTGACCGGCGAGCACCATGCGCACGACGTCGATCGCCTCGGTGTTCGTCACACGGTAGCCGCCGCGGAACTCGCTCTCGATGCCGAACTTGGTGAGCATGGCCGAGATCTGCGGGCCGCCGCCGTGCACGACGACGGGCTTCAGGCCAACCGTGCGCAGGTACACCATGTCGGCGGCGAACGCGGCCTGCAGCTCGGGGCTGACCATGGCGTTACCGCCGAACTTCACGACGATGATGCGGTCGCGGAAGCGCCTGAGCCACGGCAGAGACTCGATGAGGGTCTCGGCCTTCTCACTGGCGAGGGCGAAGTCGGAGGATTCGTGGAGGGTCGACATCAGCTGGAGTACGCGCTGTTCTCGTGGACGTAGCCGTGGGTCAGGTCGTTGGTGAGGATCAGCGCCTCGTGTGCGCCGACCTTCAAATCGATGTCGAGGTGCAGGATGCGCGGGGTCAGGTCGACCTCATCGCGCGGCCGGTCGGGGCCCCCCGCCGTGCACACCCGCACGCCGTTCATCGTCACGTCGACGTCGTACGGGTCGAACTCGGCGCTCGTCGTGCCGATCGCGGCGAGAACACGCCCCCAGTTGGGGTCGTTGCCGAACACGGCCGCCTTGAACAGGTTGTTGCGGGCCACGGAGCGGCCGACCTCGACCGCGTCGTCGTCGCTGGCCGCGCCGGTCACCCGAATGTGGATGTCGTGGCTTGCGCCCTCGGCGTCCGACTGCAACTGCAGCGCGAGCCGCAGGCACACCTCGGTGAGCGCCGCCGTGAAGTCCTGCTCGTCGGGGGCAACACCGGACGCTCCGCTCGCCATGAGCGTGACCTGGTCGTTCGTCGACATGCAGCCGTCGGAGTCGAGTCGGTCGAAGGTCACCCGTGTGGCAGCGCGCAGGCTGCGGTCGAGCGAGGCCGAATCGAGGTCTGCGTCGGTCGTGATCACGACGAGCATGGTCGCGAGCCCCGGAGCGAGCATGCCCGCGCCCTTCGCGATGCCGCCGATCGCCCACCCGGCCGCGTCGCGGTACTCGGCCGTCTTCGGAACCGAGTCGGTCGTCATGATGGCGCGCGCAGCATCCTGACCGCCGTCGGGGGCGAGCGTGTCCACGGCGGCCGCGACTCCCGTGAGGAGGCGGTCGCGATCAAGCTGCTCGCCGATGAGGCCCGTCGAGCAGACGAGCACCTCCCCCGCGCCCAGCTGCAGGTGCTCGGCGACCGCCTCGGCCGTCGCGTGGGTCGTCTGGAAGCCCTGGTGGCCCGTGAAACAGTTCGCGCCCCCGGAGTTCAGCACGATCGCGCGGGCCCGGCCATCCCCGATCGCCTGACGCGACCAGATGATCGGGTTCGCCTGTGCACGGTTGGAGGTGAAAACGGCCGCGGCGGCATCGCGCGGGCCGGTGTTGACGACGAGGGCGAGGTCGAGCGCGCCAGAACTCTTGAGCCCGCAGGCAACCCCGGCGGCGGTGAACCCGGCCGGCGTGGTGACGGTCACGGGGCCACTCCGTCGATAGGAAGCCCCGTCGTTTCCTCGAGGCCCAGGGCGAGATTGAGCGACTGCACGGCAGCTCCGGCAGTGCCCTTCACGAGATTGTCGAGGGCGACGATGATCACGGCGCGGCCGGCGTCGGCGTCACGACCCACCCCGACGAGCGCGGTGTTGGCGCCGACCGTCTCCGCTGTCGACGGGTAGCGTCCCGCGGGCAGCACGTGTACGAACGGCTCGTCCGCGTAGTGGGCGGTGTACGCCTCGTGCAGCTGCTCGGCCGTGACACCGTCGGCGACGCGCGCCGTGATGGTCGCGAGAATGCCGCGCGCCATCGGCACGAGCACGGGCGTGAACGACAGCGTCGGCGCGGTCGCGCCCGCGAGCCGCAAATTCTGCAGAATCTCGGGAATGTGACGGTGCACTCCCCCGACCGCGTACGGCTGGGCCGAGCCGAGCAGCTCGCTGGCGAGCAGGTTCGTCTTCAGCGCGCGACCGGCGCCCGACGGCCCCACCGCGAGGGCGGCCGTCAGATCGACCTCGTCGAGCAGGCTTGCATGGATGCCCGGGGCCAGTCCCAGCGACACGGCCGTCACGTTGCACCCCGGCACCGCGATACGCCGCGCGCCCGCGAGGGCGTCACCGTGCCGCGAGCCGTCGGCGTGCGGCAACTCGGGGAGGCCGTACGCCCACGAGCCGTGATACTCGCCGCCGTAGAAGCGTGCCCAGTCGTCGGCGCTCGTCAAGCGGTGGTCGGCGCCGCAGTCGAGAACGAGCACGTCCGTCTCGAGCTCAGCGGCGATGGCGCCGGAGGCGCCGTGCGGCAGCGCCAGCACGACGATGTCGTGGCCGCGCAGGTTCTCGGCCGTCGTTTCGACGAATGTGAGATGAGCGAGCGAGCGCAGGTGCGGGTGCACGTCGATGAGTGCGGCCCCGGCGTTGGAGTGCGCGGTGACGGTGCGCACCTCCAGCTCGGGGTGGCGCGCCATGAGGCGCAACACCTCACCGCCGGCGTAGCCGCTCGCACCGGCGATCGCGACGGAATACGGCATTGCTCTAGCTTAGGCCCGCAGACTCGCCCCGAATCGCTCGGCGGCGACCGCGAGGCCCGCCATTTTCGCCTCGGTCGCCTCGGCCTGGGTCAGCGTGCGGTCGGCAGCCCGGAAGCGCAGTGCGAGGGTGATCGACTTCGTGCCGACCTCGAGCCCGTCTCCGCGGTAGTCGTCGATGAGCGTCGCCGCCTCGAGCAACTCTCCCGCTCCCTCGATGACTGCTGCACGCACGTCTCCGGCGGGCACGTCGACGGGGACGACGAGCGACAGATCTTGCGTCGCCGCCGGATACGCCGAGAGGCTCTCGGCGACCAGATCGCCCTCTCCCAGCTCGATGAGGGCGTCGAGATCGAGTTCGAGCACGCCGACGCGGCGGGGCAGGTCGTTCTCGAGCGCGAGGCGCGGCAGCAACTCACCCGCGAGGCCCACAACGCGGTCACCGACGAGCAGTTCGGCGGTCCGGCCGGGGTGCAGCGCATCGTGGTTGCCCTGGCGCACGTCGAGCGCGACTCCCGCGGCGTTCGCCACGAGGCGGGCGGCCGCGATCACGTCGGCGATGCCGGCCGGTTCAGCGGGCTGCCCGATTCCGCGCGGGCGTCGGTCGCCCACGACGAGCGCGGCAACGCGCCACGGCTGCGGCGGGATGCTCGCGTCCAGGTCGGCGAGGACGTCATCGCTCGGGCGCGCCGACCCGAAGGGCACGGCGTCGACTCCGTAGGAGGCTCCGGCCTCCGGGCGGAACACGCGACCGATTTCGAAGATCGCCAGGTCGCTCAGACCGCGGGAGCGGTTGCGATGCGCGGTCGCGACGAGCGCGGGGATGAGGCTGCGGCGCAAATGAGCCGCCTCGGCGTCGAGGGCGTTCGCGAGCCGCATCGTGGCCGCATCCTCGCCATCGATCATGGCAATCTGCTCGGCCGTCGAGAAGGGGTAGTTCAGCACCTCGCTGAGGCCCGCCGCGGCGAGCGACGCGCCGATCGCGCGGCGCACGCGCTGCGAGCGGGTGAGGCCACGGCCCGGCGGGGCGACGGGAAGCGCGGCGGGGATGCGGTCGTACCCAACGATGCGCGCCACCTCCTCGGCGAGCGAGGGGGCGTCAACGAGGTCGGGGCGCCAGCTCGGCGGCTCGACCATCCAGCCGTCGCCCTCGAGACGAATCTGGCAGCCGATGGCGTTGAGCGAGTCGGTGACCTCGTCGAGGGAGTAGTCCACGCCGATCAGGCTGTCGACGTACCCCTCGGGGAGGGCGATCTCGGCGGGACGCTTGGCCTCGATCCACTCGGACCCGAGTGAGTCGATCGTGCCGCCGGCGTGCTCGACGAGCAGGTCGGCAACGCGCTGCGCGGCTGGCGCCGCGACAAGCGGGTCGACGCCGCGGGCGAACCGCTTCGACGCCTCACTCGGCAGCTTGTGTCGACGTGCGGTGCGGCTGATCGAGACGGGATCGAAGTTCGCCGCCTCGATCAGCACATCGGTGGTGGAGTCGCTGACCTCGGTCGACGCGCCGCCCATGACGCCGGCGAGGCCGATCGGGCCCGATGCATCGGTGATCAGCAGGTCTTCCGTGTCGAGCGTGCGGGTCTGATCATCGAGCGTCACCAGGGTCTCGCCCACGACGGCACGACGTACCGTGATGCCGCCCGCGACCTTCTCGAGGTCGTAGGCGTGGATCGGCTGACCGAGTTCGAGCATCACGTAGTTGGTGATGTCGACGGGCAGAGAGATCGAGCGGATGCCCGCGAGTGCGAGGCGGGCGACCATCCACCCCGGAGTGGGCCGGGTCGGGTCGATGTCGCGCACGACGCGCGTGACGAAAACATCGCAGCCGCGGCGCCCGCGAATCGGCGAGTGGTCCTTCACCTCGACGCTGAAGCCGTCGGCCTCCCCCACCTCGAACGCCTTCGCCGGGTCGCGGAACACCGCCCCCGTCGCGTGCGAATACTCGCGGGCGATACCGCGAATCGAGAGCGTGTAACCGCGGTCAGGAGTGACGTTGACCTCGACGGCCACGTCGTCGAGACCGAGCAACGCGATCGCGTCAGTGCCCGGTTCAGGGTCGAGACCGAGGGTGACGAGGCGCAAGATTCCGTCGTGCTCGTCGCCGAGGCCCAGCTCGCGAGCGCTCGCGATCATGCCGTCCGAGACATGACCGTAGGTCTTCCGCGCACTGATCGGGAACGGACCGGGCAGCTCGGCGCCGGGAAGCGCCACGACGACCTTGTCGCCGACGTGGAAGTTGTGTGCGCCGCAGACGATGCCGCGCACCTCGGGCTCGCCCGACTCGGTCGTGCCGGTGCGCACCTGGCACCAGCGGATCGTCTTGCCGTTCTTCTGCGGCTCGTCGACGTACTCGAGCACCTCGCCGACGACGACCGGGCCGGAGATCGCGGTGCCGTGCACCGCCTCCTCCTCCAGGCCGACCTTGACGAGCGCGGCGTGCACGTAATCGGCGTCAGCTCCCTCGGGGAGGTCAGCCCACTCGCGGAGCCATGACAGGGGGATGCGCATCAGACACTCACTCCGAACTGCTGGGTGAAGCGCACATCGCCCTCGACCATGTCGCGCATGTCATGCACCTCATTGCGGAACATCAGGGTGCGCTCGATCCCCATGCCGAACGCGAAGCCCTGGTAGACATCGGGGTCGACTCCGGCAGCGCGCAGCACGTTCGGGTTCACCATGCCGCAGCCGCCCCACTCGATCCAGCGGGCACCGCCGCGGAAGGTGGGGTGCCACACGTCCAGCTCGGCGCTCGGCTCGGTGAAGGGGAAGTAGCTGGGGCGCAGACGGATGCGGGCACCCTCGCCGAACATCGTGCGGGCCATGTGCTCGAGCGTGCCGCGCAGGTGCGCCATCGTGAGGCCCTTGTCGATCGCGATGCCCTCCATCTGGTGGAAGACGGGCGTGTGGGTGGCGTCGAGCTCGTCGGTGCGGAAGACGCGGCCCGGGGCGACGACGTAGAGCGGCAGGCCGCGCTCGAGCAGGGCACGCACCTGCACGGGGCTCGTGTGCGTGCGCATCAGCAGGTGCGCATCCTCGGGCTCGACGAAGAAGGTGTCCTGCATCGCGCGCGCCGGGTGGTCGGGGTCGAAGTTCAGGGCGTCGAAGTTGTACCACTCGTTTTCGAGTTCGGGGCCTTCGGCGACCTCCCACCCCATGGCGACGAAGATGTCGCTCATCTGCTCCATGAGCGTCGTCAGCGGATGGCGTCCACCCGAAAGCCCCAGCGGAGGGATGGCCGTCACGTCGATCGCTTCCGCGGCGAGCGCCCGTGCCTCTTCTTCCGCGGCAAGGTCGGCCTCCCGGGCGGCGAACGCCTGCTGGACACGGCCGCGGGCCTGGCCCACGAGCTTGCCGAGGGCGGCCTTCTGGTCGGCGGGCACATCGCGCAGGCTTGCGTTCAGCCGGGCGAGCGTCGACTGCTCGCCCGCGTGCTGGGTGCGAGCGGCCTTCAGCGCGGCCGTGTCGGAGGCGGAATCGATGGCGGCGAGCGCCTGGTCGACCGCGTCGGCGACGGCGGATTCGGTGATGGGGAGGCTGTCGGGCACGAGCACCGAGTCTAGTCGGGCGTCGCCGACCCCTTGCCCGCCGTGGCGCGACCGCCCGTCGGCCCGGTCACCGTGGCGTCGACGACCGCCGGCCGCGTGCGTGACGCCGTTCGACGGGAGACGATTCGGGCCACCCACGACAGGATCAGGTTCATCACCAGGTACATCGCGAGCACGATGAAGAAGAACGAGAAGTTGTAGCGGTTGCCGAAGAAGTTCGTGAGGTTCTGGCCCGTGCGCAAGAGCTCGCTGTAGCCCACGATGTAGGCGAGTGAGGTGTCCTTCAGCAGCACGACCAGCTGCGCGATGATGATCGGCAGCATCTGCCGGAACGCCTGCGGGAATTCGATGATGAGGCGCGTGCGAATCGGGTGCAGCCCGATGGCGAGGCCCGCCTCCCGCTGACCGGCGGGGAGGGATCGGATGCCCGCGCGCAACGCCTCGCCGATGATCGCTCCGTTGTACACGGCGAGTGCCGTCACGCCAGCCCAGTACGTGCCGGTCGAGAAGACGAGCAGCACGAACAACATCATGAGCAGCACGGGCATGCCTCGGAAGAACTCCAGCAGCACGGCGACGGGGAACCGAATCCAGCGGCTGCGCGCGGTGCGCCCAAAGCTGAACAGGACGCCGATGGCGAGCGCCAAGACCGCGGCGACGGCAGCCATCGCGAGGGTGTTGAGGGCGCCGCGGCCGAGACTCTGCCAGACGACTGGGTCGGCGAAGATGTCCCACCGGCTGGAATCGAACAGACCAGGCAAGACGGCGCCCGCCGCGGTCGTGCGCTCGGCGGCAAGGGTCGAGATCAGCCAGGCCGTGAGGGCGATGAGGATGACGGCACCGACGACCGAGGTCATGGCGCTTCGTCGGCGTGCGACGGGGCCGGGCGCGTCGTAGAGCACGGAGATCGTCATCGCAGCACCGCCACCTTCTTCTCGATGCGCCCGGCGATCAGGCCGAGCGGGACGGTGACCAGCAGGTAGAAGAAGGCGACGCCCAGGAGGATCGGGATGACCGCGTCCCCCCGAGCGTTTGCGAGGGTGCGGCCGGCGGCGAAGAGTTCGAAGACGAAGAAGGCGCCGGCAACCGACGTGTTTTTCGTCAGCGCGATCAAGACGTTGATGAGCGGCGGGATCACCATGCGGACTGCCTGCGGAAGCACGATCACAAGCAGCACCTGCCCGAACGGCAGGCCGATGCTGCGCGCCGCCTCCGCTTGGCCGATGGGCACCCCGTTGATTCCGGATCGCACGGCTTCAGCGACGAACGGCGAGGTGTACGCGGTCAGACCGATCACCGCGAGCGGGAAGTACCCCGGGTTGAACTGCAGGTAGGGCAAGAGCGTGGCGCAGAAGAACAGCGCGAGGGTCAGCGGAGTGTTGCGCAACACTTCGGTGTAGACGGTCGCGAACGCGCGCAGCGAGGCCACCGGCGAGATGCGCATGGCGGCGATGATGACGCCGAGAACGAGCGCACCGATACCCGAGAGGGCGAGCAACTGCAGTGTTCCCCCGAACGCGCTGAGGAACGTCGGCAGGTTGTCGATGACCGCGTCGATCGTTCTGGTCCTTCCGTGAGGTGTGCCTCATGCGCGTGCGGGCCGTGACCGGCACGGCCCGCACGCGGTCTGTGACTAGTAGCGGTCGACCGCCGGAGGCTGGGGCGTCTCGAGCACGGCGCCGGCCGTGCCCTCCCATGCCGCAACCCAGCGCCCGTCGGCGTAGGCAGCCTCGAGCACGTCGTTGATCCAGTTGCGGAACTCGGTGTCGTCGAGTGCGAGACCAATGCCGTAGGGCTCGGCGGTGAACGGGTTGCCGACGACCTCGAACTCGCCGTCGGTTTGGTCGGCGAGACCGGCGAGGATGACGTTGTCGGTCGTCAGTACCTGCGCGGCGCCCGTGCGCAGCGGCTCCAGGCAGTTCGTGTACGTGTCGGTGGTCAGCACGTCGGCGGTCGCGTACTCGCGAATGTTCACCTCGGAGGTTGACCCCGTAACGGTGCACACGACCTTGTCGGCCAGGTCCTCGGGCCCGGTAATGCCGTCGGGGTTGCCGGCCGGCACGAGCAGGTCTTGCCCCGCCTCGTAATACGGGCCCGCGAACGAGATCACCTCTTTACGCGTGTCGTTGATCGTGTACGTGGCGATCACGATGTCGACCTCACCGTTCTGGATGAACGGTTCGCGGTTCGCCGACACGGTCTCGACCCACCTGATGTCCTCGGGAGCGATGCCGAGCTCGGCGGCAATGATCTTGCCGATCTCGACGTCGAAGCCGACAGGAACACCGCCGGGCCCGGCGAGGCCGAACAACGGCTGGTCGAACTTCGTGCCGATCGTGATGGTGCCGGCGTCGGCGAGCGCCGCCATGGTGGTACCCGGCTCGAACTGCGCATCCTCGACGACCTCGGGCTCGGGCGTCGATGATCCGGTGTCGGCGCAGGCGCTGAGTGCGAGTGCGGCCACCGCGGCGGTGGCAATGGTCCAGCGTGTCGAACGTCTCCGCATGGAGTCCCCCTCGTTGCTGTGTGTGATCCGCCCCACCGGTCGGCGGGGCGGCCTTCCCTAGTAGTACTTGGTTAGGTTGGTCCAGCGCGTTGGCAGTAGGGGCAGTGGCTGAGCAGGCGGATGACCGCGGTCTGAAGGTCGCGGAGGATGCCGTAGAAGCTCAGGCTGCCCCGCGGGCTTTTGGGTCCGCGCTCAGGCGCTGGATCGTGATGAACAGGTGCGCGGCGCTCACGAGCGTGACGTGGTGGTGCCACCCGGGCCAGGTGCGTCCTTCGAAGTGGTCCAGGCCCAGGCCGTGCTTGAGTTCGCGGTAGTCGTGCTCGATGCGCCAGCGGATCTTCCCGAGCCGAACCAGCTCCGCGATCGGCGTGTGGGCGGGGAGGGTGGACAGCCAGTAGTCGGTGGGCTCGTCCGCGTCGTCCGGCCATTCGGCGAGTAGCCAGCACTCGGGTAGCGATCCGTCGGGCTCGCGGGGCAGGTTCCGGTTCGCGGGGCGCACCCGCGTGGCGGTGAACCGGCTGGTCATCATGCCGCGTGATCCTTGCCGCCACGACACCTGCTCGAACGCGTCGTCGCCGAGGGCTGCGATGAGGCTCTTCGCGCGGATCGGGTCACTGCGGTAGCTGGCCTGCACGGGTGGCCGCCCGCGTCCGCGGTAGGGCGGCATCTCGAACACCGCGGCTTCGGGGTGCATGCTGGTGTCCGACTTCACCTGCACCACGTAAGGGATTCCGCGGTCGGTGAGCGCGGTGCGGAAGTAGCCGATCTCGCCGTATCCGGCGTCGGCGCAGATCAGCGGCGGCAGCAGCCCCCAGCTGCGAAGCTCGTCGATCATCTCCAGCGCGAGCTCCCACTTCGGTCGATGCCGCACCGCGTCGGGGATCTGCGCCTTCACCCGCCGCGCGACGACGAGGTCGGCGTGCTCGTTGGTGTCCGAGCAGGTGTCGTCCCACGATTCGGGAAGGAACAGCCGCCAGTCCAACGGGCAAGACGCCGCATCGGTGACCGCGTGCACGGTGACACCGATCTGCACGTTCCCGACCTTTCCGAGCGTGCCCGAGTACTGCCGCGCCACCCCAGGTGAGGCTGGGCCGTCCTTGACGAACCCGGTGTCATCGACAACCCACGCCTCCGGCGACAACAGCGACGCCGCCTTACGGGCGAGCCGACGACGCACCGGCTCGACAGGCCACGGCGAGGAGGACACGAACTGCTGCAGCTGCTGATAATCGATGCCGAGCCGGTCGCCCATCGGCTGCATCGACTTCCGCCTGCCCTCCAGCATCAGGCCCTGCAGATACAGGCCACCCTTGGACCGCTGATCCTTCCGAGCCAGCGACGCGAACACCTCACCGACGAACTCGTCCAACTCGACCCGCACCCGCTCGATCTCATCCACCCGCACGCCGCGAGGTTAACAGTCACCACGACCATTAACAAGGACCTAACCAAGTACTACTAGTGGGTGAGGATCTTGGACAGGAAGTCTTTGGCCCGTTGCGTTTGCGGGTCAGTGAAGAACTTCTCGGGAGTCGCTTCTTCGACGATCTCGCCGTCGGCCATGAACAGCACGCGGTCGGCGGCACGACGGGCGAAGCCCATCTCGTGGGTGACGACGATCATCGTCATGCCGTCTTTCGCGAGCTGCACCATGACGTCGAGGACCTCGTTGATCATCTCGGGGTCGAGGGCCGAGGTGGGCTCGTCGAGCAGGATGAGTTTCGGCTCCATCGCGAGCGCCCGTGCGATCGCGACGCGCTGCTGCTGGCCACCGGAGAGCTGGGCTGGCATCTTGTGCGCCTGATTGGCGACACCCACCCGGTCGAGCAGGGCCATCGCCCTGGCCTCGGCGTCGGCCTTCGACAGGCGGCGCACTTTCCGCGGGCCGAGCGCGACGTTCTCGAGAACCGTCTTGTGCGCAAACAGGTTGAACGCCTGGAAGACCATGCCGACATCGGCCCGCAGTTGTGCGAGAGCCCGTCCCTCGGCGGGAAGCGCCTGGCCGTCGATACGAATTTCCCCACCATCGATCGTCTCGAGTCGGTTGATCGCGCGGCAGAGGGTCGACTTGCCCGAGCCACTCGGGCCGATGACGACGACGACCTCGCCCTTCTGCACGGAGGTCGTGACGTCCTTCAAAACGTGCAGGTCACCGAAGTGCTTGTTGACATTGTCGATCGCAACGAGTGGTTCAGACACCAACGCCATCCCTTCGGACTCGGGCTGCGGCCACCGAGGGGGCGACGATCACGCGAGAGCGCATCGACAGTGGCGGCACGGGTTCACGGTAGGCCGGGCACCCACCCCGGTCACCGTCCTTGAGCGTTTCTTGAGCCAGCCCCAGCGGCCGGCCCACGGCCTCAGCGGGCGTTGCGGTAGTAATCGATGGCCCCGGGGTGCAGCGCCACCGGGTCCGTGAAGATGGCCTGCCGCGGGTCGAGGAGTGCCGCAACGGGCACCTCCGCCGCAATATCGGAGCGCGCCGCAAACAGCACTCCGAGGAGATCGGCGACCAGCGCATCCGGGGTGTCGGATGCGACGAGCAGGTAATTAGGAACCGTCATCGTCGCGGTCGCCTCGACCCGCCCGTACGCGCCGATCGGAAACTCGGCGAGCCGGTACACGCGGCCGTGCTCGGCGTTGACCGCCTCAACCGTCTCGACCTCGATCGAGAGCAACTGGGCGCGCGTGTCGTCGAACAGTTTGGCAAGGCCCGGAGTGGGAAGCCCCCCGACCCAGAAGAAACCCTCGATCTCGCCCGCGCTCAATGCGGCGATAGATTCGCCGAGGCCGAGCTCACGGTCATCGACCATCGCAGGGTCAACGCCGGCGGCTCGCAGTACGCGACTCGCCACCAGGTTCACGCCCGACCCTGGCGCGCCGAGGGACACAGGATGCCCGGCGAAGTCCGCCACATCATCAATCTCGGAATCGGCGCTCACCACGACGTGCACGTACTCGTCATATAGCCGGGCGATCGCCTGGACCGCGAGCGGCTCGGAGAACGGGCCGGTGCCAGCGACCGCGTCGGCCGCGGCGTCACTCTGGGCGAAGCCGAGAAGGGCCCGCCCGTCGCCGAGCCGCTGCAGGTTGTCGACGCTGCCGTTCGTCTCGTCGACCGTGACCACCGAGGGCCGCGTCTCGGAGAGCACCTCGGCAAGCTGCTCACCGAAGGCGTAGTACACGCCCGTGCTGCCCCCGCCCGCGATGGCGTAGCGGTCCGGCGCGGGCGGAGCCGTGCATCCGGCCACCCCCGCGAGCACGAACACCGCGACGACGGCGGCGATTGCCCGACGGCGAGCCCTCACGACGCGTTTCCCCTCGTCAGGCGCAGCGTCACGGCAAGGCCGCCGTCCTCGGGCGCATCGACGCGGATTCGGCCGCCCACCGAATTCAGCAGATCAGTCGCGATCGCGAGCCCCAGCCCCGACCCGGGAGTGCTACGGTTCTGCGGGCTCCGCCAGAAGCGATCGGTCAGAAGGGCCAGCTCCTCCGTGTCGACGCCGGGGCCGTTGTCGCGCACGACGATGTCGACGCCGTCGCCGCCCTCCGCTCCGGCGTCGCTGGGCCTCACCGTGACGGTGATGCGAGCGCCGTGGGGCGAGAACTTCACCGCGTTGTCGATCACGGCGTCGAGCGCGCTCTCGACGATCGTGCGGTCGGTCTCGAGTGGTTCGACGTGCTGCGCGCTCAGGCAGAGTGACACAGCCGCGTTGGCCGCGACGTCGCGCCAGGCCTCGACCCGGCCTTCGACGAGCTCGGCCACGTCAATCCACTCGACGGTTGCTCCGCGCTGGCCGCTCCGCGCGACATTCAAGAGCGTGTCGAGGATGCGCGTCATCCGTCGACCCTCTTCGCGGGTCTCCTCGACATCGCGCTGCCACTCCTCCCCCAGCCCGGTCGCCAGGTGCTCGACCCGCACGAGGAGGGCACCCAGGGGGTTACGCAGTTCGTGGGAGGCGTTGAGGGCGAACTCTTGCTGGCGGGACATGACACGCTCGATCTCCTCAGCCATGCCGTTGAAGACCTGAATCATGCGCTGCAGTTCGGGTGGGCCCGTGTCGTCGGCGATACGGGCGTCGATCTCACCCCGTTCAATGGCCGCCATCGCCCGGTCGACGCGTCGAACCGGCCGCAGAACCCAGTTCGCCAGCCGGAACACCACGATCAGGCCGATGCCCGTCGCCAGGCCTGCCCCGACAAGCAGGAGCGCCCACTGTTCGACGATCGCCTCGCGGGCGAGGTCAACGTCGCCCGCCACCACGATCGCGCCGATCGCATCCCCGTTGTCGAGCACCGGCTCGACGATCACGACCTCCGTGAGCGCCCACGGCCACGCCGGTTGCGGGACCTCTCCGCGCCGGCCGGCGAGCGCCAGTTGCAGCTGCGCCTCCGTGCGCTCCGTGAGCGACTCGGCCCCCGCCCCGCCGCTCGCGAACGGGGAGCCCGACCGGTCCACCACGAGCACCCGACTGCCGTACACGTCGGCGTAGCGCACCGCCTCGGCCTCGACGAGTTCGGGAGTCGCCGAGCGCAACGCCTGGCGGGCCGACGCGGTGAAGTAGGCGACATCACCCAACTGCTCGGCAATGTGCTCCTGCTGAATGCTGCGGGCCGCGCTCCAGGCGTATGCGCCGCCCAGCACGACGAGCACCCCGAGCAGGGGCACGAGGAACACCACGACGAGGCGCCGACGCACGATTCAGCCTCCGGCGAAGCGGTAGCCGACACCGCGCACCGTCTCGATCAGGTCGACGCGGCCCGACTTGCGCCGAATCGACCCCACGTGCACCTCGAGCGAGCGGCTGTACGAGTGCCAGTCGGTCTGCCAGACCTCGCGAATGATGCGCTCACGGGGCATCACCACCCCCGGATACCGGGCGAGCACCGCGACGATGTCGAACTCGGTACGGGTCAGGTCAATAGGCCTGCCCGCAACCTCGAGCACACGACTCGCGAGGTCAAGCCGGGCACCCGACACCTCGACCACCTGGTCGAGCGTCTGCTCAGACGCCACCGTGCGAAAGCGCCGCGTCACCGCCTCGATGCGCGCGACCAGCTCCAACACGTTGTACGGCTTCACCACGAAATCGTCGGCACCGGCACGCAGACCCCGAATACGTTCCTGCACGTGGCTGCGCGCCGTCGCAATGATGATCGGCACGCCCGACTGCTGCCGAATGAGTCGGCAGAGCTCCACCCCGTCCATGTCGGGAAGACCGAGGTCGAGCAAGACCACTTCCGTGTCCGACGAGAGCTGACTGAGCGCCTGCTGCGCGTCCGCGGCGCTCACCGTGACGTAGCCGGACTTCCTCAAGAAGCCGCGGAGGGCATCCATCAGGCGGTCGTCATCCTCGACGATCAGAACCGACACGTCAGCGGCCCCTCATCCGGTGGCGCCCGCGGCCCGCTGCGCAAACGCGCTCTCGTAGAGGCAGACGGCCGCCGCGGTGGCAAGGTTCAGCGACTCGGCCTGGCCGTAGATGGGCACGATAACGGCGCGGTCAGCGCGAGTCAGCTGCTCGGTGGTCAGCCCCCGCGCCTCGTTGCCGAACAGCCACGCGGTCGGTCCGTCAAGGTCACCATCGGACCGGGCGGCCAACAGGTCGTCACCCGAAATGTCGGCCGCGAGCACGCGAACCCCCGCACCACGCAGGGCGTCGAGCGCCTCGTCGAGGCCGACGCCGACCACGACCGGCAGGTGAAAGAGCGAGCCCGTCGTCGCGCGCACCGCCTTCGGGTTGAACGGGTCAACGCTCGTGCCGGTGAGGATGACCGCGTTGGCACCCGCCGCATCGGCGACCCGAATCACCGTTCCCGCATTGCCCGGGTCGCGGACCTCCTCGAGCACCGCCACGAGGCGTGGGCCGGCTGCGACGACGTCGGCCAGCGCGGACGGGAACGTCTCGCAGACCGCCACCATGCCCTGGGGAGTGACGGTGTCGGCGATCGCGTCGAGGACCGCCTCGGTGACGATTTCGATGCGGATGTCGTGAGCCGGCGCATCCCGAATCAGCGCGCCCGCGCGATCGCGCGCCGGAGCGGTGACGAAAAGCTCGCGGACGAGCTCGGGCCGGAACCGGATCGCCTCGGCGACCGCCTGCGGACCCTCGACCAGAAACAGGCCGGTCTCGGCACGCTGGTTCTTCTTCGCAAGCTTCGCCGCCGCGCGCACGCGGGGCGAGCGCGGGTTGTCGATCACGCGCTCATGCTAGCGAGACGCGGGCAAACACGGGGTGAACGCGACGATGGCGCGCACCCCGCGAGGGATGCGCGCCATCGTGTGATGTCGTGCGACGGCGACGCCTACGCAGCCGACTTCGGGGCCGAGGTGTCGGCCGGGAGGGCCTTCTTCGCGGTCTCGACGAGCGTGGCGAACGTGGCCGGCTCGTTGACGGCCAGCTCGGCCAGCATGCGACGGTCAACCTCGACACCGGCGAGGCCGAGGCCCTGGATGAGACGGTTGTAGGTCAGGCCGTTCTGGCGGGCAGCGGCGTTGATGCGCTGGATCCACAGGCGGCGGAACTCGCCCTTGCGTGCGCGACGGTCGCGGTACGCGTACACGAGCGAGTGGGTGACCTGCTCTTTGGCCTTGCGGTAGAGGCGCGACCGCTGACCGCGGTACCCCTCGGCGCGCTCGAGAATGACCCGACGCTTCTTGTGGGCGTTAACTGCCCGCTTGACTCTCGCCATCTTCTTTCGTCCTTACTTCGTCGTGTCTCGGCGTTACTTCTCGCCGATGAGCTTCTTGATGACCTTCGCGTCCTGGGGCGCGAGAACCTGCTCGCGGTTCAGTCGGCGGGTCAGCTCGCTCGACTTCTTCTCCAGGTTGTGACGCATACCGGCGGACTGCTTCATGACCTTGCCGCTGCCGGTGGTCTTGAAGCGCTTCTTCGCCCCGGAGTGGGTCTTCTGCTTGGGCATCTCTTCCTCGTTTCGTTGCGGGTGCTGCACGCGCCCTCGCGGGCGGTCAGATGTGGGGCGGTGACTACTCGTCGTCACCGGCGCGGCCCTGACGGGCCGCCTTCGCCTCGGCGCGGGCCTGGTTTTGCTCGGCCTTTGCCTCGGACTTGTTCTTCAGCGGCGCGATGATCATCGTCATGTTGCGGCCGTCGATCGTGGGCTTGTTTTCGACGACACCGAGTTCGGCGACGTCTTCGGCGAAGCGCTGCAACAGACGCACGCCCATCTCGGGGCGGGACTGCTCGCGGCCGCGGAACAGGATCATGGCCTTGACCTTGTCGCCGGCCTTCAAGAAGTTCTCGGCGCGCTTGCGCTTCGTTTCGTAGTCGTGAGAGTCGATCTTCAGACGGAACCGGACCTCTTTCAGCACGGTGTTCGCCTGGTTGCGTCTGGCCTCTTTCGCCTTCTGCGCGGCCTCGTACTTGAACTTGCCGTAGTCCATGATCTTCACCACGGGCGGCTTCGAGTTCGGGGCGACCTCGACGAGGTCGAGGTCGGCTTCCTGCGCCAGGCGCAGAGCGACTTCAACCTTCACGACGCCGACCTGCTCGCCTCCCGGCCCGACCAGGCGGACCTCGGGGACGCGGATGCGGTCGTTGGTTCTTGGTTCGCTGATGGCGACTCCTCTAACGTGTCAGAACTGCTGGCAACCCAGCCGAGACGGTCTTGGTGGACCCGATCGAGGAGTGACGTTTCCACGGCGCGCACGGCCGCGGTAGCCCCTAACTCTCGGCAGAATGACCTGGCCGAGGGAGGCATTGCGACCCGGTAACCTAAGTGCGGTCAAGCGCGGGTGGGAGCGAACTCCACTTTCGTACCGGGGAAATGGCCCCGGAGCCCGCCCAAGAATAGCAGAACGAGGTCATCATGGACACCGCCGCCCGCGACATCGCCGAGGTGCCGGCCGTTGAGATCATCAACGCCGCGTGCGTTCACCTCTTGAGCGCCGCCGCCGTGAAGTGCGGCCTGTCGGAGAACGGCGAGAACGAGATCGACCTCGCTGAGGCCCGGTCGCTGATCAATGCGCTCGCCGGCCTCGTCACCGCCGCCGCCCCCGAACTCGGTGACCACCACGCCCGACCGCTGCGGGACGGCCTGCGTTCGGTACAGCTCGCCTTCCGCGAGGCCTCCGCCTTCCCCGACGCCCCCGGCAAGGGGCCGGGCGAGAAGTGGACCGGCCCGGTCACCTGATCGCGGCCCTCTGACGATCGACGTTCGCTGACTACCGCGGCGCGGCGATCGGCTGAATGCTGATGGAGTCGACGCGCTCGGCGACGGTGGGATCGGACGCCCACGCCGCCCCGAGCGCCGACAGCGCGGCGCGCACCTCCTCGGGCTGAGCATCCGGATCGTGCGCCACACGCACGACCACTTCGGGCCCCGCACCGGTCGCCCGCGGGTCGCCGGGCACGACCGACACCGCCCAGATGACAGGATGCTCGTTCGCCGGTCTCGAAAGCGCCTCCACAACGTCGTCGTCGTCCACGGCGGGCGCCCACGGCCGTGACTGCGCGACGGCCCAGACCGCCGGTCTCGGCAGTACGACAAGCGTCTCGGACCGGGGATCGATCACAACGCGGTCGGTGTTCTCGGATGCCGCGGCCAGCGCCACTCGCACCGCATCGGCCGGAACGGGTCGGGCGTCAGCGCGCCATGCCGCCATCGCGGCGGTCGACGAGAAGACCGGCAGCACCGGGCGGCCATCGGGGCCCTCGACCGTGATGATCGACAGCTCCTGCGACTTGTCGACCAGCTGACCGTCGGGGCCCACCCCCGTCTCCCCCGCGACCGCCACCAGCGGAATCAGGAAGCGGCAGCGACGGATGGTCTCCACGAGATCGACGATGGTCGCCTCGCCCGCGCGAAACGCGGCGTGCGCCTCGAGAAACGCAGCGGGCGCGGTGCCGTCGTCGGCGGCGTTGGGGTTCGGTTCGAATGACCGACCCTTCCAGGGCTGGCCGGCCGAGTCGGTCGGACCGAGCGCCACGAGATCAGCGTCCGGCGACGTCGAGCGCCTCAGGGAGCGTGAACGCCCCGGCGTACAGCGCCTTGCCGACGACCGCGCCCTCCAGTCCGAGCGGCACGAGCTCGCGCAGCGCGGCGATGTCGTCGAGGGTTGCGACGCCTCCGGAGGCGATGACGGGGCGGTGGGTGCGCTCCATCACGGCGCGCAGGAGGTCGAGGTTCGGCCCCTTCAGCGTTCCGTCCTTCGTCACGTCCGTGACGACGTAGCGCGCGCATCCCGCCTCTTCGAGGCGCTCCAGGACGCTCCACAGATCGCCGCCCTCTTCCGTCCAGCCGCGGGCGGCGAGCGTCGTGCCGCGCACGTCGAGGCCGACCGCAATCGCCTCGCCGTATTCGGCGATCACGTGGGCGGCCCACTCGGGGTTCTCGAGCGCCGCCGTGCCGAGATTGATGCGCTTAGCGCCGGTCGCGAGCGCGGCCTCGAGGCTCGCGTCGTCGCGAATGCCGCCGGACAGCTCGATGTTGACGCGCTTGGGCGTCGACTTGACGACCTTCTTGATGATCGAGCGGTTGCTGCCGCGGCCGAAGGCGGCATCGAGGTCGACGAGGTGGATCCACTCGGCACCCTGGTCAGCCCACTCGTGGGCCGCGTCAATCGGATCACCGAAACTCTCCTCCGTGCCCGCCTCACCCTGGGTGAGCCGAACGGCCTTGCCGTCGGCGACGTCGACCGCCGGCAGCAACGTGAGGTGGGGAACGCGGGAGAACTCGCTCATCAGAAACTTTCTCGCTGGGTACGAACGTATCGGGGCTCACGGCCAGCACACGAGCCTACCCCTCGTCCCCTGGGGCAAAAAACAACTAGAGCGACTGCACCCAGTTGCGCAGGAGGGCGAGACCCGCCGCGCCCGACTTCTCGGGGTGGAATTGCGTGGCCGCCAGCGGGCCGTTCTCGACCGCCGCGACGAAGCGCTCGCCGTGCTCAGCCCACGTCACCGACGGGGCGGTGATCGCCGGATTCGTCACCTCGAGCGTCCATTCCGTTGCCGCGTACGAGTGCACAAAGTAAAAGCGTTCGTCGTGCAGGCCCGCGAACAGCCGCGACTCAGCGGGCGCGTCGATCGGGCTCCACCCCATGTGCGGCAAAACCGGCGCGGTCAGTTCACGCACCGTGCCTGGCCACTCGCCGAGCCCCTCCGACGTCGTGCCGCGCTCGACGCCGCGGTCGAACATGATCTGCATGCCGACACAGATGCCGAGAACCGGTAGCCCGCCCGCGAGTCGCCGATCGATGAGCTCGTTGCCGCGCACGGCCTTCAGGGCCGTCATGACGGCGTGAAAGGCGCCCACACCCGGGACGAGAAGGCCGTCAGCCGCCATGACTGCAGAGCGATCTGCCGTGAGGCGCACGCGTGCGCCGGCCGCCTCCATCGCCTTCGCCGCCGAGTGCACGTTGCCCGAGCCGTAGTCGAGCAGCGCGACGGTGGGCGCGGCGCCGGACACGTTCAGAGCGCACCCTTGGTCGACGGGATGCCCGACACGCGTGCGTCTGGCTCCACGGCCTTCCGAAACGCGCGAGCGAAGGCCTTGAACTGCGCCTCGGCGATGTGGTGCGGGTCGCGACCCGCGAGCACGGTGAGGTGCACCGACAGGCCCGCGTGGAACGTGATCGCTTCGAACACGTGGCGCACCATGGAACCGGTGAAGTGGCCGCCGATGAGGTGGTGCTCGAAGCCCTCGGGCTCGCCCGAGTGAACGAGGTAGGGGCGCCCCGAGACGTCGACTACGGCGCGCGCGAGCGCCTCATCGAGCGGCACGTGGGCGTCGCCGAAGCGGGCGATGCCCGACTTGTCGCCGAGCGCTCTCGCGATGGCCTGGCCGAGCACGATTCCCGTGTCTTCGACCGTGTGGTGTACGTCGATGTCCGTGTCGCCGTGGGCGGACACCTCGAGGTCGACGAGGGCGTGCTTCGCAAAAGCCGTCAACATGTGGTTGAAGAACGGCACCGTCGTGTCGATCGAGGAACGGCCCGTGCCGTCGAGATTGAGGGACAGGCGGATGCTCGACTCGCTCGTCTCGCGGCGAAGGTCGGCGGTGCGGGGGCTGGTCACCTGGGCATCCTACCGAGCACGTCGAGGAACTCACTGGTCTCGGCCTCGGTGCCGGCGGTGACCCGCAGGTGGCCGGCGAGCCCGACATCGCGGATAAGGATGTCGCGCTCGAGCAGGTAGTGGAACGTCGCGGCCGGATCGTCGACGCCGCCGAACAGCACGAAATTCGCCCAGCTGTCGTGCGGGGCGTAGCCGAGTGCGGGCAGCTCGGCCAGCAGTCGGTCTCGCTGGGTGCGAATCGCGTCGACCGTCGCGAGCATCGTCGGTGCCTGCTGCAGGGCGGCGACCGCCGCCGCCTGCGTGATCGCCGACAGGTGGTACGGCAACCGCACGAGCCGCAGGGCGTCGATCAGGGCGGGATCGGCGGCGAGGTAGCCCAGGCGCGCTCCCGCGAATGCGAACGCCTTACTCATCGTGCGGGACACGGCCAGGCGGGGGCGGCCCGGCAGCAGGGACAGCGCCGAACGGTGTCCATCGGGCATGAATTCGGCGTACGCCTCATCAACAAGCAGGATGCCGGTCGTCGCGGCGTAGGCGGCCTCAACGGTCTCAAGCCCGAGGGGGGTGCCCGTCGGGTTATTGGGGGCACACAGCACGACAATGTCGGGCTGTGCTCGCTCGATCGCAGACCGCACCGTCTCGGGGCTGATTCGGAAGTCAGCGTCGCGCTCGGCCGTGATCCACTCCGTTCCAGTGCCGGCCGCGATGATCGAGTGCATCGAGTACGTGGGCGGGAAACCAAGAATTCGGCGACCCGGGCCCCCGAACGCTTGCAGCATGTGCTGGATGACCTCGTTCGAGCCATTGGCCGCCCATACCTGGTCGGGCGTGACCGGATCGGCCGGCTCCGCAGCACTCAGGTAGGAGGCGAGGTGCTCGCGAAGCTCCGTGAACTCACGGTCGGGGTAGCGGTTGACGCCGCGAACGGCGCGCT
This sequence comes from Microcella alkaliphila, assembly GCF_002355395.1. Classification (NCBI taxonomy): domain Bacteria; kingdom Bacillati; phylum Actinomycetota; class Actinomycetes; order Micrococcales; family Microbacteriaceae; genus Microcella; species Microcella alkaliphila. The sequence goes on along the minus strand of NZ_AP017315.1, from coordinate 1,120,895 downwards.
CGACGGCCGCCGTCACGTGGGCGACGACCGCCTCGGGCACGGGATGCGTATTCTCGTTGACGTTGAGTTGAATGCGGACGGGCCGCTGGGGGGCACCGTATGGTGTCGCCCCGCGCAGGTCGTCGCGGATAGGCAGGTCCTCGAGCCGAGTCACGTGCCCATCGTAGGGCGGCTTAGTCGAGGTAACGCTCGGGGAGCAGCAGCGTCTGACCCGGCATGACCGCCGCCGAGTCGAGCCCATTCAGGGTGATGATGTCGGCAACCAGGTCGGCGGGGTTGGCGCCGGGTGCCACGGACCCGGCAAGCTGCCACAGAGTCTGACCGGCCTCGACGGTCACGACGGGCAGCACTACGTCGCCGGAGGTTGCGGTCGCCTCGCCGCCGGAGAGGGCGAGCGCCACGACGAGAGCGACGATCGGCGCGGTGACCAGCGTCGTAATGACGGCGCGACCGCGCCGCGTCAGACGCAACCGCGTGGCGACGGGAGCGGACGAGGCGTCAGCGCTGCGAACGATGGTGGGGAACGCACCTGCGTCGATCGTGGTCATCGTGGGCTCCTCGTGTCAGGGATCGGGCCTCCGGCGGCGGGGGCCCGCCGGAGGTGCATCGCCCCTCGGCCGGGAGGGGCGATGCGAACCCGTGTTCCGAACATACATTCGATCGAACGCGAGTTCAAGTGTTTCTGCCGAAATTGTGACCGGAACCACCGACACGCTCGAACAGATGTTTGATTGCGACGGAGTTGCTGGATAGAGTTTCGACACCACGGACAGTCGACCATCGACCACCGACATCGCCCACGCGGCGGCCCACGACGAGCGAGGGAACCCCATGGCTGAAAGCACCGCGAGCAGCAGCGGCACCCGTCGCCGCACCACGCTGAGCGACAAGCAGCAGGCAATCCTGCGAGCGATCCAGGCGTCAATCGCCCAGCGCGGCTACCCGCCGAGCATGCGTGAGATCGGCGAGGCCGTCGGCCTGTCGTCGCTCTCGAGCGTCGCGCACCAGCTGGGGCAGCTCGAACTGAGCGGCTACCTGCGGCGCGACCCCAATCGGCCGCGAGCGATGGAGGTTCTCATCGACCTCGAGCCGTCCGCGTCCGAGCATCCCGATCCCGATGCTCCCCAGGTTGCCGATGCGGCCATGGTGCCTCTCGTCGGTCGCATCGCGGCGGGCATCCCGATCACGGCCGATCAGATGGTCGAAGAGGTCGTGCCACTCCCCCGCACGCTCGTGGGCAACGGCGAACTGTTCATGCTGACCGTCGTCGGAGACTCGATGATCGACGCCGCCATCTGCGATGGCGACCTCGTCGTCGTACGACGCCAGCAAACGGCAGAGAACGGCGAGATCGTCGCGGCGATGCTCGACGGCGAGGCCACGGTCAAGGTGTTCCGTCAGCGAGACGGTCACACGTGGCTGTTGCCCCGCAACACGGCGTACGAACCGATCCTCGGCGACCACGCCGAGGTGCTCGGCAAGGTCGTCGCGGTGTTGCGCTCGGTCTAAGAACCGTTCGGCGCCGAAGAAGCGGTCGCGTCCGCGACCACAAACTCGGCAAGGTGCGCCTCGTGCTGAGGCGACACGAAGGCGTGCACGCGGGTGCCGCCCTCCTCGTACTCGGTCGACAGGATGCGGCCGCGCTCGTGCAGCAGTGCAACGAGCTCGCCCCGGTCGTAGGGCACCACGACGACGACCTCGACGTCGGGGTCGGGCAACACCTCGCCGATGCGGGCGCGCAACTCGTCGATGCCCTCACCCGTCTTGGCGGAAACAAAGACCGCCGTGGGTTCGAGACCGCGCAGCAGCAGTCGCGCATCCTCGTCGATGAGGTCGCTCTTGTTGAACGCCACGATCTCGGGAATGTCGCGAGCGTCAACGCTGCCGATCACGTCGCGGACGGTCGCCAACTGCGCCGCCGGGTCGGGATGCGCGCCGTCGACCACGTGGACGATCACGTCAGCCTCGCCCACCTCTTCCAGGGTCGAGCGGAACGCCTCGACCAGCTGGTGCGGAAGGTTGCGCACGAAGCCCACCGTGTCGACGAGGGTGAACGGGCGGCCGTCCGGCGTGGACGATTTGCGCACCGTCGCGTCGAGGGTCGCGAAGAGGGCGTTCTCGACGAGGACGCCTGCCCGCGTAATGCGGTTCAACAGACTCGACTTGCCCGCGTTCGTGTAGCCGGCGATCGCGACGCTCGGCACCGAGTACCGGTCTCGATTCGCGCGCTTGGCCGCCCGGGCCGGAGCAAAGCCCTTGATCTGGCGCCGCAGCTTCGCCATGCGCGTGTTGATGCGCCGACGGTCGAGTTCGATCTTCGTCTCACCGGGACCACGCGAGCCCATACCGGCGCCCCCGGCGCCCACCTGGCCACCGGCCTGGCGTGACATCGAGTCACCCCACCCGCGCAAGCGCGGAAGCAGGTACTCGAGCTGCGCGAGTTCCACCTGCGCCTTACCCTCTCGGCTCTTCGCGTGCTGGCTGAAGATGTCGAGAATGACGGCGGTGCGGTCGATGACCTTTACCTTCACCACGTCTTCTAGGGCGCGGCGCTGGCTGGGCGCGAGCTCGGTGTCGGCGACGACCGTGTCGGCCCCCAGCTCGGCCACAATCATCGCCAGCTCGGCCGCCTTGCCCTTGCCGAGATACGTGCTCGGGTCGGGGTGCGGGCGACGCTGAAGCAGGCCGTCGAGCACGACGGCGCCGGCGGTCTCGGCGAGCGCAGCCAGCTCCCGCAGCGAGTTTTCGGCGTCCTCGAGCGAACCGTGGGAGTACACGCCGATCAACACGACGTTCTCCAGACGCAGCTGCCGGTACTCGACCTCGGTGACGTCATCAAGCTCTGTCGAGAGGCCGCGCACCCGCCTGAGCGCCGCGCGGTCTTCCCGGTCGAATTGGTCGCCATCCCGGTCGTCGAGGTAGTCGCTCTGCTGCTGCAGGGCCGTGGCCCGCCCCTCGCGGATGCTGACGCGGCGGGCGGCACTGTCGGCATTCGCGAGAACGCGCGCAACAGCGTCGGCCCCGTGGTCGACGGGAGCCTCGCTCGTGCCGGGGGCGGTGTCGTCGCCCGGCGTCACACCGTCGGAAATCATTCGCTTCAGCATAGTGCTCACGTTCGGTAGATTCACTGCATGGCTCAGGAGCACTACTTCAGCGCTCAGCCGGCCGGAGACTTCACCCCCCGCACCCTGCAGGTGCAGCTCGACGGACAGCCCGTCGACGTGGTCACCGCGGGCGGAGTGTTCAGCCCGTCGACGATCGACACCGGAACCCAGGTGCTGTTGGGATCCGTTCCCGCACCCGCGCCCGGCGGCGACCTGCTTGACCTCGGCTGCGGGTGGGGCCCGATCGCGCTGACGCTGGCGTTGAAGTCGCCGCGCGCCCGCGTGTGGGCGGTCGACGTCAACGAGCGCGCCCGCGAGCTAACGCGGATGAACGCCGAGCGACTGGGGCTCGACAACGTGACGGTCGCCGCGCCCGACGAGGTGCCGAGCGAGATACGGTTCACGACGATCTGGTCGAACCCGCCGATTCGCATCGGCAAGGGTGAACTGCATGGGCTGCTGGATGCGTGGCTGCCGCGACTCGACGATGGCAGCGACGCCTGGCTGGTCGTCGCCCGCAACCTGGGCTCCGACTCGCTGCAACGCTGGATGGAGAGCCAGTACGCCGGCGAGCTGCAGGTGACGCGCGCGGCAACCAATAAGGGGTATCGCGTGCTGCGGGCACGGAACCGCTCAGGGCTCACCGGCCCCATTCGGGTGCAGCGCGGGTAGTTCTTCGCCGCTAGACGGTGAGTTCGCCGTCGAAGACCAGTGCCGCAGGTCCGCTCAGGGCCACGTGCTCGCCATCCTCAGCGGCGAACATCCGAACCCCGAGCGTGCCGCCCGGCACCTCCACGCGCCACTCGTTCGGCGATCCAGCCCCCGCCCAGTGCCGCACCGCGAGGGCTGCGGCGGCCGCCCCGGTGCCGCACGACAGCGTCTCGCCGCTACCGCGCTCGTGAACGCGCATCCGGATGCGGCCGATACCGTCGCGCACCAGCGGGTCGGCCGGCACCACGAACTCGACGTTGGCGCCCGCTTCCTGCACCGGGTCGAGCTGCGGCACGACCGACAGATCAATGCCGGCTAGCTCGTCGTCGCCTGCGACGGCGACCACGACGTGCGGGTTCCCGAGGTCGATGCCGAGCCCTGGGCGAGCGACGGGCAGGTCGCGGGCCCGCACGAGCGGCTCCTCCCCCGTCAGCCGCCAGCGGCCGAGGTCGACCGCGAACCCGTCGGCGAGGCGGTGCACATCGCGCACGCCCGCGCGCGTGCCGATCGGAACGGAGTGACCGGGCGCCAGATCGAGAAAGCCGCGCTCGATGAGGTAGTGCACGAACACGCGAATGCCGTTGCCGCACATCTCGGCGACGCCGCCGTCGGCGTTCGCGTAGTCCATGAACCACTCCGCCTCCGGCTCATCGGCGAGGATGGCTGCCCCCTCGGGGATGCTCGCCGAACGCACTGCGCGGATCACACCGTCGCCGCCGACGCCGAAGTGGCGATCCGCAATCGCGGCCCGCTGGGCCTCAGACAGCACGACCTCCCCGTCGGGGTCGGCGAAGAGCACGAAGTCGTTGCCGGTTCCGTGGCCCTTGGTGATGAGGAGCGTGTCGGTCACCCGGCCATGCTATCGACGCAACGATCGGCGAGCGCGGTGAGCGCAGCATCCCGAGCGTCGTCGTCGAGGGCGTCGACCCAGTGGGTTGCCGCGTCGCGACGAAACCAGCTGACCTGGCGGCGCGCGTAGCGGCGCGTCAGCGCGGCCGTATCGGCGATCGCCTCCTGCTCGGTGCACCGGCCCGCGAGCTGGTCGAGCGCCTGCGCGTAGCCGATCGCGCGCGAGGCGGTGGGGCCACGCTCCAGCCCCCGCTCGCGAAGCGTTGCGACCTCGTCGAGCAGGCCAGCGCGCCACATGTCGTGGACGCGCGTGTCCAGGCGCTCGACGAGGTGGGAGCGCTCGACGGCGAGACCCAGCTGCGTGTACGCGCGCCAGGGGGTGCTGCGTGCGGCGAGCCCCGGTCGGGCGCCCTCGCCCGTCACCTCGCCGATCTCGAGCGCGCGGATCACCCGGCGGGCATTGTTCGGATCGATCGCGGCCGCCGCATCGGGGTCACGGCGCTCCAGCTCGTCGACCAGGTGGCCAAGCCCGCGCTCGGCGAGCAACGCCTCGTATCGGGCCCGAATCTCCGGGTCCGTTCCCGGGAACCGGAAGTCGGTGACGACCGACGCGACGTACAGGCCGGAGCCGCCGACGAGAATCGGCACCGCGCCGCGGGCGACGATCTCCTCGATGGCCCGGCGAGCATCCCGCTGGTAGGTGGCGACGGACGCCTCGTCGGTGACGTCGAGCACGTCAATGAGGTGGTGCGGGATTCCGCGGCGCTCGGCCACCGGCAGCTTGGCCGTGCCGATATCCATACCCCGATACAGCTGCATCGCGTCGGCGTTCACGATCTCGGCGGAGACGCCCCGATCCTGGATGCGCGCGGCCAGTTCCAGCGACGCGGCCGTCTTTCCGGTTCCGGTCGCCCCGACCAGGACGGCGATCACGACAGCGAGCCGCGCACTCCGTCGGCCGGGTCGTAGATCGGAGTCGTGGGGCCCGCCGGGGCGCCCACCCGGAGACCGGGGAGCCCGAGCGAGACGCGCGGGGCGCCATCGCCTGCTGCCGATGGCGTCGGCACGCCACAGCTGTCGGCCTGGGCGCGGTCCCACGCGTCACCGGCCCGGGTGCGGCGAATGCGCAAAGGGCCGTCGTGGTCGGCGAGCAGGTGGAACGGCGCCGCCTGCGTGATGGTCGTCGTGACGACGTCGCCGGGGCGGGGCCGCGGGGCGCCGTCGGGCACCCGCACGTGCACGAGCCGGCTGTCTTCGGCGCGACCCGAGATGCGCTCGGTCTCAGCGTCTTTCTTGCCCTCACCGGTGGCGATCAGCACCTCGACCTCGCGGCCGACCTGGCGCTGGTTCTCCTCCCAGCTGATGTGCTCCTGCAGTGCGATGAGCCGCTCGTATCGCTCTTGCACGACCGCCTTCGGCACCTGGTCGGGCATGGTCGCTGCGGGCGTGCCGGGTCGAACCGAATACTGGAAGGTGAACGCGCTCGCGAAGCGCGCCTCCTCGACGACGCGCAGGGTGTCGGCAAAGTCGTCGTCGGTCTCGCCCGGGAACCCGACGATGATGTCGGTAGAGATCGCCGCATCCGGGATGCGCGCGCGCACCCGATCGAGGATGCCGAGGAACTTCTCGCTGCGGTACGAGCGGCGCATGGCCTTCAGGATGCGGTCGGAGCCGGACTGTAGCGGCATGTGCAGCTGCGGCATGACCGCGGGGGTCTCGGCCATGGCGTCGATGACGTCGTCGGTGAAGGCCGCCGGGTGCGGGCTCGTGAAGCGGATGCGCTCGAGCCCGTCGATGCGCCCCGCCGCGCGCAGCAGCTTGCCGAACGCCTGTCGGTCGCCGAACTCGACACCGTAGGTGTTGACGTTCTGACCGAGCAGCGTGACCTCGATGGCACCGTCATCGACGAGGGCCTGAATCTCGGCGAGGATGTCGCCGGGGCGGCGGTCCTTCTCTCTGCCGCGCAGGCTCGGCACGATGCAGAACGTGCACGTGTTGTTGCAGCCGACCGAAATGCTCACCCACCCGGAGTAGGTCGAGTCGCGCTTCGTCGGCAACGTCGAGGGGAACACCTCGAGTGCCTCGAGAATCTCGAGCTGCGCCTCCCCGTTGTGCCGGGCCCGCTCGAGCAGGGCGGGCAGCGAGCCCATGTTGTGGGTGCCGAAGACCGCGTCGACGTACGGCGCCTTCTTCAGGATCGTCGACGTGTCTTTCTGAGCCAGGCACCCGCCGACGGCGATCTGCATACCGGGTCGCTCGCGCTTGACGCTGGCGAGGTGGCCGAGGTTGCCGTAGAGCTTGTTGTCGGCGTTCTCGCGGACGGCGCAGGTGTTGATGACGACGACGTCGGCGATGTCTCCGCTCGTGGCCGGGACGTAGCCGGCAGCTTCGAGGGAGCCTGCGAGTCGTTCGGAGTCATGCACGTTCATCTGACAGCCGTAGGTGCGCACCTCGTAGGTGCGCGGCGTCTCGGATTCTGCGATGCCCGTGCGGGGCGTGGCGAGGGTGCTGCTCATGGTGCGAGCAAGTCTACGCGCGGGGTGCTATTCGAACTGCGGCGTTCGGCGACCCGCGGGCGCACCGTCGAGAGCTGCGCGAACGGCCCGGTGGGCGGCGGGGCCGCCGTGACCTTTGCGCTGCAAATAGGACAGCAGCCGACGTTCTGCTGTCGCCCGGTCGAGGGCGCCGAGGCGACGGGCGCGGTCGGCGACGAGCTCGGCGATGAGCTCGTCGGTGTCGACCTCCTCGGCATGCTCGGTGAGTGCAGTGTCGACCGCTTCGGGGTCGAGGCGACGGCGCTGCAGTTCGGCCTTGAGCGCACCCCGGCCGAGTTTTTTGCGCGACACCAGGCGATCGACCAAGACTCGAGACAGCTCGGTGTCGTCGACGAGCCCCACGCGTTCGAGTCGATCGGCCTCGGCTTCGGCCAGCTCGCGCGCGATGTCGCGCTCGATGAGGGCGTCGATGAGCTCGAGGCGAGAGACGCCGCGGCGACCGAGCACGCGCATGCTGATGCGCTCGGCGTCAGCACGGGCCTGTTCGGGGAACGCATCGGCGTCGCCAGCGCTCGGAGCCGAGTCGCTGGCCCCCGCGCGGCCGGTATCGCCGGTATGAGCGCTGCGACTCGCCCGCGCGCCGGCCAGCGAGATCACCGGAGCGACCCACTGACCGGCGTCGGGCTCGGCACTCACGCGCCGGCGGCCTTCTTCTGCGCGAGCTTCTGCTGAAGCGACTCGACGGGCGCGTCGACGGTGGCCGGCACCGCGCCTACCCCCGCACCAATGCCGAGCTTCGCGAGAATCTTGCTTTCGATCTCGGCGGCGATCTCGGGGTTCTGCAGGAGGTACTTGCGCGAGTTCTCTTTACCCTGACCGAGCTGGTCGCCGTCGTAGGTGTACCAGGCGCCCGATTTCTTCACGATGCCGTGGTCGACACCGAAGTCGAGCAGGCTACCCTCACGCGAGATGCCGACGCCGTAGAGAATGTCGAACTCAGCCTGCTTGAACGGCGGAGCCATCTTGTTCTTGACCACCTTCACGCGGGTGCGGTTACCGACTGCGTCGGTGCCGTCTTTCAGCGTCTCGATGCGGCGAATGTCGAGGCGCACCGACGCGTAGAACTTCAGCGCCTTACCGCCCGCAGTGGTCTCAGGGCTGCCGAAGAAGACACCGATCTTCTCGCGCAGCTGGTTGATGAAGATCATCGAGGTGCCGGTCGAGTTCAGACCACCGGTGAGCTTGCGCAGAGCCTGCGACATGAGGCGGGCCTGCAGGCCGACGTGGCTGTCACCCATCTCGCCCTCGATCTCGGCGCGGGGCACCAGCGCCGCAACCGAGTCGATGACGACGAGGTCGATCGAGCCTGAGCGCACGAGCATGTCGGCGATTTCCAGGGCCTGCTCACCGGTGTCGGGCTGCGACACGAGCAGCTGGTCGATGTCGACGCCCAGCTTCTGCGCGTAGTCGGGGTCGAGCGCGTGCTCGGCGTCGATGAATGCGGCGATGCCGCCCGCGCGCTGAACGTTCGCGATCGCGTGCAGGGTGAGCGTCGTCTTACCGGACGACTCGGGGCCGTAAATCTCGATGATGCGACCCTTCGGCAGGCCGCCGATACCGAGCGCGACGTCGAGGGCGATCGACCCGGTGGGGATCACGGCGACCGGAGCGCGCTCATCGCTGCCGAGGCGCATGACGCTGCCCTTGCCGAACTGTCGATCAATCTGCGCGAGGGCCGTCTCGAGGGCCTTTTCGCGGTCTGCGGGTGAGGGCATGGTCGCCTCTTCTCTCTGTGTCGTGCGCGGTTCGCCTATCGGCTATCGCCGTGCCGGTCGCCCGATGGAGCAAGGACGGCCGGGATGCGACAAGGCGGTGACGGCGTCTGCCGCCTCGCGGTGAACGGTACGCACGACCGCCGACATCGTCGGCGGGCCGGGCCACACTGTGCACTCAGAGGTGTTCGACTGCCGCTGTGAGGGAGTCTAGGTCACGAACGAACACATGTTCGAGTGTTTGCGCGCGGCGTGTCACCGATCGGGCCGCGGTTCTGGCCGACCCGCGCCGTGCCAGCGCTCGCGGGGCACCTCGGTCGCCGAGCACAGCGCGAACCACACCTCGCGCGGCGCAACTCCCGCGGCGAGCGCCTGCTCGGCCGTGCGGTCGCCGACGTCTCCGAGTACGAGGTCGCGAACGAGCGATCGCCCGTAGGCGTCGCCGAATTCGTCTACGACCGCGCGCCGGAACTCCGAGAGTTTCAGAGCGTGACCCGCACGCTAGCGAACGGCCAGGTCGGCGTCGAACTCGGCGACCAGATCGTCGGGGAGAGTGTCAGGCACGGTCGTCAGACCCTCGATGACCGCGAGGCGGTCGCCCACTTCGCGCATGATCGTCGAGATGGGGGTGTCGAGCGCTTCGGCGACGGACGCGAGGATCTCGCTCGACGCCTCCTTCTGGCCGCGCTCGACCTCACTGAGATACCCGAGCGCCACGCTGGCACGGCTCGCGACCTGACGCAGGGTGCGACCCTTCTGCAGGCGCACGTCGCGGAGGACTTCGCCGATCTCTTGTCGGACCAGAACCATGGCGGCCTCCTTTACGTCTCTCGCGGCGGGTATCTGCTGCCGGGGCGGTAACACTACCCGATCCGTGTGACTTCACTGTAAACCCGAAACACTGGGGAACCCGTGTCAGGACGCTTGGTGTAACACGACCGTCACCTGCGCTATTCCCGTCCGCCGAGTAGGTCGAGAAGCCCGTCAAGTGCGGCCTGCACCGCACCCTCCCGGATGGCGACGCGATCGCCCGCGAGGCGCAGCTCGCGCACCAGCGCGCCCCGAGCATCCGCCACCGCAACGTAGACGAGGCCGACCGGGGAGTCCCCCTGGGGGTCGGGCCCCGCGACTCCCGTCGTGGCGACGCCCACGTCGGCGACGGACCCGTCGACGGCGAGGCGCTTGCGCACGCCGCGTGCCATCGCGATCGCCACATCGGGATGCACGGGGCCGTGCTCGTCGAGAAGGCCCGCTGGCACATCCAACAGCGACTGCTTTAGGGGCGTCGCGTAGGCAACGATGCCGCCGAGGACCACCGCGGATGCGCCGGGGATGTCGACGAGGCGGCCAGTGAGCATCCCCCCGGTCAGCGACTCAGCGACGGCCAGCGTCTGCCCACGCGCCGCCATCGTCTCGACGATGCGGGAGGCAGGCGACGCGGTCATTCGCCCTGAGGGTCGGCGTCTGCAGACTCGGCGCCCGCGAGCTGGGCGTCAGCACCAGCCGGCTGGTCGTTCCGGCCCTGCCACGCTTTCCAGAGGTAGTCGAGACCGGTCACCACCGTGAGCACGACGGCGATCGTCATGAGCCCGGTGTTCACCCAGTGGATCCAGTCGCCGAACACGACCCACAGCGGCACCAGCGCGAACGAGATCGCCACCGACTGCATCACCGTCTTCAGCTTGCCGCCCCGGGAGGCGGGAATCACGCGGTTGCGCAGCATCGCGAAGCGGAACAGCGTGATGCCCCACTCGCGTACGAGGATCACGATCACCACCCACCAGGGCAACTCGGCCAGCACCGCCAGCATGACGAGAGCCGCACCGGTCAGTAGTTTGTCGGCGATCGGGTCGAGCAGAATGCCGAGGTCGGTGACCAGGTTGCGGCGGCGGGCGAGGAAACCGTCGACTCCGTCCGTCGCGATGGCGACGATGAACAGCAGTGCGGCGGTGAGGCGCAGCCAGCCATCGGCGCCGCCATCCAGAACGAGCAGCACCACGAAGACCGGCACCAACAGGATGCGCACGATTGTGATGATGTTGGCGATGTTGCCGCTCGAGGCCGGAGTGTCGCCGTCCGCGATCACGCGTCCGCGCATCGGGAAGCTTGGGCCACCGTCGCGTGAGGTCACCGCGTCCCCTCCCCTGGGAATGAGACCGGGGGAATCACTCGCGCCCGGTCAGGCTCCAGGCGTCCTCGTCGGAGGAGGCCTGCTGTTCAGGATAGCCGCGCGTCATCGCGTCGACGGGATCGTCGCCCACGAGCGCCGGGGCCTGGCCGGTGGGCTGGGCGCCGGACGAGGGCGGATCCTCGCCGCGCAGGCGTGCCAGCACCTCTGGGAGCTGGTCGGCCGTCACGAGCACGTCACGAGCCTTCGAACCCTCCGACGGGCCGACGATCTCGCGCGACTCGAGCAGATCCATGAGACGACCGGCCTTCGCGAAGCCGACGCGGAGCTTGCGCTGCAGCATCGAGGTCGAGCCAAACTGCGTCGTGATGACCAGTTCGGCGGCGGCGAGCAACACCTCGAGGTCGTCCCCGATGTCGGCGTCGATTTCGCGCTTCTGCGCCTCGGCGGCCACGTCGCTGCGGTACTCGGGGCGAGCCTGATCCTTCACGTGCTTCACGACCGCAGCGATCTCGCCCTCGGTCACCCACGCGCCCTGCACGCGCATGGACTTGTTGGCCCCCATCGGAAGGAACAGGCCGTCGCCCTGGCCGATGAGCTTCTCAGCGCCCGGCTGGTCGAGGATGACGCGACTGTCGGTCATGCTCGACACGGCGAACGCGAGGCGGCTCGGCACGTTGGCCTTGATGAGCCCGGTGACGACGTCGACGCTCGGTCGCTGCGTGGCGAGTACGAGGTGGATGCCCGACGCGCGGGCCAACTGCGTGATGCGCACGATCGAGTCTTCGACGTCGCGCGGGGCCACCATCATCAGGTCGGCGAGCTCGTCGACGACGACGAGCAGGTAGGGGTACGGTTGCAGCTTTCGCTGGCTGCCCTCCGGCAGCACGATCTCGTTCGCCAGCACGGCACGGTTGAAGTCGTCGATGTGGCGGAACCCGAACGACGCGAGGTCGTCGTACCGCATATCCATCTCCTTCACGACCCACTGCAGCGCCTCGGCCGCCTTCTTCGGGTTCGTGATGATGGGAGTAATCAGGTGCGGAACGCCCTGATAGGCGGCGAGCTCGACCCGCTTCGGGTCGATCAGCACCATGCGCACCTCGGCCGGCTTCGCCCGCATCAGAAGGCTCGTGATCATCGAGTTGATGAAGCTCGACTTACCCGAGCCGGTCGACCCGGCGACCAGGAGGTGGGGCATCTTCGCGAGATTCGCGACCACGTAGCCGCCCTCGACGTCTTTACCGACCCCGATCGACATCGGATGCAGACTCTTCGCGGACGCGCTCGAGCGCAACACGTCGCCGAGGGTCACGATCTCGCGGTCGGTGTTCGGAATCTCGACACCGATCGCGCTCTTGCCCGGAATCGGCGAAAGGATGCTCACCTCGTTGCTCGCGACCGCGTACGAGATGTTCTTCGTCAGCGCGGTGAACCGTTCGACCTTGACGCCCGGCCCCAGCTCGATCTCGTAGCGCGTGACGCTCGGTCCGCGGCTGAAGCCTGTCACCTTCGCATCAACCTGGAACTGTTCGAGCACATCCGTGATGGCGGCGACAACCGCGTCGTTCGCGGCACTGCGCGCCTTCGGCGGCGTGCCCTGCTCGAGCACGCTCGGCGCAGGAAGACGGTACGGGCGCGTCGGCGCACCCGACGAAACGGGCGTCGGATGCTCGGAGCGAGCATCCGCGTCGTCATCGATGTCGAGGGCGTCGCCACCGGCCGCGGGCGTCGCGGCGGGGGCGGCGGACGGCGACGGCTGCTCGCCTGTGAAACGCTGAACCGCCTGCTCGGCGGCATCGGCGACCGCGGTCAGGTCGTCGGAGACTCGGGCGAGCGCCTCAGGGTCGATCACGTCGGTCGGCTGGTCGCGCTCGACGGCGGAGTCGAACGGCAGCTCTTCGCGGCGGGGCGCCTTGCCCTTGCGCCACCACGGCATCGACGACTCGTCCTCCATGTCGAGGCCGAGATCAGTGAGCGAACCGAACTCGTCGGCATCATCGTCGCTGTCGGTGGACTGCGTCTTCGACTTCTCAGGCCGCTCCGCGAGTTCGGCCCCGAAGAGGTAGGCGTACAGCTCGCGCAGCCGGGCGCCGATACGGTTCGGCGGGGTCTTCGTCATGATGAGCACCGACAGTGCGGCGAGGACCACGAGCACCGGCACCGCAACCCACACGGTGGCGAGCAACAGCACCCCACCGAGCACCCAGCCGATCAGGCCGCCCGCCTGGGCGAGCACGGGGGCGCCATCAGAAGGGTTCGGCGCGCCGAGCGCGATGTGGCACAGCCCACTGACACTCGCGATGAGCAGGCCCAGCCCGATGCCGATGCGCGTGTTGTCGTGCACGCTCGCCGGGTGCCGGAACAACCAGGCGGCGAACATCAGCATGATGACCGGCAGCGCGAAGGCGACGCGGCCCACGAGCCCACCGAACGTGAAGGCGTCGAGTGCGACCGCGACCGGGTCACCGAACAAGAACCACTCGACGAGCGCCCCGAGGCCAGCGAGCACGACGAGGAAGAACGGCACGCCGTCGCGGCGGTCCTCCTTCGCCAGGGTCTCGCGGCCGAACAGGCGGAACGCGGCGCCCGTCGCGTGGGCGAGGCCCATCCAGGCGCGCGTCAACAGACCGGGCTCGTTCGGCTCAAAGGCGGGAGCCTTCGCGGCCGGCCGCTTCGACGCGGGCAGCTTCTTCGTCGGCGCCGTGTCTGACCGCTTCGACGAGGTGCGCGAGGACGCGCGGGACGACCCGCCCGACTGCGGGCGCGTTCGTGTCGTGCGGGAGCCGGAGGCCATGCCCGACACGGTACCCGCGCGCGACAGTCGCGCCCGGGACTGACACGCTTAGGCGATGACGACGACCGGCACGATCATGGGCCGGCGGCGGTGTTGCGTGTTGACCCAGCGGCCCACCGTGCGGCGCACGATCTGGCTGTACGCGTGGCTGTCGCGCGTGCCGTTCTCGGCCGCCTCCGACAGGGCGCGCACGAGCTGCGGGATCACGTCATCGAAAACACTGTCGTCGGGGGCGAAGCCGCGCGCGTGAATCTCGGGGCCCACGACGACCTTGCCGGTCTGCGCGTCGACCGCGACGAAGATCGAAATGAAGCCCTCCTCAGCGAGGATGCGGCGGTCCTTGAGGTCAGCATCCGTGATCTCGCCGACGGTTGACCCGTCGACGTAGACCTCACCGAGATCGAGCTGGCCGACCACGCGAATGACGCCGTCCTTCAAGTCGATGACGGTTCCGTTCTCGGCGAGCACCGTGTTCTCGACCGGGATGCCCGTCTCGATAGCAAGGCGCTGATTCGCCACCAGGTGGCGGGCCTCGCCGTGCACCGGCATGACGTTCTTCGGGCGCACGATGTTGTAGCAGTAGAGCAGCTCACCGGCCGCCGCGTGGCCACTCACGTGGACTCGGGCGTTGCCCTTGTGCACGACGTTCGCGCCCAGCGCGGTCAGACCGTTGATGACGCGGTAGACCGCGTTCTCGTTGCCCGGGATCAGGCTCGAGGCGAGGATGACCGTGTCGCCCTCACCGATCTCGACCTGGTGCTCGAGGTTCGCCATGCGGGCGAGAACCGCCATCGGCTCGCCCTGGCTACCCGTCGACATGTAGACGATGCGGTCGTCGGGCAGGTCCGCGGCCTTGCGGTGGTCGATGAGAATGCCCTCGGGCACCTTCAGGTAGCCGAGCTCGGCGGCGATCCCCATGTTGCGCACCATCGAACGGCCGAGCAGCGCCACCCGGCGGCCGTTCGCGTGAGCAGCATCGAGCACCTGCTGCACGCGGTGCACGTGGCTCGAGAAGCTCGCGACGATCACGCGGCGCGGGGCCTTCGCGATGACGCTCTCGAGCACGTTGCCGATCTCGCGCTCGACGGGCGTGAATCCCGGCACGTCGGCGTTCGTCGAGTCGGTCATAAATAGGTCGACGCCCTCCTCTCCGAGGCGGGCGAAGGCGCGCAGATCGGTGATGCGGCCGTCGAGAGGCAGCTGGTCCATCTTGAAGTCGCCGGTGTGCAGCACGAGACCCGCAGGGGTGCGAATGGCGACGGCGAGAGCATCCGGAATCGAGTGGTTCACGGCGACGAATTCGAGATCAAAGGGGGCGAGGCGCTCGCGCTGCCCCTCCTTCACCGCGAGGGTGTACGGGCTGATGCGGTGCTCCTTGAGCTTCGCCTCAATCAGGGCGAGCGTGAGCTGCGAGCCGATGAGCGGAATGTCCGCGCGCAGGCGCAACAGGTACGGAACCGCTCCGATGTGGTCTTCGTGGCCGTGGGTGAGCACAACGCCGACGACGTCGTCGAGGCGATCGCGGATCGGCGAGAAGTCAGGCAGGATCAGGTCGACACCGGGCTGGTGCTCCTCGGGAAAGAGCACGCCGCAGTCGACGATGAGCAGCTTGCCGTCGAACTCGAACACGGCCATGTTGCGGCCGACCTCACCGATGCCGCCGAGCGGCGTGACGCGCAGGGTTCCGGGTTCGAGCGCGGGAGCGTCTTCAATGGCGTGGGGCATAAGGGACGGACCTCTGAGTTCTCGTTCGGGCCCGTTCCCGGGCCGGTTGGCGGGGCTTCGCGCCCCCGGGTGGAGTCTTATCGGGTGGTGCCGGCGACCTTCGGGAGGGCGCCGCCCGCCGCCGCATTGCGATCGGGGCGGAAGCGGGTGAGGTCAACGCCGTCGACGTCCTTCACCAGCGCCATCTCGTCTTCGATGATCGCCGCCTCGTGGTCTTCGGGGCCGACGAGGGGAAGGCGCACGCGCGGCGAGCCGATGCGACCGAGGCCGTGCAACACGTACTTCGCCGCGACCGTGCCGGGAACATGGGTCATGATCGCCCGAACAAGCGGCTCGAGCAGTTGGTGGTGGCGCGTCGCCGTCGCCAGATCGTTCGCGTTCACCGCGTCGACGATCGCTCGGTACGGGGCGGGCGCGATGTTCGCCGTCACGCCGATCAGACCGGTACCGCCGATCGCGAGCGTCGGCAGAACGTTCGCGTCGTCGCCGGCAAAGTACATGAGATCGGTCTGATTCATGACGCGGCTGACCTCGGAAAGGTCGCCCTTCGCATCCTTCACCGCCACGATGTTCGGGTGCTTCGCAGCGCGCAGAATCGTCTCGTACTTGATCTCGATGCCCGCGCGGCCCGGGATGTCGTACAGGATCACCGGCAGGTCGGTCGCGTCGGCGATCATGCGGAAGTGGGTCAGCACCCCCGCCTGCGTGGGCTTGTTGTAGTACGGGGTGACGACCATGACGCCGTCAGCGCCGGCCTTCTCGCTCGCCTTGTACAGCTCGATCGCGTGCGCCGTCTCGTTCGAGCCGCCGCCCGTAATGATGGATGCCCGCCCCGCCGCAACCTCTTTGCCCACGGTCACGAGGCGCAACTTCTCGGCGTCGGTAAGCGTCGACGTCTCGCCCGTCGTGCCGGTGACGACAATGCCGTCGGCGCCGTGCGTGCACAGATAGTCGATGTGCTGCTCGACGCCCGGCCAGTCGACCTCGCCGTCGGCGGTCATCGGCGTCACGAGGGCGACCAAGACCTGGCCGAAGGGGTTCGCTGCACTCACGTACCCAGGCTACCGCGGTGAGCGGGCGGCGCGCCCTGCGGGTCCGTGCGGTGGCTGCACGCTTGGGGTGTCTCGGGCGCCGAACCTCGGCGATGACGTATCGGCGACATCTGCGGTCCGGCACTGATGTGTCCGCGACGTCAGCTGTCCGGCGCAACGCTCCTCAGTGCGGCGCCCGCGGCGGCGTGTCGGATGTCCACGCTGACGCCGCGGACAGGTGCTCTCCACGCGATACGACCGCGAGGATCAAGCCGATCACTCCTGCGGGGTCGTCAACCAGATCGCGATAGTCGACACGGATGACGTGAAACCCGATCGCCTGGAGGTGAAGGTCTCGGCTGAGGTCAGCGCGACGAGACGCAGGATCGGCGTGGTGCGCTTCGCTGTCGCACTCGATGAGCAGTCGGTCGCCGATCAACAGGTCCGCGCGATGGTGATCACCAGTCGGGATGCGCGGCTGAGGGATCGCGGTGATGCCCGCATCTGCGAGCAGAATGCGCAGGATGCTTTCCGTGCCAGATTCGGCACGACCATCAGTGCGCGCCGCCACCTCACGCGTACGCAATGCCCAGGATCGGGCGGCGCGCAGCAGGCCGCTGCGCGTCAGAGTCGTTCGCCGCAACGCTGAGTCGAGCACCGCGACCGCCTGCGCTGGAGGGAGAAGTTCCGCGCACTGTCGAAGGGTCTCCAACATGGGCTGCATCCCGAGGGGGCGCCCCACCGCGTGTCGGTTCCACAGCACGACGGACACGAGTGGCGCGCATGCCATCGGCTCGACGCGATACGTGCCGGACACCTCAACGTGCAGGAATCTCACCGCCGGGACGACGCGGGGGTCGGGCACCCATAGCCCGTGCTGCCCCAGAGCGGACGTGGCCGCGAGGCGACCTCCGATGGCGGCTGCGCGTCGTGCATCCACCGTCGACGACGGGAGCGCGTAGATGCCTAGGCGTGGCCGCAGAACGAGGCCCCGCGCATAGGCCCGACGCAGGCGGCGCGATTGCGTCGCAGTGAGGGCAAGTTCGGACACATGAGCGATGCCGTCGAGATCGGCGAGTCGTTGGTGAATGGACGGTGTCTTCATGGCGGAACCATCAGGCGTCCGCAGTGCACGCGTCGCACGGTGGTCGACACTCGTGCAACGGAGGGCATCACACGCGCATCGGGAGGATTGGTGTCCGCGAGGTCAGCCCGCGCCGAAAACACGCCGCTGTGAGCACGTGACGCGCCGAAACCGTGCAGCCACAACTGACGTCGCGGACACGCGTGACGTCGTCAGGCGGGGATCGTGGCTCGATTGAACGGCGCGGGGCGGGGTGACGCGGCGCGGGGCGACTCGGCGCGGCGCGGGGCGGGGTGACGCGGGGCGCGACCTACGGGGCGACGCGGCCGTTCGTGTTGAACGACTCGTAGGTAAGGGGCATGAGCTCGGCGAAGTGCTCTTCCATCCGCTCGGCGACCATCTCGATCTCGCGCTGCGGGAACGACGGGAAGTGCGTGCCCTCGCGCTTCGTGCGCAAGCTGAGGAAGTTCATGAGCGAGCGCGCGTTCATCGTCACGTACATCGTCGAGTAGATCGTGACGGGGAGGACCGCCCTGGCGACCTCGCGCGCGATGCCGGCATCGAGCATCCGCTGGTACGAGGCGTATGCGGCCTCGCACGACGCGCGCACCTCGGCGTCGACGAGGGCGTGCTGCTCAGGCGTTCCGGGCAGGAACTCGTAGGCGCCGGGCTTTCCGACCTGCACGAGGTTGCGCTCGGGGCCCGGCACGTAGAACACCGGGCGCAGCTCGCGGTAGCGGCCCGACTCTTCGTTGTAGGAGGCGATGCGGTGGCGCATGAACTCGCGGAACACGAAGATCGGCGCCTGCACGTAGAAGGTCATCGAGTTGTGCTCGAACGGCGAGCCGTGCCGGTCGCGCATCAAGTAGTTGATGAGCCCGCGGTCGCGCACCGTCGCCGCGTCGCCGGCGGCGGCCGCGTCGAGCGTCTTCTCACCCTGCGTCGACACGCGCGCCGCGAACAGCACGTCGGAGTCGGCGGCGCTCGAGCGCACCAGCTCAACCGTCACATCGGACCGGAACACGACCTCGTCTGACTGCTCGCTCACGGTCGAAACCCTAGCCGCCCGCGCCGACAGCCGAGGCCGCCACACGCCCGCACGCGGCGTCACGCGGCGTCACAGGCGGGGAATATTTCGGGCGGGCCCCGTATTTTCTTGTGCGTGGATCCCCTCTTCGCTCTCGCAACGCTGGCCGCGCTTGTCGCGGTGTCGGCCCTCATCGGCATCGCCGTGCGCGCCGCGCAGGGTCGCGTACGCGCCGACGGCCAGCACGTTGACCGCGCCCTGACCGCCGACGGAGCCGAGCTCACCCTGCTGCAGCTGTCGAGCCCGGTCTGCTCGGCCTGTGCCGCCATGCGCCGCGTGGGCGGGCAGCTGGCGAGCGACGACGCGACGGTCGGTCACCGCGAGATTGATGTCACCGAGCATCCCGAACTGGTGCGCGAGCTCGGCATCATGAGCACCCCGACCACCCTCGTGGTCGACCGCGCCGGCCGCGTGCGCTCTCGCATCATCGGCGCCGCAACCGTCGACACGGTGCGCCAGACGCTGCAGGATGCTCGCACCATTCGCGAGGAGGTCGCCGCGTGAGCGCCGCATCGCCCGCCGCGCCCGGCATCGACCCGCGCGGCCCGCGCTTCGGCGCCGCCATCACGAGCGTGCTGTTGCTCGTGACCGTGGGCCTCGCCCTTGTCACCCCGATCTCCGCGACGGCCGTCGATCGCCTGCTCGAACCCGCAGCCCTGCTTCTCGTCGTGCTGGTGGCGCTCTTCGCGTGGGGTGCGTTTGCGGGCATCCAGCGACACCCCTACGGGGCCGTGTTCCGAGCGCTTGTCGCCCCGCGTCTCGGCCCGCCGAGCGAGCGCGAAGACCCGGCGGCTCCCACGTTTGCTCAGGGAGTCGGCCTGCTCGTCACCGGCACGGGTCTGGTGCTGCACCTGCTGGGCGTGCCGGGTGCGCTGGCGGTCGCCGCTGCTGCCGCCTTTGTTGCGGCCTTCCTGAACGCCGCGTTCGCGTACTGCCTCGGCTGCCAGATGTACGTGCTGCTCGTGCGCGCCGGCCTGATCGGCCGCCGCGCCGCCTGAGAGTCCTCCCTACCGACGCGCGGCCCCGCGCTCTAGGCTTGTGCTCCCGACCGCACGGCGACGAAGGAGACCAGCCATGGCAGTGACGAGCGAAGCAACGACCCTCTGGTTCGGGTCACTGACCGAGGGGCACGGAACCACCTCGCTCGACACCTCCGACTCCGCCGAGTTTCCCGTCACGTGGGCTGCCCGCAGTGAGGGTGTGGCGGGCACCACGAACCCCGAAGAGCTGCTCGGCGCGGCACACTCGGCCTGCTACTCGATGGCGCTGTCGCACGCGTTGACCGGTGCCGGGCACCCGCCCGAGAGCCTGCAGGTGACGGCTGCGGTGACCTTCCAGCCCGGCGAGGGCATCACGGGTAGCCACCTGCTCGTCAACGCCAAGGTTCCCGGCCTCAGCCCCGAGCAGTTCGCCACCTTCGCCGAGGATGCCAAGACGGGCTGCCCCGTCTCCGCCGCTCTCGCGGGTGTCTCGATCACGCTCGAAGCGACGCTCGCCTAAATGGCAGCATCCACGCCCATGCGGGTGCTGATCGCCGGCGCCTCCGGCATGATCGGCACCGAGCTGCAGAGCCAGCTTCGCGCGGACGGTCACGAGGTGCTGACGCTCGTTCGTCGCACCCCGAAGAGCGACACCGAGTTCGCGTGGTCGCCCGAATCTCGCGTGCTCGACTTCCGCATCCTCGAATCGGTGGATGCGGTGGTCAACCTGTCGGGCGCCTCCATCTCGCGCATCCCCTGGACGTCCGGCTGGAAGAAGCAAATCCTCGAGTCGCGGGTGCACGCCACCCGCGCCCTCGCGGAAGCGATGGGGATGGCCAGCACTCCCCCGCGCGTATTCGTCAGCGGATCGGCGGTCGGCATCTACGGCGACCAGCCCGCCGTGCGTCTCGACGAGAACGCGCCCCGCGGTGAGGGCTTCCTGGCCGACGTGGTCGCGGCGTGGGAGGAGGCAGCACTGCTCGCCCCCGAAGAGACGCGCGTCGTTCTCGCGCGCACCGGCCTCGTCATCGGGCCGGGCGGTGCCATGACCCCGCTTCGCGTACTCACCGGCCTCGGCGCGGCGGCCCGCGTCGCCACCGGTGGCCAGCACTGGCCGTGGATCAGCCTGTACGACGAGGCGGCGGCGATCCGGCACCTCCTCACGTCGAGCCTCAGCGGGCCGGTGAATCTGGCCGGCCCGACCCCGGCGACGAGCGATCGCGTGACCCGCGCGCTCGCCGCCGCGATGCACCGCTGGCACCTGTTCACGCTGCCCGAGAAACTCATCTCGGTCGGCATGGGTGAGGCGGGCCGCGAACTTCTGCTCGCGAGCCAGAAGGTCGTGCCGCAGCGCCTGCTCGACGACGGCTTCACCTTCCGTGACGAGACGGTGGAGGACGCAATTCAGGCGCTCGTGAACCCGCAGCGGGCGGCCGCGTAGAAAAAAGGCGCCGCGAGCATCCGATCTCGGGATGCGCGCCGCGCGTCAGCGCCGGCTGTCGCGTTCGCGGCGAATCGCCTCGCGCGTCGCCCAGCGAGCACGGCGCCTGTCTCGGGCGGCGTCGTAGGCGAGCGCGAGCCGGAACCAGTTCTGCCACGGTTTCTCGTCGGCCTCGACCTCGGCCCGAAAGCGCAGGAACAGCTCGTCGGCGCGTTCCCGGTCGAGGCGGCCGCTGGCCGTCGCGGGCAGGGTGTCGTCGGGAAGCCCGCCCTCCGCTTCGAGCAGACCTGCGAGTCGCTCGGCGGCGAATCCGAAGCGGATCTCGGCGATGAGCGCCCAGCCGCCGATGAGCGGGAGCACGATCAGGGCCCACCCCATCGCCTGCACGACGGGTAGGGGGTCACCCACGAGTCGCACGGCGTACAGCGCCACGACGACGAGGTAGAGCGCGAGCAGCAGCGCCATGACGGCGACGCCGAGGCGGGCGCGGGTCACGTGCCCTGCCCGGTGAGCCCGATGAGGGTGTCGAGCCCGACCGTCAGTCCGGTGTGGGCCGTCGCGGCGCGCAACGCCGCGAGGATGCCCTGCTCGTAGCTCGACGCCGACTGCGTCTGGTGGCGGAGGGTCAGCACCTCGCCGTCGCCGCCGAAGTGCACCTCCTGCTGCGCGACGACGCCCTGCAGTCGCAGCGAGTGCACCGGCACGCCGGCCACCTGCTGCCCGCGGGCCCGCTGGTCGACGTGCGGGGCAACGACGGGGCCGATCTCGGCGCGGGCGCGGCCGATGAGCTCGGCGGTGCGCACGGCGGTGCCCGATGGCGAGTCGACCTTGGCCGCGTGATGCCCCTCGACGATCTCGATCGACTCGTAGAAGCGGGCCGCGATCGTCGCGAAGTGCGTGGCGAGGACCGAGCCGACCGAAAAGTTCGGCACGACGATGACTCCGCGCTCGGGGTGCTCGGCGAGGAGGGCGCGCAGGGTGCGGAGGCGCTCCTCACTCCAGCCGCTCGTGCCGACGACGACGTCGAGGCCAGCCCGAACCGCATGGTCGACCACGGTGCCGGAGACCCCAGGCGTCGTGACGTCGAGCACGACGTCGGAGCCGAGCATCTCGTCGAGGTCGCTGCGCGAGTTCAGCTGGGCGGCGAGAACGAAATCGGACTGCTGTGCGATGACGTCGCACGCGACGGAGCCGAGGCGTCCGCTCGCGCCGACGACGGCGACCCGGGTGACCATGACTTGAGCCTAGTCGCGTGCTTCCGCACGAACGCCGGGACCTGACTACGCTCGGTGGGCGTGACCGTCTTTCGCGTGAGCGCCGCCGACGACCCGGCCGCGCGCATCCTGCTCGATCAGTACGCCGCGTGGCGGGCCGCGGCGTTCGCGAAGCAGGGGCTCTCGTACCGGGTCGCGCCCGCTCGGCCGGAAGAATTGACCGGCGAGCGCGGCGTTTTTCTCATCGCGGAGGGCGAGAACCTCGCCGGCGAGGCGGCCGACGTCGGCTGCGCCGGCATTCGGATGCTCGCTGACGGCCCCGACGGACGTCGCGCTGAATTGAAGCACCTTTGGGTACAGCCCCACGCGCGCGGGGCGGGGGTCGGCGCCGAACTCGTGCGCGAGCTGATGCGGCGGGCGCGAGACGACTTCAGCGCGCAGGAGATGGTGCTCGACTCACACGATTCTCTCGCCTCGGCGGCCGCCCTCTATCGGGCGCTCGGGTTCCGTCCGGTCGAGCCGTACAACGACAACCCCAACGCGAACGTGTGGCTGGGCAAGCCGCTCTCCACGCTGTGAGTGCAGATCGAATCTCCGAGACGCGTCACCTTTACGCCACGGTGGCGGCAACGTATGCGGACGTACTTCCGGACACACGCTACGAAGCCTTCCTCGAGATGGGACTCATCGACCATTTCATCTCACAGCTGCCCGACTCAGCCCTCCCCGTCCTCGATGCTGGCTGCGGAACTGGCCGGATGCTCAGCCATCTGTCTGCACGGGGGGTCACGAACCTCCTCGGTGTAGATCTCTCGCCCGAGATGCTCGTCTTCGCTCGACAGGCCCACCCGAACATCCCCCTGAAAACAGGCGACCTTCGTTCGCTCCCCTATGCGGACGACTCGATCGGCGCAATGCTCTGCTGGTACGCGATCATCCACAGCCCCAACGACGAAGTGGTTGACATTGTCGCGGAGGCACGGCGGGTGCTGTCGCCAGGTGGATTACTACTTCTCGGCTTCCATGCGGGCAGCGGCGAGCGCGCGGCAAATCGGGCGTATGGCCACGCTGTCACTCTTCGTGTTGTGCTGCACGAACCAGATGAGATCGCTCGCCTCGTGCGCGCTGCTGGCTTTACTGTTGAGGCCACTGTCAATCGGGCACCCGTCGGCAGCGAACGCAACCGACAGGGCTACGTCATGGCGCGGCGGATCTGACCGCGACGTCGCCTCGACGACGCTACGACAGGCTGAGGAACATCTTCTCGAGCTGCGCGACCTCGAGGGCCTGATCGTCGCTGTCCTCGCGGAGGCACTCCTTCATCGCGGAGGCGATGATCGCGAAACCAGCCCGGTCGACGGCGCTGGACACCGCCGAGAGCTGGGTGATGATGTCGCGACAATCGCGACCGTCTTCGATCATGGAGAGCACCGCGCCGAGCTGACCCTGAGCGCGGCGTAGCCGATTGACGATGCGGTCAACCTCGTCAGCGGGAATGGTGGTCATGCGCCTTCTCCGGTTTCGTAGTCGAGCCCCCGTTGAATCCACGCCATGGTGCCGCCCGCAACCGACACGGCCTCGACACCGTTGGCGTTCAGGTAGTCGGCTGCCCGAAGGCTACGCGCCCCCGAGCGACAAATCACGTAGATCGTGTCGTCGTCGGTTGCCAGTTCGTCCACTGCGTCGGGGATCGTGGCCAGCGGAATGAGCTGCACTCCCGGGACGCGCGCCTCGGCGTACTCGTCGGGCTCGCGCACGTCGATCACACGTGCTCCGTTCGCCATCACTTGGGCGAGCTGGTCGACGTCGATCTCGGCACTCATGCAGCGTGTCCTTTCGTGGGAAGCCCCGTGGCGGCGGCGCCGGCTGACCAGGTGAGGTAGCCACCGTCGAGGTTGGCCACCGTCACACCGTACTGCTCCAGCAGTCGCGCCGCGGTGTGGCCGCGTTGACCGACCTTGCAGTGCACGATGACGCGCTCGCCGCGCAAGCCCTCGGCGTGTGCTCGGAGCTCGTCGAGCGGAATCAGCCGTGAGCCCGGAATCGCTCCGGCGGCGTTCTCCTCGTCCGTTCGCACGTCGACGAGGATCCAGCCGTCGGCCTGGCGGGCAGGGAGCTCGTGCCACTGCACGCTCTGCTCACCGCGCGCCAGGTTGTCGGCGACGTAGCCCAGCATGTTCACCGGATCTTTGGCGCTCGCGAACTGTGGCGCGTAGGCCAGTTCGAGGTCGGCGAGCGCGCTGGCGGTGAGTCCGCCCGCCATCGCGGTGGCGATGACGTCGATGCGCTTGTCGGCACCAGACTCGCCCACCGCCTGCGCGCCCAGGATGCGGTCGGTCTGCTCATCGACGATCAGCTTCATCGCGAGTTGGGTCGCACCCGGGTAGTAGCCGGCGTGGTCCAGGGGGTGCGTGTGGATGACCCGGATCGCGCGGCCCTCGTCGCGCAGCTCGCGCTCGGTGCGCCCGACCGCCGCGGCGGTGAGGCCGAACAGCCCGATGATTGCGGTCCCGAGGGCGGGGACAGCCGCGTGGGCTCGTCCAGCGATGGCGTCGGCGGCGAGCCTGCCGTGCCGGTTGGCCAGGCCGGCAAGCCAGACCGGCGTTGCCGGGCCGTCGATGCGCTGCTTGACCACCGCATCCCCCACCGCCCAGATGTGCGGATCGGACGTGCGCTGGTGCTCGTCGACGACGATGTAGCCGCGCTCGTCGAGCGTGAGTCCGGCGTCGCGCGCGAGCCCGCTCTCGGGGCGCACTCCAACGCTCAGGACGACGAGGTCGGCAGGAATCTGCTCGCCCTCCCCCACGACGACGTGCTTGTCACCGATGGCGGCAAGACTCGTCTCGAGGCGCAGAGTGACCCCGGCCTCTCGAATGCGCTGTGCAACCAGCTCGGCCATCTCGACGTCAAGGGGGCGCAGCACCTGCGGCAGCATCTCCACGACCGTCACGTCGAGCCCGCGGCGGTGCAGATTCTCGGCGAGTTCGAGCCCGATGAAGCCCGCGCCGGCGACGACAGCGCGCGTGGCACCGTCGGCCGCGGCGATGATCGCGTCCATGTCGGCGAGGTCGCGCAGGATGAGGCCGCGCTCAACGCCCGGAATCGGGATGCGCACCGGCGACGCGCCGGGGCTCAGAACGAGAGCGTCGTACGGGATGCGCTCCTCGCCTCCCGAGGCGAGGTCGCGCACCGTGACCGTCCGCGCATCCGGGTCGATCACGATCGCCTCCGTGCGCACCCGCACGTCGAGAGCGAAACGCTCTCCGAGAGCGGCGGGCGTCTGCAGGATGAGGGCATCGCGGTCGTCGATCACCCCGCCCACGTGGTACGGCAGACCGCAGTTGGCGAAGGAGACGTGCTCTCCTCTCTCGACGACGATGATGCGGGCGCGCTCGTCCAGGCGGCGCAAGCGGGTGGCTGCGGACATGCCGCCAGCGACGCCACCGATGATGACGTAGGTGCGGGTTTCGCTCATGCACTGAGGGTATACCCCCAGGGGTATTTTCGCAAAACGGCGTCACGGGCCTGCCCCCGCCTCACTCAGCCCGCTTTCGAGTCATGCCCAGCAGCGTGTGGCACGCTCGCTCCATCATGGCCCGACCCGCCGTCGTCGCCGGCACGGTGCGCTGGGTACTGACGACGACGTTCGCGGACCGCGCCCGCGCCACGGAGGTCTGCCAGCAGATCACGCGCCTGCACGAGAAGGTACGCGGAGACTACGCAGGCTCCGACGGCGCGCCGGCGTCGTACTCGGCCGACGACGCCGACCTCATCGGCTGGGTGCACTGCGTCTTCGCCGACGCTTTCCTCGGCTGCCACGAGACGTGGGGCGGGCCGATCCCCGGCGGCGCGGACGCCTACGTCGATGAGTGGGCGACCGCGGGCCGACTGATGGGCATGGCCGATCCTCCACGCACGCGTGACGCGCTCCACGCGGCCATCGCGTCCTACCGACCCGTATTGCGCCGTGACGACCGCGTCGATGAAGCTGTGCGCTGGCTCCGCCGTCCCCCACTGGGACTCGGTGCCGGCCCGGTCTACCGCATCTTCTTCGCCGGCGCTGTCGCGTCGCTTCCCACCGAATACCGGCGGATGCTCGGCCTCCGCCGCCCGTGGTGGCCGGCGATCACGGCGACGCGCATCGGGTTGGGGATCATGCGGCGGCTGCTCGGCACCGAGTCATCGAGCATGGCCTACACGAAAGCGCGACTCGACCGCCTCGAGGCGGCGAGCGTCGACCGCTAGAAGGGCTGCTCGACGGGAAGCCCCGTGCGCAGCTCCGTGGGCAGGTGCCCGAGGTCGTTGTGGGTCACGAGCACGGGCGGCTTGGCCGAGCGCACGCGAATGATCGTGAGCCCGCAGTTCGCCTGATTGACGCCCATCCACCGCCACGCCGGAGCGCCAAAGACCTCGCGTACAAACCACGCGATGACGAAGTTGTGCGTGATCAGCAGGTCGTGACGGTCCTCCCGGGACGGCGACAACCATTCGGCCGTGGCGTCCGCCATCTGCGCCTCGCCGGCGGCGATCTCCTCCGGGGTTATTCCACCGAAGAAGGGCTCGAAGGCCGCGGGCATCGATGGTTCGGGGCCGGACGGCACGCAGTCCATCAGCAGGCTCGAGAGCTGGGGCTCGATCGAGGGCATCCGTTCGGTCATGTAGGTCGCCGTTTCGACCGCCCGCTGCAGGGGCGAAGTGTGCACGCTCGCGAAGGGAACACCGCTCAGCCGCTCAGCGATGGCGCGGGCCTGCCGTTGCCCTCGCCCGCTCAGGGGGCCGTCGGGAAGTCCGTGTTCCGCGTCTTGCTGTTCTCCATGTCGCACCAGATACACATACCGAGACACGTCGTCGCACACTCCTTTGTCGGCCCCATCGAGCCTAGGCCATTGCCTGATACGACTCGCCGGGGCTCCGTGCCCCGAATTGGGGTCAGACCGGTACGCTTGCGGACAGACGAGCTTGTCTGTCCGCATGCTACTGTGACGGCACGCACCCCGATCAAGGAGACCCCGGTGACCCTGACAGCCCCCAACCCCGTAGCCACGGCGCGACGCGAGCGCCCCATGGCCCCCGCCAAGATCCGCATCCTGGACACCGCGTTGCGCCTGTTCTATGACGAGGGCATTCGCGCGACCGGCGTCGACCTGCTGATCGCCGAGTCATCGGTCACGAAGGCCACCTTCTACAAGCACTTCGGATCGAAAGATCGCCTCGTGCTCGACTACGTCGAGATTCAGCGCCAGCGCGGCGAAGCGCGGCTTAAGGATGCCATCGGGGATGCTCGCGGTGCCGCCGCGACCATCGGTCGCGTTGTCGACATGGTCGAGGCCACGATCGAAAGCGAAAGCTATCGGGGCTGCCCGTTCATGAACGCCGCGGCCGAGTACCCCGACCGCCAGCACCCCGTGCGCGAGGTCACCTCGGCCTACACCGACCACGTCGCCGCGCGACTGTCGGAGGTCTTCGCCGAACTGGGACATCCGCTGCCGGGTGCGGCCGCCGACGAGCTCACGCTCGCAATCAACGGCGCATACGCCTGGTCGTACATGGCCGATGACGTCGCCGCCCGCGCGGGCCTGCGTCGGGTCGCCGAGCGCCTTATCGCTGAGTGCGACGCTCCGCGCTGACCCTGTCGAGTTCCGTCAGTTCGTGGCGGCTCAGCGCCGTCCAGGGGGCCGCCATCACGGCATCTAGCTGATCGGGGTGACTCACCGACACCACCGGAGCGACGACGCTCGGTCGAGACAGGAGCCACGACAGGCCGACGGTGGTCACGGTCGTGCCAGTGCGTTCGGCGATGCGGTCCATCGTCGATAGCAGCTTGAGCCCGTGTCGGTTGAGGTGAGGCGCCGCCTCCGGCCCCCGTCGGTACCGTTCGAGGTCGGCGCGGCTTCGGTACTTGCCGGTCAGGAAGCCACCGGCCAGCGCGAACCGCGGCATGACGCCGAGGTCGAGTTGAGCGACAACGCGCGCGAGATCACCCTCATACTCGTCGCGATGCACGAGGTTGTAGTGGTTCTGCACCGCCACCATCGGGGCGACCCCGAGTTGGCCCGACGCGATACGCGCCTCGAACAGTCGGTTGCCCGTGTGATGACTGCCCCCGAAGTACCGCACGTCGCCGGCGCGGATCAGCTCGTCGACCGCCAGAAGCGTCTCATCGAACGGCACCGACTCATCGTCGATGTGCAGGTACAGCAGGTCGATGTGGCTGACGCGAAGGCGTTGCAGCGATGCCTTGACCGCTCGCTCGACTGCCGGTGCAGACAGACCAGGGTTGTCGGCGCTCTTGCCGACCTTCGTCGCAATCGTGAGCCGGTCGCGGTTGCCGCGCTCGCGCATCCAATTGCCGATCATGATTTCGCTGCGCCCGCCAGCGTACGAATCGGCAGTGTCGATGAATGTGCCGCCTCGTTCGACGAAGCGGTTCAGGATTGCCGTCGTCGTCGGCCCATCGGTGGTCCACCCGAAGACGGTGCCGCTCAGGGCGATGGGGAAAACCGTGAGCGCGCTGCCGCCGATTCGACGCAGAACCGCGGTCGGCCCCGTGAGCAGAGACGACGGCGAGCTTGGGCCAGACACCTGCACCGGGGAGGAGAGCGCGCCGGAATCCGTCCGGGGGCTACCGGAGGGTGCCGTCATGCCGACCTCAATTCGGGCGCGGGTTCACCGCGTGGGTTGGCTCAGAGAATAACGCTGCGCGACGGAGGGGTTCGTGACCGCCACGCAATCGTTATGCGGGCGTTCTCTCGCACGAAAAACCGGGGGCGGGCTCGGAAAAGCCCACCCCCGGAGAACCGCCCGCGTTACTTCGTGACGGGGTCGGTCGTGACGGCCGAGGGCGCGACCTCGCCGATTCCCGACGAGACCTTCGCCGCCTGGATGGCGACGATGCCGAAGCCGACCTTGTTGATGACGTCGGCGACGACGTAGATGCACGCCGCGATACTCACGGCGAGTGCGATGTCAGCCCCACCGATCTGCAGGAACTGCTCGATCGCGGTGGCGATCGGGTAGATCGCCCAGCCGATGACCACGAACAGGCGCATGATGCGCACAGCGCGCTGAGCGTGCTCAGGCCCGTTCGAGATGTCGATCTGGAAGATCTGCCAGATGATGGAGAACCACGCCAGACGAAGCCCTTCTTTGCCGCGCCGGCGAGGGCGACGATGATGCCGAATTCGATGAGCAGCAGCGGTGTCGTAATCAGCCAGTCGATGTAGCGCAGTTCGACCGTGTCGCGGATCGCCTCGACGCCGATGTCACCGAGGGGGAACTGCACCACGTCCTTCATGACGTAATACAAGACCGCCGCGACGAACGCGATGACCGTGGCGTAGGTCGCCACGGGGCGCAATTCCGGCATCAGGTCATTGCGTTCCATGAAGAACCACAGTGCTCCCGCCGCCATAGCGACGAAGCCCAACATGAAGAACGCCTGCACAATCTGGAATTCCAGGATGCTCTTTTGGATCAAGAATCTGCTCGCCACCAGTGCGGCGAGCACGGGGGTTGTGTGATCCTCGTCGCAGTCGGACGATCGGGAGCCGGCCGGGCGAAGTTCTTTCACGGTGCGCCCGATCTCTGGGAGAAAGCTTTAGCGTGCACGTGTGTTTTCTTCCTGCTGACTGACTGAACGTCCTCGTACCCGAGACTGGGGGCCGTCGAAAGGATCCCGCTCATGAATGACCCCTTCTGGAAGCTGCCCGAGGTACCGCATTTCTCGCTGACGAGCCCCGATCTCGAGGACGGAGCAGCACTTCCCCCATGGGCGCGCTCTGGCATCGCGGGCGCGGGAGGCGACGACCGATCGCCGGAGCTCGAGTGGTCGGGAGCACCGGAGAGCACACAGAGCTTCGCGCTCACGATGTACGACCCGGATGCGCCGACCGGAAGCGGGTGGTGGCACTGGGCCGTGCACGGCATCCCCGCAACGACGACGTCCCTTCCGAGCAACGCGGGCGACCCCGAGGCGGCGCTGCTGCCACACGGCGCCGTCATGCTGCCGAACGAGATCCGGGTGCCGCGGTACCTGGGCGCCGCTCCTCCGGCTGGCCACGGCGACCACCGCTACTACTTCGTGCTCTCGGCGCTCGACACCGCGGTTCTGGATGTCGACCCAGCGTCGACACCCGCCTACCTCGGATTCGTCCTTCGCGATCACATCATCGGACGGGCCGTGTTGATGGGTACGTCCCGCACCGATTAGGGCCTTCGCACGCGGCCTCACCTGTTCGCCGCGCACGCCCTCGCGGGAGCGGTCATCGCGTTTCGTCGCCGCGACGTCGGCGGCTAGTAATCAGCCCCCATACGACGGATGCCCGCCCTGCGAGAAGCAGGACGGGCATCCGTCGTCATGACGCGTCGTGGCGTTAGCCGTCTTCGCCGTCAGCGGGAGCCTCCGGAGCGGACTCCTCGGCGATGACCGGCGCGAGCGACAGCTTGCCGCGGTCGTCCGTCTTCGTGATCTCGACCAGGATCTTCTGACCCACCGAGAGCACGTCTTCGACATTCTCCACACGCTTGCCGCCGGCGAGCTTGCGCACCTCGCTGATGTGCAGCAGTCCGTCCTTGCCCGGCATGAGCGAGACGAACGCGCCGAAGGCGGCGATCTTCACGACCGTGCCCAGGTACTGCTCGCCGACCTCGGGGTTGATCGGGTTGGCGATCGCGTTGACCTGCAGGCGTGCAGCCTCGGCCGACGGGCCGTCGACCGCGCCGATGTACACGGTGCCGTCCTCCTCGATCGAGATCTGCGCACCGGTCTCGTCCTGGATCGCGTTGATCGTCTTGCCCTTCGGGCCGATCAGCTCACCGATCTTGTCGACAGGGATCTGCACGCTGATCACGCGCGGCGCGGTCGGCGCCATCTCGTCGGGCGCGTCAATCGCCTGGTTCATCACGTCGAGGATCGCCAGGCGCGCCTCGCGGGCCTGCGTCAGCGCACCCTCGAGCACCGACGACGGAATGCCGTCGAGCTTGGTGTCGAGCTGGATCGCCGTGACGAACTCGCGGGTGCCGGCGACCTTGAAGTCCATGTCGCCGAGAGCGTCCTCCGCGCCGAGGATGTCGGTGAGAGCCGCGTACTTGGTCTCACCGTTGATCTCGTCGCTGATGAGGCCCATGGCGATGCCGGCAACTGGGGCCTTCAGCGGCACACCGGCGTTCAGCAGCGACAGGGTCGACGCGCAGACGGACCCCATCGAGGTCGAGCCGTTCGAGCTGAGCGCCTCGGACACCTGACGGATCGCGTAGGGGAACTCCTCGCGGCTCGGCAGCACGGGCACGAGCGCGCGCTCGGCGAGGAAGCCGTGCCCGATCTCGCGACGCTTGGGGCTGCCCACACGACCCGTTTCGCCGGTCGAGTAGGGCGGGAAGTTGTAGTGGTGCAGGTAGCGCTTCGACGTCACGGGATTCAGCGAGTCGATCTGCTGCTCCATCTTCAGCATGTTGAGCGTCGTGACGCCGAGGATCTGCGTCTCGCCGCGCTGGAAGATGGCCGAGCCGTGCACGCGCGGGATGACCTGGACCTCGGCGTCGAGCGCACGAATGTCGGCAAGCCCGCGACCGTCGATGCGCACACCCTCGGTGAGCACGCGGTTGCGCATGATCTTCTTCGAGACGCCCTTGTAGGCGGCACCGAACTGCGACAGCGCCTCCTCGGGCAGCTCGCCCGCGGCGACCTTCTGCTCGATCTCGCCCTTGACGCGGGCCTTCAGCTCGTCGTCGGCGTTCTGACGCTCGACCTTGTCGGCGATCTGGTACACCGCAGCGAGCTCGTTGTGCGCGATCGCGTCGACCGCGGCGTACAGCTCGTCGCTGTAGCTGAGGAAGACGGGGTAGTCGCGCACCTCCTTGGCGCTCTGCGCGGCCAGCTCTGCCTGGGCCTTCACCAGCTGAGCGAGGAACGGCTTCGCGGCCTCGAGACCCTCTGCCACGACGGCCTCGCTCGGCTTGATCGCGCCGGCCTGGATGTGACCCCAGCTGGACTCGGTGGCCTCGGCCTCGACCATCATGATCGCGACATCTTCGGTGCCGTCGGCCTTCGTCACAACGCGACCGGCGACGGTCAGGTCGAACACGGCGTCAGCGAGCTGCGAGTGCTTCGGGAACGCGACCCACTGGCCGGTCCCGTCTTGACGCGGCATGAGTGCCATGCGCACGCCCGCGATCGGCCCGCTGAAGGGCAGACCAGAGATCTGCGTTGAGGCGCTCGCGGCGTTGATGGCGAGCGCGTCGTAGAACTCGTCGGGAGCGATCGACATCACCGTGATGACGATCTGCACCTCGTTGCGCAGGCCCTCGACGAACGAGGGGCGCAGCGGGCGGTCGATGAGGCGGCAGACGAGGATCGCCTCGGTCGAGGGGCGACCCTCGCGGCGGAAGAACGAGCCGGGGATCTTCCCCGCGGCGTAGGCGCGCTCTTCGACGTCAACCGTCAGCGGGAAGAAGTCGAAGCCCTCACGGGGGTGCTTGCCGGCGCTCGTCGCGCTCAGCAGCATCGTCTCCTCGTCGAGGTAGGCGGCAACGGCGCCCTGCGCCTGCTGCGCGAGACGACCGGTTTCAAAACGGACAGTGCGGGTGCCGAACGAACCGTTGTCAATAACGGTTTCGGCGGCCTTGATTTCGGGACCTTCCACGAGGTCTCTCTCCTTTGCGTTTCTCGCACCGGGCATCCGACGACCGCGTCACAGACGCGAGGGGATGCGCGGCGCACCGCACGAGGCAAGCAGGCAGGAAGGGACGATCGGCGGGATACGCCGCCGGTGTCTGCTCTGGCCAACAGTAGACATCCACCGTTCACCGAGAACGGGAGAACTCCACCGGTGACCAGCTTCGAGCCGGCCTGCTGCGCACGGTATTCATTTGTCGACGCAATCGCGCCGAGAGCCAGGCTATCAGGGGCGTGCCTGGCCGCCTAGTATCGCGGCCCAGCCGGCCGGTCGCGCGTCACGGGCGGCGGATCCGGCGGGGCGGGCGGCGCGCCGTCACGGTCGACCACCGCGAGAGCTACGCGTCCGGCAAACAGTTCGACGCACACGGGATCAAGGCGGGGATGCACGCGCACGATGGGCCCGCCGTGATCGGTCATCCAGATGACGGGGCGCCGGCTTTCCGGGTCGAGCCAGCGACCGAACGCGAGGTGCTCGTGAAAAGGCACGACGGAAGCCCCAAACGGGTCACGCACGACGACGGCGGTGCCGTCCGAGCGCAGACTCGTGCGCAGACGCACGGTCACAATCGCCAGCGCGGCGACCATGAGGAGGAACGCGGCGATCACGAGGACGCGGGTCACGATCGCGATGGTTCCGTCCACCACCCCCGCGATGACGAGAGCAGAGCCCGTGAGAACCACGACCAGTGACCACGCGAGACGGTCGGCCCAGGGTCGCACGCCGGCGCGCACGACCGTCACGGGTCGACGCGGCTCGTCGTCGTTCACGGCGCCGCCGCCCGACTGCCCTCTGGGCTCTCGATCGCGGCGACCAGCACGTCGAGGGGCGCGGGGCACCGCACGGCCGCGCGAAGGCGGTCGGCCGGATCGATGATCGCGGCGTAGGCGTCGAACGCGTCGTCGGTCCGCCACCCGTCACCGAACTCGGTACGCGACGGCAGCGGCGGGACGGGATGCCCGTCGGCGAGCAGGCACGGCAGCAGCGTGTCGCGGGTGTATGCGAAGGCCCACGGCGCTTCGACCTGGCGAACACCTTCGTCGATGCGGGTGCGCACGGGGTACCGGGCGTAGCAGCGGTACGTGGCGACGTCGATTTCGAAGTTCTCGCGGGGGCCCGAGACCTGCACGCCGCTGAAGTCGAGCCGCTCGCCACCGTCGGCCGTGCCGACGCCCGGAAAGCCGAACGTCGAGATACAGCGGGCGACTGCCGGACCCCACTCGCTCGCCGTGACGAGGCGCACGATCGACTCCTCGGGCAGGATCACCGGCCCCCAGGTGTTGCGCAAGAAGCCCGCGACCCGGGTGAGGGTCTCATCGTGCAGCTCGAGCACCGCGCGATCGCGTTCCGTCAGCAGCACGTCGAGCCCGGCCACGGGCCGCTCACCGGCGGGCGCGCACGATGCTACGCCGGCTACGACACCGGCAGCGAGTCGGCGACGCATGGGCACAGCGTGGCACTGTGGGCCGCATGCGGGCTGGGAGCCGCCGACGGGCCGTCAGCGCGGGGCGAGCATCCGATCGCGAATGGCGCCGATGACGGCGACGAACGCGCCGACCGTGAGAAAGGCGACCAACACGATCGCGAGGCTGCCGACAAGACCCGCGTAGCCGCCCTGAGCGCCCGGGTCGACGAAATCGTAGGGGTACCGGTCGACGATGGCGCCCCGGGCGAGGGTTGCCGCCAGAAAGACCACCGGGAACACGAGACCGATGAGCGGGGTGAGCAGCGTCACGCGCGTCCGCGACCGCACCGTCACCCACTCGACGAGGGCGAGTGCGGGAAAGACGACGTGCAGGAGGGTGTTGACCAGCTCGCCGCTCGGGCCGGCCGCGCCGCCGAGCAGGGTCGCGTGCAATACGGCGGCGACGAGCAACCCCGTGAGCGCCATCGCGCGGAGGTGCACCGCTCCCCGGAGTTCGCGACCCATCGACGCACCGAGCAACATCAGGATGCTTGCGGCCAGGACGCTCAGGATGGTGAACTGCCCGAGATAGTCCCCCACATCGAGGCCCCCCGTCGCGCGAATCGTCAACGCGACGTCGCAGGCGATGATCGCGAGCCCGCCGGTGCCAAGCGCGCCGCGCGCGGCGCGGGTGAGCGAAGCGCGAGTCACACGCTCATCGTGGCAGACAACGCCCGAAAACCACGAAGGCCACCACCCGACCATTCGGGGGCGGCCTTCGCAGAAGAAGTTCGCGGTGTCGATCGACTAGCGGCGCAGCCCCAGCCGCTCGATCAGCGAGCGGTAACGCTCGATGTCGATGTCGGCCAGGTAGCCCAGCAGACGGCGACGCTGGCCCACGAGCAGAAGCAGTCCACGACGCGAGTGGTGGTCGTGCTTGTGCTGCTTGAGGTGCTCGGTCAGCTCCTTGATGCGGTGCGTCAAGATCGCGACCTGGACCTCAGGGGATCCGGTGTCACCGGGGTGGGTTGCGTACTCGTCGATGATCGCCTTCTTGGCGGTAGTGTCCAGGGCCATAGAGGGACCCCCTTCTCTGCTCGTTGCGCGGCGCACACAGCCGGATGCTGTAGCTCTCTTTGTCCGCGGCCGTTCTGACGGCAACCGCACAAGAATACCAGCAGCGTGCGCCAAGCGACGACCTGACAGAATCGGCGCCGGGAGGGAGACCCGGTGCCACTTGTCATCGTGCTGGACGTGCTGCTCGTCATCGCCATCATCGGCGGTCTCATCCGGGGCGCTCGTGCGGGATTCTTCTACACGCTGGGTGCCGTCATCGGAGCCGTTGCCGGGGCGATCGCCGCGGTGTTCCTCGTGCCGCTTGTGAGCGGATGGATACCGGACCCCACGTGGCGGCCCCTCGCCACCCTCGGGGCGCTGCTGCTGTTGATCACGGCGGGCCTGAGCATCGGCGAAGTCATCGGCCACGCGCTCCGCCGCGGCGTCGCGAAAGGGCTCAGGCCGCTCGACCGCCTGGCCGGCTTCGCCGCCGGAGGCGTCGTCGCGGTGCTCGTGATCTCGCTCGCGGGGTCCACGGTGACGGCCCTCGGCATCCCGGTGGTTTCGTCGACGACGGCGAACTCGACCGTGCTGCGCACGATCGACCGCTTCACCCCCGACCCCGTCGCCCGGGCCATCGCGGTACTCCGCGGCGCGGTTGTCGACGAGGGCATCCCCCGCATCGCCGAAGCGCTGGGCGGGACCGTCGCTGGTCCCGCTGAGCCGCCCGTCATCGACGCTGGCAGCCCCGAGCTGACGCGCGCTGCCCAGTCGGTTGCCCGCGTCACCGGCTCGGCCTACGCGTGCGGGCAGGTGCAGTCCGGTACTGCATTCGTCATCGCCGACGATCGCCTGCTCACCAACGCCCACGTCGTCGCCGGAGTCGATATTCCCCTCGTCGAATTGCCGGGCATCGGCACGCGTGAGGGCCGCATCGTCTATTTCGACGGGCAGCAAGACATCGCAGTCATCGCCGTCGACGGCCTCCCGGCGCGGGCCCTACCGGTGGCTCCGAGCCTCGAGCAGGGTGATGTGGGGGCTGTGCAGGGGTACCCGTTTGGCGGCCGGTTCCGCTCCGACGGCGCTGAGGTGCTCGCCGTCGGCAGCATCGACGCCGAATCGATCGACGGCTCGTCGCGCGCGCCGCGCGACACCTACACGTTGGCCGCCACCGTGAACCCCGGCAACTCGGGCGGGCCGGTGCTCAGCCTCGAGGGCGCCGTGGTGGGCATGGTGTTCGCCAAGGCGCAGCTGCGCGACGACATCGGCTACGCCCACACGATGGCGGAACTCACCCCCGTGATCGCTCAGGCTCCCGAGCTTTCCGCCCCGGTCGACAGCGGCGCCTGCCAGCGCTGAGCGGCCCTGCACGCCTCCCCCCGAGGTCAGGACCTTCGACCCTGGCCCGCGGTGCTGGCCGCGCAGCACCATGGGGACACCGCGAGGACTGGAGGCCGTCATGGACATCGGAAGCGGGGCCGTCACCATGCTGACGCCCGACGAATGCTGGGAACTGCTGGGGCAGGAGACGCTCGGCCGTATCGCGGTGAGCGCCGCCGGCGTCGTCGACATTTTCCCCGTCAACTACGTGGTCGATGGGCACACGCTGCTCTTTCGCACCGCGCCCGGCACAAAGTTGCTCGAGCTCGCTATCAACGATCGGGTCGCCTTCGAGGTCGACGGTCATACGGATGATCAGGCCTGGAGCATCGTCGTAAAGGGCCGAGCCGAACGTGTCGAGCGGCAGAGTGAGATCGACGCCGCGGACGAGCTCGGGCTTGAACCGTGGATTCCCACGCTCAAGTACCGCTGGGTGCGCATCCACCCCGACGAGGTCACTGGGCGCAGCTTCACGCGTTCCCCCGAACCCGCGCGGTACTGACGTGTGCGCGGGAGCATGCGCACAGTGCCCCGGGAGGGCCCGCTCGGCGGAGGATCAGGCGTTGATGCAGTACGGGCACGCCGCGCCGACCGCCCACGGTTCTTGCGGCGCCATCCTCTGGCCAGGGTTTCCGGCGACGACCGCAAAATCGGGCACAGCCTCGGTCACCACTGAGCCCGGGGCGATGTAGGCACCCTCTCCCACTCGCAGTCCGTCCATGACGATGGCCCCGGCGCCGATCGCGGCGCGGGGCGCGATCAGCGAGCGGGCCCCGATCACGGCGCCCGGCCCGATGGATGCGCCCATCCCGATCACGGCGGATTCACCGATCGCAGCGAGCCGATTGACGTTGGCCGCGCAGTCGATGCGGGTGTTCGCGCCGACAACCGCTCCGGCATTGATGAAGGCCATGTGCCCCACCACCGCCGTGGACGGCATCGTGGCTGTCGGGTCGGCGATCCACACCGGGTTCGAGAATCCGAGCGAATACGCCGCATGGAGCGCCCGGAAACGGTGCTGAGCGGAGGCGACACCGACGATCGTTCCCCTGTCGAGGTCAGAGGGGACGGGGTCGTAGTGCAGGCCGGGGAGGGTTACGTCGGCGCTGCCGACGTTATCGATCGTCGTGACGCCCAGGCCGAGTCGGCGGGCACTCTCGACGATCTCCCACGCGTACGGGCTCGCCACACCCACGATGGCAACGGTTTCCGGCATGCGGCCAGCCTAGAGCCGCGCGAACGCGCGTCAGGACTCGAGCGCGCCGCGCACGATCGAGTCGCCGGAGTGCGACGGATCGCCGTCGAGCGGCTCAGCGCTGATGTCGACCACCGAGTAGCGGTCGAGGTCGACCTCAGCGGGGATGACGAACTCACCGCGCGCGTCACCGAGCAGGCCGAGGCTGATGAGACCGTCGACCTCGGGCGTGAGCAGCCAGACTTCCTGCACCGCCCCGCTCACGGGTGGGGCGTCGAGTGCGATGCGAACCACTCGCTCACCGTTCGCATGCTCGATGATCTCTGCGGACCCGACGGCGCCCTGCCAGGCGGGGAGGGCATCCAAGCTGGCTGAGGCCACGATCGTTCCGGTGTCGCGCGGCGTCAGCGCCTGCCAGCCGAGGGCCACACCCGTGATCAGCGCCGCCGCAGCGGCCGCGGCAGTGAGCGGCGCGACGAAGCGACGGAGCCCGCGGCGTTCGCGGGCGTCACGGAGCGAGGCGACCGGCGCGGGCGCCACCGTCGCGTCGCTAGCCACGGGAGGCGCCTCGATCGGCGGCTTCGGGTTAGAAACTGGCGTTCCCAGGGGGTCGCTGCGCAGCGCGTCGCCGAACCCGACCTGGCGGTGGACGTTTTGCCAGACGTGCGCAGGGGGCCGGTGCAGTTCGGACTCGCCGAGCGTCGACCGCGCAACAGAAACGGTGGCAGCCATGCGGGCGAGCTCATGCTGGCAGCGTCCGCATGCCCGCAGGTGGGCGTCGGCGTCGGCCTCGAGCGCTTCGCCGAGTGCTCCGAGGGCGAGCGCGCCGGTGTCACAGTGCTGCTCCATGACTCACCTCCAATCGGCTGCGTAGCCGGGTCAGGCTTCTCTTGATGTGGGATTTGACGGTGCCGATCGGCATGTTGAGCCGCTCAGCGATCTGCGTGTGGGTCAGGTCGTCGAAAAAGGCGAGCCTCACGACGGCCTGAGGTTCGGGCTCAAGTTTCGCCAACTCGTCGGCGATCAGCAGGCGCTCGGCGAGGCCCGCCTCCGCGGCCGGGGGCGGATCGTCGAGGGTCACGGCACTCACCTGGTCGGCAATCGCCCGCTCTCGCGCCCTCGCGGCGTGGGTGTCGGCGATCGTGTTGCGAGTGATTCCGACGAGCCACGCCGGAACCGCTGCCCGCTCGGGGTCGTACCTCTCGCGCCCCTGCCATGCACTGACGAACACCTACTGGGTGACGTCTTCCGCATCGGATGCGTCGCCGAGCGACCGCAGCGCCAGCGAGTAGACCAGGGATGACCACTCGCGGTACGCATCGGCGAGCGCTCGCTCATCTCCGGCGCTGAGGCGCCGGCCGATGTCGGTTGCGTCGTCGATTGCGGTCGTCACGAGCGGGCGGGCCTCCTTCGGCGCCGGATGCACGGGACGGTATGCCCCGCCGGTCGCGGTCATGCTAGCGGGTGAACCCGTCACGACACCTTTTCCGCGGTGACTATGTAGTTGTCTGAGTATGACTGGGCGTTGACGTCGAAACTTCCCCCGCAGGTGGTCAGCACGAGGTGGGGCTGCCCCGCCCTCGTGAACACCCTGTCAACCGGCACTTCAGCTTTTGGGATCCTCTCAACGCTGATAACGCGGTACACGTGCGATTCTCCGGCCGCGTCACGCACGGTAACTTCGGCACCGATCTCCGCATCTCTGAGAGCAGCAAAAGGCCCGACGCCTTGAATCGGCATGTCGACGTGAGCGGAAATGACGGTAGCACCACGGTCGCTCGCGGGCGCGGAACCCTCGCGATACCAGCCCGCGGTGTAGATGCTCTCGGGGATGATCAGCAGGTTGTCCGAGTCAACCCCCACGTCGGTGACCTCCATGTCGATCCCCAGGGAGGGGAAGACCACCCGCGTCGGTGCCAGAGCGAGCACGCTGTCGACGTCTCGAGCGATGGGAATATCGATCGGCGAAATGCCCAGACTCTGACGATCGGCACCCACCTCTGCCTGCTCGACGTGCGACTCGACGTCCTCGATCACGGCCGCGGCCGTCTCGTTGGCATCGGCTGACGCACACGCGCCAAGCAGCAAGAGACTGGTGGCCGCCAAAGCGGTGGCCACCAGTCTCTTGCTCAAGGGATTACCTGCTGAAGTTTTCTTACTTGCTCGCAACGACTGTACGACGGGCGATGATACCCGCGCCAGCCAGAAGAGCGATGAGAAGGGCCGCTGCGCCACCAATAAGCCCAGAGTTGGCACCCTCGGCGACCAATCCGGCGCCACCGGCAGGCGAGCCCGCCGGCTCACCAATGGTCTGAATGTAGAAAGTGGCTGTCGACGGGTCAGCGGAGAGGTCGCCCACCGCGTACACGATCGTGTTCACGCCGTTGCGAATCTCCACGTCCGCCGGACCAATCGCAGGCTCGTCCGAGCCCGCAGCGGCAACGAACGCCGAGTAAGTTCCCACAGGCACGTCGACATCGCCGTCGCCACCGTTCTCCACACCCTGGAAGCCAGTCAAGGCGTCATCCAGGAAAACGTCAACGGCAGGAGCAGCAGCCGTGTGACGGACGCTCAAGCGGCCCTCGCCTTCCGCGATCTCTGACGTGTCGTTCACGAACGGAGTCAGAACGGGCGTTCCGTCCGCGTCCAAGTGGGCCACAATCGAAATGCTCAGGCCGGCGGCAGGCACCGTCTCGACCTCGTCGATCGCCGCTGCACTCAGGTCGGTCTCGCCCGCAGCGACGACCTGGATCTGGTAGTCGCCGGCGGGCAACTCAACCGGACCCGCCACGTCGCGGGGCTCGAAGTTCTGAAGCAGACGCTCACCGTCAACATAAACATCGACCGTCAGGCCAGGGATACCGTGGACGACATAGATGTCTGATGTGTCGTGGTTGTCGGCGACGGCGGGTGCCGCGAGGCCGACCGTGGCGAGAGCGGCAACGCCCACGCCCGCGAGAGTTCGGTTACGCGTAGTTCCTCCTACTGTGGTTCCCCGGGGGGGACGATTCCCCAGACTTCGGGGGTCAGGCGGAATTGCCTTCACTAGTCACTTCCGCGCAAACCCGGCCGTTGGATGCGGGTTTGGCTGGCAGGTAGCCGGTATAAAGCTGACTGCTACCTGGTCACGCGAAAAACGGGGCGATTGCGGTGGTGCTGACAACGAGCCCCGCAAGCCAGAGCACCAGGTTGATCGAACCCAGCGTGATACCAGCAACGGCCAGGCCCCGCCCCCTCGTATAACCGTTTGCTGTCTCGCGGATGCCCCGGCTACCGGTGATTCCGCAGACCGTGAGTAACGCGGCGTTGACGACGAAAACGAGCGTGAGCATCCCAAGCACCATCGCGAGCGATCCGGCGCCAGCCGCGAGCTGCGCGCCGGCCTGCGAGGCCACCAGATTGCCGATCACCGACGTCGCAAAGGGCGCAAGGCCCGTGACGAAGGCCCAGGTTGCTGCAGCACTGCGTTCGGGAGGGAGCCGGTGGGAGGTGCGCTGACGGGGTGCACGCTCGTCGACCACGACGGCGGGGGGTACCGGCTCGGCGACGCCCTCACGCTCGAGCTGTTGCACAACGACCGTGTCCGGCGCCGCGTCTCGCGCGAGACCCGGCGCGGACGACGCCGGCGGTGACGCAACGGTGGGTGGGACCGCTGCCGACGGCGGGGGCGCACTGGGCGGCGCTGAGAAGGGCGCACCGCACTGCGTGCAGAAGCGAACGCCGTGACGGAGGACAGCACGACAGGTCGTGCAGTTCTTCATGCGCCACTCCCCCTCTCGAAGCGTTCACCGACCGTAGTGTCATCGGCTGACCACGGACAGCTCCCACGCTAGCGACGCGGCCGCTGCGTGCGCGTGCCCCCGTCATGGGGTCAACCTCGCAGGAGAATACCCCTTGACGCGGCCACGAACTCGGCGCACTATGGAAGAAGTTCAACTCGCCGCCCAGGAGCGCCGGAGGCATCGCCCCGCCACTGGGCGGCGAGTCTGTTAACGACCATCATTGAGGGCGCTGCCCCTATTGCGTGCGCACTCCGGGCGCGGCGAGCGCGTGCCGGGCACTCGTCACCCGCCGCAGCAGCTCTGCTTCGTCGAGCTGCGCGCCGATCTGATCGCGGCCGCCGATGATCCGTTGGCGCGCATACGCGAGAAGTGTCGCGTCACGGATGAAGGCGCGCATCGTCGACCCGAGCCCCACACCGCGGGCCCACCGTTCCGCTGTGCGACGGCCGCGTTTGCTCGTGAGCATCGCGACTTCCTGCGGATGGAACCACCCCACGGCCGCGTACTCGGCGAGCCGCTCGCCAATGATCCGCCCCTCCTGCCTACGGAGCAACGACACGATTGCCACCGCGATCACGAACATCGGCACCTGAACCAGCAAGTAGTAGCCGTAGAAGTCGCCGACGAAAAACAGCGCCCCGTTCCAAAAAGCGTGCAGAGCGATGGCGGGCACGAGACCGACCCCGAACGCGAACACGGGGAAGCGAGCG
The DNA here is from genome assembly GCF_002355395.1 of Microcella alkaliphila. Taxonomy (NCBI): domain Bacteria; kingdom Bacillati; phylum Actinomycetota; class Actinomycetes; order Micrococcales; family Microbacteriaceae; genus Microcella; species Microcella alkaliphila. Next base: position 1,078,276 of record NZ_AP017315.1, on the reverse strand, counting down.
CCTCGACGCGCGGCGAACCCGAGTGCGAGGCCGATCGCTGCCGTGAACATCACATGGGCGAACGGTGACATGAGCCCGCGGACGAAGAACGTTTGCCCCAGCGCACCGCCATCGACGAAGGCGACCCCGAAGTAAAGGATGTTCTCGGTGAACGCGAACCCGCCGGCGACGACGGCTGCGTACACGATTCCGTCAACGGGCCCGTCAAAGCGGCGGCGCACCGCGAGGAACAGGATGAAGACGCCGAGCCCCTTCGCCACCTCTTCGACGATCGGCGCCTGAACGGCGGCACCCAGGAACTCCGCGCTCGCCCCGGGACCACCGGCAGCAGCCACGATCGACTGGATCTCGGCGTCGACAGCCAGCGCAATGAACACGCTCGCCCCCGCACCCCACAGGAAGGCAAACGTCAGGGCGAGTCGCGGCTCGGGTTCCCAGCGATCAATCCAGCGCACGCCCCAGACCACGATCCCCAACGGCACGAGCGCCAGAATCGCCGCCACGATCACACTCGTCGCGCCGAGTCCGCTGACGAGGTACACCACCACGAATAACGAGACCAGCCCGAGCAGGGTGAACCCGAGCACGGCGAGCAACACGCGGCCCGCGCCGGGCCCTCGACCCCTCGTGACCGCAGCGGAACGGGATCCGGGGCCGGGGCCGACCGAGGTGGCCGTCTCGGCTCGAATCTCGGTGGGGGCGTCGCTCAGTGGCGATACCACCCGGTGCACGCCGGTGGCCGTGTAGTCGGGTGTCCGCGAGTAATCCGTCACGATGCTGAGGCTAGCGGGCGGCGCCGACGGGAACGTACGCTAACGGGCCTGGCCGAACCGCGCGCATCCGACGAGAATGGATGCGCGACCGACCGCGCGACCAACGGAGGGAACCGATCATGGACCGCGAGTACGAGCCGAACCTGGAAGACGAGCGCGTCGTTGACGTCGATGATGCGGCCGAGACCGAGCTGCCGCCCCCCACTCTGGATCCCGAGGAGCGCGTCGAGCCGGAACCCGACCCCGACATCGCCCTCGATGACGAGCGCCCGGCCGGATAGGCCGGACGCTCCTCGAAACCGTCAGTCTTCCGGCGGCACCATGGGCGGCAGCGTGATCACGCCGGTCGCCGGCACCACTCCGGACAGCCGGCCAGGCGAGAGCACCTTCTGCACCAGTTCGGCCTCCATGAGACCGCGCTCGATGACGAGCTCACGCACCGAACCCCCACCCGCAAGCGCCTCGTAGGCGAGGGCGGCCGCCGTCTTGTAGCCGATGTACGGGGTCAGCGCGGTGACCACTCCAACGCTGGATTCGACCATTCGTTCAAGACGTTCGGTGTTGGCGGTGATGCCGTCGACACAGTTCAGGCGCAGCGTCCGGCAGGCGTTCGTCATCCACGCCAGCGACTGCATGATGCTGGAGGTGATGACCGGCTCGAATGCATTGAGCTGCAACTGCCCCGCCTCCGCGGCGGCCGTCACCGTCGCGTCGGCGCCGATGATCGAGAACGCCACCTGATTGACGACCTCGGGAATGACCGGATTGACCTTGCCGGGCATGATCGACGACCCCGCCTGACGCGGCGGAAGGTTGATCTCACCGAGGCCCGCCTGCGGGCCGGACGAGAGCAGACGCAGGTCGTTGCAGATCTTCGACAGCTTGACGGCGGCCCGCTTGAGCGTGCCGGACAGTGTCATGAAGATGCCCGTGTCGCTCGTCGCCTCGATGAGGTCAGGTGCCGTCTCCATCTCGTAGCCGGCGATCTCGCTGAGGTACCGGCGCACAAGCTCGGCGTACCGCGGGTCCGCCGTGATTCCTGTACCGATCGCGGTTGCACCGAGGTTGATCTCGTTCAACCACGGAATGACCTCGCTCAATCGGTCGACGTCCTCCTGCAGGGTCGTGGCGAAGCCGCGGAACTCCTGGCCGAGTGTCATGGGCACGGCATCTTGCAACTGCGTGCGCCCGACCTTCAAGATCTCGGAGAACTCGCGCCCCTTCGCCCGGAACGACTCGATCAGCAACCGGTGCTCATCGAGCAGTCGCGCGAGGCTGAACACCATCGCGAGCTTGATCGCGGTCGGATAGACGTCGTTCGTCGACTGGCTGCGGTTCACGTCGTCGAGCGGGCTCAGGTGTTCGTACTGCCCCTTGTCATAGCCGAGAAGCTCAAGGGCACGGTTCGCGATGATCTCGTTCGCGCACATGTTTGTGCTCGTGCCGGCGCCGCCCTGCAGCACGCCGAGCACGAACTGCTCGTGCAGTGAGCCGTCGATGATCTCTTGGCAGGCGCGATCGATGATGTCCGCCTTGTCGGCGCTCAGCGTGCCGATGTCGCGGTTCGCGCGTGCCGCCGCCTGCTTGACCATCGCGAGAGCGATGACGAGGTTCGGGTGGTTCGAGAGTGCTCGCCGCGTGATCGGGAAGTTCTCGAGAGCGCGGGCGGTGTGGATGCCCCAATACGCGTCGGCGGGAACCGGCATCTCCCCGAGAGAGTCACTCTCGGTGCGCATGCGGCGCGGGGCGTCGGGATCTTCGTTCATCCCAGGGCGGTAGATCGGAACCCCGTCGTCGCTCGTGGTGAAGCTCGGGCCGGGGCCAGTTGTGCGCACCATGGCGTGTGCGTGCCTTCCTTTTGGGGTCCGACATCGGTGGCGGTGGCATGCCCACTCTAGCGCTGAGCCGAGACCCAGCGGAGACGGAGACCCTGTCGCTAGGCTCGGCCGTGTGAACGAGGTGCTCGACGGCTTTCTCGACTGGGTCGCTGCCGTCGATCCCGTGTTGAGAACCACACTCGCCGGCATTCTCATCATGCTCGAGACGACGGTGCTGTTGGGCCTGATCGTGCCGGGCGACACGGTCGTCCTCGTGGCGAGCGCTGGTGTCGAAGCGCCGGTCGAGTACTTTTCTCTCGTCGCCGTTATCATCGCGGGCAGCTTGACCGGTGCGTCGCTCGGCTTCCTCATCGGGCGCCACTTCGGTCCCTGGCTCCGTCGCTCACGTCTGGGGCGGCGCATTGGCGAGAAGAATTGGGAGCGCGCCGAAGACTTTCTCGATCACCGCGGCGGCATCGCAGTCTTCGTTTCACGGTTCCTGCCCGTTCTGCACTCGCTGACGCCACTCGTGGTCGGCATGAGCCACCTGCGCTACCGCACGTTCATGCTGTGGCTCACCCCTGCGTGCATCATCTGGGCGTTCGCGTATGTGTCCGTCGGGTCAGCCGCAGCCGAGGGGTACCGTGCCGCGGCCGGCACCATCGACGGCGCGGCGTACTACTTCGTCGGCGCAATTCTCGGCTTCTGGCTTTTGGTCTATGCGATCAAGAGAATCCTTGACCGGTACGTCAGTCGCATCACGGCGCATCGCCGGGAGCTCCGTGCGATGGAAGCGAGCGAGGGGCGAGGGGCCGATGGCGACCACGCAGAAACGGGGCGAGGCGACTAACGCCCCGCCCCGTTCATTCGGGATGCCCGTTTCCGGCTAGATCAGGCCGTTTTCGGTCAGCCACTGGGTCGCGATCACCGCGGGCGACTGCTCGTCGGTGGTCGACTGGACATTCATCGCAACGAGGCCCTCCGGCGTCAGCGCCGCACTCACCGCGTTGATGACGTCAATTGCCTCCTGCGGAAGGTCGGCGCTCGCGAGCGGCACGACGTTCGAGGCGAGGAACAGTCCCTCGGGGTCTTCCAGGGTCACGAGATCGTTCTCACCGATACGGGGATCGGCGCTAAACACGTTGGCGACGTTCACGACGCCCTGCAGCAGTGCGTCGACGGTCGCGTCACCGGTGGCGTCGAACGATACCTCGACGCCGTAGACATCGGCGAGACCCGTGGGTCCGTACGGACGCTCTTCGAGCTCGGGGTTGCCGCCGAGGATCAGACCCTCGACGCCCGCCAAGTCGGCGATCGTCACCAGGTTGTTCTCGGCCGCGAACTCGGCGGTGACGTTGTAGCTGTCCTGGTCGGTCGCGCTCGACTGGTCGAGCACCTGTAGGCCGTCCGGCAGGGCGCCCTGCAGCTCGGCATAGACCTCGTCTGACTGGGTCGCTTCGGTGTCGGGCACGTAGTACTGCAGCAGGTTTCCGGTGTACTCGGGGAAGAGGTCGACCTCGCCCGACTCCAGTGCCGGAATGTAGGCGTCGCGCTGGCCGATGTTGAACTGGCGGTTGACCTCGAAGCCGACGTTCTCGAGGGCCTGCGCGTAGATCTCGGCGATGATCTCGTTCGAGTAGTACGCCTGCGAACCGACGGTGATCGACTCGCTCGTGCCCGGCTCGGCGGGCTCGGTGGTCGGGTCTGGTGTCTCGTCGAGCGGGTCGCCCGTTGCACACCCTGCGAGGGCCAATGACACCCCAGCCGCGGCCGCGACGAGCGCGAACCGGCCCTTGTTCCTTGCTGTGAACATCACACACTCTTTTCTTTCTCGGTGGAGGCGGGGGTTGCCCCGCCGGCCGCGCGTCGCCGGGTCGACGACGTGCGGTGGTCCCGGTTTCGGCCGACGCGGACGCCGGCGGGAGTCGCGTACCGCTCGAGCAGCGCAAAGATCGCGTCGAGCAGCAGCGCGAGGACGATGATGAGGATCGACGCACCCAGCATCTGATCGAACCGGTTGATCTGGATGCCCTGCACGATCGGGTAGCCGAGGGTCGCGTTCCGCACAAAGCCCACAAGCACCACGGTCGCCACGACCTGCAGCACCGCGTTGCGCAGCCCGCCCCACAGGAGGGGAAGGCCGAGCGGGATCTCGATGCGTGCGACGATCTGACGCTCCGTCATCCCCATCGAGCGAGCAGCGTCGATCACGCGACGATCGATGGCCTCAAACCCCGCATACGCGCCCGCCAAGATCGGTGGGATGGCGAGCAACGCGAGCACGATCACGACGGAGCTGTCTCGGTTGGCGACGCCACCGATCATCACGAACAGGAAGAGCAACCCGAATGAGGGCAACGCCCGCGCCGCACCGGTCGTGGCGACGGCGATGTCGCGACCGCGGCCCGTGTGCCCGATATACCAGCCGAGCGGGATCGCTATGGCGCTCGCGAGAATCATCGCGAGGGCGGTGTACCAGAGGTGCTCTCCGATGAACTGGGGGATCGAGTTACGCCCCTCCCAGTTGCCGGGGTTGAGAATCCACGCGAAGGCGTCGGCGAAGAGGTTCACGACACCGCCTCCGGCATCTTGCGCGCCGTCATGAATGCGCGCGTCACTCCAGACCGTTCAGAGCGGCTCGATGCTCGAGTCCAGGGCATGAGAGCCCGGCCGATGACCACGAGCACCCGATCGAGGACGAGTGCGATAACGACGGTCACCACCACCCCGGTGAGTACCGACACGATGATTCCGCGCTGGTAGCCGTTCGTGAACAGGTAGCCTAATGTGTCGATTCCGATTGCGGCGCCGATGGTGAGCAGGCTCACGGTGCTCACGGCGACGACACGCAGCCCCGCGAGGACCACCGGCCCAGCAAGGGGGAAGTCCACCGCCCAAAACCGCCGAAACGATGAGTAACCGATGGCGGTTGCCGCCTGCTTGACGTCCGGGTCGACGCTGCCCAGCGCATCCGCGACCGATCGAGACATGATCGCGACGGCGTAGATGGTGAGCGCGATCACGACGTTCGCTTCGCTGAGGAAGGGCGTACCGATGATGGCGGGCAACAGGACGAAGAGCGCGAGCGATGGGATCGTGTAGAGCAGACCGACGAGCGTCAGGATGAGTCCGCGCGTCAGGCGGTAGCGGTAGGCGACCCACCCAAGCGGGATCGACAGCACGAAGCCCAGCACGATGGGGATCGCACTGAGCCGCAAATGCTCACCGGTCAAGCGACCAATAAGCTCGACGTTATCGAGCAGCCAGGTCACGCCGCGCCCGGCTCCGTGAGGCGCCCCGCGAGATTTCCGTCACCGTCGATGACGACGCGCTCGCCGTCAACATCCCGGATGCTGAGGGCGCGCTTGCCGCGATCGGCTCCGATGAACGAGGCAACGAAGTCACTCGCCGGGTTGGCGAGGATCTCTTCGGGCGTGCCCTTCTGGGCGATTCGCGCGCCCTTTTCGAGGATCACGACCTGATCGCCAAGCAGAAAGGCCTCGTCAATGTCGTGAGTGACAAAGACCACGGTCTTGCCCAGCTCTCGCTGGAGGCGAAGGAGTTCCTGCTGAAGTTCGGCGCGCACGATCGGATCGACCGCCCCGAACGGCTCATCCATGAGCAAGATGTTCGGGTCGACCGCGAGGCCACGCGCGACACCGACCCGCTGCTGCTGGCCACCCGACAGCTGGGCCGGGTACCGCTCGGCCATCGCCCGGTCGAGCCCGACCGTGTCCATCAGTTCTAGAGCCCGTGCGCGAGCATCCTTCTTCGGAACCCCCGTCAGTCGCGGAACGGTGGTGATGTTGTCGATGACCGTGCGGTGCGGCAGGAGGCCGGAGTTTTGCATCACATAGCCGATACGGCGCCGCAGTCGCACGGGCTCGATGCTCGACACGTTCTCGTCGTCGATGAGCAGTTCCCCGCCGGTCGCGTCGACCATGCGGTTGATCATCCGCAACAGAGTCGTCTTGCCGCAGCCCGACGAGCCAACAAACACGGTGGTCTTGTGGGACGGGATGACGAGGCTGAAGTCATCGACCGCGCGGGTGCCGTCGGGGAACACTTTTTCGATAGACCGGAACTCGATCATGCGCTGTGTCTCCTCGGGACGGGCGGTCGTGCGCGCACCGAGCACACGCCCAGCACGCTCCCAGTCAAGCAGGAAGCGTGATGGTCTGCGGGGACTTTTTGCTCGATTCCGAGCGGCTTGTCAGACGATTGAGGTCGTCATTTCAGCCCCCGAAACGGCGATGGGTCCCGAGCGATACTCGCTCGGGGCCCATCGGTCGTCGGATGGGCGCTACAGCTTGCCGTCGATGACTGCGTCGAGCACGCGGCTGGCCTCGGCGAGGAGCGCCTTGTCGCCATCGCGGTTGCGCGCGAAGGCTCGGGCCACGAAGGCGTCGATCAGCTCGTACGCCGTGGCAACCGCGCCGCGCAACTCTGCCGAGTCGCGAACACCAAAACGAGCGATAAACGCATCGGTGATCATGGAGGCCACTGCCCCGTTGGCGGTTTCCGCCGACACCGGCGGCCGGAGGTCGAGCACGTCGCCGACACGGATCGACGGGTAGCCGGGCTCGCGGCGGAACATGTCGGCCACCGCGGTCAACACGCCATGCATGGCCGCAGCGGGCGTCGCGTGACGCTCGGGAACGAGCTCGTCCGCCAGGCGCGATGCGAGGCGCTCCGAGTTACGCGCGGCGAGCGCCTGCAAGACGGCGATGCGGTCGGGGAAGTAGCGGTACACAGTGCCGATGGAGGCACCGGCGCGGTCAGCGACCATCGCGGTTGTGAGGCGCTCGTAGCCGATCTCATCAATGACCGCCGCGGCGGCATCGAGCAGAGCGGCGAGGCGGGCAGTGCTGCGAGCCTGGACGGGTTCGTTGCGAATCAACGCCGACCCGGCCAAGAGGCTCGAAGAGAGTTCGAGGTTCGACACGTGAGCAGTCCTTTCGACGACCGTGCCTCATGGTAGCCCCTTTAGTGAGGCGAATACGATAACATTCTGGTGCGTGTCGGAAACCTTTTGTTTCCTCTAATGAACATACCCGTCTGGGTATACCGAGGGGTCGGGGCTTTCTCGTCTCCCTCCCACCTCTGCAAGACTGGTGCAGTGACGGACGAGGAGACACCCGACACTCCGATACCCGACCGTCCCTGGGCGCGCCGGGCTGCGCGGCTCGAAGATTCCTTTCACAGCTGGCGAGAACGCCGAGCGCGCCGCCGCGGGCTCTCCCCCGTGATCATTCCCTATCGCGGGTATGGCACCGATCGATGGGTTCGCGTGCTGTGCCGCGTGCTGTTGACGAAGCCGAAGCGCGATGCGCGATCAGCGCGAGCGCGCATCCGAGGGTGGCGCAGTTTCGTCAGCATTCCCGTCGCGCACGCCGTGGTCACGGTCACCGTGGGCGGCGTCCAGGTATCGGTGCGCGCCGACCGAGGAGGCGTCGTCGACGTCGATCTGCCCCTCGAGGTCGGATTCACCCCGGGCGAGCACACGATCTCCCTGCAGGTCGAGGATGGAGAACCGGTCGACGCCCCGATCGACATCATCGACCCGGATGCACGCATCGGGCTCCTGTCGGATATCGACGACACCGTGATGGTCACCTCCCTCCCCCGACCATTCCTCGCCGCATGGAACACCTTCATCTTGGACGAACGAGCGCGCCGCCCCGTCCCGGGAATGGCCGTGCTGTACGAGCGAATCGTTTCCGCGCATCCGGGTCTCCCCGTCATATACCTCTCGACCGGCGCCTGGAACGTGGCGCCGACGCTCGAGCGGTTCATGGGGCGACACCTCTACCCGACGGGAACCCTGCTCTTGACCGACTGGGGCCCCACAGCGGACCGGCTCATTCGTAGCGGGCGCGAACACAAACGCTCGAGCCTCGAGCGACTCGCCACTGAGTTTCCCGACGTTCGATGGATCCTCGTGGGCGATGACGGCCAACACGACGAGGAGCTCTACCAGGCGTTCGTCGACTCACACCCGCACAATGTCGAAGCGGTGGCGATTCGCCAGCTGTCCACGCCCGAGGCCGTCTTCGCCGGCGGACGGCGCAACGCCGACGTCCCCCACCGCGGAGCCCCGTGGGTTCAAGCACCCAACGGCGCCGAACTGGCTGAGGCCATGACGACGATCGGCCTTCTGCCGCGGCGGTGATAGTCCTCTCATCTGAGGCCGATTCGCACAGTACGGCATCGATAATGGCGGGATGGCCGTGCTGACACCACCACGCTGGTCGGTGCGCTCACGCATTCTCGGGGTGATCCTCGTGATCACCGCACTCGGAATGAGCGTGGCGGGCGCGAGTGCCTACCTACTGCAGCGTGAACGCGTGCTCGACGTGATCGACGAAGAACTCTTCACCGCGGTCGAGTCAGCGCGGGCCATCGCAACGGGGCTTCCGCGCGAAGCGGCCGAGAGCGACGATTCCGACGCACCGGTGTCGCCCGATCCGGTGTCGGCCCCGACAAGCGTCGAGGACGCGATGCTCCGCATCATGCAGGGAATCATTCCGGGTCGCAGCGAAAGCAGTGTGGCGATCATCGACGGGGACCCCGTGTACATCCCTCCTGTCGACGTCGACTTCCAGATGTTCGACGATGACGCCTTCATGGAGCGGGTCTGGTCGGAGGCGCGGGGTGGCGTCGTCAGCATTGGCACGGCGTTCACCGAGGACGGCGCCATTCGCTACATCGCCGCACCTGTCACCATCGCCGACGACGAGGCCATCGGGGTGTACGTCACCGGCTATCAAATCCAGGGCGAGCTCGATGACATCGACAGCGCTTTCACGACGTACGCGATCATTGCCGGCATCACGCTGATCGCCATCGGCGTCGTCGGGTGGTTCGTCGCCGGACGCCTGCTCCGGCCCATCCGTGACGTGACGGCAGCCGCGTCGCGCATCACGGGCACCGATCTCAGCGAGCGCATCCCCGTGACAGGCCGCGACGACGTCTCTCGCCTCACCGAGACGATCAACGGGATGTTCGAACGACTTGACGAGTCCGCCACCGCCCAGCGACAGCTGCTCGACGATGTGCGCCACGAACTGAAGACACCGATCACGATCGTCCGCGGCCACCTGGAGCTGCTCGACCCGCGCTCACCGGACGAGGTCGACGCGACCCGTGCGCTCGCGATCGACGAACTCGACCGCATGAGCGAGCTCGTTAGCGACATCGACGTGCTCGCCCAGGCCTCGATGGCAACCATGCTCACCGAACCGACCGACGTCGCCGACCTGACCCAGCAGGTATTCGCCAAGGCCCGCGCGATTGCCGGCCATGAGTGGCGGCTCGACGGCGTCGCAGAGGCCGTTGCGCCGCTCGCGCCGTCGCGGATCACCCAGGCGTGGCTACAGCTGGCGGACAACGCCGCGAAATACTCGCCGGAAGGCACCGCCATCCGCATCGGCTCGAGCCTGTACGACAACGCCGTTGAGATGTGGGTCGCCGACGAGGGCCCGGGCATTCCGGAAGATGCCCAGAAGCGCATCTTCGAGCGGTTCGGCAGGGCCGACACAGGCCGGGGCATCGCGGGTTCGGGGTTGGGGCTGCCGATCGTGGCGGCGATCGCCCGCGGTCACGGCGGCTACGTCAGCCTCGACACCTCCACGAGTGGCTCACGCTTCGGCATCGTCGTTCCCCTTCCGTCGTCCTCCGCTGCCCCGCCGCCCGCCGCGGGCTCCCTGGACGAGGACGGCGAGCATCCCGATGTGACGACCGAGAAGGGACACCCATGACGAGCATCCTGATCGTGGAAGACGAGGAGCGTATTTCGACCTTCGTCGAAAAGGGACTCGCGGCCGCCGGCTACACGCCGACCGTCGTCGCATCGGGTCTGGACGCGGTCGACTACCTGATGACGGGAACGTTCGACCTGGTGCTGCTCGATGTCGGGCTTCCAGGGATCGACGGCTTCGAGGTTCTGAAGCGCGTGCGGGCGAGCGGCTCGACCGTGCCGATCATCATGCTCACGGCGCGGTCGAGTGTCGAAGACACCGTCGCGGGTCTCGACGGCGGAGCCAACGACTACCTGCCGAAGCCCTTCAAGTTCGACGAGTTGGTCGCTCGAGTTCGCCTGCGCCTGCGTGAATCGGGCCAGCAGACCACGGTCGAGCAGGTCCTGCAGCACGGCGACCTCAGCCTCAATTTGCGCACCCGCCGCATCACGGTCGGCGAGGTGAGCACGGACCTCTCCGCGCGCGAGTTCGGGTTAGCCGAGCAGTTCCTGCGACACCCCGACCAGGTGCTCTCGCGCGAGCAACTGCTGAGCCGGGTGTGGGGCTTCGATTTCGACCCCGGCTCGAACGTGGTCGACGTATACGTGCGCTACCTGCGCGGCAAGATCGGTGCCGACCGCATTGAAACGGTGCGCGGCATGGGCTATCGCCTGGTCTAGCGAGGATCAGTCGGGACTGTCGGGGCTGTCCGGGCTGTCGACACTGCCCGCGGGCGCGGGCGCGACCGGCTGCGGAGCCGGGGCGGGCGCCTGCTGAACGGTGGGTGCAGGAGCGGGCGCGGCGGAGGACGCCGGCGACGGCGTCGCAGGGCTTGGCGTGACGGCGGTCGGCGTCGGAGTCACCGTGGACTGCTGAACCCAGAAGCGCACGTCGCCTGTTCCGGTGAAAGCCTTCGCCTCGGAGGCGACCGTCGTGATCGGAGGAACATCTGTTGCCGTCGAGGCGTCGTAGAGCGGCATGGCGTTCGCCACGGTGAGAGCACCCGAAGCGAGCGCGCCCAATCCGAGGGCAGAAGCTGCCCCCGCCGCTATCCAACTCTTCTTGTCCATGCACTGATAGTCGCGACCGGACATGAGAGATCAAGGAAGCGCAGATGAGAGCTTTCTCATCTGCCGGAAATCACCAGATCGCTGACGTGAGAGGGCGATCGTCCGCAGACACCATCCGGTGTGCCCGCTCGATGAGCACGGCTGCGTCCGCAGAGCCGGCTGCTGACCGGGCGAGCGCGTGCCCGAGGAGTTGCACCGCGGCGATCGCGTGAGCGCGATCGGCCAACCCCGGCTCAGAGGAACGGAACCACCGGCGACGCCAGCCATCCGCGAGCACCGAGCAGCGCCGCGCTCGGATCGTCGCGCGCGATCCTCCGTCGTGCACCACCGTCGCGATGAGGTGCGCATAGAGGGCCGCAGCGTCATCGGCGGGGTCACCCCATCCCGAGGTGTCGATGTCGAGCACGCCCGTGATGGTCGTCGGCGCCGCCGGGTCGACAAGTAGTTGTGCAAGGTGCAGGTCGCCGTGGACGGTGCGCTCCGGGGGAGGCGTTCCGCCTGCCTTGTAGCGTCGAGAGATCGTGCGCGACGTCGTTTCGATGAGTCCATCGTGGTCGGGCAACTGCTCGATGAGCCGTTCCTCGTACCAATCGAGCCGCCTCACGAGCGACGCCCGCGCCGGTGCGGTCGAGGTGACGCTCGCGATCTGGGCGCCGAGGTGCTGAATCTCGTCGAGGAGCACATCGGGATTCGACACCCGGTCAAGGACACCGATGAGCTCAGAGCCGGCGAGCGCCTCCATGGCAACGAGCCCTTCCTCGCTCCACCCCAGAACGGCAGGCACGGGCACGCCCTCATTGCGCCAGTGGGTGTGCTTGGCTTGCAATGGTTCAGCGGTGGGCGGTCGCACGACCTTTAGGAAGTAGGAGGTCTGGGCCGTGTCTACTCGCACGACGGCGCGCTTGCCCGGACGATACGCCGCGAGGCTGACCCGAAGGTCATCGACGGGCAGTCCCAGACGTGCGAGCACGATCCCTGCAGCCTCGGCGTACACCGCAGTGCGTAGCGCGGGCAGTGCAGGGTCGGCGGGGTACACCCAGACATCGACGCGCTCCCCCGAGTCAGGCTGGGTCAGCGTCAGCACCCCAGGGCGCGTGGCGTCGGGCGGAGACGTCTCGACGAACACGGTGTGGTCGGCGAGTGCCCCCGACGAGTCGCGAAGGCTCACGCGATAGCCGTGCGTGAAGCCCGTGCCCGTGGGTTCGATCTGCAGAGCATGGGCAGCCATGACCTCCGACCCGAGTGAGGACGCGACGGCGTCGAGGACATCGCGGTGCAGTATCTCGGACGATCGATCGGTCACGAGTCCATCTTGGTGCGTTGTCGCCCGAAGTGGGGTCGCGAAATGCTGGCGAATGCACGATCACGAGCGGTATTCTGAGCGTGAGTCCGCTACCCAACGGACGGTCGCCACCCAGCGACACCAACCCGAGATACCCGCTCGAACCCGCCTGCGGTCCCCGCCGCAGCGTCGTTCCCGTACCCGACGAGGAACATCATGGTCTTCACCCTGATCGGCACCGCCGCCGCTTTGGTCGTGATCGGCGCCATCGTGATCACGCTCGAGCGGCACCAGAAGCTCACGGTCATCACGGGCGCGATCGTGGCCGTCTCCGCTGCCGCCATCGTGGTCGGGTCGGCGCTCGGTGCTGTCGCCGTTCTGCAGCCCGCCTCGGCGACGATCCCTGCACCCAAGTTCGTCAGCGAGAACAACCTGCCTGAGCGCATCGTCGACTTCCAACTTCCGACGATCTAGGGGCGAATACCCCCTGGGGTATCTGATAGGCTGTGCCCGCCATCAGATTGGAGCCCCCCATGCGCCGCCTACTCACCGTTCTCGCCGCCTCGATCGTCCTCGCCCTGGGCCTCGCCGCATGCGTGCCGGCGGCCGAGCCGATCGACGTGACCGCCGATACGGTCCTCATCGACGTGCGCACTCCGGCCGAGTTCGCGACCGGGCACCTCGATGGCGCGATCAACATCGACGTCCAGTCGGCCGATTTCGAGGATCGCATCGCGCAGCTCGACCCCTCGGGCGACTTTGTCGTGTACTGCCGCAGCGGCAACCGCTCAGGACAGGCCATCACGCGCATGGAGTCGCTGGGCTTCACCAACCTCGTCAACGGCGGCAGTGTCGCCTCCGCCTCGGCGTCGACCGGAATCGCGGTCGTCACGCCCTAACCTGGGGCCATGAGGTCGACCGCTCGCGCATTGCTCGCAGCGTGCCACCCCGGCCCAACCGCCGTCGTGACGGTCGTATCGACCGGACTCGCGTTCTCGGTCGCCCTGCCACTGAGCACCATCCTGCTGGTCGCTGCGACCATTCTCGCCAATCAACTGTCGATCGGCTGGTCGAACGACGCCATCGACGCCGCCCGCGACCGAGAGGTCGGCCGCCTCGACAAGCCCGTGGCGCGGGATGCCATATCCGCCCGCGCGCTGCTCGGCTGGGCGATCGCAGCAGGCGTCGTCGCGGTAGGCCTGTCTCTTCTGCTCGGGCCGGCGGCCGCTGTCGCGCACGCGCTGTTGCTCGGTGCCGGCTGGACATACAACCTCGGCCTCAAACGAACGGTCGCCGCGACCGCCTGCTACGCCATCGGGTTCGGGGCCCTACCGTCGGTGGTGACGCTCGCGAACGAACCGCCCGCCGTCGCCGCCCCCTGGGCAACCGCGGCCGGAGCGCTTCTCGGCATCGCCGCGCACTTCGCGAACGTCACACCCGACCGCGACGACGACCGGCGCCACCGCATGCGGGCGATCCCGCACCGTCTCGCGCCCCGCGCATCCATCGCGCTGGCGATCATGGCGCTCGCCATCGCGAGCGCCCTCGGCATCTACGGAGCGGCCGCCGCCGGCCCGATCGGGCTGATCAGCGCGATCGGGGCCGGCGTGGCGATGGCGTGCGTCGCCGCGGCGGGGATACTACTTGTGCGGGCACCCCAGTCACGCTGGCTGTTTCGCATCGTGATGCTCTCCGCCGTCTCCGCCGTCGTCACGCTGGTTGGAGCCGGCACCCTCAGCGGCTGAGCGGGGCTCAGCGCGTAAAGGCTGCGGCGCCAGCGCCCACGGGCTGGTCCGCCAGCAGCTCACGCACCATCGGAATTACCTTCTGGCCGTACAGCTCGAGCGCGTGGACCAGCTTGCCGTGCGACACCGGACCCGTCGCGTACTTCAGGTCGAATCGCTCGGCGCCCAGTACGCGGATGGTGTCCGCGATCTTGCGCGCCACCGTCTCGGGCGAGCCGACATACAGCGATCCGTGTCGAATCTCCTGCTCGAAGTGCGCGCGGGTCGTCGGGCCCCAGCCGCGCTCGCGTCCGATGCGCGAGTACATGACCTCGTAGTGCGGCCAGAGTTCTTCTGCCGCCTGCTCGTCGGTGTCGGCGATGTAGCCGGGCGAGTGGACGCCGACCGGCTGGCGCTCCTTGCCGAGCTGGTCGAGGGCGCGGTCGAACAGGTCGACGTACGGAGCGAAGCGGGCAGGCTCTCCGCCGATGATCGCCAACATCATGGGGAAGCCGTAGTTGGCCGTGCGCACCACCGACTCGGGGCTTCCCCCGACGCCGATCCACGTGCGAATGCCGTTCTCCGTGGTCGGGTACACCTGAACGCCGTCGAGCGGAGGGCGAATCGAGCCGCTCCACGTCACCGGCTTCTCTTTCAGCAGCTCGGCTAGCAGATTGAGCTTCTCGTCGAAGAGCACCTGGTAGTCGCTGAGCTCGAATCCGAACAGCGGGAAGGACTCGGTGAACGAGCCGCGGCCGGCGATGATCTCAGCGCGGCCGTTCGAAATCGCGTCGATCGTGGCGAAGCGCTGGAAGACGCGGATCGGGTCCTCGCTCGACAGCACCGTCACGGCGGAACTGACGCGCAGGCGTTCGGTCTTCGCCGCGATGGCGGCGAGCAACACGTCGGGTGCCGACACCGCGAAGTCGTCGCGGTGGTGCTCGCCGATGCCCATCACGTCGATCCCGACCTGGTCGGCGACGACGCCTTCTTCGACGACGTCCCGCAAGACCTGCGGGTAGGACGTCATGGTTCCGTCGGGCTGCTCGGTGACGTCACCGAAGGTGTTGATGCCGAATTCGACGGCTGCCGGGTCGATCTCGCGGGCCATGGCGCGCATCCTCTCGCTGATTTATGCAAACGTATCAAAAGGAACCGGCGGGATGCTCGCGGTATTCCCGCTCGCCCGTCACGGCTGCAGCCGGGTCACCTGCCAGCCGGTCCCCTGCCGCTCGTACACGAGCCGGTCGTGCAGGCGGGAGGTGCGGCCCTGCCAGAACTCGACCCGGTCGGGCACAATGCGGAAGCCGCCCCACCGCTCGGGCCGCGGAACCGCGTCGGCGTCGGCGAACCGCTGTTCGGTGTCGCGCACCTTCTGTTCGAGCGCGTCGCGCCCGTCGATCGGGTGCGACTGGTCGCTCGACCAGGCGGCGATCTGCGCCCCACGGGGGCGGTTCGAGAAGTAGTCGTTCGAGTCGGCCTCGTCGACCTTGTGCGCCTCGCCGTAGATCAGCACCTGCCGGTGCAGGGGGTACCACGGGAACACGGCCGAGACGCCGGGGTTCGCGATGAGAGCGCGACCCTTTCGCGACGTGTAGTCGGTGTAGAACGCGAACCCGCGGTCGTCGATGCCGCGCAAGAGCACCGTGCGCGAGGACGGTCGGCCGTCGGGGTCGATGGTGGCGATCACCATCGCGTTGGGTTCGTAGACCTTACGCTCGGCCGCCTCGGCGAGCCACGCGGTGAACTGGGTGAACGGGTCCGCGGCGAGCTCGTGCTCTTCGAGCTGCTCCTGGCCGTAGTCGGTGTGCGTGCGCAGCGCCTTGTCGAGCAGCGGGTCGGGTACGGCGTCGTGGCTCATGGTGTGAGCGTACGACTGCCGAGCCGACGAATCACCGAACGTGTGCCGAGAGATCAGCGCATCGTGTCGAGGATCCCCACCAGCAGCTCGAACGATGTGCGCGGACTCACGATCGCGAACCGCGTGTTCGGACGGCCCGCGTGCGAGCTCGGCACGACGAACGCGCGCTGCTCGTCGAGCAGACGGTCGGACCAGGCGGCATAGTCGCTCACGTCCCACCCCTCACGCTCGAAGACGACCACCGAGAGCTGCGGGTCGCGCACCAGACGCAGCTCAGGCCGGCGACGAATCTCGTCGGCGATGCGCTCGGCAAGAGACAACGAGTCTTCGATCGCGTCGCGGTAGGCCGCGGCACCGAACGCCGCCAGAGAGAACCACAGCGGCAAGCCCCGCGGGCGGCGCGTCAGCTGAATCGAATAGTCGCTGGGGTTCCACTCGGCGCGGTCGTTCAAGGTGTCGAGGTACTCGGCGTGCTGGGTGTGGGCCGCGCGCGCAATCGCGGGGTCGCGGTAGAGCAGGACGCACGCGTCGAAGGGTGTGAACAGCCACTTGTGGGGGTCGACGATGAGCGAGTCGGCCCGATCGATGCCGGCAAAGCGGTGCCGAGCCGACGGGGCCAGGGCGGCCGCGAGGCCGTAGGCGCCATCGACGTGCAGCCAGACGTCGAACTCGTCCTTGAGCGCAGTGATCGAGGCAATGTCGTCAACGATTCCGAAATTCGTCGATCCGCCCGTCGCGACGACGGCGATCACGGCGTCGCCGTACTGCTCGAGCGCGGGGCGCACCTGGTCGCCGTGAAGGGCGCCCGTCTCGTCGACCGCGACCGTGACGACGTCGACATCCATGACGCGGGCCGCCGACGCGATCGACGAGTGCGCCTCTTTACTCGCAACGACGACCCACCGGTCAGGACGCGCGGCGCCCCGGTCGGCGAGGCGCCGCGCGGCGTGATCGCGCGCGGCGACCAGTGCCGACAGGTTGCCGATCGTCCCCCCCTGCACGACGACACCGCCGGCGGACTCGGGCAGGCCAAACTCGCGGGCGAGAAACGCCAGCACCTCGTTCTCGGCGAAGACCGCTCCCGAGCCCTCCACCCACGAGCCGCCGTAGACGGCGGTCGCCGACACGATCAGGTCAAACGCGCTGGCGGCCTTCGTCGGCGCCGATGGGATGAACGACAGATAGCCCGGGTGGTCGATCGTGAGGCAGGCCGGAGCCAGCACGTTCTCGAACAGTGCGAGCGCGCGGCGCCCGCCCAGTCCGTCCTCAGAGATCGACCCTGAGGCGAGACGCCGCAACTCTGCCGGAGGCATCGGCTTGTCGAGGGGAGTGTCCGTGTCGAGCAGGCGGCGGCGGGCGTAATCGAGCACCATGTCGACGATGGCGGTCGTCTCGGGGGTGACCGAGTGCATCCGGGCGGGGTCTGCGTGTGGGCGGGAGAGGGCGTCGGTCACGACGATGGTCCTTTCGGGCCGGGTCGCGGGCTCAGAGCCGCGACCGCCGACGCGCCGCCCCGCCGATCGGAACAGCAGGCGCCGGATACGACGAGACCCGGCCGAAGCCGGGTCGTCGTGGTGGACCTGAGGGGACTCGAACCCCTGACCCCCTGCATGCCATGCAGGTGCGCTACCAGCTGCGCCACAGGCCCTCGATGCTGCGCACCATCCGGCGCGGCAACTCGACCAGAGTAGTACACGGCGCGCCCCCGCACCAATTCGATGCGCGGTCGCGCGCAGCGCCAGATGGCAGTTGGATGGAGGCATGACCTCGACCCCCGTGACCGTCTCGATCACCCGCACCGTGCCTCCTGAACGGGCCAGGGAGTTCGCTGCCTGGGCGCGCGCCGGTGAAGACCTGTTGCGTGAATCTCCCGGCTATCTCGGCTCGGGCTGGGTGCGTCCCGACGAGAACTCTGACGAGTGGCACATGCTTTTCCGCTTCGCCGACGCCGAGTCGCTCGCGCGCTGGGAGTCGTCGGATGAGCGCCGCTGGTGGATCAGCACCGCGCGAGGTCTCGCCGAAGACGCCCGCCAGGAGCGTCTGACCGGCATCGAAGGCTGGTTTGACACCCCTCGTCGGGTCGAGACCGTGCCCGCACCGGCTCCCACTCCCCCGCGATGGAAGCAGATGATCGCGATCGTGCTCGTCTTCTACCCGCTGAGTCTCGCCACCAACGCGGCTCTCTCTCCGGTGAGCGGCGACTGGCCACTGTGGATGCGCGTGCTCGCGCTGGTCGCGATCGTCTCGCCCTTGATGACGTACGTCGGGCTTCCGCTGATTACTCGGGCGCTTCGGCCGTGGCTGCTGCGGGGTCGCTGAAGCCGAGAGGAACGACCGGGCAGTCCTTCCAGAGTCGCTCGAGCGAGTAGAACTGCCGATCTTCCTCGTGGAAGACGTGCACGACGACGTCGCCGAAGTCGAGCAGCACCCACCGACCCTCACTGCGGCCCTCGCGACGCAGGGGCTTCGCGCCCGCCGCGATCATGCGGTCTTCGACCTCGTCGGCGATCGCGAGCACGTTGCGCTCACTGCGGCCGGTCACAAGCAGGAAGACGTCGGCGAGGGGCAGCGGCCCCGACACGTCGAGCGCGACCAGGTCTTCCCCCTGCTTGGCGTCGGCGGCGCGGGCCGCGACGGCGGTGAGCTCGATGGCGCGGTCGGATGCGGTCACGGTGCCTGTCGGGGGTTGGGGCGGCGCGGCGTCACTAGAAGAGACCGTTGACGGCGGCGACGACGAAGAGGGCGACGGCGACGACCGCCAGGACAACGGTCGTGCTGACGAGCACGGTCGTCAGCACGCTGGTGCGGCGGGCCTTGCGGCCGCCCATCACGTCGCGCGTGCCGGTGTGACTGCTCACGGCGCTGATCGCGCTGACCGGTGCAGAGTCGGTCGACGCGTACTCCGTGTCCACATCGAAGAGGTCGTCGATGTCGGGGCTGTCGTGGACAGAGGGGACGGCGCCGGTGGAGGCAACGCTCGACGGCACGTCGATCATGCCGGTCGTGATGATTTCACCCGTGCCCGCGACCGGGCCGGCCAAGTCACCACGCGGCATCTCCGGCAAGACCAGGGCATTGGTGCTCGTCGCCGCTGAGCCTACCTGGCGGCTGAAGGTGTTCGTGAAAGGGTCCTCGTCGTCGTGAACGCCAACGGACCAGTGGCTCGACACCTGGGGCGCGTGGGGAGCTGCCGCCTCGCCGGGAAGAATCGCCGGGGCCGGCGGAGAGTCGGGAGCCGGTGCGACCGTCGCAGCGGGCTCTTCTGAGCGGACGTCGACGTCGACCGGATCGGCCTCAGCGACGGCCGGCTCGCCGGGCTCAGCCTCGACCTCCTCCGCCGCAATGGCGCGCAACTCGCGGCGCGACAGCGGGCGGTCGGGCGCCGAAGCAGGGACGGAGTCGTGCATGATCGGCGGCTCGGCCGGCTCGACGAGATCGGGGACCGGCACGAAGGGGCTACGGCCCTGCGTGTGGTAGTCGAGTGGCTGGTCGGGCCGCTCGGTCGCGAAACTCTGCGGCGTATCGGCGTTCGGGGTCGACGGCGCAAAATCACGGCGACGGAATGAGCCCGGCGCGGAGGCCCAGGGTGCCAGAGGAGCGTCGGGCACACTGTCAGGCCGCGCCGGCGCCGACACGACCGATCCGCTGCCGGGCGCTGAGGCCGACCCCACGGTTGCCGGCTCGAAGCGCGGGATGGCGGGGCGCACCTGAGTGCGATAAGCCAGGGGGTCGCCGCCCTGCTCGCCCGCGCTCGCACCCGACGCGGCAGACCCCGAGCCGGGCGCACTACCGAGGCCGGGGTCGGCCTGCTGCCCACCCGTCGACGCGGCAGCCGCCTCCTCGGCGAGACGCTGAAGCCGCCGGGCTTCCCGGCGCGTCAGCGGCGGGTCGTTCGGCGCGCTCATGCGGGGTTTCTCCGATACAGCTGGTGCTTGGCGATGTATTGCACGACGCCGTCCGGCACGAGGTACCAGACCGGTGCGCCGCGGGCGACGCGATCACGGCAGTCGGTCGACGAGATCGCGAGCGCCGGAATCTCCATCCAGCTTACCCGGCCCTCCGGAAGGTCGCGAATGCTGAGCTGGTGGCCGGGGCGTGTCACGGCGACGAAGTGGGCGAGTGACCACAGCGCGTCGTGGTCTTTCCAGTCGACGATCTGCGCGATCGCGTCCGCTCCCGAAATGAAGATGAGCTCCGCATCCGGGTACTGACCGGCGAGATCCGTCAAGGTGTCGATTGTGTACGTCGGGCCGCCGCGATCGATGTCGACGCGGCTCACACGGAACCTCGGGTTAGACGCCGTCGCGATGACGGTCATCAGGTAGCGATGCTCGCTACCCGTCGCGTCAGGCTTCAGGTACGGCTCACCGGTCGGCACAAAGACAACTTCGTCGAGGTCGAACCGGTCGGCGACCTCGCTCGCGGCGACCAGGTGGCCGTGGTGGATGGGGTCGAAGGTTCCGCCCATCACGCCGATGCGGCGCGGGGCCGCCGATGCTCCTGCGGGGGCGATAACGGGTCTCCGACGGGCGCCGGCGCTAGTGACCCGCGTCGTGGCCGCCCTCGCCCCGCATCGGGTTCGAGGTCTTGTTGCGGTGGCGGTTGGCGACGTCGCGGTACGCGTGCGTCACGGCGCCGAGCATGAAGAAGAACAGGAACGCGATTCCGGCGATGACCAACGGCGGGGCGAACAGGGGCGCGTACTCATCGAGGGCGAGGATCACGCTGCTCAGCGACGTCATGAGGCTCTCTTTCTCCGGAACGGTGAACAGCAGAAGTCTAGCGGGTGCTAGCTGCGCACCTGCCCGGCACCGCGCACGATCCACTTCGTGCTGGTCAGCTCGGGTAGCCCCATCGGGCCGCGCGCGTGCATCTTCTGGGTGGAGATGCCCACCTCGGCGCCGAAGCCGAACTCGCCGCCGTCGCTGAACCGGGTCGATGCGTTCACCATGACGACGGCCGAGTCGACCTCGGCCAGGAAGCGCTCGGCGTTCGCCATGTCGCGGGTGATGATCGACTCGGTGTGCTGGGTCGAGAACGTCCTGATGTGGGCGAGAGCAGCATCCAGGTCGTCGACGACGCCGATCGACAACTCGAGCGCCATGTGTTCGGTCGCGAAGTCATCGTCGGTCGCGACGTCCAGGTCGCCGACGATCGCGCGGGCGCGCTCGTCGCCGCGAACCAGAACACCGGATCCTCGCAGCGCTTCCACGACGGAGGGCACGAGACGCTCCGCCGCGTCGGCGTGAACGAGCACCGTCTCGACCGCGTTGCAGACGCTCGGCCGCTGCACCTTCGCGTTCACCACGATGTCGATCGCCATCTGCTCGTCGGCGCTCTCGTCGAGAACGATGTGAACGACGCCGGCACCCGTCTCGATGACGGGGACGGTCGACTCGCGCACCACGGTCTGGATGAGGTCGGCGCTGCCACGAGGAATCAGCACGTCGATGAAGCCTCGCGCCCGCATGAGGGCCGTCGCTCCGGCACGACCGTGCTCGTCGATCGTCTGCACGGCGTCGGCGGGCAGACCTGCGCTCGCCAGCGCCTCCTGGATGATGGCGACGAGCACCTCGTTGCTCGACCGAGCGGCGCTGCCGCCGCGCAATACCGCCGCGTTGCCGCTCTTGAGCGCGAGCGCCGCGATGTCGACCGTCACGTTCGGGCGCGCCTCGTAGATCGCGCCCACGACGCCGAACGGGACCCGCACCTGGCTGAGCAGGACCCCGTTCGGCAGGGTCGAGCCGCGCACGACCGTTCCGACCGGGTCGGGAAGGGCGATGACGTCGTGTACCGCCGCCGCGAGGGCGCTCACGCGGGCATCGTCGAGGCGAAGCCGATCGAGAAGGCCGCTACTGAGCCCCACCTCACGACCCCGCGCGAGGTCCTCTGCATTCGCGTCGATGATGCGCGCAGTGTTCGCGAGCAACGCCTCCGCGATGGCCGTGAGCGCCGCATTCTTCGTCGCCGTCGTCGCCTGGCCGAGCGCGCGCGACGCGGTCTTCGCCGCCGTGAGCGGAGCGTCGATCAGGCCGTCAGGAACCGCGTCGGTCGGCTGGTTCTCGGAGGCAAGGGCGGGGGTTACCGTCGTGGACGTCACCCGGTCATTTTACGGCGGCGGCGTGAAACCACGTTCCGACGGCCTCGCCCGCGAGCGCGGCGGCGACGTTGGTCGTCGAGGTCAGCACGACGGGTGTGCCCTGTCGGGCGGCGAGGAGGGCCGATGCGACCTTGGTGGCGGCTCCGCCGGTACCCACCCCTGCGGCTCCGGGCTCGCCGATCTCGACGTATCCCAGATCATCGTTCGCGGCGACCTCGGGAATGCGCTGCGCGCCCGGCTCGTGCGGCGGCTTCGTGTACAGCGCGTCAACGTCGCTCAGCAGTACCAACAGGTCGGCGCTTACCAGCTCAGCCACGAGGGCCGCGAGCCGGTCGTTGTCACCAAAGCGGATCTCGTGGGTGGCGACCGTGTCGTTCTCGTTCACAATCGGCAGGATGCGCAAGCCGAGTAGGCGATCGATCGCGCGCTGCGCGTTGCTGCGCGGCGTCGCGTGCTCGAGATCGCCGGCGGTGAGGAGCACTTGAGCTGCGGTCAGCCCGTAGCGGTCGAGGCTGTCCTGGTAGCGAACCATCAGGAGGTTCTGGCCGACGGCGGCTGCGGCCTGCTGGGTCGCCAGGTCGTTCGGTCGAGAGTCGAGGTGGAGGAACGGCATGCCGGTCGCGATGGCACCCGAACTGACGAGAATGACCTCACTGCCGCGAGCGTGCAGGCCCGCGAGGGCGTCGACGAGCGGGGCAATCTGCCCGGCGTTGGCGCCACTGATCGACGACGATCCGACCTTCACGACCACGCGACGGGCCGCGACGACGGCGGGGCGAGCTGCGGTCACTCGTCCTCCCCGTCAACGTCCCACACGCCCGCCTCGCGCTCGCGTTCCAGCTCGGCACGCGCTTCGGCTTTCGCATCCATGCGCTCTTTATAGCCCTGGCGACGCTGGGAGGTCGTTGGGCGGTTGAGGGCGTCGAGGCGCGGGTCGGTACCGCGTGGCGCGGTCAGCAGTTCGGCCGCACTCGTGAGGGTCGGCTCCCAGTCGAAAACGACGCCGTCGCCCGGGCCGATGATGACGGTGGCGCCCGCGACGGCGCCCTTGGCAAACAGCTCGTCTTCGACGCCGAGCTTCGCCAGGCGGTCGGCCAGGTAGCCCACGGCCTCGTCATTGCGGAAGTCGGTTTGCTGAACCCAGCGCTCGGGCTTCTCGCCGCGGATGCGGTAGATGTCGCCGTAGCTGCCGCCCTCGACGGTGACCGTGAAGTCGACCTGGTTGACGGGGGTCGGGCGCAGCACGATGCGCTCGCGCACCGTGGTCTCGGCGGCACGCGCCTCGCGGTCGGCAGCGACCAGCTCGCCGAGGGCGAACGTCAATTCGCGAAGACCCTCGCGGCTGACGGCGCTGATCTCGAAGACGCGGTAGCCGCGCTTCTCGAGCTCGGGGCGCACGAAGTC
The DNA here is from genome assembly GCF_002355395.1 of Microcella alkaliphila. Taxonomy (NCBI): domain Bacteria; kingdom Bacillati; phylum Actinomycetota; class Actinomycetes; order Micrococcales; family Microbacteriaceae; genus Microcella; species Microcella alkaliphila. The sequence goes on along the minus strand of NZ_AP017315.1, from coordinate 1,054,506 downwards.
GGCGAGCTCGCGACCGTCGGGCACATCGACCTTGTTGAGGGCGACGAGCTGCGGCCGCTCGAGCAGCGGAGTCTGCCCCTCGGGCACGTCGTATGCGGCGAGCTCCGCCAGGATGACCTCGAGGTCGCTAATCGGATCGCGGCCCGGTTCGAGCGTGGCGCAGTCGAGGACGTGCAGGAGGGCGCTGCACCGCTCGACGTGACGCAGGAACTCGAGCCCCAGGCCCTTGCCTTCGCTGGCGCCCTCGATGAGGCCGGGAACATCGGCGACCGTGTAGCGCATGTCGCCCGCTTCGACCACGCCGAGGTTCGGATGCAGGGTCGTGAACGGGTAATCAGCGATCTTCGGTTTCGCCGCGGAGATGGCGGCGATCAGGCTCGACTTGCCGGCACTCGGGTATCCGACGAGCGCGACATCGGCGACCGTCTTGAGCTCGAGGACGACGTCGCCCTCCCAGCCGGGGGTTCCGAGCAGCGCGAAGCCCGGCGCTTTGCGCTTCGTCGTGGCGAGGGCAGCATTGCCGAGGCCGCCACGGCCGCCGGGAGCGACGACGATACGCATGCCCGGTTCGACGAGATCGACCAGTTCAGTGCCATCCGCGTCGCGCACCACGGTTCCCACCGGGACCGGAAGCACGAGCTCGCCGCCCGAGAATCCCGCGCGGTTGTCGCCCATTCCGGGGCCGCCGTTGTCGCTCGTCCGGTGGGGGCGCCGGTGGTACGGGAGGAGCGTCGTTTCTTGCGCGTCGGCGACGAGCACGATGTCGCCACCGTCACCGCCGTTGCCGCCGTCGGGGCCGGCCAACGGCTTGAACTTCTCGCGGCGGACCGACACGCAGCCGTGCCCGCCGTGACCGGCGCGCAGGTGCAGAGTCACCCGGTCGACGAATGTCGCCACGGTCGGCCTCCTCGCGGCTCGAGCCCCTCGGTAGGGGCTGTGGGGGGAAAGACGATGACGGGGCGGGCCGAAGCCCGCCCCGTCATCGAAGGAGTCTGGTCGCCGGGTTACTCGCCCGCGACGACGTTGACGACCTTGCGGCCGCCCTTCTGGCCGAACTGCACGGCACCGGCCGACAGAGCGAACAGCGTGTCGTCGCCACCACGGCCAACGTTGGCGCCGGGGTGGAAGTGCGTGCCGCGCTGGCGGACGAGAATCTCGCCGGCCTTCACGACCTGGCCGCCGAAGCGCTTCACGCCCAGGTACTGGGGGTTCGAGTCGCGGCCGTTACGGGTGGACGAAGCGCCCTTCTTGTGTGCCATGTCTTCTCGCGCCCCTTCTTACTTGATGCCGGTGATCTTGACGCGGGTGAGCTCAGAGCGGTGGCCCTGGCGCTTCTTGTACCCGGTCTTGTTCTTGTACTTCTGGATGATGATCTTCGGACCGCGCAGGTCGCCGAGCACCTCGGCGGTCACCGTGATCTTCGCGAGCTTCTTCGCGTCGGTCGTGACCGTGTCACCGTCGACGTGCAGAACGGGGGTCAGCTGGATCGTGCCGTCCTCACCCGGGGTGACGCGATCGAGCACGACGACCGTGCCGACCTCGACCTTCTCCTGCCGCCCACCGGCGCGCACAACTGCGTAGACCACGTTTCACCTTTACTTCGTTCGAAGGAATCTGTTGCTCAAGACTGCGGGTGTTTCGCGCGAGCTTCTGCCCAGAGCACACCAGCGGTCAAGATTAGCCGAGCGCCACCGGCCCGGTCAAACGGATGCGACGGGGACGGTGCGCAACCCCGACAGCCTACACTCTGGAGACCATGGCGATTCTCATCGACCACCCCGCGTGGCCCGCGCACGGTCGTCTGTGGGCGCATCTCGTCAGCGACACGTCCCTGGATGAACTGCACGCGTTCGCGGCGCTGGCCGGCATTCCGCGGCGCGGTTTCGACCACGACCACTACGACGTGCCCGAGGAACGCTACGACGAGCTTGTGCAGCTGGGGGCCGTGCCCGTGTCGGGACGGGAGCTCGTGCTGCGCCTCAGCGCGTCGGGACTGCGCGTGCGCCAGCGCGACAAGCGCCCGGCCTCGTAACGGTCCACGCTCACCACGACGGGCCGAAGCCGGCGACACTGCGCACGAGGTCACCGGTGGCGATGTTCACGATGACGACGGTGATGGACGTGGCGCGACCGTTGACCGCGCGGCCGTCCGGCTGAGCCTCGGCCACGACCGGCACCACCTCAATAGCCACGAACTGATCGTTGGGTGACACGCGGAAGTCGACGAACGACCCGGCGTCCGACACCGTGCGGGCCAGCAGGCGCGATTCTCCGGCGCCGTCATCGACGACGATCAGGTTTCCAAGCGCGAGACCCGAGGCATCGGCGACCGCGACGCGCTGCACCCACTCCCCCGACGCCAGCAGATGGAAGTCGGCACCAAATACGAGCTCGTCAGCGAACAGCGACGGGTTGATGCGCTCCTCGTCGCTCGTCTCGAGGTCCAGGGCCACCCCGCCGAAGGGGTCGGTCGCACTCAGCCTCTGCCCGTCACTCGACACGCTGTGCACATCCGTGAACTGTCCGACGGGCAGGATGCGCGTCGGATCGGCGAGCGGCAGGCGAGACAGGTTCTGGTCGATGTCGTGAACGAGCAGGGCGTCCCCCGCCTGCGTGAACAGCGCATCCTGCGTCGTGATGGGCTCCCCGTCAAGCCCGGTGACCCACTCGGCGACGCCGGCGCCCGCCAGGTCGACGAGCGCGAGCCAGCGGTCGGCGTCGCCCTCCGCGCCGTCGGTCGCCGAGAGGATCAGCGCGACGGTCGTGCCGACGCGCGGTACGCGCAGGTCATCGACGCGCAGACCATCCGCCGGCAGGCGCACCTGCTCGACGGCGTCGGATGCGCGGTCAACCACCTCGAGGACACTGCCGCCGTTCCCGTCGTCGCGGGCAAGAATCAGGGCGTTTTCCAACGGCGCCGCGAATTGGATGCCCGGAGCCGAGTGCAGCACCTCGCCGCGGCCCGTGCCGGCGACGTCGGCGATCAGCACCTCATCGACCGACTCGCCGCGGTCGATGTACACGAACGAGCCGGGGGCGGTCCTGAACGTGTGCACGAAGTCGCTCGTTGCGCTGCGGGAGGGCGAAGCAACATCGCTGACCGTGACCGTGTACTCAGTGTCATAGTCGAGCGCCCGCTCGAACTGCAGGGCGATGAGTTCGCCCTGCACCGTCACCTGCACGGGCACGGCCGGCTCGACGCTCACCTGGTCAGCCGCGATCTCGCTGAGCGGCTGATTGGCGAACAGGCGCAGTTGCTGCCCGGCCTGCTCGGTCACGCGCACCGAGTCGACCTGCGCGGTCGACAGCTTCGGCCCCTGCATCGCCCCGAGCAGGAGGAAGACCGCCGCCACGCCGGCCGTGACGGCGGTCGTCCACCAGAACGCTCGGGTGAACGCGCCGCCGTCAGAAGAGGTACGGCTCACGCGGCTGCTCGATCGGGGTCACACTGTCGGGAATCACGACGACGGGCTGCAGGCTCGCGCTGCTCGGGTTGCTCGCGAAGCCGCCGTCGACCATGACCCAGTCGTCGGCATCGAACGACTGGCTCCAGCCCGGCAAGTGCACCGGCACCCCCAGCGGCTGGGCGTCGACCGCGCAGCAGGTCACGACGAAGCGGGAGACGTAGAACACGTTCTCGGGGTCGTCGGAGTCGGGCGTGATGAACCCCACCAGCTCGGTCACCGGCTTGTTCGCGAAGAACGACAGGTCGCTCGTCTGACGCAGAATCGTCGCCCACTCGCGCACCGTGAACTGCGAAACGGCGTCCGCGTCGGCGCTCGTTGCCGCCTCGAAGGCCGCGGCATCGCTCGCCGCCGTCGAGTTGATCTCGCGCTGCTCGGCCGTCGCGGTCGAAAGGGTCGCGGGGGGCACCACGATCATCCCGATCGTGAATGCGCCCGCGATCGCTGCCGCGGTGAGCGCGATCGTGCGCTGCGGGCGCGACGGCGGGGGTGCATCCTCGTCGTCGTGGTGCCGGCGGCCGACGAGCGACCCGACGACCAAGACGACGGCGATCAGCGCCATCAGCACCGCGAAGACGTTGTACCGCGGGTGGATGTAGAGCGCGAGCTGCCCCGTCACCGCAAGCCAGAGGATGACAGCGGCCATGGCGCCGATGATCACGACGCCGCGCCAGCGCTGCACGCTACGCCACATAGTTCACCACCAGTCCGAGGGCGGCCGCCAGAAGCCCCACGACGGTCATGATCTGGATAAGCGTCTGCGTTGAATAGGTGGTGCGCATGAGAGCGAGCATCTTGATGTCGATGATCGGGCCGAATACGAGGAAGGTGACGATCGACCCGGGCAGGAACGTCGCGGCGAACGGAAGGATGAAGAAGGCGTCAACGCTCGAGCACACCGAGATGATGAACGCCAGCACCATCATGGCCACGATGGACCACAGCGGGTCACTGCCGAGCGCGACGAGGATCTCGCGCGGCACGATCACCTGGATGCCTCCGGCGACCAGCGCGCCGATCACGAGCGCCGGCATCAGGATGCTCGTCTCACGCACGAACAGATCGAGCGTCTGCTGCCACTTCGTCGGATGCTCGTGGTTCTCGTCATCGATCCGGCACTGCTCCGCGAACCGCGCGGTCAACAGCGTCTCGGGCTCGGGGTGCTTCGCGTACAACCAGCCGATCAGGTTCGCGATCAGGAACCCGCCGAGCAGGCGCGCGACGAGGATTCCGTCGTCGAAGCCGAACGCCTCATGCGTCGTGATGATGACGACCGGGTTCAAGATCGGCGCGGCGATGAGGAAGGTCATCGACTCGGGCACCGAGAAGCCCCGGCGCACGAGCCCCCGCGCGAGCGGAACGTTTCCGCACTCACATACCGGCAGAAACATGCCGAACATGGAGATGACGGCCCGTCGACCCACGGCGTTCCGTGGCAGCCACTGCATCAGCCAGGCCTGCGGCACCCACACCTGCACGACGATCGACAGGGTGATGCCGAGCACGATGAACGGCAGCGACTCGACGAGCACGCTCGTGGCGAGCGTGAGCAAGTCCTGGCCAGCGTTCGGCAGATCCCACGGCCCGTCGGCCGCCGTCAGGTGCCGCAGCGCGACGACGCCGACGAGCCCCGCGATGCCCGCGAGCATCCACACGACGTGGCGCGGCCGCATCCGCCGAGGCGAATCGGCGAGGAGCGACCGGCGGTCGGGGGCAACGCGGGTCACGAGCTCGCGGTCTCCTCCGTCGTCGACGGTGCGGCGGTGATGGTTCCGCTCGTCGCACGACGTGACGCCCGCTTGCGCGTGCCCGGAGCCGGCGGCTCAGGCAGCGACTCAAGTACCGAGCCGAGCAACTGCGCGGCGGTGCTCGGGTCGACGGCGCGGCGCTTGCGGCCGCCATTCGTAACCGGCAACGGAATGTCGAGAATCTCGGCCGGGATGTCGGCTGCCGCAGGAGCTGTCGACTTCTCGGCGACCGTGGGCGACTGTGGCGCGGACTCCCTGGTGACATCGGCCGGCGCCGCGGGCGCATCGACGACCGGCTCGCTGTCGTGGTGCACCGTCTTGGCGGCAATCGTGGCGAGCGCCTTCGAGACGTCTTCTGTGATCGCGTGGGCGGCGGGAACCGACGTGCTCTTCTGCTGGCCGTTGCTGCCGCCGCGCGAGGAGCCGCCGCCGTTGGAGTTTCCGGCGCCGTTGCCGTTACTGCCGCGGCGGCTGCCACGGCCACCGTCGTTGCCACTGTTCTGGCCGCGGTGCTTGACGACCGGGTCGTGGTGCACGATGAGCCCGCGGCCGGCGCACACATCGCAGGTCTCGCTGAACGTTTCGAGCAGGCCCAGACCGATGCGCTTGCGCGTCATCTGCACGAGACCCAGGCTCGTGACCTCGGCGACCTGGTGCTTAGTGCGGTCGCGGCTCAGGCATTCGACGAGGCGCCGCAGCACGAGATCGCGGTTCGACTCGAGCACCATGTCGATGAAGTCTACTACGATGATGCCGCCGATGTCGCGCAGCCGCAGCTGGCGCACGATCTCCTCGGCCGCCTCGAGGTTGTTCTTCGTGACGGTCTCCTCGAGGTTTCCGCCGGAGCCGACGAACTTGCCGGTGTTGACGTCAACGACCGTCATCGCCTCGGTGCGATCGATGACCAGCGAGCCACCCGAGGGCAGCCACACCTTGCGCTCCAGCGCCTTCTCGATCTGCTCGGTGATGCGGTGCTCGTCGAACGGGTCGTGCTCGCCGTCGTGCTTCTGCACGCGCTCGAGCAGATCGGGGGCGACCGACTCGAGGTAGCTCGTGATCGTGCGGTGCGCATCCTCGCCGTGAATGACCATCGAGCGGAAGTCTTCGTTGAAGACGTCGCGGACGATCTTCACCAGCAGGTCGGGCTCGGAGTGAAGCAGCACCGGAGCACCCGAGTTCTCGAGCTGCTTTTGGATGTGCTCCCACTGGCTCGTGAGGCGCTGAACGTCGAGCGTCAACTGCTCTTCGGTGGCGCCCTCGGCGGCGGTGCGCACGATGACGCCGACATTCTCGGGGAGCACCTCCTTCAAAATCTTCTTCAGGCGCGCGCGCTCGGTGTCCGGCAGCTTGCGGCTGATGCCGCTCATCGAGCCATTCGGGACGTACACCAGGTAACGGCCCGGGAGGCTCACCTGACTCGTCAGGCGCGCGCCCTTGTGGCCGATCGGGTCCTTCGTGACCTGCACGAGCACCTTGTCGCCGGGCTTCAGCGCCAACTCAATGCGTCGCGGCTGGTTCTTCTCGCCGTCGGCCTGCGCCGCATCCCAATCGACTTCGCCCGAATACAGCACGGCGTTTCGGCCGCGGCCGATGTCGACGAATGCCGCCTCCATGCTCGGCAGCACGTTCTGCACCTTGCCGAGGTAGACGTTGCCGATCAGGCTCGACTCGCTGGAGCGCGCGACGTAGTGCTCGACGAGGACGCCGTCCTCGAGCACGCCGATCTGGATGCGGTTCTCCTTCGAGCGCACCACCATGACACGGTCGACGCTTTCGCGGCGGGCCAGGAACTCGGCCTCGGTAACGACGGGGCGACGACGGCCCGCATCGCGACCGTCACGCCGGCGCTGCTTCTTCGCCTCGAGCCGCGTCGAGCCCTTGATGCGCTGCGGCTCGGTGATCTGCTCGGGCTCGCGTCGGGCCGAGCCGCTGCGGCCGCGGCCGCGCGAACGGGTGCGCGTGGACGACTGGTCGTCGTCGCGCTCGTCGCGGTCGGCCTGCTCGCGTGAGCCGGTCTCGCCGTCGGCCGGCGATCCACCGCGAGAGCGACGGCGACGGCGGCGACCCGAGGCGCCGGTGTCGTCGTCATCATCGTCAGACCCTGCCGGGGCAGCCCCGCCGCGAGCGGGCGCGGTCGTCGCGCGCACGAGTTCGGCGGGCGGTGGCACGAACAGCAAATCGGTAGTCGAGATCGCCCGCGGAGCCGCCGACCGCTCAGCCGCCGGTTCGGAGTCCTCTGCCTCGAGCGCGCTTCCTTCCGGCGTCGAGGTGTTCTGCTCGACACCGCCCGCCTCCGCAGTCGGCGCCTCGGCTGACCCCTCGACCGGGGTTACGGTCGCGGTCGGCGCCGACTCGTCCTCCCGACTGTCGGGGCCGGCCTGGTCCGAAGCCGCGTCGCGCACCTCGGTCACCGCGCCCTCGTCGGCGCGTTTGCGCCCGCGCCCCCCGAAAATGCGCCCCCGTCGCCGCGTACCGTCGGTGTCTGTCGTGTTGGTGTTGTCATCACTCACCATCGCTGGTGCACTCCTCGATCGTCTGGGTCTGCCAGACGGAACCTGTTGTGCCGAACGCCCGCGAGCATCCGGCGAACTCTTCATTTGGCGGTGCCGTGCCGCACAATCGGGGCGGAACGGAACCTTCGCGCGCTGTCACCACGCTGTCAGGTGCGGAGCTGGCTATCCGACAGCCGTGACGCGTCGTGCGCCGCTCGGCCGGCCCGGTCTGTACCCGGAAAGCTTTTCGTGTGTCGACGCGAGCGGGACCCGCATCGATTGCGCCTCATTATCGCACGCGACAGGGGCAAGACAGGACGTTCGGCCCAGGCGCGCCGAAGCGCGACGGGCGATACTGGGGCGGTGAGCGAAGCGCGACGGCCCTGGGCGATGGCCCTCACCCTGATGATCACCGGCGCGGTCGGATGGTGGGGCGCCATGGCACTCATCGTCGAGCGCGTGCGCAGCCTCGCCGACCCCACCTACGAGATCGCATGCGACGTCAACCCGTTGCTATCGTGCGGCAGCGTCATGGTCACGCCGCAGGCATCACTCCTCGGGTTTCCCAACCCCCTGCTCGGTGTCACCGGCTTCGTCGCGCCGATGGCGGTGGGCGTCGCGCTGCTCGCCGGGGCCCGATTCGACCGCTGGTTCTGGGGGCTTTTCCTCAGCGGCGTGAGCGTCGCCTTCCTCTTCGTGCTGTGGCTCTTCCAGCAGTCGGTGTTCGTCATCGGCGTGCTGTGCCCGTACTGCATGGTGGTGTGGGCTGCAGCGATTCCGCTGTTCTGGTCGACGCTGTGGTGGAGCCTCGCGACCGGAAAGCTGACGCGGCGTGGCGGGCGGGCGCAGAGAGCCGCCGCGCGCATCCTGCCGTTCACGTGGGTCTTCGTCGTGGCGACGTACGCGGCGATCGCGCTGACCATAATCGCCGTCTTCCCGACGCTGCTCGCCAGCCTCGGTCTGCGGTAGGGCGCGACGGGTTTGGCGCCAACGCGCCTACACGGGAAGGCGCGGCGGCTCCGGTTCGGCGTGTCGTGGACAGGCAACGACGGCAGCCCTCGCACACTCTCGGCCGAGGTTGCAGTTGTGGTTGGACACGGCGCAGCGGCGCAACCACAAGTGCACACTCAGGCCCCCTGATAGCGGCGACTATGGTCGTCGTCCGGTTAGGGCAGAAAAGCCGGCACGGGCCGCAGGGCCCAGTGACGTCGTGGGCACCAGCCAGCCGAGCGAAGCCGGTCAGCTACCCGGTACAGCATGGGTACCGGGTTGTGAAAGAGGTCTGGGCGGAGAACGCGTATCGGCCTCCACCCCTCATCGATGTAGCGCTCAAAACGTTCGAGATCGTGCTCGAATTGGCGCTTACTCGTGCGGTGATGCTCGCCCTCGTACTCGACCAAGACGTTCCACTGTGGCCAGGCGAGGTCAGGCGTTGCCGTCCAACCGGCACCAAAGATGGTGTGGCCGACGACAGGCTCGGGAAGACGCGCCGCGCACAACGCCGTGCGCAGGAGTGACTCGGGCCGCGAACGGACGCCGAGTCGACTCGCCTTCCATGCGGACTTGAGCGCGACGAGGCCACGGGATCCGGTGTGCTCAGCGAAAAGACGCCCCATCTCCTGGGCCAGCCGGTTGTCATCCCAGCTTTGTGAGTTGCCCCACCCTCGCTCGCCCGAATCGGCGAGGGTTCGGTCAGTGTCAGACGTTCGAAACCGCAGTGCGTCAACAACCGCGATGAGATCGGGGAGACTGAGCTCCGACGCGACAGTCAACAGTGCCCGCGGAGCGGCGACTGCACGAAGGTCGGTCCACTCCCGGTTTAGCCCGGTGGCGTGAAGGACATCGCGCTCATGATCACGAAGATTGAGACGATGACCGATGATTCCCCGCGCACGCGGCGCTGCTCGAGGAGGCGCCGCCGCGACATGAATAGGCCCAGTCTCGAGACGTCGGGGAAGCGGAAGCCCTGCGATTAGCACCGCGGTCGAGTGAGACACCCAGGCATTGGGCCCAACGAAAAGCAGTGCGGCAGCCGCCCGTTCTTGAAGGGTCTGGAATGCGGCTTGCGCGACGGCAACGCCGCGATGTGGGCGTGCAATATCGGATGCACGGAGGCGGCCTCGTGAGACGCCATGGGCCCCATCCCTCGACACGGCGAACGGACCACTCTCGAGCTGCGTGGGCAATGGTTGTGGTCGTGCGGGCATGACGCGACTGTGCCGCTTCGGGAATGGGCCAGAGCAGCGGCGGGGCGTTTCTCGAGTATGCAGTCGTGGCGCGATGCCTGGGGAGGAGACAGCCACAACCGCACATTCAGCGCCCGCGAGGAATGCAGGTGCGCCGGGCAAGCCGCAGTGGACGAAGCCGGCAAGCGGCAGCGGTAACCGCTGGCGGCTAGGCCTTCATGCGTTCGTAGATCTTCTTGCAGTCGGGGCAGACCGGAAACTTCTCGGGGTCACGCCCCGGAATCCACTTCTTGCCGCACAGGGCGCGAACGGGCTTACCCGTCAGGGCCGACTCGAGGATCTTGTCCTTCGGCACATAGTGCGAGAACCGCTCGTGGTCGCCGTCTTCGAGCTGTTCACCCTCGAGGAGCTTCTCGAGCTCGCGGTCGAGCACGTCGACGCCGCCACCCTGCCCTGCATCGTCGGTCGTAGCCATGGGCACGATTCTACGCGCGGGCTTAGGTGCGCTGGGCGAGAGACAGCAGGTCGGGTGCGCGGCGCTTGAACACCTGTCCCCCAACGAGCACGCCGAGGCCGAGCATGACGAGGCCGGTTGCTATGCCCGCGAGGCCCGCGATGGGCAGCCAGCGAGCATCCGCGATGAGGCCCCACCAGGCGACCGTGAGTGCTGGTGACATGAATCCGAGGGTGGCGATCAGCGACCCCGCCTGCGCCCAGAACGAGCGCGAACCGGTGAGCGGCGGCTGATCGAACGGGCCGGCACCGGGGCGCGCTGCCGGGTAGGGGGCGAGCGCCGAGACGACGCTCGACACTCCGAGGCCGGTGAACAACAGGCCGAGGCTGATGCCCGCAAGGGCTTCGAAGCCGTTGTCGATGCCTGACCAGAGCGCGAAGAGCGGCGCGGTGATCAGTACGAGCGGGACGCCGAGCACGAGAGGCGGCACGAGGCGACCCCAACGGTCGGCGGCACCGCGCAGGGGCGCGGAGACGTGCATCCAAATCGCGGTGTGATCGTATGCGGCGTCGTTGTGACTGAACCAGCCGAGGAAGAGCGCGAGGAACGGCAGCGGAATCAGCCACAGCAGCGGCAGCGGAATACCGGCGATCAGGAGCGCGACCATGATGAGCGGCGGTGCCAGCGGGAGGCCAAGCAGCACCACCCGGTAGCGCGGGTCGCGCGTCCAGTAGAGCAGTGAGCGCGCTGCGATCACGCCGCCGGGCGTCGCCGGCGTCATGTCGAACCAGCCGAGCCCCGCATCGATCTGGCGATCGTCGGCGGGGCGCTGCCGCTGCGCGGCAACCATGAGCCGGCTGACGACGCCGAACCAGAGCGCGCCGAGCGCCAGCAGCGCGACGACCGCGACACTCAACCGGAACGCGACTTCACCCCCCGGCTCGCCGATGGCCGCCCAGGTCAAGCCTCCGGGGCTGCGACCCACGACGGTCGCGAAGCGAACAAGTGCCGCCTCGTCGTCTCCGCGCACGGCGACAACCGCCGCGAGGACCGCGCTGGCGATGGCGACGGCAACGACAGCGCGAGCTGTGCCCGTGACGGCCCGCGCGGCCGGCTCGGAGACCGCCAGCTGCGCCGCGATCGCCACCAGCAACTGCGACGACAGGATGATCGTGAGCGCCGTGATCACGCCGGCCGCGACCGCAACGCCGCGGCCAGGATGCTCGGACCACGCGCTCTCGACGGAGACCGCCAGCGTGATCGCAAGCAGGCCGGGAACGCCCACGAAGCCGGCCACGTAGAGGCCCAGGGCGAGTCGCCCGGGAGGAATCGGAAAGGCGGCGAAACGGCGCGGCTCCATGGCCGACCCGAGACCCGCCGCGAGCGGGGCGACGAGGATGCCGAACGACAGCGCGCCCGCGGCAATGACGAGTGCGGCGCGCTGCCCGGGGTCGGTGACGTCGACGGACGAGCCGGCCACGAGCATCCCGCCGGCGACGATGACGACGAGAGCCGCCACGGCGAGGCTGCGCAGCGCGCGCCGAGAACCCGGGCGCAGAGCCGAGACGAGGAGCGCGAACTTCAGTCGGAGAAGGTCGTCAACCACTCGAGGCCCTCCACTGCCTGGCGTCCGCCGGCCAGTTCGACGAAGCGCTCTTCGAGGCTGAGGCCATCGCGCACCTCGTCCATCGGGCCGTGCGCCAGGATGCGCCCGCCCACGATCACCGCTACCTCGTCGCACATGCGCTCGACAAAATTCATATTGTGGCTGGAGAGCACGACCGTGCCGCCCGCATCGGCGTAGCGCCGCAACACGTCGGAGGCCAACTGTGTCGACACGGGGTCAACGGCTTCGAATGGCTCATCGAGCACCAGCAAGCGCGGCGAGTGGATGAGAGCGGCGGCGAGCGAAATCTTCTTGATCATGCCGATCGAGTAGTCGCGTACGGGGCGCTCGAGTGCGTCGTCGAGGCCGAGCGATCGCGCGAGGTCTGCCGTGCGCGTGCGAGCGGTCTCACGGTCGAGCCCGTGGAGCACGCCGCAGTAGTAGAGAAGCTGCGCGCCGGTGAGCAAGTCGAACAGCCGCATCCGGTCGGGCAGCACGCCGATGAGTTGCTTCGCCTCGACCGGCTTCGCCCAGACATCCGCCGCGCCGACCTGAACGCGGCCAGAATCGGGGCGCAGTAGCCCGGTGACCATGCCGAGTGTGGTCGTCTTGCCCGCGCCATTCGGCCCGACGAAACCGAAGATCGATCCGCGGCGCACGTCGAACGACACGGCGTCGACCGCGGTCGTGCGACCGAAGCGCTTCGTCAGAGCGTCCACCTGCAGAACGATCGGCGCCGGTTCGGGCGCCGGCGGCTCGACAGCGGCAGTGGGGGGCGAGACTTGCGCTTTCGGCCCCTTCTTACTCGCCGCTTTTTGGCTCGTCTTCGGCCGTTTCGGGGTGGCCGAACCCGATTTCTGGCCCGTCTTGGCGGCGCTCACGCGACCCACCGTACCAACGCCGACGGGTCGGTGTAGTAACCGCACCCGTTCACCAGAGAATAACTCGCAAAGCGTGGCTCACGGCGGCTGCGGGTGACGTCGTTGCGGATTCGAGATCAACAGTTCCTGAACATTTGCGGACTGTTCAGGTAAACTCAGCCGATACACGACGGAGTGTCATCGCCCATCTTCTCCAAAGGAGTCCGTCATGACCGTCAACGTCGTCATTCTTGCCGCTGGCATGGGTAGCCGCCTTGGCCGTAGCCTGCCGAAGCCGCTCACCGAACTCAGCGATGGCCGCACCATTATGCAGCAGCAGCACGACAACATCCGTGCTGCCTTCGGCGACGACGCCGTCATCACGACCGTCGTCGGGTACAAGCTCGAGCACATCGTCGAGGCGTTCCCCGAGGTCGAGTACGTGTACAACGAGGCGTACGACCAGACCAACACCTCGAAGAGCCTGTTGCGGGCGCTCAAGGCGACCGGCAAGGCCGGAGTTCTGTGGCTGAATGGCGACGTCGTGTTCGACCCGCAGGCGCTTGTCCGCTCTGCCCCGCTCGTGCACGCTGACCGCAGCTTCGTCACCGTCAACACGGCAAAGGTCAGCGACGAAGAAGTCAAGTACACGGTCGACGCCGAGGGCTTCATCAACGAGATCTCGAAGGAGGTCGTCGGTGGTCTCGGTGAGGCCGTCGGCATCAACTACATCTCGAGCACCGACAAGCAGGCTCTGATCGCCCAGCTGAAGCGCGTCGACGACCAGGACTACTTCGAGCGCGGCATCGAACTCGCGATCCAGCACGACGGCCTGCGCATCGAGCCGGTCGACATCAGCGACCTGTACGCCGTCGAGGTCGACTTCGCCGAGGACCTCGAGCGCGCGAACCTCTTCGTCTAGTTCGCTGCGTTCGGATGCACGGGGCCGGTTCGGCTCGGTCTGCATCCGTTCTCGCCCGAACCCGCTAGCGTTTCTGCCGTGACCACTGCCGCATCGACGCCTGCGCGCCGCTCCCCCACGGCCGCCTACCGGCAGTCGCTGTGGTTGCTGACGTCGCGTGACCTGAAGGTGCGCTATTCGACGTCGTTTCTCGGGTATCTCTGGAGCGTGCTCGACCCGCTCGTGATGGCGGGCATCTACTGGTTCGTCTTCACGCAGGTGTTCGACCGCACCGTCGGCGCGAGCCCATACATCGTCTTCCTACTCGCCGGCCTGCTGCCGTGGATGTGGTTCACCGGTGCCGTCGGTGATTCGACGCGCGCGTTCATCCGCGACGCGAAGCTGGTTCGGTCCACGCGCATCCCGCGCAGCATTTGGGTGAACCGCATCGTGCTGTCGAAGGGCATCGAGTTTCTCTTCAGCCTGCCGGTGATCGCCGTGTTCGCGATCGCGTTCGGCGCCGAGCTGACGTGGGGCGTGCTGTGGTTCCCGATCGCGGTGGCACTGCAGGCGATCGTCATTGTGGGGCTCGGTCTGATCATCGCGCCGCTGGTCGTGTTCTTCCGCGACCTCGAGCGGGCGGTGAAGCTCATCCTGCGGTTCCTGTTCTACGCCTCGCCGATCATCTACGCTATCGACGACCTGCCCGACGGACTCGAGGTGTGGGCAGCATTCAACCCGCTCGCCGGGATCTTCTCGCTCTACCGCGCCGCCTTCTTCCCTGAATTGCTCGACCTCTGGGCCGTCGGCATCGCCGCCGTCATGTCGCTCGTCTTCCTCGGCATCGGCACGCTGGTCTTCCGACGCACCATTCGTGCCGTCTTGAAGGAGGTGTGAGCGTGGCTGAACCGGTCATCGAGGTACGGGATGCGGGCATCCGTTTTCGGCGCAATCGGGGCGGCCGGCGCTCGTTCAAGGATCTCTTCGCGGGTCGCAACCGACGCGCCCGTCCCGGCGAGTTCTGGGCGCTGCGTGGTGTCACGGCGACGGTGCACGCGGGCGAGGCGATCGGCGTCGTCGGCCGCAACGGTCAGGGCAAGTCGACGCTGCTGAAACTCGTTGCCGGCGTCATGCTGCCCGACGAGGGCGCGGTGACCGTGCACAGGGGTGTCGCCCCGCTGATCGAAATCACCGGCGGGTTCGTCAATGACTTGACCGTGCGCGAAAACGTCCTCCTCACGGCGGGGCTGCACGGCATGACCCGCAGCGCGATCGACGAACGGTTCGACGAGATCATCGACTTCGCGGAGCTCGGCGACGTCATCGACACCCCCTACAAGCATCTGTCGAGCGGCATGAAGGTGCGGCTCGCGTTCTCGGTCATCTCGCGACTCGATGAGCCGATTCTGCTCGTGGATGAAGTGCTCGCGGTCGGTGACAAAGCCTTCCGCGACAAGTGCTACGCCCGCATCGATGAGCTGCTCTCCGGTGGCCGAACGCTGTTCTTCGTGTCGCACAACGAGCGCGACCTCAAGCGGTTCTGCACCCGCGGGCTCTACCTCGACAAGGGCGCTCTCGCGCTCGATGGTCCGATCGCGGACGTGCTCGAGCGATATAACACCGATTACGGAACGAAACAGTGACCGAGATTGAGCGACAGTCCGACCCTCTGTTAATCAGGGGGCTTCGTGCCGCCATGTCGGCCCAGCGGCCGGCGGTCATCGCGCACATCCGATCGATCCGCCAGCGCTACCCACAGGCGACGCCCGAGCAGGTGGTGCGCATCCTCGAGCGCCGCTACCTCGCCGGCGTCACCGCGACCGGAGCCGGCAGTGGCGCGGCGACGATGATTCCCGGTGTCGGAACCGCCGTCGGCCTGACGGTGATCGGCGTCGAAACGGTCACGTTCTTCGAGATGACGGCGCTGTACGCGCAGTCGGTCGCCGAGGTGCACGGCATCGTCGTCGACGACGAAGAGCGCGCCCACACCCTCGTCATGGCCCTGTTGCTCGGCGGACCCGGCAAAGACCTGGTGCAGCAGTTCCTGCTGCAGGCGTCGGGCACCGGCCCCGACCGACGCCAGTACTGGGGCGAAACGGTGGCCTCCGCGATGCCGAAAGCACTCACGACGGCCCTCAACGCGAAGCTCCGGGAGCAGTTCGTTCGGCGCTTCGCCGTCGCTCAGGGCGGCAGTATGGCGGGGCGCCTCATTCCCTTCGGCATCGGCGCGATCATCGGGGGCAGCGCCAACCGCACGCTCGGCGGTCGCGCCGTCGATGCGGCCCGCGAGGCCTTTGGCCCCGCACCGGCACTCTTTCCCGCGGGGCTGGAACCGGTCGTCAAGGCGCCCAAGGCCCCGAAGCCGCCGCGTGCCGAGGGCGAGAAGCGTCGCCTGTCGCTTCGGCCCGCGATCGACGGGGCTAGACGACGGCTCGGCCGCTGAGCGCTTCGTCGTCGAGCGGGTCGTCGGCGTCGTGCTCGGTGCCCAGCACGACCGGGTCGCTGCGGTGCTCGCGTTCAGCCGCGTGCCACTCGTCGATCAGCTGATCGATCGCCGCGTGGAAGCGTGCGGTCGCAGCCCCTGGCGTCGTGTCGCCGAAGTAGTGCGACGCCCAGTGCTGCAGTGCGGCGTGTGCGTCGGCGTCGGTGAGCACACGGTCAAGCGCCGGAACGACCTCCGATGCCGCGTCGGCGGTCAGCCACTCGCATGCCGAAAGGTACCCGCCCGTGTCGACGAGAGCATCCGCCGATAGCGGCCTCGTCACGAGCAGGGGCTTTCCCGTCGCCAGGCGGTCGTAGATCATCGCCGAGATGTCGCAGATCGCGACGTCAGCGGCAGCGAGCTGCCAGCCGAGGCTTGGTCCGTCGTCGAAGATGTGCTGCGCGGCCGGGTCGCTCGCGTTCGCCTGCTCGATCGCCTGCACGATGCGGCGGTGGGCCTGGCCGTAGTCACGGTCGAGCACGCCGCTTCGCGGGTGCGGCCGGTAAATCACGCGGTGGCGACCCGTGGCGAGCAGCGCCGACACGATCGCCTCACCGTGGCTGGCGATCGAGCCGTACGAGGCTGCGGGGCGATCGCCCTCCCACGTGGGCGCGTACAGCACGACGGTTCGATCGTCGGGCGTGTAGGGAAGCTCTCCCGCGAAGTGATCAGCCTGGGGGCGGCCGATGCGCAGGGCCCGCGTCTCGAGGTCGTACCCCCAGAGCACCTTGCTCAGGCGGTCGTGCGCGGCCTGGCCGGCGATGAACGCGTAGTCGTACGCCTTGTACTGGTTGGTGGTCATGTACATCTTGTCGGACTCGCCGTGGTTGATGAACACGTGCCACATGCGTCCGTAGCGGAACATCTGGAAGTTCTTGGCGTTCTGGTTGACGTACATCACGATGCGCGTCGGATTCTGCGCCACGAACTGCTCGAGGTCGAGCACGGTGCGGCAGTACGCGACGGGCACCGGGCTTTCATCGAGCAGAGCGAGGGTGGCGCCGGGGCTGCGCGTGATGATCGCGACCCGACGAGTCTTCGCGAGCTCGGCGAGGGGCGCGAACCACTGGCGCACCTGGTAGAGGTTGACGACACCGTCGGCGAAGTAGACGGCGACCTCGACGTCGTTCGGCAGGGTCAGGTCGACCTCCGCCATGCGCTTGTCCATCAGCAGGCGATTGCGGCGCTGCCGAAGCAACCGGGAGATCACCCGGCGCGCGGTTTTCAGCTGTTCCCCCACGTTCACCCGTCGATTCTCGCAAGCCCGGTGAGGCTCTCCTGACCATTCGCCGACACCGTTACCGAGTCGTAGCGACGGCTCCCGCTCGGGTGAATGAGCGGTCGCGCCGTCCACCCGCGTGGAAGAATCGGCCCGATGGCCCGCTTCACGTTCAGCGCCGGCAACGCCCGGGTGCTCGCCCGCGCTCCGCTCTACGCGGCGGGCTGGCTCGCGGCCGCCGTCGTGCCCCGCTCATCGAGACGGTGGGTGTACGGCAGCGGCATCGGTCTCGGCGAGGGCGCTCTCGCTCTCTACGACGCGGCCGTCACCCGTGCCGACGGCGCTGACCACCTGTGGCTCGCCTCGTCCGCGACGGAGCGCGACGAGGCGCGCGCCCGCGGCATGCGCAGCGAACTCAAGCGCGGACCGCGCGGTCTCTGGGCAACCCTGCGCGCCCGCGTCGTCGTCATCACTCACGGCGCCGGCGACGTCAACCGTTTCGGCACGCGCGGCGCCACCGTGGTGCAGCTCTGGCACGGCATCCCGCTGAAACGACTGCACCTCGATACCTCAGCAGCACTAAGCCTCCCCCTCGTCGGGTCGCTGCCCGGGGCGCGGCGGCTCATGGCGGCGCTCTACCGGCGCGCCGGGCGCGGGATCTCGCTGTTTCCGGTGGCGTCCGAGCTGGTGGCCACGCGCATCCGCAGTGCCTTTGGTATTCCAGCCGAGCGGGTCGTCGCGCTCGGCGAGCCGCGCGACGACGTGCTCACAACGGGCGATGCCGAATCTCGACGACGGGATGCGCGCGGCCGAATCGAGGCCGCCATCGGCGCGTTGCCGGCCGGCTCGGTCGTGCTCTACGCGCCGACGTGGCGCGACGGCGCGCTCGACCCAGCGATCCCGAGCGACGAGGAGTGGGCGGCGATCGCGGCGTGGTGCGAGAGGACCGACACGACACTGCTCGTGCGATCGCATCCGCTGGGAGCAGGCTCATACGCCGGCGGCCCCGCGCTGAGTGCGAGGGTTCGGCTGATCGGACGCGACGTCATCGCGGACGTCACCCCGATCATCCCCGCGCTCGACGCGATCGTCACCGATTACTCGTCGATTGCGTTCGACGGCGCGATCGCGGGCGTGCCGAGCGTGTTCTTCGCCCCCGACGTCGCGACGTACCTCGCGACCCGTGGCCTGTACATGCCCTACGCGGAATTCACCGGCGGCCGCCATGTCACTAGCTGGCGGGCGACGCTCGACCAGCTCGATCAGCTTCGGGATGCACGCACTCCTTTCGCGCACACCGTCGCCGAGCACACGCGCTGGCTGCGCGACGAGCACGTTGATCACCCGGCAGGTGGGGCGACAGTGCGCGTGCTGGAGGCGATTGACGCGCTGGTCGCGGGCCGACCGGTACCGGCCCCGCCGCTGCCCGACTCACGGCCCGCCGTGACCATCGACCGCATCACGCTCGACGGCGACGCTCTACGCCTCGAGGGGTCGAGCGAGGTCGAACTCGAGTCGCTCGCAGCGGTTGGGCCGCGCATGCGTCTCGAGGCGAACATGATGACCCGTGATGGGCGTCTGAGTGTGTCGATTCCGCTCGTTCGTGAGCGGTGGGGCCGAACCGGGCTAGCCCCGGTCAGCGGCACCTATCGGCTGCAGTGGCGGGCCGCGAACGCGGTGCACGAGTCGGGGCGGGTCGCGGTGACCACCGTCCCGCCGTCGCCGCTCACGACGGGCCTGATGCGGTGCGACGTTGCCAGCGAGTCGGGTGGCCTCGTCGTCCGTGTCGCCGCGCCACTCACCGACGACGAGCGCGCCCCC
Organism: Microcella alkaliphila; assembly: GCF_002355395.1. Classification (NCBI taxonomy): domain Bacteria; kingdom Bacillati; phylum Actinomycetota; class Actinomycetes; order Micrococcales; family Microbacteriaceae; genus Microcella; species Microcella alkaliphila. The sequence goes on along the minus strand of NZ_AP017315.1, from coordinate 1,035,273 downwards.
GGAGCGCAACGTCAGCGCGAGCGCGCCTACCGCCGCGCCCGGCCGACCCCCGAGAACGCGGTCATGTTCGAGAGCTTCTACTCGCAGTCAGCCGCCTGCAATCCGCTCGCGATCGACCGCGAGCTCGCGGCCCGCCGCCCCGACGTCCCCCGCTACTGGAGCGTGGTGGACCGCTCGGTGGCCGTTCCCGACGGCGCGATCGCCGTCGTGGAGGGTTCAGACGAGTGGTGGCGCGTGCGCGCGGCAGCGCGGCTCATCGTCGTCAACGACTGGATGCGCAAACGCTGGAAGCCCCGCCCCCACCAACGCGTGCTGCAGACCTGGCACGGCACGATGCTGAAGCGCTTGGCACTCGACAGGGACGGCGTTGGGCTGCGCACCCGGCTGGCCGTGCGACGCGAGTCACGACGGTGGGACGTCCTGCTCGCCCAAAACGACTACGCCGCCGAGATCTTTCGCCGCGCCTACGCCTTCACCGGGCCTTTATGGGTGGAGGGCTATCCGCGCGACGACGTGCTCGTCTCAGACGACCGCGAGGCGATTCGGCGCCGGATCGGCCTCAGACCGGGTCAGCGCGCCGTGCTGTACGCCCCGACGTGGCGCGATGACGCCGACGACATCGTCGACTACCTCGACCTGCCGAGCATCGCCCCGGCACTGGATGGCACGATCGGCATCGACCATGTGGTGCTGGTGCGCGGGCACAGCCGCACCCTGCGCGGGGGTGCCGACCGGCGCGCGCCCGGCCTCATCGACGTCACCACCTACCCCGACATGAGCGAGCTCCTCGTCGCCGCCGACGTCATTGTCACCGACTACTCGTCGATCATGTTCGACGCGATCACGACGGAGGCGCCGCTCGTGCTTTTTACCCCCGACCTTGAGAAGTACCGCGAACAGTTGCGCGGCTTCTACTTCGACGTCACGGCCGACTTCCCCGGCCCGACCGCGACGGACCGCGACACGTTGCTGTCGGTGCTGGCGGGGTTGTCGCGGGGCGAGCATCCCGATGCGACCGTGTGGAGGCGTCGCCGCGCCGAATGGCGCGCGCGCTTCGCCCCGCTCGATGACGGCCACGCATCCGCGCGCGTCGTCAACCGCATCTTCGCCGAGGGGATGCTCGACTGAGCCGGTCGAGGACCGCCCCGGTCAGGATTCGGTGCGCGACCGGTCAACCGAGCCGCGCGCGCCGAACAACGCTCCGCCAATGAAGCCGGCACCCCACGCGAAGTGCATCGTGGCGATGACGCCGACGAACGCGAGCCGGTCACGCAGGGTGGATCCGCCGAGCGGCGCGACGATGAGGCTGAGCAGTAACAGCAGGTAGAGCGCCGTCGGCGCGGTGATCACCGCGAGGGCGACGGGCCCGGTGTCGGGGGCGAGCAGGCCGAGAGCGAGAGCGATGAGCCCGAGCAGGCTGAGCGCGCTGGCGGCGACGAGGGCGGGCGGCGCGTAGTAGCGCAGCGGGCTGCGACCGCCGGCGCGCCGCACGAGTTCTCCGCGCCAGAGGCCCGTCGCGTGGAACTGGCGCGCCAGCTTCCGCCACGTGTCGCGCGGCCAGTAGGTGACGCGGAGGGCGGGGTCGAGCCAGACGATGTGGCCCGCGTCGCGGAGTCGCTTGTTAAGTTCCCAGTCTTCGCCGCGGTTGATCTCTTCGTCATACAGTCCAATGTCGAGTAGCTCGTCGCGGCGCATGATGCCGAGGTAGGCGCTCTCTGCCGGCCCCTCCTCGCCGCCCGTGTGGTAGCTCGCGCCGCCGAGACCGAGCGGGCTGTTGTAGGCGCGGGCGACGGCGCGCTGGAACGTGGTGCGGCCGTTCGCGACCATGACGCCGCCCACGCTGACGGCACCGGTGCGCTCGAGTGTGGCGACGCCGGTCGCGGTGTACCCCTCGCTCAGCTCCGTGTGCGCGTCGACGCGCACGACGATCGGGTAACGGGATGCGCGAATCGCCCGGTTGAGCCCGATCGGGATCGCCATGTCGGGGTTGTCGACGATGCGGATGCGCGGGTCGGCGTCGGCGCGCTGGCGGACACGCTCACTGGTCCCGTCGGTGGACGGACCGAGCGCGAGCACCAGCTCGGTGGGCCCGTCGTACTGCTGGGCGAGCACACTGTCGATCGCGTCGTCGATGTAGGCGATCTCGTTGTACACCGGCATCACGTAACTCACGCCGCTGCGCTGTGTGTCGGGCCCGCCCATTCCCCGAATCTAGCGGGTGCGGACGCTACTGCAGTTCGTCGAGGGTGACACGCACTTCGCGCGCCTGACCGCCGCGCACGTAGACGAGTGTCGCGTCGTCGCCTCCTGCGAGCACCCGCACCTGCGCGGTGAGGTCGATGCGGTTGGTGATGGGCACGCCGTTGAATTCGGTGACGATGTCGCCGGCGCGGAGGCCCGCGAGTTCGGCTGGGCCGCCGGGGCTCACCTGGTCGATGAGCGCTCCGACCACCGGGCTTGTTGCCGTGTTGGATGCGTCGGTGACGGTGGCGCCGAGCAGCCCGTGGCTTGCGCGGCCGGTTTCGATGAGCTCGGTGGCGATGCGCTGGGCGAAGTTGGCGGGGATTGAGAAGCCGACGCCGATGCTGCCGGCTGTGGACGTTCCTCCCGCGGTGGCGATGGCGACGTTGATGCCGATGAGGCGCCCGTCGCTGTCGAGGAGGGCACCGCCGGAGTTGCCGGGGTTGATGGCGGCATCGGTCTGGATGACGCTCAGGGCGATCGGCGCGCTGGGGCGGCGCTGGGGTTCGGCGTCGCCGGGGGGTGCGAAGTTCCAGAAGTCGAAGGGCGGGGCCTCGTCGCTGTCGGTGTCGCCGCCGCCGTCGTCTTGCATGTCGGAGGGGGCGTCGGGCACCGCAGACGAGCGCACGGTGATCGAGCGGTTGAGGGCTGACACGATGCCGTTGGTGACGGTGCCTCTCAGCCCGAGCGGTGCGCCGATGGCGATGGCACGGTCGCCGACGTTGAGCGCGTCGGAGTCGCCGAATTCGATGGGCTGCAGACCGGTCGCACCCTCGAGTTGCACGACGGCGAGGTCGGCGATCGGGTCGGCGCCGACGAGGGTGGCGTTCCAGATGCGGCCGTCGTGGGTGGTGACCCGGATGGTCGGGCTGGCGGTCGCGCCATCGAGGGTGGCGACGTGCGAGTTGGTGAGCACGTAGCCGTCGTCGCTGAGGATCACGCCGGAGCCGCTGCCGGCGGCGCCGTTGTCGGCGCTGACGCTGAGGGTCACGATGGAGGGCATGGCGCGCGCGACGACGCCCGTCACCTCGGTGGCGTTGTCGGGGTTGTTGACGGTGACGGTGGTGGGGTTGCCGCCGCTGGTGATGATGCCGGACTGGCCGCCGTAGAGGGCGGCGACAACGCCGCCTCCGGCGGCACCGCCGATGAGGGCGCCGACGGCGAGCGCGGCGACGACGGGGAGCAGCGAGCGACGTTGCGGGGGGTTTGCCGAGTGCGCGGGGTGCGCAGGCTCGTGGGGTTCGGCGGGCTGAGCGGGCTCGGCACTGGCGGTCGCAGCGCCCGGTGCCCCGGCAGTCGTCTCTGACTGCGGGCTGGTGGGGGGCCCGTACACGTGGGGGGCGGGCGTGGGGTCGGGTGCGCCGGGCTGTTCGGGGGTGCTGCTCATGGGTGGTGTGTCCTTTCGCCGCGTCCAGCGTGGTCCGTCAACCTTGGCATGTTATTTGCCGCGTCTGAGCGGTATCCGACGGTTCGCTATGCCCTCGGCGGTGAGGGTCTGTGGTGCGGGTGGGGTCAGCAGCCGGGGCCGACGGGCGCCCGCGTGCAGTCACGGTCGACGAGGACGGTGACGGCGTCAGAGGTGGCCTCGGCAACCAAGGGGTTGGCGGGCAGTTCGACGTGGCCGGCGATGGGCGTCCACGCGCCGCCGGCCCAACGGTACTCGGCGGTGTAGAGCACGGTCAGGTCGATCACGTAGGTGCCTTCTACGGTGTAGACGTGGCTCGTCGCGGTGGGGTCGAACTCGGCGAGCCCGAGTGCCTGCCATGTGTTGCCGGGTGTTCCGCTGAGCGCGGTCGTGCCGTCGCCGTAGCTCCAGTTGTAGGCACGTGGGGTGAAGCGCACGTCGGCGGGCTGCCCGAGCAGGGTTCCGGACACGACGTGGCGGTCGATCTGCGCGTAAAAGTTGGTGGGTAGACCGACAACCATCCAGCGATCCGGCTGCATGAACTGGACCGCGGCGCGAGGAGCAAAGCTGGCGATGTCGCTGATCGTGACGACGGTCGCCGCGCCGTCCGCGTCGATGACAGCGTCTTCGTCTTCCGTCTGTGCGTTACCGGCAAATGGGACTTCGCAGCGGCCGCCAACCGTGATGACGCATCGAATGTCGGTCGTGCCGAAGCGCGCGGGGTTCAGCGGTCGGTAGACTGGATTCGCTGGGGCAGTACCGAACCCCGCTGGCGACGAGCCGGGGAAGGTCGAGTCTGCAGATTCAGCGCTCGATCCGCCGCCGCTGCTCGACCCTTGTCCCGTTTGGCTGCCGGAGTTGGACTGACCAGTCAATTCCACGCCTTGACCACCCGCTGTCGCTCCGACATTGGAACAGCGGTCGAGCCATTGGCTATTTAGACCGCAATCCGATTGCGCGTGAGCCAAGCCGCCGATTGTCGTGAATGCTAGAAGAACGCTAGCTACGATTGCTGAACCACATTTCATGCGCATATGCCGGATCCGTTCCAAACCTCACGCTCGGTGACGACACCTTCGAAGTCGGGCTTAACCCGGATGACTACCTCGATCTCGGTCCGAGGATTAGTCCGCTCACCGACTACCGACTCCCCCGCTTCGTCAACTACGTCTACGTTGGTGAGGTCCTCGCACACGTACAGAACGACTAGTTCAGACCCGTCTTCTTCAGAGATGCGACCTTGAAGCTGCGAGGCGGAAATTTCCCGCGGCGCGGTAGCGGTGTAGCCGCCGCCAAGGAACTCCTCGATCTCTGCCTCCGTCGACTCCGCAATTTTGATCTCGGCAACTTCGCGTAACTGGGTCGTAGGCGCATCCCGAGCAAGAAGCGCGTCGACTACGGCTGCGTACTCCTCGTACGCCGCGACCGCCGCGGCGAGCGCCTCCTCGTCCGACGCGAACAGGGGCTCCGCGGCACCGGTGTCCGTCGGGGCGGGCGGGATGCGCGTCGTGTCGGCGCAGGCGGCGAGACCCGCTCCGAGGGCGAGTGCGGCGAGTGTCGCGGCAACACGGACGGTGACAGAACGTCGGGGCATGCGCGACACCGTAGACGGCACCACTCAAGGCCCTGGCGAGGTGTCCACACCTGCGGGGAAACACGACGCCGAGGCGCGGTGGTGAGGAGCGGGCATCCATTACCCCCGTGACTCCGAACTGTGAACGTACCCAGACAACTTCGACTGTCCCCCCAAATGGGTCGACCCACTGGTCTATCTGCCCGCTTAGTATCGAAGGACCACCAGCCCCCGAGAGAGCCCGCCAGCCATGACGAACTCCGTAACCGACGTAACCCGAGTCCTTGATGCTGCAGCAGACATCATCGTGAATGACGGCTATGACGCGGTCACCATGAAGTCGATCAGCGAAAAGTCGGGCTACCCGGTGAGCGAGATCGAGACGGTGTACGACTCGAGCGGTGACGTCTTGATCAGCATGCTGAACCGCGAGTTCCAGCGCATCTATTCGAGCATCGTCGACAACATCGAGCGCGACCCCCGCGGAGGGCTGCTGTCGCGGGTGTACCTCTACATCCTCACCGCGCTCTACGAGCGGCCTCTCGCGCGCACGCTCTTCATCATCGACCGCAGCGCGCTCAACGCGATCATGCGCAACAACTCGTCGTTCCGCTACGTGCCCCAGATCGGTGTGCGCGGCGAGCTGATCGAGGCCCTCCAGGAGGCCGGCATGGTTCGGCGGGATATCGACGCGTTCCGACTGTCGGCGGTCATCTCGTCATTCACCGCGGGCCTCGCCCTCACCGCCCCCCACGACGACCTCGACGCGGTTGTGCGCGGTCTCAGCGACCTGCTCGCGCGTGGCGTCGACGAGCGCGTTGACAGCACCGAGCCGGGCAAGCAGGTGTTCTACCAGTGGGCGACGAGCCTCACGCAGCCGCGCGTCGAGGCCGATGCCGACAGCGAGGCCGACTGAGCTCGCGGCCGGTCCGCCCCGGCTAGGGTGACTGCGTGATGACCACACCGCCGTGGCTGCGCGCCATCGACGCCGCAGGCCTTCGTGATGCCGATGGCACCGTCCGCGCGACGGTCTTCGCCGAGATGAGCGCCCTCGCAGCCCAGCACGACGCGATCAACCTGGGGCAGGGCTATCCCGACGAGGATGCTCCGGCCCCCGTAACCGAGGCCGCGATCGCTGCCATCCGCGCGGGCCTCAACCAGTACCCGCCTGGTCGCGGCACCCCGGAGCTGCGCCGCGCCGTCGCCGAACACCGCGAACGGTTCTTCGGCGAGCGCCGCGACCCCGACACGGAGGTGCTCATCACCGCCGGAGCCACAGAGGCGATCGCGGCCGCGATGCTCGCCCTCGTGAGCGCGGGTGATGAGGTCGTCACCCTCTCCCCCTTCTACGACGCCTACGCCGCCATGGTCGGTCTCACGGGAGCCCGACACGTCGCGATCCCGCTTGAGGGGGACGACTTCCAGCCCACAGCCGCGGCGATCGACGCAGCGATCGGCCCGAACACGCGCGTCGTGCTGCTCAACAACCCGCACAACCCGACGGGTTCGGTGATCGCCCCCGAGCTGCTCGAGCGCATCGTCGCCGCGGCGGCCCGGCACGACGCGATCATCGTCAGCGACGAGGTGTACGAGCACCTCGTGTTCGACGACGCGCCGTTTACGCCGATCGCGAGCATCCCGGGCGCGGCCGAGCGCAGCCTCACGATTTCGAGCGCCGCGAAGACGTTCCGCGTAACCGGCTGGAAGGTCGGCTGGATGACCGGGCCCGCCCACCTGATCGACGCGGCGATGGGGGTCAAGCAGTACCTGACGTACGTGAACGGGGCGCCCTTCCAGCCGGCGGTCGCTGTCGGCCTCGGGCTCGGCGACGACTACTTCGACGATCAGCGCCGCACGCTTGCCGCCCGGCGCGACCGCCTGAGCGCGGGGCTCGCCGCGGCGGGCTTCGCCGTCTCCCCCAGTCGGGGCTCCTACTTTGTGGTGGCCGACGCCGCCCCGCTGGGGGTGACCGACGCGAATCGCTACGCCCGCGACCTGACGGTCGAGCGGGGGGTGGCGGCGATTCCGCTGTCGGCGTTCGATCCGCGGTCACGGGATGCGCGCATCCACTCGTCGCTGCGCTTCGCGTTCTGCAGAACGGACGCCCAGATCGACGAGGCCGTGCGCCGCCTGACCTCGGGCCGCTAAACGGGCTCGACCCGGAAGCGGCGCAGGGCGAGCGCCGGGTTGACGGCCCTCACCCGGACGACCTCGGCACGGTCGATCGTCGCCGCAGCGACACCGACCTCATCGTCGACGAACGCGAGCTCGCGGCCGAGCGGGTCGATGATGAGGCTCGCCCCCACCCCGACGGGCGGCGGGTGATCTGCCGCTGCGAGGTACACGGTGTTCTCGATGGCGCGGGCGGCGGCCAGCGTGCGCCAGGCGTGCCGCTTGTCGGGCCCGGCCACCCACTCGGCGGGCACGAGCACAAGCTCAGCTCCCGCGTCAACGAGGCGCCTGGTCACCTCGGGGAACCGCAGGTCGTAGCAGGTCTGCACGCCGACCGGCACTCCCCCGACGTCGAAGGATTCGGCGCCGACGATGTCGCCGGGTTCCGCCCAGTCCGACTCGGTCTGGCCGAAGGCGTCATACAGGTGCAGTTTGCGAGTGACGCTGAGCAGTGAGCCGTCGGCGCCGAGCGCGACGATGGTGTTGCGGAAGCGATCGTCCCGCGAGGCCGTTTCGAGCATCCCGGCGACGACGACAACGCCGTTCGACCGCGCGATGTCGGCAAGCCCCGCCACGAACGGCCCGTCGAGAGCCTCGGCGGCGGCGACCCAGTGTGGTCCCATCTTTCCGCCGAAGAACGCCGAGTACTCGGGCAGCACGACGAGTTCGGCACCCTCACGAGCGGCCTCGCGCACGAGCTGCACGACGCCGGCGAGGTTCTCGTCGCGGGCTGGCCCCGGCGCGAACTGGGCGACGGCGACGCGCAGTGTTTCGCTCATGCGGCCAGCCTAGAGGCGGCCGGGGCCGCTCACCACGGTCGCCGCTCTGCCAGCATGGAGCCATGAGCGCCTCCCTCATCGTTCTCGGTTCGGCGAACACCGACTACACGGTCGTCGTCGACCGCCATCCCCAGCCGGGTGAGACCCTGCTCGGCGGCGACGTCGTCGTCGCGACGGGGGGCAAAGGCGCGAACCAGGCGCTTGCCGCGGCCCGCTCGGGCGCCATGCCCGTCTTCGTCGGCGCCGTCGGCGACGACGCGGGGGGCCATGCCATGCTCGACGCTCTTGGAGCAGGCGGTGTCGACGTATCGAGCGTCGCCCGGTTCAGCGACGCACCGACCGGCGTTGCGCTCATCACCGTCTCACGCGACGGCGAGAACACGATCGTGGTCGCGCCCGGCGCGAACGGTCGCCTCGACGCGGATGCGGTGGCCACCACGATCACTGAGCTCGCCGGCCCCGGCACGGTCCTGCTCAGCCAGCTCGAGGTGCCGCTCGGTGTCGTCCACGCCGCCGCACGCGCGGTCGTCGGAGCCGGCGGCCGCGTCGCGCTGAACCTCTCCCCCGCCCGCGACATCCCCGACGAACTGCTCGAGCTGTGCGACCCGCTCGTCGTCAACGAGAGCGAAGCGCGGGCGGTGGGCGCCTCATCCTTCACCGATGTCGAAGGCGCCCTGTCGGCCGCGCAATCCCTCGCCAGCCGCTGCCGAAGCGTCATCATCACGCTCGGCGGTGACGGCGCGGTGTGGTGCGACGCTGCCGCGAGCGGCCATGTGGCCGCGCCCCGTGTCGAGGTTGTCGACACGACCGGGGCGGGCGACGCGTTCGTCGGCGCGGTCTGCGCAGAGCTCGCGGATGGCGCGGAACTCGCCGCCGCCGTCGCCGCCGGTGTGCGCTCCGGCGCAGCCGCCGTGCAGTGGCGCGGGGCGCAGCCTCCGACCCACTAGGCGCACCGGCCGGACGCCGGCAGCGAAGAAAGGGTGGTCGGGGTGCTGACGAAACCCGATTCCGTCAGCGCCCCGACCGGCTACGCCGCACCAACATAGGGGGGCTGAGCGGCGAAAGCCTTACGTCCACTCTGGCGCAACATGCGGGGCCCTCCCAGCACAGACGCGCCGCAATATTCGGTGAACGAATACGCGCAGGCTGCGGTGCTAGCGTGCCGCCGTGACCACCGCTGATCTGACCCGCGCCGACCCGGCGGTCAGGCGCAAACGGGTTGGCACCTCGAGCCGCGTGCTCGTGAACTTCGTCGGCGTATCGGCCCTGACCACGCTCGCGGCCACGGCCAGTACAGCGGCCGTCACCAGCGTTGCCGTCGTCCCCACCAGTCCACTGCACTGGCCGCGGCCGTCGGATTCGGTGCCGGCTCTGCGTTCCTGCGACGTCACCACCCGCACACGCGACTGGGCGCGGCGAACGTGGTCACGAGCATCCGCTGGGGGCTCGTCTCGATCATCGTCGGGCTGCTCGTTGCGGGAGCTCCGTCAGCGACGGCAATCATCGGGCTCGCGATCATCGCGCTCAGTCTCGACGGGGTGGATGGCAAGCTGGCTCGCCGGCAGCGGCTCGAGTCCCGCTTCGGCGCAGCGTGCGACATGGAGGTCGACTCGGTCTTCGCCCTCGTGCTTGCCGCACTCGCGGCGCTGGGGCCGTACGCGCGCCGACGCAGGAGCTCGAGTTCCCTCGAACGTTCCGGCGACGGCGACGGCGCAGTCATACGCTCATTATTCCGCGGAACGACGCTCGCGTTCACTGCACCCTTCGCGATCGGATAGGGTGGTCGACATCCACACGGGAGTCCTTGCAAGGGCTGAGATCGGGCTGACGCAGCCTGCGACCGTTCGAACCTGTCCGGGTAATGCCGGCGAAGGAAGTAGGACTTCTGATGACCGATGCGCTCTCATCCCATTCGCTCGACTATCTGCGTGACGAGGTGCACGGCATCCGTGTTCCCGTGACCAGCATCGCGCTCAGCGACTCCCCCGGCGCCGTTCCGAATCCGCCCCTCACGGTGTACCGCACGGCGGGACCCGGAAGCGACCCGCTGCGCGGACTGGAGCCGGCCCGCTCCGAGTGGATCGAGGCGCGCGGCGACACCGAGGTCTACGAGGGCCGGGAGCGCAACCTGCAGGACGACGGGCGTGCGGCACTTCGCCGTGGGGCGGCGTCGGCCGAGTGGCAGGGGCCCAGACGCCGTCCGCGCCGGGCCCGTCCCGGTAGGACCGTCACCCAGATGCACTACGCCCGGCGCGGAGTCATCACCCCGGAGATGCGCTTCGTCGCTCTGCGAGAGAGCTGCGACGTCGAACTGGTGCGCTCCGAGGTCGCTGCAGGGCGAGCGATCATCCCGAACAACATCAACCACCCGGAATCCGAGCCCATGATCATCGGCCGGGCCTTCCTCGTGAAGATCAACGCGAACATCGGCAACTCAGCGGTGACCAGTTCGATCGCCGAAGAGGTGGACAAGCTGCAGTGGGCGACGCAGTGGGGGGCGGACACGGTCATGGACCTGTCCACCGGCGACGACATCCACACCACGCGGGAGTGGATCATCCGCAACTCCCCGGTGCCGATCGGAACGGTGCCGATCTACCAAGCTCTGGAGAAGGTCGACGGCGAGGCGAGCCGGCTCACGTGGGAGATCTTCCGGGACACCGTCATCGAGCAGTGCGAGCAGGGTGTGGACTACATGACGATCCACGCCGGTGTGCTGCTGCGCTACGTGCCGCTGACCGCCGACCGGGTCACCGGCATCGTCTCGCGGGGCGGCTCCATCATGGCCGGCTGGTGCTTGGCGCACCACCAGGAGAACTTCCTCTACACGCACTTCGACGAACTGTGCGAGATCTTCGCCCGGTACGACGTCGCATTCTCGCTCGGTGACGGACTGCGGCCCGGATCCACGGCCGATGCGAACGACGCGGCGCAGTTCGCCGAGCTCGACACCCTCGCCGAACTGACCAAGCGCGCATGGGCATACGACGTGCAGGTCATGGTCGAAGGTCCCGGGCACGTGCCGTTCCACCTCGTCCGCGAGAACGTGGAACGGCAGCAGGAGCTCTGCGACGGTGCGCCGTTCTATACGCTCGGACCGCTGGTGACGGATGTCGCCCCGGGGTATGACCACATCACCTCGGCGATCGGGGCGACCGAGATCGCCCGGTACGGCACCGCCATGCTCTGCTACGTCACCCCGAAGGAGCACCTGGGACTGCCGAACAAGGACGACGTGAAGACCGGCGTGATCACCTACAAGATCGCCGCGCACGCCGCGGACCTCGCCAAGGGGCACCCCGGCGCCAACGAGCGCGACGACGCTCTGTCGAAGGCACGCTTCGAGTTCCGCTGGCGGGATCAGTTCGCCCTTTCCCTCGATCCCGTCACGGCGGAGGAGTTCCACGACGAGACGCTGCCCGCGGAACCGGCCAAGACCGCGCACTTCTGCTCGATGTGCGGGCCGAAGTTCTGCTCGATGCGCATCTCGCAAGACATCCGCGACCAGTTCGGCGACATGTCCGAGCAGGAACGGATCGCGGGCATGCGTGAGAAGTCCGGGGCTTTCCGTGATTCCGGCGGCACGGTCTACCTGGAGCTGCCCTCCGTGCGCGAGCAGGCGAGCCGGCCGGAGGCGCGGGGATCCACGCCGACCTGAAGAGCATCGCCGCCAACGGCGGCTACGGAATGGCTGTGGTTACCGCCGTGGTGGCGCAGAACACCCACGGCGTCCGGTCGGTGCACGTGCCGCCGGCTCGCGTGCTTCGCGCGCAGCTGGATGCGGTCAGCGACGATGTCATCGTCGACGCGGTGAAGATCGGGATGCTCGGCTCGACCGCTGCCGTCGCGGCGGTGGAGCGCTGGCTCCACCGGGTTCGCCCGCCCATCGTGGTCCTCGACCCGGTGCTTCATTCCTCGAGCGGCCGGCGACTCCTTCCCACCCGCGCGCTGCGCCGGTGGGACGGCCTCCTGTCTTGCGTCGACCTGCTCACGCCGAACCTGCCGGAACTCGCCACCCTGCAAGCCCGGTTCGGCGACTGGCACTCCTCCCTGCTGCATGCGAAAGACTGGCTGTCCGGGGCGCTCCGGCACGCGGACGAGCTCCGCGTGGGCACGGGAAACGGACCGTTGAACCACTTCCATCGCGGCACGTCGGCAGCGACGGAGCATCCGCGCCGACGGGACTGAGCGCGCGCCCTCGGAGAAAGCGACCGGGCGGTCGGCGAGGCGGTCAGTACGACTGGAGGGCCCACCGGGCGAATCCCCCGTCCAGGACACGCACCTCGGGGTGCCCGGCGGCCAGGAGAAGTGCCGCGGCGGCACGCGCACGCGGTCCTGCCTTGCAGTAGACGATGATCGGACGATCGGCGGGGAGGGCGGCGAAACCCGGGCCGTCGGCTCGCAGTCGGCTGAGCGGCGTGGAGCGCGCGCCCGAGATGTGTCCTCGGGCGTACTCGTCGGCCTCTCGGACGTCGAGAAGCTCGAACGGCACCTCGCTCGACGAGCACCCCGCCAGCGCGTTGCTCAGCTCGTCCACGTCGATGAGGGCAGCCGGATCCTCCTCAGTGCACGAGTCCGCAGGACACAGTCCCCCGGTGCCCGTGCGCGCACCGGGGTCGGTGACGGGGTCGGGTGCGACGGTGAACTCCCGCCACCTGGCGTCGGCGAGGTCGAAGGTGGCGAGTCGCCCGAGCAGGGTTCGACCCGTGCCGGTGATGAGTTTGATCGCCTCGGCGGCCATCATCGATCCGGCCACGCCGCAGAGCACACCGAACACGCCCGCTTCGCCGCACGAGGGGGCGGACTCGGGGGGCGGTGCGTCCGGGTAGAGGTCGCGGTACGTCGGGCCGTGAATGCTCCAGAACACACTGACCTGCGCCTGGAATCGAAGGATCGATCCCCAGACGCACGGCTTCCCCGTCACGGTCGCGGCATCCGAGACGAGGTAGCGGGTGGCGAAGTTGTCCGTCCCGTCGACGATGACGTCGTATTCCTGGAACAGTCCCGTCGCGGTCTCCCTCGACAGTCGCAGCGGATGGGTGTGCACCTTTACCCGCGGGTTGATCGCGGTGACGGCGTCGCGTGCGGAGTCGATCTTGAGGCGGCCGATGTCGTCGACGCCGTGGACGATCTGACGCTGGAGGTTGCTCGACTCCACGACGTCGTCGTCCGCGATCCCCAGCGTGCCGACCCCGGCGGCGGCGAGGTAGAGGAGGATCGGGGATCCGAGCCCGCCACCGCCGATCACCAGCACACGCGCATTCTTCAGCCGCCGCTGCCCCACGACCCCGATCTCGGGGAGCAGGATGTGCCGGGAGTACCGGTCGATCTCCTCGGGCTCCAACTCCGGAGCCGGCGCGACGACCGGCGGCAGCGGGGTGCCTTTCGGTGTCGGTGTCATAGGTCGGGCCTTCCTTCCATGGCCGAGGAGGCGTGGGCCGCAGTGCGCCGCGGGATCCTGCCCGACAGGCGGGCGAGTCGACCGGCGATCACGGCGTGGCGGAAGGCCGTCGCCATGCCGACCGGATCCTGCGCGCGCGTGACCGCCGTGGCCAGCAGGACGGCGTCACAGCCGAGCTCCATGGCGAGGGCTGCGTCGGATGCGGTGCCGATTCCTGCATCCAGCACGATCGGAATGCCGGCGCGTTCGACGATGAGCGAGATGTTGTGCGGGTTGAGGATGCCGAGTCCCGTGCCGATCGGGGCGCCCAGGGGCATGACCGCGGCTGCGCCGAGCTCTTCAAGTCGCAGGGCGAGTGCCGGGTCGTCGTTGGTGTACGCGAACACGACGAAGCCCCGTGCGACGAGCTCCTCGGTGGCCTGGGCGAGCTCGGCTCCGTCAGGAAGAAGGGTGTCCTCGTCCGCGATCACCTCGAGCTTGATCCAGTGGGTCGACAACGCCTCGCGCGCCAGTTCTGCGGTGAGCACAGCCTCCCGTGCGGTGAGGCATCCTGCCGTGTTCGGAAGCAGGCGGATGCCCTCGTCGCTCAGCAACCGGAAGAGGGAGCCGGTCGTCGACGGATCGTGCCGGCGCATCGAGACGGTGGTGAGTTCCGTGCCCGAGGCCCGCAGCGCCGCGCCGAGACCGGCGTGGCTGGGTGCGCCGCCGGTCCCCATGATCAGTCGTGAGCCGAGAGCGACGCCGTCGATGTGCAGAGTGTCGGTGGTCACGTCATCCTCCCTGCGTGGCGCTGACGATCTCGACCGCGTCGCCCTCGGCGAGACGCTCGTGCGCCCATCGCGCGCGAGGGACGACGACGGAATTGACGGCGACGGCGATGCCCAGAGTCGTGCCGCCGGGGACGGTGCCGTCCACCCCGATCCGAACGCCCAGGATCCCTTCCATCAGGTCGGCGACCGACTGCGAAGCGGACGTGTGACGGGGTTCGCCGTTGACGGTGATCGCGGTCATCGGTGGATCCCTTCTGCCGTGTGATCGGCGTGAGTGGTGAATCGATCGGGACGGAACGCGTCCCAGCGGTGATCGGGGTGGCCGTCCATGAGACCCAGGACGATGTCCGCCGCGAGCGGCGCGAGAAGGACTCCGTGGCGGAAGAAGCCCGTGGCCACGGTCAGTCCGGCGACAGCGGCGCCGTCCCGGCCCGGGACGCGTCCCAAGAGGGGTGCGTTATCCGGCGTGCCCGGTCGCGTCCTCGCCGTCGCCTCGATCAGCGACAACTCCCCCACCGCGGGCACCACCTGCTGTGCGTCACGAAGGAGCCGGTGAACGCCGCCCGCGGACACCGCATCCACTCCGTCCTCGCGCTGCGTGGCGCCGACGACGAGGGTCCCGTCGGCGCGGGGTACCAGGTAGACGCTCTCACCGTGGACGAGGGCGCGTACCGTGCTGCGGAGCAGCGGCCGGAGCCGGTCGGGCACCCCGAGCCGGAGGATGTCGCCGTACACGGGTCGCAGCGGCAGAGCGAGACGTCCGGGGACCCCGTCGATGGCGCTCGCTCCGGCACCGTTGGCGAGCACGACCTCCGCCCCGACGACTTCGGTCCCGTCCGAGAGCCGGACTCCGATGACAGGTGAGTCGTCGTCCGCGCGATCGCGATGCAGCAGGGCGACCACCTGCTCACGCGCGATACCCACCTGACGCGCATGTCCGTCCGGCGTCTGGAGCCGGTCGAGCAGGCTGGCCGCGAGCATCCGCGGGTCGACCTGGTGGTCGCCCGCCACGCGGTAGACGCTGCTCACCCGCGGACCGAGGAGTGGTTCGCGAGCGCGCGCGTCGCGTGTCGTCAGCGGCTCGGCCTCGAGTTGCGCACGACGGTGCGCGGCGTGCAGATCCGCCAGTGCCTGCCGGTCCCCATGATCGACGCCCACCAGCAGCGTCTCTGTGCGGAGGTAGCCTGACGCCCCTTCGACGAGTTCCAGCTCGCGGACGAACCCGGGGTACCGCGCGGCGGACTCCCGCATCGCCGGCAGGAGCGCGTCCTCCTGGTGGTGGTACTCGCTCACCGGCGCGAGCATGCCTGCCGCTGCGAACGTCGCGCCCTGGGCGGGAGCGGGGTCGATCAGCAGCACGGAGCGTCCGGTCTGCATCGCGCGCCAGGCGATGCTCAATCCGATGATCCCGCCGCCGACGACAATCACGTCGGCGGTGGGCCGGCCGCGGCGGACCGGATCCGCCGATAGGGTGAGCCGATGTCCATCGCCGCTGCACGCCTCTATCTCTGCACCGACGCGCGCGCCCGTCAGGGGGACTTCGCCGATTTCGTGGATGCTGCGTTCGCTGGCGGCGTCGACATCATCCAGTTGCGCGACAAGTCCTTGGAGGGCGGCGAGCAGCTCGACTTCCTGCGCATCCTCGCGGACGCGGCGGCCCGTCACGACGCGCTCTGGTCGGTGAACGACCGCGCCGACGTCGCGCGCGTCACCGGCGCCCCCGTCCTGCACCTCGGTCAGAAGGATCTTCCCGAGCGGCTCGCCCGGACGGTCGTCGGACCGCGGGCGATCCTGGGCAAGTCCACCCACACCCCCGACCAGATCGACCTCGCGGCCGCCGCGGACGACCTTGACTACTTCTGCGTCGGGCCGGTCTGGGCGACACCGACCAAGCCCGGCCGCGCCGCGGTGGGGACCGAGCTCGTCCGCTACGCGGCGGGCATCGGCACGCGGCGCCCGTGGTTCGCCATCGGCGGCATCGACATGTCGAACATCGAGGACGTCGTCGCCGCAGGGGCCGATCGTGTCGTCGTGGTACGCGCGATCACCGAGTCCGACGACCCCGCCGCCAGCGCGCGGCAACTCCGCGCCGCGCTGCCCGAGATATTGCTGCCCGAGGCTGCCTGACATCTCGGCGTGGCGCTCGGCCCGACTTCCGTTCGGGTGAGCCATGCCCCGGCGCCTATTGCTCGCGCAGCGTGCGGTGAGGGCGACGACGGTGCGCGCGAACGCGCGATGAATGGACGGACTCCATGGGGCGACTCCTACTTCCTTCGCCGGCATTACCCGGACAGGTTCGAACGGTCGCAGGCTGCGTCAGCCCGATCTCAGCCCTTGCAAGGACTCCCGTGTGGATGTCGACCACCCTATCCGATCGCGAAGGGTGCAGTGAACGCGAGCGTCGTTCCGCGGAATAATGAGCGTATGACTGCGCCGTCGCCGTCGCCGGAACGTTCGAGGGAACTCGAGCTCCTGCGTCGGCGCGCGTACGGCCCCGATGCCGATATCGTGCTCGACCCGGCTGCGCAGCGACGGCTCCGCGAACTCGAAGACCTCGCGAGACACGTCGGTGCCACCGATGACGATCCCGTCGACGCCCGACCGCCGGGGGCCGACGATGCGAAGGTCGATCGCGGCCGCGTGGGTGTATCCGAGCGCGGGCGACAGGACGGTGGCCGTGTCGAGTATCCGCCCGCGCGTGATCGGCGATCGGGCTGGAGGCGCATGCCGCTCTGGGCGATGACCGCCGTGGTGGGCGTCGTCGTCGGGGTCGTGGTCGGGCTCTTGTGGCCCACCGGCTCCGCACCTCCGCCCGACCTGACGCTGGGCGTCGACGCGAGCGGGGGGCCCCGGGTTCGCCGAGAACCTGAACTACTGGGGAGTCGACGAGAGCACCGTGGTGCCGCACGAGTCCTACGACGCCATCGAGGTCTGGACCGCGCAGCGCATGGATGGTTCGAGGTGTCTGCTGCTCTCGCACGAGGGGTCGTTCCTCACCGCGACGACGACCCCACGCCCGCACTGGCCCGACAGCTCGGTCGCCAGCTCGGCGACTGACCTTCAAGAAGAAGGAGATGATCTCCATGAACACATCCGCCGACGACTACCTGGCCGAGGTCGGTGGCCTCCTGGCCGACGTACCCACACCTTCGATCAATGCCGCGGTAATGCGTGGCGCGGGTGTTCGCCTCTCCTCGCCCCGCGAGGGGATCCCCGGCCCCCGACGGCTCATCCTTGACGGCACCACCACGGGCCGTCATCTCGCCACCGGTGCGACGGCCACAGCGCTCCTGGCCAGCCAGCGGCGGAACCTCGCCTATCTCGACGCGCAGCGGGCTCTGCTTGCGGAGGACGAGACTCGCGCCGACGACGAGATGCGTAGCCCCGTCGAGGAGAGGGAGGACCACGCCGCCGAGGTGCTCGGCATCCTTCGTGCGCTGCCGCTGCTGTCCGGCGACTTCTCCGGAGTCTTCGACGAAGTGGCCGATCTCGCCGGGATCGAGCAGCACGGCGGCGTCTGGGAGGTTCGCGCGGTCGGAGGGGAGGCGGCCCCGGCGCTGGAAAGCTTGGGAGACGGCTTCACGCTCGACGCGCTCAAGACGCAGACGGCGGCGAACGCCGCACGCCTTCGACGCTGGCGCACCGCACTCCGCGGCTATGACGAGAGTGTTGGAGGCGGTCCCGCTACCGCTCCGTCCCGTTCCGCGCGGGCGGCGAAGCGGATGCCGGTCACCGCTAAGCTCACGAGCCCTCCCGCGCCTAGCGCCGACGAGCAGGACAAGCGGATGACGCAGAACGCTACCTCGAAGAACCGCCAGGCAGGCGAGGAGGGTCTCGAACTCACCTGATCTGGACCTGACTTTTGTCCTGACCTGCATAGTCCGAGCAAAGCAGTAGGCCCCTAATCTGCGAAGAAATCCCAGATTAGGGGCCTACTTTTGTTGCGGGGGCAGGATTTGAACCTACGACCTCCGGGTTATGAGCCCGGCGAGCTACCGAACTGCTCCACCCCGCGGCGTACTCTCAGGCTACCACGGGGTGAACGACGCGGTCGAATCGACGCCACCCCGGCGACCTACAGAACGGACCGCGGGCCCGTGTCACTCCAGGCGAGCATGAGCTTTCGCTGAGCACCGTCCGCAAGCTTGAAAATGACCTCGAGATCGAACTCGTTGGTGTCGCGAGCCTGGTCGTCGAGCACCACGAAGTAAGCAATGGTCTGCCCGGTCAACGCCCGAATCGGCACCTCGTATCGGTAGGCGGGTCGTTCGACGTGCTCACCAAACGCGGCAAGCGTGAGCCGGCCCGCGTCGGTCTGCAATTCGATACGCGCTTCCGCGACCATGAGGGACGCGACGGCAACGCAGGCGAACTGCTCGAGCGCGCCGTGGACCGTCGCGAAGCGAGCGACGAAGTCGTCGTGTTCCCCCATAGTTTCCCAGTCTGCCCGATAGTCGATGATGACCATGAGACATTCCCTCTCCCAGCCCCTACGAAAGAACCTAAAGGTTTGGGGTGGCCACGAGCAGTCCCAACACGGGGAACCCCCGCCCGGTGGACAGACAGCACGTTCTATCTTCGTGAGAGTCCTCTCACACTCTCGTCATGTTTCGCCCATGTTTGCCGAACAGGGTTGATGGGTAACGGCGAGAACCGCCGGCGCGCCACGCGTGTTAACCCGACCCCACAAGGAGAAACAGCATGACTCGCACACTGAACCGCCTTCCACTCGCGCTCGGCGCGCTCGTATCCGCCGCCGCCCTCGCGGGTTGCAGTTCGATGGCAGGCTCCGCATCGAGCAATCCGACCGGGATCGACCCCATCGAGCAACGCCCAAGTGCCGACGCAAGCGTCGACCCGGAAAGCGGCGCATGGCTCGTCCCGCTCACCCGCGGTGGAGAGTTCGAAACAACGCAGAATGGCCTGACCGTGACCATCGTGTGTGATGGTGGCGGCGATGTGGACATCGACGCCAATGACGTGGTCGCGACCATTGTGGGCAACTGCGAAGAGATTGAGGTCGACGGGTCGAACAACATCGTCTCTGCCGAGAACGCCGAGGAGATCGACGTCGACGGCGCGAACAACGAGATCACGGCGGGTGACGTCGTGGAGATCGAGGTTGAGGGCACGGGAAACGTGATCACCACCACCTCCGCGATCGAGATCGAGGCGGAGGGATCGGGCAACACCGTTCGCTTCGGCTCGGGTAGCCCGACGATCGACGACGAGGGATCGAACGACATCAGCGCTGAGTAACGCGGCGAAACAGCGGGAAAGCCCCGGCCATTCGGCCGGGGCTTTCCCGTGTCTCCTTGTGGTGGCTACTGGCTCAGCTGGATTGCACGCTCCAGTGCCTCCTGCAGGCGGGCATCGGCCTGAGCCGCCGCGACGAGGTCGTTCGCGCGGTACGCGGCCTCACGGTCGAGCAGCGCGTCGCGGGCGTCAACCAGCGCCTGCTGCAGCGCGTTCGGATCGATCGGCGGCGCCGGCGTGGTCGGCTCCGTCGGCTCGGTCGGCTCGGCAGGGTCGGTCGGCAGTGGCGCCCCGGGCTCCACGTCGCCGTCACCGGCGACGGCGCCCGAGTCTCCGCCGAACAGCACATCGAGCGCCTGATCGAGCGTGTCTTCGAACGCGATCTCTTCACCGAACGACACGAGCACACGACGCAGGAGCGGGAAGCTCGTTTCACCGGTCGACTGCACGTAGACGGGCTGCACGTAGAGCAGTCCGCCACCCACGGGGAGTGTCAGCAGGTTTCCGCTGATGACCTCGGTCTGACCCTGACGCAGCAAGTTCAGCTGCTGACCGACGTTGGCGTCGGAGTCGAACTGAGCCTGCACCTGTCCGGGGCCGGGAATCGTCGTCTGGCGCGGCAGACGCAGCAGCGTCAGCTTGCCGTAGTCGTCACCCGCGTCGGCGTTCGCGGCGAGGTAGCCAAACAGTACGTTGCGCTGGTTCTCGCCGGTCGCCGCCGGGATGAACGTCGAGTACAGCGTGAACGACGGATCGTCGCTGCCCGGCACCTGCATCGTCAGGTAGTACGGGGGCTGCAGCGTTGGCGCGTTGGGGTTCGACACCGGGTCGTTTGGGGTGCGCCACTCGTCATCGGTCGCGAAGAACGAGCCCGGCTCAGTCACGTGGTAGCGGCCGAGGATATTGCGCTGCACCTTGAACAGGTCACTCGGGTATCGCACCTGGCTGAGCAGCGCGTCCGACATCTCGTCGGCCGACTCGAGCGTGTTCGGGAAGATCCTCTGCCACGTCTGCAGCACCGGATCTTCCGTGTCCCACGCGTAGAGCGTCACCGAGCCGTCGTATGCGTCGACCGTCGCCTTCACCGAGTTACGGATGTAGTTGATGTTGTCGATCGGAAACTGCGGCGCCGGTGTGTACGTATCGGCGATCGCCGCCGACAGCGCAACAGAGGTCGAGTACGGGTAGTTCGCCGTCGTCGTGTAGCCGTCGACGATCCACTTGATGCGTCCGTCGATGATCGCCGGGTACGGGTCGTTGTCGAGCGTGAGGTACGGCGCGGCACGTTGCACGCGGGTCAACGGGTCGCGGTCGTAGAGGATCTGCGAATGGTCGTTCACCTGGTTCGACAGGAGGATCTCGGTCGACTGGAACGTGATGGCGTAGATGAGGCGCTTGAAGACGTTGTCGAGCGCAGGGCCGCCGTCACCGGTGAAGGTGTAGCGAGCGTTGCCCGACGCGTCGATGTTCTCGTCGCTGCCCACCTCGCCCTCGGCGGGGAAGTCGAGCTCTTGAGGCTCGGCCCCCTCCGGCGCGCCGACGATCGAGTACGTCGGAGAGAACTCGCCGAAGTAGATGCGCGGCTCGTACTCACCGAGCTGCTCGGTGAGCACACCACCCACCGGAATGCCCTGCTCGAGGAAGACCGGCTGACCGTCGTCGGAGCGCTGGTTGCCGAAGGCGGCCACGAGGCCGTAGCCGTGGGTGAAGACGATGCGCTGGTTGACCCAGTTCTGCGCCGACTGGCCGTCAGGGTTCAGCTCGCGCACGGCGAGAACCGTGTCTTGCGTCTGACCGTCGATCTCGTAGCGACCCACGTCGAGGAAGCGCGGGAACTGGTAGTACTGGCGGAACTGCTCGAGCTGCGCGAACGCCGGCGAAACCAGTGCGGGGTCGATGATGCGGATGTTCGCCGTGGTCTCGGCGTATTCGCGCAGCGCGCCCGCCTCCGCCTCGGTCACCGCGTTGTACGGGACCTCGACGATGTCGGCGACACCGTAGGCATCGCGGGTGAAGTCGATGTTCCGCTGGATGAACTGCGCCTCGAGCTCGCGCTCGCTCGGCACTACCTGGAACTGCTGCACGAGGGCCGGGTAGCCGCTGCCGATGATGAGGCCGCTGATCACGAGGAGGGCCGTTCCGATGACGGGCAGGCGCCAGCGACCGATGACCGCCGTGATGAAGAACAGTATGGCGACGATGATCGCGATGCCGGCGAGAATCGCGCGGCCCGGGATGGTGGCGTTCACCTCGGTGAAGCCCGCACCGGCGGCGAGGAAGCCGACGCTCGGTTCAACGGCCGCCGCGTACTGGTCGAACCAAATTGACACACCCTGCAGGGCCACGTAGAGACCACCGGTGACCGCCAGCTGGATGCGCGCGGTGCGACTGATGCGGATCTCGCGGCCGTTGACGCGGATCGATCCGTACAGGTAGCCCGTCGCGGCGGCCGCGAGCAGCGACAGCAAGACGACGGCCGAGGCGAAGGCGATGATGCCGCGCCAGAACGGCAGCTCCCAGACAAAGAAGCCAACATCGAAGCCGAACTCGGGGTCGGCGATGCCGAACGGGGTGCGGTTCAGCCACTGCAAGACGACGGGCCAGCTGCTGGCCGCGGCGACACCGCCAAAGAGACCGAGCACGCCGGGGATACCGAGCATCGCAACGCGACGCAGCGGCTCGACGACCTCCTGGTACCGGTCGAGCTGCGAGGAGAGCTTCGCGTACATCGGCCGGGTGCGGTAGGCGAGCTGGAGGCTCAGCCACACGGGCAGGAACATCGCGACGAAGCCGACGAGGAACATGACACCCGTCGCGATCCATCGCGTGGTGAGCACGTTGAGGAATCCGAGCTGGTCGTACCAGAGGATGTCGGTGTAGAAGTTAGCGAAGACGAAGAACAGGATGACGAGCGCCGCGAGGATTCCGGCGGAGATCGCGAGGGTCGACCTCGAGCGGTTCTGGGGCGGCGTTGCTGTGGACGTCACGTGGGGACTCCCGGGGTAGGTGGGCACTCCCTTTCAGACTAGTGGGAGGAAGCTTGGTACTCCCCGGCAAGCCCCTATTGTCCGCAGCGAGCGAAATCGTCGGTCGGCGCCCCCGACTCGACGGCCTGCAACACCGCGATGGCCTCGTTGAGGGAGGCGACCGGGTAGACGTCCAAGTCGCCCGGAATGTTGCCCGAGATCTCGCCGCAGTTCGCGAGCGGGGCGAGAAAGACGTCGGCTCCCACGCCGACCGCTCCGTGCATCTTCTGCACCACTCCTCCGACGCGACCGACCGAGCCGTCGGCGGCAATCGTGCCGGTGCCCGCGACCTCGGCTCCGCCCGAGAGCGACCCCGGCGTGAGCTTGTCGATGATGCCGAGGGCGAAGATCATTCCCGCGCTCGGTCCGCCGACGTTCTCAAGCTGAATGCGCACGTCAATGGGGAATTCGTACTGGCCGGCGATCAGGACCCCGATCACCGGAACCCGGTCGGTGCCCTCCGACAGCACCGGGGTGATCGGCACCGACTGCTCGGTACCGTCGCGGCGAATCGTCACGTCGGCCGCTCCCGCCACACCGTTGCGGGCGATCTCGGCACGCAGCGCGGTCACATCCCGCACGGCGACACCGTTGACCGCGACGATCTCGTCGTCGGGTTCGATGACGTTGGCCGCGGGGCTCCCCTCGAGCAGGTCGACCACGACGAGGCGACTTTCGTACGGCTCGCCGATCGCACGCAGGGCCGCGGCGACGGCCTCCTGCTGAGAGTTCTCCATGTCGATGCGGCTCTGCTCGCGGCGCTCCTCGGTGGAAACCCCGGGCGGGAACACCTGGTCGACGGGCACGACCGACTGAGACGGGGTGACCCACGCCCTCATGACCTCAAACCAGCTTGGTGAGTTCTCGGGGTTTCCGAGCACGTTCACCGTCACCAGGCTGAGCGACCCCTCGGTGGGATACGTCGGCTCGTCGGGAATCTCAATGAGGGGAACGTCGACGCCGTCGACCGTCACAGAACCCAGGGTGTCGATGACGGGGCCGGGCCGTTCGATGACGTACGGCGAGGGCAGAATCGCGAGCCCGAGCATCCCGAAGACGGTGACGGCCATCATGAGGAGGCCGACGCGGCGACCGCCCCGGCGTACCGTCTGTTCGACGCGCGCGTCGTCGTCGTCGGTGAACAAGCTCACGCGTCTCCTTGATCAACGTTTCTGCGGCGGGGGCTGAGCCGCCACTGGGAACCCGGTCAGCCTACGGCGAACGCCCGGGTGCTGCGCCCGGCAACCGCATTAGCGTAGGAACCATGGCTGAGAACCCCCTCGGGGCGAACGACGACGAATTCCGCGACATGATGCGCAAGTTCCTCTCCGGGGAGGGCGACATCGACCCGTCGAAGCTCGCCGGCGCCGCGGGGTTGCCCGCAGACCCGGTGATGATGGCGCGACTCATGGGCCAGCTGCGCAAGGCCATGGATTCCACGGGCGACGGCATCGACTGGCAAAACGCGCGGGACGAGGCGGGGCGCATCGCTGCCGAAGGCTCGACCCGCACCGCCCAACTCGACCTCGACCGGCTGCGGCAGGCGCTCAGCGTCGCCGCGCTGTGGCTGGACGAGGCGACCGGCATCACCCAGTTGACGAGCGAGCCGGCGCTGCTCACCCGCGCCGAGTGGGCGCACCAGACCATGCCCGTGTGGACCGAGCTCGCCGAGCCGGTCGCGACCTCGATCGCCGACTCGATGACACGGGTGCTCGCCGAACAGGTTCCGGAAGAACTGAAGGGGATGCTCGCTGGCGCCTCCCAGATGATGAGACAGGTCGGCGGCGCCCTCTTCGCGCTGCAGCTCGGTCAGGTCGTCGGGCGACTTTCTGCCGAGGTGGTTTCGGGCGGCGACATCGGAATACCTCTGTTGCCGGGCCGCGACGAAACCGATGTGCAAGCGGCGCTGCTGCCCCAGAACGTGACAGCTTTCGGCACCGACCTCGATATTCCCGCGGACCAGGTGCAGCTCTACCTCTCGGTGCGCGAGCTCGCGCACGCCCGACTGTTCCGGCACGCGCGCTGGCTGCGGGCCCATCTGATCAGCGCCATCACCGATGCAACGCGCGGCACCACGATTCGGCTCGAGCGCCTCGAGTCGCTCGCTGAGGGCTTCGATCCGCAGAACCTCGACAGCCTCCGAGCCGCACTCACCAGCGGAGAGTTGATCGAGCCAAAGACGGAAGCGCAGCAACAGGCGCTCGCCCGCCTGGAGACGACCCTGGCGCTCATCGAGGGCTGGGTCGATGTGGTCACGGCCGACGCGACCACGCGCATCCCCCGCGCCGACGCGGTTGCCGAGACGGTGCGCCGCCGCCGCGCATCCGGCGGCCCCGCCGAGCGCGCCTTCGCCACCCTGGTCGGGCTCGAACTGCGACCGCGACGACTGCGTGAGGCCGCCGCCTTCTGGCGTCAGGTCACCGACGCCGTGGGAACCGAGGCTCGCGACGCCCTCTGGGCGCACCCCGACCTCATGCCGACCGCTGCCGACATCGATGACCCGGATGCGCGCATCCGGTCGATGACGGACGGCCCCGCCGAGCCCGACGCGCTCGACAAGGCGCTCAGCGATCTGCTCGCCGGGGAGGGTGACCGGCCCGTCGAGCGCGGGCCGGGCGAGGCTCCGGACGAGCCGCCGTCGAGCGACGAGCCGACCGCGTAGCGGGGCTGTGCACAACCCGCGCTGCGGCTAGCGGACCGGGCGCATCATGTGCGCCATGATCCTCCGACTCGACCCGCGCAGAGCCCTTGTCTGGCGCGATCCGCGCACCGTCCAGCTCGGCGTCGACCCTGTCGTCGCGGTGATCGACGACATCGGTGACGGCGAGGCTCGCCTCCTCGGGGCGCTCGCGACCGGCGTCACTCGCGACGGGCTCGACGTACTCGCCGAACTCGCCGGAGTGCGTCTCGACCGGGTCGAGCGGCTCGTGGCGGCCATTCAGCCGGCGCTCGCTCCCCCGCCCGAGCCGGTGGCCCGACCGCGCGTCGCCGTCGTCGGTGCGGTTCCGGCCACCGCGCGCATCGCAGGGTTGCTCGCCAGCGCCGGTTTTCGCGTCGTCACGGGCGCGACCGGCGAGGCACTCGATACCGCGGGTATCGCCGCAGCGGTGCTCGTCAGCCACCACGTGGTTGACCCGCTCGAACACCTGCGGTGGCTGAACCGCGACCTCCTGCACGTGCCCGTCGTGTTCGGCGAGCTGGCCGTGACGATCGGTCCGCTCGTCGATCCCGGCCGCACCCCGTGCATCGCCTGCGTCGAGCAGCAGCGCACCGACGCCGACCCCGCCTGGGCGGCGATCAGCCCGCAGCTGTGGCGCACCCAAGCCTCGGCGGACACCGAGTTGGCCGCGACCGAGGCGGCACTCGAGGTCGTGCGCATGCTCGCCGAGCGTGCCACGCACCAGGTGCGCCTCGACACCGAGACGGGCGCACGCACCGAGCGCACCTGGCAGCCATCGCCGCGCTGCGGCTGCCGTGGGCTGGAGCTCAGCGGCGTGACGCCGATCGCGGCGGGCTGAGCTCCGCGAGGAAGCGGCTCGGCGCGCGCTCTCCGCGCGAGTTCGCGCCGGTCGCCGCCCACGACAGGTCGAGCGTTCGTCGCGCGCGGGTTACGCCCACGTACAGCAGGCGCCGCTCCTCGTCGATTGCCGCCAGGTCGGTGCCCGCGTAGCTGATCGGCACGAGACCTTCCGACAGGCCGACGATGTGAACGTGGTCCCACTCGAGGCCCTTCGCGGCGTGCAGGGTTGACAGCGTGACCGCCGAGATCGTGGGCGCGTGCTGCTGCTCGGCGCGGGCGCGCAGCTCGTCGACGAACTGGGCGAGGGTCGTTCCGGCGGGCGCCTCCTCGGCGAGCGCCAGCAGCGCGTTGAGCGCATCCCACCGCGCGCGTTCGGCCCCGCCGCCGGTCGGTGGGTCCTGCCGCCAGCCGAGACCCCGGAGCACGTCGCTGACGCTCTTGAACAGCGGCTCATCGCCGACGGCGACGGAGGCGCCGCGCAACAGCATGAGCGCCTGGCGAACCTCGGGCTGGTCGAAGTATCGACTGTTCGCGCGCGACTGCACGGGGATGCCCTGCCGGCGCAAGGCCGCCTCGAGGGCGATCGACTGGGTGTTGATGCGGTACAGCACGGCGATCGATTCCGGTGCGGCGCCGTCGGCGATGCGCTGAGCGACCTGCTCGGCGACGTACGCCGCTTCGGCCGCGTCGTCGGCGTGACCCCGGATGCTCGGGGCAACCCCGTGCGCCCGCGTCCCCTCCACGCGGTTGTCGCCATCAGCACCCGGCGTCGCTGCCCGCAACGTCAGGGCGCCGGGCCGACCGCGCATGAGCCGGTTCGCGGTGTCGACGATCGCGGGCGTCGACCGGTAGTTGTCTTCCAACCGCACGATGGCTGCCTCGGGAAATTCGGTGCCGAATCGCACGAGATAGTCGCTCGTGGCACCCGTAAACGAGTAGATCGTCTGCGAGGCGTCGCCGACGACACACAGTTCGCGCCTGCCGCCGAGCCACAGCATGAGCAGGTCGTGCTGCAGCGGCGAGACGTCTTGATACTCGTCGACGACGAAGAATCGGTACTGCTCGCGAACCTGCTCGGCGACCCGCGGTTCGTTTTCGAGCATCCCGGCGGTGGCGAGCAGCACGTCTTCGAAATCGATCTGGCGACGCTCGTCCTTCACATCTTCGTATCGGCGTTGGAGGTCGACGACCTGCTCGACCGTGAGGCCGCCCGGCATGCTGCGGCTCGGCGCCCGGGTCGCGTACTGCTCGATCGACAGCCGGCTAACCTTGCGCCACTCGATCTCGGCGGCGAGATCGCGCAGGGCGGCGGTGTCGACGCTGATGCGCAACGACTGCGCGGCCTGGCCGAGCAGCGGGCCCTTACCGTCGAGCACGCGGGGCGGGGAGCCGCCGACGACCGTCGGCCAGAAGTAGGCCAGTTGGCGCAGCGCCGCCGAGTGGAAGGTGCGGGCAGCGACCCCCTCGGCGCCGAGCGCGCGCAACCGACCGAGCAGTTCACCGGCCGCGCGGGTCGTGAAGGTGAGCGCCATCACGCGACGCGGGTCGTACGCCCCCGTCGATACGCCGTAGGCGATGCGGTGGGTGATCGCGCGGGTCTTGCCGGTGCCGGCGCCCGCGAGCACGCAGACGGGACCGATGAGAGCCTCGGCGACTTCCCGTTGTCGGTCGTCGAGCTGGGCGAGCAGCCGGTCTGCCGTGACGGTCGTCATGCGTCGAGCGGCCCGCCGAACCAGTCCTCAATGATCGCGCGGGCGATCGAGGTGCGGCTCGGCAGCACGATGTCGGGCAGGCTCGCGGCAAGTTCGTCGCGGCTGAACCAGCGCAGGTCGAGAATTTCGGTGCCATCGGGGCGCAGCGTCGCCGACTGCGCGGGGTCGAGGCTCGCGCGGAATCCCAGCATCAGAGACGCGGGGAACGGCCACGGCTGCGAGCCGACGTACTGCGGGTCGACGACGCGCAAACCCGACTCTTCAAAGACTTCCCGCACGACCGCGGCCTCGAGCGACTCCCCCGGTTCGACAAACCCGGCGAGCAGCGAGAACCGATTCGACTCCCACTGCGCGTTTGAGCCAAGGACGAGGCGGTCACGCTCGTCGGTGACCCCCACGATGATGGCGGCGTCGGTGCGGGGAAAGATCTCGCGACCCGTCCCGACATCAATGCGCACCCAACCGGCTCGACCCGGTTCCGTCGGGTTTCCCGTGCGCGGCGAGAACTGGTGCGATGCGTGCCAATTGGCGATGCCCAGAGCCTCGATGGCGAGCCCCGCATCGCGGTCGCAGAGCTGGTGCCCGAAGGTGCGGGGGTTGCCCCAGCGCACCATGTCGGAGGCAAGCGTCGGCCCCGTGGCGTCGTCGACAACCACCGCCACAATGGGCGACCCGGCAGGGATCCCGCCGTCCGGGTCGTCGTCGACCGTGCGGCCGAGATAGATGCGCAGAGCGTCGGAAGGCACCCGGTCGGGCGTGAGGAACTCGAGGGCGGGCTCCTGTGCGGGGGTCAGCAGCACCTCTCCGCGCCACAGCGCAAGGACGCGCGTGCGAGCATCCGCCCACAGTTCATCGAATACGTGCGGTCGCTCGCGCGTCGCGTTGTCACGATCGATGCGGTAGCGCGACAGCGGCAGCCGACCGGTGAGCGAGCGAAGCACTAGGCCTCCAGGGTGGACGTGACGACGAGCGACGATAACCCTACGCCCGCTGACCCGAGAGAACGTGTGGCGAACGACGCGCTCGGGCGCCTCCGCACCTACCCTGGTGGGCATGGCCAGGACACCGCTCACTCTCGCCGCGCTCGCCACGGCGGCCGTGCCCGGCCTCGACGTCGTGAAAGCCGAGCGCCTCGGCACTGCCGGCGGGGACGCCGACATCGCCGTGCTGTCGGCGCGCGACGGGCGCACGCTCATCATGCGGCTCCCGCGCACACCGGCCGGCGAGCAGCAGCAGTCGGCCGAGTTGGTCGCCCTGCGCGCCCTGAGCGACGGGGTGCGCAACCGGCTACCGTTCGCCGTGCACCGCATCCTCGGCACCACGATCGTCGACGGCACCCGCGCGATCGTCACCGACTATCTCGACGGCGCTCCCCTGCAGTTGCAGCGGATCACGCCCGGCCAAGCCGCCTCGATCGGGCGGGCCGTCGCCGCCGTGCACGCGCTGCCCACCAGCGTCGTCGGCGATGTGGGACTGCCGCAGTGGCGCCCCGTCGACGTCGTGCGTGAAGCGGTCGCCACCCTCGACCGCGCCGCCGCGACCGGACTCGTACCGGCCTCCCTGCTCACCCGCTGGGAGGCGGCGACGGAAGACCAGGCGCTGTGGCAGTTCACCCCGACTGTTATCAACGGCTCGCTGTCGGCCGGGTCGCTGCTCGCCGTCGGCGAGACCGTCACCGGGATGCTCGGATGGTCACGCCTGCAGGTCGGCGACCCCGCGCGCGACCTGTTCTGGATCCTCGGCTCGGCCGACCCGGCCGTTCCCGAGGCCGCCCTCGACGCCTACACGCACGCCCGCGGCGTCAACGACCGTCAGGTGGGCAAGCGCGCGGCATTCGCCGCCGAGTTGGAGGTGGCTCGCTGGCTACTGCACGGCACCGACCAGCGCTCAACGGAGATCGTCGACGACGCCGTCGAGATGCTGCACGCCCTGCTCGACCGGGTCGGCGGCGACGTGATGCACCCGCTCGCCGAGAGCGTCGACCCGGAACGCCGCAGCGGCAGCCTCACCGAGGCCATCGACCTCGCCGACGGCGGGCTCGCCGAGCGCTCCGTGCGCGAGTCAGGCGTCGGCAGCGTCGACGAGGGCCGCGAATAGCCGCAGGTCGTCGGGCGACTCCTCCGGGTGCCACTGCACGGCCACCCCGAAGGTCATGCCGTCGATGTCGACGCCCTGAATGACGCCGTCGTCACCGCGGGCACTGACCGTGAGGCCGTCGGCCACGCGGTCGATCGCCTGGTGGTGGTAGCTCTTCACCGTGAGGCGCTCCCCCACGATGGACGCAAGACGCGACCCCGGCTCGGTGATCGCCGGGTTGTCCGCAAACACGGCATTCCCGTAGCTGTAGCGGTTCGAGCCGATCACGTCGGGCAGGTGCTGAATGAGCGTGCCGCCGAGCGCCACGTTCAGGATCTGCAGTCCGCGGCAGATGCCGAGGAACGGCAGATCGCGCTCGATCGCGCCGCGCACGAGCGCGATCTCCCACTGGTCGCGGTCGGGCCGCGGGACGTCGTTCTCCGGATGCGGTTCCTGGCCGTAGAGGCGAGCATCCACGTCTTTTCCGCCGGTGACGATGAGGCCGTCGATGGCGTCGAGGACACGAGAGACAGCATCCGGCGTCGGGGGCTGCGGCGGCAGCGCAACGAACGCCGCCCCCGTGCCGACGACGCAATCGGAGTAGACGCGCGGCAGAACGGCCGCGGGACGGTCCCACAGCCCCATGGCGGCCTGCTCCATGTACGAGCTGAGGCCGATCAGCGCCGCCATCGCTAGCCGGCCTGCGCGGTGCGGCGCAGGATGATCGCCTTGCCCCGCTGGATGATGCGCACGAGCTCAGGCTGGCGGATGCCGAGCTCCTGCGACACGTCGGAGTAGGTGCGCCCGTCGACGAGGATGCCCGTCATGCCCGCACGCAAATCGCTCGGCAGCGCGGCGATCTCGGTGACCAGACGGTCGCGGTCGATCGCCGCGAACGCCTCATCGTCGATCGGATGCTCGGCGGTGACGTCGAGATCGAAGGTGTCGTTGGCCATGACGGGCTCCTCGTCGAATCGGGAACAGGGGCAGGTTAGCTCGCGAAGTCCTTCACGAGCTGCTCGTTCTTCGGGCGGGCCGCCGAGACGCCGAAACCGACCACGAGCGCGATGAACGGCACCAGCACGAGGAACCAGCCGAGCGGGTTGAGCAGCCACGCGCTCTCGGGCAGGGACGGGTCGACGTCGGCCGGGGCCGTACCGGCGAGCAGGTTGAAACGCGACATCAGCAGGTACAGACCGAGCGCGAGCACGACGGCACTGAGGGCGGGGGCAATCTTCGTCGACCACAGGCCGCCGTCGCCCCGCTTCACGAAGTGCCGGATGACCGCGATGCTCACGAGGATCTCGACCGTGACGATCGCGATCACCGTGATCGAGCTCATCCAGAAGAACAGGTTGAGCACGGGGTCGAGGCCCGTCGCCGCGAAGATGACCATGACGAGCGCCGCGAGCGCCGAGACGACGATGACGCCGCCGACGGGGGCTCCCTGGCCGTTGGTCGCCGCGAGGCGCTTCGGCAGCACGCCACCGCGCCCCATCGCGAAGAAGTACCGCGCGGCGGCGTTCTGGAAGGCGAGGAGGCCGGCGAAGAGGCTCGTGATGACGAGAACTGCCATTGGCAGGATCAGCCAGCCGCCGACGTACTGCTCGGCGAGGCTGAACAGCACGCCCTCGGGAGCCTCGAGGCCGTTCGAGCGCTCAAGCACCTCGTCGACGACACCGCTCGCGCCGAGGCCCGTGACCACGCCGAACGACACGATCGCGAATAGGACACTGATGACGGCGATGGCAACATAGGTCGCCACCGGCACGGTGCGCTTCGGGTCTTTCGACTCCTCGCCGTAGATGGCGGTGGCCTCGAATCCGATGAAGCTCGCGAAGGCGAAGGCCAGCGCGATCCCGGCGGTTCCGGCGAAGCCGCCCGCGAGCACGGCGACGGGGCTGAAGGAGGCGGCGATGTCGATGCCCTCGGGGCCGCCGCTGCCGAGAGAGGCGATACCGACGATCAGCAGCACGAGGATCTCGAGCGTCAGGAGCACCCCCAGCACCTTGGCACCGATATCGACGCTGAGCAGCGACAGGCCGGTGACGAGAACCCAGCCGATCAGCGACCACACGTACCAGGGCAACTCGATGCCGAGCTCGGCCATCGTGCCGCCCATGACGGCGCCGAAGAAACCGTAGATGGCGAGCTGGATGGTGACGTACGCGACGACGGCGGTGAACGCGCTGGCGACGCCCGCGTTGACGCCGAGCCCCTTGCCGACGTAGGCGAAGAAGGCGCCCGTGTTGGTCATGGTACGGCTCATGGCGGCGTAGCCGACCGTGAACAGCAGCAGGGTCAGGCCGACGGCGAGGTAGGCGCCGGGGACGGCGGCGCCGTTGCCGAGCACCATGGCGACCGGCACGGCGCCGGTCATGCCGATGAGCGGCGCGGAGGCCGCGACGACGAAGAAGACGATTCCGATGACGCCGATGCGGCCGCGCTTCAGGGCGTGGCCGCCGGAGGTGCTGCTTGTGCCGTCAGCAACGTGGGCGCCCCGGGACGGGGACGAGATGGGGGTGGGTTGATCGGACATGGGTATTCCCGTACTCCTCATTGAGTGGAAAGGTCGTTCGGATCAAAACGACTTGGGTACAGAGTGCTGGATGCACGGGGCCGCGTCAAGCAGAAACGACGCGCAGCTATTCACGCGCGAGCCCCCGCCAAACGGTCGCTTCGGTGCAACACTGCGGGTTCGAACGCGAGGTGTCGCATCAAACGCGCGGGGTTGAGGGTGAGAACGGCCGAGCGCGGCCCAGCCGAGGTCGAGATGCCGGGTCGCGGGCCGCGCGCGGCGCGCGGCCACGCAAGAGAAATCCGTCGCCGGGCGGCCACCACAGCGCCCGGCGACGGAAACTTGAATCGGCGCGCTACGCGCGCGGCACGAAGGTGTACTTCGTGGTCAGGTACTCCTCGATGCCCTCGAACGAACCCTCACGCCCGATGCCTGACTGCTTGACGCCGCCGAAGGGGGCGGCCGCGTTCGAGATGACGCCGGCGTTCAGGCCCATCATGCCCGTCTGCAGCTTCTCGATCATGCGCATGCCGCGACCGAGATCCTGCGTGTAGACGTACGACACCAGGCCGTATTCGGTGTCGTTGGCGAGGCGCACGGCCTCCTCCTCCGAGTCGAACGGAACGATCGCGAGAACCGGGCCGAAGATCTCCTCCTTCAGCAGGCGGGCATCCGGGGTGACGTCGGTGAGGACGGTCGCCGGGTAGTACGAGCCGGGGCCCTCCGGAATCGCGCCGCCGACCGTGATCGTCGCTCCCTTGCCGGCCGCGTCGGCGACCAGCTCGTGCGAGCCCGCCACCGCGTTGTCGTCGACCAGCGGGCCGATCTGCACGCCGTCCTCGGTGCCGCGACCCATCCGCATGGCGGCGACGCGCTCGGTCACGCGACGCGCGAACTCGTCGGCGACGCTCGAGTGCACGAGGAAGCGGTTCGCCGCCGTGCAGGCCTGGCCGATGTTGCGGAACTTCGCGAGCAGAGCGCCGTCGACCGCCTTGTCGAGGTCAGCATCCTCGAATACGACGAAGGGGGCATTGCCGCCGAGCTCCATCGAGGTGCGCAGGATGCCGTCGGCGGCCTGCTTCATCAGCTGGCGACCCACGGGGGTCGAGCCGGTGAAGCTCAGCTTGCGCAGGCGCGGGTCGGCGATGATCTCGGCCGACAGGGCGCGGCTCTCGGAGGTCGTGACGACGTTGACGACGCCCTTCGGGAGCCCCGCGTCGACCAGCGTCTGGGCGAAGTAGAGGGTCGTCAGCGGCGTGAGGGCGGCCGGCTTCACGACGCTGACGCAGCCGGCGGCGATCGCCGGGGCGATCTTGCGGGTCGCCATGGCGAGCGGAAAGTTCCATGGGGTGATGAGGAACGACGGCCCGACCGGAGCCTTCGAGGTGACGATCGTGCCCGTGCCCTCGGGGTTCTGCCCGAAGCGACCGTGGATGCGCACGGCCTCCTCGCTGAACCAGCGCAGGAACTCGTTGCCGTAGGCGACCTCCCCGCGCGCCTCGGCGAGGGGCTTGCCCATCTCGAGCGTCATGAGCAGGGCGAACTCGTCGGCGCGCTCGCGGACGAGCTCGAAGGCGCGACGCAGAATCTCACCGCGCTCGCGGGGCGCCGTGGCGGCCCATTCCTCCTGAACCGCGACTGCAGCATCCAGGGCTCGCACGCCGTCGGCGACCGACGCGTCGGCGATCTCGACGAGAGCGTTACCCGTTGACGGGTCGTTCACGGCCAGGGTGCGCCCGTTTTCGGCGCCCACCCACTCGCCGCCGATGAACAGCTGCGTGGGCACCTTCGCGAGGAGGTCGGATTCAGAGATCATGGTCGCTTTCCGTGGGTCAGATCGGGATGCTCGAGGAGCGGTCGAGGGGCGGCGTCAGTTCGCGGCGAGCGCGTCGGCGATGACCGTAAGGCCCTCGCGCAGCAGCTCGTCGGTGATGGACAGCGGCGGCAGGAGGCGGAACACATTGCCGTCGGTGCCGCAGGTGAGGACGATGACGCCGGCCGCGTGGCAGGCCTTCGCGACGCGCTGCGTGAGGGCGGCGTCCGGCTTGCCGTCGGCGTCGATGAGCTCGATCGCCATCATGGCGCCGCGTCCGCGCACGTCGCCGACGCGGGGGTCGCGCGACTTCATGGCGGTGAGCTCGGCCTGCAGAATGGCGCCGATCTCGTGCGCGCGCTCGAGCAGGTTGCCCTCCTCGTACGCCTTGAGCGCGCCGAGCGCGGCGGCGGTGGCGATGGGGTTGCCGCCGTAGGTGCCGCCGAGGCCGCCGACGTGCGGGGCGTCCATGATGTCCTGGCGGCCGACGACCGCAGCGAGCGGCAGGCCACCGGCGATGCCCTTGGCGAGGGTCATCATGTCGGGCACGATGCCCTCGTCCTCTGACGCGAACATCTGGCCGGTGCGGGCGAAGCCGGTCTGCACCTCGTCGGCGATGAAGACGACGTTGTTCTCGTTCGCCCATTTCTGCAGGGCGGGGAGGAAGCCCTTGGCGGGAACGATGAAACCGCCCTCACCCTGAATGGGCTCGATGATGATCGCGGCGAGACGGTCGGCGCCGATCTGCTTCTCCATCGTGTGGATCGCGCGCGCCGCGGCTTCTTCACCCGACAGTCCGTCGCGGAAGGGGTATGACATCGGCGCGCGGTACACGTCGGGCGCGAACGGGCCGAAGCCGCTCTTGTAGGGCATGGCCTTCGCGGTGAGCGCCATGGTGAGGTTGGTGCGGCCGTGGTAGCCGTGGTCGAACGCGACGACGGCCGACTTGCCCGTGTAGTAGCGGGCGATCTTGATGGCGTTCTCGACGGCCTCCGCGCCCGAGTTGAACAGAGCCGTGCGCTTGGCGTGGTCGCCGGGGGTGATTTCGTTGAGCTTTTCGGCGAGCTCGACGTAGCCGTCGTAGGGGGTCACCATGAAGCAGGTGTGGGTGAAGCGCTGCACCTGCTCGATGACGGCCTGGGCGACGTGCGGGTCGGCGTTGCCGACGTTGGTGACGGCGATGCCGCTGCCCATGTCGATGAGGCTGTTGCCGTCGACGTCGACGATGACGCCACCGCCGCCGGCGACCGCGTAAACGGGCATCATCGTGCCGACCGAGGCGGACACGGCGGCGTTCTTCCGCTCGATGAGTTGCTGCGACTTCGGGCCGGGAATCGCCGTGACGAGGCGACGCTCCTGCGGAAGCGACGGGCCGCCGGTGACGGTGGGGCCTGCAGTGGTCATGCTCATGACGGTGTCCTCTCGAATCGAGTGAGCCCCACGGTAGTGAGCCGTGCATCCGTCTTGCCTATCCACCTTGTACACTTCGGATACACGCGTCCGCCACCGTGGACACCGGCGGCTGCGCGCATCCCTCTTTTTCTCCCGCCGGAGGCCCGCCATGCCGATCACGCTGACGTCGATGCTCGAGCGGCGCGAGCTCGGGCTGACCACCGTTTGGGCTGACGACGGGGCCGCGGCCCGCCCGTGGAGCTGGGTGCACTCGAGCGACCTCGCCGACCCGTCCCCTTTCCTCTCCCGCGGCGACGCGCTCTTGACCACCGGCACGCAGTGGCGCGACGACGCCGACATCGCCCCCTGGGTCGAGCGCCTGGCCACGGTCGGGGTTCCGGCGATCGGCTTCGGCACGGAGGTGTTCCGGGACGGCACACCCGACGCTCTCACCGCCGCGTGCCGGGCGCACGCGATCGCCCTGTTCGAGGTGCCATACCGCACGCCGTTCATCGCCGTCATCCGCACGGTCGCCGACCTCGACGCGAGCGAACGCTTCGCCCGCGTGCGCTTCACCCTCGACGCGCAGCGCGCCATCGCCCTCGCGGCCCTGCGGCCCGACGGCCTCGCCGCCGCCCTCACCGAGCTGGAGCACCGCGTCGGCGGCCCCGTCGCTCTCATCGGCAGCGACGGCCGCGTCGCTGTCGGCCACCGGCCCGGCCGCGTCGCCCTCGACACCGCGCGACGGATGCTCGCCGACGGTCGTCGCGCGGCCGTCGTCATCGACGAGGTCACCCTGCAAACCATCGGACGACCCGATGCGCTGCGCGGCGTGCTCGCTGTCGGCGGCGCCGGCCACGACGACGCCACCCGCGCCGTCGTCACGAGCGTCGTCGCCATGGTCGGCCTCGCCCTCGAGCAGGAGCGGCGACTCGCCCGCACCCTCGACGACCTGCGCGCCGAGCTGCTGTCGGCCCTCGTGCGCGGCGAGCGCGAGCTGGTCGCCACTACGCTCAAGGCACTCGGCGGCGGCATCCCCGACGAGCCGCTCGCGGTAGCCGTGATCGATCCGGCATCGGGTCGACGGGAGGCGCTGCTCGACCTACTGGGCGCGCGGGCTCGCGGGGAGGCGTCGGTGACGGGGGGCGAGCATCCAGGGGCTCGGAGCCGCGAGCACGGAAGCGAGCGCTCGGTGTTTCACGCCCGCGACGGGGCGCGCGTCGTCGTGCTCGCCGACAGCGAGCGCATCGACGAACTGCTGCCGGAGCTCGTCGAGCAGTCGCGCGGCACGGCCGGTGTTGTGCGACGCGTGCGCTGGGAGCGCCTTGAGCAGGCCATCGATGACGC
Source organism: Microcella alkaliphila (assembly GCF_002355395.1). Lineage (NCBI taxonomy): Bacteria > Bacillati > Actinomycetota > Actinomycetes > Micrococcales > Microbacteriaceae > Microcella > Microcella alkaliphila. The sequence goes on along the minus strand of NZ_AP017315.1, from coordinate 998,272 downwards.
GGCGCGAGCCGCCGACCGCATGGCCGAGCGGGTCGGCGCGGACGCGGCCGCCCCTGACCGCATCCTGGACGCGGCGGCGCTGCGCGACGACGGCATGCTCACGCGGCTCGCGGGGGCGGATGCGCGGCGCACCGCCGAGGCGATGCTCGCGCCGCTCGATAGCCACGACGCCGACAGCGGGGATGCTCTGGTCGCCACACTCGCGGCATGGCTCGGTGCCGACGCCGTCGCCGAGCAGGCCGCCGCGGTGTTGGGCGTGCACCGTCACACCGTGCGGGCCCGGGTGCGGCGGGCCGAGCAGTTGCTCGGGCGCGACCTCGGGGCCTTTCCGGCGCGGGCTGAACTGTGGGCCGCGCTGGTCGCGGCCGGGCGGGCCTAGCTTCAGCGTGACCCCGAGGTCACTCTTGCGTCAGCGCCAGTATTCCGGACGCTCGTGCGCCTGGCCGTCAACCTCGAATTGGTCAGGCAGTTGACTTTGCACAATCTTGCTTCTGCCGATTCGGAAAGAGGCCGGCATCAGGTTCTTCAGCTCCGCGGAACTGCGCCGAGGTGGGAACGCAGCGGTGACGAAAAGCGTTGAGCGAATACTTTTCGCGGCGCGTACCGCCGGACCTAGATCGCTATCTGCGCTCATGATGATGGCAGTGTCCATCAGGTTTAGCGCCGCATCCGAGACCAACGCCGTCGCAATGTTGACGTCGGTCTCCTTCTCTTCATAGCGGGTGTATTCGTGACCGCATTGAGTACACCGAACCTTTCTCGACTGATAGCGACCGTTCACGATGTAAACGACCCCTGGATACAAGGCAACGAGGTCGAGCCACAGGGTGGCTCTGCCAAACTGACTCTTCATCCCGTGGTACAGGTTGAACCCGTCGACGTAGACGATCATCCGTTGCTGGGGCGGGTGTGGTCGTGGTGATTGCACGCGCGCACCGTATCGACGAATTCGAACTCTGAGTCGCTTGTCTACCCAGCGGCCCCGCGCTATCGTGATGGCACTCCACCTGGTTGACTCCGGTCAGCCAGGCCCGACGGCCTCCGCAAGGGGGCCGTCTTTGTTTTCGCGGCGGGCGCCGCGTCCCTTCCGAACCTGCCTCCGGCCGCGCTCAGTAGACTGGCGCCGCCAGCGGGAGTGGTGAAATTGGCAGACACGCAGGATTTAGGTTCCTGTGCCTTCGGGCGTGAGGGTTCAAGTCCCTCCTTCCGCACGATCTACCGACGCACGGCGACGCGTGCGCTAGCGAGCGCGAATGAGTTCGATAACGTCGTTCGGGCTCTCGCTCGGCGGCAACGCGACGACAACGAAATCTGTCTGTAGCGCCTCCACGACTCGAACGGCCGAGAGGACGTCGTCGCCGATCTTGACAACAAGGCGCGACTCCGGCCCCGCAGCAACGACCTGCTCAGTCACCTCGGCGAGCACCGCGGCCCCGTCACTGGTGAGTGTCAGACCGATCGCGTTGTGGCCACCCTCATCAACGGCGACCGCATCGGTGACGCCCACTCGTTCGAAGTCGGGCGGGAGGATCACACTGTCACCCGCGGTCGCGGTGCACCCATCGACGGCGGTGTCTGCGCAGGCTTCGGCGACGCCCAATTCCACAGAGCCCGTCGAGGAGGAATCGGAGCCCGAGGACGCCGTGTCAACGCCGGCACACGCACCGAGCAGCAAGGCCGTCGCGACCATCAGCGAAACCACCGACGATCGTCGAATCAGCAGGTGGTGTCGATCGCGAATGGTGGGGCGGGCATCCATGAGCGTCAGCCTCTCACGAGCAGACCTCATGTCACCAGTTCCGCTCACACAAACGGCGCCCTCCCCCGCGCAGCCGCGGAGGAGGGCGCCGTGACCCTGTGGCGTGACGGCTACGCGGCCGCTTCGTCGTCAGCCTCATCGAGCGTCGGGTAGTCGGTGTAGCCCGTCGCGTCGCCGCCGTAGAACGTGGCCGGGTCGGCCTCGTTGAACGGGGCGCCGGTCTTCAGGCGCTCGACCACGTCAGGGTTCGCGAGCGCGAACTGGCCGAGCGGGGCGATGTCGGCACGGCCCGCGTTGATCTCGTCGGCGATCTGCTCGCGAGTGCGGCCGTAGCGCAGCACCAGCAGCGTGTTCGGCCACGCCTTGCGGATCTTCTCCAGCAGCACGTCGTCGCCGCCGTGGTGCAGGTTCAGGTAGACGAGGTCGAGCTTCGCGAGCTCGCCCACGAGGTGCAGGTACTGCTCACGTACCTCGTCGACCGTGCCCTCGTCGAGGCCGCCGAGGGGCATTCCGGGAGAGATGCGAATACCGGTGCGGTCGGCGCCGATCGCGTCGGCAACGGCCTTCGACACCTCGACGACGAAGCGCGAACGATTCTCGACCGATCCGCCGTACTGGTCGTCGCGCACGTTGGCGTTCGGGGCGAGGAACTGGTGGCCGAGGTACCCGTTGGCGGCGTGGATCTCGACACCGTCGGCACCGGCCTCGACGGCCGACTTCGCGGCGTGCACGAACTCGGCGATCACGTCGGCGATCTCCTCGGTCGCGAGCGCGCGCGGCTCGGGAGCCGGCTGCATGCCCGCCGCCGTGAACATGTCGACGCCCGGGGCGATCGCCGAGGGGGCGACCGGCTGGCGGTGGTGCGGCGTGTTGTCGGGGTGCGACATGCGGCCCACGTGCATCAGCTGAATAAACAGGTAGCCGCCACCGGCGTGAATCGCGTCGGCGGTCTCGCGCCAGCCCTTGATGTGAGCATCGGTGTAGATGCCGGGGGTGTTCAGGTAGCCCTGGCCGTCATCCGATGGCTGCGTGCCCTCCGAAATGATCAGCCCCAGGGAGGCCCGCTGGCCGTAGTACTCGGCGGCGAGAGCACCCGGCGTACCGTCTGCGTTCGCACGGCTGCGCGTCATCGGTGCCATCGCAAGGCGGTGCGGGAGGTCCATGCGGCCGACGGTGATCGGCTGCCAGAGGGAGTCCAAAGACATAGCGGTATCGCTTTCTCTACATCGGGGAACAGCGGAAATGGGCGGGCGGCGACGATGTCGCCGCGACCGCCCGTGGCCAACAAGGCGTTCAGCCACAGTAAACACGGAACGTGGGAAGACAAGCCCCTATTCCCGATCAGCGGGATGCTCGGAGCACCTTCTCAGGACAGTGTCAGCACCAGCGCGAACGCCCCGCCCAGGATCGTGCACACCACAACCCACGGGAGTGTGCGCCGCAGAATGAGCCCCTCACGCCCGGCGAGGCCGACGGTGGCGACCGCCGCGATGATGTTGCCGGGGGCAATGAGGTTGCCGAGTGCGGCACCGTAGCCCTGCGCACCGAGGAGTGGAAGCGACGGCGCCCCGATCGCCCGAGCCGTCGACACCTGCAGGTCGGTGAAGAGCAGGTTCGAGGCCGTCGCGCTACCCGTGATGAACGACCCGAACACTCCGACTGCCACAGTGAACAGCGGCCATGCCGCTCCCGTCGACGCAGCCGCCTCGGCAAGCGTCTGCGTCATGCCCGAGGCCGACATGGCACGGGCAATGGTGATCATTCCCACAAGGGCGAGAAAGACGGGCCCCAGCTGCAGGGTCGCCGACACGACCGCGATGCGGATGCGCCGCCACGACGCCCTCTGGATCAGCGCGCCCACCACGAACGCCACGGTGAGCAACATCGTCGGGTGATACAGCGGCTGCACGGATCCGGCGAAGCCCCCGGGAAGCTGCCATTCGAGCGTGACCGAGCGCAGCGCATCCTGAATCGGCGGAATCAGCCGGGTGACCAGCACGATTGCGACGAGCACCAGGTACGGGGCAGCGGCCCGCAGCACCGACAGCTCGGCGACCACGGTTTCTTCCACGTCCGGGTGCGGGTGGCGCGCCCCCGCGGCGACCTCCGCCCGCTCGCGTCGCCAGGCGAGCACGATGGAAAACAGGATTGCCCCGACGAGGGCGCCGCCAAGCGCTGGCAGCTCCGGGCCGACGAACCAGGCGATCAGACTGTAGGGCAGGAAGAAACTCGCCCAGGCGAGCAAGCCCCAGCCGACGAGCCCGCGCCGGTTGCCGTAGGCGCTGCCGATGATCACGATCAGCACGACGAGCAGGATCCAGCCGAGGGCCAGGTGGTATGGCAGGACGCCTCGGGCCAACACCTGGCCGGTCGTCTCGGGCAGGGTCGTGGATGCAATGGTCGCCTGGGCAAGGATCGGCGTACCCACGGCGCCAAACGAGACGCCCGCCGCGTGACCGACGAGGGCGGCCGCGACCGCGGCAACAGGCTTCATGCCCGCTGCGACGAGGAACGGCGCCGCCAGGGCAATCGGCGTGCCGAAACCCGCCGCACCCTCCAAGAACAGTGCGAAGAACCAGGCGACGAGCAGGGCCCCGAGCCGCGGGTCGGGGTGCAGCACGGCGAGCGCCAATCGCAGGCGAGCCGCGGCGCCGGTCGAGCGTTGCAGCACGTGAATACCGAGCGCCGGGCCGATGATGCCGATGATCGTGAGCGCGATGAAGCCCGCCTCGGCGACGACGCCGGTGAGCGACCAGGCGAGCCCCGGGTCGGCATCCTCGCCCACCCCGAAGCCGAAGCCGACGACGGCCAGCACGAGCGTCGCGGCGGCGGTAACCAGCCCGGCCCGCGCAGCCGACCAGCCGACCACCGTCATGAGCACGAGAACGGCGAGCACGGGCAACGCGGCGAGCACAGCGAGCATCGGCGGGAGGCGTCCTTCCGGTCGCGTCCACCATATCCAGGGGTAACGGAGGGTCAACGATCACCACCCCGGATAGGCGGGACGCCCGCGCGGCGATACGCTGAACCCCTTGCCCCGCACCGCTGGAGTCGCCATGTTGCCCATGGACATCGGACTGTTCGATGTCGAGTCGCTGATTCGCGACGCTGGCCCCTGGGCGCTGATCATCGTCTGCGGCATCGTATTCGTTGAGACGGGGCTGCTCATCGGCTTTCTGTTGCCCGGCGACACCCTGCTGATCTTGACGGGTGTATTGACGTTCACCGACGTGATCCCCCAGCCCATCTGGCTGGTGGCGCTGGCGATCACCCTGTCGACGATGGCCGGCGACAACCTCGGCTACCTGATCGGGCGCAAGGTCGGCCCGCCAATCTTCAACCGCAAGCAGGCAGGGTTCTTCTCGAAACGCAGCGTCGCCCGCACCGAGGCGTTTTTCCTGCGCTACGGCGGATTCGCGATCACGATCGCGCGCTTCATCGCCGTCGTGCGCACCATCGCCCCGGTTGCCGCGGGTGTCGGCCGGATGCCCTACCGGCGTTTCTTCTTCTTCGACACGATCGGCGCGATTCTCTGGGGCACCGGCCTTCCGCTGCTCGGCTACGGCATCGCCCAGATTCCCGGCGTTGCCGACTGGGTGATCGCCTACATCGACATCGTCCTGCTGGTCATCGTGGGCATCGTGCTCATCGGCATCGCGTACCACTGGTCCCACGAGCGGCATCAGCAGAAAATCGAAGACGAGCTGGAACGCGCCGGTGTTGAACTGCCCCCCGTCGAGATCTGGGTTGACGAGCCCGTCCACGATGGCCGCCACGAGGCGACGGAACCGGCCACGACAGCTCCGAGCTACGGCGTGGGACCGCACGACGGCAAGCACGAGAAGGAAAACTACCCTCTGTGAGCATCACGCCCCGCGCTGCAGCGCGCTCCATCCTCGACGCCGCACGCGGCTCGCTCATCGGGTTCGCCGAGGTCGTGCCGGGCATTTCGGGTGGCACAGTTGCCCTGATCGTCGGCGTCTACGACACCCTGATTGACGGGGCAGGCCATCTCGCTCGCGGCGTCGCTCGACTCGTCAGCGACGGGCTGCGCGGGCGCGGTACCGCCGGCGCCCGCGCCCACTTCGGCAAGGTGCACTGGGCGGCCGTACTTCCCATCGGCATCGGGATGCTCGCGGCGATTCTCGTCGGAGCCGCCCTCATCGCGCCGCTGCTTGACGAGCATCCGACCGAAACCCGCGCGGTGTTCTTCGGGCTGATTGTCGCGTCCCTCATCGTGCCGATTCGCATGGTCGGCGGCCGTTGGAAGGCGCACGAGTACCTCATCGCCGCGGCAGGCGCCGCATTCGCGTTCCTCCTGACCGACATCCCGAGGGCACCCGACCAGGACCCGACGTTCTTCGTGATCCTGATCTCGGCCGCCGTCGCGATCTGCGCGCTCGTGCTGCCCGGTGTCTCGGGATCGTACCTCCTGCTGACCGTCGGCATGTACGCGCCGACGCTCGCCGCGGTCAACGACCGCGACCTCGCGTACCTGGGCACGTTCATCCTGGGCGCGATCCTCGGCCTCGGCGTTTTCGTTTCTGGCCTGCAGTGGCTGCTCGCGAAAAAACGCCGCGTCACGCTCATCGTAATCACGGGCCTCATGCTCGGCTCCCTGCGCGCGCTGTGGCCGTGGCAGGAAGATGACGGGTCAGTTCTGCCCGCCGAGTCGAACTGGCCAATCATGATTGGCTTGGCTGTAATCGGTGCGGTGGTGATCCTTGCACTGATCGCCCTTGAGCGAATGTTGGTGGCGCGCAAGCTCATGTCGGAGGACGTCGTCAGCGACCCGTCGACTGATTCGATTCCTACGGTGGGCGACTCGCGGTAGCGTTCGACCCTAGACGGCGAGCCACACGGCTCGCGTAACGGCGGGGTCGACGACGATCGTCGAGCCCGACGCGCGCACGAGGGCGACCCCCGCGGCGGGCGACCGGTCGTCGCCGACCCGGACGCGTTCATCCAGGGTCAATGCCAACCGGTCGAGCACGCGCAGCACGTCGGGGTCGCGGTCGCTGATGCGCACGACCGCCCCCGTCGTTCCAGGTGGCGCCTGGTCGAGGCGCACCGCGTCAGGCCGGATGATCGTGCCGTCTTTGCGAGGAATCAGGTCGCCGTGCGGGTCGCGCGTCGGGTGTCCGAGCTCCGCGTCGATGCGGTCGAGCAGGCGGTCGCTGAGGGCGTGCTCGAGGACCTCGGCCTCGTCGTGCACCTCGTCCCAGCCGTAGTCGTGCCGCTCGACGAGCCACGTCTCGATGAGGCGATGGCGGCGCAGCATCGCGAGGGCGCGGGCGCGGCCGGCGTCGGTCAGCGTGATCGCGCCGTACGGCCGGTGGTCGACGAGCCCGGCGGCGGCGAGCTTCTTCACCATCTCGGTCACGCTCGAGGGGGCAAGGGCGAGGGCGACGGCAAGCTGGCTCGGCGTGATCGGCTCGGGCTGCCACTCGGTGTGCTGGCAGATCGTCTTCAGGTAGTCGTCGGTGACGGTGGTGGCGACCGTGTCAGACATGGGGTGACCTTACGCTCCGTAGCGCTCGCGCAGGACGGCGGCGAGGGCCGCGAAGGCTCGCGCGCGATGGCTGATGGCGTTCTTCTCGTCGGCGGTGAGTTCGGCGCTCGTGACCTCAAGGCCCTCGGGGATGAACACCGGGTCGTACCCGAACCCTCCCCCGCCGGCGGCCTCGAGTGCCACGCGGCCCGGCCAGACGCCGAGTTCGACGTGTTCGCGGGCGTCGTCGGTGCGGGTGGGGTCGACGAGGGCGGCGGCGCAGGTGAACTGTGCGGCGCGATTCTCAGCAGGCACATCGGTGAGGTTCGCGAGCAGGTGGCTCACATTCGCCGCGTCATCGCGGCGCCCTGAGTAGTGCGCCGAGTCGATCCCGGGCGCCCCACCCAACGCGTCGACACCGATGCCGCTGTCGTCGGCGATCGCGACGAGGCCCGTGTGCTCGGCCGCGGCGCGCGCCTTGATGAGCGCGTTGGCGGCGAAGCTGTCACCGTCCTCCACCGGGCTCGGCCCGTCGTAGGCGACCAACTCGAGGCCGGGAAGGGCCGTACCGAGTATGCGCTGCAGCTCGGCCACCTTGTGCGCGTTGTGGGTGGCGACGACGGCTCTGAGCGTCGGGATGCTCGTCATCAGCGGCCGAGGATCTCGCGCTGCAGGCGGGTCAGCTCGGTCGTGCCGCCCACGGCGAGGTCGAGCAGAGCGTTCAGCTCGTCGCGGTCGAAGGGCGCGCCCTCGGCGGTGCCCTGCACCTCGACGAAGCGGCCGTCGCCGGTGGTGACGACGTTCATGTCGGTCTCGGCCTTCACGTCTTCGACGTAGGCCAGGTCGAGCATCGGGGTGCCGTCGATGATGCCGACGCTCACGGCGGAGACCGTGCCGGTGAGGGCGGCGGCACGACGCGCGATGAAGCCCTTGTCGCGGCCCCACTCGACGGCGTCGGCGAGCGCGACGAAGGCGCCCGTGATGGCGGCCGTGCGGGTTCCGCCGTCGGCCTGCAGCACGTCGCAGTCGATCTTGATGGTGTTCTCGCCGAGCGCCTTCGTGTCGACGACGGCGCGGAGGCTGCGGCCGATGAGGCGCGAGATTTCGTGGGTGCGACCGCCGATGCGGCCCTTCACACTCTCGCGGTCCATGCGCTCGTTGGTCGACCGCGGCAGCATGCCGTACTCGGCGGTAACCCAGCCCGAGCCTTTGCCCATGAGCCAGCGCGGCACGCCGTTCGTGAAGCTCGCGGTGCAGAGCACCTTGGTGCCGCCGAAGCTGATGAGCGCGCTGCCCTCGGCCTGGGCGCTCCAGCCGCGCTCGATCGTGACGGGGCGCAGCTGGTCGTTTGTACGCCCGTCGGCGCGCAGGCCGGAGGACTCGGCGATGGTGGCGTTCATGCGGTGGGGCCTTTCGGAAGGGGGATCGTGCCGGTCGGGAAGGGGTCGACGCGCGTGACCGCGGGGCCGATGAAGCGTCGGGCGAGTTCGCGGAACCGTTCGGTGTCGGCGCCGGTTGCCTCGAAGACGTGAGCGGGAGCATCCGTTCGGGTGGCCTCGATGCCGTGCGCGACGAGGCGGCGGTAGACGTCGTAGGCGGTCTCTTCCGCGCTCGAGACAAGCGAGACCTCGGGGCCGACGACGTACTGGATCGCCCCGGCGAGCAGCGGGTAGTGCGTGCAGCCGAGCACGAGCGTGTCAATGTCGGCGGCCTTCAGCGGCGCCAGGTACTGCTCGGCGAGCGCCAACACCTCGGGGCCGGTCGTGATGCCGGCCTCAACGAATTCGACGAAGCGCGGGGCGGCGGCGGTCGACAGCTGGATGCTCGGGTCGGCCACGAACGCGTCGCTGTAGGCCCCGGATCGGATCGTTCCCTCCGTGCCGATGACGCCGATGCGCTTCGTGCGCGTGCGGCGCACGGCGGCGCGCACGGCGGGCTGGATGACCTCGACGACGGGAATGCCGTGGCCTTGTTCGAAGCGTTCGCGCGCGTCGCGGAACATGGCGGCTGATGCGGTGTTGCAGGCGATGACGAGCAGCTTGACGCCCTGGTCGACGAGTTCGTCGAGCACGGCGAGAGCGTGTTCGCGCACCTGCGCGATGGGGCGGGGACCGTATGGACCGTTCGCGGTGTCGCCGAGGTAGACGATCTGCTCGCGCGGCAGCTGGTCGATGATCGCGCGGGCCACCGTGAGGCCGCCGACGCCGGAATCGAAGACTCCGATCGGCGCGTTGCTCACCCGCCCCAGTGTAGGCGCGCGGCGTATTCGTGTTCCGCACCCCGGGAGTCACGCCTCGCCGCGACCTTGGAGTGCTGGGGCCGCGGCCACGGGAGAGGTCCTCTGCGTATTCCGTATGTGCCTCTCACGGCGCACAGGTTTCGGCCCCGAGGTGGGCATTCGCATGCATCTGGCGCACGAAAGACGGCGAGTGTGCAGTTGTGGCGGAATCACGGCCGCACGGACGACCGACCACAAGTGCAACCTCGCGGTCCTTCGGGTCACGGGGGCGGCGCGACGGGAACGGGGCGCGGGCGGCGAGGCAGAGGGTGCCGTGAGTTGCGCATTGTGGTCGACTCGTGTTCCGTGAGGCAGCCACGACGCGCATTTCACCGGCAGGTAAGCGCGACGCGGGTGCGGGCCAGGGCCGTGGTCGCGCAGGCAGCCGCCGGCACGGCTCAGTACGCGTCGCGGGCGCGCTCCTGCGCGACAACCTGCTCGCGGTCGGCGAGGCGGCGCAGGCCCGCGAGCGGCTGCGCCATCCGGTGGTTTCCGCGGATGCGCGGCTCGACCCGGTCAAGGAACGCCCAGTACCCGGCCGTGAACGGACACGCATCGTCGCCGAGCCGCTTCTTCGGGTCGAAGCGGCACGAGCCGCAGTAGTCGCTCATCTTCTGGATGTACGCGCCGCCCGACGCGTACGGCTTCGTCGCCACCACTCCCCCGTCGGCGAACTGGCTCATGCCCACCACGTTGGCTGGCATGACCCAGGCGGTGCCGTCGACGAAGGCGTCGCGGAACCACGCCGTGAGCTCCGCCGGGTCGTAGCCGCGCTGCAGGGCGTGGTTGCCCAGCACCATCAGGCGCAGGATGTGGTGCGTCCAGCCGGTCTGCGCGACCTGGTCGAGCGCATCCGAGAGGCACGCCGCCGCGACGGCGGACGAATCCGGCCGCCACCAGTCCTCGGGGACCGGCGTGCGAGCATCCAGAAAATTGTTCGAGTCCGTGTAGTCCGGGCCGAGGTGCCAGTACAGGTGCCACACCCAGTCGCGCCAGCCGATGAGCTGGCGCACCAGGCCCTCGACGCTGTTCAGCGGCGCCCGGCCCGCCTCGTACTCGGCGACGACACGCTCGACGACCTCGAGCGAGTGCAGCAGGCCGAGGTTGATCGGCACGCTGAGGCGCGTGTGGGCCATGGCCGCGTCGCCGCGAACCGGCGCGGCGCATCCACGCCGATGAAGGGGGCGCCGGAGGCTGCGAGCCGGTCCAGATCCTCGCGCACGGATGCGTCGATCTCGTCTTCCGTCGGCCGCCACGGGTCGGGCAGGCCGAGGCTGACCGCGCCCTTCGGCGGGCGCTCGCGGTTGTCGGCGTCGAAGCTGAACTGGCCGCCGACGGGCTGACCGCCCTCCATGAGCAGGCCGGTGCGCTCGCGCACCTCGCGGTAGAAGCGGTCCATGACGAGCTGCGAGGCCTTCTTACCCGCCGCCCAGTCCTCGAACACCGCCCGGTCGGTAACGAAGCCGCGGGATTCGAGCACGGTGCCGCCGAGCTCCTCGACGAGGCGCCGCATGCCCCAGCTGATCGCGCCCACAGTCTCGAGCCGGTCGCCGGTGAGCCCGGCGGCCTCAAGCGCCTCGCGATGCGTCGGCCCGGAGATCACGCGCGCCCGCTCGCCGAGCTCGGCCGCCCGGTGCCGCAGCGCACTCAGGTGCAGATGCGCCTTTTGCCGGTGTACGGGGCGCTTGCGGTACTGGTCGAGCACCTCGACGAGAGCGATCTCGCCGCCATCGTCGAAGTGCGGGCCGAGCTGCTCACTCGTGAGCCAGCGCACCGGCCCCGACTCTCGGCTATTTCCGCTCACAACCCCACCCCTCACTGATGGGCCGAGCGTAACCTGGCCGCGTGACCACAGCCCTGAGAACCGACCGTTACGAGCTGACCATGATCGAGGCCGCCCTCGCGTCGGGGCGGGCTGACCGCCGGTGCCGCTTCGAGGTGTTCACGCGGCGCCTTCCGACCGGCCGCCGCTTCGGCGTCGTCGCCGGTACCGGTCGCCTGCTGGATGCTCTCGCCGACTTCCGCTTCGACGCCGAGACGGTCGAGTGGCTGGCCCGAGAGGGCGTCGTGAACACCGCCACGCTCGATCGCCTGCACGACAGCACCTTCAGCGGCTCGGTCGAGGGCTATGCGGAGGGCGAGCTGTTCTTCCCGAACTCCCCCGTGCTGAGCGTCACCGGAACGTTCGCCGAGGCGGTCGCGCTCGAGACGCTCGCGCTCAGCACGCTCAACCACGACAGCGCCATCGCGAGCGCCGCCGCGCGCATGGTCGCCGCCGCCGACGGTGCCCCCCTCAGCGAGATGGGATCGCGCCGCACCCATGAGGAGGCCGCCATCGCCGCCGCCCGCGCCGCCCACATCGCCGGCTTCGCCGCCACGTCGAACCTCGCCGCCGGTGAGCGCTGGGGCGTGCCCACGATGGGCACCGCCGCGCACTCATTCACCCTGCTGCACGAGAGCGAAGAGGAGGCGTTTCGCGCCCAGGTTGCCGCGCTCGGCCCCGGCACGACCCTGCTCGTCGACACGTACGACGTCGAGCGCGGCGTCGAGACCGCCGTGCGGGTCGCCGGCCCCGAGCTCGGGGCCGTGCGCCTCGACTCGGGCGACCTGCCGCAACTGGTGCGGCGGGTGCGCGAGCACCTCGACTCCCTCGGGGCGGTAAACACGCGCATCACCGTGACGAACGACCTCGACGAGTACACGATCGCGGCCCTGCGCGGCGCCCCCGTCGACGCGTTCGGCGTCGGCACGGCCCTCGTCACCGGCTCGGGCGCGCCCACGGCGGGCTTCGTCTACAAACTCGTGGCCGTGGAGGACGCGGAGGCGGGCGGCTGGCGTCCCGTGGTCAAGACGTCGGCCGGCAAGGTGTCGCGGGGCGCCGCGAAGCGCGGCCGGCGACTCATCGGGGCGGACGGCGTAGCCCGGGCCGAACTGGTCATCGTTGACGAGACGCGGGACGGCGTGCCGGATGCGCCCGCCGACCGCGACGAACTGCGCGAGGCCGGCGCGAGCATCCGCGATCTGACGGTCGCGTACGTGACGGAGGGCGAGATGGATGCGCGCCACAGAGGCCAGGACGGCGTGCGCCTCGCACGCGCCCACCACGCGTCCGCCATCGCCGAGTTGCCAGCGGAGGCGCTGCGACTCGGAGCCGGCGAACCCGCCCTGCCGACCGTCTACCAGTAGCGCGCGGCCCCGCAACCGCCCGCCGCGACACGACGACGCCCCGGCGGCGTGAGGCCGACCGGGGCGTGTCGAAAGGGGACGCGTAACAGGCCACGCCCCCGAGGACGGGTGCGTGTTACGGCTGCATGTCCTCGTCGATGCCGTCCTCACCGGGCATGCCCGGCTCCTCCGGCATGGGCTGCTGCTCACCCGGCAGCGGCTCGTCGACGGGTGCCTGGTTGACCGTGCCGTCGCCGCAGCCGGCGAGGGCGAACGTGCTGGCAACTCCGAGAATCACAAGTGCGCGCTTCATGAGCGTCTCCTTTCGATCGGTAACGAAAACGTAACGAGGTAGCGTGACCCCCGAAAGGGGGTAGACACTCTTTTGCAGGCAACGTGGAGGGAATGCCCTGGCGCGTGCCAGGAAGGCAGCGAGAGCGTCGCGCGCGGCAGATTCAGTACGCAGCGGCGGCAGCTGGCGGCGGCGTCAGCTCGCGGCAGGGTCAGCTCGCGGCGGCCTCAGCCTCGGGATCGGCGACCCGTTGGCCGACGACGGCGCTCACCCCGTCTTGGCGCATGCTGACGCCGTAGAGCGCGTCCGCGATCTCCATCGTGCGCTTCTGGTGGGTGATGACGATCAGCTGCGAACTCTCGCGCAGGTCGCGGAAGATCGTCAGCAGGCGACCGAGGTTCGCATCGTCGAGGGCGGCCTCGACCTCGTCCATGATGTAGAACGGGCTCGGGCGGGCCTTGAAGATCGCGATCAACAGGGCCACGGCCGCGAGCGAGCGCTCACCGCCCGACAGCAGGCTGAGTCGCTCGATCTTCTTGCCGGCCGGCTTCACCGCGACCTCGATGCCCGTCGTGAGCATGCTCTCGGGGTCGGTCAACATGAGGCTGCCGGACCCGCCGGGGAACAGGATCGGGAACACCTGGTCGAAGGCGATCTGCGTATCGGCGAAGGCCTCCGCGAAGATGTGCTGCATCGTCTCGTCGAGCTCGTCGATGATCGCCAGCAGGTCGCGGCGCGTGTTCGCGAGGTCGGTCAGCTGCTCGGTCAAGAACTTGTGCCGCTGCTCGAGCGCGGCGAACTCCTCCAGCGCGAGCGGGTTCACCCGACCGAGCTGGCTGAGCTTGCGCTCGGCGCGGGCGAGGCGCGCCTGCTGCTCTTCGCGCACGAACGGCTTGCCGGCGGGCGGCGTTCGCAATTCAGGATGCGAGTCGTCGGCAACGTGATCGGTCGCCGAATCGGCGCCGCCTTCCTGAATTGTGGACGCGGCCTGGCTCGCCACCAGTTCGGCCACGCGCCGCTCAGCGGCGGCGTTGTCGGCGTCGACCGCCTCGTCGCCAGACGCAGAATCGGGCTCAGGCTCGGCTTCAGCGAACGGGTCGTCGGGGTCGATGCGCGCCGCCGCCTGCGCGGCCACCGCGTCGGCCGCGGCCTGCGCTGCACTCGTCAGCGCGTCATCGTCGGGCACCGGCACCTCGGGCCCGTACTCGGCGACCAGCACGTCTTCGACGAGCCCCAGCTCGTCTCCCGCCCGCTCGAGCAACTGCGAGAGGTGCAGCTTCTTCTCGTAGATCTGCAGCTCGAGTCCGTGAACGCCCTCGGTGATGCCGGTGAGCCGCTCGCGCAGACCCGCCTCGGTGCGGCGCAGCTCGGCGAGCTCGTCGTTCTGCTGTGCCCGCTCGGCCTCCCGGGCGTGCAGGGCAACGCGGGCCTCGGCGACCGAACGGTCGACGGCGGCGAGCACGGCGGGTAGGGCTGCGGCGACCCGGCGGGCGGCGTCGACCTGGCGCTGCCGCAGCACCGCGCGGCGGGCGGCTTCGTCGGCGGCGGCGCGCTCGGCCTCGCGGCGGCGTCGCAGTTGCTCGGCCGCGTCGCGCGCGGCACGGACGCGCTCACGGGCCGTCTCGAGCGCGATGCGCTGCTCGACCTCGGCGGCGCGGGTCGCGTCGAGTTCGGCGACCAGCCCGTCGCGGGCGCTCGCGTCGAGCATGGGGCGCGGGCGCGACGAGAACTCGTCCAGCGCCTGCTGGGCGGCGGAGGCGGCGACCTCCGCATCCCGCACGCTCGCCTCGGCACGGTCGACGCCGGCGGCGAGACGCTCGGCCTCGGCCTCGGCGGCCTCCGCCTGCGTGCGCGCGCGCGACAGTTGCTCGCTGCGGGCCGCGCGCTGAGCATCCTGGTCGCGAACGGCGGCGAGCGCCGCCGTCGCATCGTCCTTTGCGGAGGCCAGCTCGTGCCGCGAGTCGTCGAGTACGCCGCGGGCGCGCTCAATCTCCGTCGAGACGTCATCGAGGGCGCTGGATGCGGCGTCGCGCTCGGCCGCCAACTCGAGGCGGCTGCGGCCCGCACCGGACCCGCCCCGCAGCACCGCGCGCGACAGCACCTCGCCGTCGCGGGTGACGACGGTGACGCTCGCGAGCGCTCCGAGCCGCTCAACGGTGGGCCAGGCGGCGCGGGCGGCCTCGAGGTCATCGGCGATGAGCGTGTGCGAGAGCAGCGAGAGCACGCCGTCGGGCGCGGTGACGACACCCGAGGCGCGCACGAGCCCGCCGGTCGACTGCGGCCCCGCCATCGGGTCGAAGGGAGTCAGCAGGTCGGCAAGCACGACTTCGACGCGGCCGCCCTCGTCGTCGCGCACGCGGCGGAGGGCCGCGATCCCGGCATCCAGGTCGTCGGCGAGCACCGCGTCGGCGAGCGTTCCGAGAGCGGCGGCGACCGCCGCCTCGTATCCGGGAGTCACCTGGAGGTGGTCGCTGACGAGCCCCCGCACGCCGTCACTGCCGGCGAGTCCTGCGGCGCCGTCGCCGACGTCGACCGCCTGCGACAGGGCGCTCACGCGGGCGGCGAGCGCGTCGCGTTCCCGCTCGAGCGAGTGCAGCTGCTCGCGCTCAGCGTCAATGCGCGCCGTCACTTCGGCGACGCGCGCGTCGGCGGCGGCGAGCGCGTCGTCGAGTTCCGCGTCGACGCCTTCCGCCTGCTCCAATTCGGGAAGGGCTGCGAGGTCGGCCCGGGTCTGCGTGACCCGCGCCTCCGCCTGCTCGAGCGCGTTCTGCTGGCGCAGCAGCTCACCACGGGCAGCGGCGAGCGTCGAGCGGGCGACGTCGACCCGCCCCGACAGGCTCTGCAGTTCAAGGTCGTGCTGCGAGACAAGCGCCGACTGCGCGGCGATCTCCTCGTCGAGCGAGTCGAGGGCAGCGCGGGCCGTCGCGGTGCGGGCCGCCGCCTCGCCGACACGGCGCTCGGCCTCCCCCACGCCGGCGGCGAGCTCGTCAGCCTCGGCGAGCGCCTCGTCGATCTGCGCCTGCGTGACGGTCGTCTGCGCGCCCGGCGACTCGGCCTGCTGGCTGAGCAGCGTGAGCTTCTGCTGGGCGAGCGACGACAGCGAGCGCAGCCGCTCCTGCACCTGCTCCAGCCCGAAGGCGACGCCGCGCGCCTGGTCAACGGCGTCGCCGACCATCTGCGACTCGATGCGCTGCACGCGCAGGCGCGCCTGATCCAGCTGCTCTTGCACCACGATGCGCTCGCTCGTGCGCTCGGCCTCGGTGCGCTGGTGCTCGTGCAGGGCGCGCCGAATGCTGACGACCTCGTCGGCGAGGAGGCGCGCACGAGCATCCCGAACGATCGCGGCGATCGTCTGCGCCTCGCGGGCGATCTCGGCCTGGCGGCCGAGCGGCGTCAGCTGGCGGCGAATCTCGCCCGCCAGGTCGTTGAGGCGGGTGAGGTTCGTCTGCATCGCCTCGAGCTTGCGCACCGTCTTCTCTTTGCGGCGGCGGTGCTTCAGGATTCCGGCGGCCTCCTCGATGAAGCCGCGTCGCTCCTCGGGGC
The DNA here is from genome assembly GCF_002355395.1 of Microcella alkaliphila. Taxonomy (NCBI): domain Bacteria; kingdom Bacillati; phylum Actinomycetota; class Actinomycetes; order Micrococcales; family Microbacteriaceae; genus Microcella; species Microcella alkaliphila. The sequence goes on along the minus strand of NZ_AP017315.1, from coordinate 981,744 downwards.
TCGCGTGCAGCACCTTGTCTAGCTGGCCCTGGCCGACGATGACGTGCATCTCGCGGCCGAGACCCGAATCACTCAGGAGCTCTTGCACGTCGAGCAGGCGGCACGCCGTGCCGTTGATCGCGTACTCGCTGCCGCCGTTGCGGAACAACGTGCGCGAGATCGTGACCTCCGAGTACTCGATCGGGAGCATCCCGTCAGAGTTGTCGATCGTGAGGCGCACCTCGGCGCGGCCGAGCGGGCCGCGGGTGGCGGTGCCGGCGAAGATGACGTCCTCCATCTTGCCGCCGCGCAGCGTCTTCGCGCCCTGCTCGCCCATCACCCACGCGAGCGCGTCGACGACGTTCGACTTGCCGGAGCCGTTGGGCCCGACGATGCAGGTCACGCCCGGCTCGAAGTGGAAGGTCGTCGGCTGGGCGAACGACTTGAACCCCTTGATGGTCAAGGACTTCAGGTGCACGGGCGACGCCTCACGGGGATGGGGATGCGGACAGGCCTACCGTACCGGCTCGCGCGGGAGTAGCCTGGCGGGCTGGCCGAACGAGAGTGAGCAGACATGACCGGCCTAGAGATCACCGAGGTGGTCATTCCAGGCAGCGTCGACGCGCCGAACGCCGCCGACTTTCTCGCCTGCATCGACGTGCGCAGCGCGGTCTGGTCGCACGACTCGGGTACCCAGGACGAGGTGCGTCCGCCGGAGGAGATGCTTCCCGGCTGGAGGAAGCAGGAATTCGAGCCGAAACGGATGCTGTTGGCGCGTCTCGACGGACGCCCCGTCGGGCGCGCCCTCGCCGAGCGCGTCGAGGCTCTCGCGCGGGAGGCACGGGCGACGAAGTTCATCGTCTACGCCCCGTGCTGGAGGGTCGGCGGGCCGCGGCTCGCCGCACCCACGGGCTTCGGCGACGTGGCCGCCGATACCCCCGAGACCCGGCTGCTGCAGTCGTTCGGCTACCGGCTGGAGCAAGTGGAGCGGGGCAGTCGCCTCCCTCTTCCCGTGGATGCTGCCGTGCTCGAGGCGATGCAGGAGGAGGCGGGGGAAACAGCGGGAGACGAGTACCGCATCCACACGTGGGTCGATGCGACGCCGCCCGAGTGGCGGGAGGACATCGCGCACCTGCTGACGCGCATGAGCACCGACGCGCCGTCGGCCGGGCTGGAGGAGAGCGAGGACCCGTGGACGGTGGAGCGCCTGCTCGCCGACGAGGCCCTCGAGGAGGACAGCCCGACCGTGCGACTCGTCGCCGCGGTCGAACACGTGCCCAGCGGGCGGCTCGCCGGATTCACGGAGCTCGTCCTGCCGGAGAACCTCGCGCGCCCCGTTGACCAGGAGGACACGATCGTCGTGCGCGAGCACCGCGGGCACCGCCTCGGGATGCTACTGAAGATCGCGAACATCGCACACCTGCAGCGGGTGCGGCCCGGACACCCCCGCATCGTGACCTACAACGCGGAGGAGAACCGCCACATGCTCGACGTCAACGAGGCGATCGGTTTCGAACCGTTCGTCTACGAGGGGGCGTGGAGGAAGGACGTGCCCGCGTAGGCGCTGGTGCTCGGGCCGGGTGGGCGACGCACGAGTGTGTAGTTGTGGCTGTGCGGCGCGAGGCAAACCCGCCACGAGTGCACACTCGCGGCGACGTGTGGCCTCTGCCGCGCCTTCCACAGAAGCGGAAGGGTGAATCAAGGTCGACCTTCCGCTTTTTTGGAAGGTGCCGAAGGTGGTGAATGACTTCTCGGGGAGACGCCTACCGGGCACCTCACCGACGGGTGGCGAACAGTCGGGCTCCGACGCGGCGGCGCGACTCAGCCCCGCGTCTCGGGCGGCGGCGCGAGTCAGGCGGCGCGGCGGCGGGGGCGCGGCTGGCAGCGCGGGCAGAAGTGCGAGCCGCGGTTCATGAACTGCTCACGCACGATCAGACCTCCGCACCGCGAGCACGCCTTACCCTGCTGGCCGTAGGCGCGCAGCGAATGGCTGAAATACCCCGAAGCGCCGTTCACGTTGACGTACTGGGCGTCGAACGACGTGCCACCCTCCTCGAGCGCCCGCGCCAACACCACGCGCACCTCGGTGAGCAGCTCGCGAACGCGCGCAACGGGCAGCGACGCGGTCGGCCAGTCGTAGTGCAGGCGCGCCGCCCACAGCGCCTCGTCGGCGTAAATGTTGCCGATGCCGCTCACCAACGTCTGGTCAAGCAACGCCCGCTTGATGCCCGTGCGGCGCCGCCGCAGCGCCGCGACGAACGCCGCATCGTCGAACGCCGGGTCGAGCGGGTCACGTGAAATGTGCGCCACCTGGCCGGGAACGAGCGCGAGAGACGACCCGTACCCACCGGCCGCCCCGTCCGGCGTCTGCTGCAGCACATCGAGTGCCATCGACCCGAAGATGCGCTGGTCCACAAAGTTCACGAGCAGCTCGCCGTGCTCCGGGTGCACGATCTCGAACCGGATGCGCGTCAGCGGCCCATCGTCCGCACCTCGCGAGCGCAACAGCACCTGCCCGCTCATGCCCAGGTGCACGACGAGGGCCTCGACGGGGTCGCCGAAGGATCCATCGCCGACGGCCACGGGCATCCACAAGAACTTGCCGCGCCGCACGGGCGCGACAATGCGCGCGCCCGTCAGCCGGTCGATGAAGTCCTCCGCGGGACCGTCGTGGCGCTTCAGTGAGCGCTCGTCGAGCACCTCGACGCGCTCGATAGTCGCGCCCGTGACGGCGGGGGCGAGGCCGTGACGGACGACCTCGACTTCGGGCAGTTCAGGCACGGATGCTCGCCTCGCGCCACACGCGCCGGCTCACGCCGTGCGCGCCGACAGCGCCGTCCAGGCGCTCAACGCCGCGGCCATCTCGGCCTGCTTCTTGCTCGTGCCCACGCCCGACGCGATTGCCTCGCCGTCGACGACGACGGTCGCAGTGAACACCTTCGAATGGTCGGGGCCGGCGTCGACGACCTCGTAGACGGGCGCCGTGCGGCCGAGAGACGCGACCAGCTCCTGTAGCGACGTCTTAGGGTCCATGGCGGCGCCGAAACGGGCGGGGTCAGCGAGCAGCGGGTCGATCAGCCGCAACACCAGCGCGGTGGCCTCATCGCCACCACAGTCGAGATACGCGGCGCCGATCAGGGCCTCGACCGTGTCGGCGAGGATTGACGACTTGCCGCGCCCGCCGGTCAGCTCCTCGCCCTTACCGAGCTTCAGGTGGTCGCCCAGGCCGATGCCCCGGGCCACCTCGGCGAGCGCCACCGCGGAGACGAGCGACGCGCGACGCTTCGCCAGCTCGCCCTCGTCGAGGTCGGGGTAGCTCGAGTAGAGCATGACCGTGACGGCCTGGCCGAGGATCGAGTCGCCGAGAAACTCGAGACGCTCGTTGTTCGCCACCCCGCCGTTCTCGTAGGCCCACGAGCGGTGGGTGAGCGCAAGCTCCAGCAGCTCAGGGTCGATCCTGACCCCGAGCGCGGCAATAAGCGCCAACCGGTCGGGGGTCACCCCGGGGTCAGCGCTCATTGCCACGGATCGGTCGGACCGATCAGACGTCAGCGACCTTGCGGCCCTTGTACTCGAGGAACAGCGGGGTGCCCGCCGAGTCCTCAACGACCTTCGCGCGGTGGGGAAGGCTGTACACGACCTTGCCGTTCTCGACGGTCTTGACGAGCGTGGGGACCTCAGCCTTCCACTGCGAGCGGCGGGCGTGGGTGTTGGCGCGCGACTTCTTCCGCTTGGGAACAGCCATGGTGTCTCTCTTCTCTCTCAGCCTCGGCGCGCACGCGCGCCCAGGTTCAGTCTTCAGTCAGTGGGGGTGCCGGTGTCAGTCGGTGTCGGTCTCAGCCGCCCGGAATCCTTCCAGGGCAGCCCAGCGCGGGTCCATGACCTCGCGCGGCTTCTGTTCAGCGTGGTCCGCCAACTTTTCGCCGGTCTCGGGGTCGAGGCCGGGGCAGTCGTCGCGACACACGGGCTGGAACGGAAGCGCAAGCACAACCGCGTCCCGAACTACGGGTTCACAATCCACGTGATCATCGTGAACCGTGTAGTCGACAGCGTCCTCAGGAGAATACGCGAAAAGCTCCTGGAATTCGACTTCGAGGGGCCGCGAGACGGGATCGAGGCACCGCACGCACTCCCCCGACTGGATCGCGTCGATCTCCCCCGTGACAAGAATCCCGTCGTGCAGACCCTCCAGTCGCAGCTCGATCGCGAGCGGCGACCCCTCGGCAACGTATGCGGCGCCGACGCCGAGCTGCTCGGGGGCGGCGAACTCGAGGGTGCGTTCCCGCATTTCGCCGGGGCGATGCATGAGGTCGCGCACGGAGACGCGGTAGGGAGAAGTCGCGGCAGGCATAGCCGTTAAGTGTAAGGCCGCGACATCCACCCCCGATCAAACGGTGGATGCCGCGGCCCCATTACGGTAGGTCGTGCTCGCTCCGTGAATGCCCCAACGACACTGGGAGCGCGCCTGATCAGCCCTGCGTAACCGCCGTGAACGCCTCGTCGTACGCGATCAGCGCCCGCTCCACCTCCTCCGGCGTCACGACGCACGGCGGAACAACGTGGATGCGGTTGTCGGCGGCAAACGGCAGCACCCGGCGCGCCATCAGCTCGCGCTTCAGGGCGCCGATGGTGCTCGCCGGCACCGGCTCGCGCGTCGCGCGGTCGGTCACGAGGTCGAGCGCCCAGAACACGCCGAGCCCGCGCACGTCACCGATCATCGGGTGCTTGTCGGCGAGAGCCCGCAGACCCGGTCCGAGATGCTTCTCGCCGATCATCGTGGCGTTCTCGATGATGCCCTCCTCCTCCATCGCGTCGATGGACGCAACGATGGAGGCCATCGCCAGCGGGTGGCCTGAGTATGTGAGGCCGCCGGGGAAGACGCGCTCATCGAACGCGGCGGCGATCTCGGGCGAGATCACCACACCGCCGACGGGCACGTAGCCCGAGTTGACTCCCTTGGCGAAGGCGATGAGATCGGGAACGACGCCCTCCGGGTTGACGCTGTGGCCCTGCCAGGCGAACCATTCGCCGGTGCGGCCGAAGCCCGCCATCACCTCGTCGGCGATCCACACGATGTTGTATTTGTCCGCGATCGCGCGGACGCCTGCGAGGTAGCCGGCGGGCGGGGCGAAGATGCCGGCCGTGCCGGGAACCGACTCGAGCACCATGGCAGCAATCGTGTCAGGACCTTCGGCCTGGATGGTGCGCTCGAGGTGCTGCAACGCGCGCTCGCACTCTTCGGCCTCGGTCGTCGCGTGGAACTCGCTGCGGTACAGGAACGGGCCGAACACGCGCAGGTGCCCCCACGCGTACTCGTTCGGCATGCGCCGCCAGTCGCCGGTGGCGGCGATCGCCGCGCCGGTGTTGCCGTGGTAACTGCGGAAGGTCGAGATGACTTTGTGCTTGCGCGTCGTCAGGCGCGCCATGCGGATGGCGTTCTCGATCGCGTCGGCACCACCGTTCGTAAAGAAGACCTTCGCGAAGCCGGGCCCGGCCTTCTCGACGATGCGCTTGGCCGCCTCGCCCCGGGCGAGGTTGGCGTGCGAGGGCGCGACGGTCGCCAACTCGGCGGCCTGCTTCTGGATGGCCGCAACCACCTTCGGGTGCGAATGGCCGATGTTCGTGTTGACCAACTGGCACGAGAAGTCGAGGTACCGCTCACCGTCGTAGTTCCACACTTCGCTGCCAGCACCGCCGGCGATTACGAAGGGGTCGAGGGCACCCTGGGCGCTCCACGAGTGGAACACGTACTGGCGGTCGAGCTCGTACGCCCGGCGGCCGTCCGCGGGGTCGAGGTGGGGGTGGGCAGCAGTTGACCGGTTCATCGTGTCGGTCATGGTTATCGGTTCCTTGACAACGAGGGTGTGACGCGCCGGTGGGCACCGGCGCCGCTATCGCTCATTATCGCCGGTCGCGGCGCCGTGTCACGCGCCGATTCCGGCATCGCGAACAAGCCCCGGGATGCGCTCCGTGAACGGGAAGAAGCCGCGCGTCGCGTGGGGCCAGGCACGGGCATCCCAGCCGCGCAGCACGGTCTCGATCACGATGCCGTCCCCGGCGGCTTCCGCGCGCGCCCGGTCGAGCGCGTCGGCGGCGTAGCCGGTGGGCGCGTAGGCGGTCACGATGCGGCCGACGTCGTGCGCGCGGCCTCGGGTGAGCGGCCGCTGCTCGGGCGCGGCACCGGCGGGCGGCGGGGGCGGCCCGTCGAGGGGTTCCGCGGTCGTCGCGAGGCCGCGCGGCCGGTAGCGACCGTCGGTGAACCGGGCGATGTTGTCCGCGGTCGCCTGGTAGGTCTTGCCGCGGGTCTGCAGGCCCGCCACCCAGCGCCAGCTGAGCGTGTTCGAGGCGGGGTCGCCGTCGAGCAGGTTCCGCAGGAAGACGTCGGCGCCGAGCTGCCAGGGCAGGCGCAGGGTGAAGATCCAGATGCTCGCGAACCACATGCGCGCGTGGTTGTGCAGCCAGCCGTCGGCGACGAGCTCGCGCGCCCAGTCGTCGAATCCGTCGATGCCGGTGCGTCCCTCGATGGCGGCGAGGTACCGCTCGCGCGGACCCCGTGCCGCTCGATGACGGCCGCCACGAGTTCCTGCTCGGTGATGAGCCGATGGCGCACGTAGGGCGACAGTGCGCTGACGGTGCTCGCGTCGGCGAGGGCGTGAGTCACGCCCCTCAGTGTCGGCGGGCGCGCCGGGCATTCGCTGAGGGGCGGTCGGTAGCCTTCCGAGCATGACCCTCGAGCCCGGCTCCGATGCCGAGCTGCGCTGGCGCAAGTGGGATGGATCACCGCACTGGGTGCATCCGGTGATCGTGCTCGGCGAAGACGAGACGGGCGTCTGGTTCGGCCAGCAGCAGGGCACCGTGAGCCGCCGCCCGGGGGCCGACTTCCACGCCTACCGGCCAAACGTGAAGGTGCTGATGCCCGGCGAGCAGTGGATGCCCGCGTTCTTTCCCGACCGCGAGGGGTCCCGCATCGGCCTCTACGTCGACATCGCGGCCGAACTACGGCTCGAAGAGTTCGGGGCGTCGGCCATCGACATGGACCTCGACGTGATCGTGCGCGCACCCCGCGCCAGCCCCTACATCGACGACGTCGACGAGTTCTCCGAACACCGCCGCACGCTCGGCTACCCCGACGCGGTCGCGGCGCGCGTACTCGCCGACGCCCGCCGGGTGCGCGACCTGGCCGCGCGACGGGAGGGCGTCTTCGACGGCCGCGCCGCCGCGTGGCTTGCCCTTATGGAGCGCTGATCAGCACCCGCGCGTCGTCGGGCTCTCGGTCGATGAGGGAGACGGGGGCGAGCACGGCAAGCACGCGCCGCCACCAGGGCACGGCGGCGCGCAGCGCAGCGATCACCGGGCGGACCGGCGGTGCGACGAACCCGTCGCCGTGCGGGCCGGCGTAGGCACGGGCCTCGAGTGCCGTGACGAGCGGCGCGACGAGCGCGACGTCGACCCCCCAGCGGGCGCCGAGCTCGCGCACCGTGCGGGTGGGTTCGGCGGCGAGCCCGAGGTCGCGGGCCGTGTCGCGCACCTCACGCCAGACGATCAGCGGATCGGTGGCGCGCATCCGCCGGCGCCTGCGGCTCGCCCGCCACAGCGCCGGCGTCGCGAGCAGCACCAGCGCGACGACCGCGAGCGCGCCAGCGATCAGGTTCGAGCGCAGCACAGGATCGACGAGGATGCCGCCGTCATCGCCGACGCCGCCGGCCTGGTCGTCGCCGCCGTCGAGGTCGGGAATCCCGTCGGGACCCCCCGCGTCGGTCTCGCCATCGGGGTTCGCCGGGTCGCCGGCATCGATCTCACCGTCGGGGTTCTCGGGGTCCGCCGGGTCGGTCTCGTCCGGCGCCGGCGTCTCACCAGCGGGAGGCACGACGTCGTCGCCGATGAGGATGTCGTCGCTCGCGTACTCGGGCAGCACACCGAGGCTCGGGGTCGGTTCGAAACGCACCCAGCCGAGGCCATCGAAGTGCAGTTCGGGCCAGGCGTGCAGGTTGTCGGAACTCACGATGTACTCGCTCGGCACCTGCGGGTTGCGCGCCCCCGGCAGGAAGCCCACGGCTATGCGCGAGGGGATGTCGAGCGTGCGCGTCATCAGAGCCATCGCGCTCGCGAAGTGCACGCAGTATCCGCTGCGCTCGACGAGGAACTGCGCCACGATGTCGGCCCCCGAGCCGTCGTAGCCGCCCTCGACGGGCGCATCCTCCGAGTAGGCGAACTGGCCACCCGTGAAGAACCGTTGCAGGGCGATCGCCTGCTCGTAGGGGGTTCGCGCCTCGGCGGTCGCCTCGAGCGCCGTCTGCGGGATGCTCGGATCGAGCCCCTCAGGAATCTGCAGGAATTCGTCGAGCCCGTCGCCGCGCACGGTCGTGCCGGCCGGGTCGATCACCCACTCGCCAGAGACACCGGAGACGGTCGCCGGCGCCTGCGGCAGCGGCAACCACTGGGTGCGCAGGGTGCGCAGGCTGATGCGGGTGTCGAGGGTTCCGGTCGTCAGCTCGTCGGGCAACCAGGTCGGCGGCGACAGCTCGGCGAGCGGCACAGCGGGGGCGTCGAACTCGACCGGCAGCACCTGCTGGCCGGCGAACTCGGCCAGGTGGGACAGCGTCAGGTACACGCCGCCCTCTGCGTCCGTCGAGTAGCGCAGCGCTTCGACGGGGCTCGAGCGACGCAGGTCGTTGCCAAGCTCGAGGACGGGGTTCACGCCCGTGACGAGGCTGGCCGGGCCCGTGCCCGCCGGGTTCGCCCCGACGACCGCGGTCGGCAACAGCCCCGGAACGATCACGGCGGCGATCAGGGCCGCGCTCACCGCCGCGATGAGGCGCGAGACCCCACCCGGTCCCCCGACCGCCGCGGGGCGGTGCAGCGCGAGAACCACGAGGAACGCGGCAGCGGTCGCGAGCACGCTGACGAGCGGCAGCGCCCCCGGCGCGACGACGACCGGGATCGCGAGCAGCGCCAGCAACGGCACGGCGAGCAGCGCCGGACGGCGGGTGGCGGCAACCAGCGCGTCAGACAGCACGGCGAGCGCCCCGACGCCGGCCGCGAGCAAGAACCGGATACCGTCATCGGCGAACGCGGGGACCGCCTGCTCGACGATCGACAGCTCGCCCTCGCGGATGAGCAGCGAGAAGCGGAGGAACGTCTCCGGCAGCGGGACGATCCCGAGCAGTGCGGTGTCGGCAGCGAACTGCACCACGATCGCGGCGAACAGGGCGGCCGCCCCGGCGACGACCGACCAGAACGCCCGCCACACAGGAACGAGGCGTCGCACGACCGCGGCGACGATCACGCCGATCGCCGCCGCCACCATCGTGGGCACGTACCACGAGCCCTCGCCGATGACGACGGTGAGCGCGCTGAGGGCGGCGCCGAGCGAGACGAGCACGGCGACGCTCAGCCACCAGGCGGTCGGGGCGGGCCGCGCCGCGCGCACGCGGGCCGTCACGGCGCGGCTCCCCGCAGGATCGCCGTCGCCTCGGCGGGGGCGGGCTGCCCATCGATGAGTCGGCGCCAGGCGGCGTCCACCGGCACGCTCGGGTCGACGCGGGCGACCTGCCAGCCGGCGCGCGTGAATTCGTCGGCGAGGGCCAGCACTTCGGGGGCGTCGGCGGTGCCGTGCGGGGCGACGAGCAGGAGGACCGCGACCGTTCCCGGAGCGCGCTGGGCGAGCATCCAGTCGATCGTCGTTCCCCGGGGCTGCGAGGCGATCGCGATGAGCGGCACCGAGGGGTGGGCCTCGAGCGGGGGCGGCGTACCGTCAGCGGCGGCTGCGCGCAGCAGCGCGAGCTCGCCGAGCACCGGAGCAAGCGCCGCCGAGATGCCCGGGGCATCGGCGAGCGGGGGCTGGGCCGTCTGCGGCGTCGACGTAGTCAGGTCGACCGCATACCCGCGCTCGACGAGGTGTGCGGCCGATGAGGCTGCCATACGCACTGCCCACTCGAAGCTCGGCCCACTCGGCGGCCCGGGGCGCAGCCCGCGGCGCTCGATGTCGCCGTAGCCATCACGATCGGTGTCGACGATCAGGCGCGAGTGAGGGCCGGCCTGTGGCTCGTCCTGGCGCACCATGAGCTCGCCGTGCCGCGCCGTCACCCGCCAGTGCACGCGGCGCAGCGCGTCACCGTCCCGATACTCACGGGTGACGACGTCGTCGTCGGCGCGCTCGCGGGAGCGGCTGCTGCGAGGGCCCGCCTCGGTCGACGGCTCGGGCACGGGGCCCGCGTCCAGAGGCAGCACCTGCGGCACCACCAAGTGGGTCGCCTCGGCCGTCGTGTCGGTCACCCGCACGGCGAGGGCGAAGATCACGCCGCGGAGGGTGGGACGGGGCACGGGCGACGCCGGGTCAGTCGTCGGACGCCGGAACCGGCACAGGGGTGGCCGCCACGATGCGGTCGATCACCTCGTCGACGTGGCCGACCGGGCGGCCATCGGGATGCTGTGCGCGCGGCACGAGGATCACACGGTGCGACAGCACGGTCGTCGCGAGCGCGTCGATGTCGTCGGGCACGACGAAGTCGCGCCCGTCGAGCGCGGCTCGGGCCCGGGCCGCGCGCACGAGCTGCAGCGTCGATCGGGGGCTCGCGCCGAGCCGCAGGGCGGTGTCGTCGCGGGTCGCCTGAGCGATGAGCACGGCATAGCGCTCGACGGCGGGACTCACGTAGACCTCGCGAACGGTCGCGATCATCCGGGTCAACCCCGCGATGTCGACGACCGGGCGGCACTCGTCGAGCGGGCTCACGCGCTCGCGATCGCGCAGCATGCGCTGCTCGTCGTCAACCGCCGGATAGCCGATCGAGATGCGCGCCATGAAGCGGTCGCGCTGCGCCTCAGGAAGCGCGTAGGTACCCTCCATCTCGATGGGGTTCTGCGTGGCCACGACGAGGAAGGGCTTGGCGAGAGCGTGGGTGCGACCGTCGACGGTGACCTGGCCCTCTTCCATGCACTCCAGCAGCGCCGACTGCGTCTTCGGACTCGCGCGGTTGATCTCGTCGCCGATGACGATGTGCGCGAACACCGGACCGGGGGTGAACTCGAACGTGCCGGTTTGCTGGCGGTAGACGCTGACGCCTGTGATGTCGGCGGGTAGCAGGTCGGGCGTGAACTGAATGCGGCTGACGCGGCCGTCGACGCAGCGCGCGAGCGCCCGGGCGAGCACGGTCTTGCCGACACCGGGAACGTCCTCAATCAGAAGGTGCCCCTCGGCGAGCAGCACGGTCAGCGCCGTGTCGACGGCGTCAGGAGCGGAACGGGTCGCCGATGCGGCGCCCGAGAATGAACCACACCAACGTGCCGAGCAGAGGGAAAAAGAACACGACCACGGCCCACACGAGCTTCATCGGCATGCTGAGCTCCGTCGATTGCGCGATCTGGATGAGCGCCACAACGATGAGCACCAGCCACAAGAGGCCAAGCAGCATGAACACTGTGCCTAGGGCAACCAGGCCAGGAATCGCTTCCATGCGTCCGAGCCTGGCAGAGCGGGATGCTCGTGTCGAGCAGGCGACGAATCAAAAATCTTTGCGACGAATCGCCGTATGCCTCTTGCGGGATGCACGCAGCAACCGCTACGTTCGTGTCCGCTCACACGTCGAAAGAAGGCCGAGCATGTTTATTCTCACCACGGGACAGTCCCGTCACACTGCCGGCGTCGTCGGCGTCCTCACCGCTTAAGCGGGTAGCGCTCTCGCCACCCGTCCTGTCGATGGCGACGCTCACGAAGCTCGATCCCCTCGCTCTGCGCCCCTGCGCATCCTGAGTGCTCGGCGGATCATCGCCCCGTCTGCCGCGCCTGCGCGCGGCGCCGCTGCGCGCACTCGCCCGTCGCGGCTCCCCGCAACTCCCGTCATTTCCGCAGTGAGGAACCCCCTCGTGACCGTCACGACCCACACCCCTGTCCCCCAGTCGACGCACGAGCGTCGACCCGAAGCCGAATCAATACGCCCGAGCTCGAGCGCCGGGTGCACCGCCGCATGAGCGACGAGCAGCGCGAGACCCGGCAGCTGCAGTTGATGCTGCAGTGCCTGCCCCCGCGATGAGCACCCCCACCCGCCCGGGCTGTCATGCCCGGGCGGGCATGCTTGCGCGTCCACGGGCGCTGAGCACCCCCACAGCCACGCGCCGTAGCGTAGAAGGACGGACGTCACGTGGACACGGAGGCTGAAATCAGGATGCGCGCACTCATCACCCGAGGAATCGAGCTCTTCGATCGCTTCGTCGTCTGGACGATGGACAGGTTTGGCGTCAAGTTCGCTCGCCTCGCGATCGGTGTCGTCTTTATCTGGTTCGGCGCACTCAAGATCATGGGCGATCTGAGCCCCGCCTACGACCTCGTCGCGGCGACCGTCTACTTCGCCACACCCGAGATCATCGTGCCGCTGCTCGGCGTGTGGGAGGTCGCCATCGGCCTCGCGTTCCTGTTCCCGCCGACAACGCGACTGGCGCTGCTGATGCTGATTCCGCAGATGCCGGGCACGTTCCTCCCGCTCGTGCTCCTACCCGAGGTGACGTACACCGTCTTCCCCTTCGGCCTCACGATCGAGGGACAGTACATCGTGAAGAACCTCGTGATCATCGCGTGCGCCCTCATCATCGGCGGCCACGCCCTGCGCAAGCACAAGGCTGACACCGAGAGCATCACCTTGCCGGAGCGCGCCACCGCCTGAGCGGACGCACGAGACTCCCACGCCGCTGCTGCCCGGCGGGGGCTAGCCGTCGCGCGTCTTCTCAAGGAACTCGGCGACTGCCCGCGGTACGTAGGGAGCGACGTCACCGCCGAGACTCGCGACCTGGCGCACCAGCGAACTGGACACGTGCGCGTGTGCCGGGTCGGGCAGCATGAAGACCGTCTCGACCCCGGCGAGGTTGCGGTTCACGATCGCCATGGGCGTCTCGTACGCGACATCCACCTGGCTGCGGACGCCCTTCACGAGCACCGTTGCCCCCACCTCGGTGCAGTAGTCGACGAGCAGGCCTACGCTCCAGCCGGTCACGCGAATGCTCGATGGCAGAGCCCGGTCAGCGACGGCCTGCTCGATGAGCGAGACGCGCTGCGCGATCGGCAGCATGGCGGTTTTGCCCGGGTTGTGCACCACGACGACGTGGATCTCGTCGAAAATGTTGGCCGCACGCTCGATGACATCGAGGTGGCCCAGGGTGATCGGGTCAAACGACCCAGGAACGACGGCGATCCTGCTCATGCGCTCAAGCCTAGCGAGGTGACGTTACCGATTCGTGACGATCTCGCCCCGCGCATCCATGAATCTGCCGTCAGGCAACCTCGGCGTGCTCGGCGTTCACGAGGATCGGCATGTGGTCGCTGACACCCTGCGGCAGCGTCTGCACCGTCGTCAGCGCCATACCGATCGACGTGGCGAAGTCGAAGTGGCCGCGGAAGAACTTGTAGCGCGTGTAGGTGCGAGCGTCAGACAGCGTGACCTCGTGGCCCGAGCGTTGCACGGTCGATGACAAGAACTCTTGGAACCACGGGTAGTTGAAGTCGCCCACCATGAGGGTCGGCAGCTCGGCGCCGAACGAGTCGAGGGCCTCGTGCGCGGCGTGAATCTGGGTACGCCGCAGTGAGTTCAACGCGGTCAACGGCGCCGCGTGAAACGAGCCGATCACGACCTCGCGCTCGTGTTTGCGGTCGTACAGCAGCGTGCCGAGCAGCCGTTCGTGGGCAGGCTTCGCAATCACATCGTGCAGCGAACGCTTGAGCGAGAACGCCTTCGTCTCGAGCGCCGCAAAACGCTCGTGGTGGTAGTAGATCGCGAGCCCCAGCCGGTTGCCGCGCGTCGCGTCGGCGAGGTGCATGGGGCCGAGGTCGTCGGGCATGCGATCGGTATCAATCTCTTGCAGACACAGCAGGTTCGGCTCATGCTCGGCAATCAGATCAGACAGCTCACCGATCGCCGCGTGCTTGCGGAGGTTGTAGCTGATGACACGCATCGTCTAATTCTTTGCCATGAATTCTCGGGCCGACTCATCGAGGCGGCGGGCCAGCGCCTCAGCGAGCGGCGGGTGCTCGGCGAGGTCGGGGTCGGTGTCTAGTATCGCCGCCGCGGCCTGGCGGGCATCAATGATGACGTCAGAATCGGTCACAACCCGCAGCAACTTCAAACTGGAACGCCCGCCCGACTGATTGGCGCCCAGCACGTCGCCCTCGCGGCGCAGCTCAAGGTCGACCTGCGCCAACTCGAAACCGTCGAGGGTGGCCGCGACCGCCTCGACGCGTTCGCGCGCCGTCGTCTCGGGCAGCGCGGCCGTGACGAACAGGCACAAACCCGGATGCGCGCCGCGCCCCACGCGCCCACGCAGCTGATGCAGCTGGCTGACCCCAAACCGGTCGGCGTCGATGACCGCCATGAACGTCGCGTTCGGCACGTCGACGCCCACCTCGATGACGGTGGTCGCGATGAGCACGTCGATGTCTCCCGCCGCGAAAGACCGCATGATCGCGTCTTTCTCGTCGGCGGGCATCCGGCCGTGGAGGGCCGCGATGCGCCGGCCGGCAAGCGGCGGAGCCTGCTGCAGAATCGGCAGCAACTCGACGATCGTTCCCGGCGGGCGGTCTACTACCGGGGGCTCCGTCGCGTCGTCGGCGAGCGCATCCGGGTCGTCCTCGACCGTGGTCGGGTCGATCGCGGGCACCACCACGAAGCCCTGGCGACCGGCCTCCAGCTCTTCCCCAAGGCGCTGCCACACGCGCGGCCACCAGCCGGGCTTGTCGGCGAGCGGCACGACGTGGCTGACGATCGGGATGCGCCCCGCGGGCAGGGTGCGGATCGTCGACACATCGAGGTCGCCAAAGACGGTCATCGCGACCGTGCGCGGGATCGGCGTTGCCGTGAGAACCAGCACGTGCGGCGGCACGGCGCCCTTGCGACGCAGGGTTTCGCGCTGCTCGACGCCGAAACGGTGCTGCTCGTCGACCACGACGAGCCCGAGGTCGACGAACTGCACCTTGTCTCCCAGCAGCGCATGCGTGCCGACGACGATGCGCGACTGGCCGCTCGCGATGGCCAGCAGCGTCTTGCGCCGTTCAGCCGCCCCCAACTGCCCGGTGAGCAAGACCGGGCGCAGGCGGGCCGCCCGATCGGGGCCAAGGGTCGCGACGATCGAGCGGAAGTGCTGGGCAGCAAGCACCTCGGTCGGCGCGAGCAGTGCGCTCTGGCCCCCGTTCTCGGCGACGGCCAGCATGGCGCGCACCGCGACGAGGGTCTTCCCCGAACCGACCTCGCCCTGCACGAGTCGGTTCATCGGCACGGCGGCCGCGAGGTCGCGGAAGATCTCGTCACCGACCGTCTGCTGGTCGGGTGTGAGGGCGAACGGCAGCTCGGCGTCGAAACCGGCGAGCTCGGCGCCGGGCAGGCGCGGCTCGGCGGGCGACGAGCGCAGCACGGCACGCTGCTGCAGGAGGGCCGCCTGCAACAGGAATGCCTCGTGGAAGCGCAGGGTGTCGCGGCCCCGCCGCCACTGCTGGTCGTCTTCCGGCTGGTGGGTGAAGCGCAGCGCCCGTGTGAGGTCGAGCAGCTGTCGCTCGGCGCGCACCTCGAGCGGCACGGGGTCGTCGATGCCGACGAGGCTGTCGAGCGCGACCCCCATCGCCTTCTGGAGCTGCCAGCTAGAGATCGTCGAGGTGGCGGGATAAATCGGAATCGGGGCGAGCGCCCACTTCTGCGCCTCGGGGTCGGGCGCCCCCGGCACCAGCTCGAGGTCGTCGAACAGCTGGTAGTCGGGGTGGGCCAGCTGCCGCGCGCCACGGTACTCGCCAACCTTGCCGGCGAAGATGCCGCGCACGCCCGTCTTCAGCGTCTCTTTGCGCCAAGCCTGGTTGAAGAACGTGAGCGTGACGATGCCGCGGCCGTCGGTGATCTGCACCTCAAGGATCGAGCCTTTGCGGTTCTTCATCGACCGCTCGGTCACGCGCAGCACCTCGGCGACGATCGTCACCTCCTCGCCCACGGTCAGCTCCGTGAGCGCCGTGAGCTCGCCGCGCTTCGCGTAGCGCCGGGGGTAGTGGGCGACGAGGTCGCCGACCGTCTGCATGCCGAAGGCGCGCGCGAGCGCCTTCGCGGTGCGGTCGCCGAGCACCCGCACCAGCTGCTGGTCGAGCGGGCCGGTCACGGCCTCAACGCTACCCGCGGCTGCTGACGCGACCTCGCGCATCCATCAGGGATGCTCGCGGTAGCGTGGAGAACGTGACCCGCCTGATCGCCGGTTTCGCCGGCTCGCTCACGCTCAGCGTGCCGAAGAGCGGCACGCGACCCACGAGCGACCGCGTGCGTGAGGCGATCTTCTCGGCGCTCGAGGCGCGCGACCTCATCGACGGGGCGCGCGTCGTCGACCTGTACGCGGGCTCGGGGGCGCTCGGCCTGGAGGCGGCCAGCCGCGGGGCGGAGTCAGTCGTGCTCGTCGAGAAGGCTGCGTCGGCCGCGCGGGTGTGCCAGGCGAATGCTCGACTCGTGGAGCAGCAGGCGGCGCGGTTCGGGGTCGACCCGGCCCCGCGCATCCGGGTGGTGACGCGCGCCGCGCGTTCGGCGGTCGAAACCCTCGAGGGGCCCGTCGACCTCGTGTTCATCGACCCGCCGTACGAGGCGGGCGCGGCCGAGGTCGACGAGCTGCTGGTAGCGCTCGTGCCGCACCTGGCGGCGGATGCGGTGGTCGCGCTGGAGCGCTCGTCGCGCAGCACTCCCCCGGCCGAGGTGCGCAGGCTCGTGCTCGACCGCACGGCACGCTACGGCGAGACCGTCGTGCACTGGATGCGGCGGGTCACCGAGGAAGGCTAAGCCGGTAGACGTCGTCGGGCGTCGTCATACGTCGTCGAACGAGTCCCAGCCGCCGCGCTGCTCGAACGGTCGGCCGCCGACCCGCAACTCGGGGCCTCCGTCGCCCGGCTCGACAACGCGACCGATGACCCGGAAACCCCCCGGCAGCCCGGGGCCGCCGTCGGCGAGGACCGAGGCGGGGAAGGTCGCGAGCAGGCTGTGGTCTTCTCCGCCGGTGAGCACGAGCGGGAGGAACATCGCGTCGACTCCGGCCACGATGCACACGGCGGCAGCGTCGAGGTCGATGACGACTCCGCTCGCGCGGGCGATGCGGCGGGCGTCGAGGGCGAGGCCATCGCTGAGGTCGAGCATCGCGGTCGCGCCGGCACGGGCTGCGGCGGGGCCGTCGGCAAGGGGTGGACGAGGGGCGAGCTGCGCGTCCACGATGCGCGGCTCGTCGGCGCGCAGTGCGGCGGCCCGCTCGGGGTCGGGGTTGCCCTCGTCGTCGACTCCCTCGTCGAACAGCATGCGCAGGCCGCGGGCCGCGAGGCCGATGTCGCCCGACACGGCGACGAGGTCACCCGGTTGCGCTCCGTCCCGCGTGACGGGCGGGCAGCCCTCGAGGTCGCCGAACGCCGTCACGGCGATCGTGAGGGTGGATCCGACGCTGAGGTCGCCTCCGACGACCCCGCACCCGGGGGCGAGGGCAGCGCAGGCGTCGGCGAAGCCGTCGGCCAGCTGCTCGAGCTCGGCAACCGCGGTGTCGGCGGGGGCGATGAGGGCGACAACCAGACCGGTCGGGCGGGCGCCCATCGCGGCGATGTCGCTGAGGTTGGTGGCGGCGGCCTTCCAGCCCAGGTCGTGCGGGGTCGACCAGGCGCGGCGAAAGTCGGGGCCGTCGACCATGACGTCGGTCGTGACGACAAAGCGACCGTCGGCAGCGGCGACGACGGCGGCGTCGTCGCCGGGCCCGAGCACGGTGTGTTCGCCGCGCGGCAGTCGGGGGATGATGCGGGCGAGCGCCGTGATTTCGCCGACCGTGCGCAGGGTGTCGGGGCGAGCATCCGGACTGTCGGTCACGGGGTCCACGCTAGCGCGGCCCGCTCAGCGCGCGGCGAGCCGCGGGCAGTATCGTTGAGGGCGATGACACGCCGACCCGTTCGCGCCGCCGGAGCCCTCGCCGCGGCCGCACTGCTTGCCGCGCTGAGCGCGTGCGCTCCGACCGTCGCGCTGGAGCCCGCCGAGGATGCGAACGCCGTCGCGTGCGCCGAGATCAGCGTGCGTCTGCCCGACGAGATGCTGGGGCTTGAGCGCCGAACGACGAACGCGCAGGCGACGGCAGCGTGGGGCAACCCGACCGGAGTGATCTACCGCTGCGGCCTGCCGCCCATCGGGGCCACCGACCTGCCGTGCTTCACTGTCGAGGGTGTCGACTGGCTGCTCGACGAGTCGAACGCGCCGCAGTTCGTCTTCCTGTCGTACGGGCGCGCGCCGGTCACCGAGATCATCGTCGATCCCGACGTCGCCGGAGTCGCGGGAGTCGACGTGCTGCGCGCCCTCGGCCCGGCCGTGTCGGCGGTGGAAGCGACGCAGCAGTGCCTGGCAGCGACCGACGTGCTGACGGGCGGACAGATCGCGCCGCCGAGCGAGGGTGATGAGCCGGAGCCGAGCGAGGGCGATGAGCCGGAGCCGAGCGAGAGCGACGAGCCGGCCGACGAGTAGCCGCACACCCCCGCTCACACCGTTCACCCCGCTCACGCGTCTCCGTCGAACACCGAGCCGATCAGAGCCGCGTCACGCCGCAGCAACCCCGACTACCGCTTCACGCCGCCGCGACTTTCCTGTCCCGCGCCGCCGCCATTGTCCCTAGCGACCACTTCCCACCCACGGCAGCTTCCAAAGTCACGGAAAGGCGAATGGCCGTCGGCTGCGCGTGCACATTCCACTCCTCCAGGCGGTTCCGCAACAGCGGAACGGGCGAAGCGGGGTCACAGACTCCTCGTGGGGTCGGGCGTCCTCGTGTGCCTCAGCACACGGTTCGCATCGGTGCCGACCGTGCCACTTCTCAGGAGTTGAGGTCGCGGGTTCCCGGAAACAAGCGGGCGCGGGTGGGCAACGCACCCTGGACTCCTGAGAAACGTCACGCGCAGCACGAGTGAGAACGATTCACCCCTCCGCGACTTTGGAAGGCACCGCGGGGGGCAAAGCTGACCCCGACGCGCGCGGGCAAATATCAGTGCGGGCGGACAGGAACGTCGGTGGGCATGAGGGCGCGCGCACCTGCGGGACGAAACGAACCGGTGTGGGCGCCCCCGGGCGGGCCGGAACGCGGGCGCACGCGGGCGGACCGGAACGCGGGCGCGGGCGGGCAGGCAGGCTGGAAAGCGGGCGGGCCGGAACGCGGGCGCGGGCGGGAGCGGGAACGTGGGCGGGTGCGCGTGGGCGGGGCGACCGGAGGATGCGGACGCCCGGACGCCCGGGCGCCCGGACGGAACAGGCTTTACGCGCGGGGTCCGTCGAGCCCGACCAACTTGCCGGCGATTCCGCCGGCGGCGCGCAGGGCCGCTCCACCGCCGAACCCTGCCTGCGGGAACACCACACGCCTGTCGCGTGCCTCCACCAGCGCATCGATCAGCACGGTCGCTGCCGGCTGGGTCGGCGCCCACAGGTAGAGCGACATCGCTCCGGGGATCGAGTTGACCTCGTTCACGAACAACTCCCCCGCGGCCTCGTCGAGCAGCAGGTCGACGCGCACTACTCCGGTGAGGCGCGTGACGTCGGCGACGCGCGCCGCCAGATCACGCGCGGCCTCGTGGATGCTCGCATCCACGTTCGCGGGGAACTCCCGCGGCGCGCTCGTCAGGCCCGCGTCCGAGCCCGAGCCGCCCGCCAGATACTTCTCGGCGTACGAGTACAGGGCGCTGCCGCCCTCACCACGCAACGGCTTCTCCAGCTCGGTGATCTCGAGCTGCGGGTACGTGCGGAAACTAATGTTCAGGTCGACCAGCTCGGGGCGGTACGGCTCGAGCACGGCACCCGTGCGCAGGTGCACGCTGGAGGCGGCGAGCGCCCTGGCCGCCTCGATGTCGTCGGCGATCTCGATGCCGATCGACGACCCGCCGAAACGGGGCTTTACGATGTAAGGCCCCGCGAACGACGGCTCGCGCAGGGTCGACACCGCCTCGCGCGGCAGTGACGGGATGCTCGCCGAGGCCATCAGCCCGCCGAACGCCAACTTGTCCATGCCGACCGCGCCCGCAAAGAGCGTCGACCCGGTGGCGGGCACGCCGAGGAACGAGAACAGGGCCGCAGCGCCGCCGCCCTCGCCGGCTCCGCCATGCAGGCACAAGAGCGCCGCGTCGAGTTCGATGCGTTCGGCTCCCAGGCGCTTACGGCGGTACAGGCCCGGCTCGCCCGACAGGCGCACCTCGAGCGGCTGCGAGTCGCGCGGGGCGCCCTCGAGGTAGTCCTTCGCCTCCGTGCCGTCCGGCACGCGGAACCACTCGCCGGTCGGTGACCAGTAGACCGGCACGACCTTCTGACCCGCCGCCGTCAAGACCCGCTCGGCCTGCAAGCCCGTCAAAATCGAGATCTCGTGCTCGGGGCTGGGGCCGCCGAAGACGACCGCCCAGGGGTGGGTCTGAGCCGAAGCGTGCTGCGTCATGGACACCTATCGTCGAGGGGCAAGCAGAACCCGCCAACTCTCACGGATAGTGATCGGGCAGGTCGTTCTCGTAGAGGATAACGCCCCGGTCACCGGCAGCCTCGACCGCGGCCTTCACGGCCTGCTCGCGCGTCGCGACTGCGACCGCGCCGTCGCCGAATCCCGAGACGAGCGCGGCCCGGTTCGTGCGACCCACGGCGTACAGCGCACCGCCGGCCTCCTTGATCGCCGCGCCGAACGCCCGATTGCGTTCGACCTGCACCGGACCCAACTCGACCATGCCCGGAGTGACCACCACGAGCGGCCCTCCCGTCTCGGCGGCGAGCGCCTGCGCCCCCTCGAGCGCGCGGTGCGCGCCGACCGGGTTCGAGTTGTACGTGTCGTCGATGATGCGCGCCCCGCTCGGCGCCACCTGCACCTCGGCGCGGTGGGCCGAGCCGGGCAGGTCGCCGAGGCGCCCCGCGATCGTGTCGACCGGAACCCCGGCGGCCAGCGCGATTCCGGCCGCCACGGCGACGTTGACCGCGTGCCCCGTACCCGACACGGTGACGGCGACCGGCTCGGTGGCGCGACCGATCCTGATGGTGCCGGCATGAGCATCCAGGACGACGTCGGCGTCGGCACCCGCCGTCGACACCGTCACGACGGTCTTGCCCTGCTCGGCGCACAGCGCCGCGTGCCGGGCAAGGCGCTCGTCGTCGATCGGCAGCACCACGGTGGCCGCCTTCTCGGTGATCTCGGCCTTCGCGCGGAAGATCACGTCGGTCGAGCGCATGCGCTCGAGGTGCGCCTCGCCGATGACGGTGATCGCGGCGATGTCGGGCGGGAAGTAGCCGCACAGTTCACGAATCTCGCCCGCGCCGAAGATGCCCATCTCGGCCACGAAAATCTCGGTGCCGGGAACGAGCTTGTCGTTGACGGCCCTCGACAACCCCAGCCGGTTATTGAAGGATGCGGGACTCGCCACGGTCGGGAATGTCGCGCTCACGAGGTGCGCAACGTAGTTCTTGGTACTCGTCTTGCCGTACGAGCCGGTGATCGCGACGACGCGCGGCTTCACCTGCTGCAGCCGCTTCTGCGCCTGTACGACGAACTTCTTCGACCCGGCCTTCTCGATGGGCGCCATGATCGCGAGCGCGAGGTCGGTGAGCGGGGCGCTGACGAGCAGCGTGAGAGCAACACCGGCTGCCCCCAGCAGCGCTGCCAGCAATACCGCCACGAGCAGGTGCACGACGATCCACGCGACCATGAGTCGCTTCACGCGATCCGTGATCGCGAATTTTGCCGAGCGGCCGCGCACCGGCAGGCCGAGCGGCACGAACGCAAGCGCCAGAAGGGCAACGAGCGCCCAGTAGTCGCCGAGAGGCGGCACCCCGCCGAGCACGGCGACGAACGTGGCACCAATCGCGACGACGAGCAGCGCAGCCGTCACGGGCTCGCGTGTCACCCAGAGCCACGCCATGCGCGTGGTCCAGCCGGGCACGTAGTGCTCGCGCTGCGCGACGCGCAACCACCGCGCCGCGACGGGCACGGCGACGAGCAGCCCGGCCGCGAACGCCACGAGGGTTGCGGGGGCGGTGAGCAAGTCGATCATTCGGGATGGTCCAGTTCGTCGAGGAGGGTCAGCAGCTCTTCACGCACGGCGAGCTCGAGGTCGCCGGTCATCAAGTGTGCCGTACCGTCCACGACGCGGAACCGCGAGCCGCCGATGCGCTCTGACGCAACCCGACCCGCGTCGGTCGGAGCATCGGTGTCGTTCTGACCCCACACCATGCGCACGGGGCAGCGCAGCGTGCCGAGGGCGTCGTCGTAGGTCTCGCCGACCACCCGCACGAGGATGTCGCGCATGACCCCCTGGGCGGCGCGGTAGTCGCTGGATCCGCGGCGACGACGAATCGCTTCCATGCGACGGTCGCTGATGATGCCGCGCCGGTTGGCCCACCGCGCGAGGCGGTAGCTGGTCGGCGGTGGGGTGGGCGCCGTCAACCGAACGAGCGGCACGCCGGTCAAGACGAGCCCCGAGACGAGTTCGGGCCGGGCGGCGGCGAGCCGCACGGCGACGCGGCCGCCGAACGAGTGGCCGACGAGCACGACGGGCGCATAGGCGGCGATCGCGTCGGCCACCAGTTCTGCGTACTGCCCGGTGCCCCACGCGCTCTCCGGCGCGGGCGCCGGGCCGAAACCAGGCAGGTGGATGCTCACGGCATCCAGCCCAGACAGCACCGTCTCGAAGTCGGTTCCGTCACGCCCCCAGCCGTGCAGCGCGACGACGCGCGGCGGGGTGGACCCGTGCTTCTCGGCCAGGACGCGGCCTCCGGCAAGTGACGTAATCACTGCATCAGCCTAACGCGGGCTGTACCCCGTCAGGGGGTCACGCGCGTGTCGCCTGCGTCGCCGACCGACCGCAACCGCGGCTCTACTCGCCCTGCGGCTCGTCGCTGTCGGTCGCCAGGTGCGGGGCCAGCTCGCGCGGATCGAGCGTGCCGTCGAGCACCTGAGCGACCTGCGAGACGATGGGCATCGACACGCCCCGCTGCGCCGCGAGCTCAAGGATGGGGCCGACCGAGGCGAGCCCCTCGGCGGTCTGGTTCATCTGGGCGATCACCTCGGTGAAGGCATACCCCTGACCGAGCAGTCGCCCGGCTGTGTTGTTGCGCGACAGCGGCGACTCACACGTGGCGATGAGGTCGCCGAGGCCCGCCAGCCCGCTCATCGTTTCGGGACGCGCGCCGAACGCGACGGCAAAGTGGGTGAGCTCGACGAGGCCGCGGGTGATGATCGACGCCTTCGTGTTCTCGCCGTAGCCGACGCCGTCGGCGATGCCCACGGCGACGGCGATGAGGTTCTTCAGCACGCCGCCGAACTCGGTTCCGATCACGTCGGAGTTCACGAAGGAGCGGAAGTACTCGTTCGTCGCGGCACCGGCCACCTGCCGTGCCGTCTCGGCGCTGGAGCTCGACACCACCGCAGCGGTCGGCTCACGCTTGGCGATCTCGAGCGCGAGGTTCGGCCCGCTGATCACGGCGATGCGGTCATCCTCGATGCCGAGCTCCGAGCGAATCACCTCGCTCATGCGCAGGCCAGTGCCCCGCTCGACGCCCTTCATCAGGCTCACGACCGGCACGTGGGGCGGCACGATGTCGCGAATCGAGTGCAGGTTGGTTCGCAGCGACTGGCTGGGCACCGAGAGGTAGACCTGATCGGCTCCGTCGAGCACTTTTTCGAGTGAGTCGTGCGCGCGCACGGTTCGCGGCAGGTTGATGCCGGGCAGGTAGTCGCTGTTGCGGTGGGATTCGGTGATTTCTTGCGCCACCTCGCGGCGCCTCGCCCACAGCATGACGTCGGAGCCCGCGTCGGCAAGCACCTTCGCAAACGTGGTGCCCCACGACCCGGCGCCGAGCACCGCAATGCGTCGCGCCTCGCCGTCGAGGTCGGGCAGCGGAAGGCGAATCGCCTCGGTCAGGGTCGGATGCTCGGCCCGCTGACCGAACGCGCTCTCACTGCTCAAAACGGCCCGTTTCTTTCTGGCCGTGCTTCGACGGATCCCACCGCTCGGCCGGCGGCTCCTCGCCTCGGAGGTCGGCGAGCAGCGCGGTGACCGCGTCCATGACGCGCGCCGTTCCCTCGGACAGCGTGGCAGCATCCAGGGGGCGGCCGGCGAGGTCGCTCAGGTCGACGGGGTCACCGATCTTGCAGACGATGCGTTTGCGCGGAAAGAAGCTGATCTTCTTCGAGTAGCGGCCCATGATCTGCTGGGTTCCCCAGTGCGCGGCGGGAATGATCGGGACCCCCGCGGTGAGCGCCATGCGCACGGCGCCCGACTTGCCCCGCATCGGCCACATGTCGGGGTCGCGGGTGAGCGTGCCCTCGGGGTAGATGATGACGGCGAGCTCGCGGTCGACGAGCTGCTGCGCGGCCTTCAGCGGCGCGTCGGACCGGCCTCGACCCTCGCGCTCGACGGGAATCTGCCCGGATGCGCGCAGCACTGCCCCGAGGAACGTGTTTCTGAAGAGACTCGCCTTGGCGAGGAACCGCGGCACGCGCTTGAGCTTCCACATGAAGCGCCCCATGATCACCGGGTCGATCTCGCTGTAGTGGTTCGGCGAGAGGATGAACGCACCGCGCTTCGGCAGCTTGTGGCCGTCGATGACGTCGTAGCGGGCCATCAGGGTGAGCGGCGGCAGCAGGATGGCGGCGATCAGCCACCACAGCGGGGTGCGCTCGGGTCCGCGGCGGCGCGCGGGGGCGGAGACGGGTGCGGATGTCACGGCGTACAGGTTAGACCCAGACGCATCCCCGGTCGGGAATGGCTCCCCCGCATGGTGGCGGTGTGCGCGGATGCGCGGGGCGCGATCACGCGTCGGCCGCGACGACCTCGAACTCGGCTCCGAGCTGCTGCAGCTTGTCGAGGAACAGCTCGTATCCGCGCGCGATGATGCCGACGTTCGAGATGGTCGAGGTGCCGTCGGCGGCGAGCGCGGCGATCAGGTGACTGAAGCCGCCGCGCAGGTCGGGCACGCGTACATCGGCGCCGTGCAGTGGCGTCGGGCCGGTGACGACGGCGGCCTGCTCGAGCTTGCGTCGCGGCACGCGACGTGTGATCGAGGCGATGCCGTCCTTGTGGACCACGATGTTGGCGCCCATCTCATTGAGCGCGTCCGTGAATCCGAACCGGTTCTCGTACACCGTCTCGTGCACGACCGAGACGCCATCGGCCTGCGTGAGCGCGACGACCATCGGCTGTTGCCAGTCGGTCATGAAGCCGGGGTGCACGTCCGTTTCGATCTGGACGGGCGTGAGCGGGCTTCCGGGGTGCCAGAAGCGGATCCCGTCTTCCAGCACGTCGAATTCGCCGCCCACCTTGCGGTAGACGTTCAAGAACGTCATGAGTTCTTGCTGCTCGGCGCCGCCGACGGTGATGTCGCCGCGCGTGGCGAGAGCGGCCGCGGCCCAGCTCGCGGCCTCGTTGCGGTCGAAGATCGCCGTGTGCAGGTAGCCGCGCAGCTTCTCGACGCCCTCGATGACGATGACGCGGTTCGGCTCGACCGAGATGATGGCGCCCATCTTCTGCAGGATCGCGATGAGGTCCATGATCTCGGGCTCGATTGCCGCGTTCTTCAGCTCGGTCGTGCCGCGCGCGCGGACGGCCGACAGGAGCACCTGCTCGGTCGCGCCGACGCTCGGGAAGGGCAACTCGATGTGCGCACCGGTCAGCCCGTTCGGAGCGGTGAGGTGGATGCCGTGCGGCAGCTTCTTGACGACGGCGCCGAGCGCCCGCAACGCATCGAGGTGGAAGTCGATCGGCCGGTCACCGATCTTGCAGCCGCCGAGGTCGGGAATGAACGCCTCACCCAGCTGGTGCAACAGCGGCCCGCAGAACAGGATCGGGATGCGGCTGGAGCCCGCGTGGGCGTTGATCTCGGCGAAGTGCGCACTGACGACGTTGGTCGGGTCGAGCACGAGCACTCCGGGCTCAGAGGCGTCAACCAGCACGCCGTGCGCCTCGAGAAGACCCTTCACGACGTGAACGTCGCTGATCTCGGGGACGCCCTTCAGCGTGCTCGGGCTGTCGCCGAGCAGCGCCGCGACCATCGCCTTGGTGACGAGATTCTTGGCGCCGCGCACCTCGATACGCCCCGTCAGGGGCTTGCCACCATGGATGCGCAGGGTGTCTCCGGCGAGGCCGACGCGAGCAGCCGACTTCAGCGAGTCCTTCGTGAGGGAGTTCATGTAGCTCGTTCCTTGCCCGGGGTTACCGGGCGGGCAGGGTGGTCGGACGCCAGGCTTCGCGGCGTCCCTCAAAGTCGGTGATGGCCTGCTCGTTGCGCAGGGTCAGCCCGATGTCGTCGAGCCCCTCCAGCAGTCGCCAGCGGGTGTAGTCGTCAATCTCGAACTCAACGGTGATATTCCCGACGCTGACCGTGCGAGCGACGAGGTCGACGGTCGCCTCCATGCCGGGCTGGGTTTCGAGCTCGGCCCAGAGCCGCTCGACGGTGGCCTCATCGACGACCCCGGTCAGCAGGCCCTGCTTCCCCGCGTTGCCGCGGAAGATGTCGGCGAATTTGGGGCTGATGACGGCGCGGAATCCGAAGTCGCGGAGCGCCCATACGGCGTGCTCACGGCTCGATCCGGTTCCGAAGTCGGGACCGGCGATCAGGATGCGCGCGCCCTGATAGGCAGGCTGGTTCAGGATGAAGTCGGGGTCCTGTCGCCAGGAGGAGAACAGCCCGTCGTCGTAGCCGGTCTTCGTGACGCGCTTCAGGTAGACGGCGGGGATGATCTGGTCGGTGTCGACATTCGACCGGCGGAAGGGGACGGCCACGCCGGTGACCTGGGTGATCTTTTCCATTACGCGCTCACTCCCTCGATGCCGGTGTAGGCCGGGTCGACCTCGATGCCCATCGCGATGAGGTCGGCCGGGCTCGACAGCGTGCCCCGAATGGCGGTCGCGGCGGCGACGAGCGGCGATACGAGGTGCGTGCGCCCGCCCTTGCCCTGACGCCCTTCGAAGTTGCGGTTGCTCGTCGAGGCGCAGCGCTCACCGGGAGCGAGCTGGTCGGGGTTCATGCCGAGACACATGGAGCAGCCGGCGAAGCGCCACTCGGCACCGAACTCTTCGATGATGTGATGCAGGCCCTCCGCCTCGGCTTCGAGGCGCACGCGCGCCGAACCCGGAACGACCATGACGCGCACGCCGTCGGCCTTCTTCTGCCCCTTGATGATGGACGCGAACGCCCGCAGATCATCGAGGCGGCTGTTGGTGCACGAGCCCATGAAGACGGCGTCGACCGCGATGTCTTTCATGGGGGTGCCGGCGGGGAGGTCCATGTATTCGAGAGCGCGCTCGGCGGCGGCACGCTCGTTCGGGTCGATGATCGTCGACGGGTCGGGAACGCTCTGGCTGAGCGACACGCCCTGGCCGGGGTTGGTGCCCCAGGTCACGAACGGCTCGAGCTCGCCTGCGTCGAGGAACACCTCGGCGTCGAACACGGCGTCGTCGTCGGTTCTCAAGGTCTCCCAGTGGGCGATCGCCGCATCCCAGTCGTCGCCCGTGGGGGCGTGCGGGCGACCCTTGAGATAGTCGTAGGTGGTCTGGTCGGGGGCGACCATACCGGCCCGCGCGCCCGCCTCGATCGACATGTTGCAGATCGTCATGCGGCCATCCATCGACAGCGATCGGATGGCGCTGCCGCGGTATTCGAGCACGTAGCCCTGGCCGCCACCGGTGCCGATCTTCGCGATGACGGCGAGGATGATGTCTTTCGCGGTCACCCCGGGCTTCAATTCGCCCTCGACGGTGATCGCCATCGTCTTGAACGGCTTCAGCGGCAGGGTCTGCGTGGCGAGTACGTGCTCGACCTCGCTCGTGCCGATACCCATCGCGAGGGCGCCGAACGCGCCGTGGGTCGACGTGTGCGAGTCTCCGCACACGACAGTGATGCCCGGCATAGTCAGGCCGAGTTGGGGGCCGACAACGTGCACGATGCCCTGCTCGACGTCGCCGAGAGAGTGCAGGCGGATACCGAACTCCGCAGCGTTCTTGCGCAGCGTCTCGATCTGCGTACGGCTGGTGGGCTCAGCGATCGGCTTGTGGATGTCGAGCGTCGGCGTGTTGTGGTCTTCCGTCGCGATCGTCAGGTCGGGGCGGCGAACCGGGCGTCCGGCCATCCGCAGCCCGTCGAATGCTTGGGGGCTCGTCACCTCGTGCACGAGGTGCAGATCGATGTACAGCAGGTCGGGTTCGCCGTTCTCGCCCTTGGCGACGAGATGCGACTCCCAGACCTTCTCGGCGAGGGTCTTGGGGCGGTTTGATCCAGCGGTGTCAGCGGTCATGACGCGTACGTGTCCTTCTTCGAATCTTCAGTTCCGGCCGACGACGAACTCCGCGACGAGAGTGGCCTGGATGATCAGGACTCGCCGCGGCGACGAAGGAGAAGTCGACCGGGAAGCATCCGCCCAGACTACCATCGGGGCCATGAGCCGCCTGTCGGAGATGAGCGTCGCCCGCGTGTATCCGCTGTACGTGCAGAAGCTCGAGCGGAAGGGCCGAAGCCAGGCCGAACTCGACGAGGTCATCACGTGGCTGACCGGACTCGACCGCGCGCAGGTGCAGGCCCACCTCGATGCGGGCAGCAGTTTCGAGGAGTTCTTTGCGGCGTCAACGCTGAACCCGAACGCCTCGGCGATCACCGGGGTCATCTGTGGCATTCGGGTCGAAGACATGACCGATCCGCTTGATCAAAAGGTTCGCTACCTCGACAAGCTGGTCGATGAACTGGCGAAGGGCAAGGCTATGGAGAAGGTGCTGCGGTCATGAGTCCGGAGCGCAAGGCCTGGCTGATCACCGGCATCGTCGGGTTGCTGATGGGGCTCGGTGCGCTCGCGGTGTGGCTCGGCATGTCGATGACCGATGCGGCGTCCGAGGCCGAGCCGACCCCCGACCCGACCACGTCCGAGCCCGCTGACGACAGCCCCCGCCCCGTTCCCACGAATACGGACGCGGCTGACCCGGTATCGCCGCCCGAGCCTGAGCGCGCCGCGGTGCCCGCCGACTGCGCGAGTCTGTACAGCCCAGCCATGACCGCGGAGTTGCAGAGCTACGGGGTCGTTCTCAACCCGGCCTGGACCACCACCGACCCCAACGCGGGGCTGCGCTTCGCCGACGACCTACTGGAAACCTGGGCCGTCGAGTGGGACAGCCGGCAGTGCATCTGGACGACCGAGGGCGGCGGTAGCGGCATCGGGCTCGAGACCCACGTTGTGCCACTCATCGCCGACGAGGAGTCGCTCGTTGGCGAGCGGCTCGCGAGCCTCGGCTATTCGTCGGTCGACGAGCTCGGCGGCACTCGCTACTTCTGGAGCGTCACCGACGACGAGTTCGGCGGCGCGTTCGGCGAATCACACATTGTGGTCGGCGGCTACTGGTTCGCCACCGCGTGGCTCGACTTGGGCGTGACGGGATACACGGCCGACATGGTGCGAAACCTCGTCGGCGTCGACTAACGCCGATCACCATCCGAAAAGAGAAAACCCCCGGCGTCAGCCGGGGGTTTCGCGGTTGTGACCCCAGCGGGATTCGAACCCGCGTTACCGCCGTGAGAGGGCGGCGTACTAGGCCGCTATACGATGGGGCCGCATTGCAACCCGTCGAGTATGCCACAGCGCCGGGGCGCCGACCAAACCGGGCGGGCGTTGCGTGCCGGCGCGAGCATCCTGGTCTCAGACGGCGCCGTTTTCGGGGCGTGGGGCGAGCACGCGAAGCGATCGAGCATCCACCGTCGCGGTGATCGGCAGCGGCGCGACGCGCTCGCCGTCGGCGTACGCGACGACGCCGCTCGCGGCGATCGAGACGCGGGATGCGCGCTTCACGATCACGCGCGGGTCGCCCACGTGCGTGCCCGCGAACACGCGCGGGTAGATGCGCAGGAACGCGAGGCGCGACAGCGGTTTCACGAGCACGACGTCGAAGAGTCCATCGTCGAGCCTCGCGTCGGGCGCGACCTTCATGCCTCCGCCGAAGGAGAGGTTGTTGGCCACCGCGACGAGCAGCGCCTTCTCGACGCGGGACTCTCCGTCGAGCTCGAGCGTGTACTCAATCGGTCGAAGTTTGGCGAGCTCGACGAGCAAAGCGAGCGTGTAGCGGCTGCGTCCGCGAGGGAAGCGCATGCGATTGGCCCGTTCGTTGACGAGCGCGTCAAAGCCCGCCGACAGGATGCACGCGAAACGGGTCTCGCCACCACCGTGGGCGATCGTGCCCGAATCGATGACCCGCGGCGGCAGCAGCAGCTGGCGGGCGAGCAGGTCGATCGCCGCCTCGGTGTCGTCGACCGGAATGCCGAGACCCCGGCACACGTCGTTGCCGGTTCCGCTCGGCACGATCCCGAGCGGGATGCGGTTGCCGGCGAGCGCCATCACCCCCAGGGCGACCATGCCATCGCCGCCGACCACGACGAGGGCGTCGGGCTTGTCTGTCAGCTCGCGCCGGGTGGCCTCCAGCAACTGCGGAAAGTCAAGCTCGGTGAGGCTCGTCACCTCGTGACCCAGCGCGCGGAGGGTGGTGACGACCGCGGGACCCACCTCTCGTCCGCGCCCGAAAGCGGCGTTCGGGTTGATCGCGACGACGACGCGCTTGCGCGCCGACATGTGCTCAGCGGCCCCGGTTGTTCTGTAGTTCGTACACGGAGATCAGCTCGGCGACGGCCTTCTCGCGTTCCTCTCCCCCGGCGTCGAACATGTCGGTCACGTGGGTGCGCAGGTGGTTCTCGACGAGCAGCTTGTTGAGGCTCGACAGGCTCTTCTGGATGGCGAGCGACTGGGTGATGATGTCGACGCAGTACTCGTCGGCGTCGATCATCTTCTCGAGCCCGCGCATCTGCCCCTGCAGGATTTTCGCGCGGTGCAGCGCCCGCTTCTTGATGTCGTCGATCATGCGTGTGACTTTATACCCCCTGGGGGTGTGCAGTGCGGCATCTCGTCGGCACGGCTAGCGTGGGTTCATGAAGGTCACCAAGCGTGAGCATGCCTGCCTCGTCGTCGAGCACGCGGGCGCGTCTCTCGTCATCGACCCGGGGTCGTTCACGACACCGTTCCTCGTCGAGAACCTCGCCGCGATCGTCGTCACCCACGAGCATGCCGACCACGTCACCCCCGAACACCTGGAGCGGTTGCTTGAGGGGCGATCCGAGACGCCGCTGTTCGCGCCTCGGGGAGTCGCCGAGGCGCATCCCGGATTCTCGTGGCACGTCGTCGACGGGGGCGACGTCGTCGACGCGGCTCCCTTCGAGCTGGCGTTCTTCGGCGGGCGGCACGCCATGATCCATCGTTCCATTCCGCTGGTCGACAACGTCGGCGTGATGGTGAACGAGACGCTGTACTACCCGGGCGACTCATTCACGGTGCCCGACCGCGCCGTCGACACGCTCGCGGTGCCGTCGAGCGCTCCGTGGCTGAAGATAGGCGAGGTCATGGACTACCTCGACTCGGTGCGACCGCGGCGCTCGTTCCCCACCCACGAGCGCGTCAACTCTGAGGCGGGGCAGGCGATGGCGAACGCGCGCATCCGCCACGTGACCGAGCTGCACGGCGGGGTGTTCACCGCGCTCGAGCCGGGCGACACGATCGACCTCGACGGGGGTGCGGCGTGAGCGACAACGGCATCGACGTCGAGTCCCCCGCGATCGCATACCGGCAGGGCCGGCTGAAGGGTCGTCGGCAGAGCGCTCCGCAGCAGGAGGTATAAATGGTTATACTTCTGCCATGAAAACGGCGATCTCAATTCCGGAGCGCGACTTCGAGCGGTTTGAGCGCGTGGCGTCCCGTCACGGCATGAATCGCTCGCAGTTTTACCGTGAGGCAGCGCGGCGCCTCGCTGACGAACTGGAGAACGAAGGTGAACTCACTCGGCTTGCCAACGCCGTTCTCGCGCGCTCACGGGCAGTTAACAACGACACTGACGACTTCGTGCGCGAGTCGGAGCGCACCATCGAGACCGGTACTGACTGGTGATCGAACGTGGTGACGTGGTGTGGGTCGACTTCGGCTCTGAACCGGCGAAGCGGCGCCCCGCAGTGGTGATTCAAGACAACTGGCTCCTCGCGTCGGAGATCTCGACGGTGCTCGTCGTACCCCTGACCTCGAATGTCGACCTCGAACCGTTTCCGGGAAACGCCCTAATCCCCGCCGTCACGAGTGGCCTCGATCGCGACTCCGTTGCCGTCATCTCGCAGGTAGGACCCGTGAGTCGCGAGTTCATCGAACCGTTCGCTGTCGGGTCGTTACCTCCGTATCTGCTTGGCAAAGTGTCGGCAGGTGTCCGGCTGGTCGCCGGGCTGTAACAGTCGCAGCAGACTGGATTCATGACACGAGCAGGCATTTGCGGATCGGCGGATTCGGCGCTGGGCGCGCGCTACGGCGAGGCGGATGCTCGCTGGCGGGGCCCCTGGAACGACACAATCGCGACGATGCTCGCCCACCGATCGGTGCGGCGATTCGCCGCGGACGACATCGACGACGACACGCTGTCGGCGCTGATCGCCGCGGCCCAGTCGGCCTCGACGTCGTCGAACCTGCAGTCGTGGAGCGTCGTCGCCGTGCGCGACCCGGCCCGCAAGCGGCAACTGCGAGCACTGGCCGGCGATCAGGCCTTCATCGAGGCGGCACCCGTCGTGCTCATCTGGCTCGCCGACTTCTCGCGCGCCCAGCGCATCGCCGACGACGAGGGCGCACCGCTCGCGGCGGCCGAGCTCGTCGAGAGCACGATCGTGGGCGTCGTGGATGCGGCGCTCGCCGCCCAAAACGCGCTGATTGCCGCCGAGTCGCTCGGCCTCGGCGGGGTGTACATCGGCGCAATACGCAACCGGCCCGACGAGGTTGCCGAACTGCTCGAGTTGCCACCGCGCACCTTCGCGGTGTTCGGCCTCGCGCTCGGGCACCCCGACCCGGCCGACCGGGCGGGAGTTAAGCCGCGCCTGCCGCAGTCGGCCGTGCTGCACCTCGAGCGCTACGACGGCCGTCGGGTCGCCGAGCATCTCGCCACACAGGAGCGCACCCTCGACGCATACAACGCGACCCAGGGCCGCCGCGTCAGCTGGCGTCAGACGGTGCTTCGGCGGCTACGCGACTACGCGAACCTCTCGGGTCGCGAGCACCTGCGTGGGGGCGCTCGAACGGAGACGGCTGCCCAGCCGCTAGCGACATCAGTCTCGGTGCTCGGGCGGCCAGACCACGGTGAAACGCTCGAGCACGATCTGCTGCTCGGGCGACCACGTGCCGCCGCGGGCGGCCGCCGTGCGCTCCCAATAGCGCCGGTGACCCTCGCGCCAGGTGGCTAGCGTGCGGTCGTCCTCTCCCTCATCGAAGGCGAACCGTTCATCCACCTCGTCGAAGGTCGCGAGCCGAAACTCGGTCGAGCGCAGCACCACGCGAGGAACGCCTGCGCCGTCGCAGGCGATCCAGTGCGAACCGATGCGGGGCAGGGCTTCTCCTTCGGCAATGAACTCGACCACGAGGGCTGCGGTCGCACGCTTCGTGCCGTCGAGCACGAGGCCCAGCAGTTCGTCCGCGAGGGTGGGCGAGTCGCCGAAGTACTCGACCGTCCAGTCTTGAGTCGCAGCCACCGTCTCGGGATGCGCGTCGGCGTACGCGCGCCACATCGCCTCGGCCGCCGCGCGATCGATGTCGGGAAGTGGCGTGGTCATGAGCACCTAAGCCTGTGGGTCTTGTCGCTCGTGCAGCACTCGCAGTAGCACCAGCGTGGATTCGTCAAACGTGAAGTACAGCACGTGGCGCGGCTGACGCACGGTGCGTTGCGCCACGCTTTTCAGATGAAAGAAGTGGGCGTGCGTGAGGAGTTCAGGTCGCGCGTGAACCCCGGGAGAAAGTGGATCGGCGAGCAGCATGGAAATTGCTCGCGTGATGAGCTCTTCGTATCGCGCCCGAGCCTCCTCACCGAAGACTGTTTCACTCCATTCAAGAACGCCGCGCAGGTCATCACGGGCCGGAGCTGCAACGCGAAGTACACGCGCGGCGGTGGAGGTCACAAGGAGGAGAGATAAGCGCGGACACCCGACGGCGCTACGTCGTCTACGTGGCCACCCGCCACCGCCTGATCTGCTTCAGCAAGGAGGAGTCGAAGTTCATCGAGAGCGCTCGCGTCGGTCGTGACGCTTTGCGCAAGTTGCCGCGCGAGCGCAAGTCGATCAGCAGGCGCGAGGGCCATCGCTGCGACGGCGAGAGAATCGAGGTCCTGGCTCATGCGGCGAGTGTACGCCTGACCTCCGACACCACAACGAAACTGTGCGCCACGGTGCCTCACCACTCGTGCGTGCTAGTCGAGCCCGTCGATGTAGCGCAGCACGAGGCCCTCGCGCAGCGCCCACGGCGACACCGTCAGCGTCGATACGTCGAACACCTTCATCGCCGTGCGCAGCAGGATCGCGCCGGCGAGGATCTGGTAGCTGCGTTCGGGGGTGATGCCGGGCAGGTACTGGCGCACGTCCGACGGCATCTCGCGCATCGTCGGCTCCCACTCCTTGAGGCCCGCGTAGTGAATCGGGGCGGGCGCCCCCGTCACCGGGTCAGCCGGACCGCCGACCAGTCGCCCGATCGAGCGAATGGTCTTGGATGTTCCCACCACGCGAGTGGGCGCCGGCCGGTCCGCAAAGATCGTGTCGCGCGCCTCGGTAAAGGCGGCCCGGGCGTGCGCCCGGAGGCGCGACACCGCCTCACGTGGCGGCGGGTCGTCACGCAAGAAGTTGATGGTCGCGCGGCCCGCACCGAGCGGCAGAGAGACCTGCGCGTCGGGGTACTCATCGACCCCCTGCGCGATCTCGAAGGAGCCGCCGCCGATGTCGAACAGCAGGATCTCGCCGGCCGACCAGCCGAACCAGCGGCGCACGGCGAGCATCGTGATTCGGGCCTCATCGTCGCCGGTCAGCACCCGCAGCTCGACACCGGTCTCCCGCGTGATGCGGGCGAGCACCTCCTCGCCGTTCGCCGCCTCGCGGATCGCCGAGGTGGCCGTCGCCATGACGTCATCGACGCCGATCTCGGCGACAGTGCGCGCCGCTCCCCCGATCGCCTCAACGAGCATCCGTTGCCCCTCCTCGGTGATGGCGCCGTCGTCGTCAATGAAACGCATGAGCCGCAGTACCGAGCGCTCCGAGTGGTGCGGCACGGGGCTGGCGCCCGGGTGCGCATCGACGATGAGCAGGTGGACGGTGTTGGATCCGACGTCGATCACTCCGAGGCGCATGCCCCGAGCGTACGCGGCGGGCGGCCGAAAACAACAAAACCCCCGGTCATCGCGGGGGTCTTGAAAAGCTGGGGTACCTGGACTCGAACCAAGAACAACTGAGAGCCGCCTGGCCCGTCCGAGCGAAGCCCCGAATCGATGGAGTTCCCCGTAATTTCAGGGATCTCATGGGGTCAAGTCTACCGCGGGCTACCGACAGCTACGCAGTGATTCGTGCTGATTAGCGCCTCTCGGGGAGGGTTTCTGGTCACCAATCTGGTCACCGTGTTGGTTCCCGTCAGCCTCGCTCAATAGTGCGTCGTGAACCAGAAGGCTGACTGAACGACCATCACGCATCCCGTCACAACACTACCGTTTTCGGTATAATTGTGACATGGCGGCTGAAGCGAAGTACCGGGAAGTGGTGCGCGAGATCGCGCTCGACCACTATGGCTACGTCACCACGCGGGAAGCAGCGGAGGCTGGGGTCCCGCCGATCGAGCTTCCCAAGCTCGCGGCGCGGGGCGGGGTCGAGAACGTCGCCTACGGCCTGTACCGCGTGGCCGACATCCCTCCAACACCCTACGACCAGTACGCAGAAGCGCTGCTCCGGGTCGGAGAGGACGCGTATCTGCACGGCGAGTCCGTCCTAGCACTGTTCGGTCTTGCCGACGTGAATCCACGGCAGGTGAAGGTCGCCGTCCCGCGCCGCGCCAGGCCGCGACTTCCTGCCTACATCGAGTTGACTCAGGTCACCCCTGGCGCACGCACCACACTCTATGAGGGTCTTCGGGCACAGCCGGTCGCCGACGCACTCATCGAGTGCCGCGGTCGTATCCAGGACGAACGGCTCCTGTCGGCAGCCAAGCAGGCGAGAGCAGAGGGTCTCCTGACGACCGCCGAATGGCAACACGTGCGAAAGGAACTCCAGCGCTGAGCTATGACACGCCGCCGCCGAATCTCCGCTCTCTGGAGCAACGGATCCGCAATCTCGAAGGAGACGAAGGACTCGCTTCTCGTCGGCGTGTGGGGATGGCGCTGGTCGTCGTCGGGCAGATGCTGCCCGGCGGCGCTGTCAAAGGCGGAAGTGCGATGGCGCTGCGTTTCGGTCGAGGCTCTCGGTTCACGAGGGATCTCGATGTGGCCAGACGTGGGCCTCTGAATCAGTTCCGCAGCGATTTTGAAGAGTCCCTCGCCGCAGGATGGGCGGGATTCACCGGGCGGCTCATCGAAAAGCAAGCACCACGCCCGACGGGGGTGCCGACCACGTACGTCATGCAGCCCTTCGAGGTGAAGCTCGACTATCGGGGTCGCCCATGGTGCACGGTCGCCTTCGAGTTGGGCCACAACGAGATCGGTGACGCAGAAGAGCCCGAGTACCGGCTTGCGCACGACCTCGCGGAGCTGTTTACCGAGGTCGGCCTCGAAGCACCCCGACCGATTCCTGTGCTGCGCGCAGATCACCAGATCGCGCAGAAGCTTCACGCACTCTCCGCAGCAGGAAGTGAGCGGGCACACGACCTGGTCGATCTTCAGATTCTCGAGGCTGGCGAACCGGTGGATCTGTTGTTGACCAAGGCGACGTGTACGAGGCTCTTCGAATACCGACGTCAGCAGACATGGCCGCCACGCATGGCCGCTGGGGATCGTTGGGACACACTCTACGAGGAAGCAGCCAACGGCCTCGACGTCCTGGCAACTGTCGATGACGCGATTATCTGGGTCAACGAACTCATCGCACGCATCGCGCAGAGCTGATCCCTTAACCTCTCAACAGTTGATCGAACTCCACCGGCGTTTTGCCATAGCCGGGCTCGATGCCCGTCAAACGCGCTGCTTGCGGGCGGCGAGGAAGCGCTCGACCCGTTCAGAGCGAGTAACACCGACCGGCACCGACCTGTTCTCCAGCGCCGCCGACGCCCGCGTGGAACGCAGGGCGGCACGATGAAGCGCCTCACGAGTGACGTTCTTGCGCTTCATGGGCTCACCTCCGGCGATCGGGATCGGCTCCATTCTGTCGCGCCGCCTCTCGCCTGTCGGGGTGCGCGCCCCGATGGACGCTTCCCACCCAGCAGTTGGGGGGCAGCATCCGCTGAGCCAGAATTGTTCGTGATGCTGCGTTGTCAATCGAGGCGCACGGAACCGGGAGAGCATGTATGGCGGCTGAGAGCTTCGAGGCGGCGGACATTCAGAAGTTCATTGACCACATCCGCGCGAGCGCGATGTCGGTTCAGCCTAGCGAATCGTTCGACTCGGGAGGCCTGGACGATCTCTGGCGGCGCCCCGAACCGCAGCTCCTCGCCGTCCCCGCAACGGTGCGGGGTTTCCGCATCCGTATCGATCTGCAGCGCACGAAGCCGCCGGTGTGGCGACGTGTCGAGGTGCCCGGCGAAATCCTCCTCCCGCGGCTGCACGAGGAGATCCAGGCGGCGATGGGATGGACCGACAGCCACCTGCACCGCTTCCGCACGAGCAATGACCGCAACGCTCCGGAGTTCCTCACCCAGTTCGACCTCGACGAGGGCGACGAGGGGATGCTCGAAGACAATGTGCGCCTCGACCAGGTCATCGCTGATGAGGGCGACCGGCTCTGGTACGACTACGACTTCGGAGATGACTGGAAGCACCTCCTGCGCGTCGAGAAGGTGCTCGACGGCCCTCCATCGGCTCCGGTATGCGTCGGCGGGAAGCTCGCCTGTCCACCAGAAGACTGCGGCGGCGTCTGGGGCTACAGCGAACTCGCGGATTGGGTGCGCAGCGACTACGACGACACGCTCCGCCCTGAGGTGTTCGACAGTGCTGAGGAAGGACACGCATGGCTGCCCGACGGCTGGCACCCCGACGCCTTCGATATCGATGAGACGAACGAACTCATCGCCGCAGTCACCGCGGAGCCGATCCCGGTCGTGGAGGAACTCGAGTCGCTGCTCGAGCTGGCGCGAAACCGCGGCGCACGCGGCCTGCGCGACGCGCTTGCGCATCCATCCGCTTCCGGTGCCATTGATGTCGGCACCGACGAGGCTGCCGATCTCATCGAGCCGTTCGGTGTGCTCCTCGACGTCGTCGGGGACGGCGTCGCGCTCACCGGCGCCGGGTACCTGAAGCCCGCGGCTGTCGAGCAGATCGCACATCACACGGGCATCACCGAATGGTGGATCGGCAAGGCCAACCGCGAAGACCTCACCTGGCCCGTCTGGGACCTCCGCGCCACGGCACGAGCGTTGGGGCTCGTGTCGGTGCGCAAAGGCCGCATCGCCCCGACTCGGGCAATCGCGGCACGGCGGGACGATCCGCAAGCGATCCTGCGCCAGATCACCGGCCGGCTCCCGCTCGGAACGACCCCCGCAGAGCGACACGCCGGCTGGATGGCGCTCGCCGTCGTCGCGAACGAGACACCCGCTGAACTGTGGGAAGCGAGCATCAGCGAACTCCTGTTCGACCTCGGCTGGCGCGACCGTGAGGACCCTTACCGTGCCCCCTCCCCCGACAGCCCCACGCTCGACGCGCTCAACCTGCTCGCAGGCGCCATGCGCGCGAACTGGCGACCCAAGGGCGTGAACACGGCTGTCGCCGCAATCGCCCGGGCCGTCATACGGGCCTGACCGTCTGGTTACCGAATTGGCTGCGGCCAGGTCCGACAGAAATCGTCACAGTTCCGCCCTACCTGTAGCCGGCTCGGTCGGCTCAGACGGTGCTCCGGGTGCCGTGCTCCAGCTCCGTTCGGCGGGGCTCCACACAGCCTCGGCGTCGAGCCCGTCCAGCGCCGGGTCGACGAAGTCGGCAACCGCAGCAACGGTGTCGGAGAACCTCTCCGGCAGACTCGCGCCCGCCTCGCCGAGCCCCTTCCGGTAGGCGACATAGGTTGAGTCTCGGAGCACTGCGAGCCCCTCGGTGGCCTGCGCTAACGGAATCAACGTGGTCCCGCGGAAAGTTGCGGTCGCCGTGAGCGCGTCACGCAGTTCCCCGCACTGGAGAGCCTGCGTGCCGGTCAAGAGATGGATGTCAGCGAAGTCACGCACGCGCGTATTCGCTCGTCCTAGTTCGATCGCGGTGGCGAGTTTCTCCGCCAGTACCGTCTCGATCGGGTAGCCCAAGATGCGGATCGGCGGAGCGTCCGGCAGCAGCGACGGCAGCTCAACTGTTCGCGGGGCCGGAGTGACGGGGTCGCCGAAGTTGATGTCGAGCCGCAATTTGACCTGCGCTGTTGCGAGCTGTGCCGTCATCGTCACCCGCACGCCGGAATACAGCGCGTCATCACGAATCACCGCAGTGGTGACCGTGTCGGGCAGAAACTCCACGCCGTCGTCTGGGTCTTCGATCGCGGCGATCTCGGCCACACGGCGGGCCACGGTCTCTTGATCAGAGGCCATGTTACGAGCGAGGGCGTCGGCGTCGACCGTGGGACGGCGGGTGCCGAAGGAAGCCAGCAACATCCCGCCCTTCAGGATGAAGTCCGCGGCGTATGGTGAGCGCGACATGCGCGACAGCCAGCGCTCGACGATGTACATCGTGAGCAGTTCCTGCGTTCCACGCTTCTGGCGGCGAGCCTGGTTCTGCAGGTCGAGGTAGCGCGCCCTGAGGCGCTCTCTCGCGTGGGGCGACTCATCGGGCACTCGCAATATCGAGCGCAGCGCGCATCGGCCCAAACGTCCTCAGCGCCTCCGCGTACTCCAGCAGCAGTGCCGGTTTCGAGTTCGACGCTGCCAGGTATCGGTGAAGCGCGGCGTGCGCAATCGGCTCGCCAAGGCGTTTCCGAAATCGCATGAGATCCACCACCGTCCTCGCCGCGTCGTAGATGCGGACCGGCTCCCCTGGCCCCGCCTCGAACGCGGTCACACCGAGTTCAAACGTGGCCTCCTCGAAGCGAAACACCGTCACGGGCGGGTAAGCGATCACCGGAGTATGCGACCGTTTGGGAACAGCGACCTGCACCGACGCCGGCATCTCATCCGTCAAGTCGTGGACCGCTGCCGCCGAGATACAGCACACGATCGCGCGAGGAGCGCGGTGCGCCACGGCGATCATGTCGGGGTAAGACGCCGGGGGCGCGTCTGCTCGACGGAAGACCCCGCGCGAGAGTTCGATGACCTGCCCGCCATCTCGCCAGGCATACAGATCTCGCGGATGCACACCGTGCGCCCGTGAGGTCTCCGTCGTGAACGTCGACGGGAGCGATTCGTCCAGCTCCTTCATGGATACAATCCTCGCACAGGAAGCTCAACTATGTGTGGTTTTTATCCACACATGTCAGGCGACCCCGCTGTCGCGTGTCCTCCAACGGGCACCAGACTGTTGCCCCCGGAATGCCCTAGCGTGGGCGAGACACTCACTGACCACGTCGAGTTGATGGAGCCGCGCAGCAGCGCGGTCATCTTCCGGCGCCCATAAAGCGACTCAGGTGTTGGCTCACCCTTGTCGCCTACGCGGGCGGCGCGGATCGCCTCGATCAGGTGGGCGTCGTCGATATCTCGCTGACTGGGCTGGGCACGCTTCCAGCCCCGATAGGTGCGCTCGGCGACCGGCACGCCCTGCTCACGCAGAACCATGCAGATCGACCCGACCGAGCGGCCAAGAGAACGCTGCTCCTCGAAGAAGGAGAGGATCAGCGGCGTCGGGGGTCGAGTTCCCCAGCGAAGAAAACCGCTGCATCGCGCAGGATCGGCGGATTCAACCGGTGGTCGCAACGAGTTCTGTGAACTTCTCCGATGGTGTCAGATAGCCGAGCGTTTTGCGTGGTCGTCCGTTGAGCGAGTCCTGGATCGCGGTCAGCTCAGCGCGGGTGACGATGCTCAGATCGGTGCTCTTCGGCAGGTACTGGCGTAGCAGTCCGTTGGTGTTCTCGTTGCTTCCGCGCTGCCACGGGGAGTGCGGGTCGCAGAAGTAGATCGGGATGCCGGTCGCTGTCGTGAACTCGGAATGCTTGGCCATCTCGGCGCCCTGATCCCAGGTGATCGTCCGCGCCAGCGACGCCGGCAACGCGGTGATCGCCTCGCGCATTGCGGCCTCCACCTTGTCGGCGCTCTTCCCGTCGGGCAGGTGCAGCAGAAGTGTGAGGCGGGTGCTGCGTTCAACGAGGGTTCCCACGGCGCTGCGACTGTTCTCACCGAGGATCAAGTCGCCTTCCCAATGCCCCGGCACGGCGCGGTCTTCGACCTCCGCGGGGCGCTCGCTGATCATCACCATCCCTGGCAGCCGGCCTCGCCGGTCCGTCGCGGTCCGCGACTTCCGTGCCGCACGCCCTGACCGCAGGCAGCGGGCAAGCTCGCGGCGCAACTGCCCGCGTCCCTGCACGAACAGGGACTGGTAGATCGTCTCGTGACTCACGTGCATCTCCGGGTCGTCGGGATGCTCCAACCGTAGGCGGGCGGCGATCTCCTGCGGAGACCACAGTTGCTCCAGCTGCGTCGCGACAACCTCGAGCAGCCGTCCACCGTCAAGCTTGAACGGCTTCGGTCGGCGGGCCTGCTCTCGCGCGTCCTCATGCGCCCGCCACGCCGAGTACCCCTCCCGCCCGCCGCCGCGCTTGACCTCGCGGCTGACCGTCGACACCGCCCGTCCCAGGGCGAGCGCGATCGCGGTCAACGTGTCACCGCGCGCGAGACCAACCAGGATCTCCTCACGATCGAAGACCGTCAGATGCCCCTCGCGCGGCTCCCAGCCGAACGGCTTCCCGTCGAGGTGACGCCCTTCCCGCGCCATGCGGCCGACCATCGGGGCCGTGCAGCCGATCTCGCGGGCGATATCGATGAGCCGCCACCCCTTCGAGTGGAGACGGAGCGCGAGCTGCTTCTGCTCACGACTGAGATGACCATGCTTGCCCTGCAACGAATGCCTCCCGAGATCAGCGTCTGCTTCATCTCACAGCACTCATTGCGCTGACCGGTTGAATCCGCCATCGCATTCGCTTCACGCAACTCACGATTCTCCCGTTCCAGCTTCCGAATGCGCTCCAGATCGTTCGTGGTCAGGCCGTCGCGCGCACCGGCGTCGACCTGCGCCTGGCGCACCCAACGACGAAGCGACTCGGCACCGAAACCGAGCCGGGAAGCGACCGTCTGACAGGCGGTGGTGAGGTTCGGATACTCATCGAGATGATCAAGCACCAGCCGCATCGCGCGCTGCCGGGTCTCCTTCGGGATCTTCCTGGGCATGATCAACATTGTCCTTCCAGACTCGAAAGGAAACGGCATCAAACCGGGGACGGTTCACTCACGGCAGCATGAACAACGTCACTGGGAACTACAGCTACTGACCGCCTTGTTCAAGAAGCTCAAGGTATACGTGCACGAGGAGAGCGTGAGCGTAATCTCCGCCCGCACGGGCGTGAATATGGCCCTCCGCGAGCTATACGGGCAACACCTCGCCACGAGGCCGACAGCGGCCTCAGAAGGCCCCGAAAACGCTAAAACCTCCCGCGATATGGCGGGAGGTTCGCTGCAGGTTGGTTCCGGCTCTAGTTCATTTATCCATGGTTTGAGTAAGAACCAACTGGCTGGGGTACCTGGACTCGAACCAAGAACAACTGAACCAGAATCAGCCGTGTTGCCAATTACACCATACCCCACCGTCCCCACCA
This sequence comes from Microcella alkaliphila, assembly GCF_002355395.1. Lineage (NCBI taxonomy): Bacteria > Bacillati > Actinomycetota > Actinomycetes > Micrococcales > Microbacteriaceae > Microcella > Microcella alkaliphila. The sequence goes on along the minus strand of NZ_AP017315.1, from coordinate 939,037 downwards.
GAGGCGGGGCCAGAGGGTCCGCCCGGAGGCGAACCGAGTAGCGAGTTTACCCTACCGGCAAGGTGACGATGAACGTGGCCGTGCAGAACGCCGAGCCGGAGCAGATGATCTCCGAGGCGACGGGCAAGCCCGTGGCCGTCCCCTCCTCGGTCACGATGACGCCAGGCTCGCCCGACTCTTGCGCCTCGATCACCAGCGCGAGCAGGTCGTCTTGCGTCGGGCCCTCGAAGCCATAACGCGCACCGCGCTCGGCGACGAAACCCTGAACGTCCCGGTAGCCACCCCGCCACGGCTCGAACGAGGCCGGCTGGATGTCGATCCGCGTCAGAGCGCCGTGCTCCGTCACCAATGTGAACCTCTCCGTCGAGAACCGCACACCTTCCGTCGCCTCTCCGCGCACGAGCAGCGAGAGGCGGTAGTCGAGATTCGTCGGATGCGGACCGATCGTGAGCGCCCCATCATCAGGCAAGCCGAGGGTCTCTGCCGAGACCGGTCGCTCGGTGACATCAATGCGCGGGGCGCGCTCGCTCTCAACGAATTGCAGCCCCTCCTCCGTGAACAGCGAGAAATTGCGGTCGTCGACCTGGCCCGGCTCGGGCGGTGGCGGGCCGTCGGCGAATTGCGGCACATAGACCAGCGCAACCAGCACCGCCGCGACGATGGCGAGCGACAGCACGACTGCGGGCACCCACGACAGCCAGGGCCAGCGGCGGTGCGGTTTCAGGTCAGACACTCGCTCAACTCTGCCAGACACGGCGGGGCCCGCGCACCACGTCTCCCCACCTGTCGGCAGTACGGTGGAACCGTGAGCACCGCCCCCGCCCGTCCGCGTCGTCGCACGCTGATCTGGCTCATTCCGGCGGCGCTCATCACCGGCATCGCAATGGTCGCCTTCGCCCGCTGGCTGCGCCTCGACCCCAGCGTCGCGCAGTTCATCGCGAGCTACCCCGGCACGTACGCTCCCCCGCCCGGCACGCCCGAGGGCTACCCCGGCTGGCTCAGCTGGACCCACTTCCTGAACGGCTTCTTCCTGCTGTTCATCGTGAGCTCGGGGCTGCACATTCGCTCGAAGACGCGGCCGATCGCGTTCTGGACGCGGCGCGTGCGCGAGGGCGACATGCGCCGCCCGACGCGGATGAGCATCCACACCTGGTGGCACCTGGTCGTCGTGGTCGGCTGGCTCGCTGTCGGCCTCGTCTACGTCGTGCTGCTCGCCATCAGCGGGCACTGGATGCGGCTGATCCCCACCGACTGGGCCGTCGTGCCCAACGCGCTGTCGGGGGCGCTGCAGTACGCGTCCCTCGACCTTCCCCGCAACGACAGCTGGGTGTCATACAACGCGCTGCAACAGCTCGCCTACGCCTCGACGGTCGTCGTCGCCGCCCCGCTCGCCCTCGCCACCGGGCTGCGACTGTCGCCCCTATGGCCGGAGAAATGGATGCGCGCCCACGGCCCGCTCTCAGACACCTGGGCGCGCCAAACCCACCGCTTCGTGCTGTGGTTCTACATCGCGTTCACGATCGTGCACACGGGCCTCGTGCTCGGCACGGGCGCACGCCTCAACCTCAACAAGATGTACGCCGGAATCAACGACGGCGAGTCGCCGCTCGGCTGGATTCTGTTCGCGGGGTCGCTCGCCGTCATGGCCGCGGCGTGGGTGCTGCTGCGGCCACCGGCGCAGGTCGCCATCGCCGAGAGAACCGGCGATGTGCGGCGCATGCCCGCCGTGCGCTGAGCCGCGCTACAGCGAGGCGCGCAGCGCCCGCAGGCGGGCAAGCGTCGAGTCTTTGCCGAGCAGCTCCATCGACTCGAACAGCGGCGGGCTCACCCGCCGGCCCGACACGGCGACGCGCAGCGGGCCGAAGGCGAGGCGTGGCTTCAGCCCGAGCCCGTCGATGACGGCGGCGCGCAGCGCGGCCTCGATCGGCTCGGGCGTGAAGTCGTCGAGCGGCTCAAGGGCGGTGATTCCGGCGTCGAGGACAGCCGCCGCGTCCGCGCCCAGCGAGGCGCGTGCATCCGCCTCGATCTCGAGGTCGGCGTCCTCGGTGAAGAGGAACGCGACCAGCCCCGGCACCTCGCCGAGCAGCGTCACGCGCTCCTGCACGAGCGGGGCGACGCGGGTGAGCAGCGCGCGCTCGCTCGGGCGCGGCACGTCGTTGAAGAGGCCGGCTCCGCTGCAATACGGGATGCTGCGCTCGACGAAATCGTCGATCGCCAGCTTCCGTACGTGGTCGCCGTTGATCGCCTCGGCCTTCTTCACGTCGAAGCGGGCGGGGTTCGGGTTCACGTTCGCCACGTCGAAGGCGGCCACCATCTCGTCCATCGTGAAGACGTCGCGGTCGTGGGTGAGCGACCAGCCGAGCAGCGAGAGGTAGTTGAGCAGGCCCTCGCGGATGAAGCCGCGGTCGCGGTGGTGGAACAGGTTCGACTCGGGGTCGCGCTTCGACAGCTTCTTGTTGCCCTCGCCGGTGACGTACGGCAGGTGGCCGAAGCGCGGGATCGCGGTGGCCACTCCGATGTCAATGAGTGCGTGGTACAGCGCGATCTGGCGCGGCGTCGACGACAGCAGATCTTCTCCGCGCAGCACGTGGGTGATGCCCATGAGCGCGTCGTCGACGGGGTTCACGAACGTGTAGAGCGGGGCGCCGTTCGGGCGCACGACGACGAAGTCGACGAAGCTGCCCTTCGGGAACGTGATCTCCCCGCGGACCAGGTCGTCGAAGCTGAGGTCGCTGTCGGGCACGCGCAAGCGCAGCGCGGGCTCGCGGCCCTCGGCGCGGTAGGCGGCCTTCTGCTCGTCGGTGAGCTCGCGCTCCCAGTTGTCGTAGCCCTGCTTCGGGTCGCGGCCGAGCTCGATGTTCTTCTGCTCGATCTCCTCTCCCGTCATGAAGCTCTCGTAGAGGTGCCCGGCCTCGACCAGCTGGTCGATGATGCCGCGATAGATGTCCCCGCGCTGCGACTGACGGTACGGCCCGTGCGGCCCGCCCGTCTCGACGCCCTCGTCCCAGTCGAGGCCGAGCCAGCGCAGGGCATCGAGCACCTGGTGGTAGCTCTCCTCGCTGTCGCGAGCGGCATCGGTGTCTTCGATGCGGAACACGAAGGCGCCCCCCGTGTGACGCGCATACGCCCAGTTGAACAGGGCCGTGCGAATGAGCCCGACGTGGGGCGTTCCGGTCGGCGAGGGGCAGAAGCGGACGCGCACGTCGGCGCCGGAGGCGGTGGTGAAGGCGGGGGTGGTCATCGGGAGTCAAGCGTACCGGCGGGCGGCCGCGCCCCGGCGCGCGGAGTGAGCATGAGCAGCACGACGACAACAGCAACGAGGCCGAGCGCCGCGAAGGAGAGTCCCGAGTAGCCGATCGCGGTCAGTACGAGACCGGATACGGCACCGGCGGCCGCCCCGCTCGCGCTCATCACGAGGTCGCTGCGCCCCTGCAGGATGGTGCGGCGGGCGGGCGGCGCCGACTCGGTGAGCAGGGCTGACCCGGCGACGGTGGCGGCACTCCAGCCGAGTCCGAGCAGGATCAACCCGACGACGACCCAGGCCTCGCTCTCGCTGCCGAGGGCGGTGGAGAGCAGGCTTGCGACGAGCAGCACCTGCCCGATGAGAATCGTCGCCCAGCGCCCGATCCGGTCGCTCAGAATGCCGAACACGGGCGCGAGCGCGTACATGCCGGCGATGTGCAGGCTGATCGTGAATCCGACGATGACGAGGCTCGCGCCGTGGTCGGCGAGGTGTACGGGCGTCATCGCCATGACCGCGACCATGGTCGCGTGGCTGAGCGCGATAGCGACGAACGCCAGGCGCACGCCACCGGGATCACCGGTCGCGATCGCGGGCACCGTCGCCAATCCGGATGCGCGCGCCGCCTCATCGGCGCGCTGCACCTCCCAGCGCGCGGCGACCCGCAGAGGGTCGGGCCGCAACAGCACCACGTAGAGCACTGCCGCGCTCAGCTGAGCGACGGCGGTGAACACGAAGGCGCCCGAGAGCGGAGGCAGCCCGAGCGCGGCGCCGAGGCTCTCCCCCGGCCCGATCAGGTTCGGGCCGCTGACCGCGCCGATCGTGGTTGCCCAGACGACGAGGGAGAGGTCGCGGCCGCGGGTGGCGTCGGCCGCGAGGTCGGCGGCGGCGAAGCGGGACTGGAGGTTGACCGCGGTGCCGACGCCGATGGCGGCGAGCGCGACGAGCAACAGCCAAAAGGCGCCGATTCCGGCGGAGACGATGGCGAGCATCCCGCCGACCGCCGCAATCGTTGCGCCCGTTGCCAATGCGGGTGCGCGGCCGGCGCGGGATGCGAGGCGCGCCAGCGGAACGGCGGCGAGTGCGGCGCCCAGGGTTGCCATGGTGGCGGCCATGCCGCTGAGCGCGGGCGTGCCCGACACGTCGGCTGCGAGCAGCGCCCCCAGCGAGAGCGTCGACCCCATGCCGAGTCCGGCGAGCACCTGCCCGGCCATGAGCGTGCCGCGCACGCGACGCTGCAGCCTGGCGACATCGCCCGCCGTGAGCTCGGTATCGGCGGCGAAAGGAGCGGTCACGAGCCGCAGTCTACGCCGGACTGGATACCCCATGGGGTATCACAACGACCATGCGACTAGGCGTCCACGCGATCGTCGCGGTTCTTCGCCGGATTCGAAAGGGTACCGAGCCCCTCGATCTGAATGTCGACGGTCTGCCCGTCGAGGAAGCCGCCCAGCCCGTCGGGGGTACCGGTGAGAATTACGTCGCCGGGCAGCAGGGTCCAGACGTCGGAGATGAACTCGATGAGCTCGGGGAAACCGAAAACGAGGTCGGCCGTGTTGCCCTTGCGGCGCAACTCGCCGTCGACAAAGGTCTCGATCTCGAGGTTCGTCGGGTCGATGTCGGTCTCGATGAACGGGCCGAGCGGGCAGAAGGTGTCGTAGCCCTTCGCGCGCGCCCACTGGCCGTCGGCGAACATTACGTCGCGGGCCGAGACGTCGTTCGCGATGGTGTAGCCGAACACGACGCTCTGCCAGTCGTCGCGCTTCACGCGCTTGGCAACGGACCCGATGACGATGGCGAGTTCGCCCTCGTGCACGATGCGCCCATCAACCGGCGGAATGACGATCGGATCGCCCGGGCCGACGACCGCGGTGTTCGGCTTCAGGAAGATGAGCGGGTTCTTCAGCCCGTCGTGGCCCATCTCTTTCGCGTGCGCCGCGTAGTTCATGCCGACGCAAATCACCTTTGACCGCGGGATCACGGGGGCGAGGATGCGCGCGTCGGCAAGCGGGACACGCTCGCCCGTCGTGTCGTACCCGTGGAACATCGGGTCACCGGTCAGAACGACCAGTTCGTCGTCGTCCAGGATTCCGTAGCGAGGGTCAGCGACCTCGGCCGTAGCGAAACGCGCGATCTTCACGGCGAGAGCCTACCGCCCCGCATCCGGATGTTTCATGCACACGTATATATGCGGAGTCGCTACTGCGGTGTCACAACGTAGGTCGCCGTGACCTCACCCTGTGCATCGGTCGCGACCGACAGATCGACCCGATACTCGGCCGAGGTGAAAGCTCCGTAGCCGCTCGTGGCGTCGCTCGACACCCCGCTCGCCGTGAACCCGGCGTCCTCCAGAGCGCCCTGCGCCCCGGCAAAAGCGCTCGCCTCGTCGAGGCGTGTGCGCACGACCCAGCCAGAACCCTCCGGCCCAGCCCCGCCGCCCAGCACCTGACCGACGAGCGGAATGCCCTTCGGGAAGCTCGACGGGAGGGATCCGTCGGTCGTCAGCTCAACCCCGCCCAGCACATCGCCGACCAGCCCGCGAATCTCCTCGTCGATGCCCGACGTGATCTGTTCGACTTCCTGACCGACGAGACCCTCGACAATGTTGTCGATGGGGGTTCCCGTGCTGCAGGCGCTCGCGCCCAGCGCGATCGTCGCGGCGAGTGCGGCGACGGCAAGAGGACGACGATGACGGGTGACCATGGAGGGCTCCTTTGGGTGAGACTTAGGCGTTCTGGCGCTTCAGACGGCTCGTCGCGCGGGCGCGCAACGTCTGGTCGAGCTCCACCTTGCGAATGCGCACGATCTCGGGCGTGACCTCGACACACTCATCTTCGCACGCGAACTCTAGGCATTCCTCGAGAGTCAGCTGACGCGGGGGCGTGAGACGCTCAAGCTCCTCCGCCGTCGACGAGCGAATGTTGTTGAGCTTCTTCTCTTTCGTGATGTTGACGTCCATGTCGTCGGCGCGCGAGTTCTCGCCCACGACCATGCCCTCGTAGACCTCTTCGGTCGGCTTCACGAAGAATGTCATGCGCTCCTGCAACGCCATCATCGCGTTGGTGGTGACGACACCCTGGCGGTCGGCGACGATCGAACCGTTGTTGCGGGCCACGATCGAGCCGGCCCACGGCTCGTAGCCGTGCGCAATCGCGTTGGCGATGCCCGTGCCGCGGGTGGTGGTGAGGAACTCGGTGCGGAAGCCGATCAGGCCACGGCTCGGCACGAGGAACTCCATGCGCACCCAGCCGGTGCCGTGGTTCGTCATGCCCTCCATGCGGCCGCGGCGGGCGGCGAGCAGCTGGGTGATCGCGCCGAGGTACTCCTCCGGCGCGTCGATCGTGAGTGCCTCGAACGGCTCGTGCAGCTTGCCGTCGATCGTCTTCGTGACGACCTGGGGCTTGCCGACCGTGAGCTCGAAGCCCTCGCGGCGCATGTTCTCGACGAGGATCGCGAGGGCGAGCTCTCCGCGGCCTTGCACCTCCCACGCGTCGGGGCGACCGATGTCGACGACGCGGATCGAGACGTTACCGATCAACTCGCGGTCGAGGCGGTCCTTCACCATGCGCGCGGTGAGCTTGTGGCCCTTCACCTTGCCGACGAGCGGGCTCGTGTTCGTGCCGATCGTCATCGAGATAGCCGGCTCGTCCACGGTGATCGCCGGAAGCGGGCGAACATCCTCGGGGTCGGCGATGGTCTCGCCGATCGTGATGTCTTCGATTCCCGCGATCGCGACGATGTCGCCGGCCATGGCCGACTCGGCCGGGAAGCGGTCGAGCGCCTTCGTCTTCAGCAGCTCGGTGATGCGCATGTTCTGGTGGCTGCCGTCGTGGCGCACCCACGCGACCTGCTGGCCCTTCTTCAGCGTGCCGTTGAAGATGCGCAGCAGCGCGATACGGCCCAGGAACGGCGAGGCGTCGAGGTTCGTCACGTGCGCTTGAAGGGGATGCTCGTCGTCGTACGTCGGAGCCGGAATGTGCTCGAGGATGGCCTCGAACAGGGGCTCAAGGTCGTCGTTGTCGGGCAGCGAGCCGTCAGCGGGGCGCGTACGGCTCGCCGCGCCGGCACGGCCGGAGGCGTAGATGACGGGCAGGTCGAGGATGGCATCGACGTCGAGGTCGGGCACCTCGTCCTGCAGGTCGCTGGCGAGACCCAGCAACAGGTCGTGCGTTTCCTCCTCGACGGCCTCGATGCGCGCATCCGGCCGGTCGGTCTTGTTGACGAGCAAGATGACGGGGAGCTTCGCCGCAAGCGCCTTGCGCAGCACAAAGCGGGTCTGCGGTAGGGGCCCTTCGCTGGCATCAACCAGCAGGACGACGCCATCGACCATGCTGAGGCCGCGCTCGACCTCACCGCCGAAGTCGGCGTGGCCGGGGGTGTCGATCACGTTGATCGTGATCTCTTGGCCCCCCGAGTGCTTGCCGGTGTAAATCACCGCCGTGTTCTTGGCGAGGATCGTGATGCCCTTTTCGCGCTCGAGGTCGTTCGAGTCCATCGCGCGCTCTTCGACGTGCGCGTGCGCGGCGAACGAGTCGGTTTGGCGAAGCATGGCGTCGACCAGGGTGGTCTTGCCGTGGTCGACGTGGGCAACAATCGCCACGTTACGCAGGTCGGAGCGGGTGGCGAGCGCCATAAAAATTAGTCCTTGGTGGCTTGGCGGCTCTCACGACGCTCGCGCTGCGCTACCGGGTCGGGAAGCGGCACGGCGGCGATGAGGCGCTGAGTGTATGGGTCTTGCGGGTTGCGCAGAATCTGATCGCGCGGGCCCTGCTCGACCAGCTTACCCCGGTGCATGACCGCAATGCGGTGCGCGAGCATATCGACGACCGCGAGGTCGTGGCTGATGAACAGGCAGGCGAACTGCAACTTCTGCTGGAGATCCTGCAGCAGGTCGAGGAAACGGGCCTGAACCGAGACGTCCAGCGCGCTCGTCGGCTCGTCGGCGATCAACAGGTCGGGGGCGAGGGCGAGGGCGCGCGCGATGCCGACACGTTGCCGCTGACCGCCCGACAACTCGTGGGGGTAGCGGTTGCGGTAGCTCTTCGGCAGCTCGACCGACGTCAGCAGGTCTTCGACGCGCTTCGACAGCGCCTCGCCCTTCGCCTCGCCGGCAAGGAACAGCGGCTCACCGATCGACTCACCGATCGGCATGCGCGGGTTCAGGCTCGAGCCCGGATCCTGGAAGACGATGCCAGCTTTGCGGCGGAGGGGGCGCAGCTCTTTGGCGTTCGCCTTCGAAATGTCGATGCCGGCCGAGATGAGCGTGCCCTCCTTGATGGGAAGGAGGCCGACGGCGGCGCGGCCCAGGGTGGTCTTACCCGAGCCCGACTCGCCCACGAGGCCCACGATCTCACCCGGATACACGTCAAGGTTGATGCCGTCGGCGGCACGGAAGGCCGGCACGCGGCCGCGCTTGGGGTACTCGATCGCCACATCCTTGAACGACAGGATCGGGTCCTGTCCGGTGCGCTCGGCGACGGCGGAGCCCTCGTCGGTGGAGTGCTGGCCGAGGTGCGGCACCGAGCTGAGCAGAGACTGCGTGTAGGGGTGCTGCGGCTTCGTAAAGATGTCGAGGGCGGTGCCCTGCTCAACGACACGGCCGTCCTTCATGACCATCATCGAGTCGGCGAGGTCGGCGACGACGCCCATGTCGTGCGTGATGAGGAGGATCGCCGAGTCGAGGCGCGTGCGGAGGCTGCGGAGCAGCTCGAGGATCTCGGCCTGCACCGTCACGTCGAGTGCGGTAGTCGGCTCGTCTGCGATGAGCAGCACGGGGTCACACGAGATCGCCTGGGCGATCATGGCGCGCTGGCGCTGGCCGCCCGAGAGCTGGTGCGGGTACTTGTTGAAGGCGATCTCCGGCTCGGGCATCTCGACCTTGGTCAGCAGCTCGATCGCACGCTCTTTGGCCTCGGCAGGCGTCATGCTGAAGTGCGTGCGGAGGGTTTCCACTAGCTGGAAGCCGACCGTGTAGACGGGGTTCAGGGCCGTCATCGGCTCCTGGAAGATGACCGCGATCTGGTTTCCGCGCACCCGGCGCAGCTCGCGCTGGTCGAGGCCGGCGATCTGGCGCCCGAGGAGTTCGATTGAACCGGTGACACGGGCGGTGGGCGGCAGCAGGCCGAGAAGGGCCATCGAGCTCGAGCTCTTGCCGGAGCCGGACTCGCCGACGATGGCGAGCACTTCACCGCGCTTGACGCGGTAGTTCAAGTCGATGGCTGCCGGGTAGTACTCGCCGTCGACCCAGAAGTCGACGCCGAGGCCGTGCACGTCGAGAACCGTCTCAACGGCCGTCGGGGTGGGGGTGGTGGTGCTCACGATGCGTCCTTTGTGAGGAGAGTGGTGGGGGCAGAGTCTGAAAAGCTGGTGGCATGCGGTTGCAGCCAGTGCGTTTTCGCCCCGTGTTCGGTCGAGTCTTGAGTGTGGTGGTCGCGATCATCGCGGCCAGCGCCCTGTCGGGCTACCTGTTTGCCGGAGACCTGGAGGGTCTCGCGCGCTACGGCTGGTGGTACGTTCTCGGCGCCGCGTCCGTCATTGCCATGTACTGGTCGCCCAGCGTTTTGGTGACCGAGGACGAGGTGACGGTGCGAAACCCGCTTGCGACCTGGCACGTGCCGTGGGGCGCCATTCAGCGCATCGACACGAAGTTCGCCCTGACGCTGTTCACCGAGCGAGCCCGCATTGAGGCGTGGGCGGCCCCCGCGTCGGGTCGCTACACGGTATTCCGCCTCGGCCCCGACGACACGAAGGTGACCGAGTCGGCGAAGGTCGCCGGCGCGATTCGCCCCGGCGACAGCCTCGCGAGCGAGAGCGGTCAGGCCGCCGATTACATCCGCCGGCACTGGGAGCTCTTGCGCGACGACAACCTGCTGGATGCCGACACGCGCCCCGTGACGCGCGTCTGGCACGTCGCCACCCTGCTGGCGCTTGCGGGTCTCACGCTCGCCGGCATCCTGGGTGCCGCGCTGTAGGGCCTGCATCAGCGTGCCTGGGCGGCGGCGCGAGCCGCTTCTGCCTTCTTCAGTGCGCGCTCACTGGGCAGTCGCTTCTGACGCGGGTCGAAGGCGTCGCGCAAGCCGTCGCCGATGAAGTTGATCGACAACGCGATTGCGATGATGAACACACCCGGCCACCAGAAGAGCCACGGACGCGTGTTGAACGCCGCCTGGTTGTCGCTGATGATCTTGCCGAGCGAGGTGTCGGGTGCGGTCACACCGAAGCCGAGGAAGCTGAGGCCGGTCTCGAGCAAGATCGCGGCGGCCATGAGTAGCGTGGTGTTGACGATGATCACGCCGATCGCGTTCGGCAGGATGTGTTTGAACACGATGCGGCTGTCGCTCGCACCGGCAACGCGGGCGGCGTCGACGAATTCGCGTTCTCGAAGGCTCAGCACTTCAGCACGCACCAGACGGGCGAGGCCAGTCCACACAAAGAAGCCGAGCACCAGGGCGAGGAAGAACGCGCCCTGGCCGCCGATCGCACGGCCCACGACGGCGCCGACGACGAGCACGGGGATCGTGATGATGATGTCGGTGAAGCGCATGAGCACCGAGTCGACCCAGCCGCGGTAGTAGGCCGAGACAGCGCCGATGACGGTGCCGATGAGCGTGGCGAGCAAACCGACGATCACCATGATCGTGATCGACTGCTGCGTGCCGCGCATGACAACCGCGAAGATGTCACGGCCGACCGTGTCTTGGCCGAACGGGTGATCGCCGAGTCGGATGCCGTTGCCGCCGAGGAACTCGGGGATGATGCTCAGCGTTGGCACACCGCGGTTCTGCGACGGCGGAATCTCGGTCCACGTCCACTGCCACCAACCGGCGGTCTTGACGGTGAGTTCGAAGATCTGGAAGTCGATTCCGACGCTCGAGAAGGCGAGCACGACGATGAAGACGAGTACCGCGAGCGAGACCATGGCGCCCTTGTGCCGGAAGAACCGGCGGCGGACGATCTGAGACTGGCTGAGGCCCTCGACCTCCTTCATCTCGATCGCGTTTTCAGCGGATTCGACCGTGCCGGGGTCGTTGTGTCCCGGTTCGTTTACTGGCGTAGTGGTCATGATTACGACACTCGGATTCGCGGATCGAGGATTGCGTAGACGATGTCGGCGATCATGTTGAACAGGATCGCCAGACCGCCGACGACGACGAAGAAGGCCATGACGGGGTTCGGGTCAACGCGATTCAGGCCGTTGACGAACAACTGGCCCATACCGGTCCAGCCGAAAACCGTCTCGGTGATGACCGCACCACCGACCAAACCGCCAATGTCGAAGGCGACAATGGTGGCGATGGGGATGAGCGCGTTGCGGAAACCGTGACGAACGACGACCGTTCGCTCGGCGAGGCCCTTGGCCCGTGCTGTGCGGATGTAGTCCTGATTCATCACCTCGAGCATGCTCGCGCGTGAGTAGCGGGTGTACGTCGCGAATGAGATGAGGATCAAGGCGATCGTCGGCAACAAAAGATGGGTGTAGATGTCGACGCCCTCCACCCAGAGCGAGCCCTGAAGGTTAGGGGTCGACGAGCCGATGGTCGCGATGGGGCGACCGCGGATGCGGCCCGAGTTGGCGTAGGCGGGCCAGACCTGCATGAAGCGATCAAGAGCGATGACGAACGCCGTAATGAAGCCGGTGAAGCCCGTGATGCGCATGATCGAGCCGCGGTCGTGGCCACCGAGGAAGTAACCGACGGCCACGCTCACGGCCACGGCCGCGAGAGCAAGCGCCAAGAGCATCCACCACTCGGTGATGAAGAACGAGATATACGTCATGAACGGGAAATAGAAGGCAACACCGATGGCGGCCGTCACGAGCGCAGCGATGAGCGCGCGACGGTTCTGCAGCCCCGTGATGATCGCGGTCATGGCGAAGGCTGCACCCACGCCGGTGAGGACCACCCCAACGATGCCGATCTGCGGCACGCTGAACCAGTCGACCGCGTTCATGTAGAACAGCGTGATCGTCGCGGCGGAACCCGCCACCAGCGCGGTGATCGCTTTCCGGCGGAACTTACCCGGAATGATCGACGACCACAGGATCGCCGACACCACGGCTATGCCGATGATCACGTTGGTCGGGACGACCGGATTTCGCTCGAGGAAATCGTTGAACCCGATGGCCACGAACTGCTTGAGCAGTACCGCGACCCAGAAGATCGGCAGCGAGAAGAACAAGAACGCGATGAAGGTGACGGCGTAGTCGTAGCCGGAGTACTGACGAAGGGCCGTGGTGATACCGACGATCAGGCCCAGGATGATCGCGACGATCGTCGCGATCGTGACGAGCTGGATGGTCGAGCCGATGGCCTGGGCGAGCATCGCGTTGACGTCTCGGCCTTCAACGCTGACGCCGAAGTCTCCGCGAATAATGCCGCCGAACCAGATGAAGTAGCGAAGAGGCGGAATCACGTCCAGGTTCAGCTGGCGGACTCGAGCCTCAATGAGTTGCTCCCGGTTGGGAGCTTGACTGGCGCGCAGATCTTCAAGGGGGTCACCGGAGAAGGCGACCAGGTTGTACATGAGGAACGTTGCGGCCAGCAAGACGAAGACCGACGCGATCAGGCGCCGGATGACGAACGTGAGCATAGGGGTGGTTGTGCCTATCTGGGATGGGAGGAGGGTGCCTACCAGGGGGGAGCGCTGGGGCCGCTTGTAGCGACCCCAGCGCTCTCAGGGAGAACTGACGCGAAAGTCAGTCGTCGGCGGAGGTTTACTCCTCGACGATGTTCGTGTCAGTCGGCTCCCAATCCCAGATGTTCCAGAAGATGGTCGGCGACAGCGGCCCCGGGTTGACACCCGTCACTCGGTCGCTGTAGGCGGTCACTGCCGGGAACTGGAAGATGGTGACTCCGTAGAAGTCGTCCATCAGGAGGCGGTCGATCTCGATCTGGATCTCGATCTGTCGCTCCTCGTCAAGCGTGGTGTCCAGCTCGTTCAGCAGCGCGTCAACCTGAGCGTTCGAGTAGAAGTTCAGGTTGTTGCCGCCGGTGCTGAGGAACGTCGACGACGAGTTGGTCACGCCGAGGCTCGTCGACTGCCAGCCGAAGAACACGGCGTCGTAGGCGCCCGGCGTGCCGAGGAGGCCACCCCACTCGGCGCTTCCGCAGTCTTCGACGGCGAAGCCGGCCTGGGTAGCCGACTGCTGGATGAGCGCGAAGATGTCGACACGACGCGGGTTGTTGTTCGCGTAGAGGATGCAGACGGGCGGGTTGTCAACGCCAGACTCGGCGATGAGCTCCTGAGCCCGCTCGATGTCAACCTCGCCGAAGCGCTCGGCCATGCCGTTGTTCTCGACGGTCTCGTCGTAGCCGGGGGCACCCGGAACGAACAGCTGCGAGTTGCGCACCTGAGCGTCGGGGTTCAGCGGCTGGATGAGGGTCTCGACGATCTGCTGACGCGGGATCGTGAGGAGGAACGCCTCGCGGAGGAGCGGGTTCTCGAACGTGTCATTGCGACCGTTCGCGAACTGCAGGTCGACGTGCTCGTAGACCGCGTCTTCGCCACCAAGAACGTTGATGTTGTCGAGCGCGGCAAGCGCGTCGGCAACGTCTGCCGTGGCCTGGGGCGAGATGACGTCAACCTCACCGTTGGCGAGCGCCTGGACGGCGGCCAGCGGGTCGCTGATGAAGCGAACGGTGACTTCCTGAATCTGCGGCTGACGGTCACCGACGTAGTTCTCGTTGGCGGTCAGGGTGATGTACTGGTCGGCCACGAAGTCGGTGATCGTGTACGGGCCCGAGCCAATGACGAGGTCAGTGTCGGCCGGCATCTCGCTGAAGTTGTAGCCCGAGTTCCAGAACGACGAGATCGCGGCAAGCGCCTCGGTGTCGTTGTTCTGCACGGCGTCGATGAGCGCCTGCTTCGCCTCGGCCGGGTCCTCAATGCCGAGAGCCTTGCCGGCGGTCACGTGCGCGGGCACGCCCACAGCGAACACGAGCTCCCAGTCAACGAAGATCTCGTCGTAGACGAGCGTGATCGACTTGCCGTCGATCTCGGGAGTCTGGGTGACCAGCGGCAGACCCACGCCACCCGCCGTGTCGAAGAACACCACGTCGGTCGGGAAGTCGTCGGTGAACTCGCCGGTCTCAGGGTCGGTGAACTCGCTGGGGTCGAAGTCCGGCGTGTTGACGTTGCCCGAGTTGGCGGCCCACGCGAGCAGCATGTCGGCTGCGTCGACCGGGGTGCCGTCCGACCAGACGACGTCGTCGTTGATCGTGTACTGGACGGTGAGCGGGTCTTCGTTGATGACCTCGTAGGTACCGAACGATTCATCGCGAACGAGCGCGGGCTCGTTGTTGTAGTAGTTGAACCCGGCGTTGGTCATGTAGGTGATGTTGGCGTTGGCCGTGGCGTTGCCGAACGACGTTGCATCGTTGTACGAGTAGAACGCCTGGTTCCACGCGACGACAATCGACGAACCCTCTACGATCTCCGCGCCTGGCTCGGGAGCCGAGCAAGCGGAGAGAACGAGAGCGCTAGCCGCCACGGTGGCCGTCAGGGCCCCGAATCTGCTGATACGCAATTTTCCTCCTGTGCAAGTGGATCGCAAGGGCACGTTCCGAGCGCACCCTTACGCCTGTTGGATATGACCCTAAAGAGGGGGGCACACCAAGGCCAAACCCTAGGCCCATTCGTTACACACCAGTAACGCGATTGAGCCGAGCCTGGGGAAAACGGCGATTACATGCGCCAAACGAGCATCCTGCGCATTAATCGTGCGCGCCTCCCCTCCGAGTGCGCCGAAGCGCGCTACTCAGTGCAGATACAGTGCGGGCGCCGTGCACCAACCGTTGTGGGGATGCTCACATGAGCACGGGCACAGCGTCTCCAAGATTGCGGTCCCCCCACAATGGAGACGTGACCGCGTCCTCACCGCCTTCCAGCCCTCGTCGGATCCGCGCGGAAATCCTCATCGTCCTCGGCCTGTCGCTGGGCATGAGCGCCCTATATTCCATCGTCAACATCATCAACCGGGCGACGCGAGACGTTCCCCTCAGCCAGCAAACGGCATCAATCAACGTGTCGCGTGACCAGCGCGAAATATTCGACCTGCTGTACCAGCTGCTCGGCACCGTCGCAGCCCTCGTGCCCGTCGCGCTCGTGATCTTCCTGCTCTGGCAACCACAGCGCCCGCACCTTGGGAAGCTGGGCATCGATGGCATGCGGCCGTGGCGTGACACCCGCGACGGGATCGGACTGGCCGCACTCATCGGCATTCCTGGGCTGTTCGTCTACCTGGGCGGTCGCGAACTCGGGCTCACCGTCACCGTGGTGCCCACCGACCTCGGCGCGTACTGGTGGACGGTACCTGTTCTTCTTTTGGCTGCCGTGCGGGCCGGCGTGCTCGAAGAGGTCATCGGGGTCGGCTATCTTTTCGCCCGGCTGCGTGACCTCGGCTGGGGGCCGTGGACGATCATTCTGACCAGCGCTCTGCTGCGCGGCGCGTACCACCTGTATCAGGGGGTCGGGGCATTTTTCGGCAACGTCGCCATGGGCATCATCTTCGGGTGGCTGTACCAGCGCTACGGGCGCCTGATGCCGCTCGTGATCGCCCACTCCGTGCTCGACGCTGTGATCTTCGTGGGATACCCCTGGGCGGCGACCGCGTTCCCAGGCGTCTTCGGGGTACCCGAGTAACGCTGTGGCGATGCCCGCCCTCGAGATTGGCCGCCCCGCCCCCGACTTCACGCTGCCCGGCGTCACCGTCGTTGACGGCACCGCACAGCACCGGCACTTCTCTCTGCGCGACATGCGCGGCGCGCCCGTCGTGTTGGCGTTCTACCCGGCCGACAACTCGGCGGCCTGCACCGCGCAGCTCTGCTCGTACCAGTCAGAGCTCGCGGGCTTCGAAGCGCTGGGTGCCCAGGTGTGGGGCATCAGTCGGCAAGACGCGACAAGCCACGAATCGTTCGCCGCTCGCCAGGGATTGTCGTTTCCGCTGCTGGCCGATGAGAAGGGCGACGTCGTCGAGCAGTACGGCGTGAACATGTTCGGCATCGGCACGCGACGTTCGATCTTCATCATCGACGCCGATGGCGTGCTGCGATGGAAGCATGTCGCTCTTCTCGGCGTGCGTTTTCAGAGCGCGGCGCGCATCCAGGAGCAATTGCGGATGCTCGACGCGCGAGGCGACGCCGGCGCGGTTCGCGACGACGCCGCCTCGTAGGCGCGACTCGTCCTACGCGAAGGCCTCAGTCGCGCCGCAGGCGCGCACATCAACGCTGCCGGACGCCGATTGAGGCGGTCGCCGCTAGGCGAACGCCTCAATCGGCGGACACGCGCAGACGAGGTTGCGGTCGCCGTAGGCCTGGTCGACGCGGCGCACCGGCGGCCAGTACTTGTCGGCCCGAGTCGCGCCGAAACCGCCCGAGCCCGCGGTCGCCTCGTCGCCGTCGATGAGTGATGCCGGGTAGACCGCAACCTCGCGGCTGTAGGGGTGGGTCCACTCGCCAGCGATGGCGCTTTCGGCGGTGTGCGGAGCGTTCACCAGCGGATTGTCGTCGGCCGGCCATTCACCGCGCGCAACCGCGTCAGCCTCGTGCCGGATCGCGATCATCGCCTGCACGAAGCGTTCGAGTTCGGCCAGGTCTTCCGACTCGGTGGGCTCGACCATGAGGGTTCCCGCGACGGGGAACGACATGGTCGGCGCGTGGAAGCCGTAGTCGATGAGGCGCTTCGCCACGTCGTCGACGGTCACCCCGGTCCGCTCGCGCAGCGGCCGCAGATCGAGGATGCACTCGTGCGCCACCAGCCCGTTCTCGCCCGCGTAGAGCACCGGGTAGTGCTCGCGCAGGCGCAGCGCCACGTAGTTGGCGGCGAGCACCGCGTTGGCGGTCGCCTCGCGCAGCCCGTCGGCGCCCATGAGGCGCGCATACGCCCACGAGATCGGCAGGATGCTCGCCGAACCGTACGGGGCGGCCGACACGGGGGCGCCGCGGTGCTCGACCGACCCGACCGCTCCGGTCTCGAGGTCGAATGGCGGATGCTGGTGCATCTGCGCGAGCGGATGACCCGGCAGGAACTCGGCGAGGTGCGCTTTCGCGGCCACCGGCCCGACGCCGGGCCCTCCTCCGCCATGCGGGATGCAGAAGGTCTTGTGCAGGTTGAGGTGGCTGACGTCGCCGCCGATGTCGCCGTAGCGGGCGTAGCCGAGCAGGGCGTTCAGGTTCGCGCCGTCGATGTACACCTGGCCGCCGGCCTCGTGCACCACCGCGGTGACCTCCATGACGTCGTGCTCGTAGACGCCGTGCGTTGACGGGTAGGTGATCATGAGCGCCGCGAGCTCGTCGCGGTGCTCGGCGATTTTCGCGCGCAGGTCGTCGAGATCGACGTCGCCGGTGTCGGTCGTGGCGACGACGACGACGCGCATCCCAGCCAGAACCGCGCTGGCCGCATTCGTGCCGTGCGCGCTCGACGGAATCAGGCACACGGTGCGGTGCTCGTCCCCGCGCGAGCGGTGATATCCGCGAATCGCCAAGAGCCCAGCGAGCTCGCCCTGGCTGCCCGCGTTGGGCTGCAGCGAAACGGCGTCGTAGCCGGTCAACTCGGCGAGCCACGTCTCGAGGTGGCCGATCATGACGAGCGAGCCCTGCACGTCATCGAGCGGGGCGAACGGGTGCAGGCCGTTGAACTCGGGCCAGCTGACCGCCGCCATCTCGGTCGCGGCGTTCAGCTTCATGGTGCACGAGCCGAGCGGAATCATGCCGCGGTCCAGCGCATAGTCGCGGTCGGCGAGGCGCTTGAGGTAGCGCATCATCGACGTTTCGCTTCGGTGCGTGTGGAACACCGGGTGCGTCATGTACTCGGATGCACGGCGCAGGTTTTCGGGGATTCCCGACGACGTCTCGGCGCCAGGAGACACAAACCCCGAGCCGGGCGTCGCGCCGAAGACGCCGAGCAGGCGCGGCAGGAGGTCGCGGCTCGTCGACGTCGGCTCGTCGATGCTGAAGCGGACGGTGTCGGCGTCGACGCGGTGCAACAGCAGCTCGGCCTCGCGCGCGGCGACGACGATGTCGTCGGCGCGACCCGGCACCCGAACGGTGAGCGTGTCGAAATAGGCGTCGGTGGCGACCTCGATGCTGTTCGCCGCGAGGCGGCTGGCAACGGTGCGCGTCACGCTGGCGACCCGCTCGGCGATGCGGCGCAGCCCGTCGGGGCCGTGATAGACCCCGTACATCGAGGCCATGACGGCGAGCAGCACCTGGGCGGTGCAGATGTTGCTCGTCGCTTTGTCGCGGCGGATGTGCTGTTCCCGGGTCTGCAGCGTGAGGCGGTACGCGGGGCGGCCGTCGGCATCTTTCGAGACGCCGACGAGGCGGCCCGGCATCTGGCGCTCGAGACCGGAGCGCACCGCCAGGTAGCCGGCGTGCGGGCCGCCGAAGCCCATCGGCACGCCGAAGCGCTGCGTGGTGCCGACGGCGACGTCGGCGCCGAGCTCGCCGGGGCTCGTGATGAGCGTGAGGGCAAGCAGGTCGGCGGCGACCACGGCGAGTCCGCCGGCGTCACGCACGCGGGCGATGACGGCCGACGGGTCCCAGATGCGACCAGACGCGGCCGGGTACTGCACGAAGACGCCGAAGGCGTCGGGCAGCTCGGCAGGGTCGGTGTCGGCGAGCGGCAGGTAGACGAGGTCGAGGCCGAGCGCTTCCGCGCGGCCGTCGAGCACGGCACGGGTCTGGGCGAACAGGTCGTCGTCGACGAGGAAGACGTTCGAGGCGCTCTTCGACGCGCGGCGGGCGAGCAGCATGCCCTCGACGACCGCGGTCGCCTCGTCGAGCATCGACGCGTTGGCGGTGCCGAGGCCCGTGAGGTCAGCGACCATCGTCTGGAAGTTCAGCAACGCCTCGAGGCGCCCCTGCGAGATCTCGGGCTGATAGGGCGTGTACGCCGTGTACCAGCTGGGGTTCTCGAGCACGTTGCGCTGAATCACCGCGGGCGTGATCGTGCCGTAGTAGCCCTGGCCGATCAGGCTCGTGCGCACCGTGTTGTGCGAGGCGATGGCCCGCAGCTCGGCCATCACCTCGGCCTCGGTCGCGGGCGCCGGAAGCGTGCGCAGAGCGGCGGTCTGGCGGATCGCGGACGGGACCGCCGCATCCATCATCGCCTCGATGGTGTCGTAGCCGAGCGCGTCGAGCATGAGGCGCTGAGCGTCGGAGTCGAGGCCGATGTGGCGCTCAGAGAAGTCGCGGGACATGCGGTGGTGAGCCTCTTCTGTCGCTGGTGTGGTTACTCGCCGATGAGGGCGCGGTACTCGTCGGCGCTCATCAAGGCGGGCGTCTCGGCTACGCGCACCTTCACGAGCCAGCCGTCGCCGTAGGGGTCGGCGTTGATGGTTTCGGGGGCGTCGACGACGGCCTGGTTTGCTTCGACGACCTCACCGGAAACAGGGGCGAACAGCTCGCCCACCGACTTCGTCGACTCGACTTCGCCGACAACCGCACCCGGGGTGAGGGCGGCTCCTACGGCGGGCAGGTCGACGTAGACGACGTCACCGAGGGCATCGGCTGCGTACTGGGTGATGCCGACGGTGACGACGTCACCCTCGACGCGCACCCACTCGTGCTCGGCCGTGTACTGCAGGTCGCTCGGAACACTCATGGCTTACGCCTCTCGCTTGTAGAAGGGAAGGGGAACAACAGAAAACGGGATGGGCGTGCCCCGCACGTCGACGGCGAGCGCCGTTCCGTGAGCGGCGACATTGGGATGCACGTGCGCCATCGCGATCGGGACGCCGAGCGTGGGCGACAGCGCCCCGCTCGTCACGACGCCGACCTCGCGGTCGCCGTCGACGACGGGATAGTCGGCGCGGGCGGCGCGCCGGCCCTCGCCGACGAGCCCCACAAGTATCGGCGCGTCGGCCGCGGGGCCCTTCTCGACGGCCTCCTTGCCGACGAAGTGCGGCTTGTCGGTCACGACGACGCGGCCCAGCCCCGCCTGCACCGGCAGGGTCTCGCGACCGATCTCGTGACCGTAGAGGGGCATCCCCGCTTCGAGGCGCAGCGTGTCGCGGGCGGCGAGCCCGCAGGGCACGAGTCCGTCGGCCTCTCCCTCGGCAAGAATCGCGCGCCACAGCTCGGCCGCGTCGGCGACGTCGACGTAGAGCTCGAAGCCGTCCTCGCCGGTGTAGCCGGTGCGGGCAACGAGAACAGACCCGCCGCGCCACGCCATGCCCATCGCGGCGTAGTAGCGGAGCGTCTCGATCGTGGTGCCGAGCGACAGCTCATCGGTGGTACCGAGGCCCTCGACGCGTTCAAGGATGCGCTGGGCTGCCGGCCCCTGCAGGGCGATCAGCGCTGTTTGCTCGGTGAGGTCGACGAGTTCGACCTCGTGGACGCCGCGGCGGGCGTGCAGTGCCTCGACGACGGGCCCGCGGTTGCCGGCGTTCGCGACGACCAACCACTCGACCTCGCCCGTGCGATACACGATGAGGTCGTCGATGATGCCACCGTTGTCGGCCAGCAGCAGCGAGTACTTCGCCTTCATCAGCGGCAGGGTCGAGAGCCGGCCGGCGAGCGCCTCGTCGAGGTAGGCGCCGGCGTCCGGTCCGCTGACGGCGATCTCGGCCATGTGCGAGATGTCGAACAGGCCGGCGGCCCTGCGCACCGCGTGGTGTTCGGCAAGGTCGGAGCTGTACCGCACCGGCATGAGCCAGCCGCCAAAGTCGGTGAACGAGGCGCCGAGCGACTCGTGCTCGGCGTGCAGCGGCGAGGCTTTCGGCGGGGGTGTGACGGACTCGGTCATGGAGTTCCTTTGGGCGCGACGGTGCGGGGCTTCGGAACTCCCCCTCTGTCATGGTGCCTGAGAGCTTCGCGGGCCGGGCCATGCCGGTCGCGCTTTCACCGTGGGCGAGAGTCGGGCATCGCTGGGGATGCTCGCCCTGCTTTTCAGAGTGGCCTGCGGCGCGCGGTACGGGTGCCTGAGAGATTGGCGGGGAGGCTTGCTCCTTCGGCGCCCCGGCGTGGCCGGGGACTCTTCCGCGCGCTGTGACGGCCGAGTGTGCAGTTGTGAGCTCAGCGTACCAAGCCGGCGTGTTCCCTGCGCTACGCCGCGTCGTCGGGGCCGCGGCGCGCATCCTGATCGTCGTCGCGGTTGTCGCGGAAGTAGCGGACCGTCTGCCAGACGAGCACGATGACGGTGGTGAGCGCCATGAGCGCGAACACCGGAATCGCCCACGACGCGGTCGCGGGGTCGGCAGGAATCGGCAGGGCGTCGATCGGGGTCACGGCTCGAGGGTATCGATCTCGTCGTCCCAGTCGCCGGTCAGGGTCAGCATCTCGGCGGCCTCGAGGGTGAGTTCGCGCGTCGCCGTGAGCAGCTGTTCGGGTGTCTCGCTGCGCAGCAGCTTTTGCTGGTCGAGCGGGCCGAGCGGCGCGATCGCCGCCAACTGCCAGATGGATGCTCGGGGATCGTCATCGAGCTGGATATCGGCCGGCCACGGAACCTCCATGAACTCGCTCGCCTGGGCGATCGTGGCACGCACCACCGAGTCGACCTCGGCCATGAGCGGCAAAACTTCGTCGTCGACGTTGAAACTCGGCACCTCGCGCACGTCGGCAAGCGGGTACGGGTCGTCGGGACGCCACTCGGTGACCTCGATGCGCCGGTCGCCCTGCGCGACGAGGCCGATGAAGCCCTCACTCGTCTGCACTTGGGTGATGCGGGCGACGGTTCCGATCGGGAAGCGCTGCTCTCCCCCGCCAACCTCACTGCCGCGCTCGATGAGCACGATGCCGAACTCGGCCGGCTCGTTGCCGAGGATCTCGGAAAGCATCACGATGTAGCGCTCTTCGAAGATGCGCAGCGCGGTCGGCATGTACGGAAACAGCACGGACCCGAGCGGGAACATCGGCAGGACGGCCATGCCGCAAGCGTGGCACCGGTACCTGGCAATGGGCGGTGGCTCGGGAGCGACCGCACGCGACCGTTCAGATACCCCATGGGGTATAGTGTCGGCATGTCGACCACACCCCCCGAAGTGCGCGAACGACCGGTGATTGGGCAGTGGGTTATCGGAATCGATGTTCCCGTCGTCAACGAGCGCGCCGTGCGCGCGTCGGCGGGCATCCTGTTTCTTGCCGGATTCGCCGCGTGGCAGCACAGCGTGCTGACGGGAGACTTGCGGCCGATGCAGCTGTTCGGCATCGCCTTCGCCCTCGAGATGTACCTGCGCCTGTTCGTCGGCACCCGGTGGACGCCGACGCTCGCGCTCGGCACGCTCATCACGCGGCCGCAGCGCCCCGAATGGGTCGACGCCCGATCAAAGAAGCTCGCCTGGATGCTCGGCTTCGGCATGGCGCTCACCGGCTGTTTCGCGTTGGGCTGGCTCGGGCTCGCGCCCGCAATTGCCCAAACCATCTGCGCGATCTGCCTCGCGCTGCTGTTCGCGGAGGCCGCCTTCGGCTACTGCCTGGGGTGCGAGCTTGCGCGGCGCGTGTCTCGCGAAAAGCCGACGCTCTGCTCGGGCGACACCTGCACCTACACACCGCCCAGGCGCGGCGAGACTCATCGCATTCACGATGCGGGACGTTCGGCCCTGACCGATCGGTCGAACGAGCCCTAGCCTGTGAGAATCGCGCCATCGCGCGCACCACAGTCAAGGAGCGTCATGCAGATCACCGGCAAAGTTTTCGCCATCACCGGAGCCGGGAACGGCATTGGCCGCGAGGTTGCCCTCGGCATCGCCCGAAAGGGTGGCCACGTCGCCGCGCTCGACCTCAGCGAGTCGGGGCTCGCCGAAACCGCGGCCCTCGCCGAGGGGCTGCCCGGCCGTGTCACCACCCACGTCGTCAATATCACCGACCGCGACGCCGTGCTCGCCCTGCCGGCCGCGATCATCGCCCAGCACCGCCAGGTCGACGGCCTGCTCAACATCGCCGGCATCATTCAGAAGTTCGTGCCGGTGAACGACCTCGACTGGGACCAGATCGAGCGCGTCATCGACGTGAACCTCTACGGGGTGCTGAACACGATCAAGGCGTTCCTGCCGCACCTCGTCGCGCGCCCCGAGGCGGCGATCGTGAACGTCGCGAGCATGGGTGCCTATGCGCCCGTTCCCGGCCAAGGGGTCTACGGCGCGACCAAGGCGGCCGTCGCCCAGTTGAGCCGCGCCCTGCACTCGGAACTCATGGAGACGGGCGTATCGGTCACCGGGGTTTTCCCCGGCGCGATTGGCACGAACATCAGCATCAACTCTGGGGTCATGACCGACGAAGAAATGCAGAAGCTTACGGAGGCGGCGGGAGACAAGGCCCGCAAGACGACGGCGCCCGCCGAGGCGGGGAGCCAGATCATCGAGGCGATCGAGAAGGGCAGCTACGAGATCTTCATCGGCCAGGATGCGCGGTTCATGTCGCGCCTGTCGCGCCTGAACCCGAAGAAGGCCGCCGGCCTCATCTACTCGCAGATGAAGGGTCTGCTGGGCTAGGCGCCGCCGAATCTCGCTCGGGGTCGGCGGCCTGCCTGCGACCCCTGATGAGACCCACCTCGTACGCCGTGATGGCGATCAGGGTGATCGCGACGAGCGGCAAAACGAAGAAGACCATGACCGTCGTGAAACCGCTGAGGGCGTCGTGCTGCACCGCGTTCAGGATCAGGTACACGGTGTACGCAACGTAAAGGGCGACGAAAAGACCGCCCTCCCAGCGCGCGATCGCGAATCCGGTGAAGGCGATCGGCAGCAGCGCGACCGCGGCGGCGAGGGCGAGCGGCAGATCGAGTGCGATGGCCGACGCGGCGACGGGAATACCCGCCGGGAAGAACATCGCGGGGATTCCGAGCACGACACCGATGTTGAAGATGTTGCTGCCAACGATGTTCCCGACCGCAATGTCGCGCTCACCCCGGCGCACCGCGACGATCGAGGTGACGAGTTCGGGCAGGCTCGTGCCGATGGCGACGACGGTGAGGCCGATGACGAGGCTCGAGACGCCAAACCCGGTTGCAATGTTGGACGCGCCTTCAACCAGGAACCCTGCGCCGAGAACCAGCAGCCCGATACCGACGAGCACGAAGGCAACGGCTGCGGCGATCTGCGCAGCGGGAGACAGTTTGGACGGGGCCGCCGGAATGTCGAGATCGCCCGCGAGCTCGGGGTCGCGTTTGCTGAACCAGAAGCTCATGGCCACGTGAACGGCTGCGGCGGCAAAGAGCAAGATGCCGTCGAGTTGCGTGATCTCCCCATCGAGCGAGAGCGCGAGCAACAAGATCGTGATGCCGACCATGACCGGAATGTCAAAGCGCACCAGCTGCCGCTTCACGATGAGCGGCAGGAACATCGCCGATAGGCCGAGGATGAACAGCACGTTCACGATGTTCGAGCCGACGACATTGCCGACCGCAAGGTCGGGGTCGCCAGCGGCGACGGCGCCGACGGTGACCGCAAGCTCGGGCGCGCTGGTCGACGCCGACACGATGACAAGGCCGACGACGAGCGGCGCGATGCCGAGGCGTGTGGCGAGGGTTGAGGCGCCGCGCACGAGCGCCTCCCCGCCGGCGATCAGGAGCGCGAGGCCCAGGACGACACGGCCGACATCAAGAAGATCCACGAGCACATTCTACTGATACGAATTTCATGTTTTTGCTGGCAAGGCCTCGATGACGCGGCCCGGCGCCTCGAAGTGGGCGAGCCAGCGCGCGAGCCCTCCTTGGAGCGCGCCCCGATCATCCTCATCAAGGGCGGCGATGAGCCGATGCTCGTTGCGCATGTGGGCGGCGTAGGCGCGATCGATCAGGTCGAGGCCGGCCGGGGTCAGCGCGACGACGCGACCGCGGCGGTCAGATTCGGCGACCCGGCGCTCGATCAGCCCGGCCGTCTCGAGGCGGTCGCAGCGCTTCGTGAGGCCGCCACTCGTGATCATGGTGCGCTCGGCCAGCTCGCTGGGGGTGCGCTCGTAAGGCTCCCCCGCGCGGCGCAGCGCGGCGAGCACGTCGAACTCACCGGTCGAGAGATCGAACTCTCGATAGACCGCCTCGAGCTCGGTCGTGAGGTATGCGGCGACGCGGTGCAGGCGCCCGATAATGCCCTGCGGGCTTGGGTCGATCTCGGGGCGTTCGCGGCGCCACTCGGCTTGAATGCTCGCGACCCGGTCGCTGTCGCGCGGGTCGGTCTCGCGAGGGTCAGCCTCGCGGGGGTCGGCCTCGCGAGGGTCGGCCTCGCGAGGGTCAGTCTCGCGCGGGGCGTCGGCGTCGCTGCCTGAGAAATTACTCACGCGGGGAATATTACCTTCCCTGGAAGATATTATGTCTTCCATGGAAAATATTTGGCGCTGGATGCTCATCACCGCGATCGCGCCCATCGCGTGGGGCTCGACCTACGTCGTCACCTCGACGTGGCTACCCGCCGACGCCCCGCTGTGGGGCGCCGTCTGGCGGGCCCTGCCTGCCGGCCTGCTCTTGCTGCTGTTCGTGCGCGTGCTGCCTCGCGGCGTCTGGTGGTGGCGCTCGCTCGTGCTCGGCGTGCTGAACATCGGTGCATTCTTCGTGCTGATCTACGTCGCCGCCCAGCTGCTGCCGTCGTCGATTGCGTCGATGATCATGGCGATGGCCCCGATCGCGATGATGCTCGTCGCCTGGGGCGTGATTCGCGAGAAGCCGCAGCTGTTCTCGCTCATCGGCGCGGGGCTCGGCTTCGCAGGCGTCGTCGCGCTGCTCGCGACCGGCTCGGGCACCGTGAACACGGGTGGCGTGCTCGCCTCGCTCGCGGCCATGCTCATGTCGTCGGTCGGCTTCATCTTCACGAAGCGCTGGAGCGGCAGTGCTCCCCTGCTGCCGATGACGGCGTGGCAGCTGACCGCGGGTGGGCTCGCGATTGTTCCCGTCGCCGTCCTCGTCGAAGGTGCGCCCGCCCCCGTTACGGCGACCGAGTTCGGCGCCTTCGCCTACCTCTCCCTCGTCGCAACCCTCGCCGCGTTCGTCGGCTGGAACATGGGCCTGCGGAAGCTCCCGGCCGCTGCCGTGGGCCTCATCGGCCTGCTCAACCCCGTCACGGGCGTGCTGCTCGGCGTGGCCGTCACCGGCGAGACGCTCACCGCCCTGCAATTCGGCGGCATCGCGCTCGTGTTCGCGGGCATCCTGATCGGGCAGGCGCCCATTCGCGCCGCCGTGGCCGGAGCCGCCCGCCGCGTCCTACCGCGCCGCCGCCGGGTCGACCGCGGGGCCGATGTTCTCGACCAGCCAGGCGTTCCAGTCCGAGACGAGGCGCCATCCCTGCAGGATGCGGCCTAGGGCCTCAGCCCCGAACATCCAGTCGTCGATCGGGTGCGTGCGCGCGATCGCGAGGCTCGTCAGCTGCAACAGCGCGATTTTCGGATGCTCGCGCGGGTATCCGCGCGGAGCCGTCGCGAGCGCGCCCTCCCGCATAATCGTGAAGCCGCTCTCCTCAAGCTCCTCCAGAGTCGCTTCGAGGTCGCCGACGAGCCGGTTGTCGTCGACGAGGGCACGGAAGCGGCGCAGCTGGTCGCGGCTCGGCTGGTAGACGCCGCCGGCAAGCATCAGGCCGTGCTCGTTGAGCTGGCCGTGGAGCGCGGTGCCGTCGGCGGGGGTCGTCACGAAGCCGATGTGATCCTTGATGGGCCGCTTGTCGGCGCTGAAGCGCACGTCGCGGTGCGGGCGGAAGATCTTCACCGGCCCGAACTCGGCGCCGAGCACATCGGCGAGCTGCTCGACCGGCCCGCGCACCGTCTCGGCGTAGCGCGCCTTATTCGCCTGCCACCACTCGCGCGTGTTGTTCTCGGCGAGTTCGGCGTAGAAGCGTGGAGCATCGGGGTGGAAGCCGGCGAACGTCACGGCGCCTCCGTTTCTGTCGCGTGGTCGGCCTGCGCGGCGGCGAGCGCCGGGTCGGCCGGCGCGAGCGCGAGCTCGGTGCGCTCGGCCAGGTAGCTGGGAAGCGGCATCAGGGCACTGTCGGGCGCGCCGGGCATCCACCGAATAAGAATGCGGCCGTCGCGCACGACGACCGGGCCGGCGGCTTCGGCAGCGCCGCTCGCGACGGGGGTGGCGTCGAGCAACACGGTCGCGCCGTCGGGGAAGCCCACGTCGACGAGCTGCTCTTTCATTGCCCGCCGCTCGCGCGCCGACTCGGCCTGGTGGCCGGGCAGCACCTGCCGGGTTGCGCGCACGATCTGGCCGACGACGTACAGCCGCCCATCGGTGTCGACCGCGACGACCCCGAGCCGCCAGCCCACCCCGGCCCGGCGATACGTCTGCTCGCGCGGGAGGAACCCCAGACTCTTGCGCGCGCCGATCGTCGTGCCGAAGTGATCGTGCGGGTGTGCGGCCTGCGTGAGCCGCGCGACCGTGACGGCGAGCGCCGCGCGGTCGTCGGCGTGCATCCATTCGACCGCGTCGGCGGCGGATTCAGGCGGCGTGGGCGTCACGCGCGGCAGGCTAACCGAAGAGGCCGATGATCAGCCCGGCGAGGGTGTAGTTGAGCACGTCGCTGCCCACCTCAATCAGCCACACGCGGAAGCCCTGCTGCCCGAACAGGCGGTGCGAGAGCGAGCCGGCGGCCGTAAAGACGACGCCGAGGGTGAAGCCGATGAGCAGGCCGCCGACCGGGCCGACGGCACCGAACGCGAGGGTTGCGACGCCGATCGCGAGGGCGATGCCGATGACCTGCACGGCGGCGGCGATGGCGGTGCCGCCGAAGATGACGGCCATGTTCATGCCGCCGCTGCCCATGTCGTCGGGGTCTTTGCCGAGTGCCCGCCACCAGACGGGGAAGAACGTCTTCGGGCCGAACCAGACGGCGCCGGCGAGAAAGACGACGACGAAGGCGACGCCGACGGCGAGCCAGTTGATCGGGATGAGCTCCATGAGCGCGAGCGTAGACCCGGGGTGGGGGTGAACACGAGAGGTGGGATGGGGCGGAGACGGGCGGGCGCGCGCGGCCGCGAGGGCTGCGCGGTCAGGGCAATGCGCGCCGGGCCGGGTGCCGCCTCACCGCTCAACCCGCGCGTTCGGTGCAAGACCGGCCGAACGAACGCGCGGTGTTGCGCCAAATGGCCGGCGAGCGGGCAGCTCGAGGAGTCGGGCTAGCCCTCAGTCAGCACCGGGATGATCGCGCCCGAGAACACCTGCCAGGCGAGCGCCGTCTTCGCGACGAGGCTGAGCGTGATGTAGGCGCGCTCGCCGACGAGGTAGTCCTTCCACTTGCCGACCTGCTTGTACTGAAGCCACTGGTTGACGGCGAAGGTGTTGAAGAAGAGGAACAGGGAGATCACGATGCCGATGACGAAGGCGGGAGTCTCGGCGTCGCTCTGACTGCCGGCTCGAGCGAAGTAGACCACGACGATGATCCACGGCACCAGGCCGACCATCGAGCCAAAGATGAACGGCAGCATTCCGCCAGAGCCGGGCTGCTCGTACTTCTCCTGAAGCGCTCCGAACAGGATCATCGCCGCGTTGGCCGCGAAGACAGCGGCGAGGGCGCCCACGTCGGTCACGCCGTTGATCTGCAGGATGAGCCAGATCATGATCGAGGAGCTCAGCGAGTACTCGACCCAGCGGAAGTAGTTGCGGTTCTGCAGGAGGCCCGCCTTGTAGCGGCCGTAGAACACGGGCGACGAGATGAGGAAGTGGAAAAAGGCGCTCAGCGCGAGGAAGGCGACGACACCGATGCCGACGTTCACGTCGAACAGTTCGACGCGCTCGGGCGGAATCGGGAACCCGGGAGGGCCAGCCAGGTAGTCGGCCGTGACGGCGAACGTGACTTGCGTGCTGAGCATCGTCAGCACGATGGCAAAGCCGATGGCCTGCACGAGGTGGAGGCTGCCGGCGACGACGTTGTAGATGCGCAGACGGCCGATCTTCTGGTCGACGGTGCGTTCGGGCGCGGATCGGGATGCACGGGCCAGGAGGAAACTCCCTTGTTCAGTGGGTGCCGCGAACGCTAGCAGTAGGCGCGGGGAAAGCGATGGCGCCATGCGTGCGTGCCGCTGACGGCACGTGCCTGCAGAAGCACATACGTGCATCCGTGCGCATCGGGGTCGGGCGTCTAGAAGGCACCCAAGGTGGCGAAGCTGGCGAAGAACGAGAGGAACATTCCGAGCCACGCGATGAAGAACATCAGGATGAAGCCCGTGAACACTCCGCCGACGATGGCGCCCGCCAGCGCGAGACCCTTGCCTTCTTCGCCGGTGCGGTCGATCTGCCGGTACGCGATGATGCCCAGAACCAAACCGGCGGGTGGCGCGATGAACGCGGTGATGAGCGCGACGATCGCCAAGACATTGGTGCGCGGAGGGTAGCCACCGGGCCCCTGCTGGCTGGCGTACGGGTTGCCCGGAGTCTGCGGATTCTGCGAGGAGTTCGTCACCGCGCCAGTCTGGCAGGAGAGCGAATGGCGCTCTACCTGTCGTCCACCACAGTCCGAGACATCACCACACTGTCGTAAGTCTTCCCTTGCCACTGAACGGTCTCTCGCTCGACAAAGCCCCAATGTGCGTAGAGCGCCCGGATGCCGAGTGCGGGCGCCGCGGTGTCGAGACCGAGCGCGCGCGCATCCCGGTCGTGCGCGAACCCAATCGCGGTCTCGAGAAGCCGTCGCGCGAGACCGGCACCACGATGCGTCGGGTGTACAGCGAGCTGGTTGAGCCATGCTGTTTTCGGCGTCCGCGCGACGGCAGACAATCGCTGGATGTGCTCGCCCGGCGGGAGACTGACCGTCGCCGTCGCGACGACCTCACCACCACGGTCAATCACCCACGACTGCCCGGCAAACAGGCGGTAGCGAGTCACCGCCTCAGACTGGTCAGTCGCGGTGAAGTTCAACCCCACATCTGAATGCTCTGCATAGGCGGCGTGGACGAGTCGCGTCACGGCCTCCACGTCCGCCTCCGTCGCCTCGCGAAGGATGTCGCTCATGCCTCGCGGCCCAGATGACTCACGCTCCAAAGGAGCGACTCGCGGACAATGTCGACGATGACCTGCAGCTCGGTCGCATCTCGTGGGCCGTAAAGGAGGAACTCCGTGCCGTGATCCTCATATTGATGCGGTTCGGCCCAGCCGAGCTCAACCAATTCAGCGCCTCGGATAGGCGGCAGCACAAGATGCAACGACGTGTCCTCGACGCCGTGGAGGTGCACAGGCTCGAACCTCTCCCCCATCGGCGCCAGCGAGCGGCCAGGTTCACTGGGGGCATCGACCCCATCGACATGCACCGCACGGCTCGACGCGGGAGAGACCGCGCTGTGCCCCTCGACGACGCCGGGTAGCGCGAACACCGCCGCGACGAATTCGCCCCAGATGGCGGGCGGCGAGTGCTGATCCAACTGCCGCTGCGGTCCCTCGGTCGAGACGCGTGGGCGAGTTCCCGGGCGCGCTGGCGTCGGTGTCACCGCCTTGCTGCCCCCTCCCACGCAGGCTCGTAGCTCGGCTCGTAGAGCATCACTCGGCCAATGCCGGGAACCGGGATGCTGAGGCCTCGCCCGTACTCGCGCTGCCAGACCTCCTCGTCGATCACCGCGCCGTTTGCCCGCAACTCGGCGAGCGTCGCATCCAGGTCGTCGCAGAAGAAGGAGAGTTCGTGGCGCTGCTCGTACGGAGTCTCCTGGCCAGGCCAGGTGCGCGGGTGAACCCCGCCCTCGCTGGGGCCGGTGGCGAAGATCAGCCAGCCCGGCGACGTTTCGATGAATTCCCACCCGATGACGTCGCGGAAGTAGGCGCGCGTCGCCTCAGGGTCGTCGCTGTACACGATGGTGTGGATGCCCGTGATCATTCCCCGACGCTAGCGCCGTCGCGCGCTCGGCGACAGGGCATCCCCACACGGCAACTTAGGCTTGATGAGTGTTCGTACGCCGCCTCGTCGCCCGCCTGTTCTGGACGTTCAGCCGCTGGAAGCTCGTCACCGAGGCCGCGCCCGATCGCCCGACCGTACTGATCGGCGCCCCGCACACGTCGAACTGGGACTTCGTCTTCATGCTCGGCATCGCCTGGAAACTCGACATGCACATTCGATGGCTCGGCAAAAAGAGCCTGTTCCGCGGCTGGCGCGGGCCCATCATGCGCAGCTGGGGCGGTATCCCCGTCGACCGGGATGCTCCCGGTCGCGTCGTGCAGGAAGTGGTCGACCGCATACGCTCCGGCGAGGTGTTTGGCCTGGTCGTCACGCCAGACGGCACGCGCAAGGGTCACTCGCACTGGAAGTCCGGCTTCTACCGGATCGCGCGGGAGACCGGGCTGCCGGTGACGCTCGGCTACGTGGACCGCACGACGATGACGATCGGGCTCGGGCCGACGTTCGAGCTAACGGGCGACATCCCGGCCGACATGGACCGCATCCGCGCGTTCTACGCCGACAAGTCGGGGGCGGTGCCGGCGAACCGGGTCGAACCGCGCCTGCGGGAGGAACTCAGCGCGTAGCGGGGCTATTCGCCTTCGCTGGAGAGCATGCTGGCGATCAGGGCGATCATCAGCTCTTTCTCCTTCGGGTCGCTCATTGCGACCATGAGGGTGATCGCCGCGAGCGCGTTGTTCGAGACGCGCGATTCGCCGTTGGCGTCGATCAGCATCCCGTTGCGTTGCAGGAAGTGGACGAACAGAGCTGCCGCACTGCGTTTGTTGCCGTCGGTGAGCGGGTGATCCTTTACAACGAGGTACAGAAGGTTGGCGGCTTTGAGTTCGACGCTCGGATAGAGCTCAACGCCGCCGAACCCTTGGTACAAGGTCGCGATGACGCTGCGAAGCGCGTCACCGCGCTCACCGCCGAATAGGGTGTCGGCCGGAAACTCTTCACCGACCTGGTCGATGAGCGCGCGAGTTTCGTCGTAGGTCAGTTGCCACGTTGGTGCTGAGCCTCCAGAGGTGGGGATGTCACCCTCGTCGTAGGCGCGGAGAGAGCGGAGGCTCGGCAGGTAGCGGTCGACGACCTCAGCGACGCCGGCAACCAACTCATCCGTTGAGCGCGAGAGCACCCGGACGATTGAGCCGAGCTGTTCGAGGCGTCGCGCGTCGAACGCCACGCCATCAAGGACGTACTGGTGGAGAACGGTGGTCGCCCAGCGCCGGAAGTGAATGCCTTCCGGTGACTTCACCCGGTAGCCGACGGAGAGAACCATGTCGAGGTTGTAGTGCTCGACCTGGCGAGTTACCTCACGACCGCCTTCGGACTGAACTGTCGCAAATTTTGCGACAGTTGACATGCCATCGAGTTCTTCGTTTTGGGCATTAGCCACGTGCTTGCCGATCGTCTTCACGTCTCGACCAAATAGCGTGGCCAGTTGCGCCCTGGTCAGCCAAACGTTTCGGCCGTCGGCTCTGACAGCGAGCTCGACTTGGCCCGTCGCGGATCGGTAGAGCTCAATTCCCGGAGTAGTAGACACGGATCACCCAACTGTTGGAGGAAGCCGCTCCGGCACAGCGGTCGCGCAAGCGCGCTGCTGTCACGCTACTGGCAACCACCGACTCAACCCGGGATGGGTCGTTCTTTTTCGAGGTGCCAACGCGCGCTACAAGTTGAAGCGGAACTCGACCGGGTTACGTTGCTGAAAGGCATCACCACGATGCGGAGCCTGCTAATGCGGGTGGATGCCGTGGCCCGTGACACTGTCAGCATCCCGGAGCAGTGCGATGTTGGTAACGTCCAAGAGTGACCTTTAATGCTCGGATCGAGCCCTATGTCCTCGAGATGGGGCAACCGTTCACCGTTTTCGTCAACGATGCGCCGGAGTGGTCGAATACGACCATCAGTGTGCAGATCGAATCGAGTGACGACATCGAACCGCTGATGATGGCGATGTCATTCTCAATGGAGATCGGGGACGACGGCACAGGAAGCTGGCACCACGCTTCCGGATTCGAGATCGACCGCGAATGCGTCGTCTTCGTCTCGGCGGCCGGGATCGCACCGCCGCCGTTTGATCCCTCGTCAAAGCAACCTCCGCTCGCGCAGGAAGTCGTCTATCCCGAGTTCGTGTCGATGACAGCACTGAACTCACCGAAAACGGCGAGTGACAAGGTCGTCGACTTGTACCTGGACCTGCAAAGGCGGAGAGAGGCACGATTCAATCAACCACTCGGCACGGCCGGTCAGGGCTCTCAGTTCCGTGCGGCCGTCTTCATCGAAGGGTTACTGATCACCCAGCAGATCCCGACCACCCACGGCGTCGTGCACCCGCAGATGCTCGAGGTCAACGACGGCGACCTTCGTGATCTCATAAATGCCTCCCTCGAGCGTCTTATATGGCCAGGACGCGTCGATGACGAAGCATGGAATCAACAACTTCGCCGCAACGACTTCGCGGTGTTCGAGTTCCCGCAGATCTGGGCAGAAGACGAGACCGAAGCCGATGCTCTCGCTATGGCCGAGACAGACAAGCTCGTGCTCGCCCTCGCTTACCTGCGATACGCGGCACCCCGGCCAATCATGGTCGCACTCGAGCGCCGTGCGCCACAACACATCCGCTTCCGAAACCTCCGCAAAAGCGACCCCGGGAACCTCATCGGCGGATTCATGGGCGGTGAAAGCTCTCGCGAGGTCCTCCGTGTTGGCGGCGCAATCGCTGCGGCACCCGAAGTGGAGTTGTATGTCAATCTCTATCTCGAAGCCCGACGCGAGAAGCAGGAAGACTCTAGATACTTCAAGCTCTGGGCCGTTCTCGAAACGATAGCGATCAACGAGATCCCTGACGGCGCGAAAGTGTTCCTCGACGACGGCTCCCAGTGGCCGGAGGGGGGCACAACAAGCCAAGCCGCTCCTCGCGTGTTCGAACTTGTCAGATCAGGCAGCCTCGCCGGGCGCCAATGGCCCGACGGCGGCGACCTTTATGCCTTCATTCGGGCAGTGTATGGGCGGCGGAACGCCGCCGCGCACTATGGGCGTTTCATCCCGACCGATCCTGTGCAGAAAGCGCAGTGGAAGTGGTACCCGTGGGCGGCCAAGACGCTCTCGGCAGAAAGCGGGCATCCAGGATGGCTATGGGAGCTCGACGCGGTCGTTCACGAACTCGTTGGCTCGCGGATCGCCGAGAATGCGCCGGCCATCTGACATGACAAACGATTGCGCGGCGTCGACAACGAGTCGCAAGACCACGCTGCTAGTTGCTGAAACGGAACTCGACCACGTCGCCGTCCTGCATGACGTAGTCCTTGCCCTCCATGCGGGCTTTGCCCTTGGCGCGGGCCTCGGCGACCGAGCCGCACTCGACGAGGTCGTCGAACGAGATGACCTCCGCCTTGATGAAGCCCTTCTCGAAGTCGGTGTGGATCACGCCGGCGGCCTGCGGGGCCTTCCACCCCTTGCCGATCGTCCAGGCGCGCGACTCCTTCGGCCCAGCTGTGAGGTACGTCTGCAGGCCGAGGGTGTCGAAGCCGATGCGGGCGAGCTGATTCAGACCGCTCTCTGTCTGGCCGGTCGAAGCAAGCAGCTCGGCCGCGTCCTCCGGGTCGAGGCCGATGAGCTCGCTTTCGATCTTCGCGTCGAGGAAGACGGCTTTGGCGGGGGCGACCAGCGCGGCCAACTCCTCCACGCGGGCGCTGTCGCCGAGCACGCCCTCGTCGACGTTGAACACGTAGATGAAGGGCTTCGCCGAGAGCAGGCCGAGCTCGCGCAGCGGCGAGGCGTCGAAGCCGGCCGCCGACAGGGTCGTGCCGCCTTCGAGAAGCGCTTTGGCGGCGAGCGCCGCATCCAGCACCGAGGGGTCAAGCTTGCGCCCGCGCACCTCCTTCTCGTAACGCGTGATCGCCTTCTCGAGGGTCTGCAGGTCGGCGAGCATGAGCTCGGTGTTGATGATCTCCATGTCGCTGGCAGGGTCGACCTTGCCGGCGACGTGCACGACGTCGTCGTCGGTGAAGGCGCGCACGACCTGGGCGATCGCATCCGACTCGCGGATGTTCGCGAGGAACTGGTTGCCGAGGCCCTCGCCCTCGCTCGCGCCCTTCACGATGCCGGCGATATCGACGAACGACACCGTCGCGGGCAGGATGCGCTCACTGTTGAAGATGCCGGCGAGAACCTCCAGACGGCTGTCGGGCAGGTTCACGACCCCGACGTTTGGCTCGATCGTCGCGAACGGGTAATTCGCCGCGAGCACGTCGTTCTGGGTCAGGGCGTTGAACAGGGTGGACTTGCCGACGTTGGGCAGTCCGACGATTCCGATGGTGAGGGCCACGGGGGGCAAGCCTACCTTCGGGTGGGTGCCCGGATGCGCGGGTTACGGTGGCGGGATGCATGCGTTCACGCCGCCCTCCCCCGACCGCACCCGCCCCGAACTGCGCGGCAGTTTCGGCATGGCCGCCAGCACGCACTACCTGGCGACGGCCGCCGCGAACTCGGTGCTCGAGCGCGGAGGCAACGCGGCCGACGCCGCCGTCGCGGCCGCGTTCGTGTTGCACGTTGTCGAGCCGCACCTGAACGGGCCGGGCGGCGACCTCACGGCGCTGATCGCGCCCGCCGGCGAAGCGCCCTACGTGCTTGCCGGCCAGGGTGCCGCGCCGGCCGCCGCGACCATCGAGCACTATCGGGGCCTGGGTCTCGACGAGGTGCCGGGCGCGGGGCCGCTCGCCGCCGCCGTGCCCGGCTCGGTCGTCGCCTGGCTGCACCTGCTCGCCACCCGCGGCACCTGGGAGCTGCGCGACGTGCTCGCCTTCGCCCGCGACCTCGCCCGGGACGGCTACCCCGTGCACGAGAACGTGACCCGCGTCATCGAGCGCGTCACCTCGCTGTTCAGCGAGCACTGGCCGACGTCGGCCGCGCAGTGGCTCGTCGACGGGGCGGCGCCCGCGCCGCAATCGCGCGTGACGAACGCCGCCTACGCGGCGCTGGTGAACGGGATGATCGCAGCGGGTGAGCAGTCCGGGTCGCGTGAGGAGCGCATCCGGGCCGCGATTGACCACTGGAGCCGCGTCGTCGGCGAGGCGGTCGAGGAGTTCGTGGCGACGCCGGCGCGGCACGCGGACGGTGGCGACCACGCCGGTGTCATGACGGCGGCCGACGTCGCCGCGTTTGCGCCGGCGGAGGAGGTGCCCGCGCGGCTGGCGTTCCGCGGGTTCGACGTCGTGAAGGCCGGCGCGTGGACGCAGGGGCCCGCGCTACTCATGACGCTCGCAATTCTGGATGCGGTGGCTTCGCTTGATGGAGACGACCGGCGGCTGGACCCGGGGACGGCCGAGGGCATCCACACGATCACCGAGGCGCTGAAGCTCGCGCTCGCCGACCGCGACGCGTGGTTCGCCGACCCGGCGGGGCTCGAGGCGCGCGGCATGTCGGTACCGCTGGATGAGCTGTTGAGCGTCGACTACGCACGCGAGCGGGCCGCGCTGATCGGCGAGACGGCGGCGACCGAGGTGCGGCCGGGGCGGCCTGGCGGGCGTGAGCCGTGGATGCCGCCGGTGCGTGCTGTCGGCGACGCGTCGGATGGCTCGGCGGGCGCGCTGGCAGCGTCGGGCGAGCCGACGATCGACCGCCGTACGGGCGCGCAGCGCGGTGACACCTGCCACCTCGACGTGGTCGACCGCTCGGGGTTCATGATCTCGGCGACGCCGTCGGGCGGCTGGTTGCAGTCGTCGCCGACGATTCCGGCGCTGGGGTTCTGCCTGGGCACGCGCCTGCAGATGACGTGGCTCGACGAGGCGTCGCCGTCGGCGCTGACGCCGGGGGTGCGGCCGCGGTCGACGCTGTCGCCGACCCTGCTCGCGCGGGACGGCCGCGTGGTGGAGGCGCTCGGCACGCCGGGCGGCGACCAGCAGGACCAGTGGCAGCTGCTCTACCTGCTGCGCCGCATCGTCGGCGGCTTCGAGCCGCAGCAGGCGATCGACGCTCCCATGTTCCACACGGATGCGATGGTCGCCTCGTTCGCGCCGCGCACCGTGCAGCCGCGGTCGCTGACGATCGAGTCGCGGGCGGGCGAGGAGGTCATCGCCGAGCTGCGGGCGCGCGGCCACGACGTGAACGTGGTCGGGCCGTGGACGCTCGGGCGACTGAGCGCCGTGGGCGTTGACCCGGAACGCGGGTGGTTGTACGCGGCCGCAAACTCGCGCGGGGCGCAGGGGTACGCGGCCGGGCGGTAGGCCTGGTCGCAGAGTCTGCCGCATGCGAGCGAGTTTGCGCAGTTCGAGCCTGTTCGCGCAGGCACGATGTGCGCACACCCGCTCGATGTCGGGTGCCCGATTCCCGAATGTGCCGCTCGTGTCACGTGCCGTCAGAGGCACACACGCCAAACGCGAAGACGGGCGGCGGTCAGCGCGGGGTCGGGACCAGCGTGACCGACCGGATGCGCGCATCCGCGATCTCAACGCTCATGACGGTGCCGACGGGCTGGCGGCGGCGATCCGTCGGCGAGCCGGGGTTCAGCAGGCGTAGGCCGCCGGGCGTGGTCGAATCCCAGGGGATGTGCGAGTGGCCGAACACCAGCAGATCGGCGGGGTCGGACGAGCCTGACCCGAAGCGCTCGTCGCAGCGCTTCTCGCGCCCGGCGGCGGCGCCCGTCTCGTGGATGACGGCAATGCGCACCCCCTCAACCTCGACGTGGGCGACCTCACCCAGTCGCTTCCAGATTGCAGGCCCGTCGTTGTTGCCAGCCACCCCCACCAGGCGGGATGCGCGCCCCGCGAGCGCGTCGACCGTCGCCTCATCGACCCAGTCCCCCGCGTGAATCACGAGGTCAGCCTCATCGACGAGCTGCCACACCTGCGGCTGTAGCTCGTTGGCGCGCACGGGCAGGTGGGTGTCGCTGATCAGCAGCAGCTTCATGCGGCTTCCCCCGCCGCGCACATCAACCTCTCGACCTCGTCGGCGAGCTCAGGGACCGAGCGTCGTCCGTCGAGCTCGTGCGTTGCGTTGCGGCGCAGCAGCGGCTCCACCTCGGCGGTGTAACGCCGAATGTCATCCTGCTGCTCGGCCGTCTTTCCGTAGCCGTTGCACTCGCGGGCGCGCACCCGCTCGAGCAGAGTCCCCAGCGGAGCGCTCAGCAGCACCACCGCCGCGAAGCGGTCATAGAAGGCGCCCTGGTTCTCGACCGTGCCGGAGACGACCAGCTCATCGTGGGAGGCGAGCAGAGCATCCATCTTCTCGACGTGCCACAGCCGATCGTCGATCGTGTACCCGCCGTGATCGGTGTCGACGGTGGTTACGCCGCGGCGCGCCAACTCGGCGAGCAGAGTCGATTTGCCTGCTCCCGACATTCCGGTGATGAGGATGCGCGCCATGACTCGAGCCTACGCACGAGTCGGCCACGCAGTCGCGGCGGCTCGAGATCGAGCCGGTTCGCGCAGATCGTGCCAACCGATGACCGCACGAGATGCGCAAACCCGCGCAAGTTCACGACGGAGTCGACGCCCCCAGCACTGTTCACGCAATGGGTCCGCGCGCCGCGGTCACGCCAGCGACTCGACCGGCGCGCGCAGCGCCGGCGCCACGTCGCGCATGATCGCCTCGAGGATGCGCGCGTTGAACTCGACGCCGAGCTGGTTCGGCACCGTGATCAGCAGCGTGTCAGCCGCCTGCACCGCTTGGTCGCGCGACAGCTCCTCGGCGAGGCGGTCGGGGGTGCCGATGTATTGGCGCCCGAAGCGCGAGCGGGCGCCGTCGAGAATGCCGACCTGGTCGCGCTGTTCCGCCTGGGCATGCAACCCGAAGTAGTACTCGGTCTCGTCGTCGATCAGCGGGATCACGCTGCGGCTCACCGACACGCGCGGCTCGTGCGCGTGAGCGGCGTCGGCCCACGCGTCGCGGAACAGCCGGATCTGCTCAGCCTGCAGCTCGTCGAACGGAACGCCCGTGTCTTCGGTGAGCAGCGTCGAACTCATCAGGTTCATGCCCTGCTCGGCCGCCCACACGGCGGTCGCTCTCGTCCCGGCGCCCCACCAGATGCGCTGCGCGAGGCCCGGCGACTGCGGGGTCACCGGCAGCAGGCCCGCCGTGCCGACCATCTGCGGGTTGCCGGGAGCTAGCCCCACCCCCGTGATCGCTTCGCGGAACGCCGCCGTGTGCCGGCGAGCCATATCGGCGTCCGTCTCGTCGGCACGCACACCCTCGGCCGCACCCGGCACGTGCCCGAACACCTCATAGCCCGCAATCGACGTCTCGGGTGACCCCCGGCTGATGCCGAGCTGGAGTCGCCCGCCGCTGATCAGGTCGGTCGCCGCCGCGTTCTCGGCCATCGCGAGTGGGTTCTCGTAGCGCATGTCGATGACGCCCGTGCCGAGCTCGATCCGCGACGTTCGGGCCGCCGCAGCCGCGAGCATCGGGTACGGCGACGAGTAGTTCTTCGCGAAGTGGTGCACGCGATAGAACGCGCCGTCGACACCGACCTCCTCGGCCGCGACGGCCAAGTCGATGCCCTGCAGGATCGCGTCGCCGCCCGTGCGGGTCAGCGACCCCTGTACGTTGCTCCAGTTGCCGAACGACAGAAAACCGATGCGCGTCATGCTCATGCAAACGCATGGATGTGCGGGGCTATTCCGCGCCGCACCTCGCGCTACGAGCGCGGCGGCTCCGGCGCCGCGGGCGCGTCGGGCGCGCCGCTCGACGCGGCCGACACCTCCGCCGACACCTCGGCGGGGTCGGCGGGCGGGGCGGGCGCCGCGGTGGCGACCGGTCCTGTGGGCGGGTGCGCAGCATCCGCCCCTCTCGTCGCGCCCGGGCGCGTGGTCAAGAACACGCCCGTGAGCACGATCGCGCCGCCGACCGCCTGGCCGATCGTGATGACGTCGCCGAAGGCAAGGGCGATCACGGCGGTGAAGACGGGCAGCAGGTTTAAGAAGACGCCGGTCTTGGAGGGGCCGAGGTTCGTGACCGCGATGTTCCAGAAGAGGTACGCCAGCGCCGACGGGAAGACGATGATCCACGCCAGGCCGAACCACGCCTCGGCACTGACGCCCGAGGTGAGGCCCGGCGCCCCGAAGATGGCGAGCAGCGGCAGCATGACGACGATGCTGAGCGCCGCCTGCACCGCGGTGGCGGTGATCGGCGGGGTCGTGACGCGACGGCTGATGATGACGTAGGCCGTCCAGACGCTGATCGCGCCGAGCATGAGCAGGTCGCCGGGAGAGAAGACGAGCCCGCCCTCGGTCGAGCCGCTGAACACGACGATGAGCACGCCGACGGTCGAGATGATGATGCCGAAGACGCCGAGCTTCAGGATGCGCTCGCCGAGAAGGACAACCGCCGCCAACGCGATGATCGCGGGATTGATGGCGCTGATCACCGACGCCGTGACAGGGCTCGTCGTCGCGAGCGCCGCGTAGAGAAACAGGGTGTAACCGACCATGCCGAGGATCGCCTGCAGCGTGTGCA
This sequence comes from Microcella alkaliphila, assembly GCF_002355395.1. Lineage (NCBI taxonomy): Bacteria > Bacillati > Actinomycetota > Actinomycetes > Micrococcales > Microbacteriaceae > Microcella > Microcella alkaliphila. Next base: position 898,568 of record NZ_AP017315.1, on the reverse strand, counting down.
GCGGCCACTCGCGCACCGCCGCCCGCCAGCTGGGCTTCTCGAGCCACCAGGCGACGAGCACGAGAATCGGCGCGGCACCGACCCAGCGCAGCCAGGTCAGCTCGATGGGCGAGAACTCGTCGACGACGAGGGCCGCGACCACGAAGTTCGACGCCCAGAACAACTGAGCCAGCACCGGGGGGCTGAAGCGACGAAGACCATTCACGAGGTACAAGGCTAGGGCCGCGCGGCGAGCCCGGAGGCCCACGTCGGGGGCTCATGCGAGCATCAACACCGTGCCCCTCGACTTCACCGCCATCGACTTTGAGACCGCCAACGGCCACGCGGCGAGCGCCTGCTCGGTCGGGCTCGTGAAGGTGCGCGATGGTCGCGTCGTCGACAAAGAGTCGTGGCTGATCCGCCCGCCGTTCGGCTACGACCTGATGAACGAGTGGAACACGCGGATCCACGGCATCACGGCCGCCGACATCGTCGACGCACCCCTGTGGGGCGAGCAGTTCGACCGCTTGTGGCAGTTCGTCGACGGAGACCTACTCGCCGCCCACAACGCCGGCTTCGACATGGGCGTGCTGCAGGCCGCGTGCCTCGCGAGCGGGCTCGCCGTGCCCGACGCCCGCTACCTCTGCAGCCTGCGGGTGGCGCGCAAGACCTACCACCTCGACTCGTACCGCCTGCCGGTCGCGGCCATGGCGGCGGGCTTCGACGACTTCGCCCACCACGACGCGCTCGCCGACGCCGAGGCCTGTGCCGCGATCGTCGTGCACGCGGCGAAGCGCCACGGCGTCGAGAGCGTCGACGAGCTGGCGAGCGTCTGCGGCACCCGCATCGGGGCGATCGGCCCGCGCGCCGACGAGGACGCCGCCGACCGCCGCCCCGCTGCCCTGGCCTAGCCGCGGGCCGCCGGCCGCGGGCGCCGGAGGGTCTACCCCTTGCGCACGGTCGCGGTCACCGGCGTCGGGTTCTGAAAGAGGTCGAGCACCGGGCAGTGCGCGTCGACGACCTCGCGCAGGTACTCGTAGCGTTCCGCCGACTCGGGGCCGGTCAGCGTGATGGTCAGGCGTACGGCGGTGAAGCCGGGGCGAACCGTGTCGTCGATGCCGAGCAGATTGCGCGCATCCAAGTCGCCCTCCGCCTCGATCGCGATGTCGAGCAGGCGGATTCCGAGGGCGCGCGCGTACAGGCGGTACACGACGACCTGGCACGAGATGAGGGCGCCGAGCGCGTACTCGACGGGGCTCGCGGCGACGTCGTCGCCGGCGAGCGCCTCCGGCTCGTCCACGACGAATCGGTGCTTTCCGGCGCGGATCGTGGTCGCGACCGACCCCTCCGCGATTCCGGATGCACGGAAGGTCAGCTTCGCGGTGGACGGGTCGGCAGCGATGCGCTCCGACCAGGCGGCGCCGGCCGCGTTGAGGCGTTCGGCCCGCTCAGCGATGGAGACGGCGGGGATGGTGGACGGGGTGCTGGGGGCGTCGGTGAGAAGTGTCATGCGGGGACGTTAGCGGCGTCAGGGAAGCCTTGTCGAGCATCCCCGACACGCAGCGACACGAACGGTCACGGGGTGTCACGCGGCGTCACCAAGCGGGGCCGGTGGCGGCTGTCTAGTTCTGCGGGAAGCCCAGGTTGATGCCACCGTGCGACGGGTCGAGCCAGCGCGAAGTCACGGCTTTCTCACGGGTGAAGAAGCCGATCGCCTGCGTGCCGTAGGCCTTCGCGTTGCCGAACAGCGAGTCCTTCCAGCCACCGAACGAGTAGTAGCCGACCGGCACCGGGATCGGCACGTTGATGCCGACCATGCCGACGGTGACCTCGTTCTGGAAGCGGCGGGCCGCTCCCCCGTCGTTGGTGAAGATCGCCGTGCCGTTGCCGAAGCGGGACGAGTTGATGAGCGCGAGGCCCTCGTCGTACGACGAAACGCGCACGACCGACAGCACGGGGCCGAAGATCTCCTCCGTGTAGACGCGCGAGGTGGTGGGCACGTTGTCGATGAGGGTGGGGCCGAGCCAGAAGCCGTCGGCCGCGCCGTCGACCTCGATGCCGCGACCGTCGACAACGATCGTCGCGCCGTCCTCTTCGGCAACATCGAGGTAGCCGGCCACCTTGTCGCGGTGTTCCTTCGTGATGAGCGGGCCCATGTCGCAGTTGCGGGTGCCGTCGCCGACCTTCAGGGTCGCCATGCGCTCGCGCACCTTGGCGATCAGCTCGTCGGCGACCGGCTCGACGGCGACGACGACCGAGATCGCCATGCAGCGCTCGCCGGCCGAGCCGAAGCCCGCGTTGACGGCCGAGTCGGCGACGAGGTCGAGGTCGGCGTCGGGCAACACCAGCATGTGGTTTTTCGCCCCGCCGAGCGCCTGAACGCGCTTGCCGTTCGCGGTGCCGCGCTCGTAGATGTACTTCGCAATCGGCGTCGAGCCGACGAAGCTGATGGCGGCGACATCGGGGTTGTCGAGCAGCGCGTCGACGCTCTCCTTGTCGCCGTTGACGACATTGAAGACGCCGGCGGGCAGGCCCACCTCGCTGAACAGCTCGGCCATCCAGATCGCGGCCGAGGGATCCTTCTCGCTCGGCTTCAGCACAACCGTGTTGCCGGCGGCTATCGCCAGCGGAAAAAACCACAGCGGCACCATCGCCGGGAAGTTAAAGGGGCTGATGACGCCCACCACACCCACCGGCTGCTTGATCGAGTACACGTCGACGCCGGTCGACACCGACTCGCTGTACTCGCCCTTCATTAGTTGCGGCAGCGAGGTGGCGAGCTCGATGACCTCCATGCCGCGGGCGATCTCGCCGAGCGCGTCGGAGGTGACCTTGCCGTGCTCGGCGGTGATGATCGCCGCGAGTTCGTTCTTGCGGGCGTTCATCGCCTCGCGGAAGGCGAACATGATCTGCTGGCGCTTAGCGAGGCTCGTGCCCGCCCAGCCGGGCAGGGCGTCCTTCGCGGCGGCGACGGCCAGGTCGAGGTCGGCCTTCGTCGCGAGCGCGACCTCGCGGGCGACGGCGCCCTGGGCCGGGTTGTAGACGGGGGCGGTGCGGCTCGAGGTGCCGGCGAACGCGGCCCCGTTCACGTAGTGCTGGACGATCGACATGGGTTCTCTCCCGAGGTGAGGGCGCGGGTGCGCTGCTGCCAGTCTCGGTCACGCACGTTCTGCGCTCAAGGGTCAAGCCCGCGCATCCAATGTGCAGAAACGCAGATTCAGGATGCGCGCTGCGCACGGTCCGCGGGACGGACGCGTCAGCCGCCCGGCAGCAGCTCGGCGCGGCGGCTCTCGACCGCCCGAAACAGCGCATCCCGCACGATCGCGACGGCCCCGACCGCTGGGCTTTCTGGCCGCGACGACAGGGTGAAGCGCAGCCGGAACTCGACCTCGTCGGGCAGCACGGGCACGAGACGCGGATCGTTCTCGGCCATGAAGGCGTGCAACAGTCCGATGCCCGCGCCCGCCCGCACCGCCTCCAGCTGCGCGAAGACGTTGGTGGAGGCGAATCCCGTGCGCATACCGCCGAGCACCGGCGCCAGGTCGAGCTCCTGCACGGTCAGCAGCGCATCAACGTAGAAGATCAGCTCGAGCCCGGCGAGGTCGCCCACGGTACGAACGGCCGGGTGCGCCGCGAGGTAGTCAGGGCTCGCGTAGAGCCGCAGCGCGTAGTCGGTGAGTGGTTCGGCCGTGACCCGCGCACCCGCCGCCTGGCCGATGGTCACGGCGAGGTCGAAGCCCGACCCCCGCAGGCTGAGCGGTCGGGTGGAGGTCACCAATTCGACCGCGATTCCGGGATGCTCGGAGCGCACGTCCGCGAGCGCCGGCGCGATGATGAGCGAGCCGAAGCCATCGGGCGCCGCCACGCGCACCGTGCCGCGCACCGTGTGGTCGCCCTCGGCAATGGCCGCGACCTGGTCGAGCACGTCGTCGAGGGTCGCCGCACGCTCTACGACATCGCGGCCGAGCCCCGTGAGGTGCCAGCCGTCGACACCGCGGTCGAGTACGCGCGCGCCGAGCGCCGCCTCGAGGCGGTCGAGTCGACGACGCACCGTGGTGTGGTCGATGCCGAGAAGATCGGCGGCGGCGGTCAGCCGGCCGAGACGGGCGACGGCGAGCAAGACGCGCAAGTCGTCGGCGCTCAACTCGGGGCGTCCGGGCGTGGTCGACATGACGCCACCCTACGGCGCGCGTGCCGGCGACGCCGCGATGTCGGGGGTGCCTGCGAGAGTTAGGACATGGAGTTTCTCGTACCGCTCGCTCTCGGGCTCATCCTCGGCCTCATCGTCGGTGCCGTCGCCGGCATCCTGCTGGGTCGGCGCGGGGCAACGCCCACCGGTGACGATCCCGCCGTGGTCGCTGCGCGACACGAGGCAGCGCTCGCCCAGCTTCGCGCCGAGGAGGCCGCGGTGCGGGCCGAGCTCACCGCCGAGCTCGCGGGGCTTACAGCCACGGCCGACGGCTTACGTGAGCAGGTGACGCAGGCGCAGCAAGCCCACCGCGAGTTCGTCGAGCGCGCCCAGGCCGAGCAGCGCGCCCGCGAGGAGCGCGAGCGCGCCGACAGCAAGGTGCTGCAGGCGCTTACCCCCGTGCAAGAGACACTGCGCACGATGCAGGCGAAGGTGACCGAGCTCGAAACGCAGCGCAGCCAGCAGCACGGGCAGTTGACGCAGCAGCTGAAGTCGGCCACTGAATCGGAAGAGCGACTGCGCGCCACCGCCGAGTCGCTCGCGAGCGCCCTGCGGTCGAACAGCGTACGCGGCGTGTGGGGCGAGACCCAGCTGCGCAACGTTGTTCAGGCCGCCGGCCTCATCGAGCGGGTCGACTTCGACACGCAGGCGAGCATCAGCTCCGACGCGGGCGCGGGCCGCCCCGACATGGTCATTCACCTTCCCGGCGGCAAGAACATCGCGGTGGACGCAAAGGTGCCCTTCACCGCCTACCTTGAGGCCAGCCAGATCGCGATCACCGCCACGGGTGACGAGGGCGCGCGGCGCGAGGCGCTCATGAAGCAGCACGTCAAGGCTGTGCGTTCGCACATCGACGCACTCGGTTCGAAGGCGTACTGGGCGGGGCTCGACGCCTCCCCCGAGCTCGTCATCGCCTTCATCCCGAGCGAGTCGCTCGTCTCCAGCGCCATGGAGGCCGACCCCGCGATCATGGACTACGCCTTCTCGAAGCGCGTCGCCCTCGCCTCGCCCGTCACTCTCTGGTCGGTACTGAAGACTGTCGCGTTCTCGTGGCAACAAGACGTTCTGACCGAAGATGCCAAGCAACTGTTCGACCTCAGCCGCGAGCTGTACGGCCGCCTCGGCACACTTGCCGGGCACATCGAAAAGCTCGGCCGCTCGATCGAGGGCACGGTCAAGAACTACAACGGCTTCGTCGGGTCGATGGAACGCCAGGTGCTGCCGAGCGCGCGCAAGCTGCAGCGCCTCGACGAGTCGACCGTGCTCGGGCCGCTCGCATCCATCGAAGAGGGGCCGCGCGAAATCACGGCGATGGAGCTTGTCGACAATCTGTCGACCCCGGGCGAGCTCGAGACTGTGGACGACCAGCGAGGCGAGTGAGGCACGTTCGCCCCCCTCGCTAGGATTGCGGCAATCCCTGGTGCAATGAGGTGCCGGGGTCCACCCTTGGCGAAAGATCAACGATGACCCAACGCCCCTGGCTCGCCCACTATCCGAGCGGCGTCGAGCATGAGCTCGTCGCAACGCCCTTCCGGCACATGCCCGATCTCCTGTCGAAAGCGACCACCGATTACGGTGAGCAGATCGCGTTCACACAGTGCATGCCCAACGGCATGAACGGGTCACTGACCTACAACCAGGTCGACGAACTGTCCGACGCCTTTGCTGCGTACCTCCGCGAAGAGTTGCAACTCGAACCGGGCGACCGGGTCGCCGTGCAGATGCCGAACTGCCTCGCCTTCCCGATCGTGGCATTCGGTATCTTCAAGGCCGGCCTCGTGCTCGTCAACACGAATCCGCTCTACACCGCGAGCGAGATGACGCACCAGTTCAGCGACTCGGGCGCGAAGGCTCTCGTCATCATCGACATGTTCGCCGACCGACTGCCCGAGGTGGTGTCGGCAACCGGCATACAGACGGTGATCACCGTCCGCATCGCCGAGTTCTTCCCGCCGGTCGTCGCCGGCGTCATTCGCCTCGTGCAGAAGTACTGGAACCGGTCCTTGCCGAAGATCGAGGTCGAGCACACGTCATTCCAAACCGCGCTGTCGCGCGGCCGCGAACTCATGGGGCGCAGCTCCAGCTACCTCGACGGGGTCGACCTCGAATCGATCGCCGCCCTGCAGTACACCGGTGGCACGACGGGTGTGTCGAAGGGCGCCATGCTGACGCACGGCAACCTCGTGTCGAACACGATGCAGATGCTGCAGATGCTCGGCGAGAGTATTCGCCCCGGCAAAGAGATCGTTTTGACGGCGCTGCCGCTGTACCACATTTTCGCCTTCACGGTGAACCTGATCGGCTTCTACCACATGGGCGCGCGCAACATTCTCGTGCCGTCGCCGCGACCACCGAGCAACCTGAAGCGCGCGTTCGAGAACTACAAGATCACGTGGACCACGGGCGTGAACACGCTGTTCAACGCCCTGCTCAACGAGCGCTGGTTCGTCGACAACCCGCCGAAGCACCTGATCGGCTCGGCAGCCGGGGGCATGGCCCTGCACGAGTCGGTCGCCGAGCGCTGGCGTGAGGTCACCGGCACCCCCATCGTCGAAGGCTACGGCCTCACCGAAACCTCGCCCGTGCTCACCTTCAACCCCTTCGGCGGCGAGGTGAAAGACGGCACCATCGGCATTCCGGTGCCCTCGACCGACGTGCGCTGTGTGAAAGATGACGGCACCGACGCTGGCGTCGGAGAGCCCGGCGAGATCGTCGCCCGCGGCCCGCAGATCATGAAGGGCTACTGGCAACGCGCCGACGAGACAGCAGACGCGATGCTCGACGGCTGGTTCCGCACCGGCGACATTGCCGAAATGGATGCTGACGGCTACTTCACGATCGTCGACCGCAAAAAAGACATGGTGCTCGTCAGCGGCTTCAACGTCTTCCCCAACGAGGTCGAAGAGCGCATCGCCTCCATGCCCGGCGTCAACGAGGTCGGCGTCGTCGGCATCCCCGACGACAAGACCGGTGAGGCCGTTCGCGCCTACGTCGTTGCGAACGACCCCCGCCCGACGGAAGCCGAGATCATTGCCTACTGCCGCGAATCGCTCGCCGCCTACAAGGTGCCGAAGTCGGTGCGCTTCGTCGACGAGTTGCCGAAGAGCCCCATCGGCAAGATCCTCCGCCGCGAGCTGCGGGCTGAAGCGGTCACGAGCGAAACCGCCAGTATCGAGACGCAAGGAAGGGAGCTGTCGTGATCACGTCCCTTCTCGTCACCGCGGCAACGCAGGTGAACCCCGACGAGGTCGTCACCAACTTTGAGCAGACACTGCTCTTGATCATGGTGTTCGTGATCATGTTCGGCCTCGGGGCCGGCCTGACCCCGCGCGACTTCAAGCTCGCACTGAAGCGCCCCCAGGGCCTCATCATCGGCTTCGTCACACAGTTCGGCATCATGCCGCTGCTCGCGTTCGGCCTGATCATGCTGTTCCTCTTCCAGCTCGACCCGGCGTACGCGATACCCGTCGCGTTCGGCGCCCTGCTCATGGGCGCTGTGCCCGCGGGGACGACGTCGAACATCTTCACCTACTTTTCGAAGGGCAATCTCGCCCTCAGCGTGATCATGACCACCAACTCGACGCTGTGGGCGATTCTGATGACGCCGCTCGCGCTCGCCATCTACGGCTCGTTCATCTTCACGCAGGATTCCCAGCTGGAGATCCCCTTCGCAAACATCGTGGCGACGCTGGTCCTCATGTTGCTGCTACCGGTGATCGGCGGCATGACTCTGCGCCGCTACAGCGCCAATATCGGCGCGATCATGGAATTGCTGGGCGGGCTAATCGGGGTGTTCTTCATTCTGTTCCTCATCGCGACCTGGGTACCGCGCAACTGGGCCCTCCTGGCCTCTACCCCGTGGCAGACCTACACGGTCGCCATCGGCTTGGGCCTGTTCGGCATCCTCATCGCGTATACGATCGCGCGACTCATTCGCCTGCACCCGGCGAACGCGCGCACAATCGGGCTCGAGACCGGAATCCAGAACGGCCCCCTCGCCATCGCGATCGTCCTGGCCACATTCGCCAACGACCCGAACCTCGGCCTGATTCTCATCGTGCCGGCGATGTACTCACTGTTCATCGTCATCGTGGCGACCTTCGTGACCTTCTGGTTCCGGCGCGCGAATACGGCCGAAGAGCAGAAAATCCCGAACCTGCTGTAGCGCACCGGCCCCTATTTTGACCGGCGGAGGCGGAGTAGCGTTGCGACATGATCGCCCCGCGCCTCGCCTTCGCCGGTTTTGCCGTTCCCGACATCGATGCCGCGCACGACTTCTGCGGTCACGTGCTCGGCCTCGACGCGGCCTAGCGTCGCGCGGATCCGAACCGAGCTACAGCCCGAGCACCTCGTCCTCGTCAAGCCACTTCGAGACCTGGTGGTCGGCGACGACGCGGCGGATCGTGCCGGAGCGTGAGCGCAGCACGATCGACTCGGTGCGGATCATCGGGCCGTCGCGCAGCACGCCACGCACCAGCTCGCCGTCGGTGACTCCGGTCGCGACGAAGAAGGTGTTGTCGCTGCTCACGAGCTCGTTGGCCTCGTAGACGTGGTCGAACGTCAGGCCCGCCGCGGCGCCCTTCTCGCGCTCCTCGTCGGAGCCCGGGGCGAGGCGTCCCTGAATGAAGCCGCCGAGCGCCTTCACCGCGCAGGCCGTCGCCACACCCTCAGGGCTGCCGCCCGTGCCGATCGCCATGTCGATGCGGGTGTCGTGGCGGGCGGCGTTGATGCCCGCGGCGACGTCGCCGTCGAGGATGAGGCGCGTGCCAGCGCCCGCCTCGCGGATCTCCTCAATCAGCTTCTGGTGGCGCGGCCGGTCGAGCACGGCGATCCGCATCTGGTCGACGCGCTTGCCCTTCGCCGCGGCGAGCGCTCGGATGTTCTCGCCGACCGATTGGCGGATGTCGACGACGCCGATTCCCTCGTGACCCGTGACGATCTTGTCCATGTAGAACACGCTGGAGGCGTCCAGCATGGTTCCCCGATCGGCGACCGCGATCATCGAGATCGCGTGGCTGCGGCCGGCCGCCGTCAACGAGGTGCCGTCGATCGGGTCGACCGCGATGTCGCACATCGGGCCGTTCCCGGTCCCGACCTGCTCGCCATTGAAGAGCATCGGCGCGTTGTCTTTCTCGCCCTCCCCGATAACGACGACGCCCGTGAAGTTCACCGTCCCCAAGAATTTGCGCATCGCATCCACCGCCGCGCCGTCGGCCGCGTTCTTGTCGCCGCGTCCGATGTAGGGGGCCGAGCGGATCGCGGCCGCCTCGGTCGCGCGCACCAGCTCCATGGCGAGGTTGCGGTCGGGGTGCAGGAACAGGGTTCCGGTTTCGGTGGTCACCACAGTGGCGTCCTTCTCTCGGCGTCGATCAAGCGGATGAACGGACGCGCCGGGTGGTAGAACAGCGCACGCCCCAGCCTAGCGGCCGGGCGCCCCACGCTGGCTAGACTCGGAGCCGTCCCCACAGCCCACCACGCACGAGGAGCACCATGCCCATCGCCACCCCCGAGCAGTACGCCGAGATGCTCGATAAGGCTAAGAAGGGCGGGTTCGCCTACCCCGCCATCAACGTGTCGTCGTCGTCGACGATCAACGCCGTTCTGCAGGGCCTCACCGAGGCTGGCTCCGACGGCATTCTGCAGGTCACGACCGGCGGCGCCGACTACTTCGCCGGCCAGAGCGTGAAGGCCCGCGCCTCGGGGGCCCTCGCGTTCGCCGCGTTCGCCACCGAGGTGGCCAAGAACTACCCCATCACAGTCGCCCTGCACACCGACCACTGCCCCAAGGATGCGCTCGACGGCTTCGTCATGCCGCTCATCGAGGCCAGCGAGGCCGAGGTGAAGGCCGGACGCAACCCCATCTTCCAGTCGCACATGTGGGATGGCTCGGCCGTGCCGCTCGCCGAGAACATCGAGATCGCCCGCGAGCTGTTGCCCCGCATGAAGAACATCAACGCCATTCTCGAGGTCGAGATCGGCGTCGTCGGCGGCGAGGAAGACGGCGTTCAGCACGAGGGCTCGAACGACGCCCTCTACACGACCCTCGGCGACGTCGAGCAGGCCGTCGAGGCGCTCGGCCTGGGCGAGCAGGGCCGCTACATGGCCGCCCTCACCTTCGGCAACGTGCACGGCGTCTACAAGCCGGGCAATGTGAAGCTACGGCCCGAACTGCTCGCCGAGATCCAGCAGGGCATCCAGGCCAAGTACGGCACCGGCGCCCTGCCGCTCGACCTCGTCTTTCACGGAGGCTCGGGCTCGACCGACGAGGAGATCGCCACCGCGGTCGCGAACGGTGTCATCAAGATGAACATCGACACCGACACGCAGTACGCCTACAGCCGCTCGGTCGCCGACAGCGTGCTGAAGAACTACGACGGCTTCTTGAAGGTTGACGGCGAGGTCGGCAACAAGAAGGTCTACGACCCGCGCGCGTGGGGCAAGGCCGCCGAAACAGCGATGGCGAAGCGGGTCGTCGAGGCCACGCAGCAGCTCGGTTCGGCGGGGCACTCGGGCCGCTAGTCCCGCTCCCCTGCCGTCTCGCTCCGGGGCGTGCGTTGCACGAGCGGCGCACGCCCCGCTGTCGTTTCGGCGGGCGCCTCGAACTCCACCTTGAGAGTCGCGCCGTCGCGCCACTGGATGTCGCGCACGGCAGACGACAACGAGACGTAGTAGGGCGCGAGGAAGCTGATGCGCCGCCCCTCGGGCAGGGTCGTGTTGATGCGCATCGCGACGGCGACATCACCCGATGCGGAGCCCCGCAGGGCAATACTCGCCGACACGAACCCCGATTCGGGATGCGCGAGCAGCGCATCGATCATCGCGCGGAGGGCGGTGCGCTGCGAGACGCTCAACCGGTCGGCGAGACGCTCGGGGTCGTCGAGGTCGACGGGGTGACCGCGCACGACGCGCTCGAGCCAGGTGGCCGACGCGTCGGCGATGAGCCGCGCCCGCAATTCGAGCGACAACGAACGGGCCTGGCGCGCATCCCTGTCGGTGACCTCGCCCCGTCGGGCAACGGTGCGCAGAAACGCGACGGCGGCTGCCAACTGCTCCGAAATTTCGTCGTCGACGGCCCGCACCAGCGCCCGGTCATCGATGCCCGCCGGTCCGATCACGGGGGCCCCGGGGAGGGGTCGCTCACTCCAGCGCATGAGCCGGCGCACGATGCTGCCGGAGAGCACCGCGCTCACGGTACCCCCGGCCACGACCGGGGTGACCACGATGAGCGCGGTCGTGACCGGCGGCCAGCTCGGATCGTCGGGAATGATGAGCACGACGGCGATGAGCGAGACAACCCCCACCAGCGCGACAGCGAGCGCGGCAATACTCGATGCACGCACGTAGGGGGCCATCGCGACGAGGACGAGAGACACCCCGAAGGGTGCCCACCAAAATGTGATCGAAAAGGCGACGCCCTGATGGTCGAGAGCCGAGCACAGCGTGGCGGCGCTCAGCAAGCCGAAAATGGTCATGATCTCGGGTGCGCCCAGCACTCCGCGCGGCGGACGCGTACGCACATGCACGATCGCACCCGATGCGGCGAGCAGCAGAATGCCGAGCCACTGCAGGGCACCGCCGCGCGGCGGAACGGCGATCACCTCGATCACGCTGTAGACGACGGCGAGGACCGTTGCCGTCACCGGAATCGCGGCGGTCGTCACCCAGCTGATCGGGTCGGTCGACCAGGGGGACACGTGCGAACGGTCACTCATCGCGCGCTCCGAGCGGAACCCGCATCATGACGGTGGTGCCCTCGTCACCGGACCAGATGCGCACCGACCCACCGACCGTGCGGATGCGTCCGTCGATCGATTCGCGCAGGCCCAGTCGATCGGCGCCGACGGCGTCGGGGTCGAAACCGACACCCGCGTCGACAACGAGAAGCGCGATCGCGTCGTCACGCTGACCGACGACGAGTTCGGCCTGGCCGGTACCGGCGTGTGCCGCAACGTTGTCGAGCGCCGCGCGGGTGGCACCGACGAGCGCGTCGACGACGGGCGCAGGCACCTCCGCCGTGAGTTCCTCGGCGCCGCTCAGTTGCACACTCACCCCGGTCCAGCGGTAGTGATCGGCGAGTTCGAGTAGCGCGTCGGCGAGCGGTGCGGAGGCTGCCGCCACGGCCGTGGACGACGACACTCGGCGGGCGGTCGGGCGCACGATCGCGTCGAGGTCCCGCAGAATGTGGTCGCGCATCCGCTCATCGACGGTTCCGACCGACATTGCGATGACCGCGAGATCGGCGAGGACGGTGTCGTGCACGGCCGCCGCCGCGCGTCGCTGCAATTCACGCTCGCGTTCATCGATTAAGACCGCTCGCTGCACCGCCAAGAACTCGGGAACGCGTTGCTTCGCGCGATAGCGCACAGCGGCGAGCAACCCGAAGCCCGTGAGTGACACGACACCCACGATGAGCGGGCCGTAGCCGAACGGACCGGGAGTGCCGACCGCCCACCAGCCGGCCGCGAGAGCGGAGTAGGACACGGCGAGTGCGGCGAGTGTCCAGCGCACCCCGCTGCGGGCGCTGCCGCCGAGGGCCCCGACGAGCGGCAACGCAGTGGCAACACGATTCAGGATGAACGGATCGTCGCCCTGCTCGGCGAGCGCCACCACCGCGACGACGGACGCCGCGGCGGCAACCCCGCCGCCAGCCAGGTAGAGCGCAGCGGTCGCGCGGGACGGCAGCATGAGCAACAGCGCGGCGAGAAGGAGCACCGCGACCGCCGGCGCCGCAACGATGGGTGCACGCAGCGGATCGAGCCCGGCCGAGAGAACCACGTCGACCGACATGACGACGGTCAGCGCCGTACCCCCGATCGCGACGGCGCGCATGGCGGTCGAGAGCCCCGACACCACGACGGCGGCGGCGATGTCCCGCGGCAGTGCGACCGTCGGCATGGGCCTCCCCTCGCGCTCAGGCTAGCGCTCGCGTGCGCCCGCGGGGCTACCGCTCGCCGTCGACGCCGAAGCGGACGACGAGCGAGCGTCCGTTGGTCCACGAGATGTCGCGCACGACCGATTTAGCGCTCAGGTAGTACGGGGCCAACACCGCGGTGCGGCGCCCCTCCGGCAACTCAAGATCGAGCGTGAGCGCCACAGCGACGTTCCCCTCCCCACCCGGAGCCAGTTCCAGCCGCGCGGCATACACGCCGGCGGTCTGGTCGGAGAACACCCCGTCGATGAGCGCGAGGATCGCCGCGCGCTGGTCGAGGGAGACGCGATCAGCAAGGCGGTGCGGGTCGGTGACGTGCACCGCCCGGGTGGCAACGACGGCCCCGAGCCAGCCGCTGCCCTCACGGTCGATGAGCGCGGTGCGCAGCTCGGTCGCAAGTTCGGCCGCCCGCGCGCGCGTGGCGGCGTCCACCGGCGCGCCATCGGCGATGGCCCGCAGAAAGGGCATTGCGTCCGTGCTGAGCACCCCGTGCGTGGTGCGGTCCACGATCGACACGGCCTTCTCGCGCGCGGGCGGCGCCGCGATGGTGTCGACGATGCCCGAGCGCCAGCCCTGCACTTCATCGATGAGCGCGCGCGTGAGGAAGGTGCCGCCGATGAGCGCGAACAGCGGTGAGGACGCGGCGATCACCACCTCCGCTCCGGGAGAGACGGCCGCGAGCGGCTCTGTCGCGAATGCAGCACCCAGCACGCTGGCACCGGCAACCATCGCTCCGGCGGGCAGGAAGACGCGACCGGGAACGAACGGGCTGAGCGACATGACGACGAGCGCAACCGCGACTGGAGCCCACCACAACTCGGGCACGAGCTCGCCGGCGCCTCCCTGGCCCCCTCGCGCGATGCCCCATCCGCTGACGAGAACCGCCGAACTCGCCAATACGGCGACGACGATCGCCGTCGCCGTTCCGAAACGTCGACGGGTGGGGCGCGCCGCAAGATGGATCGCACCGGTCGCCAGGGCGGCCAGTGCCACGGCCGCCCACTGGAAGCTAGGCGCATCGGCGCCTTGCCCGCCGACCAGCACCGCGCCAGCACCGAGAACCACGATCAGCACAGGGACCCAGGCGGTCACGAGCGAAGCGGTCAGCCAGCTGAGCGTGTCGACCTCGTTCGCCGAGCGCCGCCACCAGAGGGTCATCGTTCGGCCTCCGCGGTTGCGCGGGGGCCCGACAGCAGCACCGTCGTACCGGCTTCCGACGACCAGATCCTGGCGGACCCTCCGGCGCGCTCCATGCGTCCGATGATCGACTCGCGGAGACCCAGACGGTCGATGGCGACCGCGTCGACGTCGAAGCCGAGGCCGTCATCGACGATGAGCACTGTGAGGCGGTCATCGTCTCCCCCGAGCGTCAGCTCGACGTGGGTGGCCGACGCGTGGCGGCGCACATTGTCGAGCGTCGCCGCGACGGCCGAGTGCAACGCCTCCGCAACGACGGGCGCGAGGGCGTCGTCGGTCAGCAGATCCGTTCCCACCAGGTCGATGCGGCCTCCTCGCCAACGGTAATCCTCGACGAGGCCCAGCAGGGCGCGACCGAAAGTGCCCTCCCGGGGCAGAATCGAAACGGTACCGGTGTCGCTGGTGCTCGCCCCCTCCAAGCGCGTGAGATCCGTACGGATGCGCGCGCGCATCCCCTCATCGAGGGTGCCGTCGCCGTGTGCGATGGCGGCGAGATCGGACAGGACGGTGTCGTGCACGACAGCGGCGGCCGAACGTTCACGGCGTCGGCGCTCGTCGGCTCGACGCGTCTCGCGGGCGAGATCGCGAAAAGCGGGCAGGCGGCCACCGCTGCGCCGCCACCCGATGTCCACAACGGCGAAGGCGAACATCATGATGAACGCATCGATGATGCGGTCGGGCGAGAACCGGGGCGTCTCCCCCGCGATGACGGCGCCGAGCGCGATGGCGACCGTTCCCACGCCCAGCCCCGCGAGGATCCAGCCGATGCCACCCACGCCACGGGTGCCGAGCGCCCCGACAAAGATCAGCGCGACGGCAGCGCCCTCGACCAGGAAGCCCGAGCGATCCCCGAGTGGTGCGGCGAAGGAGGTGGCCAGCGCTGCATACGCCGTGCCGATGGTGAGCCCCACGCCGAGGTGCGTCACCATCGTGACGACGCTCGGGCGGACGGCGAGTGCCAGCGACGTGACGAGGACGGGAAGCAGTGTCAGCACGAGCGGCACGGACGCGGGGCCGTGCTCGAGCACGACAGCCGTCTCGCCGATCACGGCAAGCACCAGCAGTACCGACACGGGCCCGATCCACCGCATGGCGGCGCTGAGCCCTCGAACGAGGCCCGCCGCCGTCACCCCCCGGGGCGCGGGCAAGGACGCGAACGTCTCGCTCGGCGGCGCGGAGGGCACCTGATCGGACGGCACTGCCCGGCGCCCTATCGCCTCAGCTCCGGGTGCGACCGCCAAGGGCGCGCTCGTCGCGCTCTCCCGTGGCGTTCGTTCGGAGTTCCTTCGGCAGCGAGAACATCAGATCTTCCTCTGCGGTCTTCACAATCTCGACGTTCTCAAACCCTGCATCACGCAGGTCGGCGAGCACCTGCTCGACAAGCACCTCGGGAACGCTCGCACCCGAGCTCACCCCGACGCTCGCGACGCCCTCGAACCACTCCTGTCGAATCTCGCTGGCGTAGTCGATGCGGTACGCCGCCTTCGCCCCGTATTCCAGCGCGACCTCGACGAGACGCACGCTGTTCGAGCTGTTGGACGAGCCGACAATGATGACGAGATCGGCGTCAGGAGCGACCTTCTTGATCGCCACCTGACGGTTCTGCGTCGCGTAGCAGATGTCGTCGCTGGGCGGGTCCTTCAGGTGCGGGAACCGGTCGCGCAGGCGACGCACGGTCTCCATCGTCTCGTCGACCGAGAGCGTGGTCTGCGACAACCAGATGAGGTTCTCGGTCTCGGGCACCTCGATGCGGTCGGCCTCGTCGGGGTCGTTCACGAGAATGGTGCGCTCGGGGGCGTGCCCCATCGTGCCTTCGACCTCTTCGTGGCCCTCGTGACCGATCAGGAGGATCCAGTAGTCCTGCTTCGAGAACCGCACGGCCTCCCGGTGCACTTTTGTCACGAGCGGGCAGGTGGCGTCGATGGCCTGCAGCTCGCGGTCTGCCGCGCCCTTCACGACAGCGGGGCTCACACCGTGGGCCGAAAATACGATGTGCGAGCCCTCGGGCACCTCGTCGACCTCGTCGACGAAGATCGCGCCGGCCTTCTCGAGTTCGCTGACGACGTGCACGTTATGCACGATCTGCTTGCGCACGTAGACCGGCGCACCGTACTGCTCGAGTGCTTTCTCAACGGCGATGACGGCGCGGTCGACGCCGGCGCAGTAGCCGCGCGGCGCGGCCAGCAGCACGCGCTTGGGGCGGTCGACGTCGACCGGGGTGAGCCGCTCGCGACGCTCAGGAATGACGGGCGCGGTCAGCGTCTGGCCGAGGGTGCCGTTCGTGATCGTGGACATCGGGTCGAGTCTACGGGTCGGCCCTGAATTCGCCCCTGATAGGGGATGCGCGTGCGCGCGGCCCTACTCAACGTCGCGGCGGAGGGTGGTCACGGCCGCGACCGCGACGAGCAGCACGCTCAGGGCGGTCAACACAAGGCCCCCCTCGAGTCGGGTGAGCGGCTCGATCACGCCCGGCACGGTGGGATCAAGCTGGCCGATGGAGGCGATGATGCCGGCACCGACGAGCGAGTCGGTGGCCGCACCCGGGAGATAGCGGGCGAGCTCTGCCGACCACTCCCAGGCGCCGGCGACGATGCGCAGGATCGGCTCCACGAACTGCGTGAAGACGAGCACAATGACGATGGCCGCGATCTGGCTGGTCAAGAGGGCCCCCAAGCCCAGTCCGAGAAGCGACCACAGGGCGCAGGCAAGCACGGTGCGAGCAAGCAAGCCGAGCACGTCGGGATCGCCGAGCAGGGTGTCGACGCCGTTTGCCGCGAGCACGGCGGCACCTACGGCAACCGACGTGAGCGCGCCGATCACGCCATAGAGTGCGCCGACGAGCAGTGCCACGACAAGGCGCCCGAACAGGACGACCGGGCGACGCGGCTGGGCCAGGAACGTGGGGGTGAGAGTGCGCCAGCGGTACTCGCTCGTCGCGGCGAGCGCCCCGAACAGCAGGGGAATGACGAGGGCGACGCTCGTGGTCGAGCTGTAGACCAGCTGCGTGGCCACCTCGGCGGGAAGCGGACCGGGGCCGCCCTCCGTCTCGGCGGTCACGAAGAAGGCGAAGCCGCCCGCGGTGACCCCGACGTAGAGCACGAGCACCACGGCGAGCACCCACCAGGTGCGCAGCGAGAAGACGCGAACCAGTTCCGCGGCGACGGCGCGCGTGAGGGCGCTCATGCCGCGACCTCCGCGTTCGAGGCGGGTCGAGCATCCGGATCGGGGTGTTCCGCCGTGAGGCGCAGGAAGACCGATTCGAGGTCGTCGGAGAGCGGGGTGAGCAGCGTGAGGGGAATGGCGGCCGCCAACGCGGCGCGGCCGACCCCGTCGGCGTCGAGGCCGGTGACGACCAGGGGGCCTGCGGTGGGCGTCTCGACGACGCCGCCGGCCGCGGCGATCGCCGAGGCGAGGGCGCTGCGGTCGGCAGCGTCCACACGCACGCGGGCGACGGCACCGGCCGAGAGGTCGGCGAGTGCCCCCGCCATGACGATGCGTCCGCGCGCGATCACAACAACGTCATCCACCGTCTGCGACACCTCGCTCAACACGTGCGACGACAGCAGGATCGTGCGCCCCTCTGCGGCGAGCTCGCGCAGGAATACGCGAATCCACGTGATGCCGGCAGGGTCGAGGCCGTTGATGGGCTCATCGAGCACGAGCGTTCCCGGGTCGCCGAGCAGGGCGGCGGCGAGGCCGAGGCGCTGGCGCATGCCGAGGGAGTAGCCGCCCACCCGGCGGTCGGCGGCATCGGTCATGCCGACGCGCTGCAGCACCGCGTCGATGCGGTCGCGTTCGAGGCCGGCGGCTAGCTGCAGAACGCGCAGGTGGTCGCGGCCGCTTCGCCCGGGATGAAAAACATCCGACGACAGGGATGCTCCGACCTGGCTCGCGGGATCATCGAGCGCCGCGTAGGCGGTGCCGCCGAATGTGGCCGTGCCGGATGTGGCACGCGCAAGCCCCAGTAGCACGCGCAACGTTGTGGTCTTTCCCGCGCCGTTCGGGCCGAGGAACCCCGTGACCCGGCCGGGTTGGGCGGTGAAGGAAACGCCATCGACGGCGGCGACGGCGCCGTAGCGCTTCGTCAGGTTCTCAATCGTGATCGGTGTTCCGGTCGGCATTCGTCCCCCATCGGCTCACGCGAACACCGGCGGTGTCGGGGCCATCTACTACCCTGGCGAGCGCCCACCCTGGCCGCAAGTGCGATGCCACCCCGTCGAGGAAACCGGAGATCCATGACCGACGCCGCTCCGGTGACGCCCGCGCCGACCAGTGCCGACGCGCCGTGGCCCGTCGCCGAGCTGTCCCAGAAGCTCAAGGGGTGGATCGACCGGCTCGGCGCCGTCTGGGTCGAGGGCGAGATCACCCAGTGGGGCGTCTCGGGCGGCAACGTCTACGGCAAGCTCAAAGACCTCAGCGCCGACGCGACCGTCTCGTTCGTGATCTGGTCGTCAGTGCGCTCACGCATCCCCGAGGGCGTCAGCCAGGGCGACCGCGTGGTGATGCACGTCAAGGCCAACTGGTGGGTCAAGGGCGGCAGCCTGACGATGCAGGTCTTCGACGTGCGACGGGTGGGCCTCGGCGACCTGCTCGAACGCCTTGAGCGGCTGCGGCAGAGCCTGCGCGCCGAGGGGCTTTTCGACGCGGCGCGCAAGAATCCGCTCCCCTTCCTGCCGAGTCTGATCGGGCTCGTCACGGGCAAAGACAGCGATGCTGAAAAGGATGTGCTGCGCAACGCGGCCCTGCGCTGGCCATCGGTCGCGTTCCGCGTGCAGCACTCGGCCGTGCAGGGTGACCGCGCGGTCGGCGAACTCGTCGCCGCCATCGAGGCGCTCGATGCCGACCCCGACGTCGACGTCATCATCGTGGCGCGCGGAGGCGGCGACTTTCAGAATCTGCTTCCGTTCAGCGATGAGCGGGTCGTGCGCGCCGTCGCCGCCTGCTCCACGCCCGTCGTGAGTGCAATCGGCCACGAAAACGACCGCCCCCTCCTCGACGATGTCGCCGACCTGCGTGCATCCACGCCGACCGACGCCGCGAAGCGCGTCGTTCCCGATGTCGGCGACGAGCTCTCGCGCGTCGACCAGGCCCGCACGCGTCTGCGCTCCCGCATCACCCTGCAGGTGCGCACCGAGGTCGAGCGCCTAGCCCAGCTGCGATCGCGCCCGGTGCTCGCAGGCGCCGAATGGATCATCGATGCGCGCGCCGACGAGCTCACCCGGCTGGTCGCCCGCGGCGCCGAGCTCACCGAGCGCCGCATCGAGCGCGCTGGCGACGAATTGGCCGAACGGCGCGCTCGCCTGCGCTCGCTCTCGCCGCAGTCGACCCTCGACCGCGGGTACGCCATCGTTCAGACGGCCGACGGTGCGGTGCTACGCGCCGCCTCCGACGTCGTCGACGGCGCACGGCTGCGCGTGACCCTCGCCGACGGCGCGATCGCCGCCGACGCCCGCATTCCCGGCCCCGACACAGAAGGCGACGAATAGCATGACAAGCGTGAGCGCGACCCCGGCCGACATCGAGACCCTCAGCTACGAGGAGGCTCGCGACGAGCTCGTTCGCGTGGTCTCCGAACTCGAGCAGGGCGGCGCCACACTCGAGCAGTCCATCGCCCTGTGGGAGCGCGGCGAGGCCCTCGCCCGACGCTGCGAAACCTGGCTGATCGGCGCGAAAGAGCGGCTCGACGCCGCGCGCGCCGCCGCCGATCCATCATGACCGACCCGGCAACCGGACGCCCCATCGTCGCGGAGCTCGGTCGCCCCGAGACTGCCGAAGAGAAAGCGGCCCGCGTCGCCGCGAACCGAGCGAAACGGCGGGCCAACCAGACCACGATCAACCTGATTCTCTCGGTCGCCGCATCGCTTCTCGTCGTGCTCTTCCTCATCGTCGTGGTCGTCCGCGAGGCCCCCACGCCCCCGCCGATCGACTACCGCGCCACCGCGGACGAACTGGTCGCGGGAACCGATTTCGACATCGTCGCCCCCGTTGTTCCCCCCAGCTGGTGGGTCAACCGCGCGGGTCTCACCGCCTCCGGCGGCGTGACCGAGTGGTACGTCGGATTCATCACCGACCCCGAGCCCACCCGCGCCGGCTTCGTCGCGCTTCTGCAGGGCTTCGACGCCAACCCCACCTGGCTCGCTGAGCAGTTGCGTCAGCCACGCACCACCGGAGACGAGGTCGAGATCGGCGGCGTCACGTGGACGCTCTACGATCGACGAGGGAATAGCCAGCTCGAGAACCGCCAGTACGCACTGGTGACCGAGACCGAGAGCAGCACAATCGTGCTGTTTGGCACGGCAGAGGAAGCCGACTTCACTCTGCTCGCCACCTCGATCGCCGGCGAGCTGACCGCCCCCTGACTGTCGCGTCGCGACACGACGAGGAGGATCATGACGACCGCCGAGCGCACCCCCGCCGCAGTGTGGCGTGAGATGGAAGAGGGCAACGCCCGCTTCGTCGCTGGCGAACCCCGCCACCCCCACCAGGACGCCGAACGTCGCACCGAGTTGAGCGGCTACCAGCGGCCCGACGCCGCGCTGTTCGGATGCAGCGACAGTCGCCTTGCCGCCGAGATCATCTTCGACAAGGGCCTCGGTGATCTGTTTGTCGTGCGCAACGCCGGCCAGATCGTCAGCGACAGCGTCGTCGGTTCGCTCGAATACGCCGTGGCGGTGCTCGAGGTGCCGCTCATCGTCGTGCTGGCCCACGACGAGTGCGGCGCCGTCCGCGCCGCACTCGATCAGGCCGGGCCGAACGCTCCGACCCTGCCCGCGCACATCCGCTCACTCGTCACGCAGATCATGCCGGCCGTCCAGCGGGTGCGCATCGCTGCGGGCTCGCCCGGCGTCGACACCATCGACGCGTTCGAGGTGGGCCGCCAGCACCTGCGCGACACGGTCGGGGCGCTCCTCAGCGCGAGCGAGCTCATCAGCGAAGCCGTCGCCGCCGGGCGTCTGGCGATCGTCGGCGCCAACTACCAGCTGCATGACGGCCGCGTGAATGCCGACGCCGTCGTCGGTGCCGTGTGACGAGCATCCAGACCTACCACCACCTCCCCTCCCTCTCTACAGAAACGGAACCATCGCGATGAGCGAGAACACCGAGACCGAGTACCGCATCGAGCACGACACGATGGGCGAGGTTCGCGTGCCGACGAGCGCGCTGTACCGCGCGCAGACGCAGCGCGCCGTCGAGAACTTCCCCATCTCCGGCACGCGCCTGGAGGCCGGGCAGATCAAGGCGCTCGCGCAGATCAAGCGCGCCGCGGCCCTCGTGAACGCCGAACTCGGAATCCTCGATGAGACCCTCGCGCGCGGCATCGTCGCCGCCGCCGACGAGATCATCGGGGGCGCGCACCTCGAGCACTTCCCCGTCGACACGTACCAGACGGGCTCGGGCACGTCGTCGAACATGAACATGAACGAGGTGCTCGCCACGCTCGCCACGCAGCACGCCGGCACCGCGGTGCACCCGAACGACCACGTGAACGCCTCGCAGTCGTCGAACGACGTGTTCCCCACCTCGGTGCACCTCGCCGTCACCGAGGCGCTCCTCGCCGATCTGATTCCGGCGCTCGAGTACCTCGCCGAGGCGCTCGAGGAAAAGGCCGAACTGTGGAAGACCGCGGTCAAAGCCGGCCGCACACACCTCATGGACGCCACACCGGTCACCCTCGGCCAGGAGTTCGCCGGATACGCCCGCCAGGTGCGACTCGGCATCGCCCGCGTGCAGGCGACGATCGAACGCGTCGCCGAAGTACCCCTCGGCGGCACGGCAACCGGCACGGGCATCAACACGCCGCTCGGCTTCTCGCAGAAGGTCATCGCCGAACTCGCCTCGACGACCGGCCTGCCGATCACCGAGGCCGAGGACCACTTCGAGGCCCAGGGCGCCCGTGACGGGCTCGTCGAGGCGAGCGGCGCTCTGCGCGTCATCGCCGTCTCGCTGACAAAGATCTGCAACGACCTGCGCTGGATGGGCTCTGGTCCCAACACCGGCCTTGCCGAGCTGCACATTCCCGACCTGCAGCCGGGCTCGTCGATCATGCCGGGCAAGGTCAACCCCGTCGTACCCGAGGCCGTGCTCATGGTGTGCGCGAAGGTCGTCGGCAACGATGCGACCATCGCCTGGGCCGGCGCATCGGGCTCGTTCGAGCTGAACGTGGCCATCCCCGTCATGGGAACCTCGCTGCTCGAGTCGATCCGACTACTCGCGAACTCGACCCGTGTGCTCGCAGACAAGACCGTGCGGGGGCTGGAGGCGAACCTCGACCGCGCGCGTGCGCTCGCCGAGTCGTCGCCCTCGATCGTGACTCCGTTGAACCGCGTCATCGGCTACGAGGCCGCGGCGAAGGTCGCCAAGCACTCGGTCGCCACGGGGCTCACCGTGCGCGAGGCCGTCATCGACCTCGGCTTCGTCGAGCGCGGCGAGATCACCGAGCAGCAGCTCGACGAGCTGCTCGACGTGCTCTCGATGACCTCGCCCGGCCTCTAGCCTGCGGCCTAGCCGCCCCTACTGGAAGTAGTGGGGGCGGCTCACCGACACGGTCGAGACGAACATCACGCCGGGCCGCCGCTCGAGCAGTTCGCGCAGGCCCGCGATCAGAGCGGGGGCGCGGTCGTCGGGAACGACCGTGATCGTCAGCGTGAGAGCATCCTGGTCGTTGAAGAGAGCACGCCCGTCGTGGGCTCCGTGGTGCCCGAGTCCGGTCACACCGGGCAGGCTCGTGTAGCCGGTTGCGCCCGCGCTGACGATCTGGCGCGAGACGGCGTCGGCGTCGGTCGAGCGCACCACCACCTCGACCTTGGTCATGGGAGAGAGTCCTTCGACGGTCATGCCGCCTCCTTCGTGTCGGTCGTCTGATCAGTGTTGTCGGTCGGGATGCGTGGATGCCAGCCATCGGCGCGGCGCTCGACCCAGCCGTGGCCGTCTGTCGCGGGGGCGACAAGGCGCACCCACTCGCCGACAACCAGGTCGCGAACGATGTCGTGGCGCTCGATGATGCGGTCAATGCGTGCGAGCGGCGCATCCACGATGGCGAGGAGGCGCACCGGCTCGTGGTGGTGGCCCTCCCGGGTCATCACGGACTGCTGGGGAAGTCCGATGCGCAGGTCGCCGTCGGGGCCAGTGAGCACGCCGAGGCCGCCAACGAGATTGTGTACGGTCTTGCTGCCCGCGCCGAAGACCTCGGGGTCGACGGTCGAGAAGTAGTACTGGGCGTTGATCCAGTGGGCAACGACGAGCGGGGCGGTCAGGATCGTGGTGAGCGCGACGCCCTCGGAGTCGGTCTCCGGGTCGTAGCTGTGCAGGAACGTGCGACGACCGAGATCGACTCCGCGGGTGAGGTCACGCGGACCGATGATGATCGCGGCGTTGCGGGCGAGACCCCACTCGGGGAAGACCTGGGCCCAGTCTGCGGCGCGCCGCTCAACCTCGGCCTCGGCACCCGCCCGGCGCCCGCCCGGCAGATCGGCGAGTCGCTCGCGGCGCAGTCGCTTTCCCGCCACGGCGAGGTCGGCGCGCAGCGCGCTGACGGTGAGCTGGTGCCGCCCGCTGAGGGCGTGCGTGTCGTGAACGGTGACGCGGTCGGTGACCGTGTCGTGCTCGCCGCCGAGGAAGATCGTCGTGTCGTCGATCGTGATGCCGCGGGCAGCGAGCCCCTCACGCACAGTGGGCGCGTTGAGCAGGGCCGCCGCGATGCGGGCGTTGCTCGCGCCGCGGTGCCCGCCGCACGCGCCACAGTCGAGCGCAGTGCGGAACGGCGAGTTCGTGGTCGTCGCCCCGTGCCCGAGGAGTAGCACGACGGGTGCGAAGTCGCGGGTCATGCCCATCGTGGTGAGGATGTTCTCAGCCGTCAGAACCTGCTCATCGACCGACATCGCCGAGTCGAGGTCGAACAGCGTCGGAGGCGCCGAGCGCAACTCGTCGGGGCGCGTGGCCTCGCCGAGCGCGCCGGGCGCGACCGAGCGGAGCGCGGCGAGCGGGCCGAGCATCCAGCCGCTGAGTTCCGCCCAGCCGAGCGCCGAGCCGACGGAACGCTCGGGGGCCCGCAGCGAACCGCGCCAGGCGAGGCCCGAGCGGAAGCGGTCCAGGGCCGTTCGCGCGCGCGGTGCCGCGCCCGGGCGAGGGCGCTCGTCGATCGCGTGCCGCGGCGACAGCAGCACCGGGCACGAGTCGAGTCCGGCGCCCGCTCCCAGCGGGGTGACGCGGGCGGCCACGCCGAAGAAGCCGGCGAATCCGCTCGTCCCGTAGGGGCCGACCGCCTCGATGTGGCGGCGGAGGCCCTCGCTGCGCACGTCGATGCAGCAGACGATGTGAGCGGCCTCGGGGGTGCGGATCTCGTCGCCGGCACCGGCCACGCCGCGCCGCGCGGGAAGGCGCACGGCGCGCAACAGGGCGTCGTGCGTGGCGGCTTCGGCGGCCTCCTGCCAGACGAGCAGGCGCTCGGCCGTCAACTCGGGCGCGGCGGGGGCGGCCGGGTCGGGCGCCCCGAGGATCGTCGTCAGTGCGAGGCGCACGGCGAGGAACTCGACCGCGTCGATGTCGCGCTCGACGCTCGAGCGGCGGCGCAGCGCCGACGTCCACCCGGACGTGCGGGCGAGGTGCCGGCCGAGCAGCTCGAGTGCGTCCGTGTAGTCGAGGCGTCGGCCGGCGAGGTGGCGGGCGATAACGCCATCGGCGCGCTCCGGCAGCTCCCGCAGCAAGCGCCGGGCGCGGGGACGCAGCGTCGGGTCGACGAGGGCGAGCGCCCGCCAGTCGCCGTAGAAGCCGGCACCGCCCCGCACCGACCACGCCGCCTCACCATCGGCGAACCAGCTGCGCGCGAAACGACTGAGGCGGTCGTCGACGCGGGCCGTCAGCCGGTCGACATCGGGCGCGACCGGGATGCTCGGGGCAGCGGCAAGGAACGCTTCCACGATCGCGTCGTCGCTGTCCGCACCCGCCCCCGCATCGGAGGATGTGCCCCGCCTGCGCAGAGCCGCCGCCAGATCGGCGCGGCGGATCCGTCCGGAGCGGAGCAGCTGTCGAAAGCCTGCCTCGCCGATTGAGCCGGCGGCACCGACCGCGGCCGCCCCCTCCGTCGCCGCGACCCCGAAGCCGGCGGCGAGCCGGGGCAGCAGCGGGTTGACGGCGACTGCGGCGTCGAGGCCGTAGTAGTCGCCGATCACGTCGAGGGCGACGTCGGCGAAGGCGCGCACGCGCTGCAGGTCGGCGGCGCTGGGGCCCGTCACGGCGGCCGGAGCGCTGAGCACGGCGCCGTCACGGGGTGCGGGAGTGGACGTGGTCACGCGGCGACCTCCTGGCGGTGGGTGGTGGGCTGGGTTGCGGACGATATGGAGGGTGCTGTCGTTGTGGCACGCGTGCGGCTCTGAGCGAGTCGCGTCCTCGGTGCCGCACCCAGGGCGAGCGCCGCCGCGAGAGCGGCGCGCTCGAAAGACGCCCCCGCTGCCGTCCGTCGGAGGACGGCCAGCAGAAGAACCGCAAGGGCGGCGGCGAGGGCGAGCGCGACGGATGCCGCCGGGGTGGCGAGGGGTGCGCCGAGGGCGGGGCCGAGCATCCGGGTGAGTGAGCCGAGGGCGAGAGCGGCGGCGAACGACAGGGCGGCAGAGGCGGCGAGTCGCGTGAGCGCCTCACCGGTCGTGACCGCGTGGGCGACGAGCCGGCCAGCCGCGGTGGCGAAGGCGAGACCGATCATGAGGGTGATGACCGCGCCGCCGAGCGATACCGCGCCGGGGTAGGCGACCAGCACGCCGGCGACGACAGCGACCGCGGCGACGGTTGCGCCGAGCGGGGCGCCCGCGCGCGGCAGGACTCGACGGTGGGCGGCAGGAGCGCGGCGCTCGCGGGCACGCCGGTCGACGCCGTCACCGGAGGACAGGAAGCGGGACGACTTGTACCAGCCGTGTGCGACGAGGTGCAGCAGCGCCGCGACCGTTAAGCCCAGCCCGATGCAGAGCAGCGTGAAGCCGAGCTGCGCCACCGTCGACAGCACGAGCTTGCCCTTGATGTCGGGGCGGGCGGCAAGGCCGGCACCACCGACGACGATGGCGAGCGCCCCGAAGGCGGCCGCGACGATGAGCGGCGCGGCGCCGGCGTTCATGGCCGGCAGTTGCAGGATCAGCAGGATCGCGCCGCCGTTCACGACACCGCCGTGCAGTGCTGCACTCACGGGCGTCGGCGCGCGTAGAGCATCGAGCAGCCAGCCGTGGGCGGGAACCCCGGCGGCGCGGATGATGGCCGCTCCCACCAGAAGGATGGCGGCGGCGGTGCCGGGCCCCACGATGACGGCGGCCCAGACGAGCACGTCGGAGGCGATCAGCCAAGTAGCGGGGCGCCGGGTAGCCGACGCTCCCCCGCCGAGACCGAGCGCGGCAATCACGCCGAGGGTCGCCGTGCTCCACGCGATCGCCTGGGCGGGCAGCGGGGCGAGCACGACGAGCGCGGCGGACGCGACGAAGACGAGCGCGAGGGCCGCCGTGACGGATGTGCCGTGGCGGTCTCCGCGCAGGCTGCGGTGCGCGTAGGGCAGCACCGCGAGGGCGACGAGGAGAACGAGCGCGAGCAGCAGCAGTGTGACGGCATCAAGCCGCACCAGCTCAGTAAGGCTGAGATCGGGAACCATGCGTGAACCTCCTATCGCGTCACACAATACAGGCAATCTGTTACATGTAAAGACTGACGCGTAAAGAATCGCCACGATGCGTGCATCCCGCGCCTACAGTGGAGGGGTGTCGGAGTGGACGTTTCTCACCAATCACGCACACGTGCTCGTGTGCCTCTCCGACGACGAATCCCTGCGCGTGCGCGACATCGCCGAGCAGGTCGGCATCACCGAGCGGGCGGTCGTGCGCATCCTCGGCGAGCTGGTCGATGCCGGCTACCTCGAAAAATTCCGCGACGGACGGCGGAACACGTACCGCATCCTGCGCGACCGGCCGCTGCGGCACCCTCTCGAGAGCGCGCACACGGTGGGCGAGCTGCTCGACTCGGTCTCGAACTAATCACCGCGGCGACGGACGCGAATAACGTGGCCCTGCGGTCACGAAAAACGGGCCGGGATGCCGAGCAGCTCTCCGATCCGCACCACCGGTTCCGAAGCGCACGCGGTCCGCACCCCGGCCCGCGCCCTCACCCTACCGCTCGTGATGAGCCCTCAGCAGGATCGGGATGCGGCACCCAGACTCGGCGCCTCTACGCGAGCTCGTTGCCCTCCAGCAGGTCGGTGACGAGCGCGGCGATGGCGCTGCGCTCGCTGCGGGTGAGCGTGATGTGGCCGAACAGCGCGTGCCCCTTCAGCGTTTCGATGACGCTCGCGACGCCGTCGTGGCGGCCCACACGGAGGTTGTCGCGCTGCGCGACGTCGTGGGTGAGCACCACCTTGGAGTTCTGGCCGATGCGGGACAGCACGGTCAAGAGAACGTTGCGCTCAAGGGACTGCGCCTCGTCGACGATGACGAAGGCGTCGTGCAGCGAGCGTCCGCGAATGTGCGTCAGCGGCAGCACCTCGAGCAGGCCGCGGTCGACGACCTCGTCGAGCACGTTCTGTGACACGACGCTCGACAGGGTGTCGAACGTGGCCTGCGCCCACGGGTTCATCTTCTCGCTCGCATCGCCCGGCAGGTAGCCGAGTTCTTGCCCGCCGACCGCGTAGAGCGGGCGGAAGACCATGATCTTGCGCTGCTGGTTACGCTCGAGCACCGCCTCGAGGCCCGCGCACATCGCGAGCGCCGACTTGCCGGTACCCGCTCGACCGCCGAGCGATACGATGCCCACCTGGGGGTCCATCAGCAGGTCGATCGCGAGCCGCTGCTCGGCCGAGCGGCCGTGCAGGCCGAAGACGTCGCGGTCGCCGCGGACGAGCTGGATCTCGTCGTCGCCGACGACCCGGCCGAGCGCCGAGCCGCGGTCGGAGTGGATCACGAGCGAGGTGTTGACGGGCAGCTCGCGCACCGTGTTCGAGCGCACCACCTCGCGGTCGTAGAGGTCGGCCATCTGCTCGGCCGACAGGGTGACGTCGGCCATTCCGGTGTAGCCGGAGTCGACGGCGAGCTCGTGCCGGTACTCCTCGGCCGCGAGGCCGATCGATGACGCTTTGACACGCATCGGGAGGTCTTTCGAGACGACCGTCACGTGCATCCCTTCTGCGGCGAGGTTCATCGCTACGGCGAGGATGCGCGAATCGTTGTCGCCGAGCTGCAAGCCGCTCGGCAGCACTGACTGGTTGGAGTGATTCAGCTCGACGCGCAGGCTGCCGCCCTCGTCGCCGACGGCGACGGGGAAGTCGAGACGCTCGTGCGTGATGCGCAGCTCATCGAGGTTGCGCAGCGCCTGACGGGCGAAGTACCCAATCTCGGGGTCGTGGCGTTTAGCCTCCAGCTCGCCGATGACGACGACCGGCAACACGACGGCATGTTCCGCAAAGCGGAACATCGCCTTCGGGTCGCTCAGCAGAACCGAGGTGTCGAGCACGTACGTCCGCTGCGCCACCTCCGCCTTCTGCTCGGTCGCGTTGGACGAGGAACGAGAGGTGCGAGTCGCGGCCACGGTGCTCCATCCCCGGGGCACCTCCGGCGCACCCGGAACCAGTTCTACGAGGTCGGCCGGGGGCTCGCGAGACGAGCGTCCGGCCGTCTCGATCGGGCGCGGTGCCCGATGCCGCTGACGCTACGCCCGACGCGAGGGATGCGCGGGAACGACACGCGAGAACACGCGCGCGTTCACGCGACCGTCATGTTCTGAAACTCGGCACAGGCGAGGCGCAGGAGGTCGAGCGTGTCGTCGCGCGTGGACACGTGGGCCGACAGGCGCACCGCCCCACCGATCCTGGCGGCGGTGATGCCGTGGTTGTGCAGGGCCGCGGTGAGCGCCGTGACCGCGCCGCGCGGTGGCTCGATGACGACGATGCCCGCGCGCTCGGCGTCGTCGCGCGGCGACAGCACGCTGAGCCCTGCGAAGTCGGCCAACTCGATGATCTGAGCACACGTCGCGAGCACCCGCTCGCGGATCGCACCGACGCCGACCAGGGCGACCTCCTCCGCAGCGCCCGCCAAACGCGCCTGGGCGGTGGGGTCGGCGTATCCGACGCGGTACGCCCGCGCCCCGCTCACTGGGGGTGAGACCTGATCGGTGCGATCATCGCCGTGGTCGCCCGCCGCCGCCAGCCAGCCGGACCACACCGGCACGAGCTGTTCGGCAGCGCGGTCGCTGAGCGCGAGGAAGCCGGTACCGTAGCCGGCCCGGAGCCACGTGCGACCTGTACCAACGACAACGTCTGCCACCTGCCACGGCGCATCGACGACACCGAGCGCCTGGCTCGCATCGACGATGAGGAGCCGGTCGCCAATCACCTGGCGGATACCGTCGAGGTCGACGAGGTGCCCCGTTCGGTCGTCGACGGCGCTGACCGCGACGGCCGCGATGGAGCCGGTGAGGGCATCCGCGATCGATGCAGGGGTCACCCGCTCGTGGTCGGGGGTGAAGCGGGTGGCCTGCAGCACGCCCAGAGCGTCGGAGGCCCGAGCGACCGCGTACGAGGTCGCCGGATGCTCGCTCGTCGACAGGGCGATGCCACCGGTGAGCCCGAACGCGACGTGCATGAGCGCCTGGGACGTCGACGGCTGGAAGACGACCTGTTCGGGTTCGATGTCGAGCAGGGCGGCGATGGCCGCATCCACCCGGTCTTCCTGGTCGACGATCGCCGTCAGCGAGCCGAAGCGGGCGTTCGACAACAACAGGGACTGCGCCCGCTCCTCGCCCATAGCTGCCTCGCCGATCGGAGCCACCGTGGCGAAGTCGAGGTAGCCGGGTTCGTCGGTGAACTCGGCAGCGTACTCATCGAGCGTCGGCATCGTGTCGCCTTTCGTTGGGGTGTGCAGTGAGACTTCTCGTGTGCTCGTCACTGTCCAAAGCGCCGCTGGCGCCTCGAAAAGTCGCGCAGCGCGCGCAGGAAGTCGACCTCACGCAGATCGGGCCCGAGGGCCTCGACGAAGTAGAACTCGCTGTGCGCGCTCTGCCACAGCATGAAGTCGCTGAGGCGCTGTTCACCGGAGGTGCGGATCACGAGGTCGGGGTCAGGTTGCCCGCCCGTGTACAGGTGCTCGGCGATGTGGTCGGGGGTGACCTTCTCGGCCAGGTCGTCGAGGGACCCCCCGCCCGCCGAGTGCCCCTGAATGATGCGCCGCACCGCCTCGACGATCTCGCGGCGACCGCCGTACCCGACGGCGAGGTTCACATGCAGACCGGGATGCTGTTCCGTCGCATTCGAGGCGCGCTCGAGCGCCGCGCACAGCTCCGCCGGCAAGCCGTCGCGGCTGCCCACGTGGTGGACCCGCCAGTCGCGCACGCCCGACAGCTCGTCGGCCAGCTCGGCGATGATCTGGGTCAGCGCGGCCAGCTCGTCGCTGTCGCGGCCCGACAGGTTGTCGGCCGAGAGCAGATAGAGGGTGACGACCTTGATGTCCGCGTCGTCACACCACTCGAGGAACTCGCGCACCTTGACGGCGCCCGCCCGGTGTCCGTGTTCCGTACTGCCGCCCCACTGGCGCGCCCAGCGGCGATTGCCGTCGATGATCATCGCCACGTGATGCGGGTGCGTCGTACCCGCCAGCTGACGGCGCAGCCGACCCATGTAGAGGCGGTAGAGGGGCCCGCGCCCCGCGAGAGTTCGCGTCGAACGCACAGCCCTACGGTAGTCCACGGCGCATGGGTTGTGGCGGTCGTCCAAGCGGACCGGGGGCACACATCCGCGCGACGTAGCATCAACGTATGACCGCCACCCCGCAGGGTCCGTCCACGGACCGCGATAAC
Organism: Microcella alkaliphila; assembly: GCF_002355395.1. Classification (NCBI taxonomy): domain Bacteria; kingdom Bacillati; phylum Actinomycetota; class Actinomycetes; order Micrococcales; family Microbacteriaceae; genus Microcella; species Microcella alkaliphila. Next base: position 867,468 of record NZ_AP017315.1, on the reverse strand, counting down.
GCGACGCCCGAATCCGTCGAGCGCGAGCCGGGAGCGCACATCCCGAACATCCCCCTGCTGGACGACTCGATCGACTATCGCGCGGGCGAAAAGAAGCCGACCTGGCGGGGATGGATCCATGCCGGCACTTTTCCGCTCGCCATCGTCCTCGGCCTCGTGCTCGTGGCTCTCGGTGACGGCCCGATGGCTCGCTGGTCGAGCGCGGTCTTCGTCTTGAGCTCACTGCTGCTGTTCGGCATTTCGGCGACGTATCACCGCTTCACCTGGAGCGACCGCATGCGGGTGCTGCTGAAGCGGCTCGACCATGCGAACATCTTCTTGCTGATCGCCGGAACGTATACGCCCCTATCGCTGCTCGCACTCCCCCTCGACAAGGGGCTCATTCTGCTCGTACTCGTCTGGTCGGGGGCGCTGCTCGGAATCGGATTCCGCGTGTTCTGGATCACCGCTCCGCGCTGGGTCTACGTTCCGCTGTACCTGCTGCTCGGCTGGGCCGCTGTGCTCTACATCGGCGACCTTGTCGCCGCGAACGTGGCGATGATGGTGCTGATCGTCGCCGGTGGCCTCGCCTACACCGCCGGCGCGATCATCTATGGCATGAAGAAGCCCAACCCGATTCCGGGCGTGTTCGGCTTCCACGAGATCTTCCACGCGCTCACCGTCGTGGCGTTCCTCTGCCACTGGACCGCGACGCTACTGGTCTCGATCAACCCGCCCTTCAACGCCGGCTGAGTCGGCGGGGGTCACATCGGGCGCGAGCTCGCCTGCCTCTGCCTGCTCGGCGGCGAGTCGCTCGGCCTCGAGGCGCTCACGCACCTCGCCGCGGTAACGCACCCGGCGGATGCGCCGCGACATGTCGACGATGATGAAGATCGACGCGACGGCGACGAAGAAGATCGCGAAAAACCCGGCAACCCCGGGCGTGACCGTGTTCGGGTCGCCCTGGAACGGCGGGATGAGCGGGTCGTCGATGGGGTTCGGCCCGAGGCCCTCAGGCAGTCGGGAGATAACGGACCAGAACACGGCGGATGCGCTCCTTGACAGACAACGGGATCGACGCGTCGATCGCGCGCCGGCCGGGAGGGGCTGCACAGGATCGGCCCCTACCCTGGGAACACCCAGCGTATCCCCCGCGCCAGAGCGAACACCGAGAGGGCACAGCGAACCCCATGACCGTGCAGCAGCGCCTCGATGAGCGCTACGGCCGCAGCCCCAATGAGGACCGACGCACCCGGCGTATCCTGATCATCGGCGGCATCATCTTCACGATCGTCTTTGGGTCGTGGGTTGTCTGGGGCGGACTCTCGGGCACAAACGCCACCCTCGAGGTGCGCGAGTTGGGCTTTGCCGAGGTGACGGAGACGAGCATCACGGTCGCGTGGGAAGTCTCGGTCGACCCGGGCACCGACGTCTCCTGCGCCGTCCAAGCCCTCAACGAGAACTTTGGCATCGTGGGGTGGCGGGTCCTCGACCTCGGCGCCTCGGACCAGCGCACCCGCACCTTCACCGAAACGCTGCGCACCTCGGAGCAGGCTGTGACGGGTTTGCCGTACGGTTGTTGGCTCCCGTAGTCTTTCCCGAATCGATCTCGGAACCGGCCGCGTCAGCGGCCGGTTCTGTTTCGCATCAGGAGGCACTTCATGAGCGACACCAGTGGCACCACCCAGTGGCTCACCCAGGACGCGTACGACCGGCTGCAGTCCGAGCTCGAGCACCTGTCGACGACGGGCCGCGCCGAGATCGCCAAGCGCATCGAGGCGGCGCGCGACGAGGGCGACCTCAAGGAGAACGGCGGCTACCACGCTGCGAAAGACGAGCAGGGCAAGATCGAGGCGCGCATCCGCACGCTGACCGAACTGCTCAAGAACGCATCCGTCGGCGACGCCCCCGAAGCAGACGGTGTCGTCCGCCCCGGCACGGTGATCACGGCGACGATTCTCGGCGACGACGAAAAGTTCCTGCTCGGCAGCCGCGAGATTCTCGCCGACGGCAGCGACCTCGATGTGTTCAGTGAGGCGAGCCCGTTGGGCCAGGCGATCAACGGCGCCAAAGTCGGCGACACGGTGCGCTACGAGGCGCCGAACGGAAAGAGCATCGAGGTCACGATCGTCGAGGTCGAGACCTACGCGCCCTAGCGCGTCGCGTGTGCGTTAAAAGTCGACGCGCGGTTCATAACCCTCGGCCCGAAGCGCGCCCAGCACCTGTTCGGCGTGCTCGGGGCCGCGGGTTTCGATGTGTAGCTCGAGTTCGACCTGGCTGATCGCGAGCCCGGTGCCGTGGCGGGTGTGCAGCACCTCGACGACGTTGGCGTTCTGCGCCGCGACGATTTCGCTGGTGCGCGCGAGCTGCCCTGGCCGGTCGGGCAGCGGGATGCGCAACTTCAGGTAGCGTTCGCTGGCCGCCAGTCCGTGGCTAATCACGCGCTCCATGATGAGCGGGTCGATGTTGCCGCCGGACAGCATCACGACGGTGGGCCCGGTCGCCCGAACCTTGCCAGTGAGGATCGCCGCGACACCGACGGCACCGGCCGGCTCAACGACGAGCTTGGCGCGCTCGAGCAGCACGAGCATGGCGCGCGCGATGTCGTCGTCGTCGACCGTGACGACATCGTCGACGGTGTCCTTGATGATCGCGAAGTTCAGCTTGCCGGGCTTCGAGACCGCGATCCCGTCGGCGATGGTCGGGCTGATCGTGATTTCGGTCGGAGCGCCCGCGGCGAGCGAGACGGGGTATGCGGCGGCGTTGACCGCCTGCACCCCGATCACGCGAATCTCTCGGCCGAGCGCGGCGGCCCGCTGCTTCAGAACCGAGGCCATGCCCGAGATGAGACCTCCCCCGCCGATGGGAACAACCACGGTCGCGAGGTCGGGCACCTGATCGAGCACCTCGAGCCCGAGCGTGCCCTGACCGGCGACGACATCGGGATGGTCGAACGGCGGGATGTAGACGGCACCGGTGCGCTCCGCGTGCTCAGCGGCGGCCTTCAGGGGTTCCGCGACGGTGTGCCCGCGCAACACGACGTCGGCGCCGTAGTCGCGCGTGGCGGCGAGCTTCGGCAGGGCGACGCCGATGGGCATGAAGATGGTGGCTGGGATGCCAAGCTCGCGCGCGGCGAACGCCACGCCTTGGGCGTGGTTACCGGCCGACGCGGCGACCACGCCACGCGCCTTCTCGTCGTCGCTCAGCGACGAGATGCGGTTGTACGCGCCACGGATCTTGTACGAGCCGGTGCGCTGCAGGTTCTCGCACTTCATGAAGACGGGCTGCCCGAGCACGCGGCTCAGATAGTGCGATGACTCCATCGGCGTCACGTCGACCACGCCAGTCAGAGTGGTGCGCGCCCGCTCGACCTCCTCGAGCGTGGGGCCGGCGATCGTGAGCTCGTGCGTCATTCGTCGGCCTTCCTATCGGCGGGTTCATAGTCACTGGCAGGCGACTCCGGTTCAGGCGGCAAGATGTCTGCCAGTTCGGGGTCAGGGTGCTCGCGCCAGGCGCCGCTCGCCAGGTAGCGGACCACCACGTTCAGCACGGCCGCGATGGGCACCGCGAACAGGATGCCCGGTATTCCCGCGAGGAAGCCGCCGGCGGCGACCGCGAGCACGACGGCGAGGGGGTGAACCTTGACCGCCTGACCCATCACGAGCGGCTGCAGGACATTCGACTCGACCTGCTGCACGAGGAGCACGATGGCAAGCATGATGAGGGCGATCACGATGTCGTAGTAGACGAGCGCGATGAAGACCGCGAGCGCCCCGGTGACGACGGCGCCGACGATGGGCACAAAGCTTCCGAGGAAGACGGCGACCGCGATCGGCAGGGCAAGCGGCAACTGCAGAATCAGCGCGCCGAGGCCGATACCGACCGCGTCGACGAAGGCGACGAAGATCTGCACCTTGGCGAAGTTGCTGAGCGTCAGCCAGCCCGCCTTGCCGGCACCGTCGACCGGCACCCGCGCCGGCTTCGGGAAGAGTCGCACGATGAACCGCCAAATGCGGGGGCCATCGATGAGGAAGAACAGCAGGGCGAAGAGCGCGAGGATCGCGCCGGTCGCCACCTCGGCGGCGGTCGATCCGACCGACAGGGCGCCGGACAGCAGGAAGTCGGGGTCGATCTCGAGTTCGTCGATCGCGTTCGCGATCCAGTCGCTGATGGTGTTTTCGCTGAGGCCGAAGGTGTCGGTTGCCCACACGATGAGTTCGTCGTAGCGCTCGATCGCGCGCGCCTCGATCGAGGCATACCCCGCTCGAATCTCGGACACGACGAGCCACACCAACCCGGTGACCGTGCCGAGAAGCGTGAGCATGGCGGTGATGACCGCGAGCCACTTCGGAAAGCGCAGCCTGCGCTGCAACAGGCCTGAGAATGGCTGCAGCAGCGCGGCGAGCAGCACCCCGATCAGCAGCGGAATGATGAGCAGCCGCAGCTGGATCACCAGGAAGATCAGGATCGCAATCGCACCCGCGACCACGAGGAACCGCCACGACCATGCGGCCGCAATGCGCATGCCCGGCGAGACCGTGGACTCAGCGCTGAACGCCGGCGTCTCCGGGCTTCGCAATCGACGGAACATTCGGCCAGTCTACGAGCAGGCTCAGGATGCTCGTGGCCGCGCGCATGCCCTCTCGGGCATGCGCGCTCGTCCGGGGTCGGCACTAGCGTTGCCGTGTGGACCAGCTCAGCCGCGCCGAGGCGCGCCGCCTCGCGCTCGCAGCCCAGGGGTTCGATCGAGCCCAGTCGTCGGCCGTGTCGGCGCGCACGCTGAGTTCCGCCGTTGACCGTCTGCAGGTGCTCCAGCTCGACAGCGTGAATGTGTTCGCGCGCTCGCACTACCTCCCGTTGTTCGCCCGGCTCGGCGCCTATGACATGAGCGCGCTCGATCGACTGGTGTTCGCACGCCGCGGCCGCTACCTCGAGTACTGGGCGCACGAGGCGGCGCTCATTCGCCGCGACGACTGGCCGCTGTGGCAGTGGAAGCGCGAGGCACTGCGCCAGAAGTACCACGCGCGCGACGGGTGGGTGAGCAAGAACCCTCGAATGATGCGCTGGCTGCTCGACGAGCTCGCGGCGAACGGGCCGATGACGGTCAGTGACGTCGAGCACGACGCAGCCGTACGCCGGGGCCCCTGGTGGGGCTGGAGCGACGTGAAGCTCGGGTTGGAATCCCTGTTCGCCTTCGGCGACGTGGTGAGCGCCGGTCGGCGCGGGTTCTCACGGGTGTACGCGCTGCCCGAGCACGTCGGTCTCACCGAGCTGCACGAGCTCGCGGTTCCGCGTGCCGAGGCCGAGCGCGAGCTCGTCGCCCGCAGCGTGCGCGCCCTCGGCGTCGGCACGGTGGCCGACATCGCCGACTACCACCGCCTGAAGATCGCGCCGACGCAAACCGCGCTGCGTTCGCTCGTCGATGACGGTCTCGTCGAGCCCGTCACGGTCGATGGCTGGATGCGCGGCTCGCGTCCCGAACCCGCCTACCGCTGGGCTGGCGCGCGCGTCCCCCGCCGGATCGAGACGACCGCACTGCTGTCGCCCTTCGATCCCGTCGTGTGGTTCCGGCCGCGCACCGAGCGACTATTCGACTTTCACTACCGCATCGAGATCTACACGCCCGCGCCGAAGCGGCAGTTCGGCTACTACTCGCTGCCCGTGCTCATTGATGACGACGTCGTCGGCCGCATCGACCTGAAGAGCGACCGACAGGCCGGGGTGCTCCGCGTCCAGTCGGCCTGGGCCGAGGAGGGGGTCGACCCCGGCTCCATGGCCGAGCGGGTTGCGCCCGTGCTGACGCGGGCCGCGCAGTGGCAGGGGCTCGGGGGTGTGGTCGTCGCCGACTGGGGAAACGCGATCGAGGCGATTCGCGCATCCGTCGCCCGAGAGGGCTAGAAGCGCGCCGAGTTCTCGATGAGCCGCTTGACGCGATCGGGGATCGGCGGGTGGCTGGCGAACATGCGGTCGATGACGCCCGGCTTCATCGGGTCGCTGATCCACAGGTGCGCCATCGTCGAGTTCTGACGTTTCATCGGCCGCGCGTAGTCGCCGAGCTTCTGCAGGGCACTCGCGAGCGCTTCGGGGTCGCGGGTGGCGAGCGCTCCGGTCGCGTCGGCGAGGTACTCGCGCTGGCGGGACACGGCGGCCTGGATGGCGGCGGCCGTGAGCGGCGCGATGATCATGGCCGCGAGCCCCAGCACCAAAACGATGGGGTTTCCGCCGTTGTTGCGACTGCCCCCGAAGAATGCCATGCGCAAGAGGATGTCGGTGAGAAAGCCGACGAAGACGACGAGGCCGAACACGATCGTCGAGACGCGAATGTCGTAGTTCTTCACGTGACCGATCTCGTGCGCCATGACCCCGTTCAGTTCGCGGTCGGTCATGATCTCGAGCAGACCGGTCGTCGCGGCGACCGAGGCGTGCTGCGGATCGCGACCGGTCGCGAACGCGTTGGGCGCCGGGTCGTCGACGATGTAGACCTTGGGCATCGGCATGCCCTCGGTGATCGCAAGGTTTTCGACGATGCGGTACAGGCGCGGGTTGTCGGCCTTCTGGATCTGGCGTGCCCCCGCCATCGCGAGGGCCTGCGATCCGGCGGAGAAGTATTGGATGAGCACGTAGACGGTCGCCCCGATCAGCGTGCCGATCGTAATTGTCAGCCCGCTGCCGTAGGCGTAGTCGAACACGAGGGCGATGAGCCCGATGAAGATGACGAACAGCACGATGATGACCACCGTCTTGCGCTTGTTCGCCGCAATGGCGCGATACACGTGTCAGCCCTCCTGGAAGGCCGGGAATGAGTCGATCAGGCTGGTCAGAACTGTACCCGGGGCGGCTCGGCGATGGCGGCCGCGTCGGCGACCTCGAAGAAGTCGCGTTCGGTGAAGCCGAGGCTGCGCACGAAGAGTGTGTTCGGGAACTGCTTGATCTTGACGTTGAGCTCGCGCACGCCGCCGTTGTAGAAGCGGCGCGACGCCTGGATCTTGTCTTCCGTGTCGACGAGCTCGCCCTGCAGCTGAAGGAAGTTCTGGCTGGCCTGCAACTGCGGGTACGCCTCCGCGACCGCGAAGATGCTCTTCAGCGCCTGCTGCATGTGGTTCTCGGCGGCGCTCGCCTCGGCGGGCCCTTGAGCGCTCAGCGTCTCGGCGCGGGCTCGGGTGACGTTCTCGAAGACCTGCTTCTCGTGGGCGGCGTAGCCCTTCACCGCCTCGATGAGGTTCGGCAGCAGGTCGGCGCGGCGCTTCAGCTGCACCGTGATGTCGCTCCACGCCTCGTCGACGCGCACGTTCAGCGTCACGAGAGCGTTGTACGTCGCCCAGAGGTAAATGCCCGCGATGATCGCGAGAACGAGGATCACGCCAACGACGATGAGGAATTCCATGGTCTCAGCATAGGCCGCGGTGCCGCGCGGCGACAGGGTGACCGCTATGCGCGGGCTGTGCACAGCGCGCCGCGGCACGCCACAGAGGCGCAATGCTGGAAGAACCGTCGAACTCCTGAGTAGAGGCGAGAGGGGGGATATCCATGCGGCCTGCCCGGCGCCCTGATGGCGCGCGCTGGCGACGGCCGCGGACGCTCGCCCTCCTCATCGCGCCCCTCGCGATCGCGGCACCGCTGGCCACCATGCCAGCCGCACCGGCGCACGCCAGCACCGCGTGGGATGTGGGCACCGACGCCTCCGTCTTCGTCGGACAGAACGTGGTCGAGCTCACGGGCACGAAAGATGCCGACAGTGCGTTGCGGATCAGTCGCGGTGGCGATCTGGTGTGCGAGATTGGCCCCGGAACGGAGTCGTTTTCGTGCGGCCCGCTCAGCGTGCCGAACGGCATCGTCGACCTCACCGGCGTGCAACTGTTCGACGACGAGACCTCCCAGCAGTCGACCCTTCGCCTGCAGGTCTTGGGCCCACCAACGGTCACCGCGAACGGCGGTCGCATCATCACGGCCGGGCGCGTGGTCGGGCAAGGCCAACCCTTCGCGCAGGTGCAAGTGCAGACGACGGGGCCCAACGGCACCGTGACGCACGGCTGCCCCAACGTGCTGCCCGACGGCTTCTGGTCGTGCGCCCTGTCGAGCCAGAATGCTCCCGAGGGCGAGTACACCGTGTCGGCCCGCCAGGGCGTTCCCGACAGTTCCGACTTCTCGGTGTTCAGCGGCGGCGTTCCCATGACGCTCGACCGCACCCCGCCGTCGCCCCCGACCGTCACGAGCCCCGAGGCGGGCAGCGAGGTTGACGAGCCGCGCGCGGTCGTGACGGGTAGCGCGGAGCCGAATGCGAGCATCCAGGTCTTCGTCGACGGCGAACAGCGCTGCCAGACCGAGGCAACCGACTCGGGCGCGTGGGAGTGCACCATCGCCCTCGGCGGCCCCGGTGAGTGGTCTATTCGGGCGTTGCAGCGCGATGCGGCCGGCAACTTCAGCGCACCGACCTCTCCCCTGTCGATTTCGGTTGCGCCAGGCGACACGGCCTCGCCGTCGCCTACGCCCGCACCGCCCCCCTCGACGCCCCCGCCAGGAACCCCGGGAACACCCGCGCCGAACCCTGACGCGCCCGAGGCACCCGAACCACCCACCGACACCGACACCGACACCGACACCGACACCGACACCGACGGTAGCGACGAGACGGACGCGAACGGCGGCGCCACACCCCCCGCTCCCAACCCCAACGATGCGGAACCGTCCGAGCCCCTACGACCCGGCAGCCCCACGCCGTCGACAACGACGAGCAACTGGGGAACCCCGACAACCTTCGGCGCATCGCTTCCGTCCGCGTCCGAGGTGTGGGAGCGCGGAGGGTGGCTCATCGGGATCGTCGTCGGCATCGGCTACCTCCTGCTCGTGGCCTGGCCGATGCGACTCGCCACCCAGGGGTCGCTACCGAGACTTCGCCCCGCTGGGTTCCACATCACCGGACGCAATCGCGGTGTGGTCGACGACGGCAGCCCCATCCTTCCCGCGTGGTTGGTCGCGGCCGGCGTACTCGGCGGTGCCACTCTCGTCGCGGCACTGTCGGGCGGCATCGACCTGGAGGTGCGCTACCTGCGTCTCATGGCAGGGATCGGCGCAGCACTGCTCGTACTCAACGCGATCGCCGTCGTCATTCCGGCACGCATCGCCGGGCGATTCACCTCGGCGACCGTGATCGAGCGGCTACTGCCCTCGATGTTGGTGGCGGCCACCATCACCGCCCTGTTGTCACGCGCGTGGGAGCTTCAACCCCCCATCCTCGTCGGCGTGCTCGTCGCCACGACGATCGTCGGAGCCGTGCCTCGCGCGGCGCGGGCCGGCGTCGCGATCGCGCAGCCCGCCGGTGTGGCGGTTCTGGCTCTCGCGGGCTGGGCGATCCATGACGCGCTGTCGCCCGCGTACGGGTTCTGGGCGAACCTGGCCGCCGAGGGGGCCGCCGCCCTCGCCCTCGGCGGATTCGGGTCGATCGTGCTGCTGCTTCTGCCGGTCGGGCCGTTCCCGGGGCGCACCCTGTACGCGATCTCGCGCGTCGGGTGGGCCGTCGTGACGGTGGTCACCGCCTCGGTCGCCGCCGCCATTGCGGTGTCGGGTCCCAGCTTCCCGATCGTTCCCCTCGCCGGTTTCGCGGTCGCGTTCGCCGCCGTCTGCCTCGCGATGGTGGCGTGGACCCGCTGGGTCGAGCCGAGCCTGCGCCAGTACCCCGGGTGGGGGTCGAACCCCGCGGGCCGAACCAGGCCCGCGCCGTGCAGAGAGTACCCCGGGTGGGGGTCGAACCCACACTGTGGCGATTTTAAGTCGCCTGCCTCTGCCATTGGGCTACCGGGGCGTCACCCCAGCATAGAGAGGCGGGTTATGCCTTCGGGCGCGAGGCAAACGTTCGGAAGTACTTCTGCGGCTCTTCGCGCGCGGAAAGCGTGACGTTGTCACGGCCGAGCAAGAGGTTCCAGAGCCAGCCGTTGACGACGCGAATCTTGCGCTCCCACATGGGGATCGCGAGGCCGTGGTAGCCACGGTGGGCGACCCATGCCGGGAAGCCCTTGATGGCGATCTTTCCCGACTGGAACACGCCGTAGCCGAGGCCGAGCCCGGCCACCGCGCCGAGGTTCTTGTGCACGTAGTCACGGGGCTCTTCGCCGCGCAGCACGGCAGTGAGGTTCTTCGCCAGCCGCTTGCCCTGGCGCACCGCGTGCTGAGCGTTCGGCACGCAGTAGCCACCGACACCGCCACCGGTGAGGTCGGGTACGGCGGCGACGTCGCCCGCTGCCCACGCGCCGTCGACAACCGAACCGTCCTCGGCGATGACGCGGAGATCGGCCTGGGCGCGGATGCGCCCGCGCTCTTCCAGCGGCAAGTCGGTGCCGCGCACGACGGGGTTCGCCATGACGCCAGCCGTCCAGATGATGAGGTCGCTTTCGAAGCTTTCGCCGGTCGACAGCTCGATGACGCCGTCAACGGCGCTGGTGAGTTGTGTGTCGAGGTGCACGGTCGCGGCGCGCTGGGCGAGGTTCTTCAGCACCCACTTGCTCGTCTCGAGCGACACCTCGGGCATGATGCGGCCCATCGCTTCGATGAGGTGGAAGCGGGTGTCGTCGATGGTGAGCTGCGGGTAGTCCTTCAGCAGGGCGCTCGCGAGTGCGCGCAGCTCGGCGAAGGTCTCAATACCGGCGAAGCCGCCGCCGACGACGACGACGGTGAGCAGCCGCTCGCGCTCGGGGCCGGCCGGCAGGTTCGCCGCGCGGTGGAAGTTGTCGATCAGGCGATCGCGCACGGCGACGGCCTCTTCAATGGACTTCATGCCGATCGCGACGTCGGCGACACCCGGAATCGGGAAGGTGCGCGAAACGGAGCCCGCGGTGACGACCACCTGGTCGTACTCGAGCTCGTACGAGTCGCCCACCTCGGGCTCGACCGTGACGGTGCGCGACGCGTGGTTGACCGCCGACACCTTCGCGGTGATGACGCGGGTCTTCTTCAGGTGACGACGGTGCGACACGACCGAGTGGCGCGGCTCAATCTGGCCGGCAGCAACCTCGGGCAGGAACGGCTGATACGTCATGTAGGGAAGCGGGTCGATGACGACGACTTCTGCCTCGCCCTTGCTGAGGTGCTTCTCAAGCTTCAGGGCGGTGTAGAAACCGGCGTAGCCTCCACCGACGATCACGATTCTGGGCACGACTGACGTCTCCTTGGGTGGTGAGGGAACCCGCCTAATCTACTGCCTCCGCGCGCGACTGACGAACCCGGCGGTCAGCAGGGCGAGCCCGGCGATCCCGGTGAGGCCGGTGATACCGGCGAGCAGCACCACCGGGAGGCGCGGCGCACTCAGCCGCCACGCCCCTTCGAGGGCGGCGACCGTGACGTCGACGGGCACCGTGCGTGCAATTGGGGCACGAGCATCCCGGCCGGTGAGGCTCGGCAGCGAGCCGTCGGCGCGACGGTTGACGACGACCCACTCGGCAATCGTTCCGAGCGGGTTCGCGTCGACGCGCGGAACGTCCGCGAAGACGGCGCCCCGCGCATCCACGAGCCCGAATCCGTAGATGGGGTCGGGAACGCGGTCAGTGACCGGGCGAGCCGTGGCGAGGATGCGCTGGATGACATTGGGGGCGTCGAGCTCGGGATAGGCGGCGCGGACAAGCGCCGCGATGCCGGCGACGATCGGGGTCGCGCCGCTCGTGCCCTGCCAGATGACGTAGCCGCCGCCCGGCACGGCTCCGACGAGTTGCTCGCTCGGCGCCATGACGCCGATCGTGATGCCCTGTGACGAGGCTCGGTCGCTGGCGACGCCCTGGCGATTCACCCCGCCGACGACGAGCACTCCGGGCATGGTGGCGGGTGCCCCGACCTGCTCGGTGCCGCTGCCGCGGTTGCCGGCGGCGGCGATCACGACGACGTCGTTGGCCTCCGCGTAGCCAAACGCGTCGTCCCAGCTTTCGGGCCATTCGACGGTGTTGCGGGTGAGGGACAGCGAGATGATGTCGGCGCCCTGATCGACGCTCCACCGCACGGCCTCGGCGATCTGATCGTCGCCACTGCGGGCGGCCTCGACGCCGAACGCGAGCGAGACCGTCAAGAGGTTCGCGTCGGGGGCAGCCCCCAGCACTCCCCCGCCGGGGCCAAGCCCGCGACCGGCGGCAAGGCTTGCGACGCGCGTTCCGTGGTCGCTGCCGATGCCGACCGGTTGGGTGCCATCGGGCGAGCCGATGCCGCTGACGTCGGTGCCGCCAACAACGACGCCCCCGAGGTCGGGGTGCGACGCGTCGACGCCCGAATCAATGATGGCGATCGTCACACCGGCGCCCCGGGTCGCGGCCCACGCACCCCGGATGCCGTACTCGTCGAGCCAATACTCACGGTCACGGATGCTCGTGGCCGCCACCGGCTCGTCGGTCGCGATCGCGCCGGCGCCGGCGCTGAGCGCCCCGCCCAGGAGGGCGAGGGCGGCGGTGGCGGCTACGCGCCGCGCTGATCGGGCGCGCACTGACACACCTCGGGGCTCCACGTGCAGGCGGCGAGGGCGAGATCGCCGATGGGGTTGACGCCGGGGCCGACCGCGAGGGAATGCCCGATGAGGGCGTGCAGGCATTTGACGCGCGTGGGCATGCCGCCCGCCGAGTAGCCGTCGACCTCCTCGACGTGAAGCAGGCTCTCGCGATCGGCGAGGTACTGCTCGTGCGCGGCGCGGTAGGCATCGGCCAAGTCGGGCTCGTCGACGAGTCGCTGGGAATACTCGGCCATGATGCCGCTTGCCTCGAGCGTCGAGACGGCCGCCGTCGCGGCCGGGTGCGTCAGGTAGTAGAGCGTCGGGAACGGCGTGCCGTTGCTGAGCCGTGGACGCGTCGCCACCACGGTCGGCGCCCCACATGCGCATCGCGCCGGGATACCAATGACGTCGCGCGCCGGTCGGCTGAGCTGCGCCGAAACCAGCTCGACGTCACGCTCGGTGAAGGGCTCGAACGGGGGTCGGCTCACGGGGTTCCTTGAACGATGGGGGCGACGAGGTCGTCGGCCTCACGGTCGGTGAGGGCGGCGGTCATGACGCTGAGCAGCACCGCCCGACTCCAGTCGACCCGGGTGGTCTGAAGCTCGTCGCTGATCGGCTGCAGTGGATCGATTTCGATGGTCTGCCCGTCATCGATCACGAGATAGCTGATGTCGCCTGGGTACACGTAGAGCAGGCGGTCGCGCGCCTGCGCCTCGATGAAGGCCGGGTCTTGCCAGCGGTCGATCTCGGTCGCGAGGCCGTCGACGAGAGCCTGCTGTTCGGCCACCCGCTGTTCGAGCGCTGCGAGCTCTTGCCGCTGCTCGACGAGCACGCGCAGGCTCGGGGCGAGCACCACGAGCGCTCCGATGATGAGGATCAGCACCGTGACGGTGAGGCCCGAGACGTGAAGGTTGCGAAACCACGGAGTCTGCGCAGGCGCATCGTCGGGCAGGACGACGGGGATGCTCGGGGTACGTCGCGCCATGAAGCCAGGGTACGCGACGGGCCCGCCGCGATCAGGAGACGCGGCGGGCCCGAAGCAGGGTTCTGATCGCGACTACGCCGTGAAGCGCGGGAATGCACTCCGCGCAGCGTACACCGCCGCCTCGCCCAGCTCTTCCTCGATGCGCAGCAGCTGGTTGTACTTGGCAACGCGCTCGCTGCGGGCAGGAGCACCGGTCTTGATCTGACCGCAGTTGGTCGCAACAGCGAGGTCGGCGATCGTCGTGTCTTCGGTCTCACCCGAGCGGTGCGACAGCACGGCGGTGTAGCCGCTGCGCTGCGCGAGCGCGACAGCGTCAAGCGTCTCGGTGAGCGTGCCGATCTGGTTGACCTTCACGAGCAGCGAGTTCGCCGTGCCGCGGGCGATGCCGTCGCCGAGGCGTGCGGGGTTCGTCACGAACAGGTCGTCACCGACGATCTGCGTGCGCGAGCCGATCGACGCGGTGAGTGCGGCCCAGCCATCCCAGTCGTCTTCCGACAGGGGGTCTTCGATCGTGACGAGGGGGTAAGCGTCGAGCAGCTCGCCATAGAAGGCGGCCATCTGCTCGGCGGTGCGCTCGTTGCCCTCGAAGCGGTACGAGCCGTTCTCGAAGAACTCGGTCGCGGCGACGTCGAGGCCGAGCGCGATGTCGGTCCCGGCGCGGAATCCGGCCTTCTCGATCGCGGCAACGAGGAAGTCGAGCGCCGCCTTCGTGCCGGCGAGGTCGGGGGCGAAGCCGCCCTCGTCGCCGAGCCCCGTGGCGTATCCGCCGGCCTTCAGCTCACCCTTGAGGGCGTGGTAGGTCTCGGCCCCCCAGCGCAGCGCCTCAGTGAAGCTCTCGGCGCCAACGGGGAGGATCATGAACTCCTGCACGTCTACCGCGGTGTCGGCGTGCGCGCCCCCGTTGATGACGTTCATCATCGGCACGGGAAGCAGGTACGCGTTCGGGCCGCCCACATACCGGAACAGGGGCAGGTCGGCCGAGTCGGCGGCGGCCTTCGCGACGGCGAGAGAGACGCCGAGGATGGCATTCGCGCCGAGCTTCGACTTGTTGTCGGTGCCGTCGGCGGCCTTCAGCTCGGCGTCGATGAGGCGCTGATCGCTGGCCTCGAGGCCCTCGATGGCGGGGCCGAGCACGTCGAGCACGGCGTCGACGGCCTTCAGCACGCCCTTGCCGAGGTAGCGACCCTTGTCGCCGTCGCGCAGCTCGTACGCCTCGAAGGCGCCGGTCGATGCGCCGGAGGGAACGGCGGCGCGCGAGACGGTGCCGTCGTCGAGCAGCACCTCCACCTCGACGGTCGGGTTGCCACGGGAGTCGAGAATCTCGCGAGCGCCTACGGCCTCGATTGCAGCCACGGAAGGTCTCCTAACGGTGGTGGTGGGTATCGGCCCTGACACGAGCGGGGCCGAGAACCAGCCTACTCGCCGAGGGCGCGCCACTGCAGGGCGGCGACGTCGCGCTCCCCGGCACGGACGCTGGCGAAGCGCGTGTACCCGTCGGCCTCGAGCCGCTCGAGCAGGGCACGCATGTTCTTGATGCGCGCGACGATGCGAACGCGCTCGCCGCTGGCCACGAGCATCCGCTTGAGGGCGATCGTGTCTGCGGCGTCGACGTCCTTATCGACGACGAGCGCGGAGCCGCCGCGTGCATCCTGGCTGCTCGTCACGAGGTCGACGAGGCGTTCGAATCCGAGCGAGAAGCCGCACGCGGCGACGTCGGTGCCGGCGAAACGTCCGATCATGCCGTCGTAGCGGCCGCCGCCACCCAGCGAGTAGCCCAGCTGGGGGTGCGCGACTTCGAAGATGGGGCCGGTGTAGTAGCCCATGCCGCGCACGAGGAAGGGGTCGAAGGCGAGCGGCACGTCGGCGCCGACCGCGTCGGCGATCGCGGCCAGGTCGGCGACGGCCGTCTCGTCGATTCCGGCGGGCAGGGATGCGCGGATCGCGTCGGCAGTGACGGCGCTCGTCGCGCTGTCACCGGCCGCCGCTGCGCGCAGTGCGGGCACCTCGGCGAGCGCCGCCACCGCGGCCTCGGGCAGCCCGCGCTCGCGGAGCTCGGCGAGCACCCCGTCGACGCCGATCTTGTCGAGCTTGTCGAGGGTGATGAGCACGGCGTCAGCCTGGTCGGCCGGGAATCCGAGGGCCGCGAGCATGCTGGTCAGCAGGCGCCGGTCGTTGATGCGGATCGTGCAGCCGGGAACCCCGAGAGCGTCGAGCGCGTCGACCGTCGCCGCGATGAGCTCGATCTCAGCGATGACGCCGGGCTCGCCGATGATGTCGATGTCGCACTGCACGAATTGGCGATAGCGGCCCTTCTGCGGGCGCTCGGCTCGCCAGACAGGCGCAATCTGGATGGCGCGGAACACGCTCGGAAGCTCGGCCCGGTTGCTCGCGTAGAAGCGGGCAAGGGGCACGGTCAGGTCGAAGCGCAAGCCGAGGTCGGCGAGGTCGAGCGGGGCGGTCGCGGAACGGAGGTCGTCGGGGGTCAGCCCGCGCTTCATGACAGCGAACGCAAGCTTTTCGTTGTCGCCACCGAGGCCCGCGTGCAGCCGGGACGAGTCCTCCATCACGGGAGTCTCGATCTCGTCGAAGCCGTGGCGCCGGTAGGTGTCGCGGATCGTGGCGAGCAGCGCCTCACGGCGGGCCTTGTCGGCGGGCAGGATGTCGCGCATGCCGCGGGGCGGCGTCACGGGCGAAGGCATGAGGGCGATTCTCTCACGGTGTCGCGCGCGAGATGGCCTCTCGACCTCTACGCGACGGAGGCGGGCAGCAGCGCTTCGATGCGACGTCGGTAGCTGTCGATCATGACGTCGCACGCCGCGGTTGCGGCCTCTTCATTGCCCGTGACCACGAGGTCGAACTGCACGCCGTAGAGCTGGTCGACGAGGGCACGTGATTCGACGAGGGCGGCCTCGCGCTCGACGCCCAGGCGTTCGAGAGCCTCGGCACCCCACTCGACCCAGCGATCGTGCACGTCGCGGCCACCGACCGTCAGCTCGCTGTCGGTGACCTGCAGCAGGGCCGCCTCGAACTCGAGGCGCAAGAGCGCCCGAGTCGCGGGGTGCAGGAAGCCTCGCCACGAGTCGCGGATCGCCTGGATGTGCACGTCGAGTGACGGCTCGAGGGCGAGCTCCGCGTCGATGACCGACTGCTGACGCTGCACGACCGCCCGAATGATGTCGGCGATGAGCTCGGCGCGTGTGCCGAAGTGATACACGAGCGTGAACGGGCTCACGCCCAGCGCGTCGGCGAGGGTCCGAAAGGTCACCGCGCTGAGCGGCTGATCGCGCAGGTATTCGATGATCTGCGCGAGCAACTCGGGCTTGCGGTTGGGGTCGGAGCGTCGGGCCACGGAAAAAGAATAACAAACGGTTGTTATGATTACAATTGTTATGTATATTTCAGAGTCGGGCACCGCACAGACCACCCTGGGGAGGGTGAGAGCGCGTTCGTCTGCTGCTGAACCATCACCCGCATCGGCGCGGGAACACCACCAGGTGGACGCGTCGGGGGACGCGCGCCACCGGCGGCGCGAGAGTGAGACACCGGTCTCCGCGCGCCGAAGGCGCCTCGTCATTCGGGTTGATGGGGCGCCTTTCTCGTGTGCGGCCGGCAGGCTCGCGTGGCGCCCCGGTCAGCGTTAGGCGACGCGGCTGCCGCGGGGCAGGGATGCGGCCGGCGTGCGTGTGCGCGCGATCGCCGCCGCGAGCATCCCGCCGCCGAGCGCGAGGTGGATCGCGAGGCCTACGAACCAGCTCGGCACGCTCGAGTCGTAGATCCCTCGGGGCGTCGGCCCTTGCTGCCATCGTTGCCCGCCCTCGCCGCGCGCCTCGGCGCACTCGTCGTAGTCGAGCGGTGGCTCAGGGGGCTGTTGAGCGGCACGGACGGCGAAGGCGATGCCGCCGAACAAATCGCGCGGGTTGCCCCACTCGTCCCACACCGGGGGCGACGCGTCGGCGAGCACGACGTACGGGTTCGCCGCCAGGAATCCCCACACCGTGTCGGTGCGCGGCACCTCAAAGCTCTGACGCTCGGGCACGCCGCAGACGACGGTCGTCCAGCGCCCCTCTTCCTCGTCGAAGACGCTCTCGTCGTAGTTGAGCGGCGTGTACGTGTAGCTGACCGTGGTCTGGGCGGCCAGCGACCCGAGCCCGAAAGCGATCAGCGTGCCGACGCTGAGTGCTGCTACGACGAGGTAGGTCGTGACGACAGAAAACAGGGGTCGGGTGATGAGCGCCGACGCCCCGACGCCGACGGCCGCGACGACGCCGAGCAGCAGCACGAGCACGCCGAGCGACGCGATGAGCGTGTCGGGGCGCACCTCCCCCACGATGACCGTGAACAGCATCGCGGGCACGGACGCGGCCAAGAACGTCAGCGCCACCGTCCACGCCGCGAGGAACTTGCCGAGCACGAGCTGCGTCGTCGTCACGAGGGTGACCTGCGTTGTGGCGAGGGTGCCGGCATCCCGGTCGCCGTTGATCGCCGCCCCACTCGTCGCGGGTGTGACGAGCGAGCCGATGAGCAGAACGAAGAAGATCAGGGTCGAGTAGATGCCGGCGCTCGCGAGGTCATCACTGCCGAAAGCGGGTAGCGCGAACCACAGCAGCACGGTGACGATGCCGACGAGCACGAAGACGACGCTGACGAGCACGAGCCACGACACGGAGCGGATGCGCTGGCGCAGTTCGAGCTGAACGATGGTGCCGAGGACGGCGAGGCGCGGGCTCATCGCTCGCCTCCCTTCGCGAGGTCGAGGAAGGTCTGTTCGAGGTCGCCGACGGCGGGGCCGTAGGCGGCAATGCCGACACCGGCGCTCACCAGGTGGGTGAGCAGCTCGGCGGCGTCGGCCTCCCCCGTCACCTCGACGAGGGCGCCGAGATGGTCGGCGCCGACGGCCGGGCGGCCGGCGTCGGCGAGCGCAGCGGTCAGGGCGGCCGCGTCGAGGGCGCGGATGCGCCAGCGGCGGGCGGATGCTCGTGCCCGGTAGACGCTTTCGGCGCTCGCGGTCGCGCCCTGGTCGAGGTAGACGGCGGCGTCGCTCATCTCGTCGAGTTCGGCGAGCACGTGGCTCGACAGCAGCACGGCAGCCCCCTCGGCGGCGAGCTCGCGCACGAGGACTCGCAGTTCGACGCGGGCGGCCGGGTCGAGGCCGGATGCTGGCTCGTCGAGCAGCAGCACCCGTGGGCGGTGCACGAGCGCGCGGGCGAGGCTGAGCTTCTGCTTCTGGCCGCGGCTGAGCACGCGGCTCGGCTGGTCGGCGAGCGGGCCGAGGCCGACGCGGTCGATCAGCTCGCTGGCGCGGGCACGGGCGTCGGCGGGGCTGAGCTCGTAGAGCCGCGCCGTCGTCTCGATGGACTGCCGTACGGTGAGCCCTCCCCACGAGCCGAGCACGTCGGGCATCCACCCGGTGACCTGTCGCACGGCGCGCGCGTCAGTGACGGGGTCGTGGCCGTCAATGCGGATCTCCCCCGCGTCGGGCTTCAGCAGCGTGGCAAGCATGAGCAGCAGCGTGGTCTTGCCGCTGCCGTTCGGCCCGATGAGCGCCGTCACCTGGCCGAAGTGGGCGTCGAAGCTGGCGTCACGCACCGCGTGAACGTCGCCGAACGAGCGGGCGACACCGGCGGCACTGATCGCGGGAGCGATGGTCATGCCGCACAGTCAAGCATCATTCAGGATGCGCGGGGGCACTTTCTGTTTCCGACGCGCGGATGCGGTCTTCCACTTCGCGCACGGCGGCGCGGAGAGCGCGGTCGGCGTCGAGGCCGCGGGCACGAGCATCCGCGACGAGGGCGAGGAGGTGGTGGCCGAGTGCTGTCTCGTCGGCGAGGCGCTCTGGGGCGGTCTGCACCTCTGCCGCCGCCTCTGTCGACGCCTCTGCAAGTGCGGCATCACTGACCGACAGAATGCCCAATCGCTCGGCGCGACCCAACACCTTCTCGGCGCGGACCAGAGTCGGGAGCGCGGCAGGTAGGCCGTCAAGCGAGGAGGTTCGGGCGGGCTTCTCCTGCCGCTTCCACTGCTCCCAGTTCGCGGAGACTTCCTCGGCGGTGTCGGCGGTGACGTCGCCGAACACGTGCGGGTGGCGGCCGATCATCTTTTCGGCGCTGACGCGGGCGACGTCGTCGATCGTGAAGGGCGCATCCGGGTCGGCGGCCGCGATGTCGGCGTGGAAGAGCACCTGGTAGAGCACGTCTCCGAGTTCTTCGAGGATGTCGTCGCGGGTGCCGTGCTCGATTGCCTCCACCAGCTCGTGACTCTCCTCGATGAGGTATTTCGCGAGGCTGGTGTGGGTCTGCTCGGCGTCCCACGCGCATCCGCCCGGCGCCCGAAGGTGGGCCATCACGGCGATGAGCCGATCGAGTTCAGGATGGGGCTCGGGAGTGAGTTGCGGGTGCGAGTGAAGGCTTGGGGGTGGGCTCGGGTGGGGGCTCGAGTGAGGGCTCGGGTGGGGGCTCGCGTGAGGGCTCGGGTGGGGGCTCGACTCAGGGGCCGGGTCGGACGTCGCCATGCGGCCATCCTGCCAGGAGGAGCACGACCACCCTCCCCTCCCGTCGCTGCCCCGACGACCGGCCCGCCGCGGACCCCCTCCCCCGTCCCCGCGCCTTCCACAACCGCGGAAAAGTGAAAGCTCCCCTCCCGTGGCGACTTCCAGAACCGCGGAAAAGTGAAGCGACCCATTCCGTGGCGCCTCCTACAACAGCGGAACGGGCGAACGAGATTCAGCCTTCCGCTGTTGTGGAAGGAGTTCTGGGGGTGGCGTGTGTCCGCGACGTCAGCAGCGTTTCGTGACACGCGGACCCGGGCGGGCAACGCGCCGGTGAGATTCGCGCAGTGCTGACTTCGCGGACACGGGTGCGCGGGCGAGGGGCAGACCAGGGCGCACTAGGCGGGCGGGCGGGACCCGTACGCGGGCGGGACCCGTACGCGGGCGGCGGGCGCGCACACCGGGCGGCAGGGCGGGCGTGGCAGGGTGGGGGCGTGCTCGAGGCCGACCCGCTCACCCGCGTTATCGCCGCCGTCGCGGCGGCGGCGCTCATCGCGGCGTTCATCGTGCGCGCCCGACAGAAAGACCGACGGCAGTTTCGGCGCTTCCGCCGCTACCGCTCCACCGCCAAACGCCAGCAGATGATGCGGCGCTGGCTCATCGAGTCACTCGTCCTCTTCGGCCTGACGGGCGCCGCGATCCTCATCGCCACGCGCGACTACGTGGAGCCACTGCTCGTCGCCACCCAGCAGCTCGCCCCCATCGCCGCGGCGCGCGGCTGGCTCAGCGGCGGAATCGGCATCGCGCTCATCATCGCCACCCTGACGGCCATCGCGATCCTCACCGTCGTCGGCGTCCGCTCCGCCCGCACAGAGGGAGGCGTCATCGTCGTCGGCGACATCGCCGCACTCCTCCCCCGCAACCGGCCCGAACTCGGCTGGGGCGCCGCCCTGTCGGTCAACGCCGGCGTCAGCGAAGAACTGCTGTTCCGCCTCGCCCTGCCGGCCCTTCTCGTCATCGTCACCGGCGAACCGCTCAGCGCCTTCGGGCTCGCCGCCCTCGTGTTCGGGCTGCTGCACGCCTATCAAGGCCCCGTCGGCGTCGCCGTCACCACACTCGTCGGGCTCGCCTTCACCGTCGTCTACGTGCTGAGCGGCAGCATCCTGCTCGTCATGGCGCTACACGCCCTCTTCGACCTGCGCACGCTCGTCATCATTCCCGCCGCCGTGTACCGCGTGCACACGGTGCCCGGCTCGGTGCGGTTCCCGAAGCCCCTGCCGCTCGCGCCGCGCGCGATCGACGAGCCCACCGACGGCGCTCAGCCCGCCGACGGCGACGCCGACGCCGACGCGTCCGACGCACCACGAGCATCCGACGACGCCCCCGCGTCGTAAAGGTTCTCGAGCACCTGCCCCACCCACGAGATCAGGTCGTCGTCAGACGCATCCTTCGGCAGCGGAACCTGCGCGGTTCGCGTCTGACCCCACCACTTCGACCCCGGGTACATACGCTGCAGGCGCAGCTGCTTCGAGTCGGGAAGCTCGCGCCCGACAAGGCGCAGGTTCGAGCCCATCACGACGACGTCCGACAGGCCCGCCTTCTGCGCGGTTCGCCGCAGCTGCGACACCCGCAGCAGGGCGAGCACGGGCGCGGGAAGGTCGCCATAGCGGTCGGCGAGCTCCTCGCGCACCTGGCCGAGGGCTTCGTCGTCACTCGCGGGCGCGGCCGCCGTCGACAGCTTCTGGTACGCCTCGAGGCGCAGCCGCTCCGACTCGATGAATTCTTCGGGGATGCGCGCATCCACGGGCAATTCGAGGCACAGCTCGGTCGGTTCTTCCGCCGCGTCGCCACGGAAGACGCTCACGGCTTCGCCGATCATGCGCAGGTACAGGTCGAAGCCGACGCCGGCGATGTGTCCCGCCTGCTCGGCACCCAGCAGGTTGCCCGCGCCGCGGATCTCGAGGTCCTTCATCGCGATGGCCATGCCGCCGCCCAGGTCGCTGTTGGCCGCCAGAGTCTGCAGCCGGTCGTGGGCGGTCTCGGTCAGCGGCTTCGTCTCGTCGTAGAGGAAGTAGGCGTAGGCCCGCTCACGTCCGCGACCGACGCGTCCGCGCAGCTGGTGCAGCTGCGACAGCCCGTACTTGTCGGCGCGGTCGATGATCAGCGTATTCGCGTTGGCGACGTCCAGGCCGGTCTCGATGATGGTCGTCGAGACGAGCACGTCGAATTTGCGCTCCCAGAAGTCGACCATGACCTGCTCGAGGGCGCTCTCGCTCATCTGTCCGTGCGCGATCGCGACGCGTGCATCCGGGACCAGCTCGGCGAGGTTCGCGGCGACCCGGTTGATGCTCGACACGCGGTTGTGCACGTAGAAGATCTGGCCCTCACGCAAGAGCTCGCGGTGGATCGCCGCCGCGACCTGCTTGTCGCTGTAGGGCCCCACGAAGGTGAGGATCGGGTGCCGGTCCTCGGGCGGGGTTGCGAGCGTCGACATTTCGCGGATGCCCGTCACCGCCATCTCGAGGGTGCGCGGGATGGGCGTGGCCGACATCGCGAGCACGTCGACGTTCGTCTTCAGCTTCTTGAGCGCGTCCTTGTGCTCGACGCCGAAACGCTGCTCCTCGTCGATGATGACGAGGCCCAGGTCTTTGAAGGCGATGCCCTGGCTCAGGATGCGGTGGGTTCCGATCACGACGTCGACCGTGCCGCGCGCGAGCCCGTCGATCGTCTCCTTCGCCTCCCGGTCGGACTGGAATCGACTGAGCGCGCGCAGGTGCACGGGGAAGCCGGCGAATCGGTCGGCGAAGGTCTCCATGTGCTGCTTGACGAGCAGGGTGGTCGGCACGATGACGGCGACCTGCTTGCCGCCCTGCACCGCCTTGAACGCGGCGCGCACGGCGACCTCGGTCTTGCCGTACCCGACGTCGCCGGCGAGCAGTCGGTCCATGGGGATCGGCGACTCCATGTCGCGCTTGACCTCGTCGATCGTCGTCAACTGGTCGGGCGTCTCGGCGTACGGGAACGCCTCCTCCAGCTCGCGCTGCCACGGGGTGTCAGGAGGGAACGCGAATCCCTTGCTCGACATGCGCGCGGAGTACAGCTTCACGAGCTCGACGGCGATGTCGCGCACGGCCTTGCGGGCGCGACCCTTCGCGGCCGCCCAGTCGCTGCCGCCCATCTTGCTGAGCGCCGGCGCTTCGCCGCCGACGTAGCGGGTGAGCAGGTCGAGCTGGTCGGTCGGCACGTACAGCTTGTCGCCGGGGTAGCCGCGCTTGCTCGGCGCGTACTCGATCACGAGGAACTCGCGCGTCGACTTCTGGGCGTTGCGGCCGCCGCCAGTGGACACCTCGCGCTGCACCAGTTCGATGAACTTGCCGATGCCGTGGGTGTTGTGCACGACGAAGTCGCCCGCCTTCAGTTGCAGCGGGTCGACGACGTTCTTGCGGCGGCTCGCGAGCTTCTTCGGCTGGCGCGAGTCGTAGCCGACGCTGCGGCCGTAGAACTCGGTCTCGCCGAAGAGCCCGAGCTTCACATCGGGCAGCTCGAAGCCCTGCTCGACGCTGCCGCGCACGAGGTAGGCGACGCCCGGCTCGAGCGTCTCGGGCAGCGCGTCAACGGGACGCGCTGCGGCGCCCGCGTCCGAGAGCACGTCGCGGGCGCGTTCGACGAGTCCGGGGCCGACCGCCGCGACGATCATGCACCAACCGTCGGCCAGGCGATCGACGACGTGGTCAACCGCTCCCCCGCTCTTGCCCGCGAACGACGGCGGCGGGTCGGCGGCGACGCGCACGACACCGGGCTCGTCGGCGTCGAACTGGCTGACCGTCCACCAGGCGCGGTCCCCGGCCGACTCGCGCAGGGCCTGCACGGTCAGGAAGTCGCCGGCGTCGAGGTCGATCGGCGACTCGGCACCGGCCGTGGCGGCATGCCACGCGGCGCTCAGAAACTCGCGGTTCGTTTCGACCAGATTCGCGGCGCGGGTCGCCACGCGTTCGGGGCCGAGCACGACGACGGCCGCGTTCTCGGGCAGGTAGGTCGTCAGCGGCACGAGCCGGTCGACGAGCGCCGGTGCGAGGCTCTCCATGCCCTCGACCGGAATGCCTTCGGCCACCTTCTCGAGGATCGACGACAGGCTGGGGAACTCGTGCAGCATCTCGCGCGCGCGTTGCCGAACGCCGTCGGTGAGCAGCAGCTCGCGGGTCGGCGGCAACTCGACGCGCGTGATTCCCGTGTCGGGCAGCGACCGCTGGTCGGCGACCGAGAATTCGCGAATCTGATCAACCTCGTCGCCGAAGAACTCGACGCGAACGGGATGCTCGGCTACGGCCGGAAATACATCCAGGATTCCGCCGCGCACAGCGAACTCGCCGCGGCGCGTCACCATGTCGACGCGGGAATAAGCGAGGTCGATGAGTCGGCGGGTGACGTCGGAGAGCTCCGAACCCCTGCCGTTCAGCTCGAGCAGCACCGGCTCGATGTCGGTGAGACCCGCGGGAAGGGGCTGCAGGGCGGCGCGCACAGAGGCGACGACCACGATTGTGCCGGTGGGAGCATCCGCCCATTCGGCAAGCGCGCGCAGCGTGCGGATGCGTCGGCCGACGGTCTCGGCGCTCGGGCTGAGGCGCTCGTGCGGCAGGGTCTCCCACGCGGGCAGGTCGATCACGGTGGCGTCGGGGTCGAGGCACTCCCACGCTTCGCGCACCGCCTCCGCCTCGCGGCCGGTCGCGGTGATGGCGAGGAGGCACTGCGGGCCGTCGCGCCGCTCGAGAAGCCCCGCAATGAGCGGGAGGCGAAGCCCCTCGACGGTGGAGAACTCGGCCGAGCGCCCCGCGTACTCGAGGGCGTCAGAAAACGTCTGGGCGCGCTGAAGCACCGGAATTAACCGCTCGAGAGTCACGTCGCGCAAGTGTACGCGCGTCGAACTGAACGTCGTCGGGGCTGTGGTCGCCAGACGAGGATGCGCGGGGCGAGCGGGCGAGCGCTATGCCTTGGGCGCGTGGTGGCGCTGCTGCGCGGCGACGAGTCCGTCGTCGATGATGCGCTCGATCGCGTCGGCCGCCTCGTCGAGGAGGAACGGCAACTGTGCGCGCTCGGAGGAGGGGAAGTCGCGCAGCACGTAGTCGGCCGCGCTCTGCTGACCGGGCGGGCGGCCAATGCCCACCCGCACACGCAGGAAGTCGGGGGTGCCGAGGGCCTTGATGATGTCGCGCACACCGTTCTGACCGCCGTGCCCGCCGCCCGACTTCAGGCGCAGGGTCTCAAACGGAAGGTCGAGGTCATCGTGCACGACGACGACGCGGTCGGGCTGGATGCCGAAGTACTTCGCGGCGGCGGAAACGGGGCCGCCGGAGGTGTTCATGTAGCTGAGCGGCTTCGCCAGAATCAGCTTCGGCCCGCCAGGGCGAAGGCGCGCCTCGGCGAGCATCGTCGTGGTGCGGTGGCGCGACAGTCGCGCCCCGAGCCGCTCGGCGAGAGTGTCGAGCACCATCTGCCCGACGTTGTGACGGTTCCCGGCGTAGCCGGGCCCGGGGTTCCCGAGCCCGACTACCAGCCAGGTGTCGCGATCAGCGGCGGCCGGAGGCTTCTGCCTTCCGAGTCCAAACATGCGGCGTGATCGCGGGGGTGCCGATTACTCGGAGTCGCCCGACTCGGCCGCAGCCTCGGCGGCGTCGCCACCCTCGGTCTCGGCCTCGGCCGACTCGTCCTTTGGCGCGGCCGGGACGGTCACGTTCACGACGAGCGCCTCGGCGTCGGTGACGAGCGTGGTGCCCTTCGGCAGCTCGACCTGGCCGGCGAGGATCTGGGTGCCCTCTTCGAGGCCTTCGATCGAGACGGTGAACGCCTCGGGGATGTGGGTCGCCTCGGTCTCGACCGTCAGCGTGTTGTGGTCAACGACGTGGATCGTGCCGGGGGCCGACTCGCCCTCGACGTGCACGGGCACGTCGACGGTGACCTTCTCGCCCTTGCGGACGACGATGAGGTCGATGTGCTCGATGAGCTGACGCACCGGGTCCTTCTGCACGTCCTTCACGAGCACGAGCTGCTTGTCGCCCTCGATGTCGAGCGTCACGAGCACGTTGGACTTGCGGAGCAGCAGCGCGGTCTCGTGCCCGGGCAGCGTGACGTGCTTGGGGTCAGTGCCGTGACCGTAGATGACGGCAGGAATCTTGTCGGCGGCGCGGAGCTTACGGGCAGCGCCCTTGCCGAAGGAGGAACGCACGTCGGCGTTCAGCTTGTTCTGGTCAGCCATGGCTGTACTCATTTCATGATTGGGGGGCCTGGGCCCGATCGTCTGTGTCAACTCGAACGCGTGTGCGCGTGAGGAACGACTCGCGTGCCGTACCCACCGCGTCGATCACGGCGCAACCCCTCTCAGAGCGCGCCCTCGCCGAAGTTCAGTGGGTCAGTCTACGCCACGGCCCAGGAGCGCCGCGACCGTGCGCGCGAGCGCCTCGACGCTCTGCGTGCCATCGACGACGGTGACACCGGGCTCATCCTCCGGATGCTCGCGGGCGAGCAGTTGCGAGTCGAGCATCGTGGCGCGCATGAAGTGCCCCGTGCGCGACTCGAGCCGTCGACGCAGTTCCTCTGCCGGCACCTCCAGAATCACGATCTGGATGCTCGGAGCCCCATCACGAAGCCGGTCGCGATAGCGACGCGCGAGCGCCGAGCAGGCGACCACGCAGGGAGCGTGGTCGCGCGCGGTGGCGGCCACAGCATCCAGCCAGGGTTCGCGGTCGGCGTCGGTGAGGGCGGTGCCCGCGGACATGAGGGCGATGTTCTCGTCGGGGTGGAGGTCGTCACCGTCGATAAAAGCGACGGTGGCGAGCGCGGCCGCAGCCCTGCCGACCGTCGACTTGCCCGATCCGGACACCCCGGCGACGATCACGCTAACGGGGGCGGGCATGTGCTCCACGCTAGCCGGGAGGCGGAGGATGGCGCGCATCCGAGGCTCTAGGCTGGAATACGGCCTCGCCACCACACCCCCTAGAGGAGCCGAACGTGACCCAGCCCACCGCCAACATCGGAGTCGTCGGACTCGCCGTCATGGGGTCGAATCTGGCCCGCAACCTCGCGAGTCGCGAGGGCAACACGGTCGCCGTCTACAACCGCTCGTGGGAGAAGACCGAGACGCTCGTCACCGAGCACCCCGAGGCAGGCTTCGTCGCCGCGAAGGACTACACCGAGTTCGCCGCGGCGCTGACGAAGCCGCGCACCGCGATCATCATGGTGAAGGCGGGCCGCCCCACGGATGCGGTCATCGACGAGCTCGTGCAGGTCTTCGAGCCGGGCGACATCATCGTCGACGGCGGCAATGCCCTGTTCACCGACACGGTGCGGCGCGAGAAGGCCGTGCGCGAGACGGGCATCAACTTCGTCGGCGCTGGCATCTCGGGCGGCGAGGAGGGTGCCCTGAACGGTCCCTCGATCATGCCTGGCGGCTCGGAGGAGGCGTGGCACACGCTCGGCCCCATCTTGACGTCGATCGCGGCGGTCGCCGACGGCGAGCCATGCGTGACGCACGTGGGCACCGACGGCGCTGGCCACTTCGTCAAGATGATCCACAACGGCATCGAGTACGCCGACATGCAGCTGATTGCCGAGGCCTACGACCTGCTGCGCCGCGTGGGCGGGCTCGAGCCGGCCGAGATCGCCGACATCTTCGCGGAATGGAACACCGGCGAGCTCGAGAGCTACCTGATCGAGATCACCGCCGAGGTGCTGCGCCAGGTCGACGCCGCGACGGGGAAGCCGCTCGTCGACGTGATCCTCGACCAGGCCGGCGCGAAGGGCACCGGCGCCTGGACCGTGCAGACCGCACTCGACCTCGGGGTTCCCGTCTCGGGTATTGCCGAGGCTGTCTTCGCCCGCTCGCTGTCGTCAGCGCCGGCCCAGCGCGCCGCCGCGCGGTCGCTTCCGGCGTCGACCGAAAGCTGGTCGGTGGATGATCGTGATGCGTTCGTCGAGGATGTGCGGCGCGCGCTCTACGCGTCGAAGATCATCGCCTACAGCCAGGGCTTCGACGCGATCGTCGCCGGCGCCGCCGAGTACGACTGGAACATCAAGAAGGGTGAGATCGCGAAGATCTGGCGTGCCGGCTGCATCATCCGCGCCCAGTTCCTGAACCGCATCACCGAGGCGTACGCCGACGACCCCGAGCTCGTCGCCCTCGTGACGGCGCCGTACTTCGCGGACGCGGTCGCCTCGGCGCTGCCCTCGTGGCGTCGCATCGTCGCCGGCTCTGCCCTCGCGGGCATCCCCACGCCCGCGTTCGCCTCGTCGCTGTCGTACTACGACGGGCTGCGCGCCGAGCGCCTGCCCGCCGCACTCGTGCAGGGCCAGCGCGACTTCT
This sequence comes from Microcella alkaliphila, assembly GCF_002355395.1. Lineage (NCBI taxonomy): Bacteria > Bacillati > Actinomycetota > Actinomycetes > Micrococcales > Microbacteriaceae > Microcella > Microcella alkaliphila. The sequence goes on along the minus strand of NZ_AP017315.1, from coordinate 839,210 downwards.
TCGGCGCGCACACCTACAAGCGCGTCGACAGGGACGGCACGTTCCACACGCTCTGGTCGGGTGACCGCACCGAGATCGAGGCGGAGGACCTGCACTAGGGTCGCTCAGGCGGCGCGGCGGCCGCGGCCCCGGCGCGCGTACCGCGGCGCGAACGCGCGGCGATTCAGCGCGCCGGCCCCCGCGCCCAGAGGCGTGAGCATCAACAGAATCGGGATACTCGCCGCGATCAGCGCCGCTCCGCTCGCCCAGTGCAGCGCGAGCAGGTTCAGCCCCGCGTCGAGCGCGGGCGGGGATGCGGCGCCGGTGACGAGCGCGACGGCGGTCGCGGCGGAGACGTGCGCGAGCATCCCGAGTGGAATGGTCGCGGCGAGCACGCCCACCACGTTCGTGACGCGTGAGAGGGCGAACCAGGTCAGCAGGAGGGCGAGAGCCTGCGCCGCCGCACCGGCAACCCACACGGGTGAGGTCCACCAGCCGGGGTTCGGCACGGCGGTGCCGAGCATCGCGGCGCCCAGCGTCAGCGGCACCCCCTGCCCGGCCCACACGAGCAGGCCGCTGAGCGCCGCCCAGACGGGAATGCGGCGCCGCGGCACGGACACCGCGTCGGCGCTGCGCTCGCGTCGGGCGGGCGCGTCGAGCGGCGCCCAGTCGGGGGCGTCACTGCCGAGCGGACGCGGCGGATGCAGCGCCTCGACGTGCACGCCGGCGATCGACAACGGCGCGGCCAGCACGTCAACAACGCCCCAGGCGGTGTCGACGGGATGCGCGGGGAACTCCGCGTCGTCAGCGTCACGCGCGGACACGGGCGCGGGCGGGGGCGCGGTCTCGCTGTCGGCACGCTCCCCCGCCATGCGCTGCAACTCGTGCGCGGTGCGCGCGAGCGACAGGTAGCTGGCACTGCCCTCCCCCGTCGCACGCGCGTGTGCGACGCCCCGCACGGCGGCGGTCGCGGCGAGCCAGCCGGTCGCGTGGTCGAGGGCCTGCACGGGCAGGGCAACCGGCGCGGCGTCGGGCGCGGTGTCGCCACGCGCATCCGCGATGCCCGTGACCAGCTGTACGAGACTGTCGAAGCCCCGACGCTCGGCCCACGGGCCGGTGGGGCCGTAGGCGCTGACCTGAACCTCGACGAGCCCGGGGCGCAGGCTGGCACGAGTAGCGGCGTCGAGGCCGAGCGCGTCGAGCGCTCCCGGGCGCAGACCGTGCACAAGCACGTGGCTCTCCGCGATGAGCGCGGCCAGCGTCGCGGCACCCTCCACCTCGTGAGCATCGAGCCGGGCGCAGCGCTTGCCGAGAGTCATGTCGGGCTCGAGCGCCGGCTCCTCCCAGTCGGGCGGGTCGAGACGCAGCACGTCCGCACCGAGCAGCGCGAGGGCGCGGGTCGCGACGGGGCCAGCAATCACGCGGGTCAGGTCGAGCACCCGCACGCCCGCCAGCGGCCGCTCGGGCGACCCCGCGGGCCATTCACGCTCACTGCGCCCCCCGCGCACCACGGTGACGAGCGGCTGCTCCGCGACCGCGCGGCCCTGCGGATGCTCGGCCCACTCGTTCGCGGACCGCAACACCGCCGCGCACCCGCCCGCCGCCACAACGGCCTCCTCCAGCTCGAGCGCCGACCAGCCCTCGACGGCTGCGGCCACCTCGTTGCGGTCGGGTTCGTGCGGGGGTTCCCCCTCGGGGACGACGCGAAACACGCCGAGGGCCTCCAACGCCGCCGCCCGGTGAGCCGGCACGTTCATGTGCAGGCGCACCCACCGGTCGGCGGCGCGATAGTCGCCGCTCAGCGGGTGCCACGGCGACGGCTGGGCCTCGCGCAGCCGCACCGCCCGGTCGAACCAGGCGGAGGCGAGGCGCGCGTCGACGAGCGGGGTCGCCTCGCCGCCCACCAACTCAGCGGCCGCCGTCGCGAACGTCGCCACCGACGCGGACGCGAACGCCGACACGGGGAAGCGCGCATCGTAGGGTCCGTGGCCGATGATCGCGGCTCCGTGCGGCTCACACAGGTCGGTCGGCATCGCCGGAACGATGTCGGCGGGTGCGGCGCCGTGGTGTGCAGCGCCGGCCGTCACCGCGCGCCCCCCTCGACGACGGAGCGGGCGCGGAGGCGCACCGCGAGCATCCGCAGCAGGAGGCCGACGGCGAGCAGGGCGGCGGTTCCGAGAATCGAGATCGGCGGCAGGGCGGCGACCAGCACCACGCATCCGACGAGCCCGGCAATGCCCACCGCTCGGGGCTGCCAGCGCTCGGCGGCCGGCTGGCGCAGGGCCGACAGGTGGGCGACCGCGTAGTAGAGCAGCACGGCCGAGCTCGACGCGGCGACCAACTGGGCGGGCTCGAGCAGCACGACGATGAGGATCGCCATGCCGGCGATGACCGCCTCGGCGACGATCGGGGCGTTTGTGCGTGGCGAGATGCGGGCAAGGAGCCCCGGAAGGTCGCGCTCGCGCGCCATGGCAAGACTCGAGCGGCTGAGGCCGGCGAGAATGCCGACCAGCGAGCCGAGGCAGGCGATGCCGGCGACGGCCACGACGAGGGGCGTCCACGCGGGGTCGAGCGCGTCGGCGAGCGGGGTCACGCTGCCGGCGAGCCGGTTCACCCCAAGCGTCGACACGAGCAGCACGGCGACCGCCGCGTACAGCGCCAGCACGATGCCGAGCGCGATGAAGATGGCGCGCGGGAGGGTGCGGCGCGGCTCGACGACCTCCTCGCCCAGCGTCGCCATGCGCGCGTAGCCGGCGAACGCGAAGAACAGCAGCGCAGCGCCCTGCAGCACCCCGTACGGGCTCGTCGGGTTCAGGATGCTCGTCACCGGATCGAGATCGGCCGCCGTGCCGCCCGACACCGCCACCACGAGGAGGACGGCAAGGCCCGCAAGGACGACCGCAACGATCGCGATCGACACGCGGGCCGTCGTACGCACGCCCGACATGTTGAGGGCGGCGAACACGACGATCAGTCCGACGGCCACCGGGACCGGCGCGGGTGGGTACAGGTAGGCGGCGGCGATCGACGCAATGGCCGCGGCCGACGCTGTCTTGCCCGTGACGAACAGCCAACCGGCGGTGAAGCCCGTCCACGGGCCGACGTAGCGGCGGCCGAACGCGTAGGCGCCGCCCGCCGCCGGGTGCGCCATCGCGAGCTGCGCCGAACTGAAGGCGTTCAGCGTCGCGATCACCGCTGCCGCGACCAGGGCGACGAGCAAGCCGCTGCGAGCGGCGTCGGTCGCCGGACCCCAGACGGCGAACAGGCCCGCGCCGATCATCGAGGCGAGGCCGATGCCGATCGCGCCGGGCAGGCGAACACGGCGCGCCAGGGCACCGTGGGCCGCGGGTACGGCGGTGGGGTGTGGCGTGCTCTCGTCTGCGGTTTCGGGTTCCGCGGGCATGGGCTGAACCCTACCCGGCGCAGGGGGCGAGCAGGGAGCGCGTGCCAGACTGGGCGCGATGAACGACGACCCGATCGAGCTGCGCGAGTGGCCCGACGACCCCGACCGCGACTCCAGCGCGGGCCTGTCACCGTGGGAGCGGCGCCGACGTGTCCTCCGCTGGGTGAGCATTGTGGCGATGCTGGCGCTCGTGATTCCGGGAGCGCTCGGTACGTGGTCGGTCGCGCGCAACACCGCCGCGCAGGCCTGCCGAATGGCGGTCGACTTCTATGCAGCACCCGGAGTGCCCTCTCGCATCGCCTTCGAGCTCACCGACCCGCGGCTACTCGGCTGGAACTGTTACGCCCTGTCGCCCGCCGGCGAGGTGCGCATCGCTGTGCTCGGGCTGATACCGGGCCGCCCCAGCCTGGAACCTCGCACCGGAACCTAAGGCCTCCCATGTCTCACCCCTACCACCGGTTGACGGTCGGCTTCCTCACGCAGCACGGGAAAGAAGCGGTCGTCGCGGCGGCGCTCGAGCCGGCACTCGGTTGCACCGTCGCCCGTGTCGAGGGCTTCGACACCGATCAACTGGGCACGTTCACCCGCGACGTCGATCGTGCAGGAACCCAGTGGGAGGCAGCGCGCACCAAGGCGTTGACGGCCATTGAGCTGTCGGGACATCCGATCGGGCTCGGCAGCGAAGGCTCATTCGACCGCCATCCGCTGCTCGGATTCGTCAGCCACAACCGCGAGCTCATCATGCTGGTCGATCGCGATCGCGACATTGAGATCGTCGGGATCGCCGACGGGCCCTCACCGCACGTCCACGGGATCGCCCGCACGGGGGAAGAGCTGGACGGCATCGCCGATCGCGCCGGGTTTCCCACCCACTGGCTCGTGGTTCGCCCGAACGCGCTCGACGACCCGCGCTTCTGGAAGGGCGTTCGCGACCGTGACGAGTTGCGGCTTGCCTTCGACTGGGCGCGCGAGCTCTCTGACGACGGGGCGGTCGCCGTCGAATCCGACCTGCGCGCCCACGCCAACCCTCGACGGATGGAGCGCATCGCCGAGGCCGCTCAGGACCTCGCGCAGCGCGCAGCAGTGCTCTGCCCGGTGTGTGGATGCCCGGGATTCGGGCGGGTCGAGACCGTGCGCGGGCTCCCGTGTGCGGTGTGCTGGCTGCCCACTGCCATGGCACGCGCTCACGTGTACGGCTGCCCGCGCTGCGAGCACCGCGAGGTGCACGACATCCCGGGCAGAACGACGGCAGACCCGCAGTATTGCGACGCCTGTAACCCCTGACCGGGGCGGCCGTCGTTAGTCGACCCGGGCGGTCGCCGCGCCGCGCCTAGGCGGCGCCGTCGAACATCGAGGTGACCGAGCCATCGTCGAACACCTCGTGGATCGCCCGCGCGATGAGCGGTGCGATCGGCAGCACGGTGAGGCGGTCCCAGCGCTTGTCTTCCGGCACCGGCAGGGTGTCGGTGACGACGACGCTGTCGATGAACTCGCTCTGGAGGATGTCGAAGGCCGGCGGCGAGAAAATCGCGTGCGTGGCGGCGACGACAACCCCGATGGCGCCGTTCTTCTTCAGAGCCTCGGCCGCCTTCACGATGGTGCGCCCGGTGTCGATCATGTCGTCGACGAGCAGGCAGACCCGCCCCTCGACGTCACCGACGATCTCGTGCACCGAGACCTGGTTCGGCACGAGCGGGTCGCGCCGCTTGTGGATGATCGCGAGCGGCGCCCCGAGCTTGTCACTCCAGATGTCGGCGACGCGCACGCGCCCCATGTCGGGCGACACGACGGTCAGGGTCGACGCGTCGAGCTTCGCGCGGAAGTGCTCGAGCAGCACCGGCATGGCGAACAGGTGGTCGACGGGCCCGTCGAAGAAGCCTTGAATCTGGGCGGCGTGCAGGTCGACGCTCATGATGCGGTCGGCACCGGCTGCCTTGAACAGGTCGGCGACGAGGCGCGCGGAGATGGGCTCGCGGCCGCGACCCTTCTTGTCTTGCCGCGAGTACGGGTAGAAGGGGGCGACGACGGTGATGCGCTTTGCCGAGGCGCGCTTGAGCGCATCCACCATGATGAGTTGCTCCATGAGCGCCTCGTTGATGGGGTTCGCGTGCGACTGAATCACGAAGGCATCGCAGCCGCGCACGCTCTCGCCGTAGCGGGCGTAGATCTCGCCGTTGGCGAAGGTGCGCGCGTCGGTCGGCACGACGTCGGTTTCGAGGGCGGTCGCGATGTCGTGAGCGAGCTGCGGATGCGCGCGCCCCGTCACGAGGACCAGCTTCTTCTGACCGGTGATTTTGATGCTGGCCACGTCGTGCTCGCCTTCTGCCGCCGCTGCGGCATTGGTACTTCTCGCCGGTCTTGGTGCGTTTCTCGGGTGGCTTAGCTGTTGTCGTTCTGCTCGGCCGCGGCCTGCGCCGCTGCCGCTGCGTCGGCCGCCGCCGTGCCGGGGCGGTTGGCCGCGACCCACCGCTCGACGATCCGCTGCGAGGCGGCCGTCACGGCGAGCGCCCCCGCCGGAACGTCCTTCCGAACAACCGTGCCCGCACCCGTGTACGCTCCGTCGCCAATCCTAACGGGGGCCACGAACACGTTGTGCGAGCCGGTGCGCACGTGCGAGCCGACGACGGTTTTGTGCTTGTTCACGCCGTCGTAGTTGGCGGTGATGGTGCCGGCGCCAATGTTCGAGCCCTCGCCGACGGTGGTGTCGCCGATGTACGACAGGTGCGGCACCTTCGTGCCCGCGCCGAGCACGGCGTTCTTCGTCTCAACGAAGGTGCCAATTTTCCCGTCTTCCCCGACGACGGTTCCGGGTCGCAGGTACGAGAACGGCCCGACGGATGCGCGCGCTCCGATCACCGCGCTGGTCGCGTCGGTGCGCGCGACCTTCGCATCCGCCCCGACCTCGACGTCGGTGAGGGTGGAATCGGGGCCGACCACGGCGCCCGAACGCACGATGGTGGTGCCACGCAGCTGCACGTTGGGCAGCAGCTCGCTGTCAGCCTCAAGCACGACGCCGCGCTCGATCCAGGTGGTGGCCGGGTCGTGGATCGTGACGCCGGCCATCTGCCAGCCGCGCACGATGAGCGCGTTGAGGCGGGCGGCGGCCTCCTGCAGCTGCACGCGGTCGTTGACGCCGCCGACCAGCCACGCCTCGGCGACCGGGATCGCGGCGACCGTCGCGCCCTCGCCGCGCAGCACGCCGATGACGTCGGTGAGGTATTTCTCGGCCTGCGCGTTGTCGGTGGTGACGTGCGCGAGCGAGCGGCGCAGAGCATCCGCGTTCACCACGTACGTGCCCGAATTGATCTCGGTGACGGCGCGTTCTGCGTCGGTCGCGTCTTTGTGCTCGACGATTCGATCGAGCGCTCCGTCGGATGCGCGAATCACGCGCCCGTACCCGGTCGCGTCGTCGAGGTGCGCGCTCAGCACGGTCGCGGCGGCGTTCTGCTCGCGGTGGGCGGCGACCAGCTCGGCGAGGGTGTCGGCGTCGAGCAGCGGAACGTCACCCGAGACGATGAGCACGTCGCCGTCGAAGCCGGCGGGCAGGGCGTCGAGGGCGACCTCGGCGGCGCGGCCGGTGCCCGGAATGTCGTCCTGGTCGACGATGTGCGCCTCGGGCGCGAGCTCGCTGACCGCGGCGGCGACCCGTTCGCGCTCGTGCCGCACGACGGCGACGATGTGCGCCGGCACGAGCGCCTGGGCGGTGGCGAGCACGTGACCGATGAGCGGGGTTCCGGCGATGCGGTGCAGCACTTTCGGGGTGCGCGACTTCATGCGGGTTCCGGCTCCCGCGGCGAGCACGATGACGGCGAGGCGCTGGTCGGTCATGCCGACCATTCTGTCAGCGCGAGCGCCCCGCGTTCGCGAGGTCGGCGTCGATTGAGCTGCTCGCGCTGACCGCGCGGCCCACCCAGCTCAGTATTCGGGCTACGATGGCCGTTTTGCCTCATGTGTGGTGATGGCACCGGCTGTACTGCAAGGAGAAGTGACGGCATGACGTCGGAAAAGATCTGGATGACGCTGGCTGCGCGCGAGCGGCTCGAGGCCGAACTGGCCGAGTGCGAGGCCGTCGCCGAGCCGAGCAATGCGGTCGTCGTGCGAGCGCGCGAGCTTCGCGAGCTGCTGCGCAACGTTGTCGTCGGGCAGATGCCCGACGACGGGCTCGTCGAACCGGGCATGATCGTGACAATCCGCTTTGACTCGGACGGCAGCGAGACGACCTTCCTGCTCGGCAGCCGCACCTTGAGCGAACTCGACTCGAGCCTCGAGATCGACGTGTATTCGCCGACGTCGCCGCTCGGTACCGCCATCAACGGCCACTACGTGGGCGACGCCGTCACCTTCGTCGCACCGTCCGGCGAGCAGCGCATCAGCATCGTCGCCACCGAGCCGTTCGGCTGATGACGTGACACAGCCCCCTTCGCCGCGTGGCGAAGGGGGCTGTGTGACGCACGGTGGGTGATGCCCAGACGGCGATGCCGATCTAACGCGACTTGCGCGGCTTCACGACGGCGGCCTGCGCCTTTTCTCGCTTCAGCTCGCGCTTCTCTTTGATCGTGAGCTTCGCCTCTTTTTTGGCCGAGGATGTTCGGGGCGATTTTCCTGACATGGTGATTCACGCGTCCCTTCGTCAGCTGGCGTGTCTGGCCACCATAGCCAGGCCGCGGCGCACTTTTCTTGCCTCTGACCAGGGAAAACTGCGACGAGCATCCTTTTTCGCAGGAAAGATGTGACGGCCCAGAATCGCGCCCAGAATCGGCCGCCGGGCGCAATCGCGGCGGGTCGCGAACCCTCGCAGCCTGCGCTCGGTCAGCACTCGACGACGTTGACGGCGAGCCCGCCCTCGGACGTCTCCTTGTACTTGCTCGACATGTCGAGCCCGGTCTGCCGCATGGTCTCAACGACCGTGTCAAAGCTGATCAGGTGCGTGCCGTCGCCGTTCATCGCGAGACGCGCGGCGGCGACCGCCTTGCCGGCGCCGATCGCGTTGCGCTCGATGCAGGGCAGCTGCACGAGGCCGGCGACGGGGTCGCAGGTGAGGCCGAGCGAATGTTCCATGGCGATCTCGGCGGCGTTCTCGACCTGCTCGTTGCTGCCGCCGAGCAGGTGCGCGAAGCCAGCCGCGGCCATCGATGCCGCCGAGCCGACCTCACCCTGGCAGCCCGCCTCGGCGCCCGAGATCGACGCGTTTGACTTGATGAGGGCGCCGATCGCGCCGGCGACGAGCAGAAACTCCTTCTGCGCGCGGGTCGGGTCGGCGGCGGCCTCGGGGATCACGTCGAGCGCGTGCCGCATGACCGCCGGGATGATGCCCGCCGCCCCATTCGTCGGCGCCGTGACGACCCGCCCGCCCGCCGCGTTCTCTTCGTTGACCGCGATCGCGTACGCCTGTAGCCACTCGAGGCTCGTGTCGCGGGTCGGCGCGGCATCGAGGTCGCGCAGTCGCGCCGCCATGGCGGCGGCTCGGCGCGTCACGTGCAGGCTGCCGGGCAGCGTGCCCGACTCGGTGAGGCCCGCGTCGATGCAGGCGTTCATCGCCTCCGCGATCGCCGCCACCCGGATGCTCGTCTCGGCCTCCCCACGGATCGCCGCCTCGTTCGCGCGCGCCAGCTCGGCGATGCTCAGCCCGTGCTGGCGGCACAGCGCGAGCAGTTCGACCATCGTCGCGAACGGGTAGGGGACGCGCGGGCTCGCAGCGCGGGCGAGCGCGGCCGGGTCGTCCCCGTCGTGCTCGACGAAGCCGCCGCCCACCGAGTAGTAGGTGTCCGCGCGGAGGGGAACGCCATCCGCATCGAACGCGGTGAGGGTCAGGGCGTTGGGGTGGCGCGGCTTCAGCTCGCGCGGCGCGAAGCGGAGCCAGCCGTCTGCGAAGGCGACGGGGTGGGTGGTGCGCAGGGCGAGCATCCCGTTGTCTGCGTCGGCGGTCACGCGCGCGACATCGTCGCGGGTAACCGTCTCGACGTCACAGCCGGCGAGTCCGGCGAGCACGGCGCCGGGGGTTCCGTGGCCGGCGCCCGTCGAGCCGAGCGAACCAAACAGCACGCACTCGACGCGGGCGACGGCGTCGAGCTGGCTGCTGGCGGCGAGTTCGTCGACAAAGGCGCGGGCGGCGCGCAGCGGGCCGACCGTGTGCGAGCTGGAGGGTCCGATGCCGACCCGAAACAGGTCGAGAACTGAGATGTAAGTGCGCTCAGCCAGGGGGGAGGCGAGGGCGACGGGGATGCTCACGGCGGCTCCTGGGGCTAGCCGGGATGCGGCGCCACGGGTGGGGCGCGCAGGGCCCGGACGGGCTCAGCGGTGCGCGCGGCCCCGTTGTGCGGGCGCCGTCGAACCGCTGGAGGCCATTCTGCCGTAGGTCGTTCGTGGGCGCACGATTTCGGCGTGAGCGACGTTAGGGGCGGAACTCGACGATGCGGTGCCAACGCGTGACCGGCCCCAAAGCATCGAACAGTGGCGCAAAGTGGGGATCGGTCTCGTGGGCGTCGAGCAGGGTTTCGGCGAACCCCGCGCCGGCCAACAGGTTGAACGTTCGACGCGCGCAACCCTCGAGCAGTCGCGTGCCGGCCGGGGGTGTCACGCGAGACCGTCTCGCCCGCGACGACCGGCTGACCGCCATCGATGAAGACGAGCAGCACGGCGTCGATTGCGCCGGTTGCCGAAACAGCGATCGACGAGAGGTGGGGGTCGATCTCGTCCCACAGATCCTCCACCAACGCAGCCCGCGTATCCGGTTCCACCGGGTGCCAGTCAGCGTGGGTCCACTCGTACATGTCGACCCACGCCTGCTCGAGAGCGACTCGCGATACTGCGGCCGCCGATGCAATGTCGTCGGGCGGCCGCAGACGCACAGCGCGCGAAGTCTGAAACGTGTCGAGCGGGGCGCGCTGGATCGTGCGTGCGCCGAAGGTCGCGGCGAAGCCGTGCGCGGGGTCAGTCTCGGCGGCCCCCCAGATGAAGCGCTTGGGCTCGGGCTGGAGCTCGGTGAGCGCCTCGAGTAGCGCGGTTGCGATGCCTGCACGCCGATGGTCGGGCGCGACAACGAGGTCGACGCTGTATCGATCGGGATGCACCGGAGACGTCCACATTGTCGCCGCACCGATCGGCTCCCCCGCCCCGTCTTCTGCAATGAGCGTGCGGGTGTGCTCATCACGCCAGCGGTCGGGCAGCATGCGGCGCCCACGCAGCCAGTCCGGCGCGAGCGACGTGTCGTCCGTCGTAAGCGAGCGGAGAATCACGGGGTGGATGCCTCCCACGGATTGACGAAATCGACCCCCGCATCGTCGAAGTCCCTCACGTTCCGGGTCGCTAGCTGGTGAGAACCTGCCCGGCAGATCGCGGCGATCATCGTGTCCTCGACACTGACGACCCGACCGGCAGCCTCTCGCTGTGCTCGGAGCACCGCGAAGTGGTGTGCCGCCGTGACGTCGAATGCCAGAACCCGCTCGCCAGCTGCGTCAACCAATGCGTCAACAGCACCGAGAATTGCCGCCCTGCGTTGACCCTCTGGCAGACGAAAAGCGCCAAACCTGAGCTCGGCCACCGTGATTGCTGTGGTGGCAACCTCATCGGCGTGACTCGCCAACCAGCGCATCACTCCCTCGTCGGGGGACGACTTCAGCGTCTCAGAGAAAACGTTCGTGTCAACAACGATCACGGCAACTCAACCGGCCGTGGAGCAGTGCGCTCGGGCACAGTGAACTCGCCTCTCAGACTCTCCGTCGCGGCGACCCACTGGTTGACGAAATCGGGGCGCTGCACGGTTGCCTCCTCGAGGATCGCGCGCACCTCGGCCTCCATCGATCGATTGTGCGCGGCAGCACGCTGCTTGAGGCCTCGGCGAACCGGCTCGGGAAGGTTACGAATGGTGAGAGTGGCCATGACATTTCCTGCTAGCAATGCAGGCAACACTGGCCGACCGGGGTGACGTCCCTTTGAGTGGTGGAGTTTCTCAACAACGTGCGGGATCAGCTTCTGTGATTATGCCGCAGCGAGTTCGGGGATCGCGACCTCCTCTTTTTCGACGTTGAGGAGCTTCATGGAGTGCTCGCTGAAGTAACGGCGGTCGGCCCCGTCCCATTCGTCGTGTTGCTCGATGAGGACGTGTCCGGCGAGGCGCAGCAGCGCCGCCGGGTTCGGGAACGTGCCGACGACATCGGTGCGGCGCTTGATCTCCTTGTTCACCCGCTCGAGCGGGTTCGTGGACCAGATCTGCCGCCAGTGCTGCTGCGGGAATCCGCAGAACGCGAGGATGTCGTTCTTCGCCTCTTCGAGCATGTCCGCGATCTTCGGGTGCGAGCGGGTGAGCATCCGGGTGACTTCGTGGAACTGCGCGAAGACGTGCTCTGTGTCGGGTTGGGCGAAGATGGTGCGGATGATCGACGCGACCATCGGGCCGGCGGTCTTCGGGACCTGGGAGAGCACGTTCCGCATGAAATGCACCCTGCATCTCTGCCAGCCGGAGCCTTGGAACACCGTCTCAATCGCAGCGATCAGTCCGGTATGGGCGTCGCTGATGACCAGCTTGACCCCGTCGAGGCCGCGGGCCTTGAGGGAGCGGAGAAACGTCGTCCAGAACGGCTGCGACTCGGTGTCGCCGACCTCGAAGCCCAGCACTTCCCTGCGCCCGTCCGCGGCGACGCCGATGGCGACGACGACGGCTTGAGAGACGACACGCCGGCCGACCCTCGCTTTGCAGTAGGTCGCGTCGAGGAACACGTACGGGTACGTGGTGTCGGCGAGCGGGCGGTCTCGGAACGCGGCGACATCCTCGTCCAGGTTGGCGCAGATCCGCGACACCTCGGACTTGGAGATCCCGGTGTCGGCGCCGAGCGCTTTGACGAGGTCGTCGACCTTGCGAGTCGAGACACCGTGGACGTACGCCTCCATCACGACCGCAAACAGGGCTTGGTCGACCCGGCGGCGGCGTTCCAGCAGCGACGGGAAGAACGACCCCGCGCGCAGCTTCGGGATCCGCAGATCGAGATCCCCGGCCGTGGTCGAAAGGGTGCGGGGTCGGGTCCCGTTGCGGACCGCGACCCGACCCTCCGAACGTTCGTAGGGGGCAGCGCCGATGAACGCGGCAGCCTCGGCGTCGATCAGCTCCTGGTAGAGCGTCTCGGTCGCGACCCGGATCCGGTCGGTGACATCGGTGAGTTTCAGTTCCCCGAGGAGCTCGAGGAGGGCAGACTGGTTAAGAGCCATCGTGCGTTTGTGTCTTCCTGTGAGTGACTTTGATCGGTACTCACTGACCATCGCACGATGGCTCACCACGTTCTCAACGTGACACTCGAGCCGGGAAACTACACCACCACAGGGGACGCCACCCCGACCGGCGAATGGGTGAGTTCAGCACCCGCTCCCTGCTCGCGATCCCAAACCGCCCGCGCCATGCACGCGACGCACACCGAATGTTGCGGCGCACGCCCGGAGAGATGCGCAGCGAACGCCCGATGGGCCAGGCCGTGGTCGCGTCACCCTGCAGGGAACGCCAGTGCCGAGAAGCGAAGGGTTGTGTGATGTCAGATGCGGCGAAAACCGCCTGCGGAGCCTTTGATGCGGCGAAGTCGACAGCGGAACGCCACAGCCTGTCGCCGACTCAGGGTCGAACGGTCAACGTGCGGCCATGTGCGCCCGCTGCCGAGGGGTGAGTCCCCCGCCGAACGGCGCGAACAGCGCCGTCTGCTGCTCGGGGGTTGCGGTTCCGTCCAGGCATGCGGTGGCGATGTCGACTGAGTTCGGGACGGCGCGCTTGATGCGTCGTGCATCCGCGGCGGTGCCGATGATCCCTGGCACCGACAGATGAGCGCCGCTGTCGGCGGCGAGGATGTTCCAGACGTGCAACCCCGCCTGAGCTGCGGGGACGAGACCGTCTTCGACACTGTCAGCCAGGGCGCGCACGCCGCACGCGTCGGGGTCGTTGCTCTTGGCGGCGTGGCCGTCGGAGAACACAGCCCCCATCGCCTCGGTTGAGGCGAAGCGCACCTGGTGCTGGAAGCCGATGCGGGGCTTGTGGCGATGGTTCTGCCAGTTAGGGCGAATGTTCGCGGCCATTTCGTCGAGTTCGTCCGCGCCGAGATGGCGGCCGAGCTCCTGCTCGCGGTCCGCGGCGACGCGCTTCCGAATCGTCAGCGCTCGAGAGTCTCCATGGCGGATGTGGCTGTCAACCATGCGGGACACCAGGGCGCGCGAGGCGACACGGAGCAAACCGCCGGTGACGATGCCACCCTTAGCCTTCTTCGTGCGCAGCACCCAGAACACCGTCTCCTTAGCGATGTCTTCGATGTCCTGCTCGTTCAAACCCGCCCGGCTGCCGGCGATCCGAGCAAGCATGATCGCTTGGTCGAGGATTTCGCGGTCAGTCAGATCGCCGGCGGCGCGACCGTCGGCGGAGTCGAGGGTGACACCGGACTCGGCCCGGTCAGCGGCAGCGAACTGCCCACCGACGGGAAGACCCTTGGGCTGACGGGTCTGGGGGCTCGTGCTCATGTACAGGCATGTGGGCGACACCCGTGTATGACTGTCGCAGCAGCCCAGATTCGCTGACCAAGGCCGGCGCCTCGACTCGAACAGCGATCCAGGGCATCATCGGACCAAACGAGTCGAGCGCCGCGCCAAGTGCACGGAGCCGGGAAGGCGGGAGCCGATGGGGAAGCGTTCCGATCTGCGAAAGGCCAAGCGGCGTTCGTCGTCGACAGGGAAGCTCGCCAAATTGGCGGCGAGCGATCGACGCAAGGTTCGGCGCGCCGTCGCCTCGAACCCCCGCGCAGCCGAGGACACGCTTGCCCGATTGGCGATGGATGATGACTTCGGGGTCAGGACGAGGGTCGCCGGAAACCCGACAACACCCACGGACACTCTGAGACAGCTCGCCGACACAGCGGGGCCCGACGACAGGGACATCGCGGCGGCCGTTGCGGCCAATCAGAGCACGCCGGAGGAGTTGCTGATTGCGTTCTCATACTCAGAGGAACTCGAGCTCAGAAACGCGGCAGCCTCGAACCCCGCAACTCCGGCGTGGAGACTGCGAGAGCTCAGCGAGCCGGCAGACATCAACCAATTCACATGGTTGGGGCTCATTCGCAACCCGAACGCGCCCAGAGACTGGGTGTTGGACCGGGGCGATCAGGAGTACTACCAGGGCGTCGACGATGGGCCAGCTCTGCGACACCCCCAGCAGGACCCAGACCTCGTGCTTTACGCGGCCGGCATGGAGACCCTGCTCATCCAAAGGCGGATGCTCATCGACGCTTTCGCCGACACAGCGCTCGACAAGCACGTGCTGATGACCGACGTCGACACGTTCTTTGCCTGGTGCCGTGTCGTCTCCAAGCGTCGTCACGGAAACAACTGACCTTCTGCCCTCTCGAAGAACATGGCTACCTGCGCGATCGGCTTCCCGGTCTCCTCGACGATCCGGACCGCTCCCTCACGGAACTCCCGGTCGTACTGCGTTCGCTTCTCAGACATCGCTACTCCTTATAGCTGATGCCTCTACGGTCCGGGGGGAACCTCACTGGTACTGATGGGGTGCATGCCCGGCGGTACGACATCAAATCTCTACACCTACTTCGCCAAAGCGAACCTCTCCCTAAGCGTCATCGTCACGGTCATGACAACCCTCGCCGCGATCCTACTCACCCCACTGCTGCTACTCGTTTACGGCGGCGCGCTCGCCGGCGACATCGAGATCCCGCTCGGCAACGTCGTGGTCAGCCTGATCCTGCTGATCCTGCCCGTTGTGATCGGGATGGCGATGCGGCGCTGGACGGCGAACGTCGACGGCGCGCTGGAAGTGCTCGGCAGCGTTCTAGGGATGGTTTTCATCCTGTTGCTGCTGGTCACGTGGGTACCGGGCAACTGGCCACTGCTGATCGCCACACCGTGGCAGGTGTACGTCGGGGCGATCGCCCTCCCCTGATCGGGATGCTGCTCGCTTACAACTGGGGACGGCTGGGGCGGCTCTCAGCCAATCGCGAGGAACAACGCATCCCTGAGCTGCTCTGACGCGCACAACTGTTCTTCGCCGGCCACCCGCTCGACCGGGGCAGGCGGGGTGGGCGTGCTTTCCAGTCGCGCGGTTGCCCTATTGCGCCGCGAAGGCCCGCCCACCCTTTGCGAGGGTGATGAGGGACACGGAGCGGATCGTGGACATCACGACCGCCCACAAGGCGACCTTGGCGTCTATGGCGCGCGGAAGATCCACGCGGAGCTGAATCGTCAGGGCGTCCCGGTCGCCCGCTGCACTCGCCGCGGCTGCTCACCTACGACGCGGAGGAGAACCGGCCCATGCTCGATTAGCGAAGCGCTGGGATACGAGCCGATCGGCTACGAGGGAGCCCGGAAGAAGGTGCTCGGCGTCTTCAACCCGATCGAGCTCCGGAGCAGTGGTACCGCGATCGCGTAGGAAAGCGCTCCGAGAAGAGCCCACCACAGATCCAGGCCAAACCACATGACGCCGAACGGCGGTATGAATACCAGCACCCACGCAGCGGCCACGATGGCCTTGGCCGGAGCAGGCGGAAGCGGTCCGATCACCTCCCAGCGTGCGAGGAGGAGCGTCACGACGTAGAGAACTGCCAACACCACCGCCAACACCGGCAGCCGCGACCACCACCACGCCGCCGTTTCAGGGTTCGGAGACAGACCCGGCAGCGCCAGCTCGATGCCCTTGACGAAGAGGATAACCGGCAGGTGCCACAGGTAAATCGTCATCAGACGCGAGCCGGTGAACAGGACAAAGGCGCGGACGCTGCGGGTTTCCATGAGACGGGTGAGGGGGCGGCGCAGAAGTCGCAGGAGGCACGCCTGGGCGAGTCCCAGCAGGACGAGCGGTAGCGTCGCGGGATTGAGATTGTAGAGCATGTTGTTGTTGTACGGGCCCCACGCCGTCAATGCCCCGAGTGCCAGATAGCACCCCGCGACAATCGCAACCAGGGCGAGCGGAGTGCGACGATCGAACCAGCCGTCGGCGTACCAGAAGCCGATTTGCTGCACCAGTATCCAGACGAAGGCCAGGTTCAGCAGACCGATGTCCCGCTCCCCCGTCGTGAAACGGGCAACGTCGACCGCGACGACGAGCGCCGCCAGCACCGCGATCGTGGTCCGGGGGACGCTTGTATGGAGCCGCATCATGCTCGGGACCGCGGTCTGGCAGAGCAGGTATGCGGCGAGGAACCAGAGCGGCGATCCGGCTCCCACGGCCGCATCGGCCACGAGCGCAGTCGGAACGGGCAGGAACGACACCACCGTCAGGACCACGGCGAAGAAGAGGAAAAGGGGTAGCGAGGGCTGGGTGAGCCGTAGTACACGGGCCCGGATGAACCCGTTTGGTGTCGTTCCCCTGAGTTGTGCGGAGCGCCATCCGAGCGCTGCGGCGAATCCGCCGACGACGAAGAAGAGTGGCATTATCTGTCCCACCCACGACGCCGCGGCGAACCACGGCTGGCGCTCGAGTGGAAAGGACGCGACGAGTCGTCCATCGGGCGTCGTCCCGATACCCGTCTGCAGGAGGTGCATGACGAGCACGACCATCACGCATGCTACCCGAGCGAGATCCAGCGTGAGATCTCGGGTGGGTGGAATCGACGTTCCTAATGCCGAGGGTTTGCGCGTCGTGCCCACCGGCTCTCCTAGTCCGTCCCTCGGCCCACCGCCTTGGCGTCTGAGAGTATCTCGCGGTCAGCGAGACAGCCATGGCTCCCGGCGGATTCTCAGGCGCCAGCCGATGTACCAGAGGGCGCCGAGAAGGATGACAACTATCCCAGGGAGAAGAGCGGCTGGCCGGTCGTGCTCCGGAGGGGTGAAGATGCGTTCCCACAGAAGTGAGCGGAAAACCCAGCAGGCCTCATGCATTCTGTCCTTGCCTGTGGCGAGGTGGACGTCAGCGGTGTGTCAGGCAACGACCCGCTCATTCACCATCAGCTCCTCTCTAGGCGCGCCGTTGGGCGCCGCAGTTGCTCGACCTGGTCGTTGGTGTCGCTGGTGTCTGTTTCGAGGATGGAGGCGATGCGTTCCCGCTCGGCGGGCGTCCAGGTTGTGCGGCCACGCATCCGCTCGCCAAAGGTGACGGGGTTCAGCTGCAGCGGGTCCCAAGCCTCTTGAGGGTGGTGATACTCGGTGCGCCGGCGCCGTCGGTGATGGACTCTCTAATGCGGTAGGGGAAAGATGCGGTCGGGCCCGTGTGCCGAGGCGCGGTGCGCGGTGACCGACCGGCGCGGCCTCGGGTCCCAGAGCGCGCGCTCGATGTACGCGTCGATCGCCCTCTCATCGAACAGCACTGTGCGCCCGCGAAGGCGACCGGGTCGGGAAACCCAGCAGGCCCCGGCAACTTATCGCCGATCGTTGCTGCGGTACACGTACACCGTGTTCAGGGAGACACCCATCTTCTCGGCGATCTGCCATCCCAGTTTGGCGCTAGGGGGTCCGTTCACGTCGGCGCTAACAGTGCTCAGCAGTCGCCGCGTTGTCAGGCAATCTGGGCTGTGGGATCCTCTCGTGCCCAGCCGGACCTTAACCTCGATCCACCGATGAGACTTGGGTGGGCCGGGTCGGTGTGATCGGCGTGTGGTGAAGTGTCGAGGGCAGGGCTGAGTTCCGGGCGTCGCGTCCCGGTCGTCCACTGGCTCCTCGGTCGTGCCGCGGTAGCGGCGGTGGTCAGGGGGTCGCGGCGGGTGGGGGCGCGTGCGTGATCGTGAACAGTCGGTGGAAGGCGTTCTGCCAGGGCCAGGCCTCGGGCAGGTGCAGCGTGATCCGGCGTGCGGAGCGCGCCAGCCGTGCCGGGACGTGGATGAGGGTGCGGCGGATCGTCGCGGTCGTCGCTCTGGCAAGGCGTCCCGCGTGGTCGGCGATCACGCCGGCGGTGCGGGTGAGGTTGAACGCGATGACGGCGAGGACGAGCCAGGCGCTGTTCGCGGCGAATGCCCCTGACGGCAGGTGCGCGAGCGGGCCGTTCTTGAGATCGGCGTGGACTTGCTCGATGATCGCGTGACCGCGGTGGGTCTTGTCCGCGGCCACGGTGTCCATGTCGTCCTTGTCGGTAGTGGCGAAGAACGCGTGGTGCCGAAAGGTGTCGAACAGCGTCGGCGCGTCGATGTTCTTCGGGTTGAGGTCGGGGATGCGCCGGACGATCAACCTGCCGGCGATCTGCTTGGACTTCTTCCTGGACCGGAACGCGGTGAACGGGATCTCTGCGACTTCCGCTTTGGAGATCCATTGCCCGGTGGTCTCGTCGCGGATCGCGTCGGTGTATTCGATTGTGGTCCACGCATCCTCGCTGATCGTGGTGATCGCGGCCTTCACTGCGGGGTCCATCCGGACGGTGACCGACACGTCTGCGCCAGCTTTGAGCGCGGTGCCAACAGTCGCGTATCCGTAGAACGCGGAGTCCGCGCGCAGCAACGGGCGCTCCCCGGCGCGGGCGCGGCGCAGGGTCGCGAGGGCATCGCCGACGATCCTCGCCGCGCCCTTCGGGGAGCCAGTCTTCCCCTGCCGCAGCCGCTGGCTGAGGATCACCGGAGCGGACGCGCTCGTGGAGGCCGTGGCGAGGAGGGCATTCAGTCCGCGGACTCCGGAGTATCCGAACCCGGCGCCCTGCTTCTGATACCCGTGGACCTCGATGATGGTGTCGTCCAGATCGACCATCACCCGCTCACCAACGCGGGTCTGCAGGAGCGGAGCCTGAGAGGTCAGGCCCTGCAGGACCCGGGAGGCGACGGCGTCGAGCTGGCGGACGTGCCCGAACCGGAACTCCCGAAGGAACGACCCCAGCGTCGACGGGGCATAGGTTCGGTCGAACAGCCGCCCCATCCCGCCGTGGCGGAGCAGGTTCATATCGTCGATCGAGTCCGCGCCGGCGAGCATCCCCGCGACCAGCGCGGAGACTTTCGCGCCCGCATTGGCACCCTTGTCCGTCGGGACGCTCAACCGCCCCTGAGCGAGCTCCGCCAGCCCAGCCGACTGCGCGAGCCGAAGCATCGGAACCAGGCCCGCAGCCGACACGAGATTCGGATCATCGAAGACCACGGACACCGCGGTGGGGGCGTGCTTGAATTGCATCTACGAGATGCCTCTCCGACTAGACGAACAGAACCCTAAGCAAGCTCTATTCTTCCCGGTCAGAGGGGCATTTCTATGTCACGACGCCGCTCAACACCCCGACTCATCGGTGGATCGAGGCTTAACGCCGAACGAGATGGTACGGGCGTACCGGCGGGTCGCTCCGGAGATTCACGTGCCGTTCGGCGTAGACGAAGTTCATCGGTCTGCTGCCGGGCAAGACCTGCACGCTGCAGGACTAAGGCATCAATTTCGCCAGCCGGGTCTACAAGTCCCGCCGGCTCACCGAGTTGCGCGCCGCCGGTGTGAGGGGAGAAGGCGCCACACGGCCATGCCAGATCCGGTACGACCCGCTGAATTCGTTGTACATCTGGGTCGCGAGGGCAACGAGTTCGTGCCCTTCCGCCGCCGCTCGCGACCTGCTCGACGAACCGATGGTTGTGGAACTGTGGGCAGCGGTGCACACCACCGATCAGGAAACCGACGGCCGATCGTCACGCGCATCAGCTGTCCGCCGCCGGTGATTCTGTCGTCAGTGCCGTTGATCTTGTGGGGCGTGATCGCGACAATCCGGGGCAGCGGTTTCGAGAGGCGCGCTCATGCCGCCGCGCTCTTTGTCATTGAATCTGTAGTTCGACGGAGCAGCGTGCTCCACAACGAACGCGTTAGGTCGCGGCAGGATGGACAGATGAGGGTCGACCATAAGGATGCCTCGGCATCCTTCGTCGTAACCGGCGCGAGCGGCGGCATTGGTCAGGTCATCTCGAAACACCTATCCGCGGTCGGTCACGTAGTGAACCTGGACCCGACGCCTGCCCACAACACGGATGCTCGAGTGCATTGCCTCGAAGTTGACGCAGGTGATCCACCGCAGCGGTCGCGGCCGCTGAACCCGCCGAGGAGCATGCCCCCTTGGTCGGCTGGGTGAACAACGCGGCACGGTTTCAGGACGCGGCCACAAGATCGGAGATTCGCCAGTTCCTGCCTTCGGACAGCGCGGCTGCGGCTATGGCGACGAGGCAATCCTCTTGCCGACACCTCATCTAGCGGCACAGATCTTGACGATGTGATCAACGTCCTGCGCATCATCTGGCGTACGAGCGCTCGACCCGACAGCCCAGCCATCGACACCACTTCGAGGGGTGAGGCGAAACGATGATCGACGTCATTGATCCTGCGGCGCTCACCCTGCCTCCGACTATCCAAGTGAGCATCAACATCGCGGCGCCCCTTGCTGCGAATGAGACAACATCGCCCGCGCCGCGTAGGCCTGTTGGCCATGAGGAATAGCCCCGCGGGCGCAAGCGAGCGAGCCCACCGCGTTCCGCGTGTCATTGATTGCGCACTTTGCAATTGCGAACATCGCAATGTACCGGCACGGTGAGGAGGTAGCCGTGCTGGCGCACGTCGACGTCAACAGCGCACACGTGTCCTTCGAGCGCGTCTTCCGGCCAGATCTGGAAGCGGTCCCGACCGTGGTGCTGAGCAACAACGACGGGATGGTCGTCGCCGCCAGCCGCGAAGCGAAGGCACTGGGCTTGGATCTCGGGAAGCCCTGGTTCGAGCTGCGCCCTCACGCCGACCGCCTGGGAGTGCGGGCACTGAGCTCGAATTATGAGCTCTACGGCGACATGTCCAGACGCACTATGGACGTCCTGGCTCGCTTCACCCCGGACCTCGAGATCTACTCGATCGACGAAGCATTCCTCAAGATCTCGCCGAAGATAGCACGGGATCCCGCCGCGATGACAGACCTCGGCCGAGACATCCGATCGACGCTGCGACGGCTCATCGGTGTGCCAGTGTACGTCGGGATCGCGGAGACGCGCACGTTGGCCAAGCTCAGCAACCGCGCCGCGAAGAAGTTAGATGTGTTCACCGGGGTCTGCGTGTGGCCAGCGACACGGCCACAGAGGCGACACCGGCTGATGTCGTCCCTGCCCGTGTCCGAGTCTGGGGTATCGCCTCTCGCCTCGAGCGGCGCCTGGTGGCGATTGGAATCTCGACGATCGCGGATCTCGCCGCAGCCGATCCAGTCCGAATCCGCAAGGCATTCAACGTCGTGGTGATGCGCACGGCACTGGAACTGCGCGGAGTGCCGAGCATCGTCGCCGAGGAGGACCGCACCGGGCGCAAAGAGCAGCTGATCGTCAGCCGCTCGTTCTCCGAGAAAGTCACCACAAGAGACGGCATACGACAGGCCCTGTCGATCAATACCCAGCAGGGAGCAACTCGACTGGTCAAGCACCACCAGGTGGCAAAGCTGATGACGGTGTTCGCCGGCACGTCCCACTACTCCGAACAGCGATCCTCTCCGTCCGTGCTCGTCAAGCTCCCCTTCCCCACAGCGGATCCCGTCGAGCTCACCCGCGCTGCCCACCGACTGCTGCCGCTGATCGAGAACGGCATCCGGTACGCCCGAGCCGGCATCATGCTCACCGACCTTCGCCCCGCCGACGCACATCAGCCCTCGAGCTGTTCCGCCATGCGCATGAAGAGGCCGGCGTCGCGGAGCTGATCGACGAGGTGCAGCGCAAGGAAGGCCGCGAGCTCCTGGGGCTTGGATATGGAGGATTCCGCCCGGGACCGTCATGGCAGATGAAGCGCTCGATGCTGACTCCGCGTGCGACGACCCATTGGGACGAGCTGGCCACAGTGAAGGCCTAGAGTTCGCGCTGCGGGCGGGGATCGACAGCCGGACCACAGCGGGGTATCGTGGTGAAGGGCGTGAGGAACGAACTGGTGACAGTTTCGGTTTAGGCCGCGAGTGTGAGCGGCTCGGTTAGCTTGGCTTCGAACTCGATGGGCGTCAACCCGCCGAGGGTGTCCTGGGCTCGCTGGCGGTGATACTTCCGCTCGATCCAGACGACGATGGCGAGGCGAAGCTCCTGCCGCGTCGCCCACCGCTGCTGGTTGAGGACGTTCGTCTGCAACAGTGACCAGAAGCTCTCCATCGCCGCGTTGTCCCCGGCCGCGCCGACGCGCCCCATCGATCCGACCATGTCGTGACGGCGCAGCTCGCGGGCCATCGCCCTGCTCCGGAACTGAGCTCCGGCGTCGCTGTGATCCACCAGCCCGTCGCCCACACGATGCCCGGCACGGTCGCGTCGCCACAACGCCATCCGCAACGCGGTGGTCACCAACGGCGTTGCCTTCGTTGTCGCTGCATGCCAGCCGACGATCGCGCGGGAGAAGCAGTCGATGACGAACGCGACATAACCAAACCCTGCCCAGGTGCGCACGTAGGTGAAATCGGCCACCCACCGCGTGTTCGGGGCGGCGGCGGTGAAGTCACGATCCAGCAGGTCCGGGGCGCGAGTTGCTGCGGGATCCGGCACGGTGGTCCGCGCACCCTTGCCGCGCACGAGGCCGTTGATGCCCAGCTGGCGCATCAGCCGATCGACGCGGCTGCTGGAAACAGTCATACCGTGCCGGCGCAGCAGCGCGGTCATCTTCCGGCGCCCATAGAGCGACTCAGGTGTTGGCTCACCCTTGTCGCCTACGCGGGCGACGCGGATCGCCTCGATGAGGTGGGCGTCGTCGATATCTCGCTGACTGGGCTGGGCGCGCGTCCAGCCCCGATAGGTGCGCTCGGCGACCGGCACGCCCTGCTCACGCAGAACCGTGCAGATCAACCCGACCGAGCGGCCAAGAGCGCGCTACTCCTCGGGGAAGGCGAGGATCAGCGGCGTCGGGGGTCGATTTCCCCGGCGAAGAAAACCGCGGCATCACGCAGGATCGGCGGATTCAACCGGTGGTCGCAACGAGTTCTGTGAACTTCTCCGATGGTGTCAGATAGCCGAGCGTTTTGCGTGGTCGTCCGTTGAGCGAGTCCTGGATCGCGGTCAGCTCAGCGCGGGTGACGATGCTCAGATCGGTGCTCTTCGGCAGGTACTGGCGTAGCAGTCCGTTGGTGTTCTCGTTGCTTCCGCGCTGCCACGGGGAGTGCGGGTCGCAGAAGTAGATCGGGATGCCGGTCGCTGTCGTGAACTCGGAATGCTTGGCCATCTCGGCGCCCTGATCCCAGGTGATCGTCCGCGCCAGCGACGCCGGCAACGCGGTGATCGCCTCGCGCATTGCGGCCTCCACCTTGTCGGCGCTCTTCCCGTCGGGCAGGTGCAGCAGAAGTGTGAGGCGGGTGCTGCGTTCAACGAGGGTTCCCACGGCGCTGCGACTGTTCTCACCGAGGATCAAGTCGCCTTCCCAATGCCCCGGCACGGCGCGGTCTTCGACCTCCGCGGGGCGCTCGCTGATCATCACCATCCCTGGCAGCCGGCCTCGCCGGTCCGTCGCGGTCCGCGACTTCCGTGCCGCACGCCCTGACCGCAGGCAGCGGGCAAGCTCGCGGCGCAACTGCCCGCGTCCCTGCACGAACAGGGACTGGTAGATCGTCTCGTGACTCACGTGCATCTCCGGGTCGTCGGGATGCTCCAACCGTAGGCGGGCGGCGATCTCCTGCGGAGACCACAGTTGCTCCAGCTGCGTCGCGACAACCTCGAGCAGCCGTCCACCGTCAAGCTTGAACGGCTTCGGTCGGCGGGCCTGCTCTCGCGCGTCCTCATGCGCCCGCCACGCCGAGTACCCCTCCCGCCCGCCGCCGCGCTTGACCTCGCGGCTGACCGTCGACACCGCCCGTCCCAGGGCGAGCGCGATCGCGGTCAACGTGTCACCGCGCGCGAGACCAACCAGGATCTCCTCACGATCGAAGACCGTCAGATGCCCCTCGCGCGGCTCCCAGCCGAACGGCTTCCCGTCGAGGTGACGCCCTTCCCGCGCCATGCGGCCGACCATCGGGGCCGTGCAGCCGATCTCGCGGGCGATATCGATGAGCCGCCACCCCTTCGAGTGGAGACGGAGCGCGAGCTGCTTCTGCTCACGACTGAGATGACCATGCTTGCCCTGCAACGAATGCCTCCCGAGATCAGCGTCTGCTTCATCTCACAGCACTCATTGCGCTGACCGGTTGAATCCGCCATCGCATTCGCTTCACGCAACTCACGATTCTCCCGTTCCAGCTTCCGAATGCGCTCCAGATCGTTCGTGGTCAGGCCGTCGCGCGCACCGGCGTCGACCTGCGCCTGGCGCACCCAACGACGAAGCGACTCGGCACCGAAACCGAGCCGGGAAGCGACCGTCTGACAGGCGGTGGTGAGGTTCGGATACTCATCGAGATGATCAAGCACCAGCCGCATCGCGCGCTGCCGGGTCTCCTTCGGGATCTTCCTGGGCATGATCAACATTGTCCTTCCAGACTCGAAAGGAAACGGCATCAAACCGGGGACGGTTCAGACCGCCCGTTCGATCGTCCTCGGTCAATACGACCAATTCCGTGGCGCCTGCCTTCAGCCGGTCACCCGCATCCAGGGCGCCAAGTTCCAGAAGAGCGGCCACTTGGTCAAAATCTCCAGACCGCAACGTCCCACCGCTGAACCAGAGGAGATTCGCTCCAAGACTCCCCGTCTCATCGATGATGTGTCGGCTGTGGGAGGACATGACCACCTGGAAGTCCCTATCTTCCGCTTCGGAGGCAATCAGGCGCATCAATTTTCGCTGATTATCGGGGTGTAGGTGCGAGTCGGGCTCGTCGAGGATCAAGAGTTTGGGCTTGTACACGCTGATGTACGAAAGGACCTGTATGGCCTGCAGAACTCCAGTGCCCGCGGCATCAATCGGAAGAGTGAGACCTTCGCGCGTGATCGTCGCGTTGATGTGCTCGTCGGTCTGCTCGTTGAACTCCACGTCGATCTGGATGTCGTGAAACACCCTCCTGAGCGAGTCAGAGAATTCTTTCCAGCCAGGTGGATCCTGACGCAGTGTCCACAAGACATTTCGAAAGACTGAGTTGGCGTCCCCTCTCGCCGCGGCGCGCCTCACCAAACCAGGAGACTTGAACTCTTCGTACGCGGGCATACCTGCCAACCCCGGCGACACAACACTGAAGGGTGTTTCCACGAGCGACAACTGCTCGCCAAGCTCTCTGCCTGCAATTTTGACGGCGATGTTGCGATTCTTTCCGCGCTTCACAGTCACAGCCGCCTTTGTCCCGCCGTCTGCGAAGAACGACACAGCGATCGCGCTACTGTCACCTTGGCGTAAAGCTCCTCCAGCGGCCAGCGCCTGCACGTCCCGGAGCGGCGTATAGATCAGCTGCTGAGTTGCCAAACTGCCGGCAAGAACATCAGACCTCCAAGACGCAGAACCATCAAGCTTCAGGCTCTGAGCCACGGAGACCGCGAATTGCATCGCTTGGAGGACGCTGGACTTGCCGGCGTTATTGGGCCCGACCAGGACGTTTACACGGGCCAAATCGATGGTCGAGTCTGAAATTGACTTGAACCGCTCGATTCGAATTCGCTCAAGCATGTTGGTTCCTCTCCATGGGTCTTGTCTGTTGAATCCTTATGCTGCAGCGACGGCTTCGGCCTGCTGAAGGACGAGAGCGGTGGCACCCTCGGCCTGGTCCGGCGGATACCCGTATTTGCGCAACAGTCGCTTGATGGTCGCGCGGAGCTTGGCTCGCACCTGCTCTTTCACCGCCCAGTCGGTCTTTGCGTCGCGGCGGACGATTTCGACGAGGTCGTGAGCGATCGCTTTGAGGGTGTCGTCGCCGAGCTCGATCACGGCGGAGTCGTTGGTACGGATGGCGTCGTAAAACGCGAGCTCGTCAGTCGTGAGCCCGAGCTTCTCAGCCCGGTTCGCTTCAGCGGTCATTTGCCGCGCGAGGTCGGCCAAGGCTGCGATGACCTGAGCTGAGTCGAGCGTGCGGTTCTGATATCGCAACAGCGACTCGGAGAGCATCTCGCTGAACTGTTTGCTGGCGACGATGTTGCGCTTGCTGATGCGGGTGATCTCTTGGCTGAGAAGGCGGCGCAGCATCTCCAGTTGCAGATTCTTGCGGTCGGACGTCTTGAACCGTTCGATGAACTCGTCATCGATCAGCGAGAGGTCAGGCTTTGAGAGGCCGGCTTCTGCGTAGATGTCGATGACGCCGACGCCGGTCATCGCGTCGGACACGATCTGTCTGATGGCCGTGTCGAGCTCGGCGTCGGGGTTCTCGCGGCGGTCGCCGCCTTCCATCTTAGAAATCTGCCCGCGGACGGCTTCGAAGAAGGCGGCGTCGCCCTTGAGTTGTTCGGCTTCGGGGGTGCCGGCGCAGATTGTGTAGAGGCGGACGAACTTGCTGGCCTGGGTGAGGAAGCGGTGCTTCAGGCACAGCGCCTCGCCAGTGCAGTCGCCGTCGACGTGCGCCTTGAGGAGGAATTCGATCGTGCCGGTGAGGGTGTCGATGAACGCTTTCGGGCCGCCGGCGGCGAGGCCTTCGCGCCATTTGTAGTCGTGGAGGATCGTGTCGACCACATGGTGGGTCGACAGCATCCCCGGCACGGCTTCAGCGCGGACGTCTTGGCCGAGTTCTTGATTTTCCTGGTCGCGCTGCGTGTATTCGGACAAGGCCGACTTCAGATCCTCTGCGATGCCGAGGTAGTCGACGACAAGACCGGCAGGCTTGTCGCGGAAGGTCCGATTCACACGAGCGATGGCCTGCATGAGGTTCGCACCCCGCATCGGCTTGTCGACATACATCGTGTGCATCGACGGAGAATCAAACCCGGTCAGCCACATGTCCCGAACGATCACCAGCTCGAGCTCGTCGTTCGAGTCCTTCGCGCGCGCCTTCAACGCCCGCAATGCTTCTTTCGAGCGGATGTGAGGCTGCAAGGTCTGGTCATCGGCAGCGGACCCCGTGATGACGACCTTGATCCGGCCCGTCGCGTCGTCATCGGTAACCCAGTCAGGGCGGAGCTTCGCGATCGCGTCATACAGGGACGCGGCAATGCGACGCGACATCGTGACGACCATCGCCTTACCCACTTGAGCTTCGCGGCGCTGTTCCCAGTGCTGCACCAGATCCGCGGCAAGCTCGGCCATCCGTTTGTCGGAACCGACGATCGCTTCGACCTTCGCCCACTTCGACTTCAACCGCTCCCGCGCATCCTCCTCCGACATCGACGTCGCATCCCGGAAGGCGCTGTCGATCTCCCCCATCGCCTGAGCGGGAAGCTCGACGCGGGCGAGGCGCGGTTCGTAGAAGACCTTCACGGTGGCGCCGTCTTCGACTGCTTGGGTGAGGTCATAGGTGTCGATGTAGTCGCCAAACACGTTCTTGGTCGACTTGTCACTCGACTCAATCGGCGTGCCGGTGAACCCAATGAACGTGGCGTTCGGAAGGCCGTCGCGCAGGTGGCGGGCGAAGCCATCGATGAAGTCGTAGTTCGAGCGGTGCGCCTCATCGACGATCACCACGATGTTCGACCGATCCGACAAGAGCGGGAACGACGTACCGGCGTCCTTCTCCTCGCGGGAGATGCCAAACTTCTGGATCGTAGAGAAGATGATGCCGCCCGAGGCCCGCCCGCTGAGCAGCGTCTTGAGCTCCGCGCGCGATCCCGCCTGGACGGGCTTTTCGGGCAGGGGCGCGCCGGGGAGGGCTGCGGCGAAGGTGTCGTCGAACAGTTGGTCGTCGAGGTCGTTGCGGTCGGTCAGCACGACGACGGTGGGGTTCTCCATCGCCGGGTGCCGCATGACCTTGCCCGCGTACCAGAGCATCTCGTAGCTCTTGCCTGAGCCCTGCGTGTGCCACACGACACCGGCACGGCCGTCGCCCTCCACAGCTTCGACGGTCGCGAACACGGCCTTGTTGACCGCCCAGAACTGGTGATACTTCGCCCCGAACCGCACAAACGACCCGGCGTCGCCGAGGAACACGGTGAACGTCGACACCAGGTCGAGCAGACGCGCCGGCTGCAGCATGCCCTGCACGAGCACCTGGTACTCGGGCAGGAACGCGGGCGCCAACTCGCCCTCGATCGTCTTCCACGGCGCGTAGTGCTCCCACGCCGCGGTGAACGCCCCCGCCCGTGCCTGCACGCCGTCACTGATGACGGCGAACTGCACGAACGCGAAGAGATCCGGGATGTCGTTCACATAGGTCTTCACCTGGTTGAACGCACCCTTGAGGCTCGACCCCTGATTGCCCGCCCGCTTCAGCTCGATCAGCACGAGCGGCAGACCGTTGACGAACAGCACCACGTCGGGCCGCCGCTTCGCGCCACTCGCCGACACGATGCTGAACTGGTTGACGGCGACGAGGTCGTTGGTGGCAGCATCCGCCCAGTCGATGAGGCGCGCGCGCACGGTGCGCGGGTTTCCCTCGGCGTCGCGCGTCTCGGCCGGAACCCCCTGCGTGAGCAGCTGGTACTCCCGCCAGTTCTCGCTCATCACCACCTGTGACTCGGGCCGCACCACGGTCTTCACGACTTCGTCGACCTCGTCAGCGTCGAGCTGCGGGTTCAGCCGAGCAACGGCCGCGCGCAGACGCGGGGCCAACACGACCTCGCGGTAATCACCGCGTTCCGGATGCTCCGACTCCGGGTCGATCTCCGGCCCGTGCTGCACCGCCCACCCCGCAGACCGCAGCTCGTTGAGCACCAGCTCTTCGAAGTCCGCCTCGGTCGGGATTCCGCTCACGCCGCGACCCCCTCCGGCCGCGCCCGCACGGCACCCGACATCAACAGCGGGAGCAGCTCGTCGCGCGTGCGGCGAAGCTGCTCATTCTCCGCGCTCAAGGAAACATTCCAAAGTCGAAGAGGCTCAGCTACAGCGTCGAATTCAGACACTGCCGTGTCGGATGGGATCAGGACACTGGTTTCCTCGAGATCACGTTTGTTCAGGTGGATCACGGTAGTGCCCGTCTTGTGACCTTCGATATACGCGAGTGGCGCCTTCAAGGCTTCCAAGACGAAGGCGTTGCTGGCCCCTGGAGCCGTTACCCGGCAAACACGCTGGTTGAGTAGCGACGTGGGCCCGACCCACTGCGAAGCGCGGAACTCGGCGTCCATGCCGAACAAGATGTCCCCTGGGGCGATCACAACGTCGTTCGGAAGTCGCTCAGTTGTCCAGGTGTCGGAACTCGCCGTTTTGAGGTCGCGGATTCGGATGAGGGGCAGCCCCACTCCCGGTTTGGTGAAGTAACTACCCTTGAAGGCACCACCAAACTCGACCTTGAAGACATCGAGGAACGGAAGTACCCGGGGCACCCCCGGGCCAGGGCCCGCTGGTACAACTCAGCAACAAGGTGACCGAGTCGTTCAATTTGTTGTTCGTTCGTGTCGATGAGGTCGTCGAG
This sequence comes from Microcella alkaliphila, assembly GCF_002355395.1. NCBI lineage: Bacteria > Bacillati > Actinomycetota > Actinomycetes > Micrococcales > Microbacteriaceae > Microcella > Microcella alkaliphila. The sequence goes on along the minus strand of NZ_AP017315.1, from coordinate 809,592 downwards.
CGCGCACAGAACCTCCGCGATGCGCCGCTGCTCGTCGAGACTCGGCAATCTCACCGGAAACCCGAGGAAGTCCTCGCGGGGCAAGCCGAGGTTCGTGGTTCCTGTCGCGTGAGCCCGGCAGTACTGGCGGTACCCGGGCGTGCGAAGAAGCCAATACAAGTAGTCCCGGTCCACACGATCGCTCACGACATCGAGCCGCACGGTGTCCTGCGTCAGCCGGCCGGGCCGTTCGTCGAGGGGCAACCGGGCAACGCTCCCGAGCAAGTCGGCGGCCTGTGTCACGTCCTTCAGTGACGCGAAGAGTTCCCCCGGCTTTACGAGAAGCGACTCGGGCGATTCTCCCCCGTACGTCTTGAGCGAGTCGCTCCGGAAACCCCCGTTGCGGGCGATCGAGGCCAACCCAAGCAAGTACGGGCCGGGTTGACCGAGAAGCGCGCCCTTGTAGGTGGTTCCTCGTCGAATCGAGATCAGCTCACCCAAGGGCACCGTCTCAGCCATGCTCAACCTCAAGCGAGTCCATCACGCTCAAGATCCGATCCTGCAACTCCGCCCGACGCTCAAACCCCGTCCGCACCTCGGCCTTGAGGCGTGCGATCTTCTCGTCGAGCGGCTCGTCATCCGCTTCGGCTGCTTCGCTGCCCACGTAGCGGCCGGGGGTGAGCACGTGGCTGTGTTCCGCGATCTGGTCGAGGGTGACGCTCGCGCAAAAGCCCGGAACATCCTCGTACGGCTGCTCCCCCGGCTCGCCCCGCCAAGCGTGATACGTGTCGGCGATGCGAGCAATGTCGGCCTCGGTCAGCTCTTTGTTCGTGCGCGAGACCATCGAGCCGAGCATCCGAGCGTCAATGAACAGCACCTCGCCGGCGCGACTGCGCTGCGAACGCTCGGTCGAGACCTGCTTGCCGCTCTTGTCTTTCGTCAGGAACCACAGGCACACCGGAATCTGCGTGGTGAAGAACAGCTGCCCCGGCAGCGACACGATGCACTCCACCAAGTCGGCCTCGACCAGCGCGCGGCGAATGTCGCCCTCGCCGCCCGACTGGCTCGACAGCGAGCCGTTCGCCAGCACCGTGGCCATCGTGCCGGTCGGGGCGAGGTGGTGCAGCATGTGTTGCACCCAGGCGAAGTTGGCGTTGTTCGCGGGAGGCATGCCGTACTTCCAGCGAGCATCCCCCGCCAACCGATCGGCACCCCAGCCCTTGATGTTGAACGGCGGGTTCGCGATGACGAAGTCGGCCCGCAGATCAGGGTGCTGATCGTTGGTGAACGAGTCACCCCACTGCGGGCCGAGGTTCGCTTCGATGCCGCGCAGTGCCAGGTTCATCTTCGCCAGGCGCCACGTGGTGGGGTTCTGCTCTTGCCCGAAGACGCTGATGTCGTTGCGCTGCCCGTTATGAGCCTTCACGAACCGGTCGGCCTGCACGAACATGCCGCCCGAGCCGCACGCGGGGTCGTACACGCGGCCGCGGAACGGCTCGAGCATGTCAACCATGAGCTTGACGACACTGCGCGGAGTAAAGAACTCGCCGCCGAGCTTGCCTTCGGCGCTGGCGAACTTGCTCAGCATGTACTCAAACACACGACCGAGCACATCGAGGCTCTCGTGCTCTTCGGCGGCCAGGTTCTCGTTGGAGAACAAGTCGATCAGGCCGCCGAGAGTCTGCGGCGTGAGCTCCCGGCGGGAGTAGTTCTTGGGCAGCACGCCCTTGAGGGTTGGGTTCTCGCGCTCGATTGCCTCCATGGCGTCGTCGATGCGGCGGCCGATGTCGGCCTGCTTCGCGGCCTTGCGGAGGTCGTCCCAGCGGTGCCCTTCGGGCATCCAGAAGACACCGTCGCCGGTGTATTCGTCGCGGTCCTCGAGCATCGCGTCGCGGGCGGCGTCGGTCGGGGTGAAGTAGTCGCTCGACTCGTCGCGGGACAACTCGTCGAGCTTGAGGCGTTGCCGTTCGAAAACGTCGGAGACGTACTTGAGGAAGATCAGGCCGAGTACGACGTGCTTGTACTCGGCGGCGTCCATGCTCGACCGGAGCTGATTGGCCGAGGCCCAGAGCGCGTCTTCGAGACTCGCTGCTGCGGTCTTGGTCGTCTTGACAGCCACGTGAACTCCCGATCTGAGCCGGGGTGCAGGCAGACATCAGTGTCGCTCGCCCGGCCGCTACTTCACTGTAGACAGTCAAGCAGGTGCTGCAGACAACCGACTCGCGCTCGGGTTCTCAACCCAGCGATATAAGTTTTAGTGGTTCGGGCCAATATAAGTTATATTGATGAAACCCGAAGAAGCTTATATAGATTGGGGAGCAGGCCCGTGGCAACAACAACGAGCGACGCCATCGACCTGCTCACAGCGTCCGGCATCGCCGTCGAAGTAAAGAGCTTCACTGAGGCCGAGATCGCCGGCCGACATGCGCGACTTCGCACCCGGCAGACACCCCCCTCCCCCTCTGCCATTGCTGCGGAGCGTAACGACCACGTAGTGGTCTATGTGGTCCCCCGTGTGACCGAGAGCCTGGCTCGTCTAGCCGCGGATGACGCAAACATTGCTGTCGTCGCAACAACAGAGGGAATCGTCTGGTGGAATCGAAAACGCTATGAACCGGAGCCGAGGCAACTCCAGGCCTCTACCCAACGGGGAAAGACACCCTGGGCTCGCTTTGGGCTCATCCGCGCGTTGGCCCGCACCCGACGACCGCGCACCCAAAGGGAACTAGCCGTCGAGGTCGGAGTTACCCAAGCCGCAATCTCACAGAACCTGCACCGACTTGGAGAACACGCTCAGAAGTCATCGGAGGGATGGTTCACGACCGATCCGCAGACACTAGCGAATCTATTCCTCACCGACTACCCGGGGTCGGGAGGAATCACGCAGTACTGGTACGGGCTGGACCCGATCATTCGGCAGGCACAACTCGCGTCGAACCATGACAAGTCTGTGCTGTGGTCAGGAGATGCGGCCGCCGACCTCCTAGTTCCATGGCGCACACCACGAATGGCCGTTGTCTATGCACGAACCGGACTACGACTCGCCTCCGACGGCTTCGCCGAATCGACTTCCAACAAGGCGACTCTCGCGGTCACGGTGCCGGCCGACCCGACGATCTGGCCTGTCGCAGCTGCCTATGGCAGAAGGCGAAACCACGACAACCTCATCGTCGACCCAGTCCTTTGTGCCCACGACGTTCGACAAAGTGGCGGCTCCGACTCCGATCAAGCCGTTCAACGACTCATCCGCCACACCGTTGACGAATGGCACCGCGGTGATTGAGGTCGATGCGATAACCGTATCGACGAGCGCCGCTGACGACCTGGCCTACCGCGCACTAGCGGACATCTGCGAGATCACGTCCTCGCATAACGTTCGCGTGGTCGGTGGCCAAATGGTGAATCTCTTGCTCACAGCTTTCCCCGTCAGGCAAGCAGTCCCCCGGCGCACCGCCGACGCCGCGATCGAAACGGCGCTCGCCATCTCCGGCGATGCGCACCATCTACTCACAAGAGCCGGCTACGAAGCGCAAGACGGCAACAGCTACACCAAAGGCGAGCGCCAAATCGACCTCCTCGTTCCAAGTCGAACGGGACGTTTTGGGACCGAGCAATTGGGAGGGCGCGGGTTCGACGCGGCGCCAGGTTTAAATGTGGCGCTGGCAGCTGACCCGATTACGCTTCAGACGTCAGTCACCCTCACTGACGGGCAGGTGCTGAAGTTCTCGGCACGAGTGCCAACGGTCGAGTTCGCGATCGTCATCAAGACAGGCTCGTACGATAGCCGGCGGGCCGATCGAGACCTTATCGACCTGCACAACCTCTTGTGGATCGTCCAGAGCCATCCGCCAGCCATGATCGGGGGCTGGAAGCTCGATCAAGCTCAGAGAGGCGCTCGCCTCGACACCCAGCGGGCTCTGGTCGGCGTCGCCAAATCGCTGAGCGCCCGGTCGACGCGTGACGGCGCTCAGCGAATTTCCCCAGAGTTGCTCGTCGATATTCCCCAGGTCGCGTGGGTAGGTTAGCGCAGGTTTGTGCCGGTGGTGGCGCGGCGGAGTTCGTCGGCTGCGGCGTGGTGGTTGCGGAGCCGGTAGGAGGCGCCGTCGAGGGTGACGACGACGGAGCGGTGTAGCAGCCGGTCGAGCATGGCGGCGGCGACGGTGGTGTCGCCGAGGATCTCGCCCCAGGCGCCGACGGGCCGGTTCGTGGTGATCACGATCGAGGTCTTCAGGTAGCGCTGGTTGATGACCTGGAACAGTGCGGACGCGGCTTCGCCGGGCAGGGGGAGGTAGCCGAGCTCGTCGATGATGAGCAGGGTGGGGCCGGTGAAGAACCGCATCATCGTCGCCCATTTCCCTTCGATCGCGGCGCGGTGGCAGCGGGCGGCGAGGTCGGCGGCGGAGGTGAAGTAGACCCGGTAGCCGGCGTTCACCGCGGCATGCCCGAGTCCGGTTGCGATGTGTGTCTTCCCGACTCCGGGTGGGCCGATCAGCAGCACGTTGGTCGCGGTGTCGAGGAACCGGCAGGTGGCCAGTTCGGCCAGCAGCGAGCGGTCGATGCCGCTGGCGGAATCTAGGTCGAAGTCGTCGAGGGTGGTGCCGGTGGGGAGGTTCGCGAACCGGAACCTGCCGGCGAGGCGGCGGGCGTCGGTCGCGGTGACCTCGATCTGCAGGAGCTGTTCCAGGGCGTGGGTGAGGGTCCAACCCTCGGCCTGCGCCTGGTCGAGGACCTTCGGGAGGGCGTCGGCGGCGTCGGCGAGTTTCAGGTCGGTGAGATGGTTGCGGAGCTGCTGATAGACGGACGCTGCGGTCTTCGAGGTGGTCGTGGTGGTGGTCATCGGAGGGTGTTCCTGTTCTTCGCGGCCTGCTCGTAAGCGGCCAGGCTGATCACGGTCGTGGTGGGTGCGGCGGTGCCGGTCAGCACCTGCGCCGCCCGCAGCGCGGCCGCGCCGGGTGGGATGCGTTCCTTGCGGCGGTGCGGGCGCCCCGGTGGCGCTGACGCGAGAGCGATCGCTTCGAGCGCGGTGACGTGCCCGCCGTCGCGGATCGTGACCCCGAGCCCGGGCTGCGCGACGGCGTGTCGGGCGACGACCGTCCCGGAGACGGTGGCGATGTCGATGGTCGCGGCGCCGAGCCGCTGCTGGACGACGACTTTCGCGGCGGCGAGCTCGGGCGGGACGGAGTAGCGGTTCCCGCGCCAGTCGATCAGCGCCTGCCGGGTCGCAGTCCGCTCCTCGGTCACGATCACAGGGAACACCACCGGCGGCAACGGCCGCAGCCGCTCGTCGGCGAACATGGCGGCTGCTGTCGTGGTTCCGTGCTCGCCCTCCCGCTTGCGGGCGTCCTGCCCGGCGGCGAACGTCTCGACGGACGCCTGTGCTTGTTCGAGGGTGAGCTCGTCGGGGAGGTTCCGCCACCACCGTTGCGCGGCGGTGTGGTTGTTCTTCTCGACCACGCCCTTCCGATTCCCCGACCGCGGCCGGCAGACCACCGGCTGGACGCCGTGGTGCTTCGCGAACCCCGCGAACATCGGGGTGAGGTCTCCAGTGACAGGGTGCAGCACGGTCGCCATCCGATCGAACCGCCAGACCCGGGTCAGCCCGCCCAGCAGGGCGAGCAGGGTCGTCATCGCGGCAAGCAGGTGCGGGATATCCATCGACGGGGAGATCACGCCTCGCCAGACCCCTGAGTGCGCCAGAGATCCGACGAGGAGGTACGCGCGCTTGGTCGGGAACCCCCAGTGCGCGGGCGGGTCGGGTAGCTCGAGCCAGTCGAACTGGGTCTCCTCCCCGGGCGGGTGCTCGATGACCGCGTTCGGACGCTTCGTGACATGCGCGCAGGCCGTGCACGCGGGACGCAGGCCACGGGCGCGGATCTGCCGCGTCAACGTCGGATACGAACCCTCGAAGCCGAGTGGTCGTAGCTCGTCGAGCAGCGTCGCGGCCCAGAGGTGCGGGTCCTCGGTCAGCCTCGCGGTGACGTAGTCCACGAACCCGTCGAACTCGTCTGGGGCCGCGCGCTGACGGACTCCCGGGGCGCGGTCTCCGTTCAGGTAGGAACGGATCGTCTTGCGGTCATGGTTAGTGCGGCGGGCGATCTCACTGATCGTCATCCCCTGCCGTTTCAGAGCGTGGATGTCCACGCTGCTCCTCTCTGAAAGCATGAGAAGAGGGCCTCCCCCGGAAGCTGGTGTGTGGTTAGAGACCACCAGCATCGAGGGAGGCCCGCCTCATGTGGCGGAGCGACCCAGGGTGGGGAATTTCGATGAGCAGAAGTGAGGAATTTCAGTGAGCGCCGTCACGCGAACAAACCTTGACGTCGATGCCGAGGCACTCGTCGCGCTCATCAGGCGCCACGTCGCAGCTCCCAATTGAACTCGTGCAACAGATAGCGTGGTGTCCTTTGCCAGCGACTGCTGTGCGCCGCTTCTCGTCATGCTGGAGGGGCGTTGTGCTCGCGGCGCTCACTCTCGACTCGTGACCAGCAACGGTGACGCCGGAGCAACGCTGTGGCGAAGCGAGGTGAAGTCCCTGAAAGTGGTGTAACGGCTGATCCTTCGTTTTCCGCGCTGAGCGAGATGAAGGTATCGGCGCCCACCTCGCTTTCGGAGTTCGGCACCACGCGCATGCGAGAGCGGGCCAGGACCTCTAGCCCGAGGTAGCGGCGTCCCTCGGCCCACTCATCCGTCTGCTCGGCCAGAACGCCGCCGACGAGTCGGATGACGGCGTCGCCGTTTAGGAAGAGCGACGGCGTCGAGTTGCGTGTCGGCGGCCAGCGCGTCGACGAAGGCGCGGGCGGCGCGCAGCGGGCCGACCGTGTGCGAGCTGGAGGGTCCGATGCCGACGCGGAACAGGTCGAGCACGGAGATGTAGGTGCGCTCGGCGAGCGGGGTGGCGAGGGCGATCGGGATGCTCACGGCGGCTCCTGGGGCTAGCCGGGATGCTGCGCCACGGGTGGGGCGCGCAGGGCCCGGACGGGCTCAGCGGTGCGCGCGGCCCCGTTGTGCGGACGCCGTCGAACCGCTGGGGTCATTGTTGCGCAGATCGTTCGTGGGCGCACGATTTCGCGAGTTGGTCGCGGCGCACGAGCGAGTTGGTCGCGGCGCACGGGCGCGGCACCAACAATGGGCCGCAGCGTCAGCGTCGTTTGCTCAACACACGCCAAACGTTGCGGCGCACGCGCAACATTGCCGGTGCGCCGCAACGTTCGACGTGCGTCGGAGTAGCGCCATGCGCACCTCGCCCGTCGACTGAGTCCCATCACGCAGATCGGCGGGGGTGGAACTCGACGATGCGGTGCCACCGCGTGACTGGCCCCAGAGCATCGAACAGTGGCGCGAAGTGGGGATCGGTCTCGTGGGCGTCGAGCAGAGTTTCGGCGACCCCGCTCCCGGCCAACTGTTCGAAGGTTCGGCGGACGCACCCCTCAAGCAGGGTCGCGCCGGCCGCGGTGTTGCGCGCGACCGTCTCGCCCGCAACCACCGGCCGTGCGCCATCGATGTAGACGAGCAGCACAGCGTCAATTGCTCCGGACGCCGAGACCGCGACCGACGAGAGGTGGGGGTCAATCTCGTCCCACAGATCCTCAACCAACGCAGCCCGTGCATCCGGTCCCATCGGGTGCCAGTCGGCGTGGGTCCACTCGTACATGTCGGCCCATGCCTGCTCGAGAGCAACTCGCGAGACCGCGGCCGCCGATGCAACGTCATCGTGGGGTCGCAAACGCACAGCGCGCGAGGTCTGAAACGTGTCGAGCGGGGCGCGCTGGATCGTGCGTCCCCCGAAGGCCGCCACGAATTCCTGCGCGGGATCAGTCTCGGCGGCCCCCCAGATGAGGGGTTTGGGCGCAGGCTGCAGGTCGGCGAGCGCCGCAAGCAAAGCAGTTGCGATGCCCGCGCGACGATGGGCGGGCGCGACGATGAGGTCGACGCTGTACCGATCAGGATGCACGCGAGACGTCCACATTGTCCCCGCACCGATCGGCTCCCCCGCCCCGTCTTCGGCGATGAGCGTGCGGGTGTGCTCGTCACTCCAGCGGTCGGGTAGCATGCTGCGCTCACGCAGCCAGGCCGGCGCGAGCGACACGTCGTCCGACGTCAGCGAGCGGACGATCATGGGGTAGATGCCTCCCACGGGTTGACGAGATCGACCCCCGCATCGTCGAAGTCCCTAAGGTTTCGGGTCGCTAGGCGGTGAGAACCTGCCCGGCAAATCGCGGCGATCATCGCGTCTTCGACACTGACGATCCGACCGCTAGCCTCTCGCTTTGCTCGAAGCACTGCGAAGTGGTGTGCCGCCGTCGCGTCGAATGCCAAGACCCGCTCGCCAGCTGCGTCAACCAGCGCGTCAACAGCAGCGAGAATCGCCGCCCTGCGTTGGCCCTCAGGCAAGCGAAAAGCGCCGAACCTGAGTTCCGCCACCGTGATTGCTGTCGTGGCAACCTCATCGGCATGACGCGCCAACCAGCGCATCACTCTCTCGTCGGGGGACGACTTCAGCGTCTCAGAGAAGACGTTCGTGTCAACAACGATCACGGCAACTCAACTGGCCGTGGAGCACTGCGCTCGGGCACAGAGAACTCTCCCCTCAGACTTTCCGTCGCGGCGACCCAATGACTAACAAAATCGGGGCGCTCCACGGTTGCCTCCTCGAGGATCGCGCGCACCTCAGCCTCCATCGATCGATTGTGCGCGGCTGCGCGCTGCTTGAGGCCGCGGCGGACCGGCTCGGGAACGTTACGAATCGTGAGAGTGGCCATGACACCTCCTGCTAGCAATGCTAGCAAAGTTGGCCGACTGGCTGAAGGGTGACTTCAGCACCCGTTCCCTGCTCTCGGTTGCGAAGCGCCCATCCGGCAGGAGGCGACGCACGCCAAAAGTTTCGGCGCACTCGCAACATTGCCGGTGCGCGGCAACCTTCGGCGTGCCTTGGCGCAGCAGCAGCCCCGATAGCGGCAATATCCAGTTGCCGCTATCTCAGCTAGCCGATTCGGGACGCCTTCCGTTCTAGCGTCGCCTCCAGGTGCTCGACAAGAGCCGGGTTGTGAGCCAGTTCCTCAGGGGAGATGCGAGCGAGCTGCTGAAGGGCAGCGAGTCTCGAATCACGGGCGGCAGCCAAGTCGCCGATACGGATCTCAATCTCGCATCGCGTCTCGTAGGCACTTGCGAGAGGGACGACTTTGGAGGATTTGGCCCTGTCCACGTGATCCGACAGCACGTCGATGGCGGCATTGATCGCTGCCCGCGCACCGACCAGCTCGCCCAGCTCCGCCAGGCAGTATGAGTAACTTTGTGACGCTGCCGCGAGGTCCGGCGCGTAGCTATCATCAGCTTCGCAGAGCAGGGCGAAGATTCGAATCGAACGCTCGATCGAACTCCGCGCTCCGAACGAATCACCCTGCTGGCCCAAATATGCCTCTCTGTGAAACAAGGCCACCGCAAGCATCGGCTCGGGGATCTTGTTTGGCAGCTCGTCCAACAGCTCGATTGCCTCAGTTATCTTTTTCTCCGCTGCCGCCCAGTCATGTCTCCCCGCCTCCACCTTGGAGTCGTATATCAGCGCAATAGCCTTCGCGAGCCTTGGTTCAGTGACTCCGATCATGGTGTCTACCGCAGACTGGTAGCCAGACGGGCGATTGCCCGCGGCGGGACTGTGGAAGTCATTAAGTTGCAGCGGCTTATCCGGCCAACTGAGCCCCTTCAACCGGTACTCAGGATGCGAGGTAAGCAAATGACGGGCGTACTGTCGGCCCTCTGGCGACATGCTCTCGAGCTCAGCCGTCACTTTCCCGAAAGTAGCGTTGCCTTCGAACATCAGTTGGTGGACTTCGAACAAAACTCGCTCGTGGGGCTTCGTCGGTTCCGCTGCCTGCGCAAGCACGCTGATCACCCGCATCCGCGCTTCAGGAGAAAGTGCTTTAAGGGCCGACTCGTCTAGCCCATCTGGCCGGTCTGCCCCTTTCAAGTAGGCATCTGCTTCGGCCCACGCTTCCTCGGCCGTGCGCGGGTAGCTCGTGCCCACGGGGCTCGCAACTGTGGGTGATGCGGGAAGGGGATTCGAGCGCGAACTATGCCGAAGCCATCCAAACAGGCCACCTCGTGAGCCACTATTCATGAAACGACTTTAGCCTCCGAACAGTGGCCCCGTGGCGAAGATCTTCGCTACGGAAGTCTGCCCCATCAATGCGAATGTCGTCACTTATCCGCTTGGTACTGGATACAAAAACTGCGGCTTTCGAGCCCACCGAAGGCATTACTTGTTCCCCTAAACGCCTCGGGGGCTACACGCTCCAGATTCAGATCAGGTACAGCCTGGGTCCGCTGAACTGCAGCTGTGGACCACGAGGGGTCGGGTGGGGTGGCGCGCCGCTCTTGTTCAGCTTGCCGAAGTAGTACACACGCGTTCCCCTCGCGCGAAGGGCTGAAAGAGTGCGGCGCTGAGCTTCGCGAATCGTTGCGTTAGGCGGGTCACCCCATGCGCCGAGTACCTCGTCAACTCCGAATGTGTTCAGAACGTCGTCGATCACAGCCCAATTTTGGGCCCAGAGCTTCACGTCGAACGCAGCCAGCTTGCGAGGCCTCGTAGCGCGCTCGGGGTAGAGATTGAGCATGATCCATCCGTCATGCCCGAACTGCGAACTGGCGGCAATCACCGTGTTCACGGTCCTGTCTGACTCAGAGACGTCGGCGTAGGAGGGGTTCATCGCCAGGACCACCAATGGGTTCTGCGAGGTGGTCGGGGTCAGCACTCGACCCAACGCGAAACGGAAATTAGGGTCCTCAGGGTTGGGATTCCAATAGTCCGGTTCCTCGCCCGCCGGGAAGGCCAAGGCTCGCCTGTTTTTCACAGTGTTCGCTTCCTCACCCAGCCGCAATCACTTCGGCCTGTTTGAGGACAAGTACGGTCGCGCCCTCTGCTTGGTCGGGCGGATACCCGTACTTGCGCAGCAGGCGCTTGATCGTCGCTCGAAGCTTGGCTCGCACCTGCTCTTTCACGGCCCAGTCGGTCTTGGCGTCGCGGCGGACGATTTCGACGAGGTCGTGGGCGATGGCTTTGAGGGTGTCGTCACCGAGTTGGATGACTGCGGAGTCGTTGGTGCGGATGGCGTCGTAGAACGCGAGCTCGTCACTCGTGAGGCCGAGGCTCTCAGCCCGGTTTGCCTCGGCCGTCATCTGCCGAGCAAGGTCGGCAAGGGCGGCGATGACCTGAGCTGAGTCGAGCGTGCGGTTCTGATACCGCAACAGCGACTCGGAGAGCATCTCGCTGAACTGTTTGCTGGCGACGATGTTGCGCTTCCTGATTCGGGTGATCTCTTCGCTGAGCAGGCGACGCAGCATCTCCAGTTGCAAGTTCTTGCGGTCGGACGTTTTGAACCGTTCGATGAACTCGTCATCGATCAGCGAGAGGTCAGGCTTTGAGAGGCCGGCTTCTGCATAGATGTCGATGACGCCGACGCCTGTCATCGCGTCGGACACGATCTGCCTGATCGCCGTGTCGAGCTCGGCGTCGGGGTTGTCGCGGCGGTCGCCGCCTTCCATCTTCGAAATCTGGCCGCGGACGGCTTCGAAGAAGGCGGCATCACCTTTGAGTCGTTCGGCCTCGGGGGTGCCGGCGCAGATTGTGTAGAGGCGGACGAACTTGCTGGACTGTGTGAGGAAGCGGTGCTTCACGCACGGCGCCTCGCTGGTGCAGTCGCCGTCGACGTGCGCCTTGAGGAGGAATTCGATCGTGCCGGTGAGGGTGTCGATGAACGCTTTCGGGCCGCCGGCCACGAGGCCTTCGCGCCACTTGTAGTCGTGGAGGATCGTCTCGACCACGTGGTGGGTCGCCAGCATCCCCGGCACGGCTTCAGCGCGGACGTCTTGGCCGAGATCTTGATTTTCCTGGTCACGTTGCGTGTATTCGGACAGGGCGGACTTGAGGTCTTCAGCGATGCCGAGGTAGTCGACGACGAGGCCGGCGGGTTTGTCGCGGAAGGTGCGGTTGACGCGGGCGATGGCCTGCATGAGGTTCGCGCCTCGCATCGGCTTGTCGACATACATCGTATGCATCGACGGCGAATCGAACCCGGTCAGCCACATGTCCCGAACGATCACCAGCTCGAGCTCGTCGTCCGGGTCCTTCGCGCGCGCCTTCAACGCCCGAAGTGCTTCTTTCGACCGGATGTGGGGCTGCAAGGTCTGCTCATCGGCGGCAGATCCCGTGATGACGACCTTGATGCGGCCGGTTGCATCGTCGTCGGTCGCCCAGTCGGGGCGGAGTTTCGCGATGGCGTCGTAGAGGGAGGCGGCGATGCGGCGCGACATCGTGACGATCATCGCTTTACCCACTTGCGCTTCGCGGCGCTGCTCCCAGTGCTGCACCAGATCCGCGGCGAGTTCCGCAATCCGTTTGTCGGAACCGACGATCGCTTCGACTTTCGCCCACTTTGTCTTCAGGCGCTCCCGCGCGTCTTCTTCCGACATCGATGTCGCATCCCGGAAGGCGCTGTCGATCTCGCCCATTGTTTCCGTGGGCAGCTCGACGCGGGCGAGGCGAGGCTCGTAGAAGACCTTCACGGTGGCGCCGTCTTCGACGGCCTGGGTGAGGTCGTAGGTGTCGATGTAGTCGCCGAACACGTTCTTCGTCGACTTATCGCTCGACTCAATCGGCGTGCCGGTGAATCCGATGAAGGTTGCGTTGGGCAGGCCGTCGCGTAGATGGCGGGCGAAGCCGTCGATGAAGTCGTAGTTCGAGCGGTGCGCCTCGTCGACGATCACGACGATGTTCGAGCGGTCTGACAGCAGCGGGAACGCCGTGCCCGCCTCACGCTCTTCGCGCGAGATGCCGAACTTCTGGATGGTCGAGAAGATGATGCCGCCCGACGCCCGCCCACCGAGCAGCGTCTTCAGCTCGGCACGCGAGCCCGCCTGCACGGGCTTCTCGGGCAAAGGCGCTCCGGGCAGGGCAGCGGCGAAGGTGTCGTCGAACAGCTGGTCGTCGAGGTCGTTGCGGTCGGTCAGCACGACGACGGTGGGGTTCTCCATTGCCGGGTGCCGCATGACCTTGCCCGCGTACCAGAGCATCTCGTAGCTCTTGCCCGAGCCCTGCGTGTGCCAAACGACTCCCGCGCGGCCATCGCCCTCGACGGCCTCGACGGTGGCGAACACGGCCTTGTTGACCGCCCAGAACTGGTGGTACTTCGCCCCGAACCGCACCAGCGACCCGGCGTCGGCGAGAAACACGGTGAACGTCGACACCAGGTCAAGCAACCGCGCCGGCTCCAGCATGCCCTGAACCAGCACCTGGTACTCGGGCCTGAACGCGGGCGCCAACTCGCCCTCGATGGTCTTCCACGGCGCGTAGTGCTCCCACGCCGCCGTGAACGCCCCCGCCCGCGCCTGCACACCATCACTGATGACGGCGAACTGCACGAACGCGAACAGGTCAGGGATGTCGTTCACATAGGTCTTCACCTGGTTGAACGCACCCTTGAGGCTCGACCCTTGGTTGCCCGCCCGCTTCAGCTCGATCAGGACCAGCGGCAGACCGTTGACGAACAGCACCACGTCGGGACGCCGCTTCGCGCCACTCGCCGACACGACGCTGAACTGGTTGACCGCGACGAGGTCGTTGGCGGCAGCATCCGCCCAATCGATGAGCCGAGCGCGCACGGTGCGCGGGCTGCCGTCGGCGTCGCGCGTCTCGACCGGAACCCCCTGCGTGAACAGCTGGTACACCCGCCAGTTCTCGCTCATCACCACCTGCGACTCGGGCCGCACCACCGTTTTCACGACGTCGTCGACCGCGTCGGCATCGAGCTGCGGATTCAGCCGAGCGACGGCCGCACGCAATCGCGGGGCCAGCACCACCTCGCGATAATCACTGCGTTCCGGATGCTCCGACTCCGGGTCGATCTCCGGCCCGTGCTGCACCGCCCACCCCGAAGACCGCAGCTCCTCGAGCACCAGCTCTTCGAACGCAGCCTCGGTCGGGATGCCGCTCACGCCGCAACCCCCTCCGGCCGCACCCTTACTGCACCCGACACCAGCAGCGGGAGGAGCTCGTCGCGAGTACGACGCAGGTCTTGCGCCTCCACCGCTAGAGATAGACACGAATCGACAAGTGGCGCGAGAACGCCCTGCAGTTCGTTCCTCAGGTTGGCCGGCGGCACAACGATCGGCAAGCCACGGAACGCGGTCGAGTTGATACCCGGCACGGCTGCCCCGGTGCCCGCGCTAGCCAAAGCTTCCATCATCGGAGGTGATGCCAACCAGAAATAGAGGAACTCTTGCGATACTCGATTATCAGTGCGAACCCGATACACATGTTCATTGATCATGAAGCGATCGAAAGGGAATCCCGATCCAAGCATCCCGACTTTGGGACGGAACTCGCCTGGCTTTCCGCCGTCCTTGTAGACGAGGACGTCGCGGCTTTCTACCCAACCCCGGGAAACGCTCGAGGCGAACTCCAAGGGCACATGCTTCGTTTTGGAGTAGTCAAACCTGCCGATTCCACCAATACTTTCAGCGCCGATGGAAGGAACGCCGTCAACGATTCCCTTGACGCCACCAGCGGGTCGACGACCGGTTTCGACTACACGAGCGATGTCGCCAATGTGAAGTCGCAGCCAACCGTCATCTTCGCCGGCAGTCGATGACATGGCGGGCGCTACGACTCGAGACATGAATTGCTCTGCAGCTAGGGACTCACACCTGGCGCGCAGTCGCTCGTTAGTGTCGATGAGGTCGTCGAGCGCGCCCAGAACCTCAGCGATACGACGCTGCTCGTCGAGCGGTGGCAAGTCGAACGCGAACTTCCCCATGAGCACGGCATTCAACTGAGGCTGAGCGCTGCCTGTCCGGGTGTTGGTTACATAGTCCGCCCACTCGCGTGACTGGAGGACATACCCGAGAAATCGAGCGTCGGCAAGCGAGTCGTTCGCTCGAAACCGAACGAGATAGCCTGCGAATACTGCACCCTCGGGCGGATCTGCGACGTACGCCGCGGCCCCCGCGTTAGCGCCAGTTCGGCTGATCACGAGGTCCCCCTCGCGCAGTAGGCACTGGTCTTGTTTGCGCTCGTCAACTTGGCAGTACGGGACCGCATCCCAGTTGATCGATCCGTCGATCATGTCGGTAGTCCGGAGAAACTTCGGGCCCACAGGCAGATCTGTTGCAGAGGCCACGAGTCCGTATTGGCCTTTGCCGCATACCTCCGCAAGCGTCACTTTCACGTGTCGCTCGATTCGAGACTGCCTAGTGCGTGAAGTACGCGCTCCTGCAACCGCTGCCGCTGCTCGAACCCCGCACGAACCTCGGCCGTGAGGCGCGCGATCTTCTCGTCGAGCGGCTCGTCATCCGCTTCGGCTTCTTCGCTGCCCACGTAGCGGCCGGGGGTGAGCACGTGGCTGTGTTCCGCGATCTGGTCGAGGGTGACGCTCGCGCAAAAGCCCGGAACATCCTCGTACGGCTGCTCCCCCGGCTCGCCCCGCCAAGCGTGATACGTGTCGGCGATGCGAGCAATGTCGGCCTCGGTCAGCTCTTTGTTCGTGCGCGAGACCATCGAGCCGAGCATCCGAGCGTCAATGAACAGCACCTCGCCGGCGCGACTGCGCTGCGAACGCTCGGTCGAGACCTGCTTGCCGCTCTTGTCTTTCGTCAGGAACCACAGGCACACCGGAATCTGCGTGGTGAAGAACAGCTGCCCCGGCAGCGACACGATGCACTCCACCAAGTCGGCCTCGACCAGCGCGCGGCGAATGTCGCCCTCGCCGCCCGACTGGCTCGACAGCGAGCCGTTCGCCAGCACCGTGGCCATCGTGCCGGTCGGGGCGAGGTGGTGCAGCATGTGTTGCACCCAGGCGAAGTTGGCGTTGTTCGCGGGAGGCATGCCGTACTTCCAGCGAGCATCCCCCGCCAACCGATCGGCACCCCAGCCCTTGATGTTGAACGGCGGGTTCGCGATGACGAAGTCGGCCCGCAGATCAGGGTGCTGATCGTTGGTGAACGAGTCACCCCACTGCGGGCCGAGGTTCGCTTCGATGCCGCGCAGTGCCAGGTTCATCTTCGCCAGGCGCCACGTGGTGGGGTTCTGCTCTTGCCCGAAGACGCTGATGTCGTTGCGCTGCCCGTTATGAGCCTTCACGAACCGGTCGGCCTGCACGAACATGCCGCCCGAGCCGCACGCGGGGTCGTACACGCGGCCGCGGAACGGCTCGAGCATGTCAACCATGAGCTTGACGACACTGCGCGGAGTAAAGAACTCGCCGCCGAGCTTGCCTTCGGCGCTGGCGAACTTGCTCAGCATGTACTCAAACACACGACCGAGCACATCGAGGCTCTCGTGCTCTTCGGCGGCCAGGTTCTCGTTGGAGAACAAGTCGATCAGGCCGCCGAGAGTCTGCGGCGTGAGCTCCCGGCGGGAGTAGTTCTTGGGCAGCACGCCCTTGAGGGTTGGGTTCTCGCGCTCGATTGCCTCCATGGCGTCGTCGATGCGGCGGCCGATGTCGGCCTGCTTCGCGGCCTTGCGGAGGTCGTCCCAGCGGTGCCCTTCGGGCATCCAGAAGACACCGTCGCCGGTGTATTCGTCGCGGTCCTCGAGCATCGCGTCGCGGGCGGCGTCGGTCGGGGTGAAGTAGTCGCTCGACTCGTCGCGGGACAACTCGTCGAGCTTGAGGCGTTGCCGTTCGAAAACGTCGGAGACGTACTTGAGGAAGATCAGGCCGAGTACGACGTGCTTGTACTCGGCGGCGTCCATGCTCGACCGGAGCTGATTGGCCGAGGCCCAGAGCGCGTCTTCGAGACTCGCTGCTGCGGTCTTGGTCGTCTTGCCGGCCACGTGCACTCCTCAGTGTGGGCCGGGGCGCGCGTGGTGCGGTGTGACGTCAGCCCGGCCGCTGCGTCACTGCTGATAGTCAATCAGGTTGGGGCGACAGGCGGCGTGAGGCTGGTGCCTATGCATCGCAGCGGGCCGCGCACGAGACCGATCACAGCTGGGGGTCGTCCTTGAGGATGCGAGGTAGAAACCCGAGCCTGTCGAGGCCCCGCACGACGAAGGGGCTGAATGGGCCCGTCGCGATTGCCGCCCGATAGAAGCGGGGTCCCTGAGTCGCGTGGCGAAGAATTCCTTGGTCGAGCATCGCGCGGATAGCAACAGACCTTTGAGACGGCGCGCCTGGAAAGGCCTCCTGCAAGTCGCCCGCCTTCACCACCTCCTGCCGCAGGGCGATGCGCAGGGCCCGCCCCTCAGCCTGGCTCGACGCCCCCGAGGCCACCATCCGATCGATCGCAGGCTCGAGCAGTTCGCGCATGAGGTAATTCACGTCTTGAAGTCGCGTGAGACGCTCCATGTCCTCGTGGATGCCCCTGACGAAAAACGTGCACCAGGCCGCCGTTCCCTCGTTGCTCAAGTCGTCGGCCAGTGCAAGCGAGCTGTAGTACTCCTCGCGGTCGTTGCCAAAGACCGCTGTCGGGTTGACCGTTCGGTACCCGGCCGGGCTCAGGAAACCGTGGCGCCGCAGCATGGCGTAGCTCAACAGGCGAGAGACGCGGCCGTTTCCGTTACTGAAAGGGTGGATCCACAAAAAGCGATGGTGAGCCATGGCGACGTGCACCATCTGTTCGGCGATCTCAACTGGGCGGTTGGCGAACTCCAGCCAGTCAGACATCTCTGGCCGCACGAGGACATGCGAGGGCGGCGTGTGCCGCGCTTGAGAAATCTCGACGTCCGCCGTGCGATATGCGCCCGGGTTTGGGTCGCCCTCGCGAATGAGGTCGGCGACGGCGAGCTCATGAAGTTGTCGCACGAACACATGAGAAAGCGGCAACTCGGGATCCATCCGGTCAATTTCCGCCATCGCCTGCAAGAGATTTCGAATCTCCAACCACCCCTCCGCGGGACTCGGCGAGCCGAATCTCTCTCGGGTGCTCTCCGTCAATGCCTCAAGGACCGTCGTGCGGTTTCCTTCGATGCGCGCCGAGACAACGCCCATGAGGAGCTGAAACAGGTCATGCAACTCGCTCAAGATCGCGGGCGGGGTTGAGCCCAGCCCGAAGTTACCCCGTAGCCGCTCAAGATCGAACGCGTACTTCACCAAGTCAGAGCCGAATGTGATGGTCGGCAGCGCATACTTGCGATCAAGGTCGTAAGTAATTGGGCCTTGATTGGGCAGAATTTGCATGAGAAGCACTCTAACGCCCTAGATCATGCGGTTCATGAGGCATCTTGAGCGTGAAGAATTTGCGCAAGAATCCGATGGAACTTGTGGAGAAGGAAGCAGAGAACTGCGCGAACCGATCCGAATCCCGCCCCTGGGCTCCCTAGAAGCCCAGCTCGATACGCCGAATTAGCTTCGTCGGGTCTGGCGGGTTTGCCTGAGGCTTTGCGATCTCGACATCGTCAATCTTGCTGAGTTCGGTCTTGAGAATTGGGTCGTCGCGCACCCGTTCCCATCTGACAGCGGTGCGGCCGTTCGACCTGATCTCCAAGAAGCCAGCGTCGAAGGCACGATCGACGAATGTGGACAGACAGATCCCATTCGAGGGGTCGATGCGAATGTTCTTGTCTACACTCCACGGCACGATGTGCGACGCGACGAGGAAAGCTGGAGTCTTGATGCCCGTGACTGCACACTCCCAGCCGTAGCTCTCCTTTACTGCCTTGGCAAAGACCCGCTGCGCGCTCCCTCGCACGCGAGTCGCACCCACCTCGTCGTCGACGAAGTACTGGCCCGAAGTCAATCGCGCCTCGTACTCAATAACCAATGCAGGGTCGGCGTCAGAGAATTCCGCGACTTGATCATCGTGCAGGACCCGCGCGCCCCGAAGCTCGAAGTGCAAGCCGCCGATTCCATCGAAGGCGATTGCGTCAGCGACCTGTCGATGGATCCACGTGGTGGGGCTGGAGGCTATCGGGTCGCCCTCGAAGACTCCGAGGAAGGCGTAGTACCGCGGCCCGCTCTTTGGCTTGATGTGCCCGAAGGTGACGACCGTCCTCCGGACCTCCGCCGCTTGCATGACCGAGCCATAGTTGCCACCCGGCACGTGCTGCATTGTGATGACCCCGCCATCGTCAGACAGCGAGTTATCCCAGTCGCCGTTCTTGTACAGCTTCGGGAACCAGACCTCGGTCGTCGGATCGAGCCGAATTGTCGCTGCTTGATGGCCCTTGTACTGCTTGCCGAACAGCCCCGCGACCTCCACGTGCGTGCTGAACGTGACCCGATCATTGACAGAAAGGTGTCCCTTTTCGATCAGCGCATCCAGCCATTCACCATTCGCGCCCAACTCATCGCTTGCTCTTCGTCGAATCGAAACCTGCGGAGTAAGCGTTGGGGAGCCTCCGTCGGCTGGCAGGTCTGCCGCGTAGCGCCGGTAGCAAAGAAGCCTGTGCGCAGCCGCGAGCGCTTCGACATCCTTCAACGATTCCGGCGGAGCAAACTTCGGCGCACGTTCGTACCCAATACCGATTGTGCCGTCAGCGTGCACGCACAGCGACGTCAGGGGCGGCTCCTCTGCATCCGTCGCGCGGCGAGCAACGAGCTCGAGTACCGGTCCGATCCAGTTCATGATCAGCTGCGTAGTCGAGACACCAGTGACGGCTTGGACATGAAGGGCCAGATCTTTGTAGGCAATCACGTCGTTGTAGTGACCGGCGACTTCCTCCAGCTTCTCGTAGGCCGCATCGGCCCAGAGTTGGAGGGCGTTCGCTCGGGGAACTTCGGTGCCGTCGGTCTTCTGCGCCATGCTTCATTATGACCAGCAACTGTCAGGCCGAAGCTAGCGCGGTGTCGGCGGCCGCTCTCGGCGTTACTCATGCTGCTGTCACGTCGGAGCGACTCTCTGGAGCCGCTCCGCCCCCAGGATTCGAACCTGGACCTAACAGCTCCAAAGGCTGTCGTGCTGCCGTTACACCAAGGCGGACCGCGCGCCGAAAACGCGCGGTGACCAGTCTGCCAGAGGTGAGCGGCGCATCCTGGCGCGAGCCCGGGCATCCGCCCATCGCCCGCCCGCGATAATGAACGCATGACCGCCCCGGATGACGTCGACCGCATCGTCGACGCGTGGAGCCGCGAGCGGCCCGACCTCGACTTCACCCCCCTGCACGTTCTGTCGCGGCTGACCCGCATCGGCCGGCAGCTCGACCGCGCGCGGAAGGACGCGTTCGCCGCCTCCGACCTCGAGCCGTGGGAGTTCGACGTACTCGCCGCGCTGCGCCGCAGCGGCGACCCCTACGAGCAGAGCCCCAAACAGCTGCTGCAGCAGACCATGGTGTCGTCCGGCACGATGACGAACCGCATCGACCGGCTCGCCACGCGCGGACTCGTCGAACGGCGCACCGACCCGAATGACGGGCGCGGCATCATCGTGCGCATGACCCGCCTCGGGCAGGCCCGCGTCGACCGCGCCATCGGTGAACTCGTTGAACGCGAGCGCGCACTGCTCACGGGGCTCAGTCCGGCCGATCAAGAGCGGCTCGCCGAGCTGCTGCGCCGCCTCGGCGTCGGCATGCAGGGCGGGGCGTAGACCCGAAGCGGATGCACGGGGCCGGCACAGGCGCGAACGGCCGCGACCGAAAACTCAGCCCTGGATGAACGGGATGGCGATGCCGGCGATGAGGCCGAGCATCCCGACCGCGAAAGCGATGCCGCCGACGATGAGCATCGCGCGTCCGTCGGTCGCCGGGTCGTCGAGGCGGGGCGAGGCGGGCTTCAGGGGATGCACCCAGACGGTGCGGGCATCCCCGACGGCGGGGATCGAGCCCGTGAGTGGCGCGATCGCCTCGATGACCTCGCGGCCCTCGCCGAACCAGCGCAGACGGGCGTCGCTCTCGTGCACGGTCGTGACGACGGCCTTCTGCTGCTCGTAACGCGACGCCCACACGCGGCGGGCAACGCCGATTGCGAGGAAGAGCACGCCCGTCGGCAGCGCCACCCACGCGAATACCTCAGCGATCAGGCTGGCGGCGTCGAGCGGGTCGGTCACGCCTTCAGGATAGGGGGCGACCGGGATGCGCGGGGCGCGCTACGCCGTCGACAGCAGCTCGCCGACGAGCGTCTGGATGCGGCGCTTGATGTCGTCGCGGATCGGGCGCACCGCGTCGATGCCCTGGCCGGCCGGGTCGTCGAGCTCCCAATCTTCGTAGCGCTTGCCCGGGAAGATCGGGCAGGTGTCACCGCAGCCCATCGTGATGACGACGTCGGAGGCCTTGACCGCCTCGGTCGTCAGCACCTTCGGGGTGTTGTTGGCGATGTCGATGCCCTCTTCGGCCATCGCCTCGACGGCGACCGGGTTGATCTGGTCCTTCGGCTCGGAGCCGGCCGACAGCACCTCGACGCGGTCACCCGCCAGGTGCTTCAGGTAGCCGGCAGCCATCTGCGAGCGGCCCGCATTGTGCACGCACACGAAAAGGACGGTGGGCTTCTCGGCGGCGGTGTCGGTCATGGGGTGGTGCTCCTGGATGCTCATTGCCGGGTTAACATCGACGCGGATCGATACGTCGAGTACAGTCGAAACATCGACCGCTGTCAATCTCAGCCGGTCAGGGTGAACGCCGAGTGAACAGCGCCGCACCGACCCCACAAGCACCATTGAAGGAGACCCGCCATGCCGAGCGCGACGATGCTTCCCATCACCGACGTCTCGGCGTGCTGCACGAACGTCACCCGCGAAACCATCAGCGCCGAGAACGCCGAACTGCTCGCCCGCTCCCTGAAGGCGCTCGCCGACCCGGCGCGCCTGCGCCTCATCTCGATCGTCGCCGCCAGCGAAGGCGCCGAAGCCTGCGTGTGCGACCTGACCGAGCCTCTCGGCCTCTCGCAGCCGACCGTCTCGCACCACCTCAAGGTGCTCGTCGACGCCGGCTACCTCGAGCGCGAGAAGCGCGGCACGTGGGCGTACTACCGCCTCACTCCGGGCTCGCTCGACGCCGTGTCGTCGCTCATCGCGACCGTGTGAGCCTGGCCCCCACTGGCCCACACCACGTGCCCTCGCTGCTCGGCGCCATCCGTGGACGCGGGACGCGAAGTTCAGGGCGCGGAGCGCAAGCCAGCCGCGCTGGATAGCCTCAGGGGATGGTGTTCTGGCGGCGAGCATCCCACCCTGACGGCGAGCTGCCGGAGAACGATCGCGGCGCCGCGAAGTTCGATGACTATGACTACGACCTGGTCCCGCGCAAGCCTGATGTGACGATGCGGCTGGCAGCGAGCGACCCACACCAGGAACTGCTCTCGACGCTCTGGTCGGAGGTCGGCGACGACCTCGACTCGCTCGTCACCGCGACGCCCGCGCGCACCCTCGACCTCGAGCGGGTCGACTCGCCGATCGAGGTGCGACTGTTCTCGGGACGCAGCGTGACTGGAGCCGTCGGACGCGTGCCGCGCGGATTCGAAGGCGTCTACGACGAGGCCGTGCGCCGGTTGGATGGTCGCGGTGACAAACCGCGCATCCCTGTGGGTCTTGTGCGCACCAAGGCGGGGTTCCGCGTGAACGTCCTCATCGGGATGACGCGGTAGGCGAGGGGCGCTGACGCGGTCGCGGCGGACCCTCGGGCGGTCGCCGCGGACCCTCGGGCGGTCGCGGCGCGCTCTGGCGGGCGGCCGCGCAGTCGCGCAGTCGCGCAGTCGCACCACCACGTCGCCGCGCCCACCGGGAGCGCACCGCCGAAACACGGATTCTCGGTGAAACAAGGATTAGCCGAGCCGTGTCTCGGCGAAAACCCTTGTCTCGGCACGGGGTTCGTGAACGCGTGCGGGTTCGCGCAACCCGTGCGGGTCTGCGACGGCACGAATTGCGCGAAACCGCACGAGTTCAGCCCCGGGGCGGGGCGGGCGGGTCGGCGCGCCGCTCAGGCGAGCAGCTCGCCCAGCTCGAGCCAGCGCGTCTCCAGCTCGTCGCGCTCAGCCTCGACCACGCGCAGCGCGTCGTGCAGCCTGCCGAGACCCTCGTAGTCGGCGACGTCGTGCTCGGCCAGTTCGACATGCAGTTCGTCGATGCGAGCCTGCAGTTTGGCGAGCTTGCGGTCGATCGCCGCGAGCTCCTTCTCGGCGGCGCGGCGCTCGGCCCCGCTCAGCGCCGGCGTGGATGCTGCGCTCTCCCCGCCCGAGGACGCTCCCGCCCCAGAGGCGCTCGCCCCCGCAGACGCGGACCCCGCACCCGCGCCAGGACCGACACTTACGCCAGCGCCGCCGGCGCCACTACCGCCACCGGAAGCCCCCGACACCGACGCGACGGTCGCGCGCCCCGCATCCTGCCCACCGCTCGGCGCCGCGAGTCGCGCGGCCAACCGCAGGTACTCGTCGACTCCCCCGGGCAGGTGCCGCAGCCGCCCCGCGCCGTCGGGCCCCGGCAGGATCGCGTACTGCTGGTCGGTGACCCGCTCGAGCAGGTAGCGGTCGTGCGACACGACGATGAGGGTGCCGGGCCACGTGTCGAGCAGGTCTTCGATGGCGGTGAGCATGTCGGTGTCGAGGTCGTTGGTGGGCTCATCCATGATGAGCACGTTCGGCTCGTCGAGCAGGATCAGTAGCAGCTGCAGGCGCCGCTTCTGCCCGCCCGAAAGGTCGCGCACCGGCGTCGACAGCTGCGCCGAGGTGAAGCCGAGCCGCTCGAGCAGCTGGCCGGGGGTGAGTTCCTTGCCGCCTGCGACGTAGGTCGTGCGCTTCGACGCGATGACGGCCGACACGCGCTCGTCCGCCACGGCGCTGAGGTCAGCCAGCTGCTGGTCGAGGGTCGCCACGGCCACGGTCTTGCCGCGCTTGACGCGCCCGGTCGTCGGCGCGAGTGAACCGTCGATGAGCTTCAGCAGCGTCGACTTGCCGGCCCCATTCACGCCGAGGATGCCGGTGCGCTCGCCGGGCGCAATGCGCCACTCCACATCACGGATGATCGTGGCATCGCCGTACGCGACCGACACGTCGAGCAGGTCGATCACGTCTTTGCCGAGGCGCGTCGTCGCCAGCTGCGTCAACTCGACCGGGTTGCGCAGTTCGGGCACGTCAGCGATGAGCGCGTTGGCCGCCTCGATGCGGAACTTCGGCTTCGCCGTGCGGGCGGGAGCTCCGCGGCGCAGCCACGCCAGTTCCTTCTTCATCAGGTTCTGGCGCTTCGCCTCGATGGTCGCGGCCTGCCGGTCGCGCTCCATGCGCTGCAGCACGTAGGCGGCGTAGCCGCCCTCGAAGGGTTCGACGATGCGGTCGTGCACCTCCCACGTGTTCTCGCTCACCTCGTCGAGGAACCACCGGTCGTGGGTGACGACCACGAGGGCTCCCTGGCCGCGCGGCCAGCGGCGCTTCAGGTGCTCGGCGAGCCATGCGACTCCGCCGATGTCGAGGTGGTTGGTGGGCTCGTCGAGGATGACGATGTCCCAGTCACGGCTCAGCAGTGCGGCGAGCGCCACGCGCCGCCGCTGCCCGCCCGACAGATCGTCGACGAGCGTGTCGCCGGGGATGTCGGGGACGAGACCGGCGAGAACGTCGCGCACACGCGCATCCCCCGCCCATTCGTGCTCGGCGCGGTCGCCGACGATCGTGGTGAGCACCGTCTGGCCGGTGGCGAGCGCGTCGGCCTGGTCGAGCATGCCGAGGGTCACGCCGCGGCGGCGGGTGACGCGGCCGGCGTCGGGCTCTTGTTTGCCGGCGAGGATGCGCAGCAGGGTCGACTTGCCGCCGCCGTTGCGGCCGACGACGCCGATGCGGTCGCCGTCGCTGATGCCGACGGTGACGCCGTCGAGGACGACGCGGGTGGGGTATTCGACGCGGAGCTGCTCGGCTCCCAGGAGGTGGGCCATTACGTCGAGCCTAGACGCGGCAGAATGGGAGGCATGTCTGACGCCGAGCACGCGGCCGCCGCCCACGAGGGCGCAGCGCCCGACACCACCGAAAATCCCGCGCCGGAGGCGACGCCCGAGCCGCCCGCCGACTCGCCCGTCGAGCCGACCGGCCCGCTGCAACCGCACGAGACGGCGCGCATTCGCCGGGTGCTGCCCTGGACTCTCGTCTGGGCGGCGGGCATCATCCTGCTCGACCAGGCGACGAAGTTCTGGGCCGAGACGACCCTCACGCTGCGCGAGGGGGTTCCGGTCATCGGCGAGTGGATCCAGTGGCGGCTCGTCTACAACCCGGGCGCCGCGTTCGGTATCGGCCGCGAGTACACGTGGATTCTCACCATCGTCGCCGCCCTCGCCGTCATCGGCCTCGCGGTGTTCGTCGCCCGCATCTCGAGTGCCCGCTGGGCGGTCGCCGTCGGCGCCATGTTCGGCGGGGCGATCAGCCACCTGGCCGACCGGCTCTTCCGCGAACCGGGCTTCGCCCGCGGCGAGATCGTCGACTTCATCGACTACTTCGGGTTCTTCGTCGGCAACATCGCCGACATCGCGCTCGTCGGGGGCGCCGGCGGAATGATCCTGCTCAGCCTGATGGGCGTCAGCCCGCGACGACCCGAGCGCCGTGCACCGGACCCGTCGCCCGCAGCACCCGGTGACCCCCAGCGCTGAGGCTCACCTGCAGTTCAAGGGCCGCATCGGCGTCGGCGACAAGAAAGGCCACCGTCGGGCCTGAGCCCGACACGAGGGCGGCGAGCGCCCCCTCGACCTCGCCCGCCTCGAGCGTCGCCGCGAGTTCGGGCTGCAGGTGCAGCGCGGGAGCCTGCAGGTCGTTGTAGAGGTACTCGGCCAGCTGGTGCGCGTCGCCTGCCCGTAACGCCTGCAGCACCTCGATGTCGACGGTCGGCTGTTCGGGGGCGGGGGCGATGTCGGTGACGTGCCGTTCGCGGTGCCGGTCGAGCTCTGCGTACACATCGGGAGTCGACAGCCCGCCGTCGGCGAGCACGAGCACCCAGTGGAACGTGCCCTGCGCGAGTGCGGGCGACAGTCGGTCGCCGCGGCCCGTTCCCACCGCGGTGCCGCCCATCAGGGCGAAGGGCACGTCGGCGCCCAGTCCGGCGGCCAACTCGCCGAGCTCGTCGCGGCCGAGCCCCGTACCCCAGAGGTGGTCGCAGGCGACGAGCGTGGCGGCCGCGTCGGCCGAGCCGCCGCCCATGCCTCCGGCGATCGGCACGTGCTTCGCGATCTCGAGATGCACTCCCCCGCGGTAGTCGGTGGTACGGGCCAGCAGCCGCGCGGCGCGAATGGCGAGGTTCGACCCGTCGGTCGGCAGGGCGCTCGTGTCGATGGGGCCGGTGAAGCGCACCGAGAAGTCGTCAGCCTCGGTCGCCCACACCTCTTCGTAGAGCGACACGGCCTGGTACGCGGTGGCGACATCGTGGTAGCCGTCGTCGTGCAGAGCACCTACGCGCATGAAGACGTTGATCTTGCCGGGCGCCTTCGCGTGCACGACGCGGGGGCCTGCGGCAACGCTCATGCCTCCACCCTAGGGCAGGGTGTCGAGCAACTTTGCGAGCCGTCCCTTGACGGTAGACAGGGCGTGGTCGTCGGCCATTCCCGACCAGGTGAGGCTGACGGTCGCGGGCTTGCCGGCGGCGGGCCGCACGCTGAGCAGCAGCCGCTCGCGCGCGCCCCCGGCGGCCTGCTCGTACCCGACCGTGATCGACTGCGCCCACCAGCCGTCGACGCCGTGGGCGGCGACGAGGTGCCCGGCGATCTGTTTGTGGGGCCAGTCGCGCGCGCCGGCCGCATCGAGCATCCCGTACCAGTCGGCGGACCGTCGCCCGGTCGCCTCGAGTGTCGTGTCGTCGCTCGCCCCACCCGCGGCGGCCCTCACCGGTGCGTCATCGCCCATACGAGCATCGAAACACAGTCCGCCCCGCGCGGGTAGCCTCGAGGCCGTGCAGTGCGACTACTTCGACGCGGGGGTCTGTCGCTCGTGCACGCTCATGGGTGTGCCGTACGACGCGCAGCTCGCCGAGAAGCAGGCCAGGGTCGAGGCTCTGCTCGCCGCGCACCTGGCGGGGCCCGCGGACTCGGTGTGGGGCGCGCCGGTCGCGAGCGTCGAGAGCGGCTTCCGCGCGAAGGCGAAGATGGTGGTCGGCGGCACGGTCGACTCCCCCACGCTCGGAATCCTCGGCGACCGCCGACAGGGAGTCGACCTGCGGCGCTGCGGCGTGATCGCCGACCCGATTCTGGATGCACTGCCCGCCATCGCCCGCTTCATCACGACCGCGCAGCTCACCCCGTACGACGTGCCGGCCCGCCGCGGCGAGCTGAAGAACGTGATCATCACCCTCGGCGCCGGGGATTCGCTCATGCTGCGGTTCGTCACGCGCACCGCTGAGGGCCTCGCCCGGGTCCGCCGCCACCTGCCCGAGCTGGCGGCCGCTGTGCCCGCCGCCCAGGTCATCACCGTGAACCTGCTACCCGAACACAAGGCGGTGCTCGAGGGCGACGAGGAGCACGTGCTCACCGAGGCTCGGGCGCTGCCCCTGCTGGTGGGCGACGTCGAACTGCGGGCGCTGCCGCAGTCGTTCGTGCAGACGAACACGGCCGTCTCGGGCGCGCTGTACCGGCAGGCCGCGGAATGGGTCGACGAGCTCGCGCCCGCGAACGTCGCCGACCTGTACTGCGGGGTGGGCGGGTTCGCGCTGCACGCCGCGGGCGCTCCGGGCGTTGCGCGGGAGATCGTG
Source organism: Microcella alkaliphila (assembly GCF_002355395.1). Classification (NCBI taxonomy): domain Bacteria; kingdom Bacillati; phylum Actinomycetota; class Actinomycetes; order Micrococcales; family Microbacteriaceae; genus Microcella; species Microcella alkaliphila. The sequence goes on along the minus strand of NZ_AP017315.1, from coordinate 782,058 downwards.
GGGGTGGAGGTGTCGCGCGACGCGGTGGCGAGTGCGGAGCTCGCGCGCGACGCGCGGTACGGGCGCGACGACGACCGGGCGCGCATCCGATTCGTGGCCGATGACGCGCTCGAGTGGGCGCGGCGGCAGAAGGAGCTGCCCGAGCTGGTCGTCGTCAACCCACCGCGGCGCGGGCTCGGCGAGCCGCTGGCGACCCTGCTCGCCGACCGCGGGCCCGACACCATCGTGTATTCGAGCTGCAACCCGGACACGCTCGCGCGCGACATCGCCGCGATGCCCGACTACCGGGTCGAGCGGGCGCGGGTGGTCGACATGTTTCCGCAGACGACGCACGTTGAGGTGCTGACGCTGCTGCGCCGGGTCAGCGGCTGACGCTGCTGCGCCGCCGGTGTCGCTGACAGCAGTGCGCCTCAGTCGCGCGAGTACGCGCCGCGGCTCTGCGAGGTGAGGCTCGGCACGAGCAGCCGGTAGATGCCGAGCCCGATGACTTCGATCGCCATACCGAGCACGACGACGAGCGGCACGAGTTCGAAGCCCTCCTCGAAGGCGGCCGCGATCGGCAGCACGAGCAGGCCGTTGCGGGCCGCGCCCGCGAACGTGACCGAGCGCACCCCGCCGATCGACAGGCTGAAGGCGGTGCCGATCAGAATGCCGAGCGGTGTCATCACGATCAGGTAGACCCCGAACAGCGGCGCGACGGCGACGAGCAGGTCGATGCGCTCGACCGCGCGGGGCGTGAACACGGCGGCGACGGTGCCGGCGGCGACGGCCGTCGCGGGCACCGTCCAGCGGTTGACGGCGCGCAGCGCCGTCTGCACCGGGGTTGCGCGCTCGCCGATGAGTTGCAGGGCCGTGATCGCGAGCGCGGGGCCGATGATGCACGCGAGGATCACGGGCGGCAGTCCCGACACGTCGAGGGCGAGAAACCCGTCAGACAGAGTGAACAGGATCAGCAGGCCGGGCACCGTGACGGCCTGCACCAGGAGCATGATGGGGGCGGCGGCGAACAACGCCTCGGCGTCGCCGCCCGCCCGACGCACCACGCCGACGATGAGGCCGACTCCGGGCGCGAGCAGCATGAGCAGCAAGCCGAGCTGCAGGTCGGGGTCGCGGAACACGATGCGACTGAGCACGAGGGTGAGCAGCGGGCCGACGACAATCGAGAGCAGCAGGAGCGCCGACAGGAAGCGCTTGTCGAGCACGGTGCGGCCGACCGCCGCGAGCGGCACCCCGGCGAGCGTCACCGTGATCGCCAGCGCGATCAGCCCGAACGGCAGCGCGTCGGGGGCGGCGCCGACGTCAGGCGCGAGTGCACCGACCGCGAAGCCCGCAGCGATCGCCGCGACGATCGGGGGTGCGGGATGCGCCTCCAGCCACCCCAGCGCGCCTCGCGCGGGCGCGCCCACACCGCCGCCCGGCCCGCTGCCGGGCGCGCCGCCAGACCGCCCGGAACCCGGGCCCTGCGGCGCGAGCGCGCTCACACCGACTCGACCCGCGCGAGGGAGAGAAACGCCTCGAGGTCGAGCTGCTCGCCGCGCGCCGTCGGGTCCACCCCGGCGGCGTCGAGCGCCGCGGTCGCCACTGCGGACGACCCGAACACCTCGGCGAGCGCCTGCCTGAGCATCTTGCGCCGCTGCCCAAACGCGGCATCGACCAGCTGGAAGGTGCGCTGGCGTAGGAGGTCGTCGCCGGGGACGTGACGTCCGTGCATCCCGACGATGACGCTGTCGACGTTCGGAACCGGCCAAAACACCTGGCGGCTGATCGTGCCCGCGACGCGCCAGTCGCCGTACCAGGCGGCCTTCACGCTGGGGCTGCCGTAGATCTTCGACCCGGGTGCGGCGGCGATGCGGTGCCCGACCTCGGCCTGCACCATGACCAGCACGCGCTCAAGCGACGGCAGGGCGGCGAGCAGGTGCAGCAGCACCGGAACGCTCACGTTGTACGGCAGGTTCGCGACCAGCGCGGTCGGGATGATCGGGGCACCGTCGGGTGCGGACAGGGCGGCCGCGTCGACCGTCATCGCGTCGGCCGTCACCACCGTGAGTTCGGCGTGCGGTTGCAGCTCGGCCACCGTGGTTGGCAACTGGGTGGCGAGGCGTGGGTCGATCTCGACTGCGACCACCGGGTGGCCCGCGTCGAGGAGGCCGAGGGTCAGCGAGCCAAGGCCCGGGCCAACCTCGAGCACCGTCTCACCCGGCGTGAGTTTCGCGGCCTGCACGATGCGGCGCACCGTGTTGCCGTCGTGCACGAAGTTCTGGCCCAGCTTCTTCGTCGGCGCGACACCCAGCAGTTCGGCGAGGTCGCGCACCTCGGCCGGGCCGAGCAGTGCTCCCACGTCAGTCGTCGTCCGCGGCGTCGCCCGGATGCGGGGCCGACGGGGTGAAATCGTGCGGGTCGCCCGGAATGTCGTGCTGAGTGGCGTCCGCCGCATCATCGGCGGGTCGGTCGGCCCACGGGTCACCCGGGGCCACGACGGGGCTGTCGTCCCAGTGCCCGTAGACGTTCTCGGTGTTCGAGCTCAGCTGTGCCGCCAGCATCGAGACATCGGTGCCGATCGCGTCGGCCATGGCGCGCACCGTCCACGGCAGCAGGTAGGGCCCGTTCGGTCGCCCGCGGTGCGGGTGCGGGGTGAGGAACGGCGCATCCGACTCGACGAGCAGCAGGGCACGGGGCAGCACCTCGAGGGCGTCGCGCAGGTTGCGGGCGTTCTTGAACGTCACCGTGCCGGCGAACGAAGCGAACCAGCCGCGCTCGGCGCAGATCGACGCCAACTCGACGTCGCCCGAGAAGCAGTGGAACACCACGCGGTCGGGGGCGCCAACCCGCAAGAGGGTTGCGACGACGTCGTCGTGCGCGTCGCGGTCGTGGATCTGCAGGGCCAGGTTGTGCCGCTTCGCCAACTCGATGTGGGCCTCGAACGCGCGCAACTGCGCCTCACGTCCCCCCTCGTCGGTGCGGAAGTAGTCGAGCCCCGTCTCGCCGATCGCGACCACACGAGGCTGCTGGGCGAGGCCGTCGATGACGGCCAGCGCGTCGTCGAGGGTGCCCTCAGCATCCAGTTTCGGGGCCTCGTTGGGGTGGATCGCGACCGCGGCCAAGACGCGCGGCTCGCGTTCGGCGACCGCCGCCGACCACTGGCTCGTGATCACGTCGGTGCCGACCTGAACGACGCCGCGCACGCCGACCGCGCTCGCCCGGTCGAGATGCTCGCGATAGTGCAGCGGGTTCTCGCCATCGGCGATCTCGAGGTGCGTGTGATTGTCGTACACGGGCACGACGAGCGCCTCCGGAGCAGGCGGATAGGCGAGATCGCGGGTCGTATCCTCCATGGCCGCTCGCTTGCGGATGTGCGGGTCGATCGCCTCGGTCATGCAGTTCTCGCCTCCTGGGCCGGGCACCCCGACCGCGCAGGCGAGTCTACTGACCGGCACGCGGGGGTCGCTGGGGGGGGTTGCGCTTCGCGGGGGTACAGCTACCCGAGTTGGTCGGCCTCGATGCGGGGGAACAGCGGCGGCAGCGGCGACATCTCGGCACCGGCGGGCAGCTGGCCCCACGCGGCGACACCGTCGACACGCTGCTCGGCGAGCGGACCGATGGCGGCCTCGGCGCCGAGCGCCGTCCACAGCTGGGCGGTCGACTTCGGCATGACGGGGGCGAGCAGCACGCTCAGCGCGCGCAGCCCCTCCGCCGCGGTGGCGAGGATCGTGTGCAGGCGCTCGACCTTCGACTCGTCCTTCGCGACCTTCCACGGCTCCTGCTCGGTCAGGTAACCGTTCAGCTCGTCGACGATCGTCCAGATCGCAGTGATCGCCTCGTGGATCGCGAAGCGGTCCATGGCGGCGGTGGCGCGCTCGACCGCGAGCTCAACAACCGAATGGATGCGCGCATCCGCCTCGGTGAGGTCGCCCGCGGCGGGCACGCGCCCGTCGCAGTAGCGGCCGATCATCGCGATGACGCGGGAGGCGAGGTTGCCGAAGCCGTTGGCGAGTTCGGCCTGGTAGCGGGCGGCGAGGTCCTCCCACGAAAACGAGCCGTCTTGGCCGAACGAGATGGCGCGCAGGAAGTAGTAGCGGAACGCGTCGGAGCCGAACACGTCGGTGATCTGCGCCGGAGCAATGCCGGTGAGCTTCGACTTCGACATCTTCTCGCCGCCGACGAGCAGCCAGCCGTGCCCGAACACGCGGCGCGGGGTCGGCAGGCCTGCGGCCATGAGCATGGCCGGCCAGATGACGGCGTGGAAGCGGGCGATGTCTTTACCGACGATGTGGTTCGAGGGCCAGAACTTCTGGAACAGTTCGCCGGGCTGATCGGCGCGCCAGCCGAGGGCAGAGATGTAGTTGATGAGCGCGTCGAACCAGACGTAGAAGACGTGCTTCTCATCCCACGGAACGCGCACGCCCCAGTCGAAGCTCTGACGCGAGATCGACAGGTCGTCGAGGCCGCGGCGCACGAACGAGACGATCTCGTTGCGCAGGCTGTCGGGCTGGATGAAGTCGGGCTGCGTCTCATACAGCTCGAGCAGGCGGTCGCCGAACGCGCTCATACGGAAGAAGTAGTTGGCCTCCTTCAGCACCTCGACGGGGCGACCGTGAATCGGGCAGACGTACTGACCCTCGAATTCGCCCGTGCCCTGCGCGAGGTCGTCGGGCTGCTTGTACTCTTCGCAGCCGACGCAGTAGTAGCCCTCGTACTCGCCGAAGTAGATGAAGTCGTCGTCGTACAGCTTCTGCAGGAACGCCTGCACGACGCTCTCGTGCCGCTCCTCCGTGGTGCGGATGAAGTCGTCGTTGGCGATGTCGATCGTCTCGAGCAGCGGAATCCACGCGTCGGCGACGAGCTTGTCGGCCCACTCCTTCGGGGTGACGTCGTTCGCGACCGCCGTGCGCAGGATCTTCTGGCCGTGCTCGTCCGTGCCGGTCAGCGACCAGGTCTCGACGCCGCACTGCCGGTTCCAGCGGGCGAGAACGTCGGCCGCGACCTCGGTGTACGCGTGGCCGATGTGCGGCGCGTCGTTGACGTAGAAGATCGGGGTGGTGACCGAGAAGGTGGGGGCTGTGGCCATGATTGCCCCATTCTAGGCGGGCGGCGGCTGCGCGCCCGGCCCGCGCGGGGCACGCACGCGCGGCATACTGCCCGAGTGACCGACACGAGCGCCCGCACCCACATCGCGCAGGTGCGGTCATCGGGGGCCCAGCGGGTTGGCGTGCTCGGCTTCTCCGCGGGCGGCCACCTTGCGGGCCACGCGGCCGCGACGGGCCTTACCGAGCTCGCGGTGCTCTGCTACCCCGTGGTGTCGATGCTCACCCCGACCCACGCGGGGTCGCGCGAGAACCTGCTCGGGCCGCGCCCGGGGCGGCGCGCCCGCCGCGCGACGTCGATCGAGCACCTCGTCACGCCCGCGATGCCACCGACGTTCGTGTGGCACACCGCCGACGATGCGCTCGTGCCGGTCGAGCACGCCTACCTGTTGGGTGCGGCGCTGGCCCGGCACGGGGTGCCGCACGCGCTGCACGTCTACCCGTCCGGCGTGCACGGCCTGGGGCTCGCATCCGGCTCGGGTGACGCCGAGCGCTGGACGGCCGAGTGCGCGGCCTGGCTCCGCGGGCTCGGCTGGGGCGCGTAGCGGAGCGCGCAGCCCCGTTCGGTAGGTTCGAACCATGCGGATGCGCGCCCTCCTCTCGATCGTCGCCAGCGTCGCGCTCGTCGCGAGCTGCTCCCCCGGCTCGGTGCTCGCCGACGGACTCGAGGGGTGCCGCGCCGTCACCGAGGGGCAGGTCGGCAGCGCGTCGTTCGGGCTCGTCAACAACAGCAACGACCCGGTCGTCATCGAGTCCATGACGGCGCAGGAACTCTCGGGCGGCACCGTCGTCGACAGCTGGTTCGAGCCGTTCGACGGCGAGGGCGACCCCGAACCGGTCATCTTCGGTGGCAGCCGCGCCGACCGCGCGGCCGAGGGCGCGACTGTTTCCGACCTCGGCGGCACCGTGCTCGAGCCCGGTGACGCCGGCTACATCGCCATCGCGGTGCGGCGCGACGGCCGGGGAGACGCCCTGCTCGAGGTGGTCGACATCATGACCGACACACAGGTGCTGAGCGCGCCGGTGCGTCTGCGCCTCACCGACAGCTGCGAGTAGCGCAGCGGCCTACCCCCGCCGGGCGGCGAGCGCCGCTTCGTAGAGCTCGCGCGTGCCGAGGCCCGTTGCGGCTCCGACATCGGCGGCCGCAGCCTTCAGGCGCTCCCCCGCCGAGGCTCGGGCCAACACCTCGACGACCGCGCTCGGCAGGTCGGCGGCGAGCGCGGGCGATCCCTCGATGACGACGACGAGCTCGCCCCGGGCGCCGTCGGCAAAACGCTCGGCCAACTCGCCGAGAGTGCCGCGCGCGACCTCCTCGAACTTCTTCGTCAGCTCGCGGCAGACGGCGGCGCGGCGCTCCGACCCGAAACCCAGAGCGAGGTCGGCGAGCGAGGCGCCGATGCGGTGCGGTGCCTCGAACACCACGATGGTGCGCTGCTCGGTCGCCAACCCCCGCGCCCACGCGACCCGGCCCTTGCGGGGAACGAACCCGTCGAAGGCGAAGCGGTCGGTGGGCAGCCCACTCAGCACGAGGGCGGTGAGCACCGCGCTCGGTCCGGGGATCGCGGTCACGTCGACACCCGCGGCGATGGCCGCCTCGACGAGGACGTATCCGGGGTCACTGATGCCGGGCATCCCGGCGTCGGTCAGCACCACGAGGTCGGCGTCACGCGCCGCCTCAACGAGGTCGGCGGATGCCGCGCGCTCGTTATGCTCGTGCAGCGCGACGAGCTTCGGGCGGTTCTCGACCCCGAGGGCGCGCAGGAGGTGCGCGGCGGTGCGTGTGTCTTCGGCGGCGACAATCGGCGCCGCCTCGAGCACCTCGAGGAGGCGGCGGCTGGCGTCGCCGAGGTTGCCGATGGGGGTGGCGGCGAGCACGATCACGGCTCCACTCTGGCACGCGAGGCTGCCGCCGGGGCGCGGCCGCGGCGAAGCGCATCGCGGGAAACCCGCGGTTAGCATGAGCGCGTGACCGTGCAGACGCCGACCGTTTCAGGCACCCGGTCGGCGACGAGACTGCCGCGGGCCGTGCGCATCGGCGTCCCCGCCGCGATCATCGGCGTGGCCGCGGCTGCCCGGCTCATCGGACTCGACACCCCCGAGACCCTCGTCTTCGACGAGACGTACTACGTGAAAGACGCCGCGTCGCTGCTCGCGTACGGCTACGAGGGTCGCTGGCCCGACGACCCGAACCCGCGCTTCGAGTCGGGCGAGCTCACCCGCCCGGCCGTGGAGGGCGCGTTCGTCGCCCACCCCCCGCTCGGCAAGTGGCTGATCGCCCTCGGCCTCGCCGCGTTCGGCACGGGCAACCCGGTCGGCTGGCGCCTGTCGGCCGCCATCGCCGGCATCGCGCTCGTCGGGCTGGTGATGCTGCTCGCCCACCTGCTCACGAAGAACTTCACCCTCAGCATGGTCGCGGGCGGACTCATCGCCATCGATGGCTCCGCGATCGTCATGAGCCGCGTCGCGCTGCTCGACGGCTTCCTCGCGCTCACCGTCGTCGGCGCCGTCATCTTCTGGACGCTCGACCGCGGGCAGTACGGGAGGCGGCTTGCACCCCGCATCGCAGCGTATGCGCATCCAGGCGACGAGCATCCCCCGTCGCGTCGCGTCCGCGACGATTGGGGGCCGGTGCTGTGGCGCCGCCCGTGGCTCATCGCGTTCGGGGCGACGTTCGGATTGGCGGCCTCCATCAAGTGGAGCGCCCTGTATCTGTTCGCGGCGTTCGCACTCATGAGCGTCGTGCTCGACGCGGTCGACCGGCGACGCGCGGGTGTGCCGTTCTGGTTCTCGGGCGGGGTACTGCTGCAGGGGCCCGCGTCGTTCCTGCTCACCGTGCCGGCCGCTCTGCTCGCCTACGTCGCAACCTGGACCGGCTGGTTCGCCACCTCGGGCGGCTGGGGCCGCGACTACGGTACGAACGCTCTCGCCGCGCTGTGGCGCTACCAGCAGGAGGTGTACGGCTACCACGTCGGCGAGTCGACGCCGCACGCCTACGAGGCGCCCGCCGCCCTCTGGCCGTTGCTCGTGCGCCCCACCTACATGCACTACGACGAGGTCACGGAGGGCGTCGCGGTCGGCATCACGGGGCTTCCGAACCCGCTGATCTGGTGGCTCGCGTGGGCGGCGCTTCTGATCATCGCGGCAGGATGCGCGTGGTCGCGGCTGCGCATCTTCTCCGGCGGCGCGCTCCCCGCCACCGTCGTGCTCACCGGGGTCGCGGCCGGCTGGCTGCCGTGGCTGCTCTACCCCGAGCGCACCACGTTCTTCTTCTACACGATCGTGCTCGTGCCCTTCCTCGTGATCGGGCTGGCCATGGTGGCCGACGGCATCCTGCGCCGAGGCGGGCGGGTTGCGTTGCTCGTCATCGGCGCGCTCGTCGTCGTCGTGAGCGTGTTCTTCCTGCCGGTGTGGATGGGCCTGCCGCTACCGCTCGACCAGCTCAGCTGGCGGTATTGGCTTCCGAGCTGGGTGTAGCGCGGCGCCGGGGACGGTAGACGAGCTTCCGCAGCGCCCATTCGGCGGGGCCGGGCTTGTCGACAGCCGCAAGCACGTTCGCCGCGATCAGCGTGCCGAGCCAGGTGATGACAGCGATCTGGCTGGCCTCGGCGATACCGAGCTGGTCGCCGAGCCCGAGCGTGTACGGCGCGAAGACGATGACGAACACGAGCGACTGGGTGAGGTAACCGCTCAGCGAGCGCTGGCCGAGGGCCGCGAAGATGCGGCTGATCGGGCCGGGTGTTTCGCGGCGCCCGGCGAGGATCGCGATGAGGGCCACGTAGCCGACCGCTCCCAGGGCTCCGGTACCCGCGTGCAGCATGGTCACGAGCGGTTCGACGAAGATGCCGTACTCAACGATGCCGAGCAGCGCGAGAGCGAGCGGCACGGCGCCCAGCAGCGAGACACTGATGCCGATCCCGGCGGCAAGCCCGAGGCGACGCAGGTGCGGGGTCGGGTCTTCGAGCACGCGGCGACGCGCGAGCCACATGCCGAGGATCATCGGCGCGAGCAGGCCGATACCGCCGACCGGCATGCCGACCATCTGCACGAACCACTCGCCGGCGCGCAAGAGCACGGCGATGCCAAACGTGTCGGCCGCGGCCGAGCCGAACGGGGCCCCCGTCGTCATGCCACCGTCGACCATGCCGAACAGCCCGCTCAAGCCCTCGAGCGCGCCAATCAGCACGAGCATCCCGAAACAGATCCAGCCGACGATCGCGAGCACCTTGCCCGAGGCCCGGATGAGCAGCACGAGGGCGAGGCCGAGCAGACCGTAGGGGCCGAGAATGTCGCCGAAGAACAGCAGCACGCCGTGTGCGGCGCCGAAGGCGATCAGCCACAGGTTGCGGCGAATCAGCAGACGACGCGTGTCCTCCCAGCTCGCCCCACGGGTGTACTCGCGGGTCATCAGCTGCGTCATGCCGTAGCCGAACAGCAGAGCGAAGAGCGGGTAGCTGCGATTGTCGAACAGCATCGCGACGAAGACGTTCGTCCACTGGTCGGTCGCGTCATCCGACACCGGCTTCAGCGCGATGCCGAGCTCGGTGCCGAACAGGAAGAACGGCACGTTCGCCAACGCGATGCCGATGAGCACGAGCCCTCGGGCGACGTCGGGGGCGGCGGCCCGCTTCAGGCGGGGAGTGGGGGCGGCGAGTGTCGACTCGGTCATGGCCTCAACGCTAGGGGTGCGCGGCGAGGCGTGCCTCCGCCTGTGGAGTGATTCGCGCATCCCCCGCCTCACCCGCACGGCCGAGCCGCGGGACTGGCCGCAGCACCCCGTGCCGTCGGCCGCAGCTCGCGACCTGCGTGACGTTTCTCAGGAGTAGAGGCACGGCCTGCCGGAAAACCCGCGGGAAGCATCGGTCGCGAGCAGCTGAACTCCTGAGAAACGTCACGCAGGGGTCGCCCTGTCGCGGGCGTCAGGGGTGTGAGCCGCGGCACGGAGGCCGCGGGCGCTTACGAAATGTGACGGGGATGCGCGGGGCACGTCGCGTCGCTCGGATACGGTGGCGAGATGGCCGACCGCGATTACGGTTTCCGCACGCGTGCCCTGCACGCGGGCAACGTTCCCGACTCGGCGACGGGCGCCCGCGCCCTGCCGATCTACCAGTCGAGCGCGTTCGTGTTCGACGACGCGCAGGATGCCGCCGCCCGCTTCGCCCTGCAGAAGTACGGCAACATCTACTCGCGCCTTGCGAACCCGACCGTTGCGAGCTTCGAGGAGCGCATCGCGAGCCTCGAAGGCGGACTCGGCGCCGTCGCCACGGCGAGCGGACTGAGCGCGCAGTTCATCACCTTCGCCTCGCTCGTCGGCGCCGGCGACCACGTCGTCGCGTCGTCGAACCTGTACGGCGGGTCAATCACGCAGCTCGATGTGACACTTCGCCGCTTCGGCGTCGAGACGACCTTCGTCGCGAGCGACCAGGCCGACGACTACGCGGCCGCGATCATCCCGGGTCGCACGAAGGTGCTCTTCGCCGAGACGATCGCGAACCCGTCGGGTGACATCGCCGACCTCGAGGCGCTGGCCGACGTCGCGCGGGCGCACGAGATTCCGTTCATCGTCGACTCGACGATCGCGACCCCGTACCTGTGCCGCCCGATCGAGTGGGGCGCCGACGTGGTCACCCACTCGGCCACGAAGTTCTTGGGCGGCCACGGCACGACCCTCGGCGGCGTCGTCGTCGAGTCGGGTCGCTTCGACTGGTCGAACCACAACTTCCCGCTGTTCGAAGAGACTGTGTCGCACTACGGCGGCCTCACCTGGTACGGCAACTTCGGCGAGTACGCCTTCCTCACGCGGCTGCGCGCCGAGCAGTTGCGCGACATCGGGCCGTCGCTCGCCCCGCACTCCGCCTTCCTGCTCGCGCAGGGCGTCGAAACGCTGCCGTATCGGATGCAGGCGCACGTCGACAACGCCCGCACGGTCGCCGAATGGCTCGAACAGGATGCTCGGGTCGAGACGGTCCGCTGGGCCGGCCTCCCGTCGCATCGCCACTTCGACCGCGCCGCGAAGTACACGCCGGCGGGCCCCAGCTCGGTGTTCTCGTTCGACGTGAAGGGTGGACGTGAGGTTGGCGAGAAGTTGATCGAGAACGTGCAACTGGCGAGCCACCTGGCGAACATCGGCGACGCGAAAACGCTGATCATTCACCCGGCCTCGACGACGCACGCGCAGCTCACCGAGCAGCAGCTGGCCGACTCGGGAATCGGGCCGGGCCTCGTGCGGTTGTCGGTCGGTATCGAAGACGTCGACGACATCATCTACGACCTCGACCAGGCGTTGAGCGCCGCGACGGCGTAAGGGGCGATCCATGAGTGAGACGAGCATCCCGACCGCGACGGCGGAGGCGACCGAGACGGTCACCCTCGCCAACGGCCTGACGTGCGACCTGCCCGCCGACTCACCGCTGGCGAAGCTGTGGAAGTCGCAGCGCACCTGGGTCGGCCCGTCGGCCAAGGAGCGTCTGGCGATTCTGCGGAAGGCGACGAGCGTCGCGATCGTCGGAGCCTCGCCCAACCCGGCCCGCTCGTCGTACTTCGTTGGCACATACCTGAAGCAGTCGAGCCCCTACCGGGTGTACTTCGTGAACCCGAACGCGACAGAGATCCTGGGGCAGCCGGCCTACCCCGACCTGCAGTCGTTGCCCGAGGTGCCCGACATCGTCGACGTGTTCCGCCGCGCCAGCGATATCCCCTCCGTCATGGACGACGCGATCGCCGTCGGCGCGCCCACCGTCTGGGTGCAACTCGGCATCTGGAACGAGGAGGCGGCCCGCTACGGCGAGTCGAAGGGCCTCACCGTCGTCATGGACCGCTGCATCAAGGTCGAGCACGCGCGGTTCCACGGCGGGCTGCACCTCATGGGGTTCGACACCGGCGTCATCTCGTCCAAGCGCCAGGCGCGGTAGGGCGCGACTCAGCGGCCGGACGTACGCTCGCGTCATGAGTGAAGACTCCCCCGCGCGCGTTCTCGCTCACCCTGCCGTTGGTCGTCACGACGCCCGCCGGAGCCGACGACCTCACGGTGCGCGGCGGCGCGGCCCAAGTGGTGGGGCTCGCCGACCACGCGGCGCTCGCCCTGGACGATGCGGCGGCAGTGGGCGCCGAGGTCGCCGACCGCGCACCCGCCGGGGCGGCGCTTGTCGCCGTCCCCGCGCAACACGGGCCGGCCGCGTTCGCCGAGCGGCTGGGACCGGTGTGCGGTTTCCTGCTGACCGCACCCGGGCATCCGACCGTGTATATTTCTGGCGACAACTCGGAAGTGGCGGTCGTCGAGGCGATCGTCGACCGATACGGGCAGGTGGATGCTGCGGTGCTGTTCGCGGGAGCGGCCCGCATCCCCGCAATCGACGCCCCGCTGACGCTGACCGCGGCGGACGCCCGCGCCGCCGCCCTGGTGCTCGGCGCGCGCCGAGTGGTGGGCCTGCACGTCGACCAGTGGACGCACTTCAGCGAGGGGCGCGACGCCCTCGAGAGCGAGTTCGCCGGGCTTGAGTCGCCCGCGGGCGGACCGCTGCTCGCCGCAACGCCGACGGGCAGCCGCACCGAGGTTTCCCTCTAGCGCGACTGTCCGTCCTTGCTGCCCTGTTCCGACCTAGAAGTCGGTGGTCTCGGGGTGCGCGCCGACGCGGAGGTCTTTGTCGGCGGCGGCGATGACGGCCATCTCGTCGGCCGAGAGCTCGAAGTCGAACACGTCGGCGTTCTCGATCATGCGCTCGCGCTTCGTGGTCTTCGGGAAGACGATGATGCCCTCCTGAATGTGCCAGCGAATGGCGACCTGCTGCACGCTCTTGCCGTGGCGCTCGGCGATCTCCGCGAGGCCGGGCAGCTCGGCGAGCTCGTACTTGCCCTGGCCGAGCGGGCCCCACGCCTCGGTGAGCGTGCCGCGCGGCTCTTGGAACGACCGTAGCTCGCGCTGCTGGAACGCGGGGTGCAGCTCGATCTGGTTCACAACGGGCACAACGCCGGTCGCCTTGTCAATGTCTTCGAGGTGGGACTGCATGAAGTTCGACACACCGATCGACTTGACGAGGCCGGCCTCCTTCAGTTCGATCAGCGCGTTCCACGACTCGACGTGCTTGCCGTACTTCGGCGCCGGCCAGTGGATGAGGTACAGGTCGACGTAGTCGAGGCCGAGGCGCTCAAGGCTCGCCTCCAGCGCGGGGCGGGCGGTGTCGGCGCCCTGGTCGCTGTTCCACAGCTTCGTGGTGATGTAGAGCTCGTCGCGCGACAGGCCGGAGGAGGCGATGGCGCGGCCGACGCCCTCCTCGTTCTTGTAGATGCGCGCGGTGTCGATGTGCCGGTAGCCGACCTCGAAGGCGTCCGAGACGATGCGCTCGGCCTCGTCGGGTTCGACGAGGAAGACGCCGAGACCCAACTGCGGGATGCGGTTGCCGTCCTTGAGGGTCAGGTGCGGTGTAGGAATCGCGTCAGTCATTCCCCCATCTTCACCCATACGGCTTTCAGCCGGCTGGGACGTCGCGCTGATCGGGCCCCGTGTAGACGCTCAGCGGGCGGATCAGCGCGTTGGCGCTCAACTGCTCCATGACGTGGGCCGTCCAGCCCGGCACGCGAGCCGCGACGAATAGCGGCGTGAACACCTCAGTGTCGAAACCCATCAGGTGGTAGGCCGGGCCCGACGGGTAGTCGAGGTTCGGCTTGATGCCCTTGCGCGCATCCATCGCCTGCTCGAGCGCGTCGTACAGCTCGATCATGTCGGCCCGGTCGTAGTGCGCGACCAGCGTCTCGAGCGACGCCTTCATGGTCGGCACGCGCGAGTCGCCGTTCTTGTAGACCCGGTGGCCGAAGCCCATGATCTTGCGCTTCTCGGCGAGCGCCTGGTCAAGCCACGCCTCGGCCCGGTCGGCCGAGCCGATCTCGGCGAACACGTGCATGACGGCCTCGTTCGCACCGCCGTGCAGCGGGCCCTTGAGCGCGCCGATCGCTCCGGTCACGGCCGAGTAGACGTCGCTCAGCGTCGAGGTGATGACCCGCGCTGTGAACGTCGACGCGTTGAACGAGTGCTCGGCGTACAGCGTCATCGACGTGTCGAACGCGTCGACGACGACCTTCTCGGGCACCTCGCCGAAGACCATGTGCAAGAAGTTCGCCGAGTACCCGAGGTCGTCGCGCGGCTCGACCGGGTGCTCGTGGCGGCGGCGACGCTGCGCGTACGCGACGATCGCCGGAAGTTTCGCGAACATCCGCATCGATCGCTGCAGCGTGAAGCCGGGCTCGATCCAGGTGCGGTCGCTCGAGAGCGTCTCGTCGAGCGCGCCGAGCACGCTGATCGCGGTGCGCACGACATCCATGGGATGCGCGGTCAGCGGGAGCGCGTCGATCGCGTCCTTCACGACCCGGTCGAGGTGGCGGTTTGCCCGCTCGTGGTCCTCGAACTCGGCCAGCTGCTGGTCGGTGGGCAGTTCACCGTGCCACAGCAGGTAGGCGGCCTCCTCGAACGTGCACTGCGCCGCCAACTGCTGCACGGGGTACCCGCGATACAGCAGCGAATTGGTTTCGGGGTTGACCTTGCTGATCGCGGTCTCGTCGACGACGACGCCGGCGAGGCCCTTCTTGATCTCGGGTGCGTTCGTGTCGCTCATGCCGTGCTCCTTTGCTCGGGGTCGCTCTCGGTGTGGCGGTCAGCGGCCGCTATAGGTGAAGATGCCCGCGTCGAAGGCGTTGTACGCCTCGTAGTCGAGCAGCTCGTAGAGCCTGCCTCGAGTCTGCATGCCCGCGACCTCCGCGTCGAGGGTGCCGTCGGCGTGAAGCGTGTCGAGCGCGCGCTCGATCGCGCCGAACGCGACGCGCAAGAGCGACACGGGGTGGATGACCATGTTGACGCCGACGTCGGCCAACTGCGCGTGCGTGAACAGCGCGCTCTTGCCGAACTCGGTCATGTTGGCGAGGATCGGCACGTCGACGGCCGCCCGCACGGCAGCGAACTCGTCGAGGGTCGCCATCGCTTCGGGGAAGATCGCGTCGGCCCCCGCGTCGACCAGGGCCTTTGCGCGGTCGATCGCCGCATCGAGCCCATCGACACCGCGGATGTCGGTGCGGGCCATGATGACGAGCTCGGGGTCGCGGCGGGCGTCGACGGCCGCGCGAATCCTCTTGATCGCGGTGTCCGCATCCACGACCGCCTTGCCGTCGAGATGCCCGCAACGCTTCGGGTTGACCTGATCTTCGAGGTGCAGGCCCGCAACGCCGGCATCTTCGAGCTCGTGCACCGTGCGGGCGACGTTCATCGGCTCACCGAAGCCGGTGTCGGCGTCGACGAGGGTCGGCAGGTCGCTCATGCGGCTGATCTGGTGCGCGCGCTGGGCGACCTCGGTGAGCGTGGTCAGCCCGATGTCGGGCAAGCCCAGCTCGGCCGCCATGACGGCGCCCGAAATGTAGGCGCCGTCGAAGCCCTTCTCCTGAATCAGGCGGATGCTCAGCGGCGTGAACGCGCCGGGAAAGACCTGCAGGCGGTCGCTTCGCAGCCCCTCGCGGAATGCCGTGCGACGGTCTGTCGGGGTCGTCGTCGTGGACAGCATCAGAAGAGTCCCTTCGGGGCGGCGGGAACAGGCTCGATCGGCGTGACCGTCAGGCCGGTGAGCTCATCGGGGGTGAGCTCGGGCAAGCGTGCGGCGAGCGTCAGGAAGCGGTCGACCTCCTCGTCGGCGAGCACGCCGTCGGCGAGGGTGCGCAGCTTGTTCTCGTACTCGGCGCGGCCGAACGGGCGGGCACCGAGCGGGTGGGCGTCGGCGACGGCGATCTCGTCGACGACTGTCGAGCCGTCGGTCAGCTCGATCTCGATGCGGCCACCGAAGGCCTTCTCGGCGAGGTCGAGGGAGTGGTAGCGGCGGGTCCACTCAGCGTCTTCGACCGTGGTGATCGTGTGCCACAGCTCGACGGTGTCGGGGCGGCCGGCGCGCTCGGGGGCGTACGAGTCGACGTGGTGCCAGCGACCGTCTTGCAGCGCGACGGCGACGATGTACGGAATCGAGTGGTCGAGCGTCTCGCGGCTCGCGGTCGGGTCGTACTTCTGCGGGTCGTTCGCGCCCGAGCCGATGACGTAGTGCGTGTGGTGGCTGGTGTGCAGCACGATTTTCGCGATGTTGGCCGGGTCGCGCAGTTCGGGGCGCTCGGTGCCGAGGCGGCGGGCGAGATCGATCCACGCCTGGGCCTGGTACTCGGCCGAGTGCTCCTTCGTGTAGCTGTCGAGAATGCCGGTGAGCGGTTCGCCGCTGTCGGGCAGGGGCACCTCGTAGCGGGCGCTCGGGCCGGAGAGCAGCCAGGCGATGAAGCCGTCTTCGCCTTCGTAGATGGGGCTGGGGCTGGTTTGGCCGCGCAGGGCCCGGTCGACCGCTTCGACGGCCATCTTGCCGGCGAAGGCGGGGGCGTGCGCCTTCCAGGTCGAGATTTCGCCCTTGCGCGACTGGCGCGTGGCTGTCGTGGTGTGCAGAGCCTGGCCGATGGCCTGGAAGATCGTCTCGGCCGGCAGCCGCAGCAGCGTGCCGATGCCGGCAGCGGCGCTGGGCCCGAGGTGCGCGACGTGGTCGATCTTGTGCTCGTGCAGGCAGATGGCTTTGACCAGGTCGATCTGGATCTCGTAGCCGGTCAGGAGGCCTTTGAGCAGCTGCTCGCCGGTGGCGCCGACGTGCTGGGCGACGGCGAGGATCGGAGGGATGTTGTCGCCCGGGTGCGAGTAGTCGGCGGCGAGGAAGGTGTCGTGGTAGTCGAGTTCGCGCACGGCGACGCCGTTCGCCCAGGCGGCCCACTCGGGGCTGACGCGTTGGCTGGGCGCGAGCCCGAACACGGTCGCGCCGGGCGTGTACGGGTGGTTTTCGGCCTGCCCGCGTGCGCTGACGACGGGCGCGCGGCCGAGGCTTGCGGTGGCGACGGCGGCGTTGTCGATGACGCGGTTGATTACCATGTCGACGGCCGCGTCGTCGAGCGGGCGGTCCTGTTCGGCGGCGAGGGCAGCAAGCTTGCCGGCCAGCTGCTTGGGGGCGGCGAGGGGTTCGCTGCTCTTGTACGTGCGCACGGTGTGCGTGGTGGTCATGGGGTCTCCCGTGTTCGTCGGTCGGCGTTCTCGCTCTGGGCGAGGTGGGCGTGGATGCTCGTGAGCGCGTTGTGCAGGTGCAGGTGCGTCGCGTGGGCGGCCCGCTCCGCATCGCCGTCGGCGATCGCGGAGGCGATGGCACCGTGTTCTGAGGCGGATGCGACGAGTCGAGCGTCGTCGTCGTGCGCGAGGCGGCGCACGCGCGCGAGGTGGGTGCGCACCCGCTCGAGGGCGGCGGCGAGGTGGGGGCTGCGGCCGAGCGCGTGATCGATGGAGTCGTCGAATTCGGCGACGAGGGCGTAGTAGCCGTGACGTCCGGCGTCGTCGTCGGCGAGGGACGCCGCGGTGACGATGTCGAAGCGCTCGGCGAGGGTGCGGAACCGCTCGCGCTGGTCGGGGCTGGCGCGGCACGCGGCGAGGCGGGCAGCTTGCTCATCGAGGGCGCGGCGCAGGTCGAAGAGCGCGGTGACGTCGTCGGCGTCAATGCTGCTCACGACGAGGGTGCGCGGGCCGCGCTCAGTAGCGAGTCCGTCGTCGATGAGCCGGGCAAACGCTTCGCGCACGGGCGTGCGGCTCATGCCGAGGCGCGTGGCCTGGTCGACCTCGGCGAGGGAGCTGCCGGGAGCGAGCTCACCCTCGATGATGGCGGCGCGAAGAGTCGCGTAGGCGCGATCCGCCGCCGTACCGGTCTCCTGGGCCACTCTCCTAATGTATACATAAATGCCGTGCTAGTCGACGTCTAGACCAGATTGAGAGTCTTCCGTATACACCAGCAGTGATCCGGGTCGCTCTCGCGCCAGTGCGGGTCACGCTCGTAGCCGATGTCTCGCTCACTACCGTCGAGCTCGATGTCGTCGTACTCGGTCGCGTCCCGCAACGTCATGAGGTGTTCGACGAGCCCGGCCAGCGCACCGATTACCCGCGGGCTGAGCCGATAGATGCGGAAGTTCTCGTCCGGACGAACGGTAATCAGGCCGGCCCTGGTGAGCTTCGTCAGGTGCTTCGACACCGCCTCCCGGCCAATACGCTGCCGGTGGGTGAGATCGGCGGTGATCTGCCCGGCGGTGTGCTCGCCGCTCGCCAAGATCTCCACGATGCGCCACCGCACCGGATGAACCACGAGAAGAAGAATGTCCATTCCGCAAATGTGCCTCTGTCGGCACGTGCCGTGCGCGGCACCTACGCAGGACGGGTACTTACTTCCCCCGACGTAGGGGTCGGGAGGAGCGCATAACCTGGCGCCATGGGCGAGCGACTCGAGGGCGGGAACATGAATGCGGTCGAGCGCGAGAATGACACCGTGCTGAGGGTCGCGGGGCCCTGGACGTCGAGCGTGCACGCATTGCTCGCTCATCTGCATGCGGCCGACATACACGGCATCCCCCGACCTCTCGGCATCGAGGCGAGAAGTGGCGGAGAGCGGGAACGGCTCAGCTTCATCGAGGGCATTGTGCCTCAGTACCCCCTTCCGGCATGGGTCTGGGATGAGGATGTGCTCACCAGTGGAGCGCGACTCCTGCGTCGCATCCACGATGCGAGCGCGTCCTTCCCCAGCGACAGTCGCACGTGGCAGCAGCCAAGCCGCGAACCCGCTGAGGTCATCTGCCACAACGACTTTGCGCCCCACAATCTGGTGTTCGACACCGACCACGCCCTCGTCGGCGTTATCGACTGGGATATGTGCTCGCCCGGACCACGCATCCGCGACCTCGCCTATTTCGCGACCCGCACCGTGCCACTGACGGCCGAGCCGCCCGCTGATGCGCCACAGGGAAACGATGTCCGCCCGCGCATCCAGACAATCATCGACTCGTACGGATGCGACGCGGAAGTCAACGACGTGCTCGCGTACGCAGCGGACGGTCTACGCGAGCTTGCCCTCTATTCGCATGAGGCAGCCGAACGGCTCGCCAGGCCGGAGCTGCGCGAGCATGCAGCGATGTACCAGCGCGACGCCGCCGCGATCGAGCGCGGCGAGGTCGGAGGCTTCGAGAGGAAAAGCCCGCCCGACCCTCAGGGGCAAGGGTCGACCCGCGCCACGGCGGCGCGAGCGGGGCACTAGATGTCCTCCTGCGCGAGCCCCAGGAGCGTCTCGCGAACGCGATCCAGCAGCTCGGGGTCCGGTGGCGGGGCCCCCACAAGGTTGGCGTAGTAGATGCCAT
Organism: Microcella alkaliphila; assembly: GCF_002355395.1. Taxonomy (NCBI): domain Bacteria; kingdom Bacillati; phylum Actinomycetota; class Actinomycetes; order Micrococcales; family Microbacteriaceae; genus Microcella; species Microcella alkaliphila. The sequence continues at coordinate 762,766 of NZ_AP017315.1, read as the reverse complement.
CGCCGACGAGCCGAATGATCTCAGCGTGAACCGGGTCCTTCACCTCCGCGGCCAGCCGAGCTCGCCACCGTTCCGCAAGTTCGTGCACGACGTCGGTTAGCGCTGATGTCGCGCCCGCGCGCAAGAGTGCCGCGAGCGACCTCGCTACTTGGAGATCCCGACTTCCCTGGGGGGTGGGCGCTGGAGTCGCGACGGACAGCCACGCGGCCGTCACCCCTTCCACCGATGCCACCGCCTCGAACTCTTCGTCGGCCCGTGTCGCCCACCGCCGAAGTAAGGCTTCGAGCATCGCGTCCTTCGTGGGGAAGTGATAGAGCACCCCGCCCTTGGTGACGTCAGCGCGAGCCGCCACGGCCTCCAAACTCGGCGTTTCGGGCCCAGCGCTTAGAAGCTCATCCTCGAGTGCGTCAAGAATGTGATCGGCCTTACTCGGTCGTGCCATGTCAGCCAGCCTAAGAGCTCCCCATCGCTCGCCGATTAGTTTACCACGTGGTACAGTAATCCCGTGATTGCGGAACTGACCGGGCTACTGGGCATCTTCATCGGCGGAGCCCTGCCGTGGCTGGAGGCAGTCATCGTGATTCCCGCGGGCATCGTGGCCGGCCTCAATCCTGTGGCCGTGGTCATCGCTGGTTTGTCCGGCAACCTCCTGACCATCGTTCTCGCGGCGGTCTACGGCCAGAAGATCCGCCAGTGGTGGAGGAACCGCAAACGACGCGGGCGCGCCGACGCCGCGGACGACAGTGCCAATGACCCTCAGCCCACGTCGCGCGCCCGCCGGGCTCAGCGCGTGATGGAGCGGTGGGGTATGCCCGGCCTCGCACTCCTCGGGCCGATAGGACTGGGCACGCAACTGTCTGCCGTGCTCGCCGTCTCGATGGGAGTCAACGCACGCGTGACCTCACTGTGGGTGGGAGCAGGCACCGCCGCCTGGTGCATCACCGCCGCCATCCTCGCCAGCGCCGGGCTCTCATTCCTCGGCATCGGCGCGTGAGAATGGTGTGACGCGGCGAAGAGCAGCGGTCCGGCATCGCGAGGCTCGGTTACGCACTCAGCGGTAGCGACGCCCCTCGTCCCGGCGGTACAGCCAGAGGGCGAGCAGCGCGGTGCCGAGCGTCCAGGCAATCGCGCCCGCGAGCATCCACAGTTCGGGGGTCGTTCCCTCGACCGCGGCGAGCGTCAGCTCGCGCGCGTGCCTCGAGGGGAAGAAACGCGACAGCGCCTCGAGCCACTCGGGGAAGAACTGGGGCGGGAAGAACAGCCCACCGCCGAACGCGAAGCCGAACATGCCGACCTGGATCACCGCGATCGCCGCCTTCGACGAGAAGGCGTAGCCGATCGAGGCACCCAGCAGCAAGAACGGGATGCTCGTCACCGCCAGCGCGACGAGTCCCGCTGCCAGCCCTACCGCCGACACGCTCGCCTCGGTCGCGACCGCGCCGACGATGAGCACCGGCACGATCGCCAAGAAGCTGAAGACCGCAGTGGACGAGATCTGGGCCGTAATGCGCACCATCGCCGGCAGCGGCAGGCTGCGCAGGTACGGATCCCACGGCTTTTCGCGATTCTCGGCAACCGTCAGCCCCAAGTTGAACAGCGCGCTCACCATGACCGCGAACACTGCCAGGCCGAGCACCGCCTGCGTCGCGAGCACCGGGTCGTCGGCGACGGCACGGTTCGGCACCACGAAGAACAGCAGGCTCAGCGCCGGGAACGCCATGGTGCCAATCACCGCGATGGGCACGCGCAGGGTCTCGATCACGAGCATCCGCAGGTGCATCACATACAGCGGCAGCGCCGGCACGGTGGATGCACGGGGCGCGTCAGTCGGGCGGGTGGCGGTCGAGGTCATGATGCGCTCCGATCGGTCGCGGCGGCCGGGGCCGCCTGGTCGCTGAGAGTGAGGGCGAGGAAGGCTTCCTCGAGGGAAGCGCCGCGCACGGTCAGGCGTTCAAAGGGCGCACCGCTCGTGACGAGCTCGCGCACGAACGCGTCGGCGTCGTCAACGGTGAGGCGCACGCGGCCAGCGGCGGCGGACCCCCTCCCCCACCACCTCGTCGCGCACGACGTGCGGCAGCGCGGCGACCCGCACAGGTTCCGGCGACGCCAGTTCGACGACCGCCGACATGACGCGGTCACGGACCGCGCCGAGCGTGTCGTCGGCGAGCACGCGGCCGTGGTCGATCACGATGACCCTCTCGGCGAGCGCCTCGATCTCTTCCAGGTAGTGGCTCGTCACGACGACCGTGGTGCCGGCTGCGTGGTGGCGCCGAATCGCGCTCCAGAGGGTGTGACGTGCATCGACGTCGAGCCCCGTCGTCGGCTCATCGAGCAGCACCAGTTTCGGGCGGCCCACGAACGCGAGGGAGACCGAGATGCGACGCTTTTGGCCGCCCGACAGCGCGCCGCACTGACGGCGCAGCAGGTCGGCGAAACCGAACTCGTCGGCAAGCTCCGCGGTCGGCACCCGGTCGGGATAGTGGGCGGCGACCAGATCGACGACCTCGCCGACGCGCAGGGTGTCGGGCAGCGCCGTTTCCTGCGGGGTGCTGCCGAGCCGCACGCGCGCGGCCGCGTCGCTCGGCGAGCCGCCGAACAATTCGACGGTGCCGGCCGAGGGGCGCCGGCGGCCCTGCACGAGGCTCAGCAGGGTCGACTTGCCGGCGCCGTTCGGGCCGAGCAAGCCGATCAGCTCGCCGGCGTGCACGTCGAGCGTGACGTCGTCGAGGGCGGTCAAGTCGCCGAAGCGGCGGGTCGCGCCGACAAGGCGGGCAAGGGGTGGGGTGGTCATGCGCTGTCTCCCAACAGTGAGCGGAGGGTGTCGGTGTAGTCCTCGAACGCGCGGCGACCGCGACGGGTAAGGGCAACGTAGGTGACGGGCGTGCGGCCCTTGTGGGTCTTCTCGACGACGACGTACTCGGCGTCTTCGAGCTTTCGCAGGTGCGTCGACAGGTTGCCGGCAGTCATGTCGAGCAGCTCTTGCAGGCGGGGGAAGGTGATGCGGTCGCCCTCCTCGAGGCTCGCGAGCGTCGCCGAGATGCGCAGGCGCGCGGCGGCGTGGATGACCGGATCGAGGTCGGTCACGCGACTCTCCCCCGCCGCAGGTTCAGGTGCATGACGAGGCCGGCGATGAGGAAGGAGCCGCCGCCAAGGAGGGCCATCACGAGGTTGTTGGTCGGGGCACCGAAAAACGGGGCGATGGCCGCGGCGATCAGGATGATGACGCCCAAGATCAATTGATCCATGGACCGCCACAGAGCGGCCCCCATCAGGTAGATGAGGCCGGCGACGAGTGTGTACGCGGCTGGGTAGTAGAGCGATAACAGCATCGAGTCGGCGCCAGCTCGGTTGAGCGCGATGCCGACCGCGAAGACGAAGATCGAGCCGAGCATCCAGCTGAGACCGTAGACGGCACCCGGGAAAGCAGACGAGCCCTCGATGCCGCGATCAAGCCGGGCCCCAATGACCGCCGACGTGACGATTGCCGTGAGGATCAGGACGCCGAAGATGCCGCCGGCCAGGCTCAGAGGCAACTGAAACCACGGGTTACCTCCCGCGTAACCCGACCATAGAGCGAGGAAGCCGACGCTCCACGCAACGCCCCACACGCCGAGAATCCAGGGCACGCCCGAAATCTGGCGCCGTGCGACCTCGGCCTGCTGCTCGCGAATCAGCCCGAGCGCCGCTGCCGGGTCGGCGAGTTCGTCCTCAAGGTCGTCGCGCCGGTCGTCTGGGCTGTTGTTCGTGTTCCCCATACTTACTTTGTAATGCAAACTACTTTTCGTGTCAACAGACTTTGCGAGTGAGCACTCTGCGTCGTCAGCGCAGACACCCCGCCATAGACTGGAGGGCTGATGATTGCCGCCGCCGCGCCGGGAGCCGCCCCGCGCATCCACTACCCACCGGACCTGCCGGTGTCGCAGCGGCGCGACGACATCCTCGAGGCTCTGCGCGACAACCAGGTCGTGATCGTCGCCGGCGAGACCGGCTCGGGCAAGACGACGCAGCTGCCGAAGATGCTGCTCGAACTGGGCTACGAGCGCATCGCCCATACACAGCCGCGGCGCATCGCCGCGCGCACCATCGCCGAGCGCGTCGCCGAGGAGCTCGGCACCCGCGTCGGCGAGACCGTCGGCTACAAGGTGCGCTTCACCGACGAAGTCACCGACGCGACGCGGCTGACGCTGATGACCGACGGCATCCTGCTCGCGGCGCTCCGCGGAGACCGCGAGCTGAACCGCTACGACGCGATCATCATCGACGAGGCGCACGAGCGCTCGCTCACCATCGACTTCTTGCTCGGCTACCTCAAACAGCTCCTCCCCCGCCGCCCCGACCTGAAGCTCGTCATCACCTCGGCGACGATCGACCCCGAGAGCTTCGCCAAGCACTTCGCGGCCGGCGACGGGACGCCCGCACCGATCATCGAGGTGAGCGGGCGCACCTACCCGGTCGAAATTCGGTACCGGCCGCTCGTGCCCGACGCCGACGTGCCGGGCGACGACGGCGACGAGTCGGACGGCGCCGACGCCCCCAGCACCCCCGACGACGCCATCGACATGATCGAGGGCGTCATCGCCGCCGTCGACGAGCTCGAGCGCGACACCGACGGCGACGTGCTCGTCTTCTTCAGCGGCGAGAACGAGATCCGGGATGCGGCAGACGCGCTCCGCGGCCACTTCCAGAAACGCGGACCGCGAGGCGCCGCCACCGAGGTGTTGCCGCTCTACGGCCGGTTGTCGGCCGCCGAACAGCACCGTGTTTTCGAAAGGCCGGCCCCGGGCATCCATCGCCGCATCATTCTCGCGACGAACGTCGCCGAGACGAGCCTGACGGTGCCGGGAATCCGCAGCGTCGTCGACACCGGCACGGCCCGCATCTCGCGCTACTCGGCGCGGGCGAAGGTGCAGCGCCTGCCGATCGAACCGATCTCGCAGGCGAGCGCCAACCAACGCTCCGGCCGCGCGGGGCGCACCAGTGACGGCATTGCGATCCGGCTGTACTCGCAGCTCGACTTCGACAAGCGGCCCGCGTTCACCGACCCCGAGATTCTGCGCACGAACCTCGCGGCGGTGATCCTGCAGATGATCTCGCTCGGGCTCGGCGACATCGAACGCTTCCCCTTCCTGCAGCCACCCGACAAGCGCGGGGTGAAGGACGGCGTCGACCTGCTGCTCGAGCTCGGCGCGATCGACAAGCGCGGCGACGAGCTGCGCATCACCCACGTCGGCCGGGCGATCGCGCCGCTGCCACTTGACCCGCGGTATGCGCGCATGGTCGTCGAGGCGCAGAAACTCGGTGTCGCGCGCGAGGTCATCGCGATCGTGGCGGGGCTGAGCATTCAAGACCCGCGCGAGCGGCCCGCCGAGCATCGCGAGAAGGCCGACCAGCTGCACGGGCGATTCCGCGACCCGACGAGCGACTTCATCACCCTTCTGAACCTCTGGAAGCATCTGCAGCGGCGGCAGAAAGAGCTGAGCGGCAACGCGTTCCGGCGCGAGGTGCGCGGCGAGTTCCTCAACTACCTGCGCATTCGCGAGTGGCAGGACGTCGAGAGGCAAGTCAGGCGCCTGCTGCCGAAAGACGCGGTACGCGGCGGCGCGATGCCGGAGACGAGCGACGCCGACGCCATCCACCGCGCCTTGCTCTCAGGCCTGCTCAGCCACATCGGCTTGCGCGACGACCGTGACGCGGGCAGCCCGACCTCGACGAATAAGGGTCGCGACGGCCGCTCCCCCGGCCGCGCCGCCCGCGGTCGGGAGTACCTGGGCGCGCGGCAGCGTCGCTTCGTGATCTTCCCCGGCTCGGGGCTGGCGAAAAAGCAGCCGGCCGCTGTGATGGCCGCCGAACTTGTCGAGACCAGCCGGCTGTTTGCCCGCACGGTCGCGCAGATCGACCCCGCGTGGGCCGAGCCTCTCGCCGCCCACCTCGTGAAGCGGCAGTACAGCGAGCCGCGGTGGGAGAAGCGCCAGGGCTCCGCCGTCGTCGACGAGAAGGTCACGCTGTTCGGCGTGCCCATCGTGCCGCGCCGCCGCGCGCAGCTGGCCCGCATCGACGCGCCGCTCGCCCGCGAGCTGTTCATTCGCCACGCGCTCGTCGAGGGCGACTGGGACACTTCGCGCCTCGACAAGCGCCTTACCGCGTTCCACCGCACGAACGCGCAGCTGCGCCGCGAGCTCGAAAAACTCGAGGAGCGGCAGCGTCGCCGCGACATCCTGCTCGACGACGAGAAGCTCGTCGACTTCTACGACGAGAAACTGCCCGACGACGTGACCGACGTGCGCCGCTTTGAACGGTGGTGGCGGGATGCGCGCCGCGAGCATCCCGATCTGCTCACGCTGACAAGAGGCGACCTCGTCGACGCGGAGGAGCTTCCGCAGGGCGACGACGACGCGTACCCGACCCGGCTGACGCTCGGCGATCAGACACTGAGTGTCGGCTATCGCTTCGAGCCCGGCAGTGTCGACGACGGCGTGACGGTCACGGTGCCGCTGCCGCTGTTGCCGCGACTCGACGACGCCGGCTTCGACTGGCTGGTGCCGGGCCTGCGCCACGAGCTCGTGACGGCGCTCATCAAGACGCTGCCGAAGTCGGTTCGGCGCAACGTGGTGCCTGCCGCCGACTGGGCGACGCGGCTGCTGGCGGAGGTGCCCGACGGCGCCGACCTGCGCGAGCTGCGCATCACCGAGTTTCTGGCGCGCGAGATTCGCCGGCAGACGTTCACGCCGGTCGAGCCCGACGACTTCGATCTCGAGCGCCTGCCCGCGCACCTGCGCATGGGCTACGCCGTCGTCGACGACCGCGGCCGGCGGCTTGCGCGCGGCACCGACCTGGGGTCGCTGCAGGCGAAGTTGAAGAGCCGCACCCGCGACTCGGTGGCGCGCGTGGCGACGGCGGCGGCCCGGGCTCCGATCGAGCGCGGCGGCATCACCGTCTGGGACGACACGGTCGGCGAGGGCGGCACCGTGCCCCGACAGGTGGAGGTGCGGCGGGCCGAGACGACGATCCGCGGGTATCCGGCGCTCGTCGACGAGGGTGCAGCGGTCGCGCTGCGCCTGCAGGTGTCGGTCGACGACCAGCTGCGAGCCCACCGGGCGGGAGTGCGGCGCCTCGTGCAGCTGGCCGTGCCGTCGCCGCTGAGCTACGTGCAGGAGCACCTGACCCACGCCGAGAAGCTGTCGCTGGCGGCCTCCCCGTACCGGTCGACGGCGGCGCTGATCGACGACGCGCTGCGCGCCGTCATCGACGCCGAATTGGATGCTCGCGGCGAGCTGCCGTGGACGCGCGCCGACTTCGAGTCGGTCCGCGACGCGGTGAACCGGGGGTTGCCGGATCGCCTGTTCCGGATCGTGGCGACGGCAGCATCCGTCTTGGCGGCAGCCCGCGAGGCGGACGTCGCGATCAGCCGGAGCTCGTCGCTGTCGCTCATGGCACCGCTGGCCGACTGCCGCGCGCAGCTGGGGCAGCTGGTGTTTGACGGCTTCATCGGCCGCACGGGGCTCGAGCGCCTGCCGCGGCTGGTCGTCTACCTGCGCGGCATCGTGCACCGGGTGGAGAAGCTGGCCGACAACCCGGGCCGCGACCGCGCCGGTCAGACCGAGTTCGAGTCGGCACTGCACCTGTTCGGGCAGGCGGGCGGGGTGTTGCCGCTCGCGGCGGACGCACGTGCCAACCTGGTCACGGTGCGGTGGATGCTCGAGGAGCTACGCCTGTCGCTCTTCGCCCAGCCACTCGGGCCGCACGGGCGCATCTCGGTGCAGAGGGTGCGGAAGGCGCTCGCGGGGTAGACGTCGGTCGCTACGGTTGCCGGATGAATTCACTGGTGAGCAGGTGGGATCGCTGGGCCCGCGTCGAGGCTGACGGCTTGAGCGCGCAGTATGCCGCGTGGGCGCGCGCGATTGCGGCGAACGACGCGCTGATCAACCTCATCGACGCTCTCCCGGCCGGGAAAAAGCAGCCCAATCTGGTGTTCGCGGCTGCGCGCTGGCACGGCGCACCATCAGAGGCCGACGCACTCGTGCATTGGCTCAGCGCGCACTGGGCCGCCGTGCGCGACACGGTGATCTCTCGGTCCACACAGACCAACGAAGCCGCCCGCAGCGCGTACCTCGCCGTCGCGCTCGCGCGCATCCCGGGGCCGATCGCTCTGCTGGAGCTGGGGGCCGCCGCCGGCACCTGCCTGGTGCCCGATTACTACCGGTATGTATTCGACGCTGACGGAACGACGTCAGAGCTCGTGCCCCGACGCGACGCCGGGTACGTGACGATGACCTGCGAGTTGCGGGGTATCGACGCTCCCACTTCCATGCCCGACATCGTGTGGCGACATGGCATCGACCTCAACCCGGTTTCGCTCGACGACCGCGACGAGGTGGCCTGGCTCAAGACACTTGTCTGGCCCGAGCACACCGAGCGCCGAGAGCGTCTCGACCGAGCACTGCAGACGGTGGCCGCGGCGCGCCCGTCGATCACGCGCGGCGACCTGCGCGACGACCTCACGGCTCTCGTCGCCGATGCTCCGGACGACGCGACGCTCGTGGTCGTGCACAGCGCCGTCTTCGCCTACCTCTCCCCCGACGACCGGATGCGCGCGGCCGCGTCCCTACGGCAGCTCGCCGACCACGTCATCAGCCTCGAGGGGCGGGACGTGATGTCCAACGTTCGGGTTCCGCCAGCCGACCACGAACGCGCCGAACGCCTGTTCGTCCTCGCTCTCGACGGCCAAGCGCTTGGGCTCGCGGCACCGCACGGCGGTCGCCTTGAGGCCCTCACGGAGTGACGGCGCGGCTCCCCGGCCGCAGTTTTGCCGTGAGCAGGCTGACCAGGATCACCGCGACACACACCGCCGCAAACCCCGTAAACCCGCCGACGCTGAGCTGAGCTGAGCCGTCCGCGAACGTGCCGGAGACGGCGAACATTGCGTGCTGCTGACTACGGAGCCGGCGATGCGGTGCGCATCCCCAACGAGGACGCCGCGGCCAGCAACCGGTCGTCGTAGGCAACGAATGCCGTCAGCTCGTCGCGAAGCTCCTGCGCGCTGGCGAGGTGAATCGCGTCGAGGCTGCGCAGCGATGGCGGCGAGAGTCGCGCCGCCGTGTCGAGCACGCGTGTTCCGACGGTCAGGAGACCGGGCCGTTCGAGCAGGTCGAGCGCCCGCGGCACGACTGACGGGTCGACGCGAGCAAGCGCCCGGATGAGCTCTGTCCGGAGCAGTGCGCTAGAAACCCACTCCCGGTCGCCGATGTAGTCCCGCAGGGCGAGAGATTCATTCTCGGCGATCAGAAGCTTCACCACTGCGGAGGTGTCGAGGTAGAGCACCTAAAACCGCTCTTCACGCTGCTCGTCAAGAACCTGAGCGATCGAGGGCCCGGGGAGCTCCTCACCAACGCGCGTCGGAGGATTCGCGGCGAGCCAGGCGGCGAGAGCGCCACGGCCAGGTGTCAGAAGCCCTTCATCGGTCAGTTGCTGCACACTCGACTTCTTCACCATCGGCAGCGGCCCGATGACCGCGATGGGAACCCCGCGCTCGGTCACCTCGATCGACTCGCCGCGCTTCACGCGATCAAGGTACTTGCTGGCATACTGCCGCAGCTCGCGTACTCCGATCCGGTCCATGTGCTACACGGTAGCACTTCACTGTGGAGGAACGAGGAGAGGCGCCGCAGTTCAGCCGAACACGCGGCGGCCCGCGACCCAGGTGCCGACGTTCCGCGTCGCGTGGATGCTCCCCGCCGGCCCCGCGAACGGGTCGCGGTCGGTCGCGACGAGGTCCGCGACGGCGCCCACCTCGATGACGCCCGCGCCGCGCGCGACGCGACCGCGCGCATCCACCACCGGATCGGCGGGGCCGCGGCCCGTGATCCACGCGGAGCCGGCAGTGTACGCCTGCAGGGCCTCAGCCAGCGTCAGCGCCTCGTGCGGCAGCAGCGGCTCCGGGTCGTGCTCGGGGTCATTCGCTGGCAGCGTGCGATTCACCGCCACGTGGATTGCCTGCCACGGCTCGGGAGTCGACACCGGCCAGTCGCTGCCGGCGCACAGGCGCGGGGCGGCGGACACCGGCGCGCCCACCGGTTGCTGACGCAGGATCGACGCGAACGGGTACTGGGTCGCGGCGCGCTGCGGCCCCACGATCGGCACCGTCAGCTCGCGCATCTGCGGCTCGTTGCACGCCCACAACGCCTGCATGTTCGCCGTCACGCCGAGCGCGGCGAAGCGCGCCACATCGTCGGGGTGCACGAACTGCAGGTGCGCCAGGTGGTGGCGGCCGGGGGTGCTCCAGCCGTTGCGCTCGCGCGCGGCCGCGAAGCCGTCGAGGGCGTCGCGCACCGCCCGGTCGCCGATCACGTGCACGTGGGCCGAGAAGCCCGCCGCGTCAAGCGCGACGATCGCGTCGACCAGTGCCTGCCCGCCGACGAATGCGATGCCGTGGGGATGCTCGGGGCTCGCCACGTCGCCCAGGTACGGCTCAAGCATCGACGCCGTACCGTTCTCGACCACGCCGTCGGCCATGATCTTCACGGCCGGGAGGCGGAAGCGGGCGCCCTCCCCGAGCGCCGCGACGAGCGCCTCGCGCCGGGCGACCAACTCGGGCACCTGCTCGACCCCGCGGTCGCGGTCCCACCAGAGCGCGCCCGTCACGTCGACGAAAAGTCGCCCCTCATCGAGGGCGCGCCGGTAGACGAGCGCGGTGTCCGAGGCTCCGAAGTAGTTGCCGATAATCGCGTCCTGCCACCCGGTGATGCCGAGGCTCAGCGCATACCGCTGCGCCTCGAGCAGCGCTGCGAACTCGTCGTCGGGCGTCGGGTCGGGCGCGACCGCCGCGACGAGCTTCGCGGCCCCCTCGTGCAGGGTTCCCGACGGCGATCCGTCGGGCAGCCGCTCGATGCGGCCGTCGGCCGGGTCGGGGGTCTCGGCCGTGATACCGGCAAGGGCGAGCGCCGCCGAATTCGCCCACGCGCCGTGGTGGTCGCGGTTGTACAGAAACACCGGGCGAATCGGCTCGACTGCATCGAGTTCGGCGGCCGTGGGCGCGCCACCCGGGAAGGCGCTCATGGCCCATCCGCCGCCGGTGATCCAGGCGCGCGAAGCGTCGCAGCCGCGAGGCGGGTTCACCACGGCAAAGCGCGCGACGATGTCGAGGTACTCCGACACCGATGACCCCTCGCTCAGGTCACACGACAGTCGCTCGAGCCCACCCTGGATGGGGTGGATGTGCGCGTCGACAAACCCGGCGTGCAGCAGGCCACCCGCCAGATCGACCACCTCGGTGTCGGGCCCGCGCAGAGTGTCGAGATCAGCATCCACCGCGACGATGACGCCGTCGGAGACGGCGACGTCGAGGCGCTCCGGCAACGACGAACCGCCCGTGCCGCGCCACACGACCCCGTTCGTAAACAGGAGGTCGCAGGGCTGAGACACGGGCGGCTCGATCGAGAGCTACGACAACAACTGACTAGCTGCGCGAGCTCGAGCCCGAGTTCACCTCGTAGGAGGTGTTCACCGACTCGAAGAAGTTCACGAGCTGCAGGGTGTCGTTCGCCGTCGCCATCCACTTGGCCGGGTTCGCCACGTTGTACTCGGGCTCGAAGCCGAGCTCTTCCAGGCGACGATCGGCCAGGTACTTCACGTACTGGTTGATGTAGTTGGCGTTGAGGCCCAGGATGCCGTTCGGCAGGAGGTCGTGGTTGTACGCCTCCTCCATCTCGACGGCGTCGAGGATCATCTGGCGGATTTCTGCGGCGAACTCCTCGGTCTGCAGGTCGGGGTTCTCCTCCAGCACCGTGAGGATCAGGTTGATGCCGAACTTCAGGTGCAGCGACTCGTCGCGCACGATCCAGTCGATGAGCGAGCCGAAGTTGCGCAGGAGGTTCCGCTGGCGGAACGACAGGGCCACCATGAAGCCCGAGTAGAACCAGATGCCCTCGAGGATCACGTTGTACGCGACGAGGTTGCGGATGAAGTCCTGCTTGCCCTCGGTCGTCGTGATGTCGAGCGTGTCTTCGGTCATGCGCTTGATGAACTTCACCTCGAACTCCTCCTTGCGCGCCATCGACGGCACGTCGACGTGGCTGTCGTAGGCGGCAGCGCGGTCGATGGGGAAGGTCTCGAGCACGTACTCGAAGCTCATGCAGTGGTTGGCCTCTTCCCACATCTGCTTCGCGAGGTACAGGTGTGCCTCGGGAGCCTTGACGTAGGGGTAGACGCCGAACGCGAGCGCCTTGTTGACGAGCAGCTCGTTCGGGTTGAAGTACGACATGAGGAACGTGATCGCGTGGCGCTCCTCGTCGGTCATCTTCTTGAAGTCGGCGATGTCTTCGCCAAGCTGAACCTCGTTGGGGAACCACGTGTTCGCAACGGCCTGGTCGTACAGGTCCATCGCCCACTTGTACGTAACGGGCTTCAGGAGGAGGCCCTCCTGAATTCCGGTGCCGAGAATGCCCATGGTGTGCGCTTCCTTCTCTGAGTGTGATGCGGGAATGAATTGATCGGGGGGTCTGGAATGGTGACGATCCCCGGATGCGCGTGATGCGCATCCGGGGAATCTCACGGTCTGGTTACTGGCAGCTCTCGCAGTGCAGGTCGTCCATCGGGTCGACCGGAACGGCGTAACCGTCGACGCTGTCGTGCGGGCCCATCAGTTGCTCGCCTTCGCGGCGCCGCCAAAGCCGAAGCCCTTGCGCGCTGGCGCGGGAGCCGCGGCCGGCTCTGCGCTCGGAGCGGCCGAGGAGCCACCGGCCGCGCCGAAGCCCTTCTTCTGCCCGCCGCCGATCGCCTCCGACTTGTTGACCTTGACGGTCGACTGCTCGGCAGTGTGGCGCGGCTTCATGTGCAGGTAGTACGTCGTCTTGACGCCCTTCTTCCACGCGGCCGAGTAGATGTCGACCATGTCGTCGACGTCGCGCGTCTCGAGGTACATGTTGCGGCTGATCGCCTGGTCGATCCACTTCTGGGCGCGAGCCGCGACCTCGAGGAAGGCGTACGGCGACAGCTGGAAGCTCGTCTTGTAGGTAGCGCGCACGTCTTCGGGAATCTCGGTGATGCCCTGAATGTCGCCCTGGCTGCGCAGGATTGCCTCGCGCGTACGCTCCCACAGACCCTGCGACTTGAGCGCCTCGACGAGGTTGCGGTTAACCTCGAGGAACTTGCCCGAACTGGTCGAGCGGCTGAAGATCTGCGAGAACTGCGGGTCGAGACCGGGCGTCGTGCCGGCAACCAGACCGATGGATGCGGTGGGCGCGATCGCCATCAGGGTCGCGTTGCGCACGCCCCCCTTCACCTTCTCGCGCAGCGCGTCCCAGTCGAGACGGGTCGTGCGGTTGACCTGCACCTCGATGCCACGGTCGGCCTCGGTGAGGTCGATCGTGTCGAACGGCACAAGGCCCTGCGACCAGCGGCTGCCCTCGAAGTTGTCGTAGGCGCCGCGCTCTTTGGCGAGCTCGACCGAGGCCTCGATCGCGGCGTACGAGACGTGCTCCATAATCTCGTCGATCAGCTCGAACGACTCTTCCGAGTCGTACGAGTAGCCGAGCTTCTCGACCAGGTCGGTGAAGCCCATGACGCCCAGGCCGATGGCGCGGTTCGTCGTGTTGGCGTGGTCGGCCTCGTCGACGCTCGACACCGTGATGTCGATGAGGTTGTCGAGCTGACGCACGGCGAGCTTCGCGCTCTCGGCGATCTTCTCGAAGTCAACCTTGCCGTCGGCGAAGTGGCGACTCAGGTTGATCGAGGCGAGGTTGCAGACCGAGATGTTGTCGCGGTCCTGCGGCAGACAGATTTCGGTGCAGAGGTTCGACAGGTGGATCGTGCCCGTGTTGTTGTTGATCGCACGGTTGTTGATCGTGTCCTTCCACGTCAGCCACGGGTGGCTGGTGGACTGCAGCGAGATGAGGATCTGCTTGAACTGCTCGCGTGCGCCGATCTTCTTGAACATGTTGATTTCGCCACGCTCGGCCATCGACACGTACTCGGCGTAGCGCTTCGAGAACTCTTTGCCGTACAGCTCGTTGAGGTCGCTGACCTCGAGCGGGTCGAAGAGGTACCAGTCGTCGTCGTTCTGCACGCGCTTCATGAACTCGTCGCTGATCCACACGGCGGTGTTGGCGGTGCGGGTGCGGCGGTAGGGGTCGCCCGAGTTCTGACGCAGGTCGAGGAACTCGGGGAAGTCCATGTGCCAGTTCTCCATGTAGAAGCACAGGGCACCGAACTTCTTGCCACCGCGGCTGACGGCCCGCAGCACCGAGTCGATCGTGTGCATGAACGGGATCGGCCCGGTCGACGTGGTGTTGTTCGAGCGAATCGGCGAACCCTGGGCGCGCAGCTTCGTGACCGAGAGGCCAATGCCGCCGGTGCCCTTCGTGAGCCACATGACGTCACGCACGCTCTTGGCGATGTGCTCGATGTCGTCGTGCATCTCCATGACGAAGCAGTTCGACAGCTGCGGATAGCTCGTGCCTGCGTTGACGAGCGTCGAGCCGGCGGCGAGGTACTCGAGCGTCGACATCTTCTTGTAGAAGGCGATCGCGTGCTCGGTGGGGTTCGCCTCGTTGAGCGACAGGCCCATCGCCACGCGCATCCAGAAGTATTGGGGCACCTCAAGCGGCTCGTTGTTGCGGGCCTTGATGCCGTAGCGGTTGTTGAGCGTGACGACGCCGATGTACTTGAGCAGCTCGTCGTTCGCCGGCTCGAGCTCGGCTGCGAGGGCGTCGAGGTCGAACAGCCCCGAGGTGAAGCGGGGGTCGAGCAGGGCCTCGTCGACACCGCGCGCGATGGTCGCGGGGAAGTGCTCGCGGTGCAGGCGCTTCAGCTCGGCGGCGTCGGTGTAGTCACCCAGCACGCGCTTGTAGATGGTCTTCAGCAGCAGTCGCGCGGCGACCTGGTCGAAGGCGGGGTCATCTTTGACGTTCTGCAGAGCGACCTGGATCACCGCCTCGTCGAGCTGCTGGGTCGTGATGCCGTCAAACAGGGTCAACTCGAGCTCGCTGGCGATCTGGGTGACCCACGTGATGGTCGGGTCGAGCCCCTCGGCGGCGTGCTCGATGGCGATGTTGATCTTGTTCGCGTCGTACGGCTCGCGGCTGCCGTCACGCTTCACGACCGTGATGCTCACTGGTGCTCCATTCGGGCCCGCCCGGCGGGTCATCTGTTGGGCCGGTTTCCCGGCGGTTTTCGCTGTGGTGGAGAGGGTCAAAGGCCCGCAAAACCGGGTCTGCCACGGCATCCCCACGCCGTGGTCTGGCCACTATATATCGGGGCGCCGACAAACATCACCCCCTATATCTTGTGGGCGTGTCGTCCACAGGTGTGCATAACTTGTCGGGCTTATCCACAGCATCCCAGAGACCTCCGACACGCGGAGAGGATGCGGGAAAAGCGCGCAATATGGGGCGACAATTCGCCCTTCACTGAGCCAATAGGCTGGAGCTCTCGTGAGCGGCTACATCGACCTGTTGAAAACCCGCGGCGTCGCGCGAATCATCTCAGCGCAACTCGTCGCCCGGTTGCCGTCCGGCATGCTCTCACTCGCGTTCCTCATCCACATCGAGCGCATCTTCGACTCGTACGGCTCGGCCGGCCTCGTCCTCGCCGCCACCAGCGTCGGCCAAGCGGTCGCCGGTCCCCTCACGAGTCGCTGGATGGGCAGGCTCGGGATGCGTCCGGTGCTCATCACCACGCTCGTCATCTGTGCAACCGGCATCGCGCTCATCGCCTTCGCTCCCCTGCCGCTGTGGGGCTACATGCTGGTGGCGCTCGTGACGGGCCTGTCGAACCCGCCGATTCAACCGGCCGTGCGCACCATCTACCCGAAGATGGTGACGTCGAAGCAGCTGACACCCCTGTTCTCGCTTGATGCGTCGGTACAAGAGCTGATCTGGATCAGCGGCCCGGTCGTCACCGTCTTTCTCGCGCTGCAGGTATCCCCGGTCGTCGCAATCGCCGTCGCGGGCGGTTTCCTCATCGTCGGCGGCATCTGGTTCATCTCAAGCCCCGAAGTCGGCAAGGTGCGCATCCCGCCGAGTAAGCATCGCATCGGCGTCGTGCTGAAGAACCGTGCCGTGCTGCTCGCCACCATCACTGGCTTCCTCATGATCGGCTCCGCCGCCGCCATCGATGTCGGCGTCGTCGCGGTCTTCGGCGAGGGCGGAGCGGAAGCCGGCCTACTGCTCGGCATCTGGGCCATCGCCTCACTCGTCGGCGGCCTCTCGATGGGGCACCTGCCGATCGGCCCCTGGGCGCTCACCCGCCGCCTGTTCATCATCTTCGTCGGCATGGCGATGGCGCCGTTCGCGCTCGAGTTCTGGTGGCTCGCCATCGCCCTCATCGTGGCCGGCATCGGCATCGCCCCCGCACTCGCAGTCATGTTCGCGATCGTGTCGGCCAGTGTGAAGTTCAGTGCCACCGCCGAGGCGTACGGCTGGCTCGGCACCGGCCAACTCATCGGAGCGGCGCTCGGTTCCGCCATCGCCGGATTCGTCATTGACGACATGGGGCCCGTCGGCGGCTTCTACACCGCCATCGGCTTTGCCCTCGCCGCCACCGTCGTCGGCGCGATGTTCGTGCGCTGGCACCCCGACCTGCGCGGTCGCGACGCGTCGCCGCTGCCCGACACCGAACCGGTGACGACGATCAGCTGATATGTGGCTGATTCCTGTCAAGTGGCAGGGGAAAGAGCGCCCGGAGTGATCATGCTCCGGGCGCTCTTTCGTGTGGTCGGCGCGGGCGGTGTGGGTGTCTTGCGTGTCGTGGGCGACGCGCGGTCAGACTGATATGCGCGGGTTGGTTACCGCAGGACGTGCTGTTCGGCTGGAGCGGTTCCGCTTGTCTAGGATCGAGCGTCGCCTGCCCTTCGGGCGGGCTGCTCATAGCTGTTCCGCGGGTCGCTCCTCGCGCTGCCGTCACCTGCCGTCTGAACCGACCGGTCAGGGGGCCCAGGTCAGTCGGGCATCACGGCCAAGGACCAGCACCAGCCGGCGAGCTCGCGGGCGATGGCGACGTTCGCGATCGTGGGCCGCTTCTTGCGTGCGGTGAAGTGCTGCCATTTCTGATGCAGGCGCCGGTTGCCGTCGTCGCCGCGGGACGCTGCAAGGCTGGGCGCGGCAGCCCACCGGGCCTGCATCACCGCTCCGGGACGATAGGGCTTGCGGTGATGCCAGGCCGCTTCCACCAGCAGGCGGCGGGCGTGAGTGTTGCCGGTCTTGGTGATCGAGCCTTGCGAGCGGGACTGTCCGGAGGAGTGCTCTGAGGGCACCAGCCCGACGAACGCTCCGATGCTGGATCCGGTGAAGCGCTCCCAGTTGCCGATCTCGACCGCGAGGCCGAACCCGGTCAAGGTCGAGATCCCACGCAAGCACCCCAGGCGTCGCACCACGGGCGCGTAGGTGCTGGCCGCGGCCATCTGCTCGATGATCGCGTCGAGTCGGTCTTTGCGGGCGCGCACCTGCTGCACTGCTTCGTAGTCGGCATCGAACGCAGCCTGCAGTCCGGGATGGTCGAACCTCTGCCGACGCAGCCAGGCATCATGCGCGCCGGTCCACGCCTGCTTGCCGTCATAAATGATCCCGTGGCGCAACAGCAGCTTCGAGAGCCGATGCCGTGCAGCCATCAGCTCACCCCGATTGTCCTCCCGGGCTCGCACCAAGTCGCGGGCGGTTTCCTGCTCGATCGTGGGCACGGCAACCGCGACGATCTCACCCAGTCGCAGCAGTCTTGCCAAATGCATCGCGTCCCTGGCGTCGGTCTTGACTCGATCCCCGACCGGGCGCTGCAACTTCGACGGCGCCGCCACGAAGCACTCGATGCCTGCGGCGGTGAACAACCGGGCCAAAGCGAACCCGGTCGGCCCGGCCTCATAGGTCACCGCCGCCGGCTGCGGCAGGCTCCGCACCCACTCCACAACTGCTGCGGGGTCGTAGCCGAAACGGTGACGGATCACTTCCCCGGTGTCCTCATCGATTGCGCATCCCACGACACTACGGGCGTGCACGTCCAGACCGACGCTCGTACGCTGGATTCTCAACTGGGGCCTCCATTCGCCTGGTGGATAGGCCAGCCCTCGACAGCTGGCAACCCACGAATACGCGAATCGAGGTCCCAGCCTCAAGAACCAGACCGAAGACCCATATCGTCTAGCGGGCCTGCAGGGGGCGCAGCGCCTCGCCGTAGGCAACCACCTGCGCGATCAGCGCATCCACGCCGCCGTTCTGCCGGTCGTCGGCCGCGAACGCGCCATCAGCGAGCTGCTTGCTCGCGGCGACCAGGTTGACCTCCGTCGGAACCTTGACCGCGCCCACCGACGAGAGCACCAGCTCGAGCGCGGTCACGCCGCGAGAACCGCCCGACATGCCGCCGTAGCTGACGAAGCCGACCGGCTTCGCCTGCCACTCGGCGTAGAGGTAGTCGATCGCATTCTTCAGCGCCGGCGAGTAGCTGTGGTTGTACTCGGGGGTCACAAAGATCAGGGCGTCGGCGGCCTCGACGCGGGCACTCCAGGCGCGGGTGTGGGCGTGCTGATAGTCGCGCTTGCTCGGGTGGTGCGGCTCGTCGAGGAACGGCAGTGCCAGTTCCCTCAGGTCAACGAAGTCGACGTCGTGACCGGCCCCCTCAACGCGGGAACGCACCCACTCGGCGATGGGCAGGCCGATGCGGCCAGGGCGGACGGAACCGACGACGATCATCACGTGAGCCATGCTGGAAGCCAACCACGCGCATCCTGGATCAATTCCGGCAAGGTCTGGATGCACGCTGTGCGTTCTCTCGGGACGCTTCGGAATACTGACACCATGACCGCCGCCCAGCCCCTCGCCCCGCGCATCACGCTGTCTGACGGCACGAGCATCCCGCAATTGGGGCTCGGGGTGTACAAAGTTCCCGCGGAGCAGACCGCCGAGCTCGTCGCTGGGGCGATCGAACTCGGCTACCGCCACGTTGACACGGCGGCGCTGTACGCCAACGAAGCCGAGGTGGGCGAGGGAGTGCGCGCGAGCGGCGTGCCGCGTGACGAGCTGTACGTCACCTCGAAAGTGTGGAACGACCGGCACGGGGTCGACGAGACCCGCGCGGCGTTCCTCGACGCGCTCGACGCGTCAGGGCTCGACTACTTCGACCTCTACCTGATTCACTGGCCCGCACCGCGGCAAGACCGCTACGTCGAGGCGTGGAAGGCACTCATCGCTCTGCGAGAACAGGGACTCGTGCGGTCGATCGGTGTGAGCAACTTCGAACCGCACCACCTGCAGCGGCTCGTCGACGAGACCGGGGTCGCGCCCGTCGTCGACCAGGTCGAACTGCACCCATGGCTGCCGCAGCGTGACGTCCGGGCCGCCGCCTCGGCGATGGGCGCCGCCGTCGAAAGCTGGAGCCCGCTCGCGCGCGGCCGCGTACTCGAGCCCGGGTCGCGGGGCCGTGAGGTGCTCGACGCCATCGCGGCGCGACACGGCAAGACGCCCGCCCAGGTGGCGCTGCGCTGGCACGTGCAACAGGGGCTGATCGTGATCCCGAAGTCGACATCGCTGGAGCGCGTGGCCGAGAACGCCGACATCTTCGACTTCGAGCTCACCGCCACCGACATGGCCGAGATCGCGCAGCTCGAGACCGGCGAACGCACGGGCCGCCACCCCGACGACCTCGGGTAGGCGCACGGCGTCGCCTTCGGCGCACTGCCCGCAGCCACGCCTGGTCGCCGCCTGCGACCGAGCATGACGTTTCTCAGGAGTAGAGCGCCTGCCCGCCGACGTTGCCGCGTACATCCAGGCTCGGTGGGCCTGAACTCCTGAGAAACGTCACGCCCTCGCCAACGCCGACTGCGGCCGAGGCCGACCGCACGACCGCGGCGACCACCAGCTCGGCGTGCGCGACCGCGTGCTCGTAGTCGACCCGCACAACCCGATAGCCGCGCTGCAGCGCCTCGAGATCACGCCGATAGTCGCGCTCCTGCTCGCCGCGATGCCACTCTCTGCCGTCAACCTCGACGATGACGCGGCCCTCAACCAGAAAGTCAACACGTCCCACCCCCGGAATCACGACCTGCGACGCCACCCGTAACCCTGCGTCTCGTATAGCCACGCGCACAAGCGACTCGATACCCGACTCTGCGCGCGGGTCGAGGTCACGGGGCGAGAGCCGAAACACTGCCGGGACTCGCGCATTTGCACCGCGAACGCGTTCGTCGCTCACGATGCCCGCGCGCAGGGCGCTGTCAAGTACTGCGATCGACATCCGCCGGGGCTGACACGCCAAGAGCCGGGTAAGCGCGTCGTCGACGGTCGACAGTGGCCGCGTGACCTCATCCATGCTCCAGTGAACGGTGACAGCGTGCGCCCCACTGCGCGGACGGGCGAGCCGAGACGCATTGTGCGGAACAGTGAGATGTAGACCGCGCGCGGGAGGATGCCAGGCTCCGCGTTCAGCGAGCGCCGAGACGCAGCACAGACTGCCGCCGATAGCGAGAGCCTCTTGCATGCGAGGCGGCATTGCTGGGCTGACGTACACGTCGCGGCGAAGGCGGAGAAGATTGCCCCGCGCGATTGCTCGACGCACGGCCGAGATGGGCACAGACGCGAGGAGATCGGATCGCGAGTAAACGTTGAGTGGGTTGAGTACGAACATGGCGCGACGATGACGTGTCGACACCCAGCCCTGAGCACCGGATTGCGGACATGTGCTGCGGGTGAAAGCGCCCGCGGGTGTGAGGGAGCGGCGTGACGTTTCTCAGGAGTACAGCCATGACGCCGCTGCGAGGGCCGCGTGATTCCGCGGCCAAGCCAGCTGTACTCCTGCACAACGTACGCGGTTGGCGGGGCGGGGCCGGGGCAGGCGGGGCGCTGGCGCGGGGCGCCGGGGCGCCGGGGCGGGGCCGGGGCAGGCGGGGCGCGGGGCGCAGGGCTAGGGTGGCGGCATGAGCGCCGTGACACTGCCGCGACTGCACTGGGGGCCGACCGACAGCGACCGCCGCGCGCTCGTCGTGCACGGCCTGGGCTCGAGCGCGCACACCATGTGGCGCGTCGCCGAGTCACTCGCCGACGCCGGCTGGAGCGTCGACGCCGTCGACCTGCGCGGGCACGGCGACGCGCCCCGCACCTCGAGCTATCGCATCGACGAGTTCGCCGCTGACCTCGCGACCACGCATCCGCGCGGCGCGCGCGACGACCCCGGCAACGAGGATGCTCACCCCACCACCCAACGCGGCGCCTGGAACCTTGTGGTCGCCCACTCGATCGGCGGCGCCGCCACGGTTGTCGCGGCCGCCGCGCACCCCCGCTGGGCCGAGCGCCTCGTACTGCTCGACCCCGCGCTCCACGCCAACGAGCAGGCGCGAGACGCCATTCGTCACCGGCAGCTGGCGGCGAAAGACGCCATCACGATCGAGAGCGCGACGGCAGAAAACCCGCACTGGCACCCGCTCGACGTCGAGCTGCGGGTACGGGCCGTGCACGCTGCCTCCCGGTTCGCGCTCGAGCACGGCGTGCTCGACAACCCCGACTGGGATGCGCTGCCGCACCTTCCGCACCTCACCCAGCCGACGCTGGTGATCGCGGGCGACCCCGACCGGGGCGCTCTGTTCGCGGGTGACCTCGCCGCCCACGCGCTCGCGGCCAACCCGCTGATCGAGCAGCGTACCGTTCCGGGCGGCCACAACGTGCACCGTGACGCCCCCGGCGACACGCTCGAGGCCATGCACGACTGGCTCGCCGACTTCTGAGCCGCGCCCGCCCTCGACTAACCCGCGAGGTCGCCGATCGTGATCGTGGTGCGCTGCGTCCGGCCCAACTCATCCGAGTACGTGCAGGTCCACTGCAGCGGGAGGAAGGCGTTCGCACTCAACCCGACCGTGTCACCGCCCGCCTCAAGCCCGAGAGCGGCACACCGCTGCATCGCGCGGTCGCCGAAGGAGGGCGCGACGAGCGCCGACACGAAGACGAACGCCGCGGTGAGTACCCCGACCAGCGTAACGACGGCGACAATCCTGATCGGGCCTCGTGACCGTTCCTCTGTGGCGCTCATGCTTCAACGCTAGCGGTCGAGCGCTTCCAGTAGCCCTTGGCGACGGCGTTCTCGGGGTCGACGCGCCAGCGCTCCAGCACCCGGCGGGTGACCGACACGAGCGACTGCTCGGCACAGGCGAAGAGCAGCACGTCGGTTTCGGGCTCGAGCGTCTCGGGCGCGGGCAGCGGGCGGGGCAGCGACTCCAGCGCGGCGGCGAGCGCCGCCGACGGCGTCGCGCCCGGCTCAAGGATGCGCACCTCCACCCCCGCAGGAACGTCGAGTTCCAGCTCGTCCACCCCGTACCTGGTTTCGAGCAGCACGAGGCCTGGGGCGCCCGCACCAGCAAGCGCCGCGATGTAGCGCCGCACGGCCGGCACAGCGGAGTCGTCGCCCGCCAGCACCCAGGCCTCCGGCGCTCCGCGCATCAGGACGGATCCTTTGGGGTCGGCCACGATCACGGTCGACCCGAGGGGCGCGGCCACCGCCCAGGGTCCGATCAGACCCGCCGGGGAGCGGTCGACCCCACGGTGCACGAGCAGATCGAGATCGATCCAGCCCTCGTCGGGCGAAGAGTCAACGACAGTCTCGATGCGAAACTCCCCCGCCGGAACCCCCGACGCGTCGACGGGCACCGCCCAGTCGTCGTCGGCACGGCCAACGTACACGCGTCCGTGGTCTCCGGCGCCGGGCGCGCGGTAGCCGACGAGAGCGTCGGGCCCAGCGGTGACGGCGGCGCCCGATGAGGCAACACTCGACCGCGGCGCGGCATCACTGTCGATGACGAGCCTCACCCGCCAGAAGTCGGTCGCAATCTCCCGCCGCGACTCAAGCCGCAGGCGTCGGAACGATTCTGGGTATTTGTCGCGGTACAGGCTCACGGGCATGCGCCCGAGCCTAGCCGGACGGCCCCAACCCTCGAACCCCCGCCCCCACCCGTCGCGGGCGGTGCAAACCGAGGGCCTCCTACCGGTCGGCCGTCGGCTGGCCCGGCGGCGTGCCCGATCCGATGGTCGGCAGCGCATCGGTGACGGGCGGCGGCTCGTCACCGTTGTCGATGTCGTCGGGGTTCGGCAGCCCCATCAGGAACCGATAGAACACAAGCGCGAGCAGGGTCATGAGGCCGCCGCCGATGATCCACGGCAGCCGCAGGTCGACGAGCGCGATGGCGCCGCCGATGACCGAGCCGAGCGGCATCGAGCCCCACAGCAAGGTGCGCCAGGTTCCGTGCACCCGCCCGAGCAACCGGCCGGGCACGATCGCCTGCCGGTACGACATCATCAGGATGTTCCAGATGGTGACGCTGCCCGACGCGACGGCGAACCCGATGACGCCGACGGCGGCGACCGACCACATGCCCATGACGAGCGTCGCCGCCCCGGCGATGAGGTTCATCGCCGCCATGATCGCCCCGAGCCCGAATCGACCTTGCAGTCGCGATGCCACCACCGACCCGATGAGCCCGCCGACCGCGCCCGACAGCAGGAAGAGTCCGAACGCCGCCTCCGGGATCGCGAGCGTCTGCAGCACGAACAGCACGAGCGTCGCCGACGACGCGGCGTACAGCAGCCCGGTCGCGGTCGTGAAGAACCAGAGGGTGCGCAGCTGGCGATTCGCCATGATGAACCGCCACCCGTCGACCAGCTGGCGCCGGAACGGCTCCGCCTTCTCTGCGGGCAACGACGAATCGGATGCACGTTCCGCGGAGGCACGGAACTGCCGCCCCGACGCGATCTGCGGCAGCAGCACGGCCAGCACGACGGCGAGCCCGTAGGCGGCGCCCAGCAGCCCGAGCGGGATCAGTACCGCGACGGCGAACAGCGCCGAGGTCAGCGGGGCCGCGGCGAAGTTCTGCACCACCAGCTCGGCGCCCTCGATGCGGGCGTTCGCGCGCGACAACTTCTTCTTCGGCACGACGCTCGGCACCACCGCGCGGATCGCTCCGTCGTAGAGGGTCTCGCACGCGCCGTAGACGAAGATCAGCAGGTAGAGCCACCAAATGGTGAGGGCGTCGGTCCACACGAGCGCGAGCAATCCTACGGCGAGCACGGTGCGCACCGAGGCGGCCAGCGCGAGGGCGTGCCGCCTGTCCATGCGGTCGACGAGGATCCCACTCGGCAGGGCGAACAGCAGCCAGGGCAGCATCGCGAGCGCGGCGAGCCCGGCAATGAGCACCGGGTCGTCGGTGAGGCGCGCCGCGAGCAGCGGCGCGGCCGTGCGCGCAATGCCGTCACCCAGGCTCGAGGCCAGGTTCGCCGTGAAGACGTTGGCGAAGGTGCGGCCGAGGCCGCGCCGCTCACTGCCCGGGGTGGCCTCCGAGCTCACCAGCGAGGATGCACGGCGGCGCGGAAGTACTGGTCGTACAGCGCCACCACGCGAGCGTGGAAGTCGTCCCCGAGCGGCTCGACGCCGCCCGCCGCCGCGTTCATGCGGGCCTGCTCCGGCGAGCGCGCCCCCGGGATCACGGTCGAAATGCCGGGCAGGTGCACAAGCCACGCCAGCGCCGCGGTGGCGGGGGCAAGGTCGTGTTCGGCAGCGAGCGCCGCGAACTGCTGCGCGGCCTCCACACCGTCGTCGTAGTTCACGCCCGAGAAGGTCTCGCCGACATCGAAGGCGTCGCCGTTGCGGTTGTAGTTCCGGTGGTCGTTTTCGGCGAACGTCGTCTCGCGCGAGTAGCGGCCGCTCAGCAGGCCGGAGGCGAGCGGGACGCGCGCGATGACGCCGACGCCGGCGTCCTGCGCGGCCGGCAGAACAGCATCCAGGGGCTTCAGGCGGAACGCGTTGACGATGATCTGAACGCTCGCGACGTTGGGGCGGGCGATGGCGGTGAGCGCCTCCTCGACCGTCTCGACACTGACGCCGTAGTGGCGGATGCGGCCGGCGTCGACCATGGCGTCGAGGTCGTCGTAGACGCGGTCGATCGAGTACACAGGCGTCGGTGGGCAGTGCAGCTGCACGAGGTCGAGCGTGTCGACCTGCAGGTTCTGGCGGCTGCGATCGTTCCAGGCGAGGAAGTTCTCGGTCGAGTAGTTCTCGGGCACCTGCGGCAGGCGACGACCCATCTTGGTCGCGACAAAAACATTCGCGTCGGGCCGCTCGCGCAGGTAGCGGCCGATCAGCTGCTCACTGCGGCCGTCGCCGTAGACGTCGGCGGTGTCAAAGATCGTGACGCCCGACTCGACGGCAGCGTCGAGAACGCTGAATGCGTCGGCCTCGCTCACCTCGCCCCAGTCGGCGCCCAGCTGCCAGGTTCCGAGTCCGATCGATGAGACGGTCGCTCCGGTGCGACCCAGTACCGATGTATGCATTCGAAAAGACTAACCGCGCTCGTCGGCGGTCTTGTCATCCCGTACGACGGCGGCGACCGCTTCGGCGAGTCGCGGCCGAACCAGGTGATCATTGCCCGCCACGCGGTGAGCGGAGACATGGCGCAGGCGCTCGGCGATCTTCAGCCCGCCCGGGGCGAGAAACGGATCGAGGGTGCCGTAGACCAGGTCGACGGGCGCGTCGACGGCGGCGAGGTCGGCGATCGTGGTTTGCGATTCGATCGCGTTCTGCAGAGACCGGGTGAACGGCACCCAGTTGTCGGCCGTGACCTCAAGCACGTTCTTGATCGGCGCGATGCGGGCTAGGGCGGCGGCGGCGCGCACCGTGAACTCTTGGTTGCCGCGCAGAAACTCGTACAGCGCAAAGTACGCGCCCATGCCCGTTCGGTCGGCGCGGTCGCCGATCGTCTCGGGCGGGAGGTACAGCGGAGGGCTGACCAAGACCAGCCGCGACACCCCGTTGGGGTGCCTCGCGGCGTAGCGAGTGGCGATGAGGCTACCGAGCGAATGCCCGATCAGGATGAACGGGGCGCGAATCCGAAGGGACCGAATCGTGGTGTCGAGCGCCGCCGCGTGTTCGGCGAGCGTGTAGTCCCAGTCGGGCGGGGCGGGTGATTCGCCGAACCCGAGAATGTCGATCGTGATGCAGCGGTGGTCTGCCTCGAGGAGCGGAACGAGGTTCTGGAACGTCACCGACGACGACGCGATGCCGTGAATCATGACGACGACCGGCCCGTCGCCTCCCGTGTCACCGGCGATGTGCAGCAGCGGCGCCCGGCGTCGGCGCACCCACGCGCGGAACCGGTCTCCGAGTGTTGCCGTCATGCCCGCATTCTTCCCCACACCACGCCCGACAGGACAACCGGAACAGATAACACGGGGGCCGGCTCAGCCGACCCCCGTGCCCTTCGCGTCCACCCCTAGTCGCGCAGGTCTTTCTTGTACTCGTTCTTCGCCTTCGTCGCCTCGGCCTCCGATTCGGCCTTCTTCAGCTCGGCTTCCTTCTTCTTCACCTCAGCGTCGGCCTGCATCTCGTCGACCTTGTCGCTGGCGGCCTCTTTGGCGTCGTCTATCGTGCGGCCGATCTTCTCGCCGGTCGCCTCGGCGGCGTCCTTCGCACTGTCCATGAAACCCACGGTCGTCCTCCTCTGTCGGTCGATTCCCGGGGAAACGGGTCGCGGTGTGTGACCGCGTGCCTCGACGCTATCGGGGGCCGCGCATCCCGTTCGAGGGTTTGCACCGGACGCTCTGTGCCCTATCAGGAAGAGTTCAGATAACGGTTGCGCATCTCCGAAAAACGTTGGGTGGTGGGGCGAACAATTGCGGGAGTAGCGTCACCGCCATGACGCGCACACGCCTCGCCCTCGCCCCGCTCGCCGCGATCTCTGCGGCCCTCCTGCTTGCCGGATGCTCGGCCGGCGCCGAGTCCGGATCGGACGCCGGCGGCGGCTGGAGCGGCGAATTCGAGCCCGGCATGCCGGCTCCAGACATGCCGGTCGACGACCGCGACCTTGGCGGCGACGGATCGGCCGGTGACGAGGGAGGCCCGATCAGCGCCCCCGCACCCGGCGACGGTCGCCAGGTCATCACCACCGGGTGGATGTACGTGACGGTCGAGGCGCCACTGGAGGCCGCCGCCGAGGCTGCCCGCATCACCGAGCGGGTGGGCGGTCGCGTCGATGGGCGCACCGAGTACGCGCCGCACAACAACGATGCGGGCGGTGCCGAGCTGGTGCTGCGCATTCCCAGCGAGGTGCTGCAGCCGACGATCGACGAGTTGAAGGCTCTCGGCGAGCTCGAAGAGTTGAGCCTCAGCGCGAGCGACGTGACGCGCGAGGTGCAGGACCTGGATGCGCGCATCGGCGCTCTCGAAGCCTCGCTCGATCGCCTGTTGGCTCTGCTCGTGCAGGCCGACGACATCGACGACCTCATCACTCTCGAGTCGGTCGTCGCCGACCGGCAGGGTCAGCTTGAGAGCCTTCAGGCGCAACGCCGGTCGCTCGCCGACCGGGTGTCGCTGTCCACTCTGACCCTCACGCTGGGTTCCGAGGCCGTCGCCCCGCCGACCGAGCCGGGGACGTTCCTCGACGGACTCCGTCAGGGGTGGGATGCTCTCGTCACATTCGGCTCGGCCGCCCTGGTGCTCGCCGGCATCATGCTTCCGTGGCTGGCGGTGCTCGGCGTGATCGCCGCGATCGTGTGGGTCAGCGTGCGCGCTGCGCGTCGGCGACGCGGCTCACGAGCGCCGCGTGCAGAGGATGCCCCGGCTCCACTCCCGTGACGTCGGCGACGAACGCTTCGGGTGTCAGCGACGAGAGCTTCTCGCCGAGTTCGACGCTTTCCGGGTCGTCGGCAACGTCAACGAATTGCAGGGCGGCACTAATCACCTCGACCAGGGCGGTCGGATGCTCGCCCCGCTCGGCGAGGTCGGCCGCCGGTTCGATGAGGCGCTCGTGCCGCGACAGTTTGCGCAGCGGCTGTCGCCCGACGCGCTGGACCGGGTCAGCGAGGGCGTCGTTCGCGAAGCGACCGAGCGCCGTCTCGCGGTAGGCGTCTTGCACGACCGGGTCGAAGCCGTGTCGAGCGACCAGCAGCGCGGAGGTTTCTCGAAGGGCCGCCTCAACGGCGTCGCGCACGGCGGGCATCCCGATCGCCTCGTGGATGGTGGCGGCGCCCGCGAGACGTCCGACGTACGCGGTGGAGGCATGGCCGGTGTTGACGGTGAACAGCTTGCGCTCGATGTACGGCGCCAGCTCGTCGACGAAGTGGGCGCCCGGGATGCTGGGGGACGCGCCCGCGAACGGCCCGGATTCGATCGCCCACTCGCAGAACGGCTCTACCCGCACGTCGAGTCCGTCGGCGGGGTCGGCGGTCGGCACGATGCGGTCGACGGCGGTGTTCGCGAAGATCGCCCGCGACAGTGCCCGCTGGTCATCGCTGAGCGCCGCGTCGATCTCGGAACGCAGGGCGTCGGTCGCCTGCAGTGCGTTCTCGCACGCCATGATGACGAGTGGCGAATCCGCCGTGCGGGCCCGCAGCCCGTCGGCGATGAGCGGTGCGATGAAGCGCAGCACGGTGGGGCCCACCGCCGTTGTGACGATGTCGGCGGACGCCACGGCGATCACAGCGGCGTCGCGGTCGGCAGCGCTGTCGATGGCGGAGAAGCCGGTGACGGTCGTCTCTCCCCCGCCCGGGCCGATCTCGATGACGCGGTAGCTGTCGGCCGCGTTGAGGGCCGCGATGAGGGGCGCGTTGACGTCGATGAAGACGAGGTCATGCCCCGCCTGGTGCAGCAGCAGACCGATGAAGCCGCGGCCGATGTTGCCGGCGCCGAAGTGGACGGCCGTCATGTTCGCCGCCTCAGGCGTTGACGTCGCCGAGCACGGCGAGCACGTCGTCGGGCGTCGCGGCGTCGAGCACGCGCTGCACCTGGGCGTCGTCACTGAACGCGAGAGCGAGAGCCTGCAGCACGGCCATGTGGCCGCCATCCTTGCCGGCGATGGTGGCGACGACCCGCACGGGTTTGCCATCCCAGTCGATGGGCTCGTCGTAGCGCACGAGCGTCATGGCTGAGGCGTGAATCGCGTCCTTCGCCTCGTTGGTGCCGTGGGGGATGGCGAGGTGATTACCCATGAACGTCGAGACGGAGGCCTCGCGCTCGTGCATGGCCGCGACGTACGACTCGTCGACGGCGCCGGCGGCGACCAACAGTCGGCCGCCTTCGTCGATCGCCTCCTCGCGGCTGCGGGCGGTGCCGCCGAGAACGATGCGGTCGGGGGTGAGAACGTCGGCGCTCATGGTGGTTTCCTTCTCGTCGATGGTCACGGTGTCGGTCGTCACCGTGTCGATCAGGGGATGCACGGGGGCACCGCGGCACAGCTGCTCACGATGCCCCCGTGACGGTGTCAGCGAGCCTAGACTCGCTGGCTCTTGACGAGGGCGACGACCTCGTCGTACTTCGGGCTCGACATGAAGTTCTCGACCGAGATGTGCTGCGCCTGCGGCGCGGCCTCGGTCGCTCGAGCGGTCAGGTCCTGGTGGGTTATCACCAGGTCAGCCGTTTCGTCGAGGTTCGCGATCGACACGTTGGTGACGGTCACGTCGGCGAGGCCGGCGTCGGCAAACTTCTTGCGCAGGATCGTCGCACCCATGGCGCTCGACCCCATGCCGGCGTCGCAGGCGAACACGATGGTGTCGATGCGAACGGCGGTGGCGGTGTCGGTGCCGAGCAGGCTCGCCACCTTCGACTCGCCACCCTTGTTCTCGGCGTTCTGCGCGACCGACGAGCCGAACTTGTCGGTGCCAGCTTCGAGTGCCGCGAGGTCCTTCTTGCGGCTCGCCCGCAGGATGAGGCTCGCGACCAGGAACGACACGGTGGCCGACAGCACGACCGAGAGGACGACGCCCACGTAGCTGTCGCTCGCGGTCTGCAGCAACACCGCGAAGATCGAGCCGGGCGACGCGGGTGCGCGAAGCCCTGAACCGAAGATCAGGTTCGTGGTGATGCCGGTGGCGCCACCCGCGATCATCGCGACGATCAGGATCGGCTTCATCAGCACGTACGGGAAGTAGATCTCGTGGATTCCTCCCAGGAAGTGGATGATGATCGCACCCGGGGCCGATGCGCGGGCGATACCGACGCCGAACAGCGCGAAGGCAAGCAGCAGGCCGAGACCCGGGCCGGGGTTGGCCTCGAGCAGGAACAGGATCGACTTTCCGTCCTGCGCCGCCTGCTGAATACCGAGCGGCGTGAGGACGCCCTGGTTGATGGCGTTGTTGAGGAACAGCACCTTGCCGGGCTCAATCACGAGGCTCGCGAGCGGCAGCAGGCCGGTCTCCGTGAGGAAGCGGGCGCCCGCGCCGAGCGCGTCGCTGAGCACGGTGACGACGGGGGCGATTCCGAAGAAGCCGCCGAGCGCCAGAAGGAAGCCGAGGATACCGGCCGAGAAGTTGTCAACGAGCATCTCGAAACCGGCGCGGATCTTGCCCGCCCAGATCTTGTCGACCTGCTTCATCAACCACGCGGCCAGCGGTCCCATCAGCATCGCGCCGATGAACATGGGAATCGACGTGCCCACGATGACGCCCATCGTGCCGATGGTCGCGACGACACCGCCACGAACGCCATAGACCATGCGTCCACCGGTGTTCGCGATGAGAAGAGGCAGCAAGTACAGGATCATCGGATCGACGAGCTGCACGAGCTGCTCGTTCGGCGTCCACCCCGTCGGGATGAAGAACGCCGTGATGAAGCCCCAGGCGATGAAGGCGGCGATGTTCGGCATGATCATGCCGCTCAGGAAGGTGCCGAACCGCTGAACGCGCACGCGCGCGCCCGAGCGGGCCGGAGGGGCTGACGTCGTCGTCATGGTGTGTCTCCTTGGTAGGGGTTGATGGTGCGGGGGGTGGATGGGGCGGACAGAGTCAGGGTCGAGCGTCGGCGACCGCCTGTCGGGCGGCCTCCGCGTTCGGTGCGGCGACCGCGATCGCGGCGAGTCGTTGGGCGTCGTCGAGCGTGAACTGCAGCAGTTCGGCACGCACGTCGGCGATCGACGTCGACGACATCGACAGCGTGGTGGCGCCGAGACCGACGAGCACCACCGCGAGCAGTGGGTCGGCAGCGGCCTCCCCACAGATGCCCACCGGGACGCCGTGCTGGGCACCCGCAGCGCCCACTGACTGGATGAGTCTCAGCACGGCGGGATGCCACGGGTTCTGTAGGTGAGCGACGGTGCCGAGCAGTCGGTCGGCGGCGAAAACGTACTGAGTGAGGTCGTTGGTGCCGATCGACACGAAGTCGGCGGCGGGTACGACGTGATCGGCGAGGATCGCGGCGCTCGGCACCTCGACCATGACGCCGGCCGAGTCGATTCCGAGCTCGTGGGCGAGTGCGCGGAAGTACTCCGCCTCTTCCGCCGTCGAGACCATCGGGGCCATGACCTGCACGTGGGCGTCGCTCGCCGCAGCCGCCTTCGCAAGCGCCGTCAGCTGGTCGCGCAGCACCTGCTCGTGGGCTTGCAGCGCCCGCAGACCTCGGCGCCCCAGCGCGGGGTTCTCTTCACCCTGGTCGGTCAAGAACGCCAGCGGCTTGTCGGCACCGGCGTCGAGCACGCGCACGACGACCTTTTGGTCGGGAAACTCGGCGAACACCGCCCGGTACGTGTCGGCCTGGTCGTCGACGCTGGGCGCCTTCTCAGCGCCGAGGAACAGCACCTCGGTGCGGAAGAGTCCGACCCCTTCGGCACCGCGCGCCGCCGCCTCGCGAGCGGAATCAACCGAACCGATGTTGGCCAACAGCGGCACAGCGTGCCCGTCGGCCAAGCGCCCCGGGCCGGTGCTGGCCGCGCGAATGGCGGACAGCGCCGCCGTGCGCTGCAGCGCCAGGTCAACACGTTCCTGGTCGGGGTCGCGTTCGACGGTTCCGTTCTCGGCATCGACCAGCACCTGGTCGCCGTCGACGAGCTCGGCCGCACCCGTCGCGCCCACCACGGCGGTGATGCCCTTCTCACGAGCGAGAATCGCGGTGTGCGAGGTGGGTCCGCCATCCGTGGTCACGAGCGCGAGCACGCTGTCGAGGTCGAGGGTGGCCGTGTCGGCGGGCGCGAGGTCGCGGGCGACAAGGATGAACGGGGTGTCCGACCGAGGAACGCCCGGCTCGGAGAGCCCCATGAGGTAGGCGATCGCCCTGCGGGCGACATCGTCGAGGTCACCGGCCCGCTCGCCGAGGTAGCCGCCCATGCCGGCGAGCATGTCGCGGAAGGACGCCATGGCAGCGTGAATGGCGTATTCGGCGGTGGAGCCGTCGGCGATGCGGTGGGTGACGTCTGCCGCGAGCGCGGGGTCGTCCGCCATCATCGCCAGGGCATCAAGCACCTCGGCAGCCGTGCCGCCGGCCGCCTCACCGCGTGCCCGCAACTGTGCTGAGGTGGCGGCCAACGCCTCCGTCGCGCGCGCCTGCTCGTCCTCGGCCGAGCGCTCACGGCGTGCGTCGGCGGGGTCGGGAACCGGGTCCGGCATCCGCAGGACCGGGCCGACGGCGGTGCCGCGTCCGATGCCGACGCCACGGATCAGTTCGGTGGTGACCATCAGGCGTCGTGGTCCGTCGAGAGGAAGGTGACCAGAGCATCCAGCGTGGCGTCGGCGTTGTCGCCGTCGACCGCGACCGTTACCTCGTCACCGTGCTCAATGCCGAGCGAGACGACGCCGAGGATGCTCGCGGCGTTCACCGAGCGCTCCCCCTTGGTGAGCTGCACCTGCTGACCCGAGTCGGTCACGGTCTTCACGAACAGTGCGGCGGGGCGGGCGTGCAGCCCGTTTGCGGAGGCGACGGCGAGAGTGCGTTCGGCCATGGTCAGGGTCCTTCCAGTGGAGCGGTGTCGGCGACGCGGCGGGCAATTTCGCCGATCGCATCGTCAATGACGGCCGCCCGGTCGTCGGTGGTCAGCAGCACGATCGGGGCGGCCGTCGCGGTGCGCAGCTCGTCGGCGGCGCCCCGCAGGTGGTGGGCGAGCAAGAGCAGGTCAACGTCGGCGGCGACTGCGCGGTCGGCCGACATCGGTTCGAGCTCGACCGCCCGGAGGTCGGCGTCGGCGAAGGCCGCACGCAAACCGTGGGCGAGGAACGTGCTCGACACCCCCGCCGCGCACACGAGGCCGACGCGATAGGTCACGGTCGCCTCCTTGCGAGTCATGCGGGCGGTGCGGGTTGTCGACGGGCACGAGACGGGATGCCCCGCTCGTGTTCCCATGGTGCGCATTGCGGGCATCGGGTCGCCAACAGACGTGTTTCCTCCCCTGCGGAAATCGTGTGCCGTGCGGCGCAATCACCTACAGTGAACGCACGATGGCGGACAAGTACGAGCGCATGCTCGAGCTCCTGGCGCAGGCCGACGACTGGGTGACGGCGTCGGAGCTCGCCGACGATCTGGGCGTGACCACCCGCTCGGTACGCAGCTACGTCGCTGCCGCGAAGACCGCCGCTCAGCCGCTGCCAATCGTGATTGCCTCGACGTCGGGCTACCGACTGAACCGTGAGGCGTACGGCGAGTTCCTCGACCGGGCCCGCACCCGGGGCGACATCGCGGGAACGCCCCAGGAGCGAGTGCACCATCTCGTTCGTCGGCTTACCGAGCTCGACGACGGAATCGATGTGTTCGCCCTCGCCGACACCCTCTTCGTCAGCGAGTCGACCCTCGAGGCCGACCTGCGCAAGGTCAAGACGATCGCCGACACGGCCGGGGCCTCGCTCGAGCGCACCGGCAGCCGCGTGCGTCTCATCGGAACCGAGGGCTCGCGCCGCCGACTGCTGAGCAGCCTCCTGCAGGCCGAGAGCTCGCGGGGGGTCATCGACCTTGATGCACTCGAAAACGAGTTTGGGCTGACAGCGCTCGGCGCCTTCAAGGCCGAATTGATGCAGGCGCTCGAGGCCGAGGGGTTCTTCGTCAACGAGTACGGGGTCGACGCCGTTCTGCTGCACATCGCGATCGCGGTTGACCGCGCGCGACGCGATCAGCACCTGTCGGATGCGAACGTGCATCCCGACCCGCAGCACGTGGCGGTCGTCGATGTTCTGCGTCGACTCACTCACGAGCATTACGACGTCGAGCTGAATGCGGCCGACCTCGAGTACCTGGCGCGCCTTCTCGTCACGCGCGTCGTTGCGCCGGGCAACCGCGCGGCCGAGACTCCCGTCATCGACCCGGATGACCGCGACACCGTCGACCGCATCGTCACGCAGGTGCTCGACGAGTACTCGGTCGATTTTCGCGACGACGCATTCATGACGCGCTTCGCGATTCACCTCGGCAACCTCGTCGCTCGAGCCCGCGATAACGCCCGCAGCCGCAACCCGCTGACGCGCTCGATCAAGAGTTCGTACCCGCTCATCTTCGACATCGCCGTGTTCATCGCCTCGATCGTGCAGCGCGAGCGTGACATCACGGTCGACGACGACGAGATCTCGTACATCGCCCTGCACCTCGGCTCGCACCTGGAGCGCGCATCGCGTCGGGAGCAACGGGTCACGTGCTCGATCGTCTGCCCGAGCTACTACGACCTGCACCAGATTCTGCGGAAGAAGGTGGAGGAGGAACTGGGCGATCAGCTCACGATCGAGTACGTGGTGACCCGATCCGACGTCGATCCGCGCGACCTCGCGAGCGAACTGGTCATCACCACAGTGCCGACGGGGGCGGTGCGCGAGGGCGTTGTCGTTGTGCAACCCTTCCTCACGGACGACGACATCGACGCGATCCGGCAGGCCGCATCGCGGGCACGCCGCCAACGTCGCCGAGCCGGCATCGCGGACGAGCTGCTGGAGTACTTCGACGAACGTCTTTTCTTCGCCACTCCGCCCGGCGACGACCCCGAGTCGATCATCCGCGGCCTCGGTGCGGCGCTCGTGGAGGTCGGCGCGGCCGACGAGGCGTATGTCGAGGGAGCACTCGAGCGGGAACGTATGTCGTCCACGGCATTCACGGAAACCCTGGCCGTGCCGCACGCCATGGGGCTCACCGCCAACCGCACCGCGATTGCACTAGCGCTGTGCCCGAACCCCGTGACATGGGGGGATGCACGCGTCTCCGTCGTCGCGTTCATCGCCTTCAGTGCCGATGGCCGCGCCCGCTTTCAGCCGCTGTTCGACCAGTTCGTGAACGTCTTCGCCGCACGGCGAGACGTCGCGGGGCTCGCACGCGATAGCGGTGACTTCGCGGGGTTCATCGCCCACCTGGCCCGACTCATCGACGAGTCGTGACGCGCGCCGCCCCTCAGCGGTAGGTTTTCGCGACGCGCCACCACCATGACACCGGCGCGGTGATCACCGTTGGCCGGTCGGTGACCCGCCACCGGCGCCCCTGCCAGATCAACCGCAGCGGGCGGCCGGCGTCATCGGACCACACGACGGCATCAATGTCGGGCGAAGCGCGGTGCCCCTGCTCGGGCGCACGCTCTGCTCCTGTTGCTGTGCGGATGGCGTGGGCCATTCGCCTCACCTCCGGCACGGGTCAGGCTGACGCGGTGCCGCGACACACGACCCGCATTCGAACGTGTGTTCGAATGCTCGATAGTATGCCGGGTCGCCCCGACACGCCAAGAGCCCGGTGCAGCCCCTACGAGAAGTGGCTCGAGAGGTGAATATGGTGCCCTCCGTCATCGGGCCCACCCGGCCCGCCGAGCATGCGGGACGACAGCGCCTCCGCCTCGGAGAGCAGCGCGTCGAGCGCGTCGGCAAGATCGTCGTCTGAGGGCTCTCGCCCGTCGCTCGCCGCCGTCAACAGGGCCCGTCGCACGAGCTCCTTGGCGAACGACCCGGTCACTCCTTCTGCACGGTCTGCAGCGGTGGCGACGGCCGCGGCGCTGAACGGGGCGTTGTGCGCGGCGAGCGCGAAGAGCCGCCGCCGCTCCGCATCTGATGGCCTCGGCAGCTCGACGGCGAGATCGACGCGCCCCGGGCGTTGCGCCAGCGCTTCCTCCAGCACCTCGACGCGGTTGGTCGTCAACACGAAGGCAATGTCGGCGTCACCGTCAAGGCCCTCCAGTGCGTCGAGCACGGCGAACAGCAGTGGCTGACCGCCGCCAGAATGCATGTCTCGGTCGAAGGCGACGAGGTCGACGTCTTCGAGCACCACGAGGCTCGGCTGAAGCGACCGGGCCAGGGCAGCGGCCTCGGAGATGAACGCGATCGAGGCGCCGGTGAGCAGGATGCACGTCACGCCCTGCGCCTCACTCACCAGGTGTGATGCCGTGAGGGTCTTGCCGGTGCCGGGAGGACCATAGAGCAGCACGCCCCTCTTCAGGTGGCCGCCCTGAGCGAGCAAAGTTTCGGCGTGCTCCCTGACCCCGAGTACGTGTCGCCGCACGCGATCGAGCACGCCATCCGGCAACACGATCGCCTCCGCGTCCACCCGCGGACGTTCGCGGAACTGCGCGGTGACCTGCCCGTAGTTGTCGGGGTGATGCCCGAACGTCAGAACCTGACCGCGCAAAGCACTCCGTGCATCCATCAGTTCGCGGATGCGCGCAATCGCCGACGAGGCGAGTTGCGGTTCACGCGCCAGCACCTCAATGCGCGCGGTCGGCACCCCGCGTTGCGGGTCCGCGGTTCGCTGCAACACGGCGACCTTCTCGCCATCGACCTCGAGGAGTCGCACGCCGAAGGCCACCGCCATCCGCGAGTTTCCGGGACCCTCCGCCACGGTCGTGTAGTCCACCTGCGCAGGGGCGTAGTGGAAGTGCGGGTGCGCGATCATGTCGGCGAAACGCTCGAAGTACTTGTTCTGACCGCCGCCGACACCGATGACGTCGACCCCCGGTCCGAGCGCATCGAATGCCAACTCAAGGTCGGCGAGGCGGTGACTGGGGATGTCTTCGTCGACGACAGACAGGCCCGCGGCGTCGATGCCCAGGTGCTCGCTCAGTCGGTCGCCCAGCGGTGTGCGCTGCGGGGCGCCGTCGACGGCGAGCTGCGTCGTGCGCTCGAGGAAGCGTTGGAAGAGGCGGGCGAACTGGATGTCATCGTCGGTCATGTGCCGACTCTAGTGATCCTCAATGACAGCGGGGGAAACATTCCCGACGTGGTCACCCCGCAGCGGCTTTGCGGGTCAGCAGGTCTTCGGCCGCGACCCAGGCGAGCATCGCGCACTTCACGCGGGCGACGAACTTCGAGACGCCGCTCAATGCGGCTGCGTCACCGAAGCGTTCCTCGTCGAGCGGGATCTGACCGCGCGAGCGCAGCGCCTCGCGGAACTCGTCGATGAAGGCCTGCAGGTCGTCGGGGGTCCACGCGTTGCCGGCGTCGGCGTCCTCGGCCGCGAGCGTCGCGAACAGCGAGGCGCTCGCCTGCGAGATCGAGCATCCCGAGCCCTCCCAGGCGACCTCCTCGACGCGCGTGCCGTCGGCGCTCCAGCGCAGCGCCAGCGTGACCTCGTCGCCGCAGACAGGATTGCGCTGGTGGCTCGTCACATCGCCCTCGGCAAGCCCGTAGCCGTGCGGCGACTTCGAGTGGTCCATGATGATCTGCTGGTACAGCTGCTCGAGTCCGCTCATGCGTTCTCTCCCGTCAATCCGAAGAAGTCGCGAACGCCCGCGATGGCGGCGACCGCCTGGTCGATCTCGTCGGCCGTGGTGTGCACGCCGGCACTGACGCGCAGGCTCGCCGTCGCTCCGAGGCGGCGGTGCAGGGGCTGCGCGCAGTGGTGGCCGACGCGCGCGGCGATGCCGACGTTGTCGAGCACCTGGCCGGCGTCGTGTGCGTGCACGCCGTCGACGACGACACTCGCGAGCGCAACCCGGGGCGCGTCGATATCGGCGCCGAGCACGCGGATACCCGGCACCTCAGCGAGCCCGTCGAGCAACCGTGCGCCCAACTCGTGCTCGGTCACAGCGATGCGGTCGAAACCCAACTCGTCGACAAAGCGGATCGCCTCGGCCAGCCCGATCGCCTGCGCGATGCGCGGCGTGCCGGGCTCGAAGCGCTGGGGTGCCGGCAGGTATTCGGCGCCCTCCATCGTAACGGTCGTGATCATCGACCCGCCCGTGAGGAAGGGCGGCAGCGCGTTGAGCAGCTCAGCGCGACCGTAGAGCACGCCGATGCCGGTCGGGCCGTAGAGCTTGTGACCGCTGAACACCGCGGCGTCGACGTCGAGCTCGCGTGGCCGAAGCGGCAGGTGCGGCGCCGACTGGCAGGCGTCGAGCACGACCAGCGCCCCGACGGCGCGCGCCAACGGCACGAGCCGGTCGAGCGGTGAGTGCGCTCCGGTCACGTTCGACACGTGGCTGACGGCGAGGATGCGCGTGCGCGCCCCGATCACGCCCGTTGCGGCGTCGACGTCGATCGCCCCGTTGTCGTCCACCGGGATGAATCGGAGGGTCGCGCCCGTGCGGGCGGCGAGCTCTTGCCACGGGATGAGGTTCGCGTGGTGCTCGAGCTCGGTGACGACGATCTCATCGCCGTCGCGCAGCGCGTACGGAGCGGCCGCCGCTCCCCCGCGACCGAGGCTCGCGTTCCCGATCGCGTACGCGATCAGGTTCAGGCCCTCGGTAGCGTTCGACGTGAAGATGACCTCGTCGTCGTTGACGGCCAAAAAGCGTGCGACAGTGCCCCGAGCATCCTCGTAGAGCTCGGTCGCCTCGCCGGCAAGCGTGTGGGCGCCACGGTGCACGGCGGCGTTCGCCTCACGATAGAAGGTGGCTTCCGCCTCAATGACCCGAGTCGGCTTCTGCGCGGTCGCCGCCGAGTCGAGGTAGACGAGGGGATGCCCGTACAGGTCGCGGCGCAGAATCGGAAACTGCGCGCGAATGTGCTCCAGCTCAGCGGAGGAGAACGGGGCGGCCTCGGTCACCCCTCCAGCGTAGGGGGCAGGGCTGAGGGTCATACCGGGGTAACGTCCGGGCAGCTTCGGATGTTCCGCCGATCGCACGCGCGTGGCACAGTGACAGAGTGAGCACTGTCGAGCTGCCAACCCGACTGCCGCGCTGGCTGCTCGCGCGCCGGGGAACGTCACTGCCCGTCGAGCGAATGCGACTGCGCCTGGCGGCATACGTGTACGGCGGAACCCTCGTGCTCGGGGCGATCGCGCTCGCCAACGGCGAAACGATCGTCGACGGTCACGCCGCCCTCGTCGTCGCCGCGACGACAGCCACTACCTACCTCGCGCATGTGCTCGCCCACCGCGTCGGCGAGCAGATCGGCCACCCGCGCGGCACCGAGCGTGACCACTGGCTGCAGGAGGCCCGCGACTCCACGCCGATCCTCTTCGCGGGGATCACCCCGACCGTCGTGCTGCTGCTTCCGATGTTCACCTCGCTGCCGACCGAGGCGGCCCAGCTCATCGCCGGCGGCTGGATCGTGTTGCAGTTTTCGCTTCTCGGAACTGACGTCGCGCGCCTGAGCGGCCGCCGGCCGACGGCGCGCACCCTGTGGAGCGGCATCGCGTTGGCGCTCGCCGCCGGGGTCGTCGTCGTATTGAAGGTGACGCTCGCCCACTAAGACAGAGCGCGCTCGATGGCGGCGATGCGGGTTTCGAGCGCGGCGAGCGCCGCGTCCAGGTCGAGCTCCGTCGTGATGACGTGAATCTCCAGCTCGTCCCCGTCGATGCGCGCGCTGAGCGTGCCGGGTGTCAGGTTGGTGGCGAGCGCCAGGGTTACACGCCCGGCAGCCGTCGCGAGGCTGGTGCGCCGGGTCACCCATGCGGGGTCCACGTCGGGGCGCGGCAACCACAACGCCCGGCGTGCGACGTCACCTCCGCCGGCGATGGCGCTGCGTGCTAACCAGCCGAGTAAACGCAGGCTCGCCGCCGTCGCCGTGAATCCGCGACTGAATCCGAGCGGGCGTCCTCGTCTAGGCAGCCCCGTCACCATGTAGGTCGCGGCTACTCCGATGGGCACGGCCGCGAGCGCATAGACGAGCGCGGAAGGGCGCAGTTCGGTCACCGCACACCACGCCGCCGCGATCACCACGGTGCGAACCAGGATGGACACGACCATCAGCTTCCCCCTCCGCCCATCGCCACGAACACGAGGGCGGCAGCAAGCGCGGCGGCGGCGAGCGCGCCCGAGATCACCCAGCTTCCCAGCCGCGCTTGCAGGCCATCGATCGCCAGCATCGCCGACGGCCCCCGCCGCACGCGCTCCACGAGCGCGTCGCGCGTCGCCCCAAGAACTCCGGATGCGCGGATCACGCCCCGCATCGTGCCACCGGCAGCCCGCTCAAGCAGCACCACGATGTCGCC
This sequence comes from Microcella alkaliphila, assembly GCF_002355395.1. Classification (NCBI taxonomy): domain Bacteria; kingdom Bacillati; phylum Actinomycetota; class Actinomycetes; order Micrococcales; family Microbacteriaceae; genus Microcella; species Microcella alkaliphila. Next base: position 722,737 of record NZ_AP017315.1, on the reverse strand, counting down.
CTCGGGCACGATGTCTCCGCGTGGATGCAGCAGGCGAGCATCCCGGAATCGCGGCCGACGCGCGAGCGCGGCCGCGGCCAGCGCGAGGGCGATCCCGAGCAGGAACGGCCACGACTGGTCGACGACGGGGCCGGGCGAGAACCAGCCGGGCACGGTGAGCGGGGGTGCGAACCCGGTCGCGAGCCACCACACGGGGGCGGCCGCGGCGAGCGCCAGCACCGCCCAGGCCGCGGTGCTGATCGGTTTTCCGGCGGTGCGGCGGCGCGTTCGGCGGCTCATGGCGATGGCGAATCGGGCGAGCAGCACGGTTGACCCGACGGCAAACCACGGGAGGATGTCGGCGAGCGCGACCACCGGAAGGCCGGGCAATGCGACGTCTCCGAGCGACTCTTTCGACACGTACTTGGCGATGAAGCCCGCCGTCAGCGGCGCTCCGGCAAGGCCCAGCGCGGCCACGGTCTGGGGCACGACGACAGCCCACGTGGGGGCGCGGCTGAGATCCCACACCTGGATGCTGAAGAACAGCGCGCCCTTGATCAGCCCGTGGGCGACGCTGTAGACGACGGCAGCGGCGATGGCCGCGGGCGCGATCGCCGGCTCGAGCAGTGCCGCACCGATGAGCGCGGTAATGAAGCCCATCTGGCCGATGCTGCTGTACGCGAGAATCACCTTCGGGTTGTCGTGCAGCACGCCGACGACGGCAGCGAGCAGCCCCCCGACGAGGGCGAGCGTGACGAGCAGACCGCCCCAGAGCGGTTCGGCGGCCCCCTCGCCGAGCGGCAAAAAGCGCAGCAGGCCGATGATTCCCGCTTTGAGCATCACACCCGACAGCACGGCGCTGGCCGGGCTCGGCGCGGCGGGGTGGGCAAGGGGCAACCACACGTGCAGCGGAATCATGCCGGCCTTCACCCCGAAGCCGATGATGAGCAGCGCCACGATGACGTCTCGAGCGTCTGATGCGGCGACCGCCGCAGGCACGCTGATAACGTCGGTGACGCCCTCGGACGCGATGAGCAGGAATGCGCCCAGCACGGCCGACTCCCCAAACACCGTCATCACGAGGTACACCGCGCCGGCCCGGCGCGCCGAGGTCGTGCGGTCGTGCACGACGATCGCGTAGCCGAGGAAGCTCATGGCGGCGAACACGAGGTAGAACGTGACGAGGTTCGCCGCAACGAAGACCCCCACGTTCGCGGTGAAGCACAGCAGCAGGAAGCCGTTCAGCCCGGCGGGGCGCTCGGAGATCGACCGTGGCACGAACGCCAGCGCGATGCCGTACAGGATGACCGCGAGCAGCACGAGCGGGCGCCCCACCTCATCGAGGCGGATCGCGGTGCCGAACAGCATCCAGTCGACCGTTTTCAGCGCGCCGTCGTCGAGGCTCGCGACGATGCCCGTCGGCACGACCGCGAGCCACGCGTACTGCACGACGAGCTCGCGGGCGCGGGCACGCGCCTCGCCCGCCCCGAGACTCAGCGCGGCGATCGTCGCCGCCACCAGAAGCGGGACGACGAAGGAGAGAGTCCACATCACGGCCATGCTCCCTCCCCCACGATCTGCGCGAGAACCCAGGGCGAGTAGCCCCAGCCGGCGGCGACGCCAAACAGGATGACGAAGAGCGCGGTCGCGACCGCGGGCAGCAGGAGGCTCGCGGGCGCCTCCCAGCCCGAACGCCGGGCGGGTACCGGGAACGTGCCCTCATCGCTGCCCTCCGACTCTGATCGCGGCGACGTCCAGATGGTCGCGATGATCGGCAGGAAGTAGGCGGCATTCAACACCGTGCTGGTCAGCAGCACGGCGATCACCCACGGCTGGCCCGCGTCGAGCCCACCGAGCCCGAGCGCCCACTTCGAGATGAAGCCGGCGAACGGCGGCAGCCCGATCATGCCGAGCGCGGCGATGGTGAAAGCGGCGCTCGTGATGGGCATCCGTCGGCCGACCCCGGCGAGCTGGCTGACCTTTGACAGCTTGAGCTCTTCGGCGAACAGGCCGGCGCAGAAGAACAGCGTGATCTTCATGAAGCCCTGGTTGACCATGTGCACGATCGCCCCGGCGGTGGCGATCGGCGACAGCAGCGCCGCGCCGAGCGCGATGTACGACACCTGCGACACCGTCGAATATGCGAGGCGCTTCTTCAGGTCGTCCTGCGCGAGCGCGCGGACGGACCCGTAGACGATCGTGACGGAGGCGACGACGGCGAGCGCCTGCAGCATCCCGAGCTCGGCGAACAGGGCCAGGCCGAAAACGTCCTCGACGATGCGGATGATTCCGAAGGCGCCGGCCTTCACCACGGCCACCGCGTGCAGCAGGGCGCTCACCGGCGCGGGGGCCACCATGGCAATCGGTAGCCAACCGTGCAGCGGGAACAGCGCGGCCTTCACGCCGACGCCGAGCAACAACACCGCGCCGATCACCGTCGCGGTGAGCGGGTCGCGGGCGGCGAATTCCGCCACCTCGGGGATACCGCCGGCACGGAACTCGACCGGCCCAACCTCGAGGGTCAGCCAGGCGACGCCGAGCAGCAGGGCGACGCCGCCGCCGAGCGTGTACGCGAGGTAGATGCGGGCGCCGCGCAGGGCCGCCCGCGTTCCGCGGTGCGCCACCAGCGGGTACGTGACGAGCGTCAACAGCTCGAAGAAGATCAGGAAAGTAAGCAGGTTGCCGGCCAGGGCGATACCGACCGTGGCCGTGACGCACAGGCTGAAGAAGCCGAAGAACCGGCTGCGGTTGGGCGAGCCCTCCAGGTAGCCGACGGCGTAGATCGTCGTCGCCAACCACAGGCCCGCCGAGAGCGCGACGAAGAACAGCGAGAACGTGTCGGTGACGAATACGATGTCGAGCCCGGGAATCCACGTGAACTCGGCGCGTAGCTCCTCGCCCGCCACGACGCGCGGAATCAGCACGATCACGAGCACAACCTTCGCGATCGCGCCGGCGAGGTTCAGGGTGGTGCGCAGTACCGTCCGCTTCTCGCGCAGCGCGAAGATCAGCATCGCCGGCACGAGCGACGTCAGCAGAAGCACGACCGGCAGCGCGCTCATCACGGTAACCGTGTCATCGTTCATGCGCCACCTCCCATCGGCGCAGCACTCAGAACATCAATGAGCAGCCACGGAATGAGACCGAGCACCACCGACAGGGCGGCGAGCGCCAGCGGCACGATGGCCACGGTGCGCGCGGGCCGGGTGAGCTCGCGGGCGCCCGAGAAGTCACCGGGCGGGTTGAAGGTGGCTCGCAGCATGCGCGCCGTGTAGGCGAAGGTCAGCAGCCCGCCGCCGAGGAGCAGAGCCAGCCACCACCAGGCGCCCGCGTCGAGCGAGGCTTGCACGAGCATCCATTTGCCGACGAAGCCGAGCGTGGGCGGAAGCCCCGCGAGGCTGACGCCGGCGAGCCCGATCGCGGCGACCGTCCACGGCATGCGGCTGATGGTGCCCTCGAGCCCGTCGAGCCGACCGGTGCCGGCCGCGGCGGCGAGCGCTCCGGCGGCGAGGAACATGGCGGCCTTCGCGACGCCGTGAGCCAGAGTGATCAGAATGCCGCCGATCCAGGCCACTTGCGGGTCGCTCGCGGTGAACACGAGCGGCACCAGCAGCACCATGTACCCGACTTGGGCGACCGTCGAGTAGGCGATGATCGACTTCAGGCGGTCGCGTCGCAGCGCGAGCACCCCGCCCCACAGCACGGCGGCGGCGCCCGCTACGCCCACGGCGGTCGCGAGCGGAGCGGCGAGGTCGGTGAGCGGGCCGAAGTACTCGACGATGCGCCACAGGATCACAATCGACGCCTTGATCACGAGCGCCGAGAGCAGCGCACTGACCGCCGTCGGGGCAGCGGGGTGGGCGGCCGGCAGCCACGAGTGCAACGGGAACAGCGCCGTCTTCGCGGCCATGCCAACCACGGTGAGCGCGATGATCGCCCCGACGATGACGGTGTCATCGGCGCGCTCGGCGGCCTGCGCCAGGTCGACGGTGCCGGTGTGCCCGTACGTGAGGGCGACCGCGAGCAGGAAGAACAGCGAGCCGGTCACGGCAACGAAGAGGTAGCGCAGGGCGGCTGCGGCCGATCGCGCTCCCCCCAGGGCGACAAGCGCGACGGATGCGATGGTCAACAGCTCCAACAGCACGAAGGCGGTGAACACGTCGCGCGTGACAAAGACGCCGTTGACGGCCGCGGCCGCCGCACCAACGAGCGGCCAGAACGCGTGCCCTCCCGCGAAGTGGTCGTCGGCGGCGGCAACGAGCGCAGCAGCCAGCACCGCGGTTGCCGACAGGCCGATCATGACGACCGAGAGCCCGTCCGCGGCGAGAAGGATTCCGACGGGCGGCGCCCAGCCAGCCACCTCCAGCCGCACGGGGCCCGCGTCGAGCACGGCGATGCCCAGCAACACGGCGAACATCAGCGTGGCGGCGGCCGCGATGACCGTCAGCGTCGCCGCCGCTCGCCGAGGCAGCACGGCCGACAGCGCGCCGACCGCGAGGGGCAGAAAGACGGGCGCGAGCACGAGGGCTGCGGCCGACATCACTGCTCGACCTCCTCGAGGTCGTCGTCGAGCTGCTCGACCCGTCGCGCCAGCACGATGGCGATGCCCGTGACGGCCGCCATGACGACGATGCCCGTGAGCACGAGGGCTTGCGGCACGGGGTCGGGCTCGCCGTCGCCGCGATCGGCGAGCGCCAACCACAGCAGCATGACGCCCCCAGAGGCGACGTTGAGGGCGATCAGGCGGCGAATCAGGTCGCGTACCAGCAGGGTCGCGGCAACCCCCACCACGAGGATGAACGCACCGGCATACATAAACAGCTGCAGGGTGGTCACGCGGCACCCCCCAGGGCTGGGGCGGCTGCCGCGCTGTCGACGGCCGCCGCATCGTCGCGCGAGCCGGCGGCCAGGAAGAGCATGGCGAGCGCGACCCCGATGCTGACGGTGAGCAGGGTCTCGATGGAGAGAATGGCCGCGAACGCCCAGCTGAGGTCGAGCGCGAGCCACGTTCCCGTCACCGCGAGCCCGATGCCGCCGAGCAGGATGAACGCCAGCAGGCCCGCCACGACGAGCACGAGCGCGCGCCCTCCGGCCGCGCGGGCGGCGCGCACCCCGCACAGGTGGGCGATGATGAGCGCGGCACCGAGCACGGCACCGGCCTGGAAGGCTCCGCCGGGCTCACTGGTTCCGGCCACGAGCAGCCAGGCGGCGAGCAGCACGAGAGCCGGCACGATGATGACGGCGATGACGCGCCGAACCGGGCCCGGGTCGGTCACGGTGCGGATGCGGTCACGCGACAGCGCCGCGGCACCCACCGCGGCGAACACGACGACCGCGATCTCGAGCAGCGTGTCGAGGTTGCGGAAGTTCAACAGCACCGCGGTGATGGGGTGGCTCACGCCGCTGCGCTCGACGGCCTCCAGGGCGAGCGGCCCGAGGTCGGCGGGCTCCGCCGTGAGACGCGACAGCACGGTCGCAAGGGCGGCGAACGTCACCGCACCGAGCGCGGCGCCGACCGCCGTGATCGCCACCGCGCGACGATGGTCGCGCTTCGGCTGCGCGGGCTGTCGCCGGTGAAGTGCATCGACCAGCAGCGCCCCCGCCACCCCACCGCCGAGCGCCGCCTCGGCGATCGCCACGTCGGGCGCGGCGACACGTGCCCAGAGCAGCGCGAGCAGCAGGCCGAAGACGAGGAAGGCGATGGTCGCGCCGACCCGGCGAGGAATCGCGATGGCGAGTATCGCGGTGACGGCGACGGCCGCCACGACGAGCACGTCGAGCACGTCGACGTCGGAGAAGGCGATGACCGTCACGGCTCCTCCTCCGTCTCTACCTCGGCCCGCCGCCTGCTGCCCGCCATGAGGTAGGCGTTCGCGGCGGTGCCGATGAGGGCGAGAATCCAGATGAGGGCCAGCTTCGCCACCACGCCGACCGCTGCCCATCCCGGTTCGGTGATGAGAAGGTGCAGGGCGAGCGCGGTGGCGATGAGTCCGAGGCCGAGGACGTCGGCCTTCGACACCGCGTGCAAGCGGCTCGCGAGGTCGGGGAAGCGCAGCAGCCCCACCGTGCCCGCGACAACGAAGAAGACACCCGCCGCGAGCAGGGTGATGACGAGCACGTCGACGATGACCATCAGCGCACCGACCGCCGAGTGAACACGACCGCGACGATGGTGGCCAGGCCGACGACGACGATCGCGATGTCACGCAGGGCCGGCAGGTCGGCGATCGCCGCGAGCACGATGAACAGGGCGGCACCGCCCGCGCCCAACAGCACGAACGCGGTGAGCCGGTCTTCGATCGTCGGGCCCGCAACGGCGCGCCACAGCCCCGCCAGGATGCAGGCAAACAGGATGAAGGCCGCCACGATCAGGGCGACACTGACCGCGGCGCTCACAGGGTGTCCGTCATCGCGGTGCCGCCTCGGGCATGAGTCGGCGCGTGATCGCCTTCGTCACCTCGATGGCGACGTACACGGCGGCCGCGATCGCGAACGCGAGCGCCCACGAGCTGGCGGGCAGGGGGGCCGAGCCGAACAGGGTGTTCATGAACGGCGCGTACACGAACAGCGCCTGCAGCACGAGCAGTCCGCCGATCGACAGCCACACGATGGGATTCGAGAACCACTGGGCTGGCGACACCGTTGCCCCCCGCAGGTTGCGGCACGTCAGCAGGTAGCCGATCTGCGCGACCGCAAGGGTGGTCACGGCGAGGCTCTGCGCCTGCGGGTCGTCGACGCCCTGTCCACGCGCGAGGTAATACATGGCAAGGGTTCCCCCGCCGATGAGCAGCGAGGCGAGTGCGATCTGGATCAGGTGGGCCGCGCCGACGATCGGGCTGTCCGGGATGCGCGGTGCGCGCTTCATGACGTCGGCCTCGGCCGGTTCGAACGCGAGGGCGAGTGACAGGGTGACGGCCGCGATGAGGTTGACCCACAGGATCTGCACCGGGGCGAGCGGGATCGACAGGCCGAGCAGCACGGCGACCAGCAGCACGAGCGACTGCGCGCCGTTCGTCGGCAGCAGGAACACAACCGACTTCACGATGTTGTCGAAGGTGCGCCGGCCCTCCTCGACCGCGCGCGTAATCGTGGCGAAGTTGTCGTCGGCGAGCACGATCTCGGCGGCTTCCTTGGTCGCCTCGGTGCCCTTGATGCCCATGGCCACGCCAACGTCTGCGCGGCGCAGAGCGGGCGCGTCGTTGATGCCGTCGCCGGTCATGGCGACGACCTCGTTGTGCGCCTGGAGCGCCTCGACGATGCGCAGCTTGTGCTCGGGGCTCACCCGGGCGAACGTGTCGTACCGCTGCACGATGTCGCGCAGCTCATCGTCACTGGCGGCGTCGAGTTCGGCACCGGTGATGGCCTCGTCGGCGTGGTCGTCGTCGGGGTCGATGATGCCCATCTGGCGGCCGATCGCCGTCGCCGTTCCGGCGTGGTCTCCCGTGATCATCTTCACGCGTATTCCGGCTCGCTTCGCGTCGTCGATCGCCTCAATCGCCTCGGGGCGAGGCGGGTCGAGGATACCGACGACGCCAACGAAGACGAGGTCGTCGTCGAGGTGCGCGAGCGCGAGGTCGCTCGTGTCGGGTTCGGCGGCACGCTGCGCCGCCGCCAGCACCCGCAGGCCATCAGCGCTGAGCTCGGCGATGCGCTCGCGCCAGAAGTCGACGTCGAGCGGCTCAGTGTCGCCGTTCGCCCCGAGCTGTGCGACGCAGCGGTCGAGCACCCGATCGGGCGCCCCCTTCACGTGCACCGTGACGTCGCCGTCGAGGCCGCGGTCGAGGGTCGCCATCAGCTTGTGCTCTGACTCAAAGGGAACAGCCGCGAGGCGCTCGAACCCCTCGGGAACGGCCTGCGCCTTGTGCGCGAGCGTGACGAGGGCGCCCTCGGTCGGCTCGCCGACGATCGACCACGCGCCAGCTTTCTCTCGGAGGCCCGAGTCGTTGGCAACGGCCATGACCGTGATCAACTGGCGCAGAGCATCCTCTCTGGTGACGTCGACCTCAGCGCCGTCGCGGCGGATGCCTCCGCTCGGGTCGTATCCCGTTCCGTCAACGTCGTAGGTGGCCTCGGATGTCACGACCCGCTCAACGGTCATCTCGTTCTTTGTGAGCGTGCCCGTCTTGTCCGAGCAGATGACGGTGACGGATCCGAGGGTCTCGACGGACGCGAGCCGGCGGGTGATCGCGTTGCGGCGAGCCATCGCCTGCACGCCTAACGAGAGCGTGATGGTCACGATGGCGGGCAGGCCCTCGGGGATCGCCGCGACCGCGAAAGTCACCGCGACGGTCAGCAACAGGGGCACGGGGTAGTCGTGCACCGCAAAGCCGAACACGATCAGCAGCACCGCAACGGTCAAGATGATGCGAGCCAGCAGAACGCTGAAGCGGTGAATCTTGCGCTCAAGCGGGGTCGACAGTTGCTCGACCGATTCGATCATCGTGTTGATGCGACCGATCTCGGTCTCGGCGCCGGTCGCGACGACGACACCGGTGCCGCGGCCGCTGACGACGAGGCTGCCGGAGTGGCCGATCGACGTGCGGTCACCGATGCCCGAGGCCTTGTCGACCGGGTCGGCGCTCTTCGTGACGGGCTCAGACTCGCCCGTCAGGCCCGCCTCTTCGACGCGCAGCTCGGTGGAGTGAGTGATGCGGATGTCGGCCGGGATGCGGTCACCCGACTTCACACGCACCACATCGCCGGGCACGAGGTTCTCGGCGTTCGTGCCGACCCACTCGCCGTCGCGGCGCACCTGAGCGCGCACCGACAGCATGCTGCGCAGGCCGTCGAGGGCGCGCTGGGCGCGACCCTCTTGAATGAAGCCGATCAGCGCGTTGATGATGGCGACCGCGAGGATGACGCCCACGTCGACCCAGTCGAGCAGGAACGCCTTCAGCACGGCGGCCGCGAGCAGCACGTAGATAAGAACGTCGTTGAAGTGCCGCAGCAGGCGCTTCCACGCCGGGTCGGGTGCCTTCTCGGGCAAACGGTTCGGGCCAACCCTCTCGAGTCGGCGGGCAGCCTCGTCGGCGCTCAACCCATCGGCCGTGACGGTGAGAGCCGCGTAGGTCTCGTCGACGCTGGCGGCGTGCACGGCCGCGGGGGCGCGAAGCGTGGTGTCCGAAGCGTTCGACATGGGGCTCCGATCGGGTCGAGCACACTGAAAGCAGGCAAAGCTTTTCCGTCAGACTACCCGGACGCGCCGCGTGGCAGGAACTGTCAGGAGTTCACCGGGCTGCGGGGTCGGCCGACGGGCACGTCGATCTCGAACCACACGGCGCCCGCATAGCGCCTGCCCTGCAGCCACGTGCCGTCGCCCTGGCGGGCATCGCGCACGATCGCGACCGTGTCGGCGGCGCGCTCATCGGGTGGAACGCCGTCATGCAGGAATGCCCGGCGCAGGTAGTCGAGCGCATTGAGCGCCGTGTACACGTGCCGGAAGGGGTAACCGAAGAGGTCGACCCAGGGGCCGACCTTCTCCCCCGTCGACGCGCGGTACAGCAGGCGCCGGGTGAGCAGGTACTGCTCGCCGCGGTGCCGCACCTCGCGCAGCCGGTCGTCGCCGGTGCGGATCTCCCAGTCGAGAATGCCCTTCAGCGCGTTCAGGGTCGAGTGAAAGCTGGAGCGCGTCGAGCCCTCGGCGCCGAGCCAGGCGCCGTTGGCGAGCGTAAAGCCGTTGATGCACGCGTCAACCTCGCCACCCCAGTAGGGCAGGTCGTCGTACTCCCACCGACTGTTCGCGTCGAGCTTCTCGGCCGTGCCGGCGAGCGCCGACGCGTCGAGACCCCACTCGCGCAGGGTGTTCAGCGACCACGTCGTGGCGGTCCAGGGCTGACCCGCGCCGGGCGCGGCCTCGGGGCCGTGAAAGTCGAAGCCGCCCGGAAAGTAGGCGCCACCCGCCCACTGGCCGTCGGGGTCTTGGTGGGCGAGCATCCGCGCCCCTAGCCCATCGGTCGCGACCCGCGCCCGCGTGGCCTGCCACATATCCTCCGGCGCGCCGAGCAGGTCGCGTTCGACCTGCCAGGCCAGCGCCGGGTCGGTGGCGAGCATCCAGTCGATGAGTGACGGGTCGAGAGAGTCTCGGGTGTCGGCGGCCATGGCGCGAGGCTACTCGCGTGCGCCGACACCGACCACCCCTCGACAGCGCCGTGCCCTCTGACGACAATAAGTTCGTCGCGAGGAGGCACACCATGGCGAAGTCGTCACGCATCATCTACTCGGTCATCGCGTCCCTGGACGGCTATATGACGGATGCGGACGGCGACTTCTCGTGGGCGTTTCCGTCGGAGGAGGCGGTCGCCTCACTTACTGCCGACCTCGCGGGCGTCAGCACGTTCCTGTACGGGCGGCGAATGTACGAAACGATGCGCGGGTGGGAGACCGACCCGACGTATGCCGAGGGTTCGCCCGCCTCGGCGGAGTTCGCCGCCGCGTGGACTGCGGCCGAGAAGGTCGTCTTCTCGCGAACACTCGATCGGGTCGACACGAGCCGAACGCGCCTGGAGCGCGCCCTGAGCCGAGAGCTCGTCGAGCGACTGCGTACGGAATCCGAGGGCGACCTCACGATTGAGGGGCCGACGCTTGCCGCCGACGCGTTTCGCCTGGGCCTCGTCGACGTCGTCGAGGTCATGCTCTGCCCGGTGATCATCGGCGGCGGCCTGCCCATCTTTCCCGACGGCGTGCGCCTCGACCTGACCCTGACCAACGAGAAGCGGTTCGAGAACGGCTTCGTGCAGCTGTCGTACGCACGCCGCGACTAGCGGGTCGGGCACCTAGAGGACGAGCCCGTGGCGCTCGACGAGCGGCATCGTCGCCTCGAAGTCGACCTCCGCACCGTATTCGGCCGCCAGGGCAGGAAGCGTCTCCGGCGAGTACTCGCCGCCCGGCTCGGCCAAGAGCCGGAACATCTGCTCGAGCCCGCCCGGCACGATGATCTCGAGGACGCGCAGCTCGTCGTCGCCGGCGTTCCAGAACGTGTGCCAGCGCCCTCGTGGCTTCACGACGACATCACCGACCGTCGCGGTCACCTCGACGCCCTCGTCGATGACACCGAGCGTGCCGGCGAGCACCACCGAGTACTCGTCTTCGCGAGAATGCCGATGCACCGGGGCTGCCAGCACGCGCGGCGCCAGAGTGTGCTCGACGAGGGCGACTCGGCCCCCGCTCGCCGCGCTCTCGACGATGAAGCGATCGAGTGATCCCGGCTCGCCGGTAACGTCTCCGTCGCTGCGGCGGATGACGCGTGGACCCTCGTCGGTCTCCATGGCCCCCGATGGTACGCCCGGCTGGGCACCCTGTACAGGGCCGGAGGAGGGCGCGATAGCGTGCATCCATGCCTGAATTGAACGACGGAACGACCCTGCCCGATATCGGCTTCGGCACGTACCCGCTGCGCGGCGAGGAGGGAACGGCCGCGGTGCTGAGCGCCCTTTCGCTCGGCTACCGCCTCATCGACACGGCCGTGAACTACCAGAACGAGGATGCTGTGGGTCGCGCCATCGCAGAAACTCCCGTTCCGCGCGACGAGATCATCGTCGCCACAAAGGTGCCGGGCCGCGATCACGGTTACGACGAGACGCTGCGCTCGTTCGACGGCTCGATGGAGCGGCTCGGACTCGACGTGCTCGACCTGTACCTGATCCACTGGCCGAACCCGAACGTCGACAAGTACGTCGACGCGTGGCGCGCGATGGTGCGCCTGCGCGAGGAGGGCCGCGTGCGCTCGATCGGCGTCTCCAACTTCACGGCCGACTACCTGACGCGCGTCGCCGAGGAGACCGGCGTCATGCCGTCGGTCAACCAGGTCGAGCTTCACCCGTTCTTCCCGCAGGAGGAGCTGCGCGCCTTCCACTCCGAGCACGGCGTCGTCACCGAGGCCTGGAGCCCGCTCGGCAAGGCTGCTCCCGTAAAGGAGTCGGCACCGGTCGCGTCGGCGGCCGCGGCGCACGGGGTGACGCCCGCCCAGGTGATCTTGCGCTGGCACCAGCAGATCGGCTCACTGCCGATCCCGAAGTCGGGCAACCCGGAGCGGCAGCGCGAGAACCTCGAGCTCGGGGGCTTCACCCTGAGCGACGCCGAGGTGTCGGCGATCACCGCGCTCGGCCGGCCCGACGGGCGCCTGTTCGGTGGCGACCCGGAGACCCACGAAGAGATGTAGTTCGCGAACTGGTGGACCTGAGGGGAATCGAACCCCTGACCTTCTCATTGCGAACGAGACGCGCTACCAACTGCGCCACAGGCCCTAGAACGACGTCAACCTTATCACCGAGAAACGGGCCGGATGCACACGGACTGGCCCTCGAGATCGCCGTCGGTTAGCCTGCGGCGCGGCGCCGCTCGAGGACTTCGTCGAGGTCGGGAGCGCGCGTTGGCAGCCCGTCGAGCATGCCCATCGCTGCGAAGCGACTCGGCTGCTCGGCGGCCGGCTCGGGTGCTGCGGCAGCCGCGGCCGGGGTCGCGGCAGGCGCTGCCGGCACAGGCCCAGCGGCCGACGCGGCCGCCTCCCGCTGCGCCTTCTCGGCCTCGGCCGCCGCGGCAGCGAGCACCGCGGCGTGGTCGATCGCGCTGCGACGCAGCTCGGGGCGCGGGGCGACGTCGATGGCCGTGTCGAGGTAGAGCGGCTTCGGCAGCGGGACGGGAGTCCACTGGCGCGGGGCCCGGCGGCCCTCCGTGGCCGGCGCGAGGTCGACGAAGTCGCTGCCGGCTCCCGCTCGCGAGCCGGTGCCGGCGAGGACGGCCGACTTGCGGCGGCCCGCCCGGGCGAGCCCGACGAGCAGCACGACGCCGCTGATGACGACGACCGAGGCGAAGGCGGTCCACGCCCACGCACCCAGGCCCGCCGACACGACGATGCCGACAAGGGACAGGAACGTCACGAGCGTGGTGACCGCCCGCGAACGGCGAAGCCGACGCTGGCCGGTGCGCGCAGCATCCACTTCGGCGACGAGGCCCGGGGCCTGCGCCGCCAAGCGGGCACGCAGCGCGCGCTGCGCGGCGACCTCACGAGCGCGAGCGATCGCCGCCTCCTCGCGCTGACGGGCGGCAAGCGAGCGTTGCTGCGCCGCCGCCTCGCGCGCCGTCAACTCGGCGCGCACCGGCTCGGGCAGCTCGGTCGTCTGCGCCATGATGCGCAGCGTCTGCTGCAAGCGGATCGCGTTGCGCTCGGTCGCGAGATATTCGCGCCGCCGGCGCCACAGCGGAATCAGGTACCACAGCCAGAGCACGGCTGCGAGCGCAATCAGTAGGGCAGTACCGGCCCCCGAACCCTCAGCCATGGCACGAGGTTAGGGCCGCTACGGCAGGCGCAAGCCTCGGCGCGCCGCGATGCGGTCGACCTCGGGCACGTCGGCGACGTGCTCGGGCACGCGGCCCTGCTTCCAGCGCTGCAGCACTCCCACCGGAACCTCCTCGACGGTCAGCGCAAAGCAGAAGTGGTCGCGCCAGTCGCCGTCGATGTGGATGAACCGGCGCCGCAGCCCTTCGTAGCGAAACCCGAGCTTTTCGACCACGCGAAGCGACGGCGCGTTCTCGGGTCGGATGCAGATCTCCATGCGGTGCAGGCCCACCGAGAAAAACAGATGGTCGGTCGCGAGCGCCACCGCGGTCGGGGTCAGCCCGCGCCCCGCGAACCGCTCGGCAACCCAGTAGCCGAGCGTCGCCGACGCGAGCGAGCCGTACGTCATCTGCGAGACGTTCAGCTGGCCGGCGAACTCGCCGTCACACTCGATGACGAACGGCAAACCGCTGCCGGCGCGCGCCTGCTGCAACAGGCCACGGATGCTGCCCTTCGTATCCCAGGCGAGGTTCTGATTGGGGCTGGTCGCCTCCCACGGGCGCAACCACGCACGGTTGCCGACCAGTTCGCGTTCCAGGATGCGCGCATCCCGAGCCCGAATCGGACGCAACAGCGTCGCGCCGTCGCGCAGCGTGGGAATGGCGGCCATAAAGGCCTGTTAGTCCTCGAGCTCGGCGACGAAGCCCGTCAGCCAGCGACGCAGGTCGGGGCCGAGGTCGTCGCGCTCGGAGGCGAGCTGCACGATGGCCTTGATGTAGTCGAGGCGGTCGCCCGTGTCGTAGCGGCGGCCGCGGAACACGACCCCGTAGACACCGCCGCTCGCCTCATCGTGCGCGAGCTCGAGCATGGCGTCGGTGAGCTGAATCTCGCCACCCTTGCCCGGTTCGGTGCGCTCCAGCACGCCGAAGATCTCGGGCTTCAGCACGTAGCGTCCGATGATCGCGAGGTTCGACGGGGCGGTGCCGGGCGCCGGCTTCTCGACCAGGTCGGTGATCTTGACGACGTCGTCGGTGTCGGTCGCCTCCACCGTCGCGACACCGTACAGGTGCGCCTGGGCGGGGTCGACCTCCAACAGCGCGACAACCGACGCGTTGCGCTTCGTGGCGACGTCGATCATGCGCGGCAACAACGGGTCGCGCTCGTCGATGATGTCGTCGCCGAGCAGCACCGCGAAGGGTTCATTCCCGACATGCTGCCGGGCCCGGAACACAGCGTGGCCGAGACCCTTCGGGTCGCCTTGACGCACGTAATGCATGTCGGCCAGGTTCGTCGACTCCATGATCTTCTCGAGCTTCACGTCGTCGCCCTTGCGCTTGAGCGTCGCCTCGAGCTCGGTGACACGATCGAAATGGTTCTCAAGCGCGTACTTGTTGCGGCCCGTGATCATGAGCACGTCGGTGAGGCCGGCAGTGACGGCCTCCTCCACCACGTACTGGATCGCGGGCTTGTCGACGACGGGCAGCATCTCTTTCGGCATCGCCTTCGTCGCCGGCAAGAACCGGGTTCCGAGTCCTGCAGCGGGGATGACGGCTTTCGTGATCGGTCGCGACATGACCTCAGCGTATCGGGACACCCCGGCAGAGCGCGGGCGCGCCTACGATGCTGTGTATGTCGAGCGACCCGGTCAGCGCCAAGCGTGCGCTGCGCGCCGAATTGCGAGAGCGGCGGCGCATTCGGCCGGCGCCCGAGCGCGAGGCGAGCACAGCATCCCTGACGACGCAGCTGATTGCGCTCACCCAGTCGCTGGGGGCACGCACCGTCGCCTGCTACCTCTCGACGCCCGACGAGCCCGACACCCGCGCCTACCTCGCCTGGGCGCGCGAGAACGGGGTCGACGTACTCCTTCCCGTGTCACGCGATGACGGGCTGCTCGATTGGGCGGCATACGACTCTGACGACGAAGGCGAAGACGTGCTCGGAATGCCCGTGCCTCTCGGCGGAATTGTGCCGCCGATCATGGTGAACGAGGTCGGGCTCATGCTCGTGCCCGCAGCAGCGTGCGACACCGGAGGCATGCGGATGGGCTGGGGGCGCGGCTACTTCGACAAGACGCTCGGCTCGATGGACAACCGCCCGCCCGTCTTCGCCGTGCTCTTCGACGACGAAATCGTGGATGCGCTCCCCCACGAACCACACGACCAGCCCGTCGACGGGGTGGTCACCCCGGGTGGCATTCGGCGCTTCTGAGCGCACGTATCCTTGACGGCGGAGGACCCACCGCCATGCCCACCTACTCCTACCGTTGCACCGCCTGCTCGAACGCGTTTGACGTCCAGCAGGCCTTCACCGACGACGCGCTCACCGAGTGCCCCGCCTGCCAGGGTCGCCTGCGCAAGATCTTCTCGGTGACCGGCGTGACCTTCAACGGGTCGGGCTTCTACCGCACCGATAGCCGCGCGGGCGCGAGTGAAGGGTCGGGGCCTGGTTCATCGGACTCAGGCTCGTCGGGCAGCTCATCGTCGAGTGGGGCGAGCTCGTCCGACTCGGGGTCGAAAACTTCCGCGCCGGCGGCCGCCGCTAGCTAGGGTCAGGAGGGTCGACCTCCCGTCCCCTCCCCTGAAGGAGCCACCATGCTGAAGGGCTTCAAAGAGTTCGTCCTACGCGGCAACGTCGTCGAGCTTGCTGTCGCGGTTGTCATCGGCGCGGCGTTCACCGCCGTTGTCACAGCCATCGTTGACGCCGTGATCAACCCGGCGATCGGCGCTCTGTTCAACGCAGAGTCGTTGTCGACCGCCTTCGTCATTGCGATCCCCACCACGACGGGCGGCGAGGCACAGTTGGTGTTTGGTGCCGTACTCGCGGCCATCCTGAACTTCCTCATCGTGGCGGCCGTCGTGTACTTCGCGCTCGTGTTGCCGATCAACACGCTGAAGCGCCGTGCAGAAGAGCGCCGCAAGGCGGGCGAGCCCGCCGTGTCGGAAGACGCGCCGCCCACCGAGACAGAGCTGCTCGCCGAGATCCGCGACCTGCTGGCCGCCCAGCGCGGGCAATCCTCAGGGAGCTAGCCCCGAGCATCCCCCGGGCGCGCCGCGTCTCGCTGAAGCGCGCGCACACTCGCCAGAGCATCGGATGCTCGTGGCCAGGGCACGAAGATGTGATCGTGGAAGAACCCCGCGACCACGTTCGCCGGGATACCCTCCGCCGCGAGTGCCGTCGCGACCGCTGCCGTGAGGCCCACCGCCTCCAGGTCGGAGTGCACTTGCAGGGTGATGCGCGCGAAGGGCGGGCTCACCCGCAGGCGTGCGGGAGCGTCGCCGGCCGTCGGCAGGTCGTGCTTGCGCAGCACCGACGTCACCCCCTCTGCTTCGACGACGGTGACCTCGGCGCCGGCGAGCGGCTCGGCAGCGGTGGCGAACACCCAGGCGTCGGGGTCGAGCTCTGGCTGCATCGTGGCCAGCAGCTCGCCGAGGTCGCTGACCCCGCGCGCGGGGCGCTCGACGTCGCTCATGCGTAGTGCGGGGGCTTGTCGGCCCGCAACCGGTCGTCGTTCTCGCCCGAACCGTGGCGCTCCGGCTCAGCGGTGAGGGGCGCGCGGGCCGGCGCCGGGTCAGACCCGGGCGGGGCCGCGGTGGTGACCCGCCGACGGGCGCGACGGGGGCGCGGGGCGTCGCCCCGAGCATCCGCGGAGTCGTTCGTGGTCACGCGCACCAGGGTACGCGCGATCAGAACAGCGGCTGCGTCTCGCTCTGCGCGGCCTGTGCCCGCCGCTCGGCCGACGGCGGCGCGGGCGGCGCGGGAGCGGGCGGAGGCTGTACCGCGACCGGGCGCGCCATCTGGACGATGCGCTCGGCGACCGCATCCGGGTTCGAGAACAGTTCGAACACGTGCACGCGGGCGTAGTGCCAGCCGAGGCGGCGCAGCAGGTCGGGCCGCAGCCGCAGCGACTCGCGCAGGCTCATCGTGCCCAGCGACGCGTCGGTGTCGATCGCGATGCAGTAACCGCCGCGACTCGCCACCAGCCGCAGCTTGCCGCGGTGTCCGAGCGCCGTGCGCAGGCCCCGCGCCTCCAGCCGGCGGGCCAGGTCGATCAGCATGGGGTCGCTGTCGTCGGGAACGTCGACGGCAGTGCGACGTGCCTCGGTATCGGCGAGCAGCTCGGCGAGCGCGCGGGCGCCGGGGCCCATGCGGTCGTCGTCGAGGTCGTCGGCGCGGATGCACGACACGATGCGCACAAACCGGCGCGCGCGGGTCATCGCGACGGCCAGCAGCCGGTCCCCACCCGGGCGTCCGAGGGCTCCGAACTCGCTCAGCACGCGGCCGTGCGGGGTGCGCCCGAACCCGATCGAGAAGATGACCCGGTCGCGCGACTGGGCGACCGCCTGCTCAATGGTCAGCACGACGAACGGTTCGGCGCGGTCGCCGAGGAAGAAGTCGTGCAGGTCGGGGCGCGACTGCATGGCCCGCAGCACCGCGGTCTGAACGCGGGCGGCGTGCTTCGCGCTCGCGGTGATCACCATGAGCGACTCTTTCGGCCGCGCGGTCGCGTGCTCGAGCACGCGGGTGACGACCTGGTCGACCTCGGCGTCGACGCTCTCGATCGTGCCGGTGTCGTCGTCGGGCATGCCGTTGCCGTCGTCGAGGTAGTCGACCGCGATCGACGGGTGGCCGAGGAACGATCCCGCCCATGGCAGCGAGTCGATGCGGCCCGCGTAGAAGCGACGGTTTACGAGCTCGGCCAGGTCTTCGCCGCCCGCGCGGTACGAGCGGGTGAGGCTGAGCGTCGGAAGCAGCTCGGAGAGCTGCACGAGCGCGCTCGAGGAGTGACGAGCATCCACGTCGCTGGTGTCGGCGGCAGCCGGGCGGTCGGTGACGGCGATCGAGAACGCGGCCGGCGTCTGCGTGACCGGGTCGCCGATGGCGACGACCTGGCGGCCGCGGCGGATCGCGGGGGCGACCTCGGCGATCGTGACCGCGCCGGCGTCGAGCACGAACACGGCGTCGAACGGGATGTCGTCGCTGATCTCGTGCACGTCGTACGGCGAGCTCAGCCAGACGGGCGCGAGCGGACGACTCAAGTGCGGGGCGTGCTTCTGCAGCTCGGCGGGGGTGATCGCGCCGCTCTTCAGCGAGCCGCGCAGCGCGGCGGCCTCGTCGGGCCAGTCGGTGATGCCGATTGACCAGGCCTCCGACAGCTGCCACGCCATCATCGCGGCGCTGCCGGCGGCGTGCGCTTCGTCGACGAGCCGGAAGTCGGACTCGAGCCGGTCGAGGACGGCCGTGTCGGCGCCGAGCAGCGCCCGGTCGGCCTGCAGCAGACTGTCGAGGGCGCTACGCCACCACGCGAGCTCCAGCTCAGCCGCGACCTGCTCGTGCGGCACGTGACGCTGGGCGAGGTCATCGAGCAGGGCGGTGAGACCCCACGGCTGCATCTCGCGCATCAGCTCGGTGCGCTCCTGCAGGTTCGCGAGCACGTCGCTCTCCGCGGCGAGACCCGCGAGGGTCGTGACCAGGTCGTCGATGCGGCGGTTCAGCAGCTGCGTTTCTCGCGTCGTGTGGCCGAGCGGAACATCCAGGGCTTCGAGGTCTTGCTCGACCTGCTGGAACGCGACCGCCACATCGGCGATGCCGACGGGCACGGTTGGCGTGATGCCGACGGGCGCGAAGCGCTGCCACAGGATGCGCTGCTGCTGGATGCGCGTGAGCGCGTCGTGCAGATCACTCACGTGAACGCCGGGCCGCACGTACTCTTTCGCGAGTGCCTTCAGGCGGCGGCGCGTCGTGGCCGGCATCGTCGAGCCCTCGCGCCGCGGCGCGGTGGCGGCGATGAGCTCGCTCAGCGAACGGTCGAACACGGCTGGCTGGAACTTGTCGAGCGTGTCGCGCAGGTCGGTCAGCAGGCGCAGGTAGGTGCCGAGCTCGGCGAGCGTCTCGAACTGCCGCATGGGGGTCGTCGCGACGAGCGCGACGGCACGGTCGAGCAGGCGCGGCACGAGGTCGGTGTGCAGGCGGCGGGCGCGCTCCTGGGCGCGGGTCGCCTCCTCGCCGGTCGAGAAGGTCGCGCCGTACCACGGCGAGTCGCCCGGACCGTAGGTGAACTGGCCGAGTTTCGCGGCCTGCACGATGACGTCGGCCGCGTGCGCCCGGTTGTGGGCGAGCGTCTCGACGGCGGAGCGCTCGAGGCGGGCGCGGGTCGTCGGAGGCG
Organism: Microcella alkaliphila; assembly: GCF_002355395.1. Taxonomy (NCBI): domain Bacteria; kingdom Bacillati; phylum Actinomycetota; class Actinomycetes; order Micrococcales; family Microbacteriaceae; genus Microcella; species Microcella alkaliphila. The sequence continues at coordinate 703,322 of NZ_AP017315.1, read as the reverse complement.
CCGGCAGCAGCGCGAGGCGGCTGAGCTCGGTGACGCAGTCGTAGACACTGATGCCGAGCTTCGGGTCGGGGCGGCCGAGCGCCTCGCGATAGTCGAGCAGCACGCCGCGCAGGCGCACGAGCGCCTCGTTGATGTCGGCGACGCGCGGCTTCTGCGCCTTCTCGTTGCGGCTGATTGCGCGGATCAGGTCGCGCCGCAGCGTGCGGGGCATGACCGTGACGCCGCTCAGCCCGATGTCGGTGAAGCGGCGCTGGATCGAACTGAGCGCCGCGCGACGCGAGCTCACGACGAGCACGCGCTTGTTCTGCGCGATCAACGTGCCGAGGGCGTTGACGACGGTTTGCGTGGCTCCCGTACCCGGCAGGGTCTTGACAACGATCGAGTTGCCGGCGGCGACGTTCGCGATGACGTCCTCCTGCTCGGCGTCGGCGTCGAGCAGCAGCAGGTCGGTCTCAGGCGGGCGCTGGTCGGCCGGCACGGGGGTGACCGTCGTCTGGCTCTCCTGCACCGCCCAGCGCGCACTCGTGTTGCCGGCGATCGCATCGAGCACCGGATGCGCGAGGTCGCGCGCGTCGGCGGCGAGCGCCGGGCCCACCTCGGCGAACGTCGACACGACCAGGCGCGGCGTGATCGTGAAACCGTCGAGATGCGCCGTCAGGCCGCGCAGCCGGTCGAGCGGCGGGTTCGGCTTGAACGTGCCCCCGTCGTCGGCCAGCGCGACGAAGGCCTCCTCATCGAGGTGCAACGAGAACTGCTGGGCGAGGACGCGCGCAAGGGCCGGGTTCAGCACGAGGCGGTCGAGCAGCGTGAGCTCGATGTCGCGGCCGCGGCGGCGCAGGTCGAGCGGGCGCAGCAGCAGCGGAGCGCGGTAGTCGACGCCGGCGTGGCTCCACGTCACCATCCCGATGCCGAGAGCGATGGCGTCGATGCCGCGCACGCTCGACAGCTCGAGACCCTTGTCTGCGATGCGCTCGGCGGCCACGCGCGCGGCCTTCAACGCCATGTCGTCGCGCACCAGGTTGCTGAGCAGGGTCGGACTGCCGGCGATGAAGCGGGCGAGCCCTCCGGGGTGGCTCGTTCCGAGTTCGATGCGGCCGCGACGCTCGTCATCGAAGTGCAGCAGCGGGCTCTCGCCGCCCAACGCCGCCAGCTCGTCGCGCCAGCGCTGCCAGGTCTCGCTCGCCACGTTCATCGGCTTCACCGTGGGGTCGCCGATAGTGAGCGCCCCCGGTTCCACCGACGGCGCGGCCGCGGGAGCATCGTCGAGCTCATGATCGTCGTATCGGTCGGCACGCCACACGCGGTCACCCTACGACCGGCCCAGCGATTCGCCCGGTATTCCGCGCCGCGGGAGTAAAGATGCGCCGCATACACTTCCGTCTCGTGGAACTGTTCGGCGGCATCGTCTCGGGAGTGCTCACCGCGGCCTTCACCGTCGGCATCGTCGTCACGGGAGTTCTCGTGGGCGGAATCGTCATGGTGTCACGGGGTCGCCACCGGCCCGAGCGCGAACTCGAGAGTCAGCGCACGCAGGCGGGCGTCGCGCTCGTGCAGGCCGACGACGCCCTCCAGTCGGCCGACCGCGAGCTGGGCTTTGCCCTCGCCCAGTTCGGCGAGCGCGACACAGCAGAGTTCCGCGCGGCGATCGATGCGGCCGAGGAGGACCGGCGCGAAATCTTCCGCCTGCACGGGATGCTCGTGGACGATCCCGCTCCCGGCCTCCGGCAGCGAGAGCGCGCCGACCGCATCGTGATGCTTGCCGAGCGCATCGCGGCGAGCCTCGGCGAGCACGAGACGGCGTTCCGGCGCCGGCGCAGCGCCGAGTCGGGGGCGCGCGAGCGTCTCACCCGCCTGCGGGAACGCTCGGCCGCCGTGCGCGCGCGACACGCCGACGAGGAGCGCGCACGCCGGCACGAGACGCCCGACATCTACAGCGCGAGGGCTCTCGGCGCCGCCGCCGACGCGCCCAGACTCGCCGCCGAGCGGCTCGACGCGGCCGACGCCGCACTCACCCGCGTCGACGACGCACTCGCCCAGGCCGTGCCGCCGCCCGTCACCGATGCCCTCGACGACGCCGATGTCGCGATCCTCGCGGCCGAGCGCCTGCTCGACGACCGGGCCGCGGCGGTCGCCCGGCTCGACGACGTCGCCGCCGCCCTCGACGCCCTCGCCGCCGACGCGCGGGTGCAGCGCACCGAGGCGTTGGCTGCCGTCGACAGCGCGCCCGACCCCGACACCGCTGCCGGCATCACCCGTGCCGTTGCCGACGTCGACACCGCGCTCTCCAGCACCGTGGATGCACGCGACCCGCTTCCCGCCCTCACCCGGCTGCGCGGCGCCCTCGACGCGCTCGACGTGGCGCTGGCCGCCGCACGCACGCAGGCGCAGCGGCTCAGCCACGCGCGCGAGGCGCTCGACGCGGCGATGGTGACCGCGCGCATCCAGCTGGCCGATGCGGAGGCGGCCGGCCGCGGACGCGGCGCCGCCGCCGCGCGGGCCCGCCTCGAGCAGGCCCGCCGCGAGCTGGAGCTCGCCGAGCGCGAGTCGTCGACCGACCCGGTGGCGGCGCTCGACGCCGCGCGCCGCGCCATCACCCACGCGCGCGACGCCGACGTGCTGGCCCGCTACTGAGCCGCCGCAGGGTTGCCCGCGCCGCGCCGCAGGGTTGCCCGCGCCGCGCCGCAGGGTTGCCCGCGCCCGCGCCGCGAACCCGGGCGGATTCCCGCAACTAGTAGTACTTGGTTAGGTCCTTGTTAATGGTCGTGGTGACTGTTAACCTCGCGGCGTGCGGGTGGATGAGATCGAGCGGGTGCGGGTCGAGTTGGACGAGTTCGTCGGTGAGGTGTTCGCGTCGCTGGCTCGGAAGGATCAGCGGTCCAAGGGTGGCCTGTATCTGCAGGGCCTGATGCTGGAGGGCAGGCGGAAGTCGATGCAGCCGATGGGCGACCGGCTCGGCATCGATTATCAGCAGCTGCAGCAGTTCGTGTCCTCCTCGCCGTGGCCTGTCGAGCCGGTGCGTCGTCGGCTCGCCCGTAAGGCGGCGTCGCTGTTGTCGCCGGAGGCGTGGGTTGTCGATGACACCGGGTTCGTCAAGGACGGCCCAGCCTCACCTGGGGTGGCGCGGCAGTACTCGGGCACGCTCGGAAAGGTCGGGAACGTGCAGATCGGTGTCACCGTGCACGCGGTCACCGATGCGGCGTCTTGCCCGTTGGACTGGCGGCTGTTCCTTCCCGAATCGTGGGACGACACCTGCTCGGACACCAACGAGCACGCCGACCTCGTCGTCGCGCGGCGGGTGAAGGCGCAGATCCCCGACGCGGTGCGGCATCGACCGAAGTGGGAGCTCGCGCTGGAGATGATCGACGAGCTTCGCAGCTGGGGGCTGCTGCCGCCGCTGATCTGCGCCGACGCCGGATACGGCGAGATCGGCTACTTCCGCACCGCGCTCACCGACCGCGGAATCCCTTACGTGGTGCAGGTGAAGTCGGACACCAGCATGCACCCCGAAGCCGCGGTGTTCGAGATGCCGCCCTACCGCGGACGCGGGCGGCCACCCGTGCAGGCCAGCTACCGCAGTGACCCGATCCGCGCGAAGAGCCTCATCGCAGCCCTCGGCGACGACGCGTTCGAGCAGGTGTCGTGGCGGCAAGGATCACGCGGCATGATGACCAGCCGGTTCACCGCCACGCGGGTGCGCCCCGCGAACCGGAACCTGCCCCGCGAGCCCGACGGATCGCTACCCGAGTGCTGGCTACTCGCCGAATGGCCGGACGACGCGGACGAGCCCACCGACTACTGGCTGTCCACCCTCCCCGCCCACACGCCGATCGCGGAGCTGGTTCGGCTCGGGAAGATCCGCTGGCGCATCGAGCACGACTACCGCGAACTCAAGCACGGCCTGGGCCTGGACCACTTCGAAGGACGCACCTGGCCCGGGTGGCACCACCACGTCACGCTCGTGAGCGCCGCGCACCTGTTCATCACGATCCAGCGCCTGAGCGCGGACCCAAAAGCCCGCGGGGCAGCCTGAGCTTCTACGGCATCCTCCGCGACCTTCAGACCGCGGTCATCCGCCTGCTCAGCCACTGCCCCTACTGCCAACGCGCTGGACCAACCTAACCAAGTACTACTAGAGCGCGTCGTCCTCCACCTCAACCAGTCCGGGCGGGTTCGCGCAACTCGAGCCGGTGTGCGCCCTGCACCTCACCCAGTCCGAGCGGGCTTGCGCAACTCGAGCCGGTGTGCGCGCGCACGATGTGCGCGAACCCGCTCGAATTCGCGCGACTGATACGGGCTGGGGCGCGCGACTGACGCGATCTCGCACGAGTGTGCACTCGTGGCGGGATCAACCGCGACGAAAGCGCCACAACTGCACACTCGACGGTCGACCTGCGCCGCCGAATCGCGCGGCACCCGGGAAGCCCAAGACCGCCGCGTCGGACGGCGGCAGCGCTCAGCGCAGCGCGCTCAGCGCAGCGCGCTCAGCGCTGCAGGTAGGCGAGCACCGCGAGCACGCGGCGGTGGTCGCCCTGCGTCTCGTCGAGCCCGAGCTTCGCGAAGATCGACGACACGTTCTTCTCGACGGCTCCGACGCCGATGAACAGGCGTTCGGCGATCGCGGCGTTGGTGCGCCCCGCCGCCATCAGTTCAAGCACGTCGCGTTCGCGCGGGGTCAGCGGCTGCAGGGGGTCACGGCGTCGTCCCATGAGTTGCGCCACCACCTCGGGGTCGAGCACGGTGCCGCCCGCCGCGATGCGCGTCAGAGCGTCGCGTACGTCGTCGAGCGACACGATGCGGTCTTTGAGTAGGTAGCCGACGCGCCCCTCGCCGCCCGCGAGCAGCTCCGTCGCGTAGGGCAGTTCGACGTACTGCGACAAGAGCAGCACGGCGATGGCGGGGAACTCGCGTCGGATCCGCACCGCCGCCCGCACCCCCTCGTCGCGGAACGTCGGGGGCATGCGCACGTCGAGCACGACGGCGTCGACGGTGAGGGTGGGCAGGGCGGCGAGCAGGGAGTCCGCGTCGCCGAAGGCCCCGACGACCTCCATGCCGGCGTCGGCGAGCAGGCGCACCAGCCCCTCGCGCAGCAGCACCGAGTCATCGGCGAGCGCCACGCGAAGGGCCGGTGCGGTCGAGGCCATGTCAGGCATCGTCCCCGCTCGCGGTCGAGGCAGAGCTCGAGCCAGCGGCGCCGCCGGAGCCACCGGCGCTTCCCGCGCCGCCAACTCCGCTGAGCGGCAACGTCACGCGCACCTCGGTCGGCCCACCGTCGGGGCTCGAAAGCGTGAAGGTGCCGCCGAGGCTCACGGCGCGGTCGCGCAGACCCGCCAGCCCGTGGTGCGGCGTCTCGGCCGCGCCGCCCACTCCGTCGTCGGTGACGGCGATCACGAGGTCGCCGCCCTCACGGGCCACCACGAGCGTGACACTTGTCGCTTGGGAGTGCTTCGTCGCGTTCGCGATCAGCTCGCTCGCCACGAAGTACGCGTTGCGCGCGACCTCGTCGGGCAGGTCGGCCGTCGCGCCCAGCGTCGACTGCATCGTCACCGGGATGCTCGACCGCGTCGCCAGGGACTCCAACGCCGCGAACAGTCCCCGATCGAGCAGCAGCGGCGGGGCGAAGCCGCGTGAGAGGTTGCGCAGTTCGTCGAGGGCGTCCTGGGCCTGGCGACGAGCATCCGCGATCAGGTTCTTGGCATCGTCTGGCTGCTCGTCGAGGCGCCGCTCGGCGGCGGCGAGGTCCATCTGCAGGCGGATCAGGCGCTGCTGCGGGCCGTCGTGAATGTCGCGCTCGATGCGGCTGAGGGCGCTGCCCTCGGCGGCGACCGCGGCGGAGCGGGCGGTGAACAGGCTCGAGACTTGACCCTCGAGCTCTTCGCTCTTGAAGCGGCCGAGCAGCGGGCGGGCGATCGCGGCGTGCAGCCACGCCATCGAGCGCACCAGGTACGGCAGGGTCAGGATGGCGCCGATCGCCAGGGCGATGGCGAGGACGGCCATGACGCCGTTCAGCTCGAGCGGGAAGTACAGGCCCTGGTCGCGCAGCGGCCCGCCGAAGCGCTCCATCCACACCCAGTAACCGGGGCCGAAGCCCCCGCCATCACCGATGCGGTCGACGATGCCCATGAGGTCGGGGCCGACGAATCGGCGGCCGCCCAGGGCCCACGCGAACGGCGCGATGACGCCGGCGAGGATGAACGACCCCCACACGGTGAGCAGCACGAAGCTGATCGTCGCGACGATCGGCGCGATGATCGCCCCGTGCAACAGGCTCAGCCAGTAGTGGCCGTTCGCGAATGGGGTGAGGGCCTTGCGCCACAGCGGCTGGCTCGGGTCGATGCGCCAGTCGGGTTCCGCGATCGCGCGCTCGCCCGACCAGCGCAGGCGCAACACCTCGAACGAGCCGGCGAAGCGGGCCAGCAGCAGCGTCAACGCGATGAGGAACAGCCCGACGACGACGATCAGCAGGCTGACGCCGGCCGAGAACAGCGAGTTGAGGATGGCGCTAACCGTGATCGCGATGGCGAAGGTCGGCACGAGGTAGCCGAGGCCGCGGGGCAGCCGACGCCACACGGCGCGGTAACTCCAGTCGTCGAGCGGCGGCAGGCTTGGCGGGGTCGGTGGATGCGCGGCACCGGTCGCGGGGCGCGTCGTGCGCGGCGCTTCGGCCTCTGCAGTCATGGTGGTCGTCATTTCCTTGTCTCCGGTCAGGATGGCATGCGCGCGACTCTCACGCGATGCCTCCAGCCTTCCGACGCAGGCGTTTCGGCCCCATCCGACGCCCACCCGAACCGAGAGGGGGGTTAACCCCCCGGCGCCCGCAGCGTGACGACCGTGACGGCGACGGTCAGCTCGCGGTTCTCGGAGCCCGCGGCCAGCGCCGCCTCCACCTCCGCGCGCTTCTGGTGGAACGCGTTCGGCCCCATGAAGACGGCATCGGCTGCGGCGGAGCGATCAACGCGGGCGGTGTCGCGCACCATGGTTCGCGCGACCTCCTGCAGCCCGGGCAGCGAGGCCACCAGCTCGTCGGCCTTGCCCGCCGGCACCTTCAGCAGCTTCAGCGGCTGCACGAGTTCGCGGTGGTGCTCCGGCTCGGGAATCGCCGCCACCAGGACTCCGCCGGGCGCCAGTATGCGCTCGATTTCGGCGGGAGGCCCCGGCGCGAACACCTTCAGCACGGCGGCCGCGGCGCCGTCACCGACCGGGATGCGCGCCCGCAGGTCCGCCGTCGCGGCGACGATCCGCGGGTGGCTGCGCTGGGCGCGCCGCACGGCGACGGTGCTGGCGTCGAGGAGGAGGCCGTGCATCCCGGGCAGAGCGTCGAGCACCTGGCCGAGGTGCCAGCCCGGACCGCCGGCGAGGTCGACGACCCAGCCCTCGTCGCCCGGGGCAGCCGACGCGCCACCGACGGCGGCGTCGCGCACGGCGGCGGCGATGGCGTCGTGGTGACCGGCGCCCTGGAATCGCTCGCGCGCATCCACCATGTCGGCGGTGTCGCCCGTGGCGGGCGCGCCCAGCCCGCGAGCGGCGACGCGCAGGCTCAGATAACCGTGCTTGGCGCGGTCGTGGTGATGCCCCGCCGAACAGGACGCACCCCCGTCGACGGCCTGAAGCGACCCGAGGCAGTGCGGGCACCGCAGGATCGCGAGGTCGTCGGCGGGGGTGTTCGTCACCCGGTCAACGCTAGCCGCCGGGGAGTGTGAGTCAGTTCGCGCTTAGCGTCCCGTGGCGTCGGGAGCGCGGTCGATGTCGCCGCGCCAGGCTCCGGTCTCGAAGCCGTTTTCCTCCATCAGCTCCTTGAAGCGGTGCAGGTCGCGGTCGACCTGGATGTCGTCGGCCTGCAGCAGCGCGCCGACGTTCTCGACGACGCCCTGGGGCTCCCACTCCAGCTGGAGCGACACGCGTGTGCGGTCGTCGTCGATGCGGTGGAAGGTGACGACGCCGGCGTGGTTCTCGCCGCCGACGGAGTTCCAGGCGATGCGCTCGTCGGGGTGCTGCTCGACGATCTCGGCGTCGAACTCGCGGTCGACGCCCGCGATGGACACCTCCCAGTGGGTGAGGGTGTCGCTCAGCTGGCGCACCTGGTCGACGCCCGACATGAACTGCGGGAACGTCTCGAACTGCGTCCACTGGTTGTAGACGGTGGTGATGGGCGCATCGATGTCGATCGTGGAGGTAACGGTGCTCATGAGTGTCTCCCTGTCGCGTCGTAGTGCTCGGCCGGGTGTGGCCGAACGACTGGCGACGCTACGCCCGCTTGCCGCCCACGTCAGGGGGTTGACATCACAGCATGCCGACTCAGCAAGCGGTCAGGATGCGCGCACCGCCTCCCCGACATCGCTCTACTGCGGCAGCGGCCCCGGGCGCCACCGGTAGCCGTACTGCCCGGTCACATCGAGGTCGACAACGAAGACCTTTCCGGCGTCAGGATGCTCGCGGAGCGCCGCATCGTCGAGGTCACGACTCGCGGTGGTCACCAGAGCGTGCTGCAGGGTCGAACCTATGAACGCGAGCGCCGTCACGTGGGGAACGCCGATCGACACCTCGCGATCGACCGACCCGTCAGCGCTGTAGCGGCGCACCGCCGAGCCGCCCCACAGCGCAACCCACACGGCGCCGTCGGCATCCACGGCGAGGCCGTCGGGTTCGACGCCCTCCTCGTCGATGCGGACGAACTCGCGGCGCTCGCCAACCGTGCCCGTCTCGTAGTCGTAGTCACGCGCGTAGATGACGCCCGCGGCGCTGTCGACCGAGTACAGAGTCTTTCCGTCGGGGGCGAAGGCGAGGCCGTTCGAGATGCCGAGCCCCGTGTCGAGGGTCGTGATCTCCCCGTCGTGCTCGAGTCGCAGCAGCACGTTGCCCTCGTGCGGGCCGGCCGGGTCGACGGCGGTCGAGCCGACGATGAGCCGACCGGCGGGGTCGATGACGCCGTCGTTGAAGCGCTGATGGTCGGGAAGCAGATCGCGCGACGTCGTGACGTCGCCGACCGCGGTCACGAAGCCGAGGCGGCGACCGAGCGCCAACAGGAAGCGCGCGTCGCCGAGCCGGAACGCGCATCCGACCGGCTCGTCGAAATCGAGGGTGCGCAGAATGTCGACCTGCGCGTCGGGCTGCGGCCGGGCGACGATGAGGCGACCCGCCTCGATGTCGACCCAGCTCATGGTGCCGGTCGCGGCATCCCAGCGGGGGCTCTCAGCGAGCACGTGGCGGTCGACGGGCAGTGCGGTGACGGCGGCCATACATCCACCCTAGAAGGCTGCGGATGCACGGCGCCCGGGTTCTCAGCGGATGCTGACCGGGCGCCGTGACCGCGGTCCGTGACTACGCGCGCAGCGCGGCGACGCTCTCGGCGGGTCGGAGGTCGAGACGGCGCAGTAGCTGTGCGTTGAGCGCGACGACGATCGTGGACAGCGACATGAGGACCGCGCCGACCGACATGGGTAGCACGAAGCCGATGGGCGCCAGCACGCCGGCCGCGAGAGGCACGGCCGCCAGGTTGTAGCCGGCACCCCACCACAGGTTCTGCACCATCTTGCGGTAGCCGGCGCGAGACAGGCGGATGACCGACAGCACCGAACGGGGGTCGTCGCTCGCGAGAATAACGCCCGCCGACCCGATGGCAACGTCGGTGCCCGCGCCGATCGCGATACCGACGTCGGCCGTCGCGAGTGCCGGGGCGTCGTTCACGCCATCGCCCACCATCGCGACACTCAACCCTTCGCGCTGCAGTTCCGCGACCTTCGCCGACTTGTCTTCGGGGCGCACCCCGGCGTAGACGCGATCGATGCCGAGTTCGTCGGCGACGGCGTTCGCCACCGCCTCAGCGTCGCCGGTGATCATGACGACCTCGATGCCGAGGGCGTGCAGCGTGTCGACGGCCTCGCGCGACTCGGGGCGAACCTCGTCGGCGAGCTTCAGCGCACCCGCAACCTCGCCGTCGACGAGAACGTGCAGCACGATGGCACCGTCGTCGCTCCACGCCCCGGTCGCCGCGAGTGGCGTCGCGCCGTGATCATCGAGCATGCGGGGCCCTCCGACGCGCACCTCGCCGCCGTCGACCGTCGCGCTCACCCCCAGCGCGGCCTCGGAATGGAAACTCGTCGCGTCTGGCACGGTGAGCCCCCGCTCGGTCGCGGCGCGCACGATCGCGCGGGCGAGGGGATGCTCGCTGTCCCCCTCCGCTGACGCTGCCAGTGCCAGCACCTCGTCGTCCGACAACCCGCCGGACGTCTCGACCTCTAGCACAGTCGGGGCACCCTTCGTGAGGGTGCCGGTCTTGTCGAACAGCACCGCCCCGATCGTGCGCATGCTTTCGAGGGCGAGGCGGTCTTTGACCAGCACGCCGCCGCGCGCGGCGCGCTCCGTCGAGATCGATACGACGAGCGGTATCGCGAGGCCCAGCGCGTGCGGACACGCGATCACGAGCACCGTGACGGTGCGCACGACCGCGAGGTCGGGGGCGCCGATGAGCGACCAGACGATCGCCGTGATGACCCCCGCGCCGAGCGCGAACCAGAACAGCCACGCGGCGGCGCGGTCGGCGAGTCGCTGGGCGCGTGAGCTCGAGGCCTGCGCGTCGGCGACGAGCTTGCGAATGCCCGACAGGGCGGTGTCGTCGCCCGTCGCGGTGACCTCGATGCGGACGCCGCCGTCGGTGGCGACGGTGCCGGCGACGACCGCATCCGTCTCACCGCGTCGGACGGTGCGCGACTCGCCCGTGATCATCGACTCATCGAATTCCGCCTCTCCCGCCACGATGCGACCATCGGCGGGCACGCGGGCTCCCGGTCGCACGACAACGACATCACCGACGTGGAGGGCGTCTGGCGACACGCGTTCGATCTCGCCGTCGGGCCCGACGCGCTCTGCCTCGTCGGGCAGGAGAGCCGCGAGCGAGTCGAGAGCACTCGTCGTCTGCGCCAGCGACCGCATCTCAATCCAGTGTCCGAGCAGCATGATCACCACGAGGAGGGCGAGTTCCCACCAGAAGTCGAGCTCGTGCGGAAGGAGGCCGATGCTGGCGCCCGACGAGGCGAGGAACGCGACCGTGATGGCGAGGCCGATGAGCAGCATCATGCCGGGGCTGCGGCGCCGAATCTCATCGACAGCGCCGACAAGGAACGGGCGCCCGCCGACGACGAAGATGATGACGCCGAGCACCGGCGAGATCCACTCCCACACGCCGCCCATGGGCAGCTCGTAGCCGACCAGGTCGGCGAACATCATGCTGAAGGCGACGGTCGGGATCGCGAGCACGAACGTGACCCAGAACAATCGGCGGTACTGCGCCACGTGGTCGTGGTGGTTGTGGTGGTCGTGGTGATCGTGCTGGTCGTGAGCGTGATCCATGCCCGGCACGCTAGTACCCCCTGGGGGTACTGTCAAGCCATGGTCGACGGCTTCGTCTGCGTCTTCACCTTCCGCGTCGTCCGCGCCGGGACGCCACCCCGGGCTGTTCTCGTAGCGGATCACAAACCAGGTCCAGAGCGCGGCGTCGGCAAGGAAATCGCCCTGTGCCCCAAAGCGCGTCACGCTGCTCGTGCGCCGGGCGATCTGGCCGTCGGCGAAGTCAGTGATGAGAGCCGCGACGGGGACGCCCGCGCCGAGGGCATGGCCCGCCGCGGGGAGCGCCGCGCAAAATTGCGTCGGCGAGGAAGGCGCCGAACGCCCGCGGAGTGAAGGGTCGGTGCGCCAGGCCTGCCAGCAACTCGTTAGTCGCAGCGCGGCTGTTGACGCCTCGCAGGACGGCGGCGCGTCGGGGCGTCAATCCGGACATTGGCACACCTCCGCGAAAACTGAACCGAAGCTGAGAGTGAAGTGGAAGGGAGGTGAATTGACTACCCCCACCCCCCATTCGGGGGCATAGCGTCACTTTCGCCCCGATTCGGCGAAGCAGTCACAAGCTCGCTTCCCACGGTCGGGGGCACACCCCGATCACACAAGGAGAATCATGAACCTTCTGCTCATCATTGCTGGAATCATCGCCATCATCCTGCTCGTCACTGGTGGCCTCATCGAAGCGGTCAACTTCCTGCTCTACGTCGGCATCGTGCTACTCGTGCTGGCCGTCATCGTCTTCCTGATCCGGGCCCTGTCGGGGAGCCGACGGGTATAACCCTCACACTCACACAGAAAGGGGGATGCGCGACACCGCGCATCCCCCTTTCTATGTAGAGCGGATTACACTCCCCTGGTGGCTGACCTCCAGCATCACCTCTCTGGCAACGTCGAACAGTACGTGCAGCGCATCAAAATGCACGACGACGTCGATGCGCCGCGACGGGTCGAACACTTCGCTGAGTTCCGGCGCATCGCCGATGCCAAAGAGGCCGCGATCGAACTCGATGCCGAAGGCTGGACGGTCACAGTCGAGCGACGTCGCCTCACGCACGGCGTGCTGATCGCCGCGCAGATCGCCACCGTCGACGTCGAGACCGCCGACCGTCTGACCACGCAGGTGTTCACGATCGTCGACAGCCACGGGGGTCGCTACGACGGGTGGAACGCGCCCGTGCTGCGGGCCCTGTAGAGCAGGCCGTTAGCGCCCGTCGGCTACCCGTCGGCCGCGCCCGCACCGAGCTCGGGGGTGCGCGACGGAGCGCGGCGCGTGGCGCCCAGCGCCGAACCGGCGCGATTCGCTGCCGCCTCGAACGCAGAACCGAAAGCCAGGAGTGCCGCGTCGTCGTACGCGCGACCGGCGATTGTGAGCCCCACGGGCATCCCGATGTCGCTCATGAGCCCCATCGGCACCTGCACCGCCGGAATGCCCAGGTGACGCGGCACGAGATTGCCGTTCGCCACCCACGTGCCGTTGCGCCACGCGAGCGCCGCGCTGTCGGGATTCACGTCGGCGTCGGCCGGGCCGACATCGGCCACCGCGGGGAACACGATCGCGTCGAGGGCGAGCTCGTCGAGCCAGGCCTCGAACAGCTCACGGCGTGCCCGCTCGAGACCCTGCGCAGCCTCAGCGATGTCGGGAATCTGCTCCAGCGTCGGAACCCCGTGTGTGCGCGCGCGGTGCACGTAGTCGGCGAGCTCGACGTCTTCTGGCGCGAACCGGCTCAGGTGATCGTCGTACTGGCCGGGCAGCGCGCCAGGAGGCTCGGGGAAGATCAGCTCGGGATCGACGTCGACGAGGCGGTGAAGGCTGGGGTCGCCGTTCGCCTGCAGAAACTCGTCCCACCCCCACATCGACAACTCGTACAGCTCATGGTCGGCGAACGTCGCGGGCACGTAGCCGCGGGCCGCGAGCGATCGGTCGTCGGCGTAGCCGCGCGACTCGTAGTCGGTGACGACGGGGATGTCGACCTCAACGACCTCGGCACCTGCCGCCTCCAGGTCGCGCCGGGCGGCACGCCACTGATCGATGACGGATGCGCGGGTTGCGATTCGTTCGCCGCTCGCGTCGTCGCCGCCGATATAGAGCTTGGGCACGCCGAGCCGGCGCCCGCGCAGCGCCTCGGGGTCGGCGAGCGCGGGGTACGACGCGGGCCGCACGGTGGAAGCGGTCGGCACCTCGACCCAGGGCTGCACCCGCCAGAAGTCACCCCGCGTCTCGGGGTCGTCGGCGACCACCGCGTCGAGCACGAGCAGCAGGTCGTCGACGCTGCGCGCATAGGGAACGACGACGTCCATGGTCGGCACGAGCGGCCAGTTGCCGCGCACCGAGATGATGCCTCGGCTCGGCGTGTAGCAGACGAGCCCGTTGTTCGAGGCGGGGCCCCGACCGCTCGACCACGTCTCCTCTGCCAGCGCGAAGGCGCACAGCGACGCGGCGAGCGCCGACCCCGAACCGTTCGACGAGCCCGAGCCGAAGGGCGCCGTCAAGAAGTCGGGGTTATACGGGCTTTCGGCGCGCCCGTACAGCCCGCGCTGCATGCCGCCGTTCGCCATCGGGGGCATGTTGGTGAGACCCAGGCAGATGGCGCCGGCCGCCCGTAACCGCTCGATGGTGAACGCGTCGCGTTGGGCGACGAGGTCGGCGAAGGCCGGTGAACCACTCGCAACGGTCAGCCCGCGCACCATGAATGAGTCTTTTGCGCCGTACGGGATGCCGTCGAGCGGGCCGAGCGCCTCACCCCGTATGCGCCGCTCATCGCTCGCTCGGGCCTCGGTGAGAGCATCCGGGTTCATGACGACGAAGGCGTTGAGGGTCGGGCCCGCAGCATCGTAGGCGGCAATGCGCTCGAGGTACCCGGTCACGAGCTCGACCGCGGTCGTGCGCCCGCTCGCGAGGGATGCCGACAGCTCCGCGACGCTCGCCTCGACGAGCGGGATGCGCGTCACCCGCGACCTCCGCCCGTCACCGCCGGCTGCTGCTGCGTGATGCAGTGGATGCCGCCGCCGCGCGCAAAAATCTCGCGCGCATCCACCGTGACGACGGCGCGCCCCGGGTACGCGGCCGACAGGATGTCGCGGGCCCGGGCATCCGCATACTCGTCACCGAAGCCGCAGGCGATCACCCCGTCGTTGACGACGAGGTGGTTGACGTAGCTGTAGTCGACGAAGCCCTCATCGTCGGTGAGCTGGGCAGGGGCCGGAAGGTCGATGATCTCGAGGCGGCGACCCCGCGCGTCGATGGCCTCCTCGAGCGCGGCCCGAATCTCGGGCATCACCGCGTGGTCGGGATGCGCGGGGTCGAGCTGGGCGTGCAGCAGAACGCGTCCCGGCGCGGCGAAGGTTGCAACGATGTCGACGTGGCCGCGGGTGCCCAGCTCGTCGTAGTCGCGGGTGAGGCCACGCGGCAGCCAGATCGCGGTCGTCGCGCCGATCGTTCGGGAAAGCTCTGCCTCGACGCGCTCTTTTGTCGCCCAGGGGTTGCGGTCGGGGTCGAGCTGCACGGTCTCGGTGACGAGCACGGTGCCCTCGCCATCGACGTGGATGCCGCCTCCTTCGTTGACCAAGAGGCTCGGGATGCGCGTGGCGCCGGCCTCGCCGATCACGCGTTCCGCGATCAGCGCGTCCTGCTCGCAGTCGGCGCCCTGACCCCAGGCATTGAAGATCCAGTCGACCCCGCCGAGCTGGCCCGTTTCGTCGTCGAGGACGAACGTGGGGCCGAAGTCGCGCATCCAGAAGTCGTTAAGGGGCGCCTCGACGACGTCGATGTCGGCGCTCAGCATGCGGCGCGCGCGCTCGCGCTCGCTCGGGTCAACCACCATCGTCACGGGTTCGAAGTCGGTGATCGCGTGAGCCACGGCAGTCCACGCAGCGTAGGTGGCCTCTCGGGCGGCCGAGCTGTCGCCCATGACGTCGCCCTCGCGAGGGAACGCCATCCAGATTCGGGCCTGCGGTGCGGTCTCTGCCGGCATGCGCCACGCCATGGGATCTCCTCGTCGCGATCGCTTGTTTGTTGATCACCTGATCAATAGCCTGGGGAGACGCTACTGTCGGAAAGGTGAGCATGTCAACGCCGCAGGATGACCGCCCGCGTGCGGAGCGCATCCCTGCCGCCCTTCGCGCCGAGCAGATCTACGAAGCGGCACAGTCCGTCGCCCTGGAGCGCGGCCTCGCCGGCGTCACGTTGCGCGCGGTCGCCGAGCGCGCCGGGGTCGCGTCCGCCCTCGTCGCCCACTACGCGCCCAGCATGAGCGAACTCGTCGCCGATACGTTCCGAGCCCTCGCCGGGCGCGAACTCGCCGAGGTACGCGCTCACGTGCTCGCCGTGCGCGACCCCGTCGCCCGCCTGCGCACGCTCCTCACCACCATGCTCGATGGCACCCGCAACGATGTGACCCCCGTGTGGGTCGACGCGTGGGGCCTCGGCCGACGCAACGCCGACCTGGCCGAGGCCATCACGGAGGAGATGACCGAGTGGCACGCGGCTGTCGTGGAAGTTCTGGACGCCGGGATCGATGCGGGAGTCATGACACCGGCGGACACCGACCTCATCGCCTCCCAGGTGCTCGCGATGATCGACGGCCTGAACGCACACGAGATGGTCGACTACGGCCGCGGCGCGAGCTCGCTGCGCCTCATCGGCCGCGCCCTCGAGCTCGAGCTCGGCCTCGCGGATGGCACGCTCGGCCAGTAAGGCTGACCCCCACGCGCGGGCAGAACGCGGGGTCCACTACTCCTCATTAGCTGAGAGTTCAACCCCTCACCGAGAGTTCGTCATTACCCCTACTGTCATCAGTTGACGGCAGAAGGGGGCCACCACATCATGACGACCATCGACACCCGCAGCGCCGCACGTCCCGACAACGATCCGCCGGTCACCGGCTTTCGTGCAGCCCCGCGCGCCCTGGAGGACGTCCGGCTCGACCGCGTGTCCTCCACCGAGTGGCGCGTGAGCGATCGACGATTCCTGACAGAAACCGGCCGCGCCATCATCGGTGTCATCGACCGAGTCGGCCCCGCGTATCGAGTCACGAGTTTGAAAGACCCCGACCACACCGAGTTCTACGGCTCGCTTGCCGCCGCCCGAGGCGCGTTCGTCGAGCGCACGTGACACTTTTCGCGCATCCCCACCTGAAGCCCCCCACAAGCCCCGGTGGGGATGCGCGAACTTCTCGAACGCGCCAGAATGACAGCGAGGCGCGTCCGATCAGCGCCACGCATGGAGGCGCTGTGGGAACCCTGACGTACGACTCGACGCTGTCGGCGGACTTCGACGATCGGACGCTCGCTCATCTGCAACTCGTCATCGGCGCAAAGCTGCGCCGCAACGAGGCCTTCTACTTCAGCTGGAAAGACGACGAATCGATCGGGGACGGACGCAGCGTCATCTGGCTACACCCCACCATTCCGATCTCGTTCAAGTACTTCGGTAGCCGTCAGGCGGCGATCAACCGGGCGTGGATCGACGAACTGATGCTGGCTGCCAACACCCCGGCTGGCCTCCATCTCGTGCCCGAGCCCGCGCCCAACGGAATGGACGGCGAATGAGCCGCGCAACGATCCTCTACGGCGGCAACGAGTATGTCGTCGCGCGTAGCCAGCAGCAGATGCGCGCGGAGATCGACGAACTGATCGCCGCCGGAGGCGGCTGGTTGTCGGTCAATCACGGCCGGGGCCGCCTGCAGCCGGCCCACCTCTGGGTCGACCGCGGCGTGAGCGTCGCCGTGATCGATACGACCCAGCCCGAGTAGCGCCGTCTACTCGTCTTCTTCCGCGCGCGACAGCCGCTGCGAAATGTAGACCGGAATGAGCGACAGCAGAATCAGCACGGTGGCAACGACGTTGACGAGGTTGCCCTCGTTCGGCCTGGCCATGGTGTTGAGGATCCACAGGGGCAGGGTGTCGACTCCGGGGGGTGCCGTGAAGATCGTCACGACGACCTCGTCGAAGCTGAGCGCGAACGCCAGCAGGCCACCGGCGACGAAGGCCGTGCGGAACTGCGGGAAGGTGACGAGCCGGAACGTCTGGCCGATACCCGCACCCAAGTCCATCGACGCCTCCTGCAGGTTCGGGCTCATGCGCCGTAGCCGGGCGAAGACGTTGTTGAAGACCATCACGATGCAGAAGGTGCCGTGCGCGATGATCATCCCGAAGTAGCCGACCTGAATTCCGGCCGGGCTGAGGATCGAGTTGAAGGTGTTGCTGAAGGCCACACCCGTCACAACGCCAGGCAGTGCGATCGGCAGCACGATCAACAGGTTGACCGTCTGCTTCCCGAAGAACGAGTAGCGCGAGAGCGCGAACGCCGAGAGCGTGCCCAGCAACAACGCGATCACGGTGGCGCCGAGCCCCACCACGATCGAGTTCAGCACGGCCGCTCGAATCGGTTCGGAGGTTGCGGCGATCTCCCACCACCGGGTCGAGAAGGCCTGCACCGGCCACGCGGCGATCCGCGAGTCGTTGAACGAGTTGACCATGACGAGCATGAGTGGCACGTACATGAAGATGAGCACGATGCTGACGATCACCCCGAGGGCGATTTTCGATCCGCGACCTAATCTCAGCATGAGGGCTCCTACATCCGCTCAAGGGCACCCGTGCGACGGGTGACCAGCAGGTAGATGACGACGAACGCGATCGGAACGACCGAGAACGCCGCCGCGACGGGCGGGTTCAGGTTGATGTTGGACGCGATGATCGACCCGATCATCTGACTGTTCGGGCCGCCCACGAAGCGAGCGGCGAGGTAGTCGCCGAGGCTCAGCGAGAAGGTGAAGACACTTCCGGCAATGAGCGCCGGTGTCAGAAGCGGCATGACCACGGTGCGAATGGTCGTCCAGCCCTGCGCACCCAGATCGGCGGATGCGTCGAACAGGTTCACCGGGATCTGCCGGATCGCGGTGTACACCGGCAGCGCCATGTACGGGAACCACAGGTAGGTGAGGGTCAGAATGACGATCGGAATACCGAACCCGGGACCGCGGCCCCCCACGAGGCCGACCACCGAGTTGAAGAAGCCCTCCTCGGTGAAGGTGATGCGCATGGCGACGATCTTCACGAGGTAGCCGGCCCACAGCGGAAGCGTGATGGCGACGGCGAGCACCGCGCGCATCCACGGGGACGCGATCTTCGCCATGAAGATGCCGAGCGGAACCGCGAATACCGCGCTCAGCGCGGTGACGGCGAGTGCGATACCGAGCGTGCGCAGAGAGGTAGACACATACGCGGGGTTCGAGAACAGCAGCGCGAAGTTGTCGAGCGTGAAGCCGGGTCGCACGAGTGACGTGAACGGGTCGACCAGCCAGAACGCCGTGATCAGAAGCAGGGCGAGCGAGAAGATGTACAGCCCGACCAGCCACGTCAGTGGCAAGGCGAGCAGGGCGCCGAGGCGGAGACGGGGCCGACGGTGCAGGGCCGTCGATACCGGCCGGTGCAGAGGCACCGCTCGCGGTTCGCCCCGCGTCGGTGCGGATGCTGTGGAGGTCACGTGCGCTCCCGTGTCGCAGTGGGGGTGAACAGTAGGTTGGGTGCGGGCGGGGCCGAAACCCCGCCCGCGAGGTGGATCAGCCCTTGACGGTCAGCCAGGCCTGAGTCCACTGCTGGAAGTTGGTGCACTCGACGTCGGTCCGGCCATCGACACACTGCTCGATCGGCGTGGTCCAGTACCAAACGTTGCTGAAGTACTCCTCGTCCGTGGCGTTGAACTGCTCACAGTGCGCAGCGGCTTCCTCGCTGGTCTCGCAGAACGCCGCGTTGGCCGGAGCCATACCGAAGTTCATCGCGATCTGACCGTTGACGTCAGCGGCGCTCGTGTAGTCCATCCACAGGTATGCGCAGTTGACGCTGTCGGACTGCGACGACAGCATCCACGCGTCCGACCAGCCGGTCGAACCCTCGATGGGGAGCACGCCCTGGAACTTCTCGGTGTCCTCCGTGAACTTCCGCAGCACCTCCCACGACGTGCCGACGACGGTGGTGCCGCCGAGGAACGAGGTGATCTGCGCGACGGGGTCTGCCCAGTACTCGGCGACGATCGTGTTCTGCTGCTTTAGCAGCTCGATCGCGGCGTCGAGCTGGGTCTGGTCGAGCGCGTAGGGGTTCGTGATGCCGAGCTCCGGCTCGTGATACATCAGGTAAACCGCGGCATCAGCGATGTAGATCGGAGCGTCGTAGGCCGTGATCTGACCGGCGTAGGGGCTGTCCGTCTCCCACACCACCGACCAGCTCTCGGGCGCCTCGGTCACCACCTCGCTGTTGTACTGCAGGATGTTCGCGCCACGGCCGATCGGGACGCCGTAGCTCTGGCCGTTGATCGTGTCGTAGATCTGACCCTTCATGCCTTCCACGATGTCGTCGCCGAAGTTCGGGATGAGGTCGAGGTTGATGGGAGCGACGTCACCGGCGGCGATGAGACGCAGACTCGCGTCACCGGACGCCGACACGAGGTCGTACTCACCGGTGCGCATGAGGGTGACCATCTCGTCGCTTGTGCCTGCGACGCGACGGTTGACAACGCACCCCGTGTCTTCGGTGAACTGGTCGGCCCACGCGGGCTCGACGAAGCCCGACCACGCGACAATGTCGAGCTGGCTTTCCGGCTCGCCCAGCTCTTCAGCCATGGGAATGTCGGGCACATCGATGAACAGGCCGTCGCCGGACTGTCCGTCGCTGCTACAGCCCGCGAGCACCAGCAGCGCCGCTGAGGCGAAGGCGGGGATGAGCACCTTCTTCTTCATTGCATCTCCTTCTTACTGTGTGGGGTGGTGCCGGGTTCGGCGGGGAAGGGTCTGAGGGTTAGGGAACCAGTGCCGCGTGCTCGCGATACCAGACGGCTCGCACCTGGTCGCCGCGGTGGAACGGCGCCGTGTCGTCGGGGGCGTGATCGTTGTGTCGTTCAGCGACGATCGTGAGTCCGTAGTCGGTGGTGACGATGTAGCGCGTCGCCGGGCCGGTGTAGACGGTCTCGGTGATGGTGCCGACAACGCTCGTCTCGGCGGCGGAGATGGATGCGTCGGTCGCGGCGAGACGGACGCGCTCGGGTCGCACACTGATCGCGCCCTCGGCGCCGGCGAGTTCTCGCGCAAGGTCTGCGGGAATCAGGTTGGAGATGCCGAGGAAGCTGGCGACGAACGCCGTCTGCGGGTATTCGTATACCTCGCGCGGAGTTCCGACCTGCTCGACACGACCCTCGTTGAAGACCGCGATGCGGTCGCTGAGGGTGAGCGCCTCCTCTTGGTCGTGCGTCACGAACACGAATGTGATGCCGACCTCGCGCTGAATCTGCTTGAGCTCGATTTGCATCTGTTCGCGTAGCTGCTTGTCGAGGGCACCGAGCGGCTCGTCGAGCAGCAGGACCCGGGGGCGCAGGATGAGCGCGCGGGCGAGCGCGATGCGCTGACGCTGACCGCCCGACAACTGGTGGGGCAGTCGGTCGGCGACGTGGCTGAGGCGCACCTGCTCGAGCGACTCTCCGACGCGTGCGGTGATCTCAGCCTTCGGGGTCTTGCGCACCTTGAGGCCGTAGGCGACGTTTTCCGCGATCGTCATGTGCGGGAAGAGCGCATAGTCCTGGAAGACCGTGTTGACGGTGCGGTCGAAGGGGGCCGCGGCCGTGACGTCCTGCCCGTCGAGCAGGATCTGGCCCGAGGTGACGTCTTCAAAGCCCGCGATCATGCGCAGCACTGTGGTCTTGCCCGATCCCGAGGGCCCGAGCATCGAAAAGAATTCGCCCGGCGCGACCGTCAGGTCGAGTTCACGCACGGCCACCATGTCGCCAAAGTGCTTCGAGACCCCGCGCAGTTCGACCCCCGCTGTCTCGCTCGAAGGAGCGTCGGGGGTGGTGGCCGGGGCCGTCGTGTCCGTTGCGGGCATTGTCGGCAAACTCCTTCGAGCGTCATCGGGTCGAGGCTATAAACGCTAAAGCTATAGTTTCAGAACTTATATTTCAAGCGCGTGACGAAGGTGTGACGAAATGGGCACGATCACCGAACCCGAGCGGCGCTCCGCCCTGCCCGGCCCGATCGGACAGAATGGGGTGGTGCCACCCCGATCAACTGCTCACCGTCAAGGACGACCGGCGCGGCTTCTCAGCGCCGTCTTCCAGCCGATCGGTGACGAAGGGCGGGCATCCCTCGTAGAGCGTCGTATCGCCGACGCGATCCGGGGTGGCGTATTGCACGCCGGCGAAAAGCTTCCCAGTGAGCAAGAGCTCGCCCAGACCTTCGGGGTCGCCCCCGCCACCGTGCGCGAAGCCCTCCTGTCCTTACGCTCTCGTGGGCTGCTCGTCACCCGCCGCGGCCGCGGCGGCGGCAGCTTCGTCGCCGACAGCGCCGACCCGATGGCGTTCACGACCGAGGCGCTGCTCGCGACAACGCGCGTGTCGCTGCGCGACGCCGCGACCCACTACCTCGCCATCACCCGGGCGTGTGTCGAGCTCGCCGCCCGGCGCGCCGATCCCAGCGAGGTCGAACTGATCCGCGCCCGCGTACACCGTGCCCACGGCGGCGACCTGCGCATGTGGCGGCGCATCGTCGACGACGCCGTCATCGAGCTCGCCGCCCTCAGCCAAAGCGCGCGGCTGACCCGCGAGCAGATGCGCCTGCAGGCCGAGCTCTCGCCGTTCTTTGCTCTCATCGATCAAGACGAGGCGGAACAGCGCCGACGCCTGGAGGCGATGGACAGCATCCTGAACGCGGTTGCCGAGGCCGATGCGTCGCGGGCAGGCAACCTCGTTGCCGACGCTGTCGCGCACGATGTCACCTGGCTGATCGACCATCGGGCCGAATTGGAGGCACAATGATCTCCTCACCCCACCCGTTCGAACCGTTGAAGAGGGCCGTTCGATGACGATGCACGCGCCACCCGCGACCGGCAGTCCGTCCACGATCGTCGCCGACTACTTCGGCCAGGCGATCGACGAGCTCGAGAGCTGGAAGGCGAAGTTCTCCGACGATCTCGCCGACGCCAGCAGCCATCTGGCCTGGTGGCAGGGCGCGGACCGCGCGCAGCTGGTCCTCGCCGCCCAGTCGGTCAATAAAGAGGCGATCGACTACTCCGAGCTCGAGTGGTACCGCGTGCCGCACGAGACGGGTGAGGCCCACGTCGCCGGCCCGTACGTCGACTATCTGTGCAGCGACGAGTACACGATCACGATCGCCTCCCCGATCTTCCTCGACCGGGAATTCGTCGGCGTCGCCGGGCTCGATCTGCTCATCGACCAGGTCGAGCGCGACCTCACACCGCGCCTCGCGCCGCACGGCTCAGACATCTCGATCGTGAACGGCGTGGGCCGCGTGCTGCTGTCAACGAGTCCGCACCGCGAGACGGGTGACTCCATCCGCGGCGCGGAACTCGCATCACTCACCCGCACGGCGTGCCCGGGCATGGCCCTCGAGGTCGT
Source organism: Microcella alkaliphila (assembly GCF_002355395.1). NCBI lineage: Bacteria > Bacillati > Actinomycetota > Actinomycetes > Micrococcales > Microbacteriaceae > Microcella > Microcella alkaliphila. The sequence goes on along the minus strand of NZ_AP017315.1, from coordinate 680,593 downwards.
GTCAGGCTAACGGCGTTACGCCGAGACGCGACCGCCCCGCACCCGCGCGACGGCGAGGGCTTCCGCCGCGTCGAGCGGCGTGACGCCGTCGGCGCGCGCCGCCGCGAACACCTCCTCGAGCGTGTCGCCGATGCCGTGAAGGCGACGCTCGATCTCGTCGACCGACGCTCCCTTGCTCGCAAGGGCCAGGTGGATTACGCCGCCGGCGTTCACGAGAAAATCAGGGGCGTACAGGATGCCGCGGGCTGCGAGACGGGCCGCTCCCGAGCGGTCGGCGAGCGGGTTGTTGGCGGGGCCGACGACAGCCCGAACGGGCAGGGCGTCGATCGTTTCATCGGTGAGCACCCCGCCGAGCCCGGCGGGAACGAGAAGATCGCCCGGGGTGGTGAGCGCAGCATCCACCTCGATCCAGTCGGCACCGAGTTCGTCCGCGAGCGCGCGACGCGACGCGACGATGTCGGTGACGGCGAGCGAGGCTCCGGCGGCCGCGAGGCGGCGTGCGAGGCGCCCGCCGACCTGTCCGAGGCCGGAGATCACGATGCGGCGACCGGCCAGGTCGCTGCGGCCGTCGAGTTCGGCGAACGTGCGCTCGATCGACACGTAGACACCGAGCGCCGTGCCGTCGGCGGGTTCTCCTTCGCCGCCCTGCTCGGGCGGGAGACCGACGACGTGCCGGGTGCGCTCATGCACGACGAGCATGTCGTGTTCGGTCGTGCCGACGTCTTCAGCCGTGATGTAAGCACCGCCGAACTGCTCAACGAGGTCACCCATGTCGTGCAAAGCCGCCGTGCGTCGCTCGGCGTCGAGCTCGTCGTCGGGGCCAAGAGCGATGACGGCCTTGCCGCCGCCGTAACCAATGTCGGCGAGCGCGTTCTTTAGCGTCATCGCCGCCGAGAGGCGCAGGACATCACCGAGACCGTCGCTCCAGTGGCCGTAGCGCCACATGCGGCAGCCGCCGAGACCGGGGCCGAGAGCCGACGAGTGAAGGGCGACCGCCATGGTCAAGCCGCTGCGACGGCCAACCGCCGTCGTCACGCGTTCGTGGGTGAAATCGGGCAGGGTGGGCAGGGTCATCATCGTCCTCGCGGTATCTCGGCGTCGGCTTCTGGCCGGCGACGTGGTGCAGCCTCGCGGGGTGCCGCAAGGCTCGTGATCATGATGCCAGCACTTGGCACTCAGCGGGCACTCGATCTGCACGGGGTTGGCGTTCAGCGACGCACCGTAGCGTCGCTTTCACGCGGGACGCGCCTCCTCGCGCATCCACGCCTGTCGGAAGGAACTCCATGCGCAGCACCTCATCCTCGTCGTCGATGTTCGACCTTCGTGAAGCCGTCGAGGGCCTGCGCGAGACCTTCGCCCCGCGCGGCGACAAGGGTGAGCATGCACCCCATCGCGACGTGCGCGCGGCCGTGCTCATGGCGTTGCTCGACCACGCCCGCACCGGCGCCGAGATCATCGACGCGATCGCCGCCGACGCGGACGGCCACTGGCGGCCGAAGCCGGGCGCGGTGTACCCCCTGTTGCAGTTGCTGGCCGATGAGGGCCTCGTTTCCTCCGAGCAGCGCGACGAGAAGAAGGTGTACGCGCTCACCGAGACGGGCCGCGCCGCCGCCGAGCAGGCCGCTGCCGAGCACGCCGAGCAGGACAGCGCCCATGAGCACGGGGCTGGGCACCCCCGGGGCGGCCACGGAACGTGGAAGGCCCCGCAGTTTCCGCGCATGGACGAGCACGACGTGCTCGTTCCGAAGTCGGGTGTCAAGCTCGCCCAGGCCGCCGCGCAGGTCGCGCAGGTCGGCACTGCCGACCAGAAGAAGCGCGCCGCAGAGCTGCTCGACGAGACCCGCAAACGCCTGTACGCCATCCTTGCCGAGGACTAGCCCGTGACCGTCACGTCGGTCGCGGCGGCTGGACGCCCTGCGCCGACCCCCGATCAGCAGCGTGCCCTGAAGGCGCGCTACCGCCGCATCATGCGCTTGGCCACGCGCGTTCTCGTGCAGGCGTGGTGGTTCGAGCTCGTCTTGCCGCGCTTCGGGCTCGGCGGGCTCGCCGCGCGGGGGCGCATCCGCCGTCTGCAGAGGGCGGCCCGACGCTTCCACCGCCTCGCCACCGACCTTGGCGGGCTGATGATCAAGGCCGGGCAGTTCTTGTCATCGCGCCTCGATGTCCTACCGCGCGAAATCACCCAAGAACTCGAGGGCCTGCAAGACGAGGTCGCGCCCGAGCCGATCGATCGCATCGTCGCCCAAGTCGAGCGCGAGCTTGGCATGCCGCTCGACGTCGCTTTCGCGGCGTTTGATGAGACGCCCATCGCGGCCGCGTCTCTCGGTCAGGCCCACCGCGCACGCCTCTCCCCCGGCCTCGCGGCCGAGCTCGGTATCGACCAGGTCGTGGTGAAGGTGCTGCGCCCGGGCATTGAAGAGATCGTCGAGGTCGACTTGACCGCGCTGCGTCGGGTGAGCCGCATCCTGTCTCGCGTGAAGTTGGTCGCAAACCGCACCGACGCACCGGCGCTCGTCGAAGAGTTCGCCACGACGAGTCTCGAAGAGATCGACTACCTGAACGAGGCAGCCTACGCCGAACGTTTCGCCGCCGACTTCGCCGCCGATGCCCGCATGCGCACCCCCGCAATCATCTGGGAGCGCTCGGCCCGCCGTACGCTCACCCTGCAGGACGTCACGGCAATCAAGATCACCGACGTCGCGTCGCTGCGCGCCGCCGGCATCGATCCGGATGCTGTCGCCGCCGAACTCGCGCGCGTCACCTTCCAGCAGCTCTTTATCGCCGGCTTCTTCCACGCCGACCCGCACCCCGGCAACATCTTCGTGACCCCTGGCCCCTCTGGCGGACCCGACGACTGGACCATCACCTACATCGACTTCGGAATGATGGGGGAGATCACGCCGGGCCTGCGCGCTGGGCTGCGCGCATTCATCCTGGCTGCCGTCGGCCGCGATGGGCCGGGGCTCGTGCAGGCGATGCAGCGCCTCGGAGTCCTGCTGCCCACCGCTGACATCGACGAGCTCGAACGCGCGATGACCGCCCTGTTCGATCGCTTCGGCGGCATGGGCGTCGCCGAGCTCACGCAGGTCGACCCGCGCGAGCTCGAACAGTTCGCTCGCCGCTTCAGCGAGACGGTGCGCACGCTGCCCTTCCAGCTGCCCGAAAGCTTCCTGTTGTTGATTCGCACGGTGTCGCTGCTGTCGGGCGTCACGAGCGCCCTGAACCAGGACTTCAACATCTGGGATGCGGTGGACCCGTTTGCCATGACGCTCGTCGAGGCGGGGCGGTCCGGTGGTGTCGACGGGATCATCGAGCTCGGCCAACAGGCCGTCGGTTACGCATCGACGCTCGCGCGGCTGCCGCGGCGCATCGACCAGCTGGCCGCAAAGGCCGAGCGCGGCGACCTCGCGCTGCGCATGCCCGGAACCGATCGGAGGATGCGCGCACTCGAGCGCTCGGTCGGCCGAGCAACCTCCGGATTGCTCGTCATCGGTCTGCTCATCGCCGGGGCAGTGCTGCGAAGCGCGGGTGACCCCCTCGGCACCGTGCTGATGATCGTCGCCATCGTGCCGCTTCTGCACATCGTGGTGGGTTCGCGGTTTCCCTAGCGCGATTCGCGGGCCGGGGCGGCGTCATATGCCGTGACCGAAATAGGTCGCCCCATTAGGCTGAAAGTTGCTCCGCGGGGGAGCGGCATCGATCTCCAGAGGGAGGCCCTGTGGCCGGAAACGCCACCGTTCGCTTCGAAAACGTCGCACTGCTCTCGGTGGCGAGCGTGCTTCCGTCGCGCGTGACAACGTCGGACCACATCGAAGCGCAACTCGCGCCCGCCCTCGAGCGCCTCAAACTGCGCAGTGGACTCTTGCGCCGCGTCGCCGGCGTGAACGAGCGACGCAATTGGGCTGAGGGCGAAACGGTCGACTCCGCGACCGTTCGTGCCGGCCAGCGGGCCCTCGCCGACGCGGGGGTGAGCCCCGACGAGGTGGGGTTGCTCATCAACACCTCGGTCACCCGGATGAACCTCGAGCCGTCCGTCGCCGTCGGCCTGCACCACGGGCTCGAGCTTCCGAGTTCTGCCGTCAACTTCGACGTCGCCAACGCCTGCCTCGGCTTCATCAATGGCCTGTCGCTCGCGGCCACCATGATCGAGTCGGGGCAGATCCGACACGCGGTCGTGGTTGCCGGTGAGAACGCCGACGACATTCAGGTGAACACGATCGACCGGCTGCTCGCGTCGAATGGCAGCCGCGACGACTTCATGCAAGAGTTCGCCACCCTGACTCTCGGCTCGGGGTCGGCCGCGGCCGTCCTCGGGCGCGCCGACGAGCATCCGAACGGTCACCGCGTTCTCGGCGGCGTGACGCGCGCCGCCACCCAGTTCCACCAGCTCTGCGTCGGCAGCGTCGACGGCATGTTCACCGACGCGAAGGCCCTGCTGAAGGGCGGGCTCAACCTCGTCGTCTCAGCCTGGAAAGACGCGTCGACCGAGTGGAACTGGTCATCGATGACCCGCTACATCACCCACCAGGTCTCCTCGATCCACACGTCATCGCTCGTGAAGGCGGTGGGCCTCGACCGCTCGCGCGTGCCGACCACATTCCCGACCTACGGCAACGTCGGCCCCGCCTCGGTGCCGATAACGCTCGCCGACGAGCAGCACGCGCTGAAGCGCGACGACCGAGTACTGCTCGTGGGCGTCGGTTCAGGCCTCAACACGGCGATGCTGGAACTCGCCTGGTGAGTTCCATCCCGGCACCACCACTCGACGGGCTTCCCGGCCTCGACCCGAGCTGGAGCCGCCGCGTGCGGGTCACCGACTCGGCCAGCGGCGACTCCCACGACTGGCACCTGCTCGACACGGCGGGCGAGCTCGAGCGACTCGGCGTGACACCGGTCGGTACCATCCTCGCCGTCCACGGCAATCCCACGTGGTCATACCTGTGGCGACGCATCGTCGGCGCCAGCGTCGAGGCGGCGGCGACGGGAGCGCCCGCGTGGCGGGTTGTCGCGGTCGACCACCTCAACATGGGATTCTCGGCGCGCACCGGCTCACCCCGAAGCCTCCAGCAGCGCGTCAGCGACCTCGGCGACCTCACCGACGAGCTCGGGCTTACCGCCCCCGTTATCACGCTTGGCCACGACTGGGGTGGCGTCGTCGCCCTCGGCTGGGCGGTCGACCACCCCGAGCTGCTCGCCGGCGTCGTCTCGCTCAACACGGCGGTGCATCACCCGGAGGGCGTGCCGATTCCTGCACCCCTGCGGCTCGCGTCGGCGCGCGGCGTGCTCGCCACCTCCACGGTGACGACGCCCGCGTTCCTCGAAACCACGCTGTCGCTTGCCCGCCCCGCGCTCGCCCCCGAGGTGAAGGACGCCTACCGCGCCCCGTACCGCTCAGCCGCCGACCGGGCCGGCATCGGGGCGTTCGTGGCCGACATCCCCGTCGACGACGGCGATGCAAGTTTCGGCGAGCTACGGCGGATCGCCGCGGGCGTCTCTATGCTCACCGTTCCGGCGCTGCTGCTCTGGGGCCCCGACGACCCAATCTTCGGTGACCGTTACCTCGATGACCTCATCGACCGCTTGCCGCACGCCGACGTGCACCGCTTCGAGGGTGCCGGGCACCTCATCGCGGAGGACCGACCCTACGCGGATGCCGTGCTCACGTGGCTGGCGGACCGCGTCGCCCCCGGGGCGGCGGCTCCGCTGGCGACGCGGGATGCGCATCCCCCGATCGATGACGCCCCCTACGCGCCGCTGTGGTCGGCTCTCGACCGGCGGCGCGAGGACGACGCCGACGCGATCATCGACATGGCGACCCGCAGTGGACGCACGCGGCACGTCAGTTGGCGCCGGCTCGACGACCGGGTGCGGCGCATTGCCGCGGGCCTCGCGAGCACTGGGGTACGTCGGGGGCAGCGCGTATCGGTGCTGGTACCTCCCGGGCCGACCCTCACCGCGGTGATTTACGCGTGCCTGCGCATCGGCGCCGTCGTCGTTGTCGCCGACGCGGGGCTCGGGGTGCGCGGGCTGTCGCGGGCCGTGCGGGGCGCGTGGCCGGACGTGGTCATCGGCGAGGTGAAGGGTCTCGCCGCGGCGAAGGTGCTCGGCTGGCCGGGGGTGCGCATTTCGACGGCGACGCTGCCGTGGGCTTCGCGGCGCGCACTGGGCGTTTCGCACAGCCTGGCCGAGATTGCCGCGCGCGGAACCGGCGCCCCGTTGCCGGCCGAGCCGTCGCCCGACGACTTCGCCGCGATTCTCTTCACCTCGGGGTCGACCGGCCCCGCGAAGGGCGTGCGGTACACGCACCGGCAGCTATCGGCCGTCCGCGACGTGCTGGCCGCGCACTTCGCCATCACCGAGCAGACGGGGCTCGTCACCGGCTTCGCCCCCTTCGCGCTGCTCGGCCCCGCCCTCGGCACGCGCTCGGCGACCCCCAACATGGACGTCTCGGCACCGCGCACCCTGACCGCCCGCGCGGTGGCCGCCGCCGTGCGCGCCGCGGACGCACGGATGGTCTTCCTCTCCCCCGCCGCGATCCTCAACGTCGTGGCGACGGCGGGCGAGTTGACCGATGACGACCGTGACGCGCTCGCCGAGGTGGCGACCTTCCTGTCGACGGGGGCGCCGGTCGGCGAGCCGCTGCTCGCAGCGACCTCCGCGCTCATGCCGAACGCCGAACCGCATACGCCCTACGGCATGACCGAGTGCCTGCTCGTGACCGACATCACTCTCGACGGCATTCGGCACGCGGCGGGCGCCCCCGACCGCGGCGTCTGCGTCGGCGCTCCGATCGGCTCGAACCGGGTGCTGATCAGCGCCCTCGACGATGACGGCCGGCCCGTCGGCACGCCCGACCAGGCGCCCGGCGTTCTCGGCGAGGTCGTCATCTCGGCGCCGCACCTGAAGTCGTCGTACGACCGGCTGTGGCTGACCGACCGCGCGGCCGCCGACGCGACGCCCACTGATGGCGGGCGCTGGCACCGCACGGGCGATGTCGGGCACCTGGATGCTGACGGTCGCCTCTGGATCGAAGGTCGCCTCCCCCACATCCTCACCACCGCCGAGGGCCCGGTCGCCCCGGTCGGCCCCGAGCAGGAGCTCGAGCGCAGCGCGCGGGTACGTCGCGCGGCGGTCGTGGGCGTCGGCCCGGAGGGGCTGCGGCAGGCGGTCGCCGTTGTCGAGACGGTCCCCGCGGTGACCCGGCCGAGCCTCGCGGCGGCCGAGCTCGCGGCGGAGCTGCGGGCCCTGTCGAGCCTGCCGCTCGTGGCTGTACTGACCGTGCCCGAGCTCCCGACCGACATTCGGCACAACTCGAAGATCGACCGGCAGCGCCTGTCCGCCTGGGCTGAGGCGACGCTCGCCGGTGGACGGATGGGGCGACCGTGATCGTCACCGTGACCGGAGCATCCGGCTATCTGGGCGGCGCCGTCGCGGCGGCGCTCGTCGCCGACGGGCACGAGGTGCGCACGCTGCAGCGGCGACCGTCCGGCGTCGACGGCGCCACCGACATCCTCGGCACCATCACCGACCCGGAGGTTGTCGCGCGCGCCGTCGACGGCGCCGACGGCGTCATCCACCTGGCCGCGAAGGTGTCGCTCGCAGGCGACCCGGCCGAGTTCGAGCGCGTCAACATCGACGGCACCCGCATCATGCTCGACGCGGCCGAGCCCGCGGGCGTGTCACGCTTCGTGCAGATCTCGTCGCCGTCGGTGGCGCACGCCGGCGCCGCGCTCGCGGGTGTCGGCGCCGAGCCAGCCTCGCCGCGGGATACTCGGGGCGAGTACGCACGCACGAAAGCGGAATCAGAATTGCTGGCCCTCTCGCGCGATTCGGACGCGATGGCCGTCGTCGCGATCCGGCCGCACCTCGTGTGGGGGCCGGGCGACCCGCAACTCGTGGCACGCATCGTCGACCGTGCGCGGCGTGGCCGCCTGCCGCTGCTCGACGGGGGTCGGGCACTCATCGACACGACATTCATCGACAACGCCGCGTCGGGAATCGTCGCCGCCCTGCGCCGCGCCGACGTCGCGCACGGGCGCGCCTTTGTGCTGACGAACGGCGAGCCCCGGCCCGTCAGCGAGTTGCTCGCCGGAATCTGCACCGCCTCAGGGGTGCGACCGCCCTCGTGGAGCCTGCCGGCTGGCGTCGCCCGAGCGGCCGGCTCGCTCATCGAGCGCGTCTGGGCGGTGCGCCCCGGCGCCGACGAGCCGCCCATGACGCGGTTCCTCGCCGAACAGCTGTCGACCGCGCACTGGTTCGACCAGCGCGAGACGCGCGAGGCGCTCGACTGGACGCCGGCGGTCACGCTCGACGAGGGGCTACGCCGACTTGCGGCGCACGGTGCGGGCTCTCACGAGTGAGCTGTCGCCCGTCGCGTAAGCGCCGCTAACGCCCCAATGGCGAGGACGATGCCGTGAATCGCGACGACGACCGGCACTGACGCAAAAGGAAGTAGTGGGCTGATGGCCATCAGCCCGCCCCACCCGTCCACTCGGGACACCTGCACGACGAACCCCACGCTGACGGGCAGACTGACCGCCACGGCCGCGGCTACGCTGCATGCAAGCCGCCGAGCGCCGGTTGTCGGCGTCCACCACAACGCCAAGAGAGCAGCAATCACCAGCCACACGCCGACCGCCAAGACCGCGAGTGGCAATCCCGCGAGCGGATTGGGGGCACCTCCGCTCGACGCGGCACCGACCCACAGCGCGAGCGAGAGGACAGCTACGGCGAGAAACTCGACCCATCCCCGCCATGGCGGGCGCCGCCTTCGTGGACCTGTCGGCATACCCCCACGCTAGCGCCCCTGTCGCCGCGCACAATCGATGCACAGCGCCGCGGCCGGGCGAGCCTCCAATCGTTCCGAACTGATCCTGCCGCCGCACTGTCGGCAGATTCCGTAGTCGCCAGCTGCGATCCTGCTGAGGGCCGCATCAAGTTCGCTCAGTTCGCGCTCGGCGTCGGCCAGCAGGCCGGACGACTGCGACCAGAGCTGCGAGGTGGTGGCGCCCTCCGGGTCGTGCTCGTCGTCGTCGGAGTTCTGGGAGCGCAGTCGCTGCACCGCATCCAACTCTCGACGCAGGCTGTCGACCCGGGCGGCGACGTCAGCGCGACGTCGCTCCAGCGCCGCGCGCGCAACGCCACTGCCCTCAGCCCGATTACTCACCCCTCCAGTGCGCGCCACGCCCCCGAAGGGGGCAGTAGTGGCGGGGTCAGGGACGAGGGAATGCGCCACAACTGCAGTCTCGCCGCACGGCGTGTGAGGCGCAGCGCGGCGAGCGGCGGGCGTCAGGATCAGCGCGCGGCGAGCACCTCGCGCAGTGCGTCCACGACGCGGGTCGCGCGGTCGTCACCCGCCTCCATCTCGTTTGTCAGGAACGCGAAGCCCACGCGGTGGTCGGGGTCGGCGAAGGCCACCTGGCCGCCCGCGCCGTCGTGGCCGAGCGAGGTCGCCGTGAGATAGCGGCGAGCCTCCGAGTCGAGCTGGAACCCCATGCCCCAGCGCGGCCACGGCCCCGGCGCGGCGAAGTACGGCGCCCCTTCGGAGCGCACGCGCGTCGCGCGCTGGCGCGTTCCCGCATCCGGGATGCGCGTGCCCGATGACGTCTCGATCGTCTCGTTCGACAATGATGAACTCGCCGCCTACCTGCGCCCCGGCCTCACCACCATCGCGCTCCCCCACGAAGACATGGGCCGACGTGCCGTCGACGCGCTGCTCTCGCCGGGCGACACGGGCGAGCTGCTCGTGCCCATGCCCGTTGTCACCCGTGAGTCGATCGCGACACCGCGGTAGACCAGTCCGTTACAAAACCCACTGGCACTTACCAGCCCCGACCAAGGCCCTGCTCAGGCCCCGGCGAGGGCCTGCCCAGCGCTCAGACCTAGCGTTGTCCTATGACTCCTCGAGCCGCGTCTGACCGTCGAATTTCCACCTCTGTTCTCGTCATCGGGACGGGCGGATCGGGCCTGCGGGCCGCGATCGAACTGTCGGAACGCGGGGTCGACGTGCTCGCCGTCGGCAAGCGGCCGAAGAACGACGCCCACACGGCTCTGGCCGCAGGTGGCATCAACGCTGCGCTCTCGACGATGGATGAGGACGACAGTTGGCAGCAGCACGCCGCCGACACGATCACCGAGAGCTACATGCTCGCCAACCCCCACACGGTCGAGACCGTCACGAAGTATGCCCACCGCGGCATCGAAGACCTCGAACGGTGGGGCATGCCCTTCGCGCGTGAAGCAGACGGGCGCATCAGCCAGCGCTACTTCGGCGCACACAAGTACCGCCGCACAGCCTTTGCCGGTGACTACACGGGGCTCGAGATTCAGCGCACCCTCGTCTCGCGCGCGACCGAACTGCAGGTGCCGATTCTCGACTCGGTCTACATCACGCGCATTCTCGTCAGCGACAACGTGGTGTTCGGCGCCTACGGCTTCGACTTGCGCGACGGCACCCGGGTGACGATCATCGCCGACGCGGTCATCATCGCGGCGGGCGGTCACAACCGCATCTGGCGCCGCACCTCGAGCCGCCGCGACGAGAACACCGGCGACTCGTTCAAGCTGGCCGTCGATGCGGGCGGCCGTCTGCGTGACGCCGAGCTCGTGCAGTTCCACCCGAGCGGCATCCTCGAGCCCGAGAACGCCGCCGGAACGCTCGTCAGCGAGGCCGCTCGCGGCGAGGGCGGACACCTGTTGAACGCTCTCGGAGAGCGCTTCATGGAGAGGTACGACCCCGAGCGCATGGAGCTCTCGACGCGCGACCGTGTCGCCCTGGCTGCCTACACCGAGATCAAGGAGGGCCGCGGCACCGAGAAGGGTGGCGTCCTGCTTGACATCTCGCACCTGCCGCGCGAGACGATCATGAAGCGCCTGCCCCGGGTTTACCAGACCATGCTCGAGCTGCAGGTGCTCGACGCCACGACCACCCCGATCGAGATCGCGCCGACGGCGCACTACTCGATGGGCGGCGTGTGGGTGAACTCTGACGACCACTCGACCGACGTCCAGGGTCTCTACGCGATCGGCGAGGCGTCGAGCGGCCTGCACGGCGCCAACCGTCTGGGCGGCAACTCGCTCATCGAGCTGCTCGTCTACGGCCGCATCGTCGGCGATGCCGCCGCCAACTACAGCGCCGGCATCGTGACCCAGCACCGCTCGCGCGACGCGATCGACTTCGCCGACAACGAGGTCACCGAGGTGCTCATGGCGGACGGCGACGAGAACGTGCGCGCCCTGCAGCGCGACCTGCGCAACATCATGACCGACTACGGCGGGGTGGTCCGCGACGAGGCCGGCCTGCTCGAGGGCCTGCGTCAGCTCGACGAACTCGACGACCGACAGACTCGCATCGGCGTGCACCCCGACCTTGCCGGCTTCTCGGGCCTCGCGCACGCGTTCGACCTGCGCGCCTCGCTCATGGCCGGCCGCGCGACCCTCGACTGCGCGCTTGAGCGCCGCGAGAGCCGCGGGGCGCACAACCGCAGCGACTACCCCGACACCGACCCGGCCCTGCAGGTCAACCTCGTGTGGTCGGCCGACGGCACGGTCGAGCACGAGGAGATCCCGCAGGTGCCCGCCGAGATCGCCGCCCTGATGGAGAACGTGACGCAGGAGGGCAAGCTGCTCGAGTAGCGTGAGTCCCTCACGATCCGTTTTCGGCGCCGGGCGTCCACCGGGCGCAGCACGATCCCCACCATCGAATACGGCTGCCTTATGGTCGCGCGATGATTATTGAAGCGGGATACGACCTTCACCTCCTCCTCTTTGGCGGTAGCCGATCGCGGAACGCGCTCCGCATGGTCTGCCTCAACGATGAGCTTCGAGTGGTCGACATCTGCACGGTGATGCCTGAGTTTTCGGGTCATTTCGACGAGACCGTTCTCGACGTCATCGAGCGCGCCACCCCCGAGCGGAGCGATTCACTGGCGCACCTCAACACCCGGTACGTCGCCCTTGGTTACGGTGTCGCCGACACGTCGCAGTATCCGCACGGCTTTGACTGGCCGCGCCTGACAGCGCTCTCCGAGTGGCTGGAATGCCACGGCATCCAGCTGCTTACCGTGCAGGTCGGAGGTGACGACGGTGGGCATCATCGGGGCCGATGCACTCCTTTGCCTCCTACCCCGGGCACGACGACTTGCCCCGGGCCCTCGTCATCCCCGGCCCTCACCCCTTCGGCTCGTGCGAGTGCCCGGCGTGCGCCACGACGAGGCGTCCCTCGGCCTCGACCGTTGTGGATGTGTAGACTCATGTGTAAGGAGGCCCTCATGGCTACCAATCTGGCCCTCGACCCCGAGCTTCTCGACCGCGCCCTCGCGGTCAGCGGGCAAGCCACGAAGAAGGCTGCCGTCACGCTCGCACTGCAGGAGTTCATCGCACGACGCGAGCAGCTCGGCCTCCTAGATCTCGTCGGAACCCTCGAATGGGACGACACCTTCGACTACAAGGCTGGTCGCTCCCGCGCATGACCGTGCTCGTCGACACGAGTGTCTGGTCTCTCGCCCTGCGTCGGGACACCCCGCCAAACAGTCCCGCGGTCGCACAACTCTCGACGGCGCTCACCTCAGACCTCGTGGTGACCACAGGGCTGATTCTTCAAGAGCTACTGCAAGGTTTTCTGCCCAACCCGACGCAGACAGACATCCGTCGGCGCTTCGCGACTCTCGCCTACGTGCAACCCACCCGCGACGACCACGTCGCCGCCGCAGAACTACGCAATGCGTGCCGCCGCGCAGGCGTTCAGCTCGGCACGATTGACGCGCTCATCGCCCAGCTCTGCATCTCTCACAACCTCGAGCTGCTGAGCACCGACCGCGACTTCGTTCATGCCGCGCAGCACTGCCCCCTCCGACTGAGGAGCGACCCCGATTCGTAGCGCTCGCGCACTGCTCCTGCCACGATTGCGGGATGCCCGAGACGACCGAGGGCACGTCGTACGGACTCGCGGCACTGCTCTACCGAGGCAAGGCGCTGATCGCTATCACCACGACGGCGAAGGGCTACTCGGCATACCCGTTCAGCGCAGCGGTCGTCACGGCCGCCGCTCCGCAGCTCGGCAAGCTGCCGCACTCGACGGGCGCCGTCACCTTCACCGACGCGCGGCCGCTGCCCCCCGCCGCGTTCGACGCGATGGTGGCGGCCCGCCGTGCAGAGATCGACGCGGCGCTCAACCGCTGAATACGGTCGGTCACAGCGCACCTGCTACAGGTTTACTCGAACCCCTCTCGCCCTGCAATCTCACCTCAAGAAATGCTCTTCCGGTCGGCGAAGTCTAAGCGACCTGAAATGGGGCTTACTGCGCCAGTCGGGCGAGCGAGGCGGCTGCGCGATGCCGAGACGGACCAGCTCGTGCGGCGCTACCTGGAAGTGCGCAACATGCGGCAGGTAGCTCGCGAGTTCCGGATGTCTCGGACGACGGTTGCAAAGCTTCTTTCGGAACGTGGCATCGAGACCTCTCGGAGTATGAAGCCGTCAGAGGTGAAGCAGGCGATGCGGATGTACAAAGAAGGCCTGTCCAGCATCACGATCGGGAAGCAGTTGGGCTTCGACAATCACACGGTGCTCAAGGTACTTCGCTCCGAAGGCGTCAGCATCCGGATGAGCGCGAGCGGAAGACAGACAGGGGCTAGATTGGACGCCGCTTTGACGGCGCTCAGCGAATTTCCCCAGAGTTGCTCGTCGATATTCCCCAGGTCGCGTGGGTAGGTTAGCGCAGGTTTGTGCCGGTGGTGGCGCGGCGGAGTTCGTCGGCTGCGGCGTGGTGGTTGCGGAGCCGGTAGGAGGCGCCGTCGAGGGTGACGACGACGGAGCGGTGTAGCAGCCGGTCGAGCATGGCGGCGGCGACGGTGGTGTCGCCGAGGATCTCGCCCCAGGCGCCGACGGGCCGGTTCGTGGTGATCACGATCGAGGTCTTCAGGTAGCGCTGGTTGATGACCTGGAACAGTGCGGACGCGGCTTCGCCGGGCAGGGGGAGGTAGCCGAGCTCGTCGATGATGAGCAGGGTGGGGCCGGTGAAGAACCGCATCATCGTCGCCCATTTCCCTTCGATCGCGGCGCGGTGGCAGCGGGCGGCGAGGTCGGCGGCGGAGGTGAAGTAGACCCGGTAGCCGGCGTTCACCGCGGCATGCCCGAGTCCGGTTGCGATGTGTGTCTTCCCGACTCCGGGTGGGCCGATCAGCAGCACGTTGGTCGCGGTGTCGAGGAACCGGCAGGTGGCCAGTTCGGCCAGCAGCGAGCGGTCGATGCCGCTGGCGGAATCTAGGTCGAAGTCGTCGAGGGTGGTGCCGGTGGGGAGGTTCGCGAACCGGAACCTGCCGGCGAGGCGGCGGGCGTCGGTCGCGGTGACCTCGATCTGCAGGAGCTGTTCCAGGGCGTGGGTGAGGGTCCAACCCTCGGCCTGCGCCTGGTCGAGGACCTTCGGGAGGGCGTCGGCGGCGTCGGCGAGTTTCAGGTCGGTGAGATGGTTGCGGAGCTGCTGATAGACGGACGCTGCGGTCTTCGAGGTGGTCGTGGTGGTGGTCATCGGAGGGTGTTCCTGTTCTTCGCGGCCTGCTCGTAAGCGGCCAGGCTGATCACGGTCGTGGTGGGTGCGGCGGTGCCGGTCAGCACCTGCGCCGCCCGCAGCGCGGCCGCGCCGGGTGGGATGCGTTCCTTGCGGCGGTGCGGGCGCCCCGGTGGCGCTGACGCGAGAGCGATCGCTTCGAGCGCGGTGACGTGCCCGCCGTCGCGGATCGTGACCCCGAGCCCGGGCTGCGCGACGGCGTGTCGGGCGACGACCGTCCCGGAGACGGTGGCGATGTCGATGGTCGCGGCGCCGAGCCGCTGCTGGACGACGACTTTCGCGGCGGCGAGCTCGGGCGGGACGGAGTAGCGGTTCCCGCGCCAGTCGATCAGCGCCTGCCGGGTCGCAGTCCGCTCCTCGGTCACGATCACAGGGAACACCACCGGCGGCAACGGCCGCAGCCGCTCGTCGGCGAACATGGCGGCTGCTGTCGTGGTTCCGTGCTCGCCCTCCCGCTTGCGGGCGTCCTGCCCGGCGGCGAACGTCTCCACGGACGCCTGTGCTTGTTCGAGGGTGAGCTCGTCGGGGAGGTTCCGCCACCACCGTTGCGCGGCGGTGTGGTTGTTCTTCTCGACCACGCCCTTCCGATTCCCCGACCGCGGCCGGCAGACCACCGGCTGGACGCCGTGGTGCTTCGCGAACCCCGCGAACATCGGGGTGAGGTCTCCAGTGACAGGGTGCAGCACGGTCGCCATCCGATCGAACCGCCAGACCCGGGTCAGCCCGCCCAGCAGGGCGAGCAGGGTCGTCATCGCGGCAAGCAGGTGCGGGATATCCATCGACGGGGAGATCACGCCTCGCCAGACCCCTGAGTGCGCCAGAGATCCGACGAGGAGGTACGCGCGCTTGGTCGGGAACCCCCAGTGCGCGGGCGGGTCGGGTAGCTCGAGCCAGTCGAACTGGGTCTCCTCCCCGGGCGGGTGCTCGATGACCGCGTTCGGACGCTTCGTGACATGCGCGCAGGCCGTGCACGCGGGACGCAGGCCACGGGCGCGGATCTGCCGCGTCAACGTCGGATACGAACCCTCGAAGCCGAGTGGTCGTAGCTCGTCGAGCAGCGTCGCGGCCCAGAGGTGCGGGTCCTCGGTCAGCCTCGCGGTGACGTAGTCCACGAACCCGTCGAACTCGTCTGGGGCCGCGCGCTGACGGACTCCCGGGGCGCGGTCTCCGTTCAGGTAGGAACGGATCGTCTTGCGGTCATGGTTAGTGCGGCGGGCGATCTCACTGATCGTCATCCCCTGCCGTTTCAGAGCGTGGATGTCCACGCTGCTCCTCTCTGAAAGCATGAGAAGAGGGCCTCCCCCGGAAGCTGGTGTGTGGTTAGAGACCACCAGCATCGAGGGAGGCCCGCCTCATGTGGCGGAGCGACCCAGGGTGGGGAATTTCGATGAGCAGAAGTGAGGAATTTCAGTGAGCGCCGTCAGCTTCAAAGACCCGCTCGGCTGCGGCAGCAATCTCAGGTGCGACCGCCTCGATCTCACTCCACTGTTCGTCGAGTGCGGTTCGCTCCTCATGACTGAAGTACTCCGAATACACGCCGCCCAGAAAGTACTGCCCGACAGTCTGCGGCCACTTTTGATCGCGCTCCGGTGAGATAACCCGCGCATGTGCAAGGACGGCACTCGGCGAGTAGCCATAGAAAATGCCGGTCTCGACAAGCGACAGACTTCCGGATCGGAACGTGAGGTACTCGGCGAAGGTGCCACTGCCACTCACAATGAGGTAGCCGTCTTGCTCAGCGGCAACGAACAACCCGAGCTGATCGAGTGCTTCACTCGCGCCAGGTTCGTCCTTGATATCGCAGATCGGGAGTGTCCGTTAAACGGTGTGTGAGGTCCGGCGGTTTTCAGTGATTGGTTCTGTCGAACCGTCCGGCGAAGGTGATCGCGAACGCGTTGAGCGCGGGCTTCCACCTGATCGCCCAGCGTGCCCTGCCGCCCCCGGTGGGGTCAAGTGACCGGGTCACAAGGTAGAGACACTTCAGCGCCGCGGCCTCGTTCGGGAAGTGTCCGCGGGCGCGGACCGCTCGCCGGTAGCGGGCATTGATCGACTCGATCGCGTTGGTCGTGCAGATCACCTTTCGGATCTCGACGTCGTACTCGAGGAACGGCACGAACTCGGCCCACGCGTTCTCCCATAGCTGCACGATCGCCGGATACCTGCCGCCCCACTCGGCCGCGAACTCGGCGAACCGGTCCCGGGCCGCAGCCTCGGACGGGGCTGTGTAGACGGGTCGGAGTCCCTTCACGATCGCGTCACGGTGCTGGCGGCCGGCGTAGCGGAAGCTGTTGCGGATCAGGTGCACGATGCACTGCTGCACGACCGTCCGCTCCCAGGTGGTATTGATCGCTTCGGGGAGTCCCTTCAGCCCGTCGCAGACGGCGATGAACACGTCCTCGACGCCACGGTTCTTCAGCTCGGTGAACACCTGCAGCCAGAACCTCGCGCCTTCTGCGCCGTCGCCGGCCCAGATCCCGAGGATGTCGCGTTCCCCGTGCACGGTGACGCCCATGACGACGTAGAACGGGGTGTTGCGGACCTGCCCGTCACGGACCTTGACGACGATCGCGTCGACGAAGATCACCGGGTAGATCGGGTCCAACGGTCGGGAGGACCATTCCGCGAGCTCACCGGCCACCTTCTCCGTGATCCGGCTGATGGTGTCTTTGGAGACCTTCGCGTCGTAGACCTCGTCGAAGTGCGCGGCGATCTCCCCGGTCGTGAGTCCGCGGGCGCTGAGCGACAGCACGATCTGATCGATCCCGTCCAGGCGACGCTTCCGCTTGGGGACGATCACCGGTTCGAACGACCCGTCGCGATCCCGGGGGACCTCGATCTCCACGGGGCCGATCTCGGTGAGAACCGTCTTCGTCCGTGTCCCGTTGCGCATGTTCGACCCGGCAGGCGTCCCGCCATGCTGGTGCCCGAGATGCTCGGTCAGCTCCGCGTTCAACGCCGTCTCGAGGACGTTCTTCGTGAGCTGGTTCAGCAGCCCTCCCGGGCCGACCAGGCTCACGCCCTGCTCCTTCGCCTGCGCGAGCAACCGCTCGGCAAGGTCCTTCTGATCGATAATCTCTCCCGTCACGGGATCGATCATCGCGTCTTCCAACAACTCGGTCGTGTCAGCCACGGCCGTCTCCTTTCGGATCAGGCCGGACCCCACACACCGTTATTCAGACAGTCCCGCAGATCCACTGCCGCTGCAGGGCTAAGCCTCGATCCACCGATGAGACTTGGGTGGGCCGGGTCGGTGTGATCGGCGTGTGGTGAAGTGTCGAGGGCAGGGCTGAGTTCCGGGCGTCGCGTCCCGGTCGTCCACTGGCTCCTCGGTCGTGCCGCGGTAGCGGCGGTGGTCAGGGGGTCGCGGCGGGTGGGGGCGCGTGCGTGATCGTGAACAGTCGGTGGAAGGCGTTCTGCCAGGGCCAGGCCTCGGGCAGGTGCAGCGTGATCCGGCGTGCGGAGCGCGCCAGCCGTGCCGGGACGTGGATGAGGGTGCGGCGGATCGTCGCGGTCGTCGCTCTGGCAAGGCGTCCCGCGTGGTCGGCGATCACGCCGGCGGTGCGGGTGAGGTTGAACGCGATGACGGCGAGGACGAGCCAGGCGCTGTTCGCGGCGAATGCCCCTGACGGCAGGTGCGCGAGCGGGCCGTTCTTGAGATCGGCGTGGACTTGCTCGATGATCGCGTGACCGCGGTGGGTCTTGTCCGCGGCGACGGTGTCCATGTCGTCCTTGTCGGTAGTGGCGAAGAACGCGTGGTGCCGAAAGGTGTCGAACAGCGTCGGCGCGTCGATGTTCTTCGGGTTGAGGTCGGGGATGCGCCGGACGATCAACCTGCCGGCGATCTGCTTGGACTTCTTCCTGGACCGGAACGCGGTGAACGGGATCTCTGCGACTTCCGCTTTGGAGATCCATTGCCCGGTGGTCTCGTCGCGGATCGCGTCGGTGTATTCGATTGTGGTCCACGCATCCTCGCTGATCGTGGTGATCGCGGCCTTCACTGCGGGGTCCATCCGGACGGTGACCGACACGTCTGCGCCAGCTTTGAGCGCGGTGCCAACAGTCGCGTATCCGTAGAACGCGGAGTCCGCGCGCAGCAACGGGCGCTCCCCGGCGCGGGCGCGGCGCAGGGTCGCGAGGGCATCGCCGACGATCCTCGCCGCGCCCTTCGGGGAGCCAGTCTTCCCCTGCCGCAGCCGCTGGCTGAGGATCACCGGAGCGGACGCGCTCGTGGAGGCCGTGGCGAGGAGGGCATTCAGTCCGCGGACTCCGGAGTATCCGAACCCGGCGCCCTGCTTCTGATACCCGTGGACCTCGATGATGGTGTCGTCCAGATCGACCATCACCCGCTCACCAACGCGGGTCTGCAGGAGCGGAGCCTGAGAGGTCAGGCCCTGCAGGACCCGGGAGGCGACGGCGTCGAGCTGGCGGACGTGCCCGAACCGGAACTCCCGAAGGAACGACCCCAGCGTCGACGGGGCATAGGTTCGGTCGAACAGCCGCCCCATCCCGCCGTGGCGGAGCAGGTTCATATCGTCGATCGAGTCCGCGCCGGCGAGCATCCCCGCGACCAGCGCGGAGACTTTCGCGCCCGCATTGGCACCCTTGTCCGTCGGGACGCTCAACCGCCCCTGAGCGAGCTCCGCCAGCCCAGCCGACTGCGCGAGCCGAAGCATCGGAACCAGGCCCGCAGCCGACACGAGATTCGGATCATCGAAGACCACGGACACCGCGGTGGGGGCGTGCTTGAATTGCATCTACGAGATGCCTCTCCGACTAGACGAACAGAACCCTAAGCAAGCTCTATTCTTCCCGGTCAGAGGGGCATTTCTATGTCACGACGCCGCTCAACACCCCGACTCATCGGTGGATCGAGGCTAAGCGAACGAGGTGCACTTTCTCGCCAAGCGGCAACAATTCAAGCTCCGAGACACGCTTGAACCAGGCGTCGTCTGGTCTGAGCCAGTCGGCGCTTGCAGCGGGGTCAAATAGTGCGGTGTCATGCGGGGCCATTGCCCCTTGACTATGCGCGGAGAGCGCTAATGAGTCAAGAGACTACTAGCCCAACGGGGTTGCGGTTAACGGACCATCCCGCAGTTATTCACATATTGAAAGCAGTGTCGCCCGCTCTTGCAGTCAGGACAGACGCAGCGGCAGGTACCAGGCATCTTGGTTGTGGCAACCTTCTGGAACGCGTTCATGAGGCGAGTCCTTTCTTCGGGCTTTGAATCTAGCTGCTCAACTCTCCCAACGGAAGCATTCTTCAAAAACTAGTCTTGGCCCTTTCGACGGCGACTCTTGGACACCGGAAATTCCTGACCCGTCCGACAGTCCGCTCCAACACCCGGACCATTGGACCTCGATAAATAGCAGAAGTCGATGCGGTCTCAGGGCCTTGATATCGCCGACTCCGCATCCCGCGGCGTCCCAATTGTCGGATCGCCCCATACGGCACCAGCCTCAAGCAACCCAACACCTAACGCCGTCCATGTCGGCACTGGGCTGGCTTGCCACAAGTAAATATTTCCAGAGAGGGGTGCGGCCTGGCAAGTGATTTGCGCCGGCCAAGGATCGTCTTTGCCAAAAGCCGGAAAGGAATGCGTCGCCGCTATCTCGACTTCCGAACACGTTCGCCCATCGAGCCGGTAGGGTTGCTCCGAAAACATACAAATCGAGGATGCTATAAATATCGGAATCAAAATCAGTCCACTGTCCCGCCAGTGGTGAAATGTTCGGCACCCCAGGCTAGCACTACACCGATGGCCAAACTCGTTGCGGGAATGGCGGCGAAAACACTCAGCGTCGACAGAGTCAAGAGCAAGACGCACATCCCCAAGCACGCGACTTGAACACCACGACGCCGGACCCGAGAACCAACGGTCGCTACAACCGCCGCGCCAAGGCACAAAGCAAGCGTCGTCCAGAGAGCGGGCGAAGTTGTCAGCTGCGAGCTCGTCGTAAATAGCGCAGCCACCGCCAGCGGCGCAAGCGGTAGTGCTGCTCCCGCTGCGAGCGCGCGGTGCCCCATTTCTCGGCGCGACACATTCAACGCTACGACGAGAACGCCCCCGATACATCCACATTGAAGCAAGAACATGAAAACAGCACCGACCAACAAGAGACGATGATCTGAAAAACAGGAAGTATCGACTTCAAGGCGGGGCGTCCCCTCACAGACCCACATTAGTTCGCCATTGAGTAGCGAACTCCAGAATGGAGAAACGAACAGAGACACTCCCGCCGCCGCCCCCACGATCCAAACCGGGATCGAACGGGATCGGGCCCGTTTTATCGAGTTAATCAAGAGATCAATCCGTCGCGAAACACGACGTTGAACTTACGGTGTCGGCCTTGGAGTTCACGCTGTACGTGTTCCAGCATCGGGAAGGGATCGACCACCCGCGCGAAGACGAGAGTGTAGAGCGATTGTATGTTCCAGCGGGCGACCCTCCCCAAACACTCTGGATCGGAGTGACCCCCATACAGTCGGTGTACGCCATCCAGTTCCCGGTTTCTATGCAATATTGCGACGAGACTGCTTGCACGTTACCCGAGAAGAGGTTCGAGGAGGCAAGCCCTCGGGGCGCGATGATTATGAGATCGAGCGTAGTCAGCGGGAACGCACCGCCGCTGGAACTCAAGTCTTTCGGGTATCGCAAACCTACGGCGATTGAGCTGGTAGGGTGACGTCCCCTGGGGTGGTGTAATTCTCGGGCTCGAGTGTCGCGTCGTTGACGTGGTGAGCCATCGTGCGATGGTCAGGGAGAACTGTCTAGGAATCTCACGAAAGGACACATACGCACGATGGCTCTTGACCAGTCTGCCCTCCTCGAGTTGCTCGGGGAACTTAAACTCACCGATGTCACCGACCGAATCCGGGTTGCGACCGAGACGCTCTATCAGGAGCTGATCGATGCCGAAGCGGCTGCGTTCATCGGTGCCGCCCCGTTCGAACGCACTCCGGATCGTGTCACGCAACGCAACGGCACCCGCCCGCGCACCCTTGCGACCACTGCGGGCGAGTTGGAGTTGCGGGTTCCGAAGCTGCGGCAGGGGTCGTTCTTCCCGTCGCTGCTGGAGCGGCGCCGCCGAGTCGATCAGGCCTTGTTCGCGGTCGTGATGGAGGCCTACGTTCACGGCGTCTCGACCCGCAAGGTCGACGATCTAGTGAAAGCGCTCGGCGCTGACACCGGCATCTCCAAGAGCGAGGTGTCGCGGATCTGTTCGAACCTGGACGAGGACGTCGCCGCGTTCCGAGACCGGCCACTGGCCGACCAGGCCTACCCATACGTGTTTCTCGACGCGACCTATTGCAAAGCCCGCGTCGGCCGGCGGGTGGTCTCCCAAGCCGTCGTCGTCGCGGTCGGCATCGCCGCCGACGGGCGCAGGGAAGTGCTCGGTTTCGAGGTGGGAGACACCGAATCGCAACCGTTCTGGACCACGTTCCTGCGTTCGTTGAAGGCTCGTGGGCTTGCCGGGGTGAAGCTGGTCATCTCCGACGCCCACACGGGTTTGATTGCCGCGATCGAGACCGTGTTCCACGGCTCGTCCTGGCAGCGATGCCGGGTCCACTTCATGCGCAACGTGTTGGCGAACGTGCCCAAGACTGCAGGCCCCATGGTTGCCTCGATTATCCGCACGATCTTCGCCCAACCCGACGCCGAGCACGTGAACACCCAGTTCGACGAAGTCACGCGCATGCTCACCCGCTCCCACCCCAAGATCGCCGACATGCTCGAGACCGCGCGCGAGGACCTGCTCGCCTTCACCGGGTTCCCGACCGCGCACTGGCGACAGATCTGGTCCACCAACCCACTGGAGCGGGTCAACAAAGAGATCAAACGCCGCACCGATGTCGTGGGCACCTTCCCGAACCCTGCCGCGCTACTGCGCCTGGCCGGGCACGTGTTGATCGAGCAACACGACGAATGGGACGGCGCCGACCGCCGCTACTTCAGCGAACACTCCATGAAACTCCTCAACGCAACAGAACAGGAGGTGGCGATCCCGGAACTGAACGCGGCATAATCACCAAAAGCTGATCCCGCACGGTGTTGAGAAACTCCACCACTCAGAGGGACGTCACCAGCTGGTACGACAAAGATCCGTAGCGTCGTTGTAGTCAGCATAGCCACCCATCCATGTATCTGTCGCAGTCACGTTGCCAAACCAATCGGTAGCAATCCAAGAATAATTTTGGTTTACCGCCCAGTGGCGCTGTTTGTAACTATTATCAAAGCAAAACGGTCTCACATTCTGTGGTGCAGCGACAGAAGCGTTGTCTTGGTTGATTTCGAACTCAAGACCGATGTTCGAAGGAAGGGTGTATAGACCTAAACCTATCTCGGCGGGGCGCAAATCGCGGTGATGCGTCAGGCTTCCGCTCTCGCGCAAGCAGGACATCAAGTGACCGTGCTGGCTCCTGGTGCCACGCGGTTCGCGCGAGAGCTGCGTAAGGATGGTGTCGCGCTCATGGATCCCCCAACTGTCAGGGCACTCCCTGCGGTCCAACTTCCTTTGTACGTCGCGAACAATCACTTGAAGGCGTGGCTCATCGACCGAGTCACTGCAATTGCACCGCATGCAGTCTTGATCCATTCAGAGTTCGGCCTAGCAGCCGCGGCAATGCGAGTCGCCCAACGTGCAGGCATCCCCGTAGTTCACACCGTGCATACCTTCTTCTGGCGGGCCCCGGCCTGGGCTGCTCCGCTTAGCCCGATGTTTCGGCTCGCCCACCGATTCGCCACCGGCCTTCTCGCGCCGCCGCGCCGTCTCGCCGCACGTCCATTCGATAGCGCCCTGCGACAAGCAACACTTGCCGCCGCTTGCCAGGCCGACTGGGTTGTTTCACCCTCTCACCACCAAGGGGAGACTCTCCGCTCCGCGGGCGTGCAGAGGCTAAGTGTGATATCAAACACGACTCCGGTCGACACCACCGTCCCAGCATCCACCTTCTCGTTGACGAACACACGACCATTACAGATGGTCTGGGCGGCCCGCTTTGCGCCCGAAAAGCGACTTGAAGTGGCAGTGGAAGCTATTTCGATTGCAAATGCAACCGCCGGGCGGGAGGTTGTTCAGCTTCACGTCGCCGGTGGGTCGGCGGAGCCCAGAGCGGGGGTAACCTTCCACGGCCGCGTTGACTCAGCGCGGGTTCGAGAACTCATTACCAGCGCGGACGCAGTGATCATCACGTCAGTCGGGTTCGACAACCAGCCAATGATTGCGCTGGAAGCGTTTGGCTCGGGCCGCCCAGTCATCGTGAGCGACCCTGTGCTTGCTCGCGAGTTCGGAGACGCCGCTGTAGCCGCGCCGGGCACCTCAGCGCTGGACTTGGCCACCGCTTTCTTGGCGCTTGTCAAAGATCCGCAACAACTCCGCGCAGCGGCCAAGGCCGCTCGGGTGCGCGCATCAGAACAGACTCCAGGCGCACACGCTGAGGCGATCGATGAGCTCGTATCGGACCTGATGAAAGGACGGAGAAATAGCGAAGTGCTGTTAGGCCAAGCGGTGCCACGAAGCCGCCTGAAAAACTAAACTCGGCACGGTTACGGGACTCGCGAGTCCCCGGATCGGCCCACGTAACGCCTCGGGCTCGTCCTGCTCTCGGGAGCTTGAAAGTCAGTTCGCTGCGTCTCGACCGGAAGAGCCGACCGGAATAGCAGTGCCCCTGGAGGGACTCGAACCCCCAACCCTCTCCTTAGGACGGAGCTGCTCTTCCATTGAGCTACAGAGGCAGGCGCCACCAGTCTAGGCGCGATGGACTGCCTGAGCGCCGCGTGGGAATGCCTTGCCGGGATGCGCGGGGCGCTGGAATCGTGGCCGTTTCCGATCGAGAGGAGACACCACTATGGCTGACACGACCGACCCCCGCTCCGAGCATCCCGACGAATTCCCGAAGCAGAGCCAAGACTCGCAGCCGGGCCTCACCCACCAGATGAGCCCTGCCCCCGACCACGGCGAGACAACCTACCGGGGCACCGGCAAACTCGAGGGTCGATGCGCACTCATCTCGGGTGGCGACTCGGGAATCGGCCGTGCCGTCGCGATCGCGTACGCGCGTGAGGGCGCCGATGTCGCGATCATCCACCTGCCCGAGGAAGAGGCTGACGCCGCGTCGACCGCCGCGCTGATCACCGACGCCGGACGTCGCGCGCTGACAATCGCCGGGGACGTGCGTGACGAAGGGTTCTGCCGTGACGCTGTCGAACGCACCGTCACCACGTTCGGCGGGCTCGACATCCTCGTACTCAACGCCTCCTACCAGGACGACCGTGACGGCATCGAGTCGATCAGCACCTACGAGTGGGACCGGGTGATGCGCACCAACCTGTACTCCATGCTGTGGCTGACGTCCGAGGCCCGCCCGCACCTGCACGAGGGGTCGTCGATCATCACGACGACCTCGATCCAGGCCTTCAACCCCTCGCCCGGTCTCATCGACTACGCGATGACCAAGGCCGCGCAGGTCGCCTTCACGAAAGCCCTCGCGCAAGACCTCGGCGACGCGGGAATTCGCGTGAACGCTGTCGCTCCCGGCCCTATCTGGACTCCGCTGATCCCCGCCACCGACTGGCCTGAGGAGAAGGTCGCCGAGTTCGGCGCCGACACACCGCTCGGCCGCGCCGGCCAGCCCGCCGAGCTCGCTCCCGCGTACGTGTACCTCGCCTCCGACGATGCAACCTACGTCTCGGGCGCGATCCTCCCGGTGACGGGCGGCAAGCCACTGTAGGTCGACGTGCCGTCCGCGGGCCGTGCGGCCTAGAGTGACCGCATGGCTCGCGGCACCGATGGCCCCTCGTTCCACCCCGACCTCACGCGGGCACGCCTCATGCCGCGCACCTCGGCGACGGCGCGCAACCGACGAATCTTGCGTGCGCTGGGCCGACTGGGTGCCGGGAAGCCTCCACGCAGCGGCGAACTCGTGCCGCTTCCCGACGGCGCCCACCTGCGAGTGCACTGGCCGACCACCGCCCCCTCACACGGCGGGCTCCCCGCGGTCGTGCAGATTCACGGTGGCGGTCTCATCATCGGTGGACCACGAGGGTCCGACGCGCTGTGCCGCACGCTCGCTGACTCGCTCGGGGCGGTGGTCGCGAGCGTCGGCTACCGCTTGCCCCCCGAGCACCCCTACCCGGCTCCCCTCGACGACTGTGAGACGGCGCTGAACTGGCTTGCCGAGCATCCGCGTGTCGACCGCGCGCGGATCGCACTCACGGGTGATTCGGCGGGCGGCGGGCTCGCGGCCGCGGTCACCGCGCGCACGGTCGATGCCGGCAGGCTGACCCTCGCGGGGCAAGCGCTGCTGCACCCGATGCTGGACGACCGCACGGCCGCCGACCCAAGCGCCTCGGACCCGCCCTGGCTCCGCCTCTGGAATGGCGCCAGCAACCGCCTCGGGTGGGGCCTGTACCTCGGCGAGCAGGCGGAAGACCCGCCCACCGACGCTGTGCCCGCACGGCGCACCGACCTCGCCGGGTTCCCGCCCACCTGGATCGCCGTCGGCACCGCCGACCTATTCCACGACGAGGACGTTGCCTACGCCTCGTCGCTGCAGGAAGCGGGCACAGAGTGCGAGCTCGTCACGATCCCGGGCGCCTACCACGGCTTCGACGTCGCCGAACCGCGCGCGCCCATCTCACGCGACACGGCTCGGCGCCGCGCCGAGGCACTGCGCCGGATGCTCGGGGTCGCGCCCGGCTAGAACCTCACGCCGCGACCGCGGGCGCCAAGTACTCGTCCCACTGTGGCTGGGGCCGCTCGATGCCGCGCACGAGCCACGCCGTGCCGTGCGGAGCCTTCGGCGTCACCCGCAACTGCCACCCCATCTCGGCCGGCGTGCGGTCGCCCTTGATGTTGTTGCACTTCAGGCAGCAGGCGACCAGGTTCTCCCACGAGTCGGCACCGCCCCGAGAGCGGGGATGCACGTGGTCGATCGTCGAGGCGAAGCCGCTGCAGTAGGCGCACCGGTTGCCGTCGCGCCGCAGCACCCCGCGGCGGGTGAGCGGCACCTTCCGCGCGTGCGGGATCTTGACGTAGCGTCGCAGCACGATCACGCTGGGCCGGTCGAACGCATCGGTAATCCCAAAGACGGGATGCTCGCCATCGGCGGCAAGCACGCTCGCCTTCCCGTTCATCACCAGCACGAGGGCGCGGCGGAACGACACGACGGCGAGGGGCTCGTATCCAGCGTTGAGGACGAGTGTGCGCACGGCTTCTCCTGTCGACGGGCCCGCATGGCCTGCGGACGGTCCCATATCGACACCGGCTTCGGTCGAGCAGTTCGGTGTTCACTCCCCGCGTGGGCACAAAAAAAGCACTGCTGTCAGACAGCAGTGCTTGTTCCGGCGACAGCGTGACAGGGCACGATGTCGCGAACGCCGCCGACTATGCGAAAAACGGCGCGCGCATCCACGGTTTGGATGTCGCGTCGGTCTCGCATGGTCGCTCCTCGGCCGACGCCTTATGGCGTCGATGCGGTCAGGCTAACCCACGAAGGTGAACGACGCCCGTCACGCGAGTGTCCGGCGCGTCAGGCGCCGAAGCGAACGATGTAGTAGTTGTCGGTCCAAATCGGGCGCACACTGACAACACTGCCCGCTCGCGGCGAGTCCAAGATCATGCCATTGCCCATGTAGAAGCCGTTGTGTCCGGGCATGATCACGACGTCACCCGGGCGAGCGTCTTCGCGCGAAATGCGCGTACCGAAGGCAGCCTGAGTGACCACCGTGCGGGGAATAGCCAGGCCGAACTGCGCGTACACGAACTGCACGAATCCGGAGCAATCGAATCCTGCAGGGGTAGTGCCACCGAAGAGGTACGGGGTTCCCTGGTATTGAAGCGCCACCTGCACCACCTGATCCAGGTCAACGGCCGGGTAGGGCGGATTCGCAAGGAAGTCTGAGACTCCGGGGCCGGTGTATGCAGGAGCCGCCGCGGCGGCCGCGATCTGCGCGGCGCGCTCTTCGGCGGCACGCGCGGCGGCCAGCTCTTCGACGGTCGTCGCGCCAAAGTCGTCACGGAAAGCCGCGGCCACGGCAACGTCGGAGGCGACGTCGACACTCTGCGCTTCGGTAGCCATGAGCTGCGCGATCGCCTCAGCGTTGCCGCTCGCGATCGAATTCTCGGCGTTCGCGACGGGGTCGGCGACGAGCGAGGTTCCGGGCAGCGCCATAGTGGCGATGAGCCCCGTGGCGACGGTGATGACCGCCATGTTGACGGCCGTCCGCTTGACTCCCGCGGTGCGGGCGGGGCGAGCGGCTGAGGGGCTGGATGCGACAGCCGGCGCAGCGACGGGAGGGCGAACAACGAGGCCGGTGCGCTCGGCGCGAAGGTCGCGGCGTCGAAGAGGGGTGGCATCATCGCGCGGGGTGCTGCGCGGGGTCTCGCCGGGGGTGCCTTGGATCAAGAGAAATCTCCTGCGCCTCGCCGCTCCATGCGTGCGGCCCGTCACTGTTTTCGTGTGTTCCACGGTCCGGGCAGGAGACGGGCGGTGCGGGCGTCCTGCGTCGGAGCCGCCGACGTGGGGTAACGCGGCGACTCGGCGAGTGTACGCGAGGTAACGGAAAGGTCACAAGCCGACGCGCGACCCCCACATATGGTGGTTAATGCTCAGTCGGCGACATAGATGTGCTGCGCGACCTCGGGCGGCAGCTCGATCGCCTCGGCCCGGCCCACAATCTCGACGGAGATGTACCCCCCGTCTCCGGCGCGGATAACCGCCTCCGCCCCTGGCACGACGCCCGCCTCGTGAAGCTGATGCAGAACGTCGGGGTCAAACTGCACGGGCTCGGCGAGGCGGCGAACAGTGCAGTGCCGCGTTCCGGCGGCAAGGGCGTGCTGCAGGGCAATAACGCCGTCGAGAAACGGTTCGGCTTCGGGAAGCCCGAACTCTTCCAGCCCCGGGATCGGATTACCGTACGGAGACTCGGTGGTGTCCCCGAGCAGCGCGATGATTCGCCGCTCGACCTGCTCGCTCATGACGTGCTCCCACCGGCAGGCCTCCTCGTGAACGAGTGACCAGTCCAGCCCGATGACGTCGGCGAGCAGCCGCTCGGCAAGCCGATGCTTGCGCATGACCGCGGTGGCCTTTGCCCGACCTTCGCTCGTGAGAGCGAGCTGACGGTCATCCTCAATGCTGACCAGTCCGTCGCGCTCCATGCGCGCCACGGTCTGTGACACGGTGGGGCCCGAGTGTCCGATGCGTTCAGAGATGCGCGCGCGCAGCGGAGTGATGCCCTCTTCCTCCAGATCGAGGATGGTGCGCAGATACATCTCGGTCGTGTCGACGAGATCGGTCATCTGCCACTCCTTATCGGCGTTCTGGCTCCCCAGGGAGCGCGATCACCAGCCTAAACGCTCGCGGCAGGCGAGACCTTCCCGGTGGGCGCGGTCAGTAGGATTCGTGCATGGCCGACATCACGATCCCCGCAGAACTCCTGCCCGCCGATGGTCGATTCGGATGCGGTCCCTCGAAGGTGCGCCCCGAGCAGGTCGCCGCGGTCACGGGCGCCGCTCATCTGCTCGGTACGTCGCACCGCCAGAAGCCGGTGAAGGCACTGGTCGGCAGCGTCCGCGCCGGTCTTCGTGACCTGTTTCGCCTTCCCGACGGTTACGAGGTTGTGCTCGGCAACGGCGGATCGACCGCCTTCTGGGATATCGCGGCGGCCGGGCTCATCGAGCGCCGCAGCGGCCACCTCGACTTCGGCGAGTTCGGCAGCAAGTTCGTCGCCTCGGCCCGTGCGCCGTGGCTGGAGGCACCGCACGTCGTCAAGACCGATGCCGGCACGCGTGGAACCCTCGAACCCGTCTCGGGCGTCGACGTGTACGCGTACCCGCACAACGAAACGTCGACCGGTGTTGCGAGCCCGGTCACGCGCATCCACGGTGATGACGGCGCCCTCACGGTCGTCGATGCCACGAGCGCGGCCGGCGGCATCGACATCGACATCACCGAGACCGACGTGTACTACTTCGCGCCGCAGAAGAACTTCGCGGGCGATGGTGGCCTCTGGATCGCGCTGATGAGCCCCGCCGCGGTTGAACGCGCCGAGCGGATCGACGCATCCGACCGATTCATCCCGCCCTTCCTGTCGCTGACCGCGGCGATCGACAACTCGCGGCTCGACCAGACCCTGAACACCCCCGCACTCGCGACGCTCGTTCTGCTCGACGAGCAGGTACGGTGGATGAACGAATCCGGCGGCCTCGCCTGGTGCGGCGAGCGCACGGCCACGTCGAGCGGGCTGCTGTACGACTGGGCGGAGTCGCACCCGCTGGCGACGCCGTTCGTGGCGAACCCTGAGCAGCGCTCCCCCGTGGTGGTCACCATCGACCTCGACGACAGCGTTGACGCGGCGACCGTCGCCGCCACCCTTCGCGCCAACGGCATCGTCGACACCGAGCCCTACCGCAAGCTCGGCCGCAACCAGCTGCGCATCGCGACCTTCGTCGCCATCGAGCCCGACGACGTCCGCCAGCTCATCCGCAGCCTCGACTATGTGCTCGAGCGAGTGGCGGGATAGCCTCGTGCGGCTCTGGGTGCCACACGACGAGCGCCGGCCCCAGCCGGAGCCGCTCGCGACCAACGACCGGCTCGCCTATCTTGTCGGCATCGCCCTCTGGCTCGTCGCCATCGCGGCTGTCGCCGTCATGGCGCTCACCGGCGTCACCGCCGACACCCTCGGGATGCTCGTCACGGCCGGAATCGGCATCGCGCTCGGCACCCTCGGACTGATCGTCGTCAGTCGTCCTCGTCGCTAGCGTCGACAGAGCCCGGGGAGTCGGCGTCGAACTCGTCGGCGTGCGCGTCGATGTCGACGCCGTCGAACACATCAGCGTCGTGATCGTCATGCAGGTCATGCTCGTCGGCATCGTCGTCGTCGGAGTCGTCGTCAGCCGCGTCCGCCTCCGCAGCGGCCTGCTGGGCGAGGAACTCGTCCATGCGATCGGCCCAGGGAACCCAGTCGGGCGCGACGAGCGCTCCATCACCGGGCATCAGTTCCGTCTCCAGCACGCTCGGGGCTTCGGGGTCGATCGTGCTGACGCTGACCGTCCACACCCAGCCGGGGTAGCCGCCCATCGTCGTCGAGAACAGCAGTGTCGCGGCACCGTCCGCTTCCGTCGCCTCGCGCAGTTGGCCCACCGTTCGCTCGGGCGTGATCTCGGCGAGCGCCGCTCGGCTGAGGGCCTCGAGCGCTTCGGGACCGGGCGCGTCAGGCATCCAGGTCGTCCGCGACCTTACGCAGCACGGCGGCGATCTTGCGGCCATGTTCACGGTCGGGGTATCGGCCGCCGCGGAGGCGTCCGCCCACGTTGTCGAGCAGCTTGATGAGGTCTTCGACGATGATCGCCATCTCGTCGGCCGGCTTGCGATTCATCGCCGATAACGTCGGCTTTGCGTCGAGGATGCGCACCGAGAGCGCCTGCGCACCCCTCTTGCCGTCCGCGATGCCGAACTCGAGACGAGTGCCCGCCTTCACGGTCGCCCCTGCGGGCAGCGCGGAGGCGTGCAGAAACACCTCATCGCCCTCATCGCTGGCGATGAAGCCGAAGCCTTTGTCTTGGTCGTAGAACTTGACCTTGCCGGTGGGCATGCGCGTACTCCTGACGGTGGTGTGGTGCGTCCCTGAGAGGATACCCGGCGCATCGTGCCCCCTGGAGCGGGGGCTAGGCCGCCCTCCTCACGCGGGCCTATCCTTGGGCGTATGCCAGAAGAGTCGATCGTCATGGGTAACCGCGCCGAGCGCGTGCTCGCCTACCTCGTGGCCGTCGTTATCGTCATCAGCCTGGGCTGCTTCATCGCCCTCATGTCGGCCGTGTCAGCCGGGCTCGACCCCCGCGAATTCACCTCGGGCGTATGGGCATGGGTGACCATGCTGCCGCTCATCAGTCTGCCGATCGGGTTCGGCCTCATCGTCGCCCTGCTCATCGTGAGCGCGGTGCGGCGGTCGCGCGCCGCCAAGCATGCCGGCGGCTAGTCCGGCATCCCTCGCCCTCGCCGCCCGGCTGCGGCAGTACGACGAGGCGGAGCTGGCCGCCCTGATTCGCCGCCGGCGCGTGTCTCCTGCGACGCTTGACGACCTGTTCGACTTGGCCGAGGCGTTGCTCGACGACGCCTCGATCGCGAGCGCCGTCGCTGACCTTCCCCGTGCATCCCTCGCAGCGTTGGCGACCGCGGTCGAACTCGATCCGGACGGCCGTGGCGTTGCCCTCGACACTCTCGCCACCCGATTGGGCGTGCCGAGTGCCGACGTCGTCGCGGCGCTGACCATCGCGGCCGAACGGCTCGTCGTCGTACTCGACGACGACACGGTTCTCGTACCCTCTGCGGTCGGCTCCGCACTCGCGGGGCGCGGCACCGCGGGCACACCCGAGCTGTCGGCTTTTGCACTGTGCGACGATCCGGCGCCCAGCCCCCTGCGACCCGTCGACGCCGACGACATCGCTCGACTCAACCGGGTCGCCGCGGAGCACGCGTTCGAGTGTGTCGTGCGCATCGGCGAAATCACGCGCTCCCTCGATCGCGAGCCGGCCCGCCTGCTCGCCCGCGGTGGCGTCTCCCTCCCCGACGCGCGTCGCGTCGCCGCCGAGGCCGCCATCAGCGACGAGGCGCTCGCTGACCACCTGACGCTCGCCCGAAGCGCCCACCTTGTGGCCGACACGTCCGACGAACTCATCGCGACTGAGACCGCCGAACGGTGGCGAGCCCAGCCTTTCGGCGACCGGTGGGCGACCCTTGCCGTCTCGTGGAGCGACGCCCTCCCCGACCCCTTGCGCGTCGAGTTGGCCCGCCGCGCGGTCGCGGGGGCGGGTGACCGCACGGCAGAGCTCGTCGCCTGGCTGTACCCCGCCGCGGATGCCCTCCTCACCGAGCGCCTCGACGCTCTCGACCGACAGGCTGCGCTGCTCGGCATCACGGTTGGTGGCCGCGCCAGCACCGTCGGAGCGGCGCTTCTGAGCGCCGGTAGCGACGCAGCCACGAGCGCGCTCGCCCCGCTGCTGCCCCCCGAGGTGCGCCAGGTGTACCTGCAGCACGACCTCACGATCGTCTCGCCCGGCCCGCTCGCGGCCGAGCTCGATGACCGCCTGCGGGGTATCGCCGATGTCGAAGCAGCCGGACTGGCCGGCCGCTACCGACTGAGCGCCGACAGCGTCACGCGGGCGATCGCGCGCGGCGAGACCGCCGACACGCTCACCCGCTTTCTCGCGGAGATCTCTCTCACCGGCGTTCCGCAACCGGTGGCATATCTCATCGACGAGACCGCGCGCCGCTACGGTTCCATCCGCGTCGGGATGCTCGGGGCGGACGAGGCGACGGATCTCGCCGCCACCACGAGCATCCGCAGCGGCGACCCAGCGCTGATCGACACCCTCAGCGTCGACGCAACGCTCACCCCGCTCGGGCTCACGCGCACGGGGCCGCACCGTCTCGTCAGTCGCCTCGACCCGAGTCTGGTGCTCGGCACCCTTATCGATGCGCGCTATCCGGCCGCGCCCGAGGACGGCGAGCATCCCATCGCTCCGGCGCGCGCGTCGCGGGGTCGCGGACGCGCGCCGGGAACCCGCGTGCCGGCGACGGCGGCGTCAGCAGGCGACCCGGTGCTCGAGGCCGCACGTCGGCTGCACGGCGCGACGTCGAGCGCGGACGCCGCGGGCGGCGACGCGTGGGTCGCCCGCCAGTGGGAGCTCGCACTGCGGGCCAAGCTCCCCGTGCACGTGACCGTGCGCCTTCCCGACGGTACGGAGCGCGACTTTGACCTCGAACCGACCGGCATCGCGGCGGGGAGAGTGCGCGGGCGAGACCTGGCGGCCGACGTGGAGCGCACCCTTCCCATCTCGAGCATCGCGGCGCTCGAGGTGCCCGAGTAGGGCGCGGCGTTCTCAGGTCGCGGGCCTAGACTGGCCCGTTATGAATCCTGACGGCCCGCTCATCGTGCAGAGCGACCGAACCGTATTGCTCGAGGTCGCGAACCCCCACGCTGACGACGCCCGCCACGCCCTCGCCGTGTTCGCCGAGCTCGAGCGTGCGCCCGAGCACATCCACACCTACCGCATCACCCGGCTGGGACTCTGGAACGCCCGCGCGGCCGGCCACGACGCCGACGAGATGCTCGCCGTGCTGGAGAAGTATTCGAAGTTCCCCGTGCCCGCGTCGGTGGCGATTGATATCGCCGAGACCGTCGGCCGCTACGGGCGGCTCGTGGTGGAGCGCGATGACGAGGGGCTCGTGCTGCGCTCGACTGACCGCGCCGTGCTCACCGAGATCGCGTCGAACAAGCGCATCGCGCCGCTGCTCGAGGGCCGTCTCGACGAGCACTCGTACCGCCTGCAGGCCTGGGCGCGCGGGCAGGTCAAGCAAGAGCTCGTGAAGATCGGCTGGCCCGCCGACGATCTGGCCGGATACACAGCCGGCACCCCGCACCCGATCGATCTCGACACGGCCGACTGGGGCCTGCGCCCGTACCAGCAGCAGGCCATTGACCAGTTCTTCGTCGGCGGCTCTGGCGTGGTCGTTCTGCCCTGCGGCGCCGGTAAGACCCTCGTCGGGGCCGGCGCCATGGCATCGGCTGCCACGACGACGCTGATTCTCGTCACCAACACCGTCTCGGCCCGCCAGTGGCGCGACGAGCTGCTGCGGCGCACCTCCCTCACCGCCGACGAGATCGGCGAGTACTCCGGTCAGGTCAAAGAGGTCAAGCCCGTCACGATCGCGACGTACCAGATCCTCACAGCGAAGCGGAAGGGCGAGTATGCGCACCTGGCGCTCCTCGACGCGCTCGACTGGGGTCTCATCGTCTACGACGAGGTGCACCTGTTGCCCGCGCCCGTCTTCAAGCTCACCGCCGAGTTGCAGGCCCGGCGTCGCCTGGGCCTCACCGCGACGCTCGTGCGCGAAGACGGCCGCGAGGGTGACGTGTTCAGCTTGATCGGACCGAAGCGGTTCGACGCCCCGTGGAAGCAGATCGAGCAGCAGGGCTATATCTCGCCGGCCGCATGCTTCGAGGTGCGCGTCGACCTTCCGCCGGATGAACGACTCGAGTACGCGGCGAGCGCCGATGACCAGCGCTATCGGCTCGCGGCAACGGCGCCGGCGAAGCGGGATGTCGTGAAGCGGCTCGTGGAGCGGCACGCGGGCGAGCGCATCCTCATCATTGGTCAGTATCTCGACCAGATCGACGAGCTCGCGGACGAGCTCGGTGTGCCGCAGTTGACCGGCTCGACGCCCGTCGACGAGCGCGAGCGGCTGTTCCAGGAATTCCGCGACGGCACGACCCCGGTACTCGTGGTGTCGAAGGTCGCGAACTTCTCGGTCGACCTGCCCGAAGCGACGGTCGCCATTCAGGTGTCGGGGTCGTTCGGCTCGCGCCAAGAGGAGGCGCAGCGCCTCGGGCGCCTGCTGCGCCCCAAGCAGAGCGGGATCCCCGCCAGCTTCTACACGCTGGTCGCCCGCGACACCGTCGACCAAGACTTCGCGCAGAACCGCCAGCGCTTCCTCGCCGAGCAGGGCTACAGCTACGAAATTCTCGACGCGCACGCCCTCGACTACGCGGCCTGATTCTGGAACCGCGCCCCGGGCATCCCAGTGCTGTCGGCACGGCATTCAGGAAACCCTCAGTGCACGCGCAGATACTTGCGGCATGGCTGACGGACCCAAAATTCTCATTGTCGACGACGAACCCAACATTCGCGACCTGCTGACGACCAGTCTGCGGTTCGCCGGATTCGCCGTTCGCGCGGTGAGCAACGGCGCCCAGGCCATCTCGGCCGTTCTCGAGGAAGAGCCGGACCTCATCATCCTCGACGTCATGCTGCCCGACATCAACGGCTTCGGCGTCACCAAGCGTCTGCGCTCGAGCGGCTACACGAGCCCGATCCTCTTCCTCACCGCCAAAGACGACACCGACGACAAGATCATGGGTCTGACAGTCGGCGGCGACGACTACGTCACGAAGCCGTTCAGCCTCGACGAGATCGTCGCCCGCATCAAGGCGATTCTGCGCCGCACCATGCAGGAAGATGACGACGCGATCATCCGCGCCGGCGAGCTCACGATGGACCAGGACACGCACGAAGTCACCATCGGCGACGTCACTGTCGAGCTCAGCCCCACCGAGTTCAAGTTGCTGCGTTACCTCATGCTGAACCCCAACCGCGTTCTGTCGAAGGCGCAGATTCTCGACCACGTGTGGGAGTACGACTTCAACGGCGACGCCGGCATCGTCGAGAGCTACATCTCGTACCTGCGGCGCAAGCTCGACCAGCACACCGACGAGCCGCTCATCCAGACGAAGCGCGGCTTCGGCTACATGCTCAAAGCATCGAAGTAGTGACGGGCGCGGCCGCGTCCAGTGCCGACACCCATGCATGAGCAACTGAGTCAGTGGTGGGAGGGCATCTCTCTCCGCTCGAAGATCACGGGCGTCACCGTCCTCGTCGTGACGTTCGGCCTGCTCGTCGTCGGCACGGGCACTCTGACGACCCTGCAGCGCACGCTGGTCGACGAAGTTGACCGCCAGATCAGTCAGGCGGCGACCGAGCTGCGGGAGCTGCTGTCCTCCGAGGACGGCGAACGCGCGCAGTTCACGACCGACCAGTTCGACGAGTTCACGACGCTCACCCCGTCGGTCTTCTCCGCACCGTTCTACTTCGGGGCGGTGGATGCACGGGGCGACGTCATCGACGACAACGTCGCGGACTACGCGCGCGACAGCGCCCCCGACCTCTCGCGGCTGACGGCGAGCTTCGTCGCCGAACTCGACGGCGGGGTGACGCTCACGAGCGAGAATCGCACCACGCAGTGGCGCGTCGCCACATATCCGCTGCTCGTGACGAACCTCGAGACGGGCGAGTCACAGCAGGCAACGCTCGTGGTGGGCGCGAACCTCTCCGACACGAACAACGTGATCGGCTCGTTCGCGTCGATCTTCCTCGGCTTCGGCCTCGTCGTCGTCATCATGTCGGCCGCCATCACGCGCCTGCTCGTGACGACCACCTTCCGCCCCCTGCGCGAAGTCGAAGCGACTGCAGCGCGCTTCGCCGGGGGCGACTTCAGCCAGCGACTCTCCGGCGCCACCCCGAACACGGAGGTCGGGCGACTCAACCGTTCGCTCAACACGATGCTCTCGCGAATCGACCGGGCGTTCGCGGACCGCGCCGAAACCATCAGCAAGATGCGCCGCTTCGTCGGCGACGCCAGTCACGAACTGCGCACCCCCCTCGTGAGCCTCCGCGGCTACGCCGAGCTCTACCGCATGGGGGCCATCCAGAAGGAGGAGGACGTCGCGCAGGCGATGGAGCGCATCGAGAAAGAGGCGATGCGAATGAGCTCCCTCGTCTCCGACCTGCTCGAACTCGCACGTCTGGATGAGCAGCGTCCGATCGAGAAGGTGCCGGTCGACCTCGTGCCTCTTGCGCGCGACGCGGCGCTCGACGCCATGGCCGGATCGCCGGACCGCTCGGTGACGGTTGTCGTCGATGACCGACCGGCATCCACGGCCCTGCCGGCCGCGATCGAGACCGACGATGCGCCGGGCAGCCCCAGTGCACCCCGACGACGCGCGAGCGCGGCCCTCGCTCGACTGCGCTCAAGACGGCGGGCCGCGTCGACAGCCGCCGCTCCCAAGTTGGTGGGGCGGCTCAGTCTGCCCGAGTTGCCGCCGGTCAGCGCCGTCGTCGCCGGCGACGAAAACAAGCTGCGCCAGGTCGTCACGAACCTGATTGGCAACGCACTGCGGTTCACGCCCGACGGCAGCCCGATCGAGCTCGTCGTCGCTGTCGACGACGCGGCGGGGATGGCGACGCTCGCGGTCGTCGACCACGGCGAGGGAATTCCCGCGCAGTTGAAGGAGAAAATCTTCGACCGATTCTTCCGCGCCGATTCATCGCGCACGCGCGATACGGGGGGTTCGGGCCTGGGGCTCGCGATCGTCTCGTCGATCGTCGCCAACCACGGCGGCCGCATCGACGTGCTCGACACTCCCGGCGGTGGGGCAACGTTCCGCGTCGCGCTTCCGCTCCTCCCCAACGAGCGCTCCGCGCCTGAGGCACCCGCCTACGAGGTCTAGCAGGCACCGTCACCGCCGCCCGTCGTACCGTCACCGCCACGAGCGCGCACTCGGCGCGCACGATGGGAGGAGACACCATGACCCGCTACCACGTTGACGCCGACGCCCTGTTGAGCGCGACCTCGACCACGACCGCCACGATCGGTCGACTGCAGGCCGAGTGCGCCGGCCTCACCAGCCAGCTCTCTGCCCTGCAGGGCAGCTGGTCGGGCAACGCCGCCACCGCGTTCCAGACGCTCGTCGCCGAGTGGATGGCGACCTACAGCCGGCTTGAACAGAATCTCGCCGCGCTGAACCACGCCCTCGGCCAGGCCGGGCGCCAGTACGCCGAGATTGAGCAACAGGCGGCCTCGATGTTTCTCCGCTGAGCTCGAGAGCTCACGGGGTTCATCACGCGCTCGGGGAAAGCGGGGCCGGCGGCCCTACAGTGGTCGCTGTGACCCGCTTCCCCGACGAGATCGTGCACGCCGTGTTGCACCACATGAACGACGACCACGCCGACGACAGCCTGCTGATCTCACGGGCCTTCGGCGACCGTGGCGCAACGACCGCGCGCATGGTCGATGTCACGCCAGACGCGGGTTTCTGGGTCTATACGCTCGGCGATGACCTTGGCGAGCGCGCACTGTCGGTGCGCTGGTCCGGCACGATCAGCGAGCGGCCCGAAATCCGACGAGAGATCGTCGAACTCTACGACCGGGCCTGCAGCATCCTTGGCGAGACGCCCCGCCCGCACTGAGTTGTCGGCGTAAGGGCTGTGCTCCGGCCACCCATGAAGGTTAGGATTGCCTAACCTAATCCCGATCCGGAGCCGCATGACTATCGCCGACCCGCCCACCACCGTCCCGTTCTCCCGACTCGTCCGCGAACGCTCGCGCGCGAGCCACGGAACCAGTGAGGGCACGACCTTCATGAACGATCTGCTCTCCGGCGCCGGGTCACGCGATGACTACATCGCGCTCGTTCGCCAGCACCACGCGATCTACGCGGCGCTGGAAACCGGTGCCGACAGGCTGCGTGACAACCCCACCGTTGCCCCGTTCCTCTCCCCCGCGCTCACTCGGCTTCCCGCCCTGAGCGCCGACCTGACGTTCCTCGTCGGAGACAACTGGAGCGAGCGCGTACCGCTGCTGCCGGTCACGGAGCGCTACGCAGCGCGTATTCGAGAGGTCGCGGCCTCGTGGCCAGCCGGCTACGTCGCACACCACTACACGCGCTACCTCGGTGACCTGTCAGGCGGACTGCACATCGGGCGCGTCCTCGCGCGGCGCTTCGGATTCGACACGAACGGCATCGGCTTCTACCTGTTCGACCAGATCGCCGACCCCGCTGCATTCAAAGACACGTACCGCGCACAACTCGACGCGGTGGCGTGGGATGACCCCGAGCGCGAGCGCGTCGTCGACGAGGTGCTCGCTGCCTACCGCTTCAATACCGAGGTGTTCGTGGCCCTGGACCAGGCCCGCGGAACCCGCGCCGCCTGAACCAACCTTCTCACCACTTTGGGCGCCGGCTGTTCATCGCCGGAAACGCAAAACGGGGCGGCTTCCTTCCGGAAGCCGCCCCTTTTGTGTGTGGCGTTGGCCGAGGACTAGAAGTCCATGCCGCCCGACGGGTCACCCATCGGGGCCGGGTTCTTCTCCGGCTTGTCGGCGACGACGGCCTCGGTGGTGAGGAAGAGGCCAGCGATCGACGCGGCGTTCAGCAGCGCCGAGCGGGTCACCTTCACCGGGTCGGCGATGCCGGCACCGAGCATATCGACGTACTCGCCGGTGGCCGCGTTGAGGCCGTGGCCGACCTCAAGGTGGCGCACCTTGTCGGCGACGACGCCGGGCTCGAGACCCGCGTTGAGGGCGATCTGCTTGAGCGGGGCGTCGATCGCGACCTTCACGATGTTCGCGCCCGTGGCCTCGTCACCGGTCAGACCCGTGAGGGCGTCCGAGTCGAAGGCGAGCTTGCCGGCCTGGATGAGGGCGACGCCACCACCGGCGACGATGCCCTCCTCGACGGCAGCCTTCGCGTTGCGGACGGCGTCCTCAATGCGGTGCTTGCGCTCCTTCAGCTCGACCTCGGTCGCGGCACCCGCCTTGATGACGGCGACGCCACCGGCGAGCTTCGCGAGGCGCTCCTGGAGCTTCTCACGGTCGTAGTCGGAGTCGGTGTTCTCGATCTCTGCACGGATCTGCTTCACGCGACCGGCGATGGCGTCGGCGTCGCCGGCACCCTCTACGATCGTGGTCTCGTCCTTGGTGATGACGACCTTGCGGGCCCGGCCGAGCAGGTCGAGGGTGGCGTTCTCGAGCTTGAGGCCGACCTCCTCGCTGATGACCTGGCCGCCGGTGAGGATCGCGATGTCCTGCAGCATGGCCTTGCGGCGGTCGCCGAAGCCGGGAGCCTTGACGGCAACCGACTTGAAGATGCCGCGGATCTTGTTGACGACGAGCGTCGCAAGAGCCTCACCCTCGACGTCTTCGGCGATGATGAGCAGCTGCTTGCCGCTCTGGATCACCTTGTCGACGACGGGCAGCAGGTCCTTGATCGCCGAGATCTTGCCATTGACGATCAGGATGTAGGGGTCTTCGAAGACCGCTTCCTGGCGCTCGGGGTCGGTCACGAAGTAGGCCGACAGGTAGCCCTTGTCGAAGCGCATGCCCTCGGTGAGCTCGAGCTCGGTGCCGAAGGTGTTCGACTCTTCAACAGTGACGACGCCTTCCTTGCCCACCTTGTCGATGGCCTCGGCGATGAGCGCACCGATCTCGGGGTCGGCGGCCGAGATGCTCGCGGTGGCGGCGATCTCTTCCTTGGTCTCGACCTCCTTGGCGCTCTTCAGCAGCTCGTCGGAGACGGCCTTGGTGGCCTTCTCGATGCCGCGCTTGAGGCTGATCGGGTCGGCGCCGGCCGCGACGTTGCGCAGGCCCTCACGCACGAGCGCCTGAGCGAGGACGACCGAGGTGGTCGTACCGTCACCGGCGACGTCGTCGGTCTTCTTCGCGACCTCCTTGACGAGCTCGGCACCGATCTTCTCGAACGGCTCGTCGAGTTCGATCTCCTTGGCAATGGAGACGCCGTCGTTCGTAATCGTGGGGGCGCCCCACTTCTTCTCGAGAACGACGTTGCGGCCACGGGGGCCGAGCGTCACCTTCACGGCGTCGGCCAGGGTGTTCAGGCCGCGCTCCAGGCCGCGACGGGCCTCTTCGTCAAAAGCAATGATTTTAGCCATGTGTGTCTTTCGTCCCTCCCGGACGCAGTACGTACGGTAGCTCTGGCACTCGCAGAGAGTGAGTGCTAACTGATTTTGGCACTCTCGACTAGCGAGTGCAAGCCAGGGAGGGACGGATGCTCAGCCGGCGGTGATGGTCGCGTCGCCGGTATCCGGCACGAGTTCGATCCAAGTGGTGCCCGGCGCCAACCGCACGGCCACGCCTTGATCGTCGAGGAGGCGATAGGAATCCGCCATGCCGGCCTTCGACCACGTGATGGGAATGGTCTTCCCGTCCGTCGCGACAAACCCAGAGCCGCTCTGGCCTGCCAGGAGAGTCTGCGGAACGCCGGGGCTAAAGTCGATTCTCACCCGAAGCACGATGACGTTGGTTGCGCTCAGACGGGTTCCCGAGAGCGCGACGTCGGGCTGACCACCCTGCGACCGCAGCCACCGCCCGTCGGCCTCGCTCCACTCCCAGCCCGACTGTCCAACCTGCCCGTAACGCAGCGACAACGTGGATGCGGGCGCACCGTCGCGCGCGGCCGTCGCGTTCTCGATTCGATCCGCGAATGCGAACTGCTGTCGAGGCGCGTCATCACCGGCGTAGCGCTCGACCAACTGCGCCGCCCGGGCGACGACATTGTGAGGCGAGGGCCGTGGAAGCCCTCGGTAGACGAGGTCGGAGTCGTCGCCGCGATCAAAGATGATGTTGCGCACCGGGGTGTTGAGCATGGCGGCGATGAACTGCTGTTGGGCACCCGAATAGGCAAGGATCCCCCCGAAGGGCGAGACGATGTCCGGATCCATCGGACGCACGGATCGCAC
This sequence comes from Microcella alkaliphila, assembly GCF_002355395.1. Lineage (NCBI taxonomy): Bacteria > Bacillati > Actinomycetota > Actinomycetes > Micrococcales > Microbacteriaceae > Microcella > Microcella alkaliphila. Next base: position 638,940 of record NZ_AP017315.1, on the reverse strand, counting down.
GGGCCCGACTTCGTCAGGGAGGTCGCTATGCCACGACGCCGCGTATCGGATCGAGCCCCCCTCGACGAGTTCGACGTGGACGATATCGGCCCGGTCGAGACCAAGTTGCGGCCTTGCGAGGGGGGCATTATCGATCTTTGCCGAGAAGACGGGTCGGTCGAGAGAGCCCGGTTCGATGATCTCTCCTGTGAGAGGGGCGATCGCATAGGCCGGCGGAGCTTCGTACGTCGACTCGTAGGTGGGCTCTGGCTCGACGCTCGGCTCAGGAGACGCCGTCTCTAGCGGGCGCTCCTCCGGCGCGCATGCACCGAGACCTGCAACGAGCGCGAGGCCGACAATGAGGCTGCCCGCGCGTCGGCGGAGGGAACTGCGCATGGCCAGAACACTAACCCGCCAAGCGACCGCGCGCCCCCGTGACGCGCACTCAGGCCCGAACCGTCACGTTTTCTGCCTGAGGCCCTTTCGTGCCGGCACCGATTTCGAAGGACACTGCCTGTCCTTCCTCGAGAACCTTGTAGCCGGGCATATCGATCGACGAGTAGTGCACGAAGACGTCGCTACCGTCTGCCTCGAGCGTGATGAAGCCGAACCCCTTTTCGGCGTTGAACCACTTGACGGTTCCGTTGGCCATGCTGTGACTCTTTCTGGAGCGGTGATGAGAAGCCGCGTACGGGCTCCGTTTCCGCAGACTAGCCATCGGGCGGAACCCGTGGGAAGAGCATCCACGCAGTCGTTACCGTGCGGTAACGGGCCGGAAATCTCGGAGCTAGCTGGCCGCGCGCAGCTCGTAGTCGGTGCCAAGAACGATCGTGATGGGAGCCCCGGGGAAGGCGTCGGTCAGCTCGATGTCTGCCACGCCGTCGAGCAGTTCGACCATGCCGCGAGCGACGGGTTCGAGGTCGGGGCTCGCGTAATAGACGACGGTCTCCTCGATGTCGGTCGTCGCGGCCTGCGTGACCGTTCCGACGGGCCAGCCCCGAGCATCCAGCGCGCTCTGCGCCTGCGGGCCCCGCCCGACGGAGCCGGTGCCGTCGAGGATCGTGATCGTGAAGTCGTCAGGCAGGTCCGCATCGGCGGCATCCGTGATCGGCCCGCCGGCAGGCTCGCCCGGCTCGGCGGGAGCGTCAGGGTCCTCCTCGGGCGGGGACGTCAAGACCGGGATGTCGAGCTCCAGTCGGTCGTCGATCGCGGCGAGCCCGACCAGGCCGACCACGACGAGCACGACCGACGCGGCCGCGCCGATCCCGAGCGCGCGCCAGACGGCACCGCGACGACGCGGCGCCCGGTGTGCGCCCACTCGACCAGGGTCGAGCGGCAGATCGTCGAAACGATCGGGTGGGAAGTCGGGCATTCGGGCTTTCTCGGCTCAGGAGGCGACGGTGTCGCGCCGGGTACGACGACGCTCAGCACGCGCATCACGCACCTCGTGCAAGCGGCCCACGAGGATCGGGTCGTACGCGCGCGACGCCGCGTCATCGATGACGGAGTTCAGTACCTGATAGTACCGGGCCGGTGCCCAGCCGAACTCGGCACGAATGTGCCGCTCCTTCGCCGCACTGTGGCCCCACCATTCGCGCTCGAAGTCGAGCACACGCCGCGCGCGCTCGGACAGCGCTGCGTCGTCGGACGGGGTGGGCATGGGCTCATCGTAGAACGGTCGGCGCCGGCCTCTGAGCGGCTCGCGGAGGACCATCAGACTCGCAGATTAGGCTTACCTAAGTCCCTCCTTGCCAACCGCTCCGGAGCCCCATGCCCTTCCCTCGTCGGCGTCGCTCGGCGCTCGCTGTCGCCGTCGCGGCCATGATGCTGGTGCTCGCGGGATGCGCGCCCTCCGGCGCCCTCGGCGGCACCGATCCCGAGGCGGTTGGCGAGCGCCCCGCGCTGTCGGAGATCGCCCTGCTGGACAACCCACGCATCGACGGCGGTCCCGCCACGGCCGTGATCGCGGACGCGGCGATCGACCCCGTGGTCGACACCCCGACCTCAGCACTGCCGACAACCGTGGTGTCGCGCGACCTGGATGGCGACCGCGACATTGAGGTCACGAGCGCCGACCGCGTTCTCGCCCTCGACATTGCCGGATCGCTGGCGGCCACCACCTGGGCCCTCGGCTTCGGCGATCGCCTCGTCGGGCGTGACGTATCGACCACCTTCCCCGGCACGGACGATCTGCCGCTCGTGACGAGCTCGGGCCACGCGGTTAGCGCCGAGTCGGTGCTGGCGCTTCGCCCCGATCTGATCATCACCGACGGCACCGTGGGCCCGACCGACGTGCTCGTGCAACTGCGCACCGCTGGAATCACGGTCGTGTACGTCGACGTCGAGCCGGGTCTCGCGGCGCCGGCCACCCTCGCCCGTGATGTCGCCGCCATCTTCGGCGCGCCCGAAGCAGGCGAACTACTGGCCGAGCGAATCGACACCGACTTGACCGACGTGCTCAGCGAGATTGCCACCATCGCGCCGAGCACGCCGGGCGAGCGCGTGCGCATCCTCTTCCTGTATCTGCGCGGCGCGAGCGGCATTTACTACCTCTTCGGCGAGGAGTCGGGAGCCGATGAGTTGATCGACGGCCTCGGCGGCGTTGACGTCGCCGGCGAGATCGGCTGGACGGGTCTTCGCCCGATGACGGACGAAGCGCTCATTGCCGCTGACCCCGACCTCATCATGGTCATGTCGAGCGGGTTGGCGAGCGTCGGAGGCGTCGACGGCCTGCTCACCGAAAAGCCCGCGATCGCGCTGACCTCGGCCGGGCAGAACCGCCGCTTCGTCGACATGGCCGACGGCGAGGTGCTGAGCTTCGGACCGCGCACGCCTCTCGTGCTCGACGCGCTCGCCCGCGCCATCTACGGCGCGGACCAGTAGCCGCTCAGCCGCTCTCGCTCGGGCCCACAGCTGCCCACCGCTCGATGCGGTCACCGTGCGGGGCCACGATCGCGAGGGGACGCCCGTCACGGCTCAGCACGAAGTCGTCGTCCGCGCCCGGCAGGATCTCCGCAGCACGCTCCGCAACCTCGGGAAGCACCCGGCGCCCATCAAGCGACACCCACACGTCACCGAGCTCGCGCGCCAGCTCGCCAAATCGGGCGCGCGCCTCGGGGGCGAGATAGACGAGAACGGCGGGGCTCCAGATGACCCGCACGACGTCGTCGGGCATGTCCGCCACGGCTGAGCGCAGCCCATCGACCGCGTCGCCCGCCATCACACGAGGCGGATGCGCGTGCGCAACGCGCAGGGCCGCGTCGAGCTGGCGGGCCCGGTCGCGCTCTTCTGGCCAGATCAGGGTGCGCAGCCAGCGCTCGTCGTCGGGTGACCCCAGGGCCAACGGACGCCGCTCGAGCCCGGCCCGCCACACGATCTCAGGTCGGTGTGTGGGTGCCGGAACCCCGTCGCCGAGCTGACAGTCGAGTTCGAGTGCATCGGGCTCGTCGTCGACCGGCTCCACCGTCGATTCGACCTCCGCGCCGCGCCAGTAGCGGTGCCGGTATCGGTCGACGAGCAGCCCGAGCCCGATCGACGCCCCCACTTCGAGCAGCGCGATCGGCGCGCGGATGCCGTCCAGCGCCGCGACGAGGGCAGAGGAACGCCGGGGGTCGTTCGTCTGCGTGGCGCGCGTGCGGGCGACCGCCTCGACGGCGTCCCATTCCCCCTCGAGCCACGCGCGAGCATCCCCCGCTGGTGACAGCCCGGTGAAACGGGCCGCAGTCAGAATCAACACTGGTTGGCGGCACGCGACGGGCAACGTGTCGATGAGCGCCATTGCGTCAGGGTCGTCGGCGAGGTCGTGAGCCCACCGCGCGTAGACCGCCGAACGGCTGGCCGCTTCGCGGGCGAAGCGACGGTACCGTTCAGCGGTCGACGTCACGCTCGCATCCTGCCACGCAGGATGCGCGCGGCTCAGGCGGCGCGGCGGCGCAGCAGCATGACGGCGAGTGCGACGATCACGGCAAGCAATACGGCAATGACGGCGAGGAGAACGCCCGTCGACATTCCCGCAGGCTCGGCGTCGGGGCCGGACCCTCCCGCAGCGTCGCCGTCGAGGTCGCCCGGAGCAGCGTCAGCGGGGCTCGCCGCGCAGTCGGTCGGCAGCGAGTAGGTGAGCGTGATGGGGTCGAACTCTTCGCCGGCGGGGTAGGTGCCGAACGCGTCGGCGCCCGACACCGTGAGCTGTGTCGGGATGCCCGTGATCGTCACGGTGCCGTTGTCGCGGCTGCCGCTGTCGGCGCCGGCAAGATTGAGCTCGAGGAAGCGCACGTCGAGGGCTTCGACCTCCTCGAAGTCCTGCCGCGTTCCAGTCACGTCAGCGACCAGTTCGGCGGTGGTCGCGCTCGTGAAGACCACGCGCGGGTTGGCGATGAGGGTGTCGAGGATTCCCTCGTGGCCCGTGAAACGGATCGCGCCCTCGAACGCGATCTCGCCCGTGCGTGCAGCGGGGTTGATCGCGCCCTGGCCGCCCGCAAAGGTGAAGAGCGGCACCTCGTAGCTCGCGCCGTCGAGTACCTCCCACTCACCGCGGGCAATGGAGCCGCTGACGTACGCGCGGAAGCTCTCCTTGAAGCCCCAGTCGAGCTGCGCATCGGACACGACGCACTGGTCGGCACCCGCGGCGGTGGCCGCAGGATCGACGATCTGCAGCACGACGCCGCGGTCGACCGATCCCTGGAAAGTCAGCGTGTGCTGGCCGACGAGGTCATCGGGCAGGCGGCCCGACCAGACAGCCTGGCCGTCTGCATCCGCCGTCACCTCGCCGAGCAGGCGCGGCTCGCTGTAGACGACAACACGAATCCCCGTTTCGCCGGGCTCGAATCCCGTCGCGCGGGCCTCGACACGGGCGCCCGGCAGCAGGTCGCCGTCGACGCCGACGAGTTCGGCACCGGTTGTCGCCGGCGGCTCAGCCGAAATAGGCCGCTCCACGAAGCGAGCGAGCTCGACCGCGCCACCCGTGATCGTCGCCCCGGCCACGGAGGTGCCGCCCCCGGTCGGTGCAGGGCTGCCGATGGTGAACGTCACCGGGTCGAGGGCGGTGCCGGCCGCGTAAAACGCCCTGCCCTGGAAGGAGAACACGCTTGTGCCGGAGGCTGTCAGGGTCGCCGGTACACCCGTAAACCGCACGGAGCCGTCGGCGTTGGCCGTGCGGCTCGCCGCCGCCAGGTTCAGCGTCGCGAGCGTCACAGGGCTGCCGTTGACGCTGACCGACAGGGATGCGCGACTCGCTGATTCGATCGTGACTCGCGGATCGCGCAGGGTCACGTCGAGCAGGCCGCTGTGACCGAGGTAGCGCACCTGACCCGAGTACGCGACGGTGCCCGTGGTACCCGTCAGCGATGGTCCCACCTGCGGGAACACAAGGGCGGCGCCCTGCTGGCCGACGCCAGTCGCGGTGATCGACCCGCGGGCAATCGTGCTCGTCATGTACTCACGGAACGACTGCTTCACGCCCCACACGAGCGACCCGGGCGTGGCGGTGTCACGGGGCGCCCCGGTGGTCGGGGCCGGCGTCGGAGCCGGCGTCGACGGCGCGGGCGTCGGCGTCGGTGTCGGACTGGGTGTCGGTCTGGGTGTCGGGCTGGGTGTCGGGTTTTCCGCAGAACCGTCGCCGGCAAAAGTCAGCGCGGTGAACGTCTCGAATGCGGGCACGACCGCTCCCGAGCCGGCGAACGTGAACACTCCGAACGTGCCCGTCGGGAAGCGGTGGGCGTCGGCCTTCGACACCACGAACTCGATCCGGAACGAGCCATCGGGGTCAATCGCCACGGCGCCCGCGCTGGGTCCACCGATGGTGGCGACGTTTTCGGGGTTGACGACCCACTTCTGCTGGGCGACCTGCCGTGCCGACGACGCGGCACCGTCGCTCGGCTTCCACGAGTCGAGCACCGAGCCGATCACGACGTAAGCGCCGGCAAACTGACCCATGAGGGGTGGACGCGCGCCGTCGGTCGCCGGGGGGTTCGGGGCGAAGCCCGACCCGGTCACCGTGATCGTCTCACCGGCAGGGTCCAGACCCTGCGTCTTCGAGACCGACACCGTCGGGGGCGGCGGTGCTGTATCGGCGGCCGCCGACTCGTGGGGGGCGACAGTGAGAGCTAGGGCGAAGGTGAGGGCCCCCGCGAGCGCGACGGCAAACGGCCGCCGGCGGGAAAGGGTGTGCACCGGGTGACTCCGTAGTCAGAAGAGCGTCATGTCTTTAGGTAAGGCTTACCTAACAAGAGGATACGCCATGCGCGCATATCTCTCTAATTCAACGCCGCGTCGCCTGTTCGACCGCTGGGAGGCCGGACCATCGTCACGTGCGGAATGCCCGCCTCCACATACTCGTCGCCGATCGGCTCGAAGCCGGCTCGCGTATACAGGGGCTGGATGTAGGACTGTGCGTGCAGGGCGAGCGGCTCGTCGCCGAACTGGGCGATCACCTGCTCGACGAGACGGAGCGCGAGGCCCCGACCACGAGCATCCGCCCGCGTCACGACGCGCCCGATCAGGCGGCGCGCGCCGCCGTGAGCGGGGTCAGGATGCTCGTCCTCGATGACGCGCAGATAACTGACCACGCCGCGATCGTCCCGCATCCACACATGCAGCGTCGACTCGTCGCGGTCGCGCTCGTCGAGTTCCGGCTCGTCGATCTGCTGCTCGAGGTAGAAAACGACCGTGCGCAGCATGGCGATGTCGAAGAACTCGTCAGCCGAAATGTGACTCCATGTTTTCTGCTCGATGGAAGGTTCCGGCACGGGGCCGAGTTTAATGGGGTGAGACAACCCGCCCGTCGGGCGAGCAGGAGGAACCATGAGCGAGCAGACCACCGGCAAGTACCAGGTCGAGAAGACCGAAGACGAGTGGCGGGCTGAGCTCGGCGAAGAGCGCTACCAGGTGCTGCGCCAGGCCGGCACCGAGCGCGCCTGGACGGGCGAGCTGCTCGACGAGAGCCGCGCCGGCCTCTATACCTGCGGCGCGTGCGGGGCTGAGCTCTTTCAGGCCGGCACGAAGTTCGACTCGGGTTGCGGCTGGCCGAGCTTCTACGAGTCGGTGCGCCCCGAGGCCGTTGAGCTGCTCGAAGACACCTCCCTCGGCATGGTGCGCACCGAGGTGCGCTGCGCCACCTGCGGTTCGCACCTCGGGCACGTGTTCCCCGACGGGTTCGGCACGCCGACCGGCGACCGCTACTGCATGAACTCGCTCGCGCTCGACTTCACGCCGGCCGACGACGCCGACCCGGCCTAGTCACTCACGCCAGCTGGCGAGCACTGACGCGGTAATGTGCCCCGCGGTGCTCGTCGGGCAGACGATCTCCGCGGCCGTGTAGCTTCTGCCGCAACGTGCCCTCCTCGTAGCCGTCGGGGTACAGCCCGCGTTCGCGCAGCACCGGGATGACGTGCTCGACCACATCGGCGAAGGTGCCGGGCGTCACGGCATAGGCGAGATTGAAGCCGTCGACATCGGTCTCTGCCACCCATCGCTCCAGCTCGTCGGCAATCTCGACACCCGAACCCACGATGAGGGGCCCCAGTCCACCGATAGCGCTGTGTCGGCCGATGTCGGCAACCGTGAACTCGGCGCCGTGCTCGGCCGCGGCCGCGAAGTTCGAGACGACCGACTGAATCGCGTTACTCGGAACGTTGCCGACCGGTTCATCCAGTGGGAACTGCGAGAGGTCGATTCCCATCCAGCCGGACATGAAAACGAGAGCGCCTTCGGGGTTCGCGTACGACAGGTAGTCACGGTACTTCGCCTGCGCTGCGGCGGGAGTGGCGTCCGTGATGATCGTCAGCAGGGTGTAGATCCGCGCCGCGTAGCGATCGCGACCCGCCGCCTCCAACGCGTCTCGGATCCGCGTGACGGTCGCCCGCAGTACCTCCTTCGTCGGGGCGGCGACGAAAATCGCTTCAGCGTTGCCGGCGGCGAACGCGACTCCGCGGGGGCTCGCGCCGGCCTGGTAGATGACGGGTGTGCGCTGCGGGCTCGGCTCAGAAATGTGAATGCCGGGAACCGTGAAGTGCGTCCCCTCGTGACGTATGTCGTGCACCTTCGAGGGGTCGGTGTACACCCCGCTGGTCCGATCGCGAACAACGGCATCGTCCTCCCACGAGCCCTCCCACAGCTTGTACAGCACCTCTAGGTACTCATCGGCGTGGTCGTAGCGATCGTCGTGCTCGCGCTGGTCGTCGTGCCCCATGTTGCGTGCAGCACTCGGCAGATAGCCCGTGACGACGTTCCACCCCACACGCCCCTTGGTCAGGTGGTCGAGGGTCGTCATCCGGCGGGCAAACGGGTAGGGATGCTCGTAGGCCGTTCCCGCCGTCACACCGAATCCCAGATGCTCGGTCACCGCGGCCATCGCGGACACGAGCAGGATCGGGTCGTTGACCGGCACTTGAGCGCCGTGGCGAATCGCCGCCTCATTCGACCCGCCGTACACGTCATACGTGCCCAGGACGTCGGCGATGAAGATGCCGTCGAAGGAGCCCGTCTCGAGCAGTTGGGCCAGCTCCGTCCAGTACGACAACTCGGTGTAGCGGTGCGACTGATCGTCGGGGTGGCGCCAGAGCCCGGAGGACTGGTGGGCGACGCAGTTCATGTCGAATGCGTTGAATCGGATGCGGCGAGGAGGCGTGGCAGCGGTGGTGGACATGGCCGTCATCGTGCCCGTCCGATCGCACCCCGTGCATCCCCCATGTCGCAGCGTGACCGTGCGTGTCACCGGATGACGCAGCACGACGCCCGATGACGCGAGTGCGTGAAGCGAGCGCCCGGACGCTCCTAGCGTGCCGGGCATGACCGCCACCACAATCGACCACAAACTGCGGCCGCTGTTCAGCTTCTTCCGATCGTTGACATTGCCCGGAGGCATTTACGCAGCAGACCGCGACTTCACGGACTACCGGGTCAGCGCCCCCGAATTGCACGAACGCATCGACCGCACCGTCAATGGCGCACACGCTCTCGTGACCCGCGGACCTCTCGAAGTTCGCTCCGCCTACTTCTAACCGTGACGCTCACCGCGCCTGCGCACGTCGCGGCCGCCAGCGGTCGAGCGTGGCGATGACGATTCCGAGTGCGGTGAGTGCCACCCCCGCGATCGTCTGAGGCGCGAGCGCCGGTCCGATGGCCGACACCGAGTCGAATACGGTGGCGCCGAGCAACTGGCCGAGCACGAGGCACATGCCGAGCAGCAGCACGCCGATGCGCCCCACTGTTGCCGTCTGCACGGCTATGAACACGACGCCGACGATGCCGCCCAGGTAGAGGTACGCCTCCGTCGGCGGTGCGGCGGGCAGCCCGCGCACGATCAGCGCGATCGCCGTCACGACGACGAGACCGGCCGTGCCCACCGTGAAGTTCACGAGCGTTGCGGCGAGTGGCGAGCCACTCACCTGACGAACGCGGCCGTTCATCGCCTGCTGCACGCCGATCCCGAGACCCGCGACGAGCGGAAGCACCAACGCCAGCCACGGGATGCTCGCGGACGCGTCGCCGGCGACCGCCACGATCACGGCGACCACCGTGAGTGCGGCCCCGACGACGCGCGCGGGCGTCGGGGGCGTGCGTCGCGCACCTGCGAAGCCCCGCGCATCCGCCACCATGCCGGCGAGGGTCTGACCGGACACGATCGCCACGGTGAAGATGGCCACCCCGAGCACCCCGGCGACGAGCCCCTGCGACAAGACGAAGAACGCTCCGCCCGCCCCGCCGAGCAGCATCCACCAGGGCAGCTCTCCCGCCCGCATCGCCGCCGGGATGCGGGCCATGGCCGCGCGGCCACGCGCGGTCGCCAACACGACGACGAGAAGCACCACCCATCCCGACGAGAACGACACGAGCGCTGCGGTGAAGCCGTCATCGAAGCGTTGCCCGAGCTCGCCGTTGATGCGCGACTGCGTCGCAACGCCGAAACCGGCGAGCACCGTCGCCGCCACCGCAAGCACCGTGCGGCTGCGCTCACTCATTGGGTTCCTCCCTGCGACGCGATGCGTGCACGGTGCAACAGTGACACGGTGAGAAGGAAGTGGGGCCGCCTGTGGGAATCGAACCCCGCGACGCGACGGCGTCGGCGCACCGGGAATGCCCCAAGCGGGAACTACTGGATTGCGGGCCGCCTGTGGGAATCGAACCCACGACCTATTCATTACGAGTGAATCGCTCTGCCGACTGAGCTAAGGCGGCGTGCGACGGGCGAGCCCGGCACGGTGCAGAAGTCTAGCCCAAACCGACGGCGCACGACGACGCGCTGGACGCTCAGGCGTTGCACTGCGGGTCGGTGTCGGGAACCGCACCGGTGAGCAGGTATGTCTCGATGACGTCATCGATGCAGGGGTCGCCTTCGTCGTAGGCGATGTGGCCCTCTCCGACGTAGGTGACGAGCACGCCGCTCGACAGCTGGTCAGCGAGTGCGACCGCCCACTCGTAGGGCGTGGCGGGGTCGCCGGTCGTGCCGACGACAAGGATCGGCGCGGCTCCCTCGGCGGTCACCGGGCCGAGTTCGCCAGTGAACTGGTGCGGCCAGTTGGCGCACAGCACGTCGCCAACGGGAGACGGGGATGCGGTGGTCGGCGCGACCTCCATCAGGCGCGCGTTGTGCGCCTCAATGACCGCCGGGTCGGTCTCGACGGGGTAGTCGAGGCAGTTGATGGCGACGAACGCCTCGAAGGAGTTGTCGATGTACTCACCGTTCTCACGCCCGTAGTAGAAGTCGGCGAGGAAGAACCCGGTTGACGGGTCGCCGGCGCGCAGCTCGCTGAACATCTGGGTCAGGAACGTCCAGGTGCCCTGGTCGTAGAGCGCTGTCGCGACCGCGGTGCTCATGACCGAGCCGTCGAAGAAACGACCATCGGCGGCCGGCAGGGGCGCCTCGTCGAGCCGATCGACGAGCTCGCGAATCTGCGCGGCCGCAGCGTCCACGTCGGCCGGGAACGGGCATCCACCGAGCGCGGGGCACTCGGCGAGGTACGCGCGCAGTGCCTGCTCGAAGCCGGCCTGCTGGGCGATCACGACATCGAGCACGCCGAGGCGCGGGTCGATCGCACCGTCGAGCACGAGGCGGCCGACACGATCGGGGTAGCGGTCGGCGTAGCGGGCGCCGATCTCGGTGCCGTACGAGTAGCCGAGGTAGTGCAACTGCTGGTCGCCGAGAACGGCGCGCAGCAGGTCGAGGTCCTGCACGGTCGAGTCGGTGTCGACGAAGCCGAGGAGCGGACCGGTGTTCTCAGCGCAGGCGGCCGCGAAGTTCTGCGACGAGGCGGTCACCTCGGCGATCCACGCGTCCGTGCCGACCTCGTTCTCGGGGATGCCGAACAGGAAGGCGTCCATGTCTGCGGGGTCGTCGAAACAGCTCACGGCGCTCGAGCGGCCGACACCGCGCGGATCCCACCCGACGATGTCGTACCCCTCGCGCAGGGCCTCCCCCACAGCGAAATCGACGCTGTCGCGGATGAAGTCGAAGCCGGAGGCCCCGGGCCCTCCGGGGTTCACGAAGAGCGAGCCGATGCGGTCACCGGTCGCGCGGTGTCGCACGAGCGCGAGCTCGACGTCGTCGCCCTCGCCGGGGTTGTTCCAGTCGAGCGGAGCGATCGCGGTCGCGCACTGGGCCCCTCCGCCGCAGTCGCTCCACGTGACACGCTGCTCGTAGTATTCGGCGAGCGCCGCCTCGACCTCTTCGCCGGTGGGCGTCGACTGCTCGCCCTGCCCAAGCAAGTCCGACAGCAGCCCGGGGGTGCAGCCACCCAGCAGCAGAACCGACGCCACGAGGGCGGAAACGAGGGAGAGTCGGCGACGCGTCACGCGGGCGAGCCTAGCGCCGGCACCCTGCCGCTCGCCGAGATCAGCATGGCCTCGAGTGCCATCGCGGGCGGCATGTTGCCCTCGATGCGGCGTCGGGCGAGGGCGATGGCGTCGAGCGCCGCGAGCATCCGCTCGGGGGTGGATGCTCGTGCTGCCTCCACAATGCGGTCGCGGATCGCCTCGTTCACCAGGTCGACCCCGGCCCCGAGCTGCACGGTCAAAATGTCGCGGTACAGCGACGTGAGGTCAACGAGCACACGGTCGATGCCGTCGCGCACGGAGCGCGTGGCCCGGCGCTTTTGGTCTTCTTCGAGGGCCTTCAACTGCGACCGCAGGGCTGGGGGAACCGTTCCGCCCGGCTCGATGCCGAGCGACTTCAGTGCGGCCTCGCGCTCGACCTGATCACGCTCGATCGTGAGCGCCTTGGCGTCGTCGGTCGCGACGGCCACGAGCTGCTCGGCGGCGAGGACGGCGCCGGAGACGGAGCCGACGCCGAGCGCGATGTCGAGGCTGCGCGCCCGGCGCTCACGAGCATCCTGATCGGTGGCAAGCCGGTGGGCCATGCCGATGTGGCTTTGCGCCTCGCGGGCGGCCCGCGAGGCGAGGTCGGCGGGGATGCCGTCGCGACGTTCGAGCAGGGCGGCGACTTCGGCGACGGTCGGCACGCGCAGCCGGACGGTGCGCACGCGCGAGCGAATGGTCGGGATCAGGTCGGCTGCGTTGGGCGCGCACAGGATCCACACGGTGCGCGGCGGCGGCTCCTCGAGCGCCTTCAGCAGCACGTTCGAGGTGCGCTCCGTCATGCGGTCGGCGTCTTCGATCACGATGACGCGGTATGGGGCCACCGACGGCGAGAACTGACTCTGGGCGACGAGGTGCCGCACCTCGTCGATCGAGATGATGACGCGGTCGGTCGCGAGCACGGCCAGGTCGGGGTGGCTGCGCGCGTCGACCTGCGCGGCGACCCGCGGATCGGTGGCGCCCCCGAGCAGCTCGGCGGCGAACGCGTAGGCAAGGTTCGACCGACCAGAGCCCGGCGGGCCGGTGACCAACCACGAGTGTGTCATCGACTCGGAGCCCTCGGCGGCCGCGCTACGCAGCGCGGCGATGGCGGCGTCCTGGCCGGTCAGGTCGTCCCAGGCGGTCATGCGGTCACCCTAATCGAGGAGGTCCGACACGCGATTCCGGATGCTCTGCTGCAGCTCATCGACGGGGCGGGTCGCATCCAGCACGAGGAAGCGCTCGGGCTCAGCAGCGGCGAGCTCGAGGTAGGCGTCGCGCACCCGAGTGTGGAAGTCGAGCTGCTCAGCCTCGAGCCGGTCGTAGCGGGTGCGGCTCGCGTCGAGTCGGGTGCGGCCGACCGCGGGGTCGAGGTCGAGCAGCACCGTGAGGTCGGGCAGCAGGCCCTCCGTCGCCCAGAGCGAAAGCTCACGCACTTCGGCCATCGACAAGACGCGGCCAGCACCCTGGTAAGCGACGGACGAGTCGAGGTAGCGGTCTTGGATGACGATGTCGCCGCGCTCGAGCGCCGGGCGCACGACGGTGGCGACGTTCTGGGCCCGGTCGGCCGCGTACAGCAGCGCTTCGGCCCGGGGCGCGACGAAGCCGCGACGGTGCATGACGATCTCGCGCACCTCGACCCCCAGCTCGGTTCCCCCGGGTTCGCGCGCGTGCAGCACCGTGCGCTCGTGCTGGGTCAGCCACTCGGTCAGCAGCGCCGACTGGGTGGTCTTGCCCGAGCCGTCTCCGCCCTCGAACGTCAGGAAGAGACCCCGGGCGCTCATTCGGCGGCCGGCGGGGTCTTCTTCGCGGCGGTCTTTGTCGCCGCGGGCTTCTTGGTAGCCGGCTTCCTGGCGGGGGTCTTCTTCGCCGCCGGCTTCTTGGCGGCCGTCCCGCGCTTCGCGGCCGGCTTCTTGGCCGGCCCCTTCGCACGCTTGTCCGCGATGAGTTGCACGGCGCGCTCGAAGTCGATTTCCATCGGGTCTTCGCCGCGCGGCACGGTCGCGTTCGTCTCGCCGTCGGTGACATAGGGGCCGAAGCGGCCGTCTTTCAGCTTGATCGGCTTGCCGCTCACGGGGTCGGCGTCGAATTCCTTCAGCGCGCTGGAGGCCTTGCGGGCACCGTACTTCGGCTGGGCGAACTTTTCGAGCGCGCCGGCCAGATCGATCTCGAAGATCTGCGCCTCACTGTCGAGCGATCGCGTGTCGGCGCCCTTCTTCAGGTACGGGCCGTACCGCCCGTTTTGCGCCGTGATCGTGTCACCGCTCTCGGGGTCGTCACCGACCGTGCGCGGCAGGTCGAGCAGGCGAATCGCCGTGTCGAGATCGATCGTGTCCGGCGACATGTCCTTGAACAGGGATGCCGTGCGCGGCTTCTCGGCGGCCGCCTTCTTTCCGCGGGCGGGCGCCTTCGCGGGTGCCTCATCAACGACTTCGCCGGTAGCGGCGTCGGCCTGTGGCTCGGGGGCGGGATCCACCTCGGTCACGTACGGCCCGAAGCGGCCGTCCTTCGCGACGACCATCTTGCCCGTGGCGGGGTTGATGCCGAGCTCGCGGTCGCCGACGACGGGAGCGTCGACGAGTTCTTGCGCTCGGGTCGGGGTGAGCTCGTCAGGAGCCATGTCTTGCGGAATGTTGACCCGGCGCGGGGTGTCTCCGCCCTCGTCAACCTCGAGGAAGGGGCCGTACTTGCCGACGCGCAGCGTGATCGCCTCGGCGATCGGAATCGAGTTGATGGCACGGGCGTCGATGTCGCCGATGTTGTCGACGACGGGGCGCAGGCCCGGCTGCCGGTCGTCGCCGAAGTAGAAGGCCGTCAACCAGTCGGTGCGGTCGGCCTCGCCGCGGGCGATGCGGTCGAGGTCGGCCTCCATCTCGGCGGTGAAGTCGTACTCGACGAGGTCGCCGAAGTGCTGCTCGAGCAGCTTGACGACGCTGAACGCGACCCAGCCGGGCACGAGCGCCGAGCCGCGCGGGGCGACGTAGCCGCGGTCGATGATGGTCGAGATGATCGACGCGTAGGTCGAGGGTCGGCCGATGCCGCGCTCTTCCAACGCCTTGACGAGGCTCGCCTCGGTGTAGCGCGGCGGCGGGCTCGTCTCGTGACCCTTTGGCTCGACGTCGATGACACCAAGCGCCTGGCCCTCGGTCAACGGCGGCAGCGTCGCCTCCTTCGCCTCAGCGGGGTCGGCGTTGCGCTCCTCGTCGCGGCCCTCCTCGTACGCGGCAAGGAAACCGCGGAAGGTGATGACGGTGCCGCTCGCCGCGAACTCGGCGACCTGCCCCGAGACGCGCGCGTCCGCGCTCGTGAGGGGGCCCGTGGCCATCGCGATGGAGGCCGTCTGGCCGCGTGCATCCGCCATTTGGCTGGCGACGGTGCGCTTCCAGATGAGGTCGTAGAGCTTCCAGTCGTTGCCGCGCAGCGTGCCCTCGAGCTGGCTGGGGGTGCGGAAGACGTCACCCGCGGGGCGAATGGCCTCGTGCGCCTCCTGCGCGTTCTTGCTCTTGCCGCTGTAGAGGCGTGGTTTGTCGGGCACGAAGTCTGCGCCGTACAGGTCGCGGGCCTGGCTGCGGGCCGCGTCGACGGCCTGCTGCGACAGCGTGACCGAGTCGGTGCGCATGTAGGTGATGTAGCCGTTCTCGTACAGCGACTGCGCGACCGACATCGTCTGGCGTGCGGTGAAGCGCAGCTTGCGGCCGGCTTCCTGCTGCAGCGTCGAGGTGGTGAACGGCGCGGCGGGGCGCCGCGTGTACGGCTTCGACTCGACGCTCGTGACGGTGAGCTGCAGGTCGGATGCGCGCAGCGCCTCGGCGAGGTTCGTCACGGTGGCCTCGTCCAGCGCCACCGCGTCCTTCGCCTTCAGCTGGCCGCGGTCATCGAAGTCGCGACCGGAGGCGACCTTGCTGCCGCCAAGTCGCGACAGCCGAGCCGCGAACGGTGCGTTCTCGGCGGCCGGAGTGAGGGTCGTGTCGAGGTCCCAGTAGCTGGCCGAGACGAAGGCGATGCGCTCCCGCTCCCGGTCGACGATGAGACGAGTCGCGGCCGACTGCACGCGGCCGGCGCTCAGACCGGGACCGATGCGCCGCCACAAAACCGGGCTGACCTCGTAGCCGTAGAGGCGGTCGAGGATGCGACGTGTCTCCTGCGCGTCGACAAGGGCGGTGTCGAGGTCTCGGGTCGCGTCAACGGCCTTCTGAATCGCTTCCTTGGTGATCTCGTGGAACACCATGCGCTTCACGGGAACCTTCGGCTTCAGCACCTCCAGCAGGTGCCACGCGATCGCCTCCCCTTCGCGGTCTTCATCAGTGGCGAGCCAGAGCTCGTCAGCACCCTTCAGCGCCTTCTTGAGGTCGGCGACGGTGCGCTTCTTCGAGTCGGAGACGACGTAGTGCGGCTCGAAGCCGTTGTCGACGTCGATGGCGAACTTGCCGAGCGGGCCTTTCTTCAGTTCGGCGGGCAGGTTCTTCGGCTCCATCAGGTCGCGCACGTGCCCGACGGAGGCCTGCACCTCGTAGTCGTCGCCGAGGTAGCGGCCGATCGTCTTCGCCTTGGCGGGCGACTCGACGATGACAAGCTTCTTCGTACCGGGCACGGTGCTCCTTTATATGTGCGGCTAGTGCGAGCGACAGGGGCTGCGGCGGGCGGCCGGGGTAGGCCGCAGTCGAGGCAGCAGTACCTCGTCGCGCTGACCGGTGGCGGATGGCCCCGGTCACCGTCACCATACACACCCGGCCGACAAAGGCCATCAGCGCCGGTCGGCTGCCCCGGCTCTCGCCGATCGCTCAACGGGCATCGACAGGATGCTGCGGCGCACCGTCACGAGGACACTCACCTCCTCGACATCGCACGCCGACACCTGCGCGCCGTGGGCCGCGGCGACACGCTCGGCCGCAATGCACGGCTCGCCCGGCAGCCAGCCGAGGAGCGTGTCGGCGGCGGCCAGCGCGGCCCCGTCGGCGGTGTGCGCGAGTCGTGACGCGTCGGCGAGCGCCGCCCCGACGCCCAGCAGCAGCGTCGCAAGCAGCACGCTCGCGGCGATGGCGCCCACGACGAGCGGAGTCGCGGCCCCGCGGTCGCGGCCGGTCACCAGCCGCTGTCGAGCGCGCACGAGCGGGCCTCGACGGCCAGCGGCAGGCCGAGCAGGCGGTGGGTGTGCTCGACACGGGCGCAGAGCAGCCCGTCGGCTCGGATAAGGGCGAGCCGCGCTCCGGCGAGCGACAGCCCGACATGGCGGTGCGCGTCGGACTCGGGTGCGCCGCGAGCAAGCAGGCGCGCGGCCGTCGTCGCGGCCTCGTGGGCGCGCGCCTGCGCGGTCGCGGCGGTGAGCCCGCCGAGGCACAGGGCGAGCACCACGAGCAGCGCGGGAATCGCGGCGATGAGTTCGGCACTCACCGCGCCTCGATCGTCGCGTGCAGCCCCGCCGCGGCAGCTCACCCGCCGAAGGTCAACGCGGAACGCACCATGTCGGTGAGAATGCCGCGCACCTCGTCGCTCTGCATGATGACGACGAGAAGCCCGGCGAAGGCGACGGCCGCCATCGTGGCGATGGCATACTCGGCCGTTGCGGCTCCGCGGTCGCTGGCGAGTCGGCTGCGCAGACGGGAGAGTCGGCGGTGGGGGCGGGTGAGGGTCGACATGAGGGTCTCCGTTTTCATCGGGTCGGCAGCACGAACGCGACCAGTGTCGACTGCTGACGATGCCGACGAGACGCGAGCCCGCCCATCCGGTTGCTGGCACGTCAGCCGGCGAGTGTGGAGGAGACGATGCCGAGCAGGATTGGCACGACGCCGATGAGCAAGAAGGCCGGCAAGATGCACGCACCAAGTGGCAGCATCAGGCGAACGCCGAGGCGTTCGGCCGTGCGCCGGGCCGCACCGCGCGCGGCCACCCGGGCCTCGCGGGCCTCCGCGCGGGCGAGCTCCCCCAGCGGTGCGCCCGAACCCCGCGACAGCGCGACCAACTCCGTCAACTCGGCTGTCTCGGTCGACGACGGTGCACAGTCGACCGCGGCGAGGTGGTCGAGCACGAGCTGCAGCGCCGCCTCCGGACCTCGCCCGCCCGCTGCCGCCACGGCGAGTAGCTCGTAGCCGAGCCCCGCCGTGGGGGCAGGCGGCTCGGCCGCCGCGAGCAGGCGGCTCGTCCATCGCCGACCCGCGTGCACGAGACCGAGCCCCGCGATCACGCTGATCAGGCCGATCGGGTTCAGCACTGTGGCCACGACATCGACCCCGATGACGAGTGCCAGCAGTACGCCCGCAGCGGGCAACCACAAGACCAGGCGCGCGGTGGCCCGTGGCGCAGCGAGGGCGACGGCAATCTCGCGGCGCGCGTCGGCCCGGTCGCGCAGGGCGTCGGCGATCGAGCGCAACACGGCCGAGAGCGGCGCCCCCGCGGTGGCGGCGATCCGCCACGCCGCGGTCAGCGCGCGCCACTCGACCGGCGGGTCGGGCGAGGCAGCCGCCATCGCGTCGGCGGGGTCACGGACGAGCGCGGGATGCTCGGCCACCGCCGCGACGAGGGGATGCGCGCGCTCCCGTCCTGCCGCCGCGAGGTGCCGCCACGCCGACGCCGGAGCGAGGCCGGCGCTCAGCAGCACCGCGAGCCGGTGGATGAGGCGAGGAAGCGACTCGTCCGCCGCCGTCACGGCGGCGCCGGGGCGTCGGGGGCGACCGCCTCGGGGGCGAGCGGGTCGATACGCAAGCGCTCGCGAGCATCAAGCGACGGCCGTCCGAAGGCGATTGAGCGTGCACCGGCGGGATCGCGCGCCAGGTGCGCCACCAGGTCGATTCCGCTGACGGCCTGGCGGGCGAGGGCTGCGGGCGCGAGCCCGGCGAGCATGCCGACCGCCTCGAGCCGCGCAGCCACATCACCGAGGCTGTTGGCGTGCAGGGTTCCGGCACCACCTCGATGCCCGGTGTTCAGGGCCGCCAGGAACTCGCGCACCTCGGCCCCGCGACACTCGCCGACGACGAGCCGGTCGGGGCGCATCCGCAGCGCCTCGCGAACGAGGCGTGCGAGATCCACTCCCCCCGCACCCTCGAGATTCGGCTGGCGCGTCTCCAGCGATACGACGTGGGGGTGTCGGATGCGCGCCTCCGCGACGTCTTCGAGCACGACGATGCGGTCGCGCGGCTCAGCCCCCGACAGCCAGGCCGACAGCAATGTTGTCTTGCCGCTGCCGGTTGCTCCCGTGACGAGCAGGGTGAGGCGGGCCGTCAACGCCCGCCCGAGAGCCGCGGTCGCCGGAGACGGCAGGCCGAGCTCGGTGACGCTCGGCGGCATCGGTCGAGGCAGCCGCAGCGACAGCAACGCTCCCCCGGTGCTGACGGGTGGCAGCACGCCGTGCACACGCACGCCCTCACCGAGGCGCACGTCGCAACAGGGGGCCGCTTCGTCAATGTGGCGACCCCCGAGGGCGATGAGGTGCACGACGAGGGCACGCGCCTCGTCGGCAGACAGGGTGAGGCCGTCGATCGGCTCGGTTCCCGCGCCGGCGTCGGCGTGCACCCGCCCCTCAGCGGTGATGAAGAGATCGGTGAGGCGGCCGTCGGTGGCGAGCGGAGCGAGCGGCCCCAGCGCCTCGAGCACGTCTGGCGCCACCTCGCGGTGGGAGCCCGCGTCGGCACGCGCCACGGGAAGGAAGGGGGTGGAGGGCGTGGAGGCGGGCACCGGGCGAGTGTGCGCGAATGCGCCACGAGCATCCCGCATCGACCGATCAGCCGGGGACGACGAAGCGGCGGCCCCTCCGTGGGGAGGAGCCGCCGCTGTACGTCAGGGGCGGCGCCCACTTGGGGGGATTTGGACGCCGCCACAGCGACACGAGATTGGGGGGAATCGTTCGCGCCGCGAGGTCAGTTTTGCTGCTGACTACGTTCAGTGTACGCCAGGAAGGCTCACGGTCAAGACAATTTTGACCCCCATTTCGTCCCCCCAAGTGCGGACACCCGAATGGGGGACACGCGTTGCCTGTGACGCACCACGACACGGAAGATCGCGAACCCCGGCGCGAGGCCCTACGATGGCGTCTGTTCACTCGCACCGTCGCGGCAGACCAGGCCAGTCCGCACATCGACGAAAGTAGATGTATGTCCTCGACATCGATCGACAGCCTCCTGCACGAAAACCGCCGGTTCGCCCCCGAACCCGCGTTTACCGCCCAGGCGAACGCCACGGCCGAGCTCTACGAGGAAGCGAAGGCCGACCGTCTGCGCTTCTGGGCCCGCCAGGCCAGCGAGCTGCTGAGCTGGCACACGCCATTCACGAAGACCCTCGACTGGTCGAACCCACCGTTCGCCCGCTGGTTCCACGACGGCCGCATCAACGTCGCGTACAACTGCCTCGACCGCCACGTCGAGGCGGGCAACGGCGATCGCGTCGCCTTCTACTTCGAGGGCGAGCCCGGTGACTCGCGCGCCATCACGTACGCCGAGCTCACCGCCGAGGTGAAGAAGGCGGCGAACGTACTCGCAGGTCTCGGCATCAGTCAGGGCGACCGTGTGGCGCTCTACATGCCGATGATCCCCGAAGCGGTCATCGCCATGCTCGCGATCGCCCGCCTCGGCGCGATTCACTCCGTCGTTTTCGGCGGGTTTGCGGCCGAAAGCCTGCGCGCGCGCATCGACGACGCCGAGGCGAAGCTTGTCATCACCGCAGACGGCGGCTACCGCAAGGGCAAGGTCTTCAACCTCAAGAACGCCGTGGATGCTGCGCTCGCCTCGGGCGCGGAATCGATCCAGAACGTGCTGGTCGTCCGCCGCGGCGAGAACGACATCGACTGGAGCGAAGGCCGCGACCTGTGGTGGCACGAGCTCATGGCCGAGGCGGACCCCGAGCACGAAGCGGAAGGCTTCGAGGCCGAGAATCCGCTGTTCATCCTTTACACGAGCGGCACCACGGGGAAGCCGAAGGGGATTCTGCACACCTCGGGCGGGTACCTGACGCAGGCGGCGTTCACCCACAAGAACGTCTTCGACCTGAAGCCCGAGAGCGACGTCTACTGGTGCACGGCCGACGTCGGCTGGATCACCGGGCACAGTTACGTGGTCTACGGCCCGCTGGCGAACGGCGCCACCCAGGTCATTTACGAGGGGACCCCCGACACCCCGCACCCGGGTCGCTGGTGGGAGATCATCGAGAAGTACGGTGTCACGCTGTTCTACACGGCGCCGACCGCGATCCGCTCGTTCATGAAGATCGGCCGCGAGGTGCCCAACCAGTACAACCTCGCCACCTTGCGGGTGCTCGGCAGCGTCGGCGAACCCATCAACCCCGAGGCGTGGGTTTGGTATCGCCAGGTCATCGGCGGCGGCCGCACCCCCATCGTCGACACGTGGTGGCAGACCGAGACCGGCGCGATGATGATCAGCGCGCTGCCCGGCGTGACGACCGCCAAGCCCGGCTCGGCGCAGGTGCCGCTTCCCGGCATCAGCGTGGACGTGCTCGACGAGCAGGGTATGCATGTGGGCAAGGAGGCGGGGGGTCTGCTCGTCATCACCGAGCCCTGGCCGAGCATGCTGCGCGGCATCTGGGGCGACGATCAGCGCTTCGTCGACACCTACTGGTCGGCGTTCGAGGGCAAGTACTTCGCCGGCGACGGCGCACACCTCGACGAGGACGGCGACGTCTGGCTGCTTGGCCGGGTCGACGATGTCATGAACGTCTCGGGCCACCGCCTGTCGACGATGGAGATCGAGTCGGCACTCGTCGCCCACGAGCTGGTCGCCGAAGCCGCCGTCGTCGGCGCCAACGACGAGACCACCGGCCAGGCGGTCGTCGCCTTCGTCATCCTGCGCCAGCGCATGGTCGGCACCGTGAGCGACGAGGAAGCGGAGGCGCAGCTGCGAGCGCACGTCGCCGAGCAGATCGGCGCCATCGCACGCCCCCGCAAAGTGTTCGTCGTCGCCGAGCTGCCGAAGACCCGCTCAGGCAAGATCATGCGGCGACTCCTTCGCGACATCGCCGAAGGTCGCGAGGTCGGCGACACCACGACACTGACCGACACGAACGTCGTCGCGTCGATCAGCGCCTCCTTCCGGTAGCGAGGCGCGGCTTCAGACGACACCGGGGCCGGGCATCCGAATCATGGATGCCCGGCCCCGGTGTCGTGTACGGCCCGCGTTTGGCTACGCGAACTCGACGACCAGCTCGACCTCGACGGGGGCGTCGAGCGGCAGCACCGCAACGCCCACAGCGCTGCGGGAGTGCACGCCGATGTCGCCGAAGATGTCGCCGAGCAGCGTGCTTGCGCCGTTGAGCACGGCGGGCTGGCCCGAGAAACTCGGGTCTGAGGCGACGAACCCCGTGACCTTCACGATGCGGGTCACGCGGTCGAGCGAGCCGATCACGCTCTTCACCGCCGCCAGCGCGTTCAAGACGGCGGTGCCGGCGAGCTCGGCAGCGCGCTCAGCGCCGACCTCGGCACCCACCTTGCCCGTGGCCGGCAGGCTGCCGTCCACGAACGGGAGCTGGCCGGCGGTAAACACCAGCTGACCCGACACGGTCGCCGGAACGTAGGCGGCGACCGGGGCGGCCACCTCGGGGATGGTGATTCCGAGCTCGGCGAGGCGAGCATCCAGAGCGCTCATCAGGCGGCGTCGCCCGCGACCGGGCGCTTGAAGTAGGCGACGAGGCCCCCCTCGGGGCCGGTCACGATCTGTACCAGTTCCCAGCCCTCGGAGCCCCACGTGTTCAGGATCGCCGTGGTGTTGTGGATCATCAGGGGCGTGGTGATGTACTCCCAGCGCGTCATCAGCGGCCTTTCGAATTGTCAAAGATGGGTCACGTTCAGAGACGTCATAGGCACCTCTGCCGTAGCCTTGAGTCTATGTCTGCCCAGAATTCTTCGCCCGCCGGCGCACTGGGGGCGTTCGCCGGCATGATCGGCCTGAGCGCCATCATCGGCTTGCTCACCACGATCATGGTGACCCCCGCCATCGCGGTCACCGGTATGGCGGCCAACAACACCATCGGTATTTTCGAC
Organism: Microcella alkaliphila; assembly: GCF_002355395.1. Lineage (NCBI taxonomy): Bacteria > Bacillati > Actinomycetota > Actinomycetes > Micrococcales > Microbacteriaceae > Microcella > Microcella alkaliphila. Next base: position 616,196 of record NZ_AP017315.1, on the reverse strand, counting down.
AGCCTGCCCGAGTACATTCGCATCGATCCCCTGTCGCAGCGCAACGAACTGTACGCGCAGGTCAGCAACGATCCGGAAGACGGCTACGTCAAGATCGCCGACGTCTTCAGTGAGAACCGTGAAGAGGTCGACTACGACCAGATCGCCGAGACGGTCATCCAGGCCACGCTGGCGGCCGAAGACCGCCGCTTCTACACCCACGGCGGCATCGACCCGCAAGGAATTGTGCGCGCGGCCCTCGGCAACTTCGCCGCGGGCGACATCACGGGCGGTGGGTCGACGCTCACCCAGCAGCTCGTGAAGAACATCTTCATCAACCAGGCGATTCAGCAGTTCCCGCCGGGCGAAGAGCGCAACGAAGCCGTGCGTGCGGCGCAAGAGACGACGCTGGAGCGCAAGCTGAACGAGGCGAAGCTCGCGATCGGCCTCGAAAAGCAATACACCAAAGACGAGATCATGCTCGCCTACCTCAATATCGCCGGTTTCGGGGGCAACACCTACGGCATCGAGGCCGCCGCGCAGCTGTACTTCGGCATCACCGCCGCCGAGCTCAACGTCGCGCAAGCGGCAAGCCTGATCGCGATTGTGCAACAACCAAGCGCGCGTTCACTACTGAGTGAAGAAAATTACCAGCGCAACCAGGATCGCCGAGACTTCATCATTCGCGGCATGTACGACGAAGGTTTCATCAGCGCTGCCGAACGTGACGAGGCGCTCAACACGCCGGTCGACGCCGAGTTCGTCACCCTGTCAACCCCGCGCTCTGGCTGCATCGCAGCCGACGAGTATGCCCGGCACATGTGTGACTACATCGTCAACCTGATTCCCGAGCTCGAGTCGCTCGGGGCGACGCCCGAGGAGCGCGAGACCGCGTGGCGTCAGGGCGGGTACGAGCTGTACACGACGCTCGACATGTCGCTTCAGCGCGTGGCTCAAGACACGGTGTGGAGCGTTGTACCGGCCGATGCCGTGGGTGAAACCGGCAACGGCATCCCCTATGACATCGGTGGCGCCAGCGTCTCAGTCGAAGCGAACACGGGGCGCATCTTGACGATGGCGCAGAACAAGCGGTTCGACAACAGTCTCGAAGGCGGGGGCGTGACGACCAGCGCCGTGAACTTCAACACCGACTTCCCGTACGGCGGCTCCCGCGGCTTCCAGACCGGATCGACCTACAAGATTTTCGCTCTCGTCGAATGGCTGGAATCAGGTCGAGGCCTCCAAGAGTTCATCGACGGGTCGCGCAGTCGCTTCGAGCCGGCCACCTTCACCGACTCGTGCAATGGCCCGTGGAGTGGCGAGGTCTGGGAGCCGCGCAACTTCGCCGGCGCTGGCGGCGGCGTGATGAGCGTGCTGCAGGCGACGGTCAACTCGGTCAACACGTCGTTTGCCGCGATTGCCCAGCAACTCGACCTCTGCGCCATCGGCGAGACGGCTCAGCGTCTGGGCGTGCAGAGGGCTGACGGCGGACCCCTGCAGACCAACCCGTCGGCGGTGCTCGGCACGAACGAGATTTCGCCGCTCAGCATGGCTGCAGCGTTCGGCGCGATCCAGAACGGCGGCTGGTACTGCGAGCCGATCGCCGTCGACAAACTCATTGACCGCAATGGAACGGAGTTACCCGGCCAGGTGCCGGATTGCCGACAGGCCATCGATTCCGACGTCGCCGCCGCAACCACCTTCGCGATGCGCGAGGTTGTGACGCGCGGAACCGGTCGGCTCTCAAACCCCGGGGGCGACGTGCCCGTCGTCGGCAAAACGGGGACCAGCGACAACGCCCGCCACACCTGGATGGTCGGCGGCTCGACCCGCATCGGCACAGCCTCATGGGTGGGCAACATCACCGGCGAGTTCGTCGTGAGCAACCTGCCGAACGGCACAAACCTCCGGCACGAGATCTTCCGCCCGATCATGGGGGCGGCGAACGCCGCCTACGGCGGGGACCCGATCCCCGAGGTTCCCGACCGCCTGCTGCGCGGTCAGGGCGTGAATGTGCCCAACGTGAATGGCCAAAACCCCGACACTGCACGGAGCATCATCGAAGGCCTCGGCTTCCGATTCGCGATCAGCGAGACACGCGCCGACTCGTCAGTGCCCGAAGGTCTCATCGCCAACCAGAACCCGGCGCCGGGCATCTTCCTGAGTCTCGGAAGCACCGTGACTGTCCAGCTCAGCGCGGGCAACCAGGCCGTCGTACCCGATGTTGTCAGTCCGGGCTACACCCTGGAAGAGGCACGAGCCGTACTGGAGGGTGCCGGATTCGGCAACATCAGCGTTCGCTGCGAGACAATTCGACGCGAGCCCGGCCCGCCGCCTCGTGAAGACGAGGGCGACGACGAGGGCGAGGAGATCATCGAAGATCCGGTTGACCCAAGACCCTCGCCCGGCAACAACATTGTGATCGACCAGAGCGTCGCTGCCGGAGATACTGTGAACCGCAACACGCCCGTGCGCCTGACGGTGCAACGAGACAGTTGCCGATGAGCGCACCGGCGAAGGCGGCGGCCGCCGTAACCCTCGGGGTTGCGGCGGCCGCCGCCGTCTACGCCACCGCGATTGAGCGCCGCGCCTACCGCGTGCGCACCGAAATCGTGCCCGTGCTATCGCCCGGCGCCGACCCGATTCGGGTCCTTCACCTCAGCGACCTTCACCTGGCGCCGTGGCAGCGCGATCGAATCGAGTGGGTTCGCGGCCTCACCTCCCTCAAGCCCGACCTCATCGTCTCCACGGGCGACCTGCTCGGGCACACCGAGGCACTCCCCGCCCTGACCGAGGCGCTGATGCCGTTCGACGGCGTGCCGGGAGCGTTCGTGCACGGGTCGAACGACTACTTCGCGCCCACCTTCAAGAACCCGCTGCGCTACCTACTCGGGCCCTCAAGGGGGGACGCCGACGACGTTGAGCGCCTCGATGTCGACGCGCTCGAACGCCTGCTCGGCGAGCGGCTCGGCTGGCACGGGCTCAACAACGATGTCGGCCAGCTCACCATCAACGGGTCGATCCTCGACCTCGTCGGCGTCAACGACGCCCACCGCGGATGGGATCGCCTCGACGTCGTGCCGTCACTGCTCGACGAACTGCGTGAACAGGACGACGACGACACTGACGACCCCGCTGTCACGATCGGCGTCACGCACGCCCCCTACCGGCGCGTGCTCGACACGTTCACCACCCAGGGTGCCGACCTGATCTTCGCGGGCCACACCCACGGCGGGCAGGTATGCCTGCCGGGCGGGCGCGCCCTCGTCACCAACTGTGACATTCCCCCTGAGCAAGCCCGGGGCCTCAGCCTCTGGTATCACGCACACCGCGCCGCCTACCTCAACGTCTCAGCCGGCCTCGGCCATTCGATCTACGCTCCCGTGCGCTTCGCCTGCCCGCCCGAGGCCGTGCTCGTGACACTCGTCGGCGACGACATCGGGTACGCTTGACGCGTGCGGTTTAGCCGCAGACCTCCACGGGGTATGGCGCAGCTTGGTAGCGCGCGTCGTTCGGGACGACGAGGTCGCAGGTTCAAATCCTGTTACCCCGACGGAGTCCTCATTGAGGACAAAGAAAACCCTTGAGCCTTCCGGTTCGAGGGTTTTCGCGTCTCAGCTGAAGTCAGGGTCGGGGCCGAGCGCGTCGGGGTCCAGCTCGACCGGCGCGCGTCTGCCCGAGGCGAGCGTGTCGCCCGACTCGTCGAGGTAGCACGATCCACACAGCGACTCGTATGCGACGTCGACGCCGTCGATGGCGACCTGATCCCCCGCGAAGATGAACCGACCATCCACCGTTCTGCCGTTGAAGATGGCTTTGCGTCCGCACCGGCAGATCGTCTTCAACTCTTCGAGCGAGTGGGCGATCTCGAGCAGGCGCCGACTTCCCGGGAAGGCCACCGTCTGAAAATCGGTGCGGATGCCGTAGGCGAGCACCGGAATGTTCTCGCGGATGGCGATGCGCAGCAGGTCATCCACCTGCTCGGGAGTCAGGAACTGCGACTCGTCAACGAGCAGGCAGGAGACGTCGCGACCCTCGTCGCGCAGCACGGCAGCGCGTTGTCGCTGAAAGACCGTGTAGACGTCGTCGGCGAGGTCGACCGTGAAGTCGACCGGACGGGTCACGCCGAGGCGCGACACGACCGTCTGGTCGCCCTTCGTGTCGATGCGTGGTTTCGCGAGCAGCACCCGCTGGCCGCGCTCTTCGTAGTTGTAGGCCGCCTGCAGCAGTGCCGTCGACTTGCCGCTGTTCATCGCCCCGTACCGGAAGTACAGCTTCGCCATTACTGGAGGTATCCGTCCTCGGCGGCTCGCCGGATCAGTTCAGACTTCGTCGACGCAGGTCGCCCCGCGCGCGCGTACTTGTCGCGCACTCGGCGCAGGTAGGTCTTCGCCGTCTCGTACTGCACGTTCATGCGGGTGGCGACCTCATTGGTCGACAGGCCGCTCGCGTACAGGGCAAGCGCCTCGCCCTCGCTCTGCGAAAGCTTGGGGCGAGCGTGGCGTGTGGCGCCCGACGGCAGCGGCCGCCAATCGCGGGGCTGCTCGGGCGACGACTCGAGGCCCATCACCCGACGCGCCGTCTCCATCACCTCGCCGAGCGGCATCGTCTTCGTGAGGAACGCGGAAGCGCCGGCATCGAACGCCCGCTGGCGCGACTCATCCGTGTCGAGGCTCGTCAAGACGATCACCTTCGCGCCGGCAGCACGACAGGTGCGCACGCGCGCCTCGATCGACACCGGCTCCTGCAGCTGGAAGTCAAGCAGCACCAGGTCGGTCGGGAACTGCTCGCTCTGCACGAGCTCGAACCAGGTGGGCGCGGTCAGCACGAGATCGAAGTCGGGTGCGTTCGCGCTGATCCACGACGAAAGACTGTCGAGCAGCAGCTCGTGGTCGTCGAGGATAGCCAGGCGCACGCGAGCGTGCGGGAACGCCCTAGTGTCCATACTCAAACTCTAGAACGAGGGCGCCGTCGCGCTCGACCGCAACGCAGCGGCGCGCCAGACCGCGCACCGCGGCGATGAGCGGCGCAAGGTCGTCGCGAACCTCCTCCGCGGGCCGCTCGCTGAGGGCGGTGATCCGCACGCTGAGGCCGCGTCCAGCCGCAGGCGGCGCAATCGCGAGGTCGATGCGAACGGTGCCCACCGCATCCATGACGGCAGAGAGCATGGCGCGGATGAGCGTGCGCTCTTCGAGCGTTCCGGCGCGGCCCGCGTCGGCCGGGTCCTCGATCGTGACGGTGGGCGCCAACTCGGGTCGTCGAGCGATCAGTTCGTCGACGAGTTCGCGTGACCAGCTGCGCTGCACGGCATCGACGAGGGTGCGACGGATGCTCGCGGCGCGTTCCGCCGCTTCGTCGCGATCGGCGGTCGTCACCTCGCCGCGCTCGACCACACGATCGAGCACGGGCATCGCGTCACGGCCCGCGCGACTGATCTGCTGCTGACGGACCGAGCGGGCGACGCCGCCACGTGCCTCCCGTGCGAAGGACTCTGCACGGCGCCAGGCCCGCTTCTCCCACGACAGGACGGAGCCGTTCATCGACCGGGCGTAGCCGACAGCCGCCGAGCCGATGATGAGGATGACGACCGAGCCGGAGATCGCGAACAGAGGTGCGGGCAACGGCGTCTGTGCGAACGGTGACTCCAGGAGCCCCAGGACGGCCGCGACGCCGGTGTGTACGCCCGTCCAGATCGCCAACTCGGCCGGCGACCGGTACGAGGTGAGGGCGAACAGGGTGAGGGCGACGACGAGCGGTGCCCAGTCGTCGCGGACGGCAACGTTGCCACCCCACGTCGCGAGAGCGGCGCTGATCATGAGGAGGACCAGGAGGCCCTGCAAGACGAGAGCGGACGCGCGCGACCACCCCGGCCGGCTCAGCCGGGTGCGGTCGACGAGAAAGACCATCGCGGCCACGAGAATCACAAACGTCGCCACCAGGAAGGGAAACGACGTCACCTGCTCGGCCTTCGTGACCGAGTCGAGTATTGCGAGCACCACCATCGACACCGCTATGACAACCGTCAGCGGGCGAGCCGCAGCGGCTGACAGTGGATCGACGCTCTCCATGCGCATCCGCCACGGGTGCGGGCGAGTGGCCAGAGGGCCGATCACGGTGGTCGGGGTGGCAGTCACGGGGCACCGTCCCCCGACGCGACGACGGGTGCGGGCCTCGTGGCGGGCACCCGGAGGGCGACCGTCGTTCCGCTTCCCTCGCGCGACCACACCTGGGCCTCGCCGCCGATCGCCTCCATGCGAGCCAGGATGCTCATGCCGACACCCAGACGACCATCCCCTCCCGGCGATGGCTCGAACCCGCAGCCTGCATCGACGATCATCGCCGACACGTCCTCGTGACCCGCGCCGATCACCACCTCTGCCTCGGCGACCCCGGCGTGGCGGCGGACGTTGACGAGCGCCTGGCCGATGGCGCGCAGGAACTCCGCACGCGCATCCCTTTCGATGCGATCGAGCACGGCGAGGTCGCCCGAGACGGCGACCGCGAGTTCGCCCGCGGTGGCGTCAGCGAGCATCCGGGCGAAGTCGGCGGCCTCGACGGGCGTGTCGTCGGGATCCTCGGCGAGCCAGTCCTCGCCCACGAGCGTCGCGAGGTCGGCAGAGATCGACTCGGCCACGCCGGGCCGGAGCGGGCCTTCGTCGTGCTGCGCGATCAGGGCGAGGTCGTTCAGCACGGTGTCGTGCACGAGCGCGGTCGCACGGCGTTCGAAACCGCGTCGGGTTTCCGCCAACATCTCGTCGCGCACCGCCCGATACAGCAGGGGAAGCGCCGTGCGCGCGCGAAGGCGCTGCAGGCGAAGCGAGGCGAGGCCTGCAACGAGGAACGCCCAGAGGATGATCGGCCCCGGCGCCGGAGTCCAGTTCGCATCGAGTGCGACGATGACCACGGCCGACGACACCTCGGCGACGAGGAGGCCCGCGGTGGTCCACGCCACGGCGCGCAGGATTCCCGGCCCGACACCGACGATCAAGATCACCGCCGACTTCACCAGCCCCACCATGAAGTCGTCGGTGCGGGGCACCGTGCCGAGCTGAGCAGTGCCGATGACCGTGAACCAAGCAATGCAGGTGCCCCCGACGAAGAGGTAGCCCGCGCCAATGAACGCCGACGGGCTGCGATCGAGAAGAACGAGTAAGCCGATCATGGGCGCGAGCATGATAAGGGCCGGCCACACGGTGATCTCGGGCAACGTGATCTGCAGGGTCACGACGACGGCAGCCGCGGCCACAAGACAGGCGGCCGCGGCGGCGTGCCCGGCGCGCACAACGGCGAGCGACGCGGTCGAGCTCGCGAGGTGCGGAGGCAACCCGAGGGGCACACGGGCTCCTTCCGTCGGGGTGGGGTTCGCCTGTTTTCGGGGTGGCGGTCGCCTGATTATCGCCCGCGACACCGACGCTCGCCATCCCCCGAGCGGGCCACGTAGGCTCGCAGCATGCCCGCGATCGACCTGAACAGCGACCTCGGCGAGGGCTGGGCCGGCATCGCGGTCGCCGACGATGACGCGATGCTGCAGCTCGTGACGAGCGCGAACCTCGCCTGCGGCGGGCACGCCGGCGACGCGGATGCGCGGAGGAACGCCGTGCGCGCGGCCGTTGACGCTGGCGTGGTCATCGGCGCGCACCCGTCCTACGTCGACCGGGAGGGCTTCGGGCGTCGCGCGATGGATGTTCCCGGGCCCGTGCTGGAACGGCAGATTCGCGAGCAGCTCGAGGCGCTGCTCGACACGTGTGACGGGATTCCGGGTGCCGTCGTGCGCTATCTCAAGCCGCACGGAGCGCTCTACTCGCGCATCCTCGCCGACGCCGACCAGGCCGACGCCGTCGCCCGGGTGGCCGCCGAGTTCGAGCTTCCCGTGCTCGCCCTCGCCGGGGTGCCGGGGTCGGCGATTCAGCGCGCGTGCGACCGCCGCTTCGTCGACATCGTTGGTGAAGCCTTCGCCGATCGGGCATATGCCTCCGACGGCACGCTTGTTGCGCGCGGTACCTTCGGAGCCGTTCTGGATGACGCCGACGCCGTGCGGGCGCGGGCTGTGCGCCTCGCCACCGAGCACCTCATCGACACGATCGACGGCGGCACGCTGCACCTCGACGCGCAGAGCCTCTGCGTGCACGGCGACACGCGTGACGCCGTCGCGCTCGCCCAGGGCGTTAGGGCGGGACTCGACGATGCGGGAGTCGACGTGCGACCGTTCCTCTCCCCCTCATGAGATTGCTGTCGTACGGCGACCGCGCTCTGCTGGTCGAGTGCGATGACCTCGCCGGCGCGAGGCGGGCATACCGGACCCTTACTGCCCGACGCTTTGGTGGCGTCACCGAACTCGTACCGGGCGGCCGCACCGTCCTCGTCCGGGCCGACACCCGGGTGACGGGGCTGACACACCTCGCCCACTGGGTGCGGAGCGTGCTGGACGGGACAGACGAACCCGATTCATCGCGTGGTGAGGGGGCGCGCTGTGTCGCGCCTGGAGGCGACGCGCCGGGCGGGGCTGTGGTGAGCATCCCGGTTGTCTACGACGGCGAGGATCTCGCGGACGTCGCCTCAGCGTGGGGGTGCAGTGTCGACGAGGTCGTGGCGCGGCACGCCGCAACCGAGTGGGTGTGCGCGTTCGTGGGGTTCGCACCCGGGTTTCCGTATCTCGTGCCCGCTGGCGCGGACGGCAGGCCCAAGGCACTTCCACCCGTGCCACGACGGGCGACCTCGCGGCAGCGGGTTCCGGCGGGCGCTGTCGCGCTCGCTGCCGAGTATTGCGGCGTGTACCCACGCGAGTCTCCCGGAGGCTGGCAACTGATCGGCCGCACTGATGCCGTGCTGTGGGATGCGCGGCGCGAGCCGCCCGCACTCGTCACGGCGGGCACGCGCGTGCGGTTCGAGCCGGTACGGGCGGTCGTGCGTGACGTTTCTCAGGAGTCGAGCGACACGAGGGCAGGAAGTACGGGAGTCGGTGGCCGCGCAGATGGCCGAACTCCTGAGAAACGTCACGGGCACGCGTCAGAGGTGGAGCGGACCGACGGGAAAGAGCGAGACGAGGGGGCCGCTGTGCTGCGGGTGCTCGAGCCCGGCGCACTCACGCTTGTGCAAGACCTGGGTCGCCCCGGCCTCGCCGCGATCGGCGTCGGCGCGAGCGGCGCCTTCGACCGCGCCGCGCACCGGCTCGCCAATCGTCTCGTCGGCAACGACGAGTGCGCGGCGGGCCTCGAGATCCTGCTGGGCGGCGCCGCGCTCGCACTCCCCGCCGGCGCGTGGATCGCGGTCACCGGCGCCGACGGCCCGGTCACACTCGACGAGGCGCCCGTCGCCCACGCCCACCCCGTGCGAGCCGAACGCGATGGTGCGGTGCTGCGCATCGGGCCGGCGGCACGCGGGGTGCGCTCCTACGTCGCGGTGCGCGGCGGCATCGCCGTGGAGTCCGTGCTTGGTTCACGCTCGCGGGACACCCTCGCCGCCCTGGGCCCCGATCCCGTCTCCGCGGGCGACGAGCTCATCGTCGGTGGCGCAGTCACCGGCCCGGTGCCCGCCGTCGACCTCGTGCCGGTGGACGCGTCGGGCATTGACCACGCAGAACTTGACGTGCGTCCTGGCCCCCGGCTCGACTGGTTCACCCGCGACTCCTGGCATCGCATGCTCGAGACGGAATGGACGGTGTCGGTGCGTGCCGATCGCACGGGCGTGCGCCTCGACGGGCCCACGCTCGACCGTGTGCCCGCCGTCGTCGACCGCGAGTTGGCCAGCGAGGGCATGACCGCGGGAGCCATTCAAGTCAGCCCGGACGGCGTCCCCACGATTCTCGGCCCCGACCACCCGGTGACGGGCGGCTATCCGGTCATCGCGGTCGTCACCGACGACACGCTCGACCGGCTCGCGCAGCTGCGCCCCGGCACGCACGTGCGGCTGCGGCTCGCCACCGGGCGCCCCTGACCCATTACAGCCGCCGGGCGAAGCCCCGGGCTCTGGGTGCGACTGCGTCATCTCTTCATAGCGAGAGGCAGGATGGCGTGTCCCCGGCCACGGGAGTCACAAGGCCGCCTGACTCTGCGTCGGGTCGCGTCGTCCCGGAGTTTCCTAGCGCGGGCGGCGTGTCGCGATCGACACGCCGGCACACCGCTGCCCGCTCCGGGGCAAGACGACGCTCTGCGCGTCAGACGCAGCGCAACCAGCCGCGGTAGCGAGCTACGGCGGGCGCGCGCCACCCCAGAGGCAGGCTGGTGTGCTGGCGCGCGCCGGCACTCAGGCTGGCTGGTGCTGTCGCTCGGCCGTCTCGACGACGTTGGCGAGCAGCAGAGCGCGGGTCATCGGCCCGACCCCGCCGGGGTTCGGCGACACCCACGCGGCGACCTCGCGCACGTCGTCGGCGACGTCGCCCGCGATGCGCGACTTTCCGGTCTCGGGGTCGGTGACCCGCGACACCCCGACGTCGAGCACGATCGCTCCTGGCTTCACGTCGGCGGCCGACACGATGCCCGGCACGCCGGCCGCGGCGACGATCACGTCGGCCCGGCGCAGGTGAGAACCGAGCTCGCGCGTACCCGTGTGGGTCAGCGTGACGGTGGCATTCACGGCGCGACGCGTCAACAGCGAGCCGATCGGACGGCCGACCGTCACGCCGCGCCCGATCACGACGACGTCGAGGCCGTCCCACGAGATGCCGTGGCGCTCCACCAGTTCGATGACGCCGCGCGGCGTGCACGGCAGGGGCGTGTCGATGTCGCGCGCCGCGCGCAGCATGAGCCGCCCGAGGTTCGTCGGGTGCAGCCCGTCGGCATCTTTCGCGGGGTCGACGCGCTCGAGGATCGCGTCGGTGTCGATGTGCTTCGGCAGCGGCAGCTGCACGATGTAGCCGGTGACGGCCGGGTCGGCGTTGAGCTCGTCGAGCACCGCCTCCAGCTCCGCCTGGGTCGTCGACTCGGGGAGGTCACGCCGGATCGAAGCAATGCCGACCTCGGCGCAGTCGCGGTGCTTGCCCGCGACATACCACTGCGATCCGGGGTCGTCGCCGACGAGCACGGTCGCGAGCCCGGGCACGACGCCGCGTTCGGCGAGGGCCGCGACGCGCGAACGCAGCTCGGCCTTGATCGTCGCCGCGGTCGCCGACCCGTCGAGGATCTGCGCCGTCACGCCTACAGCCCCGGGTAGAGCGGGAACGCGCCGGTCAGCTCGGCCACCCGGCCGCGCAGGGCGGCCACATCGGGGTTCGGCATGAGCGCGTGCGCGATGACGTCGGCCACCTCGGCGAACTCGTCGTCGCCGAAGCCGCGCGTCGCGAGGGCGGGGGTTCCGATGCGCACGCCGCTTGTCACCATCGGCGGGCGCGGGTCGAACGGCACTGAGTTGCGGTTCACCGTGATGCCCACCTCATGCAGAATGTCTTCCGCCTCCTGGCCGTTCAGCGGCGAGGTGCGCAGGTCGACGAGCGCGAGGTGCACGTCGGTGCCGCCGGTCAAGACGTCGACGCCGGCGGCGCGCGCGTCGTCGGCCGTCAAACGCTCGGCAAGGATGCTCGCCCCGCGCAGAGTGCGCTCCTGGCGGTCGCGGAATTCGGGCTCTGCCGCGACCTTGAACGCGGTCGCCTTCGCGGCGATCACGTGCATGAGCGGCCCGCCCTGCTGGCCGGGGAACACGGCCGAGTTGAGCTTCTTGAACAGCGACTCGTCGTTGCTCAAGATGATGCCCGAGCGGGGACCGGCGAGGGTCTTGTGCACGGTCGAGCTGACGACGTGCGCGTGGGGCAGCGGGGAGGGGTGCAGCCCCGCTGCGACAAGCCCGGCGAAGTGCGCCATGTCGACCCAAAGCTTCGCGCCGACCTCGTCGGCGATCGCGCGGAAGGCGGCGAAGTCGAGCTGGCGCGGGTAGGCCGACCAGCCGGCAATGATGACGGCGGGCTTCACCTCGTGGGCCTTCGCCCGCACGGTGTCCATGTCGATGAGCATCGTCTCGGGGTCGACGCCGTACGACGTGGCGTTGTAGACCTTGCCCGAGAAGTTGAGCTTCATGCCGTGGGTCAGGTGACCGCCATGGGCGAGCTCGAGGCCGAGGATCGTGTCGCCCGGCTGCGCGAGCGCGTGCAGAACGGCGGCGCTGGCCGACGCGCCCGAGTGGGGCTGCACGTTGGCGTACTCGGCGCCGAAGAGAGCCTTCGCCCGCTCGATGGCGAGGTTCTCGGCGATGTCGACGAACTCGCAGCCGCCGTAGTACCGCTTGCCCGGGTACCCCTCGGCGTACTTGTTGGTCAGCACCGAGCCCTGGGCTTCGAGGATGGCGCGCGAGACGAAGTTCTCGCTCGCGATCATCTCGAGCGTGTGCCGCTGACGGCTGAGTTCCTGGTCGAGCACCGCCGCGATCTCGGGGTCGACGACGCTCAGCGGCTCGTTGAAGGACGTGGGAAGACGGTCAGACACGGGGGCTCCTTTTAGGCTCTCGGGTCGCGGCGCACCGCAACCTCACTGTGTGCTCGAGGCCCAGGCGTACGGCCCCTCACCGTGTCGGTCGCTCCCTGATGGTGACCCATCCAACGCCAGTCGCGACGCCGTTAGTCTATCGTCCCGCGCCGTCGCCGGAGGAGTCGCCCTCGCCGCCGTGGCGGTGATGGTCGGGCAGCGCGATCGACCCGGTGATGAGCGGCACGGTGCCCTCCCCCGCGATCTCGTCGTCGGTGTCGGGCGGGGTCTGCCCGCGCGCCTGCCGCCCGCGGCGCCGCGTGTCGGCGATGACGAGCAGCAGGAGTCCGGCGCCGATGATGGCCGCCTGCACGAGCGCCAACCCCGGAGTTGGAAGCACCGTGAACAGGGCGCCACCGATGGCCGCGCCGCCCCCGATGCCGATGTTGAACGCCGTCGTCAGGAGCGCGGCGCCGACGTCGCGCACGCGCGGCGACGCCGCGTGCAGCAGGCGCGTCTGCAACAGCGCCGGAATACCCCCGAAGGATGCTCCCCACACCACGAGCAGGACGACGACCGCGGCGGGCACACCGGCCAGCAACCCCAGGAGGGTGACGGCGACGATGACGACCGCGAGCATCCCGTACAGGGCGCCGCGCGGATACCGCGAGCCGAGCATCCCGGCGAGCACGAGGCCGATCGCACCGGCGCCGCCGTAGAGGAACAGGAGTCCGCCGACGGCGCCCTCGGCGAAGCCCACCGAGCCGATCAGGTACGGCGCGATGTACGTGTAGAAGACGTTCTGGCCCCCGACGACGACGAGCACGAGGAGGCAGATGAACAGCACGCTCGGGAAGGTCGCGTCGCGGCGGGCCGGAACCGCGATCTCGCCGGTGGCGAGGGTCGGAGCGTGGTTGACAGCGGGCAAGAACTTGACGACCAGCGCGAGCAGCACGATCACGATTCCCGCGATGACGAGGAACGAGGTGCGCCACCCCACGGCCGTGCCGAGCGCGGTTCCTGCAGGGACCCCCATGACGAACGCCGCCGTGCCACCACCGCTCGTGATCGCGACGGCGCGCGCGATCTGGTGCTTCGGCACGAGGTAGCCGGCGTAGGCACCCGCGACGGCCCAGAACAGCCCGTGCGCGAGCCCGCCGAGCACGCGGGCCGCCACGAGCAGGCCGTAGCTCGGGGCGAGGGCGGCGGCGACATTCGCGATCGCGAAGACGACCAGCACCACGAGAATGAGGTGCTTGCGCTGGAAGCGTCGGGTCGCCGCCGCCATGGGGGCTGTGGCGACGACCACCGTGCCCGCGAAGATCGTGACGAGCAGGCCCACCTGCGGTTCGGTGACCTCGAGGTCGGCAGCGATCTGCGGCAGAAGCCCCGTCGGCAGGAACTCGCTCGTCACCATCACGAATATGGCGGCGGCGAGCGTGAACAGGCCGACCCAGGGGAAGGGACGCGTCGCGGTATCGGACGGGGACGTGGTCATGGGCGAGAGAAACTTTCGCGGTCGGCACGAGCGGAGCCGACGGACCGGGGCGCGACAAGACGTCGGGCCGAGACAACCCTAACGCCCGCGCAAACTAGGCTGAAGCGCGTGAGCGACCCCCTCAACCACTGGATCGTGACCCTCGTCTGCCCCGACATGCCCGGCATCGTGCACGCCGTCACCGGAGCCATCGTCGAGGCCGAGGGCAACATCACCGAGCTGCAGCAGTTCTCGGGGCTCGAGACGGGCAACTTCTTCCTGCGCCTGCAGACCGAGACGCCCGCCGACCACGACCGGCTGCACCACGCCCTTGCCCCCGTCATCGAGCGGTACGGCATGGACTGCCGCATCGACCGCGTCGGTCGCCCCCTGCGCACCCTCGTGCTGGTGTCGAAGGCCGCCCACTGCCTCAACGACCTGCTGTTCCGGCAGCGCAGCGGCCAGCTGCCGGTCGAGATCCCCCTCGTGCTCGGCAACCACCCCGACCTCGGCGAACTCGCGTCGTTCTACGGGGTGCCGTTCGAAGCGCGCCCCGTCACCAACGGTGACGAGAAAGCGGCGATGGAGGCGCGCATCCTCGAAGCGGTCGACGAGCATGACATCGAGCTCGTCGTGCTCGCCCGCTACATGCAGATTCTCTCGCCCGAGCTGTGCGAGCGGCTCGCGGGCAAGGCGATCAACATCCACCACTCGTTCCTGCCCGGCTTCAAGGGCGCGAACCCCTACCGCCAAGCGCACCAGCGCGGGGTGAAGTTGATCGGCGCGACCGCCCACTTCGTCACGAGCGACCTCGACGAGGGCCCGATCATCGAGCAGAACGTCGTGCGTGTCGACCACACCCGCTCGGTCGCCGAACTCGTCGCCATCGGTCAGGACGAAGAGAGCCGCACCCTCAGCCAGGCGGTGCGCTGGTTCGCCGAAGACCGCGTGTTGCTCGACGGGCAACGCACGATCGTCTTCCAATAGTTCTGGGCAACCTCGCGCGGCAGCGCCGCCGCACCCACCCGAAGGGCACGCGATGACCACCACCCTCATCACCGACGTCGACCTCCTGGATGCTCGTGGCCGGCGCCCCGACTCATGGATCCTTCTCGACGGCGACCGCATCGCGGCCGTCGGAGAGGCGGGCACGGCCGCCCCCGCCGCCGACCACGTGCACGCCCTCGCCGGGCACACGCTCACCCCCGGCTTCATCGACCTGCACGGTCACGGCGGCGGGGGCGCCGCCTACGACAACGGCGAGGACGAGATTCGCGCGGCCCTCGCCGTGCACCGCGCGCACGGGACGACCCGATCGGTCATCTCGCTCGTCGCGAACCCGCTCGAACAGATCGAAGAGTCGTTGCGTCTCGTGGCCCGGCTCGTACAGGACGACCCGACCATCGTCGGCAGCCACCTGGAGGGCCCCTTCCTCGCGATCGGCCGGCGCGGCGCGCACGCGCCGGAATACCTGTCGGAGCCCGACCCCGTCGTGATCGCGCGCTTGCTGGATGCGGGCGGGTCGAGCATCCGCCAGGTGACGATCGCCCCCGAACTGCCGGGCGCGATTGCCGCCGTTCGCCAGTTCGTCGCGGCGGGCGTGGTGGTCGCCGTCGGGCACACGGAGGCCGACGAGAAGCTCACCCGTGAAGCGTTCGACGCCGGGGCGACGCTCGTCACGCACATCTTCAACGCGATGCCGGGCATCCACCACCGCGACCCGGGGCCCATCGTCGCCGGGTTCGACGACGACCGGGTCACCCTCGAACTGGTGCTCGACGGCGTGCACGTGCACCCGTCGGTTGCCCAGATGACTTTCCGCGCGGCGCCGCACCGGGTCGCGCTCGTCACCGACGCGATGGCGGCGGCCGGCGGCGACGACGGCTACTACCGGCTCGGCTCTCTCAACGTGACCGTGCAAAACGGGGTGGCAATGCTCAACGGCACCCAGACGATCGCGGGGTCGACCCTCACCCAAGATTCGGCGCTCAAGTGCGCCGTCACGTCCGCGGGCATCGACGAGTCGCGCGCGGTCGAAGCACTCACCCTCACCCCCGCCTGTGTGCTGGGGCGCGACGACGAGTGGGGCTTGCTCGAGCCCGGCTACGCTGCCGACGTCGTGGCGCTCGACGCCGAGTGGGCCGCCCGGCGCGTGTGGGCGGCGGGCAGTCTGGTCGAAGACGACGCATGAGCGCGGGTGGCGAGCGCGACACCGATTGGCGGCTCGTTCGGATCGCACGCTTCCCGCACACCGACGCCCGTATCGGCCCCATGGTCTGCGCCCCGTCGCGGCCAGGATTGCGTGCCACGTTCACCGACTGGCGCGTGACGGCGCCCGACGCAGCCCTGCACGGCTGAGCGTCTCGCCCCCGAAGGGGGGCCATCCGTCGAAAGATGCGCGCCGAACCTCCCTCGAGAGAAAGGACGCGCGCATGCTCGCACCCCGCGCTCGTCGGCAGTCCGAGCGTCGAACGAGTCGACGGCTCCGTTGCGAACGGGGGCATCGGGTCACTCGCGAGCTACACGGCGGGGCTGTACGCCGGCAACGGCACATATACGTCGCCGAATGGGCGCGAGAACATCGTCGTCTTCGTGACACTCGCCGACGGGGGCGTCATCGCCGACGTCACCGTGACGCCCGACGCCAACAACCCGACCGCGGCGTTCTACCAGGGGGAGTTCGCCGAGGGCATCGCGGCCGAGGTTGTCGGCCGTCACGTCGACGAGCTGGACGTCACGCGGGTTGCCGGCTCGTCACTCACGAGCGGCGGCTTCCGGGAGGCACTCGAGCAGATCCGCTCGGAGGCTCGCCGGTAGAACCCAGCACTGACACAGGTTCTGCACAGGTGTGAAAAGCAATCCCCGACGGACACCACAGCGAATCCCCATCGAGGTCAGCAATGCTGGAAGCCCGCCGACCGCCGCCTGTACGCCAAGACTCCGGAGCGCCGATGACCCGCCTCACCCGCCCCGCCGCACTGCCGCTGTACACCGCAGCCGCCTCGCTCACCCTCATGGGTGCACTGACCGGCTGCGCAAGCGACGTACCCGCGGCGCCCGCAGAGCTCGCGCCCGACTCGGGGTCGCCCGGGGCGCAACCGAATGAGCCCGGCGCCGACGACGGCGCCGCACCGATCACGGGCGACTTCGCCGACGGCACCTACACCGCCACCGGCTCGTACATCTCGCCGAACGGCACCGAGACGATCGACGTCGAGGTCACGCTCACCGACAACGTGATCTCCGCCGTAACGGTGGGAACGAACCCGACGAACCCGACGACGTCGCGCTTCCAAACGATGTTCTCGGGCGGCATCGAGGCTGAGGTCGTCGGCCAGCGCGTCGACGAGGTCGAGGTCACGCGCGTGGCCGGGTCATCGCTCACCGGTAACGGCTTCACCGATGCGCTCGAGCAGATCAAGGCGGATGCCCTCAGCAACTGATCCGGTCGTCTGGGAGTTCGAGGCGATCGGTGCCCCCTGGCGCCTCGACGTGCATCCCGGTCATGAGGGAGCCGGTGGAACGCACGCGGACCGCGTCGCCGTCGACGACCGCATCGCGCAGTTCGACCGCGACTGGTCGCGATTTCGTGACGACTCGCGAATCGCGGCGATCGCGCGCACTCCCGGCCACCACGCCCTCGCGGCAGACGCGGGGCCCCTCATGCGCCACCTACGCGAGCTGTACGAGGTGACGAACGGTCGGGTGAATCCCCTCGTCGGCCGCAGCCTCGAACAACTGGGCTATGACGCCGCCTACCGCCTCACGCCGGCGGGCGACCCGATCGCGGCGCCCGCCTGGGATGACGCGATCGCACTCACCGAGAACAGCGGCGATGGGGCCTGTGCACTCCACACTGCCTCCCCCGTCGTGCTCGACGTGGGGGCAGCCGGCAAGGGGTACCTCGTCGACCTCGTCGCGGAGCTCCTCCTCGAACGGGGGGCGGCCGGAGCGGTCGTTGACGGCAGCGGTGATCTACGCGCGGTGGGCGAGGCGAGCATCCGTGTCGGGCTCGAAAACCCCGCGAATCCGGAACTGGTCGTCGGGGTCGTCGAACTCGCCGGCGGACGTGCCCTCGCCGCGTCAGCGCCAAATCGGCGCGCGTGGGGGCCGGGCCTTCACCACCTCGTCGACGCGATGACGGGCCGGCCCCTCGCACTCGACGTCATCGCGACGTGGGCCGTCGCCGACTCGGCGCTCGTCGCCGATGGGGCGGCCACCGCGCTGTTCCTCGGCGAGCCCACCGCAATCGCTGAGCGGCTCGGCGTCGAATACGTACGGATGCACGCTGACGGCCGCCTCGAGGCGAGCCCCGGCTGGGAAGGAGAGCTGTTCCGATGAGAGCGACGATCGACCGCGTCACCGCTCAGGTCAGCATGTACCGGCTGACGACGATCGCGCTTTCCGCCGTGCTCGCCATCGGACTGCTGCTGGGCTCCCTCGGCGTCATCGGAGTCAACCCCTACGGACTGCTCGCGACGCTCGCCGTCGTGGTCGTGGCCACGCTCGGCGCGAACGAGGCGGCGGCGCGGCTCGCGCGCGTCGTTCCGCATCGCGAGTCGAGCGTCATCACCGCCCTCATCATTGCGTGTCTGGTGCCGCCCACCGTCGCCACCCTCGACCTCATCGGGGCGGCGGTCGCGGGCATCGTCGCGGCTCTGTCGAAGTACCTGATCGTCTGGCGTGGCCGGCACATTCTGAACCCGGCGGCAACCGGGGTGCTCGTCGCGGGACTGCTGCAGCTGACCGTCGGCATCTGGTGGATCGCGACGCCGGCGATGCTGCCCGTCGTTGCCCTCGGCGCGTTGCTGCTGCTCGACCGCACCCGCCGCCTCGATATCGGCGTAATTCTCGTCGTCGTGACGGTCGCCATCATCGGCACGCGTATCGCGGGCACCGGCCCGAGCGCGCTCGACGCGTACGGCTCGGTGCTCTTGCTGTTCCCCGTGGTTTTCCTTGCCGGCTACATGCTCAGTGAGCCGCTCACCCTGCCGCCTCGGCGCTGGCAGCAGTGGTTGGTGGCCGTGGTGACCGCGCTGCTGTTCTCGATCCCGTTCCAGTTCGGGCCGCTCTACACCTCGCCCGAGCTCGCGCTCGTCGCCGCCAACATCGTGGGTTTCGCCGTATCCCGCCGCGGCGGGTTCTCGCTACGGCTCACGGGGTCGCGCGCGCTGTCAGACAGCGCGACCGAGTTCACGTTCGCCCCGTCTCGCCCCGTGCCCTTCGAGCCGGGTCAGTACCTCGAATTGCACCTGCCTCACCGCGCCGACCGGCGCGGCACCCGGCGCGTCTTTTCGATCGCATCGGCTCCCGAGCACGACCAGATCTCGCTCGGGATGCGGACGCCCACCGACGGCTCGTCGTTCAAACGCGTCCTCCGCGAACTCGACGAGGGCGCGACCGTGCAGGCCACGCAGATCTCGGGCGACTTCCTCCTGCCGCGCGACCCGGCAACCCCGGTGGTGATGATCGCCGGGGGCATCGGCGTGACCCCCTTCGCCAGCCAACTCGGCTCGGCGGCCGCGCGCGGGGAAAGCCGCGACGTGCACGTCGTCTACGTTCCGTCGCGCCCCGGCGAGGTGCTGTACCGCGACGTGCTCGAAAGCGCGGGGGCGACCGTCACCGTCCTCGACGACACCCCCGTGACGGCGGATGCTTTGCTCACCGCCGTGCCCGATCTCGCCTCCCGGCGCGCGTATGTCTCGGGAGCGCCGTCACTCGTCGCCGACGCCGCGACGGCGCTCCGGCGCGCGGGGGCGCGACGGGTGCGCACGGACTACTTCGCCGGGTACTGACGCATACCGGGAGCGTTGGATTCCCGGGGAATGAGCCCCGTGAATCCGCGATTTCGCCGTGCGCGAATTTCTAGCACTCTCGGCTGTCGAGTGCTAAATTATCGGTAGTTGAGTCACTCCGACTCAACTTCACCACTACCCGCCACACCGGCGGGCGACGTGACCGAAAGGAGCCACATCATGACCATGTTCTTCGACCCGTTCCGTGAGCTCGACCGCGTCGCCGGCACGCTGCTCGACCGCCGCGAAAGCCCCCGGCTCATGCCGATGGACGTCTACCGCGACGGCGACCACTACGTGCTGACCGCCGACCTGCCGGGCGTCGACCCGGGCAGCGTCGACGTTGACGTCGACGGCCAGCTGCTCACCATCCGCGCCGAGCGCACCCCGCGTTCGCAGGAGGGCGTGCAGTGGCTGACCCGCGAGCGTCCGGCCGGCGCCTACCTGCGCCAGCTGACCCTCGGTAAGGACATCGACACCGAGAGCATCAGCGCCCACTACGAGAACGGTGTGCTCAGTGTGATGATCCCCGTGCTCGAGAAGGCGAAGCCGCGCAAGATCGCGGTCGAGACCACCGGCACGCGGGCAGAAGTCACCGCGTAAGCTGCGGCACACGCCGCGACGGACGGGCCGGTACCCCACGGGTGCCGGCCCGTACTGCACGCAGGGCCGCGAGAATCGCGACCAGGTCGACGACCTCTTGCAGGAGCGCTCCGACAACAGCCGGCAGCAGGCCGACCGACGCGACGAGCATCAGGCCGACCGAGATGATGATGCCGAGCCAGATGCTTTGCAGGGCGATGCGCACCGTCTGGTGTCCGATGGTGACCGCCTCGACAACGCGGGAGACGTCGTCGACCAGCACGACAGCATCCGCGCTTTCGCCGGCCGCGGTGGCGCCGCGCGCGCCCATCGCGATACCGACATCGGCCACCGCGAGCACGGGAGCGTCGTTCACGCCGTCGCCGACCATCACCACGGGACGCGGCTCGGCCTCGCGCACGATGCGCACCTTGTCGGCCGGCAGGCACTCGGCGTGCACCTCGTCGATGCCGAGCGACGCGGCGATCGGGCGCGCCGTCGCCTCCACATCTCCGGTCACCATCAGCACACGGGTGACGCCGAGCGGGCCGAGCGCGGCAACGGTCTCGGCCGACTCGTCACGCACTTGGTCGCGCAGGATGATCGTGCCGGCGAAGCGCCCATCGACCGCCGCGTAGACGGCTGCCTCGCCGCTCGGCAGCTCGGGGCGGATGATCGGGGCCGCGTTCCCAACGATCGCCTCCGCCACGAACGCCGGCTTGCCGACGACGAGCGCACGCCCGTCGAGGGTCGCGGCAACACCGTGGGTCGCGACCTCGCGGGCGTCGGTCGAATCACTGAGCGCGAGACCGCGACGCTCGGCCGCCTGCTGCAGAGCGGCGGCCAGCACGTGCGATGAGTAGCGTTCGGCGCTTCCGACGAGCCGCAGCAGCTCATCGGGGCGGAGGTTCGCTGTGCCGTCACCGGCGGCCGGGCGCACGTCGACCACCTCCGGGTGACCCCTCGTGAGGGTGCCCGTCTTGTCGAAGGCGACCGTGCGCACCCTCGACAGCTTCTCGAGGGTGCCCGCGTTCTTCACCACGACCCCGTTGCGGGCGGCGCTCGACATGCCGCCCATGAACGCGACGGGAGCGGCGATGAGCAGCGGGCACGGGGTCGCGACAACGAGCACCTCGGCGAATCGGACGGGGTCGCCGCTGACCGCCCAGGCGATGCCGGCAATGGCAAGACTCAGCAGGGTGAACGGCACCGCGTAGCGATCGGCGAGGCGCACGAGCGGGGCCTTCGACTCCGATGCCTCCCGCACGAGTTCGACGATGCGCTGATACTGGCTGTCGGCGGCGAGCGCCGATGCGATGATCTCCACCGCGGCCGGGCCGTTCACCGAACCGCTCGCGACCTCGTCGCCGCTCTCCTTGTCGACGGGCAGGCTCTCACCCGTGAGCGATGACTCGTCGAAGGATCCCTCGCGGGAGGCGAGGCGTGCATCCACCGGAACGATCTCCGCCGGGCGCACGAGTAGCCGATCGCCGACCGCGACCGCGTCGACGGGAACGTCGTCGATCGCGCCGTCGGGGCCGATTCGGTGCGCGCGCTGCGGAACCCGGTCAAGCAGGGCGCTCAGCTCGCGGCGGGCTCGGTTCTCGGCGTAGTCCTCGAGCGCCTCACCGCCGGCGAGCATGAACACGATGATCAGGCTCGCCCAGTACTCGCCGACGAGCAGCGTCGCCGTGATCGCCATGACGGCGAGCAGGTCGAGCCCGAACTGTCGACTGAGCAGGCTGCGCACCATCGACACGCCCTCTTTCAGGGCGACGGCGGCGGCGAACACCGATACCAGGATGCGCGCGGCCGGTTCCAGCTCGATCGCCAACAGCGCGAGACCCACCGCCCCGACGGCCAACGCCGCAGCCACCAGCGGGTAGCGGCGGAGGGAAGCGGCAACGCGCGTCATGGGTCAGGTCTACTCGGTGCGCGCAGCGATCACCAGCAAGGGCAGGCTTGCCTGAGGCGCGTCAGGCGAGGCGCGCGAGAGCGTCGCGGCCGCCGGCGAGGTAGGCGCGCCAGCCTGCGTCGCGCTCGGCGAGGTGGTCCCACTGGGCGCCCCACGCCGCAGGCTCGGGCGGCGCAATATCGGCGCGTGCGGCGCGCAGGGCATCGCCGAGTGCAGCGACCGCGCCCTCGTGATACTTCGCCGCGGGCAGTCGCTCGCGCGACAGCGTGCACAGACTGTCGCCCGCGGCGGTGGTGGTGAGCGCGGTTAACGCCGCGGCGCGCGCCTCCGCAATCGTCAGTTCGCGCAGGTGCAGCGCTCGTCGGCCGAGAACGGGGCGAGCGCCTCGTCGACGTGCTGGCCGCAGCCGGTCCAGGTGACCTTGCCGCAGCTTGAGCAACGGATGGGTGAGCACATGGGCGGTCCTTTCGATCAGTGTGGCGTGGTCGACGCCTCGTCGATCAATATACCCCCAGGGGTATTATCACGCAAGCTACCGCTAACGCACGGATGCCCGTGGTTCGCACCACGGGCATCCAGCGTTCGCGACGAAACGCGACGCGATCGGCGCTTACGCGCCGAGTCGCGCTTGCAGGTTCTCGTCGAGGGCTGCGAGGAAGTCTTCGGTGGTCAGCCACTCCTGGTCGGGGCTGACGAGCAGCGCCAGGTCCTTCGTCATCTTGCCGCTCTCGACCGTCTTGATGACGACGTCTTCGAGCGTCTCGGCGAACTCGATGAGCGCGGCGTTGTCGTCGAGCTTGCCGCGGTGCATGAGACCGCGGGTCCACGCGAAGATCGAGGCGATCGGGTTCGTCGAGGTGGGCTTGCCCTGCTGGTGCTGGCGGTAGTGGCGCGTCACCGTGCCGTGGGCCGCCTCGGCCTCGACGATCTTGCCGTCGGGGGTCGTGAGCACGCTGGTCATGAGGCCGAGAGAGCCGAAGCCCTGCGCGACCGTGTCGGACTGCACGTCGCCGTCGTAGTTCTTGCAGGCCCAGACGTAGCCGCCCTCCCACTTCATGGCGCTGGCGACCATGTCGTCGATGAGGCGGTGCTCGTAGGTGATGCCGGCGGCCTCGAACTTGTCTTTGAACTCGGTCTCGTAGATCTCCTGGAAGAGGTCCTTGAAGCGGCCGTCGTAGGCCTTCAGGATCGTGTTCTTCGTCGAGAGGTAGACCGGGTAACCGCGCGAGAGACCGTAATTCAGCGAGGCGCGGGCGAAGTCGATGATCGACGCGTCGAGGTTGTACTGCACCTGGGCGATGCCGTCGCCGGGCGACTGGTAGACCTCGAACTTCTGCGGCTCACCGCCGTCCTTCGGGGTGAATTCGACGGTGAGCGTGCCCTCGCCCTTGAAGAGGAAGTCGGTGGCGCGGTACTGGTCGCCGAACCCGTGGCGACCGATGATGATCGGCTTGTTCCAGCCCGGCACCAGGCGCGGGATGTTCGAGATGATGATCGGCTCGCGGAAGATGACGCCACCGAGGATGTTGCGGATCGTGCCGTTGGGGCTGCGCCACATCTTCTTCAGGCCGAACTCTTCGACGCGTGCCTCGTCGGGCGTGATCGTCGCGCACTTGACGCCGACACCGTGCTTCTGGATGGCGTGGGCGGCGTCGATCGTGACCTGGTCGTCGGTCTCGTCGCGGTGCTGAATGCCGAGGTCGTAGTACTCGAGCGTGACGTCGAGGTAGGGGTGAATCAGGCGGTCCTTGATGAACTGCCAAATGATGCGGGTCATCTCATCGCCGTCGAGTTCGACGACGGTGCCTTCGACCTTGATCTTCTCCATGCGGGGCCTTTCGGTTGGGTCTGTCGCACGTCGGTGGGGCGCCCGCGGCAAAGGATGCGCGGCAGGCGCGGCCGCAGGGCGGCCAAGGGCGCGGATGCGCGCCGCAGGTCAGCCTACCGCCTCGGCCGAATTGTCTCGACATCGAGATAACTCTTCGCGCGGCATTCACGCCCGTCCTCTACCCTGGGGGCCATGGGTGACTTGCGCGTAGAAGAGTTGTCGGCGAAAACCATCGTGGCCGCGAACGGCCTCACTCTGCGCCCGGGCCAGGAACAGTACGTCACGCCCGTCTCGTACTCGGCGAACGATGCCTATCTGAACCCCACCACGACGTGGGCGCGGGTCGTGCTCGACGGCGAGGAAGTCGTCGGCTTCGTGCGCGGTAACTTCGACCCCGACAACCCGCGCGAAGAGTTCCGCTCGTGCGTGTGGCGCATCAACGTCGACGCCGGAGCGCAGGGCCGCGGCGTCGGCCGCTTCGCCGTCCGGCAGCTCGCGGAGGAGGCCCGCTCGCGTGGCTTCGAGACGCTGCACGTCATCTGGGAGACCGGCGACGACGGCCCGGGAGAGTTCTTCCGCCGCATCGGCTTCGTCGAGGTCGGCGAGACCGAGTACGGCGAGGTCATCGGAAAGCTGGCCATCTGAGCGACGAACTCGACTTCGCGGGCGCCGTACTCACCGTCGTCGAACTAATCCCACCGGGGCGCGTCATGACCTATGGCGACGTGGCGGCGACCCTCGGCTCGCGCGGCGCGCGCGCCGTCGGTCGGGTCATGGCCGAGTCGGGCGGCACGGTCGCGTGGTGGCGCGTGATCCGCTCCGATGGCAGGCCCCCGGCCGGACACGAAACGGATGCAGTGGCCCACTACCGCGCGGAAGGCACTCCCCTGCGCGCCGACGTCGCGCACTCCGGCGCCGACCTGATGAGCGTGCGTGTGGATCTCGCTCGCGCCCGGTGGGAGCCTGACCTAGACTGACGGAATGCAAGCGCTTGCAAGACGCGCCGGCCGCACCATCGCCGCCGGCATCGCCGCCGCCATAGGGACCGTCGGCCTCCTCGCCGGATGCACGCCCGCCACGACCGCGCCCGAGCCCGCCGGCAGCCGCGATGCGGGCATCCTCCTGTTCCAGTGGACGTGGAACGCCATCGCCGACGAGTGTGAATTCCTGGGCGACGCCGGCATCGACTGGGTGCTGACCAGCCCGCCGCAGGAACATGTCGTCCGCGACGAATGGTGGGTGCACTACCAGCCCGTCAGCTACCAGATCGAGTCACGCCTCGGCACCCGCGACGAGTTCGCCGCCATGGTCTCCACCTGCGCCGAGCACGACGTCGACATCGTCGCCGACGCGGTCGTCAACCACATGACCGGCCTCGGCACGCCCGGCGTCGGGTGGGCCGGCAGCGAGTTCGAGCACTTCCGTTACCCCGGCATCTGGGAGCCCGACGACTTCCACCAGTGCACCGAGTCGCCCACCGGCGAGATCATCGATTACCGCGACGCCGACGAGGTGCGCAACTGCCGGCTCGTGAACCTCGCCGACCTCGCCACCGGCACCGAACGTGTGCGCGAGGGGCTCCGCAGCTACCTCGACGACCTGCTGAGTCTCGGCGTGAGCGGGTTCCGCATCGACGCGGCCAAGCACATGCCGCCCGAGGACATCGCCGCCATCATTCGCGACCTGCCCGAGGGGGTGCGCGTCTATCAGGAGGTGATCCGGGCATCCAGCGAACCGATTCAGCCCGAGGAGTACCTCGACAACGGGCCGTCGTGGGAGTTCCTCTACGCGCGCACGCTGAAGAGCATGGTCGACTCGGGGTCGCTGAACCCGCGGGTCGTGTTCGGGCCCGACGGCGGCTCGGTGCCGAGCGAGCTCGCCATCTCGTTCGTCGACAACCACGACACGGAGCGCAACGGCGAAACCCTGTCGTACAAAGACGGCGACGCCTACCTGCTGGGGCTCGCATTCATGCTCGCCCACCCGTACGGAACGCCCCAGCTCTCGAGCGGCTACGCCTTCGAGGGGCGGGATGCTGCTCCGCCGCTTCAGGCGGACGGTCGCGTCGCCGACGCCTCGTGCGCAGACGCGGCCGACGCGCCGCAGCCGCGGTACGAGCCCGGCGAGTGGGTGTGCCCGCAGCGCTGGACCGGGGTGACGGGGATGCTCGCGTTCCGCTCCGCCGTCGGCGATGCGCCGCTCACCGATGACGTGCGCTTCGACGGCGAGTTGCGCGCCCTCTCGGGATTCGGCCGCGGCGAGTACGGGTACATCGCGTTCAACGGCGGGCCGCTCGACCTCGAGGGCCAGTTCGAGACCTCGCTGAGGGCGGGCACCTACACCGACGTGCTGTCGGGTGAGGCGGTCGAGGTCGACGAGTCGGGCGTGTTCACGGCGGTGGTGCCGGGCCGCGGCTTCGTCGCCCTGCACGTCGGCGCCGTCGAGCGGTAGCGGCCGACCTACACGAGCGACTCGCGCCAGGCGGCGTGCAGCTGCGCGAACTTGCCCGCCCCGGCGATGAGCTCGGCGGGGCTGCCGTCTTCGATCATGCGGCCATGCTCCATGACGAGTACCCGGTCGGCGATCGCCACGGTCGACAGTCGGTGAGCGATGATCACCGCCGTGCGGTCGGCGAGCAGAGTCTGCAGCGCCTCCTGCACGAGCCGTTCGCTCGGGATGTCGAGCGAGGCCGTCGCCTCGTCCAGGATGAGCACCGTCGGGTCGGCGAGGAACGCGCGCGCAAACGAGATCAGCTGCCGCTGCCCCGCCGACACGCGCCCGCCGCGCTTGTTCACGTCGGTGTCGTAGCCGTTCGGCAGCGAGGTGATGAACTCGTGCGCTCCGACGGCGCGCGCTGCCGCCTCGACCTCCTCGTGCGTGGCGTCGGGCTTGCCGAGGGCGATGTTGTCAGCCACGGTTCCCGAAAAGAGGTAGGCCTCCTGCGTCACCATGACGATCGCGCGCCGCAGGTCTTTCGGGTGGAGCTTCCGCAGGTCGACGCCGTCGAGCGTGACGCGTCCATCGGTGGGGTCGTAGAAGCGCGCGATGAGCTTCGCGAGCGTCGACTTACCCGCACCGGTCGTGCCGACGAGCGCGATCGTCTGACCCGCCGGGATCTCGAGATCGAAGTCGGGCAGCACGACGGTCTCGTCGGTGTACTGGAACCGCACGCTCTCGAACCGCACCTGCCCCTTCGCCTGCCACAGGTCGATGGGGGTCGTGGGGTCGGGCACCGACGGCGCCTCTTCGAGCACGCCCGAGATCTTCTCCAGAGCTGCGGCGGCCGACTGATACGAGTTGTAGAACATCGCCATCTCCTCGGCGGGGCCGAAGAAGTTGCGCACGTACAGCAGCACGGCAATGAGCACGCCGATCTGCAGCGACCCGTCGACAACCCGGAAAGCACCCCACAGCAGGGCCGCGGCGACCGCGACGTTGCCGATCAGCACGAGACCCGGGTCGAAGATGCCGAAGAGTCGGATCACGCGCGCGTTGGCGTCGCGGTAGCTCTCGACGTGGTCGCCGAACTCGCGCGCGTTGCGCGGCTCCTTTCGGAACGCCTTCACCGCACGGATGCCCGTCATCGTCTCAACGAAATGCACGATCAGGCGGGCGGATGCGACGCGCGTCAGGCGGAACATCTTCTGCGAGCGCACCTGGAACCAGCGCGTCAGCATGAGCAGTGGGATGAGCGCGGCGGCCAGCACGAGCCCGCTCGGGGCGTCGAGCAGGATCAGCGCGCCCGCCGTGAACCCCATATAGAGCAGGCCCGACACGAGCTGGTTGATGCCCGAGTCGAGCAGCTCGCGAATGGAGTCGAGGTCGCTCGTCTGGCGCGAGATGATGCGGCCCGAGGTGTACGACTCGTGGAACTCGAGGCTCAGATTCTGGGTGTGCAGGAAGACGCGCTTGCGCAGGTCGAGCAAAATCGCCTGACTGATGCGCGCGCTCATCACCTGGTACCAGGCGATTGTTGCGGCGCCGACGAGGGCGGCGAAAACGAAGCCGACGACGATGAGGGCGATGGGCATCCAATCGCCGTTGTTGGCGACGGCCGGCAAGCCCCGGTCGATGCCGAGCGCGATCAGCGCCGGGCCCGCAACTTGCAGCGCCGTCGAGAACACGACGACGACCATCGCGAACACGATGCGGCCGCGCACGGGGCGCAGCAGCGAGCCGAGCAGGCGCAGTGAGCGTTGGCGAATCTGGCGCGACTCGTCTTTCGTGTAGTTGTCGCGTTCTTCGCCGGCGACACCGAGAACGCTCATCGCTTCACCTCCCCGTCTCGTTCGAATCCGTCTTTGTCGATGACGCGGCTCTCGCGCACCGTGGCCTCCTGCACGCGGGATGTCTCCTCCGCGAGGCGCAGCTCGCGCTCGTCGCGCTCGGCCTGCGCCAGCTCTTCGTCTTCGAGAGAGGAGATGACGTAGCGGTAGTGCTCGTTGCGGGCGAGCAGCTCGCTGTGCGTGCCGACGTCGGTGATGCGCCCCTCCTCGAGCAGCGCGACGCGGTCGGCCATCTGCACGGTCGACGGGCGGTGGGCGACGATGAGGCCGGTGGTGGTCGCGAGCACGCGACGCAGGGCCGCCTCGACGAGCGCCTCGGTGTCGACGTCGAGTGCGCTCAGCGGGTCGTCGAGCACGAGCACGTCGGGCTTGGCAGCAACGGCGCGCGCGAGGGCGAGGCGTTGGCGCTGGCCACCCGACAGGCTCATGCCCTCCTCCCCCACGACCGTGTCGGCTCCGTCGGGCAGGTCGTAGACGAAGCCGGCCTGCGCGATGTCGAGGGCTTCGGCGAGCACGCGGTCGGCCTCGGCAACGACCGCGGGGTCGTCACTCGCGAACTCGGGGCGGCCGAGCAGCACGTTGTCGCGCACGCTGGAGGAGAAGAGCGTCGCGTCTTCGAACGCCATCGCGATGCGGCGACGCAGCTCCTCGCGCGTGAGCTCGCGAATGTCGACGCCGTCGAGCAGGATGCGCCCGCCCGTCACGTCGTACAGTCGCGTCGTCAGAGCGGTCAGCGTGGTCTTGCCGCTGCCCGTGATGCCGACGAGCGCCATCGTCTCACCCGGCTCCAGCTCGAGCTGGATGCCGTCGAGCTGGTCACGCTGGGTCGCGGGCGCATCTTGGTAACGGAATCGCGCATCCTCGAAGACGAGGCGGCCGACCGGCCGCTCGACGGTCGCCGGATGCTCGGGGTCGGTGATCGTGTTCACCTCGTCCATGACGTCGAAGAAGCGGTCGACGGCGCTGCGGGTGTCGAACGTCATGGCGAGCAGGAAGCCGATCGACTCGATCGGGAAGCGCAGCACCGTTGCGGTGGCAAAGTAGGCGAGCAGCTGGCCCACCGTGAGCTGATCGGCGGCCGCGAGCGCGACGCCGCCAAGCAGCGACAGGGCGAATGCCGCGTCGGGAATGAGCACGAGCCAGAACCAGATGCCCGCGATCGCTTTTGCCTTGCGGATCTCGAGAGTGCGCAGCATTTCGGCCTGATCGGCGAACTTGAGCAGCGAATGCTTGCCTCGGCCGAACGCCTTGAGCACGCGGATGCCGTGCACGCTCTCTTCGACGGCGGTCGCCAGGTCGCCCTGCTGGTCTTGAACGCGACGGGCGATGACCGAGTACTTCTTCTCGAACACATAGCCGTATACCCAGATCGGAATGGACGTGACGAAGAAGAGCAGGCCGAGCCAGACGCTCCAGTTCAGCAGCACGACGATGCCGATGAGGATGGTGATGATGTTGACGATCAGGAGGACGAGGCCGAATGAGATCCAGCGGCGGATGAGGTTCAGGTCACTGACGGCACGCGACAGCAGCTGGCCCGACTGCCACCGGTCGTGGAAGGCGACGGGCAGGTCTTGCAGCTTCGCGTAGAGGCCGTTGCGCATGCGCGCCTCGATGTGCGTGCCGGGGGTCAGCACGAGCCAGCGGCGCAGCATGATCATCGCGGCTTCGACGACGCCGAGCACGAGAACGAGGGCGACGGCTGGCCAGATGCCGACCGGGTTGCCGTCGGCGAGTGGTCCGTCGACGAGGCCCTGCAACACGATGGGGATGAGCAGGCTGACGACGCCGGCCGCGAGGGCCGCGATCATGCCCCCGATGATCCACGGCACCGCCGGCTTCGCGTACGGGTAGATCCGCGCGATGGCGCGGAACGTGCTCAGTTCGCTCTTGCGGGGCGCGGCGGCGGATGTTTCAGCGGTCGACACGACGGTGTTCCTCGTGGTTCGGCGCGGCGCGCTCGTGGCGCATTGCGGTGGTGGATTTCGTGCCGCCGACGCGCCTCCGGGGGTGCCGGGGCGCGGGCAGCCTTGCAGACTATCGCCTCAACTTCGCGGGCGCCAGCCACAATTCCCGGCGCGCCGAAACAGGCTGAGAACCGGTGACCGGGATGCGCGGGATCAGTGGAAGAAGTGGCGCTCGCCCGTGAGGTACATCGTCACGCCGGCCGCCTGGGCCACGTCGATGACCTCCTCGTCGCGCACTGACCCTCCGGGCTGCACGACGGCGCGCACGCCCGCGTCGATCAGCACCTGCAGGCCGTCGGCGAAGGGGAAGAACGCGTCGGAGGCGGCGACCGAGCCGCGGGCCCGCTCCCCCGCGCGCGTCACGGCGAGGTGGCACGAGTCGACGCGGTTGACCTGACCCATGCCGACGCCGACTGAGGCGCCGCCCGCGGCGAGCAGGATCGCGTTCGACTTCACGGCGCGGCAGGCCCGCCAGGCGAAGGCCAGGTCGGCGAGCGTCGCCTCGTCGGCCGCCTCGCCCGAGACGAGCTGCCAGGAGGCGGCGTCGGCGAAGTGACGGTCGGGGCGCTGGGCGAGGAAGCCGCCGGACAGTTGGCGCAGCTCGAGCGCCTCGGGCGCGAAGCTCGCGGGCAACTGCAGCAGCCGCAGGTTCTTCTTCGCCTGCAGCACCTCGAGGGCGCCGGGCTCGAAGCCGGGCGCGACGACGACCTCGGTGAAGATCGGCGCGATCGACTCGGCGGCCGCGCGGGTGACGATACGGTTCGCGGCGATCACGCCGCCAAACGCCGACACGGGGTCGCAGGCGTGGGCGGCCGCGTGCGCGGCGGCGATCGTCTCGCCGACGGCGATGCCGCACGGGTTCGCGTGCTTGATGATCGCCACTGCTGGCTCATCGTGGTCGAACGCGGCGCGCAGGGCGGCGTCGGCGTCGACGTAGTTGTTGTACGACATTTCTTTGCCGCCGAGCTGCGTCGCCTGGGCGATGCCGGCGCTGCCGACGACCGGGTACAACGCCGCCGCCTGGTGGCTGTTCTCGCCGTACCGCAGGTCGGCGGCCTTGTCCACGGCGATGCGGATGCTCGCGGGCAGCCCCGCAGTCCCGCTCGCGCCGTCCGCGTCCTGCTCCGCGACCCGCTCCGCCAGGTAGCTCGCGACCGCCGCGTCGTACGCGGCGGTGTGCGCGAAGGCCTTCGCGGCGAGGCGTGTGCGGAAGGCGAGGTCCGTGCCGCCGGTGCGCACAGCATCCAGAACCGGGGCGTAGTCGGCCGGGTCGACGACGATCGCGACGTTCGGGTGGTTCTTCGCCGACGCGCGCACCATGGCGGGGCCGCCGATGTCGATCTGCTCGACGACCGCGAGCGGCTCGGCCCCCGAGGCGACGGTCTCGACGAACGGGTAGAGGTTGACGACGACCAGCTCGAAGGGCGCGAAGCCGAGCTCGGCGAGCTGCCGCTCGTGCCGCTCGAGGCGCAGGTCGGCGAGCAGCCCGGCGTGCACGGCGGGGTGCAGGGTCTTCACGCGGCCGTCGAGCGACTCGGGAAACCCGGTGACCTTGGACACTTCCGTGACCGGGTGGCCCGCGGCGGCGATCGTGGCGGCGGTCGACCCGGTCGAGACGAGCTCGACGCCCTGCTCGACGAGGTCGGCGGCCAGCTCGACCAGCCCGGTCTTGTCGCTCACCGAGATGAGGGCGCGGCGCACGGCCACGGCGTCGCGGGGGCGGTAGTCGGCAGCGTTGGGAGTGGGGGCGGCCACGGGGCTCCTTCTTAGGCGGATGAACGAGGGCTGGTGAGGTCGATGGTGCCGTCGGCGACGCCGCGCACGACATCGGCGAGCAGGCGCCGCTCGACGGGCTTGATGCGGTCGTGCAGGGTCGCCTCGTCGTCGCCGGGCAGCACGGGCACCCGTTCTTGAGCGAGGATGGCGCCCGTGTCGACACCCGTGTCGACGACGATCACGCTCGCGCCCGTCTCGGTGACGCCGGCGGCGAGCGCGTCGCGCACGCCGTGCGCTCCGGGAAACTCGGGGAGGTACGCGGGGTGCGTGTTGATCAGCCGCGGGGCGAAGGCAGCGACGGCCCGCGGCGGCAGCAGGCGCATGAGCCCGGACAGCACGACGAGGTCGGGCTCGTGCGCGGCGACGGCGGCAACGAGGGCATCGCCCCAGCTCTCGCGATCGGGATGCTCGGAGAACGGAACGACGAACGCCGGAATTCCGCGCCGTCGAGCGTGTTCGAGCCCGCCCGCCTCGCGGTCGGCGCCGACGGCGACAATCTCAGCCGGGAAGTCGGGAGCGTCGCATTCGTCAAGCAGCGCGGCGAGGTTCGACCCGCCGCCCGAGATCAGAACGACGACCCGCAGCACGCCCTTAACGCTAGCGGCTGGCGGTGAGCCTCTCGGCCACCACAGCTATAGCCGTGCGGCATAGTCTCGGGCTTCCTCAATCGTGAGGCCCGGGCCAACCCAGTGTAGGTAGTAGCAGTTTTCGATGATCACGTGGATCTGTATCTCGCCAGGATCGCCTACTGGCATAACGAGTCGGGGAGCTCCATCCACTCGGACGACTGCCGATTCGGGCCAGTTGTCGACGTCATCATTGCCTTCCCCTGCCGCAGTGCGGGCATCGGCGCCGACAGCTTGAACAACCCGATCCAGGCCCTCACCCCACTGGACCCGATCGCCGCTGTCCGCTTCGTCCCCCTCAACGGGGCGTGGATCGCCCACGGGCGCGCCACTCGGAAGTTCCGCGGGGGCGACGATGGCGCACTCCTCCCGTGCCGCCGAGTCTGGTGATTCCCTTCCTGGAGAATCGCCTGCGCCAGGGGGTGTTTCGCTAGATGTGTTGGGCGAGCAACCGGCAAACAGGGGGACAGCAAAACAGCAGAACACCACGATTGCCCAACACCGAAACACGAAGGACATCATTGGGCTCCGATCACTAGAGTGATACTCCCTCAATTCAGAGGTTAGAGCATCCTCAGATCTGAAGCAATTGTCGCTAGCGGCTGGCGGTGAGCCTCTCGGCCACCACCTGCTTCGCTCCCCCGGCGAGCAGGCCGAGCGGGATCGTGATGGCGGCGATGACGAGCATCCAGAGGCCGACCTCCACGGGGTCGGGGCCAACGACGGCGAGACGGCCGGGGCCGGCGGCCCCCGACGCGAGAAAGGCGAGCGCGGCCATGACGGCGCCCGCCACGACGCCGGCGAGCACTCCCGCGAGCGCCGCCCACC
Source organism: Microcella alkaliphila (assembly GCF_002355395.1). NCBI lineage: Bacteria > Bacillati > Actinomycetota > Actinomycetes > Micrococcales > Microbacteriaceae > Microcella > Microcella alkaliphila. The sequence goes on along the minus strand of NZ_AP017315.1, from coordinate 582,748 downwards.
CCTCGGGGCGGCGGTCGGGGCCGAGCACATCGAGCAGGCGCTCGCGCAGCATGACGCCCGCGACGAACGACGCAATCACGGGAACGAGCAGCACGAGGAAGCCGGGGGCGAAGTCGGGTGCGGGCAGCGCGCCGAGCACCGGGATCGCGGGCACGGGCCCGAGGCTCACCCCGAGTGGGCTGACCGACGAGCCGACGCCCAGCGCGAAGCCGGGGCCGGCGAGGTAGCTGGTCGTCCAGATCACGATGCTCGGCAGCAGGGCGAGCTGGGCGAGGGTGAGGGCGATGCCGCCGAGCACGCCCGACTGCACACCCTGGTAGAGGGCGATCACGTCGGTGAAGCCGACGAACAGCGTGATCGTCGTCACGAGGGCGCCCGCGGCGACCACGGTCGCGACGCTCGCGACACCGGCACGCACGACAACCTCGGCGACGCCCCGAACGCTGGCCGGGATGCGCGCCCACTCCTTGCGCAACCGCACGCGCGCCGGGTTGGTCGCCCCGATCGAGCCGATGGCGAGCCCCAGCCCGTAGACGAGGCCGGGGAACAGCGTCGCCTGCACCGGGTCGGGGGTGGCCCCCGGGTTCGCGACGAGCCACTGGATGAGGGCCGAGAGCCCCACCACCCCGGTCACCGCCACCACTTCGCCGATGATCCGGTGGGGGTGCTCGCGCAGGCGTCGTCCGAGCCGCACGCCCAAGAGGGCGGTGATCAGCAGAAATCCGGTAAGCGCGAGGGTGATGGTGAACGGGTCGCCGGCGCCGTCGATCTGCAGCTGCGCGACCGTTTCTGCATCGAGCCGAATGGTGACGGCGACGCCGTGGCCGAGCATCCAGATGATGGCGCCGGCCTTCCAGAGGTCGATGAGGTCGACCTGGAACTCGAACTGCACGGCCCACATCACGGTGAGCACGGTGAGCGGCACGCCCGCGCCGGCGGCGACGACGAGCAGCGCCTCGAGGGCGGAGAAGAAGGCGGTCGCGCGGCGGGTCATGTCGCCCGCGAGCCTACGGGCGCGCGAGCCCTACCCGAGGGCGGCGCGCGCCGCGGCCTTCGCCTCGGCCGGGTCAGCGGCGCCGATGGCGGCCTCGGCCGCGCGACGACACGCGGCGAGATCGACGTCTCCCAGTCGGGCACCCACCCGCGTGATGGCGCGGGCCGCCATCGAGAGGCTCGTCACGCCGAGACCGACAAGCACACACGCCAGGTCGGGGTCGGCCGCCGCCTCGCCGCACACGCCGACGGGCGTGCCGGAGGTGTCGCGGCTCGCCTGGCCGATCATGCCGATGAGGCGCAAGAGCGCGGGCTGCCACGGGTTCGCCAGATCGGCGAGGTCGCCCGACTGACGGTCGGCGGCCATCGTGTACTGGGCGAGGTCGTTCGTGCCGAGGCTGACGAAGTCGACCTCGCGCATGACCTCGACGGCGGTGAGCCCCGCGGCGGGGGTTTCGATCATCACGCCGATGGTGGCGAGGCCGGCACCGCGGGCGAGCGTCACGAAGTCGCGGGCCTCGGCGGCCGTCGCCACCATGGGCGCCATGACCCACACGTCGGCGGTCGCGCCCTCCGCGGCGCGTGCGATGGCCTGCACCTGCCGCTCGAGCACGTCGGGGTGTCGCCGGGCGGTTCGCAGGCCCCGCACGCCGAGAGCAGGGTTCGGCTCGTCGTCGTTCGTGAGGAACGGCAGTGGCTTGTCGCTTCCGGCGTCGAGGGTGCGCACGACGACCCGCTGACCGGCGAAGCCGTCGAACACCTCGCGGTAGGCCTCCACCTGCTCGTCAATGCTCGGCTCGGTGTCGCGGTCGAGGAAGCAGAACTCGGTGCGGAACAGCCCGACTCCTTCGGCGCCCCGCTCGACGGCGCGCGCCACGTCGCGAGGCGCGCCGACGTTCGCCCCGAGCAGCACCCGGAGGCCGTCGCGCGTCTGGCCGGGGCCCTCGAACGGCGGCAGAGTGATCACACCGGTCGCGGTCGCCTGCGACGCTTGGTCGGGGCGCACGACGACCTCCCCCGTGTCTCCGTCGACGAGCAGCAGTTCGCCGTCGACGATGCTTGTGGCCTCGGGGTAGCCGACCACGGCGGGGAGCCCCAATTCGCGGGCGATGATCGCCGTGTGCGAGGTCGGGCCACCCTGTTCGGTGATGAGCGCGAGGCACACGGCCGGGTCGAGCGCGACCGTGTCGGCGGGCGCCAGGTCGTCGGCCACCAGGATGAACGGCTCGCGCCGGTCGGGAACCCCCGGCGGCTCCTCCCCGCGCAACTCGGCGATGAGCCTGTTGCGCACATCCAGCAGGTCGGTCGCGCGCTCGGCGATGAGTCCGCCCGCCGCGCGATACTGCTCGGCGAGCTCGGCACAGACCTGCCATGCCGCGCGGGTGGGGGTGAGCCCGCCGTCGCGAATCAGCGCCTCGGCGCCTCCGACGAGCGTCGGGTCGGTCGCCATGTCGGCGGTCGCCTCGAGAACGGTGCGCCGCTGACCGGTCACGCTCGCAGCACGCTCGCGGTACCGCTCGGCCACGCGGATGCTCGCCTCGCGCAGCAGAGACACGGCCCCGTCGCGCGCGTCCTCCGGCACACGATCGCTGGCGGACGGCTCGCGGACCGTGCGGCGCAGCACGACGGCGGGACCGACGACGCGGCCGGAGCTCACCCCGATCGGACCGGTGGGGGTGGGGTCGACGCGCGCCGGCGTCGGTGCGGCGGCGCCGGTGGGCGCTTGCCCCTCGGCGAGCTCCTCACCGAAGCCCTCCTCGATGAGCGCGCGAACGTGCTCGACGGCCTCGGCCGCCTGCGGTCCGGTCGCCCTGATGAGCACCACCGTGCCCGGTCCCGCCGCCAACGTGGCGATGCCGATGGGGCTCGCCGCCGAGACGGGTGGGCGCTGAGCCTGGTCCTCGCGTTGTAGCATCACCTCGGCGTCGAAGCTCTGGACCGCCCCGGCGATGACCGCAGCGGGGCGGGCGTGCAGACCAGCGACATTGCGCACGGTCGCGGTGGCCGACGACGCGTCGGAGGGCGCAGGGGGTTCGTCGGCCGCCGACGCCGCGCCCGCAGCATCCTGATCGGGCGTCGGCGACTGCAGGTGGTCGGTTTTGGGGCGCAGGGCCCCCGATGCTTCTTGCGCGACTTCGGCGAGCGAGGCTCCCCCCGCCGCGCGAACGACGGCCGCGAGGAGGCCCTCGACGAAGGGCGCGGCGACGAGCCGGGTGCGCTCGGCGAGGTCAGGGTCGACAAACTCGAGCGCGAGCTCCGCGCTCATGATGGCCGAGCCGAGATCCATGATCACGGCGACACCGTCGCCCGAGTCGGCTTCGGCGATCGCCTCAGCGATGCGCGCAGCGTCGGTGCCGATGTTGCCGTCTGCCGTGCCCGCCGCAGCGATGACGGCCGGGGCGCCCGTCGCCGTCATTTCGAGGGCGAGGGCAATCGCCGCCTCCGCGAGGGCCGGACTGTGCGAAACGGCGACGACACCGACGGAGCTCATGCGGCGATGACCTCCGCGAGGGCGTCGAACAGCATCGCCGTCGAGGTGGCGCCCGGGTCGAGGTGACCGGCGCTGCGGTCGCCGAGGTAGCTCGCGCGGCCCTTGCGCGCCACGAGAGGCTCGGTCGCGTCACGGCCGGCGGCCGCTGCGTCCCGAGCCGCCGCGACGGCGTCCGCGAGCGAGGCGCCGGATGCCAGAGCAGAGTCGAGTGCATCGATGGCGGGCGCCATCGCGTCGAACATGGTCTTGTCGTTCGCCTCGGCCTTGCCGCGGGCGACCACGCCGTCCAGCCCGGCTCGGAGTGCGGCGGCCAACGCGGCGCCGTCGCACTCCGAGACTGAACCGGCGGTCATACCGAACCGCAGGAAGAACGTGCCGTACAGCGGCCCGCTCGCACCACCGACCGACGTGACAAGCGTCATGCCGACGGTCTTGAACAGCTCGTCGGCCGTGCTGGGCGCCGCCGCGCCCACCTTGTCCATCACGGCGGCCATTCCTCGGGCCATGTTCGACCCGTGATCGGCGTCCCCGATCGCGGAATCCAACTCAGTGAGATAGGCCTTGTTCTCGGTGACGCGGGTGCGGAACGCATCCAGCCACGCGGTGAATCCGTCGATGCTGATGGTGGTGCTCATGGTGTCCTCCGGTCCGGATCAGTGGTGAATTGCGCGGCGGCTCAGCGACCCCAGCGCAGGCCCGGCGTCTCGACGGGCGCGTCCCAGAGCGAGACGATCTCGTCGTCGGCGCGCAGAACGGTCACCGAGCATCCCGCCATGTCGAGCGACGTGATGTAGTTGCCCACCAGGTTGCGGGCAATCGTGATGCCGTGCTTCTCGAGGATGCGCGCCACCTCGCCATACATGAGGTACAACTCGATCAGCGGGGTGCCGCCCATGCCGTTGAGCATGACGATGGTGGGCGCGCCACCAAAGTCGAGGTCGGCGAGGATCGGCTCAACCAGCTGCTCGGCCACGTGCGAGGCATCGGCGAGCGGAACGCGGTGACGACCGGGTTCGCCGTGAATGCCGATGCCGATCTCCATCTGGTCGTCGGGGAGGTCGAACGTCGGCTTGCCGGCTGCGGGGACGGTGCAGCTGGTCAGGGCCATACCCATCGAGCGGCCGTCGCCGTTCACCTTTTCGGCGAGCGCGACGACCTCGTCGAGGCTGCGACCCTGCTCGGCGGCCGCTCCGACGATCTTTTCGAGCAGCACCGTGAGGCCGACGCCGCGCCGACCCGCCGTGTACAGCGAGTCTTGGACGGCGACGTCGTCGTTGACGACGACCGTCTTCACGTCGACGCTCGCCTCCATCGCGGCGAGTTCGGCGGCCATCTCGAAGTTCATGACGTCGCCGGTGTAGTTCTTCACGATGTGCAGGACGCCGGCTCCGCGGTCGACCTCTTTCGTGGCGGCCTGCATCTGGTCGGGCGTCGGCGAGGTGAACACCTCTCCGGCGCACGCGGCGTCGAGCATGCCGAAGCCGACGAAGCCGCCGTGCAACGGCTCGTGGCCGGAACCGCCGCCACTCACGAGCGCGACGGTGCCGTGCTCCTTCGGGGTGGCGCGGTAGATCACGCGATTCTCATGGTCAACGCGCTGATCGGGATGCGCGGCTTCGATGCCGCGCAGCGCGTCCGCCAGAACCGACTCGGGGGAGTTGATGAGTTTCTTCATTGAACCTATCCATCCTTCTTCGCGAGGGTCTCGGTGAGACCAGTGTTGTCGGGTTGCTCAGGAACCGCTAGAGCGCGTCCGCCACCGGGATGGTCGAGGCACCGGCGCCTCATGTCTCGGCGGTATTTCTGGAACGGTATTCGACAATGTCGAATATGCTCTGAGAGTTCACGTGCTGTCAAGGACCCGTTAGCCCGTCGTCGTGCGGACGCGCTCGCCGATCCGACCGCATAATGGGCGAGGTGACCGAAGGGGTTCGCGTGATTCAAGCAATCGACCGCGCGGCGAGGATTCTCGCCTCGCTGCAGGGCGCCCGCCACCTCGGCATCACCGAGCTCGCCGGCATCCTCGAACTCCCCCCATCGACCGTGCACGGCATTGTCAAGTCGCTGCAGGCTCACGGACTCGTGGCGAAAGAACCCGGTAGCCAGCGCTACATGCTCGGCCCGGCGCTACTGAAGCTCTCGAACGTCTACCTCGACACCCTCGACGTGCGGGCGCGCGCCATGCGCTGGACGCGCGAGTTGGCGCGCCGTACTGGCCTCTCGACACGGCTGGGGGCTGAGCTGTTCGACGAGGTCATCATCATTCACCACAACCGTCGCCCCGACGGCAGCCAGCAGATGCTGGAGACCGGCATCACGATTCCCGCGCACGCGTCGGCGCTGGGCAAGGTGTTGCTCGCGTACCACCCGTGCGCCGCCGACGAGCTGCTCGCGAAGCCGCTGCGCAGCCTCACGGGCGACACCGTGACCGACCCGGCGACGCTTCGCCTGCAGCTCGCCGGCGTCGCGGAGCGGGCCCTCGCCATGGAGGAGGACGAGGCGGTGCTCGGCGAATCGTCCGTTGCCGTTCCCGTCGCTGACCGCAGCGGCGCCGTCATCGCCGCGGTGTCGGTCGTGATGCCCTCGAGCGAGTGGCCGCCGGAGGCCGGCGTCCTCAACGACCTGCGCGAGACCGCGCGCAACATCTCGCGCGAGCTCGGCTACACCGAGTGGCCGCCGAAGGTGATGCCGCGCGACGACTGACCCGGGGTCAGCTCTGAGCGTTGATGAAGAAGATCTCGTCGCCTGCAACGCAGGCCTCGGGGATGTCGGCGGCGAGCGCCTCCGAGTCGGGACTCTGCCATCCCCCGCCGAAGGCGACCTCGTCGCCGAGCCGGAGTTCGCCGTACTCCGGCATGTCGATCACGTCGTCAGCGAGCAGCCGCGTTGCGGGCGGAGCGACCACTCGATAGTCAAGCGCGGACTCCGGCTCTGCCACCGCCAGACACCCCTCGGCCGTTCTGATGAGGACGCCGGTGAGCAGCGCCTCCATGCCGTTGTCCTCGCCCGCGACAGGGATGAGCAAACCAGACTCGGATTCGAGTGCCCGCGGAGGAGCGCATGCAGACAGCGTGAAAACGAGCGTCACCGCAAGCGCAACGGATGCACCCGTCGCGCCCCCGCGCATCCACCGATCCGTCATTCCCTCAGTATGCGCGCCCCCCTCGCTCGAGAGGGTCACGATCTGATGACACCACGAACGCCGACGGCCCCGGCGCGCACTGCGCAGCCGGGGCCGTCGAATTCGGGATGCTGGTCTACAGCCCCTGAATGATCTCGCGCATGAGGGCGGCCGTCTCACTCGGCGTCTTGCCAACCTTGACTCCGGCGGCCTCGAGGGCCTCCTTCTTCGCCTGGGCGGTGCCCGCCGAGCCGGAGACGATGGCGCCGGCGTGGCCCATCGTCTTGCCCTCGGGGGCGGTGAAGCCGGCGACGTAGCCGACGACCGGCTTCGTCACGTTCGCCTTGATGAAGTCGGCGGCACGCTCCTCGGCGTCGCCCCCGATCTCGCCGATCATGACGATCGCCTTCGTCTCGGGGTCAGCCTCGAACGCGGCGAGCGCGTCGATGTGCGTGGTGCCGATGATGGGGTCACCGCCGATGCCGATGGCGGTCGAGAAGCCGATGTCGCGCAGCTCGTACATCATCTGGTAGGTCAGGGTGCCCGACTTTGACACGAGGCCGATCGGGCCCTTGCCGGTGATCGTCGCCGGAGTGATGCCGACGAGCGACTCGTCCGGCGTGATGATGCCGGGGCAGTTCGGGCCGATGATGCGGGTCGTGTTTCCGTGCGCCTTGGCGGTCGCCCACAGGTCAGCCGAGTCCTGCACCGGAATGCCCTCGGTGATGATCACGAGCAGCGGAATCTTCGCCTCGATCGCCTCGATCGCGGCGTCTTTCGCGAACGCCGGAGGCACGAACGCGATCGACACGTCGGCGCCGGTGGCCTCCATCGCCTCGGCGACGGAGCCGAACACAGGCAGCTCGACGGAACTGCCGTCCTTCGCCGTGTGCGCGACGGTGGTGCCGGCCTTGCGGGCGTTGACACCGCCGACGACCTGGGTTCCGGCCTTCAGCATGAGGGCCGTGTGCTTGGTGCCTTCGCCGCCGGTGATGCCCTGGACGATGACCTTCGAATCCTTGTTGAGGAAGATCGACATATCTCTTCTCTCCGTCCTTACTTCGCAGCCAGCTCGGCGGCCGTGGAGGCCCCCTCGTCCATGGAGCTCGCGATCGTCACGAGCGGGTGGTTGGCGTCCGCGAGGATACGACGACCCTCGTCGACGTTGTTGCCGTCGAGACGCACAACGAGCGGCTTCGTCGCGGTGTCGCCGAGAATTTCGAGGGCCTTGACGATGCCGTTGGCGACCGCGTCACACGCGGTGATGCCGCCGAAGACGTTCACGAACACGCTCTTGACCTGCGGGTCGCCGAGGATCACGTCGAGACCAGCGGCCATGACCTCGGCCGAGGCGCCACCACCGATGTCGAGGAAGTTGGCGGGCTTCACCCCGCCGTGGTTCTCTCCGGCGTAGGCGACGACGTCGAGCGTCGACATGACGAGGCCCGCACCGTTGCCGATAACGCCGACCTCCCCGTCGAGCTTCACGTAGTTGAGGTCGTGCTCCTTCGCCTTCGCCTCGAGCGGGTCAGTCGCGGCCGCGTCTTCAAGCTCGGCGTGGTGCGGCTGACGGAACGCCGCGTTCTCGTCGAGCGTCACCTTGCCGTCGAGGGCAATGATGTCGCCGCCGCCGGTGAGCACGAGCGGGTTCACCTCGACGAGGGTCGTGTCTTCCTTGTCGAACACCTCATAGAGGGTGACGAAGACCGGGGCGACCTTCTCGATCAGCTCGTCGGGGAAGTTCGCCGCGCGCGCGATCTCGCGGGCCTTCTCAAGGTCAATGCCGGCGATCGGGTCAACCTCGACGCGGGCGAGCGCCTCGGGGCGCTCCTCCGCGAGCTGCTCGATCTCCATGCCGCCCTCGTAGCTGCAGAGCGCGAGGTACGAGCGGTTGGCGCGGTCGAGCAGCACCGAGAAGTAGAACTCCTCGGCGATGTCGGCACCGGCGGCAACCATGACGCGGTGGACGGTGTGGCCCTTGATGTCGAGGCCGAGGATGGCCTCGCCCGCCGCTTCCGCGTCATCGGAGGTCTTCGCGACCTTGACGCCTCCGGCCTTGCCGCGACCTCCGGTCTTGACCTGAGCTTTGACGACGGTCACGCCGCCGAGCTTCTCAGCAGCGGCGCGCACCTCCGCCGGGGTGTCGGCGACGATGCCGGGCAGCACGGGAACTCCGTGCTTCTCGAACATGTCGCGGGCTTGATACTCGAAAAGATCCACGCTTTTTTCATCCCATCCGCGTGCGAGTGACAGGGGTCAGCGGCCGTCAACCATGCCCCGAGATTTCTCGATGTCGAGACAAATCGGCCTCTGCAAGGGTACTCCTGTTCGCGGAGGGAATTGTCCGCGCGACCATTCATCGGGATGCTCGCCGCGAGCATCCCGACATTAGGCGCCTGTCGTGCGCGTCCGGCGCAGCCGCCAGATGTTGTGCCCGTCTTCTTGCGAGTAGGCGACCACGTCGACCAGCGCCGAGATCAGGGCGAGGCCGCGACCGGACTCGGCCTCAAGCTCAGGCATTTCGGCACCGACGAGCCGGATCTCTCCCGGCTCACCGGTGTCGCGCACCACCATGTCGATCGCGTCGTCGCTCACGACGACCGTGAACTCGCACGTCAAGCCGGACCCGTCGCTATCGGCGTGTTGCATGACGTTCGCGGCAAGCTCAATGAGCGCCGTTTCAATGCTGATGCGGTCAACATTCGAGACCGTATCGACGTCGGGCCACAGCTCGACAAGAAAGTCATGCACCGTGTTCACGTCGCCCGGCGGCGTTGTCAGCCGCACCGTTCGCCGCAACGGCTCAGGCATCACCGTACGCATTCTCGACGGTGTCGTACGGGGTGAGCACCCGCTCAAGGTTGGTCAGCGACAGCATGAGCTTCACCTGGTCGTTCGCGCCGGCGATGCGCAGGTCTCCCCCTGCCTGACGGGTCGTCTTCAACCCACTGATCAGCGCGCCCAGGCCGGACGAGTCGATGAACTCGACACCCGAGAGGTCGACGGCGACCTTCGAGCGCCCACTGTCCACGATGGAGGAAACCGCCTCACGAACCGCGGGAGCGGCAACCATGTTCAGGCGGCCCTCCGGCTTCAGAACGACGACGCCTCCCGGCCCGTCGACCACGTCAATCTTCACGCAACAGTCCCTTCCGACTCCTCGTCTGCACGGTACCCGCGGTACCGCACCGCGTGCACGAGGACACTCATGCGAGCGGCAGGTGCGTCAGCCGTCACGGCGGACCACCACCACTGTCACGTCGTCGGGGGCCACCCCCCGGGCACGAGCCCGCACCGCGTCGGTGACTTCTGCTGACGTCGAGGCGAGCAACGCGAGGGCTCCGACCTTGTCGAGGCCGTCGAGGGTGCCATCGTAAAGGTCGAGCAGTCCGTCACTCGCGGTCACGAGAACATCCCCGGGGTTCAAGATCACCGAGTTCGATTCCCACTCGGTCTCGAGGTCGACGCCGAGCGGCGGTGTGTGCGAGCGCAGTCGCTCGATGGTGCCGTCACGGCGTGCGACGACGGTGAGCCCGTGTCCGGCATCGACATAGGTGAATTCGCCTGAGTCCATATCGAGACGGCCGTGCAAGAGCGTAACGAACAGGCCGATCGTGTCGAGGTCGGCATTCAGGGATGCTGCGGCCAGGTCGACAGCGCCCGCCACGTCACCAAATCGCGCGGCTGAGCGGAGAACGGCCCGCACGGTGGCGGCGATGATCGCCGACCCGATTCCCTTACCCATGGTGTCGGCGAGCGTGATCGCGGCACCCTCGCCGACGGGGTACCAGTCGTAGAAGTCGCCGCCGACGGCGCGCGCGGGAAGGCACATGCCCGCGATGTCCCACCCCGGCATGCTGATGAGCGACTGAGGGAGGAGACCCTGTTGCACCTCGGCGGCACGACTCAGCTCGTGACTCGCGGTGAGTTCCTGCTGCACCCAGTCGGCAAGGTCACGCAGCATTTCTTTCTCACGCTCGCTGAACTGGCGCGGCTTTCCGTCGTACACGCACAGCGCCCCAATGCGCTCACCCCCGGGCGCTTGCAGGGGGTGGCCCGCGTAGAATTCGACTGCGCCGGACACCCCGCGGTCAGCTAACAGCGGATCCGCGAGCAGATCCTGAACCACGAGCGTTCGGTCATCCTCGATGGTGACGGCACACACAGCCTTGTCGCGCGGCACCACCTCGTCGCCATACCCCGCCGTCGACTTCGCCCACTGCCGATCGCCGTCGATGAGGTTGATTTTCGCCCCACCGACACCGAACAACTGCTTGGCGAGCCGCGTCACGCGGTCGAAGCGGTCCTCGGGGGGCGAGTCGAGGATCCCCATCTCCTCGAGGGCCCGCTGGCGCGCCATCTCGTCGATGATGCCGCTGATCGATACCGAGGGAAGGTGTCGTGGCGGCGCATCCGGCTGCCGAACCTGCTCGCGTTCGCGCACCAGGGTCCAGTGGTTGAAGCCGTCGACGCGGCGGTGCTCCACCGTGTCAACGAGCGCCTTCATCAGGGCGATGCCGCGACCCGACTCGGCAAGCTCATCGGGTGCGGGCATGAAGCGACCGTCGATATCGATTTCTTCAACTTCGCCCGAGTCGCTCAGCGTCGCCTCGATGCGATCCGGAAAGGCGATCACCGTCAGCGTTGCGGTGATCGGCTTGCCGCGGTTGGCGTGCTGGATGACGTTCGCCGCCAATTCGATGATGGCGGTGTCGAGCGACATGCGGTCGCGCGCGCTCACGTCGGGCACGCTCGGCCACAGCGCGTCAAGCAGATCGTGCACGGTGTCGACGGTGTCGGGCGGGGCCGTCAATCGCACCGTGCGAGTGACCATGTCACTCATGCGGGTAGGCACTCTCCACGCTGTCGAACGACTTCAGCACCGACCCCATGTTCGTGAGGTCGAGAACGAGTTCAACCTGCTCGGTCGGGCGCACCAGCCGCACGTCGCCGCCCGCCTCGCGCGCTGTCTTGAGCCCCGCGATCAGCGCACCGAGTCCTGACGAGTCGAGAAAGACGACGCCGGAGAGGTCGACAGCGACCCGGCCCCGATTGTCATCGACCGCGGTCTGGATCGCATCGCGCACGCGGGCCGCCGTCACCATGTTGAGTCGGCCCGATACGCCGAGCTCGGTGATGCCGTTGCTGTGGGTGGTGACGCTGATGTCCATGACGTTTCCCCTTCTGTCCCCCGGTCACCCCATTCTGTCGGGAAGTGACGACGTCGGGCGGAGAACCACCCAGAACTGGGGGTTCGAGGCGAACCAGCCTCGAACAGGAGGCAGTGCTTGCGAAGCTCGCTAGAGCTTCACAATCGGACTGATCTTGATGAGGAGCCGCTTGCGCCCCGCAGAGTCGAACTGCACTTCGGCGATCGACTTCGCCCCGTTCTGCGTGACGCCCGTCACGCGTCCCTCGCCGAAATCGTCGTGCCGGATGCGGTCGCCGACCTCCAGCGTCAGGTCACCGTTGTCGCGCACCGTGTTGGTGACCCGGTTGGCCCACTCGGTCTTCGGCTTGCCCGGGGGAAGCGACGACCCGTACGAGAAGGAGGGCTTCGACGAGCCGAGCTGGCGCTGGCCGCTTCCGGTGCGCATCCCCATGCCGGGGGAATCGCGCCAGTCGATCAGCTCGGCGGGAATCTCTTGCAGGTAGCGGCTGGGGGCCGCGACCTGGGTGTCGCCGAACGTCGAGCGGGTCATGGCGAGGCTCAGGTGCAGCTTCTTGCGCGCGCGGGTGATGCCGACGTAGAACAGGCGCCGCTCTTCGGCGGGGCCTCCCGGCTCGGAGGCGCTCATCTGGTGCGGCAGCAGGTTCTCTTCGACTCCGGTGATGAACACCGCGTCGTACTCGAGGCCCTTCGCGGTGTGCAGGGTCATGAGCGAGACGGTGCCGGACGAGTCGTCGAGGTCGTCGGCCGCCGCGACGAGCGCCACCTCCGTGAGGAAGTCGACGAGACGCCCCTCGGGGTTGTTCTTCTGAAACTCGCGGGTGACGGCGACCAGTTCTTCGACGTTCTCGGCGCGAGCTTCGTCTTGCGGGTCGCGGCTCGCCCGCAACAGCTCGAGGTACTTGGTCTTCTCGAGAATGCTCGTGACGATGTCGGGGACGAGCGCGGTGTCGATCGTCGCGCTCGCCTCATCGAGGATGCGCGCCAGCTCGAGCATCGCGCCCGTCACCTTCGGCCCAAGGCCGAGCGCCGCCGCGTCGCTGAGCGCATCGCGCAGCGTGCCACCCAGTTCGTCGGCGTGCATTGCCAGTGCCGTCTCTGTCGCCGGGCCGATTCCCCGCTTCGGCGTGTTCAGGATGCGCCGCACCGCGAGCGCGTCGGCCGGGTTGGCGACCGCGATCAGGTATGCCATCACGTCTTTGATCTCGGCGCGCTCGTAGAACTTCGTGCCGCCCAGCACGCGGTAGGGAATCGCCGAGCGGATCAGGATCTCTTCGAGCGCTCGGGTCTGGGCGTTCGTGCGGTAGAAGACCGCCATCTGGTTGTACGGCATGCCATCGTCGTGCAGGGCCGTGATCTCGTCGGCGACGAACTGGGCCTCGTCATGCTGGCTGTAGCCCGTGAACCCGGTGATCTTGTCGCCGGCGCCGACGGCCGTGAACAGGTTCTTGGCGATGCGGTCGAAGTTGTTCGCGATGACGGCGTTCGCGGCGTCGAGGATCGTCTGGGTCGAGCGGTAGTTCTGCTCGAGCAGGATCACCTCGGCGCCCGGGAAGTCACGCTCGAACTCGACGATGTTGCGGATGTCGGCACCGCGGAAGGCGTAGATCGACTGGTCGGAGTCGCCGACCACCGTGAGCGCGGCGGGCGGGATCGCGCCGGACGCATCCGTCTCAATGCGGGTGTCGGGGGGCACGTGCTCGGGCTTGACGCCGCGGGTGAGCTCGCGAATCAGCGCGTACTGGGCGTGATTGGTGTCTTGGTACTCGTCGACGAGGATGTGCCGGAACCGCCGCTGGTACAGCGCCGCCACCTGCGGGAACGCACGGAACAGGTAGACCGTCTGGCCGATGAGGTCGTCGAAGTCGAGGGCGTTCGCTCGAGCGAGCTCGGCGGTGTAGCGCCGGAAGATCTCGAGGAACATAACCTCGGTTGGGTCGTTCTGGTTGTACTGCCGCGCGTAGGCGTCGGCGTCGATCAGCTCGTTCTTGAGCCGCGAGATCTTGCCGGCGACGGCGGGCACCGTGAGCCCCAGGGTGTCGGCCTGCAGCTCCTTCACGATGCGCTTGATGAGTGCGCGCGAGTCGGCCGAGTCGTAAATCGTGAACGCCTGCGTCATGCCGAACTGCTGGGCCTCACGCCGAAGGATGCGCACGCACGCCGAGTGGAACGTCGAGATCCACATGCCCTGCGCGGCCTCGCGGCCGATCAGATGCCCCACCCGCTCACGCATCTCGGCGGCGGCCTTGTTCGTGAACGTGATGGCGAGAATCTGGCTGGGCCACAGCTCGCGGTCACGCAGGAGGCGGGCGATGCGCCGCGTCAACACGCTGGTCTTGCCCGAGCCGGCGCCCGCGACGATCAAGAGTGCGTCGGCCCTCGACTGCACGGCAGCGAGCTGACGCTCGTTGAGCCCGGCAAGCAGTGGATCGGCGGCCGGGTCGGCCTGCCAGGGCTCGGGTGCGGTCTCGGCATCGGGAGGAAACAGCGTCATGACCGCCTCAGTCTAGGTCGCGCCTCCGACACGCCACGCCTCGCGCGGGAGGTCGGGGTGGTCGGCGAACACCCCGTCGACGCCCGTCGCCGCGACCTCCGCAAACCACGCGTGCCAGTCGCCATGGCTCGACGCCGACGACCCGATGCGATGCCGCTCGGGCAGGAAGCGGTTCTCGGGGCGCAGGGTCCACGTGTAGACGTCCAGGCCGCAGGCGTGCGCTCGGGTGACCAGGTCGCGCGACAGGGCGGACGTCTCGACGCTGAGCCCGTGCATCCCGGACTCGGCGAGCGCGTCGAGTCCCACGTTCGTGCGCTGCGATTCCCAGCTCGGCGCCGCCCGCCCTCGCGCCGCGACGAGGTCGGCGGCCGCGCCGCGCCGCTCATGCAAGTACACGAACCGGGCCCGCAGGTCGCGACGCCGCAACGCGTCGAGCACCCCCTGCTCGAACGATTCGACAATGAGCGGGGCCGTTCCCCCGCGTGCGCGCCAGCGAATTACCTCGCGCTCGACCAGCCGCGCCATGTCGATGCCGACCGACGCGAAGTACGTTGCGTGCTTGATCTCGAGCACGACGGCGACCTCCCGCGGCGCGGCGTCGATGATCCGCAGTACGTCCTCCAGCCGCAGCACCGGGTAGCGGCCGTCGAACCGCGTCGATGCCGGGCGCATGCGCGGCAGCCGTTCCCGCGCGGTGAGCGTCGCGAGCTCGGCCCACGTGAAGTCCTCCGTGAACCAGCCGGTGAGCGTGTGCCCGTCCACGACCCGCGTCGTGCGGCGGTCGGCGAACTCGGGACGGTCGGCGACGTCAGTCGTGCCGCCGATCTCGTTCTCATGGCGCACCACGAGTACGCCATCGCGGGTCGGCACCACGTCGGGTTCCACCGCGTCCGCGCCGAGGGCGATCGCCAGCTCGTACGCGGCGGCGGTGTGCTCGGGGCGGTACCCGCTCGCTCCGCGGTGCGCGATCACCATCGGATGCTCGGGGCGCGTTTCGAAGGCCACCTCACCGAGCGTACGCGGTAGCCTCGCGGGCATGAGCGACCCGACGCCCGCGGACACCCGCCCGCGCCGCCGCACCAACGCGCTCGCAGTCGTCGCGTTCATCCTGGCCCTGCTCGTCAGCCCGTTCGCCGCCCTCTTTGGCCACATCGCCGCCGGCCAGATCCACCGCTCGGGCGGCGCCGAGCGCGGCGCCCCGCTCGCCTGGACGGCCGTCGGGCTCGGCTATCTCTGGCTCGCCGGCTGGATCTTCGCCGGAGCCATCGTCTACCAAGCCTTCACCGCACCGTTCCCGTCGTGACCGAGGTACCGAAGCCGTGAGCGCCGACCACCTGCCCCTGCGCTGGGGCACCCACCGCGAGCGGGCCGCGATCGGCCTCACCCTCATCGCCGGCGGCCTCGTGCACCTGCAGGCCGCGTCGACGACCAACCTGTGGCCACTCGCCGTCGGCTCGGCCGCGCACGCCCTCGGCTGGTTCCTGCTGCCTGCCCGCGCCTGGCGTCGCCTGCTACCGGTCGCCCCCAGCCTCGGCACCCTGTGGCTGCTCCTCACGGGCCCCCAAGCCCTCTGGACCCTCGCGATTCCCTATCTGGGCTGGCTGCTCGCCCGCCACCGCCCCTGGATCACCCTCATCACCGTCGGTCCCGTGCTGCTCGCCGGGGTTGTGGCCGCCGTTGCCTTCCGCGAGTACCCCGGCATGCTGGCCGCTCTCGCGCTCGGCGCGGTCGTCACCGTCGGATGCTCGTGGTGGGCCGCCGCGCTCGATCGTGCGCCGTCCGCGCGGCCGCGCACCGCGCATCCAGCCGACGCATAGGCGCCACCAGGCGAATCGCGGCCGACCCTCCCTAGAATGGAGGGGCCGACCGGCGACAACTCCGACTGGCCGACACCCCTGAAAGAGGACCCATGGCTTCGATGTCGAACCCCGCGTTCAACTCCCCCGCCTTCCAGCTGAACCAGACCTCGGCGATTGCGAACCGCGTGACGCCCGCGCCGAGCGCCGAGCAGCTCGACGAGCTCTACGGTCGCCCGTCGGCGACGCCCGCCGACACCGACCGCATGACCTACGAGGACACGATCCAGAAGGCCGTGGGCGCCTTCGCGATCCTCGCCGTGGGTGCCGCCATCGGCTGGTTCCTGCCGTTCCTCGCCATCCCCGCCGCGATCGCCGGCTTCGTGCTCGCGCTCGTCAACATCTTCAAGAAGAAGACCGTGCCCGGGCTTGTGCTCGCCTACTCGGCGGTGCAGGGCGTGTTCGTCGGAGGCATCTCACAGATCTTCGAGATGACGCAGTACCAGGGCATCGCAACGCAGGCCCTCATCGGCACTGCGGCCGTGTTCGTTGCCACGCTGCTGCTGTTCCGCAGCGGCAAGATTCGCGCGTCAAAGCGGGCGACGAAGGTGTTCCTGATCGCGATGGTGGGCTACGCGCTGTTCTCGCTCGTGAACCTCGGGCTGATCCTGTTCGGTGTTACCGACAACGAGTTCGGCCTGCGCACCGCGACCATCGCCGGCATCCCCATCGGCCTGATCCTCGGCGTCCTCGTCGTGCTGCTGGCCGCCTACTCGCTCGTGCTCGACTTCGACGCCGTCAAGCGCGGCGTCGAGAACGGCGCCCCGCGTCAGTTCGCCTGGCGCGCCGTGTTCGGCATCGTGCTCACCGTCGTCTGGCTGTACATCGAGATCCTCCGCATCCTCGCCATCCTGCGCGGAGGCGAGTAGTTACGACGGCCTCGAGCGCGACTCAGTCGAGCTCGAGGTCGTCAACGTACGACGCGACCGCGCGACCGTATTCCGGAAGCCGCGGGGCAAGCGCTGACAGCGCGAGCCTCGCGGCTTCCGCGTTTCTGCCCAGGTCGATCAGGCACAGCGCGGCGAAGGCGGAGGCCTGGGCGCCCACCTCGTCGTCCTCGACGAACGGCTCGAGCAGGGCGAACGCCTCCTCGGCGCGACCGAGATTGCGCAGGGAGGACGCGAGCTGGATCACCGCGCGCTCGCCGTCGGGCGACGGGAGGCCGGCCGCAAGCGCCGCCTCGTAGAGGAGAACAGCATCCGCCTCGAATCCGAGCGCGTCGCGCAGCGACGCTCGCTCGAACAGGATGCGCGCCACCGGCAGGCCGTCGACGATCGCGAGCAGGCGCGCGTCAGATTCCGCGAGATCGTCGTCGTCGCCGAGCGCGTCCCAGAAGTCGGTGAGCCGACGCTCGACGTCAATTCGGTCGTTCACGATGCTCGGGGCTCAAGGCTCTGCGGGCGAGACGCCCGCAGGAACGAGCGCGCAACGAGGCCAGAAATGGCCTCGTTGACCAGCGCGCTCATTCCCATTCAATAGTCCCCGGCGGCTTCGACGTGACGTCGAGCACGACCCGGTTCACACCCTCGACCTCGTTCGTGATGCGGTTCGAGATGCGGGCGAGCACGTCGTAGGGCAGGCGCGTCCAGTCGGCCGTCATCGCGTCTTCGCTCGACACTGGGCGCAGCACGATCGGGTGCCCGTACGTGCGGCCGTCGCCCTGCACGCCCACCGAGCGCACATCGGCGAGCAGCACAACCGGGCACTGCCAGATCGCCGAGTCGAGGCCGGCCGCCGTCAGCTCGTGCCGCACGATCGCGTCGGCCTCGCGCAGCAGCTCGAGCCGCTCCTCCGTCACCTCGCCGATGATGCGAATGCCGAGGCCCGGCCCCGGGAACGGCTGGCGGGCCACGATCGGCTCGGGCAGCCCCAGCTCGCGGCCGATCGCGCGCACCTCGTCCTTGAACAGGGTGCGCAACGGCTCGACGAGCTCAAACTCGAGGTCGTCGGGGAGGCCCCCGACGTTGTGGTGGCTCTTGATGTTGGCCGTGCCAGTACCACCCCCCGACTCGACCACGTCGGGGTACAGCGTGCCCTGCACGAGGAACTTCACGGCCTCGCCCTCGCCCTGCGCCTCGAGCACCAGTGCCTCGGCGGCGTTCTCGAACGTACGAATGAACTCGCGGCCGATGATCTTGCGCTTCGTTTCTGGGTCGGTGACGCCCGAGAGCGCATCTAGGAACTGCTGGCGAGCATCCACCGTCACCAGGCGGATGCCCGTGGCGGCCACGTAGTCCTCCTCGACCTGGCGGCGCTCATCGGCCCGCAACAGGCCGTGGTCGACGAAGACGCAGACGAGCTGGTCGCCGACCGCCTCGTGCACGATCGCCGCCGCGACCGCGCTGTCAACGCCGCCGGACAGACCGCAGATGACCCGCGCATCCCCGACCTGCTCGCGAATGCGCTCGACCTGCTCGGCGATGACGCTGCCGCTGTTCCAGTCGGGGGCGATGCCGGCGGCGCGGTGCAGAAAGTTCTCGAGCACGCGCTGGCCGAACTCGGAGTGCTTCACCTCGGGGTGCCACTGCACGCCGTACAGCTTCTTCTCGTCGCTCGCGAACGCGGCGACCGGAGTGTCGTCGGTGCTGGCGAGCACGTCGAAACCCTCGGGGGCCTTGGCGACCGAGTCGCCGTGGCTCATCCAGGTGATCTGGGTCTCGGGCTGGTCGGTTAGCAGGCTGCCGCCGTCGCCGACGATGCGGGCGGTGGTGGCGCCGTACTCGCGGCGGCCCGTCTTCGCGACCTCACCACCGAGCTGCTTCGCCATCACCTGGAAGCCGTAGCAGATGCCCATGACGGGAACGCCGAGTTTGAGGATGCCCGGGTCGAGGTCGGGTGAGCCAGGCTCGTACACGCTCGACGGGCCGCCGCTCAAGACGATCGCGGCCGGGTTTTTCTCGGCGACCTCGTCGGCCGAGATGGTGTGCGGCACGATCTCGGAGTACACGTTCGCCTCGCGCACCCGCCGCGCGATCAGCTGGGCGTACTGGGCGCCAAAGTCGACGACGAGAACGGGGCGGTGGTCGGTGCCGGCGCTCACGCGGACGCGCCCTCGGTCGCGGGGCGAGCATCCTGTTTCGATTCGAGCGTCTGGATGATCGACTCGACCTCACGGGGAACCTGGCGTTCGAAGAAGAACGACAGCAGGGGGATGATGCCGCCCATCGCGATCCAGAGGAACTTCCAGAACGGCCAGCGCACGAGTCGCCACAGGAGGAAGTCGCAGGCGAGGTAGAGCACGTACAGCCAGCCGTGCACGGCCAGCAGGAAGATCGACAGGTTGAAGCCCGTCAGCTCGCCCACCGGGGTGAGGGCGAGGAAGCCGCTCTCGCCGTTCAGCTCAATGTCGCTGCCGAGGCCGTAGCGGGTGATCATCATGACCACCAGGCCGAGCAGGAAGGTGCCCGTCAGCACGGAAGAGACCTTGTACACGGCAAGGGTGCGACGGATCGCGGGGATGTCCTTGGGGCTGGGGCCGATCGCCATGGCTCTCAGTTTAGGGCGGCGGGCTGGGGCTCCGGTGCGCGGGCAGGGTCGCGGGTGGGCTGATCGTTGCGCGCCGCCTCCCCCGCGTTCTCCTCGACGGCGAGCTGCTTCTCGTACTCGTCGCGCAACAGGCGCCACCACAGGTAGACGGCGAAGCCGCCGAACAGCACCCACTCGATCGCGTAGAACACGTTCAAGAGGTTCAGCTGCCCCTCGATGACGGGCGGCGGTGCCGGGATCGTCGCGAAACCCTCGGGGGCCTCGCTCAACACGAGGTAGCCCGAGTAGATCGGTCCGGGTTCGGGCCAGAGGTTGACGAGGTCGGCGACGGCGATGGCCGTGCGCTCGCCCGCCTCGAAGTTCGACGTCTGCGGCGACTCACTCGGCACGTAGCGGCCGGTGAGTGTCGCCGCGCCCTGGTCCAGGTTCGGGATGCTCGCCCCCTCGGGCAGGACCCCCACCGCAACGGCGAGGCTGGCCCCGTCGGCCGTCCTGAGGTGGCGCACCACCCAGTCGCCGTCCCGCGAGCCGTTCACCTCGGTGAGCGTCTGGCGACCCGTCATCACGAGCTCGTCCCCCTCGACCCACGAGCCGTCGACCGTGACGATGCGGCCGCTCGCGTCGGAGGCCATCACCTGCTGCGGCTCGGCGAGGTCGACGAGCGGCGTCGGCGTCTCGGTGTCGCGCTCGACCACGATGGCCTCCTCGACGGCGCGCTCCAACTGCCACTGGCCCATCGCGGCGAAGACGCCGGCGACCGTGAGCGCCAGGATGAGCAGGGCGATCCACTTCGGACGGCGCGCGAGTTTCCACACGGCCCACATTCTGCCGGGTACGACTGTGGCGGGGCTGAGCCGGCGGGCGCGGGCCCGCTCGCGGGTGCCCTCGCGGGCGCCTCCCGCGCTAGCGCGAGTGGTACGGCGCGACGACGACCTCGACGCGCTGGAACTCTTTCAGGTCGGAGTACCCCGTCGTCGCCATCGAGCGACGCAGCGCACCCATGAGGTTCACCTGGCCGTCGGCGTGGCGCGACGGCCCGAACATGAGCTGCTCGAGCGGCGCCAGCTGGTCGACCGCGACGCGGTTGCCGCGGGGAAGCTCGGGGTGGTGCGCCTCGGCACCCCAGTGCCACCCTCGACCGGGTGCGTCGGTCGCCTTCGCGAGTGCGGAACCGAGCATGACCGCATCCGCCCCCATCGCGACCGCCTTGACGATGTCGCCGCTCGTGCCAAGGCCGCCGTCAGCGATGACGTGCACGTAGCGGCCGCCCGACTCGTCCATGTAGTCGCGGCGGGCCGCGGCGACGTCGCTCACGGCGGTCGCCATCGGGGCGTGAATGCCGAGGCTCAGGCGCGTGGTGCTTGCCGCCCCGCCGCCGAAGCCGACCAGCACGCCCGCGGCGCCCGTGCGCATGAGGTGCAGGGCCGCCGTGTACGTGGCGGCGCCGCCGACAATGACCGGCACGTCGAGCTCGTAGATGAACTTCTTCAAGTTCAGCGGCTCGCGGTCGCGGGCGACATGCTCGGCGCTCACCGTCGTGCCGCGGATGACGAACAGGTCGACACCGGCGTCGACAACGTCCTGGAAGTGCTCCTGCGTGCGCTGCGGGCTAAGGGCACCGGCCACCGGCACGCCGGCCTCGCGAATCTCGGCGAGCCGCGAACGAATCAGTTCGGGCTTGATCGGCTCGGCGTAGATGCGCTGCATCTCGGCGGTCGCTGCCGACGGGTCAAGCTGGCGGATGCGCTCGAGTTCGGCATCGGCATCCTCGTAGCGGGTCCAGAGGCCTTCGAGGTCGAGAACGCCGAGACCGCCGAGGCGTCCCATGGCGATCGCCGTCGCGGGGCTGACGACCGAGTCCATGGGGGCGGCGATAACCGGGGTGTCGAAGGTGAAGGCATCGATCGTCCACGTCAACGACACGACTTCGGGGTCGCGCGTGCGGCGGCTCGGCACCACCGCAATGTCGTCGAAGGAGTACGCCCTGCGCGCCCGCTTGGCCCGACCGATCTCGATTTCCATCACCCGGCAAGCCTATCGGGCGGGGTGCAGGCTGGCGGGGGGCGGGGTGCACGCGGCATCGAGCCCTCGCGCCAGCCCCCGCCGCACCGCACTGCGCTCACTGCCGCCCCGCCCCGCGGCCGCTGCCGCCCTTCCCCACGCTCGCTTCCGCCCTGCCCACGGTCCTGCGCCGCGACCCCGCGCGTTTGGTGCGGTACCGCGCGTTCGAACGTGCAGTGTTGCACCGGAGGGACCGTGTGCCCGAGAGACCTACGCCCGCGGCACCCCGTGCTCAACGAGGAGCGACGCGAAGCGCTGTGGAGTCCATAGATCATCCCAGATCCAGCGCGCGACTCCCTCCCCCTCACGCCGAAGTGCATCCTCCCGGAGCTTCTCTTCCACCACGACCTGCTCTGGCGTTCGACCCCGACGAAACTCCGCTGCGCGGTATTTGGCGATGCCGTCGTACTCGCCCACGATGCGCTGACGCGACCACCGAAAGTCCGTCACCGCGCGTCGACCGGTATCGAGGCGAAACTCGTACTGCAGCTCAGGGATCACGAAGCCGAGTTCGAACATGCGGACCCGACTGAGCGACTCCCCCGCGGACGCGGCTCGGCCATCGGCGAAGCTCAGCACATGCGCGAGCCGGCGAGCGCCGCGGACAAGCTCCAGTTCGGCCGCGCGCTCGTGAATCAGCGGCGCGGGCACCCGCGGGCTGTGACCCTCGCGACCGGGGCCAGACGCCCAGTCCATGGCGACAACGCCCTCCGCAAAGGTTGTGCGGCTCGTGAGCTCGACGAGAGTGCGGGCGAGATCTGTGACCAGCACACCGTCGACGCTGACGATATGGGCCTCCGGGGCCCTCGTGCCGCGATAGTGGAGGCTGCCCGACACTCGCCCGGCCTCCGGCGCGCCTGCGAGCACGTCGACGCGTCTCGCACTGCGAAGAAGAGGGATTCCCCAGATGGCGGCGGCGGCCGCATGGCAGAGAACTGCATCCGGACGAGCTCGAGCAACCGCGAGGCACCTGAGCCGATAGCGCTCCCAGGGTCGCGCTTCAGCCCAGACCGAACTCGCGATGTAGGCACCACGCTCGACACGAACGAGGTCACCGCGCGCAACTGCGCGCGCAAGGGTTGAACGCTCGCCGTGCAAGCGCGAGACATCCCGGGCGAGCACGAAGCCATCTGGCCCAATGGGTAAGTCGTCGAGGGGGGTGACCATGGGCGGCATTGTGCGCGCGCCCCACTGGCGGAGTGCGGGGTGCGCGTGACCTGCAGAACCAGCGTGGCTACACCGACACGGGGAGGAGTCAGGACTCCTCCCCTGTCACCCGCTGTTCGGTGCAAACCCGCGCGTTCGAATGCGCGGGTTTGCACCGAACTCGCGGTATTGACTCGCGACCCGCGCGCGGGGGCGGCGGTGCGGCGCCGAACGCGCGGCGCGGGGCGCGGGCGCTACCGGCGGTAGTTGGGGGCCTCGACCACCATCTGGATGTCGTGCGGGTGCGACTCCTTCAAGCCGGCGGCCGTGATGCGCACGAACTTGCCCCGCACCTTCAGCTCGTCGATCGTGCGCGCTCCGGTGTAGAACATCGACTGGCGGAGGCCACCAAGCAGCTGGTACACCACCGAGCCGACGGGGCCGCGGTACGGCACCTGACCCTCAATGCCCTCGGCGATGAGCTGCTCGTCGCTCGGCACGTCGGCCTGGAAGTACCGGTCACGCGAGTACGACGTCTTCGTGCCGCGCGTCTGCAGAGCGCCGAGCGACCCCATGCCGCGGTACGACTTGAACTGCTTGCCGTTGACGAAGATCAGGTCGCCCGGGCTCTCGTCGGTTCCGGCGAGCAACGAGCCGAGCATGACGGTGTCCGCACCGGCCACGATGGCCTTCGCGATGTCTCCCGAGTACTGGAGGCCGCCGTCGGCGATCACGGGAACGCCCGCCGTGCGGGCCGCGAGCGAGGCCTCGTAGACGGCCGTCACCTGCGGCACACCCACGCCCGCCACGACGCGGGTCGTGCAGATGGAGCCGGGGCCGACGCCGACCTTGACGGCGTCAGCACCAGCATCCACGAGGGCTTGCGCCCCCGAGCGCGTGGCGACGTTTCCGCCGATCACGTCGATATGCGCGAAGGCCGGGTCGGACTTCAGGCGCGCGATGATCTCAAGCACGCCGCGGCTGTCGCCGTTGGCGGTGTCGACGACGAGCACGTCGATGCCGGCGTCGCGCAGTTGGCCGGCGCGGTCCCACGCGTCGCCGAAGAAGCCGATCGCCGCGGCAACGCGCAGTCGACCCTCCTCGTCTTTGGTCGCGTTCGGGTACTGCTCGCTCTTGTCGAAGTCTTTGACGGTGATGAGGCCCGTGAGTCGCCCCGCGTCGTCGACGAGCGGAAGCTTCTCGATCTTGTGCTGCGCGAACAGCGCCACAACCTCGTTCTGGCTGATGCCGACCGGCCCGGTGATGAGCGGCGCCGGCGTCATCACATCGCGCACGAGCGTGGTCGCCGCCTCGAAGGGCGACACGAAGCGCATGTCGCGGTTGGTGATGATGCCGACGAGCTTTCCGTCACCCTCCACGACGGGGAGCCCCGACACCCGGAAGCGCCCGCAGAGTTCGTCAACCTCGGCGACCGTCGCCTCCGGGGTCGTCGTTACCGGATTGGTAATCATGCCCGATTCGCTGCGCTTGACCTTGTCGACCTGCTCGGCCTGCTCGTCGATCGAGAGGTTCCGGTGCAGCACGCCGATGCCCCCCTGACGGGCCATGGCGATCGCCATGCGCGACTCGGTCACCGTGTCCATCGCCGACGACAACAGGGGCGCAAATACGCGGATGCGCTTCGTCAGTCGCGACGCCGTCTCGGCCTCCGAAGGAATCACGTCGGTATGCGCGGGCAGCAGCATGACGTCGTCGTAGGTGAGGCCGACAAAACCGAACGGGTCGGGCTGTTCCATGAGTCACTGACTCCTCTGTAAACGCGGGAACGGAGCCGGATGCGACGCTGGAATCCGGTGTTCCATCTTAAGCGGGTTGGGGCGGAACGTATTCCGTGCCCATAATGACTACGCGGATTCGCATTTCGTCGCGAAACACGGCGGCAACGTGCGGGTCCTATCGTCAATGCTGACGGACCGGGCCGCCTGGCCCGCGGGGCTGCGCGCCTCGACCCGAAACGACCTGGAGGTTTCGTGGCACACGCTGCAACCACACCGACGAGCAGGCGCTGGCCTCGGCTCGTCGCGACCCTGCTGGCGCTGCTGTTCAGCGCGGTGGCGCTCATGTCAGCCGCGCCGGCTCACGCCGCATCGCAAGTGGGGATCGACGAGAACGACTACCGAGTGAGCGGCATCGTCCGCCTCGACGGCGACCCCCTCGAGGGCATTCGCATCACCGTCGAGGGCCCCGGCCAGTCGGCCGAGGCGATCACGAACGCCGAAGGCCGCTGGGCCATCGGCGTTCCCGAGCGCGACACCTACGTCGTCACCCTCGACGAGTCGACCCTGCCCGAGGGCATCGCGGTCGTCGACGAGACGGGCGAAGATGAGACACCCAATTCGCGCGAGGCGACCGTCGGCCCGAGTGGCAGCGTCGTCGCGAACTTCTTCATCGGCGAAGGCGAGCGGGCCACGACGAACGTGGGTGGCCAGATTCTCGACCGCCTCTTCCTCGGCCTCAACTTCGGCCTGCTGCTCGCGCTCGTCGCGATCGGCCTGTCGCTGGTGTTCGGAACAACGGGCCTCAGCAACTTCGCCCACGCCGAGCTGGTCGCCTTCGGCGCCATCATGGTGCTCGTCTTCGGGGTGTTCCTCGAGTTGCCGCTGCCGCTGGCGATCCTCATCGCTCTGCTGCTGAGCATGGCAGCCGGCTGGGTCAACGATGCGGGGCTCTGGAAGCCGCTTCGGCGACGCGGCGTCGGCTTGATCCCGATGATGATCGTCTCGATCGGCCTGTCGCTCGCGGTGCGCTACCTCTACCAGTTCTTCATCGGTGGAGAGACGCGCCAGCTGCCGTTCGCGACCACGACGGCGTTGAACACCGGCTTCTACGGCCTCAGCCTCATCGACATTGCGTCGATGATCATCGCGGTCGTGGTGCTGCTGGCGGTCGCGTACTTCCTCTTGCGCACCCGCCTCGGGAAGGCGACCCGCGCCGTCAGCGACAATCCGGCTCTGGCCGCCGCATCCGGCATCGACGTCGACCGCGTGATCCGCATCGTGTGGGTCATGGCCGGTGGTCTCGCCGGTCTCGGCGGCATCCTCTGGGCCTACTTCCGACCGGGTGTGAGCTGGGACATGGGCTTCCAGATCCTGCTCCTCACCTTCGCCGCGGTCGTGCTCGGCGGACTCGGTACCGCGTTTGGTGCCCTCATCGGGTCGATCATCGTCGGCCTGTTCGTCGAGATGTCGACCCTCGTGATCGCTGCAGACATGAAGTACGTCGGTGCCTTGGTGGTCTTGATCGTCGTGCTACTGGTGCGACCTCAGGGCATCTTGGGCCGCAAGGAACGGATCGGCTAAGACATGATCGACTGGATTCAACTTCTCGGTAACTCCGCTCAGCAGATTCTGAGCCCCGTCACGGCGGCGTACGCGCTCGCCGCTCTCGGCCTCGCCATCCACTTCGGGTACACGGGCCTGCTGAACTTCGGCCAGGCGGGCTTCATGGCCCTTGGCGCCTATGGATACGGCATCTCGACGCTCACGTTTGGTTTCCCCTGGTGGGCGGCCCTGCTCGTGGGTGTGGGCGTGTCGATCATCTTCGCGCTGATCTTGGGTGTGCCCACGCTACGGCTGCGCGCTGACTATCTGGCAATCGTGACGATTGCGGCGGCCGAGATCGCGCGATTGTTCTTCACGACAAACACGTTCGTTCAGTACACGGGCTCGGCCAACGGCCTGCAGGGGTACAAGGGCAGCTTCGAAGAGGTGAACCCGATCCCGCCCGGACGCTACGGCTTTGGCCCCTTCACCTACAACGAATACGACTGGTGGGTCCGCATCTTCGGGTGGGGCCTCGTGATCATTGCCGCTCTCATCACGTGGCGCCTGATGAAGTCGCCCTGGGGCCGCGTCATCAAGGGAATCCGAGAAGACGAGGATGCCGTACGCGCCCTCGGCAAGAACGTCTACTTCTACAAGATGCAGGCTCTCGTTCTCGGTGGCGTCTTCGGGTCGCTCGCCGGCATGGTGTTCGTCCTCCCCCGCGCGATCGTTCCGTCGAACTTCCAGCCCACGCTGACGTTCTTCATCTACGCAATTCTGCTGCTCGGTGGCGCCGCCACGGTGCTCGGCCCGATCGTCGGCGCGATCGTGTTCTGGGTGGCGCTGAGCTTCTTCTCCGGGTTCGTTGCCCGCGCAGTGGAGGTCGGCTGGCTGCCGTTCATGTCGACCGTTCAGGCTGGCCAGCTGCAGTTCATCCTCGTCGGCATCGTGATCATGCTCTTGGTGGTATTCAGACCACAGGGCATCTTCGGCAACAAGAAGGAGCTGGCTTTTGTCAAGTAGCGACGCCGTGCCCTCGAGCACGCCCACCAAGAGCACCGGCCTGCACATCGGCGAACCCGCTCCCGGGGTGAAGAAAGTCGATCCGATCATCGTCGCCGACCACATCAAGCGCTCGTTCGGCGGCCTGACGGCCGTTGACGTTGAGCACCTCGAGATTCCGCGCGGCGCGATCACGGCGCTGATCGGGCCAAACGGTGCGGGCAAGACGACGCTGTTCAACCTGCTGACCGGCTTCGACAAACCCGACACCGGCGAATGGATCTTCGACGGCAACAGCATCGCCGGGGTGCCCGCCTTCAAGGTGGCGCGTCGCGGTCAGGTGCGAACCTTCCAGCTCACGAAGGCCCTCGGCCTGCTCACCGTTCTCGACAACATGAAGTTGGGCGCGAAGGGTCAGAGCGGCGAGAGCCTGACGAAGGCGATCTTCCCGTGGTTCTGGCGCAAGGAAGAGGAGGAAATCGAAGCGCGCGCACTCGACTTGCTCGCCCGCTTCAAGCTGGATGCCAAGAAGGACGACTACGCCGCGAGTCTCTCGGGCGGACAGCGCAAGCTGCTCGAGATGGCCCGCGCCCTGATGAGCGAGCCCACGCTGGTCATGCTCGACGAGCCCATGGCCGGGGTAAACCCTGCGCTGACGCAGTCGCTGCTCGACCACATCTTGAACCTCAAGACCGAGGGCATGACCGTGCTCTTCGTCGAGCACGACATGCACATGGTGCGCCACATCGCCGACTGGGTTGTGGTGATGGCCGAGGGCAAGGTCGTCGCAGAGGGTGACCCGCACGAGGTCATGAAGAACCCCGCCGTGATCGACGCCTACCTCGGCTCGCACCACGACGAAGACCTGGGCGAGCTCGACCCGAGCATCACCGAAGCAGTGAAGGAGCTGGCGGATGACGACGCCGACGAAATCAAGCACTGAGGCCGGCGGCGCGGTCGTCGACGACCGCAAGGTCGTCGTCCACGTCGACAACGTGACGGCCGGGTACCTGCCCGGGATCAACATCCTCACCGACTGCTCGCTCACCGCGCGTGATGGCGAGCTGATCGGAATCATCGGGCCGAACGGCGCCGGAAAGTCGACGCTGCTGAAGTCGATCTTCGGCCTCGTGAAGGTGCGCTCGGGGTCGATCTCGCTCTACGGCGAAGACATCACGAACCTCAAGGCAAACAAGCTCGTGGCGAAGGGTGTCGGCTTCGTGCCGCAGACGAACAACGTCTTCCCGACGCTCACGATCGAAGAGAACCTTCAGATGGGCATCTTCCTGCGCCCGAAGGACTTCTCGCACCGGCTCGAGTTCGTGGTCAACATCTTCCCCGAGCTCGGCAAGCGCCTGCAGCAGCGGGCCGGTTCACTGTCGGGCGGTGAGCGGCAGATGGTCGCCATGAGCCGCGCGCTCATGATTAGCCCCGAGGTGATCCTGCTCGACGAGCCAAGCGCCGGCCTCTCGCCTGTGCGTCAGGACGAGGCGTTCTTGCGCGTCAAGGAGATCAACAAGGCCGGCGTGACGACCATTATGGTCGAGCAAAACGCGCGCCGCTGCCTGCAGATCTGCGACCGCGGCTACGTGCTGGACCAGGGGAAGGACGCGTACGAGGGAACCGGCCGCGAGCTGCTGAACGACCCGAAGGTTATCGGGCTGTACCTCGGCACCCTCGGGCAGGAATAGCGCCGCAGACGGGCGCACAGCGTCGCAGACGGGGCCCGGGAGGACACGTTGTTCTCCCGGGCCCCGTTTTCATGCGTACGAGCCGCTCAGCGCTCAGCGCGCAGCTGGGCGCCCGTGCACACCTCGCCGGGGTGCCTACGGACGGCGAAGCGTGCAGCGGCACGCCCACGCAGGCCTTACGACCGGCTCCGCGATACGGGGACGGGATAGGGAAAGTCGGCACAGGGAAAGGGCCCCGGGAGCGAACTCCCGGGGCCCTCGTTCAGTCGATCAGACCGAGTGACGAGTCACTTAGTTGATGCGGCTGTAGGTGTTGTCGGCGTTGTACTGGTAGATGCCGATGGTCGCCTCAGTCGGGTCACCGTTCTCATCGAAGGTGATCGGGCCGGAGGGGCCGTCGTAGTCGATCGCTCCGCCACCGGCGAGGATCTCAGCACACTCGACGAACGAGAAGCACTTCTCGCCGTCACCCGAGCCACCCGAAACAGCCTGCAGTTCGCCGGCCATCGCGCTCGCGTCGGTCGAGCCCGCGGCGAGGGCAGCGAGCGCCAGCAGCACGACGGCGTCGTACGACTCAGCGGCGTAGCTGAACTCGGTGAGGGCCGGGTCAACCTCGAGCAGGCGGTCCTGGAAGTCGCCGAGGGTCTCAATGTCGAGGCCGGGCAGCGTGCCCTTGGCGCCCTCGATCAGACCGTCTTCGAACTGGCCAGAGTAGTCGGCGAGGTTACCGTCGACCAGGTACAGCTGCTCGCCCGCGAAGCCCGCGTTGACGAGGGCCGGCAGGGCGAAGGTGGCCTGGTCGAAGGTGATGACCGCAACGGCCTCAGGAGCCGCGGCCGAGAGGGCCGAGACCTGAGCGTCAACGCTGGCGTCACCCTCGTTGAAGAGTTCCTCAGCGACGACGCTTCCGCCGGCGGCTTCGAACGCGGCCTTGGTGGCCTCGGCGAGGCCCGTGCCGTAGGCGTCGTTCAGGACGAGGAGACCGAGCGACTGCGCACCGTCCTCCGCGATGAGGTTTCCGAGCACCTCGCCCTGCAGCAGGTCGCTCGGGGCGGTGCGGAAGTACAGACCGTTGTCGGGATAGTCGGTGAACGTCGGCGACGTGTTGGCCGGCGAGAACTGAATCACGCCAGCACCGGTGATCTGGTCGATGATGGTCAGCGACACGGCGGACGACGCCGCACCAATGATGGCCGACACGTCCTGCGAGAGCAGGTCGGTGACCGACACGGTCGCGATGTCGGTGGTGGTGTCACCCGAGTCACGGAAGATCGCCTCGACGGTGATTCCCGCGTTCGCCGCGTTGATTTCCTGGACGGCGAGCGCAACACCGGCTTCTTCGGGCGGGCCGAGGAAGGCGAGAGCGCCCGACTGCGGCAGGACCGTTCCGACGCGCAGGGTCAGGTCTTCACCCGGGGTGGTGGGGGTCGAGGTGTCAGCTGGCTCGGGTGCTTCCGACTCTGCCGCGCAACCAGCCAGCACAAGCGCGCTGGCGGCGAGGAGGCCGGCGCCTCCGAGGGCAGTGCGGAACCGCGAGCGGGAGGCCGTGATGAATACGCCCATGGTGCTCCTTGGGTTTCGTGTGTTCAGGACACAGCAACGGATTCATTGCCGTGTCCTCAACGTACGGGGCGAATCGACGTCACACAATACGTACGGGTTACATCCCTGTAACGGCCAGAAACGTTACGTAACGCGGGATGCACGCACGGTTTCCGCGCGGAACGCCCGGTTCACGCGACGAATTCCGCACGTGCGTCCGCGCTCGATGGAGCGGTTTCGGATGCCCGTGATCAGTTCGTGAGCAGGATCCCGTCGCGCACCGGCCGATTCTCATCGGTGTACACGGCCAGGCCGAAGGCCGCCTCGTCGAGATCACCGTCGACGCGCATCCCGAGCGGGCCCGAGAGCCCTTCGTAGTTGAGCCCCGCGTCGGGCTCATCGATGAGGAATTGCAGGCACTCGCCGTAGCTGGTGCACGGCGCCCCCTCACGCGCCACCTGCGGGAGGCCGGCGATGATGGATGCTCCCCCGTCGTCGCCGATCACGGTCGCCGCGAGGGCGGCCAACAGTACGGCATCGTAGGCCTCCGGAGCCCAGCGGAACCCGCCGAGGAATGGGTCGGCGAAGCGCAGGCGTTCGACGAACTCGTCGTCGGCGTCGGCGCCGAGGAGCGCGCCTCGCGCGCCCTCGAGCGCGCCCGCGTCGAGCGACCCCGAGTAGTCGGCCGCGGCCGCGGAGGCGAGCCAGAGGCTCGCCGGGCTGAGGCCGGCGTCGAGGAGGTCTGCGAGCATCCCGGCGGTGACGTCGGCGAGCGCGACGCTCGTCGCGACGATGACGGCGTCAGCGTCGGCGACGGTGCTGGCCGCGCCGGTATTCGATGCCGTGACGGTGACGACGGCGGACGAGGCGGTGCCGCTCGCTGCGGCGGCGTCCGCCACACCGTCGGCGATTGCCTCCCCGTAGGCGTCATCAGATGCGATGACGGCAATGCTTGACGCCCCGTCGGCCACCACGGCCTGGCCGATCGTGAGGCCCTGCAGGTAGTCGGTGGCAACGACGCGGGCGAAGTACCCGTCACCGGAGCCATCAATGCCACCCGTCGCACCCGTCGAGATGAGGGCGACGCCGGCCTCGGCGGCGAGCGGCAGTGCCTGCTCGACGAGGGCATCGCTGAACGGACCGATGACGACGTCGACGCCGCGCTCGACGAGGTCGGCGAAGGCCGCCTCGAGCCCGTCGCCCGGCTCAACGCCAGAGTTTCGGTGGAAAACGGTCACGGGCTCATCGAGCACGCCGCCGTTGTCGTTGAGTTCGCGGACGGCGACCTCGACGGCGGCGATCTGCGCAGCCGCGACGCCCGCGGTGTCTCCATCGGTCGGCAACAGCGTGCCGATGATCAGGCGGCCATCGCCGCTCGGTGCGACCTCGCGGAAGGGGGTCGGCGATGGGGCAGGCTCGCTCGGAACCGGCATGGGCTCGGGCTCGTCGGCCGTGCACCCGGTCAGCACGAGGGCGGCCGCGGCAAGGGCGGCGGGCAGCGCCAGGCGCGCAGCGCGGTTGGGGTGCGAGCGGCGAGCGTCAGCGGTGCGGCGCATCAGGGTCCTTCCCGGAAAGTCTCTAGCGCCGGAAGACTACCCGCCCGCGGGCCTCATCGAGGCGAGCCGTGCGGGCGTCACGCTTCGCGAATCGTTCACACGGTTTGCACGGGGCCCGTCAACGGCGCGGGGTCGGCGGCCGCGCCGCGCAGGGCTCGCCGCCGCTGGCGGACGGCGTCGGCGGTCAGCACCATGAGGGCGACCCAGACGAGAGCGAAGCCGACCCAGCGTTCGAGCGGCATCGGTTCGAGCATGACGAACACGCCGAACAGGAACTGCAGGATCGGCGCGAAGTACTGGAAGAACCCCAGAAGCGTCAGCGGCAGGCGTCTGGCGGCGGCCGCGAACAAGAGGAGGGGCACCGCGGTCACCACTCCCGCGAGTCCCAACAGCACGCCGTGGCCGAGACCCTCACGCCCCATCGTGAGCCCGTCGAAGAACAGGGCGACGACGAAGAGTTCGGCGACCGCGAGGGGCACGAGCCACGCCGACTCGAGGGTGAGGCCCGCGACCGCCGTGACCTGCCTGCCCATGCGGTTCTTGACGAAGCCGTAGAAGCCGAACGAGAAGGCGAGCACCAGGGCGATCCAGGGAAGCCGGCCGTAGCCGACGGTCAGGACGATGACGGCGACGACGCTGATGCCGACCGCGACCCACTGCACGGGCCGCAGGCGCTCACGGAGGAAGATGACGCCGAGCGCGATCGACACGAGCGGGTTGATGAAGTACCCGAGCGCCGCCTCGACGATGAACCCGTTGAGGGACCCGTACAGGTACACGTGCCAGTTGATGCCGATCAGGACCGCGGTCACGGCGCTCAGCCCGAGCAGGCGACGATCACGGACGATCCCGGCAAGCAGGGCCAGGGTGCGGGTCGCGGTCAGCAGGATCAGACAGAAGACAAGGGAGAGCAGGATTCGCCAGGCCACAATCTCGATCGCCCCGGAGGGTTGCAGCGCGATGAAGTAGACCGGCAGAAGGCCCCAGAGCCCGTACGCACCGGCGGCGAAAGCAAACCCCCGGCTCTTCTCGCGCTGGTCGCTCACATCGTCACTCTAGGCGAGGAAACGAAAGGCCCCCGACCGCGAGGGTCGGGGGCCTGATTCGTGGATGCGCGGGGTGCGCTTAGCGGACGACGACCGCCAGCACGTCGCGAGCCGACAGCACGAGGAACTCCTCGCCGCCGTACTTGACCTCGGTGCCGCCGTACTTCGAGTACAGCACGCGGTCGCCGACGGCGACGTCGAGCGGGACGCGGTTGCCGTTGTCGTCAATGCGGCCGGGGCCGACGGCGACGACTTCACCCTCCTGGGGCTTTTCCTTCGCAGTGTCGGGGATCACGAGACCCGACGCGGTGGTCTGCTCTGCCTCGACCTGCTGGATGACGATGCGATCTTCGAGCGGCTTGATGGAGACCGACACGGTTGACCTCTTCTTTCTTACGACGATGAGGGAAGTAATTGGCACACTCGCCTGTCGAGTGCCAGAGATAACTGTATCGAAGGCGTTAGCACTCATGCAATCCGAGTGCCAGCCAACCGCGAACTGGCAGGATCGCTCGTATGGATGCGGCCGAACTACGCGAGCTACTCACCTCGGAGGCGCTGCGCCTGCTCGACGCGCTACCCGAATCCGACTCCCCCACTGACGCCGTCGCACTCGTCTCAGTTCTCCGCAAGGAGGGGCACTCAGCCGCGCGCGTCGCCGCAGTACTCACCCAATACCGGCTTCGCCGGAAGGCGCGGGCCAAGTTCGGCCCCTTCGCCGATCGCATGCTGTTCACCGAGGCGGGGCTCGAGCAGGCCTCGCGCCTGCGGGTCGCCGCCCAGCACGCAGGCCGCTTCGCCCGCGCCGGTCTCACCCGGGTCGCCGATCTCGGCTGCGGTGTCGGCGGCGACGCCCTCGCGCTCTCCTCGCTCGACTTCACCGTCACGGCGGTCGAGCGCGACCCCGCCACCGCCGCCGTCGCCGGCTACAACCTCGCGCCGTTTCCGAACGCGTCCGTCGTGAACGCCGACCTCGCCGACGTCGACCTCACCGACGTCGACGCGCTCTGGCTCGACCCGGCCCGCCGCTCGGGCGCTCGCAAGCTCAGCCGTCCCGATGACTGGTCGCCGTCGCTCGACGTCGCGCTCGACCTGTCGCGGCGACTCCCCACCGGCATCAAGCTCGCCCCCGCAATGGACCGCGGCCTCATTCCCGACAGCCACGAAGCGCAGTGGGTAAGCGACGGCGGCGACGTCGTCGAGGTGGTGCTCTGGTCGGGGGCGCTCGCCCGCAACGGCATCCGCCGGGCAGCCCTCGTGCTCGCCGCCGACGGCAGTGCCCACGAGCTCACGGCGGAGGCCGACAGTGCCGACGAAGAGACGGGCCCGCTCGGCGAGTACCTGTACGAGCCCGACGGGGCCGTCATTCGGGCGCGCCTGATCGGCGACCTGGCGCGGTCTCTGGATGCTCGCCCCGTGCATCCGACAATCGCCTACCTCTCGAACGATCGCCTCACGCCGACACCGTTCGCGGCCGCGTTCCGCGTGCGCGAGCGCTGGCCGCTCAAGAAGGCCGTGATCGCACGCGGCCTCGCCGAGAGGGGAATCGGCACGGTCGAGATCAAGAAGCGCGGGGTCGACATCGACCCGGCCGAGTTCCGGAAGGCGCTTAAGCCGAAGGGGGACGCGTCAGCGACGCTGATCCTCACCCGGGTCGGGGCCGAACGGGTCGCCCTGCTCGTCGACCGCGTCTGAGTCGCCCGGGCGAGCGGCGCCGGGCGGAGGCACCACCTCACGGATCGAGCGACCCTTCACCAGGCGATAGACCACCCGCACGACGATCGTCGCCACGATGACGAGGATCGCGCCGAGGAAGATCCACTGCCCGACGGTCGCGAACGACACCGCCAGGCCGGACGAGGCCGCCAGCACTGCGCGACTAGAAGGTGCCGGTCGTGCCGAGCGCGCCGAGCCCTATGAAGATCATCACGAACGGGATCAGAATCAGCAGGCCGATCAAGATCGACAGAGCCAGGCCGACGTAGCTGGTGATCAGGCCGCCGAGGGCGAGGCCGCGGGCGTGCGGCTCGCGCTTCAGCGCCATGTGCCCGGTGACCACACCGGCGATCGCGGGCAGGAGGCCCAGCACGAAGAACGACAGCACGACGCCCGAAATACCGGTGACGAGCGAGACAATCGCGAGGGTCTGCTTGGGGGCCGCGGGGGCGCCGCCGTAGGCGGGACCCGCTGCGGGCTCTGCGGGCGGCGGTGCGTAGGGGTTGGCGGCGACAGGCTCGGGCGTGACGTCGGCAGCAGGCTCGACGGGTTCGTCGGGGCTGG
This sequence comes from Microcella alkaliphila, assembly GCF_002355395.1. Classification (NCBI taxonomy): domain Bacteria; kingdom Bacillati; phylum Actinomycetota; class Actinomycetes; order Micrococcales; family Microbacteriaceae; genus Microcella; species Microcella alkaliphila. The sequence goes on along the minus strand of NZ_AP017315.1, from coordinate 547,529 downwards.
CGGGGGGCGTGGTGGTCGCCATGGTCGCTCCTTCAGTCGTGGGGCGGGAACGCTCGTGCGATCCCGCTCTTCGACCGTACCGAGTGCGACGGCGGCGCGCGACCCCGTGAACCCTCAGGCTTGGACGACGGTAACGGGCAACGTCGAATCGGCGGCGACATCGAGCGACGACGGCGCGTGCCCCGCCATGATGCGCTGGGCGGCGATGGCCGCGATCATTGCCCCGTTGTCGGTGCACAACGACAGGGGCGGGATGCGCAGGGCAACCCCCGCGGCCTTCGCCCGCTCGGCGGCCAACTCGCGCACGCGGGCATTCGCCACCACTCCCCCACCGAGCAGCAGGCGGGGCACACCGAGATCACGGCACGCCGCGATCGCCTTGGCGGTGAGCACGTCGGCGACCGCCTCACGGAAGGAGGCCGCAATGTCGGCGACGGGTACGTCGAGGCCGTCGTCGCGCATCCGTTCGACGTGGCGGGCAACGGCAGTCTTGAGCCCTGAGAACGAGAAGTCGTAGCGGTGCTTCTCGAGGTCTTTGGGCAGCGTAAGGCCGCGCGGAAAGCGCACGGCCCGGGGGTCGCCCGTGGCCGCCGCCCGGTCGATGTGCGGACCGCCCGGGTAGGGCAGGCCGAGCAGACGCGCCACCTTGTCGAAGGCCTCGCCCGCCGCGTCGTCGATGGTCTCGCCCAGCAGTTCGACGTCATGCGTGAGGCTGCGAACGTGCAGCAGGCTCGTGTGCCCGCCCGAGACGAGGAGCGCGATGGTGGGAAGCTCGAGCTCGCCCTCGTCGTCGCGCAGAAGGTCGGCGCCGACGTGCCCAACCAGGTGGTTGACGGCGTAGAAGGGCTTGTCGAGCGCGACGGCGAGCGCCTTCGCCGCGCCCACGCCGACCATCAGGGCACCGGCGAGCCCCGGCCCACTCGTCACGGCGATCGCGTCGACGTCGGCGAGCGCGACTCCCGCCGTCTCGAGCGCCTGCTCGATCGTCGGGGTGAGCGCCTCGAGGTGCGCGCGGGCCGCTACCTCGGGCACGACACCGCCGAAGCGGGCGTGTTCGTCCATCGAGCTGGCGATGGTGTTCGCGAGCAGCTCCGTGCCGCGCACGATGCCGACTCCGGTCTCGTCGCAACTCGTCTCGATTCCGAGGACCAACGGATTGTCGGTGTTCACGCGACCCCCTCAACCGGTGCGATGTTCGCCCGCATGACCACGGCATCCACGTCGTCGGGCTGGTAGTAGCGGGGCCGCACGCCGATCTCGACGAAGCCGTGCCGCTCGTACAGGGCCCGGGCACCCGGGTTGTCGGCCCGCACCTCGAGGAACACTTCGCGCGCGCCGCGGCCGCGCGCCGCGGTGAGCAGCTGCTCGACGAGCAGGGTGCCGATACCGAGTCGTCGGTGGGTGCCGTCGACCGCGATGGTCTGGATGTCGGCCTGGTCGGCCCCGCTCGGCGCGCTCAGGCCCGCGTAGCCGACGAGCTCGTCATCAGAGTGCACCACGAGGTAGAGGGTGTGCGGCGAGGCGAGTTCGGCGAGCATGGCGTCACGGCTCCACGCGTCGCCGGGGAAGGTCGCGGTCTCAAGCGCCATGATCGCGTCGAGGTCGCTCACCTCGGCGTCGCGCAGCCGGATGCTCGGGGCTCCGGTCACGACGTCACCCTCTTCGGCCCCGTGGGCATCGTCACGTCGGGGGCGCGCAGGTAGAGCGGTTGCGGGTCGGGGAACGTCGCGCCCGCGGCGAGCCGTGCCGCCGCGACGTGCGCGAGCGCGGTCGCCGGAATCTCGGTCACCTCGTAGAGCACGACGCCCTCATCGGGCGCGAAGCCGAGCCGCGGTTCGAGACGCGCCGGGCGCACGACGCTCGGCACCGGCAAGGCGGCCGCGTACTCGGTGACGGCGACTTCGCGACGGCGGGCGTCGGTGACGACGCAGAAGCGGCCGGCCGCGACGCCGCCCTCGATGAGGTCGAGCGCGACGGCATCGTGGCTCGGCACCGGCAGCAGCGGCACCCCCCGAGCGATCGCCACGGCGCGGGCGGCGGCGATGCCGACGCGCAGGCCCGTGAACGGGCCGGGGCCGATCCCGGTGACGACGCCGGTCAGCGGGTCGGCGTCACCGCCCGCCGCCGCCGCGTCGGCGCCCGCAAGCACCTCCGCGAGGAATGGCCCAATCACCTCCGCGTGCCGACGCGTGTCGGCCGTCGAGCGCTCGGCGAGAACGCGGCCATCCCCGGCCACGGCTGCGACGGCCGTGCCGGCAGACGTGTCGATCGCGAGCAGCACGACTAGAGCCTAGGCAATCGCGTCGAGCAGTTCGGCGCCGCGGGGGCCGACCGCGCGGAAACGCACGATGCGCGGTTCGGCGAGCTCAGCATCCGGATCAATGTCCTCGTCGGATGCTCGGGGCGCGTCCCCGACGCCCGCCCCGCCGCCGACGGGCCGCTCGATGACCAGCTCGAGCCACTCGTCGCAGATGGCGTCGACGAGGCCGGCGCCCCACTCGATGACCGTGATGGACGCGGCCAGGTCGAGGTCGAGGTCGTCGAGTTCGGCGGCGTCGGAGAGTCGGTAGGCGTCGACATGCACGAGGGGCGCGCCGGCCCCGCGGGGGTGGGTGCGGGCGAGCACGAAGGTGGGGCTGGTGACCGCGCCGCGCACGCCGAGGGCCTCGCCGAGGCCGCGCGTGAAGGTGGTCTTGCCCGCCCCGAGCTCGCCGGTGAGCACGAGCACGTCGCCCGCACGCAACTGGGCCGCGACGCGGGCACCGAACGCGTGCATGGCCTCGGGGTCGGCGATTGTCAGCGCGGGGGGCTGCGGCGAGGTCTTCGCCGCGGGCGCGCCCGTCATGCGCGGGTTCTCGTCACGCGGCGACCCAGGCGGGTGACGATCTCGTAGCCGATCGTGCCAGCGGCGTCGGCCCAGTCGACGGCCGAAGGCGCCCCGGTGGTGCGGGGGTCGCCGAAGAGGATGGCGCGGTCACCGACGGACACGGGGTGGTCGCCGGCGTCGACGACGAACTGGTCCATGGCGACGCGGCCGACCACGGGCATCCGGTGGTCGCCGACGAGGACGGAGGCGCCGTCGGTATGACGCGGAATGCCGTCGGCGTAGCCGAGAGGCACGAGCGCGAGCGTCGTCGGGCGGGCGGTGCGGTAACGGTAGCCGTACGAGACGCCGCTGCCGGCGGGCACGCGCTTGACGTGAACGATCTCGGCGCTGAGTTCCATCGCGGGAGTGAGCGGCAGGTCACGGTGGTGGTCTTCCGGCGGCAGTCCGTAGATCGAGATGCCGAGCCGCACCATGTCGTAGCGCGCCGCGGGGTGGTCGAGGGCGCCGGCCGACGCGGCGAGGTGACGCAGCCCCGGGTCGAGGTTCGCGGCGCGCACGGCGTCGACGAACTCTTCGAACGCGACGATCTGCGCGCGGTCCTCGTCGGGCGACGTGTTCGACAGGTGGCTGAAGACGCCGCCGAGTCGGAGGCCGTCGTGGTGAACGGCGTGCGCGAGCTCGTCGACGAACAGAGCCCACTCGTCGCGGGCGACGCCGTTGCGCGACAGCCCGGTATCAACCTTCACGTGGATGGTGCCGCGGTGCCCCGCGTCGGCAGCCTGACGCAGCTGCGCGATCGAGTTGACGCCGACCATGATGCCGGCCTCCGCCGCAGCGGCAAGGTCGGCGCCGCTCGGGTGGATCCACGCGAGCACGGGAGCGTCGATACCGGCCGCGCGCAGCTCGAACGCCTCCTCGAGGTCGGCGACGCCCAGCATGTCGGCGCCCGCTTCCAGAGCGGCGCGAGCCGCGAGGATGGCGCCGTGTCCGTAGCCGTCGGCCTTCACCACGGCCATGGCGCGCGGGGCCGGGGCGAGTTTGCGCATCACCTCGACGTTCTGCGCGATCGCCTGGCGCGAGATTCGCGCTTCGCGGAAGGGCCGGCTCACGGCGCCGTCTCCGCCACCACGAAGGCGATCGCCGCCCCCGCGTCATGCGACATCGACACGTGCAGTCGCGCGATACCGCGAGAGAGCGCGATCTCGGCGGCGCGACCACTCAGGGCGACATCGGGATTGCCCTCGGAATCGGAGACGATGCGCATGTCGTGCCAGCGAACGCCGTCGGTCGCGCCGAGAGCCTTCATCACCGCCTCCTTCGCAGCGAATCGGCCGGCGAGCGAGCGCACCGGTCGGTCGCGTTCCGACTCGGCGAAGAGCCGCTCTCGCAGCCCGGGAGTGCGGGTGAGCGCGCGGTCGAAGCGGGCAAGGTCGACGATGTCGACACCCACTCCGACGATCACCGCACCCTCCCGCCCGTACCGAAACGACCCGCGGCCTACTCGACCGTGACCGACTTGGCGAGGTTGCGCGGCTGATCGACATCGAGACCCTTCGCCGCCGCCAATTCCATGCCGAAAAAGTGCAGCGGAACAACGGCGAGCAGCGGCTCGAAGAACGGCGACGCGAGCGGAATGCGAATGACCTCGTCGGCGTGCGGCAAGACGGCGACGTCACCGGCCTCGGCGATCGCGATGACGCGCGCACCGCGGGCACGAATCTCTTGGATGTTCGACACGACTTTGGCGTGCAGTGAACGCTTATCGCGCGGGCTCGGCACGATCACGAACACGATCTGGCCGGGCTCGATCAACGCGATCGGACCGTGCTTCAGCTCGCCGGCGGCGAACCCTTCGGCATGGATGTACGCGAGCTCTTTCAGCTTCAGCGCACCTTCCAGCGCGATCGGGTAGCCGACGTGGCGGCCGAGGAACAGCACCGAGCGGGTGTCCGCCATCCAGTGGGCGAGTTCGGCGATGCGCTCGCCGCTCGCGATGACCTCGCGAAGCTGGTCGGGCACCTTCTGGAGGTCGGCGACGAGCCCGCGTACGGCATCCGCCGACAGCGTCTCGCGCACGTGCGCGAGCTGCAGACCGAACAGGTAACAGGCGGTGATCTGTGCAACAAACGCCTTGGTCGAGGCGACCGCGACCTCGGGGCCAGCGTGCGTGTACACAACGGCGTCGGACTCGCGCGGGATCGTCGCTCCCTGCGTGTTACAGATCGACAGCGTGCGCGCGCCCTGCTCGCGGGCGTACTTGACCGCCATGAGCGTGTCCATCGTTTCGCCCGACTGGCTGATCGACACGACCAGCGTGTTCGGCGACAGCACCGGCTCGCGATAGCGGAACTCGTGGGCGAGCTCGACGTCGACGGGCACGCGCGCCCACTGCTCGATGGCGTACTTGCCGACCATGCCGGCGTACGCGGCCGTGCCGCAGGCGATGATGAGCACGCGATCTATCGAGCGCAGTACGTCGTCACCAAGGCCGTCGAGCTCGGGAATGTGTACGAGGCCGTCCGTCACCCGGCCGCGGATCGTGTTGGCCACCGCGTCGGGCTCTTCGCTGATCTCCTTCGCCATGAAGCTCGACCAGCCGCCCTTGTCGGCGGCGGAGGCGTCCCAGTCGACCTCGAACCGGCGCGACTCGACGGGGTTGCCGTCGAAGTCGACGACCTCGACACTGCCGGGGCGGATCGTGACGAGCTGGTCCTGGCCGATCTCCATGGCCTGCTTCGTGTAGGCGACGAACGCGGCGACGTCCGAACCGAGGAAGTTTTCGCCCTCCCCGAGGCCCACGACGAGCGGGGAGTTCCGGCGAGCGCCGACCACGACGTCGGGCTCGTCAGCGTGCACGGCGAGCAGCGTGAAGGCGCCCTCGAGCCGGTTGACGACGGCGAGCATCGCGGCGGTCAGGTCGTGGGTGTCGCGGTACGCCTCGCCGACAAGCAGCGCCGCGACCTCCGAGTCGGTCTCGCTCGCGAAGGTGTGACCCCGCTCGGCGAGCTCGGCCTTCAGCTCGCTGAAGTTCTCGATGATGCCGTTGTGAATGAGTGCCAGCTTGCCGCCGTCGCCGAGGTGCGGGTGCGCGTTGCCGTCGGTCGGGCCGCCGTGCGTCGCCCAGCGCGTGTGGCCGATACCCGTCTGGCCGTCGGCGATGGGATGCGCGGACAGCTCGTCGGTCAGATTGCCCAGCTTTCCTGCACGCTTCGCGGTGCCCAGTTCGCCGCCCGCGGCGATCACGGCGACGCCCGCCGAGTCATAGCCGCGGTACTCGAGCCGCTTCAGCCCACCCAGCAGAACGTCCAGACTTCCGCGCTGGCCGACGTATCCCACAATTCCACACATGCGCTCGATTCTAGGGCGAGGGGGCCACGCGCCATGTCCCGGTACTGTGGTGCGAATGGTCGAGGCGCATCAGGCCCCCGGGCGCGACAACGGCACCGGCCCGTCCCCTCGCGAGCAGAGCCCGTTCGCGGAACTGGATCGCGCTCGGTGGTCAGCGCTTGCTCCCGCGACGCCACAGCCGCTCACGGAGCATGAACTCATCGGCCTGCGCGGTCTCGGCGACCAGCTTGACCTGCGCGAAGTGGCCGAGGTGTATCAACCACTCAGCCGGCTCCTGAACCTGTACGCCGCCGGCGCCCGCGATCTGCACACCGCGACGCGCGAGTTTCTCGGTGACCGCGGTCCGCGCACTCCGTTCGTCATCGGCGTCGCCGGCTCCGTGGCGGTCGGCAAGTCGACCATCGCGCGCCTCTTGCGCGAGCTCCTGTCACGGTGGGACGACACCCCTCGCGTCGAGCGCGTCACCACTGACGGATTCCTGCTGCCGACGGCCGAGCTCTCGCGGCGCGGCATCCTGCACCGCAAGGGGTTCCCCGAGAGCTACGACCGTCGGGCGCTGTTGCGGTTCGTGTCACGCATCAAAGCGGGCGCCGAGGAGGTGCGAGCACCGGTGTACTCGCACCTGTCGTACGACATCATCCCCGGCGCCGAAATCATCGTGCGCCGTCCCGACATCCTGATCGTCGAGGGCCTGAATGTCTTGCAGCCGCCTGGACCGGGCGCATCCCTCGCGGTCAGCGACCTGTTCGACTTCACCGTCTATGTGGATGCCCGCACGAGCGACATCGCCGACTGGTACGAACAGCGCTTCCTCAAGTTACAACGAGGCGCCTTCAGTGACCCGCGCAGCTACTTCCACCGCTATGCGAGCCTCAGCGAGGACGAGGCGCGCATCACGGCGCGGCGCATCTGGGGCGACATCAACGAGCCGAACCTGACGCAGAACATCCTGCCGACGCGCGCCCGCGCATCCCTCGTCTTGCGGAAGGAACGCGACCACACCGTGTCGACCGTGCTGCTGAGGAAGATCTGATGGCCGAGCCGAACGCCTACACCCTGGGGCACCACGACAGTGTGCTCGCCGTGCACCGCTGGCGCACGATCGCGAACTCCGCGGCATACCTGGAGCCGGAGTTGGTCCCGGGACGGACCCTGCTGGATGTGGGATGCGGCCCGGGGACGGTTACCGTCGAGTTCGGCCAGCGCCTCGGAGACGACAGCGTCACCGGGGTCGACATGTCCGACACCGCGATCGCCGCCGCCCGAGCCTTCGCTGCGGCGTCGGGGTCCGCCGTGCGGTTCGACACCGCCGATGCGCTCGCACTGCCCTTCGACGCGGAATCTTTCGACATCGTGCACACCCACCAGACGCTGCAGCACGTGCCCGACCCGGTCGCCATGCTGCGCTCGATGTCACGCGTCGCGCGACCCAGTGGTGTCATCGCCGCGCGCGAGGTCGACTACGGCGCGACGACCTGGTACCCGCTCCTGCCCGCTCTCGATGAGTGGCTGGAGCTGTACCGGCGTGTGCATCGCGCCACGAGCGGCGAACCCGACGCCGCCCGACACCTCGTCGCCTGGGCCCGGGCTGCCGGGTTGCAGAACATTCGCGTCTCGGGCTCGACCTGGGTTTTTGCGATGCCTGAAGAGCGCGCCTGGTGGGGTGGCGCCTGGGCTGTTCGCGCCGTGGAATCCGACTTCGCGAAGCACGCGATCGACGGCGGGCACGCGAGCTCCGCCGACCTCGCCCGCATCAGCGCAGCCTGGCGCGAGTGGGCCGAGCACGACGATGCGTGGTTCAGCATGACGCACGGCGAACTGCTCGCCGCGCCGTCCCCCGCCGAGACGCCCTAGACCGCGAGCTTGGCCTTCACGACCGCGGCGAGGCGGTCGGCCATCGCCCGGGCGGTCGCGTCGTCCGCGGCCTCGACCATGACGCGCACCATCGGCTCGGTTCCGCTCGCCCGCAGCAGCACGCGGCCGCTGTCACCGAGCTCCGCTTCAACCTCGGCGACCGCCGCGGCGATTCCGTCGTGACCCTCGAGCCTGGTGCGATCGACGCCGCGCACGTTCTCGAGCACCTGTGGGAAGACGGTCATCACCGAGGCGAGTTCCTCGAGGGTCTTCCCGGTGCGCGCCATTTCTGCGGCCAGCTGCAGGCCGGTCAGGATGCCGTCGCCCGTGGTGGCGTGGTCGCTCATGATGACGTGGCCCGACTGCTCGCCCCCGAGCGACAGTCCGTGCTCGGCGAGCGCCTCCAGCACGTAGCGGTCGCCCACCTTCGTCTCCACCAGCTCGATGTCGTTGCTGCGCATCGCTCGCTTCAGCCCCAGGTTGCTCATGACGGTGACGGCGAGGGTGTCTTTCGCGAGCATCCCACGTCGCTTCATCGACAGCGCGAGGATCGCCATGATCTGGTCTCCGTCGACGACCTGGCCCCGCGCATCCACGGCGAGGCAGCGGTCGGCGTCGCCGTCGTGCGCGATTCCGAGGTCAGCGCCCGCCTCCACGACTGCACGCTGAAGCGGGGCCAGATAAGTCGAGCCCACGCCATCGTTGATGTTGAGCCCGTTCGGGTCAGCGCCAATAAGGGTCACGCGAGCGCCCGCATCAGTGAAGGCCTGGGGGGAGACGGCCGATGCGGCTCCATGCGCGCAGTCGAGCACGACATGCAGACCGGCGAGCGATACGTCAACCGTCGACAGGAGATGAAGGAGGTAGCGATCCTCCGCGTCAGCAAAACGGCGAATGCGCCCTACACCCCCGCCGACGGGGGCCAGCTTCTGCTCCTCCAATGCCCATTCGATGCGGTCTTCGACCTCGTCAGGCAACTTGGTTCCGCCGTAGGAGAAAAACTTGATGCCGTTATCGGGCATCGCGTTGTGGGAGGCCGACACCATCACGCCGAAATCGACGCCCGCATCGCTCACGAGGAAGGCCGCGGCCGGTGTCGGGATGACGCCCGCGTCGAGCACATCGATGCCGCTGGACGCGAGCCCCGCAGCGACGGCCGCCGTCAGAAACTCGCCCGACACACGCGGGTCGCGTGCAACCACCGCGGTCGGGCGCTTGCCCTGTGCGCGCAACTCGTCAGCGTGACGCCCCTGGGTCAGGACCCACGCAGCAGCCTGAGACAGGCCGAGGGCCAGCCCGGCGGTGAGATCGCCGTTGGCCAGCCCTCGGACCCCGTCGGTACCGAATAAACGGCCCATGATCGGGATGCTCGTCTCGCGTTAACGCTTCGAGTACTGAGGCGCCTTGCGGGCCTTCTTGAGACCGGCCTTCTTGCGCTCGATGACGCGGGCATCCCGAGTGAGGAAGCCGGCCTTCTTGAGCGCCGGGCGGTTGTTCTCGCGGTCGATCTCGTTGAGAGCACGCGAGATGGCGAGGCGCAGGGCGCCCGCCTGGCCCGAGGGCCCGCCGCCGGTGATGCGTGCCGTCACGTCGTACGAGCCGAGAAGCTCGAGCAGCGTGAAGGGGTCGTTGATCAGCTGCTGGTGCAGCTTGTTCGGGAAGTAGTCCTCGAGGCTGCGGCCGTTGACCGTGAAGGCGCCCGAGCCGGGGACGAGGCGCACGCGGGCGATGGCCTGCTTGCGTCGTCCGACGGCCTGGCCCGAAACGGACAGGACGGGGCGGGGAGCCGACTCGGCCGCGGGGGCCGACGACTCAGTGGTGTAGCTCTCGGGAGCCACGTCGGTAGTGGTGTCGTTCGCCATGTGTTCTATACGTCCTTGGAAGCGGGGCCGCGTTACTGCGCGACCTGGTCGAGGGTGTAGGCCGTGGGCTGCTGCGCGGCGTGCGGGTGCTCGGCGCCGGCGTAGACCTTCAGCTTCTTGATCTGGGCGCGGCCGAGCGAGTTCTTCGGCAGCATGCCGCGGATCGCCTTCTCGACGGCGCGGACGGGGTTCTTCTCGAGCAGCTCGGAGTACGAGGTGGCCGTGAGGCCGCCCGGGTAGCCGGAGTGGCGGTAGGCCTTCTTCTGCTCAAGCTTCGACCCGGTCAGGGCAACCTTGCTCGCGTTGACGATGATGACGAAGTCACCCATGTCCATGTGCGGGGCGAAGGTCGGCTTGTGCTTGCCGCGCAGGAGGGTGGCGGCGTGGCTGGCGAGTCGGCCGAGCACCACGTCGGTGGCGTCGATGACGACCCAGTTCCGCTGGATGTCAGCGGGGGTGGGGCTGAATGTGCGCGTCACAGTGCGTACTTTCTTGTCGAGGTGTTCGTGAATCCCGCTCCGGTGGGGGTTCTCGCGTCGATGACGGGGGAACGCCCGCGGTGGAGGGCTCAACTGGATGCCCGTCGGCGACGGACACCAAGGGGTTAGCTTACGGCAGTGGCGCGCCGTCGGCAATTTCGCGTTTGGCGCGGGTCTGCTGCGCTCGGGCGGCGAGCTCGTGATCGGGCGGGTAACCGACCTCGACGAGAGTGAGCCCGTGGGGTGCGACGACGGGGAACAGGCTCGTGCGCGCGGCCTCGTCACGCGCGGCGACGAGCTGCTCGACGCTCAGCGCGCCGCGCCCGACGGCGATCGCGGCGCCGACGAGCGAGCGGACCATCGAGTGGCAGAAGGCGTCGGCGCGCACGGTCGCGACGAGCGCGCCGTCGTCCGTCTCTCGCCACGCGTACTGCTGCAGCGTGCGAACCGTGGTGGCACCCTCGCGGGGCTTGCAGAACGCGCCGAAGTCGCGCAGCCCGAGGAGGGCATCCGCCGCCGTGTTCATGGCGTCGAGGTCGAGCGTGTCGCGCACCGCGAGGGTGTCGTGGCGGCGCCGCGGGTCGCGCGGGGCGCGCCCGTCGGCGAGCCGATACTCGTAGCGGCGCCAGACGGGTGAGAAGCGCGCGTCGAACCCCGCGGGGGCGAGGGATGCGCGGTGCACGACGATGTCTCCGTCGCGTCCCACGATCCCTCCGAGCCGCCGCGCGAGCACGTCGGCCGGGCTGAGGGCAGCGTGCTTTGTTCGCGCACCGCGGTCGGGGCGGGCGAGCGCGGCGAACCGTGCCGCGTCGAGGTCGACGTGCAGCACCTGGCCGGTGGCGTGCACGCCGGCGTCGGTTCGACCGGCGACAACCACGCGTGGCCGAATGTCGCCGTCCCGGCTGAACAGTGTGGCCAGGGCGGACTCGATCTCTCCTTGCACGGTGCGCAGACCGGGCTGGGCCGCCCAGCCCGCGAAGGCGGAACCGTCGTACGCGAGGTCGATGCGCACGCGCACGACCTGCGCGTCGTCGTGCCCCTCACGGTTATCCACAGCTGGCGAGTCTACGGCGCGGCGGGTTTGACGGCCCGTCTGCGCCCGCGCGACCCTTGACGCACGATGTCTTCCAGCGCTCCACCTCTCGCTCTGCGCGGCCGGCTTCCCGGCCTCGACGCACTGCGGGCGCTGGCGGTTCTCCTGGTGCTCGGCTACCACCTGTTCCCCGGCCTCATTCCGGGCGGGTTCGTCGGCGTGGATGTCTTCTTCGTCGTCAGCGGCTACCTCATCACCGCGCTTCTGCTGCACGAGCGTCGCCGAACGGGTCGCATCGCGTTGCGCGCGTTCTGGGCTCGACGCGCGCGCCGACTGCTGCCCGCGCTCGCGCTCGTTGTCATGTCGACGGCAACCCTCGCGTCACTGATCGGCGGCGACGTTCTCGTCGGTATGGGCTGGCAGTTGCTCGGCGCGGCGACGTTCACGAGCAACTGGGTGGCGATCAGCGCCGGGTCGAGTTACCTCGACCAGACGAGCCCCGAACTGTTCCGGCACCTCTGGTCGCTCTCCGTCGAGGAGCAGTTCTACCTCCTGTGGCCGATCGTCGTGATCGCGCTGCTCGCACTCCCCCTGAGGCGCTGGATGCTCGTGGCACTGCCGCTTGCCATCGCCGCCTGGTCGGCGCTCGCGATGGCCGCTGCCGCGGGTGACCCGGCGCTCGACGGCGGCGCGGCCGCGTCGGCGGCCTACCTGTCGACCCTGACGCACGGCTTCGGCTTGCTCGCCGGGGCGGCCCTGGCGCTCGGACGTGACCCGCTCACGCAGCCCCGCGCGCTGCTGGGCCGCGCGTCGACGCCCGTCGGCGTCGCCGCGGTCGCGGGAGTGGTGGCGGTTGCGCTGTCGACGAGTATCGACGACCCGAGTGCGTACCGCGGCGGAATGGCGCTCGCGGTCGCTCTCACCGTGGTGGCGATCCTGGCGCTGGAGCGACGCGAGTCTCTGGCCGCTCGAGCGGCCGAGTCGTCGCCGCTCGTGTGGGTGGGCGAGCGCTCCTACGGGCTGTACCTCTGGCACTGGCCCCTCTGGGTGCTGGGGCTTGCGCTCGTCCCCGGCCTCGACCGCACAGGGTCGGGGGCGTGGGGCCTCGGCGCCGCCGTGCTTGCGCTGTCTGTGCTGCTCGCGGCGCTCAGCTACCGTTTCGTCGAGCTGCCCATCCGCCGCCGCGAGTTGCTCGCGCCTGCCCGCGCGGCGGGCGGGAAGCGCGAGGGCGCCGCCGTCGCGACCGTCGCGGTGGCCTTGGCGCTGCTCGTCGCCGGCACGGGGGCCGCACTGCAGCGCTCCCCCGCGACGTCCGAGGCGGCAGACCTGATCACCGCGGGCCAGCTCGCCGTCGACACGGCCGAGCAGCCGCGGGGTGCCGGCACATCACCTTCGCCGTCTCCCGATTCGGTGCCTGCGACGGCGCCGCGACCCTCGACCGAGCCCGAGCCGGAACCCGAACCAGAACTAGAACCCGAACCCGAACCGGCTCCGGAGGACACCCCCGCTCCGTTGCCGACCGGGGACCAGATCATCGCCTTCGGCGACTCCGTCATGTTGGCGGCAGCCCCCGCGCTCATTGACGAGTTTCCCGGCATCGCCGTCGACGCCACGGTCGGTCGGCAGATGTGGTCGATGCCCGAGGTGATCGAAGAGGCGGCCGCGGCCGGCGCGCTCCGCGACGTCGTCATTATTGGCGTCGGGGCGAACGGCCTCATCAGCCAGTCCGACCTCGACCGCGTCATCGGTGCGGTCGGCGACCGCAAACTGGTCGTCGTGACGGCCTCGGCTCCCCGCGGATGGATCGACGAGTCCAACACGCGTTTGCACGAGACGGCGCGGGCCCACCGCACGGTGGAGGTCGCCGATTGGGACGCGACCATTTCGGGGCGTCTGGATTTGCTGGCCGGTGACCAGGTGCATCCCGGCCCGACGGGCAGCGCGCTGTATTCGGGTGAGATCCGCGAGGCGCTGCAGAGACTCGCTGATTTGCCCCCGCTGCCTCCTCCACCAGACCCGAACCGCTACGACGAGAACCCCAACTGGCAGCGCCCGGTCTAGAACCCCGCGCGCTCAGTACAGCCGGCGATACGCCACGTCGCGGGCGACCGCGGCGAAACCGAGCCGCTCGTACACGCCGAGCGCGCCCGTCGGGTTCGCCGTGTCGACATCGAGCACGGCCAGCTCGAGGCCCTGGGCGCGGTAGGCGCGCATGACGTCGACGAGCAACGCGCTCGCCAACCCTTTGCCGCGCCACTCCCGCACCGTCCCGACGAGGCCGATGTAGCCGCTCGATCGGCCCATGCGCGCCCAGTCTTCTTCGTTGACGTCGGTCGTGATGAAGCCGACGACCTCGTCGCCGGCGAGCGCGACCCGGCTGAGTTCAGGGCGGAAGGTCGGCAGACCCTGCCACGACTCCCACCCTTCGCGCGTGGCGGGCTGCGACCCCCAGTGGTCCGCGAAGGCCGCATTCTTTGCCGCGCGGGCGCCCTCGCTGAATCGGGGCGACCACGGCTCGAGGCGCATGCCGTCGGGCAGGTCGCGCGGTTCGAGGGCCGCGCCGGCGAGCTCAGCGTGCAGGGTGGTGAAGTAGCGCGAGGGGCTGTAGCCGGCACGCTCGAGCAGTCGCCCGTGTTCCGGCGAGCGATCGGCGGCGTACGACAGCACCCAGCCGGGGATCGTGAGGTCGAGCTCGGCGAGCAGCTGCTCGGCGCGGGCGGTCTGCCAGGCGAGCAGTTGCCAGCCCAGCCCGCGACCGCGGTGTTCCGGGTGCACGCCTCCGCTGAGCCAGACCCGCGCATAGTCGACAGGCTCGGGTGCGCGCATCGCCATCCCGTGCGCGATCATCCGGCCGTCGGCGTCTTCCGCGACCACGCTGTCGCGGGCAACGTCGACGTACGAGTGGCCGAACGTTTCCGCGATCTCGTCGGCCGTTTCGCTCCAGTCGGGGTGGTCGCGCTCAGCCATCGCGGACAAGAGCGTCGCGATCGACTCGACGTCGTCATCGCGAGTGGCCCGCCATGTGACCCCTGTGGGTCCGGTCAACTCGGGCAATGTGGTCGCGGGGATGCGCGCGGCCAGCGGGCGGGAGGCATCAATCTCGCCCGCTCCGCTTTCGATCAGGGAGTCGGTCACGCCGACAACAGTAGAGCCCCGCCCGGGTACCCGGGCGGGGCTCTACAGAACCGTTACAGCGCGGTGACTACTTGGTCTCCTCGGCCGACTCGTCGGCAGGGGCATCCGTCGCCTCGTCAGTGCTGGTCTCGTCTGCAGCCGTCTCGTCAGCGGCGGCGTCCTCGGCCGGAGCCTCGGCCGTCTCCTCGACGGTCTCGTCGGCCGGAGCTTCCTCGGCGGCGGGCGCCGGCGCCGCGGCAGCCGACTTCTTCGCCGACTTCGGCTTCGGGTTCACGGGCTCGAGAACGAGCTCGATCACGGCCATGGGAGCGTTGTCGCCCTTGCGGTTGCCGATCTTCGTGATGCGGGTGTAGCCACCCTCGCGCTCGGCGACGAGCGGCGCGATCTCGGTGAAGAGCTCGTGCACGGCGCTCTTGTCGCGGATCACCGTCATGACGCGACGGCGAGCGTGCAGGTCGCCGCGCTTCGCGAACGTAATGAGGCGCTCGGCCAGCGGACGCAGACGCTTCGCCTTCGTCTCGGTGGTGGTGATGCGCTTGTGCGTGAACAGCGCGGTGGCGAGGTTCGCCAGCAGCAGGCGCTCGTGCGCCGGACCGCCTCCGAGGCGGGGACCCTTGGTGGGCTTAGGCATGATCGTGGTTCTCCTGTGTGGGGTTCGTCAGTGACAGTTCTGGGGGTGAGCGGTGACGAACCCGTTAGTTGGTCTCGTCGTCGTAGCTGTAGAACGCGGCTCCGTCGAAGCCGGGGACGGCGTCCTTCAGCGACAGACCCATCTCGACGAGCTTGTCCTTGACCTCATCGACCGACTTCTGGCCGAAGTTGCGGATGTTCATGAGCTGGGTCTCCGACAGGGCGACGAGCTCGCTGACCGTGTTGATGCCCTCGCGCTTCAGGCAGTTGTAGCTGCGCACCGAGAGGTCGAGGTCCTCGATCGGCATCGAGAGCTCGTTCGAGAGCACGGCGTCGACCGGGGCGGGCCCGATCTCGATGCCCTCGGCCTGCGTGTTCAGCTCGCGGGCAAGACCGAACAGCTCGACGAGGGTGCGGCCGGCCGAGGCGACGGCATCGCGGGGGCTGATCGCGGGCTTCGTCTCGACGTCGACGACGAGGCGGTCGAAGTCGGTGCGCTCGCCGGCACGGGTGGCCTCGACGCGGTAGGTGACCTTCAGCACGGGCGAGTAGATCGAGTCGACCGGAATCTGGCCGGCCTCGCTGAACTCGCTTCGGTTCTGGGTCGCCGAGACGTAGCCGCGGCCACGCTCGATGGTCAGCTCGAGTTCAAACTTGGCGCTGTCATTCAGAGTCGCGATGACGAGCTCGGGATTGTGGATCTCGACGCCGGCGGGGGCGGAGATGTCGGCGGCGGTGACCTCACCGGCACCCGTCTTGCGCAGGTAGGCGGTGATCGGCTCGTCGTGCTCGCTCGAGACGACGAGCTGCTTGATGTTGAGGATGATCTCGGTGACATCCTCCTTCACGCCGTCGATCGTGCTGAACTCGTGCAGCACGCCGTCGATGCGGATGCTCGTCACGGCTGCACCGGGAATCGACGACAGCAGCGTGCGACGCATGGAGTTGCCGAGCGTGTAGCCGAAGCCGGGCTCGAGGGGTTCGATGATGAACCGCGACCGGAATTCGGAGACGTTCTCCTCGGTCAGAGTGGGACGCTGTGCGATGAGCACTATGGGTTCCTTTCGGCGAAGTGTCCGCTATATGACACTTGTTGCGCGACGAGGGCGGATCTCGTCGAGTGTGTTGAGTTATCGAAAGCTGGGGCGAGCGGATGCGCGGGGCGCGTCAGAAACGCACCGCGCGCATCCGATCGAGGGATGCACGGGGTGCGTTACCTAGACGCGGCGACGCTTCGGCGGGCGGCAGCCGTTGTGCGCCTGCGGCGTCACGTCGCTGATCGAGCCCACCTCGAGGCCGGCGGCCTGAAGCGAACGAATCGCGGTCTCGCGGCCCGAACCGGGGCCCTTGACGAACACGTCGACCTTCTTCATGCCGTGCTCCTGCGCCTGGCGCGCGGCCGACTCGGCGGCGAGCTGGGCGGCAAACGGCGTCGACTTGCGCGAGCCCTTGAAGCCGACCTGGCCGGACGACGCCCAGCTGATGACGGCGCCGCTCGGGTCGGTGATCGACACGATCGTGTTGTTGAACGTCGACTTGATGTGGGCCTGGCCGACGGCGATGTTCTTCTTGTCCTTGCGGCGGGGCTTGCGCGCGGCCGACTTGGGTGCTGCCATGGTCTTCTCCTAAACCTGTGGGATACGCGGGTCGCGGCGGGGCCGGACTAGCGAGCCTTCTTCTTGCCGGCGACGGTGCGCTTCGGGCCCTTGCGGGTGCGCGCGTTGGTCTTGGTGCGCTGACCGCGCACCGGCAGGCCGCGGCGGTGGCGCAGGCCCTCGTACGAACCGATCTCGACCTTGCGGCGAATGTCGGCGGCGACCTCACGGCGAAGGTCACCCTCCACCTTGTAGGTGCCTTCGATGTGGTCGCGGAGAGCGACGAGCTGGTCGTCGGTCAGATCCTTGACGCGGACGTTGCGGTCGATACCGGTCGCGGCGAGCGTTTCGGTCGCGCGGGTCCGGCCGACTCCGTAGATGTAGGTCAGGGCGACTTCCACGCGCTTATCGCGGGGAATGTCGACTCCGGCAAGACGGGCCATGATGGCTCCTTACAGGGTTTCGTGGAAGGTGTGGAGCAGTTTCGGTGCCCGGGCCTTCCGCCCGAGGTGTCCCCCGCACGGGTGCGGGTTCTGAGACTGCCGTGTGTTCGTATTCAGTTGTGAGTCGTGGGGTGCGCCCGCTTTAGCCCTGGCGTTGCTTGTGGCGCGGGTTCTCGCAGATGACCATCACGTTGCCGTGGCGGCGAATCACCTTGCACTTGTCGCAGATGGGCTTGACGCTGGGGTTGACCTTCATGGTTCTCTCGTTCTTGTTGTATCGCTGGCCTCGTGCTCCGGGTGGATTCCCGGGCCGTTCCTTACCCAGCGCGCACTGCTTACTTGTAGCGGTAGACGATCCGGCCGCGGGTCAGGTCGTAGGGGCTCAGCTCAACGATCACGCGGTCCTCGGGGAGGATGCGGATGTAGTGCTGGCGCATCTTGCCCGAAATGTGGGCAAGAACCTTGTGGCCGTTGGTCAGCTCGACGCGGAACATCGCGTTGGGCAGCGCTTCGACCACCGAGCCTTCGATCTCGATGACACCGTCTTTTTTGGCCATAGCCTCTTCGTCGCAAATAAGGGGAGTGTGCACTGGTCGTGCGGATGCGGTGCCCAGCGGCTCAGTGTCGTCTGCACGGCGACTGCTGATCGCGGCACGCCGAAGCGGGCCGAAAGCACCAAAGGGAAAGCTTAGGTGATGGAACGCGTCACGGCAAGTCGCGAACGGACAGGGCATCCAGGATGCGCCCGGTCACCTCGTCGATCTCGCCGATGCCGTCGACCTTGGTGAGCATCCCGCGCTCGGCGTAGACGTCGATGAGGGGAGCCGTCTGCTTCGCGTACACGTCGAGGCGGTGGCGAACCACGTTCTCGTCGTCGTCGGCGCGGCCCTGATCGACGGCACGCTTCTTCAGGCGCTCGACCACGATGTCGGGGTCGGCGACCAGTTCGACGACCGCGTCGAGTGCGACACCCTTCTCGGCGAGGAACTCGTCGAGCGCGCGCACCTGGTCGGTCGTGCGGGGGTAGCCGTCGAGCAGGAAACCCTCGGCGCAGTCGGGCTGGCTCAGCCGGTCGCGCACCAGGTCGTTCGTCACCTCGTCTGGCACGTTGTCGCCCGCGTCCATGAACGCTTTGGCCTTGAGCCCGAGCTCGGTCTCGTCGCGCAGATTCTGCCGGAAGATGTCGCCGGTCGAGATGGCGGGAATTCCGAAGTGCGCGGTCAGCCGGCCAGCCTGTGTGCCCTTTCCGGCTCCGGGCGGGCCGATCAGGAGGAGGCGGCGGGTCACTTCAGCAGGCCTTCGTAGTGGCGCTGCTGCAGCTGCGCGTCGATCTGCTTCACCGTCTCGAGGCCTACGCCGACGATGATCAGGATGCTCGCCCCACCAAACGGGAAGTTCTGGTTGGCACCCACCGACGCGAAGGCGATGAGCGGAATCAGGGCGACAAGACCCAGGTAGAGCGATCCCGGCAGCGTGATGCGGGTGAGCACGTAGTCGAGGTACTCGGCGGTCGGACGACCGGCGCGGATGCCGGGAATGAAGCCGCCGTACTTCTTCATGTTGTCGGCGACGTCCTCCGGGTTGAAGGTGATCGCGACGTAGAAGTAGGTGAAGCCGACGATGAGCAGGAAGTACACGACCATGTACAGCCAGTTGTCGCCCGAGATGAAGTTGTTCTGAATCCAGACGACCCACTCGGGGGCGGTCTCGCCCGCGGCTGGCTGGTTGAACTGCGCAATCAGGGCGGGCAGGTACAGCAGCGACGAGGCGAAGATGACGGGCACGACGCCGGCCATGTTCACCTTGATCGGGATGTACGTGTTGTTTCCGCCGTAGGTGCGGCGGCCGACCATGCGCTTGGCGTACTGCACGGGCACGCGGCGCTGCGACTGCTCGACGAAGACGACCGCGGCCATGACGACGAGGCCGAGGGCCAGCACGATGACGAAGATCTCGAAGCCCTGGGCGACCTGGATGCCCCACAGCGCCGACGGGAAGGTCGCCGCGATCGAGACGAAGATCAGCAGCGACATGCCGTTGCCGATTCCGCGCTCGGTGATGAGCTCGCCGAGCCACATGATGAGGCCGGTGCCCGCGGTCATGGTGATGACCATGAGCAGGATCGCGTACCAGCTGTCGTTCGTGATGAGCTGCGAGCACTGCGGCACACCCGACGTCGTCGGGAACAGCGCACCGGCGCGGGCGACCGTGATGAGCGTGGTCGACTGCAGGATCGCGAGCGCGATCGTCATGTAGCGCGTGTACTGCGTGAGCTTCGCCTGGCCCGCCTGGCCCTCCTTGTAGAGGGACTCGAAGTGAGGGATGACGACGCGGAGCAGCTGCGTGATGATCGACGCGGTGATGTACGGCATGATGCCGAGCGCGAAGATCGACAGCTGCAGCAGAGCACCGCCGCTGAAGAGGTTGACGAGCTGGTAGAGGCCCGTGGCGCCTTCGTTGCCCGCGAGACACAGTTGCACGTTCTGGTAGTCGACGAACGGCGCGGGGATGAACGAACCCAGACGGAAGATCGCGACGATTCCGAGAGTGAACCCGATCTTCCGGCGGAGGTCGGGCGTCTTGATGATTCGCCCGATAGCTCTGAACACGAGACCTCCCGTAAAAAAACATGGGCATCCCGTGGCCCGGCGGCTCGGGATGCTGGCCCGAATGGGCCGAAGCCGGGCGGCCCCGAAGGGCCGCCCGAGCGGCTACTGAATGGAACCGCCGGCCGCGACGATCTTCTGCTCGGCAGAGCGGGAGACCTTGTCGACGGTCACGTTCAGCTTAACCGCAATGTCCCCGTTGCCGAGAACCTTGACCTTCTCGTTCTTGCGCACAGCACCCTTGGCCACGAGGTCGGAGACGGTGACGTCGCCGCCCTTCGGGTACAGCTCGGCGAGCTTCGCCAGGTTGACGACCTGGTACTCGACCCGGAACGGGTTCGTGAAACCACGCAGCTTCGGCGCACGCATCACGAAGTTGAGCTGACCACCCTGGAAGCCGGGGCGCACGGTGTTGCGGGCCTTCGTGCCCTTCGTGCCGCGACCCGCGGTCTTACCCTTCGAGCCTTCACCACGACCCACGCGGGTGCGGTCCTTCTTGGCACCCGCGGCGGGCCGCAGGTGGTGAACCTTCAGCACCTGCGGGCGGGCGGCGTCGGTCGACTCCGCCTTCTTCGCGGGGGCCTTCTTGGCGGGAGCCTTCTTCTCCGCGGCGGGAGCGTCAGCCTTAGCCGTGGTGGCAGCCTTCTCGGCGGCCGGCTTCTTGGCGGCGGGAGCCTTCTTCGCGGGAGCCTTGTCAGCATCCGCCTTGGCCGCAGCCGGCTTCTTCTCGGCGGCCGGCTTCGAGGCTGCAGGAGCCTTCTTCGCCGGGGCCTTCTTCTCTTCTTCAGCCATTAGTCAATCTCCTCGACCGTCACGAGGTGCGCGACCGTCTTGACGTACCCACGGTTGGCCGGGGTGTCCTCGCGCACGACACTGTCGCCGATGCGCTTGAGGCCCAGGCTGCGCAGGGTGTCGCGCTGGTTCTGCTTCTCGCTGATTACGGACTTGATCTGGGTCACCTTGAGGCGCTGAGCCATCATGCACCCGCCTTTCCGGCTGCGGCCTTCGCGGCCTCGGCCTCGGCGCGGACGAGACGGGCGGGAGCCACGTCTTCGAAGTCCAGGCCACGGCGAGCGGCGACGGCGCGGGGCTCCTCGAGCATCTTCAGCGCCTCGACGGTCGCGTGAACGATGTTGATCGTGTTCGACGAACCGAGCGACTTGCTCAGAACGTCGTGGATTCCGGCGCACTCAAGCACGGCGCGCACCGGACCACCGGCGATAACACCGGTACCGGCGGCGGCGGGACGCAGCAGCACGACGCCGGCCGCGGCCTCACCCTGCACGGGGTGCGGGATCGTCTGGGCGACGCGGGGAACGCGGAAGAAGTTCTTCTTCGCCTCCTCGACGCCCTTCGAGATCGCGGTCGGAACCTCGCGGGCCTTGCCGTAGCCGACGCCGACCATGCCGTTGCCGTCACCGACGACGACGAGAGCGGTGAAGCTGAAGCGACGACCACCCTTGACGACCTTCGAAACGCGGTTGATCGTCACGACGCGCTCGAGGAAGGGGCTCTTCTCGGTCTCGCGCGCACCGCGGTCGCGGCCCTGGTTGCGGTCGCGGCCACCACGACGCGGCTCGCGCGTCTCAGTGGTGTTCGACTGCGACGACGCAGCGGTCTCCACGGGGGCCTCTGCCGCCACGGTCTGCTCCTTCGCGTTGTTGGTGAATTCTGTCTCGCTCACAGGCTCAACCCTGCCTCTCGCGCTCCATCGGCGATCGCCGCAACGCGTCCGGCGTAACGGTTACCACCCCGGTCGAAGACGACTGCCTCCACACCGGCATTCTTCGCACGCTCGGCGAGCAGCTCGCCCACCTTGCGCGCCTTCGCGGTCTTGTCGCCGTCGAACGTGCGGAGGTCGCCCTCCATGGTCGACGCGCTGGCGAGGGTGTGACCCTTGCTGTCGTCGACGATCTGCACGAACACGTGGCGCGCCGAGCGCGTCACGACGAGACGGGGACGCTCGGCCGTGCCCACGACCCGCTTGCGCAGACGCGCGTGGCGACGGCTCTTCGCGGCCGTCTTGCTCTTCCCTCGAGTACCGAGACCCATGGTTACTTACCAGCCTTTCCGGCCTTGCGGCGAACGACCTCGCCCGCGTAGCGGATGCCCTTGCCCTTGTACGGCTCGGGCTTGCGGATCTTGCGAATGTTCGCGGCGACCTCGCCCACGGCCTGCTTGTCGATGCCGCTGACGGTGAGCTTGTTGTTGCCTTCGACGGTGAACGTGATGCCCGCGGGCGGGTCGACCGTCACCGGGTGTGAGAAGCCGAGTGCGAACTCGACCGAGGAACCCTTGGCCTGCACACGGTAACCGGTGCCGACGACCTCGAGACCCTTCGAGTAGCCCTGCGTCACGCCGATGATCTGGTTCGCGATCAGCGTGCGGGTCAGGCCGTGCAGCGAGCGCGAGTTGCGCTCGTCGTCGGGACGGGTCACGACGACCTGGCCCTCCTCGATAGCGACCTCGATGGGGCTCGCCACGGTGAGCGACAGCTCACCCTTCGGGCCCTTGACGGTGACGGCCTGGCCGTCGATCTTCACGTCGACTCCCCCGGGGATGTCGATCGGCATGCGTCCAATACGTGACATGACGGATCACCACACGTAGGCGAGGACTTCCCCACCCACGCCCTTCTGCGTCGCCTCGCGGTCGGTCAGAAGACCCGAGGAGGTGGACAGGATCGCGACGCCGAGGCCACCCAGAACGTGGGGAATCTCGGTCGACTTCGCGTAGACACGAAGGCCGGGCTTCGACACGCGCTTGATGCCGGCAATCGACCGCTCGCGGTTGGGGCCGTACTTCAGCGACAGGGTGAGGGTCTTGCCGACGCGGGCGTCTTCGACGGCCCAGTCGGTGATGTAGCCCTCGCGCTTGAGGATTTCCGCGAGGCCGGTCTTCAGCTTGGAGCTGGGCATCGACACGGACTCGTGGTGCGCCGAGTTGGCGTTGCGCAGTCTGGTCAGCATGTCTGCGACCGGATCTGTCATCGTCATGATGGATGTTTCCTGTTCTCGTCCGGTTTCGACACCCGGTACACCGGGGCCGACCTAGGCGATCGGGGTCCGCGGATGCGGACCGAGTGGAGTGTTACTGAGGAGCGTCGGCGGCCGTGAAGGGGAAGCCGAGAGCGCGCAGCAGGGCGCGACCCTCGTCGTCCGTCTTCGCGGTCGTGACGACGGTGATGTCGAAGCCGCGAACGCGGTCGATCTTGTCCTGGTCGATCTCGTGGAACACGCTCTGCTCCGTAAGACCGAAGGTGTAGTTGCCGTTGCCGTCGAACTGGCGGTCACTCAGACCGCGGAAGTCGCGGATGCGCGGCAGCGCGAGCGACACGAGACGGTCCATGAACTCCCACGCGCGGTCGCCACGCAGCGTGACGTGCGCGCCGATCGGCATGCCGTCGCGCAGCTTGAACTGGGCGATCGACTTGCGGGCCTTCGTGACCTGCGGCTTCTGACCCGTGATGAGGGTCAGGTCGCGGATCGCGCCGTCGATGACCTTCGAGTCGCGAGCGGCCTCGCCCACACCCGTGTTCACGACGATCTTGACGATCTTCGGAACCTGGTGGGGGTTCGTGTAGCCGAACTCGTCGGTCAGCTGCTTCGTGATCTCCGAGCGGTACTTCTGCTTGAGACGCGGCTGAATCTTGGCCGGCGCCGTAGCGGTGTCAGTCATTAGAGCTTCTCACCCGACTTCTTGGCGTAGCGCACGCGGACGCTCTTCTTCACACCGTTCTTCTCGACGGTTTCCTCGCGGTAACCGATGCGCGTGGGCTTCTTGGTCTTGGGGTCGACGACCGCGACGTTCGAGACGTGAATGGGCGCCTCGTGCGTCTCGATGCCGCCGGTCTTGGTGCCGCGCTGCGTCTGGCCGACGCGCACGTGCTTCGTGACGAGGTTGATGCCCTCGACGATGACGCGGTCCTTGTCAGCGAGCACCTCGATGACGCGACCCTGCTTGCCGCGGTCTCCGCCGCGGTCCTCGGTCGCGCCCGAGATCACCTGGACGAGGTCGCCCTTTTTGATCTTGGCCATGGGTTACAGCACCTCCGGTGCGAGCGAGACGATCTTCATGAACTTCTTGTCGCGAAGCTCACGGCCGACCGGTCCGAAGATGCGGGTACCGCGGGGGTCTCCGTCGTTCTTCAGGATCACGGCGGCGTTCTCATCGAACTTGATGTACGAGCCGTCGGCGCGACGGGTCTGCTTGACCGTGCGCACGATGACGGCCTTGACGACGTCGCCCTTCTTGACGTTGCCGCCGGGGATCGCGTCCTTGACGGTCGCGACGATCACGTCGCCGAGGCCGGCGTAGCGACGGCCGGAGCCACCGAGCACGCGAATGGTGAGCAGCTCCTTGGCGCCGGTGTTGTCGGCGACCTTGACTCTGGATTCCTGCTGAAGCATTTCCTACTCCTTTGGGTCAAGCAGGCGGAGGCCTACTTGGCCTTCTCGAGGATCTCGACGAGGCGCCAGCGCTTCGTGGCGGACAGGGGGCGGGTCTCGTTGATGAGCACGAGGTCGCCGATGCCGGCGCTGTTCTGCTCGTCGTGAGCCTTCACCTTGGAGGTGCGGCGGATGACCTTGCCGTAGAGCGGGTGCTTCACGCGGTCCTCCACCTCGACAACGATGGTCTTGTCCATCTTGTCGCTGACGACGTAGCCACGGCGGGCCTTGCGGTACCCACGGGCGTCGGCGTCGCGGACGTCGTGCTCGGCCGACTCGTGGCCGGGCTCAGCCTTCTTGGTCGTCGCCATTAGTTGTTCTCCTCGGTCTTCTCGTCGGCCGAGGCCTTATCGGCCTTCTTGGTCGACTTCTTCGCCGGCTTCTCGGGCGCCTCGATGGGCGCGGGCGTGGCACGGATGCCCAGCTCGCGCTCACGGATGACCGTGTAGATCCGGGCGATGTCGCGCTTCACGGCGCGCAGGCGGCCGTGGCTCTCGAGCTGACCGGTCGCGGCCTGGAAGCGCAGGTTGAACAGCTCTTCCTTCGCGCGCTTCAGCTCGTCGAGCAGGCGCTCGTCTTCAAAAGTGTCGAGCTCGGCGGGTGCCAGCTCCTTGGATCCGACGGCCATTACGCGTCGCCCTCCTCGCGCTTGATGATGCGTGCCTTGAGGGGCAGCTTGTGAATTGCACGGGTCATCGCTTCGCGGGCCAGCTCCTCGCTGACACCCGCGACCTCGAACAGGACGCGACCCGGCTTGACGTTGGCGACCCACCACTCGGGCGAACCCTTACCGGAACCCATGCGGGTTTCGGCCGGCTTCTTGGTCAGCGGGCGGTCGGGGTAGATGTTGATCCACACCTTTCCACCACGCTTGATGTGACGGGTCATGGCGATACGAGCGGACTCGATCTGCCGGTTGGTGACGTACGCGGGAGTGAGGGCCTGGATGCCGAACTCGCCAAACGCCACGGTGGTGCCGCCGGTTGCGTGACCACCGCGCTTGGGGTGGTGCTGCTTGCGGTACTTGACCTTGCGGGGAATCAGCATTGTTCCTAGCCTTCCGCTCCGGCCGCGACCGGCGCCTCAGCGGCGGCCGGACGGCCGCCGCGGCGGCCGCCGCGGTCCGAGTCACGACGCTCCGGGCGCGACGACTTCTGAGCCGCCTGCTCGCGAGCGAGTTCCTTGTTGGTGATGTCGCCCTTGTAGATCCAGACCTTCACGCCGATGCGGCCGAAGGTGGTCTTGGCCTCGTAGAAGCCGTAGTCGATGTTCGCGCGCAGCGTGTGCAGCGGCACACGACCCTCGCGGTAGAACTCCGAGCGGCTCATCTCGGCGCCGCCGAGGCGGCCCGAAACCTGGATGCGAACGCCCTTGGCGCCGGCGCGCTGTGCGCCCTGCAGACCCTTGCGCATCGCACGGCGGAACGCCACGCGGGCGCTCAGCTGCTCGGCAATGCCCTGGGCGACCAGTTGCGCTTCGGCCTCGGGGTTCTTCACCTCGAGGATGTTCAGCTGGATCTGCTTGCCGGTGAGCTTCTCGAGGTCGGCGCGGATGCGCTCGGCCTCGGCGCCACGGCGACCGATCACGATGCCCGGGCGAGCGGTGTGGATGTCGACGCGAACGCGGTCACGGGTGCGCTCGATCTCGATGCGGGCAACGCCAGCGCGGTCGAGGCTCGTGGTGAGCATCCGACGGATCTTGACGTCCTCCGCCACGTAGTCGGAGTAGCGCTGTCCGGGCTTGGTGCTGTCGGAGAACCAGCGCGACACGTGGTCGGTGGTGATTCCGAGACGGAAACCGTACGGGTTGACTTTCTGACCCATGTCTACTTGCTCGCCTTCTTCTTGCCGGTGCTCGAGCCCTCAGCCGCAGCCAGCACGTCAGGGGTCGACAGGACGACCGTGATGTGGCTGGTGCGCTTGTTGATGCGGAACGCTCGGCCCTGGGCGCGCGGCTGGAACCGCTTCAGGGTCGTTCCCTCGTCGACGAATGCGCGCGACACGTACAGGTCTTGCTCGTCGAGGAAGGTGTTCTCGGCATCCGCCTTCACCCGGGCGTTGGCGATGGCCGACGCGACGAGCTTGTAGACGGGCTCGCTCGCACCCTGGGGCGCGAACTTCAGGATGGCCAGGGCCTCGAGGGCCTGCTTGCCGCGGATCAGGTTGACGACGCGACGGGCCTTCTGGGGGGTAACGCGGATGTGTCGCACGCGGGCGATCGACTCCACCATTTCTCTCCTCCTTCTTCGCCTCCGCGGTTAGCGGCGGCGACCCTTCTTGTCGTCCTTCTCGTGTCCACGGAAGGTGCGGGTGGGCGCGAACTCGCCGAGCTTGTGCCCGACCATGGTCTCGGTCACGAACACGGGGATGTGCTTGCGGCCGTCGTGCACGGCGATGGTGTGCCCGAGCATGGCGGGGACGATCATCGAACGGCGCGACCAGGTCTTGATGACGTTCTTGCTGTTGGTCTCGTTCTGCGTGACCACCTTGCGAAGCAGGTGGTCGTCGACGAACGGGCCCTTCTTGAGACTGCGAGGCATTCTTCTCGACTCCTACTAGCGCTTCTTACCGACGGTGCGGCGACGGACGATGAGCTTGTCGCTGGGCTTGTTCGGGCGACGGGTACGACCCTCCGCCTGACCCCAGGGGCTGACCGGGTGACGACCACCACTGGTCTTACCCTCACCACCACCGTGCGGGTGGTCGACCGGGTTCATGGCCACACCACGCACGGTCGGGCGGACGCCCTTCCAGCGCTTACGGCCGGCCTTACCCCAGTTGATGTTCGACTGCTCGGCGTTGCCCACCTCGCCGACGGTCGCGCGGCAGCGCGCGTCGACGTTGCGGATCTCGCCCGAGGGCAGACGCAGCTGGGCGTACGGGCCGTCCTTCGCGACGAGGCGAACGGCGGCTCCGGCCGAGCGGGCCATCTTCGCGCCGCCACCGGGGCGCAGCTCGATGGCGTGCACGACGGTACCGACGGGGATGTTGCGCAGCGGCAGGTTGTTGCCGGGCTTGATGTCGGCGCCGGGACCCGACTCGACGATGTCGCCCTGCTTCAGCTTGTTCGGCGCCAGGATGTAGCGCTTCGTGCCGTCCACGAAGTGCAGCAGCGCGATGCGCGCCGTGCGGTTCGGGTCGTACTCGATGTGCGCAACCTTGGCGTTGACGCCGTCCTTGTCGTTACGACGGAAGTCGATGACGCGGTACTGGCGCTTGTGGCCACCACCGATGTGACGGGTCGTGATGCGACCGGTGTTGTTGCGGCCACCGGTCTTCGGCAGCGGCCGGAGAAGCGACTTCTCGGGGGTCGAGCGCGTGATCTCGGCGAAATCAGCGACCGACGAACCACGACGACCGGGGGTCGTCGGCTTGTACTTGCGAATAGCCATTGTCTGTCGTCCTTCGTCTAGCCGACGGCCGTGAAGATGTCGATGGAGCCCGACTTCAGGGTCACGATGGCGCGCTTGGTGTCCTTGCGCTTGCCGGTGCCGAAGCGGGTGCGGCGGGTCTTGCCCGAGCGGTTGAGCGTGTTCACCGAGGCGACCTTGACGCCAAAGATCTTCTCGATCGCGAACTTGATCTCCGTCTTGTTCGCACGCGGGTCAACGAGGAAGGTGTACTTGCCGTCGTCGATGAGCGCGTAGCTCTTCTCGCTCACGACCGGCGCGATGATGACGTCGCGCGGGTCCTTGTTCTGGGCGGTGGTGTGGATGCTCAACGCTCGACCTCTTCCTTCTTGGTCTTGCTGGCGACGAACGCCTCGTACGCCGACTTCGTGAAGACGATGTCGTCGCTGACCAGAACGTCATAGGCGTTCAGCTGGTCGGGCGTGATGACGTGCAGGTCCTTTAGGTTGCGGACGCTCTTCAGCGCCAGCTCGTCGTCGCGCTCGATCACGACGAGGACCTTGCGGCCCGCGGTGAGCGAGGCGATGACCGATGCGGCAGCCTTCGTCGAGGGGGCGTCCGATCCGAACGACTCGACGATGTGCAGGCGGTCGCCGCGAGCGCGGTCCGAGAGAGCGCCGAGCAGAGCCGCGGCGATCATCTTCTTCGGGGTGCGCTGCGAGTAGTCGCGCGGCTTCGGGCCGTGCACGGTGCCACCACCGGTGTGCTCCGGAGCGCGGACCGAACCCTGACGGCTACGGCCGGTGCCCTTCTGCTTGAACGGCTTGCGACCCGAGCCCGAAACTTCACCACGGGTCTTGGTCGAGTGGGTGCCCTGACGCGCGGCGGCGAGCTGGGCGACGACCACCTGGTGCAGTAGCGGCACGTTGGTCTGAACGTCGAACACGTTCGCGGGCAGGTCGACCGAGCCGGTCTTCTTGCCGGCGGCGTCGACGATGTCGAGTGAGGTAGCCATGGCGGTTACGCCCCCTTCACGGCGTTGCGGACGAACACGAGACGACCGCGGGCGCCGGGAACGGCACCCTTGATGAGCAGCAGGCCCTTCTCGGCGTCAACCGAGTGGACGGTGAGGTTGAGCACCGACACGCGCTCGCCGCCCATGCGACCGGCCATGCGCATCCCCTTGAAAACGCGGCTCGGCGTCGCCGAGGCGCCGATCGAACCGGGCTTGCGGTGGTTACGGTGGGCACCGTGCGAAGCGGAGACACCCTTGAAGTTGTGGCGCTTCATGACGCCGGCGAAGCCCTTGCCCTTGCTGGTGCCGACAACGTCGACTTTCTGGCCGGCCTCGAACACGTCGACGGTCAGCTCCTGGCCGGGGGTGTACTCAGCGGCGTCCGCGGTGCGGATCTCGGTGAGGTGACGGCGCGGCGTGGTGCCGGCCTTCTCGAAGTGGCCGCTGAGCGGCTTGGTGACCTTGCGGGGGTCGATCGCGCCGTAGGCGATCTGCACGGCCTCGTAACCGTCGACCTCGGCGGTGCGCACCTGCGTCACCACGTTCGGGGCGATCGAGACAACGGTGACGGGAACGAGCGTGTTGTTCTCGTCCCACACCTGCGTCATGCCGAGCTTCGTGCCCAGCAGACCCTTGGTCGTCTTAGTAGCAGACATGTCCGGGTTCCTTAGAGCTTGATCTCGATGTTGACGTCGGCGGGCAGGTCGAGACGCATGAGCGAGTCGACGGCCTTCGGCGTCGGGTCAATGATGTCGATGAGCCGCTTGTGCGTGCGCTTCTCGAAGTGCTCGCGGCTGTCCTTGTACTTGTGGGGCGAACGGATAACGGCCACCACGTTCTTCTCCGTGGGGAGGGGCACGGGGCCCACGACGGTCGCTCCGGCACGGGTAACCGTGTCGACGATCTTGCGCGCCGACGCGTCGAGACCAGCGTGGTCATACGACTTCAGTCGAATGCGGATCTTCTGTCCCGCCATGCTCAACTCTCTTCCTTGTTGGATTGGGCGCAGCCCTTAGGCCATACCCAGCGCGGAGCGCTATCGCTGTCGCACCACTGTTTTTCTGTCAAACGTCAACCGGCTGCCTTCGCCCCGCGCGCAAGAGTGAATCTCTTGTGAGCGGCGGATACCAACGTGCGCGATCTCCGCATGTCACCGGCCCGTACGCGATGGGCTGTTGTGGCCACTCGCGCGCACTCCTCAGCGCGCAGGAATTCACCTGCGAATCTGAGGGGGTCGGTTTACGCTGTGTTCTGCTACCCGCGGCCTAGGTTCCCGGCGTTCCGCACCTGCGGTTCGCTCGTCCTATGCACTGCCTGGCAGTGAGCCGCACGACGAGGCGCGGCGTATTGAACTAGGAAAGTCTGCCACACGCCGGGAGGTGCTGCAACCCGGGCGTGTCGCGTCAGAGAAACGCCCATTTCTGGGCGTTTCCGCGACACGCCCCGGCGGCCGTCCCGGCCGCCGGTCGGCCTCAGTTGTGGCAACCCGGCCATAAGAGTTACAAGCGACATCGCCCGAGCTCAGGACGCCACCCTCACTCCGCCGACAACCGTCTCGGCCACGAGCGGCACCCCCACCCGGTACCCGATCCACCGATGGTCGGGCGCATCGAGCACCACGAGGTCACCCCGCGCCCCCACCCCGAGGTGCCCGATGTCGTCGCGGCGCAGGGCCGCCGCTCCCCCGCGCGTGGCGGCGGTCACCGCCTCGAGGGGGGTCATCCCCATGTCTCTGATCGCCAGGGCGATGGCGGTGGTCATCGAGCTCGAATAGTTCGACCCCGGGTTGGTGTCGGTGGCGATCGCGACGGTGACTCCCGCGTCGATGAGGCGGCGAGCATCCGGATACGGCTGCCGCGTCGAGAATTCGACGAGCGGCAGCAGCGTCGCGACTGTGGATGATCGGGCGAGCGCGTCGACGTCGGCGTCGGTCAGGTGGGTGGCGTGGTCGACGCTGGCGGCGCCGAGGTCGACGGCGAGGGCGACTCCGCCGTCGGCGGCGAGCTGGCCGGCGTGGACGCGGAGGCCGAGCCCTGCCTCGCGCCCTGCGGTGAGGATGCGGCGGGCCTCGTCGACGGTGAAGGCTCCGGAGTCGATGAACACGTCGACCCATCGGGCGTGCGGCGCGCAGGCGGCGAGCATGGCGCCGCAGACGAGGTCGACGTAGCCCTGGCGGTCGTCGGCATGGTCGGCGGGCACGACGTGGGCACCGAGGAACGTGACCTCGTCGGCCACCTCGCGGGCGAGCCGCACGGCGCGGGCCTCGTCGGCGACGGTGAGGCCGTAGCCGCTTTTAACCTCGAGCGTCGTGATGCCCTGGCGGTGGGCCTCGGCGACGTGGCGGCCGAGCGTCGCGCGCAGTTCGTCGTCGCTGGCGGCGCGCGTCGCCTCGACCGTGCGTCGAATGCCGCCGGCGGTGTACGGCGCGCCGGTCATGCGCGCCTCCCACTCGTCGGCGCGGTCGCCGGCGAACACGAGGTGATTGTGACTGTCGACGAAGCCGGGGATCACCGCCCGGCCGTCGGCGTCGAGCCGCTCATCAGCGGCGGGCGCGTCTGCGGCGTCGCCGACCCACGCCACCTGCCCGTCGTCGATCACGAGCGCGGCGTCGCGGCGGACGGGCCGGCCGGGGTCGGCCGGGTCGAGGGTGACGAGCTGGCCGATGCGGTCGACGAGCACGCTCACGCGGGCACCTCGTCGACGCGGGGCGCCGGCCGGGCGGCAAGCCCGGCGAGCGCCTCCAGCACGCACAGTGCCGCGAGCCGGACCGTGCGCCCGTCCGGCGCGTCGGCGCTCGCGTCGAGTTCGGTCAGGTCGATGCTGCGCACCGCCGGATGGCGGCCGGCCACGTGGGCGGCGCGGCGGAGCTCGTACGCGCTGATTCCCCCAGGGATGCTCGCGGGGCATCCCGGCGCGACCGCACGATCGCAGACATCCAGGTCGAGGTCGACGTGCACGGGGCCGCCGGCGGAGCCGGCGCGGTCGAGCGCGGCAGCCATTTCGGCGGCGATCTGCGAGTGGGCGAGCTCGTCGCGGGTCACCACCGCGATGCGGTGCTGCGCCGCACGCTCGGCGTAGAAGCGCGAGTTGGCGAGGGGCTCGATGCCGAGCTGCGCCACGCGCGAGCCGTCGAGCCCCGCGTCGAGCAGGCGGCGCACCGGGCTGCCGTTGGTGGTGCCGTCGCGGAGGTCGTGGTGGGCGTCGAGGGTGACGAGCCCCGCGCATCCGATTCTCTCGCCCCAGACGCCGAGGGCGGCGGGGACGGTCGCGGCGTTGTCTCCGCCGAGCACGATCACGAGGTCGCACGACTCGGCCACCTCCGCGACGCGAGCCACGGCCGCCGCCTCACCGTCGCCGTCGGGCTCGGCGATGTCGCCGGCGTCGCGCACGACGAGCGGGATGCCCGCTGGCGTGAGCAAAGCATCCGCGCTGTAGCGGAGCAGCGCGTCGCGGATCGCCGCCGGTGTCTCGTACGCGCGCGTCGGCGACAGCGAGGTGCGCCACGTGGGCAGGCCGACGAGGATCGCGTCGGCGCGCTCGCCCGGCCGCCACGCCGGCCAGTCGCCGGCGCGGGGCCAGTGCTCGTCGTGAGCGAGCGCCGGGCCGGTCACTGCGCGCCGCCCTCGCGCATCGGGATGCGCACCCCGTGCTCGGCGACGACACCTTCGCCTTCGTCGTAGCCGGCATCGATGTGTCGGATCACGCCCATGCCCGGGTCGTTGGTCAGCACCCGCTGCACCTTCTGGCCGGCGAGCGCCGTTCCGTCGGCCACGACGACCTGACCGGCATGGATGGAGCGGCCGATGCCGACTCCCCCGCCGTGGTGAATCGACACCCAGGTCGCGCCGGAGGCCGTGTTGACGAGGGCGTTCAGCAGCGGCCAGTCGGCGATCGCGTCGCTGCCGTCCTTCATCGCCTCGGTCTCCCGGTAGGGGCTCGCGACCGAACCCGAATCGAGGTGGTCGCGACCGATCGCCACCGGTGCACTCAGCTCACCCGAGGCGACCATGTCGTTGAACCGCTCACCGGCGATGTCGCGCTCGCCGTAGCCGAGCCAGCAGATGCGGGCGGGCAGCCCCTGGTAGTGCACGCGCTGCTGGGCCATCGGAATCCAGCGCTGCAGGTTCTCGTTGTCGGGGAACAGCTCGAGCACCGCGCGGTCGGTCGCCGCGATGTCTTTCGGGTCACCGCTCAGCGCCGCCCAGCGGAACGGGCCCTTCCCCTGCGCGAACAGCGGGCGGATGTACGCGGGCACGAACCCGGGGAACGCGAACGCGTCGGCGAAACCCGCAGCCAGAGCCTCCGTGCGGATGTTGTTGCCGTAGTCGAACACCTCCGCCCCGGCCTTCTGGAAGCCGACCATCGCCTCCACCTGCCGCGCCATCGACTGCCGCGCCGCGGCGGCGAACCCGATCGGGTCGCGCTCACGCGCGGCGTGCCAGTCATCCATCGTGTGCTCGA
The DNA here is from genome assembly GCF_002355395.1 of Microcella alkaliphila. Lineage (NCBI taxonomy): Bacteria > Bacillati > Actinomycetota > Actinomycetes > Micrococcales > Microbacteriaceae > Microcella > Microcella alkaliphila. The sequence goes on along the minus strand of NZ_AP017315.1, from coordinate 514,444 downwards.
GCGGCAGGTACGCGAGCGGATCGTGGGCGCTCGTCTGGTCGGTCACGATGTCGATCGGGGCGCTCATGGCGAGGAGCCGGGGGAAAATGTCCGCGGCATTGCCGAGCAGTCCGATCGAGAGCGCGCGCCGAGCATCCCGTGCCTCTGTCGCCAGTTCGAGCGCGTGCTCGAGCGAGCGGGCCTCGACGTCGAGGTAACGGTGCTCGAGGCGGCGGGCGATGCGCGACGGGTCGACGTCGACGCAGATCGCGACGCCGCCGTTCATGGTGACGGCGAGCGGCTGCGCGCCGCCCATGCCGCCGAGGCCGCCGGTGAGGGTGGTGGTTCCGGCCAGCGTTCCTCCGAACCTTTGCGCGGCCACCGCGGCGAAGGTCTCGAAGGTGCCCTGCAGGATTCCCTGCGTGCCGATGTAGATCCACGAACCGGCGGTCATCTGGCCGTACATGGTGAGGCCAAGCTGTTCGAGGCGGCGGAACTCGTCCCAGTTGGCCCAGTCGCCGACGAGGTTCGAGTTGGCAAGCAGCACGCGCGGCGCCCACTCGTGCGTCTGCATGACGCCGACCGGGCGGCCGGACTGCACGAGCATCGTCTCGTCGCCCTTCAACGTGTGCAGCGTGCGCACGAGTGCGTCGTAGCTCGCCCAGTCGCGGGCGGCCTTGCCCGTGCCGCCGTACACGACGAGTTCGTCGGGGTGCTCGGCAACCTCGGGGTCGAGGTTGTTCTGCAGCATGCGCAACGCACCCTCCTGCTGCCAGCCGAGGGTGTGGAGCTGGGTTCCTCGGTGGGCGCGGACGGGGCGGGGGCCGTGCGCTGGGGGCTCCGCGGCGGATGCACGGGGCGATGTCTGCGAGGTCGCGATCGTCATCGATCTGCTCCTGTCGTGAGGGCGGGTGGTGTGGTTACGGTGAGGCTTGCCCGCGCGGCCGCGAGCAGTTCGCCGCCCACGACGAGCGCGTGCGCCGCGTCGATGTCGGGGGCGAGGTAGCGGTCGGGGCCCGGGCCGGGCACCACGGCACGCAGGCGGTCAACGACGGCGGCGGTCGCGGGCGCAGCACTCACCCCGAGCGCGGCGACCCGCAGGTCGAGCGCGCGGGCGGCCGTGAGCAGCTCGATCGCGACGACGCGGGAGAGCCCGTCGACCGCGCGCTGCAGCTTGAGGCCGGCAGCCCACCCCATCGACACGTGGTCTTCCTGCATCGCGCTCGACGGGATCGAGTCGACGCTCGCGGGCGCGGCCAGCCTCTTCAGCTCGCTGACGATGCCGGCCTGCGTGTACTGGGCGATCATATGGCCCGAGTCGACGCCGGGGTCGTGGGCGAGAAAGGGCGGCAGCCCGGCGTTGCGGGCGACGTCGAGGAAGCGGTCAGTGCGCCGCTCGCTCATGCTCGCGAGATCGGCGACCGCGATCGCGACGAAGTCGAGGGCGTAGGCGACCGGCGCCCCGTGGAAGTTGCCGTTCGACTCAACCCGCCCGTCGAGCGTGACGACGGGGTTGTCGATCGCGCTGGCGAGCTCGCGCTCAGCGATGGTCGCCGCGAAGGTCAGCGTGTCGCGCGCTGCCCCGTGAACCTGCGGCGCGCACCGCAGCGAGTAGGCGTCCTGCACGCGGGTGCAGTCGTCGGTCTTATGGCTCGCCACGACGCCCGAGTCGCGCAGGAAGGCGCGCATCGCGCTCGCGCTCCGGGCCTGACCGGGGTGCGGGCGCAACACCTGCAGGTCGTCGGCGAGCACGGCGTCGGTGCCGAGCAGCGCCTCGATGCTCATCGCGGCGGCGAGGTCGGCCGTGTCGATGAGGGCCGAGAGGTCCTCGAGGGCGAGGGCGAGCATCCCGAGCATGCCGTCTGTTCCGTTGATGAGAGCGAGGCCCTCCTTCTCGCGCAACACGATGGGCGCGAGGCCGGCGGCGGCGAGCGCCTCGGCGGCCGGGATGCGCGCCCCGGCGGCGTCGCGCACGTCGCCCTCCCCCATGGCGGCGAGCGCAATGTGCGCGAGCGGCGCGAGGTCGCCCGAGCAGCCGAGGCTGCCGTACTCGCCGACGATCGGCGTGATCGAGGCGTTGAGCAGCGCCGCATACTGTTGGGCGAGGTCGGGGCGCGCTCCGGTGCGGCCGGTCGCCAGGGTCTGCAGGCGCAGCAGCATCGTGGCGCGCACGACCTCGGTCTCGACCTCGGCGCCGGACGACGCCGCGTGCGAGCGGACGAGCGAGCGCTGCAAGTCGACGCGGCGCTCCGGCGGGATCGAGGTGGTCGCGAGAGCGCCGAAGCCGGTCGAGATGCCGTAATGCGGCACGGTGTCGTCGGCGAGCGCCTCGATGATTGCGCGCGTCTCGGCCATGCGGGCGAGCGCCGCGGCGTCGAGTGTGACGGGCTCGCCGTGGCGGGCGACGGCGGTGACCTCGGCGGTCGTCAGGGGGCGGGCCCCGATCGTGATCGGCATGCCTCGAGTGAACCGCGGTTCCGCTGTGCCCAGGCGGCGCGTCACCCATAATGTGTCTGAGATATCAGACTTCTGACGACGGGGAGGCGTGATGCCCGAGGTGCCCGCGGCGCGCGCCGCCCTGCGCATCGTCAGCCACCTGGCCGCGCACGGCGACCCGGTGCCGGCCTCGCTCATCTCCCGCGCCCTCGACCTCCCCCGCTCGAGCACCTATCAGCTGCTTAGGGTGCTCATGGACGAGGGCTACGTCGTGCACTACCCCGAACTGCGGGCGTACGGGCTCGGCGGCCACGTCGCCGAGATCGGTTCGGCCGTGCTGCGCGCGAGCCGCCTCGGCAGCCTCGCCATGCCGCTGCTCGACCGGGTGGTCGCCGAGGCGGGCCTGCCCGTCGCGGCGCAGCTCGCCGTGCTGCACGGCTCCGACGTGTCCTACGTCGGCCAGGCGAGCGCCCCGCGGGCGCCCACCACCGTGGTGCGGGTCGGCGTGCGCCTTCCCGCCCACCTCACGGCGACCGGCCGCGCCATGCTCGCCGCGCTGCCCGCCGCGCAGGTGCGGGCCCTCTACCCCCACCGGGATGCGCTCATCACCCGACAGGGAATCGGCCCGGCAACGCTCGCCGACCTCGACGCGATCCTTGCGGCGGCTCGCGAGCGCGGCGTCGCCTCTGAAGACGGCGAGATCACCGCCGACTACGCGTCGGTCGCGGCGGTCGCCACCGACCGGGGCGGCTACCCCGCTGCAGCCATCGGTGCGACGTTCCGCTCGGGCACGGCGGCCTCCGATGTGCGTGAGCGCGTCGCCGAAGCGGTGACCGCCGCGGCCGCTCAGCTCACAGCGCGACTGACGGGACGCGCGTAGAGCGGTCGCGCAGGATCAGGAATTCGACGAGCATCCCGAATCCGGAGTAGATGGCCAGCATGCCGAAATAGCTCGCCTGGGGCGCCTGAATCAGGATGAACGTGATCACGGCGATCACAACGGTGATTTCCACAATCAGCAGGCTGCGAGCGGCGGGGCGCGTGCTCATGGCGCGGGCGTACTCCCGGCCACGAGCATCCGTGCCGTTTTCGGGGTAAAAAGAAACGGGGCCGAACCCGAAGGTTCGACCCCGTCTCGTGCGAAGCAGGTACTACTTGATGATCTTGGTCACCGTACCGGCGCCCACGGTGCGGCCACCCTCACGGATGGCGAAGCCGAGGCCCTCCTCCATGGCGATGGGCTGGATCAGCTCAACCGTCATGTCGGTGGTGTCGCCGGGCATGACCATCTCGGTACCCTCGGGCAGCGAGATGACGCCGGTGACGTCGGTGGTGCGGAAGTAGAACTGCGGGCGGTAGTTCGTGTAGAAGGGGTTGTGACGGCCACCCTCGTCCTTCGAGAGGATGTACGCGGTGCCCTCGAAGTTGGTGTGAGGGGTAACCGAACCCGGCTTCACGACGACCTGGCCGCGCTCGACGTCTTCGCGCTTGGTGCCGCGGAGAAGCAGACCACAGTTCTCGCCGGCCCACGCCTCGTCGAGCTGCTTGTGGAACATCTCGATACCGGTGACCGTGGTCTTCTGCGTCGGGCGGATGCCGACGATCTCGACCTCGGAGTTGATGGCGAGGGTTCCACGCTCGGCGCGGCCCGTCACGACCGTGCCACGACCGGTGATGGTGAAGACGTCCTCGATGGGCATGAGGAACGGCTTGTCCTTGTCACGCACCGGGTCGGGGATCGACGAGTCGACGGCCTCCATGAGGTCGAGGACCGACTGGACCCACTTCTCGTCGCCCTCGAGAGCCTTGAGGCCCGAGACCTGAACGACCGGGGCGTTGTCGCCATCGAAGCCCTGGCTCGACAGGAGCTCGCGGACCTCGATCTCGACGAGCTCGAGGATCTCCTCGTCGTCGACCATGTCGGACTTGTTCAGCGCGACGAGCAGGTAGGGAACACCGACCTGCTTGGCGAGCAGAACGTGCTCACGGGTCTGCGCCATCGGGCCGTCGGTCGCCGCGACCACGAGGATCGCGCCGTCCATCTGAGCGGCACCGGTGATCATGTTCTTGATGTAGTCAGCGTGACCGGGGGCGTCAACGTGCGCGTAGTGGCGCTTCGGCGTCTCGTACTCGACGTGCGAGATGTTGATCGTGATACCGCGCTGGCGCTCTTCGGGAGCCGAGTCGATCGACGCGAAGTCACGCTGGACGTTCGTCGCCGAGGGGTACTTGTCAGCAAGCACCTTCGAGATGGCGGCGGTCAGGGTGGTCTTGCCGTGGTCGACGTGACCGATCGTTCCGATGTTGACGTGCGGCTTGGTCCGCTCGAACTTGGCCTTAGCCACTGTGGGTCCTCCTCAGGACTCGTTCGCGCGCATCCGACCGGTTGTCGGACAAAGCGCTGGTTGGTGTGTTCTTACTGTAGTCAGGCTCGGGAGCCCTCGCAGGTCGAGTGGTTACTCGCCCTTGGTCTTCTGGACGATCTCGTCGGCAACGGCCTTCGGGACCTCCGCGTAGCTGTCGAACGACATCGAGTAGACGGCGCGGCCCGAGGTCTTCGACCGCAGGTCACCGACGTACCCGAACATCTCCGACAGCGGCACAAGGGCGCGAACGACCTTGACGCCGGTCGCGTCCTCCATGGCCTGAATCTGGCCACGGCGCGAGTTCAGGTCGCCGATCACGTCACCCATGTACTCCTCGGGCGTACGAACCTCGACGGCCATGAGCGGCTCGAGCAGCACGGGGCTGGCCTTGCGAGCAGCCTCCTTATACGCCATCGAACCGGCGATCTTGAACGCCATTTCCGACGAGTCGACGTCGTGCGACTGGCCGTCGACGAGCGTGGCCTTGACACCCACGGTGGGGAAGCCGGCGAGCACGCCGACCTGCATGGCGTCCTGGATACCGGCGTCGACCGAGGGGATGTACTCGCGCGGCACGCGGCCACCGGTGACGGCGTTCACGAACTCGTAGCTCGTCTCGGGGGTCACCTCGAGCGGCTCGATCGTGATCTGCACCTTGGCGAACTGACCCGACCCACCCGTCTGCTTCTTGTGGGTGTAGTCGAACTTCTCGATCGTCTTGCGAATCGTCTCGCGGTAGGCAACCTGCGGCTTACCGACGTTCGCCTCGACGTTGAACTCGCGCTTCATGCGGTCGACGAGGATGTCGAGGTGCAGCTCGCCCATGCCCTTGATGACGGTCTGACCGGTCTCCTGGTTGAGCTCGGTGCGGAACGTCGGGTCTTCTTCGGCGAGCTTCTGGATCGCGGTGCCCAGCTTCTCTTGGTCAGCCTTGGTCTTCGGCTCGATGGCGACCTCGATGACCGGCTCGGGGAACGTCATCGACTCGAGGACAACCTGCTCGGTGAGGTCGCAGAGTGTGTCACCGGTGGTGGTGTCCTTGAGACCGATCACGGCGTAGATGTGCCCAGCGGTGACCGACTCGACCGGGTTCTCCTTGTTGGCGTGCATCTGGAAGATCTTTCCGATGCGCTCCTTCTTGCCCTTCGTCGAGTTGGCGATCGCCGAACCCGACTCAATGGTGCCGGAGTACACGCGGATGTACGTGAGGCGACCGAAGAAGGGGTGCACAGCCACCTTGAACGCGAGGGCCGCGAACGGGTCCTTCGCGTCGGGCTTGCGAATGATCTCCTTCTCTTCGTCGCGCGGGTCGTGCGCAACGGTCGGGGGAACATCCAGCGGGCTGGGGAGGTAGTCAACGACCGCGTCGAGCATCGGCTGCACGCCACGGTTCTTGAAGGCCGAGCCGCAGAGCACGGGGTAGGCCTCGCTGTTGATCGTGAGCTTGCGGATACCGGCCTTGATCTCGGCGACCGTCAGCTCTTCGCCACCGAGGTACTTCTCGAGCAGCTCGTCCGACGCCTCGGCGACGGCCTCGAGCAGCTGAGCACGGTACTCCTCAGCCTTCTCCTTGAGGTCGGCGGGGATCTCTTCGACGGCGTACTCGGCGCCCATCTTGACGTCACCCTTGGCGTCGCCGCGCCAGGTCAGGGCGCGCATCTCGACCAGGTCGACAACGCCCTCGAAGGTGCTCTCGAAGCCGATAGGAAGCTGAATCACGAGCGGCTTCGCGCCGAGGCGCTTCACGATCGTGTCGACGGTGAAGTAGAAGTCGGCGCCCAGCTTGTCCATCTTGTTGACGAAGCAGATGCGGGGCACGTCGTACTTGTCGGCCTGACGCCAGACGGTCTCCGACTGGGGCTCGACGCCCTCCTTGCCGTCGAAGACGGCGACGGCGCCGTCGAGCACGCGCAGCGAACGCTCGACCTCGACCGTGAAGTCGACGTGGCCGGGGGTGTCGATGATGTTGATCTGGGTGCCATTCCAGAAGCAGGTGGTGGCAGCTGACGTGATGGTGATGCCGCGTTCCTGCTCTTGCGCCATCCAGTCCATCGTCGAGGCACCGTCGTGGGTCTCACCGATCTTGTGGTTCACACCCGTGTAGAACAGGATGCGCTCGGTCGTGGTGGTCTTGCCGGCATCGATGTGCGCCATGATGCCGATGTTGCGGACCTTCTTCAGGTCGGTGAGCACGTCAAGTGCCACGGGATTCCTCCGGAGGGTTGTGAGGCGGGTGGTCGAGCGGGCACGCGGATGGCGGCCCGCCCGACCGAAAAGGTGTTACCAGCGGTAGTGCGCGAAGGCCTTATTGCTCTCGGCCATCTTGTGGGTGTCTTCGCGGCGCTTGACCGCGGCACCGAGACCGTTCGACGCGTCGAGGATCTCGTTCATCAGACGCTCGGTCATCGTCTTCTCGCGACGAGCCTTGGCGTACGAGGTCAGCCAGCGCAGCGCGAGCGTGTTCGCGCGGTGGGGCTTCACCTCGACGGGCACCTGGTAGGTCGAACCGCCGACGCGACGCGACCGCACCTCAAGGGTGGGGCGCACGTTGTCGAGGGCCTTCTTCAAGACGACGACAGCATCCTGACCGCTCTTCGCGGCGACGCCTTCGAGGGCACCGTAGACGATGCGCTCGGCGAGGCCCTTCTTGCCGTCGAGGAGGATCTTGTTGACGAGCTGGCTGACGATCGGGGCGCCGTAGACCGGGTCTGCGACGACGGGGCGCTTAGGCGCGGGACCCTTGCGAGGCATTACTTCTCCTTCTTCGCGCCGTAGCGGCTACGCGCCTGCTTGCGGTTCTTGACAGCCTGGGTGTCGAGGGCGCCGCGCACGATCTTGTAGCGCACGCCGGGGAGGTCTTTCACACGACCGCCACGCACGAGCACCATCGAGTGCTCCTGCAGGTTGTGGCCTTCGCCCGGAATGTAGGCGGTGACCTCGGTGCCGTTCGAAAGCTTCACACGGGCGACCTTGCGAAGGGCCGAGTTCGGCTTCTTCGGGGTGGTCGTGTACACACGGGTGCACACGCCGCGCTGCTGAGGGTTGGCCTTCAGCGCCGGCGCCTTGGTCTTGACGACCTTCGGCGACCGGCCCTTGCGAACCAGCTGCTGAATAGTGGGCACAATGCTCCTTGGTTCTGCTGCACGGTGACAGCGGTTGCGGTTTGGTTTCGCCGTGTTGTGGTGTCACAACCCGGCCTCACGCGAAACCCGCCAGAACCTGTGCGGCTCTGAGCGGCGGGTATGCCGTGGGGGTTTCTGGGATCACCGCGTCAGGACGCGGAGCCGAGGGACCCGGTGTGGGAGCGACTGCCCTCGCCCTCGTGGACCGAATTCACGGCACGACGCAGGCGCGCGCAAAAGCACACACGCGGTCAAGGATACGCGGCGCGCCTCTCGCGGTCAAACGACGGGATGCTCGGCTCAGCTCGCCGGCGCCGCCGGCTGCACGGACGCGCGGTGCGCCGCCAGGTCGCGCTCGTACGCGGCCAGCGCTTCGGCGTTGCGGGCGGTCTGCGTGCGACCGCGGCGGGCGACGATGCCGCCCACCCAAATCGGGATCTCGCGGGCCAGGACGGCCGCGATGATGCCGAGCGGGTTGACGAGCTGCTGCAGGATCACGCTCTGCTGCTGGGCCTCGGTGGCGCCGATCGCTCCGGCGGCGATCAGCGCGGCGCCGAGGAAGGAGACCCAGACGAGAACGGCGACGAGGAAGCCGCCGAGCACGTGCATCCACCACCCGGCGCGGTTGGCGACGAGGACGAGCAAAAGGTGCGCGCCCGCGAAGACGAGTACGGGCACGAAGAACGGGGCCGAGGCGAGGTAGCTGGCGAATCCGTTCAGCCCGTCGGGGCGCAGCGCGAGCGCGAGGGCGATCGTCGCGAGGGCGTAGAGCACCGCGAAAACACCCGTCGAAAGCAGGACGACGGCGAGGCCGACGCCGCGGGTGCCGCGCTTCTTCGGCCGCTGCGGCGCGTCGACGTAGACGACCTGCGGGGCGGCCGTGGTGTCGGCGGCGGGCTCCGTTGCGGGGTCAGGGTCGGCCGCTGCCGGGGCGGGGTTGGCGGCGGGCGCTGTCTCGGCCGCGGGCGCCGGGTCTACGGCGGGCTCGGGCTGCTGGCCGTGTGCGGTCGGCGGGGCGGTCGGCAACTGCGTCGTGGGCTGCGGCGCGGGTTCAGCGACCGGCGCGGGCTCTGGCTCGGCGGCAGTCTCGGGCACTGCGGGCGCGGGCTCTGCGGGCGCGGGCTCAACGAGCTCGGGCTCGGCGGGCGCCTCGGGTGTGGGCGCGACGGAGTCGGCGGCCACCGGCTCGACGGGCGTGTCGTCGCCGTCGGGGCGAGGAGTGGTGTTGTCGGTAGTCATGCGTCGAACCTCCGGTTGATCGGGCGATTCACCCTAGCAACCGGAGGCCGACGGACGGCTCTACTCTTCGGTTTCGGTTTCCTCGAGGGGCTGCTCCCCCACCTGTTCGGTCGGAAGCGCCGCACCCTCGGCAGGCAAGACGAAGATCAGTGCCTCGAGGCTGACGGCGCCCGCAACCGGGTCATCGGTGAGGTCGAACTGCTCGACCAGGATCAGGCGCGGACCGAACTGCACCTGCCGGATGAACGCGTCGATCGCGGGTCCCTCCCCCGCGGCACGAATCGTGACGGGGAGCGCAACTAGGTCAGTGACCCCTGTTCCATCAAGCTGATCCGGCGGAAACAGGACGGGAGTGCGCGCGGTGACCTCAACAATGGACACACCGGCCGCCTCGGCGAGGGTGTTCAGCTGACCCAAGAGGGTCGAAAGCTCCGGCTCGTCCGGAATCTCGACGCGGAGGCTTTCGAGTTCGCTTTCCAGCTCGGGAAGGTTCTCCGACAGGCGCTGCAGCTCCGCCAGCGTCGCCTCGTAACCCACATTGATGACTTCGACGTTCTGTCGTTCTTCTTGGGCGAGCGCCGCGTCGGCCAGGCGCGGTGCCACTCCGAGGAACCACCCTGCCGACACGATGATCAGCGACATCAAGACTGCTCCGATGACCCACAAGCGCAAAATCGACATGTCAGTCCTCCTCGTCCGTGGTGTCGGTATCGTCGCCGCCTGCCGGTTCCTCCGGCGCGAAGCGAAGCAGGAAAGCGCCTTCGTCGAGTAGCACCTCGATGCTCACCTGGTAGACAGCGCCATCGCCGCCCGTCACCGACACGGGCGGCGCAATGCCCGCGTAGCCCGTAATCGTCTCGAGTTGCGCGATCCACGCTTCAACGTTTGGCACGGTGTCACTGATCGCGTTGATGGTGAAGCTACCGACCGAATTCTGGCGAAGCGGGATCTCTTCTCCGGTGTCGGCTGCGCGAATCTGACCAGAGACCGACGTCAACAGGACCCCCTCGGGAAGAGTCCCGCGAATCTCAGCGAGGAGCGCGTTCCAGTCGGCTTCTGTTGCCGTTGCCGCAGCTTTTGCGGCCGTGGTCTCGTCGACCGCGTTCGCAACGGTACGTGCATCCACGAACTGGAGTTGTTGCACCAAGAGCGATTCCGAGCGTTCCTGCTCTGCCTGCAAGGAGGCTTGCGCGTTCAGGGCGAGGTACGTTGCCCCCGCGACGGCCGCCGCGACAACGACCGCGACGAGCAGGACGAGCGCGACGAGCCGACGAACGACCGGGCGACGCTTGATGGCCTCTCGGACGCTTGCCGGTAGAAGATCGGCGCGAGCGAGGCCGCCGATCTCGATGACGTCTTCGGCTTTGCGGCTCATGCTGCACCTCCCATCGTGAGGCCAAAGGCGGTACTGAACCGCAGGGCATCGGATACGCCGAGTCCGGTCAGTGATTTCGGCATCTTCACGTCAGCGAATGGCTCTGGTGCGACCAGCGAGATGCCCGTGGAGTGCGCCAACGTTGCCGGCAGTCCGCGAAGTCGCGCGCCGTTTCCGGTGAGCACGAGGCTGTCGACCCGAACGCCGTCGTGCGTCGACGAGTAGTAGCGAAGCGTGTTGATGATGCTGGTCATCAGTTCGCGCGTGACCTCGACGATGATGCCGGCGCTCTTTGCATCGTTCGGTGGCACGATCTCCGGGTGTAGGCCCTGCGCGATCTTCAGCTCTTCCGCCTGATCGCGGGGGATCTCCAGCTGATTCGCCAGCGCACGGGTCACGTCATCGCTGCCCGCCGGAATAATGCGCACGAAGTCAGGGATGCCATCACGCGACACGAGCACGTTGGTGGTCGCCGCGCCGATGTCAACGACCGCGCACACTCCTTGACCCTTGTTGCCGATGGAGCGGTGCAGGGCGAAGGGGACGAAGTCAACGGCGAGGGTGTTGAGCCCCGCACGGCGGATCGCCTGCACATTGTTCGTCACGGCGTCGTTGTACGCGGCAATCAAGAGGCCACGAACCATAGGGCCCTCGTCGGTGGGCGCGGTTTCCGCGATCGGGTAGAAGTCGAGCACCGCCTCAGCGACGGGCATGGGAATCAGCTCTTGAACCCGCAATGGCAAGAGGCCGATGACTTCTTTTCGACTCGCCTTCGGCATGACGAGATCACGCGCGACCACCTTTTGATCACCCATACCGAGCACGACATCGCGCGACTTGAACTTTGCGGCAGACCACATCTTCTTCAGGGCTGACGCGACCGTCGTTGGCTCGACAACCTCGCCGGATCGAACCGCGCCGTCGGGGAGCGCCTCCTCGTGTACAGCCCGAATCTCGGGTGCTTTGCCGCGCGCGACGCGTGCCTCTACCGCTCGGATTGCGGTTTGGCCGATATCGACCGCCACAAATTGATTGCCCATAAGAAAGCCCCCTCAGGTTCCTATTCCGAATACTGACAGGTACGCGCTCGCAATGGGAGTTCCCACGACGAGTCCCAGCCAACAGCCCGCGATCATCCATGGGCCGAAAGGAATACCCGACTTTCGCGTGGCTCGATTTGTCACGAGCAGGCCGACGCTCACTATGCCGCCGAGGAGGAATGCCCCAAAGCCACCCACGGCCAGTTCGGCCCATCCCGAGAAGCCGAGGAACGCACCGAGGACGCCTGCAAGCTTCACGTCTCCGAGACCCATGCCGCCGGGCTTCACGAACCAGAGCAGGAAGTACACCGCGAAAAGGATTCCGGCTCCGGCAAGCGACGTGGCGACTCTCTCGACATCCCCCATCAGCAGAGCGGGAACATAGAGTCCGATGGCGGCGACGGCGTAGCCGGGCAACACAATGGAATTGGGAAGCCGATGGGTGTCCAGGTCGATCGCCGTAAGCGCGATGCTGACGGCGGCAAGCCAGAAGTATGCCGAGACCAGCAGGGCAATCGCCACCCCGGCGAACGAGCCAGCGATCGCAAGCAACCCGACTGGGCACAGTGGTGATAGCAGCCACCATGCGACAAGCCCGAAGGCGACAGCCGTTCCCGCCTCGATCAGCGGGTAGCGCCGAGATATCGGTGCACGACAGGCTCGACACCGTCCGCGGAGCAGAAGCCATGACGCGACGGGAACGTTGTCGCGTGCACGAATGGGCGTCTCACACGTCGGACAGGCGCTCGCAGGTCGCACCACGGAGAGCCCCGCCGGCACTCGGTGAATGACGACGTTCAAGAACGACCCGATGGCCGCCCCGAGGATGACGGCCCCCGTGACGGCCAGGGGGCCGAACTCACCCACCGTTCGACAGCTCGCGCAGCGTGAGGCGCTCGCCCATGTACGAACCGCTCAGCACTTCTTCCTGGTTCTCATCGACCGAGAAGTCGATTCCGGGCGGCGCCGACGGCACGAAGGTCCACTGCGCTTGCTGACGGAATTCGACCGAACCGCCGTAGATCTGGCCCCGCATCTTGTTCCTGTCGGACGTGACCTTGCAGGGCGTGTAGAAGAAGATCGCGAGGGGCGCGTTGATGTCGTCCTCGTTGTTGTAATAGATGTCGCCCGCTCCGCCGGAACACGTCGGCACTTTGTCAGCCGTGTTGTCCGGAACGATGAAGTACATACGACGCGGGTCGACGTTGTTGGATGCTCGCGCATACAGCTTGTTGAACGTGAACGACCGAGAGAAGAAGACGATGTCAGTCTGCAGGTTGACCGTCGGGCTGACGTTGCTTTGGTGCACCACGCCGTTCGTGCATCCCGTCGCGTCGATGATGGTCCGCTGCGTGTACGACGCGAGAGCGCCCCAGCGCGGGTCCGACCCGCTGAGGGAGCAGTTCCCACTCCACGTCACGACGTTGCGGAAGCCGCGCTCCCACCACGTCGAATTCTGGATCCAGGCGAGATCCGAGTTGAAGGGCACGTCAACCCAGTCCGGCACCAGGGGTGGCGGCGGCGACTGCAATCCCGCAACACCCGGCGACCGCGTTCCACCGATCACGGAGGCGCCGCCCGTGATCGTGCCCGTGCTCAGCACGTTTCCGTCGACACGCGTGCTGTTGGCAACCGACACGGTTGTCGAACTGTTGCGGGCAGCAGTGACGTTGCCCCCGACGCGGGTGGTACCGGGAGACGCGGTCATGCTGACGGAGCCGCCCACGAAGACGTCGCCCTGCACGACGGCACGTGAGCTGAGTGTGGCGGCACGCGAGCTCGTGTCCAGAACGGAACCGGCTGCGATCAGATTCCCGGAAATGGTGCTGCCCGATCCGCTCGCTCGAACGTAATCCGAGACATAGAGGTTGCCGCTGATGCTGCAGTTGACGAGATCGGCGTAGCCCTGCGCGAGAACCACCGAGCCGGCAACACTGGCTCCGTTCGTGCAGATGAAGTTGCCATTGCGAATCTGGATGTCAGAGGCGATGACGGTGTTCGGCTCGATTCCGAGCTCGAAGTTCTTCAGGTCACCCTCGATCTGGTACGCGTACACGGCCGGGTCGATGACCTCGAGTTCGGTGTATTCGGGCACGTACTGGTAGATCGCCTCGATGACGACTTCGCCGCCTCGCGCCCCGGCGCCCGGCGTCGCTCGGTCGGCGAAGCCCGTGGATACGATTTTGACGCGAGTCGACTCGGCCGCAGGGCAGGATGGCGACGATGTCCACCCTTCCGAGAGGTCATCGGCGAAGATCTCGACTTCGTACGCGGGTGTTCCGGTGCGCGTCAAGATACCCCCGGCGGGGCACGAGTCGGTACCGTCGGCGGCGCGATCACGAAGCAGGAGTTCAGCGTCGGCGATGCCTGCCAATGCTGCCGATCGCGCCTCTACCGACCCGGCGACACCGTTGGTTGTTTGCAGACTGTGGACGGTGACCGCGCCCACCGTCACGCCGATGATCGCGGTGACGAGTGTGAGGGCAATGACGGCCACGAGACCGCTTCCGCGGTCGTCTTTACCGTTCTGGATGAGTCGTGTCAGAAACATGGGGTCGAGACCCTTTCTCCTGTGACCGGGTCGTTCGCCTGCAATGATCGGATTGTTGTGGTGAGCTGTTGCGGCCCCCCATCACCGAGTTCGGTGACAAGAGCCAATCGGAGTGCTGTTCCACCGTCAAGCACGGCAAATACGGGGTTCGTCGGCGCGGTACGTTGCACGCCGTCCGCGATCAAGGTCCATCCCTGAACCGCGGATCCGTCCGCGGCGCTGATGGCGGTATCGGACGTGGTGAAGCGGATCTCATCGCCTGTTGACGCGAACGCGTAGCAGACGAAATTCTCGGGGCCAAAGGTGGTTGTCGATTCGACGCTGGGGTCGAGTGAGCGGGTGCGCAGGATCACGGTCCCGTCCGGCAGCACCGACTCGGACAGTGCCGTCGAGTCGCGGACGGCGGTCCCGAGGGCCTCCGCCGCGAGGAACGAGCCTTGCGCCGCAGCGGAGGCGTCTTGGATCTGCACTTGCACGCGGAGTGAATTGATCAGGATGCTCGCGACGATCGTTCCGACGATGGTCGCGAGAAGAATGTAGATGAGCAGTTCGACGAGGGTGATGCCGTCGTCGTTCCCGTTGAGCCGGGCGCGCATCAGCCGGCCTCTTGGAGGAGGACGGTCGTGGTAATGCCCACGTCATTCACGGTGGTGCCGGTGAGTCGAACTTCAAGGTCGACGGAGATCGTGGCCGGGAACGTCAACGCGTTGCAGGCGGGCACCGAACGAACCGGCTGGTAGGTCACGTTGCGTCGATCCGTCGTCGCGGGAAGCGCGGCGGACCCGTAGGCGGTGACGGCGGCGCAGGTGGGGGCGGTCGCGGCGAGAGCGTCCAGCTGACCGTTGAGAACCTGCGTGGCCGTCGAGATCGTGGCGTTGCGGATGCTGAGCTGCAGTGAGTTGATGAGGAGCGGGAGGAACGCGATCGAGACGAGGGCGAGGAGAAACATGGCGACGACGATTTCCACGAGACTGAGCCCTTGCTCGCCGGTAACTGCAGCGGTAGTGGAGCGCTCCCGCGTTGGCGCAATTGACCTAGAAGCCATGAGACGCCTCCGTCCTGAGGTCGCGGTGTTTTGACCCGATCCTGCCACTCGTCGCTTCGATTGCAGCAACGGTTGTGGGGTGGAGCTGCATGAGCAACTCCACCCCACCTCATCGATTGACTCGATCGAGATTAGTTGGCCGGCTGCGCTGGCGCTACGACCGCTCCTTCATCAACGATTCCTCCGGTCGCAGAAATCGAGAACGTCTTATTCGGGCTATTCGCAGAGATTTCCCACTCCGAGGTCGGGTCGACGGGGAAGCCAGCCCAACCTGAAGTGGTCTCGGAACTAGTGAAGCCGTAGTTGCCCGCTTCCAACATCGCAATCGTGATTGCGTCCTCGCCCGGATGGTCGACCTGGTAGGCGATGATGGCCGTCTTCGCGTTGCGGAGATCCGACTGCGTTGCCGAGTCCTGCGCCGACTGCTGCTGGCCGAGGAAGATCGGGATGGCGATTGCGGCGAGGATGCCGATGATGATGACGACGACGAGGAGCTCGATGAGCGTGAAGCCCTTCTCACCCTCCTCCTCGCGGCGAGCCCGGGCCGCAGCCAGGGTGTCGTGAAGCTTAAGCATGATGGTGTTCCATTCCTGTTCGTGATTCTGATTGGACAGGTGGCCCCCCAATGGTGATTACAGGCCCCCTACAGGAACTCTCTCAACCCACTGAAGAAGCGTCACGCCCCAGAACGGGGGGTCTGCCTAAATCAGCGTGAAAATGTTGAAGACCGGCAGATACAGCGCCAGGATCATGCCGCCCAGCAGAACGCCCATAAAAGCGATCATCAACGGCTCAATAAGGGCCGTCAATTGCTCTGTGGTTGACTCAACTTCGGCGTCATAAAAGTCGCTGACCTTTTCCAGCATGGTTTCGAGCGAGCCCGAATCTTCACCCACCGCAATCATCTGCGTCACCATCTGCGGGAAGATTGGCTCGTCGGCGAGAGGCGCAGCGATGGAACGTCCCTGGCGCACCGACTCTTGCACGTTGATGAGCGCCTTCTCAATGACGTAGTTGCCGGAGGTTGCACCAACGATCGACAGCGCCTGCAGAATCGGCACGCCCGACCTCATCATCGTGCCGAAGTTGCGCGTGAATCGGGCGATCGCGATCTTCGTCATGAGCGGGCCGAACACCGGCATCTTGAGCTTGAGCGGGTCGACAACCTCTCGAACGCGAGGCTGGTGCTTGTTCTTGCCCCACCACACACTGAACACCACGAGCGAGATGACAAGTATCGGAAGCCAGTAGATCGCCGTCTCAGACAAGACGACCAAGAACTGCGTAGGGGCCGGCAGTGTTCCGCCCAGACCCTCGAACATGTTCTTGAAGACCGGAACGATGAAGACAATCATGCCGATGACGCCGACGATTGCCATGATCAATACCACGATCGGGTAGGTGAGCGCGGACTTGATGGTGCCGCGCAACTTCACTTCCTTCTCGTAGTTCTCCGCGACCGACTGCAGCGAACTCTCGAGGAAACCGCCCGTCTCACCAGCGCGAACCAGATTGATGAACAACGGCGGGAAGATCGTGTCGTGCTTGGCGATGGCCTCGGAGAGCGACAGGCCCTGCTCGACGTCTTTGCGAACCTGATCCAGCGTTTCTCTGAGCAGCTCGTTCTCACTCTGCTCGGAGAGGATCGTCAGCGCCTTGAGCAGTGCCAGACCCGACGAAATCATCGTGGCAAGCTGTCGGCTCATCACCGCGAGGTCCTTGAGGCCAACCTTCTTCTTGAAGAGCCCACCGAGGTTGATCTCGGCATTCAACCCCGTGCCGGCCTGACGCACCGATTCTGGAGTCACGCCCTGCGCGCGCAGCTTGGCGCTGACGATGGCCTCTGACGGGCCGTCCATGACGCCGGTGACCTTCTTGCCGGTCGCATCTTTGCCTCGGTAGGAGAAAGTGAGTGCGGTCGCCATGTCGATCAGCCTGCCACCGAGTGCACGTCGCCGAAGTCCATCGCCGCGGCGAACGTCGCTCCGTCTTCGCGTGTGATGAGACGACTCAGCGTCTCGTGGTCATGCGCCTTCTCATTAGCGGCCGTCGACGTGATCTGACCGGCGTTGACGAGCTCGGCGAGGTGCTGGTCCATCGTGTGCATTCCCATTCCGCGGCCGGCCTGCATCGCCGAACCGATCTGGTACGTCTTGCCCTCGCGAATCAGGTTGTTGATCGCGGGCGTCGCCACCAGCACTTCGGTCGCGACGACACGGCCGCGGCCGTTCGCCTTCTTCACGAGCGTCTGACAGACGACGCCCTGCAGGGTGGCCGCCAATTGCTGGCGCACCTGCCCCTGCTGGTGCGGCGGGAAGACGTCGATGACACGGTCGATCGTCTGGCCGGCGTCTTGCGTGTGCAGGGTGGCGAAGACGAGGTGGCCGGTCTCGGCCGCGGTCAACGCGGTCGAAATGGTCTCAAGATCGCGAAGCTCACCGATCAGAATGACGTCGGGGTCTTGACGCAGCACGTGCTTGAGCGCGTTCTGGAACGAGTGCGTGTCGCCGCCCACCTCGCGCTGGTTGACGAGTGCCTTCTTGTTCTTGTGAATGAACTCGATGGGGTCCTCGACGGTCATGATGTGGTCGGCACGGTTCTCATTCACCATGTCGATGAGCGCGGCCAGCGTGGTCGACTTACCCGAACCCGTGGGGCCCGTCACGAGCACCAGGCCGCGGGGAAGCGTCGAGAACCGGCTGACCGTGTCGGGCACGCCGAGCGCCTTCAACGTCTTGATCTCGGTCGGGATGATACGGAACGCGGCACCAACCGAGCCGCGCTGACGATAGAAGTTGACGCGGAACCGCGCATCCTCGCTCAGCGTGTAGGCGAAGTCGAGCTCGTGCTTCTCTTCGAACTGCGCCAGCTGCGACGGCGTGATGATCGAGTACAGCGCCTTCGTCACGCGGGTGCCGTCCCAGACGCCGCCCGTGTGCGACTGCGCATTGCGCAGGCTGCCGTCGACGCGGATCATGGGCGGCGCGTTCTTCGAGATGTGCACGTCAGAACCGCCCAGCTCGAGCAACTCCTGCAGCACACGAATCAGTTCAGGGTCACCCTTCGCCGTGACGGCGGACGCGGCAGACGGAAT
Organism: Microcella alkaliphila; assembly: GCF_002355395.1. Lineage (NCBI taxonomy): Bacteria > Bacillati > Actinomycetota > Actinomycetes > Micrococcales > Microbacteriaceae > Microcella > Microcella alkaliphila. Next base: position 496,197 of record NZ_AP017315.1, on the reverse strand, counting down.
GTGCTCGACCGCGACGTCAGGCATGATCGGCGCGCGCTCGCGGGGGCGAGTGAGCGGGGCGTCACCCGCGGGAGGCGGAGCCTGGAACGGGGCCTCGGACGCCGGCGGCGGCGCGACGACGGGAGCGGCCGCGGGAAGGGGCGCGCTCGTCGCGGGCGGCGGGGCCTGCAACGGAGCTACCGTCGCGGGCGGGGGCGCCGACAGCGGCGCGCCGGAGGCGGGCGGCGGGGCCGACAGCGGGCTCGCGATCGGCGGAGGCGGAGTGGAACCGCCGGACAGCGACCAGCCGCCCGCGTTTCCGAGATCGTGTACGGGTCGGTCGGTCATCGGGTCCCCTTTTCACCGCAGCGTGTGGCCAGCATAAGCGCGCTCATGCCACCACCCGCAAGATTTCCTCGACCGAGGTCAGGCCAAGAAGCGCCTTCTGCCAGCCGTCTTCGCGCAAGGTGCGCATGCCCTGAGAGCGGGCAACGCGCGCAATCTCGGTACTGGATGCTCGGGCCACCGCCAAACGCTCAATCTCCTCCGTGACCACCATCACCTCGTGCAGCGCGATGCGACCCCGGTAACCGGTGCCCGAACAGGCGGAACACCCCACCGGCCGCCACAGTGTGGGGCCTCCGAGGCTCAGCTCCGTCGACGTCGACGGCGCAACACCGGGAGGCGGCGCGTCGGCGAGGCTCGTGGGGAACGCAGAAGGAGCGTCGGCGGGTGCCGCGGGAGCGCCCGCGTCTGCGGCGGCGGACAGACCCTGCGTGAGGTCCATGCCCGGGTCGCCCTGGTACTGCTCTTTGCAGCGATCGCAGAGTCGGCGCGCGAGACGCTGAGCGACCACGCAGTCGAGCGCCGAGCCGACGAGGAACGGCTCGATGTCCATCTCGGTCAAACGCGTGATCGCGCTGGGCGCGTCGTTCGTGTGCAGAGTCGACAGCACGAGGTGACCGGTGAGCGACGCCTCGACCGCGATCTGGGCGGTCTCTTTGTCACGGATCTCACCAAGCAACACGACATCGGGGTCGGACCGCAGGATCGAGCGCAGCGCACTGGCGAAGGTCAGGCCCGCCTTCACGTTCACCTGCACCTGGTTGATGCCCTCCATGCGGTACTCGACCGGGTCCTCAACCGTGATGACGTTGATCTCGGGGCGGGCGACCGCGTGCAGCGTCGTGTAGAGCGTCGTTGACTTTCCCGAACCCGTCGGGCCCGTGACGAGGATCATGCCGTACGGCTTCGTGTACGACGCCTTGAACATCTCGAGGTTGTGGTCGAGCAGCGCGAGCTGGTCCATGCCCATGCGCGTGGCGTTGTTGTCAAGAATACGCATGACGACTTTTTCGCCGTATACGGTTGGCAGTGTCGCGACGCGCAGGTCGATCTGGCGGCCGCCGTGGCTCACCGACATGCGGCCGTCTTGCGGCTTGCGCCGCTCGGCGATGTCGATGTCGCTCATGATCTTCAGGCGCGAGATGACACCGTTGGTGACGTTGCGCGGGGCGGACTGCATCTCGTGCAGCACCCCGTCGATGCGGTAGCGCACGCGCATCTCGCGCTCACCCGGCTCGATGTGGATGTCGGAGGCGCTGTCCTGAATGGCCTGGCCGATGATGAGGTTCACAAAGCGCACAATCGGGGCGTCGTCGGGGTCGGCCTCGCGGGAATTGACGAGGGCGAGATCTTCGCTCTTGTTCTCTTCTTCGAGAACGTTGGTGAGCTCACCGATCTCGCTGTCCGCCCGGTGGAACTTCTCGATCGCCTGCATCAGGTCGTCGTGCTCCGCAACCACGGGCACGATGCGCATGTGCGTGGATGCGCGCACGTCGTCGAGCGCGAACACGTCGTCGGGGTTCACCATCGCGAGCGTCAGCATTTCGCCCTGCTGGTGAATGGGAAGCACGCGGTGCCGGCGACACATCGCGGCCGGCACGAGCGCGACCGCCGAGCGGTCGATCGGATACTCCGACAGATCGATGAACGACAGACCCATCACCTCGGCGCGAGCCGACGCGATCTGGCTCTTCGTCAGGCGGCCCGACTCGAGAAATGACTGGATGACCTGGTCTTCGGCGGCCGGATCACTGTCCATCACATCGATGGTCTCGATGGGCATGATGCCGCGGATGATGAGCACCTCGGTCAACGATGGCACTGTTACCCCCCCCCCTGGTCATGCGCGGACGACGAGACGACATGGCACATGACGCCCCCCGCTTGAGGCTACGACACGCCTCTACAGCGGCATACCCCCGCAAAAGGGGGTAACCCCATGAGTCACACTAGTCACACGCGTTGCAGCTAGCTACGGATGATCGTGCCGCCGGGATCGCACGTCGCCTCAACGACAACGCCCTCGCGGTCGTCCGCGGCCCAGGTGCGCGACAACTGTGTGTGATCACCCTGAATACAGAATCGATTCTCGTTGCCGAAAAGGGTCAGGTCGATGTCAGGGTCGCCGTGTGCCGCTAAGACGGCGTTTCGCGTGGCCTCGTCGGGCCACGCTCCGTCGGCCATCTCGGCGACCAGCCCGATACGCGCGTTGGCGACGGCGGAGGCGACGGATGCACCCAGTGCCTGATCGCGCTGACCCAGGAAGGCGGGGATCGCGATCGCCGCAAGGATCCCGATGATGACGACGACCACGAGCAGCTCGATCAGCGTGAAGCCGGCATCGCGGCGCACCTCTGGCGCCGTGGTGCGGGTTTCGAGCGAGAGCATGGTGCAGCCTTTCGTCAACGGTCGTCGCCAACGCTACGCGCCGCCAAGCACGCGAGGCAGTCCCCCGTTCGCGCGCCCCCACTCTGCGGGGCCGACCGCTTCACGCGGAAACACCCGCGCAACGCCGACGGCCCCGGCCTGCCAGAAGCAGGGCCGGGGCCGCCAGAGTGACGCACTGTCGGGTCAGCTGTAGGTGCCGCCGGAGGTGTTGTTCGAACCGCCCGTGAACTCGTCGCTCGAGAACGAGTCGAAGTCGACGAACGACAGGTCGGCCTCGCTGAAGGCCGAGTCGTCGGCGAAGATGCGGTTCGGGTAGCGCTCCGCCTTCGCCTCCTCCGTCGCGTCGACCGACACGTTGCGGTAGGCCGCAAGACCGGTACCGGCCGGGATCAGCTTTCCGATGATCACGTTCTCCTTCAGGCCGAGCAGCGGGTCGCGCTTGCCCTCCATCGCGGCCTGCGTGAGCACGCGGGTCGTCTCCTGGAAGGATGCGGCCGACAGCCACGACTCGGTCGCGAGTGAGGCCTTGGTGATACCCATGACCTCCTGACGAGCCGACGCGGTCTTCTTGCCCTCCGACAGCGCCTCGCGGTTCAACGAGTTGTACCGCGAGCGGTCGACGAGCTCACCCGGCAGCAGCTCGGTCTCGCCGTGGTCGACCACGGTGACCTTGCGCAGCATCTGGCGAACGATGACCTCGATGTGCTTGTCGTGAATCGGCACACCCTGCGAACGGTAGACGCCCTGCACGCCCTCGACGAGGTGCTGCTGCACGGCGCGCACGCCCTTGACGCGCAGCACCTCCTTCGGGTCGACCGGGCCTTCCAGCAGCTGCTGGCCGAGCTCGACGTGCTGACCGTCCTCGACGAGGAGGGCGGCACGCTTCGTGACCGGGTACACCACTTCCTCGTCGCCGTTGTCGGGCGTGAGGATGATGCGACGCTGCGCCTGCGAGTCGTCGATCGTGATGCGACCGGCGCTCTCGGCGATCGGGCTCGCACCCTTCGGGGTGCGGGCCTCGAACAGCTCGGTCACGCGGGGCAGACCCTGCGTGATGTCGTCGGCCGACGCCGAACCACCGGTGTGGAAGGTACGCATCGTCAGCTGGGTTCCGGGCTCACCGATCGACTGCGCCGCGATGATGCCGACGGCCTCACCGAGGTCGACGCGCTGACCGGTCGCGAGCGAACGGCCGTAGCAGGCCGCGCAGACGCCGACGGCGCTCTCACAGGTCAGGACCGAGCGAACCTTGATCGAGCCGACGCCCGCGGTGACGAGCTCGGTGATGAGCACGTCGCCGACGTCAACGCCGGCCTCCGCGACCACGGTGCCCTTCGCATCCACCGCGTCAGCGGCGAGCGTGCGAGCGAACACGAGGTTCTCGACGTTGTCGTCGCGCACCCACTGACCGTCGACCTCGTGCGCGATCTCGAAGTCGAGACCCTTCGAGGTGCCACAGTCGTCTTCGCGGATGATGACGTCCTGGGCGACGTCAACGAGTCGCCGCGTCAGGTAGCCCGAGTCGGCCGTCCGCAGAGCGGTGTCGGCGAGACCCTTACGCGCACCGTGGGTGGCGATGAAGTACTCGGCGACCGACAGACCCTCGCGGTACGAGTTGATGATCGGGCGGGCGATGATCTCACCGCGCGGGTTCGACACGAGACCGCGCATACCGGCGATGTTTCCGACCTGCAGCCAGTTACCGCGGGCACCAGAGGTGACCATGCGGTTGATGGTGTTGTCGGTCGGGATGTTCTCGCGCATGGCCTCGTTGACGGCCTTGGTGCCCTCGCTCCAGAGCGCGACCAGTTCGCGGCGGCGCTCGTCGTCGGTGGTCAGACCCTTGTCGAACTGCGCCTGGATCTTCGCCGCCTTCTTCTCGTACTCGGCGACGATCTCCTTCTTCTTCGGCGGCGTCACGACGTCGCTGAGGGCGACGGTGACTCCCGAGCGCGTGGCCCAGTAGAAGCCGGCGTCCTTCATCTTGTCGAGCGTCGCGGCAACGATCGTCTTCGGGTAGCGCTCGGCGAGGTCGTTCACGATCTGCGAGATCGTGCCCTTGTCGGCAACCCGGTCGACGAACGGGAAGTCCTCCGGCAGCAGGTCGTTGAAGAGGGCACGACCGAGGGTCGTCTCCTTCAGCTCGCGGCCGTTGTACTTCTCGCCGGTCAGACGGATGCGCACGGTCGCGTTCAGGTCGAGCGCGCCCGAATCCATGGCCATGATCGCCTCGGACGTGTTGGTGAACGCGCGACCCTCGCCGGCAGCACCCTCACGAACGGTCGTGAGGTGGTGCAGACCGATGATCATGTCCTGCGTCGGAACCGTCACCGGCCGGCCGTCGGACGGCTTCAGGATGTTGTTCGACGCAAGCATGAGGATGCGCGCCTCGGCCTGAGCCTCAACCGACAGCGGCAGGTGCACGGCCATCTGGTCGCCGTCGAAGTCGGCGTTGAACGCCGCACACACGAGCGGGTGAAGCTGGATGGCCTTGCCCTCGACGAGCTGCGGCTCGAACGCCTGGATGCCGAGACGGTGCAGGGTGGGCGCACGGTTCAGCATGACGGGACGCTCGCGGATGATCTCCTCGAGCACGTCCCACACCTGCGGGCGCGACCGCTCGACCATGCGCTTGGCGCTCTTGATGTTCTGGGCGTGGCCCAGGTCGATCAGACGCTTGATGACGAACGGCTTGAACAGCTCGAGCGCCATGATCTTCGGCAGACCACACTGGTGCAGCTTCAGCTGCGGGCCAACGACGATGACCGAACGGCCCGAGTAGTCGACGCGCTTACCGAGCAGGTTCTGACGGAATCGACCCTGCTTACCCTTCAGCATGTCGCTCAGCGACTTGAGGGCGCGGTTGCCGGTACCGGTGACCGGGCGACCACGTCGACCGTTGTCGAACAGTGCGTCAACGGCCTCCTGCAGCATGCGCTTTTCGTTGTTCACGATGATCTCGGGGGCCCCGAGGTCGAGCAGACGACGCAGACGGTTGTTGCGGTTGATCACACGGCGGTACAGGTCGTTCAGGTCGCTGGTCGCGAAGCGGCCACCGTCGAGCTGCACCATGGGGCGCAGCTCCGGCGGGATGACCGGAACGGCTTCCAGCACCATTGCGGCCGGCGAGGTGCCGGTCTGCAGGAACGAGTTGACGACCTTCAGTCGCTTGATGGCGCGGATCTTCTTCTGGCCCTTGCCGCCGGCGATCTGCTCGTGCAGCAGCTCGCTCTCGGCCGCCAGGTCGAAGGTCTCGAGGCGACGCTTGATCGCCTCAGCGCCCATGTGCGCCTCGAAGTACAGGCCGTAGCGGTCCTGCAGCTCCTGGAAGACGGCGTCTTCGGGCTTCAGGTCGCCGACCTTCAGGGTGCGGAAGTCTTCCCACACGCGCTCGAGCTGCGAGATCTGCTCGTCGAAGGACTTGCGCAGCTGCGCCATTTCCTTCTCGCCGGCATCCTTCGTCTTGCGCTTCTGGTCAGCCTTGGCGCCTTCGGCCTCGAGCGCGGCCAGTTCGCCCTCGAGCTGCTCGAGGCGCTTGGCGATGCCGGCGTCCCGCTGCTTCTCGAGCGTCTGGATCTCGAGACGCATTTCGTTCTCGAGGCCCGGCAGGTCGGAGTGACGCCCCTCCTCGTCGATCGAGATCACCATGTAGGCGGCGAAGTAGATGACCTTCTCGAGGTCTTTCGGCGCCATGTCGAGCAGGTAGCCGAGGCGGCTGGGCACACCCTTGAAGTACCAAATGTGCGTGACCGGGGCGGCCAGCTCGATGTGGCCCATGCGCTCACGGCGGACGGCCGACTTGGTGACCTCCACGCCGCATCGCTCACACACGATGCCCTTGAAGCGAACGCGCTTGTACTTACCGCACGAGCACTCCCAGTCGCGGGAGGGCCCGAAGATCTGCTCGCCGAAAAGGCCATCCTTTTCGGGCTTCAGGGTGCGGTAGTTGATGGTCTCCGGCTTCTTGACCTCGCCGTACGACCATTTGCGGATGTCGTCGGCGGTCGCCAAGCCGATCTGCAGGTAGTCGAAAGTAGTTGCGTCGAGCACAGGTTCTTCTCTCTCGTAACAGTCTGTGAGTACTCGTGGGGTCGCTTAGATCTCGTCGATCGACGACGACTCGAAGCGGCTGGAGATGTTGATGCCGAGCTCTTCGGCGGCACGGTAGACCTCGTCATCCGTGTCCTTCAGGCTCAGCGCGGTGCCGTCGGCCGAGAGCACCTCGACGTTCAGGCAGAGCGACTGCATCTCTTTAATCAGAACCTTGAAGCTCTCGGGGATACCCGGCTCCTGGATGTTCTCGCCCTTGACGATCGACTCGTACACCTTGACGCGGCCGAGGATGTCGTCGGACTTGATGGTCAGGATCTCTTGAAGCGCGTAGGCAGCGCCGTACGCCTCGAGGGCCCAGACCTCCATCTCACCGAAGCGCTGTCCACCGAACTGCGCCTTACCACCGAGCGGCTGCTGGGTGATCATCGAGTACGGACCCGTCGAACGTGCGTGGATCTTGTCGTCGATGAGGTGGTGCAGCTTCAGGATGTACATGTAGCCGACCGAGATCGGTGCGGGGAACGGCTCGCCCGAGCGACCGTCGAACAGTCGCGCTTTACCGGACGAGTCGATCATGCGCTGACCGTCGCGGTTCGGCAGGGTCGAGTCGAGAAGACCGGCGATCTCGTCCTCACGGGCACCGTCGAACACCGGGGTGGCGATCTTGGTGCCGGGGGCCGCCTCGCGAGCGGCCTCGGGGATACCGGCTGCCCACTCGGGGTTGCCTTCGATCTTCCAGCCGCGCGATGCCGCCCAGCCCATGTGGATCTCGAGGATCTGGCCGAAGTTCATGCGGCCGGGAACACCGAGCGGGTTCAGGACGATGTCGACCGGCGTTCCGTCTTCGAGGAACGGCATGTCTTCGACGGGCAGGATCTTCGAGATGACGCCCTTGTTGCCGTGGCGGCCCGAGAGCTTGTCACCCTCCGAGATCTTGCGCTTCTGGGCGATGTAGACGACAACGCGCTGGTTGACGCCCGAGCCGAGCTCGTCGTCACCGTCTTCGGCGTCGAACACCTTCACACCGATGATGGTTCCCTGCTCACCGTGGGGCACCTTCAGCGACGTGTCGCGCACTTCGCGGCTCTTCTCGTTGAAGATGGCGCGCAAGAGGCGCTCTTCGGCCGAGAGCTCGGTCTCACCCTTCGGGGTGACCTTGCCGACGAGGATGTCGCCGGGGCGAACCTCGGCACCGATGCGGATGATGCCGCGCTCGTCGAGGTCGGCGAGCAGCTCGGGGCTGACGTTCGGCAGGTCGCGAGTGATCTCTTCCTTACCGAGCTTCGTGTCGCGCGCGTCGACCTCGTACTCCTCGATATGAATCGAGGAGAGGGTGTCGTCCTTTACCAGGTTCTGGCTGAGGATGATCGCGTCTTCGAAGTTGTAGCCCTCCCACGACATGAACGCCACGAGGAGGTTCTTGCCGAGCGCGAGCTCGCCGTTCTCGGTCGCGGGGCCGTCGGCGATGACCTCGCCGGCCTCGACGCGGTCGCCCGCCGACACCACAACGCGGTGGTTGTAGTTGGTGCCCTGGTTCGAGCGGTCGAACTTGCGCAGGAAGTACTCCTGCGTGCCACCCTCGTCGAGCTGCAGCACGACGCGGTCGGCCGACACCTCGGAGACGACACCGGCCTTCTCGGCGGTGATGACGTCACCGGCGTCGACGGCGGCGTAGCTCTCCATGCCGGTACCGACGAGCGGCGACTCGGAACGCAGCAGCGGCACAGCCTGGCGCTGCATGTTCGCACCCATGAGGGCGCGGTTCGCGTCGTCGTGCTCGAGGAACGGGATGAGCGAGGTCGCGACCGACACCATCTGGCGCGGCGAGACGTCCATGTAGTCGACCTGGTCGGCGGGCACGAGCTCGACCTCGCCGCCCGGCTTACGCACGAGCACGCGGTCGTCGGCGAACGAACCGTCGGCCTTCAGCGGAGCACCGGCCTGGGCGACGATGAAGTCGTCCTCCTCGCTCGCGGTCAGGTAGTCGATCGTGTCGCTGACCTTGCCCTTGATGACGCGGCGGTACGGGGTCTCAATGAAGCCGAACGCGTTGATGCGGGCGAACGACGCGAGCGAGCCGATGAGGCCGATGTTCGGGCCTTCCGGGGTCTCGATCGGGCACATGCGGCCGTAGTGCGACGGGTGAACGTCACGCACCTCGACGCCGGCACGCTCACGCGACAGACCACCCGGGCCGAGCGCCGACAGGCGACGCTTGTGGGTCAGGCCCGCGAGCGGGTTGTTCTGGTCCATGAACTGCGACAGCTGCGAGGTGCCGAAGAACTCCTTGATCGCGGCCACGACGGGGCGCACGTTGATCAGGGTCTGCGGCGTGATCGCCTCGATGTCCTGCGTCGTCATGCGCTCGCGCACGACACGCTCCATGCGCGACAGGCCCGTGCGGACCTGGTTCTGGATCAGCTCGCCCACGGCGCGGATACGACGGTTGCCGAAGTGGTCGATGTCGTCGACGTCGAGGCGGATGCTCGCCTTCTTGCCGGCGCGCACACCCTCCAGCTCGGTGCGACCCTCGTGCAGCGACACCATGTACTTGATCGTCGCGACGATGTCGTCAACGGTCAGCACCGAGTCGCTGAGCGGCGCGTCGAGACCGAGCTTGCGGTTGATCTTGTAGCGACCCACCTTCGCCAGGTCGTAGCGCTTGGGGTTGAAGTAGAAGTTGTCGAGCAGCGCACGCGCGGCCTCGGCGGCAACCTGCTCGCCCGGACGGAGCTTGCGGTAGATGTCCTTCAGCGCCTCTTCCTTGGTGAGGACGGTGTCCTTCTCGAGGGTCTGCTCAATGGACTCGACGCCGGCGAACGCCTCGCGGATCTCGTCGGTCGTCATGCCGAGCGCCTTCAGGAAGACGGTGACGGACTGCTTGCGCTTGCGGTCGATGCGCACGCCGACCTGGTCGCGCTTGTCGATCTCGAACTCGAGCCACGCACCGCGGCTCGGGATGATGCGGGCCGTATAGATGTCTTTGTCGCTCGTCTTGTCGGCGGCACGCTCGAAGTAGACGCCGGGCGAACGCACGAGCTGCGACACGACGACGCGCTCGGTGCCGTTGATGATGAACGTGCCCTTTTCGGTCATGAGCGGGAAATCGCCCATGAAGACCGTCTGGGTCTTGATCTCACCGGTCATGTGGTTCATGAACTCGGCCTCGACGTAGAGCGGCGCGGCGTAGGTCTTGCCGCGCTCCTTGCACTCGTCGATCGAGTACTTCTGCTCTTCGAGGTAGGGGTTCGTGAACGACAGCTGCATCGTCTCGCCGAGGTCTTCGATCGGGGAGATCTCTTCGAAGATCTCCTCGAGACCACTGCGACCGGGAACGTCGGTGCGGCCGGCGGCTTCCGCCTCCGCGACGCGGGCCTGCCAGGCCTCGTTGCCGACGAGCCAGTCGAAGCTCTCGGTCTGCAGAGCCAGCAGGTCGGGGACGGTCAGCGTGTCACTGATCTTGGCGAACGACAGACGGGATGCGGTCCGGCCGTTCTTGGGGGTGGGGTTCGAGCGAGTGGTGCGCGCAGCAGCCAAGGATCTTCCTCCGTGGGCAGTACAGCCCGTTGCTGTCGGTGACGGTGTCGTCAGCGACAGTGTGCGGTCGGTGTGAATGCGCAGTCGTAGCCTCGAGGAACCGGGGGTACCGGCTCCACCCCGCCGCTATTCTCGGGGCACGTCAAGCCGACCACCATTTGAGGGCTCGGACGTTCGGGGAGCGCAAACCTCAATACTAGGCCCGCACGACGCGCCCTGTCCAGTCTGATTCTTGACCGATTGCGGTCGCTGCGCTATAACCGCGCGATCGGCCCCGTGCATCCCCCGGTCTGTGGCACGCTGTCCGCATGTCCGCGCCCATCGAGACCTGGTTGTCGAACGGGATGCTCGCCCGCATCGACGAGGACCGCTGGCAGCAGGGCGCGTACCAGCTGGTCGTCGACGGCACCCCGCAGTCACACGTCGACCTCGACGACCCGAGCCGGCTGTTCTTCGAGTACGTGCAGCGCATCGGGCACGTCATCGATGAGTGGGGCGACCCCGGGCAGCCGATGACCGCCGTGCACCTGGGGGCGGGCGCGATGACCCTCCCCCGCTACATTCACGCGACCCGGCCCGGCTCCCGTCAGCAGGTCGTCGAGCTCGAGCGCGACCTCGTCGACTTCGTGCGCGAGCACCTCCCGTTGCCGCGCGGCGCGAGCATCCGGGTGCGGTACGGCGATGCGCGGGCGACCCTTGCGCAGCTGCCCGCAGGTCTGACCGGCGCGGTCGACCTCGTCGTCGTCGACGTGTTCGGCGGCGCCCGCATTCCGGCGCACGTGACGAGCGTCGAGTTCTACGAGAGCGTGCGCGCACTGCTCGCCCCGAACGGCATCGTCTGCGTCAACATCGCCGACGGTCCGGGGCTCGCGTTCGTTCGCTCGCAGGCAGCGACCCTGCAGTACGTGTTCTCCGACGTGGTCGCGCTCGCCGAGTCGGGCGTGCTGAAGTCGCGCCGCTTCGGCAACGTCGTCATGGCCGCCGGGATCGACGAGCTGCCCACCGCGTGGCTACCGCGACTCCTCGCGCGCGGCCCGCACCCCGCCTCGGTGCTCGGGGGCGACGCGCTGACCAAGTGGGTCGCCGGCGCCCCGGTCGTGAGCGATCAGACGGCGGTGGCATCGCCGCCGCCCAGCAAGAGCGTCTTCACGACGCGGTAGGCGGATGCGCAGCTAGTCTGCGCTCGACTGCGGGACGACGAGCACGGGGCGCAGCCGTTCGAGCTCGACGACGGTCTGCTCAATGTCGAGCGGCGACACGTCGAGGTCGGTGAGGGTCTCGCGCACGAGATGCAAGAAGGCATCCATGTGCTCGTCGCGCAGGCCGAGGTGGCGGTGCGACTCGCGCATGCCGCGCCCCTCGTACGCTTCCGGCCCGCCGAAGATCGCCACCAGGTAGTCGGCGCGGTGCTCGACGATCTGGTCGTAGTCGAGGTCGTCGAAGAACGGACCGAGCAGGGTGTGCACACGGATGCGGGCCGACAGCTCACGAACGGCGGCGTCGACGCCCGCGGCGCCTCCCAGCCGGTCGTAGAGGGTCATGACCTGCTCCTTCCGTGTCGAAAGCGCGTCGCTTTTTCTGCGCTCAGGCGAGAGTAGCTCTCACGTCCGACGCCGCCCACCCCCCTTTCAGGCGGCCCCCGCAGGCTGGTAGACAGCCGGGGCGCACCCGGCGCGAGGCGATATCGGGGGACGAGATGAGCATCCAGACTGGTTCTGTGCGCGGAGCGAGCGGTGGCGCAGCCGCGCTCGCGCTGACCCGGAACTCGAGGGCTTCCTGCTGCCGAGCGGCGACGTCGACACCCTCGTGACGGGGCTCGCCGCGCCGTGGTCGGTCGGGCCGCTCAGCGGAGCGGCGGGCGCGCTCGAGGTGGGCGAGCTTCACGAAGGCACCGTGCCGGCCGACAATCCGTTCGACGGATCGCTCGTGCTCTCGATCGGACACCGCAACCCTCAGGGGCTCGCCTTCGACCGCGATGGGTAGCTCTGGGCGGCCGAGTTCGGCCAGAACACCTGGGACGAGTTGAACCTGATCGAGCCCGGCGGCAACTACGGCTGGCCCGTCGTCGAGGGGATCGGCGGTGACGACCGCAATCGGGATGCTCTGCTCGGCTCCGATGGACGCCTCTGGTTCCTGACGAACAACACCGACGGACGCGGCTCGCCCGGTGCGGAGGACGACCGGTTGCTGGCGGTCGAGCTCTCCCCAGCGTCGTAGCGGGGCGGGTTTTCCCCGGCGCGGCTGTCGCGGCCGGTCGACGTCGGCGCTCTCACCTAGCATCGGGCGCATGAGCGAGCTGGATCGGGTGCGGGTGTGGGCCGAGGCGTTGATTCGGCTGCACCTCGACGACTCGTGGAGCTTCGCGTTCGACCACGCCACCAAGCGCGCAGGCCTCTGCGACTACGGCAAGAAGCGCATCTCGGTCTCGCGGCACCTCGCTGCCCGGTGGGACGACGACGAAGTGCACCAGACCCTCCTGCACGAAGTGGCCCACGCGCTCGCCGGTCCGGGCTCGGGCCACGGCCCGGCATGGAAGGCGATCGCGGCCGACCTCGGCTACGTCGGGGGCACGACGCACTCGGGCGAGATCGCCGCCGAGCGCGCGCGCTGGACGGGCCGCTGCCCGGCCGGGCACGAGTTCGTGCGCTTCCGGCGGCCGCGCACCACGGTGGCGTGCGGACGGTGCTCGCGCACGTTCCACCCCGCGAACGTCATCCGCTGGACGGATCGCCGGGCGGCATAGCTCGGGCCGGGCCGGGTTGGCCGGGGCCGCGCGGTCTACTCGGACGCCGTCTACTCGGAGACGGTGACTTCTTTCCAGAACGCCACGTAGTTGCTGTAGTCCTTGCCGACACGGTCGAACGACGACGGGATCGGCGTCGGGTAGCTCCACGCGCGGTCGGGGTACGACTGACCGTTGACCGTAATCGTGAAGTACTGGGTGTCGCCCTTCCACGGGCAGTGGTACGGCGTGGGCGACTTCTCGAGCAGCTCACTCTTCACGCTCGACGGCGGGAAATACCAGTTGCCCTCAATCTGAATGAGGTCGTCCTTCGACGCCTCGGCGATAACGGTTCCGTTGATGTGCGCCTTCATAGGGGGAACGCTACGACGGGATGCTGAACTCTCGCAGGATGTGCAGACTCTGCTCGTCGAGACGGGCGCGCGCCGCGCGCACGGCGTCCGGGCCCTCGTGTGCGGCGAGCCGACGCCCCGCGACCGAGGCCGTGAGCATGTGGCCCACGGCGCCGCGGAGGCCGCTGAACGCGGCGGCGGACGCGGCCGCCTCGGGGCTCGTCGCGTCGATGCCGACGGTGCCGAGAGCATCCACGATGGCGCCCGCCAACAGAACGTCTTCGACGGGGAAGCCGTCGGGGGTCTCGATGGGGCTGCCCGCGGCGACGACGGCGACCATCGTGCGTTCGCCGCGCGCGGCCTGCAGCTCGAGCAGGCGCCGTGCGATCGCGTCGGCGGCACCGAGCCGCGCGTCGATCACTTCGACGTGCGGGGGCAGCGCGTTCAGCGGCACGTCCTCGGTCGCGATCGCGTCGCACCACACGAGCAGGTGGGCCGTCTCGCCGATGCGTCGAGCGCCGTCGAGGCCGACGTCAACGCGCACCTGGTAGCGCTCCTGGGCGTCGGGGTTCTCGTCATGCGGCTGGGTCACAGCCCGATGGTAGCGAGGGGCCGCACACTGGTTCCATGCGTGTGACGCTGGATCTCATCCTCGACTGTTCGCCCGACGCGGCGTGGGAGGCCGTCCACTCCCCCGCCGTGTTCCGCGCGGTGTCGGGTCCGTGGACGACCGTCGAGTCGCTCGAGCCGGGCGGCTTCCCCGAGCGCTGGCCGGGCGGCGACCACCGCGTGAAACTGCGGATGCTCGGGGTGCTTCCCATGGGAACGCAACTGATCCGCCTCTCCGACGAGGTCGCCCCCGGGGTGCGCACGGTGCACGACACCGGCGGTCCGCTGTCGGGGCCGATGCGCATCGTGCGGAGTTGGCACCACCAGATGGCGATCTCGGCGGCGCCGGGTGGGGCGCGACCGGTCTCCGGGTCCGGCGCGGGTGCGGGTGCCGCCTCGAGCGCCGCGGAGCGCACGCGGTTCCGCGACACCCTGACCGTCAAGGCAGGAGTGCTGACGCCGTTCGTGACGGCCGGGTTTTGGGTGTTCTGGCAGTTGCGGGCGCGGGCGCTGAAGCGCCTCGCCCCGGGGTGGAACACCTGACCTGCTAGGGTTGAGGAACTGGCGGCCCCGTTGTGGCGCCGCCCGCGTCGTAGAACGCTTCCTCTTCTCGCACATCGCGCACTGACTCGCGCGGAGCGATTCGACACTTTCTGACGGCGAAATGATTGCGGCCACCGCCGCCGTCGCCACCCGACTCACCGAGCCGTCCGTTTGAGACGTGCGCCGTGCATCCAGCCCGCTGACATCAGCCGTGGCCGCGTGCGCCCGGGAGTCACCGCAAGCCTGAAAGGCACCACTCCATGACCACCACGTTCAGCACGCTCGGCGTGCCGTACCCCCTCGTCGAGGCCCTCACCGAGCAGGGCAAGACCAGCGCGTTCCCGATTCAGGTCGACACGCTGCCCGACACGCTCGCCGGGCGCGACGTGCTCGGCCGCGGCAAGACCGGCTCGGGCAAGACGCTCGCGTTCGCCATTCCGATGGTGGCGCGCATCGGCATGCGCACGGCGGCCCGCCGCCGCGCCGGCCACCCGCTCGGCCTCGTGCTCGCCCCCACCCGCGAGCTCGCCAGCCAGATTCTCGCCACGATCGAGCCGCTCGCGAAGGCCTACGGCCTGACCGCGATGACGATCTTCGGCGGGGTCTCGCAGAACCCGCAGGTGGCGCAGCTCCGCCGCGGCGTCGACATCGTCGTGGCCGCGCCCGGCCGCCTCGAAGACCTCATGAAGCAGGGCCACGTGTCGCTCGCCGACGTCGAAATTACCGTGCTGGATGAGGCCGACCACATGGCAGACCTGGGATTCCTGCCCGGTGTGACGCGCATCCTCGCGGCGACGCCCGCTACGGGGCAGCGCCTGCTGTTCAGCGCGACCCTCGACAACGGGGTCGACAAGCTGGTGAAGCGCTTCCTGAGTGATCCGATCTTGCACTCAGTCGACGAGGCGCACTCGCCCGTGGTCGACATGACCCACCACGTGTTCGAGGTGGCAGGCGTTGACGAGAAGAAGGCGCTTGTGACGCGACTGGCGTCGGGAGCCGGCCGCCGCATCCTGTTCCTGCGCACCAAGCACCAGGCGAAGAAGCTCGCCCGCACACTGACCGCGGCGGGGATTCCTGCCGTCGACCTGCAGGGAAACCTGTCGCAGGCTGCGCGTGAGCGCAACCTCGCCGCGTTCGGCGACGGAAGCGTGCGCGTGCTCGTCGCGACCGACGTCGCGGCCCGCGGAGTGCACGTTGACGACATCGAACTCGTCGTGCACGTCGACCCGCCGACCGAGCACAAGGCGTACCTGCACCGTTCGGGCCGCACGGCCCGCGCCGGAGCCTCGGGCGACGTCGTCACCGTCGTCTTGCCCGAGCAGCGTCGCGACACCGCGGCCCTCTTGCGCAAGGCGTCGATTCAGGTTCAGCCTGTTGCGGTGAACGCCGACTCGCCCGCGGTTGCGGCGCTCGTCGGTGAGGTGGCGCCGCGCGTTGCGGCCGCCGACATGCCGGCCGTGCTGCGTCCGCAGCCCCAGGGCGGTGGACGCTCGACCGGCGCCAACGCGCAGCGCAAGCGGGCGGCGCGCGGTGGGGGAAAGAGTCAGCACCGCGCCGAGGGGCACCGCAGCGAGGGGCACCGCAGCGCTGAGGCGCCGGCGGCCCCGCGTGCCCGCCGAGGCGGGTCGCGGCGGGCGTCGGCCCCGGCCGGCTCGGGTTCGGGCGGCACCGGCGGCGGGGTGCGCGTCGGCCAGGTCGTTCGCCAGAACGGCGGGGGTCAACGTCGCGGACGATAGTTCCGCGTATCCATTTCTCTGATCGCCCGTGCGGTCAGCGTCGGTCAGCGGCGGCACCTAGATTGTTCGGGTGCCGCCGCTGATTCGTTCCGCTACCGCTGACGACGTCGAGGCGATCGCCCGGCTGCACCTGCAGTGCTTCGCCGAGGTGTACGACGGCGTGCTGAGCCCGCGCTTTCTGGCGTGCAACACGATCGAGACGGCGCGCGCCGAGTGGGCGTCGTACCTCTCGGCGGGCGACGCGGATGCGACCGTGCCGGGCTCGGTCGTGGTCGTCGCCGTGGAGCATGACCCGATCACCGGCGCACGCGAGCTCGTGGGGCTCGCCCGCAGCGCACCCTCGATCGACGCGGAAGCCCCGCGCGACACCAAGCTCGACTCGCTGTACACGCGGCGCTCGACGTGGGGGTCGGGGCTGGGCGCGCGACTACTCGACGCCGTTCTCGGCGAGCGCCCCGCCTACCTCTGGATCGTGACCGCGAACACCCGCGCCGCCCGCTTCTACGAGAAGCACGGCTTCGCGTTAGACGGGTTCGGCCGCCCGTACGAACCGTGGGACGGCACCCACTGCTCGCGCATGGTGCGCTGAGTCCGGGGCGACGCGGAGTTGCGCCGCCTGGAGGGCCCGCCGCGCCAGGTTTCGGCGAGTTTCGCTGCGTGCAGCCGCTGGGATGCGTGCGGGGGTCCCCGCGACTACTCCGCTGTAGGAGTTCCTACAGTTTGCAACCGCGTGCGGGACCGCGGGCGGCTGCTCGCGTGTAGGAGTTCCTACAGTTGGCGGCGCCGCGCACGGGTTCGACCGGCTACTCGGGTGTAGGAGTTCCTACAGCGGAGTAGTCGCTGGGGTGGGCGGGTGAGTTGCCGCGGGTCCGCCGCGAAAGAAACTCTCTACGGCAGGACGCCGACCGAGGCGAGGGCCGTGCGCAGCAGAGCGCCGCGTCCGCCCTCCATCTCGTTCGAGACGCGGTCGCTGGCCGCCTCCTCCGGGGTGAGCCAGGTGAGCTCGAGCGCATCCTGGCGGGGGTCGCACGTTCCCGTCACGGGCACGACGAACGCGAGCGAAACCGCGTGCTGACGGTCGTCGTCGAACCGGGTCGGCGATGGGAACGGGAAATACTCCGCCACGGAGAACGGCACCGGCGACGCGGGCAACTGCGGGAAGGCCATCGGGCCCAGATCCTTCTCGAGGTGACGGTACAGCGCATCGCGCAACGTCTCGCCGTACATCACGCGCCCCGACACGAGCGTGCGCGTGATCGACCCGGCCGGATTCACCCGCAACAGCGCTCCCACCTCGGTAACAACGCCCACGCCGTCCAGCCGCACCGGCACCGCCTCCACGTAGAGAATCGGCAGGCGGCGGCGCACCTCGGTGAGCTCCTCGTCAGACAGCCAGCCAGAATCCGGGTCGGGGGTGCGCGTCGAAGCCATGCCCCATTCATACCGCAGGCGCCCGCGTGCGCGCCGGGGGGTCGATCCTGAACCGGGGCCGAGCATCCCGAACCGACTGTCAGATCTGACTGCAAAGATGGGCCCGTGAGCGGCATGCAGCTGATCGACCCGAGCGCCATCATGTGGTCGGCGCCCGAAGCCGACCGGGCGGGGCGGCCGCTCATCGTGCTGCTGCACGGGTACGGCAGCAGCGAAGGCGACCTGTTCGGGCTCGCCCCCTACCTGCCCCTCGACGCCGTCATCGCCTCCCTGCGCGCGCCCCGCGCCGCCGGCCCCGGCTTCGCCTGGTACGACCTCGACCCCGAACTCAACGCCTCCCGCATCGACGGCGGCGACTCCGCCGCCCGCGGGATCCTGCACTGGCTCGACACCCAGAACCCCTCCAGCGTGGGCGTCATCGGCTTCAGCCAGGGCGGCGCCATGGCCGTGCACCTCATGCGCCACGCCCCCGAACGCTTCGCGTGGGCCGTCAGCCTCGCCGGCTTCGTCCTCGACGGCGATGCCCCGGCGGATGCCCGACTCGCCGCCCGGCGCCCGCCCGTCTTCTGGGGGCGCGGCACCGCCGACGAGGTCATCCCACCCCGCTTCGTCGAGCACGCCCAGCGCTGGCTGCCAAATCACGTCGACCTCACCGAGCGCATTTACGAGGGGCTCGGGCACGCCGTCAGCGAGTCTGAACTGAACGAGGTGCTGGCCTTCCTGAAGCAGCACCGACGCGAAACGCAGTCGTGACCGAGGCGCCCGACGCCGACACCGTCCTCGGCCGCTTCACCCCCGCGACCCGCGAGTGGTTCACCGGCGCATTCCCCGGCGCGACGGCCGCGCAGCTCGGAGCGTGGGACGCGACCTCCTCCGGCCGCCACGCGCTCGTCGTCGCCCCCACCGGCTCGGGCAAGACACTGGCCAGCTTCCTCTGGGCAATCGACCGTTTCGTGGCCGACCCGAGCGCCCGCGCCGCCGAGGCCGCGCGCGACGACGAGGGCGCCGCGCGCACCCGCGTCATCTACGTCAGCCCGCTGAAAGCCCTCGGCGTCGACGTCGAACGCAACCTCCGCGCCCCACTCATCGGCGTGACCGCGACCGCTGCCCGGCTCGGCACCCCCACCCCGCCCATCACGGTGGGCGTGCGTAGCGGCGACACCCCGACGCAAGAGCGCCGGGCCCTGCAGCGCACGCCCCCCGACATCCTCATCACCACCCCCGAGAGCCTGTACCTGATGCTCACCTCGTCGGCGCGCGAGACCCTCAGCGGCGTGACGACCGTCATCGTCGACGAGGTGCACGCCGTGGCCGGCACGAAGCGCGGAGCCCACCTCGCCCTCACTCTTGAGCGGCTCGACGCCCGGCTCGCCCGCCCCGCTCAGCGCATCGGACTGTCGGCGACCGTGCGCCCCGTCGACGAGGTCGCGCGGTTCCTCGGCGGACAGACCCCCGTGCAGATCGTGCAGCCGCCGAGCGCCAAGACGTTCGACCTGACCATCTCGGTGCCGGTCGATGACATGACGCAGCCGCCGCGAGCATCCGACGAGGACGACGACCCCGACGCGTCCGGCGCGCCCGCGAACCCGTCGATCTGGCCGCACGTCGAAGAGTCGATCGTCGACCGGGTGCTCGAACACCGCTCGACCATCGTGTTCGTCAACTCGCGGCGACTGGCCGAGCGGCTGACGGCGCGGCTCAACGAGATTTACGCGGAACGTGCGGACACGACTGACCTGCTCGCCCGGGCGCACCACGGCTCGGTCAGCAAAGACCAGCGCGCCGACATCGAGGACGACCTGAAGGCGGGGCGCCTACGCTGCGTCGTCGCGACCTCGAGCCTCGAGCTCGGCATCGACATGGGCGCCGTCGACCTCGTCATTCAGGTCGAATCTCCGCCGAGCGTCGCGAGCGCACTGCAGCGCATCGGCCGCGCCGGGCACCAGGTCGGCGAGGTGAGCCGCGGCGTGCTCGTGCCCAAGCACCGCATGGACGTCTTGCACGCGGCCGTCACCGGCGAACGGATGCTCGCGGGCCTCATCGAGGAGCTGCGGGTTCCGGCGAACCCGCTCGACGTGCTCGCCCAGCAGACCGTCGCCCACGTCGCGCTCGAGCCGGCCGACATCGACGAGTGGTTCGACCAGGTGCGCCGGAGCGCCCCGTTCGCGTCGCTCCCGCGCTCGGCCTACGAGGCGGTGCTCGATCTGTTGAGCGGCCGGTACCCGAGCGACCGCTTCGCCGAACTGCGGCCCCGCATCGTGTGGGACCGCGTGCACGGCACCCTCACCGGGCGGCCCGGCGCGCAACGGCTGGCGGTCACGAGCGGCGGCACGATTCCCGACCGCGGCCTGTTCGGCGTCTTCCTCGCCGGCGACGGGCCCGGCCGCCGCGTGGGCGAACTCGACGAGGAGATGGTCTACGAGTCGCGCGTCGGCGACGTCATCGCGCTCGGCGCGACCAGCTGGCGCATCGACGAGATCACCCGCGACCGCGTCATCGTCACCCCCGCCTTCGGCCAGCCGGGCAAGGTTCCGTTCTGGAAGGGCGACGGCCTCGGTCGCCCCGCCGAGCTCGGGCGGGCGCTCGGGGCGACGACGCGCGAACTGGGGGCCGCAGACAGCGGTGAGCGCCGCATCCGCCTCGCCGCCGCGGGCCTCGACGAGCGCGCGATTACGAACCTCGAGGCCCTCCTCGTCGAGCAGATCGCCGCCACGGGGCACCTGCCGAGCGACACGACCCTCGTCGTCGAGCGCTTCCGCGACGAGCTGGGCGACTGGCGGCTCGTCATGCACTCGCCGTACGGGCTCGGCGTGCACGCGCCGTGGGCGCTCGCGGTGTCGGCGCGCATCCGCGAGCGGCACGGCGTTGACGGGGCCGCGATCGCGGCCGACGATGGCATCGTCGTGCGGCTGCCCGACACCGACGCCGAACCGCCCGGCGCCGACCTCCTCCTCTTCGACGCCGACGAGCTGACGCAGCTCGTGACCGCCGAGGCGGGCGGCTCGGCACTGTTCGCGAGCCGCTTCCGCGAGTGCGCGGCGCGCGCGCTGCTGCTGCCGCGGCGCGACCCCGGCCGCCGCAGCCCGCTGTGGCAACAACGCCAGCGGGCCGGGCAGCTGCTGGAGGTTGCGCAGGAGTTCCCCGACTTCCCCATCACGCTCGAGACGCTGCGCGAGGTGCTGAGCGACGTCTACGACCTGGATGCGCTCACCGCGCTCGCAACGCAAATCGCGCAGCGCTCGGTGCGGGTCGTCGAGGTCGAAACGCCGTCGCCGTCGCCGTTCGCCCGCTCGCTGCTGTTCGGCTACGTCGCCGCGTACCTGTACGAGGGAGACAGTCCGCTCGCGGAGCGCCGGGCGGCCGCGCTCAGCATCGACTCGACGCTGCTCGCCGAACTGCTCGGCCGCGCCGAGCTGCGCGAGGTGCTCGACGCCCGCGTCATCGCCGATG
The DNA here is from genome assembly GCF_002355395.1 of Microcella alkaliphila. Lineage (NCBI taxonomy): Bacteria > Bacillati > Actinomycetota > Actinomycetes > Micrococcales > Microbacteriaceae > Microcella > Microcella alkaliphila. The sequence continues at coordinate 475,051 of NZ_AP017315.1, read as the reverse complement.
TCGAGGCTGAACTGCAGCGGCTCGCCCCCGAGCGGCGGGCCCGCGATACGGAGGGCGTCGCCGACCTGCTGCGCCTGCTCGGTCCGCTGTCGGACGACGAGGTGCGGCTGCGATCGGTGAACGGGCTCGATGTCGACGCGGCGCTTGCCGAGCTGACCCGCGCGAACCGGGCGGTCGCGGTGACGATCGCCGCGCATCCCCGATTCGCCGCCGTCGAAGACGCGGCCCGCCTGCGCGACGCTCTCGGCACCCCCGTGCCCATCGGGGTGCCGACCGCGTTCCTCGAACAGGTGCCCGACCCGGTCGGCGACCTCGTTGCCCGCTACGCCCGCACGCACGGGCCGTTCGCGCTCGCGGACGTCGCCGAGCGCTACGGCATGGGAACAGCGGTGGTGCGGGATGCGCTGCGTCGCCTGGGCGCGGATCGTCGCGTCATCGAGGGCGAGTTCCGTCCCGACGCCGCGGGTTCCGAGTGGATCGACGCCGAGGTGCTTCGCCGGCTGCGCACCCGCAGCCTCGCGGCCCTGCGCAAAGAGATCGAGCCGGTGAGCGCCGGGTCTCTCGGGCGGTTCCTGCCCGCGTGGCAGCACGTCGGCGGCAGCCTGCGCGGCATCGACGGGGTGCTGCAGACCATCGAGCAGCTGCAGGGCGTCGCGCTGCCGGCAAGCGCCTGGGAGTCGCTCGTTCTGCCCGCTCGCGTGCGCGACTACTCGCCGGCCTGGCTCGACGAGCTCACCGCGTCGGGCGAGGTCGTGTGGGCGGGCGAGGGCGCACTGCCGGGCAATGACGGCTGGCTCAGCCTGCACCTGGCCGAGCTCGCACCGTTGAGCCTGCGGCCGCCGGGCGCCGACGAGGTGAGTGAGCGGCAGCAGCGCATCGTCTCGCTGCTCGAGGGCGGCGGCGGATACTTCTTCCGGCAATTGGCCGGCGCACTGCACGACGCCGACGACGCGGGGCTCGTCACTGACCTGTGGAGCCTCGTCTGGTCGGGGCACCTCACCAACGACACGATCGCCCCGGTGCGCGCGCTGCTCGGGTCGACAACGAGCCGCACGGCGGGAAAGCGGCGGGCACCGCGGGCGCGCTCGCGCACGATGGGCGGGTACGCGCGGCCATCGGGCTCCGGGATGCGCGGATCGGCGGCCGTCGGCGGCTCGGCTCTGTCGGCCCGCACCGGCCCACCCACCGCGGCCGGGCGCTGGGCGCTGCTGCCCGAGCGCGACGACGACGTCACGCGGCGCACCGCGCACCTCGCCGAGAGCCTGCTCGAGCGGCACGGCGTCGTCACCCGCGGTGCGGCTCAGGCCGAAGACGTCGCCGGCGGTTTCGCCCTGCTCTACACGGTGCTCGCCCGGCTCGAAGAGGCGGGGCGCGTGCGCCGCGGCTACTTCGTCGAACACCTCGGCGCCGCCCAGTTCGGCACGCCGGCAACGGTCGACCGGCTGCGCACGTTCACCCGCGACCCCGACGCCGCCCCCGCCCTGCAGGCGGTCGTGCTCGCCGCGACCGACCCCGCCAACCCCTACGGCGCGGCCCTGCCCTGGCCCGACGCGCGCGTCGACGCGGCCGCCGAAGCACGCGGCGAGTCGACGAAGCACCGCCCGGGGCGCAAGGCCGGCTCGCTCGTCGCCCTCGTTGACGGGCACCTCGCCGTCTACCTCGAACGCGGCGGCAAGAGCGCCCTGACCTTCACCGACGACGAGGCTGAACTCGCCGCCGCCGCGACGGACCTGGCGACGACCGTGCGGGCGCGGCTGCGCAGCCTGCGAGTCGAACGGGTCAACCAGCACAGCGTGTTCGGCACGCCCCTCGCCGACGCGCTCACCGCCGCGGGATTCGTCGCAACCCCGCAGGGCCTCCGATTGAGGGTGTGACGCCGTGCCCGAGGGAGACACCGTCCACCGCGCTGCCCGGCGGCTCGACGCGGCACTCACCGGCAAGCTGCTCACGCGCTGCGACGTGCGCGCGCCGCAGCACGCCACCGTCGACCTGAGCGGCGAAACCGTCGAGGGCACGGAAGCGTTCGGAAAGCACCTGGTCACACGGACGGCGACCACGAGCATCCATTCGCATGTGAAGATGGAGGGCGTCTGGCACGTATACCGGCGCGGCGATCGGTGGCGACGCCCCGCCTTCGAAGCCCGCATCGTGCTCGAGGCCGGCGACGTGCAGGCCGTCGGCTTCGCGCTCGGCCAGCTCGACCTCGTGCCGCGCGCCGAGGAGGGCACGCTCATCGACCACCTCGGGCCCGACCCGCTGCGCGACGAGTTCGACCGCGACGAGGCGCTCGCCCGGCTGACCGCCGACCCCGAGCGGCCGATCGGGCTTGCCCTGCTCGACCAGCGGGTGATCGCCGGGCTCGGCAACGACTACCGCAACGAGACGCTGTTTCTGCGGGGCGTGCTGCCCGAGACCCCGGTCGGGGAAACCGACGCGGCCGCCGCGCTCGACCTCGCCGTGCGGCTCATTCGCGCCAACCGCGACCGCAACGAACGCACGACCACCGGCGACACCCGACGCGACAAGCGCCTGTGGGTCGCCCACCGCGACCGCAAGCCGTGCCGGCGCTGCGGCACGCCGATCCGGCGCGGGCTGCTCGGCGAGGACGCGCTCAGCGAGCGCATCACCTGGTACTGCCCGAGCTGCCAGCGGTAGGCGACCCCGCCGCTAGTAGCGGAACAGGCTCTGCCAGTTGCGACCGTCTGCGTCGGAGACGAGGGCCAGGCTCGTGTCGGCGATCGCGATGCGGCCGCTCGCGGTGACGGCGATCGCTTCCGGCAGGATCGGTGACTCTCCCACCGCCGACCACTCGCGGCCGTCTGCCGACACGTGAATGGCGCCCTCCGTGTCGATGCCGACGACGCGCGGGAGCGCCGCATCCGCCTCGTTGTTGGCGAGCAGCACGAGCAGCGGAGCCCCGTCAACCTGCTCAAACGTGGCGCCGCCGTCGGTGGAGGCGACGAGTCCGTCGGCGGTGGTGCCGAGTAGCGTCACGCCGTCCGGCGCCCAGGCCAGACTGCGAATCGGAGTGACAGCGCCCGTGCTCCACGTCGCGCCGCCGTCATCGCTCAGGAAGACGCCGCCGGTCGCCGAATCCCAGCCGGCCACGCGGCTACCGTGCGCCGCCATGGCGTGGAAGTCGACCTCGCCGTCGAGCGCGATCACCGAGGTGGTGCCGTCGTCGGCGAACGCCACAACGCCCAGGTTCGCGGGGCCCGGCTCACCCTCGGCCGGGTGGCCGGAAAACAGGATGCTGTCGCTCACGCGGGCCATGCCCATCGCGTCACCCTGCCACTCGCCGACGCGCGCCGCCTGCGCCGACCCGTCGTCAACAAGCTCGGCTGCGTAGATGCCGTAGTGCGTCGCAATGCGGGCGACACCGGCACGCTCGTCGACGTCGAGGGCGTGGACGTGCGTCACCCCGGGATCGACGGCCGCCGCCTCCGGCGCCGGCGCGAAGCCGTCGGGGCTGAGTCCGTCGGGCGGCGCACACGCCGTGAGCACGAGCGCGGTCGCGGCGACCGCTCCGAGAGCGGCGAGAGCTGAGGCACGGCGCGCGGTCACCGGTCCAGCCATTCGGTCATGAGCTCGATCTCGGCCTGCTGCGAGGCGATGATGTCGTCGACGAGGGCGCGCACATCCGGGTGGCGGCCGTTGTCGATCACGTCACGCGCCATGTCGATCGCACCCTCGTGGTGGGCGATCATCTGCCGCAGGAACAGTACAACGGCCTCATCGCCCTCGGCGTCACGCAGCTCGTCGAGTTCGGCCTCCGACAGCATGCCGTCCATGCCGCCGTGGCCGCCGTGGCCGCCGGCCATGTCACCCATCTCGGGCATGCCCCAATCGCGCAACCACGAGCGCATCCGTTCGATCTCGGGGCCCTGCTCGGCGGCGATCTGCTCGGCAAGCTCGCGCAGCTCGGCAGGCATACCGTCCTTCGCGAGCAGGATCTCGGACATCTCGATCGCCTGCTCGTGGTGCGGAATCATCATCTGCACGAACATGACGTCGGCCGGGGCGGGCGAGGGGGCACCGTCGTCGACGGAGGGGGTGGGGGTCGCGGAACCCCCGGGGCTTGCGGCGGGAGTGCACGCCGCGAGCACGGGAGTGAGGGTCAGCGCGGCGGCAAGAGCGAACGCCGCAGACGTGCGCGAAATACGCATGGGAACAACCTTTCGTGGGAGGGGAGGTGACAGGTCGGTGGCTCGAGCGCGTGCTCGAGAGCCACCGTCACCTCCGCAGCACGCAGAGTTGATCGAGAGGAGGCGGTGCGGGCTCGGCGCTGGAGTGCGGTGTCACGGTGCGCGGAGCGTCCACGGGATGTAACCCGACGAGCCCGGGTGCGGGAGGGGCGTAGCGCAGCGACGCGAGCAGCGCGACGACGAGCGCCGCGCATCCCATGAGCAGCAGGCTGTGATCGTGCCCGTGCTCGTGCTCGTGCTCGTGCTCAGATTCGAGGCCGTGATGATGGGGCTCGCCGACGGGGGCCTCGCTGGTCGCCGCGGCGGGATGCTCGTGGACGGTCACGACGTGGCTGTCGCTTCCGATGTGGTGCGACACCATCGCGACGCCAGCGACGGCGAGCGCCATCGCGGCGGCCAGTCGCGCGATGCGCGTCAGGATCGACATACCCACGGGAGGTATTGTGCCACGCTGCCCTGGGTATCGACAGCGGCGGCAGTCGTGTCAATCACCGTCGAGCTCGCGCACCGGGGTCGACTTCGGGGGCGCGCGGTGCGGCCGATCGCTGGGCGCCAGGCGAGGACGAGGACGACACGCGGGATGCCGCAGCCTGCACCGCGCTCTGGCCCGACGGCGATGCGGGCTCCTGGGGTGCGGGGCGGTCGGCGAACGGTGCCGATTGAGGTCAGAGTAACCCGCATACCCGGGCGTGAGGCGAGCGGCCCGGTAATCTCACGGGATGCCGCGTGCCCACCTGCGCCCCCTTCTCGGGATGCTCGCCGCAGCTCTCACGGTCGGCCTCGGCGGCTGCGCCCTCCTCACCGAGTTCGACCAGCGGTCGAACGGAATCGACGGCCGCCCGACCGGAGTGGTGGCGTCGATCACCGACGGCGACACGTTGCGGCTGGTGGTCGACGGCGAGGAGTTGCGCGTGCGCCTCATCGGGATCGACACCCCCGAACTGCGGCCGGCTCCCGAGTGTTTTGCCGACGAGGCGACAAACGCTCTCGCCCGGCTGGCGCCGGTGGGCACCCGCATCGGCTTCGAGTACGACATCGACCCGCAGGATCGGTTCGAGCGCGAGCTGATGTATCTGTTCGCCGCTGACGGCACGTTCATCAACCTCGCCCTCGTCGAGGAGGGCTATGCGCGCGAGCTGCACTACGCGCCGAATTTCCGCTACCGCGACGAGATCCTCGTCGCCGAGGCGGCCGCCCAGGCGGGCGGGCTCGGGCTGTGGGGTGCCTGCCTGTAGGGATGGGCTGGGCGTGACGCATCGTTGAGGTGGGGTCGACTACCGACGTGTGACATGCATCCCCTTCTCGGACCGACCCTCGGGTTGCTCGTTATCAGTGCGGCAGCGGCGGCGATGGCTTTTGTCGCGAGCAGGGACGCTCTGCGTCACAACCAGAGAATCGGCATTCGCACGAAGGCGACGCTTGCATCCGCCGACGCATGGATCGCCGGGCACCGCGCCGATCGTCGGCTACGTGGCCACGGTCACCTTTCTTGTGCGCGGCGTCTTCGCTGCAGATCGCGCCGCAGGCGCCGTGTGAGCCGGAGTAGGTGGTGTGAGCCGCGAACTCCCCACCGCGGTCGTGTCGACGGGGCCAAAGGCACGGCAAAGAGTGTGGCGCACATGCAACGTAGCGCGTGCGACGCAACCTTCGGCGTGCATTCGATCGGGGTTTCAGCGTCGGGACGGTGACGTTGTGCTCCACGATCTGGTCGACCCGGAAAGGTGCGCCGGGGTCACAGCGACTGCTCTGCTGTAGGAGTTCCTACAGCAGAGCAGTCGGGCGGGGTGCGGGGTCGGGGTCGGGTGCTCGTGCGGGTATGGGGGCGGGCGTAAGGCGACAGTTGAGTTCGAGCATGACGGCTCGCGGGGACGAGGCTCGACGTTCGAGGCTCGCCGTGCGGAAGCCGGCGCTCACGGCACCACGTGTGCCGCCGCGCACGCGCAACGTTGCGCGTGGGCGTGCGCGGCAACGTTCGGCGTGTGTCAGCGCGCGAGCGGCTCGATCAGGTGCGGGCCGTCGCCGCGCAGCGGCGCGACCGGGTGCAGCTCGAGCCGCTCGAGCACGGCCTCGCTCTCGGCGACCATCGCATCCACCAGCGCCTGGTCGCCCTCGACCGTCGGGTCGAGCCACTCGTCGACCAGCTCGCGAGGCAGCATCACCGGCGCCCGATCGTGGATGCTCGCCGCCGGTCCCGACGCGGCGCGCGTCAAGATCGTGGCCGTCAGCATCCACGGCACCGGCTCCTGCCCGTCGGCCACCGGCGGCCGCCACCACGAGTACAACCCCGCGAACGACAGCTCGCCCTCCACCGGGTCGTGAATGTAGTGCGGCGTCTTCACCGGCTTGCCGTCGGCTCCCGTCACGGTGTGCCACTCGTAGTAGCCGTCAGCCGGCAACAAGGCCCGCGAGCGCACCAGCGCCCCGGAAAATGTGCGCTTCTCGCTCACCGTCTCGCTGCGGGCGTTGAAGGTCGGGTACTTGCTCGTCAGCTCCGTCGCCCAGCGGGGCACGAGTGACCACCGCGCGCTCGTCACGAGCCGACTGGGCGGCACCTCGTCGGGGTCGGTCTTCGACAGCCGGTCAACGACGATCGGCACCTGCTGGGTGGGGGCGATGTTCCAGCTCGCGGGCATCGCGACGTCATCGACTTCGTCCGCCTCGAAGTAACGGCCGAGTTCCTCACCGCTCTTCGTATTCGCGTACCGACCGCACATCAGCGACGCGGCGGACGCACCCGACGCGCCCCGTGCATCCCCGCCCTCAGACCTCGTAGTCGACGGTCGCCCGGTCGATCATCAGCGAGCGCACGATCGTCGCGGCCTCGATGTGCGCGGGGTGGTTGGCGTACACGGCGAGCGCCTCACGGTCGTCGTGCTCGCTGATCAACACGGCGTGCCAGTTGGCCTCAAGCAGCCCGATGTCGGCGCCGACCGTCAGCGACCGCAACCCGGGGATCACCCCCACAAGCGCCTCCAGCGGCGCGGCAAAACGCCGGATATCGGCGGCCCGCTCAGCCTCGCTCGACCCCAGACGGAAGAACACCACGTGGCGGATCATGCTGTTTTCTCCTTCAGCGCCAGGCGCAGGCGCGACTCGTCGACGCGCCAGATGGAATGCACGGCACCATCGACCATCACCACGGGGATCTCGTCCCAGTGGCGGGCGTTCAACGCCTCGTCGGTGGTGATGTCGCGCTCAACCAGCTCGGCCTGGGGCTCATCTGCGACGACCCGCTCGACGATCGGGCGGGCGTCGTCGCAGAGGTGACACCCGGGCTTCGTGAGCAGGAGGACCTCGATGCGCGACACAGGGCAAGCCTACGCCCGTGCCTAGACTGGACGCTGATGGCCGCTATCGACGACGACGCGACGACCGGGGAAACTCCGAGCGCTCCCCCGAGCCCAACCCCGATTCTCGCCTTCTTCGACGTCGACAACACGCTCATGCGCGGTGCGAGCGTGTACCACCTCGGCTGGGCGGCGTGGAAGCGCGGCTACGTGACGTGGCGCGACATCCTGCGCTTCACCTGGAAGCAGATGCGCTTCATCGCCGTCGGCGAGAACCACCGCCACCAGCTGGCGGTGCGCGACCGGGCGCTCGAGTTGATCGAGGGCCACACGATCGAGGAGCTCGAATCCCTCACGGTCGAAACCTACGAAAAGCGCATCGAGAAGCTGCTGCTGCCGGAAACCGTCGGCCTCGCCCAAGACCACCTCGACAAGGGCCACGAGGTGTGGCTGATCACGGCGACCCCGGAGGCGTGCGCACGCGTCATCGCTGAGCGGCTCGGACTGACGGGCGCGATCGGCACGCGCATCCGCGACGTCGACGGCATCTTCACGGGCGAGCTGCTCGGCCACGTGATGCACGGCACCGAGAAGGCTCTCGCGGCCAAAGACCTCGCCGTCGACAAGCACGCCCGTCTCGACGACTGCTGGGCGTACTCCGACTCGCGCAACGACATCCCCCTGCTCGAGCTGGCCGGCAACCGCGTCGTCGTGAACCCTGATGCGGCGCTGAAGCGGTACGCGCGCGCCCGAAGCTGGCCGATCATCACGGCGGGTGCGGCGAGCATCCGCGCCCAGCGGCGACGGGTGCGCCGCGAGGCGCGCGCCGTCGCTAACCACGCCCGCTAACGCCGAAGCGCCCCGCCGATTCGGCGAGGCGCTGGCTGTCGGGCGCTAGGCCCTACTTCTTGTTGCGACGCTGGTGACGCGTCTTCCGCAGCAGCTTGCGGTGCTTCTTCTTGGCCATCCGCTTGCGGCGCTTCTTGATAACAGAACCCATACAAATCCTTTGATCGAATGAACGAACGGACTCACGGTCCGTTCAGAACCGCGTCGATAACCGGGAGAGTCTATCGCAGTCGGGAGGCGCGCCGCAGACGGGACGGTCAGCCGACGTCGCTGAGGCCCGGGCGAATCGCGTCGGCGACGGCCGACTCGGGGATTCGGAACGACCGCCCGAAGCGGATCGCCGGCAGCTCGCCCGCGTGCACCATGCGGTAGACGGTCATGGTCGACACGCGCATCATCTCGGCGACCTCAGCCACCGTGAGGAAGCGAACCTCCGAGAGATCGCGAGTCATCTGTCGTCCTGTCGATTAACCGACGGCGCGGACCTGCATGCCCGTGCGCCGTGTTCACAGTAGGGGCTGGTGTGACGTAAGTAAAGACGCCAAAACAGGGGGTGACTCGGCCGACCGTGGAGGTCAGTCTTTGCGCCAGGGCAGGCGCTTCACGACCGTCTCCTGTGCGTCGTGCAGTCTGTCGCCCACGACGTGCAGGCGCTCCTGCGCCTCGTGGATGACCGTGCGGGCCTGGTGGGAGGCGTCCGCCGCCGCCCGACCGATTGTGCTCGCCGGGCCGGTCAGGTCGACGCCCGCCCAGGCCGCGAACGCTGCGCCGCCCTCGCCGTGTTCCTCGTCGAAGTCGACCGTCAGGAAAGGAATCAGGAAGTCTTCGACGTCTTCCAGCGGCGTCGAGTCGAGGCGGTAGTAGCGATGCTGGCCTTCCTCCCGCACCTGGACGAGGCCGATGTCGCGCAGCACCTTCAGGTGCTTTGACACCGTCGGCTGGGTCGCATCCATGCGGTCGACCAGCTCGCTGACCGCGAGCTCACCCTCCTTGTTGTCCGGCGACAGGGTTGCGTCGAGCAGGTGCCCGAGCAGCTCGCGGCGGGTAGCGTCGGCGATCACAGTGAAAATGTCGGCCATGTCACCAGGCTAGTTGAGCCGGGGCCGGGAGTACCATCTCACCAGGCTAGTTGAGCCGGGGCCGGGAGTACCATGTCGACCGGCCGAATGGGCCAAGGAGGCACAGCATGGCCGCAGGTCCGCACGTGCGACCGGTGATGACACCGGGACGCGGCGTTCCCGCTTCGGTGCCCGCGCGCATCCAAGCGTTTGTCGATCGCCACCTGGTGTCGTCGCCCGCCCGCTTCGCCATCGTCATCTTCACCACGCTGATTCTGATCTTCACCGCGCTGCTCGCCCTGCCGATTTCGAGCGCGAGCGGCGAGCCCACCCCCATCGCGGATGCGCTGTTCACGGCGGTCTCAGCGATCTGCGTCACCGGGCTGGTCACCCTCGATATGTCGACCCACTGGTCGGCGTTCGGGCACGGCGTCGTGCTGCTCGCCTTCCAGGTGGGCGGCATCGGCGTGCTGACGCTCGCGAGCGTGATGGGCCTCATCGTGTCGCGCCGCCTGGGGCTGCGCGCGAAGCTGCTCGCGGTGAACGACGCGAGCCAGTCGCGCGTCACCTCGGGCGCCGGCAACGACTCGCAGGCAATCCGTATTGGAGAGATTGGCGGCCTGCTCGGCACGGTCGCCCTCAGCACGCTCGTCATCGAGCTAGCGCTGTTTGCGTCCATCTTCCCCCGCCTGCTCACGGCCGGCTTTTCGCTCTGGGACTCGACGTGGCAGGGCTTTTACCTGGCCGCATCCGCTTTCACGAACACGGGCTTCGTCCCTCTGGTCGACGGCATGGAGCCGTTCGTCTCCGACCCCTGGATGCTGCTGACGATCGCCGTCGGGGTCTTCCTCGGCTCCGTGGGCTTCCCGGTGATTTTCGCGCTGTTCCGCCTCGCGCGGTTTCGGGCACGGCTTGGCGTGCACGCCAAGCTGACGCTGTTCACGACGCTCATTCTGATCGTGCTCGGCACGATGCTGATCATGGTGCTCGAGTGGAACAACGGCAGCACCATCGGCGGGCAGTCCCCCGTCGATCGGCCTCTCAACGCCTTCTTCCTGTCGGTCATGACCCGCTCGGGCGGCTTCAGCCCGATCGACGTCGGCGCCATGAACGGCTCGACCCTGCTCGGCATGAACATGCTGATGTTCGTCGGCGGCGGGTCGGCGTCGACCGCGGGCGGCATCAAGGTGACGACGCTCGCCGTGCTGTTCTTGGCGGCCTTCGCCGAGGCACGCGGTGTGAAAGACATGGAGGCATTCGACCGACGGATTCCTGTCGATGTGCTGCGCGTCTCCGTGTCGATCGTGCTGTGGGGCGCGACGATCGTGGCGACCTCGTCGATCATTGTGCTGCACATCACGAAGGCACCGCTCGATTACGTCTTGTTTGACGTCATCAGTGCGTTCGCGACGTGCGGCCTGTCGACCGGGCTCACGAGCAACGAGCTGCCCGACGCCGCGAAGTACACGCTGGCCGCGACCATGTGGGCGGGCCGCGTTGGTACAGTGACGCTCGCCGCTGCGCTCGCCGCGAGCCAGCGACGCCAACTGTTCCGCCGAGCTGAAGAGAGGCCCATCGTTGGTTGAACGCATTCGGCGCGACGCCCCCGTTCTCGTCATCGGACTGGGGCGCTTCGGCGCCGCGACCGCCGGACAACTGCAGCGCCAGGGCCGCGAAGTGTTGGGCGTCGACGAAGACCACGTGCTCGTGCAAAAGTGGGCCGATCGCATCACCCACACGGTGCAGGCGGATGCGCGGTCGATCGACGCGTTGCAGCAGATCGGCGCGCAAGACTTCTCGATCGCGGTCGTCGCGACCGGTTCGTCGATCGAGTCGAGCGTTCTCATCACGGCAAACCTGGTCGACCTGAAGGTGCCGCAGATTTGGGCGAAGGCGATCAGCCAGTCGCACGGCAAGATCTTGGCCCGCATCGGGGCGAACCACGTCATCTACCCCGAGCGCGAGGCCGGCGAGCGAGTTGCGCACCTGGTCTCGGGGCGCATGATCGACTTCATCGAGTTCGACGACGACTTCGTGATGGTGAAGATGTACCCGCCGAAGGCGATTCGCGGGCTGTCACTGACCGACTCGCAGGTGCGCACGAAATACAACATCACCGTGGTCGGCGTGAAGAGCCCCGGCAAGCCGTTCACCTATGCCACCGAGCAGACGGTGGTGTCAAACCACGACCTCATCATCTGCTCGGGCACCGAGCGCGACATTGACCGTTTCGCCTCGCTCGACGACTGAGGGGATGGGGGTGCTCGGCGCCCCACCCCGAGTCGCTGCGGCCTAGCCGCCGGAGGCGAGCTCGCGGGCGCGGGCGAGTGCCGCCTCGGCCGCGCGGGTGAATAGCGCGCTCAGCTCGGCGCCCTGCAGCACGCCCACCGCCTGCTCGGTCGTGCCCTTCGGGCTCGTGACGCGGTGGCGCAGTTCCTCGGGATCCTCCCCCGACGCCTCCAGCAGCGCCGTAGCGCCGATGAACGTCTGCTCCGCCAAGAGCCTCGCCACGTTTTCGTCGAACCCCATCGCCTGCGCAGCGCGGGTGAACTCCTCGATCAGCAGGAACACGTAGGCCGGGCCCGACCCCGAGATGGTCGACAGCGCGTCGATCTGCGACTCGGGCAGCTCGACCACCGTCCCCACGAGGCGGAACAGGTCGTCGGCAAGCGCCAGGTGCGCGGCCGTCGAGCGGGCTCCCCCGCTGACCCCCGTCACCCCCCGACCCACCAGGGACGGCGTGTTCGGCATGGCCCGCACTACCGGGTTGGGCGCCGCGGCCTCCATGGCCGTGGTCGTGATGCCCGCCGCGACGCTCACCACGAGCGCCGCCGGGTCGAGCGTCGGCGCGAGCTCCCCGAGCACCGCGACGATCTGCGCCGGTTTCACCCCGAGCACCACGACTCCGGCACCGGAGACCGCCCATGCGTTCGCGTCGCTGTCGTGCTCGACGGCGCGCGCCTCGACTCCGTCGGCGCGGAGGGCCGCCGCCGAAGCCTCCGACCGGGTGGTCACCCGCACGCGAACGTCGGGCGCGCCCGCCCGCAGGCCGGCCAGGATCGCACCGCCCATCGAACCGGTGCCGATGATCGCGATCGGGGGAAGGCTGCCAGGTGCACTCATGCCACGAGTGTAGGTTGGGGGCACTCGAACGGGAGGATGCGGAATGACCGACCACGACGGCCGCGAGACCACGACCGAGACCACGACGGCGGCAACGGGGTCGAGCGCCCGGCCAGTCGACCCCGACCAGGCCATGGCCATTCGCGAGGTGCTCGTCGGCACGGCCGGTGTGCAGAGCGTCGGCGAGGTCGTCGTGCACCGCCTCGAAAAGGGTGACGTGCTTGTCACGGCGACCCTCGGTTTCGGCCGCCGCACGCCCGTCGCGGACGTCGTCGCCGTGCTCGGCGAGGTGAAGGCCGGCATCCGCGCCGCCCTTCCCGACGCGCGCACGATCGTGCTCGAGCCCGAGGTCGCCGCCCCGCGCGCCGACGTCGACCCGCCGACCGACACGATCATCATCCGCGGGGCGGACTGACGCGACGCACCCCACTTTCTCAACCACGCTCGCTAGGCTTGAGGCATGGAGTTCCTCTACCAGTTCCTCGTCGTCGGCCACTTCATCGGCCTGGCCGCGATCGTCGGCCCCTTCCTCGTGCAGATGCGCAAGAACAGCGACTTTGCGGTCACCGCCGTGTTCGGGGGTGCGATTACGCAACTGATCACGGGCATCCTGTTGACGGGGGTCGCGGAGGGCATCGACCGCGACCTCGACTACACGAAGATCATCGTGAAGCTCGCCATCGCGCTCGTCGTCTTCGTCGCCGCCCTGCTCGGCTGGCTGCGCGCCCGCAAGAACGGCAACGATCGCACGATCAAGCCGTTCTTCCACGCGGCTGGCGGCCTCGCGCTCATCAACATCGTTCTCGCCGTCTTCTGGTGAGTGGATGCGCGGCGCACGCCCTCGAGGTCAGCGCCGCGTATTGAAAAACTCGCGCAACAGCGTCGCCGCGTCGTCGGCCATGACACCGCCGACGACCTCGTTGACGCGAAACGGCAGCCGGCGTTCGCGGAGCAGGTCGACGACCCCGCCCGCGGCGCCGGCCTTGTCGTCGTACGCGCCGAACACAACCCGCGGAATCCGCGCGGCGAGGATGGCGCCCGCGCAGAGAACGCACGGTTCGAGGGTGACGACGAGCGTGCATCCAGTCAGTTGCCAGTCGCCCGTGGCGCGCGCCGCCTCACGGAGGGCGATCACCTCGGCGTGCGCGGTCGGATCGCCCAACGCCTCGCGTTCGTTGCGTCCTCGGCCGATGATCTGACCCCGAGCGTCGACGACGACGGCGCCCACCGGAACGTCGCCGGTCGCGAGCGCGTCGCGTGCCTCCGCGAGCGCCTCACGCATCGCGGCCAGGTCGGCGTCGGACACCGCGGTCATGGCCACCTCCGTTAGATTGAGCCTATGCGAGTGCACGTAGCGGACCACCCTCTCATCACCCACAAGCTGACGGTCCTGCGTGACGCACGCACGCCCTCGCCGACGTTCCGCGCGCTGACGAGCGAGCTCGTGACACTGCTCGCGTACGAGGCAACCCGCCAGGTGCGCACGCACGAGGTCACCATTCAGACCCCGGTGGCCGAGACCGTCGGGCTTGCGATCAGCGAGCCGCGGCCGCTCATCGTGCCGATCCTGCGCGCGGGCCTCGGCATGCTCGAGGGCATGACGGCGCTCATGCCGAGCGCCGAGGTCGGCTTCCTCGGCATGGTGCGCAATGAGGAGACCCTCGAGCCGAGCGTGTATGCCGAGCGCCTTCCCGACGACCTGTCGAACCGGCAGTGCTTCGTGCTCGACCCGATGCTCGCGACGGGCGGTTCACTGCTGTCGGCGATCCAGTACCTGTTCGACCGGGGCGCGGTCGACGTCACCGCGGTGTGCATCTTGGGGGCCCCCGAGGGCGTTTCCGCCGTCGAGAAGGCGGTCGAGGGCCGCGATGTCACGCTCGTACTCGGCGCGCTCGACGAGCGCCTCAACGAGCACGGCTACATCGTGCCGGGCCTCGGCGACGCCGGCGACCGGCTGTACGGCACGGCCGGCTGAGCGGCGCGCGCTCACTTCTCGCCGGCTGCGCGTCTAGACGGATGCACGGCTCGGCGACTTGACGCTCTGCTTGGATGAACGAAATACTCAGAAGCATGACCGCCCTCGCTCTCGCCCGCACCGCCGTTTCGGCCGGGGAGACCACGCGCATGATGATGCGCGCCGCGGTCGTGCACGCCTGTCGAATGTGCTCCTGATGAGATCCCGCGCGCCGCGACCGTCGCCTGCGCGCATCCATCACACTTTTGAAGGACACATCGACCCATGACCTTTTCGCCCACTCCCCCCACGTCTGGCCCCGCCGCGACCGCGCCCGGGGTCAACCCGCAGCGTCGTGCCGCCGCCGCGCCGCCGCAGACCGAGCCCCGCGGCTTCGTGCTCTACGTCGGCCTCGACGAGAAGAAGGCCGCGGCCGCCGGCATCGACCTCGGCCGCCTCGTGACCGAGCTGAAGAGGGTGACGAGTCAGCTTGCGCCCGCCGCCGAGACGCACGCCGCCGTCGCCCTCGCCCCCGTCGGCGCGGGCGGGCGCGACCTCGAGGTGGTGCGCCTGGCCATGCAAGACCCGGCCGCACTGTCGCGCTACCGCGGCGAGAGCGAGAAGACGCCCGTCGACGAGGGCGTCATCGTCGACATCTCACGCAAGCGCGTCGTGCTCGACGGTGAGACCGCGCAGCTCACCTACAAGGAGTTCGAGCTGCTGCAGTACTTCGTGCTGCGCGAGGGCCGCACGATCGACCGCAACGAGCTCATTTCAGCCCTCTGGGCCGAGGGCGTCGAGCACGAGGGAGAGGTGCCGAACGAGCGCACCATCGACGTGCACGTGCGGCGACTGCGGGCGAAGCTCGGGGCGTACGAAGAGATCGTGCGCACGGTGCGCGGGGCCGGGTATCGCTTCGACCGGCACGCCGACGTGACGGTGCGCTACGCGTCGACGCCGTCGCCCGACACGTTCTGACGGGTGCCCCCGTCGCGTTCGGCGACGAGGCGTTCGAGCAGTTCGAGCTGCCGCCGATTGATCTCGATCAACTCCTGAATCTCGCGCTCGGCAGCGACGTTGGTGTCGTAGTCGTGTTGGGCGAGTGACGCCGAGATCGCGTCTTGCCGCTTGGCGGCGATGAGGAGGATCGCGCCCTGCAGGTAGGCCCAGACGACCATCAGCCCGAGGAACGAGAACACGAACGGCCAGCTCCCCATGCCGTTGCGCAGGATGTCGGCCGCCCGCTGACCGGTCGTGCGGTCGCGGGTGGTGCGGGTGTGCCAGTTGGTGAGAGGTCGCGTCATGCCGCTGACGTTAGGGGCCGGCGGATGCGCGCGGCAAGACCCCTCGTCGGGTGCAGCAGGTAGACGGTGAAGAACACGATCGCGTTGACGACAACGACGGCGCCGCCGGAGGCGACGTCGAGGTAGTAGCTGGTGGCGACGCCGACCAGGCTGGAAGCGGCGGCGATGAGCGGGGCGATGACGAGCATCCTCTGAATGCGGTCGGTGAGTAGGCGCGCGGTGGCTCCGGGGATGATGAGCAGTGCGACGACGAGCACGACGCCGACGATCTGTAGGCCGACGACGGCGGTGAGGGCGAGGAGCCCTAAGAGCAGGGCCGATAGGCGGCGCGGCGAGAGCCCGATCGAATGGGCGTGCGCCGGGTCGAAGGCGAAGAGCGTCAGGTCGCGGCGCTTGACGATGAGCAGGGTGAGGGCGATGGCGCCGATGATGGCGATCTGCAGCAGGTCGGTCGGGCCCACGCCGAGGATGTTGCCGAACACGATGTGGCCAAGGTCGATCTGGCTGGGCGTGATCGAGACGAGGACGATGCCGAGCGCAAACAGGCTCGTGAAGACGATGCCGATCGCGGCATCCTCTTTGATGCGGGAGGTGTCGCGCACGATGCCGATGAGCAGCACGGCGAGCAGGCCGAAGACGAGGGCGCCGATCGCGAAGGGCGCGCCGAGGAGGTAGGCGAGCACGACCCCGGGCAGCACGGCGTGCGCGACGGCGTCACCCATGAGCGACCAGCCGATCAGCACGAGCCAGCAGCTCAGCACCGCGCACACGACGGCGGCGATGGTCGTGGCGGCGAGGGCGCGCAGCATGAACTCGTAGGTGAACGGTTCGAGGAGGAGGTCGAGCCACGTCATGCGCGGGCCTCCCCGGATTCGGCCGGCCGGGCGGCGTCGGCGTCGCGCGGCGAGTCGGTGTCGCGCGGCAGCCCGAATGCGCGGGCGAGCACCTCGGGGGCGAGCACCTCTCCGGGCGGCCCGTCGGCGACGAGGCGTCGGGCGAGCAGCACAACCCGGTCGGCCCGGTCCGGCAGCGTGGCGAGGTCGTGGGTCGAGACGAGCACGGTGGCGCCGGCCGCGGCGAGGTCGGCCAGCACGTCGGCGATGAGCCGCTCGCTGACGACGTCGACGCCCGCGTAGGGCTCGTCGAGCAGCAACACGTCGGCCTGCTGCGCCAGCGCCCGGGCGACGAAAACGCGGCGGCGCTGACCGCCCGACAGCGCGCCGATGGGCCGGTCGGTGAGGTCGCTCAGCTGCACGCGCGCGAGGGCGTCGGCGACGGCGTCGCGATCAGCCGCGCGCAGCCGGCGGGTCACGCCGAGCCGCCCGTATCGCCCCTGCGCGATGACGTCGGCGACGGTGAGGGGGAAGTCGGGGTCGACCCCGTCTGACTGCGGCATGACGGCGACCCGGCCGGCGCGGCGCGCGGCGTCGGGGGCGCCGCCTAGCACCTCGACCCGGCCGCGGCGGGGGCGGAGGCGACCCGTGATCGCGCCGAAGAGGGTCGATTTGCCGGCCCCGTTCATCCCGACGAGCGCGGTGACCGCCGCCGGGGCGACGGCGAGCGTGACGTCGTCGAGGGCGGTGACCGCGCCGTAGCGCACGGTCACCGAGTCGAGGCGGATGCTCGCGGTCGCGCTCACGAGGTCAGCCCCGTCGCGATCGTCTCGGCCGCGTGGCGCAGCAGGGCGAGGTAGCTGGGCACGGGACCGTCGGGGTCGGAGAGGGAGTCGACGTAGAGGGTGCCGCCGAACCGCGCGCCCGTGTCGGCGGCGACCTGCAGCATCGCGTCGGCCGACACGGTCGACTCGCAGAAGACCGCGGGCACCTCGCGCTCGCGCACCGTGTCGATCACGGCGGCGACGCGCTGCGGCGTGGCCTGCTGGTCGGCGTTGACGGGCCACAGGTAGGCCTCGTCGAGTCCGAGGTCGCGGGCGAGGTACGAGAAGGCTCCCTCGCAGCTGACGAGCACGCGCTCGGTGGTGGGCACGCGCTCGATCGAGGCTGCAAGCTCTGAGGCGACGGCGTCGAGTTCGGCTGAATAGTCGGCGGCGCGCTCGGCGTAGTGGTCGGCGCCCGCGGGGTCGAGCTCGGCGAGGGCGGCGGCGATCCGCTCGACGTAGTGCTGCCCGGCAACCGGCGACATCCAGGCGTGCGGGTTCGCCTCATCGGTGCCGGCGATCGACACGGGGTCGAGGCCGTCGCTGAGAGTGACGCTCGGGGCGTCGACGTCGGCGATGAACTGCGCAAACCACGCCTCAAGGCCGAGGCCGTTTTCGATGACGAGGTCGGCGCCGCGCGCCTGACGCAGGTCGCCCGGGGTCGGCTCGTAGCCGTGAATCTCGGCGCCGGGGCGGGTCACCGAGCGCACCTCGACGCGGTCGCCGGCGACCTCGCGCACCATGTCGGCGATCACCGTGAAGGTGGTCAGCACGAGCGGGCGTTCGGACGCCGGGTCGTCGGATGCGCGGGGATCGTCACCGCCGGACGGCCCCGTCGGCGCGCACCCCGCCGCGAGCGCGACGAGCGCCGCGGTCGCGACCGCGAGCATCCCGCGCAGATTTTTCGGCATACCGAAAAATGTACTCCGGTCAGGCTGTGTGCGCGATTCGACGACGCTCAGTGGCTCGCGTCGTTGCTGACGTCGCGGAGGGCGGTCTCGATGGCTGCGTCAAAGCCGAGCGCGTCGGTGAGGGCGGCCTGCTGCCGCATCGAGGCGGCGGTCGCCGTGAGCGCCTCGGCGAGGCGGCGTGCCGCCGGATCGTCTGTCGCGCGCATCTGCCCAGTCTGCGGTCACCGCCTGACCGATGCGTGAGATCGGAGTCGTTGCTATCGTCGATTCAGGCGCCTCGGCGCCCTCGCGCAGTCGATGACGAAGTGCTCGTCTGACACATTCGCGGAGAGGACTGACCCCGGTCAGGACACGTCCGCGGTGGAGATTGCGCAACCGCCCCGACCCCGGGCCGGTTGTGTGCACCCAGCCGCGAATGCGGCGCGAGAGAAAGGCGGGCCCTCATGCCCACGACCGACAAAGCCGCCGACGACCTGCAGGCCGTGCTTGACAAGATCGCGAGCTGGCCCGAGCCATTCCCCGAGATCGGCAGGCAACTGCACGACACGATCCTCAGCGCGGGCCCGAAGCTGAAGCCGCGCCTCTGGTACGGCGGGTGCGGGTACGCAACCGGGCGCAGCACCCCGGTCGTCGTCTTCGTGCGGGTCGACGACGGAGTCATGTCGTTCGGGGTGACCGAAAAAGGCACCTCCGAGCGCGAAGACGGGTCGCTGCTGCGGCCGGCCGCCTGGTACGTCGACGAGATGGATGCGCGCACCCTCGACCGCGTCGCCGACCTGGTGCGCGCCGCGTTCGCGTGACCACGGGATGCGCGTGACCGGGCCAGCCCCGCGCATCCACTGTCAGCAGATTCATCGAAAAATAACGTTCCGGTAACTAGACACCGTTACCTTCCCGTTATATATTTCTAGAGCGTCAACCGTTTGCTGTGGCGGTAGACGCGGAATGTGATTGCAGGACACTCTTGGTGCAAGGGAGAGGCCCGACCGTTTGCCTCGACGGTCGGGCCTCAATCACGTTAAGCGCTCCCCGCAACGCCCGCCTGTGACGAATCATCACCGCGCGCGTCGCGCGACACCATGCAAGTGAATAGAGTTACCTCCATGGCGGAGAAGTCGCTCGCAGTGGACGCATGGGAGGCGCTGTTTCGCGCCCAGGTGTCGGTGCTGCGCCAGCTGAGCGCAGAGTTCCCGACGACCGAGATCTCGTTCACCGAATACGACGTGCTCTTCAACCTGAGCCGGGCACCCGAGCGCAGCCTGCGCATCCGCGATCTGATTCCGCACCTGCTGCTCAGCCAGCCGAGCGTGAGCCGCCTGCTCGAGCGCCTCGCCACTCGCGGACTCGTCACGAAGCAGACCGACCCCACCGATGCCCGCGGCACCATCGTCACCCTCACCGACGAGGGGCACACGCTGTTCCGGCGGGTCGCCGTCGCGCACGCCGACTCCATCTCGCGCCGGGTCGGCGGATCGCTCGACGCCGACGAGCTCGCACAGCTGACCGCGCTGTGCCGGAAGCTGCGCGACGGGGCGAGCTGAGCATCCCGTCGACGCATCGCGGGTCGCGGCGAACTGTCGGAAAGCGTGCATACGGTGAGCGGCATGGCCGCTGACACCTCCCCGACCATCGTCTGGTTGCGCGACGACCTACGCGTCGCCGACAACCCCGCACTGAACGCCGCCGTCGAGCGCGGCGGCGACGTCGTCGTGCTCTACGTGCTCGACGACGAGAGCCCCGAGGTGCGGCCGATCGGCGCGGCCAGCCGCTGGTGGCTGCACCACAGCCTCAGCGCGCTCGCCGCCGAGCTCGAGGCGCTCGGCGCGAGCCTCACCCTCCGCCGCGGCCCGGCCGAGAAGGTCGTCAGGGCCGTCGTCGACGAGGTCGGCGCGGGCGCCGTGCACTGGAACCGCCGCTACGGAAAAGCGCGCGAGGTGGATGCTCGCCTCAAGACCGCGCTCAAAGATCGCGACATCGAGGCCGTCAGTCACGCCGCCAGCCTGCTGTTCGAGCCGTGGACGGTGCAGACCGGCTCGGGCGGCCCCTACGGCGTCTTCACCCCGTTCTGGAAGGCGTGCCTGGCGCGCGATGAGCCGCGGGCTCCCCTGGAGGCGCCCGCGAGCATCCCGGGTCGCGCGGTCGAAGGCGACGACCTCGACAGCTGGGAGCTCTTGCCAACAGCGCCCGACTGGGCGGGCGGCATGCGCAACGAGTGGACCCCCGGTTCGACGGGCGGCCGCGAGCGACTCGAGCAACTTGCAGAGGAACGCCTCGCCGAGTACCACCGGCGTGACGAGCCCGGCCTCGACGTGACCAGCCAGCTGAGCCCGCACCTGCGCTTCGGTGAGGTCAGCCCGTACCAGGTGTGGCATCGGCTGCGCGATGGCCTGTCGGGGCTTGCGGCGAAGAATCACGCAAAGTTTCTCAGCGAGCTGGGCTGGCGCGAGTTCTCGTACCACCTGCTGTTTCACAACCCCGACCTCGCCACCGTCAACTACCGTCGCGAGTTCGACGCCTACCCGTGGAACGACCCCCATGACGCCGGCCTGGCGCGCTGGCAAAAGGGCCGCACGGGTATCCCGATCGTCGACGCCGGCATGCGCCAGCTCTGGCACATCGGCTGGATGCACAACCGCGTTCGCATGATCACCGCCAGCTTCCTGACGAAGAACCTCCAGATCGACTGGCGGGTCGGCGAGGAATGGTTCTGGGACACACTCGTCGACGCTGACGAGGCGTCGAACGCGGCGTCCTGGCAGTGGGTCGCCGGCTCTGGCGCCGATGCGGCGCCGTACTTTCGGATCTTCAACCCGGTGCTGCAGGCGCAGAAGTTTGACCCGCGCAACGAGTACGTGGCTCGCTGGGTGCCCGAGAAGGGGACAGACGACTACCCCGAGCCGATGGTCGACCTGAAAGAGTCGCGGCAGGCCGCGCTCGACGGGTACGAGGCCGTCAAGGCGGCCAAGAATCGGGCGTAGTCGCGCGGGTTGGCCAGGCGGGCACGGGGGGTGTGTCGAAGCATGCCGCTCGTCCTGCATCGACAGCTCTGGAGGGGGTTAGCGCGATTTGGGTGTGTGCCTCTCATGGCACACAGCCGTGGTCGCGAGGCGGGGACGCGCATCGGTGCGGCGCGGCACGGGGCGGCGCGATGGCGCGAGGCGCTGCAGCCCGGCGGCGCGGCAACGCGGCAACGCGGCAACGCGGCAGCGCGGCAGCGCGGCAGCGCGGCAGCGGAGAGGCTTTTCGGACGGGACATGCTGTGTGCCGTGAAAGGCACATTCGCCGTGCGTCAACACTCTCCCAGCGCGGCCACCTTCTCCCGGGTGAGAGGTTCCTCATCTGGGCCGGCCCCAACATGAGAGGCCCCTCACGCACACCTCCTTGTCGTCTCATGCACGGCGCCGAGAGTTATCTCATCGTGAACGACCGCTCGGGTCGGTCGCTCGAGAAGCAAGAACATTCAAGGAGTCAGATCATGGCAACGAACCTCAGCCCCAAGAACTGGATCGCCATCGGTGCAGCCAGCGCCCTCAGCCTCGGCGTGATGGCCGGCGGCGCGGTCACCGCGGCCAACGCGATGCCCCTGTTCACCAGCGACGGCGACCGCACCGGCGCCACCTCGGCCGACGTGAAGGGCACCGGCGGCGCCGATGTCACCTTCCGCGTGTCGAGCGACAGCATCGTGAGCCCCTCGCCCACCTCGCCGGTCTCGGTCAACTCGCCGAACACGGTGTCGCCGATCAGCCCGGTCTCGGCGCAGTCGCCGATCTCGCCCGTGAGCGTTGACGTTGACTCCCCGCCGAGCCCGGTGTCGCTGCCGTCGCCGCCCAGCGCTCCGTCGCCCGCGAGCATCGCCTCGCCCGCCAGCTGGTCGCCGCCGAGCGTCGACTCGGTCGACTAGCCGCAGCTGTCGACCGCCGCGTCGTCGGGGGACGGCGCGTCTTCACCCCGGTTCCGCCGATATTCGGGCGGTGGAACCGGGGTTTTCACGTGCGCCCCGCTGTGCGGCATACTCGCCGAGTGAGCCCCGCCGCCCCACCGCGCGTCCCCGCCACCGCGCTTGCCGTCGGGGCCATCGTCTCGGTCCAATTTGGTAACGCGATCGCTGGCAGCACCTTCAGCGAGGTGGGCAGTCTCGGGGCCGCGACGTTGCGGCTCGTCTTCGCCGCGATCATCCTCATGGCCGTGATTCGGCCGCAGGTCCGCGGCTGGTCGCGGCGCACCTGGGGCGGGGTGGTCCTGCTCGGCCTCGGTCTCGGCGGCATGAACTCCCTCATGTACCTGTCGATCGACCGCATCCCGATCGGCATCGCCGTCACCGTCGAACTGCTCGGCCCGTTGGCCGTCGCCGTCGCCGGCACGCGCCGAGCACGTGACCTCGTGTGGGTCGCGCTCGCCGCGCTGGGCGTCGTCATGCTCGGCTTCGACCCCGACGCGACGCTCGCCGTCGACGGCATCGTCTTTGCGGCGATCGCCGCCATCTTCTGGGCGCTCTACATCGTCTCGTCGTCGCGTCTCGGCAGCGTCGGACCGGGTCGTCATCCGCCGCGCGGGGTCGACGCCCTCGCCGTCGCCATGGTCGTCGCGGCGCTCCTCGTCACGCCGTTCGGCGCCGCGCAGGCTACCAGCGCCATCGTCAGCAACCCGACCGTGATCGCCGTCTTTCTCGGCATCGCCGTCATGACCTCAGCCGTGCCCTACGCGCTCGAATTCGTCGCCTTGAAGACGATGTCGACCCGGGTCTTCGGCATCCTGTCGAGCCTTGCGCCCGCAGCGGCGGCCCTTGCGGGGCTGCTCGTGCTCGGTCAGGTGCTGACCGTGCTACAGGTCGTCGCCGTCGGAGCAGTCATCGTCGCCAGTGTCGGCGCTGTCGCCGGCGCCCGGCCGCCGCGCGGCGGCCCGGAACCGCTCACCGAGCCGGGGGTCGTCCCCCCGCCCGGCTGACGGCGATCGCGGCCGCCCGCATGCCCTGGGCCGCGGCGGCCCGCACGTCCTGCCCGCTCGCGAGCGCCACGAGTACGCCCGCACCGAACGCGTCGCCCGCGCCCGTCGGGTCAACGACGGGAACCGCGTCGACGGCGAGTTCATGCACGGCACCCGACTGTTCGGCGATGAGCACACCGCGTGCGCCGTCGGTCAGCATGACCAGCGGGGCGACGTCGAGCAGCACGAGAGCGGCGTGGGTCGGCGTGGCGTCCGGCTGCCCGATCAGCAGCCGCGCCTCGGCGAGATTCGGCAGCAGCAGATCGACGCCGCTCACCGCCCGACGAAACTCTTGTGGCCCGTAGTCACTGATGAAACCCACCGACCCCGGGTCGAGCGAGACCTTCACCCCGTGCTCGCGGGCGCGGGCGATCAAGCGAGCCACGTCGGCGGCCGTGAACGCGTTCACGAGCCCGTATCCGGTCAGGTGCAGCATGCTCGCCCCTGCCAACAGCTCGTCGGTCACCGACGCGGGGTCGAGCTCGTCGTTCGCACCGCGATCGGTGAGCATCGTGCGCTGCTCGCCCTCGGCGATGATCACGATCGTGCCGGTGCCGCGCGTCGTGGACTCGTGAAGGTGCGGCGTGACCCCCGCGTCGCGGAAGATGCGCCGATGGTGCTCGGCGTCTCCCGCTCCAACCAGGCCGACGAAGTCGACAGGGGCGCCGTGCCAGCCGATCCAGGCCGCCGTGTTCGCCGCCGACCCCCCGGGCGTCGCGATCACCGTGGACGGTGTGTCGGTGTCGGCACGCAGTGGCTGCGACGGCAGCACGACGATGTCGTTGATGACGTCACCAACAACAAGGATGCGCGGGGCCGCGTCGCTCACACGCGCCGCCCCGCCCAGGCGGTCGCGATGCGCCCCGCCGTCGCCACGTTGTTGCGGGCCAGGTCGAGGTTGACCTCAAGACTGCGGCCGTGGGAAGCCTCGACGATGTAGCCGAGCAGGAACGGGGTGACGGCCTTGCCGCGTACGCCGGCGTCATCGGCGGCCGCAAACGCCTGGGCGAGCACGCGGTCGTGCTCGGCCGGGTCCCACTGCTGGTCGGCGGGGATGGGGTTCGCGACGACGATGCCCTGCCGATGGCCGAGTGCGTCGTGGGCGGCCATGATGGCGGCGACATCGTCGGGCGTCTCGACCGACCAGTCGAGGGTGTGCTCGCTCTCGCGCAGCCAGAAGCTCGGGAAGACGGTGGTGCCGAGCCCGACGACGGGGATCGAGTACGTCTCGAGCCGCTCGAGCGTCGCCGCGATGTCGAGCACGCTCTTCACGCCCGCGGAGACGACCGTGATGGGAGTCACGGCGAGGGTCGAGAGGTCGGCCGACTCGTCGAAACTCTCGCTCGCGCCGCGGTGCACTCCCCCGAGCCCGCCCGTCGCAAAGACGCGGATGCCGGCCTTCGCCGCGAGGTGGGCGGTCGCCGCGACCGTCGTCGCCCCGCTCGCACCGCGTGCGGCGAGGATCGGCAGGTCGCGCACGCTCGCCTTGGCGAGGTCTTCCTCGGCGATGCGGCGCACGCCGACCGCGTCGAGTCCGACGCGCGGCACGCCGTCGAGCACGGCGATCGTCGCCGGCGTGACACCCTGCTCGCGCAGGATCGCCTCGAACTCGACCGCGGCCTCGTGGTTGCGCGGGCGCGGCAGCCCGTGGCTGACGATGGTCGACTCGAGGGCGACGACGGGGCGCCCGGCGTCGAGCGCCTCGGCCACCTCGGGGGAAAGCTGCAGTGCGGTCACGCGCCCACTGTATCGGCGGGACGCCGGGGTGGACTTGGCGGTGCACCCACCCGGCGACGGGCTCGTGCTCAGCGGTGCGTGAAGCGGGGCTCGCGCTTGTCGATGAAGGCGCGCATCCCCTCTTTTTGGTCGTCGAGGGCGAAGCCCGCGTGAAAGACGCGGCGCTCGCGGGCGACCCCCTCCGTCAGGGTCGACTCGAAAGCCGCGTCGACAAGCTCGGTCGCCGCATACAGCGCCGGTAGCGACTTCACGGCGATGCCGTCGGCCATGGCGAGCACGTCGTCGAGCAGCTCGTCGGCGGCGACCACTCGCGCGACGAGACCGGCGCTTTCGGCCTCGCGAGCATCCATCATGCGGCCGGTGAGAATCAGCTCCATCGCCTTCGCCTTGCCAACGGCGCGGGTGAGGCGCTGGGTGCCGCCCATGCCCGGCACGACGCCGAGGTTGATCTCAGGCTGGCCAAACTTCGCGGTGTCGGCGGCGATGATCACGTCGCACATCATCGCCAGCTCGCAGCCACCGCCGAGCGCGAAGCCGTTCACGGCGGCGATAAGGGGCGTGCGGATGCGCGTGAGGGCATCCCAGCCGGCGAACAGATCGCGGGCGGTCGCCTCGGCGTAGCTGAACTCGGCCATCTCCTTGATGTCGGCGCCGGCGGCGAAGGCGCGGCCCGCCCCCGTGATCACGATCGCGCCGATCGAGTCGTCGAGGTCGAAGTGCGTCGCGGCGGCGACCACCGCATCCATGGCCTGCCGGTTGAGGGCGTTGAGCGCCTCGGGTCGGTCGAGGATGATCAGTCCGACGCGGTCGCGGCGGCCGGCCACGATGCCGGCAAACGCCGCACCGTCACCGTCGCCAACCGGGTCGAAGCCGTCGGGCAGGGCGGTCGCGGGGCGGCCTGCGGTCGTGTCTGCGGTCGTATCGCTCATCGGGGGCTCCAGTCGGGGGTGTCGAATCGGGCGCGCTCCGCATCGGTCAGCGGGGCGAAGAACGACGCGACCCGGTCGGGGTCGACGTCGTCGAGCGTCGGAGGCGCCCAGCGCGGCTGCCGGTCCTTGTCGACGAGCTGCGCGCGCACCCCCTCGGCGAAGTCGGGCTCGTCGAGCAGGCGCACGACGACGCGGAACTCCTGCGCGAGCGCGTCGTCGAGGCTCGCGAGGCGGGCCGCGCGGCGCAGGGCCGCGAGCGTGACCGCGAGCGAGGTCGGCGAGCGCCCGGCAAGGCCGCGCGCCGCCTCCTGAAGGAACGGGTTGTCGGATGCGCGCATCCGGTCAAGAATGACGGCCGCGTCGTCGCCGGCGTACGCCGCGTCGAGCGCTGCCGCGTGCTCGGCCAGCGCCGCGTTGCCAGCGGGCTCGGCGAGGCTCGTGAGCACCGCATCAACATCGTCGGGCTCGGTGCAGCGCTCGAGCGCGTCGAGCAGCTCGTCGAGTCGATCAGAGCCGACCATCACGTCGGCGAGCCCCGCGGCGATCGCGTCGGCCCCGCCCACCATGGCGCCGGTGAGCGCGAGGTGCGTGCCGAGCTCGCCCGGACCGCGGCTCAGCAGCCAGCTGCCGCCGACGTCGGGCGTGAAGCCGATGCCGGTCTCGGGCATGCCGATGCGCGTGCGCTCAGTGACGACCCGGTGCGAGCCGTGGGCCGAGACACCGACCCCTCCGCCCAGCACGATGCCGTCCATGAGGGCGACGTACGGCTTCGGGTAGCGGGCGATCAGGCTGTTGAGGCGGTATTCGTCGAAGAAGAAGCCGGCGGCCGCGGCGACGTCACCGTCGACGACGCACGCGCGCATCGCCACGATGTCGCCGCCCGCGCAGAAGGCGCGGTCGCCAGCGCCGCGGATCGCGACCACCCGGATGCTGTCGTCGCCCGCCCAGGTGCGCAGCGCATCCCGAATGCCGATGACCATCTCGTGGGTGAGCGCGTTCAGCGCGGCCGGGCGGTTCAGGGTGATGAGGCCAAGGTGTCCGCGAATCTCGACGTCGAGCATGCGACCACGCTAGCGGGCGGACGCGCGGGGCGGGTGGGCGCAGCGCACGGGGATGTGGGTAGCGGGAGGGCTACCAGAGCGACGCGCAGTACGCACCCAGTGATCTCGAGGAATCGAGCGGTGGTCGGGATGCTCGCCCGCCAATTCGGGGCAGCACGCCTTCAGGAAGTCACAGGAAATCACTCCAGTAGGACCCCCCAAACGGGGGACACGCTCCGAGGGGCAAACCGCCCGCGGTGGGGCTCCGGATGCCCCACCGAGTGCGCCGGAAACGACAGGCCGAGACCCGGCCGCCGGGGGAACAGCATGGAAGAAAACGGTTCGATCATGAACGCATTCACCACGAAGAAGACCACCGCCGGCGTCGCCGCGATCGCCGCTGCCGGACTGCTCGCCGTGGGCGTGGCCATGACCGCCACCGCCGACACCACGTCGGTCGACTCGTCGACCAGCGAGCGCACGACATCCACCGACACGGCCACGAACATCCTCGACAGCATCGAGGCGGTGCTGAACGGCGGCGGCATCACCGGCGGCGACCTCTCGAACGAGAGCCCCGTCGTGATCGCCCCGCAGACCGGCGACATCGCCTCGGGCACCGAGGTCGGCAACGGCAACGCCGTCGGCTCGGGCAACGAGGTCAGCACCCCCATCGGCTCGGGCAACACCACCAACGTCGACCTGGGTGACGTGAACAACGTCGTCTCGGACGTCGTGGACGTGAACGGCCTCGTCGAGGACATCACCGGCTCGGTCGACGTCGACGTCGACGGCATCATCGGCGACGTCACCGGCTCGCTGACGGGCATCCTCGGCCGCTAAGGCCAGGGCCTCCCTCTCCCGCCCGCACAACGGGCGGGTCTCCCCCCAGGAGAATCTCCCCCCGGAGAAATACGACGGGCGCGGATGCGGAACACGGCATCCGCGCCCGTCGTCACGTCTGTGGGGGCGCTCGCGATCAGTCCCGCTGCGGATGCGCGGCCCGGCCGAGCCGGTCGCGAATCGCCTCCGCGATCCCCGCGCCCGAGGGTTGCAGCGCCACCACCCGCGTGAGGCCCGCCTCGTCGGCGGCGCGCAGGGCTCCGTAGAGCTGCCGCGCGTACTCGTCGTCGCTCGCGGGCGCGGCCAGTCGCACGACGCCGTCCGGCGTCGGGTGCTCAGCGCGGGCGATGAGCCCGTCGCCGGGCAGCGCATCGACATCGAGCACGACCAGAGCACGGGGCGCGTAGTGCGAGGCGAGCGAGCCACTGACGCGAATGCGTCCTTGGGGCGCGGCCACGCGCATCCCGGTGACCTTTTCGATCATGGCGACGGTGATCGCACCAGGGCGCAGAATCGCGAGCGCCTCGCCGGTGCAGTCGATGATCGTCGACTCGATGCCCACGTCAGACGGTTCGCCTTCGAGGATCAGGTCGCCGTCGTCCAGGTGCGCGCCGAGCTCAGCGCGCACGGCCTCAGCCGTCGTCGGCGACACCCGCCCGAAACGGTTCGCGCTCGGGGCCGCAACGCCCCGCACTCCGAGCCGCTCGGCCTCGAGCAACAGCGCGAGGGCTACCGGGTGGCTCGGCACGCGGACGCCCACCGTGTCTTGACCGCCCGTCACGGCATCGGGTACGGCCGCCGAGCGTCGCGCGATGAGAGTCATCGGTCCGGGCCAGAAGGCGTCGGCAAGCGCCCACGCGTAGTCGGGCAGCTCGGCCACAAGCGGTGCGAGCCGCTCGGCAGCGCTCACGTGCACGATGAGCGGATGGTCGCTGGGGCGCCCCTTCGCCTCGAAAATGCGGGCGACAGCATCCGCATTGCCCGCATCGGCACCGAGGCCGAAGACGGTCTCGGTCGGGAAGGCGACGAGGCGACCAGCGGCGAGCGCGCGGGCGCCGTCCTGGTGATCAGCGAACGTCATCGCGGCGGGCTCCCTGACGAATCGGCGGGTGAACGGAGAAGACCCGGCCTCGCCTCGCTGAGAGGCGGATGGCCGGGCCTTCCGAAGCCGCACACTGTGCGGGGTGATACTCGCGCGCCCCGAGGGACTCGAACCCCCAACCTTCTGATCCGTAGTCAGATGCTCTATCCATTGAGCTAGGGGCGCACATCGCAATGCGACTCGGCGAGCATACCAGCGTCGTCGGAGCGGTGCGAATCGGGCCACCCCTGCTTGGGGACTTCTCGGATTCGCGCCGTCGCCATAGTGTGAGCCTCGAGAACGACGAGGACGGGGAGGGCGACGGCGCATGGTGAACCGAGCTGCACCTTCGCGCGAGTCCGCCGAAAAGCCCGCGCACCGCTTTCGCAACTCGCTCGGCGATCCGCGAATGGCGCTGTTCGCGCCCCGGGTCACGGCGCGACTCCTCCAGGGCGTATTCGCGCTCATCTTTCTCGCAGCAACAATCCTTTTGCTCTTCATCGAGCTTCACACGGTGCTGTCCCTTCGCTACCTGACGGGGGGAGTTCTCATCGCAGCGGCGACCGCCGCGGTCTTTCTTCCCGCAATGAACGGCCGAGATATCAAGCCGTGGATGGTGGTCCTGCCGGGCATGGACTTCCTGGCATTCGCGATCATCCGTCTCGAATCGACGGGCGCGGCCACGAACCCGATGGTCATGATGCTGACCCTGCCCGCGATCTGGGCCGGGCTGATGAGGTCGTGGCGCTCGATCGCGGTGATCGCCGTCCTGTCTGTCGCCGTGATCACCCCGGACATCGTCGTGCTCACCCAGGGTCGACTGACCGAGCCGAACGCCGATCGCGCCATCATGCTGATCGGCATGCTCCCGCTGGTGATGATCTTGGGGGCGATCGCCGCACACACAATGGCGAGCATCCTGATCGACAGACAACTGGCACTCAAAAGGGAGCGCGAGCAGCGCGCCGCCGCAGCCGCCGAGAGCGAGCGCAGCCGCTTCCTGCTGGATACCGTGCTCGACTCGCTCGCAGTCGGCGTCATCGTCACCGACCCGGAAGGCGAGCTCGTGCTCATGAACCGCATCCTCCGGGAGAGCCCGGAGTTGAGCGCCGACGGAGCGGACCCCTGGGAGGCCTACAAGAACTCGCCAGCTTTTGAGGCGGACGGTCTAACACCGTTGCCGGACGACGAGTCGACCTACAACCGTGTCGTACGGGGTGAGCACGTGTCGGAACAGCTGCTGTGGGTCGGCCCGCCGCATGGGCGCCAGCGAGCGCTGTCCATTTCCGGCAGCCCCGTCCACACCGCCACCGGTGAACACATCGCCAACGTCATCATCATCACCGAAGTGACCGACTACCTTCAGGCCCTCAAGGCGAAAGACGCCTTCATCGGTACCGTCTCCCACGAGCTCCGCACCCCGCTCACCACCGTGACGGGCGTGCTCGAAGTATTCGAGGAGCACATCGATGAGCTGCCGAGCGCCCTGGCCCAGTGGTTGCCGGTCCTCCAGCGCAACGTGATGCGGCAGCACGTCCTCGTTCGCGACCTCCTCACCGCCGCCGGCACGCGCTCCGGCGCGCTCCTGCTCGAGCGAGACACGACGGACCTGGGTTGCGTGGCAACCGAAGCCGTGTCGGCGCTCAGTGCCGAGGCGGGACGCAAGAACATCGAGATCGTTCTGGACGTGCACTCCGCGGTCGGCAGCTTCGACCCCACCCGCCTGTCACAGGTCGCCGAGAACCTCATCACCAACGCCGTGCGCTATACGCCACCGGGCGGCCGCGTCACCGTGCGCACGCGCACCGTCGGCGACGAACTCGAACTGGCCGTGAGCGACACCGGGGTCGGCATCTCCGCCGCAGACAAGGAGCGCCTCTTCGAGCAGTTCTTCCGCTCCGAAAGCGCCCGCAGTTCAGCCATTCGAGGCATCGGGCTGGGGCTGGCCATCGTGAAGGCGATCGTGGAAGCTCACCGCGGGCGCATCAACATCGACAGCGAGCCCGGGGAGGGCACGACGGTGACCGTGCGCCTTCCTCGCGACTGAGCGCGAGCATCCCGCCGATCGTGTGAAGCGCCCCCGTCAGACGAAAAGCCCCGCCGTAGCGGGGCTTGTTCGTGGCGGAGACGGCGGGATTTGAACCCGCGGTCCCCTTGCGGGGACTCCACCTTAGCAGGGTGGTGCACTCGGCCGGACTATGCGACGTCTCCTGGCGAAAGCCGTGACCACTATAGCCCGTCACGGGGATGCCCGACGCTCGTCCGCCTACCGGCGTGCGCCCGAAAGCGCTCAGTTCGCGACGGAGCAGGTCGCTTGCGCCGCCGTCTGGCCCCGACCAAAGTCGAGCACTTCGGGACCCGTGGGCGCGTCGGGGCTCGCGGTCGGCTCGTCGGAATCCGTCGGCGCCGGGGTCTCCCCGCCCGCATCGCTCGTTGGCGCCGGCTCGGGCTCAGCCGACGGCTCAGGCTGGGGAGCGTTCGGGTCGATTGTCGTCCCATTCCCGGTCGGATCGTCGGCGAGCGTGAAGCGCTCACCGTTCAGGATCTTGCTGAACAGCACGTCGGCTTCCGACGCAATCGGAATGGCACGGCCCTCGGCGTTGGTCGTCGCCGGGTACTGCACGAAGATGATGTTCTCGCGGGGGATGTCCGCCAGTACGCGCGCCATCGAGACCATCGTGTCGAGGCTTGTCAAGCCGCTGGAAAGGCGCATGTTCTGCGTCGCGACCTGAGCGATCCCGTACAGGGCGCCGGGGTTGGTCAACGTGCCTTCGTCTTGCAGCTTGCGAATAAGGGACGCCATGTACTGCTGCTGGGATCCGATGCGGCTGACGTCACTACCGTCGCCCACGCCGTATCGCGTACGCAAGAACTGCATGGCCTGGAAACCTTCCACCGTGTGAGTCCCAGCGGTGGGAAGGTCGAGGCCGGTGTAACGGTCGAAAATCGGCTCGGTCACGCAGATGTCGACGCCGCCCACCGCGGTCGACATGGCCGCAACACCTTCGAGACTGATGGTCGCGGAGTAGTCGATCGTGAGACCCGTCAAGGCCTCGGCCGTCAACACGACGCAGTTCATACCGCCGTAGCTGTAGGCCACGTTGAACTGCTGAGCCGACATCGCGGAGTAGAAGCCTTCCCCGTCCTCCTCCGGGCACGACGGGATCGGAACGATGAGGTCACGGGGGATACTGATGACAACGGCAGACTGCTGATCTTCCGCGACGTGAACGAGCAGGTTCGCGTCGTTGAGAACGGTTGTGCCGCGATCCGCGCCGTCGAACTGACCTTCCGCGTTATCGAGTGCGGAAACCATGATGTTGAACCCGCCGGGCCAGTCGCCGACGGCGGGGATCGCCCGCACGTTGCCCTCGGCGTCGACGAGCACGTCCTGGTCGATGTTCTCGGCGAACCGCCACGCGACGATGCCGGCGAGTGCCGTGCCGCTGACGAGCACGACCGACAGCGCGGCACCGACCACGGTGAGCAGCGTCTTCCACCAGTGGGGGCGGGGCAGGCGGCCGTGACGGATCTGCGCGGTCGGCAAAGAGCGCAACGCGCGATCGCGGATCAGCTCGGTCATCGACCCCTCCCCCGGGACACGACGGACTGCCGGGTGGCGGAGGGCGTGGGATTCGAACCCACGAGACATTTCTGCCCACTGGTTTTCAAGACCAGCTCCATCGGCCGCTCGGACAGCCCTCCTTGGACATCAGCCGCCCAGTCTAGCCGACACGCCCGAAAATCGACGTTTCCAATCGCCTATGCAGGATCTGTGAGGGTCGCGAGCGCCGTCGCGAGGCCGTCCTCCTGGTCGGTGCCAGTGATCTCGGTGGCCACGCTCGACACTTCCTCGGGCGCCTGGCCCATCGCGATGGCGCGGCCGCCGACAGACGCGGCCCACGTCAGCATCTCGATGTCGTTGCGCCCATCGCCTGCGACGACAACACGTTCGGCGGGAATGCCGAGGGTCTCGACCACCCGCGCCAGAGCCGTCGACTTGTTGACGCCGTCGGGAGCGATGTCGAGCCAGGCCGTCCAACCGACGTTGTAGCTGACCTGGTGCAGACCCATCAGCTCGACGGTGGCCAGGAACTCGTCCATCGCGTGCCCGGGCGAGATGACGACGACGCGCGTCGCCGGCTCGTGCATGAGCTGCTCGAACGGCACCTCTTCGGTGTTCGACCCGAGAGCACCGGCCGGGAACCGCCCCGAGTACCGGTACATGCCCGTCTCGTCTTCCACCGCATAGTTCGCGTGCGTCAGGTGAGGGCGGATGCTCGTCAACACCGCCGACGGATCGAACGTCTCCACGTGGTGGCGCCGGTACCCGGTGGGTGCGTGGTCATCACGCTTCAGGGTGATGGCCCCGTTCGAGCACACGACGTACTCGGGGCAGATGTCGAGCCGGTCAAGCACCGGCAACGTCATCGACACCGAGCGACCGGTGGCGAGGGTCACCTCGTGGCCGAGGTCGCGAAGCCGCTGCACCTCGGCGACGACCGCGGGCGACAGCGTGCCGTCTTCGTGCAGGATCGTGCCGTCGATGTCGAGGGCGACGAGGTGCGCGTTGGGGCCGAGTTCGCGGGTCATCGCACCGGCTCCAGAACCTCGAGGCCGCGCAGGTAGGGGCGCAGCGGTTCAGGCACGATCACCGAGCCATCGGCACGTTGGTGCGTCTCCATAATGGCGACCAGCCAGCGCGTCGTCGCAAGCGTGCCGTTGAGCGTCGCGACCGGAGCCGTCTTGCCGCCGTCCTCGGCGCGGA
This sequence comes from Microcella alkaliphila, assembly GCF_002355395.1. Taxonomy (NCBI): domain Bacteria; kingdom Bacillati; phylum Actinomycetota; class Actinomycetes; order Micrococcales; family Microbacteriaceae; genus Microcella; species Microcella alkaliphila. The sequence continues at coordinate 441,322 of NZ_AP017315.1, read as the reverse complement.
AGCGGGTGTTCAGGCGGCGGGCCTGGAAGGTCGTGCAGTTGCTCGTGCTCGTCAGCTCGCGATAGGCGCCCTGCGTCGGCACCCACGCCTCGACGTCGAACTTGCGGGCCGCGCTCGAGCCGAGATCGCCGGCGGCGGTGTCGATGACGCGATAGGCGAGACCGAGTGAGCGCAGCATCCCCTCTTGCAGGGCCAGCAGCGCCTCGTGCTCGGCCTCGGCGTTAGCCGGGTCGATGTAGCTGAACATCTCGAGCTTCTGGAACTGGTGCACGCGGATGATGCCGCGGGTGTCTTTGCCGTGGCTGCCCGCCTCGCGGCGATAGCAGGTCGACCACCCCGCGTAGCGTGCGGGGCCGGCCGAGACGTCGATGATCTCGTCGGCGTGGAAACCGGCGAGCGCCACCTCGCTCGTGCCCGTCAGGTATAGCTCGTCGTCGGCGAGGTAGTAGACCTCGTCGGCGTGGGCCCCGAGGAACCCGGTGCCGCTCATGATCTCGGGCTTCACCAGAGTCGGGGTGATGAGCGGCGTGAAGCCGGCGTCGAGGGCCGTGTCGAGCGCGTAGTTCATGAGTGCGAGCTCGAGGCGTGCGCCCACCCCGGTCAGGAAGTAGAAGCGGGCGCCCGACACCTTGGCACCGCGGGTCATGTCGATCGCGCCGAGGGTCTCACCGAGCGCGAGGTGATCGCGCGGCTCGAAGTCGAACGTCGGCTTCTGGCCGACCTCGCGCAGAACCACGAAGTCGTCTTCGCCGCCCGCGGGGACGCCCTCGATGATGACGTTCGGGATGCTCGTGATCGCGGCCTCGAACGCAGCCTCCGCCGCCTTGGCCTCGGCTTCGGCCTGCTTGACCCGCGCGGCCAACTCCTGCACTTGAGCGACGAGCGCGGCCTTCTCGTCTTTCGGAGCCTTCGCGACGATCGCACCAAACGCCTTTTGTTCGGCCCGTAGTGTCTCGAAGGCGTTGATCGCGTCGCGGCGCGCGCGGTCGGCGACGATCGCCTCATCGACCACGTCGACCGATGCACCTCTCGCCTTCTGCGACTCACGGATCAGATCGGGGTTCTCGCGCAGCAGGTGGGGGTCGATCACGGCCTCTAGTCTGGCACGCGCCCACGAGCCTCGCTGGGGGCAGCCCCCATGAACGCTCGGCGAACATCCCCCGGCACTCGCATAGTCATCTGCCCTACGCTGAGCGCCATGCCGCCCGCCCCGCGCCCCGCCCAGCGCCGCATCGCCGTCGTGTACAACCCGATCAAAGTCGACATCGAGCGCCTGCAAGAGATGGTGCGCGAGCGCGAAGCCTCGCACGGGTATGCCCCCACCCTGTGGCTCGAGACGACCCCCGAAGAGCCGGGGCAAAACCTCGCGCGCAAGGCCGCGACCGAGAACGTGGATGCTGTACTCGTCGCCGGCGGGGACGGCACCGTTCGCGCCGCCAGCGAGGGACTGATCGACTCGGGGCTTCCCATGACGCTGCTTCCTGCCGGCACGGGCAACCTGCTCGCCCGCAACCTTGGTATCTCCGTGAACCGCATGGACGAGGCCGTCGACACGGTCTTCGACGGCGAAGACCGGGCGATCGATGCGGGAATCGCCACGATCATCCGCCCGGATGGTGCCGAGGAGGCGCACGCCTTCATCGTGATGATCGGCATCGGCATCGACGCGAAGATGATCGCCGCGACGAACCCCGAGTTGAAGAAGCGCGTCGGGTGGCTCGCCTACGTGGAGGCGATCGCGCGCATCGTTCGCGATGTCGACGCCGTGCGCCTCACCTACACGCTCGACGGGTCGTCGCCGCGATCGACGAGTGTGCACACCCTGCTCGTTGGCAACTGCGGCGCCCTGCCCGGCGGCGTGCTGCTCATGCCCGACGCCGAAATCGACGACGGTCTGCTCGACATCGTCGGTATGCGGCCGCGCAACTTCGCGGGCTGGGTTCGGGTGTCGACCGCAGTGTTCTGGGAGAACGGGGTACTGCGCAAGACGCGCGCCGGCCGCCGACTGCTCGCGGGCAACAAGCCGGTGCGGGGCCTTCGCTACTTCCAGGGCCGACGCGCGACCCTGCGGTTCGAGAAGCCTGAAGAGTTCGAGATCGACGGCGAGGGAATGGGCCTCGTCACGGGAGTCGACGTCAAGGTCGCGCCGGCGTCGCTCATCGTGCGGGCGCCGAAGAAGAGATAGCGGCTGTCACCCACGGACAGAAGGGGGCGCCACCCGGTGGGTGACGCCCCCTCTTGTGCGCTCCGTACTATGCGGCTCGGCGGATGCGCGTCGTGCGCACAAGTGCGCCCATCGCGATCAGTGCGAGTGCCAGCAGGAGCATCCACGACAGGTTCCCTGCTCCCGTCGTGGGGAGCGAGCCGGAGCCGCCTGCGGCATCGTCAGAACCGCCTGCACCGTCGGTCCCTCCGCCACCGGTTCCGTCTCCACCACCGACATCGGCGGGGTTGACGGTCAGGTCGACCGACGCCACCTCGACTCCGTCGACCAGCGCCAGCAGCCGGTAGTTGCCCGGCGGGACCTCATCGGGGATCGTCACCGAACCCGAGACCTCGCCGTTCTCGTCGGCGGTGAAGCTGCCGAGGAGGAGCGGGAACTCGACGTCTGCGGCGACAAACGCTGCCGCCGACGCAAAGGCGGGCACCTGCAGTTGTCCGAGCATCTGGCCGACGAACTGGAAGCCCGCGGGCACGAGCACGATGTCGACCTCGGCGCCAGGCTCGAGACCCGACAGTTCGATCGGAATCGTGCCGCCCGGCTCGACCGTGGGCGAACCCAACTCGATGCGCGGTCCAGTCGGGTCGGTCGGGTCGGTCGGGTCAACCCCGGCCTCCGTCACGAGCTGGCCGACACCCCAACGCGCCGTCGACTGGAAACCAGCACCCGAGGGGTCGGCCCAGTTGCGGATCGACTGGCGCGCACCGTTTTGGGCATCGTTCACCTGGAAGTCGAGCCCGTGGGTGGTGCCGAGGCCCGAGTACGAGAGCAGGTTGATCGATGCTTCAACGATGTAGCCGCCGTCGACGATCGAGGTGGCCGACTGGAGACGAGAGGCTTGGAAGCCCTCGTCACCGCCACCGCCGAAGCTGACGACGTTCTCCGCACTAATGCGGATCTGGGTGTCGTCGAAACGGTAGGGGCCGTTCTTGAAGTTGCCGCCGTCAACGTAGATCTCGACCGAGTCCTGGATCCACGGGTCGGAGCCTGTCACGTCGATCACCGGGTCGGTGACCTCCATGAGCACGTACAGCTCGTCGCCGCGCCAGAGGGTACGGACCGTCGCGCTCGCGCCAGTCGATCCCTCCACCTGCTTGCCGGTCTCGACCACGGTCGCCGACTCCCAGACCTCGTCGATCGTGCCGTCGATGGTCGGAGCGACCTCCGCCTCGACCACCTCCAGGAAGCTCAACGGTTCCAGCAGCGTGAGGCTGCCGAGCACGCCAGGCGAGTTCCAGCCGGCACGAAGGGCTCCGTTGTCGATGACGCGCACGTCGAAGTCGACGAGGTCGCCCTCACCGGCGTCACCGAGCGGCACCGTCGCAACCGTCGCCCAGCCAGCGGCGTCGTCGCGCTGTGCATCTGCGCGGGACACCGTGATGGTCTCCGTCCCGAGCTGCAGCTCGACGGCGTCACCCGCGTTGGGCGTCGCGTCCTCCACATCGACGAGCACGTACAGCTGGCCGTCTGCCCAGCGGAGCTGGAAGATGGCCTCGCTGTCGATGCGGATGTCGGGCATCCGCTGCCACTGGCGATCGTCAACGTCGGTCACCGTCGCGCCGAACACGTTCGCCGTGCGCAGCGGGGCGGGGAGCTCGCCGTTGACCACTCCGAAGTAGGCAGGCTTCGGCTGCAGGCGGGCGTCGAAGAGCAACGGTCCGCCGCGGTCGGAGCGCCAACTGCGGTTGTCGCTCAGGCCCCACACCGTCGCCGAGTACAGCTGGCCGGTGCGAGCGTGGAAGGCACGGAAGTCGTTGAACGCCTCCTGATAGAACAGGCCCTGATCAATGAACAGCGCCTCCGACTCAGGTGTGCCCGTCGTGACGTCGAGCTCGGTGACCGCCTGCATGAGGCCCAGCGGCTCGAAGCGCTCGAGCGTCGCCCCCAGATCCTGCACGGGGAAGGAGAGGCTCACGTGCATCTGGTGGCCGACACCGTCGACGGGAACACCACGGTCAAGCAGGCGCTCGACGAGTGCCAGCATGCGCGTTCCCTTCGGGAACAGCTCGGTGTTGTAGTCGTTGATGAACAGCGCCACCGGTCGGTCGGAACCCTCCGCCGCATACACGTCGTTGAACGCCTCGTCCGCGTACTCGAACGCCAGATCGATGAACTCTTCTCCGAGGATGCGGTACCACTCACTGCGGCGCAGACCGTCATCCGTCGTGTTCGAGTCGGTGACGACCTCGTTCACGACGTCCCACGCGACGATGGGGTTGCCCCCGCCGTACGGGCCATACTCGCCCGCGTACAGTTCCGCGACCGCGAAGATGTGAGTGCGCATCCGATCGCGAAGGATCTGCTTGTCGGCGTCAGACGTCGACAGCGGCTGACCCTCAGCGGTCTGGAAGAACCACGCCGGGGTTTGGGCGTGCCAGACGAGCGTGTGGCCCCAGACCCGAAGGTCGTTGTCGCGGGCGAAGTTCATCACCTGCGTTGCGTCACCCGGGGCGATGAAATCGCGGTTGTTGTTGTAGAAGGCCTCCGGCTTCATCGAGTTCTCGGCAGTGACCTGGTCGAAGTGGCGAACCACCGTGCCCGCCTGCGCCCCACCCGTCTCACGCGAGTCGATCGCCACACCGACGGGGAAGTCGGTCGTGTTCTTGATCGGCAGCACATCGGCGACGGTGAGCTCCTCGGCCTGCGTGACCGTGATGTCGTCGATGTAGAACGTGGTGATGTTTCCGGTCGCCGGCGGTGCGACGTACGCGGTCTCGAAGTACAAGAGCCCCGTCGTGAGCGCGTTCGGCGGCATCGTGACCGTGGCGCTGACCTGACGGAACTCGCCGTTCGACAAGCCCCTGTTCTGCGCGATCGTCTGGAATGCCGAGTCCGCCTGCAAGGTCACCCAGATGTCGCCGGCGGGCTGGTTCGGCGCGAACCGCACCCACGCCTCGATCTCGTAAGTGATGCCCGGCAGCAGAACGTCGATGACGTTGAAGCCGATGCCGTCGCCCTGGTTGCCGCGGTTGGCGACCACGGCCGACTGCGTGCCCGTGCGAGCGAACTCGTCGGTGACGCTCACCGTCGGGGCAACCTCGAGGTTGCTCGAGCGGCGGAGGATCCAGCCGTCGAGGCCGTCCTCGAAGCTCGTCGTCATCGCGGCGACCTGCTCACCCGGAGTACCGGGGTCGGTCGGGCCCGGGTCGGTCGGGCCGTCGCCGCCGATCTGGTTGAGGAACAGGTCGTCCACCAGATAGGCGTACGCGGCAGCGGGGCTGCTGTCGGCGGTGCCGATGTACACGCTCGGCGCGTCGGCGTCCGCGGGCACCGTGAACGTGCCCTCGATCGTGGTCCAGCCATCGGCCGATACCGGCGTGTTCGTGTTCGGAACCCATTGGAAGCCCGGCTTCGTGACGAAGCGCACCTCCCGGGTGCCGGTCGTGCCCTCCTCGAGGCGGACGCGCATCCCGACCTCGTAGGTGTTTCCGGCGACGAGAACGCCGGGAGCAGTCTCGATACCGTCGAAGTCTTGGTCGCGATCGCCAACACGCAGGGCAGGGTCACCATCGACGTCGACGATCGACAGGGTGGGATCGCCACTCTGCTGCCACGACTCACTGAGCGGCTGGCTGAAGTCGTCGCTTGCGATCGGCGTGACGACCGGCGCTTCGGGGGCGCGGGTCAACACGAGATCGTCGATCAAGTACGTGTACGGGCCGCTGAGGTTCGCGGTGCCCAGGTAGATCTTCGGTGCGGTCGCATTCGCCGGAATCGTGAAGGTTCCGTCGATGGTCGTCCAGCCGTCGGCGGAAACCGGCCGGTTGCTGTCGGGCACCCACACGAACTGAGCGTTGCCGCCGACCGAGTAGTTCTGCACCCAGCGCACCTCGGGTGCGCCGTCGGTGCCCTCAGCCAGGCGGACCTGCGCGGTCACGGTGTAGGTCGAGCCGGGCTGCAACACACCGGGCGCGGTCTCGATTCCGTCGAAGTCTTGCGCGCGGTCGGCGACCTCAAGGGCCGGGTTGCCGTCGACGTCGGCGATCGACAGAGTCGGACCGCCGCTTTGCTGCCAGCTGGAACTGAGTGGCTGCGAGAAGTCGTCCGAGGCGACGACGGTGTCGGCTGCCGTCGCTGGCGCGAATGCCGTGAGTGGAGCGACGACCATCGCGAGGGCCGCGAGAACGGCGACCCCGCTTCGGCGTCTGCGGGTGGGAGACGAGCCGGTATCAAGCTCGAAAATTTCGGTTGTGCGATGCCGAGGCATGGCGCTCCTTTGCGCGAGTGGTGGAGATTACCCGCGGAGAATAGGCAGACGATCCGGGAAGCAACAACCCGTTTGTTGTGGGGAACAACTTTCTGTTATGCATCCGTTATCGAAATGCAATCGAAACATTTCGGATTATGCCGTGGTCGCGCTCTCACCCCCGTTTGGGGGGCGCGGAAGCGCGACGAGGGTGACGGCCGTTCGTCAGCGGCGGAGCGCCGAGCGGGGGCGGTTAGGCGAGCGGGGGCTCGCCGGAAAGAATGCCGCGAAGCCAATCACGGGCATCCGTGAAGACGTCGTCGGAGTACTGCGGCACGAACTCGACCGGGCGCTTGTCGGCGCGCGGGTACGAGCCGAGGAAGAGCACATTGGGGCTGAACCGACGCAGGCCGAGCAGCGCGTCAGCCACCCTCTCGTCGTGGATATGCCCGTCCAGGTCGATGACGAAGCGGTAGCGGCCGAGGGCGTCACCGATCGGGCGCGACTCGATCAGACTCATGTTCACACCGCGCGTCGCGAACTGTTCGAGCATCTCGAGTAGGCGGCCGGGAGCGTCGTCGGGCAGCTCGGCGATGATGCTCGTCTTGTCGGCGCCGGTTCGCTGCGGAAGCCCGAGCGTTCGACTGACGAGCACGAACCGCGTGACGGCGTGGGGGTTGTCGCCGATGTGCTCAGCGAGCACGGCGAGGTCGTGATGCTCGGTGATGTTCGGGGGCGCGATCGCGGCGTCGGCGAGCGTCGACTCCAGCAGGCCGGCGGCGGCCGCCACGTTGGACGCCGACGGGATGTGTCCGTGGCTCGGCAGCTGCGCCTCGAGGAAGCGACGGCACTGCGCGTATGCGACGGGATGCGCGGAAACGGTGCGCACATCGGCGAGCGTCGTACCCGGACGCGCGACGAGGACGAAGTCGACGGGCACGAGGTACTCGCCCACGATGCGCAGCCCTGGCACGGTGGCGAGCGCATCCTGCGTGGCGCTGACGCCGCCCTCGACAGAGTTCTCGATGGCGATCATGGCGCCGACACTGCGGCCGCTCACCACATCGTCGAGGGCCTCGCCCACGTTCGAGACGCTGCGCCAGGTCGCGCCGGCGGCCTCGGGCACCTGACGCAAGGCCTCCCACGTGAACGTGCCGACCGGCCCGAGGTACGAGTACGTCGGGGTTTCGGCGGCAGTCTCGCTCATGCGGCGAGTCTATTGCGGGTCTCGGCGGAGCCGCCCCGCGCTCGTGAGTGACGTTTTTGGCCGGCGCGCGTGACGTTTCTCAGGAGTAGAGGGTCGATCGTGCGAGACCTGCCCACTGATTCCGGGGTGAGTTCGCTCGAACTCCTGAGAAACGTCACGGCTCGGGCGGGGTCGCGGTGGTTGGATGGTCGCTATGACGTCACGCGCCGGAACCCCCGCCCAGCCGCACGACCTGGTCGACGTCGAGGCGCTCGTCGCCGCGTACGCCGACCGCGCCCCCGACATGGATGACCCCGCCCAGCGGGTCGCGTTTGGCACGAGCGGCCACCGCGGGTCGAGCCTCGACGGTGCCTTCACTGACACCCACATCGCCGCCATCACGCAGGCGATCGTCGAGTACCGCGCGCAGGCTGGCACGAGCGGCCCGGTGTTCGTCGGCGCCGACACCCATGCCCTGTCGGCACCCGCGCAGCGCACCGCCCTGGAGGTGCTCGCCGGGAACGGCGTCACCGCGCTCGTGGATGCTCGCGCCGACTACGTCCCCACTCCCGCACTCAGCCACGCGATCATCCGTCACAACCGCGACGCCGGCAGCGCGCAGGCCGACGGAATCGTCATCACCCCGAGCCACAATCCGCCCCGCGACGGCGGCTTCAAGTACAACCCCCCGCACGGCGGGCCCGCCGACTCGGACGCGACCGGGTGGATCGCCGATCGTGCGAACGCGATCATCCGGGGCGGCAAGGCCGAGGTGAAGCGCTCGACCGTTGTCGATACGCAGACGTACGACTACCGCAAGCACTACGTCGATGACCTGCGCCACATCGTCAACCTGGGTGCCGTGCGCGACGCTGGACTGCGCATCGGTGCTGACCCGCTTGGCGGCGCGTCGGTCGACTACTGGGCCGCGATCGCCGACACGTACGGCATCGACCTGACCGTCGTGAATCCGGCCGTCGATCCGACTTGGGCTTTCATGACGCTCGACTGGGACGAGAAGATCCGCATGGATCCGTCGAGCCCGAGCGCGATGGCGAGCGTTCTCGCCCACCGCGACGATTTCGCTCTGCTGACCGGCAACGACGCCGACGCCGACCGGCACGGCATCGTGACTCCGGATGGCGGGCTGATGAATCCGAACCACTATCTGGCCGTCGCGATCGAATACCTCGCCACCCACCGCCCGCAATGGCGACCGGACGCCGCCATCGGCAAGACGCTCGTGTCGTCCACCATGATCGACCGCGTCGTCGACAGCCTCGGCCGACGCCTGTGGGAGGTGCCGGTCGGCTTTAAGTGGTTCGTCCCCGGCCTGATCGACGGCTCGGTGGCCTTCGGCGGTGAGGAAAGCGCGGGCGCCAGCTTCGTGCGCCACGACGGCAGCGTGTGGACGACCGACAAGGACGGCATCCTGCTCGCTCTGCTCGCGAATGAAATCGCCTCGGTCACGGGCACCAGCCCGTCCGAGCTGTACCGCGCGCAGACCGAGCGGTTCGGTTCGCCCGCCTACGAACGTATCGATGCGGCGGCGAGCCCCGAGCAGAAGACGGCGCTGTCGAAGCTCTCGGGCGATGCCATTACCGCTGACACCCTTGCCGGCGAGCCGATCACCGCGCGCCTGAGCGAGGCGCCCGGCAACGGCGCCGCGATCGGCGGGGTCAAGGTCACGACCGAGAACGCGTGGTTCGCGGCCCGGCCGAGCGGCACCGAGAACGTGTACAAGATCTACGCCGAGTCGTTCCGCGGCGAGGGGCACCTACGCGAGGTTCAGTCCGAGGCGAAGGCGATCGTCGACGCCGCTCTCGGCGAGTAGTCGTGACCGCCCCGATCGACCGCGCGGCACTGCACGCATCGTGGGATGCCCTGACCACAGAGGAGCTGCATGCTCGCGGCGGCATGAAGTGGTCGGCGAATCCCGGAATGATCGGCGCTTGGGTCGCCGAGAGTGATCTCGGCACGGCTCCTGCCGTCACCGAGGCTCTGCACGCCGCGGTTGCGCGGGGCGAGTTCGGCTATCTGCCGCGTCCGCTTGCCGCCGAACTCCGCGAAGCGACAAGCGTCTGGATGCACGAACGGTTCGGCTGGGATGTCCCGCCCGCGCGCATCCACCACCTTCCCGACGTGATTCACGGCCTTGAGGTCGCCATCGATCTCTTCACGCCGGACGGAACCCCGGTGATCGTGCCGACGCCGGCATATATGCCGTTTCTCACGGTTCCACCCCGACACGGTCGCGCCGTCATCGAGGTGCTCACCCTCGCGGATGTTGAAGGTCGCTGGTCGCTCGACCTCGCGGCGATCGACGCCGCACTCGCCGCCGGCGCCCGCCTCGTCGTGCTGTGCAACCCGCACAACCCGGGCGGCCGTGTCTTCGACCGTAACGAGCTTGCCGCGCTCGCCGAGGTGGTCGCGCGTCACGACGGTGCGCGGGTGTTCGCCGACGAGGTGCACGCTCCGCTGCTGTTGGGTGACGCGGCTCACGTTCCGTACGCCAGCGTCAACGATGTCGCCGCCCGCCAGGCGCTGACTGCCACCTCCGCGTCGAAGGCCTTCACGCTGCCGGGCCTCAAGTGCGCGCAGTTCATCGTCACGAATGACGACGACCAGCGCATCGTCGTCGAGCAGGGTCCGCTATTCGGCCACGGCACGAGCACCCTCGGCGCCGTTGCCAACATCGCGGCGTACCGCGAGGGCGGGCCCTGGCTCGACGTGTTCGTCGACTACCTGCGCGGCACGGTCGCGGCGGTCGCCGACCGGCTGGCCACGAGCATCCCGAGCGCCCGGTTCGTCGCGCCGGAGGGCAGCTACATCGGCTGGATCGACCTTCGCGATGTGTCCTTCCCCGGCCGCATCGACCCGCGCGAGACCGACCTCGGCGAGTGGTTCCGCCGCGAGGCCGGGGTCGCCCTGACGGACGGTCGCGCGTGTGGGGCGGCGGGTGCTGGCGGGGTGCGGGTGATCCTCGCGACGCCGCTTCCGATTGCGCTCGACGTCATCGACCGGATGGCCAGCGCGCTCGCTCAGTCGACGTAGTCGGGGGCGGGCGGCAGGCCGAAGAACTCCTCGAGGGTGGCGATGCCCTGCTCGTGCATCTCGGTCGCGAGCTCGACGCCGATGTACCGGAAGTGCCACGGCTCGTAGTCGAAGCCGACGATCGGCTGCGCGCCCTCGGGGTAGCGCAGCAGGAAGCCGAAGCGGTGCGCGTTCTCGGCCAGCCAGACGCCCGCGCGCAGCTCGCCGAAGCACGCCTGGAAGGAGCACTCACCTCCGGGCACCCCGATGTCGACCGCGAGGCCGGTCTGGTGCTCACTGTGGCCGGGGCGTGCGCTGAAGCGGTCGGTGTACTCGACGCCGTTGGCCGCGACACCGTTCGCGTAGATCGTGCTCTGCGTCGCGTAACTGCGGTAGGCGCTCTGCGACTGCAGCTCGATGCCTTCCTCGGCGCGCGCGGCATCGAACAGCGCGACGAGAGCGTCGGCCACCTCGGCCCGCATGGTCGCGGGGTTCGTCGCCGAGACGGGTGCCGTGACCAGGTCTGGTGGCGTGAAGTCGATGGGGTCGAGCGGCCGGAGCTTGTTCACGACCACCCAGATGCTCGCGGGGTCGTCGATCGACCGGGCTTCGCGGTCGAATGTCGGCTCGGGAGACGGCTCGGGGATCGGCGTCGGTGACGCGGTGGGCGACGGTGCCGGCGGGATGCTCACGGTCGGCCCCTCGGGGACGTCGCGCTCCGACGCGCACGCGGCCACCGCGAGCAGCACGACGGCGGCTCCCACGGCGGCAGCGCGGTGTCCGCGGGCGGGGAACATGGGCACCCATCGAGCCTAGGCGACGGGACCGGGGGCGGAGCGCATGCCGTTGACCAGGCATTTTTGCGAATCGAGCAGAGATCCTTGACACACCATGCGCGGCCGGTCTAGCGTGACCGCCAACGTGAGAGCGCTCTCACGGCTTCGGAATGAGAGCGCTCTCATTCCCACCCACCACGTACAAAGGAGTGACCCCCGTGAGACTGTCCCGAGCAACGTCCGCCGCGAGCATCGCGGCGGGCACGGCGGTGCTGGCCCTCGTAGCGAGCGGCTGCGCCACCGACACCGCGACCGGGCCGAACGAACCCGGCGGCAACGGCGAGCAGATCGAGCTCACCATCACCACCTTCGGAACCTTCGGATACGAGGCCCTGTACGAGGAGTACATGGACCTGAACCCGAACGTCCGGATCGTCGCCAACAACATCGACACCGGCGGCAACGCCCGCACCGACGTCTTCACGAAGCTCGGCGCCGGCAGCGGTCTGTCCGACATCGTCGCCCTCGAGGAGGGCTGGCTCGGCTCGATCATGGAGGTCAGCGACCGCTTCATCGACCTGCGCGAGTACGGCATCGAGGACCGCGCGAGCGACTGGGTCGACTGGAAGTACCAGCAGGCCACCGACCCCGACGGCCGCGTCATCGGCTACGGCACCGACATCGGACCGGAGGGCATCTGCTTCAATGGCCCGCTCTTCGAGGAAGCCGGTCTGCCGAGCGACCGAGAGGGCGTCGCCGAGCTGCTCGATGGCGGTTGGGACCGCTACTTCGAGGTCGGCGCCGACTACCTCGCCGAGACCGGACGCGCCTGGTACGACCACTCGGGCTTCGTCTGGAACGCGATGGTCAACCAGCTCGACGAGGGCTACTACACCTCGGGCGGCGAGCTGAACGTCGAGGGCAACGCCGAGCTCCGCGCCCGCTTCGACCAGCTGGCCGAAGCGACGCTGAGCGGCCAGTCGGCCGCGCAGTCGGCGTGGGACTGGAACGGCGGACAGTCGTTCGTCGACGGCACCTTCGCCACCTTCATCTGCCCCGGCTGGATGCTCGGGGTTCTGCAGGGCAACACGGAGGCCGGCGGCGGTAGCGCCGAGACCGGCTGGGACTTCGCCGACGTGTTCCCCGGTGGTGCGGCCAACTGGGGGGGCGCCTTCCTCGCCATCCCCGAGACCAGCAACAACAAGGAGGAGGCGGCCAAGCTCGCCGACTGGCTGACCCAGCCCGAGCAGCAGGTCAAGCAGTTCGAGGCGGCCGGTACCTTCCCGAGCACCCTTGAGGCGCAGCAGGAGCTCGCCGCGAACCCCATCCCGAACGCGTTCTTCAATGACGCCCCCGTGGGTGAGATCCTCGCCGGCCGCGCCGAAGGCGTCATCGCGCAGTTCAAGGGTCCGGACGACTCGCTCATCCAGGAAAACGTCTTCGGACCGCCCCTGCAGGCCCTCGACCGCGGTGAGATGACCGCCGACGAGGCCTGGGCAGAGGCGCTGCAACTGCTGAACGAACTGGTCGACTGACCCGACGTCGACCCGGCGGGCTCCCTGCGACCGACGCGGGGAGCCCGCCCCCACACCAGCCCGCTACCGCGAACGGACCTCTCGTGACTGACACACTGCCGCGCACCACGGCCGCAGACGATGCGCCCGGCACGCCCTCCCCCGCCGACGCGAAAGGGCGCACCCGCCGACGCCGCCGCTGGTCGCTCTCGCGGCTCGACATGGCCGCATCGCCGTACCTCTATATCGCGCCCTTCTTCGTGCTGTTCGCCGTCACCGGGCTGTTCCCCCTCGTCTACACCCTCGTCGTCTCGCTGCACGACTGGCCCCTGCTGCAGGGGCAGGGCGAATTCGTCGGCCTCGAGAACTTCGCCACCGTGCTCGGCGACCGCTTCTTCTGGAATTCGATCGGCAACACGCTCAGCATCTTCTTGCTGTCGACGATCCCGCAGCTCGCCGTCGCGCTCGTGCTCGCCTCGATCCTCGACCAGCACCTGAAGGCTCGCACCTTCTGGCGGATGAGCGTGCTGCTGCCCTACGTCGTCACCCCGGTCGCCGTCGCCCTCATCTTCACGAACGTCTTCAACGAGCAGTCCGGGCTCGTCAACAACCTCATCGGCCTCGTCGGCATCGACCCGATCCAGTGGAAGAACGACGTCCTGGCGAGCCACGTCGCGATCGCCACCATGGTGAACTGGCGCTGGACGGGCTACAACACGCTTATCCTGCTCGCCGCGATGCAGGCCGTGCCCCGCGACCTCCACGAGTCAGCCGCGATCGACGGGGCGGAAGCGGCACGGCGGTTCTTCTCGATCACGATCCCGAGCATCCGCCCCACCGTGATCTTCGTGATCATCACCGCCACCATCGGCGGCCTGCAGATCTTCGCCGAGCCGCGCCTGTTCGACGTGTCGAACGCCGGCGGCATCGGAGGCTCGCAGCGGCAGTTCCAGACCACCGTGCTCTACCTGTGGGAGATGGCCTTCTTCCGCGGCGACTTCGGTCGCGCGGCGGCCATCGCGTGGCTCCTGTTCTTGCTCATCGTCGCGATCGGGCTCGTGAACTTCGCCATCTCGCGCCGCATCGCCTCGGTCGAGACCGCACGCATCAGCCGCCGCGCGCAACGCCGGCTCGCCGCCCACCAGGGAGGAAACCGATGACCGCCCAGCCGATGATGGCCCCCGTCCGGCCGTCCCCCGAGTCCCCGTCCGCGCGGAAGCGTCGGCGCGGCGGCGGATCGGGCGTCGCCCTGCGGCCCGGGTTCCTCAGCTACGGCCTCCTGCTCGCCTGGATCCTCGGCTCGGCCTACCCGCTGTGGTGGTCGTTCGTGGTCGCGAGCGGCACGAATGCGACGCGCGGCGAGACCCTACCGCTCGTCCCGGGCGGAAATTTCTTCGCGAACGCCGCCCGCGTGCTCGACGCGATCCCCTTCTGGCTCGCGCTCGGCAACTCGATCATCGTCTCCGGCGTGATCACGATCTCCGTCGTCACGTTCTCGACGCTCGCGGGCTACGCCTTCGCCAAGCTGCGCTTCCGCGGCCGCGAGGGCCTGCTCGTCTTCGTGATCGCCACCATGGCCATCCCGACGCAGCTCGGCATCATCCCGCTGTTCATCGTGATGCGCGAACTCGGCTGGACGGGCACGCTCGGCGCGGTCATCGTACCAACCCTCGTCACGGCGTTCGGCGTTTTCTTCATGCGCCAGTACCTGGTCGGCGTGATCCCCGACGAACTCATCGAGGCGGCGCGGGTGGACGGCGCCAACCAGCTGCGCACCTTCTTCACCGTCGCCGTGCCCGCCGCGCGGCCCGCGATGGCGATCCTCGGCCTGTTCACGTTCATGATGGCGTGGACCGACTACCTGTGGCCGCTCATCGTGCTGAGCCCGCAGAACCCCACGCTGCAGACGGCCCTCAGCCAGCTGCAGTCCGGCTACTACGTCGACTACTCGATCGTGCTCGCGGGCGCCGTGCTCGCGACGCTGCCCCTGCTGATCCTCTTCATCGCAGCGGGGCGTCAACTCATCTCCGGAATCATGCAAGGAGCAGTGAAGGGCTGATGGCTCACCGTTTCCCCCCCACATTCCTCTGGGGCGCGGCGACCGCCGCCGCCCAGATCGAAGGTGCCGCCCACGAAGACGGCAAGGGCGACTCCATTTGGGATGCGTTCGCTCGCGTCCCCGGCGCGATCGCCGGCGGCGACACCCCCGAACGTGCGGTCGACCACTACCACCGGATGCCCGAGGACGTTGCGCTCATGCGCCGACTCGGTCTCGATTCTTACCGATTCTCGGTGAGCTGGGCGCGCGTCCAGCCCGATGGCGTGCGCACCAACGCCGCAGGCCTGGACTTCTACAGCCGGCTCGTCGACGAGCTGCTCGCCGCCGGGATCCTGCCGTGGCTCACCCTCTACCACTGGGACCTGCCGCAGACGCTCGAAGAGGCCGGGGGCTGGCCGAACCGCGACACCGCTCACCGCTTCCTCGACTACGCGCACGCTGTCCACGATGTGCTCGGCGACCGCGTCGACCACTGGACGACCTTCAACGAGCCGCTGTGCTCCTCTCTTATCGGCTACGGCGGCGGCGAGCACGCACCGGGGCGCATGGAGCCGCGCGCGGCGCTCGGCGCGCTGCACCACCAACACCTCGCGCACGGGCTCGCGACGCGAGCGCTGCGCGAGCGCGGCGCCGAGAACATCGGCATCACACTGAACCTCACCAACGCGGTGCCGAATGACCCGAGCGACCCCGTCGACCTCGACGCGGCCACGCGACTCGACGCGATCTGGAACGGCGCCTTTCTCGAGCCCCTGCTGCTCGGCCGGTACCCGCAACTCTTCCTCGACAGCGTTGCCGGCCACCGTTTCGCCGAGTTCATCCACGACGGCGACCTGGCGACGATCGCCGCCCCGCTCGACTTTCTCGGCGTGAACCACTATCACGACGACAACGTCAGCGGGCATCCGCTGCCGCCCGAAACCCCGCCGGGGCTGCGACCCACCACGTATGCACGCGGCAGCATGTTCGTCGGATCCGAGGACCTGACCTTCCCCTCGCGCGGCTTGCCGCGCACGGCCATGGGCTGGGAGATCAACCCCGACGGGCTGCGCTCGCTGCTCGTGCGGCTGGGTCAGCAGTACCCGCAGCTGCCGCCCCTCTACGTCACCGAGAACGGCTCCGCCTGGGAGGACGTGGTCGGCGAGGACGGGAGTGTCGAGGACCCCGATCGCGTCGCCTACCTGGAGGACCACCTGGACGCCGTCGCCTCTGCCATCGAGGAGGGCGCCGACGTGCGCGGGTACTTTGTCTGGTCGCTGCTCGACAACTTCGAGTGGGCGTGGGGCTACGACAAGCGCTTCGGCATCGTGCACGTCGACTACGACAGTCAACTGCGCACGGTCAAGCGCAGCGGGCACGTGTACGCCGAGATCATTCGCGCCCACCGGGATGCGGCGCCGACCCCCGCCGGGCAGGGCATCGCGGCCGCGATCTAGGATGGGGCCACACCCCACCTCTACTGCGGAGCGCCCATGACCCTCGAGACGTCGCCGCCGAGCGCGCCCACGCTCGAGCAGGTCGCCGCGGTCGCAGGCGTGTCGAGAGCGACGGTCTCGCGGGTGATCAACGACTCGCCGAAGGTGACCGTCGAGGCGCGGGAGGCGGTCTCGCGAGCGATCGCCGAGCTCGGCTATGTGCCAAACCGCGCGGCGCGCAGCCTGGCCTCGCGGCGCACCTTCGCGATCGCCCTCGTCATCCCCGAGAACACCGCGAAGTTTTTTGCCGACCCCTACTTCGCCTCCGTGATTCAGGGCGTGGCGATGGCGCTGTCGAGCACGAAGTACACCCTCAGCCTGCTCATCACGCCCGAGACGGACGCAGAGAAGAGCCGCAACTTCCTGCAGGCGGGCAACGTCGACGGGGCGCTCGTGCTCTCGCACCACTCCGACGACCGCGCATTCCTCGCCCTCGCCCGCACCATGCCGGTCGTGTTCGGCGGACGCCCCATGGGGCCGGAGGGCGAGCACGCCTTCTACGTCGACGTCGACAACCGGGCCGCCGCGCGCGTGGCAACCGAGCACCTGATCGCTGGGGGCCGCACGCGCATCGCTACGATCGCGGGGCCGGCCGACATGGCCGCCGGTGTCGACCGCCTCGACGGCTGGCGCGACGCGCTGAACGCCGCAGGGCTCGCATCTTCCCTCGTCGAGCGCGCCGACTTCACGCCCGCGGGCGGATTCGAGGCGATGCGGAGGCTGCTCGCCCGCGGGGAGAGCTTCGACGCCCTCTTCGCGGCGAGCTCGCAGCTGGCTTCCGGCGCACTCTCCGCCATGCGGGATGCGGGCCTCGCGGTGCCCGCGGATGTCTCGATCACCTCGATCGACAACGACTATTTCGCCACCAACGCCAACCCGCGCCTCACGGCCATCGAGCAGCCGACCGTCGAGGTCGGGCGCACGATGGCGCGGCTGCTGATCGACCGCATCGAGGGACGCGAGATCTCTCGGGTGACGATCCTGCCGACGGCGCTCGTGCAGGGCCAATCGGCCTGACAGGGGCGGCCGCAGTCGCCGATTCGAACCGCCGAGCCATCAGCGTCGAGGCCACGACAGCCAACCAGCAGACAGAGTCGCGAGCCGCTCGATAGCGGCTTCTCGTTTCGCGTCGGACACATGCGTCAGGCCGCCCGTTCCGGACATGCTTCCGGCGAACCGGTAGCCGTATGTTGCCCGACCATCCGCACGCCCTTGCGTTGCCACCGATTCACGGAAGCGACCATCGGCGACAGCGAGGACGTGGCTCTCCAGTTCGTCGGCTGCTCTCTCCCAGGTCTCGTCGCAGGCGTCGCAGCCACATACCGGGTAAGACGACTCCCACAGCACTCCCGCCGCGAGGACCACCCCCGGGTAGCCGGTCAGCGCAATGTCCAACGGTGCCGCGTCGACGGCACGTGGGCGCAACGTGTAGGCATCAATGATGGGGATCTGTCTCCTCCCGAGCTCGTCCGCGAGGGAGGCGCCACGCTCTATCTCAATGTCGAAGGTGAGAGTGAGGTGCGCAACGAGGGCTCGCGCGACCTCGTGTAGCGGCGCGAATCGCTCGGGGTGCGTGATGCAGCTGTACGAGTCTTCGGGAGGTCCAGCCAAGCCCCACCGCTCGCCGTAAGGAATCACAGTGCCGCTCACATCGCGGTACTCCTGAGGCGCGATCTCGGGGCGAACGTACGACGTCATGGCTCGATTGTGATGGATCGTCGAGAGCGTGTCGACGACCGGGCCACCCAGCCCACTGCCGTGCAGCGCCGATAGGGTGCCCGGCATGAGCCTCACCGTGACCCACGAGCCCGATGCCTCCCGCTATTCCGTGCACCGCGGCGACGAACTGCAGGGCTGGATCGACTACGACGTCGCCGGCGGAACCCTGCGGATGTTGCACGCCGAAGTGCCCCCGCTCATGCGCAACAAGGGCGTGGGTGGTGAGGTCGTGCAGGCGATCCTCGACGAGGTTCGTAACACACGCGCGGAACCGGTGCAGCCGGTGTGCGGGTTCGTGCGCATGTGGATGCGCCGGCATCCCGAATACGACGACCTCGCGCGTCGGTAGCAGGCACTTCGCCGGTCTCGCCCGTGTGTGCAGCCGGCTCATGTGTCGGGCCAGTGTCGCGCAGCCCCGGTGGATGCCCCCGCGTCATGGCGTGTCGCGGCCGGCCCGCCGCGAGCCGCCCGACCCTCCGGGGCGACGCGACAACAGTGCGGCGCGGCGGGGCCTGCGCGACGCGAGTCGGCGGTAGCGAGTGCTCAGTCGCGCAGCGGCAGGATGACCGGCCGCGAGCCCGGCGTCGGGTGGTACACCCGCACACCCAGGCCGTAGGCGCGGCCGACGCGCTCGGCGGTCAGCACCTCGTTCGGGGTGCCGATCGCGGCAAGGGTTCCGCCGGTGAGCATGCCGATGCGATCGGCGTATGCGGCCGCGAGCGAGAGGTCGTGCAGCACCACGACGACCGCGCGCCCCGCGCGGGCGAGGGCCAGGGATGCGCGCATCACGTCTTCTTGATGGCGCAGGTCGAGCGCCGCAGTCGGCTCGTCGAGGAACACGATCTCGGTGCGCTGCGCGAGCACGCGGGCGAGCGACACCCGCGCGCGCTCGCCGCCCGACAGCGCGGTGAAGCGCCGCTCGACGAGGTGGCCGACGTCGGCGGTGCGCACCGCCTCGGCGATGGCCTGCTCATCGTCGTCGAACTGCGGGGTGCGCACCCACGGGTTGCGGCCCATGGCGACGATCTCGCGCACGAGGAAGGGGAAGCTCACCTCGTTGGCCTGGTTGAGTACGGCGCGGCGACGGGCGAGTTCGATCGTGCGGTAGTCGCCGAGGCGCTTGCCGTCGAGTAGCACGGTGCCGTGGTCGTAGTCGAGTTCGCCGCTGAGGGCGCCGAGAAGCGTCGACTTGCCAGCACCGTTGGGGCCGACAAGCGCCAGCACCTCGCCGGTGCGCACCTCCAGGTTGACGTCGTGCAGGATCTGCCGGCCGTCACGTGTCACCCCGACGCCGCGCGCCTCAAGCACGACGCGACTCTCGGCCGGGTGGGCGGGGATCGACCCGGTGACGGGCGTTCCGGGCAGGTCGCTCATCACGCCCACCCCCCGCTGCGTCGACGCTGCCGCCAGAGCAGGTAGAAGAAGAACGGCCCTCCGACCAGCGAGGTGAGCATGCCGATCGGCAGTTCGGCCCCGGCGATGAGGGTTCGGGTCATGAGGTCGGCGATGACGAGCAGGGCACCGCCGCCGACAGCGCTGGCGAGAATGAGACCGCGGTGGGCGGGCCCGATGATCATGCGGATGATGTGCGGCACGACCAGGCCGACGAAGGCGATGATGCCGGTGAACGCGACCGCGGCGCCCGTAAGCAGGGCGACGAGCACGATGGCGACGATGCGCAGCCGCTCGACGTTGACCCCCAGCTGGCGGGCGTTGCGCTCGCCGAGTGCGAGCAGGTCGAGTCGGCGGGCGAGGAAGAGCGCGGCGAGCGTGCCGAACAGCGCTACGACGGCGACGATCAGCACCTGGTTCCACAGCGACCCGGCGATTGAGCCGAGCTGCCAGAACACGATCTGCTCGCGGCTGGCCGAGTCGGCGATGAACAGCACGAAGGCGATGCCGGCCTGCGCGAAGGCGTTGATGGCGATACCGGTGAGCAGCAAAGTGACGACCTCGGTGCGCCCCCCTGCCCGCGCGACGGCGTAGACGAGTAGCGTGGCCACTAGCCCGCCAAGGAAGGCGAACACCGCGACTCCCGGACCGCCGAGCACGCTCGCGCCGATCGTGATCGCAATGGATGCGCCGAGCGCGGCTCCTGAAGACACCCCGACGACGCCGGGCTCGGCGAGCGGGTTGCCGAAGATGGCCTGCATGACGGCGCCAGCGACGGCGAGCGATGCCCCCACCATGAGGCCCATGACGATGCGCGGGAAGCGCACGACCCACAGGGTGGACTCCACGATCGGGTCGGTCGGAGCCCACGCCGTGTCGATGCCGATGGCCCGTAGCAGCGAGCCGAGCACCTCGGTGGGGGCGACGGCCAGCTGCCCCGTGACAGCGCTCGCAATGATGCCGCCGACCAGGAGGCCGGCGAGTAGCAGGACGAGCGCGGTCGCGCGCAGGCGCGACCTCACGGCACCCGGTGCACCCAGTCGTGCGTGCCGAACTTCTCGGCCACGAGCTGCTCAACCCGAGCGCTCTCGTCGTCGGTGATGGCCCCCTCGCTGAGGCCGTACAACCGATCGAAGGTGCCGACGAGCGAGTCGATGATGGCGTCGCGGGTCATGCCGGTCTGTGATTTGAGCGGGTCGACGCGCTTGTTAGCGCTCGCGATGCCCTTGTCGCTCAGCTTCTCGCGCCCGATGCGCAGCACCTGGGTCATGCGGTCGCCGTCCATGTCGTAGGCCATGGTCGTGTGGTGCAGCACGGCTCCGGCGCCGAGGCGCTTCTGCGCGGCGCCGCCGATCTTGCCGGCGGGGCTCGCGATGTCGTTGAGCGGCACGTAGGCGGCGTCGATGCCGAGGTCGCGCAGGGCGGTCAGCACCCAGCTGTCGAGGAACGCGTACGACTCCGCGAAGCTCATTCCCTTAACGAGGTCGACGGGAGCGTAGAGCGAGTAGGTGATCGCCGACTGCGGCTCGATGAACATGGCACCGCCGCCCGACACGCGGCGCACGACCTCGAAGCCAAAGGCGGCAGCGTTGTCGAGGTCGACCTCGTTCTTGACGCTCTGGAACGACCCGATGACGACGGCGGGACTCGCCCACTCCCAGATGCGCAGGGTCGGCCCGCGCCGTCCGGCGCCGACCTCCTCGGTGAGCACCTGGTCGGTCGCCATCTGCTGCACGGGCGCAAGCGCCGGCCCGCGCACGAGCTGCCAGTCGTGGTCGGCGAACGTGGTGGCGCTGTTCACCGCGCGCCGGATCGTCGTCGCCACCGCCTCGGGGCTGAACCCGAGCAGCTGCGCCCCGGCCGGCACCGCCGCGGTGAGCGCCCGCGTGAGGGCGACCGCGTCGCTGTCGGCGCGCATCCCGGTGACGGCGCGCTCCATCTCGTGAACGGTCTCGTCGGGTTCGACGAAGAAATCGCCCGCGATCCGGATGCTCGCAATCGCGTCATCCACAACCGTCAGGTCGACGACGACCAGCTTTCCGCCGGGAACCTTGTATTCGCCGTGCAGGGGGCTCTCACCGCTCATGCGGGCAAGCCTACTGAGCGGTGGCCACGGGAAGGCCGGGAGCGGCCGCGTACTGCGACCACGAGCCGGGGTAGAGGCGCCCGGCTGCCAGGCCCGCGTACTCGAGCGCGATGAGCGTGTGACAGGCGGTGACGCCCGAGCCGCAGTAGGCGACAACCTCGCGCTCACCCGCGCCCGCCGCCTCGAAGCGCTCGCGCAGCACCTCCGGCGCGAGGTGCAGACCGTCGGGTCCGACGTGGTCGCGGGTGGGCAGATTCACCGCGCCGGGGATGTGGCCGGCGCGCGCGTCGACGGGTTCATCGTCGCCGCGGTACCGCTCGGGCGCGCGGGCGTCGACCAGCAGGGGCCCCTCATCGGCGGATGCTCGGCTCACCTCGTCGAGGTCGGCCAGCCGTTCGGCGGGCCACGCGCGGGTCGACAGCGACCGCGGCCGTGCCTCCACCGGGCCAGTCTCGAGCGCATCCTCCCCGTGCGTGGCGACCCACGCATCCAGGCCGCCGTCGAGGAGGGCGGCGTCGTGACCGACGGCCCGCAACATCCAGACGAGGCGTGCGGCGATCACGCCGCCGGCGTCGTCATACGCGACCACCGCGTCACCGTCGCCGATGCCGAGCGCTCCGAGGCCCATCGCAAAGACCGCCGGATCGGGCAGCGGGTGCCGGCCGTCGGCCGCCGTCGCGGGGGCGGCGAGCCACGCGTCGAGGTCGACGAACACGGCGCCGGGGATGTGGCCGGCCTCGTGCGCCTCGCGCCCCGACCGCCCGTCGAGGTACCATCGCACGTCGGCGACGACGACCTCGTCGCGGTGCTCGGCGAACCAGGCGGGAGAAACAATCGGCGGCAACATGCCCTCAGGCTAGGGTGCGGCCATGGATTTCGTCGCGCTTGACCTCAGTCGTTTCGGCAGCTCACTCATGGAGGACGCAGGGGCCGCGCCCAACGGCCTGGCCACGCAGCGCGTACCGGCAGACGATGACGCCCACTTGCGCGTGATCGGCATCGGCATCGCCGCCGGCCACGAGCTTCCCGAGCACGACAACCCGGGCGAGGCGATGCTGCAGGTGCTCAGTGGCTCGGTCACGCTTCACTCGGTCGACGGCCGCGCGGTACCGCTCACGGCGGGGATGCTCGCACCGATTCCGCAGGCGCGTCACCACATCGAAGCACACGAGACCAGCGCGCTGCTGCTCGTGCAGGTTGCGCGCGCCTAGGCGGTCTCCTCCGCCGACCCGGAGGCGCGGGCCCCGTCGAACAGGCGCTCGTCGAGCCAGGCCATGAGGTCGTCACGCACCTCCTGCTGGTTCGTCTCGTTGAAGATCTCGTGGCGCGCGCCCGGGTAGACGATCAGCTGAACGTCGCTGAGGCCCCCGCGGCCGACGTAGTCGTTGGCGAGCTTCGCCGCGCTCTCTTCCCCGCCGAGCGGGTCGTCGTCGCCGACCATGATCAGCAGCGGCACGTCGCGGTCGAGCTTCTTCGGCCGGCCGTAGAGGCGCAGCGCGTCGAACAGGCCGAACAGCTTCAGCACCTTCGCGTCGGTCGTGAGCTCGTCGGCGACGAACGCGGCGGCAACCTCGGGGTCGCGGCTCAGCCACTCGGCCCCGGTGTCGCCGAGGTGCGCGTGGCGGGCGTTCAACTCGCCCGAGTTCATGCCCCACGGCGTGCGGTGGGCGGTGCCCGTGAGCACGACGGCGTCCCACGGCTGGCGGCCCGCGTTCAGCAGGTTCTGCGCCATCAACGAGCCCCATGAGTGGGCGACGAGCGCGAGCGGCATGCCGGCACGCTCTCGACGGATGATCGTGGCGAGGTCTCGCAGGTTTTGCTGCGTCGCACGCAGCCCGCCCACGCCCAGCTTGCCGATCCTCGTCAGGTCGCCAACCCACTGCTCGACGCCGGTGGCCCCGTGGCCGCGGTGGTCGTCGGCGTAGACGGCGTACCCGCGGTTGACGAGGTCTTGCGCGAGCGCCTCGTAGCGCAGCGCGTGCTCGCCGACCCCATGCGCGATCTGGACGACGCCGCGGGGTTTCCCGGGCGACCAGACGTAGTAGTGCACGGTCACGCCGTGATCGTCGACAAACGTGCGGTGATCGCGCTCGGCGATGAATCTCACCATCGATGGCCTCCTTGGGGGCCAGCGTACGCGCATCCATTCGTTACCCAGGTTAATGACCTAGGGTAATGAGTTGCCATGACGACCGCACCACCGCCTCCCCTGCCCGGCAGCACGCCGCCCGCGTCGACCGACCCCGACGAAGAGCTGCGCGTGCTCATCCAGAAGCTCGCGCGGCGCATCCGCAACGAGCGGGGCGGTGAGGGCATCACCGACAGTCAGCTCGGCGTGCTCTGGCTCTTGGCGAGCGAGGGGCGGTCGACCCCCGGGCAGCTCGCCGAGCGCGAGCGCGTGAGCGCCCCGGCCATGAACCGCACCATCAACGCCCTCGAGGCGGCCGGTCTCGTCGCCCGCACGCCCAGCGACGAGGATGCACGCTGCGTCTGGGTGACGCTCACCGACGAGGGCGAGCAGGTGGTCGCCGAGACGCGGCGCCTGCGCACGCAGTGGTTCCACGACCGGCTCGACGAGTTGAGCGACGACGAGCGTGCGGCGCTCGAAGCGGCACGCCCCGTGCTGCGGAAGCTGGCGGACAGTTGAACGCGATGTTCCGCTCGCTCGCCGGCGTGAACTACCGCATCTGGTTCGCCGGCGCGCTCATCTCGAACGTCGGCGCGTGGATGCAGCGCACCGCCCAAGACTGGTACGTGCTCACCGAGCTGACCGATAACGACGCAGTCGCGGTCGGTATCACGATGGCACTGCAGTTCGGGCCGGCGCTGCTGATCAGCCCGTATGCGGGGATCCTCGCCGACCGCATCAACGGGCGGCGGCTGCTCGCGGCGACCCAGATCACCCTCGCGCTGCTGGCCCTCGGCCTCGGCGCGATCATCGTCGCCGGCGTCGCCGAACTGTGGATGGTCTACCTCTTCGCGCTCGGCCTCGGCATCACAACCGCGATCGACGCGCCCGCCCGCCAGACCTTCGTCGGCGAACTGGTCGGCACGAAAGACCTGCCGAACGCCGTCGCGCTGAACTCGGCATCGTTCAACACCGCGCGCCTCATCGGCCCCGCCGTCGCGGGCCTCCTGACCGTCGCGATCGGCGCTGGCTGGGTCATCGTCGTCAATGCCGTCACCTTCCTCGCGATGCTCGTGGCCCTCTATCTGCTGCGCGAGAACGAGCTGCACCCCATGAAGAAGGAGGCGAAGGCCCGCGGACAGTTCCGCGCCGGACTCGCCTACGTGCGACGCCGCGGCGACCTGATGGCGATCTTCGCAATGGTGTTCCTGATGGGCACCTTCGGCTTCAACTTCGCCATCTTCACGGCGACGATGGCGAGCGTCGAGTTCGGCCGCGGTGCCGGCGAGTTCGGCCTGATGTCGTCGATCGTCGCCGTCGGCTCGGTGATCGGAGCGCTCGGCTCGGCGCGCCGCGACCGACCGCGCCTGCGGGTGATCGTCGGCTCGGCGCTCGGGTTCTCAGCCGCCATGGTGGTCGCCGCCCTCATGCCGACCTTCCCGCTGTTCCTGCTCGCCCTCGCCCCCATCGGCTTCTTCGCCCTCACGATGATCACCTCGGCGAACGCGTACGTGCAGACCACGACCCGGCCCGCGATCCGCGGACGCGTCATGTCGCTCTACCTCATGATCTTCATGGGCGGCACCCCGATCGGCGGCCCCCTGCTCGGCCTCATCGCCAACGAGCTCGGCCCGCGCTGGGCGATCGCTGTCGGCGCACTCGCCGGCATCGCGGCCGCGACCGTCACCGTCATCTGGATGCGCGCCACGCGCAATCTGCGCATCCGCCGGTCGGGTGGGCGGCAGCGCTGGTACCGGCCGAAGTGGCACGTGCGCTATGACGGCGACGGCCTCGACCGCGAGACGGCGACACGCGAGATCGCGATCGTCGAGGCCGGGTCGCGGCGGATTTAGGGGCGGCTCGCCTCGAGGAGGGTTGTCGCCGCATCGCGGCCGCCGGCTGAACTCGTGCGGGTGTGCGCAAACCGTGCCTGGTGAGGCACGCACGAACTGCGCGAACCAGCACGATGTCAGGCGAGCGGGCTCTGGACGGCTGGGCCAGGCGGCCCAGGGCTAGACGATCGAGTCGGAGGCGCCGCGACTCGCATCGAGGAGCGCCGTCGCAGCGTCGCGGATGCCCTCAAGCTCGGCGACGCTCAGGCCCAGCCGAGCGACGACCTGAGCGGGCACCTTCTCGGCCTCAGCCCGCAGGCTCGCGCCCACGTCGGTCAACGCAATCGCGAGCGCCCGCTCATCGAGCGGATCGCGGGTGCGCGTGACGAGACCCTGCCGCTCAAGCCGCTTCAACAGGGGGCTCAGCGTCGCGGAGTCGAGAAAGAGGGTCTCCCCCAGGTCTTTCACGCGGCGGGGGCTCGACTCCCAGAGCGCGAGCATCACGAGGTACTGCGGATGCGTGAGCCCCAGCGGCTCGAGAATCGGCTTGTATACCGACACCACCGCGCGGCTGGCGCCCACAATCGCGAAACACACCTGCCGGTCGAGGGCGAGAGCACCCGTCATGCTCGTAGTTTAGCGAGGGTACGATTAGTTAGTGCACAAACGTAATCCGCTGAACCCGTTCAACGACACCCCCGGCTTCTGGGGCGCGTTCGGGCGGCTCATGTGGAAGGCAACCGGGCCGGCCGCCGTCGGCACGGGCCGGGTCGAAGAGCCGTACGTCGCGCCCGCTGACCCCGCCTGCCCGCTGTGCGGGAACCCGATGGCTGAGCACACGGTCGCCCGCGGGCAGGGTACGACGCCGAGTCGGCTGCGCTGCCCATCCGATTAACGCGAGCGCGGTACCGCCACCGGCCACACCGATGAGAGCGTGCGGTCCACTCCGCGGTCCTGCGGTGACCGCGCGCCATCGGGCGCGGCGATCGCCGAGGCCGCCGGCGCGACCCCGGCCGCAGCGGCGGCCGCATCGACGCGCGCCGCGACGGCGTCTCGGATGGCGGGGAGCGCATCCAGGGTCATGGGCGACGGGATGCGGGCGGCCGGGTCATCGGGAATCGTCGCGGGGCGCGGGCACCACGCCGCGTCGGAGCCGTGGTCGTGGATGGCCGCGACCGCGCGGTCAATAGCGGCCAGGGCGTAGGGCAGGCCGTGCGGCACCCCGGCGTCGGCAAGCAGCAGGTGCTCGACGTCGGCGAGGCTCGGTTCGGCGGCCGAGCGGGCACGGAAGATCTCGAGCGCTCCGCACGCGCGCAGCAGAGCGGCAGCGTCGCCCTGATCGATCGCGGTCGGCGCCCGCTCGGCGAGCGTGCTCACGGTGACGAGGGCTCGGGTGCTCGCCCGGCCGAGCGTGAACAGGTGGTACGTGTTGTCGCGGGCTGCGGAGGCCTCGACGATTCCGGTGACGAGGGCGGCGCGCTCGCGGGTCCAGGTCAGAAACTCGTGCAGCCTCTCGGGAACGACCTTGCGGGGCATACGGGCGCGCGTCGCGTCGAGGGCTTCGCGCACGTCGGCCCCGAGCATCCCGCGGGCGCGACGCGCCTGCTCGCGCGCCGTCGCGAACGCGAACGCGATCGAGCCGGGGCGGGCGCGGTCGACGACGCTCGTCGCGAGCGCGGCAGCCTCGGCCCCCTCGGCCCGCGCCCGATCGGCGTCAATGATGAGGGCGACGGCGTCGGCGCGCTCAACGAGAGCGCCGACCGCGTACACGTTGTCGGCGGTGCGGCCCGGCATGCGACCCCCTCCCGTCTGAGGCGACGGTAGACCGGTCGTGTTGCGCCGATGTTACCGCGAGGTGACGGGTGGGGGTGGGGGGGTGTCGGGTGTGCGGGGCGCCGGGCTACGCGGTGTGAGGCGGTGGGCGCGGGGGCCGCGAACCGAGCGCTACCCGGTGTGCGCGGCGCGGGCCGCGTACTGCGCGCGCACCTCGGGGCGCGGCTCGGCGGCGAGCTCGGCCCAGGTATCGAGCGGCCAGCTCGGGCGCTCGCCGGTCAGCACCCAGGCGGCCTGCACGGCGGCGCCGCGGGCGACGTACTCGCCCGGCTCGGGAATCACGACGGGCAGGCCGAACACCTGGGCGGCGACGGCGCCGACCGCGCGGCTGCGCGCGGCGCCGCCCACCAGGTGGATGCTCGCGGCCGGCACCCCGAGGCGCGTCACCGCGTCGAGGCCGTCGGCCAGGCCGCACAGCATGCCCTCGACGGCGGCGCGGGCAAGGTTCTCGCGGGTGGTGCTCGCGAGCGTCAGACCGAAAAAACTTGCGGTCGCGTCGGGCAGGTTCGGGGTGCGCTCGCCCTCGAAGTAGGGCTGCAGAACGACGCCTCCCGCGCCCGGCTCGGCCGCGAGGGCCAGCTCGGCGAGCTCGTCGTGGTCGACGCCGAGGAGGCGGGCGACCGCATCGAGCACGCGGGCCGCGTTGAGCGTCGCGACGAGGGGCAGGAACGCCCCCGATGCGTCGGCGAAGCCCGCGACCGCGCCGCTCGGGTCGGCGACCGGCTCGGGACTGACCGCGAAGACGGTGCCGCTGGTGCCGATCGAGACGACGACGTCGCCCTCACGAGCATCCAGGCCGAGGGCCGCGGCAGCGTTGTCGCCGGCGCCGGCGCCCACCCGGGTGCCGGGGCGGAGCGTTCGCAATGCAGGAGTAGAGGCGTCGACGGCCACCGATTCCGCGGGTCCGAGCACGCGAGGGAGCGCTACTCCTGAGAAACGTACCGAGTCGGCGTCGGTCGAGGGTGCGGTGCCGGGGTCGGTCGAGGGTGCGGCGCCGGGGTCGGTCGACGCTGCGGGGGCGGCGCGGCCCGGCTGCGCGACGCGGCCGGGACGCCCGAGCGCCCTCTCGAACAGCTCGAGGTCGTACTCGCCGCTCGCGCCCGAGAAGTAGGCGGTGCCGCTCGCATCAGAGCGGTCGGTGACGAGCTCGTCGAGCACGGGGCCGAGCGGGCTCTCGCCCTCGGGCCCGTAACCGCGCAGGCGCCACGTGAGCCAGTCATGCGGCAGAGCAACCGCGGCGACGCGGGCGGCGTTCTCGGGCTCGGCGTCGCGCATCCAGCGCAGCTTCGTGGCGGTGAACGAGGCGACGGGCACGACGCCGGTGCGGCGCGCGTACTCCTCGGCGCCGACCTCGGCGATCAGCTCGGCCGCGGCCGCCGCGGAACGCGTGTCGTTCCAGAGCAGGGCGTCGCGGATGACGCGGCCCTCAGCATCCAGCGCCACCATGCCGTGCTGCTGGCCGCCGATCGCGATGGCGTCGACGTCGGCGAGCCCGCCGGCGGCGTCGACCGCCTCGGCGAGGGCGCGCCACCACGCCTCGGGTGGCACCGAGGTGCCGTCGGGATGCGCGGCGCGGCCCTCGCGCACGATGCGACCCGTGGCGGCGTCGACGATCAGCACTTTGCAGCTCTGGGTCGACGAGTCGACTCCGGCGACGAGGGTCATGCGCTCCTCCGTTGGGGCGGCGTGGGGTGGGTGGTCCGGCGGGCCGGGCGTGCGCGGCTGAACGGTACTGCGCGCGTCCGGCCCGTCGGGGTCGTGAGGCTCGGTGCTAGCGGGCACCCATGAGGTGCTCGGTGGCGAGCTGCTGCAGCGCTACGAAGCCGAAGCCCTTGCCGTTGAAGTAGGCGCTCGGGTCGAACTCTTCGTACGCCGAGGTGTCGGCGAGCAGAGCGTCGATCGTCTCGCCCTCGCCGAGGGTCGGCTGCGACAGCTCGGCAACGCGAGCGGCGGCGAGCGCCTCCTGTACCTCGGGGTCGGCGCGGAAGGCGGCGGCGCGCTCCTTCAGAAGGAGGTACGTGCGCATGTTGGCCTTCGCCGACTCCCACACGCCGGTCTCGTCTTCGGTGCGCGACGGCTTGTAGTCGAAGTGGCGGGGGCCGTCGTAGGCCGGGCCGCCGCTCGGCCCACCGTTTTCGAGCAGGTCGACGAGCGAGAACGCGTTGTGCAGGTCGCCGTGACCGAAGACGAGGTCTTGGTCGTACTTGATGCCGCGCTGGCCGTTGAGGTCGATGTGGAACAGCTTGCCCGCCTCGAGCGCCTGCGCGATGCCAGCGGTGAAGTTGAGGCCCGCCATCTGCTCGTGCCCGACCTCGGGGTTGAGGCCCACGAGTTCGGGGTGCTCGAGCGTCTCGATGAACGCCATCGCGTGGCCGAGCGTCGGCAGCAGGATGTCGCCGCGGGGCTCGTTCGGCTTCGGCTCGATCGCGAACTTGATGCCGTAGCCGTGGTCGGTGACGTACTGCGTGAGGATGTTGACGGCCTCGCGGTAGCGCTCGATCGCGGCGCCCACGTTCTTGGCGCTGTCGTACTCGGCGCCCTCGCGGCCACCCCACATGACGAAGGTGTGCGCCCCGAGTTCTGCGGCGAGGTCGAGGTTGCGCAGCACCTTGCGCAGCGCGAAGCGACGCACGGCGCGGTCGTTGGAGGTGAAGCCGCCGTCTTTGAAGACGGGTGCGCTGAACAGGTTGGTGGTGATCATAGGCACCTGGATGCCCGTGTCGGCTTTCGCCTGGATCAGGCGGTCGATCTGCTTACGCCGGTCGGCGTCGGACGAGCCGAACGCGAACAGGTCGTCGTCGTGCAGCGTGAGACCGTAGGCGCCGAGTTCGGCGAGCTTTTCGGCCACGTGCACGACGTCGAGCGGCGCGCGGGTGGGGCCGCCGAAGGGGTCGGCACCGTTGTAGCCGACGGTCCAGAGGCCGAAGGTGAACTTGTCTGCGGGGGTGGGCGTCGGGGCCATGGTGGCGTTGTCCTCCAGAGCGCGGGCGCGTCGCTGCGACACCGCGGATGTATTTGTTGGTTGACACAACGTATCACGTGCGCGACGATTGCCGCCAGACTGGAACCCATGACCCCGAGAAGGCCGACCCCCATGGATGCCGGAGCCCTCCGCCGCCGCAACCTGTCGGCCGTGCTCGAACTCGTGCACCGGCACGGCGGGGTCACCCGCGCCGACCTCACTCGGGCACTCGGGCTCAACCGGTCGACGATCGGCGACCTCGTTGCAGTGCTCGTCGAGCACGGGTGGGTCGACGAGCGCGACGACGCTCCGCGCTCGGGCGTCGGTCGCCCCAGCCCCCGCGTCGCCCCGAGCGACACCCGCGTCGTCGCGGCCGTCAACCCCGAGCTCGACGTCGTCGACGTGGCGCTCGTCTCGCTGGGCGGACAGATCGTCGCCCGGCGCCGCGTCGACCTCGACCACGTGCCGACCGTCGCCGAGACCGTCACCCTGACTTCTCACACCGTGCGCGAGCTCGCGGCCGACAACCCCGGAGTCGAGGTGCTCGCCGCCGGCGTCGCCGTGCCCGGCCTCGTGCGCGGCCGCGACGGCCACGTGCGCCTCGCCCCGCACCTCGGGTGGCGCGAGGAACCGCTCGCCGCCCCGCTCTCCGTCGCCCTCGGGATGCCCGTGGCCGCATCCAACGACGCCCACCTCGGCTGCCGCGCCGAGCAGACGTTCGGCGCCGGGGTCGGCACCGGCACGATGTTGTACCTCAACGGCGGCCCCTCCGGCATCGGCGGCGGCCTCGTTGTCGACGGCCGCCCCATGGACGGCACGGCCGGCTACGCGGGGGAACTCGGACACCTCGGCCTCGACCCGGAGGGCCCCGCGTGCGCCTGCGGTGCGCGCGGCTGCCTCGAAGCGCTCGCGCCTCGCGACGCGCTCGTGCAGGCGGTCGGTCTCGAGCATCCCGATGACGACGCCCTCGAGGCGGCGCTGGTGGCGGCCGTCGCGGACGAGACCGACGGCGACACGGCCCGCGCCGAGGTCGCGCGGCAACTGCGTTGGCTCGGCATTGCGTTGCGCGGCGCCATCAACCTGCTGAATCCCGAACGGATCGTGCTCGGCGGGCACCTCGCCGCGCTGTGGCGCTGTGCCGACGAGTCTCAGCGCGCAGCCCTGATCGCGGATGCTCTGCCCGCGTCGGCGGCGGAGGTCACGATCGAGCCCGCCGCGCTCGGCTCGCAGCGCCTCCTGATTGGCGCGGCCGAGCTGGCCTGGGACGGCCTCATCGCCGATCCGATCGACGCCGTGCAGGGCGTCGGCGTCGCGACTGCGTAACTTTCGGGAGTAGGCTTCGAAACATGTCGACCACTGCCGAATCCGCCGCACCGCGCGTCACGCTGTCCGACGTCGCGGCGGAAGCCGGGGTGTCGCTCGCCACGATCTCCAAGGTGCTCAACGGACGGCCTGACGTATCGCCGGCGACCCGCGCGCGCGTCGAGGTTCTGCTCGCCGAGCACGGCTACCAGCGGCGTACCGGCGCGACCACGACGAAGGCCGAGCTGGTGGAACTCGTGTTCCACGAGCTCGACCGCATCTGGTCGATGGAGCTCATCGACGGGGTCGAGTCGGTCGCGAAAGAGCAGGGGCTGAGCGTCGTGCTCACGGTCACGGGCGACCGCCACTCCCCCGGCAGCGAGTGGCTCGAGGGCGTGCTGCGCCGCCGCCCCGCGGGGGTCGTGCTCGTCTTCAGCGACCTCCCGCCCGAACTGCGCGAACGCCTGCGCTCGCGTGCCATCCCGTTCGTGATCGTCGACCCCGCCGGCGACCCCTCGCCCGACGTGCCCTCGGTCGGGTCGGCGAACTGGTCGGGCGGCCTCGCCGCCACCCGCCACCTCATCGAACTCGGTCACCGGCGCATCGCCGCCATCACCGGCCCGGCCGACATGATGTGCTCGCTCGCCCGCCTCGACGGCTACCGCTCGGCCATGAACTCGGCGGGGCTCGAGATCGCGAACGAGTGGGTGCGCTTCGGTGACTTCCACGTCGAGGGCGGCCGAGCGCAGGCGATGGCGCTGCTCGATCGCCCCGAGCATGAACGGCCGACCGCGATCTTCGCCGGCAGCGACCTGCAGGCGCTCGGCACGCTCGAGGCGGCGCGCTCGCTCGGCTTGACCGTGCCCCGCGACCTGTCGATCGTCGGCTACGACGACATCCCCGTGAGCCGGTGGGTGAGCCCGCGGCTGACGACCGTGCACCAACCGCTGCGCCAGATGGGCGTCGAGGCGGCGAAGCTCGTGCTCGCGGCGGCGCGCGGCGAGGATGCGCCGGGCACCCCCCGCATGGACCTCGCGACAAGCCTCGTGGTGCGCGATTCAACAGCCCCTCCCGCGCGCTGAGCGCAGCCACTACGGTGGGGCGATGGCCCGCGACGCGCACGATTGGCTCATCAAGGTCGACCCGTCGATGGAGTGGCAGGTGCTGCGCGACCTCGACGGCGAGCCGAAAGAGCGGTACCTGATCGCTCGGGCGCGCATCCCCCACTCAGGCTGGGGTGAGGCGCTGCTGAAGGCGCAACGGCCTGACGGCTCGTGGGCCGCCGATGAGCCGACCGGCTGGGCCGATTCGCCCGACGGGTCAGCCACGTACGCGCTCGCCATCCTGCGCCTGTTCCAGATCGACCCCGCCGACTCGGCGGTGCGCGACGCCATCGACCGCGTGCGCGAGAAGGTCACCTACATCTACCAAGACCGCATCCCCTACTTCGGCGGCGAGACCGAGGTGTGTGTCAACGGCATGGTGCTCGCCAACGCCGGCTACTTCACCGTCGACGACGACGGGCCAGCGCGCATCGCCGACCGGCTACTCGGCCAGCAGCAACCCGACGGCGGCTGGAACTGCGACGCCCCCGGTAGTCGCCGCGGCTCGTTCCACTCGACCCTGTGCGTTCTCGAGGGCCTGCTCGAATGGAACCGTTGGCGCCCCGATCCGCGCCTGCGCGAAGCCCTCGACACCGGCATCAGCTACCTCATGGACCGCGGCGCCATGCACCGGCTGTCGACCGGCGAGATTGTCGACGAGGCGTTCTTACAACCCGCCTCACCACCCGGCTGGCACTACGACATCGTGCGCGCACTCGACTTCCTTCGTGACGCCGGCGTCGAAGCCGACGAACGCCTCGACGCCGCAATCGACCACCTCGAGTCGCTGCGTACGCCGGAGGGTCGCTGGGCTCAGGGCGCGCTGCATCCCGGGCTCGACGGCGAGCGAGAGCGCGAGCACTGGGCAACCCTCGCGCCCGGCGTCGGCGAGGCCGTCGGCGACGACAGTCCGGTGATCACCCTCCGGGCGTTGCGCATCCTGCGGTGGGCCGGCCGCGACGGCGACGACAGCTGACGTGACCTGCGCGGCGTGACTACCGCGCGGCCTCGGCCGGGGTGAGCGCGACGCGCGCCGTCGATGAGCCGGTGGTGAGCGTGAGCTCAGCCCGAGCATCCCGAGCCGTGATGGCGTAGTCGCCCGCGAAGCCGGCGACGCGCACCCGGCCCGCGTCGTCAGTGCGCACCGCAGTCGGCGCGACCCACCACTCGCCCTTGATGAGCTTGCGCAGCGCCTCGTAGCCGGGCTTGCGGCGGCCGTCGGCGCGCACGAGGCCGACGGGAGCGCCGAGCCAGGCTCCGCGGTCGGTGATGCCCCAGTAGGTGATCGACGCGACGTTCGGGTGGCCGACGAGCATGCGGTAGTGCTGCTCGAGCTCGCGAGCCTGCCGCGCCTCCCCCTCGGGGGTCGACGGCCACTCGTCGACCACGTAGTCGTTCAGGTCGACGATGTCGGCCGGCATCAGGTCGCCCGACAGGATCGTCGTCTCGGTGAAGTGCACGGGCAGGCCGAAGCGGCCGAAGCGGCCGGCGAGCTCGAGCAGCTGCGCCCCGCGGAACCCCTGGTGCATGTGGGTCTGCACGCCGATCGCGTCGAGCCGCACGCCCGCCTCGAGCACTTGCTCGATGAGGCGCTCGTAGTCGACGCTGAGGTCGAAGTCGTTGAGCAGCAGCCGCACACTCGGGTCGGATGCTCGGGCTTCGTCGACGGCGAGGCGCACCATCTCGACGCGGCCCAGCTCCCGCGCGAGCCGCGAGACGGCGTTCGGAACGCCGTCCGGCTCGTTGACGAAGTCGGGCATGATGACGACCTCGTTGATCGCGTCCCACTCGTCGATGAGACCGGCGAAGTCGTGCACCTCGCGGCGCACGCGCTCGCGCACGAGCCGCTCAACCTCCTCGGTCGGCACCTGATCGAGCCACGCCGCTTTGACTGTGTGCCAGACGAGCGGGTGGCCCTTCACACGAACGCCGCGCTCACCGAACCAGCGCGCCGCCTGCTGCAGGCGTGCCGTGTCGGGGCGGCCGCGCTCGGGCTCGAACATGCCCCAGTAGAACGGCAGCACCGCGAGGTTGAACAGCCCCAGCCAGTCGGCGGCGAGGTGCCGTTCGTCGGCCGTGCCGTTCGCGTGATCGATCAGGTCGAAACCGATGCACCCGAACGCGAACTCGTGCCGGGTCTGCTCGATCACGACCTCGGTGTTCGCGAGCGGTTCGCCGTCGGCACCGAGCACGGTGACCTCGGCCTCGCCGCGACGGTGCGCGACGGGGCTCGCGGGGTCGGACGGGGTCACGCTCCGATCACCTGGAAGCGGGCGTGCACGGCGCGGTCGGCGCCGAGTTCACGCACGCCGCCGGTCACCTTCAGGCGGTGCACGAGCGGAATGTCGCCGCTCGACCGCCCGAAGCCCAACTCGACGGCACCCGGCTCGACGATCCGGCGACCGTCGCGACCGGTGAACCCGAGGAGGTCCATCGGCACGGTGACGGCGACCCGCACGGTAGAACCGGCGGGCACCGTGACGCGCTGGTAGCCGATCAGCCGCTGCACGGGCCGCACGACGCTCGCGACGGGGTCGTGCACGTACAGCTGCACGACCTCGTGAGCGTCGCGGTCGCCGCCGTTGACGAGCCGCATCGACAGCACGGCCTCGCCGTCGGTCGTGACCTGGTGGTCGGGGCTCTCGAGGGCGGTCCACACCACGTCGGCGTAGCCGAGTCCGTGGCCGAACGGGTAGGCGGCGGTCGGGTCGACGTTCGACACGTCGGTCTTCCGCGCCAGCGGCGCCGCGAGGTACGTCGACGGCTGAACGCCCGGGTGGGCGGGGATGCTCACCGGCAAGCGCCCCGCCGGCTCGACGCGGCCGCTGATGACGCCCGTGATGGCGGCGGCCCCTTCTTCGCCGGGGAAGAACGCCTGGATGATCGCGGCAGCCCTTTCGGGAGCATCGCCGAGCGCGTACGGTCGCCCCGTCAGCAGCACGACCACGGTCGGCGTGCCGGTGGCGAGCACCGCGTCGAGCAGCTGCTGCTGCGCGCCCGGGAGGGACAGGTCCCCCGCGTCGCAGCCCTCGCCGCTCGTGCCGCGACCGAACAGGCCCGCACGGTCGCCGAGCACGAGGATCGCCACGTCGGCGCTCTTCGCCGTCTCGGCGGCGGTGCCGATGGCGGCGGTGGCCCCGTCATCGATGCCGGTGCCGGCCAGGTGCGTGACGCGGGCGTCCGCGAATTCGGTGCGCACAGCATCCAGCACGGTGTCGATGTGGATGCCCATCTCGACTCCCGGATGCTGGCTCACGACGTGCGTCGGGAACGAATAGCACCCGAGCATCGCGTACCGCTCGTCGGCGTTGGGCCCGATGACGGCGACGCGCTGCGGCGCGGCGAGCGGCAACAACCCGTCGTTCTTCACGAGGACGATGGACTGCTCGGCCAGGGTGCGCGCGAGCGCCCGGTTCTCGGGGCTGTCGAGGTCGATCGAGCCCCGCACGCTGTCGGCGTCGGTGAACGCGACGTCGCGCAGCGCCTCGGGCACGGGATCGTAGTCAGCCTCGAGCAGGCCGAGCTCGAGCTTCTGGGCGAGCACGCGCCGCAGCGCAGTGTCAACGAGGGCCTCGTCGACGACACCCTCATCGATGGCGCGACGCAGCGGCTCGCCGAAGGTCTTCACCGTGGGCAGCTCGACGTCGATGCCCGCCGCGAGCGCGGCGCCGGCGGCCTCGGCCCAGGAGTCGGCGGTGCCGTGCAGCAGCTTGAGGAACGCGATCGCGAAGTAGTCGGCCACGACGGTGCCCGTGAAGCCCCACTCGTCGCGCAGCAGCTCGGTGAGGAGGCGACGGTCAGACGCCGAGGGCACGCCGTCGAGGTCGGTGTACGAGTTCATGACGCTGCGCGCCCCGCCCTCGCGAACGGCCATCTCGAACGGCGGCAGCAGCACATCGGCGAGCTCGCGAGGGCCGACCGAGACGGGGGCGAGGTTGCGGCCTGCGCGCGACGCCGAGTACCCGACGAAGTGCTTGAGCGTGGCGACGATGCCGGCTGTCTCGAGGCCCCGCACGTACGCACTGCCGACCGTGGCAACGAGATACGGGTCTTCGCCGATCGTCTCTTCGACGCGGCCCCAGCGGGCGTCGCGCACGACGTCGAGCACGGGCGCGAGGCCCTGGTGCACGC
Source organism: Microcella alkaliphila (assembly GCF_002355395.1). Lineage (NCBI taxonomy): Bacteria > Bacillati > Actinomycetota > Actinomycetes > Micrococcales > Microbacteriaceae > Microcella > Microcella alkaliphila. Next base: position 404,384 of record NZ_AP017315.1, on the reverse strand, counting down.
CGACCGAGCGCATGTCGGCGCCGATACGCGTCGCCATCTGCTCGACCAACTCGGGGTTGAACGTGGCGCCCCACGACAGCGGAACCGGGTAGGCGGTTGCGCCCCACGCGGCGAAGCCCGCGAGGCACTCCTCGTGAGCGAGCGCGGGAATGCCGAAGCGGTTTTCCGAAACGATGCGGCGCTGGGTCGTGAGGAGGCTCAACGCGCCGACCCCCGCATCCACCGGTGCCGTGCCGAATGGGCGCGTCAACTGACCGAGCCCGTCGGGCAATACCTCGTCGAGATCGATCTCGTCGTCAAGGTCGTGCTGGTGCGGGGCGACGTCGCCGCCGTCCGCGCCGGCACCGACCCAGACGCCGTAGAGCTGGGCGATCTTCTCACGCAGCGTCATCGCGGCGATGAGCGCCTCGACGCGAGCCTGGGGCTCGAGAGCGCGGTCGTGCCAGGGTGCTCCGCCGTCGACGGTGACGGCGGACGGGGTGTGAATGGTCATCCCTTCACGGCTCCTGTCAGCCCACCGACGATGCGGCGCTGGGCGAGGGTGAAGAACAGCAGGGCGGGCAGCATCGCGATCGACGTGAAGGCGAGCACCCCCGCGGTGTCCTGCGAGTAGGCGGTCGAGAAGTACTGCACGCCCACCGGTAGCGTCGCCGTCGCCGGGTTGCCCAAGAGCAGCAGGGGCAGCAGGTAGGCGTTCCAGCTGGCGACGAAGGCGAGCACGCCCACCGTGATGAGGCCCGGCCACGACAGCGGAAGCAGCACGCGCCAGAAGAACGTGAAGCGACCGGCCCCGTCGATCAGCGCCGCGTCTTCCAACTCGGCGGGGATCGCGCGAAGGAAGGGGACGAGGATGATGATCGTCACCGGGAGGGCGAACGCGATCTGCGGGGCGATCACCGCGAGCAGGTTGCCGAGCAGCCCGAACGAGCGCAGCATCGTGAACAGCGGAAGCACCGCGACCGTCAGCGGGAACAGCAGGCCCGCGACGAACAACGAGAACAGGAACGTGCGCCCGTAGAACTCGTAGCGCGCGATTACGAACGCGGCCATCACGCCGAGGATCACGACACCCCCGGTCGTCGCCACGGCGACGACCGTCGAGTTCGCGAACTGCGTCCAGAAATTAGGGTCCTGAAACACCCCCAGGTACTTGTCGAACACCCACGGGTCGGGAAGCCCGGCAGGGTCTCGGTTGATCTGCGCCGTCGTACGGAACCCGCCCAGGATGACGTAGATCACCGGCGCGACCGTGATGCCGCAGATGACGAGAGCGACGATGTACGCGAACGGCGTGGCGAGGTCGCGCTTCTTTCGCCGCGAGGGCGGCGGGTCGTCGAGCGAGACGCGGGGGGAGCCCGGTGTGGGCGCGTTGGGCGCCGCCCCGGGAGTGAGTGTGGCGGTCATGGGGTTAGCCCCTCGTGATCGCGCCGCGCATGTCGCGACGCAGGACGTAGCGCTGGTAGAGCAGCGCGATGACTAGAGAGACGACGAACAGGATGACGGCGACGGCGCTGCCGTAGCCGATCTGCGAGCGGCCGTTACCGTACTCGACCATGTAGGTCGCCATCGTTTCGGTGGCGTTCAGCGGACCGCCACCGGTGAGGATCCACACCATGTCGAACAGCTGGAGGGAGCCGATCATCGACAGGAACGCCCAGATGCGGATGGTCGGACCGAGCAGCGGCAGCGTGATGTGACGCTGGGTCTGCCACCAGCTGGCGCCGTCGATCGCGGCCGCCTCGCTGAGCTCTTCCGGCACACCCTGGAGGCCGGCGAGCATGAGGATGATCGCGAAGCCCAGATACTTCCAGGTGATCACCGCGAACAGGGTCCAGAACGCGACATCGGGGTCGGCGAGCCAGAGCGGCTTCTCGCCCGTCCAGCCAACCGAGGTGAGCAGGGAGTCGAGCGGCCCGCCCGGCGGAAGCATGAGACGGAAGGCGAGACCGGCGACGACCTCGCTCAGGACGTAGGGCACGAAGACGAGGGTGCGGATGAGCGCTCGACCGCGCAGGGGGCGGTTGAGCAGAAGCGCGATTCCGATCGCGAGCGGGCCCTGGATGAGCAGCGACAGCACGACGATGAGGAAGTTGTTCGTCATCGCGCCGATGAAGATGGGGTCGCTCAGCGCACGAACGTAGTTGTCGAACCCGATGAATCGGTCGAGGGCGCCGAGACCGTTCCAGTTGAAGAAGCTGTAGACGGCGGCCAGCGCGACCGGCACCAGCACGAACGTCACGTAGACGATGAGTGCCGGAGCGACGAATACCCAGATGAGCAGCAGGCCGCGCGACTTCTGTCGCGAGCGGGGTGCGCGGGGCGGGGCAGGTGAGGGGGGCACCGGGCCCGCGGCGGTGGCCGCGGACCCGGTGCTCGTGGTGGTGAGGCTCATGAGGGTTACAGCGTCGCCGCGGCGTTCCTCATGTTGTCGACGATCGCCGTGGGCGAGCCCTGGCCACCGAACAGGTTGACGATGGCCTCGTTCATGGCGCCGCCGACCGTCGGGCCGTAGGCCGTGTCGAGCCACAGCTGCACGTAGGTCGAGGCCTGGAGGCCCTCGAGCACCTGCAGCAGGTTGACGTCGGAGATGCCGGCCTCGGAGCCCGGCGTCACCGGGATACCGGCGCCGATCTCACCAAAGCGGGTCTGCACCTCGACGCTGGTGATGTAGTTCAGCAGGTCGGTGCACTCCGGCGGCGACCATGCGGTGCACGAGAAGCCGTCGCCGCCACCGAGGGCTGCGGTCGGGTCACCCTGCGCACCGGGGATGGCCGGGAAGTTGAACCAGCCGAGGAACTCCGGCGGGGTGGCGTTCTCGTCGCCGGTCTCCTCCTGGAGGATGCCGCCCATGACGCCCGGGTTCCAGTGACCCATGAGCTCCATGGCGGCGGCGCCGGTGGCAAGCTGGCCGGCCGAGCTACCCGCACCCTGCTGGGCGCTGGTGGCGAGGAAGCCGGGGTTGAACGGCTCGGAGGCGATGAACTCCTCGAGCAGAGCGCCGGCCTCTTCGAAGCACGGGTCGTCGAAGGTGTAGGAAACCTGGGCCTCCTGCAGGATCTCCGGCGAGCACGACTTCAGTACGAAGTGGTACCAGTAGTGCGCGGCGGGCCAGCCGTCACCCGCGCCGACGGCGATCGGCACGATACCGGCAGCCTTGAGCGCCTCGATGGCGTCGTAGAGCTCGTCGAGGGTTTCGGGCGTGCCCTCAATGCCGGCCTCGGCGAAGAGCTCGGTGTTGTACCAGAAGCCCGAGATGCCGAAGTTGTAGGGCAGGCCGTAGGTCGCGCCGTCGAACTGCCAGGGGGCGACGACGCCGCCCATCTGGTCGACCCGCTCGCTCACCTCAGCGCTGATGTCTTTGACGAAGCCGGCCTCGACCTGGGCGGCCAGCTCGCCGGCGCCCCACTGCTGGTAGAGGTCGAGCCCGCCGCCGGTGCGCAGCTGGTTCGGAATGAGGGTGCGCTGCAGCTCCTCATTCTGGTAGGCGGTCACGTCGACGCGAACGCCGGGGTTGGCCTCTTCGAACTCGGCGGCAACGTCTTCCCAGAAGCCCAGGAGGGGCTCACCCGTTCCGTTGTGCCACCAGGTCAGAACGACCTCGTCGCCGCTGCCCGAACCGCCGTTGCCACCGGTGCCGGGATCGGCACTCGGGGAGCACGCGGCGAGGGCGCCGATGGTGAGGCCGGAGAGGGCGATTGCCGCCCAGCGCCTCGGTGCTCGTCTGTTCATCTTTGAACCTCTCGAAAGTTTCGGCTTCAGTGCCGAAAGTGATGGGGACGATTCGACTATAGGTCGACCGTCGTTTGTGGTCAAGCACAACATATTTCAATGCGGTAACGGCGTCGTCGCGGCATTCCGGCGCGAAAGGTTGCGAGCATCCTCGCGAAAGAGACGCGATCGGGATGCGCGGGGCGCGTCAGACGGCGAGGCTCGCTTCCAGCCGGTGCACGTCGTCGGCGTGACACAGCTCGGTCGCCTCCGTCATCGCGGTCGCGGCACCGCAGGCGACGCCCGCTCGGAAGGCATCGGCGAGCGACCGCCCTTCGGCCAGGCGCAGCACCATGCCGGCGAGGAACGAATCGCCCGCCCCCACCGTCGAGCGCACCTCGATCGGGGGCGGGCTGAGCTGCAGCGTTTCGTCGCGCGTCGCGAGCACCGCGCCGGCGCCGCCCAGGGTCAGCGCAACAACCTCGACGCGACCGCGGCGCACGAGCTCCTCGGCCGCGGCGATGCGCTCGTCGATGGTCGCGAGGGCCGAGCCAACGAGTTCACCGAGCTCGCGTCCGCTCGGCTTGATCAGATACACGCCCTCATCGAGCGCCGCGGCGAGCGCCTCCCCCGACGCGTCGACAACCACGCGTGCGCCGGAGCCGTGGGCCGCATGCGTCACCCGCGCGTAGTAGTCGTCGGGAACGCCGGGAGGCAGTGACCCGCTCGGCACGACATACCCGCCGTGCCGAGCCGCCGAAACGGTGGCATCGAGCGCGGCCTGCCACTCGGCCTCGCTCAGTTCGGGGCCCTGCAGCACGAAGCGGAACTGCTTACCCGTCGACGTCTCGTCGATCGTGATGTTCTCGCGGGTCGACCCCGTGATCGACACCGCCCGGCCGACGATGCCCTCGGCCTCGAGCAGTTGCCGGTACGCCTGCCCGGTCGGGCCGCCCACCGCGTAAATGGCGGTGGACTGTCCCCCCAGTCGACTGATCACACGACTCACATTCACTCCCCCTCCACCGGGGTCGAGTCGGTTGGGGCCGCAGCGCATCTTGTGTTCGGGCATGACCGTTGGCGTCGAGGTGCTCACGTCGAACGCGGGGTTGATCGTCAGTGTCGTAATAGGCAGCGGATGCGGGGGCATACTCCCCAAGGCTAGTGACGGAGCGTGACGGGCGGCAGGTCTGCCCGGAGGGGTCACCCCCGACAAATAGGCTGAGCGCATGCGCGAATTGGCACGGCACATGATCGCCACATCGGTGCGAATTCGGTTGTGGATCCCATGAGCGGCCTGCGTGCCGTCAGCGAGGCAGACGTCGCCGACCTACTCGAGTCAGTCGGCGATGCCTCGCGAGTGCGCATCGGAGCCTTGGATCGAGTCGCCTACGCGAGCGATGCATCCCACTTTCTGAACACGCCCGACGTTGTCGTGATCGCTGATAGCGCGGAAGAGATCGCCAAGATTATGCGCGCTGCCGCGTCGCGCGGGCGACACGTGACCTTCCGGTCGGGCGGCACGAGCCTGTCTGGCCAGTCATCCGGTGACGGGGTCATGGTCGATGTTCGGCAACGCTTCCGCTCCATCGAGGTGCTCGACGAAGGACGTCGGGTCCGCGTCCAGCCCGGGGCGACCGTCCGTCAGGTGAACGCGCGGCTCGCGCGTCAGGGTTACCGACTCGGCCCCGATCCCGCCAGCGAAGTCGCGTGCACGATCGGCGGGGTCATCGCGAACAACTCCAGCGGAATGGCCTGCGGCACAGAGGAAAACACATACCGCACGCTCGAATCCATGGTGATCGTGTTGCCGTCGGGTACCGTCATCGATTCGGCCGACCCCCATGCCGAGGCTCGACTAAACGAACTCGAGCCGGAACTCGTGAACGGGCTCGTCGCCCTGCGTGATCGCGTGCGACGAAACCCCAACTCGGTGCGACTCATCGAGCAGCACTTCGCTCTCAAGAACACCATGGGCTACGGCGTCAACTCCTTCCTCGACTACGAGTCGCCGCTGGACATGCTCGTCCACCTCATGATCGGGTCGGAAGGAACCCTGGGATTCGTTGCCGAGGCAACATTCCGCACCGTTACCCTGCGCACCCACGTCGCAACCGGCATCGCCGTGTTCCGTGACCTCTACTCGGCAACATCGGCTCTTCCCGCACTCGTCGCCGCAGGCGCCTCGACACTCGAACTCATGGATGCGACGGCGATCCGGGTCGGCCAGAGCCTCGCCGACCCGCCGGACGAGATCGTCGGTCTTGAAGTAGGAGATTCGGCGGCGCTCCTCATCGAGTATCACAGCACCGATGCGGCGGAGTTGGCCGATCGCGTCGCCGGCGGCGCCGCCGCTCTGCCCGACGACCTCCTCGTCACACCGTTCACGCTGAGCTCCGATCCTGGTCGACGCGCCCGCGCGTGGGCCTTTCGGAAGGGCCTCTACGCCTCGGTCGCCGGAGCGCGACCGTCCGGCACGACAGCCCTCCTCGAGGACATCGCCGTCCCCGTTGAAACGCTTGCCGACACCTGCCGAAGCTTGCAGGAGTTGTTCGCGCGATACGACTACAAAGACAGCGTCATCTTCGGTCACGCCAAGGACGGCAACATTCACTTCATGCTCACGGACAGGTTCGAGGGCGAGACGGCGGTCGCGCGGTATCTCGACTTCACAGAGGAGCTGGTGAACCTCGTCCTCGGGCACGGCGGCAACCTCAAGGCAGAGCACGGAACAGGCCGCGCTATGGCGCCCTTCGTTCAGCGGCAGTACGGCGACGAGCTGTACGACGTCATGCGCGAGATCAAGAGGCTGTGCGACCCCGCCGGCATCCTGAACCCGGGCGTCATCATCGATGACGACCCCGACGCGCACATCGCCAACATCAAGCTCGCCCCAACCGTCGAGAACGAGGTCGACCGCTGTGTCGAGTGCGGCTACTGCGAGCCGGTGTGCCCCAGCCGCGATCTGTCGCTCACTCCACGCCAACGCATAGTCGTTCGTCGCGCAGAGGTCGCCGCTCGGGAGGCGGGCGACACCGCTCTCGCCTCCGAGCTGGCGGTCGGCTACCAGTACGCGGGTGTGCAGACATGCGCAGTCGACGGCATGTGCGCAACGGCATGCCCCGTCGACATCGACACTGGCGCCCTCATGAAGCGCTTTCGGCGCGAGAACGCGTCGCCCGTCCTCGCCGCCGGCTGGTCGGCTGCCGCGCGCCACTGGAACGTCGCCACGAGAGTGGGGGCTACGGTCCTCAGCGTCACCAAGGCACTTCCTGCGGCGCCGACCGTCGGGGCGACCGCTCTTGCGCGGGCCGTCTTGGGGCACGACACCGTTCCCCGGTACTCCGCAGAGCTCCCTGCCGGCGGCACGGCGCGGCGCGGCCTCCGAGATCGCGCCGCAACGAGTGGCGAGCCAATTGCCATCTACCTTCCGGCGTGCGTCTCCAGCATGTTCGGTCCAGGCGGTGGGGGCGAGGGCGTGTCGAGCGCATTCCTCACGCTCCTCGAGCGCGCCGAGGTGAACGTCGTCGTGCCCGACGACATCGAGGGGCTCTGCTGCGGCACTCCGTGGGTTTCGAAAGGCTTCGCCGCGGGCGCCAAGGACATGCACGAACGATTGTTGCGAAGCATCCACACACTCTCCGTGGACGGAACCTTGCCGGTGGTGACGGACGCGAGCAGCTGCACCGAGGGGTTCCGCCATGCGCTCGAGGGCAGCGGTATGCGCACAATCGACGCCGTGACTTTCGTGCGCGAACGGGTGTTGCCGCGTCTCACGGTGTCGAGCCAGCTCACGCGATTGGCCCTACACCCGACCTGCTCAACCGCCAAGCTCGGCATCGATGGTGACGCCTACGCCATCGCCGCCGCGGTCGCCACCGAGGTGGTCGTTCCCGACTCGTGGGGGTGCTGCGGTTTCTCAGGCGATCGCGGAATGCTGCACCCTGAGCTCACCGCCGCGGCGACGGCGAAACAAGCCGCTGAAGTGATCGAGGCCGATGCCGAGGCACACGCGTCAACCAACCGCACGTGCGAACTCGGCATGACCCGTGCCACTGGTCGGCGGTACGAACACCTCTTGGAGGTGCTCGAGCGAGCGACCCGCTAAGACGTCGGCACGTGCCGACGGCCCTAACGGCTCAGGAAACCCTTGGGCGCCTGCATCTGCCGACGCTCGTGCGCCTCGATCGCTGCCGCGAAAAGCCGATGGGTGAAGGCCGCCTCCTCCGGTCGAACCGTGCCGAAACCATCGCCGAGCTGGCCCGCTCGCTCCGCCAGGAACGCCGCCCACATCTGCAGGATCGCATCGGAGAATCCCGTCTCGAAGTTCGCGCCCGTCACCGTCGGCCAGACGGACTGGCTCCCCGCATCGACACTCTGCCAGCTCTGCTCGCGGCCGTGGCCAGCCACCTCGACGACCGAGAACACATCGACGGCTTTCGGGTTCTTCGTGCTGAAACGCACTCCACCGTTCATCCCAATCGCCTCGAATTCCCAGGTGTTCTTCTCTCCGGGAGCGATGCGCTTCGTCTCGGTCGTGAGCGGGAAGGGGTCGCCGTCGGTGTCGATCCAACTATGAATGACCGCGTTCTCCCACGTGTCGCATGGCTGCATCGGGCCGTCCGCCCCGGGGCGCGCCGTCACGATGTCCTGCAGGATGCCCATAAGCGTGTCCGGAACCCACCCCAGTCGGAGGGGCACGTGCCACGTGTGCATGCCCAAATCGTTGAGCACACCAGCGTCACCGCAGTACTGCTTCTGACGCTTCCAGTTGAGTGGCTTGTTGACGTCCAGATCGCTGGAGTGCAGGAAGGTGCATTTCGCCTCGATGATGCGCCCCAGGGCTCCGCTGCGCACGTAGTCGATCGCCATCTGGGCGCCGGGGAAGAACGGCATCTCACTCGACACCCGCACGAACGCTCCGGGCGTCTCGTCGATCGCCCGAAGAACCGCGTCGGCAGCATCGGCGTCGATCCCGAACGGCTTCTCGGCGAGAAGTGCCTTGCCCGCTCGCACCGCGTCAACATACATCTGCTCGTGAAGGTCGTGCCGTACGGCGATGTAGACGACATCAACGTCGGGGTCGGCCAACAACTTGCGATAATCGGTGGTCATCAGCCGCACGCTGTCGATGCGCCGGAACCACTCGAGAGCATCCGGATTGATGTCACACACGGCGACAAGCTGGGGCTCAGCGGGGTGATCGATGAGCGCGGGCCATCGCCGAAGGGCCGCCGCGATCTCTCGACCCATGAGTCCGCCGCCGATGATTCCGACGTTAACGCGCTGTCCGCTCATCGCGCACCCTCGATGAGCGCCAGGGCGTCGTCGACCGATGCGTTCTCGTGCACGACGGCCATGAGAGCCGCGGTGATTCCCGCCGGGTTGCTGTGTTGAATCACATTCCGGCCATAGACAATGCCTCTCGCACCCTGGTCGAGAACAGCCTTCGTGCGCTCCAGCAGCGTGCGATCGTCAACGCGCCCGCCCCCCCGCACCAACACAGGCGTGTCGGCGGCCGCCTGAACCACGAGGTGGTAGTCGGCGAGGTTATCGGTGGGGTCGGCCTTGATGAGGTCGGCCCCAAGCTCTCGTGCCTGGCGCACGAGCGTGACGATCTTCTTGGTGTCGCCATCGACGGCGTACCCGCCACCGCCGGCCGAGTTGGTCTGCATCACGAGCGGCTCGATCATCATCGGTATGCCCCAGCGTTCCGCTTCCGACCGCAGAGCGAGAATCGACCGGATGCACTGCTCACGCACCTCGGGGTGACCCGGTAGATCGAGCAGGTTCACGCAGACAGCAACCGCATCCAGCTTCACCGCGACCTCGATCGCATCGGGGACGTGCACGGTGTGCAGCGGCGACTCCAGCGGATTGCCGTACACATTGGCGATGTCGGTGCGCAAAACGAGCCCGGGCTTCTGTTTTCCCGGAATGGACTGCAGCAGGGGCGCCTGCCCGAGCGTTAGCTGAATGGCGTCGGGGCCAGCCTCCACCAGGGTGGCAACGGTAGCGGGCATGTCTTCGATCCCCGCAATGAAGGCGTGCTCGTGAAAAGCACCATGATCAACGGCGACATCCAGAGCACGCCCAGAGTGCGGGTTGAACAGCCGATTGAGGCGAGGTTTCATGGGGGAGTCCGTTCTCCGAAAGAGCCCACGCAGGGGCTACGTGCCGCTACGCGCATCACTGTAAAGGCGTAAAGACAACGTTGTCAAGCATGTCCGCAAGGCGAGCTCCGCGCACCCCGACATCACCCGACCAGGCCGCTGATAACGTGACACGCACTGCACCAAGGGAGGCGCACCAGATGCCAAGAACCGTATTCGGGGCTCCATTCGATGTGGCCACTCGTCTCATGGGCTCGCTCGATCAGGCCGTGTCGATAACGTCGAGTACGGTGTCGGACGGGCCGTCCGCCGCGACTCGGCGTATTCATGTCATCAACGGCGACCTCGACTTTGCGGTGCTTCCCGATCGTGCACTCGACCTGGGTCAGCTGCGGGTTGCGGGCGTGCCAGTTGCATGGATCTCCCCCACCGGCTTCCCCCGAGTCCCCGAGGCGGGCGTCGACGGTCAGTCATGGTTGCGCACGTTCGGGGGCGGCCTCCTCACCACCTGTGGACTGCTGAATGTGGGGCCGGCTTCGCAGGATGGCGACCAGTCACACCCCATGCACGGCCGCATCTCCTCCCGTCCGGCCACGGTGACCCGAACTGCGGTCGTGGACGATGAGATAGTCATCGAGGGCATCGTTCGAGAGGCACGTGTCTTCGGCGAGAACCTCGAGCTGCATCGTCGCATCACATCCCCCGTGGGTGAACGCACGGTGCGCGTCGCGGACCGCCTGGTCAACCGCGGCTCGCGGCCCGTGTCACCGATGGTCCTCTACCACCTCAACTTCGGCTGGCCCCTCATCGACGAGGGTACGGAACTGCGATCGCCCGCAACAGAGGTGCGACCTCGCGATGAGCACGCCGCCGCCGGCGTGACGACCTGGTCCTCGTTCCCTGCCCTTCGCGACCGCTATCCTGAGCAGGTTTTTCAGCACATGCTCCCCCGCGCCGAGACCGTTGATGTCGAGGTGGTCAACCCCCGCGGGCTCACCATCGGAATCCGTTTCGACTCCGCGCAGCTACCCGGTCTTTTCCAGTGGCGCGTTGCCGAGGCGGGGCACTACGTCCTCGGCGTCGAGCCCAGCTTAGTTCCGACCATCTTGGGCCGCACCGCTGCCCACGAGCAGAACTTGCTGGTTCCGTTAGAGCCGGGACATCACCTTGACCTCGGGGTCGAAATCACGGCGTCGACCACTGTCGCCTCGCGACACTAAGGTCTGGGCAACGTCAGTGGACAGCATCGCGGTTAAGTGAGAGCACGGCACCCCTCGGCCCGTACTCTCGCAGCTCAGCACGCGCCTTCCGATACGCACGGGTGAAGCGTTCATCGTCGATCTCACTCAGCGGCACAATCGTGAGGAACGCCCCCGGATGCTCTTCGCCGGCAAGGGCGGCCGCCTCGAGTTCATCCAGGCGGGCGTCCGACGTAATCGCTCGATCGGTGGGACGAGTCGCTCCGCGGAGCAGAACCGCCTGCCAGGCCGCCAGGACGAGCGCGCATCGCTCAATGTTTCGACCCGCCGCGATCTGGTCGGCGATAACAGGGAGGAGGAACTTCGGAATCCGTTCCGATCCATCGACGACTTGCCGCGCAAGAGTGTCCTTGATGGCGGCGTTCGAGAACCGCGCGATCAGTTCATCTTGGTAGCCGGCAAGGTCGATACCCGGCACGTCATCCAGGGTGGGCGCGGCCTCTTCGCGCATGTACCCCCTCAAGAAGGTCGCGAAGTCAGCATCGCGCACGACCTCATGCACGTAGGTATAGCCCTCAAGGATTCCGAGATACGCCATCGCCTGGTGAGAGGCGTTGAGCAATCGCAGTTTCATTTTCTCGTAAGGCGCGACGTCTGCGACGAACTGAGCGCCGACGGTCTCAAAGGCGGGCCGCCCTGCGGAGAAGTTGTCTTCGATGACCCACTGCTCAAAACGCTCGGAGCTCACCGGCCACTCATCACGCAGCCCCGTGATCTGCTCGACCGTGTCGATATCCTCGGCGGTCGTCGCCGGCGTGATGCGATCGACCATCGAGTTGGGGAAGGCGACCTCGGTCGCGATTCGCTCTGCCCAATCGGAGCCGGCACCACGCGCGTAGGACACGAGGGCGTTGCGCGCGATAGAGCCGTTGCCCTGAATGTTGTCGCACGACAGCACGGTGAAGGGTGGGATGCCGCGCTCGGCGCGACGCGTGAGGCCGGCAAGTAGATAGCCCCACACCGTCGTCGGTGCGCTCTCGTTCGCGGCGGTCGTCCCCAGCGTATAGCCAGCCTCTGTGACCGTCAGGGTGACGATTCGGGTGGTGGGTGCGGCCAGTCGCTCGATGACGGCTTCCGGGTCATCCGGGGCGTAGAGATACTCGGCAATCGAGCCGATGATGCGCGCATCCGGCTCCCCGTCCGCAGCCCGAGTAATCAGGGTGTACAGACGATCTTGCTCGGCCAGGATGTCTCGCATCTTCTCGTCGGCGGGCATCAGACCGATTCCGCTCACCGCCCACTCGTCAGCGTCACCCCGAGCGAGAAGGCGATCCACGTACATGGCCAGATGTGCGCGACTGAACGCGCCGAGACCGAAGTGCACAATTCCGGGCATCATCAGGTCGCGATCGTACGTCGGAATGACAACGTTGTCTTTAGCTGCTTTCACCGACGTAGTATTGAGATCAGTCACAGGGTCGACTGTAGCAACGAAGGGAACAGCAGTAATGGGAGATTTTGACGGCCGGACGGTGCTCGTCACGGGTGCAGCTGGAGGAATCGGCGGCGCGATCGTGAGACACCTCACCCGACGCGGAGCTGACGTCATCGCGGCTGGTCGCACCCTGTCGTCGCTCGACGCCATCACGGCGGAGACGGGGGCACGCGCACTGGGTTTCGATCTCGAATCGGAAGAGTCAATCCGCGAAGCTATCGAAGGGCTCGACCTCTGGGGCGTCGTGAACTGTGCCGGGTTCGGCGGCGAGATCGCCACCCCTCAGGACACGGACATCTCGGTCTTCGACAAGGTAATCGCGGTCAACGCGCGCGGCGCCCTGCTGGTGACTAAGTATGCCGCGAGAGAGATGATTCGACGTGGGCGCGGCGGCGCCATCGTCAACGTGTCGAGTCAGGCAAGCCTCGTCGCGCTGGGAGGCCACATCTCGTACGGTTCATCTAAAGCTGCTCTCGACAACATCACCCGAGTCTCCGCGCTCGAGCTGGGTCGCCATGGCATTCGCGTGAACAGCGTCAACCCCACCGTGGTAATGACGCCCATGTCTGCCTGGTATTGGGGTCGAGAAGAAATTGAGAAGCCATTCCTCGAACAGATGCCGCTTGGCAAGTGGGCCACCGAGGACGACATCGCTGGGCCTGTTGTCTTTCTCCTGAGTGACGAGGCAGGCATGATCACCGGCGTCTCTCTCCCTATCGATGGCGGCTACTCCTCCCGTTAACCAGGCGAGAGTGCTCGGCGCCATACCTCACGATCACACCCCGAGGTCCAGGCGAAACCCCTCGTGGTCGGTCACGACCGTCAGCTGATCGAGGCGGTCAACCACCAGGTCAGCGCCCTGCAGTTCATCGGCGTCATGAGTTCCCGTGATTGCGACGACAGTGCAACCGGCAGACCTTCCGGCGGCGATCCCCGCCGGCGCGTCCTCGAAGACGACGCAGGCCTCGGGTCGCACGCCAAGCCTCTGAGCCGCGAGCAAGAACGGCTCAGGGTTCGGCTTTCCCTGGGAGACGTCATCGAACGTCACGACGACGTCTGGTCGCGAAACGCCGGAAGCGGCCAGGCGATTGCCTGCAATTAGGCGGGTTCCGCTCGTCACGATCGCGCGCCTGGGCACGGAGGTGAAGAACTCGTGCGAGCCAGGAATCGGAACGACGTCAGAAACCTCTGCCGCCTCTATTTCCGTGATGCGGGCAAGCGCCGCCTCCGCTTTGTCTGGAGGGAGAATCGCATGAATGAGGTGAGTCGCCGGTTTCCCGTGGCCCGAGGCCACGGGGTTGATGTCAACTCCGTACTCGGCGCTCAACCGGTTCCACGAGCGCAGAACGGCGGGGGTTGAATCGATGAGAGTCCCGTCCAGATCGAAAAGACCCGCTTCGTACGTGCGTGACAACACCGGCGAATCGTGCGGCACGCTCCGCAGCTCCCCGAGGTACCGCAGAACGCGCGTCAGCTGCTGCGGAGTCGACAACTGTGCGTCGAGCCTCAGGTGCGGCACCCGCGGCGGCAAGGGCGGCACGTCAACCGCGTAGGCATCACGATCGATCTGACGTTCCGCTCTACGACGATCAAGAAGATCCTGCGTTCCCGTGATCCACACGACGAAGGGTTCCCCCTGACACGCCTCCACCAAGTCATGCCACTCGGAACCACCAGTGAGCTCGGCGGTGAACGGCGCAACAACGACTGCTCCTCCGCCCACCTCCGCCTGGTCCGAAATCGTGTCGAGCAGGGCCCGGTACCTCGCCGGTCGAACCGTGTGTCGACGAGCCTGATCATTCCAATGGACGTCGTCCAGGAAGGGATTGACAGCGCCATCCAGGACTGCATTGGTGATGGTGTCAAGGTCGAGAAATGGCAACCGGCGATCTCGTGCGATCGCGCGCCCGAGGGTCGACTTCCCGGTGCCAGCGGCTCCCGCCACAACGATAAATCTCATCTGGACAACTTTCCGTTCTGAAGACTTGACAACGTTGTCGGAATCACCGCAGTATACCGATGACGCCCGCGGCCCTCGCGGGATTTCACGAAATGACAACGATGTCGGGAGCAGGTCCGGTGAACGCTGAACAGGCCGCAGGGTCGAGCGCATCACGCCGAGTCTCCCTGCCTGCGCGCGCGCGCATTACAGACGTCGCTACCCGCGCGGGCGTCAGTATTAAGACCGTTTCGCGAGTCGTCAACGAAGAGCAGGGCGTTCGCGATGAGACGCGCGAGCGCGTTCTTGCGGCGATCATCGAGCTCGGGTTCGTGCCCAACACCACCGCGCGATCGCTGAAAAAGGGCGGTCAAGACGTGATCGGCGTCGTCATCGACTCCATCTCCGACCCGTTCTTCGCATCCCTGGTCAGCGTGATCGAGGATCTCGCCATCTCCCGCGACTTGAGCGTCGTGTTCGCCAGCACAGGGTTCGATGCCAATCGCGAGCGGGAGCAACTACATCGTCTCACAGGGCATCAGTTGTGCGGGCTCATCGTTGTTCCCGTCGCCGTGACGGCAGACGAGCTACAGATCTACCGCCGGCGATTTCCCGTCGTGGCCGTTGACCGCTCCCGCGAGGGAATCGATTCTGTCGTCGTCGACGATTTCGGTGCAGCACGAGAGGTGACCCAACAGTTCATCTCACTGGGACACCGTCGCATCGCCTTCATCGGCGATGACCCCGAATACCCCACCAACAGCGCGCGACTTGCCGGGTTCCGTGCCGCGCTCGACGAGGCGGGAATTCCCGTCGACGATTCGCTGATCGTTCGACACGAACATGACCGGGCAAGCATGGCAGCGGCGTCGGCGCGACTCCTCCAACGCCCGGATGCGCCGACGGCGATGCTCGGCGCCACGTCGCGGGCGTCGATCGCCACGATCGACGCCATGCGTGCCGGCGGATCGGAGGAAATCGCCTTCATCTCCTTCGGAGATTTCGAGACAGCTGACGTCCTCACGCCCGGTGTCACCTGTGTTGACCAGGACCCAAACCTCATCGGCAGCGCCGCATTCCGCAGGCTGCTTGAGCTCATTGACAACCCGGCATCAGAGCCGGTGCACATTGTCGTCCCTACCACTCTTGTTCCCCGCGGTTCCGGCGAGATTCGGCCACGCGCATCCGCGAATGAGCATCACACAGGAGTTGCATCGTGAAACCACTCTTCCTCCCGCCGAACCCCGTGCAGCACTTCTACCTCGGTGGCGACCGCATCGCGGCACTGCGGGGAATCACACCCGAGACAGACCGTCAGCCCGAAGAGTGGCTCGGCTCAACGGTGTCACGATTCGGAGACTCCACCGTGGGTCTCGCCGTCACGGCCGACGGCGCACTGCTGCGCGATGTGGTCGCAGCCGACCCCGAATCGTGGATCGGGAGCAGCCGCGGCTCAGTCGCCTCTGACGTCGGCATCCTGGTCAAGCTTCTTGACGCTCGCCAACGGCTCCCCGTTCACGTGCATCCCGACCGAGCGTTCGCTGGTCAGCACCTGAACTGCCCGTACGGCAAGACGGAGGCCTGGTTCGTGCTCGACACCGAACCCGGATGCGCGTTTTATGTGGGCTGGAAAGACGACGTGGACCGCGACGAGCTCGACAAGCGGCGCGACGCTCAAGACAGCGAATGGATGCTCGCGCACATGAACCGTATCGAGGCCGTGAAGGGGATGGGTGTTCTCGTTCCGGCAGAGACAGCACACGCAATCGATGGCGGAATCTTCGTCGCAGAAGTTCAGGAACCGACCGACTTCTCAATTCTCCTCGAATGGTCAATCACGACGTCGACCCGCGAAGAGTCGCACCTTGAGCTCGGCTTCGACACAGTGCTGGGCGCTGTCTCCACCTCCGCACTGACCGACGCCGAACTCGCGAAGCTCGTGTCCACGAGTGGAGCATCCGCAGCGGGGCCGCTGCTGCAGTCGGTTCTGCCCGAGTCGGCGGACCCGTACTTCCAGCTTCACCAGACGGCTGGAGCAGGGCACGGGACAGCGGACGTCGACGCTGGATTTGCCGTCGTGCTCGTGACAGACGGCGACGGCGCTCTTGCCTTCGATCAGGGATCCGTGCCGGTACAGCGCGGGGATGCTCTCGTCGTCCCGCACGCCGCCGGGCCGTGGCACGTCGACGGAACGGCGTCCGTACTCATCGCCCGGCCGGGACGGGGATGGCCTGCAACGCTCGACTCGGGTGACGTGCGATGAGCGACGTCGTCGTCGGAATCGACATCGGATCCACGAGCATCAAGATGCTCGTGGCGACACCTGAAGGTCGGGAGAAGCTCGTCGTGAGCCGACGCACTCCCTGGGACAGCCTCGATCACGGCCAGGCCGAGATGCCCGCGGGGCGCGTACTGGACGTCATTGTCGCGCTCGCGGCGGAGGCAGATACCGCACTTCGTCGCGACGGTAACTATCGAGTGCACGCACTCGCTGTCTCTGGAATGGCCGAGGCGGGCGTAGTTCTGGATCAGCACGGGCTGCCAACGGCGCCCATCTTTGCCTGGTTCGATCCACGCGGAGGCGAGCAAATTCTGGGAACTCCGGCCGAGTTTCGCAACGAATTCCTCGGGCGCACTGGTCTGCCGGTCGGTCCTCTGGCAACGATCTCGAAGTTGCTCTACCTTCGCGACCAGGGTGTCACTCTCGAATCCTGCACATTCGTGAACGTGCCCGAGTTCGTGATTCACTCCCTCGGCGGCCCCCGGGTGGCCGAGTACTCGCTTGTGTCGCGAACCGGCATGATCGATCAGGACGACAGCCAGCCCTGGGGTGCCGCGCTCGATGTGCTCAACGTCGGCGAGAGCATCCTGGCCGAACGGGTCGGCGCGGGCGATCCCGTCGGCCAGCTCTCTGACGATCGCTTACCGTCGGCGTTCCAAGGCGCAACCCTGAGCGTCGCGGGACACGATCATCTCGTCTCCGCTGTTGCCGCCGGTGCGACAACCCGCGACGAACTCTATGACTCAATGGGAACAGCCGAGGCGCTCGTGCGCGTGCTCGACACGACGTTGCCCTTCGATGCTCGCGAGCGTCTCGCGACGGCCGGTATCAACACGGTGCGCCACGTCCTTCCGGGAAAGTACGTGCTTCTTGCCGGGACGAAGTCGGGCCTCCTCATGAGACGGGTGCTCCAACTTCTTGGCATCACCGACGCGCACGGTCGACGCGAGATCGACGAGCGGGTCATGGCCCTGCCGGTCTCGGGCATGCTGACCGACGGCGGTCTGGAGGTTTCCGGCGCTCGTAACAACGACGGTGTCCTGCGGATCGTCGCGAACAGCGACGGACTTTCACCCGAGGAACTGTTCATTGCCGCGCTCACGCACGGCAACGCGATGTGTGCGGAACTCCTCGAGATCATGAATCGTGAGTACGCTGCGGCGACCTCCACCCTGCTGACCGGAGGCTGGTCAAAGATGCGCAGCGTTGTGCGTGCTCGTGAACGGGTCTTTCCCCGCGTCTCTGTCTCGACCCACGACGAGGGCACCGCGTTCGGAGCCGCGCTCTTCGCATCGTTCGCCGCAGCTCGCAATTCCGAGTTCGAACACTTCGCCGCTGCCTTCCTTGCCGAGCACGCACGGATCGACACGACAACCCTCACGCCACAGCAATGACACCGCTGCTTGCGACGACCTCCCGTTTTCCCGTTCCCTACGAAAGGAGTTGAGATGCCGACACCCCTACTCGAAGCAATTGGCCTATCTCGACAGTTTGGACACGTTCGCGCGCTCAACGAGGCAAATTTCATTGTGTATCCGGGCGAGGTAACTGCGCTGATTGGTGACAATGGGGCGGGGAAGTCCACCCTTGTCAAGGCGCTCTCCGGCAACCTCGCCGTCGACAGCGGCACGATCAAGCTCGACGGCGAGGAGATCGAGCTCACCTCACCCAGTCAGGCGAACGCACTCGGAATCGAGACGGTTCACCAGGACCTAGCCCTGGCTCCTCACCTCGACCCGGTTCAGAACATGTACCTCGGCCGGGAGATTCGCCGACCCGGACTGCTGGGCATGCTCGGCATGATGAACAACAAGGAGATGCGCGATCAGGCGTACTCGGCATTTAGTGAACTTGGTGCGACCGTTCGATCGCTCAGCTCGCCCGTCGGCGAAATGTCTGGTGGTCAACGACAGGCGGTCGCGATCGCCCGAGCCGTGCACTGGGCCCACCGACTGGTGTTCCTGGACGAGCCCACCGCGGCCCTCGGAGTGCGCCAAACGAAGAACGTCTTGGAGACCATCCGGCGTGTCCGTGACAAGGGCATCGCCGTGGTGTTCATCAGCCACTCCATGCCTCACGTCATGGAGGTCTCCGACCGCATCCAGGTCCTCCGACTGGGTACCCGTGTGGCCAGTCTCGATGCCAAGCAGACATCGATGGAAGAACTGGTCGGGCTCATGACCGGCGCCGTCACGAAGGAAGGAAACCAGTGAAGAACGCTGCCCCGCCGACCGAATCAGTAGCGATCGGCATGCTCGAGCCCCAGTTGGGCTTCTTCCGCAAGATGCTGAAGGCCCAGTCCTTCCAGATTCTGCTGGTTCTGATCGCCATCGTCCTGATCTTCACCGCGCTGGCTCCCGACACGTTCGCCCAGTGGTCGAACTTCCGCCTGGTCATCCAGAACGCCTCGATTTTGGCGGTTCTGGCCGTCGGCATGACCTTCGTCATCATCACGGCTGGCATCGACCTCTCGATTGGCTCCGTGCTGGTCTTCTCGGGCGTTGTTTCGGCCATCACCATGCGGGAACTCGGCGGCGAAGGGTGGGGAGTCGCGATCATCGGGATCGTCGTTGCGATCCTCTCCGGAACCGCGTGGGGCTTCCTGAACGGCTTCTTGATCACAAAGGGGAAGATTCCACCCCTCATCGTCACGCTGGGGTCGCTCGGCATGGCACTGGGCCTCGCGCTCGTCCTCAGTGGGGGCATCGACATTCGTGAGGTTCCCGAGGAGCTCCGGTCGAGCATCGGATTCGGCAATGTGTTCGGAACCATTCCGATCATCTCGGTGATCGCCCTAGGGATCGTTCTTCTCGGAGCATTCCTCCTGCACTTCACGCGCTTCGGGCTCTACACCTATGCCGTCGGCTCGAGCGAAATAGCGGCACGTCGCGTGGGCGTGAAGGTCGATCGTCACCTGATCCAGGTGTACATGCTCGCAGGTTCGCTCGCGGGGGTGGCCGGCATTCTCTCGCTTTCCCAATTCGGCACCACGGCAATCGGAGGCCAATCCCAGACGAACCTGAACGTCATCGCTGCGGTCGTCATCGGTGGCACGTCGCTCTTCGGCGGGATCGGAACGATCTTCGGAACCGTCGTCGGTTTGTTCATTCCCGCAGTCCTTCAGAACGGATTCGTCATCACGGGAGTGCAGCCGTTCTGGCAGCAAGTCGCCGTTGGTGTCGTTCTGATCACCGCCGTCTACATCGACCAGACGCGACGCAGTGCCGCGATGCGCGGCAGCAAACCCCCAAGCCTCTGGCGAAAGTTCGTCAGCGGAAATCGGCGTGAGTAACGCGTCGGCAAACACCACCCAACCCATCACGAGAAACGGAAAATCACAATGAAGTGGAAGAAGTCAGCATTCGGGATCTTGGCGCTCGGCGCCTCGTCCGCGCTGGTGCTCGCAGGCTGCTCGGCAGACGCCGGCACCGACAGCAACGGGGACGCCGCTGCGCCGAACGAGGACGGCTATAGCATCGCCTTCGTTCAGGGCGTTGCGGGTGACGAGTTCTACATCACCATGGAGTGCGGCATCAGGGAAGCGGCCGAAGCTGCTGGCGCGACCGTGACGGTTCAGGGCCCGCAGCAGTTCGACCCGACTCTGCAGCGCCCGATCGTCGACGCGGTCGTTGCCTCGCAGCCGGACGCGCTTCTCATCGCGCCGACGGACGTGACGGCAATGGCCGGACCGATTCAGGCGGCCGCTGATGCAGGCATCCAGGTCGTGCTCGTCGACACGACTCTCGAGGACCCGTCGATGGCGGTCTCGCAGATCTCCAGCGACAACTTCGGAGGCGGTGAGGCTGCGTTCGCTGCCATCGAAGCCGCAAACCCCGAGGGCGGCAAGGTTCTTGTTGTCTCGGTCAACCCCGGAATCTCGACGACCGACCAGCGTGCGGCGGGCTTCGAGGCGGCCGCGGCGGAGAACCCGGCCTTCGAGTCGCTGGGCGTTGAGTACAGCGAGAACAACCCCGCTCTCGCTGCGCAAATCGTGACCGCTGCGCTGCAGGCCAACCCTGACATCGTGGGCATCTTCGCGGCGAACCTGTTCGCCGCCGAGGGCACGGCGACGGGTGTGCAGCAGGCCGGACGTGACGGCGAAGTGACCATCGTCGGCTTCGACGCTGGTCCTGCCCAGGTCCAGCAGCTGCGCGACGGCGTCGTGCAGGCCCTGGTTGCTCAGGAGCCCGCCTCGATCGGTGCGCAGGGTGTCGCCCAGGCGCTGGCCGCTCTCGAGGGCGAGCCCACCGAGGAGATCATCCAGACCGGCTTCACCATCATCACCGCCGACAACATCGACGGTGAAGGTGGAGAGGCGGCCTACCGGTCGTCCTGCTAGTCAACTAACGGTGGCCGGATCGGAATTCCGATCCGGCCACCGTGCCTTTCACCAACGATGCGGAGCACACGATGAACCTGCTAGACCTCACTGGCCGAGTTGCTGTCGTCACGGGTGGCGCTCGCGGGATCGGATACTCGCTCGCCACTGCACTGGCCCGATACGGTGCCAGCGTCGCCCTGCTCGACATCTTGCCCAGCGTGGAGGAATCCGCTCGCCGGCTCCAGGAGGACACGGGCGCCACGACCTCGTTCGCACGAGTGGATGTCACCGACCCCGAATCGGTAGAAGGCGCGTTCTCGACTGTTCGTGCCGATCTCGGCACCGCGGACATCCTCATCACCGCAGCCGGCATCACCACGTGGGGCGACTCCGCCGAGGTCGATCAGACGACATGGTCGAGGGTGATCGACATCAATCTCAGCGGAACCTTCTTCAGCGCACAGTCTTTCGCTCGACCGCTCCTTGCCGAGGGGCGTAAGGGTTCCGCAGTGTTCATCTCGTCGATGTCCGGACGCATTGTCAACGTTCCGCAACGGCAGGCCTCATACAACTCCTCGAAAGCAGCCGTGGATCAGCTCGCGAAGTCGCTGGCGGTCGAGTGGGCGCCGGCAATCCGAGTCAATGCGATTGCGCCTGGCTACATTCTCTCGGACATGACCAGGCAGTTCACCGAGGAGAACCCCGAACTCGCGGCAGACTGGGTGTCGCTCATCCCCGCGGGACGCATGGGTGATCCGACCGACCTCGACGGCATAGTGCTCCTACTCGCGTCCCCTGCCTCCTCGTACCTCACCGGCCAATCACTCGTCATCGATGGCGGCTACACCGCGCTGTGACCGCGGTACAGAATCAGCATGGTCTGTGCAATGAACCCGGACACGCTCAACCACAGCGGATCACGATGACCGCTTCGTCCCGTGACGCGCTGGTAGATCTTTCGCGACAGCTGGGTGCACCCAGCCAGGACGCCGCGATTCTCGGCGAAGGCAATACATCCGTGCGCGTCCAGAACGTCATGCTCGTTAAGGCCAGCGGCGCGACTTTGGCGACGGCCGAACCCGACGACTTCGTGCGCCTCGAGCTACCCGCCGCTCTGGCGCTCATCGACGACCCCCGGGCGGGCGACGACGAGGTGGACGCCCTGTTCTCTCAGGTTGCAGCTCTCGAGGGTCGTCGCCCCTCGGTCGAAGCGCTCCTGCACGTGGTCATCTATGCCGCAACGGATGCGCGGGTCATCGCGCACAGCCATCCGACGAACGTCACCGCGATCCTGTGCTCGCAGTCTGCCGAGAAGCTCGTTGACGGCGCCCTGTTTCCCGATCAGATCGTCGTCTTGGGCGCGCATCCACTCCTCGTCCCGTACGTGGATCCGGGCATCGCACTCGCGCGCCACGTGCGAACGCAGCTGGCTGAACACATCGCGCGGTGGGGGCAGGCGCCACGCGTCATCTACCTACGCAATCACGGCATGTTCGCGCTCGGGTTGACCGCGGCCGAGGTTCTCGGCATGACGGCAATGGCACAGAAAAGCGCGCGCGTGATCATCGCCGCCTCGTGCGCCGGGGGCGTTGTGTTCATGCCCCCGGAGGAGGTCGCGCGCATCAACTCACGGCCTGACGAGAAGTACCGCCGGGGTCTGCTTTCGCTCGATCGTCGCGACTCAACAAGCCAGCACCGACCGCGCATCGAGGAGGAGAGATGACGACATCACTGCACGGAAAAGTCGCGCTTCTGACGGGGGCAAGCTCGGGAATCGGGCTGGCCACGTGCGAGGCCCTAGTTGCGGAAGGAGTGCATATCGTAGCCGTTGCGCGGTCCAATGACAAGCTCATGAACCTCGCCGAGTCAGCACCAGGATCGGTTACCCCCATCGCCGCGGACGTGTCAGATTCGCAGACGGCGGAGTCGATCGTGGCGGAGACGGTACAGCGTCTCGGCGGGCTCGACATCGTATTGCCCAATGCTGGCATCTACGTGGGTGGCGACATCACCGAATCCACGCCCGAGCAGATCGAGTCGCTCGTCTCAACAAACGTGACCGGGGTGATGACTCTCGTACGCGCAGCGCTGCGCCACCTGCTTCCACAGGGGTCAGGAGACATCATCGTCACCAGTTCCGTCTCGGGCCATCAAGACATCGAGTGGGAGCCGGTGTACTCGGCGAGCAAGCACGCTGTGCAGTCTTTTGTGCACACGACCCGGCGACAGACCGCCGAGTCTGGGGTGCGGATCGGGGCAATCGCTCCCGGAGTCGTCCTCAACCCCCTGTGGGGTTTCGCGCACGGGTCCCCCGAGGAGGCGGAAAGGATCGAGGCTCGCACGGGCATCCGATCATCAGATGTCGCGGATGCCATCCTCTACATGCTGACACGACCCGCCCACGTCACCATTCGAGACCTCGTTCTCCTGCCGACAGGACAACCGATTTGACGACGCCATCGACACCTTTCCCCAGAGAGTCGCAACGCGAGACGATTGCGTCGCTCACTGCGCACCTGCGCCACCTCGCGGCCGGTGGCGAGCGCGTGCTGCTGGGCATCGCGGGAGCCCCGGGTGCCGGCAAGAGCGTGCTGACGGATGCTCTGCTTGACGCCCTCGGCTCGGACGCCGTCGCCGTGGGCATGGACGCCTTCCATCTCGCAGACTCGGAGCTGCGTCGGCTTGGTCGCTGGGAGCGCAAAGGGGCACCGGACACCTTCGACGTCGACGGCTACGTCTCTCTTCTCGAGCGTATTGCCGCACGTGACCGACCCGTATATGCGCCCGACTTCGACCGTCAGCTGGAGGCGGCAGTGGCCGGCTCTGTGCTCGTTGACCCAAACACGCCCATCGTGATTACCGAAGGGAACTACCTTCTACTCGAGAGCGGAGGCTGGGCGCGGGTGCGACCTCTGCTCACCGAGGTGTGGTTCCTTCGGACAGACGAGGCTGCGCGCAAGGCTTGGCTCATCGCGCGGCACGAGCGCTACGGACGCTCCCCCCAGGATGCCGAAGCCTGGGCACTGGGAACGGACCAACGTAACGCCGAGGTCGTTCTCGCCACCGCGGAACGCGCGGACAAAGTCTTTGCCCTGGAAGACAGGGTGGGAGGACAGCATGGCGCTCACTGATATGGCCTCCCTGTTGCGTGATTATCGCGCCGTCGGTGCCTTCAACTTTGTCCAGCTTGAGCTCGCCGAAGCCATCGTCCTCGGCGCCGAGGAGGCGGGGGCCGGAGCCGTTCTCCAGCTCTCGGAGAATGCCGTGCGCTTTCACGGTAGCCTTGCGCCGGCGGCGTACGCCGCACTCCGATTGGCCGACCAGGCATCGACTCCGATCGTGGTGCACCTCGATCACGCGACGGATGAAGCGCTCGTCGATGAAGCCATCGCCCTAGGCGTTCCCTCCATCATGTTTGACGCCGCGCACCTTCCCGAGTCAGAGAACGTCGAGCGAACCCGAGAGGTGGCTCAGCGCGCGCACACAGCAGGTGTGTGGGTTGAGGCCGAGTTGGGTGAGATCGGAGGCAAGGGTGGTGCGCACACACCCGGCGTGCGCACCAACGTTGACGACGCCGTCGCCTTCTGCGCGGCGACGGGTGTCGACGCGCTCGCCGTAGCGGTCGGAAGCTCTCATGCGATGACCCATCGAGATGCTCAGCTCGACAACGACCTCATTCGACGACTCGCGCGTAGTGTGCCGGTCCCGCTCGTCCTGCACGGTTCCAGTGGGGTTGCCGACAGCGGGATCGACGCGGCAATCCGCGCCGGCATGCGCAAGATCAACATCGGGACCCACGTCAGCGCCGTGATGACTCACGCCGTACGGAAGGTTCTGAGCACCGACTCGACCATCGTCGACCCGCGAACGTATCTCGCTGCGGGCCGCAGCGCGGTGGCCTCTGAAGTGGCGCGACTGCTTCGTGTCATCGTCGAGGGACACATCCGGGTCGGCGCGCCGGGATCGACATCGTGACCGGGCCCGCCATCGTCACGGTGACGGCCGCGGGCGCCATCGACGTCACGTATCGCGTTGCTGCCGTGCCGCTCGGAGGATTCTCTCGGGCGCGAAGCTCTGGCCGCGAACTCAGTGGGAAAGGGGTCAACCTGTCGGCCGCTCTCTCCCGGGCCGGGATCGCGACGACGGCGATCGTCGTGCTGGGTGAGGATGATCTGACCTTCGCCACCCACTCAGAGCATGCCGCGATACTGAGGCCGGTTACGGTGGCCGGGGCTACTCGGGTGAACACGTCGATCCTCGACGATGCGGGGGCGACGACGAAGATCAACGCTCCCACTCCCACGCTCTCGACGGACACCTGGGAGCGCGTCGTCAGTGAAACCGTGCACGCTCTCGACCATCAGCACACCCGCTGGCTGGTGCTCTGCGGTGCGCTGCCCGATATCGACGACCATACCCCGGACACCGCCCTCGAACCGCTTCTTCGGGCAGCGCAGGCCAGACGCATCAGCGTTGCCGTCGACACCAGTGGCCCCGCGCTCGCCATGGCGACGGCCGAGGGCAGCACCGTGTCCCTGATCAAGCCGAACACTCACGAGCTTGCGGAGTTGACAACGAGCACCCTGACAACGATTGGCGACGTCATATCGGCTGCTCGAGGAATTCTCGCTCGAGGCGTGGGCGTTGTCTTTGTGAGCATGGGAGCGGACGGGGCTCTCGTGGTCTCGGAGGACGTCGTCGTGCACGCGCACGCGCGACCACGCGCGATCGTGAATTCCGCCGGGGCCGGCGACGCGTCGCTGGCCGGCTTCCTCGCCGGCCTCGGGGACCGCGAACCCGGATCCGCAGCCTTTCGGGAGTGCCTCGCCGACAGCACCGGCCAAGCGGCGGCGTGGGGTGCTCACGCAATCGCTCAGGGGTCAACGATCCTGAGCGACGTTGATTCCCTGCCCTTCCCCACGGTGATCGTCGACCCTGACCCGCTCCGGCCGCTCCGAGAGCCGGGGTTCGGCGAACGCTCCTGAGTGGCGTCTTGACAGATGATGCCCGGTGGGCAACCATGGGGTGAGGCATGACACCGGTGTCATGCGCCTGTTCTCGCGTCGTACGACGCACTCTCACGGAAAGCACACGAAGCGTATGAGCACACTGACGACCGCCGAACGACGCGGCATGCAGGCGATCTGCACCCCCGGCGGCAACATCCTCATCGTCGCGGCCGATCAGCGCAACGGCATGAAAGCGGCCATTTCCGACGCACCGGGTGGATCGGCGGCCATCTCGAAAGACGAGCTGGCGGAGGTCAAGGCCGACCTCGTCAGGCACCTGGCGAACCACGCTCCAGGAATCTTGCTCGACCCCGAGGTTGCTCTGCCGATGATTCCGGACGAGGGCATTTTGAGCCGCGACACGGCGCTCGTTGTCGGGCTCGATGCCTCCGGTTTCGAGACGGAAGACGGGCTCCGGTTCACGCGCTTCGTCGACGGCGCCTCTGCAAGGACCGTGCGTGAACTCGGCGGCGACGTGGCAAAGATGCTGTGGTACGTGCGGCCAGATCGACAGGATGTGAACTCCCGCGTCGCGGACGAGATCCGTGCGCTGGTGTCGGAGTGCGAATCCGAAGGCGTGCTCCTCATCGTCGAACTGCTAACTTACCAGCTCGAGGGCGAATCCGATGAGCAATACCGTGCCCTCTTCCCGCAACTCGTCGTCGACAGCGCCGCGCTCGGTGTCGCGTGCGGCGCCAAGGTGCTGAAGCTCCAGTACCCGGGCAGTGCCGAAGCGGCGGCGGCAGTCACGGCAGCCGCGGGCGGTGTGCCGTGGGCCGTGCTCTCGGCCGGCATCGACCACGAGACCTTCATCACGCAGGTTCGCACCGCGGTAGCCAACGGCGCCCGCGGCGCGATGGCAGGTCGCTCCCTGTGGAAAGACAGCCTGTCGATCTCGGCGGTCACTCGGGAGGAACTCC
The DNA here is from genome assembly GCF_002355395.1 of Microcella alkaliphila. Taxonomy (NCBI): domain Bacteria; kingdom Bacillati; phylum Actinomycetota; class Actinomycetes; order Micrococcales; family Microbacteriaceae; genus Microcella; species Microcella alkaliphila. Next base: position 377,399 of record NZ_AP017315.1, on the reverse strand, counting down.
TGACGACCCGAGCGCTTCCCCGTCTGCGCGAGCTGATGGCCGCAGTCGACGGGCACTAGAACGGCGCATCGTGTCACCGACTCATGACCGGTTGAAACGGCCACTGTCGTGACGACGATGCGAGAGGTCGCCTCCCGTGCAGGCGTCAGCGTGAAGACCGTGTCACGAGTCTTCAACGACGACCCCCACGTAATGCCCGAGACGCGAGAACGCGTACAGCGCGCCATCCGCGAGCTCAACTACGTTCCCAACGTTCTTGCGACGACCTTTCGCGCGGGACGCAGTTCCGTAATCGGTGTCGCGGTGCCCGATATTGTCGACCCCTTCTTCGCGGCGATTGCCCGCGCCATCGACCGCCAGGCCCGACGACACGGGATCTCGACACTGGTAGCAAGCCTGGGCGACAATCCCGCCGATGAACGTCCCACAATTGAGTCGCTCCTCAGTCGGAAGCTTTCCGGGCTGATCTTCGCTCCCATCCACGACGATCAGTCGTACCTCCACCGGTGGATAGAGCACACTCCTCTCGTGTGCATCGACCGCGCCCCCACCAACCTGGATGTCGACACCTTCACGGCGGACGACGAAGGAGGCGCGTACCTGGCCACAACACACCTCATCGATCGCGGCCACACGCGAGTCGCCTACCTGGGTGACTCGCTACGGCAATCGACCGAACGAGCTCGCCTCGTCGGCTGGCGACGCGCGAATGCGGAACGCGGTCTCGACCCGAGCGCTGAGCTCATTGTCGGCGGCGTCTCTGACGTCGCGGCCGCCCGTGACGCAGCCGCGCGACTCACCAGCCTTGCCCTCCCGCCCACCGCATTGTTCTCATCCAACGCACGCACCACGATGGCGATCCTGCGCGCCCTGCGTGACGACCCCCCGGCGCTCGTCGGCTTCGGCGACTTCCCTCTGGCCGACCTTCTGCACCCCGCCGTCACGGTAATCGATCAGAACCCGGACCGGTTGGGTGAACTGGCGGCGGAGCGAGTGCTCGCGCGAACACACCAGGAGCACGCCCCCCTGGCGGCACCCGAAGCCGTGGCCGTGCAGCTCATTACGCGGGAGTCCTGCACGCCCTTTCGTCAATGATCGCCGGGTCGTCGGCGCTCGACTCGAGCTAGTGGCGCGGTTCAAAGCGTCGAAGCGGCTGGGTGCGTTCGACGAGGTCGCGGAGATTCTCAAGGCCACCGTCGATCAAGCCCACCGCTCGTGCCTGCACCAGCACATTGCCGAGAGCCGTCGCCTCCACCGGCCCGGCGACGACCGGTATTCCCGAGATGTCGGCCGTTCGCTGGCACAGCAGCGCGTTGAGAGCGCCACCCCCGACGATATGGATGGTTTGTACGCGGATGCCTCCAAGATCACCCGCCGTCTGCACGGCCTCGGCAAACGCCCGCGCCAGGGACTCAATGATGCTGCGAACGACTGCGGGGCGGTGCTGCGGAGGACGCACGCCATGCTCGATACACCACATCCTGATGCGCTCCGGCATATCGCCCGGAGGAAGGAATCGCGCATCGTCGACATCGAAGAGGGGAACCTCTCGCGCTTCGACGGCCGCCGCCGCCTCCAGTAGATCCGGCAGCGACAGTGACTGGCCGTCCTGGCGCTCCCAGGCGCGCACGGCCCCACTCAGAATCCAGAGTCCCATGACGTTACGCAGGAGCCGGATTCGGCCGTCGACGCCGCCCTCGTTCGTGAAGTTCGCCGCCAACGCGGGCGGCGTGAGAACCGGCTGGTCGACCTCGACCCCGACCAGGCCCCAGGTGCCGCAGGAAATGTAGGCGGCAGACGCCCGATTCATCGGCACAGCGACCACCGCAGAGGCCGTGTCGTGCGAGCCGACGGTGGTCACGGGCACGCTCGCATCAGCACCGACCGTGCGCGCAACGTCGGGCAAGAGCGCGCCCAATCGCTGTCCGGGCGCGATGAGCTCAGGAAGAACCTGGGACGGCAGCCCCAGCGACTCCAGCAACTCGGCATCCCATTGACGGTCTGGCAGGTGCAGTAGCCCCGTCGTCGACGCAATCGTCAGCTCAGCTCGCGCCTCCCCGGTGAGCCAGAAGCCAAGAAGGTCGGGAATCATAAGCATGCGATCTGCGAGCGACAGTACCTCGGCCGGCTCTGTGGCCAGTTGGTAGAGCGTCGTGATGGGCAGGAACTGCAGCCCGTTACGGACAAACAGGTCACCGTGGGGAACGATCGTGTGCACGGCGATGACACCGTCAGCGGTACGGGCATCGCGATAGTGAAACGGGTTGCCGAGCATCCGGTCACCGCGCAGAAGGGCATAGTCAACGCCCCACGTGTCAACGCCCACGCTCGCGATGTCGGAGATTTCCCGAAACGCGTCTCGCAGGCCGCGAAGAACCGAGTCGTACAGTCCGACGATGTTCCAGTGAAGCCCCTCCACCGTGGTGACGGGATCGTTCGGGAAACGGGCGATCGGAAGTGCTTCGAGCGTGCTGGGCCCGACTCGACCCACGATCACCCGACCGCTCGACGCCCCCAGGTCAACGGCCGCGACATGGCCAGCCCCAGTCATCGCAGGAACGCCACGGCGACGCCCGCGTCGACAGGGATGTGCAGACCCGTCGTGTGCGTGAGGTCGGGCCCGGTCAAGACGGCAACCGCGTTGGCGACGTGCTCGGGTAGCACCTCCCGTTTGAGGATCGTGCGCTGCGCGTAGAACTTGCCGAGGTCCTGCTCATCGACCCCGTACGTCGCCGCACGGTTGGCCCCCCAGCCGGAGGCGAAGATGCCCGAGCCGCGAACAACGCCGTCGGGGTTGATGCCGTTGACCTTGACGCCGTGCTCGCCGAGCTCGACGGCGAGCAGTCGTACTTGGTGCGCCTGGTCGGCCTTCGTCGCCGAGTACGCGATGTTGTTGGGGCCGGCGAACACCGAGTTCTTGCTCGAGATGTAGATGACGTCGCCGCCCATGCCCTGATCGATCAGGATGCGCGCGGCCGCTTTCGAGACGAGGAACGACCCCTTCGCCATGACGTCGTGCTGCAGGTCCCAGTCGGCCTCGGTGGTCTCGAGCAGAGGCTTCGACAGCGAGAGCCCGGCATTGTTCACGACGATGTCGACGCCGCCGAAGGCGAGCACCGCCTCGCGAAGCGCCGCGTCGATCTGCGCCGCATCCGTCACGTTCGCCTGCACGCCGATCGCGACGTCCGTCGAGCCGAGCTCGGCGGCGGCCGCCTGCGCCTTTTCGAGATCGAGGTCGGCGATGACGACGCAGGCGCCCTCGGCGGCGAGTCGCGTGGCGATGGCCTTGCCGATGCCGCTCGCGGCACCCGTCACGAAGGCGACGCGCGTCGCGTGCGACTTCGGCTTCGGCATGCGCTGCAGCTTCGCCTCTTCGAGCGCCCAGTATTCGATGCGGAACTTCTCGGCGTCGCTGATCGGCGTGTACGTGCTGATCGCCTCGGCGCCACGCATCACATTGATCGCGTTGAGGTAGAACTCGCCAGCGACGCGGGCCGTTTGCTTGTTGGCTCCGAAGCTGAACATGCCGACGCCGGGCACGAGCACGATGAGCGGATCGGCGCCGCGGATGGCTGGCGACTCGGGCGTCGCGTGTGCCGTGTAGTACGCCGTGTAGTCGGCGCGGTACTCCTCGTGCAGCTCGTGCAGGCGCGCGATCGCGTCTTCGACGCTCGCATCCGCCGGCAGGTCCAGCAGCATCGGCTTGACCTTCGTGCGCAGGAAGTGGTCGGGGCAGCTGGTGCCGAGCTCGGCGAGCGCCGGCGCCTTGTCCCGGGCGAGGAAGTCGAGCACGCGCGGGTCGTCGCTGAAGTGGCCGACCATCGGCTTGTCGTGGCTGGCGATACCGCGGATGCTCGGGGCGAGCGCCGCCGCCTTCTCGCGGCGCGCATCCCGGTCACCGATCGCCTCGAAACCGGGCCGCACGGCGCCGAACGGTTCGGCGGCACCGTGCTCGTCGATGTAGCCCTGGGCGGTGTCGATGATCCAGCGCGAGTTCGCCTCGCACTCGTCGGAGGTATCGCCCCACGCGGTGATTCCGTGGCCGCCGAGGATGCAGCCGATCGCCTGCGGGTTCTGCGCCTTGATCTCGGCGATGTCGAGTCCGAGCTGGAAGCCGGGGCGGCGCCACGGCACCCAGACGACCTTCTCGCCGAAAACGCGCGCGGTGAGTTGCTCGCCGTCGGCGGCCGTCGCGATCGCGATGCCCGCATCCGGGTGGAGGTGGTCGACGTGCGGGGCGTCGACCAGGCCGTGCATGGCCGTGTCGATGCTCGGGGCGGCCCCGCCTTTGCCGTGCAGGCAGAAGTCGAAGGCCGCGACCATCTCGTCTTCGCGCTCGACGCCCGGGTACACGTCGACCAGCGCGCGCATACGGTCGAGCCGCAACACCGCAAGGCCCTGCTCGGTCAGCGTGCCCAGGTCGCCGCCCGAGCCCTTGACCCAGAGCAGCTCGACGGGCTCACCCGTCACGGGGTCGGTCTCCGTGCCCTTCGCCGATGTGTTGCCGCCAGCGTAATTCGTGATGTGCGGCTCAGCGCCGAGGCGATTCGAGCGGGCGATGAGGTCGTGTGTGGCGGTCATGGTGTGGTGGCCTCCAGTTGGTCGGCGAGGTTGAAGACGTCGGTGAGGCGACGGGCGGCCTGATCGGCGCGGCCGTCGAGGGTGAGGAAGAAGCGGCTCATCTCGGCTTCCCAGCGGGCGGCGACGGGGCTGTCGGCGAGATAGCTCTGCGCTGCCTCATCGTCGTCGACCTCGTAGTAACCGAACAGCGTGCCGTCCGACTCGTCGAGGAAGAGCGTGTAGTTGCGGCGCCCGCTTGCGGCAATCGTCTCGAGCATCTCGCGGCGCACCGGCGAGTGCACACGCCGATACTCATCGAGTAGTTCCGGGTGCACCTGCAGGCGGAAGCCGACGCGCATGCTCAGGCGCCCCATCCGGCTTGGGTGCCGCCGACACGCTCGGCGATGATCGTCTCGCGGTAGCCGCTCGCGCCGAACGCCGCCATCGGGTCGGCCGGCAGCCCCCGCGACTCGCGCCACGCTGCCAGGTCGGCCCGAACATCCGTGTAGAAGGCGTCCATGAGGACGCCGTTCGCGCCGAGAACGTCGTTGACGCGCTGGGCCGCGTCGAGCGCCTCGTGGTCGATGAGCAGGGCCCGCGCGGTCATCTCCTGCACGTTGAGTACGCTGCGGATCTGCCCGGGAATCTTCTCTTCGATGTTGTGACACTGGTCGAGCATGAAGGCCACGTCGGTGCCCTCGTCGTAGCCACCGCCGCGCACGACCTCGACCATGATGCGGAACAGCTGGAACGGGTCGGCCGCCCCCACGATGAGGTCGTCGTCGGCGTAGTTGCGCGAGTTGAAGTCGAACGAGCCGAGCTTGCCGAGGCGAAGCAGCTGCATGACGATGAACTCGATGTTGGTGCCGGGCGCGTGGTGGCCTGTGTCGAGGCAGACGACGGCGCGGTCGCCGAGGGCCGCGACCTGGGCGTAGGCCGTTCCCCAGTCGGGAACGTCGGTGTGGTAGAACGCCGGCTCGAAGAACTTGTACTCGAGTACGAGGCGCTGGTCATCGCCGATGCGCTCGTAAATCGTCGCGAGGCTGTCGGCCAGGTTGTCCTGGCGGCGACGCATGTCGTCCTGCCCGGCATAGTTCGTGCCGTCGGCGAGCCAGATCTTCAGGTCGTGCGAGCCGGTCGCGTGCATGACGTCGATGCAGTCGAAGTGGTGGTCGATCGCCCGCTGGCGGGCCTTCGGGTCGGTCGCGGCGAGGGACCCGAACTTGTATTCCTCGTCTTGGAACGTGTTGGAGTTGATCGTGCCGAGCGCGACGCCGTGGCTCTCGGCGTGCGCGCGCAGGGCGGAGTAGTCGTCGACCCTGTCCCACGGAATGTGCAGGGCGACGCTGGGTGCGAGCCCGGTGTGCTTGTGCACCTGGGCAGCGTCGGCGACTTTCTCGAAGGGGTCACGCGGGGTGCCCGGTGTTCCGAACACGCGGAAGCGCGTGCCGGAGTTGCCGAACGCCCAACTGGGCAGCTCGATCGCTTGGCGCTCGAGGGCGGGGGCGATGTCGGCGAAGGTCGTCATTGTGATGGCTCCTGGCAGCAGAAAACGTTGGGGTGGCGTGTGGGGCCCGGGCTGTGAACCCGGGCCCCACTGCCGACTAGAAGTTGAAGTCGGCGATGTTGTCAGCGTTGAATACGAACGGGTCGCCAAGCAGCACCGTGCCGTTCGCGCCGACGGTGTAACTGCCGAGTCGGCCAGCGTCGAAGGTGTCGCCTTCAGCCCCCGTGATGGTGCCCTCGACAAGTGCCTTCGCGGCGTAGGCGGCGAGGTAGCCCAGGTCAGCCGGGTTCCACAGCGCGAATGCCGTTACCGTGCCGTCTTCCACATACTCGCGCATCTGGTTCGGCGTTCCGAGACCAGTAACGGCTACCTGACCCTGGAACTGCGAGGTCTGGATATACCGCGCAGCGGCAGCGATGCCGACCGTGGTCGGCGAGACAATTCCACGGAGCTCGGGGTAGGTCTGCAAGAGCGCCGCGGTGCGGTCAAACGAGGTCTGGTCGTCGTCGTCGCCATAGACAACGTCAACGAGCTCGATGTCGGGCCAGTTGGCGGCGAGCTCTTCCTGCATGAGTTCGATCCACGCGTTCTGGTTTGTCGCATTGGCCGCGGCCGACAAGATAGCAATCTGGCCTTCGCCGCCGATCTGCTCGGCAATCATTTCGACCTGAACGCGCGCAATACCCTCAGCCTCGGCCTGGTTGATGAACAAGTCGCGGCATTCGGGGTTCGTGTCGGAGTCGAAGGTCACGACCTTCACGTCAACGCTGCGCGCCTCGTCCAGCGCGTCGCAGATGGCCGCCGGGTCGTTCGCCGACACAACCAGTGCGTCGACCCCCTGCTGGGCGGCAGTCTGAATGAAGGACACCTGTGACGTCGGGCTCGCCTCAGTTGGACCAACCTCTTGGAAGGTGCCGCCAAACTCGGCGATCGCCTCGGCGCCGCCTGCATTGGAGGTGTCGAAGTAGGGGTTCCCGAGGCTCTTCGGCAGGAACGTGATGGCGAAGTTGCTGTCACCACCGGCTCCTGGATCGGGTGCGGCGCCGTTGTCGCCGCCGCTGTCGCCGTTTGCGCAACCAGCGAGCACAAGACCCGCGGCCATGGTCAGCGCGGCGGCTCCGAAGAGACGCCCGCCCCGACCGGTGTGTCGACCAAACATCATTGTTTCCTTTCCGTCGATTAGTGCGTGATTGCAGGACCGGCACGCTCTGGAAGAGCGCCGCCTCTCTAGCCCTGTTTTTCTCCCCGCGCTCTGGCCGTCGCTCGGGCGCGATGGAACCAGGCGAGGAAGCTTGCGCTCACCACGGAGAGGACGAGGACGACTCCCGTGATGACGTTGATGATGTCGGCGGTAACACCCGCCAGGCGGAGTGCACTGCCGATCGTGCCGATGAGAAGAACCCCAGCGATAACTCCATGCAGGGCGCCGCGTCCGCCAAAGATCGAAACACCACCCAGCAGCACCGCGGCGATCACGGCGAGCTCCATGCCTGTCGCGTTCTCGCCACGGGCATTGCCGTAGAGCAAGGTGAAATACACACCCGCAAACCCCGAGACAGTGCCACTAGCGACAAACAGGATGAACTTCGTGCGCCCGACATTGACGCCGGAGAAGTGCGCCGCTTCCTTGTTCAAGCCAATCGCATACAGGCTTCGTCCGAAGGGAGTTGCGTGCAATACAACGCCGAAGATGATCGCAAGGATCACGAAGGCGATCATGATCGAGGGAATGGGGGTTCCCGGGATATTGGAGCGGGCGAGAGACGTCCACTCCTCCGGGAAATCGGTCACGGCCTGGGTGCCAAGTAGTCCGACGGAGATTCCACGGAACATCGCGAGCGACCCGATAGTCACCGCCAGCGAGGGTAGCCCCACGACGGTCACGAGGAAGCCATTGATCGTTCCCGCGACAGCCCCGACGAGAACGCCGGCGACCATCGCGAGCTCGAACGGTGCTCCGTCTCGCGTCAGGATTCCCACCGTCACGCTGGATAGGGCAACCACGCTCGCGACGGAGAGGTCGATCTCCTCGGTGATGATGATGAGCGTCATGGGCAAGGCGATGAGCAGGATGGGCGCCACGTCGCGGAGTAGGAACGTAATGGTGAGCGGGCTGTCGAAATTGGGCACCGTTGTGAGAGCGACGACGATCACCACGGCGAGCATCCCGATAACGGCACCCTCCCGCGTCAACACCGCGCGCCTCCAGAGAGGGCGGCCGTGCGGGACCATCGTGCGACGGGGACCGGAAACCGTGCGGAGTTCAGTCATTGTTGGTGTCCCTCAATTCGCGCAGCTTGCGGGCCTGTCGAACAGCGAGCACTCGATCGAGGACGATCGCGCCGATGATCAGCGCGCCAACGACAGCGCGCTGCCAGAAATCCTGAATTCCTATGACCGGAAGTGCACGGTTGATGGTGAGCAGCAGGAACGCCCCAATCGCAGCACCCCATACCGTGCCGACTCCGCCCGAGATAGCAACGCCGCCAATGACCGCTGCGCCGATTGCTTGCAATTCCCAACCGGTGCCGGCCTGAGAGCTGACGGTTCCGTAGCGGGCAGCGAACATCACCCCGGCGAGACCTGAGAGTGCGCCCGACATGACGAAGGCTGTGATGATGCGTCGATTGACCTTGAGTCCGTACAGGTCTGCAGCGTCAGGATCAGACCCGATTGCGTAGAACTCACGACCACCACGCGTGTTCCGCAGGTACCAGGCGGCCGCGATCAGCACCATGACAGCGACGAGGGTGAGCACGGGGATCGACAGAATCTGTTCGGTGCCGAGACTGCGGAACTCACGAGGCAGATCGGATGCATTGATTCGGTCGCTGCCGACCCACGCCACGTTGAGGCCTCGGTAGATGTAGAGCGTTCCGAGTGTGATCACGAGCGCGGGCACACGAGCAACGGCCACGAGCGCGCCATTGATGAGGCCGAGTGCGCCGCCGACGATCGCTCCAGCTAGGAAAACTGCGAGAACGGGGATGCCCGGGATGTCGATGAAGAGACGTCCGGTCAGGTAAGCGGTGATCCCGACGATCGAGCCAACGGAGAGGTCAACGTTTCTCGTGATGATGACGAATGCCTGTCCGACCGCCACGAGCATGAGGATCGAGGGAGTGAGCAGGAGGTCGCGGTAGCCGTCGGGGGAGAATACGAAGTTCGGATTCTGGAGCGTCGTGAATACGACGACAAGGATCAGGGTTGCGGCAACACCCGCCTCACGCGACAGTAAGCGAGCGCCGACCTTCGCGAGCGCCGTACGCCGGGCGGCGATGCTACCCGCGGCGGTGGTGGGAACTGTCATCGGGCAGCCTCCGTCTGGTGGGTGGCGGCGAGCATGACGTTCTCGGGAGTCGCATCCGCACGGTCGATCTCTGCGCTTATTCGGCCCTCACGCATGACGAGTACTCGGTCTGCCATGCCCAACACCTCAGGCAGCTCGGACGAGATCATGAGAACGGCAAGGCCTTGACCGGCGAGGTCGGACAGCAGTCGATGCACCTCGGCCTTCGTGCCGACATCGATGCCGCGCGTGGGCTCATCGATGATCAATACCCGTGGCTCGGTCGACAGCCACTTCCCGAGCACTACCTTCTGCTGGTTTCCGCCCGAGAGCGTGCCGACGACCGTATCCATCGCGAATGCCTTGACCTGGAGCCGAGTCGCCCAGGCTTCCGTGAGTCGGTTCTCGTCGCGCGTGCGAATGAGCCCAAAGCGCCGGAGCGAGTTCCGCACTGCCAGCGTGAGATTTCGCGCCACGCCGGAGTCCAGCACGAGACCCTGCTTTCGGCGATCCTCCGGCACGAAGGCCAGACCTCGGCGCACCGCTTCGGCGGGCCGCCCCGCAGGTAGGGCCTTCCCCAGCAGGGTGACGCTGCCGCTGTCGTAGGAGTCGACACCGAAAATGGCACGGGCCACCTCGCTTCGCCCGGCGCCGACAAGTCCGGCCAAGCCGACGATTTCTCCTGCTCGCACAGAGAACGAAATGTCGTGGAAGACGCCAGCGCGATTGAGGCCGTCTACGTGCAGAACGACGTCCCCAATTTCTGCGTCGACCTTTGGAAAGAGCGTCGCGACGTCGCGTCCGACCATCATGCGGACCATCTCTTCGATGGTCGTCTCGTGAGCGGGGGTTGTAGCAATGTACGCGCCATCCCGCATAACCGTGATCGTGTCGCACAACTCGAACACTTCGTCGAAGCGGTGCGAGATAAACATGATCGCGCGACCTTCATCGCGGAGGCTTCGCGCAACTGAGAAAAGGCGCGCCACCTCGTTGCCTGAGAGAGCGGCAGTTGGCTCATCCATGATGAGCACCCGCGCATCCAAAGAGATTGCCTTCGCGATCTCGATGAGCTGCTGGTCCGCGATCGAGAGGCCTTCGGTGACCCGGTCGGGATCGATCCGCACGCCGAGGCGCTCGAAGATCTTCCGCGCTTCGGTGCGCATCGTCTTTCGATCGATGCGGCCAACCCGGTTTGTTGGCTGTCGCCCCATGTAGATGTTCTCGGCGACAGAAAGGTCAGGAAAGAGCGTCGGCTCCTGATAGATGACGGCGATGCCCGCGTCTTTCGCCTGCGCGGTGGAGGTGAAGTCCACGGATTCGCCGCGCAGCAGATACTCACCCTGATCGCGGCGGTAGAGACCCGCGATGATTTTGACGAGCGTCGACTTGCCCGCACCGTTCTCACCGACGAGAGCGTGGATGGAGCCCGATTCGAGCGCAAGGTTGCCGTCGCTGAGTGCGACTACTGAACCGAATGTCTTCGATACGTTGCGCAACTCGAGCATGCTCGGGTGGTCCCGTTCGGGCGTCGTCATTGACGATCTCGCTTTCGATGAAACGATTTAATGCGTGCCGAAAGGATATGCACGTCACCTACGATTGTGCAAGTGAAACGAATCACATTTTGATCACTCGGACGTAGACTGAGGGCATGTCGACGTTGCGTGCGGTCAGCGTGAAGGACGTAGCGGGGCGCGCGGGAGTGTCTGTCGGCACGGTCTCGAACGTGCTCAACCGACCCGAAAAGGTCGCGCCGGACACGGTTGCACGTGTCCAGCAGGCAATCATCGAACTGGGCTTCATCAGGAACGATGCCGCTCGCCAACTCCGAGCGGGAAAATCGCGAGCCCTCGGTTTGATCGTCCTCGACGTTCGCAATCCGTTCTTCAGCTCCCTCGCCCTCGGCGCCGAAGATCGCGCGCGGGAAGCCGGCTATTCCATCATCCTCGGCAACAGCGATGAGAAGGTCGAACGCGAGTCGGCGTATCTCGACCTCTTCGAAGAGCAACGGATGGCCGGAGTGCTCATCAGCCCCTTCGGCGACGTAGAGGACAGGCTCGCTCGGCTTCGTGAGCGAGGAACTCCCGCGGTTCTGGTTGACCGCAGCACACCGACCGGCGGATTCAGCTCTGTCGCGGTCGACGACGTCGCGGGCGGGATGCTCGCCGGCCGTCATCTGCTGAGCACCGGTCGGCGCCGCATCGCATTCGTGGGAGGGCCCATTGACATTCGACAGGTGCACGACCGACTCACCGGGCTGAATGAGGCCGCAGGAAGCGTGTCCGGTGCACGCGTGGAGCCTGTGCTCGGCGAGTCACTGAGCATTATCGAAGGACGCCGGCTCGGTGATCTCCTCGCCGCGCGGCCGGCCGCGCAGCGCCCCGACGCCATTTTTGCCGCGAACGACCTCATGGCCATCGGCGTCCTGCAGGCACTCGTCATGCTGGGCTCGATCCGCGTTCCCGACGACATCGCCCTCGTCGGCTACGACGACATCGAGTTCGCTAGCGGCGCTGTCGTGCCCCTCACCTCCGTCCGGCAGCCCGCCGGACTCATCGGCAGCACTGCCGTCGAGATCTTGCTCGACGAGGCGCTCAACGACGCGACGCCGGGGCGCTCGGTGGTGTTTCAGCCAGAGCTGGTCGTGCGAGCGAGCACGACTGCGTGACGGCTACTCGGCCCCGACCCCGCTGAGCCCGGGCAGCGGCACGTCTCGGCTGCGCATGTCTTCGGCGAACGCCGTGCGCAGTTCGTCGTCGACCTCGTCGCGTCCGGCGACGGCCGCATCGGCCGCGCTCTCGACCCGGGTCGGACCGACGACCGGCCAGCAGCCGGGCAGGGCGTCGATCATCGCGGCGAGCGTCAGGCGGTGCACCGACACTCCGCGCGCCATCGATAGAGCGGCGACACGCGGCACGCGCGTGGCGAGGGGAGCAGCCTGTGGGCCTCCGAAGGGCGCGTACGCGAGAAACGCGATGCCGTTCTCGAGGCAGTAGCGGTACTCGGTGAACGCGTCGACGCCGAGGCCGAGCCGGTTTTCCACGGCGTTGATGTGGGCGATGTCCCTGACCTGCTCAAGCATCTCGACCGTGGCGTTCGACAGGCCGATCGTCTCCACGACGCCCTCGTCGCGCAGCTCGGCGAGCGTGCGCACCGACTCCTCGATGTCGCGCACGCGATCCGCCCGGTGCAACAGCAGGAGCGACGGCGGGGCCCCAAAGACTTCGCGGCTGACCTCCGCGTCGTGACGCAACCGTTCGGCGCTGCCGTCGGCATCCCATGCCGAGGTGGCGATGCGGAAGTGCCCGGCCTTCGTGATGATCGGAAAGCCCGGTCGTGCGTCGCGGGCGACCTTCGCCAACCGCTCCCCGACCGCCTCGTCGTCGACGGTCGCGTAGGCCCGCGCGGTGTCGATGGCGACGGCGCCGGCCGCGACGCCCGCACGCACGACGTCTTCGGCGCGCTCGGCGGTCATCCCCTCTTTCAGAACGAGGGAGGCGACGCCCAGCACTACGCCGCGCTCGCCGAGGACCTGCGTCACGGCATCCATGGGGCGAGCCTAGGGGTAATGGGGTCGGGGCGCACGTGTTCATGCGTGCGCATGTGGCGTTGTCACGTGCATCCGAGGGCACATGCCGCGTAAATGTGTACTTGTATAACAATCTGCTAGCCTCGCCCCATGAGCATCGACGCCCTCACCGTGACGCGGCTGCCCGACGCGGTGTACGACGCGCTTCGCGAGAGCATCGTCGATGGCCGCGACGCCCCCGGCTCGCCCGTCACCGAGCAGGCGATTGCCGACCGGTTCGGCGTGGCCCGCCCCACCGCGAAGGCGGCGCTTGAGCGCCTCGTCGCTGAAGGTCTGCTACGCCGCGCCGCCCACAAGACGGCCCGGGTGCCCGAACTCGAGCGCGCCGACATTATCGACCTCTACGCCAACCGCGCGACCCTCGAAGTCGCAGCGCTCGCCGGGCTCGCCGCCGCTGTCGCGGCGGGCACGACGCCGGTTCCGGATGCTGCACTCACCGCCCAGCGCACCCTCACTGACGCGCTCGACTCCCGCACCGCCCCGACGGCGCCGCTCGCGCGCGCCGACATCGCCTTCCACCGCGCGCTCGTCGAAGCGCAGCCTTCCCCGCGACTCGCACGACTGCACGCCCTGCTCATGGGCGAGATCGAACTGTGCACGGGCCAGGTGCAATCGCACCGCCTGCTCGCGCTCGCCGACGTCGTCGACCAGCACCAGGGCATCCTCGATGCGGTCGCAGCCGGCGACGCCGAGCGCGCCGCTTCTCTCACCCGCGCCCACATCGAAGGCGCCCGCGACCGCCTCCTCGCGCACTACGACGCAACCCATCCCGCCACCACCCACTCCACCGAAGGACCGACCGATGGTTAAGCGCCGCTTCCCCCGGCCGAGCGAGCTCGCGCCGCTCATGAAGGTCAAGACCCCCACGCTGAATGCGAAGAAGCGCCGACTGGATGCTGCACTCACCATCGCTGACCTTCGCGCGATCGCGCAGCGTCGCACCCCGAAGGCGCCCTTCGACTACACGGAGGGTGCCGCCGAGGCCGAGCTGAGCCTCGCCCGCGCGCGCCAGGCGTTCCAAGACATCGAGTTTCACCCCGCAATCCTCCGCGACGTGAGCCACGTCGACACCGGGTGGGACGTGCTCGGAAAGCGCGCCGAGCTGCCGTTCGGCATCGCCCCGACGGGTTTCACCCGCATGATGCAGACCGAGGGCGAGGTCGCGGGGGCATCCGCAGCCGCCGCCGCGGGCATCCCCTTCTCGTTGTCGACGATGGGCACAACCAGCATCGAGGGCGTGCGCGATGCGGCGCCCGAGGGCCGCAACTGGTTCCAGCTCTACATGTGGAAGGACCGCGAGAAATCGATGCAGCTCGTCGACCGCGCGGCCGCGGCCGGCTTCGACACCCTGCTGGTCACCGTCGACGTCCCGGTCGCCGGAGCGCGGCTGCGCGACAAGCGCAACGGCTTCTCGATTCCTCCGGCACTGACGGTCGGCACGATCGTGAACGCAATCCCCCGCCCGTGGTGGTGGTGGGACTTCCTGACCACCGAGCCGCTCGCCTTCGCGAGCCTGTCGAGCTGGGACGGCACGGTCGCCGAGCTGCTCGACTTCATGTTCGACCCCACCGTCACCTACGACGACCTCGCCTGGATCAAGGAGCAGTGGCCCGGCAAACTCGTCGTCAAGGGCGTGCAAACCCTCGACGACGCGAAGAAGCTCACCGACCTTGGCGTCGACGGCATCACGCTGTCGAACCACGGCGGCCGCCAGCTCGACCGCGCCCCGATTCCCTTCCACCTACTGCCTGAGGTGGCCCGCGAGGTCGGACACCACACCGAGGTGCACATCGACACGGGCATCATGTCGGGCGCCGACATCGTCGCGTCGGTTGCGCTTGGGGCGCGCTTCACGTTGATCGGTCGCGCCTACCTCTACGGGCTCATGGCCGGTGGCCGAGCGGGTGTCGACCGGGCCATCGAGATCCTGCGCGGTGAGATCGTCCGCACCATGAAGCTGCTCGGGGTGACCTCGCTCGAGGAGCTCACGCCCGACCACGTCACCCAGCTGCAGCGGCTGGTGCCGCTCCGCTGATCACACCACCGGGATGCTCGTGCCCGGTTCACGAGGCCCCGTCGCGGCGCTGTGGTGGTCGCCGCGGCGGGGCCGTCCCGGGCATCCCGTCATACGGCGTAACAAACGTGGCTGGGCAGAAAACTGCGCGGATACGGTGATCGCATCATGAGCATCCGCACCTCGTGTCGTTGTTGTTGTCGCTAACGCTTCCTCCTCGTTAGCTCTCCCTCTCGCGCTCTGCGCACCCGCGGCTGTGCCCGCGTCGACAACCCCCAACTTCATGCATAAGGATTGAACTCATGACCTCCGCCAGCCTCCCCATCGTTGACATGTCCCTCCTCGACGGCGACGCCGCCGACCAGCAGCGCTTCCGCGACGAGCTGCGCCGCGCCACCCACGAGGTGGGCTTCTTCTACCTCGTCGGCCACGGCGTCACCGACGCGCAGTTCGCCGAGATGATCGACCTGTCGAAGCGCTTCTTCGCGCTGCCGGAGGACGAGAAGCTTGCCATCGAGAACACGCTGAGCCCGCACTTCCGGGGCTACACCCGCGTCGGCGGCGAGTTGACCCTCGGCAAGCAGGACTGGCGCGAGCAGATCGACATCGGCGCCGAGCGCGAGGCGGTTCCGACGGGCGAGGGCATCGAGGATTACTGGGTGCTCGACGGCCCGAACCTGTGGCCTGACGCACTGCCCGAGCTGAAGACCGCCGTGCTCGCCTGGATCGACCGGCTCAACGGCATCGGCGCGCGCCTGCTGAGCGCCTGGGCGGAGGCTCTCGGCGCCCCGGCCGACCACTTCGACGCCGCCTTCGGCGAGCGCCCCAGCCCCAACATGAAGATCGTGCGCTACCCCGGCAAGTCGGGCCCGACCCCCGAGCAGGGCGTCGGCGCGCACAAAGACCTCGGCGTGCTCACCCTCCTCTACGTCGAAGAGGGCAAGGGCGGGCTGCAGGTCGAGAAGGATGGCGAGTGGATCGACGCCCCGCCCGTCGAGGGCGCGTTCGTCGTCAACATCGGCGAGCTGCTCGAGGTCGCCACGGACGGCTACCTCAAGGCCACCCTGCACCGCGTCATCTCGCCGGCCGAGGGCGACGAGCGCATCTCGATCCCCTACTTCCACGGACCGGCGCTCGACGCCGAGATCCCGCACATCGAGCTTCCGGCTGAGCTCGCAAGCGAGGCCCGCGGCGTCACGCTCGACCCGAAGAACCCCATTCACGCCGTATTCGGCCGTAACTGGTTGAAGAGCCGCGTGCGCGCGCACCCGAATGTGGTCGAGGCGCACCACCCGCACCTCGCCGCGAAGTAGGTACGTCAACCAGGTTTACACGTTGTTGATTCATGTAAAGAATCTGTTCTTTTTTTTACATGACACTTACGTAGTCGTGTAGTTTTTGCACATGACGTGGGATCCAAACGTTCCGTACAACGCCCTTGCTCCACTCCCCCCGCCACTAGATGTCGAGACGAAACGGGTTCTCAAGAGCACGATTGAAGCCCGCGCCGCGCTTGCCGCCTTGAACCAGGCGGCTCAGCGGATCCCGAACCCCGCTGTCCTTCTCAACGCCCTGCCTCTCCTCGAGGCGCAGGCCAGCTCGGAGATCGAGAACATCGTTACGACCGCGGACGAGCTGTTCGCGGCGGCAGCTGACGAGGGCCTTGCCACGCGGCCCGAAACAAAGGAGACGTTGCGCTATCGGGAAGCGCTGACCGGCGGCGTTGATCTGGTTCGTGCCCGAGGCCTGTCCATCGCCACCGTGACGCAGGTCTGCTCGATTATTCAGGGCAAGGAGATGGCGATTCGATCTCTGCCTGGAACCTTCATCGGGAATCCATCCACCCGGACCGCGGTGTACACGCCGCCTGACGGGCGGCTCACAATTCTTGACAAGCTCAGTGACTGGGAAAGGTTCGCCAGTAGTGAGCGCGTTCTTGACCCGCTCGTCAACATTGCCCTTAGCCACTATCAGTTCGAGGCGATCCACCCGTTCGCCGATGGGAACGGGCGCACAGGTCGTGTTATTGCCATTCTGCAACTCATCGATCGAGGCCTGCTGTCCTCGCCGATCCTTTACCTCTCTCGGTACATCATTCGCGAGAAGGACGAGTACTACCGGCTCCTCAAGGAGGTGACGGCCTCGGCTCTATGGGAAGACTGGGTAGTCTTCTTTCTGCGAGGCATCCGAGAAATGGCGGAGTCCACGATCCACAAGATTGATGGAATCCGGACGCTGCAGGCGGCTACGCAAGAGACGATGCGCGGCGCACTGTCCTCGGGTGCGAACGCGGACCTTCTCGATGTCTTGTTCGAGCAACCGTTCTGCCGAATTCAGGATGTCATTACCCGATGCGATGTCTCACGTCCGACGGCAACGAAGTGGCTACAGATCTTGGTGGACGCGCAGGTTCTCAGCAGCGTGAAGCTCGGGAAACACCGGATTTTCATCAATCATCGGCTCTTCGAGCTTCTGACACGGGACGACGTGCCCCCCGCACCTCAGGACGCGACTCTCTTCTAGCGCGCCGGTATTTAGGCTGGAACTACATCCACCGGCTTCGAAGGAGCGCCCGTGTCTGACCTCGCCACCCCCGCCATCGATTGGATGCGCGCCCGCGTCACCGCCGGCCAGCTTCCGACCGCGGTCATCGGCATCGCGACCGCCGACGGTGTCGTGGACATCGCGGCCGCGGGGTCCGACGCGGCCGGTGACGCGCATCCCGATTCGCGGTACTGCCTGTATTCGGTGACGAAGCCGCTGAGCGGCCTCGCCGCGATGCGGGCCGTCGAGCGGGGGTTGCTCACGGTCGATCAGACGCTCGGCTCGCTCGTGCCGGGCGTGGCGACGCCGCAGGTCACGCTCGGGCAACTGCTCAGTCACACGTCCGGCCTCAGCGACGTCGTGCTCGGCAGTCCGTCATCGTTGCGCGAGGCGCTGCGGCGCGCACCGTTGGAGTTCGTGCCCGGCACCGCCCGGCGCTACAACAACATCGCGTGGGAGGGCATCGCCGCGATGGTTGAGGCCGTCACCGACGAACCCTTCACCGCGCAGATCGAGCGGCTCGCGCGTGACGCCGGCGCGACGACACTGTCGTTCGACGACGAGGGCGCCCGGCCCGTGCACGACGCCGACGTGGTGCAGCACGACCACGAGAGCCTAATGACGCTGAAGCACCCGGCAGCCGGGGCCGTCGCGACCGTGCACGACCTGCTCGCGATCGGCGAGTCGCTGCTGCGCGGCGACGGCGCGGCGGTGCGGCCCGCCACGGTCGAGGCGATGCGCCGCCCGCGCACCGCGGGCCTCTACGTGATCGACCCCGACCCCATCAAGGTGCACGAAGACTTCGGCCTCGCATTCAACCTGCCGAAGCGCCCGGGCCTCATCGACCACAGCTGGTACGGGCACGAGGGCTGGACATCGACGCAGCTCTGGGTCTCGCCCGCCGCCGGCGTCGCCGTCGTATTGCTGTCGAACCGCTTCTGGTCGTGGCGCCCCGACGTGGGAGTCGACTTCGATCAGCTGCGCAACGTGGTCACGACCGCGTTCGGGTGAGTCCCATCCGGCGCCGAGCATCGACGACGCGGATGATGAGCGTCGACGCCCACAGAACGCTGACGGCGACGATCGCGAGAATCCAGAGCGGGGTGAGCCCAGCATCCGCCGTGCTGATGCCCACACCGATCAGCGCGTACGTGACGGTGAGCGCGTAGACGATCGAGCCGCGCGACACGACGGCGAAGAGCACGGCGAGGCCAGCGGCCGCGGCGAGAACGAGCGCCTGCCAGGTGATGCCCCACTCGGTGTCGTACGGGGCGCCCGCGCCCTGCACGACCGTGCCGATCTGCACGAAGAACGCCATCGACACCCAGCCCGAATACACGCCCATCGTCAGGTACAGCAGGCCGCGCTCGACGACGTTCCAGCTCGCGATCTCGTCGCGGGCGGCGACCACTCGGCGCCACGCGACGACGAACGCCACGAGGTAGATGACGAACACAACGAGTCCGAGCGGGTTGTCCTGGCCGAAAGCGGCGGTCGCGAGCCACAGGGCAAACCCGGCAAACACGACGGCCAGCGGGGCCGCCAGCCGATCGCGGATGCTCGTGGCCGGCCGGATCGTCGACGGACGCACCTGCGCGATCGCCCACGCGATACTCGCCACGATGATGAGGCCCCAGATCGCGAACCACGGCCCCGGCGGGATCAGCGGGGAGAACTCGGGCCCCGACTCCATCATCTCGTCCGACAGCAGGTCGAAGAGCAGCGACGAGATGGGCTGCCCTAGGGCGAGGACGAGCACGGCGTAGCGCCACGCGCGATGGCCTGTGGTTGAGGGCATCTCAGTAGCCAACCACATTGGCGACCCAGCGCACCGCCGCCGCGGCGCCGTGGTCGTCGTCGGCGAGGGCCGAGATGTGCCCTTCGCCAGGCACCTCCCACAGTGTCGCGTTCGGCAGGGCGTCGGCGAGCCAGCGTGCATGCGCGATCGGCACCACGCGGTCGTTCACGCCGTGGGCGAGCAGCGTCGGGGCCGTGATGCGTGTGAGGTCGACGCGCCAGGGCGCCACGTAGGCGAGGTCGTCGTCGATGGGTCCGTCGAGGCCGGTGGCGACGCCGGCCGCGGCGACCGTGCCGAGCCAGCCCCACTCTCCGGCGAGCGCCGCCCAGTCGCGACCGGTGAAGTCGATGCCGTCGTCGGCAGCGATCGACCCCACCGTGCGCCCCTCGTGCCGGCTCGACCCGCCGTAGCCGGGGCGGTCGAACGACACCCAGCGAAGCCCCGCCTTCTTCGCCGCGCGCATCAGCGGCTCGGGCGGCGCCCCCGTGTTCGGCGTGCCGTGATGCCAGATGATCGGCAGGCGACCCGAACGCCGTCGCCCCGTGACGTAGGCGTGCAGTGTGCGCCCGTCGGCGAGCTCGATGTCGCGCTCGCGCACCCGGGTCACGGCAGCGGACCCAACAGGTCGGCGGCGACCGCGGCCTGCACGCTCTCGGGGTCGCTCGGGTGGTAGATGCCCGCGAGCACGTCGCGCTGCAGGCGGCTCAACTCGGCGGAACTTCGGTAACCCGCTCCCCCGACGGCGTGCATGCACTGGTCGACCACGTCGCGCGCCGTCTGCACGCAGCGCTGCTTGAGCCCCGTCAGGTCGCGGAACCACCGCAGCCCGCGGTCAACCCCGGCGTCGCGGTCGGAGCTGACCGCCTCGAGTTGCGGGGCGAGCGCGTCGAGGGCGATCGCCGCATCCGCGATGCGCCGGCGAATGTCGGGGTCGTGCGCGTACGGCGCCCCGCCGAGCTTCATGCTCGTGCGGCTGTGCGCCGACTCCACGGCGAGCTCGACCGCACGGTCGGCGATGCCGGCGTAGACGGCGCCGATCAGCGTCAAGAAGTTCGCGAAGATCGCCAGCGTGTACTGGTCGCCGGGCGACCCCGCGGGCAGGATGCGCGCCACGCGCTCATCGCGGATGATCGCCCCGTCGAGGTGCGTCGTGTGCGACTGGGTGGCGCGCATGCCGAGCGTGTCCCAGTCGGGGGTGACGGTGACGCCGGGCGGTGTTGCGGTCGGGTCCCCCTGCGGGTCGTCGCGCAGGAGGAAGCCGTGCACGATCACCGGGTCACCGCTCTCGCCACGCGCGGGGTCGGGGTCGTGGCGGGCGAGGGTGCCGAGGCGGGTCCACGCGGGCGAGAGGGTCGTGAAGATCTTCGTGCCGGTGAGGGCCCACCCGGGTCCTCCCTGCGCAGCGTCGACCCGCTCCGCCCGGGTCAGCGAGTCGCTCATCACCCGGTCGTTGCCGCGCTCGCTGATCGCGAAGGCGAAGAGCTCGCCGGCGGCCGCGTCGTCGAGCACCCACGCGAGCGAGTCCTCGCCGGCCGCGGCAAGGTCGCGGGCGACGCCCATCCAGACGAGGTGCATGGTCAGGCCGAGCGCCGTCGCGGGAGCGTGCGCGGCGAGCAGTCGCTGGTCGCGCATCGCCGCGGTCAGGCTGCGGGGCTTCAGATAGCCGTGGGCGCGCAGCTCGGCCAGATCGTCGGTGAAGAACGCGTTGTCGCGGTCGTACTGCGGCGCCCTCTCACGGATGCGCGCGAGCAGCTCCGCATCGCGCGTCGCGTCGAGCGCGCGGTCGCCGCCGCGAGCATCCGGGGCCTGGGTGCCAGCCATGCCGGTAACGGTACCCGGCGCGCCTGGCGGAGCCCCGAGCATCCCACGCGTCGCCGCCCATGGGGGTGTGCGCGGTCGCGTGCGCGGTGAGTTGCGTGTTGTGGCGGTCTCATGCGCAGGGAGGCAACCACAACGCGCAACTCACTGGCCAAGCCGTGCGTCACCGCGTACGCACCCATGCCCGCCCGCTGTCAGCGAACGCATAACCGCGGCGTCGTACCTGAGGAGTACTGTCCCGCTCATGGCATTCATCGAGGCCCGCGACCTCGTCAAGACCTACACCCCGAAGGGCGCCCCCGTGGTGCGCGCCCTCGACGGCCTTGACCTCGACGTCGCGCAAGGAACCGTCACTGCGTTGCTCGGCCCGAACGGCGCCGGCAAGACCACCACCGTCAAGGTGCTCACCACCCTCATCCGACCCGACAGCGGCACCGCTGTCATCGACGGCGTCGACGTCATGCGCGACCCCGACCGCGTGCGGCGCATGATCGGCGCGAGCGGGCAGTACGCCGCCGTCGACGAGAACCTGACCGGCTTCGAGAACCTCATGATGGTCGGCAAGCTGTACCACCTCGGGTCAAGGGTGGCCCGGCAGCGGGCGACCGAGCTCATCGAACTCTTCGACCTGGTCGACGCGGCGAACCGCCCGGTGAAGGGGTTCTCCGGCGGCATGCGGCGGCGCATCGACCTCGCCGGGGCACTCGTCATCAACCCGCCCGTGCTGTTCCTCGACGAGCCGACCACCGGCCTCGACCCGCGCAGTCGCCTTGCCCTGTGGGACATCATCGAATCCCTCGTCAGCGGCGGTACCACCGTGCTGCTCACGACCCAGTACCTCGAAGAAGCTGACCGTCTCGCCGACGCCATCTCGGTCATCGACAACGGCCGCGTCATCGCCAAGGGCACCGCCGACGAGCTGAAGGCGTCGGTCGGCGGTCAGCGCGTCGCCGTCACCCTCGTCACCGAATCGGATGCTCGCGCCCTGTCCGACATCATGTCCCGCTTCGGATCGGGAGACCCCGTCGAAGGCGGAGGCGGCCGCACCTGGGTCGTTCCCGTCGACAACGGCCCCGTCGCGCTGAGCGCGATCGTCGGGGCCGCCGCCGAGCAGGGCATCGCCCTGCACGACGCCGGAATGCGCCGACCCACCCTGGACGACGTCTTCCTCCAACTCACCGGACACACGGCCGAGCAAGGCGACGACGCGGAAGGAGCGGCGGCATGAGCGCCGAGCTGAACACGAGCAACGCCTCGCTGGCTGGGAGCGGCGCGGCGGCGAGCGGGGCGAGCGCGAGCCGCGCCGGCGTGAGCGGCGGGGGGACAGCATCCACGCTGCAGCCGTTGCCCGGCAGCGCGATCTCGCGGTTCCTCTCCGACGGGTGGGTGACGACGTGGCGCAACCTGATGAAGATCATCCGCGTGCCCGAGATCCTGCTGTTCAGCCTGATTCAGCCGATCATGTTCGTGCTGCTGTTCACCTACGTGTTCGGCGCCGCGATCGACATTCCGGGCGACGGGTACGAGTCGTTTCTCATGGCGGGCATCTTCGCCCAGACCGTGGTGTTCGGCTCGACCTACTCGGGCTCGGCGATGGCGCAAGACCTCAAAGACGGCATCATCGACCGGTTCCGCACGCTGCCCATGAGCGGCGCCGCCGTGCTGGTGGGCCGCACGAACGGCGACCTCGTCATCAACTCGCTGTCGATGCTCGTCATGATGGGCACCGGCTTCCTCGTCGGGTGGAGGGTCAACTCGTCGCCGCTCGAATTCCTCGCCGGGGTCGCGCTGCTGCTTTTGTTCGCCTACGCGTTCTCGTGGATGATGGCGTTCCTCGGCCTCGCCGTGCGCAGCCCCGAGATCATCAACAACGTGTCGTTCCTCGTGCTGTTCCCGCTGACGTTCATTTCGAACGCGTTCGTTCCGAGCGAGAACCTGCCGACGCCCTTGCGCGTCTTCGCCGAGTGGAACCCGGTCTCGGCGCTCGTGCAGTCGGCGCGCGAGCTGTTCGGGAACGTGCCACCCGGCACGCCGCCCGGCGACGCGTGGACGGCGCAGAACCCCATCGCGACGGTGATCATCGGCATCGCCGTGATGTTGCTGATCTTCGTGCCGCTGTCGATCAAGCGATTCCAGACGCTGAGTAGGTAGGGCGACACGGATCGCTCAAACATCATATGATTGCGGGGCGGGGTGGCCACCCGCATGACCGCGGAGGACTCGATGATGCGACCACCCCTGTCCGTCCAGCTCTACACCGTGCGGGAGCAGCTGACGACGGACCCCGCCGGCACCATGGAGGCGCTCGCCACCATGGGCTTCACCGCTGTCGAGCCGTACGGACTTGACGCTCTCGAGCCCGCTGTGGCGCACGCGGTCCGCGAACAGGGGCTCACCGTGCCGACAGCCCACGGCGCGGTGATCGCGCAGACAGCCGTGGTGCTGGAGACCGCCACAGCGCTCGGGTGTCAGACGGTGATCGAACCGTGGCAGCCAGCGAGCGCGTTTGCGGATCGTGACGGTATCGCGGCGATCGCGCGGAGCCTGAACGATGCTGCGGCGCAGGCGGCCGACCAGGGCATGACGGTGGGGTATCACAATCACGACCACGAACTTCGCCAGCTGGTCGAAGGAGTCCCGGCGCTGCTGCTCTTGGCCGAGCTGACCGACGAGCGCGTGCAGTTCGAGCTCGATGCGTACTGGTGTGCGGTAGCCGGGGCCGACCCCGTACACATCGCCCGATCGCTGGGGGATCGCCTCGTCGCCGTGCACGCGAAGGATGGCGACCCTCACGCCGACGTGTCGGCGCAGGTCGCGGCCGGCGCCGGGAGCGTCCCCATCGCGGCCACCCTTGCGGCTGCTCCCCACGCCCGAGCGATCGTGGAGTTCGACCTGCTGCCCGCGAGCGGTATGGACGCCATCGCCGAGTCGTTGCGTTACTTGCGAGCGTTGGAGAATCAGTCGTGAACGGCGTCGTCGGGGTGGGCGTCATCGGCGCTGGGGTGATCAGCACCCAGTACCTCGACAATCTCACGGCCGCGGCGGACGTCGACGTGCGCATGATCGCCGACCTGGACGTCGGCCGCGCCGCGGAACGAGCGCGCGCGTACCAGGTGCCCGCTTACGGCACGGTCGACGAGCTTCTCGCTCGGGACGACATTGAGGTCATGCTAAACCTCACCATTCCCGCGGCCCACGCGACCGTCGCCCACGCCTGCCTCGACGCCGGCAAGCACGTCTGGTCGGAAAAGCCACTCGCGCTCGACCTGGACGAGGGAACTGCCCTGGTTGCCCATGCCGCTCGCCGCGGATTGCGCGTGGCCTGTGCGCCCGACACCGTGCTGGGCGGCGGAGTGCAGACCGCGCGACGTCTCATCGAGCAGGGGGTGATCGGCGACATCGTCAGCGCACTGACCATGTTCCAAGTGTCAGGACCCGAGAGTTGGCACCCCAGCCCCGAGTTCTTGTACGCGCGCGGCGGCGGCCCACTCTTCGACATGGGCCCCTACTATCTGTCGGCACTGGTGCACCTGCTCGGCCCCGTTTCTCGAGTGGATGCGCGGGGAACGCGAGCACGGCACGAACGCGTCATCGGATTAGGCCCGAAGGCGGGAACGGCATTCCCGGTCGAGGTCGCCACGGGGCTATCGGCCCTTTACGAGTTTCGCGACGGTCCGATCGCGCAATCGACCTTCAGTTTCGAATCAGCCCGCCCTCGGGTCGGCGTCGTCGAGATCACCGGGACAGACGGAACACTGTGCCTGCCCGATCCCAACCTCTTCGACGGTGAGATCGACGTCTGGAGACCCGGGATGCACGCCGATGATGAACCCGAGCGCTACCCCGCCGTCGCATCCGAGATGACCCGAGGGCTGGGAGTGATCGACCTAGCGAGGTCGATCCGGGCGAACACAACGGAACGCGCGAGCGGGCAGCTCGCTCTACACGTGCTCGACATCATGCACAGCACAGCCGAGTCAGCCGACAGGCGCGAGCCAGTGACGCTGACAACGACGGCCGAGGCACCGCCCCTGCTTGCCGAAGGATTCGACCCGTGGGCGCGAACACTGTGACCCGCGCAGCCCTCATCGGCGGCGGCTTCATGGCCGATGTGCACGCTCACGCCCTCCGGGCGAACGCGATCGACATCGTGGGTATCGCCTCGTCGTCTGCCGCCCGGGCCCGCCAGGCGGCCGACCGCCTCGGTATCGACCGCGCCTACGATGACGTCGCCGCTCTGCTCGACGATGATCGCGTCGATGTCGTGCACGTGCTCACGCCGAACGCCTCCCACGCGCCGTACGCCCTCGCGGCCCTCGCCGCAGACAAGCACGTGGTGCGCGAAAAGCCTTTGGCCACGAACGTCCGCGACGCGCAGGCCGTGGTCGCGGAGGCGAAAAGCCGCGGTCGCGTCGCGGCCGTACCGTTCGTGTACCGCTTTCACCCGATGGTGCGCCACGCCCGCGCGCGCATCATGAGCGGTGACGTCGGCATCGTCTACTCAGTGCAGGGCGCGTACCTGCAGGACTGGCTCCTGAATCCTGACGACGACAACTGGCGCGTCGACGATGCCGCAGGCGGGGCTTCTCGCGCTTTCGCCGACATCGGACCGCACGTGTGCGACCTGCTCGAATTCGTCACGGGTGATCGGATATCGCGACTGGTGACGCTGACCCGCACCGTGCATCCCATGCGCCGCGATCGTGCTGTTCACACGGAAGACCTCGTCGGCATGTTGGCTCAACTGCGAAGCGGTGCGACAGTGAATCTTCTCGTGTCGCAGGTCGCTGCCGGACGCAAGAACGCACTGAGCCTGGAGATACACGGGGCGCTCGAGTCCCTTCGCTTCGATCAGGAGCGACCGGAAGAGCTGTGGATCGGCCGGCGCACCGGCAGCATGCACCACCTTCGGAATCCCGACGAGCTGACCGGAGACGCCGCTCGCTTGAGCCGCCTGCCGGCCGGTCACGCGCTGGGGTACCAAGACGCGTTCACCGCCTTTGTCGCCGATGTGTACGCCTCGATCGCGCGCGGCAGCGTGGTCGACGGTCTTCCCGTCTTCGCCGATGGACTACGAGCCGCCCAGCTGACGGCGGCCGTGCTGGACTCCGCCCGCTCGATGTCGTGGGTCGACGTACCCGCCGTGACCGATTCGCCCCTGGAGGACTCATGACCACGCACCCTGTCACGCTGTTCACCGGCCAGTGGGCCGACCTTCCCCTCGAGGAGGTTGCACGGCTGGCGAGCGAGTGGGGCTACGACGGTCTCGAGATCGCATGCTCTGGAGAGCACCTCGACGTCTATCGAGTCGTCGAAGACGACGCCTACCTCGCCGAACGCCGGGCGATTCTCGATCGACACGGGCTCGCCCTCTACGCCATTTCCCACCACCTGGCCGGGCAAGCGGTCTGCGATGACCCGATCGACTTCCGGCACGACGCGATTCTGTCGCGGCGGGTGTGGGGCGACGGCGACCCCGAGGGCGTGCGCCAGCGCGCGGCGGCTGAGCTGATGATGACGGCACGTGCCGCGCGTCGGCTCGGCGTGGACACGGTCGTTGGCTTCACAGGCTCGAGCGTCTGGCCGTACGTGGCGCTGTTTCCACCCGTTCCGGAGGAGCGGATCGAGGCGGGCTATGTCGACTTTGCCAAACGCTGGAACCCCATCCTCGATGTCTTCGACTCCGAGGGGGTGCGCTTCGCGCACGAAGTGCATCCCGGAGAAATCGCCTACGACTATTGGACGAGCAAGCGGGCTCTCGACGCGATCGATCACCGCGCGTCGTTCGGGTTCAACTGGGACCCAAGCCACATGATGTGGCAGGGAATCGACCCGGTCGGCTTCATCGTTGAGTTCGCTGACCGGATCTACCACGTCGACTGCAAGGACACGCGCCTGCGTCCGCGCGACGGCCGCGCTGGCGTGCTGGGATCCCATCTGACCTGGGGAGATCCGCGCCGCGGCTGGGATTTCGTCTCGACCGGGCGAGGCGACGTGCCCTGGGAGGACGCGTTTCGCGCGTTGCGGTCCATCGGCTACACCGGCCCGATCTCGATCGAGTGGGAAGACGCTGGAATGGACCGGCTGCACGGCGCGCGCGAAGCTCTTGGCTTCGTCCGCAGTCTGCTGTGGGAGACGCCGAGCGCCTCGTTCGACGCGGCGTTCTCGCAGCAGAACTAACGACCTGCGCGTTAGCGCGGGCCGACAACGGTCTGGCGCTGAACGCCCAGCCCGTCGATCTCCAGCTCCATGACATCGCCGACGGCGAGGTAGGCGGGGTCGGCCATGCCCAGCGCGACGCCCGGCGGGGTGCCCGTGTTAATCAGGTCCCCGGGCTCCAGCACCATGAACTGGCTGAGGTAGTGCACGATGACGGCGGGTGAGAACACCATCGTCGACGTTGAGCCGGTCTGCCGGCGAACACCGTTGACATCAAGCCGCATATCCAGAGCGCTCACATCGACCTCGTCCGGTGTCACCAGCCAGGGGCCGGCCGGATTGAACGTCTCAGCCGACTTCCCCTTCGCCCACTGGCCGCCACGCTCGAGCTGAAAGGAGCGCTCGCTGACGTCGTTCACGACGAGGTAGCCGGCGATGGCGTCATCGGCCTCCTGGAGCGAGTCGAGGTACCGCGCCCGTCGACCAATCACGACCCCGAGTTCCACCTCCCAGTCGAGCTTCGTCGCACCGCGGGGCATCACGACGTCGTCGTGTGGGCCGACGAGCGTGTTGGGGCTCTTCGTGAACAAGACGGGTTCGTCCGGTACGGCCATGCCGGATTCCGCGGCGTGGTCGCGGTAGTTCAACCCGATACACAGAATCTGATGCGGGCGAGCGATGGGCGCACCCACGCGTTCCCCCGCGAATGCGGAGACGGCTCC
The DNA here is from genome assembly GCF_002355395.1 of Microcella alkaliphila. Lineage (NCBI taxonomy): Bacteria > Bacillati > Actinomycetota > Actinomycetes > Micrococcales > Microbacteriaceae > Microcella > Microcella alkaliphila. The sequence goes on along the minus strand of NZ_AP017315.1, from coordinate 349,396 downwards.
ACGGGCCGTTCGCGTCTCTACGAGCGAGCGCAGCCGCGTGATTCCATCGTTAGCGAAGAACCGCTCGTCGAAGTCGTCGACGACATCAGACACGTCGACGACGTGCCGCTCGTCAATGCGAACGACGGGGCGCTCGCGCCCCACCGCGCCCAGTCGCATGAGCTTCATGGGTCCTCCTCGTTGGCGCCATCCTCCGGCGCAGCCTTTACATCATATGATTGGATGCACCTCTGACGCACCATGGGAAGGCACTCGATGGCGAAGCCCCACCGCCCCTCGCGCGCACTCACGAGCCTCGGTCGAGCCCTCGCGGACGCGATGACGGGGACGGTGACCGAGCGAGCAGCAGATCTGCGCGTGGCCGCACACGACGCCTCTCACGTCACGATCGTGCCCCGTGTTCTTGCAACTCCTGCCGACGCGCATGATGTTGCCGCGGCCTTCACGATCGCCCGCGAGCACGCCATCCCCATTACGTTCCGCTCGGGAGGCACGAGTCTCAGCGGACAGGCGGGAGGAAACGGCATCCTGCTTGACGTGCGGAAAGGATTCCGCCAACTCGCGATACTCGACGGCGGCGCCGGCGTGCGCGTCGGACCGGGCATGACCCTTCGCGCCGTAAACACTCGTCTCGCGCCCCGCGGCCGAATGCTGGGTCCCGACCCCGCCAGCGACATCGCCTGCACGATCGGCGGCGTGCTCGCGAACAACTCAAGCGGGATGACCTGCGGAACCCACGCGAACGCCTACTCCACCATCAGTTCCTGCACCGTGGTGCTCGCGTCGGGAACGATCGTGCGCACCGGCGATCCGGACGCTGACGACAGACTCGCCCGCGAAGAACCGGCGCTCCACGCCGGTCTCCTCGCCCTCCGCGATGAGGTGCGGGCACACCCCATCGCGGTCCGCGACATCCGTCGACTGTTCTCCATCAAGAACACCATGGGTTACGCCATCGTCGCGTTGCTCGACCACGACACTCCCGTGCGCATCCTCGAGCACCTCCTGATCGGCAGCGAGGGAACGCTGGGATTCATCGCGGAAGCCGAGTTGCACACGGTGCCCGCGCACGCGCACGCGGCCACGGCCCTGCTGATCGCACCGCACCTCAGCGCGGCCGCCGAGCTCATTCCCGTGCTGGCGGCCGGAGGTGCGGACACCGTCGAACTGCTCGACGCCGCCAGTATTCGCATTGCCGCCGCGCTGGAGGGGGCGCCGGCCGCCCTCACCGAGGTGGCGGATGGCACATCTGTCGCCCTGCTCGTCGAGGTGCGCGGCTCTGACCCCGCCGAGCTGCAGCAGCGCGCGGACCGACTACGAGACGCCCTGGCCCGCGCACGGGGCCCAGCGTTCGAGCCGACGATCGATCCGGCGGAGCGTGCGACGCTGTGGCGAGCGCGCAAGGGTCTCTACGCGGCGGTCGCCGGCGTGCGCCCTCCCGGAACCACGGCGTTGCTCGAAGACATCGCCGTGCCCGTTGCCGTGCTCGGAACAACCTGCGAACGCCTCACGACACTGCTGAACGCTCACGGGTACCGCGACGCGGTGATCTTCGGGCACGCGAAAGACGGGAACCTGCACTTCCTGATCGTCGAAGACTTCACATCGAGCAGCGGACGAGAGCGATTCGCCGCCTTCACGAATGAGCTGGTCGAGCTTGTTCTCGACGCGGGAGGCACACTCAAGGCAGAACACGGCACTGGACGTGTCATGGCCCCCTTCGTGGAGCGTCAGTACGGCGCCTATCTCACGGGCGTCATGAGACGCATCAAGGACCTCTGCGATCCGCACGGCATCCTGAACCCTGGCGTCGTGCTCACAGACGATCCGCACGGCCATCTCAGCGACATCGTCCCCGCGCCGCAGATCGAAGCGGAGGTCGATCGATGCGTTGAATGTGGCTACTGCGAGCCGTTGTGTCCGAGCCGAGACCTCACGCTCACCCCCCGCGGGCGCATCGTGCTTCGGCGCGAGATCGCCCGCGCGGACGAGGCGGGCGACGTCGCTCTCGCCGCCGAGCTGCGCGAGGCGGAACGCTACGACTCGGAACAGACCTGCGCGGTGGACGGGATGTGCGCAACAGCGTGCCCGGTGGGCATCAATACCGGCGACCTCGTGCGCCGGTTGCGCGCAGAGCGGGCTCCCGCTCTCGCCCAGGCGCTCGGTGATGCCGCAGCACGGTCGTTTCGAGCGAGCTCGGCAGGCGTATCGCTGGCGCTAAGCACCGCCCAGGCGCTGCCGCCCGGTATCCCCACCACGATGACGCGCACCGCCCGAAGGCTATTGCCCCACGAGCTCGTACCCTCCTGGACGTCGGACCTCCCGCCCGGGGGTCGGGCGCGACGGCCGCGCGCCGTGGACAATCCCGACGGTGTCCTGTTTCCCGCGTGCGTGGGACGCATGTTCGGCGATGTCGACGACGCCGTGCTGAGTTCCGCGAATGCAGTGGAGCGCCTCGCGGCGATCGCGGACCGCACGCTGCGAATACCGGACGGTATCGCCGACCTGTGCTGCGGAACACCGTGGAGTTCGAAAGGTCTGCGTCGCGGTCGTGAGCGCATGCGTGCGCGCACCCGGTCTGCCCTGCTCGCCGCAACCGACAATGGCCGTCTGCCCGTCGTGACCGACGCCAGTTCGTGTGCTGAGGGGCTGCGCGCGACACTCAGCGGTAGCGCCGTGACGGTCATCGACTCCCCTGAGTTCGTCGCCACCCACCTACTGCCGCTCCTGCCGCCGATCCCGGACGATCATCGCCTCGATCGCCTCGTCCTGCACCCCACGTGCTCAAGCGTCTCCGGCGGCACCACCGACTCGCTCACCGCGCTCGCCCACCACATCGCCCACGAGGTGATCGTTCCGGACGCCTGGGGGTGCTGCGGTTTCGCCGGTGACCGCGGACTCCTGCATCCGGAGCTCACGGCGAGCGCGACGGCAGCAGAGGCAGCAGAGGTGCGGGCTCTCGACGCGACCGCCTACGCATCGACCAATCGCACCTGCGAGATCGCGATGACACGAGCGACTGGTCAGAACTATGTTCCGCTTGTCAGCGTGCTCTGTCGCGTCATCGAGGGCGTTGCTCAGTAGGTGGCGCGCCCCCCGCTGATGTCGTAGACCGCACCCGTCGAGAACGACACGCGCTCGGACGCCAGCCAACTGATGAGTTCAGCGACCTCGTCGGCGCGTCCGACCCGTTTCATGGGGATGAGGTTCGTGATGCGCTCGAGCACCTCGGGTGATGTCGTCGCGTTCATCGGGGTATCGATCACGGCCGGCGCGATGGCATTGACGAGCACGCCGGTCGTCGCCAGCTCTTTACCGAACGCTTTCGTCGTGGCAATCACGGCGGCCTTCGTGGCCGAGTAGGCCGACAACCCGGGATTCCCGTCTTTTCCCGCCATGCTCGCGATCGTGACGATCCGGCCCCAACCCCGCTCGATCATCCCCGGTGCCACAGCGCGCAACGCCGACACCGTGCCCAGCACGTTGACCTCCCAGACGCGACGCCAGCCGGCGTCGTCGGTGTCGATCAGGGGTGCGTTGGGGCCAACGATTCCCGCACTCGTGACGAGGACGTCGAACGGGCCAGCCGCCGCGATGGCCTCGCGCATCGCGACGTCGTCAGTGACGTCCACCTGCAGGTCTGCCGCATCGACGCGATCGAGGGTGATCACCTTGAGCCCGTCGGCACGCAAGCGATCGACAGCCGCTGCACCCAGCCCGCTACAGGCGCCCGTGACCAGCGCACGGCGCGTCACCGCGCGACTCCATCGGGTCGGTGAAGCTCCACAATGAGGTCCGAGAGGTACTCGTGGCGGTCGCCCTCCATCTCCTTGAACCACAGGCGCGATCTCGCTCCGAGACGAACGCAGGTGCGCCGGCGCTCAAGGTCCTCCGGGGTGTCCATCGGCTGCAGGGAGGGGTACCACAGGGTTGCTCCGGGCCGGTGCACGATGCGCACCGGAGTCGACCACTGCTGCGCGTTGTCGCCCGCTCCGAGGTCGGCGTGCGGGTTGATGGAGAGAAACAGGCTGTCGCCGACCCAGAACGGGCCATCGACGCGGCCCAACAGCATGACCCAGACGTTGAGCTCCTCATTCCAACTGACGGAGGGGCCCCAGTAGTACAGCTGGTCACCCTGAGACACCGGTCCGCCACCGTCTTCTGCGGGAATCTGGAGCGACGCAATCGGCGCCCCCGGCGCATCCCAGGCCGCAGCGAACCGCTGGCCGTCCCACCGTCGCGCCGCGCCCGTTGGCGCATCAAGGTCACTCAGAGGGATACGCGCAACGCTGACGCACTGAACAGACGCCTCGCGCGCAGCCGACCACGTCTCGGCCGACCATGTCTCGGGGTAGGCGTACTCGCCGAAGAAGACGTACAGGTGGTCACCACTGGCGACGGCGCTCGGGTCGCCGACTCCGCCCGGGAAACAGTAGTTGCGATTCACCGGGAGGCGAATCATCCGGTCGTCGCGGTCCTCGAGCAGGATTCCGCAGTCGGTCCACGACGAGCCTCCGTCAGCGGAGCGCATGATTCCGATGCGGGGCACCGCCTGAATGGACGCATCGCCCTGCAACCCCGGAGGCCAGTCACGGTCACTGAGTCCTCGCCCCGTGCGCGGGTCATACGGCAACGTCTCGGGGTAGTTCTCGTTGTGATAGAGCGCGTACAAGCGGTGGCCCGTGGAGTCACGGGGATCCGCGTAGACGGTTTCGAACCAGATCGCACCGTGCAGACCGTCGGCGTCTCGCGCGGCCACGGGCGGCAAGTGCGGATCACGGAACCCTTCGGCGGGAAGGCCAAAGGCCTCGCTCACCGTGGCCCCCTCACCGATCTTGAGGTGAGCCCCGTCTCCCCACACCGGATCCTCGCCGTACTTGCCGGGGAAGATTCGGAACCGCTCGCCAACCCATGCGGACGCCATGTTGCAGTCAACGAAGGTGCCGAAAACCTGCCGCTGGGTGGGAATGAGATCGACGACGATCCCGTCGACGCCCGTCGGGATGCGCGTTGCCGGCGTACTCATGGCGACTCCTCTAGGTCAGATCGCGACAGAAAGGTGATGCTGCCCCGCACCGTCTGCGCTGGCAGTCGATAGGGAGGCAGCACGCCCGGACCGCAGGCGGCCGTGCCCACTCCCGCTGCGGCGAGGTCGATAGCCACATGGATCCGCCCTGTGGGAACGAGGTCGGCCTCGTGGGTTGTGGCGGCGATCGTCGCCGGACTCCACGGACGCACCGTCAGGCCCACGCCGTGCGGGGAGACGATGTCGAAACGGTCAGCAATGTTTGCCCACCGGACCCCCGCGCGGCGGCCGGCCTCCTGCGGACGAACCGTCGGAACGTGCAGGCTGCGAACGGTTTCACGAAACCACCCCCAACGACAGGCCTGACCGGTGTCGGGATACGACGGCCCTGGCCCCAGCCCACTCCACTGAACGGGATCGTCAATCGAGGCGTCGAGCTCGGTGACGATGGCCACCCGAGCCCAGTGCGATGACCAATCCTTCGGCCATCCGCCGCCGGGGCTGACCACGAGGTCCAGACGCACGCCGGCCTCGACCGGCGTCCATTCCCACGTGCAGTCCACATAGGCGTCCGTCGCAGCAGCGCCGACCCGGGTCCGTACCACCAGTCCGCCGGCGCGCGACGTCCGTTCCAACACGCGCACGAGCGGACGGTCGAGTCCGTGGCGTGACCAGCGTTCGGCTGCCGAGGGCATCGTGTCTTCTGTCCAGCCCACTCCGAGATCGTTGTCAGTGGGCGCGCGCCATAAGTCCAGCGCGAATGGGCCGATGGTCTGGTCACCCACCGTGATCGTGGCGCCCGTCGCGTCGTCCCACTGAACGGCGCCCGGCTGCCCGCGTCGGCCCGCACGGGTCGACGCCCAGTTAGTCAGGGCGCGCACGGACGAGACCGCCTGACCGACGCCGAGCACGTGACCGACGGGAAAACCGGCGAGGGCCGTAACGACCGTCGCCGTGACCGTCAGCACACCTCCGGTGCGATCACGAGCCTCAACCGCCTCCGGCGGCAGGGGCACCTGCGCGGCGCCCCGCGGCGGAAGTGTTGGCGCGGGTACCGAACCCTCCCCCACGACTCCGCCGTCAGTTTCCACGCGCCATTGCAGGCCGACGTGAGCGGTATCGATGATGTCGTACCGGCTGCGGATCGTCACCGCATCGTCGGTTACCTCCAGCACGATGGCGGCGAAGACGGCGGCGAGATCGGCCAATTGCGGTCGCGGCGTGCGATCGGCCGCCACGAGGCCGTCGATGACGAAGTTGCCGTCGTGAATCGGTTCTCCGAAATCTCCTCCGTACGCGGTGGCGAGCCGCCCGTCGCGCTCAACCTCGATGCCGTGCTCGAGCCACTCCCAGACGAAGCCGCCCATCAGTCGCGCGGAGGTGTCGAACAGTTGCTGGTACTCGCTCAAGCCGCCCGGGCCCGTGCCCATGGCATGGGCGTACTCGCAGAGCACGAAGGGCATCGAGCGTCGACGCGCGTCCGCGATGGGATCCTCGAGGGCCGGCTCGCGGCGCGCAGCGACCGCGGCGACCTCCTCCGGAGAGGCGTACATGCGGCTCCAGACGTCCACATCACGGCACTCCTGGTCGCCCTCGTAGTGCACGGGGCGCGACGGGTCTCGACGCCGTGCCTCATCGGCCATGGCGCGGAGGTTCCGGCCAACGCCAGCCTCGTTGCCGAGCGACCACATGATGACGCTGGGGTGGTGACGGTCGCGTTCGACCAGACGCGCCATGCGATCGCGGAGGGCGGCGTCGAAAGCGCTGTCATCTGTCGGATTCGCGCGCCACCCGACGGGTTCGAAACCGTGCGTTTCCACATCGCACTCATCCATGACCCAGAACCCGAGTTCATCGGCGAGGTCGAGCATTCTCGGGTGCGGTGGGTAGTGGGCCGTGCGGATGGCGTTGATGCCGCTGGCCTTCATGAGCTCGAGCTCGTCGCGCACGGTGTCGGCCGGAACGTGCCGACCCCACACGGGGTGGTGCTCATGACGGTTGACCCCACGCAGCGTGATCGGCACGCCGTTCACGGTGAACACACCATCGCGAATGGCGACGCTCCGAAAGCCGATCGCCAGTTCGACCGTCTCGTGAGTGGGCCCCCGCCCGGTCGACACCCGCAGGGTGTACAGACGCGGCGACTCCGCACTCCATGGCTCGACCTCGACGCGGACCTCGGCACCGAGGGGAAGGTTGGCGGCGACGCCCACCAGTTCGACATCGACGGCGTGGGGATCAACGCCGCGGGGCAGATCAACGTCAACGCGCAAGAGCCCGGCACCGTCAGACCACTCGGCGGATGCACGAATCGCGTCGACGCCGTGCTCTGGCCGCTCCTCGACGACGACCTCACGGATGATTCCGGGCAACCACCACGCGTCCTGGTCCTCGAGGTAGGAGGCGGCGCTGAAGTGATGGAGGCGCACAAGCAGTTCGTCGTCGCCAGTAACCAGTCCGTCGAGCGTGAATTCGACCGGGAGCCGACTTCCGCGGGTGCTGCCGACGTAGGAGCCAGACCACCAGACGTCGGCGGCGCCCTCCACCCCCTCGAATCGCAGCACAGCTCTCGCGGGAAGCGGCCCCTGCCACCGCACGCGGGTCCGATAGTCAGCAACCGGATTCACGTCCGGCGGGTATGGCGGGTCGACGGGGAACGGGTAGCGCACGTTCGTGTAGACCGGCGCCCCGTGGGGCCCGCCCACGCTAGCGTCGTGAACGGGCATGACGTGACTCGCTGGCACACTCAGGCGGCCCGTCGAATACCACGCTTCCCGGGGAAGGGGTGCGCTCCGGGCATCGGCGAACCAGCGGAAGTCCCACACTCCTGACAGATCAACGTGGCGCGCGGTGGACCGCGGGATCGCTCGGGGGGGTCGTGATCCGCGCGGTGGGCCTGGATCCGTCAGCGGCTGTGGCTCGCGCGCGCTCATCGAACGATCCGTAGCGTGCGCAACTGGAACGGACGGAACGCGAGGAAGGCGCCGCCGTCGTGGGCGTCGACACTCCCCCCCTCGAGCGCACGTTCGAGAAGGTCGGTCAGCACGAGCGCGGTATGCGGCACATTCACGGTGATGCGGGTGTCAGCCCGCGTCCCGTGCGCCTCGTACAGGCGAACGATGACGTCGTCGCTGCCGTCTTCGGCCAACTTCACCGTCTCGATCACGACGGCCTCGTTAGAGGATGAGACAAGCGCGGGTGTCTCCGCGGCTCCGACGAGGGCACGCGTCGGCGAGGCGAGACCCTGTCCGAGAGCGACGGCGTCACCGATCGTCGCTTCCGGCCGCACCCGGAAACGGAGGATGTGCAGTCCCTGGTCGCTGTCGGGGTCGGGGAAACGAGGAGCTCGCAGGAGCGAGAAGCGCACGGTCGTCGTGGTCCCACCGTCACCACGAGTGGTGCGATCAACGTCGTAGCCGTAGGTGGAATCGTTGGCGATAGCGACTCCCCACCCGGGCTCAGCCACGTGCAGGAACCGGTGCTGGCACGCTTCAAAGCGAGCAGCGTCCCAACTCGTGTTGGTGTGGGTGGGGCGCCGAACGTGGCCAAACTGTGTTTCGGCGGCTACGTCGTCAGCGTGAACATCCAGCGGGAAAGCGAGCTTCACGATCTTCTCGCTCTCGTGCCAGTCGATCCGATATTCCAACTCGAGGTCAGCGGCTCCCGGGCGCACGGTTGCGTGCTGCTCGATGATCGTCGGTTGTGGCCGCGTGGCCCCGATCGTGGCCCGCGTGATCACCGTGACGGATCCATCGTCCGCCGTTTCGATTCGCCGGTCATCGCCTGCCGCTACCTCCGTGACCGTCCGCCGGTAGTGCTCGTCGAGGTCCCACGCGTCCCACAGGTTCGGAAGGTCACGGTGTAAGCGCAGCGCAGCGCCACCCGATCCGGGGGCGATGGCTTCCCGCCCGTCCGCACCGCGTAGCGACCTGACCCGTCCGTCGATGCCAATGACGACGCGCACGACGCCCGAGTCCAGCACGGTGCCGTCGTCGGAATCAGTGACCGCGACGTCCGCCCGCGGCGCCGCAGGGGCCGTCTGGATCGACAGTGGCGCAATGCCGCCCCGTTCCGACACGGTGGCGTTCGCGATGAGGCGACGCGCCTCCGGATGCTCGGCGGGGCCGGCTAGCGCGCGCAACGATCGGTCGATGATGTCGGTGAGGGTCGCGGTGACCGCAGCGTGCCGCTCTTCCGCTTCTCGATGCACCCACGCGATGGACGATCCGGGAAGGATGTCGTGGAACTGGAGGAGCAGCACCGTGCGCCAGGCGTCGCGCAACTCCTCGGCGGGATAGGGCGCTCCGACGCGCACGGTGGCGGTCGTTGCCCACAACTCAGCCTCGCGAAGCAACGCTTCGTTGCGCCGGTTCCCATGCTTCGTGCGCAGCTGTGAGGTGAACACGCCGCGGTGCAGTTCGAGGTACATCTCTCCGCGCCAGACGGGCGCCGTCGGATACTCGGCCTCCGCCTGTTCAAAGAACTCTGCCGGCGCGCCGATCGTCACGCGCGGGGATCCTTCCAGATCGGCTGTCCGCCGAGCGGCGGCGATCATCTCGCGCGTCGGCCCTCCGCCGCCGTCGCCCCACCCAAACGGCACAAGCGAGAGCGTGGCCCTTCCCTTCTCCGAGAAGTTGCGCTCGGCGTGGGCAAGCTCGGCGCCGCTCAGTTCCGAGATGTAGGTGTCGACGGGCGGAAAGTGCGTGAAGATGCGTGTGCCGTCGATGCCCTCCCACCAGAAGGTGTGATGCGGCATCCGGTTCACCTGGTTCCACGAGATTTTCTGTGTGAGGAACCATCGTTCGCCCGCTTCGGCGACGATCTGCGGCAACGCCGCGGAGTACCCAAAAGAGTCGGGGAGCCACGCTTCGCGGCACTCGACGCCGAACTCCTCCAGGAAGAAGGTCTTGCCCGCGATGAATTGACGCGCCATCGCCTCACCGCCTGGCATGTTGGTGTCGCTTTCGACCCACATCCCGCCGACGGGTACCCATTGACCGGCGGCAATCTTTTCGGTGATCCGCGCGAAGACCTGAGGGTGATGCTCCTTCATCCACGCGTACTGCTGTGCGGACGAACAGGAGAAGACGAACTCGGGATGCTCGTCCATGAGGCTCATCGCGTTCGTGAAGGTGCGCGCGCACTTGCGCACCGTTTCGCGCAGCGGCCATAGCCAGGCCGAGTCGATGTGCGCGTGGCCGGTGGCGAGCACCCGGTGCGCGCTGGACGTCGCCGGAGCAGCAAGCACGCCAGCCAGCGCTGCCGTGCCTGCCGAGACGGTTCCGGTGACGTCGTCGGGGTCAATGAGATCGAGGCAGTGCTCGAGAGCCCGCAGGATCTCGTGCCGCCTGGTCGATCCATCAGGCAGTTCGCGCATGAGACCGCGGAGGGTCCAGATGTCTTGCACGAGCTCCCAGACGGCGACATCGCGCACAGCGAGGTGCAGCTCGGCCAGGGAGTACAGAGGATCGTCCGGCGCTGTGTCCCAGAGGCCGTATGGCGTGGGATCGAAAGTGTACTCGCCCGCGACGTCGGGGTTGGCCGCCGCCTCGATGTAGACCTCGTAGCGGTCGCGGGTGATGTCGACAGGCAACCATGAATTCAGGGGGGCGATCGACTTGATGAGGGTTCCGTCGGGGCGGTACGCGAGGCCCTCGGCCTGGAACCCCGGGCGGCTCCGGTTGTAACCGAAATCGACAACGAGTTCCGGAGCGCCTCCCCGCCCCGCGCGGTCGATCCAGTCAGCCGACAGTTCGGCGGTGACGTGAAACCACACGGTCGACCATGCCCTCCCCCACCGCCACCCCAACGGCACCGGCTCGAATCGATGACGGACGGCCTCCGCGAACGGCACGGGCTCGCGCGGCACCTGCCACGCACTGACGGATACCGGGTGCCGGTTGCGATATATCGCCGGTTGCAGATGGTCGCGCAGGAAGCGTTCCAGCCGAGCTTCGACGAGCGGATGGTCGTTGTGCATAGGGTCCTTCGCGGTGGTGGGGTCAGGGCGCAGGTGTCAGGTGGAACAGCCACGAGGTGACGCCAGGGTCGCCGTCGAGCGCGATGCCCTCGGCGAGGAGCGTTGACGCCGCGGCGCGTCTGGTCCGCCCGGCGGCGAGGTCCGTGACGAGGATCGTCACGTCGGGGTCGGCGATCACCGGATAGACATGGGTGCGCGGGCGGGCGCCATCCAGATCGAAGACGGCAACAACCGCCTCGCCGCTCGGCGCGGTCACCTGCATCGCCGGCATTCGTTCGCCCCAGCCACCCCGCTCCGGACTCGGCGTCAGGGGCCGCAAGACCCCATCACGAACGAGCGGCGCGATAGTCGTGCGGAACAGCGCGACGTGCCACCGCAACCGCTCGCGCAGCGGCGTCGATAGCTCTGGAAGCCGGAGGCTCACGCCGAAGCGGTGCAGCATGGCGGCGCGCAGCATGGTGTCGAAATCGTGCGGATTGAGCGACTGCCAGTCGCGCTGCGCGGGGGGATAGTCGCCGCGCCATTGCGACCATGACCAGTGCAGGATCCCAAGGGGGGGAAGAAGGTTGCGCGCGCCCCACAGCACCTGAAGGTGATGTTCGGTGTAGTCGGGGTCGCTGAGAAAGAAGGTGTGCACGTGCCGAGCGAGCCCAAGATCGATGCGAAGACCTCCGGATGAGCATGATTCCAGCAGCACCTCGGGATGACGGTGACGCACGTCGTCGAGCACCGCGTACAACCCTTCGTAATGCCGGAACAGACCGTCGCCGGAACCGTGCCCGTGATCGGTGCGCGTGCATCCCGCGTCAGGGTCGATGTTGAAGTCGAGCTTGATCCAGCGCGCGCCGGTCGTGGTGATCAGCGTGCTGATCGACTCACGAACGTGGGTGCGGCCGGCCTCGGATCCCAGACACACGTATCCCAGAAACGTCGGGTCGTCAGGGTCAAGCGATTCCGTCATGAGGCGGTACGACGGATCGTGTCGACGCCCGTCGACAGCGTGGGCCATCGCCTCGGGCTTCTCGCGCCGGAGGTGAGATCGGGCACCAACTGCTTCGGCTTCGATCCATATCCCGGCATCGAGCCCCGCTCGGCGGATCGTGTCTCCGAGCGCCGCAAGTCCGGACGGGAATCGCGCGGTATTGACGCGAGTCCAGTCTCCGCGTTGCTCGCTCCACACGCTGTGCGCGTCAGGAGCGCCGAACCACCCGGCATCAACGGTGGCGACAGCGAACCCGAGATCAGCCGCGGAACGCGCATTAGCCGCGATGATCTCCTCCGTTACGTCGTGGTCTTCGTACGGCCACCAGTGGTTCCACTCGACCGGCAGCGCGTCGGTGGCGCTCGTACGGGGCAGCCACTCCTCAGCGATCGCTCGCTGAAGGGCGACGGCCGCGTCGTCGAGGGACTGGGCGACCGTGAGCACCACGCTCGGGGCCTCAACCTGCTCACCGGGCGCTAGCTCGAGCCAGAACTGCCAAGGCGAAATGCCCGCGGACACCGCTCCGCCCGCGAGCGCGTGAATGTGCCAGTTGCCGCTGTAGGCGGGCGCGATGCTGAGCGCTGCCCTCGACTCTGCCCGCCCCGGGCCCGTCTCTCCCCCGCGGTCGAATCCCAGCCAGGGAGCGGCGCCGTGCGAGCTCCGCCCCGAACGGCTCTCCAGCACCGTGTCGTGGCCAGCATGCCCGCTGAACGACCGAAACTCGTCACCCCAGGCACTCCGGAACCCGTGGGTTCGCCAGGCCGAGCCGACCCGGAGCACGAGGGGGTCCATGCGGCTGATCGTGACGGGCCGAGCACCGTCATTGCGGAGAGCGAGACTCCACTCCCACACGGAGTTGTTCGCGATGCGACGCGCGCTCCACTGCGCAAACACGGTCGTCTCGGGAGCCGTATCGAGCTCGCCGGCCAGCGTTGCGCCGTTGTCGGTCGTCTCGGTACTCGTCACATGACGAAACCGCGTGACAGGGCGTCGGTCGACCTCGATGTGCATCGGAGCGCAGAGGCTCAGGGTTTCGCCATCGAATGACAGCTCAAGCTGACCGCCCTCATCGGAACGGGCGCGCAGCGTTGCGTCACTCATGCGGTTCCCCTGCCTGTAGTCTTTACATCATACCTAAAGGGGACCCGCCCCGCTCACCCTCTGTGAGGACACCGTGACCGTCACCGTTGCCGCCACCGATCTCTCCGCATCGCCGGAATCAGTCCTGCGCGTGGGGGTGGTCGGCCTCGGAATGGGATCGGTGCACGTCGAGGCATTCCAGTCCCTTCCCGGCGTTCGGGTTACCGCCCTCGCCGGCAAAGAGGTGGAGCGCCGCCACCAACTCGGATCGCAATACGGCATCACGACCCTCCTGGACGACTGGAGCGACCTCGTCGAGCGCAGCGACATTGACATCGTGAGCATTGCCGCACCCAACGCGTTGCACCATCCCATCGCGATGGCAGCGCTCGCCGCGGGCAAGCATGTCTTCTGCGAGAAGCCCCTCGCCATCAACACCGAAGAAGCACGCGCGATGGTTGATGCCGCCATCACGCACGACCGCGTCCTCGACGTGGCCTTCAATCACCGGCGTCGAGCTGACGTTCAGTACGCAAAGGCCTATCTCGACGAGGTGGGCATCGGACGGGTCTACCACACGCGCGCGTCGTGGAAGCGGCGGGCGGGCATCCCGGGCCTTCGCTCATGGTTTACCAGCAAGCGCATGGCGGGCGGCGGAGCCCTGATTGACCTCGGCCCGCACATCCTCGACTCCATGCTGTATCTGCTCGGCGAGCGACTCGTCGTCGCCGTGAGCGCCGTGACGCATGGAGAGCTCGGGCGAGCCGGATACGGCGCGATGGACCGCACCGAGCAGATGGCCAGCGACTCGGGCACGTTTGACGTCGAGGATCTGGCCAGCGCTCTGCTGCGTTTCGACGACGGGTCGAGTGCGACCCTTGAGATCACGTGGGCGTCACACGCCGTCGACGATGAAGACATCACCATCGAACTACTCGGGGTCGACGGAGGCCTCCGCCTCTTCGTTCCTCGGTACGCGAGCGACGGGACACTCACGATCTACCGCGAGCTCGCCGGCCGGCCCGTCGCGATCGCGCCGGACGTCCACGTGCCCGGCGGTGAGCATCCCCTCGTCATCGCCGAATTCATCGAGCACGTGCGTTCCGGTGAGTGGGATCAGCGCCGAGGTCAGTTCGCGCTCCACCGAACTGAAGTTCTGGATGCGTGCTATCGCTCAGCGGTCGAAGGCCGCGAGATTCGACTGGAGGCCTGATGAGTGCACCCCTGCGCGTGACCGTGTGGAACGAGAACCGCCATGAGAACTACCCGGACTCACTCACCGCGCGGTTGTATCCCACCGGAATGCATGGCGCGATCGCCGACGGGCTCCGCAGCTGTCTCGGAAGCGCGGTGACGGTACGCACGGCCACACTGGACGAACCCGAACACGGCTTGAGTGACGCGGTCATTGACACCACCGATGTCTTGTTGTGGTGGGGACATGAGGCGCACCCCGAGGTGCACGACGATGTGGTCGAGCGCATCCACCGAGCCGTGTTGGGCGGAATGGGCATCATTGTGTTGCATTCCGGCCACTACTCGAAAATCTTCACCCGCCTCATGGGCACAACGTGCTCGCTTCGGTGGCGCAACGATGGCGATCGAGAGGTCGTCTGGACAGTGGCTCCCGACCACCCGATTGCCGCGGGCGTACCGGACCCCATCATCATCGACCACCAAGAGATGTACGGCGAGTTCTTCGACATCCCCGTACCCGACGAGCTCATCTTCATCTCGTCGTTCTCGGGCGGTGAAGTCTTCCGCTCGGGAGCCACGTGGTTCCGTGGCCACGGACGCGTGTTTTACTTCTCGCCCGGCGATCAGGAGTACCCCGTGTACCACCACCCGGCGGTGCAGCGCGTGCTTGCCAACGGCGTGATGTGGGCCGCCCCGCGTCGGCGCGGACCCGCACTCGACGCGACCTTTCACCCGCGCGGGTGGTTCGACCTCAGCGACTCACCCCGACCTGCAGGCCCTGCATGATGTACTTCGACGCGAAGGCCAACAGAATCAGGGGCACCGAAGCCGTGACGAACAGCCCGGCCGAGACGAGCGGTTGATCGGTCACGAAGCGCTCGCCGATGTTGGCCAGTGAGGGTGTCAGCAGCCTCATCGACTCGTCGCGAATGAGGATGACCGCAAAGATCAGCTCATTCCACACACCCAAGAACTGCAGCACCGCAAGGGTGGCGATTCCGCTCGCCCCCATCGGACGCACAATCGACCACATGGTGCGGAAGAAGCCGGCGCCATCGATGCGTGCCGCCTCCAGCACTTCGTCGGGGATCGCTCGGAAGGTCAATGTCAGGAAGAACGTTGCGAACGGCAGGCCCGTCGCGACGTAAACCAGGATGAGTCCCCAGTGGCTGCCGACGAGGCCGAGCCGCGACAGCATGAGGTAGATCGGGATGATCAGCACGGGACCGGGGATCAGCATGACCGACACGAACGTCGCGGTGATGAACTTGGTGCCGGGCACGGGAAACTTCGCGAGCCCGTACCCCGCGATCGTCGCGAGAGTGAGCTGCAGCACGACGGCAATGATGCTGACGTAGAGGCTGTTGACGAAGGCCTGTCCGACGCCGTACACGTTCACGAGCGTCGCGTAGTTGTCGAAGGTCCAGACGCCGGGCAGACCGAACGGATCCTGCAAGTAGTCAGCGTTGGGCCGCATCGAGGTGATGATGACGAAGTACAGCGGGTAGATGATCGTCGCGGCCAAGACGATCAGGCCAATGAAGATCGGCCACTGGCTGCGTCGGCCTGACAATCGGCTGCTCATGACGTCGCTCATCAGTCCTCCTGCCCCAGCCGGAAGACGCGGTTCTGGATCAGTGTCAGGACACCGATGAACAAGAACAGCACCACGGCGAGCGCCGCCCCGGACCCGAGGTTCGTGCTCGAGAATGCCCGCAGGTACACGAGGTAGTCGATCGTCGTCGTCTCGAAGCCCGGGCCGCCGGCCGTCATGACGAAGACGAAGCCGAAGAGCGAGCTGAAGGTGTACAGGACGTTGATGATGAACACGAATCCCAGCACTCGGCGAATGTTGGGCAAGGTGATGAACCACAGCCGCTTCCACCAGCCGGCCCCGTCGAGGGCCGCGGCTTCGTAGACGGACGGCGGGATCGAGGTGAGGCCGGCCAGCAAAAGCAGCGCCTGATACCCGAAGCCCGACCAGACCAGGGCGAGAATGATGATGGCGATGGCTGTGGTGCCATTGGTGAAGAACTGAATCGGCTCAATGCCGAAAAGCCCGAGAGCCTGGTTGACGCCCCCGTAGTAGCCGAATGCATTGCGGAACATGATGCCGATGACCGCGACCGACAGCACGTTCGGCAAGAAGAAGATGACGCGGAAGAACTTCCAGCCCCGCACGCGTTCGAACAGCAGCACGGACGTCACCAGGGCGGCGAAGATGACGAGCGGAACCGAGATGAGGAACTTCAGGTTGTTGAGGAAGACCTGGTGCACGATCGGGTCCGCGAGCATCCGCGTGTAGTTGTCGAACCAGATCCACTCGAAACGCAGCCCGTTGGTGCGCGTAAACGAGATGAAGACGGCGAAGGCGACCGGGAACGCCATGAAGCCGACCACGACGATCAGGGCGGGAAGCACCGCCAATAGGCCGATGAGGCGATCTCGGCGTCGAAACGCCCCGGGAGTGCGAGATGCCGAGGGCGCGTCGCCCGCGGGTGCTGCCGACGCAGCTCCCGCGGACGACGCGACCGAGAAGGAACTCACTGGTTTGCGATCTCCGACTCGTATGAGGCCTTCAGCTGCGCCACCGCGTCTTGCGGCGTAATCGTTCCGAGGAACACCCCGGCGTTGACACGGTAGAACAGGTCGATCGTCGCCTGCGGCATGACACTGTCGAAGGCGAAGGTCACGCCGTCGGTTGCCTCAGCCAGCTGCTCGAACTGCTCGCGCAACAGGGGGTTCTCGATCATCGCCGGGTCGCCATCACGGTGGTTCGAACCCTGGGTCTGGTTGAGCTTGACGAAGATGTCCTGGTTGGCCGGGTCGGCGAGGAAGCGCAAGAACTCACCCGCGAGTTCTTTGTTCTCGCTGTACTCGGTAACCGAGATGGCGATCTCCGGCCCGCCAGCACCGATGTTGGGGTGGGCGGCGCCGTCCAACACCGGGATGAAGAACGAGCTCACGCCCTCCTCGCCGAAGGCATCGAGCATGTTGTTGTTCTCCCAGCTGCCGACGAGGTAGTAGGCGCTGTTGCCGCTCACGAAGCCGGCGGTGGAGTCACCGTTGGATACCTGACCGGCGTCAGGGTTCGTCAGGCCACTGGCACCCCAGGCGGCGAAAGCCTCGTATGCCTCGACCATGGCGGGGTCATCGACGGGGATCTCGCCGGCGTACATCTGCGTGAAGACGGTTTCGCCGAGTTCACCACCGACGAGGGCCGAGATCATCCACGCGCCCACGTATCCCTCGAGGTTCGCGACCCAGAAACCGTTCTTGTCGGTCTGGTCGACGACCTGCTGGCCGTTGGCGAGAAGTTCCTCCCAGGTATCCGGGGTGTCGGCCGGGTCCAGCCCCGCCTCCTCGAGCACCGCGTGATTCTGGAAGACCGTGAAGAGGTTGCCCGCGCCGTACGGCATGCCCAAGATGCGGCCATCTGCCGAGAACCCTTCTCGGTTCACGTTGAAGCCAGCCATCGAGTCGATGATTTCCGGCGTCAAGAGCGGCTCAAGGTCGGTGAAGAACTCGGCGAAACTGAGGGTCGGACCACCCGCGTACTGGATGCGGATGTCGGGGCCGTCACCGGCGATCGATGCCGCCTGGAACTGGGCGCTGTTCGCAGTGATGTCGCCGCCCTGTTGAACCACCGTGACGGTGACACCCTCGTTCGCCTCTTCGAAGGCAACCGCCATCTGGTCGAGGAACGAGTTTTCGAGGTCGGGCTCTCCGTTTTCCAGCAGCTTGCCCAGAATTCCGGTGTCCCAGATGACGAGCTCTCGCTCTTCGGTCGACGGTCCGGCGTCGCCGGCGGGCGCGCACGCTCCGAGACCGATGACGAGACCGGCGGCGAGCGTCAGTGCTCCTGCTGCACGCATAGTCATTGCTGTGTCCTTCCTGTCGGCATACACGGCCGGGCGGGTCGTCCAGCCGGAGATCCGACCTCCGCGGGGAGGCCGGCCGCTGAGGCGCGCAGATGCGGCGCGCGATCGGTGTGGCGCAGGAGCACAGCCAGCGGCAACCGTGCCGTGGCGCTACGTCTCAACTGCGACATCATCGTCCCGATCCCGGGCGGCGCTTCACCGCCCGCAACGTCATTACATCATACCTTGGACGCACATCGGCAAGCAATGTGCCGAAATCGTTACCGTCATTGTCGAACGAGTGACAACAAATGTATGATGTAAGGTAATGCTCCGGGCGATGGCGCCGCGCCGCGTCCCATACGCCACCACCAGCGAGAAAAGAGGGCGGGCTCCATGCAGATCGATTCCGTCGACTTCTTCTACGCGGCAATGCCCGAGGTCACCCTGGAGGCGGACGGAAGCCAAGACGCCCTCCTCGTTCGGGTTGTGGGCAGCGACGGAACCGTGGGCTGGGGCGAGTGCGAAGCATCCCCGCTGACCTCGATCGCCGCATTCATCACGCCGCGCTCGCACGGCGTCTGTCAGCCGGTCGCCGCCAGCGTGCTCGGACAGCGCGTAACCTCTCCGGCTGACATCACGCGCATCGCGCGGTTGGTCGAACGCAACAGCATGGACCTGCTGCAAGCGGCTCACACGTGGTCAGGAATAGAGATCGCGCTGTGGGATGCTCTTGGTCGCAGCCTCGAGGAACCCATCTGGCGCCTGCTCGGTTACGACCGCACCCACGCGAAGCTGCCGTACGCATCGATGCTGATGGGCGACACGCCCGCCGACACGTTGGAGCGCGCGAGAGCGGCGCGAGAACGCGGCTTCCGTGCCGTGAAATTCGGCTGGGGAGCGTACGGAACCGGGGCCGCCGACGATGACGCCGACCACGTTGCGGCGGCCCGAGAAGGGCTGGGCGATGACGCCGAGCTACTGATCGACGCCGGTCAGATCTGGGGCGACGACGTGTCTGCCGCTGCGGCCCGTCTTGACGCACTTCGGTCCGCCCGCGCCACCTGGCTGGAGGAACCCTTCCTTCCCCACGCGTACGTCGCCCACGCCCGGTTGGCCGAATTGGCGGGGCCGGTCGGGATCGCCGGCGGCGAGGGGGCGCACACGGCGCACATGGCGATGAACCTCATCGATTACGGCGGGGTCCGCTTCATTCAGGTCGACTCGGCACGGATCGGCGGCATCGGGCCATCGAAGGTCGTGGCCGACCACGCCGTCGCGCGCGGGGTCACCTACGTCAACCACACGTTCACGTCGCACCTCGCGCTCTCTGCCTCGATGCAGGCTTTCGCCGGCCTGGCAGACCATCGGATCTGCGAGTACCCGGTCGAACCGAAGCAACTCGCGCTCGACCTGTCTCACCAGACGATCACCCTCGATGACGACGGACTCATTCACGTTCCCGATGCCCCGGGCCTCGGCATCGACGTCGATCTCGCTGCGCTGGAGCCGTACTTGCGCGACGTCGAGATTCGCATCGACGGTGCCCTCACCTTCGCCAGCCCCGAACCACGGCCTAGGGTGAGGGAGACCGTCTAGAGGCACGCAGGCAGGAGCCCCCATGACCAGCGGATCGTTTGATGCATCGTCGACGAGTGGATACACCATGCGTGGCCGTCAAGCAGTGGTGATCGATCAGGTCGGGCGCGACATCGTGAGCGGCGCGGTTGCCCCGGGCGACGCCCTGCCCAAAGAGGCCGATCTGGTCGAACAGTTTGGCGTTAGCCGCACGTCCGTTCGCGAAGCCATGCGGGTGCTCGCCGCGAAGGGTCTCGTCGACATTCGCCAGAAGGTGGGCACTCGAGTTCGCCCGCGAGACCAGTGGAACGTGTTCGACACCGACATCCTGCGTTGGCACCACGAGGAGGGTACCGGCGACGTGGTGATGCGTGACCTCGTCGAGGTCCGTCAGATCATGGAGCCGGCCGCCGCGCGGCTCGCGGCCGGTCGCGCGACAATGGACGACCACCGCCGCATGTCGGCAGCCATCGACGCGATGGCGGAGAACGCCCACTCGCGTGACGGGTACGCAGCCGCGGATGTGGAGTTCCACCTCGCGGTGTACGCCGCGAGTCATAACGCGCTCTTGCGCCAGTTCGGCAACGTGGTGGCCGACTTCATGAAGCTCACGTTTACGGTTCAGCAGGCCGCGACCCAAGACGATGAGGAGCTCGTCCAAGACGCCGAGACCCACGCTGCCGTGTACCAGGCGATCGATCGAGGCAATGGCGAGGACGCCGCGGAGGCGATGCTCCGAGTGGTGCTCGACGGCAAGAACTCCCTCATCAAGGCGCTGGGCGGGCTGCGCGAGGAATGATGATGGCTCCCAACCAGCGAGCCGCATGATGGACTCACCCCGGCTGACGCTCCGGTCCGACGACCTGATCGGCGTTGTTCTTCCCGCCGAAGGCGCGGTGCTCTCGAGCCTCACCTGGCGCGGCGTATCGCTACTGGCGCGCACCCCCTGGGCCGAGAGCCCTCGCGACATCGGGCGCGCGGCGACAAGCGAGGACGAGTGGGTCTCGCGGTGGCGCGGCGGCTGGCAGTTGTGCGCGCCCTCGACCGGCCAGCCATCCGCAGCGGCTCCGTGGTTTCACGGAGAGGCGTCGCTCACCCCCTGGCAGGTGACGGAGCTGGGCCCGACGCGCGTGCGCCTCGCCTGGCACTCCGCCGACAGCGCGATCGTGATCGACCGCTCGTGGGAACTGATCGACGGGTGCGCGGTGGAAGCGACAACCACCGTCACGAACGGTGGCGCAGCGTCCCGTCCCGTTCAACTGGCCGAACACCTCATTCTGGGCAGCGCGTTCGTGACCTCAGCGCTCGAGTCGGGAGAGGGAGTGAGCCTGACGCTTCCCCCGGCGACCTTCAGCGCGCTCGACTACGCGGGACTGCCCACCACCGCCACGCCGCACCGTGACGAGACCTGGCAGCACCTAACCCGCGATACCCCCGCCGTCGTCTCCGCGCTGGTCGATCCTCAGGTGTGCTCGGTGAGCGCGCACTCGCCCGAGCTCACGGCGACCATCACCTGGAGCGGACTCGATCACGCGCTGCTGTGGGCCGAGTTGGGCGCCTCTGTGGATCCACCGTGGAACGGTGAGGTGATGGCACTCGGGATTGAGCCGACGACAACCCCCCACGGTGCGGGAATCGGGGGCGGAGGCGGCATCGACCTTGGCCCCGGTCAGACCCTCTCGACGACAACCCGCCTGCTGTGCACTCCTGCGGAAGGACGACCATGACTGACGCACCCCTGCGCTCCCTGGTGACCGGATCAGCGAGCGGAATCGGCGCCGCCGTCGTCGCGCGATTGCGCGCCCGAGGTGATCGCGTGGTCGGCGTCGACCGCACGCCCGTGGACGCCGACACCCTCGTAGTCGACCTCGCCGACCCGGCAGCCCGGGCCGGCCTCGTCGGCCGGGCGAGCGAGAAGCTCGGCGGAATCGACACGGTGATCTGCGTTGCCGGGATCTTCCGGCCCACCCCCCTCGACGACGCTGATCTCGATGCCTGGCGGTCCATCTGGGCGGTGAACCTCGAGGCTCCGATGGATCTCATGGCTCAGGCACTCCCCGTTATGCGGGAGAACGGCTTTGGGCGCATCGTCACTATTTCTAGCGTGCATGGGCGCTTCGCCCAGCGCGACTGCATCGCATACGACGTCGGCAAGGCCGGTCTTGACGCGGCGACTCGCTCTGTCGCTCTCGACGGCGCGCGCAGCGGCATTCTTGCGAATTCTGTGGCACCGGGTTTTGTCCGGACACCCATGAGCCTGACCGCCGACGGCGTGGACGAAACCGACACCACATCATTTCGCGAGCGCTACGGCGACGGAGGGCTGTTGCCCCTTGGCCGTGCTGCGCACGCCAGCGAGGTCGCTGAGGTGGTCGCGTGGCTGAGCGGCCGCGAGAACGGTTATCTGACCGGCCAGGTTGTCACGGTCGATGGCGGACTCACGAGCACTTTCTAATGCGAACGATCGACACAGGTGACACGGTTCAGCTCGCCGGTCTTGGTTTCCCCGAAGCGTTGCGCTGGCGCGACGGCGCGCTGTGGTTCAGCGACATGTTCCGCGCTCGCGTGGTGCGGTGGGTTCCCGGGGAAGCCCCCGAGGTCATCCTCGATGAGACCCGCGGTGGACCGGGCATGCCGGGCGGACTCGGCTGGCTGCCCGACGGCGCGCTGCTGGTCGTGGACTGCCTCGAGCGCCGCCTCCTCGCCGTGCGGAACGGGCGCGTATCGACGCACGCTGACCTCTCAACGATGACCGCGCATCCGTTGAACGACATGCATGTCGACGCCGACGGCACAGCGTGGGTGGGGGGCTACGGCTTCGATCCTGATGTGGACGCGCCGCACGCATCACCGCTGTACCGCGTGAGCGCCACGGGGTCGATTGCTGCCACCGCCTCGCGCCTCGTGTTTCCGAACGGCTGCGATCGCCTCTCGGGCGATCTCGTGGTCGCCGAGACGTTTGCTGATCGCCTCACTGTGGTCAGCCCCACCGGCGCGTGCACTCCTCGCTGGGACCTTCCGGCCGGAAGCGGACCCGATGGCATCGCAGTCGGAAGCCGCGGTGAATTGTGGGTCGCGCTGGCGTTCGCCCGTGCGCTCGCCCGAATCGACGCGGACGGCACAGCAACCATCGCGTACACACCGCAGTCGCCACCTGATCACCCGGGATCCGGTCAACTCAGCGTGTATGACTGCGCGATGACCTTTCAGGGCAGCACGCTCGCGATCGCGTGCGCCGACGCCGATGAGGCCCGCGCCCTCGCGGAGGACACGGGCCTCATTCGACTGCTGAGCGTCGCCGAGCTGAGCGCGCGTTAGCCTTTTTCCGCCCCGGCTGTGGTGTTCATGATGCGGCGCTGGAAGATGAAGAACAGCACCACGACGGGAATGCTCATCAGCACGGCCGCGGCCAACTGCAGCGGGAACTGGTTGCCCGCACCCAACTGTCCCGACACGAGCTGAGCGACACCGACGGTCAGCGTGTTCAGCTCGGGGCTCTGCCGCGCCACGATGAAGTGACCAAGCTCATTCCACGAGCCCTGGAAGCTCAGGATGAAGATGGTCACGAGCGCGGGCGTTGCCATGGGCAAGACGACCGACCAGAAACGCCGGAACGTTCCCGCCCCGTCGATCTTCGCCGCCTCCTCGATCGACTCCGGGATCGAGTCGAAGAACTGCTTCATGATGAACACCCCCGCAGCCGTCGACAGCAGCGGGATAATCATGCCGCCGTACGTGTCGTAGAGCCCCAGCTCGCTGAGGATCAGGAAGCGCGGGATCAGCAGCACGACACCCGGCACCGACAGAACGGCGATGAATGCAGCAAAGATGATCGTGCGCCCGCGGAACCGCAGTCGCGACAGCGCGTACCCCGCCATCGAGTCGAACAGCACGCGCCCGATCGTCACGCACACGGCGACCAGCATCGAGTTGCCCGCCCACAGCGCGAAGGGCTCGCGCGTGAACAGGCGTTCGTAGGCCGCGAAAGTGATGGTCTGCGGAATCAGGCCGAGCGCATCCTGCGTCGCCTCCGCATCAGTCTTCAGCGAGCCCGAGATCGAAATCAGGAACGGGTAGATGTAGATCAGCGCCAGGCCGATCAGGATCAGGTAGCCGAGCAAAATGCTGCTGCGGGCCTTCGCCCCGATGCGCTTGCGGCGCTTCAGCGGCTTCGCCGACATCGTGCGCTGCTCTTTCGGCGCATTCGGCACCTCGGGCGCGGGGGCGCTCATCGGACTCCTCCTTCGGTGAGGTTGCGTGCGGCGGCCCGCTGCGCGAAGCCTCGCTTCTTCGGCGATCGCTCACGCAGGATCCAGCGCTGCAAGAGCGTCAGCACGATGATGAAGACGAACAGGATGAACGCGATCGCCGCTCCCTGTCCCCACCGGAATTCGTTGAACGACGTCTCGTACGACAGGTACGCGGGCGTCAGGATGCTCGCCCCACCCCCCAGCACGTAGATCTGGTCGAAGACCTGCCATGACCCGATCAACCCGAGCGTGAGCACGGTGAACAGGGTCGGTCGCAGCATCGGCAGGGTGATGGAGAAGAACTTGCGCAGAGGCTTCGCACCGTCCATCAGGGCGGCCTCGTCGATCTCTGAGCCGATGTTCTGCAACGCTGCGAGGAACAAGAGCATGAAGGTGCCGGAGGTGGTGAAGATCGCCAGGATGATGAGCACGGTCATGGCGACCGACGGGCCGGCGAGCCATTCCCACCAGCTGATTCCGAGCATCCCACCGTCGGCGAGCGCGGAGGGCGCCGCGTCAGCGCCGAACGCGCCGTAGACGATGTGCAGCACGCCGCGGGAGTCGTTCAGCCAGTTCGGACCTTGCACCCCGATGGCGCGCAGCACCTGGTTCACGGCGCCGGTGCCGAGGAACAGGAACTGGAAGACGATGACGATCGCGACCGAGCTGGTGACCGACGGGAAGTAGAAGGCGGTGCGGAAGAACCCGCGGCCACGCAGCACCGCACGGTTGACCTGCACGGCGAGGAAGAGTGACAGCGCGGTCTGCAGCGGCACGACGAGCAGCACGTAGTAGAGGTTGTTGCGCACGGCGCGGCCGAAGTTGCGCTGGGCGAGGCCCTCCTCGGCGGTGATGGCTGCGTAGTTGTCGGCTCCGACGAAGTTCACGCGCGGGTTCAGGGGCGACTGGAAACCGTTCCAGTCGCTCAGGCTCACCCAGAACGCGAGCGCGATCGGGATCAGCAGGAACACCGCGGCGATGACCACCGCGGGGGTGACGAAGAGGTAGCCCGCGCGGGCCTCGCCGCGGCGGATTCCTCCGCCGCGACGAGGGCGCGCGCGGGCGCGGGTGGTGGACATCAGCCTCGGGCGCTGTCCAGAGCCGACTGCAGGTTGGTCTGCAGACCGGCCAACAGTGCCGACGGGTTGGCGTTCGCGATGTTCTCGAGCTCGGTGTTGAACTCGCTCACCGCGGCGGCCGCTCCCGCGAAGGCGACGGGGCTGACGGCGTAGTCGACACCGGCGACGAAGGCCGCGTTCTCGGGGAACTGGCTTGCGTAGGTGTCGGCACCGGCCGTGGTCGACGGGATGACGCCGAACGCCTCAGCGGCGAGCAGCTGCTCCTCGGGCGTCGTCACGAACTCGACGAAGGCCGTGGCCGAGTCGCGGGTGTCGCTGTCGATCGGCATACCCCAGCAGGTCGCGAACGAGTACGTCGACGGGCCACCGGGGCCTGCCGGCAGTTCGACCGAGATGAACTCGCGGTCGGGGAAGTCGTTCGCCATGGCCCCGTTGATCCACGGGCCCTCGACGACCATCGCGGCGCGGCCGAGACCGAACGCCTCGCCACCCCAGCCGGCCTCGAGGTCGGGCGGGAACACGAGCGAGCCGTCAGCGATGAGGCCCTGCAGGTATTCGAGTCCGGCCGCGTTCTCGGCGGTGTCGGCGGTGACGGTGTCGCCGTCGACCAGCTGGCCGCCGGCCTGGTTCATGAACACGCCGACCCGCGCGTATTCGCGTCCCATCGACAGACCAACCTGGTCGCCGTCGGTCAGCGCCTCAGCGACCGTGGCAAGTTCATCCCACGTTGTGGGCACGTCCGCGTCGGTTAACCCCGCTGCCTCCCAGGCCTCCGTGTTGATCTGCAGTCCGAGGGTCGAGAAGTCCTTCGGCGCGCAGTAGAACTCGTCGTTGTAGCTGAACTGTTCGACGAGCGCGGGCAGGAAGTCGCCCGCGTTGGCAAGGTCGCCCGCGTACGGCTCGAGGAAGCCCTGGCTGGCGTACGTCTCGAACTGGTCCCAGGGCAAGTAGAAGAGGTCCGGCGGGTTGTTGCCGGCGAAGCCCTGGCCCAGCTGCTGGATGAGGTCGTTCGCGACGACGATCTCGACCTCGGTGCCGGTCGCCTCCGTGAATCGCGCAGCGGCCTCCTGGTAGTAGCCCGCCTCGGCGGGGCCCGACGACGCGATGAGCACGCTCAGCGAGTCGCCGCCGCTCGCGCCGTTGCCGCCGTTCTCACCGCCGTTGCCCTCGCCGTTCGGCGCGCACGCGGCTAGAGTGACGGCGAGCGCCCCGGTCAACCCGAGGGCGGTCCATTGTGATGCCTTCACAGTGATTCCTTTCGATGAGTGATTGCCGGAGCCCTTAGGCGCCGGTGGTTCCGCCGAGCGCAAGGTGGCTAGACCTGCGTTCGACGAGTCGAGGCACGAGGAGCCGATTCGTCGGCTCCTCGTTGCTGTCTGGATTCGGTCGCACGTCTCCGCCACTCTCGCCGAAGAGCAGCTCGAGGGCCGCGGCCACGACTTCGTCGAGCGGCTGATCGACGCTCGAGAGGCCGACCGCGCTGGCGACCGGGGTGTTGTCGAAGCCCACGATGGGCAGGTCGGGACGGCCCGCGGCCGTCGCCGCCATGAGCGCGCCGAGGGCAAGCGAGTCGCTCGCGCAGACGATGGCGTCGGGCGCGGTCGCGCCGCTCAACAGCTCGCGGGCGAGTGCCGCGCCCTGCTCGACGCCGTCCTCCGTCGAGCGCGAGAGCGCCGCCTGGGTCGCCCCGTCGAGCCCGCACGCTTCGGCCCAGCCGGCGCGTCGCTCGTCTCCGGTGCCCGAGGGGCTCGGCCAGCCGATCCACGCAACGCGCTCCGCTCCGGATGCTCGCAGCCGGTTCACCGCATCCCGAACGCCCGCGCGCCCGTCCACGTCGACCCACCGGTGTCGCGGGTCGGCGAGGTCGCCGCCCCATGGGCGCCCGAAGGAGACGAACGGGACGCGGTGTTCGATGAGCCACTGCTGTCGAACGTCGCCGTGCACGGTGCCGATGAGCACGAAGGCGTCGACGTCGGAGCCGTCGTGCAGGCGACGAATGTGAGCGAGCTCGTCATCGGGGCCGTCGGCCGTGAAGATCATGACTCGCAGGTCTCGCGCGTCGGCCTGCTCGGCGAGCTTGTGGACGAAGCGGTCGAGCACGGCACCCGAAATGCCGTCGCGCAGCGGGTCGAGCCGAATGCCGATCGTCGAGGAGCGTCGGGTGCGCAGACGGCGCGCCGAAGCGTGCGGACGGTACCCGAGGTCGGCGATCGCCCGCTCGACACGCTCGCGCGTGGTTTCACGCACGATCGCCGGGCTGTTGAGCACGTTCGAGACGGTCTGGCGCGAGACGCCCGCGGCCTGCGCGACGTCATCGACGGTCGGCATGCGTCCCACGTGCGCCCCCTTTGGCCCAGTGCTCGGATCGGATCAGCGATCGGGTGTTCGTGATGAGAACCTGAATGTGATCGATCATTTTGATCGTTCTAATTATTCGGTAGTGTGTCCCACACCAGACGCCGGTGTCAAGCCCTCGGCCCCGCACCGGCTCGCACACCGGCCCCACGATCCGAGGAGCACACCCACCGTGACCCCACCCCGCCAACCGCTGCTGCACGACGCCCTGACCGTCCTGCGCGCGCCCATGCAGGTCTGGTCCGCCCCCTCCGGCGCCATGGGCGCCGCCCCGATCCATGGTGTGTACCTCGCCGACGTGCGCATCGTGCGCGGCCTCGAGCTCACCGTGGGGGGTCTGGTGCCCGAGCACATCGCGACAGGGACTCCGAGTGCGAGCGAGGCGAGCATCCAGTTTCTGCTGCGCGACCTCGACGACCCGACGCCCGACCCCGGCGTGCGGCTCACGCTCACGCGCGCAGTCGACGCGAGCGGCGTGACCGAGACGCTGCGACTCACGTCGCGGCAACCGCACGAGATCGCGACGACGCTCCGCGTCGCGCTCACGGTCGACGCGAGCCTCATGGAGTCGATCAAGCAGGGCCGCCCGGAACACGGGTCCACCACGCCGACCGTCGACGAGGGCGCGGCCACCTGGTCGGGCGAGAGCGTGGACGTCACACTGACGGCGGCTGACTTCACGCTCAGCGCCGAGGGCGGCGACATTACCCTGACGGCCGAGGTGACCGTGCCGGCTCACGGCGAGACCACGCTGTCCTGGCGGCTCGACGCCGTCGACCGAATCGCGGCCGTGCGCGGGGCCGACGGTCCGGCGCCCTGGTCGACCCCCGACATCGCCGCGGGCGACGCGCGGCTCGCCCGCTGGGTCGCGCAGTCGCTCACCGACCTCGACGCGCTGCGCATGGCGACGACCGCGCATCCCGATCAGCAGTTCTTGGCCGCGGGCGCGCCCTGGTTCTTCACCCTGTTCGGTCGCGACTCGCTGTGGGCCGCCCGGTTCCTGCTGCCTCTCGGCACCGGGCTCGCCGCCGACACGCTGCGGGTGCTGGCCGGCCTTCAGGGCAGCGAGCAGGTTGACGACACGGCCGAAGAGCCGGGCAAGATCATGCACGAGTTGCGCCGCCAGACCCTCGTCGTCGACTCTGACACCTCGCTGCCGCCGCTCTACTACGGCACGGTCGACGCGACCGCGCTGTGGATCTGCCTGCTGCACGACGCCTGGCGCTGGGGCATGCCCGACGACGAGGTGCGCGCGCTGATTCCATCGCTCGAGCGCGCCCTCGAGTGGATGCGCGACCACGGCGACGCCGACGGCGACGGGCTGCTCGAATATGTCGACCGCTCGGGCCACGGCCTCGCGAACCAGGGCTGGAAAGACTCGGGTGACAGCGTGCAGTGGCGCGACGGCACCCTCGCCGACGGCCCCATCGCGCTGTGCGAGGTGCAGGCCTACGCATACGAGGCCGCGATGCACGGCGCCGAGCTGCTCGACGCGTTCGGACGCGACGGCGGCGACACCTGGCGCGCCTGGGCCACCGAACTGAAGCGGCTCTTCCACGACACGTTCTGGATAACCGACCCCGCCCTCACGGGCGACCTCGGCCCCTACCCGGCGATCGCGCTGGATGCTCACAAGCGCCCCGTCGACACGGTCACGTCGAACATCGGCCACCTCCTCGGAACGGGTCTGCTCGACGAGGACCAGTCGGCGCTGATCGCCCGCCGGCTCGCCGACCCCGCCATGAGTTCGGGCTACGGCCTGCGCACGATGGCGACCGACTCGGGCGGCTACTGGCCGCTCAGCTACCACGGCGGCGCGGTCTGGACCCACGACACCGCAATCGCCGTACTCGGGCTGGCCCGCGACGGCCATGCCGCCGAGGCGGCGGAGCTCATCTCGGGCCTACTGCGCGCCGCCGAAGGCTTCGCCTACCGGATGCCCGAACTACATTCCGGCGACGGTCTCGATCAGGTAGCCTCCCCCGTTCCGTACCCGGCCGCCTGTCGCCCCCAGGCCTGGTCGGCCGCGTCCGCCGTCGCCGTGCTCCAGGCCGTTCTCGGCATGGAGCCGGCACAGGACGGGGCTCTGACCGTGCGACCCCTCGACGTCGCCGGTGCCGTGCGGGTTGACGGGGTGATGCGGGGCAGCCAGCGCCTGCGCGCCGACAGCTCTGGGGCGGTCACCCGCTCCTGAGCCGCCCCTGGCTCCTTCCTGGGCGTCCCCTGATTTTGGTGACGAAGCGCGGGCGTAATGCGTCTGACTAGAAGACGCGCGATCGGCCCGATCACCGGCGCGCGGGAAGGAGAAGCATGAACAGGAACGTCCTCGTCGTCGGTGGTACCGCGGTCGCCGCGTACGTGTTGGGAACGCGCGCGAACCGCCCGACGCTCGCCGAACATCCCGAGACGTTGCGCCATCAGGTCGAGCGTCTCTGGAGGGATCCGCAGGCGAAGAAGCGCCGCGCGAAGTTCCGCAAGCAGCGGGCGAAGGATGCGCGCGCCGCCAAGAAGGCGCTGCAGAAGCAGACCGCCAAGGCGCGCAAAACCCTCGGCAAGCAGGCCGAGAGCGCGCGCAAGAACGTCGCGAAGCAGACGGACCGCGCCACGAAGAAGGTGCGCTCGGCGATCGCCGCCTAGCGACGCGCGCACCGCCCGATCACCCGATACGACAAGGAGAACCAGGATGACCGAGAAGCTGAAGAAGGATGCGAACGACCTGATTGATGCCGGCCGCGACGCGGTGCGCGACGGCGAGAACGTCGTCGGAGACGCCGTCGACGACACACGCGACGAGCCCGTCGTCGTGCGCGAGGCTCGCAAGGTGGGCCGCCGCGTCGACCAGTACCGCGAGGACTACCCGACCGCGTTCGGCGTGGCCGTGGGCGCCGTGGCCGTCGCACTCGTCGGCGTACTCGTCGGCGTCATCGCGGGTCGCCGCTAGGAGAGCCCGAGGTCAGGCGAGCGCGGCGGCGAGCGATCGCACGCCGCGCTCGACCTCGACGAAGGTCGTGCTCAGCGGCGACAATCCGATGCGTACCCCGCTCGGGTGGCGGAAGTCGGGAATCACGCCGTCGCCCCACAGTGTCTGCACCGCCCGCGCCGAGTTCGGGTGGTCGACCGTGATGTGGGAGCCGCGGCGCGCGGCGTCCCTCGGCGAGGCGAGGCGGGCATCCGGAATGAGCTCGTCGATCAGCTCGATCGCGAACGAAGTGAGCGCCACCGACTTCTCGCGAATCGCCCCGATACCGGCGCGCTCGATCAGCGACAGCATGTCGGCCAGCGGCACCATGCCGACGATCGGCGGTGTTCCGCTCACGAGCCGGCGGATGCCCATCGCCGGCTCGTAGCCGCGCGTCATGGCGAACGGCTCGCGCGCGCCCAGCCAGCCCGGAATCGGGTTGACGACCTGCTCCTGGTGCCGCGCCGCGACGTACGCCCAGGCGGGCGCCCCCGGCCCGCCGTTCAGGTACTTGTACGAGCATCCGACCGCCATGTCGACGCCCCACGCGTCGAGCTCGAGCGGCACGGATCCGACAGCGTGCGAGCAGTCCCAGATCATGAGCGCGCCGTGCGACTGCACCACGCCGGTGACCGCCGGCATGTCGGCCCACCATGCGCTGCGGTAGGCGACGCCGCTGAACAGGGCTGCGGCGGCGCGCTCGCTGACGTGCTCGGCGACCAGCTCGGGCGTGATTCCCCCGTCGTGCGGCGCGCTCACCCACCGCACCGTGAGGCCGTGATCGGCGGCGACCTTCTCGACGATGAAGCGGTCGGTCGGAAACTCGTCGCCGAGGATCGCCAGCTCGGTGCGCCCCGGCCGCATCGCAACGGATGCGCGCAGCAATTTGTAGATCATCACCGTCGTCGAGTCGCCCACGACCGTCTGGCCGGCGGCCGCGCCGAGACAGGCGGCACCGATGCGGTCGCCGAGCTCTTCGGCGCGGGCGAGCCACAGCTCGTCCCAGCCGCGGATCAGCCGGTCGCCCCACTCGCGCTCGACGAGGTGCCGCATGCTGTCAACGGTGCGGGCGAGCGGGCGGCCAAGCGAGTTGCCGTCGAGATAGGCGACGAGGTCGTCGCCGGGACAAAACTCGCGTGCGTACGAGGCGAGGGGGTCAGCGGCGTCGAGGTCGGCGGCGGTGCTCATGCCGCAAAGGCTAGCCCCGGGCGCTGCACCGCGAGGCGCAATTCTTCGCCCACCTGCGGCAGTTCGACCGCGGGCAGCCGCATGCGCACGCGCGGGCCCGTGACGAGATCGCACGTCAGCATCGCGTCGTGGCCGGCGTACGAGATGCCCGACACTCGCGCGTCGGCGCCCGCGGCGGCGCGCGCGAGCAGGTCGGGGCGCGGCACGATCCACTCGGGGCGCAGCATCAACCGCACCCGCTCGCCGTCGCGCGGGGTGAACCCGACCGCGGCGGCCTCGACCGCGCCGAGCGCGCACGAGACACGGCCGTGTCGCCACTCGCCCTCGAGCTCGACGACGTCGCCGACGAACCGCGCGACCCAGTCGCTTGCCGGCTGCTGGTACACCTCTTCGGGCGTGCCGAACTGCTCGAGTCGGCCGTCGCGAATGACGGCGACGCGGTCGGCGAGGGTCAGTGCTTCTTCTTGGTCGTGGGTGACGAGCAGCGAGGTGGTGCCCTGCTCGCGCAAGAGTTCGGCGACCTCTCGGCGCAGGCCCACGCGCAGTTGGGTGTCGAGCGCGGCGAACGGCTCATCGAGCAGCAGCACGTCGGGCCGCGGAGCGAGCGCGCGCGCCAATGCAACGCGCTGAGCCTGGCCTCCCGACAGCTGGTTGGGTGCGCGGCCGACGAGGCCTTCCAGGCCGACCAGCTCGGCGAGTTCGGCGATGCGGGCCGAGCGCTCGCGACCCCGTGCGCCCCCGCGTCGCGCACCACCGCTCAGCGCAAAACCGATGTTTTCGCCGACGCTGAGGTGCGGGAACAGGGATGCTTCCTGCGGCACCCAGCCCACGCCCCGCTTCTCGGGTGGCACCGTGCCGCTCGGGCTTGACAGCTCGCGCTCGCCGACGGCGATGCGCCCGCTGCTCAGCGGAAGCAGGCCCGCGATCGCGAGCAGCAGCGTCGTCTTTCCACACCCCGACGGGCCGAGAACGGCGACGAGTTCGCCGGAGTTCACGCGCAACGACACGTCGGCAACGCCGACCGTCAACCCGTAGTCGACGCTCGCGTTCTCGACGACGAACTCGCTCACAGCTCCTCCTTGGCGGTTGTACGCACTCCGGACAGGATCATGGCCGGAACCGCGGCGACGAGCACCAGCAGCGCGGCGTACGGGGCGGCCGCGCCGAATTCGAACACGACCGTCCTATTCCACAACTCCGTGGCGAGGGTGTTGATTCCCGTCGGCCGCAGCAGCAGTGTTGCCGGCAATTCTTTCATCGTCGCGATGGCAACGAGCAGGGCGCCGACGCCCACCGCGGGCAGGGCGAGCGGCACGGTGACGCGCCACCACGCGGCGAGCGGCGACACCCCGGTCGTGCGGGCGACCGCGATGAGGCGAGGCGGCACGTCGCCGAGACCCGCGCGCATCGTGCCAATCGCCTTCGGCATGAACAGCACGGCGTAGGCGAAGACGAGCACGACAACGCTCTGGTAGAGCGCGGGGACGACAGCGAGGGCGAAGAACACGAGCGACAATCCGACGACGATTCCCGGCAGGGCGTGGCCCAGGTAGCCGACCGACTCGATCGCCGTGACGAGGCGGCCCCGATAGCGAGAGGCGAGCGCCGCGATGGGCAGAGCGAGCAGGGTGGCGACCACCGCGGCGGCGACCGCCACTCCGAGGGTCGCGCCGACGGCTGCGAGCAACCTCGGCACGTCGATCGCCCGCAGCGTGTCGGCCTGCACCAGGCGCGTGGCCAACCCCGCGAGCGGCACGAATACGCCGACCACGGGCGCGACGGCCACGACCGGGAGAAGCGCGATCAGCATCCCTCGCCCGATGGGGCGCGGGCGCACCGCGCGCGCGACGGTGCTTGGCAACTGGCGGCGCGCGCCGCGCTCGCCCGCGACGACGACGAGCGCCATCACGACGAGCAGCAGCGCGAGGGTGGCGGCCTGGGCACGGTCGAAGCTCGCCGAGTAGGCCGAATTGATGCCCCAGGTGAGGGTCGGGTAGCGCATCATCGCGACGAGGCCGAACTCGCTCAACGAGTACAGGGCGACGAGCAGCGAACCGGCGATCGCGGCGGGCCGAATCTGCGGCCAGGTCGCGACGAAGAACGCGCCGATCGGCCCTCGGCCGAGGCTGCGGGCGACGCCTTCAAGGTCGCCGGTCGCGCTGCGCAGAGCAGCCGCGACGGGCAGCGTCACGTAGGGGACCGTGACCGCGGTCAGCAGCAGCCAACTCGGCACGAACCCGCTCAGCGTCGGAATCGACACGAGCCAGCCGTACCCGGCGAGGTACGAGGGCACGGCCAGTGGGAGCGCCGACAGCAGCAGCCACGTGCGGGGAAACGGCACGCGGATGCGCGTCAAGACCACCGCGATCGCCGCGCCGAGCACGAGTGCCGAAAACGTCGTCGCGAGGGCGAGGCCGAGCGTGTTCATCGAGTACTCGAGAACGCGGCCCCGCGACAGCGTCTGGATGATCGACTCGAGTCCCGTACCCCCGGCGCGCACGACGAGGTAGACGAGCGGGATCGCTGCGGCCGCCGCTGCGATCGTCGCGAGCATGACGAGGCCGAGGGGCGGACGTGTGTCCGTCCCCGTCGGCCTCGTGCGCGCGAGCGTGGTCATACGACCAGTGAAGCACTCACTAGATGAGGCCCACCCGGGCGAGCATCTCCTGCGTCGTCGACAGGTCGTCAAGATCGCTCAGGTCGAGCTCGGGGTTGAGCAGCGACTCGAGCGGCGGAACGCCCTCGGGCTCGGCGATGCCGGGAACCAGGGGGTACTCGAAGACCTGCTCGACGAAGTAGTCCTGCCCGGCCTCCGAGATGAGGTACTCGACAAAGGCGAGGGCGGCCGCGTTGTCGGCCGACCCGGCCATGATGCCGGCACCGGTGACGTTCACGATCGAGCCGGGGTCGCCCGCCTCGAGGTACTTCAGCTGTGCGCGCATGTTCTCGGCGCCCACCTCGGCCGCCTGGCGGTACCAGTAGTAGTGGTTGATGAGGCCCGTATCGACGGCACCCTCGTTGACGGCGGTCAGGATCGCGCCGTTGCTGTCGAAGATCTCAATGTCGGCCGCCTGCAGCTGGGTCAGCCACTGTTCGGCCGCGTCGTCTCCCTCGAGCACGCGGTGGGCCGTGACGGCTGACTGGAAGCTCGCGTTCGTCGGGGCGACACCGATGGTGCCGTCGAAGCTGCCGTCGACGTAGCCGTCGATCGTGTTCGGCAGCTCGGCCTCGTCGTACTGCTCGCCGTCGTACACGACGACACGAGCGCGGCCGGTCACGCCGACCCAGCTACCGTCGGTCGAGGTGAAGCCCTGCGGCACCGCCCCGGCAATGTCGTCGGGGAGCGGCGCGAACAGATCGGCGGCGCTGAGCGCCCCGAGCGCGCCGGCGTCCTGCGACAGGAACACGTCGGCCGGAGTTGCCTCGCCCTCTTCGAGCAGCAGGGCGCCGAGCTCGGCGGTGTTGCCGTAGCGCACCTCGACGGCGATGCCCGTCTCTGCGGTGAACTGGTTGATCAGCGGCTGCACGAGGGCCTCGTTGCGGCCGGAGTAGAGCGTGAACGACCCGGCGTCGGCGGGCGGTGCCGTGGTGGGGTCGGCGGGGTCGGTGCTGGGGTCCCCCGAAGCACATCCGGCCATCAGGGCGATGACGGCGGTGAGGGCTGCGGGGGCGAGTAGGCGTCGAGCGCGCATGCGAATATCAGCTCCAGGAGAGAAGAGGGATGGACCTGGCGGAGACTCCGGCAGGCGGCGCCGACTGTGGCGCCGTGAAGTTAGGTTAGCCTAACCTCGCTCGGGACGCACGCCCCAATTCTCAGGAACCGCGTGCGCCCGTCACGACCGACTCGCGAATGCCTCCAGCACGTCGGCCAGCTGGTCGACTGCCCAGTCGAGATCGTCGCGCTCGATGACGATCGGCGGAGCCAGGCGAATGGTCGAGCCGTGGGTGTCTTTGGCGAGCACCCCGCGCTCGAGCAGCGCCTCGCACACCTCACGCCCCGTGGCGAGCTGCGGGTCGACGTCGATGCCCGCCCACAGCCCGACGCCGCGCACGGCGAGCAGGCCGTGACCGACGAGTTCGTTCAGGCGGTGCAGCAGGTGCGTGCCGAGTTCGCGCGACCGGCGCTGTATCTCGCCGGTCTCGAGCAGTTCGACGACGGCGAGTCCGACGGCGGCAGCGAGAGGGTTTCCGCCGAAGGTGCTGCCGTGCTCGCCAGGCCGGACGACGCCGATGACGTCGGCGCGTCCGATGACCGCGCTCACGGGAACGATGCCACCCCCGAGCGCCTTCCCGAGCACGTAGAGGTCGGGGATGATGCCCGCGTTGTCGCACTGGAACGTGGCGCCGGTGCGACCGAGGCCCGACTGGATCTCGTCGGCAATCAGCAGCACGTCGCGTTCGTGGGTGATGCGCCGGAGGGTCGGCAGGAACTCCGCGGGCGGCACGATGATGCCCGCCTCCCCCTGGATGGGTTCGACGAGTACCGCGACCGTGCGTTCCGTGATGGCGTCGGCGACAGCATCCGCGTCACCGTAGGGCACGGTGACGAAACCGGGCGTGAACGGGCCGAAGCCGTCGCGGGCCGCGGCGTCGGTGGAGAAGCTGACGATCGTCGTCGTGCGGCCGTGGAAGTTCTCGCTCATCACGATCACCTCGGCCTCGCCGTCGGCGATGCCCTTCACCCGGTGCCCCCAGAGGCGCGCCAGCTTGATGGCCGTCTCGACGGCCTCGGCTCCCGTGTTCATGGGCAGTACCATCTCGACGCCGGCGAGCGCCGCCAGCGCGTCGGCGAACGGGCCCAGCCGGTCGTTGTGGAAGGCGCGGCTCGTGAGCGTGATGCGCTCGAGCTGGTCGCGCGCGGCCGCCACCAGATCGGGATGCCCGTGGCCGAAATTCACGGCCGAGTACGCGGCGAGGCAGTCGAGAAAGCGTCGGCCGGTTATGTCGGTCACCCAGGCGCCGTTGCCGCTCTCGACCACCACGGGGAGCGGGTGGTAGTTGTGGGCGAGGCGCGCATCCTCCAGCGCGATCGCGGTGGCCGTGCGGTCGTCGAGGTGCGCGTGCTCCGTGCCGCGGTCGTCGCTCACAGCGGTCACCAGCGCAGGTCGAGCGTGCAGCACTTGACGCCGCCGCCACCGAGCAGCAGCTCGCTCAGGTCGACGCCGATCGGGTTGTAGCCCCGTTCGCGCAGCTGTCGGTCGAAGTCCGTCGCGCGGCTGGCGATGACGATGTTGTAGCCGTCACTGTACGAGTTGAGGCCGAGCACCGCGGCGTCTTCCTCCGTGCAGAGGATCGCGTCGGGGTACCGCTCGCGCAGCAGGCCGAGCGAGTGCTCGTCGAAGGCGCTCTCAAGGTAGGCGATGTTCTGTCGGCCACCCTCGATGGGCTCGGGGTCCAGCACGGCGATCGCGGTGTCGAGGTGGTAGAAGCTGGGGTTGATGAGGTTGAGGCTCAGCACGTCGAGGCCGGTCACCTGGGCGAGTTCGGCGTGGCTGCGGCTGTCGCTGCGGAAGCCCGTACCGGCGAGGATCACGTCGCCGACGAGCAGGAAGTCGCCCTCGCCCTCGTTGGTCTCGACGGGGTCGTGCACGCGGAATCCGTTGTCGCCGAACCACTGCATGTAGGCGGGGCCCTCAGGCTGGCGCTCGGGGTAGGTGAACTTCGCGCCGTACGCGACACCGTTGTACGTGAAGCCACCGTTGGCGGCGTAGACCATGTCGGGCAGCCCGGCAATGGGGTCGATGAGGTGCACCTCGTGACCGAGGTCGAGGTAAATGTCGTACAGACGCTGCCACTGCTGCACCGCGAGGCTCGTGTCGGTCGGGTTCTCGGGGTGCATCCACGGGTTGATCCGGTAGCTGACGGTGAAGTGCTCGGGTCGGCACATCAGCACGGTGCGCTTGGTCGGAATCCGCGAGGTCGTCGCGGGTGTGGTCGCGGGGGCGGGGGTCTGCTCGGTGACGGTCACGCCCTCCAGTCTCACACCTTCGCGGCACACGCGTCGGGGACCGCGCGCAACGGATCGTCGTCTGGTCGCGCATCCACGCAATGGATGCGCGTAGCCTGACGACATGGACGCGATCGATTCCCGCATCATCGACCAGCTTCGGCAGAACGCGCGGGCCGGCTACGGCGACATCGGCGACGTGGTCGGCCTGTCGGCATCGGCCGTGAAGCGCCGCGTCGACCGGCTGGTCGCGGACGGTGTCATTCGGGGGTTCACGGTGCAGGTCGACCCGGCTGTTGAAGGCATGGTGGTCGAAGCGTACGTGGAGCTGTTCTGCCGCGGCACCGTCTCACCGGAAGACCTGCGGCGCCTGCTGTCGGCCGTTCCCGAAGTGGTCGACGCCGGCACGGTGACCGGCGAGGCCGACGCGATCGTGCACATGCGCTCGCGCGACATTCCGTCGCTCGAGGAGGCGCTTGAGCGCGTGCGCGCGGCGCCGAACGTCGACCACACGCGCTCGGCGATCGTGTTCTCGCGCCTCGTGCACCGCGAGTACCCGTAGGGGCGTCGGCTCCGGATGACTCTCGCGCACACGGCCTGGGGTGACGCGCCGCCGAGCGTGCTGCTGCTGCACGGAATGCTCGGCAGCGCCGACAGCTGGTGGCGAGTCGCCCCCGTACTCGCCGATCGACGGCACGGCGTTATCGCACTCGACCTGCCCGGCCACGGACGCTCCGCTCCCGACCGCTCGGCGACCGTCGCACGCGTCGTGGATGCTGTGGTCACCACCTGGCGCTCACTCAGCGACGCTGCGCCCCGCCTCGCGATCGGCCACTCGTACGGCGGCACCGTGCTGGCGGCGGCGCTGCCGTCGCTCACGCCCGAGCGCGCGGTGTTCGTCGACTCGCCCTTCATCAAGCAGGGCGCACACGACGCCGACGAGGCACGCGCCTACTACTCGGAGAGCGTGGCGGCCCGGACGGCAGAGGGGCTTCGCGCGCGGCGCCCCTTCTACTCGGAGCGTGACATCGAGGCGGAGGCTCTCGCCGCCTCGCACTTCGACGTCGAGACGGCGGTGGCGCTGTCGGCGTCGCCCGGCGACGACTGGACGCCCGACGGCTCGACGCCCGCGCTCATGGTGCGGCCGGCACCGAGCCCGTACATCACCGACGAAGTCGCGGAGGCCCTGCGCGCCCGCGGAATGGCGGTGACCGACGTTCCGGGCGCCGAGCACTCCCTCTGGTACAGCCACTTCGACGAGTTCCTCGCCGCGATCGACGACTGGTAATGACCCGGGCGCCTCGAACGCCCGCCTGTATTGGCAGACGGGCGTTCGCG
Source organism: Microcella alkaliphila (assembly GCF_002355395.1). Classification (NCBI taxonomy): domain Bacteria; kingdom Bacillati; phylum Actinomycetota; class Actinomycetes; order Micrococcales; family Microbacteriaceae; genus Microcella; species Microcella alkaliphila. The sequence goes on along the minus strand of NZ_AP017315.1, from coordinate 310,577 downwards.
CAGGTCAGGCGTTGACCGACTCGCGCTCCGCGCTCGGCTCACGCTCGTCCTCGGCCGACGGGCCGCGCTCGACCAGGTACCGCGTGTAGGCGGGCACCGTGAGGAAGGTCGGGAAGACCTCCTGCAGCGCCACCTCGCGGAACACGTCCTCCGCCTCGGCGAGCTTGTGGCCCTCCGGGGTCGGCAGGTCGGCGAGCACCTCGCGCAGCAGGCGCTCCACCAGCTGGCGCGTGATCTGCTCGCCCTCCGCCGTGACCGTGTCCTGGTGGATCCACTGCCACAACTGCGAGCGACTGATCTCGGCCGTCGCCGCGTCCTCCATCAGGTTGTCCAGCGCCACGGCGCCGATGCCGCGCAGCCACGCCTCCAGGTAGCGCACGGTGATCGAAATGTTGGCCCGCACGCCGGCGAGCGTCACCTCTCCTCCCGCGGAGCGGATGTCGAGCAGATCGCGAGCCGTCACGTGCACGTCGTCGCGCATCCGGTCGAGCTGGTTCGGGCGCTCACCGAGCACGCGATCGAACTCTGCGCGGGCCACGGGAATCAGATCGGGATGCGCGACCCACGACCCGTCGAACCCGTCGGTGGCCTCGCGGCGCTTGTCCGCGGCGACGCGTTCGAGGGCACGTTCGGTGACCTCGGGGCTGCGCCGGTTCGGAATGAACGCGCTCATTCCACCAATGGCATGCGCCTTTCGCCTGTGGCAGGTCTGCACGAGCAGCTCGGTGTATGCCCGCATGAACGGCAGTGTCATGAGGATTCGGTCGCGGTCGGGCAAGACGAACCACTGGCCACGGCCGCGGTAGTTCTTGATGATGGAGAACACGTAGTCCCAACGCCCGGCGTTGAGGCCCGCGCAGTGATCGCGCAGTTCGTACATAATCTCGTCCATTTCGAACGCGGCCGGGAACGTCTCGATCAGCACCGTCGCGCGGATCGTGCCGTGGGCCAGCCCCAGGCGTTCTTCCGCGAAGGTGAAGATCTCGTTCCAGAGGCGTGCCTCGCGGTGCGACTCGATCTTCGGCAGGTAGAAGTACGGCCCGCGACCCCGGCGCACCAGTTCATGCGCGTTGTGGAATGCGTAGAGGCCGAAGTCGACGAGGCTTGCGCTCGCGGCCAGTTGCTGGCCGGTGCGGTCGGCGTGTTCGATGTGTTTCTCGACCAGGTGCCAGCCGCGGGGTCGCATCACGATCGTCGGGGTGCGCTCCGTATCGGTGACCCGATACTGCTTCCCCTCCGGTGAGGTGAACTCGAGCTGATCGCGGATCGCGTCGAACAGCGAGAGTTGGCCCTCGATGATGTTTGCCCAGGTCGGGCTCGTCGCGTCCTCGAGGTCGGCCAGCCAGACGTTGGCTCCCGAGTTGAGAGCGTTGATCGTCATCTTCGGGTCACACGGGCCCGTGATTTCGATGCGGCGGTCCTCGAGGCCGGGGCCGGCGCCGGCGACGCGCCAGCCAGCATCCTCACGAATCGATGCCGTTTCGGGCATGAAGCCGAGGTCACGGCCGTTGCCGAGCTCGTAGCGGCGCTTCATGCGGTCGGCGAGCCGGTCGTGGCGGGGCCCGGCGAAGCGGTCGTGCAGCTCCGCGACGAACCGGAGGGCCTCAGGGGTGAGGATCTCGTCGTAGCGCGGTCGCATCGCACCGGTGATGGTCAGCGTGCCCAGTGTGGTGGGGGTAGTCGTGGTCATGATCGTCTCGTTTCGTCGAGTCGGCGCGCCTCGGGCGCGGATCAGTGGAACTGCTCGGACTCGGTCGATCCCACGAGCGCCAGCGTTGCGCTCGTCGGATTCAGGGCCGTGGCGATCCGGTCGAAGTAGCCGGTGCCGACCTCGCGCTGGTGGCGCGTGGCCGTGTAGCCGTCGACCTCGGCGGCGAACTCCGCCTCCTGCAGTTCGACGTAGGCGCTCATCTGCCGCTCGTTGTAGCCGCGGGCGAGCTGGAACATGGAGTGGTTGAGGGCGTGGAAGCCGGCGAGCGTAATGAACTGGAACGCGTAGCCCATCGCGGACAGCTCGCGCTGGAACTTCGCGATCGTCGCGTCGTCGAGGTGCATCTTCCAGTTGAACGACGGCGAGCAGTTGTACGCCAGGCGCTTGCCCGGGTACTCGCGGTGAATGCTCTCGGCAACGGCACGGGCGAGCTCGAGGTCGGGCTCGGACGTCTCGACCCAGATCAGGTCGGCGTACTCGGCGTAGGCGTGCGCCCGGCTGAGCACGGCCGGCAGCCCCGGCTCGACCTCGTAGAAGCCTTCCGCGGTGCGCTCGCCGGTGGTGAACTGGCGGTCGCGCTCGTCGACGTCGCTGGTCAGCAGGTTCGCGGCGAGTGAGTCGGTTCGGGCGATGATGACGCTCGGCACGTCGGCGACGTCGGCGGCGAGCCGAGCTGCTTGGAGGGTTCGGATGTGCTGGCTGGTCGGCACAAGCACCTTGCCGCCCATGTGGCCGCACTTCTTCTCGCTGGCGAGCTGGTCTTCCCAGTGCACGCCGGCGGCGCCGGCCTCAATCATTCCGTGCATGAGTTCGTAGGCGTTCAGCGGGCCACCGAATCCGGCCTCGGCGTCGGCGACGATCGGCACCATCCACTCGCGCGCCTCTGGCTCGATCTGCCCGGCGCGCAGCAGGGCGTTGTTGATGCGGCGCACGACCGCCGGCACCGAGTTGGCCGGGTAGAGGCTCTGGTCGGGGTAGGTCTGGCCCGAGAGGTTCGCGTCGGCGGCGACCTGCCAGCCGCTCAGGTAGATGGCCTTCAGCCCCGCGCGCACCTGCTGCACGGCCTGGTTGCCGGTGAGGGCGCCGAGCGCGTATGTCCACTCACCCGGGTCGGTGGTGTTCTTCTGAATGAGCTCCCACAGCTGCTCGGCACCGCGGCGGGCGAGCGTGCGCTCTTCGCGCACCGGGCCGCGCAGCTCGACGACGTCGTCGGCCGAGTAGTCGCGGCGGACGCCGTCCCAGCGGGCGTCGGTCTTCCAGCTGGTCTCGAGTTCGGCGGCGGTCTGCGTCTGGTCGCCGGGGCGGGTGGTGCTCATGGGATGCTCCTTCGTCGGTCTCTCACGGACCCATCGGCGGGTCGTGCTCTCGACTCTGCGCGAACTTCGGACGCCCGAACCGACAGAAAGCGACTGAAATACGCAGCTATTTCAGTTGCGCTGAAGATCGCGGCCTGGCAGGGTCGTCGCATGCTCGAGATAGCGACGACAGGCGACCACGCTGGTGACGTGACCGATCCGTTGCTGCTGGGGAGGCGCATCCGCCAACTGCGTGCCGATGCGGGACTGACGCTCGCCGATGTCGCGGGGGCGGTCGGGGTCGCGCCGTCGCACCTGTCGAGCCTCGAGAACGGCAAGCGCGAGGCGAAGCTCAGCGAGCTGCAGACGATCGCGCGCACGGTCGGGGTGGGGCTGGATGCGTTGCTCACCCCGCAGGCGCCCAGCCGACGGGCGGCGCTTGAGATCGCGCTCGAAAAGGCGCAGCGCGGGCCGCTGTTCGCGGGGCTCGGCATCGCGCCGCTGCCGGTGCGCAAGAGCCTGAGCGATGAGGCAATCGAGACGATTCTCTCCCTGCACGACGAGCTGCAGCGGGTGCATCGCGAGCGCGCGGCGACCCCGGAAGAGGCGCGCCGCGCGAACGCCGAGCTGCGGCGCGCGATGCGTGAGCGCGGCAACTACTTCGGCGAACTGGAGGCTCAGGCGGCCGCGCTGCTGACGGCTGTCGGGCACGACGGCGGTCCCCTGCCGCAGCGCGTTGCGGCCGAGCTGGCGGCGCATCTCGGGTTCTCGTTGCACCACGTGAACGACCTGCCCGCATCCACGCGGTCGGTCACCGACCTCGAGAACGGGCGCATCTACCTGCCCGCGCATCTTCCGCCGGGCCGCGACCCGCGCACCGCGCTGCTGCAGGCCCTCGCCGGGCACGTGCTCGGCCGGCCCGAACCCGCCGACTACGCCGACTTCCTGCGCCAGCGAGTCGAGACGAACTATCTGGCGGCGGCGCTGCTGATTCCGGAGCGCGACGCGGTCGACTTCCTGACGAGAGCAAAAGCGCGGCGGGAGCTCGCCGTGGAGGATCTGCGCGATGCGTTCGCCGTGTCGTACGAGACGGCGGCGCACCGCTTCACGAACCTCGCCACCGAGCACCTCGGGATTCCGGTGCACTTCTTGAAGGTGTCGACGAACGGGGTGCTGTCGAAGGCGTACGAGAACGACAGCGTGCAGTTTCCGACGGATGCCCTCGGTGCGGTCGAGGGGCAGGTCGTGTGTCGCAAATGGTCGGCCCGCCAGGTGTTCGACGAGCCCGACCGGTTCAGCGCGTACCACCAGTACACGGACAAGCCGACGGGCACCTACTGGTGCACCTCGCGCATCGAGAGCGGGTCGGCGGGCGAGTTCTCGATTTCGGTGGGCACGCCGTTCGCGCACGTGAAGTGGTTCCGCGGGCGGGAGACGACCCGCCGGGGCGAGTCGACGTGCCCCGATCCGTCGTGCTGCCGGCAGGCGCCCGAGCCGCTCGCCGCCCGCTGGAGCGGGGCCGCCCGGCCGCAGGCGCGCATCCATTCGTCGCTGCTCGCAGCCGTGCCGGCGGACGCGTTCCCCGGCGTTGACCGCGGCGAGGTGTACGGGTTTTTGGAACGGCACGCGCCGGGCGTCGCGCAGTAGCCTCGACCCATGCTGGTCAGGGTCGACGCCGAGGCGGGGGTGCCGCCGTACGAGCAGATTCGCGTGCAGGTGCGCGACGCCGTGCGCTCGGGCGAGCTCGCCGCGGGCTCGAAGCTGCCGACCGTTCGCCGCCTCGCCGATGACCTGGGGCTCGCCGTCAACACGGTGGCCCGCGCCTACCGCGAACTCGAGGGCGACGGCGTGATCGAGACCCGAGGGCGCAACGGGTCATTCGTGCGCGCGCAGGGCGACGCGAGCGAACGTGCCGCGCAGGAGGCGGCTCACGCCTACGCCGACACGGTTCGGCGCCTCGGGATCGACGGGGATACTGCCCGCGCCTACGTCGAGGCTGCGCTGCGCGACTAGCTCATTTCCGTCGCGGGCCGCGCCGCGCGTCGTGCTTCCGCGGGAGGTCATGCCCCCCGCACGTGCTTCCAAAGACGCGGAGAAATGACAGCGCATCACCAGTCCGCACTTTTGGAAGCCTCCGGACCCCCGGGGTTTGATCCCCGTCGGCGGGACCCCGGGGTTGGTCCCCGAGGGCCGGTCCCCATGGGCCGGTCCCTGTGGGCCGGCTCCCACGGTGTGGCCCGCTGGGGGTCCGCCACCGACGCGGCACGACCGACGACCCAGAATTCGTCGGCGCCCTACAACTCCAACTCGGCGAGCGGCGGGTACGGGTTGCCGTAACGGTGCGCCGTGATCGACACCGCCTGCTCGCGCAGGAATGGCAACATTTCCACCCGGCCAGCAGTCGTCACCGGCCCCGACCAGATCGCCACACCCGGGTCACCGTCGATCGCGTAGAGCAACTCGCGCGCGACATCGGCTCCGGTGCGGCCGGTGCCGGCGACGACACCGTCCGACCCCACGAGGCGGATGCGCTCCGGCAGCTCCGAACACACGCGCGCGGCGAACGCGGCGTCCGTCTCGACCACGACCCGAGCATCCTCGTCGAGACGCAGCGCCGAGTCGAACTCGTCCTCAATAAGCGACAACAGGGCCGGCGGCAGCGGTACCGAGACACTCAGCGACACGGTCGCCCGCGCGCGGGCAGCCGCGACCAGCACGCGTACCAGCGACGCCACCGAGGCACCCTCCGCCTGCCGCACCGTCACCCGTGCCGGGCGGTAGCGCAGTACATTGCGCTCCACCCCGAGCGCCGACACATCGCGCGACACCCCAAACTCCGACTGCCACACCTTCTCGTCGCTGATCGCGCCAGCGCGGGCAGCGTCGAATCCGACAAAGTCCATGCCGGGCTGTGCCGCCTCCAACACGCGAGCCGCCGCCTCGCCGAGGTGCCGCAGCGACAGGTTCTTCTTCGGTTCGCGCTCGACCGGCTGCCAGGTGCCGAAGCCGAACACATACGACGGCCCCCCCGCCTTCGTCGAACCGCCGACACTCGACCGCTTCCAGCCCCCGAACGGCTGGCGCCGCACGATCGCGCCCGTGATGCCGCGGTTCACATACAGGTTTCCCGCCTCGACACCATCGACCCAGGCGTCGACCTCGTCGGCGTCCAACGAGTGCAGACCCGCCGTCAGACCGAACGGCGTCGCATTCTGCAGCTCGAGCGCCTCCTCGAGTGTGCGCGCGCGCATCAAGCCCAACACCGGGCCGAAATACTCCGTTAGGTGAGCGTCGCTGCCGGGGGCCACCCAGCGCTTCACGCCCGGCGTCCACAGCCGGCCGCCGCCGTCCAGCGCGCGGGGTTGCACCAACCACTGCTCGTCCCCCTCCAACTGAGTCAAGGCGCGCAACAACTTGCCCGAAGCCGGCTCGATCAGCGGGCCGACGACGCTCACCGGGTCGGTCGGCCAGCCCACCTTCATGGTCATCACGGCGTCGAGCAGCTGGCGCTCGAACCGCTGCGAGTCGGCCACCGAGCCGACGAGAATCGCGAGCGACGCCGCCGAACACTTCTGCCCCGCGTGACCGAACGCCGACTTCGCGATGTCGGCCGCGGCCAAATCGAAGTCCGCCGATGGCGTCACGACGATGGCGTTCTTGCCGCTCGTCTCGGCGAGGATCGGCAGGTCGGGCCGCCACGACCGGAACAGCGCGGCCGTCTCGAACGCCCCCGTCAGCACCACCCGGTCGACGGCGGGGTGGCTGATCAGCAGCCGGCCGAGCTCGTTCTCGGGCACGTCGACCAGTCGCAGCACCTCGCGCGGCACCCCAGCCGACCACAGCGCGTCGACCATGACGGCCGCGCAGCGTCGCACCTGGGGGGCTGGCTTGATGATGACCGCGCTGCCCGCGGCGAGCGCCGCCAAGACGCTGCCCGCCGGAATCGCGACCGGGAAGTTCCACGGCGGCGCCACCACGGTGAGGCGCACCGGCTCGAAGCGCGCGCCCTTCACGCTGTCGAGCATCCGCGCGCTTTCGGCGTAGTAGTGGGCGAAGTCGATCGCCTCGCTCACCTCGGGGTCGCCCTCGGCGAGGGTCTTGCCCGCCTCGGCGGTCATCACGGCCAGCAGCGCGGCGCGGCGTTCCGCGAGCGCGCGGCCCGCCGCGTGCAGCACCGTCGCGCGGTGCTCGGCACCCGCTGACGCCCACAGGGGTGCGCTGCCCCGGGCATCCGCCATCAGCCTCTCCAGTGCTCCGGCGTCGCGCACGGCCGCCGCGGCGAGCACCGCGTCGCCGTGCGCGAAGACGGATGCGTCGCTCGCCGCCGCGAGGATCTCCCGCCCCCACGCGCGGTTCGCGGGCAGCGACGGGTCGGTGTCGGGCTCGTTGGCGAAGCCCTCGTCGACGCCGACTCCGCCCGGAAGGGGGTGGGGAGCATCCGTCGAGCGGTTCTGCACCCGGTGCGCAGCCGGCGCGTCGGGCGCCTCCGCGAGTTCGGCGAGCGAACGACGGAAGCGCTGCTCCTCCCGCGCAAACATCGCGGCGTCGTCGACGAGCTCGAAGGCGCCCGACAGGAAGTTCTCGCCCGACGCGTTCTCCTCCAGCCGCCGGATGAGGTAGCTGATCGCCGAGTCGAAGTCGCGCGGGTGCACGACCGGCGTGTAGAGCAGGAGGCCGCCGGCGGTGGCGCGAACCGCGTCGGCTTGCGCGGGAGCCATGCCGATCAGCATCTCCACCTCGACACGGTCGGTGAGGCCACGCGCGTCGGCGAGCTGCAGCGCCCAGGCGATGTCGAACAGGTTGTGACCGGCGACGCCGATACGTACGGCGGATGCGCGGGCAGGGTCGAGGGCGCGGTCGATGACGCGCTTGTAGTTGGCGTCGGTGGCCTGCTTCGACGGCAGCACGGCGACCGGCCAGTCGTGCACGGCGGCCTCGACGCGCTCCATCGCGAGGTTCGCGCCCTTCACGACACGCACCTTGATGCCTGCGCCGCCGGCTTCCCGGCGTGCGACAGCCCACGACGTCAGTCGGTCAAGCGCGGGCACCGCCTCGGGAAGGTAGGCCTGCAGAACGATGCCACCCTCGTACTGGCCGAGCCCCGGCCGGTCGAGCAGGCGCGTGAACACCTCGATGGTCAGGTCGAGGTCGCGGAACTCCTCCATGTCGAGGTTCAGGAAGGTGGGAGTTCCGCCGAACGCGGCGCGCTGGTACAGCGGGGCCAGCCGCTCGACGACGCGGTCGACGGTTTCGTCGAACGACCACATCGAGAGTTGGCTGACGATGGCCGACACCTTGACCGACACGTAGTCGACGTCGTCGCGGGCGACGAGTTCGTGCAGGCCCTCCAGGCGGCGGTCGGCCTCCGCGTCTCCGAGCACGGCTTCGCCGAGCAGGTTGATGTTGAGGCGGTCGCCGTTCTCGCGCAGCCGCTCCAGCGTGCGCCCGAGACGCTCGGGGGTCGCGTCGATGATGAGGTGGCCCACCATTCCGCGCAGCACGCGGCGGGCGATCGGGATGATCGGCCACGGCAGGAGCGGCGCGAACCCGCCCCCGAGCACGATGAGGCCTCGCAGGTACCAGGGCAAGAACCTCGGCACCCGGCGACTGAGTCGCTCGAGCTCGCGGGCGGCGACCCGGAGGTCATCGGGGCGGGCGACACGGTCGACGAAACCGATGGCGAAGTCGAGGCCGTCCGGATCCTTGAGGAGGCCGGCGAGCCGTTCGGCGGCGGGGTCAGCGGCGGCGCCCTCGGTGGCGGCGAGCCATGCCCGCACCTGCTGGACGGCGGCATCGGCAGACGACTCTGTGGTCGACGTCGTAGTCATGCCCTCTACTGTCTCACCCATAACTCTTCGGGTATAGCGGGCATTTCCGCACAATTCCGTGCGAATATTGCGAACAATATTTTGCGTCGAGAAAGGTCTCGGGATGCTCGATCCTCGTCGACTGCGACTGGTGCGGGAACTGCGCCGTCGCGGCACTGTGCACGAGGTCGCGCGCGCTCTCTCCTATGCGCCATCCACCGTCTCGCAGCAGTTGGCCCAACTGGAGCACGAGGCGGGAACGCCTCTGTTTGAGCGGGTGGGCCGGCGGCTGCAGCTCACCCCGGCGGGCGAACTCCTCGCTGACGGCGCGGGCGCCGTGCTCGACGAGCTCGAGCGGCTCGAGCAGTCGCTCGCCGAAGCGACCGAAGCGCCGAGTGGCACCGTCCGCCTCGCCGTGTTCCAGTCAGCCGCTCTCGGCATCATCCCCCGCGCGCTCACCCTGCTCGCTGGTGAGCATCCGGCGATGCGGGTCGAGATCACCCAGCGCGAGCCCGAGAGCGCGCTTGACGAAGTGTGGGCGCGCGACTTCGACCTCGTGGTCGCGGAGGAGTACCCGGCGCACTCGGCGCCGCACCGCGACGAGCTCGACAGGGTGCCGCTGTGTCGCGACGCGCTGCGCCTCGCGACCGCGCCCGACACTGGCGCATCCGACACCCCCACCTCGATGGGCCCGCTTCGCGTCGAGTCGCTCCCCGACACCGCTGCCCTCCCCTGGGTCATGGAACCCCGCGGCACCGCCAGCCGACACTTCGCCGAGCAGGTGTGCCGCCGCGCCGGGTTCGAGCCCGACGTGCGCTTCGAGACGGCCGACCTGCAGGCGCACATCCGCCTCGTCGAAGCCGGCCACGCCGTGGCACTGCTTCCTGACCTGGTGTGGGGCGATCGAGAACCGAGCGTGCGCCTCATCGACCTGCCCGAGCATCCACGACGCACCGTGTTCACGGCCGCGCGCCGCGCATCCGCGCACCGACCCGCCATCGTCGCCTGCCGCGATGTGCTCAGCCGCGCTGTCGCGTTCCTCCAGTGACCTCCCCGGGCGTGCACAGCATGCCGATGCGTGCATAGGCTGGCAGCACCGCACCATCGGATTTCAGCACGCAGGAGCACCCCCGTGACCACTCGTCGCGACGTCGTCATCATCGGCGGCGGACACAACGGCCTTGCCGCCGCCGCCTACCTCGCCCGCGCGGGTCTCGACGTCGAGGTGCTCGAACGCCTCGACACCGTCGGCGGTGCCGCCGTCTCGGCGCAGGCGTTCGCGGGCATCGACGCTCGCCTCAGCCGCTACTCGTACCTGGTGAGCCTGCTGCCGCAGCGCATCATCGACGACCTCGGACTGTCGATTCGGCTCGCCCCGCGACGCTACTCCTCGTACACGCCGGTCCCCGGTGGTGACGGCGGCCTGCTCGTCGACAATCATGACCAGGCGGCCACCGACGCCTCGTTCGCGGGCATCGGCGCGGCGCACGACGCGGATGCGTGGCGCACCTTCTACGACGGAACGACCCGTCTCGCACGCGCCCTCTTCCCGACCGTGACCGACCCGCTGCTGACCCGCAGCGAAGCGCGCGCGGCCGTCGGCGACGATGCCCTCTGGGATGCGCTCATCGAACAGCCGGTCGGGCGCACTATCGCAAGCACCTTCGCCAGCGACCTTGTGCGCGGCGTCGCGTACACCGACGCCCTCATCGGAACGTTCGCGTCGAACGATGACGAGTCCCTCTCCGCCAATCGCTGTTTCCTCTATCACGTGATCGGCGGCGGCACGGGTGACTGGAACGTGCCCGTCGGCGGCATGGGCGCCGTGACCGCTGAGCTTGCCCGCGCGGCCCGTCTCGCCGGCGCGACGCTCACGACGGGCGCCGAGGTCACCGCGCTCGACGGCGACCGTGTCGTCACCTACCGGGTCGGCGACATCGAGCACCGGGTGGCAGCCGATCGCGTGCTCGTCAACGCGTCGCCGCGCGAACTGAACCGCCTCCTCGCGGCGGGCGATGCGGGCGGCGTGAGCAGCGCATCCCGCGTCGCCGAGCCCGCGGCCGAGGGCGCCCAGGTGAAGGTCAACCTGCTGCTGAAGCGCCTGCCGCGACTGAAGGATGCGCGCATCGCCCCCGAAGCGGCATTCGGCGGCACCTTCCACATCAACGAGCTGTTCACTCAGCTGCAGGCCGGCTACGACGCCGCGGCCGCCGGTCGCATCCCCGACCCGATTCCCGCCGAGATCTACTGTCACTCGCTCACCGACCCGACGATTCTCGGGCCCGAGCTGCAGGCGGCCGGCGCGCAGACGCTGACCGTGTTCGCCCTGCACACTCCCGACCGCCTGCTCACGGCCGACAACAACGATCGGATGCGCGGCGAACTGCAGGCCGCCGTGCTCGCGTCGCTCAATTCGGTGCTCGCCGAACCGATCGAGTCGCTGCTCATGACCGACGCCGACGGAGCCGCCTGCGTGGAGACGAAGACCACGCGCGACCTCGAAGAGGCGCTGCGCCTTCCGGGCGGCAACATCTTCCACGGCGACCTCGCCTGGCCGTGGCTCGACGATGACCATGCGACCGTAGCGTCGACCCCGGCCGAGCGCTGGGGCGTCGCGACCGGCGTCGACGGAGTGTACCTGTGCGGTTCGGGGGCGCGGCGCGGCGGCGCCGTGAGCGCGATCGGCGGCCACAACGCCGCCATGGCGGTGCTCGACGAACGGAGCGGCGCATGATGAGCGCCCAGAACGCCCGCGTCGCGCTCGTGACCGGAGCGTCGTCGGGAATCGGTGAGGCGACCGTCGAACGCCTGCTGGCACAGGGATTCATCGTCTACGCGGGAGCCCGCCGCATCGAGCGCATGTCCGGCATCGAGCAACGCGGCGCCCACACGCTGTCTCTCGACGTCACCGACGACGCGAGCATGACGGATGCTGTCGCCCAGATCCTTCAGGAACGCAATCGAATCGACGTGCTCGTCAACAATGCCGGGTATGGCTCGTACGGCTCGGTCGAGGAAGTGCCCCTTGAGGAGGCGCGCCGCCAGTTCGAGGTCAACGTCTTCGGCCTCGCACGCCTCACACAACTCGTGCTACCCGCCATGCGGGAGCGCAGGAGCGGTCGCATCATCAACGTGTCCTCGATCGGCGGTCGGATCTACGAGCCGCTCGGCGCCTGGTACCACGCGACGAAGTTCGCCGTCGAGGGTATGAGCGACTCGCTGCGCCTCGAGGTCGCGCCGTTCGGTATCGACGTCACGATCATTCAGCCGGGTCCCATCCGCACCGAATGGAACACCATCGCGCGCGACAGCATGGTGACCGTGTCGGGCAAGGGCCCGTACGCGGATATCGCGCGTCGCATGCGCGCGACCTACGAGAAGATCGACGGCGGCCGAAGCGCCGGTACTCCGGAGCAGGTCGCGGAGGCGATCGTGCGGGCGGCGACAGCCCGCACACCGAAGACCCGCGAAGCGGTTCCCGCATCGGCCAAGACGATCGTGGGAGCGCGGCGTCTGCTCAGCGACCGAGCCATGGATCGCCTCATGAAGCGGGTACTCGCCGGCGACTGATCGCCCGCGCCGCGGTGACGGCTACGCGGTGACGAGCAAAGCGACCGGAAGCGCCGCTCCCAGCAGGCCCGCGATGATCGTGATGGTCGCCGCCGTTCGCATGAGCGGCCACGCAGCCGCGCGCCGTCCGGCGCTGGGGGCGACGGCGGCGAGACCGAACGCCGCGACGGCGAGGATCGCCGCGCCGATCGTCACGAGCGGTTCGCCGACACGGATGCTCGTGACCGCCGCGAACAGCACGACGAGCGCCGCCTGCGCCATCGTTCGCTGCCAGGCGAGGCTCGAGCGGTCTCGGTCGTCGTTGACGGAATCGTGCGCCGCGTCCGTGACCACGATCATCCCGCCCGTTCGATCGCCTCAAACGCGACGAAGGCGGCGAGCAGGAGCGCCACGGCGACCGTGCCGGCGGTCAACCACGGCAATGCGGACGGCTTCGGGATGGGTCGGCCGAGGCGCAGGGCCCGCTCGCCAGCGCGCCAGTGGGCAAGCGACCAACCCGCGAGCACGGCGCCGGCGAGGCTCGACACGGCGGCGATGATCAAGAGCAGCGCGGGAAGCTCGCCGAAACTCACCAGCGTCGCGAGCGCGACGCCGGCGGCGACGAGGGCGAGGGAGGTGCGCATCCACGACAGGGCGGTGCGCTCATTGGCGAGCGACACCTGCGGGTCGGGGTCCTCCCCCACCGAGTAGACGGAGTGCGGGCGGCGGTCGTCGGTGCTCACACGCCAGAGATTACCGCCGCCGCGCCGCCCAGGCACCGGTGCGATCGCTCAGATTTCCCAGGTGCTGGGCGCGGGCTCGCGGCGGGTGGGCAGCGCTGCGCGCGTGCTCCACTCGTGCACCCACTCGGGCAGCGGGTGGTCGGCCGGGTCGAGGCCGAACAGTTCGGCGAGCTCGTCCATGGGCACGGTGCCACCCGACTTCTTCAGGAAGCGCGCCTTCACGATCGCGCGGGCGTAGACCTCGCCGTCGCGCACGAAGCGCTGCTCGACGTAGCCAGCCTTGTCGTCGAGGCCGATGATGGCCGACTCGACGATGAACTTCTGCCACGGCTCGAGCGAGCGCCGGTAGGTGATCGTCGACGAGACGACGACCGGGTAGTAGCCGAGCTTCTGCAGCCGCGGCCACGCGCCCGAGCGCGCCATGAGGTCGATGCGCCCGAGGTCCATGATCGACAGGTACACGCCGTTGTTCATGTGCATGAGCACGTCGAGGTCGGTGGGCCAGACGCGGAAGGTGGTGCGGGCGACGTCGGTCGGCTGGATGCGCTCGCCGAATCGGGCGCGGATGCTCAGCCAGACGAGGCGGAAGAACATGTTCACGCGGGCGACGCTAGCCGCGTCAGCGATCGCGATGGTCTTCGATGGTGATTCGGGCACCGTACCGCGGCGTCTCAACGCCGCTTCCTTCGATGAATCGCACAACGCGCTGCCGGTGACCACGGTACGGCTCGAGGAGCCGCATCATCTCGGCGTCGTCGCCGCGCTCCCCCGTGAACCAGTGGGTCACGCCGTGGGCGAGGTGGTAGTCACCGGCGCTCACGGTGTCGGGGTCGCCGTGGGCGCGCTGCATGATCTCGGCGAGCGTCCACCCGCCGAGGCCCGGAATCGACCGAAACCCCGCAGCGAGCCGCTCGTCTGCCCCGGCATGGCGGCCGACCGCGATCGTGCGCTGCAGGGCGGGGGCGACGGCGGCGACCCGGCGAATCGTGTCGCGGCGGGCGGGGGTCGTGCCGGCCCGGTGCCACTCGTGGTCGGGGATGCGCCGCCACGCCTCCGCCGTCGGCAGGATGCGCATCCCGTCTGGCGCGGGCCCCGGCGCCTCCGCGCCGTGTGCGCGGATCAGCTGCAGCCAGCTGCGCCGCGCCTCGACCCCGGTGACTTTCTGCTCGAGCACGGCCGCAACGGCGGACTCGAGCACGAGACCCGTGCGCAACAGCCGCAGCCCGGGCCGCCGTCGCCGCAAGCGCTGCAGCGCCGCGGCCGCCGGGTCGCCGTCGGCGGCGAGCCCGGCCAGCAGCGCGTCGAACGCGGGCCAGCCGTCGTCGTCGAGGCCGAGCAGCTCGCGCGCGTGGGTGAGCGACCAGTCGGCGCCGGGGCCCCAGGCGCGAACGTCGATGCCGCCGGAGGCGCTGGGGCCGAGGGCGTGCATCCGAATCGTGGCCGGGCCGTCGGGCGTCAGCTGACCGCGCCAGACGGGGCCGGAGCCGCCGCGCTCGCCCTCCCAGTGCTGGGTCGGGTCGCCGGTGCCGCGCCTGAGCGGAAACAGCACCGCGCCGAGCTCGAACGGCCCCTCGGGGTCGATGAGCTCGGCGCGGTCGCCGGTGGCGGGTGCGGTCATCACGACCGCCACGATCTCACGCTGAACTCAGCGCGATCAGCGCGCTCAGCGCGCTCAGGGAGCGAAGGTCGTCACACCTTCGATCGAGCCAACGAACAGGATCGGCAACACTATGGCGACAATCGTCAAGATCGTCCAGAAGACCGTGAAGATCGCGCCCAGCCAAATCGAAGCGACGGCGAGACCGTTCTTCATGCCAACCTTCTTTGATTGGTTGAGGGCAACGACGCCAAGAATGAGCCCGACGAGCGGGGCGACGAAAGCAAGAATCAGCGCGACGATGCCGAGCGTCTGGCCGGGGTTCACGGCCGGCTGCGCGGGCTGCGAGTAGGCGGGAGGGGGTGCGTCGGTCATGGGGGCTCCTGATGGGAATGGTGGTCGACCACCGGGGCGGTGCTCGACCGCAACCTTACTGAGGAGTCGTCGCGAGGGGTAGAGGATGTGGGCCCCGATTCCGTTCGGTGGCGAACGAGCGGGCAGGTGCATCCGTCGTTTTCGCGTCGGTAACCCGCACCCGCTTAGATGGAGTCATGCGTATCGGAATGCTGACCTCCGGCGGCGACGCCCCGGGGCTAAACGCCGTCATCCGCGGAGCGGTGCTGACCGGCACGACCGTGCACGAGCACGAGTACGTGGGGTTCCGTGACGGCTGGAAGGGTCTCGTCGAGAACGACACGATGACCCTCGGTCGGCACGAGGTGAAGGGCATCTCGAAGCAGGGCGGCACCATCCTCGGTACCAGCCGCACGAACCCCTTCGAGGGGCGCGGCGGCGTCGACCGCATCAACGAAGTCATGGACGTCAACGGCCTGGATGCTCTCATCGCTATTGGCGGTGAGGGCACGCTGGCCGCGGCCAAGCGTCTGACGGACGCGGGCGTGCGCATCGTCGGCGTTCCGAAGACCGTCGACAATGACTTGGACGCGACGGACTACACGTTCGGCTTCGACACGGCCGTCGGCATCGCGACGGAGGCGATGGACCGCCTGCGCACGACGGGCGACGCCCACAACCGCTGCATGGTCGCCGAGGTCATGGGTCGGCACGTCGGCTGGATCGCCCTGCACTCGGGCATGGCCGCCGGCGCGCACGCGATTCTGATTCCCGAGCAGCGCACCTCGATGGACCAGCTGACCGAGTGGGTGCAAAGCGCCTACAACCGCGGCCGCGCCCCGCTCGTGGTCGTCGCCGAGGGCTTCACCCTCGAGGGTGACGACGAACCGCACAACGACCGCGGCCTCGACGCGTTCGGCCGGCCCCGCCTCGGCGGTATCGGCGAGCGCCTCGCCCCGCTGATCGAGGCCCGCACGGGCATCGAGACGCGCGCGACGACGCTCGGCCACATTCAGCGCGGCGGCACCCCGAGTGCGTACGACCGCGTGCTCGCGACCCGGCTCGGCATGGCCGCGGTGCGCGCCGTCAACGGGCACCGGTGGGGCCAGATGGTCGCCCTGCGCGGCACTGACATCGTCTTCGTTCCGTTCGAGGCTGCCCTCGGCTCGCTCAAGACCGTGCCGCAGGAGCGCTACGACGAGGCCGCACTGCTTTTCGGCTGAATACCCAGCGTGTGGGTGCCTGCGAGGCGGCGCCCGCCTGAAATTGATAGTAACTCAATTTCTTACGATTCTCTCAGGTAGACTGATTGACGGTTACCGCGCATCCTCGCGGGTGAAATCGACTGAGGAGAACCGGCATGTCCGACGAGATTTTTCAGATTGGCGCGATCGTTTTGTACTTCGCGGCCATGATTGCGATCGGTTTATACGCCTACAAGAGAACCGAATCGCACGAGGATTACATGCTGGCGGGGCGCAAGCTTCCGCCGTGGGTGGCCGCTTTGAGTGCCGGAGCCTCAGATATGTCGGGCTGGATCATGCTCGGCCTACCGGGCGCGATTTACGTCTCCGGTTTGATCGAAGGCTGGATCGCGGTCGGCCTCACCATCGGCGCCTACCTCAACTGGAAGTTCGTCGCTCCGCGCCTGAGGGCGTACACCGAACGCTCGCGTAACTCGATCACGGTGCCGAGCTTCTTCGAGAATCGCCTGCGCGATACGAGCCGCGTGCTGCGCATCGCCTCGGGTCTCGTGATCCTCGTCTTCTTCACCTTCTACGTGGCCTCGATGATGGTGGCGGGTGGCGTGTTCTTCGAGCAGTCCTTCGGCTCGACCTACCTCACAGGCATGCTGATTGTCGCGGGCGTCACGCTCGTCTACACACTGTTTGGCGGCTTTCTCGGCGCCTCGCTCACCGACGTCGTACAGGGCACGCTCATGATGCTGGCGCTGCTGATCCTGCCCGTGGCGGCGGTGGTCGCCATCGGTGGTTTGGGTCCGACTTTCGAGGAGCTGGGCACCGTCGCGCCCGACCACCTGTCACTGCTTGGTGGTGCGGCCCTCACCGGTGCCACCGTGGTCAGCGTCATCTCAGCCCTCGCCTGGGGCCTCGGTTACTTCGGGCAGCCGCACATCATCGTGCGCTTCATGGCCATGAAGAACGTCGCCTCCGCCAAGCCTGCACGCCGCATCGGCATGACCTGGATGATCGTGTCGCTGCTGGGCGCTATCGCTGGTGGGCTGACCGGCCTCGCGTTCGTCTCGAGCCGCGGCATCGAGCTCGGCGACCCCGAGACCGTCATGCTGCTGCTGGCGCAGACCCTGTTCCACCCGCTGGTCGCAGGCCTCGTGCTCGCCGCGGTTCTCGCAGCGATCATGAGCACCGTTTCAAGTCAGTTGATCGTCTGCTCGTCGGTGCTCGTCGAGGACCTCTACAAGGTCGTGGCACGAAAGGATCCGTCGAAGACGTTCCTCGTCACGATGGGTCGGGCCTGCGTGCTTGCGGTCGCCGGCGTCGGAATCCTGCTCGCGATGAACCCTGGTGGCACGATCCTCGAGTTGGTCGGCTTTGCGTGGGCAGGTTTCGGCGCTTCGTTTGGCCCCATCATTCTCTTGTCGCTGTTCTGGCGCAAACTCACCAATTGGGGAGCACTCGCGGGAATGGTCGCCGGTGCGGCCACCGTCTTCATCTGGGATGCGGCGGGCTTCGCCCTGTACGAGATCATTCCAGGTTTCGTCATGAACCTGATCGTCTCCGTCGCCGTCAGCCTCGCGACCTTCCGCGACAACGCGGACGTCACGGAGGAGTTCGACGACACGGTCGCTATGACGGCGTCTGTGCCGACGGTCAAGGCCGAATCGAGCTGAGTCACCACCGGCCTCATGGGTCGGGCGTGCACCGCACGCTCGGCCCCTGACTTACGCGCGCTGCTCGCTAGCTGACCATCGGCGGGTGCGCATCGTGGGGATCGATCGCGAATTCTGCGAGAGCGCGCACGAGCGATGCACTCGAGCGCTCTTCCGCGATGCGGTGAACCGTGAGACCGGCGGCGCGCGCGTCGAACGCGGTGCGCGGGCCGATGCAGACAACAACAGCCTCGCTCGGCAGCGGGCTGAACTGTGCCGCGATCTGACGGGCCACGCTGCCGGAACTGACGAGGATCGCGCGGATGCGCCGACCGGCCACATCGGCAATGACCTCGGGCGGAGCGCCCACGCCGACCGTGCGGTAGGCGGCGACGAACTCGGCATCGACGCCGCGTTCGAGCAGACCCTGCAACAGTACCTGCTCCGCGATCTCGGACTGGGGCAAGAGTGCACGGAGGCCTGAGCCGCCGGGCCACTCCTTGAGGAGCCCCCGCGCGGAATGGTCGCTCGGCACGAAGTCGACTCGATAGCCCGCAAGCTGAAGCGCCTGGGCGGTGGTTTCGCCGACCGCGGCGATTCGGGTCGACTCGGGCGGACGAACGCCGTGGCCGACGAGCACGTCGACTGTGGTGGCGCTGGTGACGAGCAACCAGTCGTAGTGACCGTCGCGCAGGCGACCCAGCGCGGCGGTCAGCAACGCCGGGTCCTCCGGGCGAGCGAAGTTGATGAGCGGCGCGATGACCGGTTGTGCCCCGAACGATCGCAGCTGGGCGGCGATGCCGTCGCCCCATTTGCCGCCGCGCGGCACAAGCACGCGCCAGCCGAGGAGGGGCTTAATGACGGGCAGCGCAGCGGTCGGCGTGCGCTCGATGGTGGTCCCGTCGCGAAGTGAAGACATCGCCTACCATGATGAACCGCTCTCGCGGGGAACCCAAATCGGCGGGTCGGATGCTGGAGCCTCAGTCGTCGCCGGCAATAGCCCACGCGACCAGACCAACGACGACCGCGGTCGCCAGCGCGGCACCGATCAGATACGGCACGGGATTGCGCTCGTAGCCGGATCGCACTCGGCGGCCGAACTCGGCTCCTTTGACGCGCGGGTTCAGCCTGTTGTCGATCTCGTTCAGCGTCGCCTCAAGTTCGGCGCGCAGTTCATCGGCTCGGCGGGCGGGGTTGTCGCTCACGATGATCCTTTCGACTCTCCGCGCACGATACGAATGTCTTCGGCGATGCTTTCCATCGTCTCTGTCGGCGTCGGCGGCAGCCCGCGCTTCAGCTGAGCAATGCCGATTCCGGCGAGAATGCCGGCGAGCAGCAGAATGGCGCCCCCCACGATGAGCGCTGCCGCCCAGGCGGGCAGTACGGTGGCGAGCCCCAGCACGGCGGCGGCCAGAAGCACGAGTGTGGCGAAGAACGCGAAGACGCCTGCGCCGACGAGCAACCCTGCGCCGATGCCGGCCGACTTCAGCTTGCTCGAGACCTCGGCCTTGAGCGACGCAATCTCGGCCTGGATGAGCTCGGTCACGATGCGGGGCAGGTCGGCAAGCAGCGCGCCGATCGAGCGCCGGGCTTCACGGGGCGGCACAGGCGGTGTCGACAACGGATCCGTCATGTCGAGACCCCCGGGTTACGACGAGCTCGAGCGCGAACCCGAGCTCTTCGACGTCGTCGAGCGCTTCGCCGGCGTCTTGCGCGTCGACGACGAGTTCTTCGTGCTCGTCGAGGCCGACCCCGTCGACTTTTTGGCGGCAGCGCCCGACGAGGATGCCGACTCCGTCTTGTTCATGACGGTCGTGACGACCTTCTTGGCGCCATCGGCGACGAATTCCGCCACTTCGGGGGCCTTCGCGCGTACGTAGCCGTCAACCCTGTCGACCTGGCGCTGAACGCGCGGGTCGCCCCAGAAGCGGTCGCAGGCCTTCTTGATCTGCTCGTAGCGTTCGCGACCAGCTCGAGTGCCGAGCACGTAGCCGACGGCGAGGCCGGTGGCGAACAGGATCTTGCCGCGCATGGTGTCCTCCGTCTCTTCCTCGGCCGGATCGGTCGGCCGAAAACACCTGCCCAGCGTAGTCGGGGCCCCGCCTGGCCCGCGGTTTTCGTGGAGCCAACTCCCAGACGCTACCCGCTGGGTGGGACTGGACAGTACGGGGGCACTGCAGGGCATACTTAGGTAATGCTTACCTCACCCATGCGGGATGGTCACGCGCTCGACCACCGCCAAGCATCCCTGAACTACCCGGCTTATCGCCCCTTTTCCGCGCGCGTTTCGCGCGTGCTTCCGATCGGGCGTCATCTCGTGCGGGTGAGCTTCACAGGGGATGACTTCGAGGTTTTCGGTACAACGGGGCTCGACCAACGCATCAAGATTGTGTTCCCCGGTGACGGCGCCCTGCCTGACCTGGGTCAGGGCGACGACGCGGCGATTCTGACTGGCGACTGGTACGCCCGCTGGCGTGCGCTCCCGGATGACGAGCGACCCGCGTTCCGCACCTACACCGTTCGGGCAATCGACTCCGCGGCCGCTCGCCTCGACGTCGACATGGTGCTGCACGATCCTGCTCCCGGGGGCGATGGCCCCGCTGCCCGCTGGCTGAGGCAGGTGGGGGCCGGCGACGAGGTCCTCATCGTCGGGCCCGACGCGCGCACGGCCGACCCGCTGATCGGATGCGACTGGCGTCCGGGCGACGCTCGCACCGTGCTACTCGCGGGAGACGAGACCGCGGCCCCCGCGATCCTGTCGATCCTCGAATCGCTGGCGCCGGGTATCCGTGCGCAAGCATTCGTTGAGGTCGCGTCGAGTGCAGACATCCAACGCATCGTGCCAACGGCGCGGCACCGCGTCACCTGGCTCGCCCGCGACGCCGGTTGCGAGACCGCGCAGGGCTTCCAGGCGGTCGCTCCCCGCGGGGAATTGCTCCACCGCGCGCTGGAGAACTGGGTCGGCGGCCACCGCGCCGAGCTCACGACCGCCCTCGACGCCTCCCCTCACACACTCGACGACATCAATGTCGACACCGAGCTGCTCTGGGACAGCCCTATCGACCCGAGGGACAACGACTTCTACGCCTGGATCGCCGGTGAGGCAGCAGTGGTCAAGCGGCTGCGCCGGTATCTGGTGAGTGACGTCGGGGTGAACCGTCGCGCCGTGGCCTTCATGGGCTACTGGCGTGAGGGTCGCTCCGAAGGGCAGTGACACCGACCGAGGCCGCGCCGAGTTCGGTGGCGCGGCAGAGCGGTGTGGCGCGGGCGCCACAGCTCGTCGCGTCGACTCGCTCGCGAGCGGCCCGCATGCGCGGCGCCGCCCTGCTCGGCCTCGGCCTCGCCCTCGCCGTGGCGCTGAGCCTCGCGCTCGGCGCCCGCGCCACCGAGTTTTCCACTGTCATCACCGCGCTCACCGATCCGGGCGGCCTCGCCGACCCCGCCGACGCCGTCGCGGTTCGCGACCTTCGCGTGCCGCGCACCGCTATCGGGCTCATCGTCGGCGCCGCCCTCGGGCTCGCCGGCGTCGTGATGCAGGGCGTCACGCGCAATCCCGTCGCTGACCCGGGCCTGCTCGGGGTGACGGCGGGCGCATCGTTCGCCGTCGTGCTGGGCATCGCCCTCGCGGGCGAGACCGGCGTGATCGGGCTCGCCGTCTGGGCACTTGCGGGCGCGCTCGTCACGACCCTCGGCGTCGGGGCGCTCGCCCGGGCGGCCGGCGACCGCGCCAGCCCGGCGCTGCTCGTCGTCGTCGGCTTCGCCGTCACCGCCGGACTCGGGACGTTCACCACTCTCGTGCTCCTTGGCGACCCCGCGGCCCTCGATCGCTATCGCTTCTGGACGGTCGGCTCCCTCTCCGGCCGCGATCTCGACGCCGCGATCACCCTGCTGCCCCTCGTCGTTGCCGGTGTCGTCGTCGCCGCACTGCTGGCTCGCCCGCTCGACGCTCTCGCCCTCGGCGACGACGTGGCCCGCGGCCTGGGGTTCCGACTCGGCGCCGTTCGCGGCGGCTCCCTCGTGACGATCGTGTTGCTCGCCGGCACCGCCACCGCGCTCGCTGGCCCCCTCGTCTTCGTCGGGCTGCTCGGCGCGCACGCCGCCCGCGCCGCCGTCGGCGGGCACCACGGCCTGCTCATGCCCGTCTCGGCCGTCGCCGGCGCCGCCTTCGTGCTCGTCGCCGACGTCATCGGCCGCCTCGTCGCACCCCCCGGCGAGCTCGAGGTCGGCATTGTCATCGCCGCCCTCGGCGCGCCCCTGCTCATCGCCCTCGTGCGCGCCCGACGGGCGGTCGCCGCATGAGCGCGGCCGTCGCGCTCGGCGCGCTCGACGGCAATCGACGCGAACGACGGATGCGCGCGGCGAGCACCACGGGCATCCTCACCGCCGTCGGGGTCGCCCTCGCGATCACCGCGCTCGCCGTCGGATCGGTCGCGATCGCCCCCGCCGAGGTGATTGCCGCGCTCGCGGGCACGGCCGACGGGGGAGCGCAGTTCATCGTGCGCGAGTTGCGCCTGCCCCGCCTCACGCTCGCCCTCGTCGTTGGCGCCGCCCTCGGCATGGCGGGCGCCCTGCTGCAGTCGGTCGTGCGCAACCCGCTCGCGAGCCCCGACATCGTCGGCGTCACGGGCGGGGCGAGCGCCGCCGCCGTGCTCGCGATTGGTACGGGGGCCACGGGGCTTGCCGTCACCGGTTCGGCTCTCGTCGGCGCCACCGTCGCCATCGTGCTGGTGCTCGCCGCGAGCGGCCGACAGCTCGGCGGAACCCGCATCGTCGTCGTCGGGATCGCCGTCGCCTTCCTCGCGCAGGGCGTGCTCGGCTACGCCCTCACCCGTGCCCGCCTCGAGCAGGCGGGCACCGCCTACTTCTGGCTCGTCGGCAGCGTCGGCTCGCCGTCGGCCCCCGAAACCCTCACTCTCGGGATGCTCGTCCTCGTCGCCGGAATCGGCACCGTTCTCGGGCGGGGCGCCCTCGCCGCCCAGCTGCTGGGCGACGAGACCGCGAGGGCGGTCGGCTCGCGCCCGCGCCGCACGCGCATCCTCGCCGTGACCGCGTCGACCGTGCTGGCCGCGGTCTCGGTGGCGGTCGCGGGGCCCCTCGCCTTCGTCGCTTTCGTAGCGGGACCAATCGCCCGTCGTCTGCGGGGCGGAGCACCCGCCGTACTGACCGCCGCCCTCGTGGGTGCGGTGCTCGTACTCGCCAGCGACCTCGTCGCGCAGAACCTCATCCCCGGCCCGCTGCAGCCGCCCGCCGGCCTCATCACCGGCGCCGTCGGCGCCCCGCTACTCGTATGGCTGCTGATCCGCGCCGCCCGTCAGGAAGGACGCGCATGACCGCAACCGCCCCCGTCTCGCCCGCCGCCGCCCACGCCGCGGCCGCGCCCGCCTTGCGCGCCGAGAACCTCACCCTCGGCTACACGAAAGACCGCCCAGTCGTCCACGGCGTCGACCTCGCGGTACGCCCCGGCGCCCTCACCGTGCTCGTCGGCGCGAACGCGAGCGGCAAGTCGACCCTGCTGCGCGGCCTCGCCCGCCTGCTGCCCGCGCACACCGGCCGGGTCACGCTCGGCGGCACCCCAATCGAGCGCATCGCCGCCCGGCAACTCGCCCGCACGATCGGCGTGCTGCCCCAGAACCCGATCGCGCCCGAGGGCATCACGGCCGGCGAGCTCGTTGCCCGCGGCCGCTACCCGCATCAGCCAATCTTCCGCGGCCGCTCGAGCGACGATGACGCGGTCGTGGCCGCGTCCCTCGCCGCGACCGACGCCGCATCGCTCACCGAGCGCCGCATGGATGAGCTCAGCGGCGGGCAGCGGCAGCGTGTGTGGATCGCGATGGCGCTGGCACAACAGCCGCGCATCCTGCTGCTCGATGAGCCAACGAGCGCGCTCGACATCGCCCACCAGGTTGAGGTGCTCGACGTGCTGCGCGCGGAGGTCGACCGCGGCATGACGGTCATCGTCGTGCTGCACGACCTCACGCTCGCGGCGCGCTACGCCGACGAGCTCGTCGTGCTCTGCGACGGCCGCATCGTCGCGCAGGGCGCGGCGAGCGAGATACTCACCGAGGCAACGGTGCGGGATGCGTTCGGCATCGACGCGCGAATTTTGACCGACCCCGACACGGGTCGCCCCGTCGTGCTGCCGCGCGCCAGTTCCCTCGGTTCCTCCGCGGTTGTCTTCCAGGAACGCGTATAGTAAGGTAAGCCTTACCTAATCCAGTCTGCCGCGTCGTTGCGGCCCCTCCTCGAGGAGCTTCTTTCTCATGCCCGCTGCGCCCCGCGCCCACTCTTCGCGCACCGTGACTGCCCGTGCATTGCCCGCCCTCGCCCTCGCCGCCGCGAGTGCCCTCGTTCTCGCGGGATGCGCATCCGGCACCCCCGCCGACGAGGGTGACACGGGCTCCGCCCCCGCGGCCGACACCGCCGCCTTCCCGGTCACGATCGAGCACGCCTTCGGCGAGACCGAGATCGCCGAGGCGCCCGAGCGGGTCGTCACCTGGGGCTGGGGAGCCACCGACGCGGCAATCGCCCTCGGTGTCGTGCCCGTGGCGATGCCCTTCCAGGCGTACGGCGGCGACGAGAACGGCGTGCTTCCCTGGATCGCCGAGGCCCTCGACGAGCTGGGCGCCGAGACCCCGACCGTACTGCCCGACACCGGCGAAGACGTGCCGTTCGAAGACATCGCCGCGGCCGACCCCGACGTGATCCTCGCCCACTATTCAGGCATCACGGAAGAGCAGTACGAGACGCTCAGCGCGATCGCCCCTGTCGTCGCCTACGAAGACCAGCCGTGGTCGACGCCGTGGCGAGACGTCATCTCGATCACCGGGGAGGCGCTGGGCCTCACCGACGAGGCGACCGCCGTGCTCGACGGCATCGACGCCGAGCTCGCGGCGGCCGCCGAGGCGAACCCCGAATTCCGGGGCGTCAGCCTCGCCACCGCGTGGGATGTCGGCGGCGTCTTCTACGTCTATGCCGACGAAGACCCGCGCGTCGAATTCATGCTCGACCTCGGCTTCGTCAACGCCCCCGCCGTCGACGAGCTCGATACCGACGAGTCGCCGTTCTTCTTCACGCTGTCGTACGAGCGTACGAGCGAGCTCGCCAGCGACGTGCTCGTCGTCTACGGCTCGACGCCCGAGGAGGCGCAGGCCCTGCTCAATGCCCCGTACGGCCAGGCGATCCCGGCCGTTGCCGACGGCGCCGTCGCCCAGCTGGTCGGTACAGAGTTCATCGCCTCGGTTTCGCCGCCCACCGCGCTCTCGCTGCCGTGGGGCCTCGACGAGGTCGTCGCCCAGCTCGCCGCCGCCGTCGCCGAGATCGGCTGAGCAAGCAGGGTCAACGACCCGTAGCCGCACACGACAACGGCCGCCCTCCCCCGCGCATCTGCGGTGGGGAGGGCGGCCGTTTCGCGTCGCTAGCCCGCTGTTCGCTTCTGCGTTACGTAGGGCGCGAACTTTCGATGCGCGGCTTGCCGTGACGTGCCCAACACAGCCCCGATTGCGGCCCACGAATCGCCAGCGGCGTGAGCGCGCGCAACCGCGTCCGCGAGGTCACGCTCGGCAGATTCGAGGGCATCGAGTGCAGCGCCAACCCTCGCCAGATGACTGCCGTCACGCATGTTTTCCGGCGTCAGGTCGAGATCGTCGAGCCACGCCTCGGTGCTGTTCTTCTTCGTCGTCGTCATGCTGTCACCACCTAGATGAGGTCGTACCACTTCGGTCGAAGGTTGTCGGCGTGAATGACCCTCGTCGGGCCATCTGCCGGCACAATGACGATCTCGAGAAAGCGACCGTCGTGGGCAGGGCCGATGATGAGAATCTGCGGGTCGCCGTCACGCTCGACCTCGCGATAGACCCGAGGATGCCGAATTGCGTGGCGAATGTCGGCATCGCTGATGCCGTGCTTTCGGGCGCTCGGCCTGATCTCCACATCGTGAAGCTAGTGTCAACCACCGACATCCAAAGTGTCAACATAACGTTGACACTTTGGAGCGCTTATCCAGCCACCCGCGCTTCTTCTTCCCTACACGCTGGGCGTCGCCGCCGCCGCAGCCTTCGCCGCCGGCACCGCCGCAGCCAACACCCGCTCAATCGCACGCTCGTCGTGCGCCGCCGACACGAACCACGCCTCG
Organism: Microcella alkaliphila; assembly: GCF_002355395.1. Lineage (NCBI taxonomy): Bacteria > Bacillati > Actinomycetota > Actinomycetes > Micrococcales > Microbacteriaceae > Microcella > Microcella alkaliphila. Next base: position 284,542 of record NZ_AP017315.1, on the reverse strand, counting down.
TACACGCTCGGCGGCAGCGAGACGCCGTGCTCGAGCATCGCGTGGAAGTACGGGCCGAAGCGGAACACGTCCTGCGCCTGCGCCTCGGCGTAATTCTGCGGCGCGGTGTCGCGGAAGAAGATCGAGAACTGCGAGCCCGCCCACGCGATCGCGTGAGCGACGCCCTCGGCGCTCAGCGCCGCGGATAGACCAGAAGCAATCTCGTGCGCCACGCGCGGCAGGTGCGCGTAGACCTCCGGCCCGGCGCCGCGCAGCATGGCGGCACCGGTCGCGACGGCGACGGGGTTTCCGCTGAGCGTGCCCGCCTGGTAGACGGGGCCGAGCGGGGCGAGCAGGTCAAGAATCTCTGCGCGACCGCCGAGGCCGGCGAGCGGCAGGCCGCCGCCGATGATCTTGCCGAAGGTCATGAGGTCGGCGTCGTACGGCACGCCCTCGCGCTCTTCGAGCCCCCACCAGCCGGCGGCCGTCGAGCGGAACCCGGTCATGACCTCGTCGACGATCAGCAGGGCACCGTGCGCGTGGGCCGTGTCGGCGAGCAACTTGTTGAAGCCAGGCTTCGGCGGCACGACACCCATGTTGGCGGCAGCCGCCTCGGTGATGACGGCGGCGATGCGCTCGCCGTGCGCGGCGAAGACCTCGGCGAGCGCCTCCTCGTCGTTGTAGGGGATCACGATCGTCTGCGCGGCCGTCTCGGGGGTGATGCCCGCCGAGCCCGGTATGCCGAGCGTCGCGATGCCCGAGCCCGCCTCCGACAGGAGCGAGTCGGAGTGCCCGTGGTAATGCCCGGCGAACTTCACGAGCAGCGGCCGCCCGGTCGCGCCGCGCGCGAGGCGGATCGCCGTCATGGTCGCCTCGGTGCCGGTCGAGACGAGCCGCAGCTTCTCGATGCCGCGGCGCTCGGCCCCGTCCGGCCCGGTCAGCGTCAGGCGGTCGAGCACGAGCTCGGCCAACTCGACCTCGCCGGTCGAAGCGGCGCCGAATCCGAGCCCCTTCTCGACGGCCGCCCGCGCGGCCGCGATGACGTCAGGATGCGCGTGGCCGAGCAACGCCGGACCCCACTGCCCCACAAGGTCCACATACTCAGTGCCCTCGACATCGACCACGTACGGCCCGTGACCGCTCGTCAGGAAGACCGGCGTGCCGCCGACCGAGCGGAACGCGCGCACCGGCGAGTTGACCCCGCCGGGGGTGACGGCGAGAGCCCGCTCGAACGCTTCGGCGTTGGTGGTCGGGGTGCGGCCCGAAATGAAGCGGGTCATGAGAGGAGTCCCTTCTGGGCGAGGTCCAACGCGGCGTACGAGAGTACGGCGTCGGCCCCGGCGCGGCGAATCGAGAGGAGCGCCTCGAGCTGTGCGCGGTCACCATCGAGCCAGCCGTTCTGCGCGGCGGCGGCGATCATCGCGTACTCGCCCGAGACCATGTACGCCCAGACGGGCACGGTCGAGATGTCAACAATTTGGCGCAGCACGTCGAGGTAGGCGAGCGCCGGCTTCACCATGACGACGTCAGCGCCCTCGTCGAGGTCGATGAGCGCCTCGCGCACGCCCTCGCGCCCGTTCGCCGGGTCGAGTTGGTAGCTGCGGCGGTCGCCGGTGAGCTGCGAGTCGACGGCGTCGCGGAACGGCCCGTAGAACGACGAGGCGTACTTCGCCGAGTAGGCCAGCAGGGCAACGTCAATGAATCCGGCGTCGTCGAGAGCGGTGCGTACGGCGACGGTCTGGCCGTCCATCATGCCGCTCAAGCCCAGTAGCTGCGAGCCGGCCTCGGCCTGGGCGATTGCCATGGCGGCGTAGCGCTCAAGCGAGGCGTCGTTGTCAACGCGGCCCCGATCATCCAGCACACCGCAGTGGCCGTGGTCGGTGAATTCGTCGAGGCAGAGGTCGGTCTGCACGACCAGCGTGTCGCCCACTTCGGCCGCGATCGCGCGGGTGGCGACGTTGAGGATGCCGTCGGGGTCGATCGCGCCCGTTCCGATCGCGTCGCGCGTCGCCGGCACGCCGAAGAGCATCACGCCGCCGAGTCCGGCCTCCGCCGCCTGGACCGCGATGCGACGAAGACTGTCGAGCGAGTGCTGCTCGACGCCGGGCATTGAGCCGATCGGCTGCGGGGCGTCGAGCCCCTCCCGCACGAACAGGGGCAGCACGAGGTGGCGCGGCCGGAGGTCCGTCTCACTGACGAGGCGCCGCATCGCCGCCGACTGCCTGAGGCGGCGGGGGCGGATGTGCGGGGCAAGATCGCGGGAAGCGTCGGTCACGGGGTCCCTCCCAGCGGGGCGAGCTCGGCGGCGCCCTGCTTCAGCAGCTCGTCGACGACGCGCTGGGCGGCGTCCTCCGCCGGGGTCTTCGTGTCTTCGAGGTACAGGGCGTGGGCGCTCGAGACGCGCTCCCCCGTCTCTGGCGAGTAGACCCGCGCCGAGAGGAAGAGCATGCCGCCATCGATGAACGCGTGCGCGCCGAGCGGGGCCGAGCAGCCGGCCTCGAGCAGGCGCAAGACGGCCCGCTCAGACTCGACGGCCACGCGGGTTGCCGTGTGGTCCATGCTCTTCAGGGCCGAGCGCAGCGGGCCGCGCGTGTCGGCGCGCGTCTCGACCGCGAGGGCTCCCTGCCCGGGGGCGGTCGGCCAACCGTCGATCCCGAGGTGCTCGGTGATCACGTCCTCCCGGCCGATGCGCTCGAGGCCCGCGGCCGCGAGCACCACGGCATCGAGGTCGGCATCAACACCGTCTTTGTCGCCCAGCACTCGCCCGATGCGGGTGTCGACGTTGCCACGCAGGTCGACGATCTCGAGCTCCGGACGGCGCCGGCGCAGTTGGGCGCGCCGACGTGGCGAGCCCGTGCCGACCGTCGCGCCGTCGGGAAGCTGATCGAGCGTGACCGCGTCGCGCGAGACCAGCGCGTCACGCGCATCCGCCCGTTTCGGCATGGCCGCGATGACGAGTCCGTCGTGCGGGGTGGTCGGCAGGTCTTTCAGCGAGTGCACGACCACGTCACAGTCGCCGGCGAGCAGCGCCTCGCGCACCGCCGCGACGAAGACGCCGACGCCGCCCATGCTCGCGAGCGACGCCGTCGAGGTGTCACCGTGGGTCGTGATGGGCACGAGTTCGACCGGCTGGCCCGTGCGGGCTGCGATCGAGTCGGCGACGCGCTGCGACTGGGCGAGCGCGAGGGCGCTTCCGCGAGTGCCGAGCCGGATCGGGGCGGACTCGGCCTTACTCACGGCTGCAGGCCCGAGATCGCCGGCTTGAAACCCGCGCGCACGTTCTCGCAGCAGCCCGGGCGGCACACGTCGTACCAGGGGCCGAGCGTGGTCTCGCGGACGCGCTCGCTCGCGGGGGTGCCGCCCAGGCGCTCTTCGATCAGGTCGACGAGCCCGCTGACGTACACGGGGTCGACGCCCGGCGTCGGAACGCGAATGGCCCGGAGGTTGTGCTCCTCACAGGTCTCCATCGCCTCCGTGTCGAGGTCCCACATGACCTCCATGTGGTCGCTGACGAAGCCGACGGGCACGATGACGATCGCGGTCGCGCCGGCGGCGGCGTGGTCGGCAATGGCGTCGTTGATGTCGGGCTCGAGCCACGGCTGGCTCGGGGGGCCCGACCGGCTCTGGTAGACGAGCTGCCACTCGACGTCGGGCAGGTTCGCGTACTCGTCTTCGGCGCGCAGCTCGGCGAGCGCCTTCTGCATGATCACCTCGCTGACGGCGAGGTGCTGGGCGGCGTAGGCGCCGCCCTCGCCCCAGTCCACATCGCGCGGTCCGCTGCGCTCCGCGTCGGTGGTCGGGATGCTGTGGGTCGCGAACAAGACGCGCGTCGTCGTCAGGTCGGCGCCCTCCGCGATCAGCGTGCGCAGCGCATCCACGACGCCGGCAACGAAGGGCTGCACGAAGCCGGGAGCGTCAAAGAACTGCGCCACCTTGTCGATGCGCACCTGGCCCCACAGGCCCGTCTCGTCGAGCGCCTTCGCGAAGTCTTCGCGGTACTGGCGGCAGCTCGAGAAGCTCGAGTAGGCGCTCGTCGCGAGGCCGAGGATCGTGCGGTGGCCGTCGTCGTAGGCATTCTGCAGTGCCTCAGGCAGGTACGGGTCCCAGTTGCGGTTGCCCCAGTAGATCGGAATGCCGAGCCCGCGGCGGTCGGCCTCGGCCTGCAGGGCGGCCTGCAGCTCTCGGTTCTGCTGGTTGATCGGGCTCACGCCGCCGAAGTGGCGGTAGTGGTGCGCGACCTCCTCCAGGCGCTCGTCGGGGATGCCGCGGCCGCGGGTGACGTTGCGCAGGAAGGGGATGACGTCGTCTTGCCCCTCGGGGCCGCCGAAGCCGGCGAGGATCACGGCGTCGTACGCAACCGCCTCTTCGACGCGGCCCGGCAGGGCGAACGACTGCGCGGTGTCGGTGGCCGCGCGGGCGAACTGCTCGCCCTCGTAGCGGCCCTCGTTCAGGTCGACGACGACGGCCTTGCCGTCGGGGCCGAGCCCGTTGTTCGTAATGGTCATCGCACAACCTCCAGGATCTGCGCGTCGATGTCGGCGTCGGCGAAGCGCCTGCCGGTGAAGAACGGAACCTCTTCGCGCACGTGGCGTCGCGCCTCCGTGTAGCGCAGGTCGCGCATCATGTCGACGAGGTCTAACAGATTGTCGCTCTCCAACCCGAGCAACCACTCGTAGTCGTTGAGCGCGAACGCCGCGACCGTGTTCGCCAGCACGCCCGTGAAGGCGCTGCCCTTGCGGCCGTGCTCGGCGAGCATCTCGCGGCGCTCGTCGTCGGGCAGCAGGTACCACTCGTACGAGCGCACGAACGGGTAGACGCAGAGCCACTCGAGCGGGTCTTTGCCGAGCATGAACGCAGGCGCGTGGCTGCGGCTGAACTCGGCCTGCACATGCACGCCCATCGCGTTCCAGGTCGGAAGCATCGTCGACAGCAGCGGGGCGCGACGAATGGTGCGCATGGCCGCCTGAATCGCTTCGGGGCTCTCCCCGTGCATCCAGACCATGATGTCGGCGTCGGAGCGCAGGCCGCTCACGTCGTAGAGGCCGCGCACGACGACGCCCGTCTCGGCGACGGCGGCGAGTGCCTCGGCGACGCCCGCGCCACTCGCCTCGCGGTGCGGGTCGCGGCGCAGCACGGCGTACAGGGTGTAGGCGACGGTGTCGGTCATTCGGTGAGCTCCTTCGCGGTGCGTTCGGCGTGAGAGATGACGGCGGCGAGTCCCGTTCCGGCGACCTGCTCGCCGACCGTCGGGATGCTCGGATGCGGTTCCGCGCGCCCGGCGCGCGTCCACGACACGGCCCGGCTGTCGACGAGCTGCCGGCCGTCGATCGGCGTGCCGAGCAACGCGCTCGCGTCGGCGAGGGCCGTGGCGACATCGGCGTGTTCGGCGTAGCTGAGGCGCAGCACCTCGAACCCCTGCGCCCGTTCGCGCAGCCACGGCCACTTCGCGGTGGCGTGGGTGAGGGCGCGGGCGCGCACACTCCCCCCGCGTGTGACGAGCAGGCCGGTGCCGCGTGGGTTGTCCGCGAGCGATGGTGCGTCGACAACAAGAGTGACGAGGTGGGTCGGGGTGGCGGTGGACGCCGAGCCGGTGAGTCCCGGCGCGGCAAGGATCACGCGGCCGCGATCGGTGCGCGGTGTCGAACCCGCCCCGCCGAGCCTGACCGAATCGGGTGTCACCTCCGTGGCCCGCGTCTCGGCAACGACGTCGACGCCCGCAGCTTCGAGTCGTGCGGCCAGAGCGTCGGTGAGCGTTCGCATGCCTCCCGTGAGCGAGGCGACGAGACTGCCTGCGGGGGCGTTTTCGCGCACGCGGCGCACGGCGCGTGTCAGCGAATCGCCCTGCGCCATGTGCTCGGGAACGCGCCCGAGCGCGCTCAGGGGAACGCGATCGGGATGCTCGGAGTGCACGCCCTCGACGACCGGTGCAACGAGGCGATCCACCACGGCCGTGCCCATGCGCGTACGCACCAGCTCGCCCACGGTGGACGCGGCGGCGCCGCGTGAGGCGGGTATGAGGGGTTCCAGCGCCGCGCGTGCCGCGCCGCGCCATCCGAGCACCGCCGCGACATCGCGCGCGAGCGGAGCACTCGGAATTCCGAAGATGCTGGCGGCGGGAAGCGGGCGACTGCGCCCGTCGACCCCGTGCATCCAGGCAGAAAGGGGCGCGGGATTCGCGATGCGGTCGTCCAGGCCAAGATCGGAAAGAAGATCGGGGACGTCGGTTCCCCGCGTTGCGAAGGCCTCGGCGCCGGCGTCGAGTTCGATGCCGGCAACCGTGTGACCCGTCACCTGGCCGCCGAGTCCGGTGCGCGCCTCGACGAGGCGCACGGCGCGGCCCGCCTCGGCGAGTCGCAGCGCGATGAGGAGGCCGGCAATGCCGGCCCCCACCACGATGTCGCGCTCCATACGGCTCAGTCGTCGTCGCTGAATTCGCCGTGCACGTACTGCACGATGCGCGTCAGGACGTCGGGGTCGGTCTCGGGGGGAACGCCGTGGCCGAGGTTGACGACGTGGGCGCGGGCAGCGCGACCGCGCTCCAGCACGTCATCGATGTGGGCCCGCAGCGCGGGCCACGGTGCGCCCAGCAGTGCAGGGTCGATGTTGCCCTGCACGCTGACATCGTCGCCGAGGATTGCTGCGGCGTCGTCGAGCGGTAGGCGCCAGTCGATGCCGACCGTGTCGACCCCGAGTGCTGCGATGTCGGGCAGGATGCGGTCGGTGCCGAGCCCGAAGTGCACCATGGGCACTTCCAGCCCTCGAAGGTGGTCGAGCGCACGCTTCGAGTGCGGGGCAACCCGGCGCCGGTAGTCGTCGCGCGACAGAGAACCCACCCACGAGTCGAACAGCTGCGCGGCGCTCGCGCCGGCCTCGATTTGAGCACGCAAGAACTGACCGGTGATATCGGCGCACCAGTTGAGCAGACTGGCCCAGGTCTGCGGGTCTGAGCGCATCAGCGTGCGGGCGCGGATCTGGTCCTTCGACGGACCGCCCTCGACAAGGTAGGCAGCAAGGGTGAAGGGCGCGCCGGCGAAACCGATCAGCGGGGTGTGCCCCAACTCAGCGACGGTGAGTTCAACCGCCTCGCGCACCGGGTCGAGGACCGCGGGGTCGAGGGGCCGGAGCTTCAGCACATCGGATGCGGTACGCACGGGGCTGTCGAGAACGGGGCCTCGCCCGGCAACGATGCGCACGTCGACCCCGGCCAACAGGACGGGCACGACGATGTCGCTGAAGAAGATGGCGGCGTCGACGCCGTGCCGTCGCACCGGCTGCAGGGTGATCTCGCTCGCCATCGTCGGCGTCAGGCATGCCTCGAGCATGTCGCCCCCCGCACGCAACGCGCGGTACTCGGGGAGCGACCGGCCCGCCTGCCGCATGAACCAGACAGGCGTACGCTCGGGGCGCTGCCCGCGGTAGGCCCGCACCAGGGGCGCGTCGCTCGTACGGCCGTCGACGAGGGGGTGTGTCGGTGTCAGAGGCACGAGGCTCAGGATAGGCCCCCGGTGTCGTACGAGTCTGACGAGCGCATGAGAGAGAAAGCCCCGGTCACTGAGTGATCTTCGGCTGCCGCACCTGAACGGTCACTCATCCAGGTGGGCGTACCATTGCGGTCGTGCTTCTCTGCGTCACCGCGAACCATCGCAACACGCCGTTCGACCTGCTCGAGCGGCTGTCTGTTGACGCCGAGGCCTTGACGGCCCAGGTCGCCGCTGCCCACGCCGCCGTGCGGGGCGCTGTCGGCATCTCCACGTGCAACCGGGTCGAGGTATACCTCGACATCGATGCTCCCGATCCACTCGCGCGCGAGATCGCGTCCCGGGCCGTGGCCGACGCCCTCGACAGCGTCGCGGGCGTCGGCACGTCAGAAGCCCTGACCACCGCAGAGTTGCTCAACGACGCTCGAGCGATCCACCATCTCTTCTCCGTGTCGGCCGGGCTTGAGTCCGTTGCGGTTGGAGAGGAGGAGATCGCGGGTCAGGTCAAGCGCGCGGCCTCCGTTGCTCGTGAGAGCGGCGCCAGTTCGCCCGCTCTCGACCGAGCCTTCCAGCACGCGATTCGCACGGCGCGGGCGGCCCGCGCCGAGGGTGACGCCAGCCGCACGGGTCGATCTCTCGTCCGTCTCGCGCTGGACCTCGTCGGTAGCCGGCTGCGCTCATGGGAGGGCGTCAACGTTTTGCTCGTCGGCACGGGCCAGTACGCCGCGACCACCGTCGCCGCGCTGCGTGAGCGCGGTGCCGACCGCATCCGCGTGTACTCGCCGACGGGGCGCGCCCAGGTTTTCGCCGCCCGCAGCGAGACGGAGCCCACGAACGACCTGGCGCCGTCGCTCGTGTGGGCCGACGTCGTCATCACGTGCACGACTCGCCTGTCGATTGCCGCGGCGGATGTACCCGAGGACGCTCGATTCTTCGCCGTCGATCTGGGGTTGCCGCGCAACATCGATCCCGCGGTCGGCGACCTCTACGGGGTGACGCTGCTTGACCTGGAGACGCTGCGCATGCACGCGCCGCTCGTGCACTGGAGCGCCGAGGAGGATGCCCGCGCTGTTGTCGACTCGGCAGCGCACGACTTCGCGTCGCACGCCCAGGTGACACCCGCGATCGTTGCCTTGCGCGAGCATGTGCTGTCGCTTGTCGACGACGAGATCGAGCGTGCACGCCGCCGGGGTGACGACGGTCGCACCGAGGAGGCGCTGCGCCACCTCGCCGGCGTTCTGCTGCACACCCCGTCGACGCGTGCGCGCGCTCACGCGGCCCGGGGCGAGGCGGATGCGGTCAGCAGCGCTGTGGAGGCGCTGTTCGGCATCGAGGTGCCGCGCCCTGCGGCGTCATGCCCGCACGCGGTCGAGCAGGGCGAGCACGGCGAGGCCGTAGGCCTCGGGAGCTGACACGCTCTCGTAGCGGCGTTCGTCTCCGTCGATGACCGCGGTGACAACGTACGCATCGTCGGTGCGGTCGAGACACCTGAATGCGCCGCGCAGGAGGTCGCGAAGCTGATCCTCGCGGGGCAACCAGAGTGCGTCCTCGACGGCTACGGAGTCGAGCGCCCACTCGGTGGTGCCGTTGAAGCCGAGCACCGTGCCTGTTGGGTAGTGGTGGGGTTCGATGGTGAGGTCGCTCACCGTGAAGATGTCACCGTCGAGTTCGGGCCGGTCGATTTGGAATCGGTCGCCGGATGCGGGGTGCCATGCGAGGCCGGCTTCTCGCAGTTCTCGGGCGAGGGCGGTGCTGATCATGTCTGTCACGGTGACAGCACGAACCGGATGCCTCCTGTGCGGAAGCATCCGGTTCGCTAAGGGGTGCGGGTCGGGGGCGGGTGCTGTATTCGGGTCAGCTCCCGACCCCCGACCGCGCGGCGCGGGGGTGCTGGGTATTACACCTCCACGCGACGGCGGCTGGCGACGACGCCAATGCCCGTCAGAGTGATGAGCAGGGCCAGGATTCCGACCGTTCCGAGCATGCCGCTCGCGCCGGTCAGGGCGAGGGTCGGCAGGTCAAGGTCGGTGCAGTTCGTCGGCGCTGCCGCGAACTCCAACTCCCACTCGGTTTGCGTCTCGAATCCGAACCCAAAGCCCTCTAGCGCCACTGCCTCAATCGAGACGGTGCTGCCCGGGGCCGCGGTGTAAGTCCCGGCATCCACGTTCTGTCCACCGACGACCCACTGCACGCCCTCGGTGTTGCTGAGGGTGTAGCTGCCGCTGGCGTCACAGGTCGCCTGCGTCGTGGTGACGTTCGGCTCGACGAGCGGCAGGGTGGTCAGGTCACACGGGAACTCCGGCGCACTGAACTCCACGGTGAGGTCGGTGATCGACCCCGGCTCGAAGAACAACGCGGGGCGCTCCGGGTCGGTCACCGCGGTGACACGAGGCGTGGCGGTGAGTCCGAACCCGCTGTAGGTGCCGGGCTCGACCTGCTCGCCATCGATCGAGTAGATAACTCCCTCAACAGCTTCCAGGGTGATCGTGCCGAATGTTTCACAGTTGTAGTCAACGGTGATGACCGGCGTGACCTCGATCGGATCAGTCGAGCAGTCCTCTGTCGACGGCGGGTAGGTGAAGAAGGAGTCTTCGATCACCGCGCTCGGGTTGATGGCGATGCGAACCTCGATGGGGTCAGCACCCTCCACGCCCACGCTGCGCGTCCAGGCCGCGTTGTCTTCGTAGTCGGTCGCGAACCAGCCGTCGACCGCGTTGAAGTCCCAGCCCGGCCATGCCGTCGGGTTTCCGTCGCCGTCGATCGCGGCCCCGGGCCACAACGCGCGGCCCTGGTACTGACCGGCCTCACTCACCACGTTGCCCGGTACAGCCACCCACTGGGTGCCGTCCCATCGCTCGAGGTCGGTGACAACGGTGTTCTCGTCGAGCCCGAGGTTCAGCTCGCGGAACTCGATTCGAGCCTGCCCGGGGGTCAGCTGACCGTCGGGGTCCGTGACCTCGAATGACACGTAGATCCACGGTACGTCGACCTCACACTGCGGGTCGATGCCGATCGCCGCACCGAACTCGGGGTCGATGCAGAGGCTCTGATCGGGCCCGGCAAGGGTGCCCACAAACACTTCTACTGGCAATCCACTGGCAAACGTAAAGCCACTATTCGCCGTCGCCATCACCATGTAAATGCCCAGGGGTCCGGTGCCATCAGAGATCACCGTGAAGGTGGCCGATCCTTCGGGCGTCGATGCGAATCCATCGACGTTCAGGATTGCTCCCGTGTCGCACGTCGGCGGAATGATGTCGATCACCGCCGTGACCTCGTCACACAGCTGCCGGTTCGGCAGAACATCGAGCTGGCCCTTGACCGTGATGGTGTTTAGGTATTCGCCATCCACCAGGAACTTGGCGCCTGCGTCCGCCGTGAAGACCACGGTGTAGCGGAACCCGTTCCACAGGGTGGGGGTGCGGGTGATCTCATACGTCGCGTTGTCGACTGTGATGATGCGATCGTCCCAGCGCTGACCCAGGTCACAGGTCGCCGGAGGTACGACAACTGTCCCGGCTGCGGTGGCGCAGTCACGGAAGTCGGGACCGGTGGGCGTGAATTCGAAGGAGACGGTTTCTTTCTTGCCTTCGAACAGGAAACCCGGCTTCGCGGTGAAGGTCACCGTCTGCACGCCAGATTCGGCCGTCGTGATCTCGTAGGTGGCACGTTCCGGATCGAACTGGAAGCCGTTCTCGTTGAGCGCACTACCCGTGAAACAGTCCGCAGGCGTGAATGCGATGGCCGCGGTTGCAAGTCCACAGTCATCGAGGTTCGGCCCGCTAGGAGTGAACTCGAAGGTCTTCGTGGTCTTCTCACCAGCGAAGAGGAAGCCCGGCTTCGCGGTGAAGGTCACCGTCTGCACACCTGTGGTTTCGTTTGTCGAGATCGACACTGTTGCTTGATCGGGGTCGAAGACGAAGTTGTCAACGTCGAGCGCTGAGCCGTTCAGGCAGTCCGCGAGAATGACGCGAATGTCGGCGTCAATGACGGTGCACTTCGACGCGTCAGGCCCTGCAAGAGTGCCGGCTTCCACGAGAACCGTCTTGTCGTCGGCAAACCGGAAGCCGTCCTTCGCGGTGAACGTCACCACGAACGATCCGTCCTCGTTGACCACGACATCGACGTCGACCTTGGTGCTGTCGAAGTCGAAATTCTCGACATCGAGCAGCTCGCCGGTCAAGCAGTCCGCCGGCGTGATGACGATTGACGCAGTCACCAGTTCACACGCTGCCGGATCACGGTCGGGAAGTGTTCCGGTGAACGTCTTCTGCGTCAGCCCACCCGGAAAGAGGAAGCCTTCGCTTGCAGTAGCAGTGATGGAGTAGCTGCGACCGTCGAAGGTGGGCTCCCCGAAAGTGGCACCGTTCGTCGTCAGTGAGACCTGGCTCCAATCAACGCCGTCTTCACAGTCGGCTGCGGGGACGCGCACCTCGGCCGAGGCTTCTTTAGCGAGCGGCGTGCCACATGTGAAGAACTTCGCTTGGTTGCGGTCCTTGTTAAAGTAGCGATCGTTGAACTGAACCCACTCGACGACCCACTGTCCGGTCAAGTAGGACGAGTACGTGAAGGTCAGCACACCGGATGCCTTCTGCGCGTTGGTGAGGGGGAGAACGTACGGGCCACCGGGGGCGTTCACCCGCACGACCAGGCCCGACTCGCTCGCCGGGTCATCCGTCTGTCGAATGTCCACAGACGCGTTCACCTGCATCCGAACTCCGTTGAGCACGATGTCCATGTTGATGTGGTCGCCGTTGGTGAGAGGCCTCCCCACCGTGTTGACTGCGGAGACGCAGTCGACAGACTCGGATGTCTGAGGCGGCGTGAAGTTCGCGCCCATGAAGTTCATGTGCGAGATCCCGTGGCCTTGAAGGCCCTTGAAGTCGTACGAACCTTTACCAGAGGCGTCATCGATCCAGACGACGATCGTTGAGCCCTTAATGCAGAGGTCGACGGTCCAGCCGGCGTTGATGTCCCAGGTGAAGACGTTGCCGGACTGCCATCCGAACGTGCCCCACGTTCCGGACTGTGCCGTGTATGAGCCAGTGGCACCGCCGGCGATGTCGATGTTGCCTTGAGCAACACCGCTGAAGTCGTTACAGGTCAGGCCGTTGCCTTCGTAACGTTCAATACCTGACTCTGTCGACACGCGAGGCGTGTTGGCGTTGGGGTTCGCGAACGCGGTACCGGCACCGCCCACGCTCATGCCGAGCGCGAGGGCGAGTGTCGTCACCGCTGCGAGTATGCGTTTGCGCAACATGGGTAACAGCTCCTGGGGGTTGGGAGCACTGCGCACCCACGAGGGCGCGCGGCATTCGGGTATGGGTGGTGCGACGCCGGGGGTCGGCGTTATCGCAGTGGGTGCTGCGATTCGGGTGTTCGGTTGACCGCCGACCTTTGGCAAACGTCGGGTGCGCCAAATTCGAGATCGCGCTCACTCTAGCGACGCTGATAAAGACCCGACAACGTAGACTGTCTAGTCTAGCCCCGCATTGGGGCATGTGGAGGAATCCACGATTTCACGGACCGACCCGTCGGTCAGTGCACCCACTCCAAGAGGTCCAAGCCGAAGGTTCGCATCGCATCCATGACCCGCAGTCGAGACGCAAGGTCGCGGTCTTCGAACTGTACGGACAGAGCGTATGTCAGGCCCGCCCTCGGGCCGCGCAACACGCCCGCTTCCGAACGGACGCCCTCGTCGGAGCCGGTCTTGTTGAGCATCCAGGTGTTGTGTTCCACCCCGCGGTGAGCGAGGGGATCGTGACCGAACGCGCTTGCGACCATCGAGAGATCGGTGTTCAGCGACAGCCAGTTCAGCACGCGATCGCTCGTCTGCCGATCGATGATCTGGCCATGCATGAGCGCGTGGAACAGCCACGACAATTCGGCGGCGGACCCGACCGACAACTGCGGGGCATGGTCGGGGCCCCGAGTATCACGCACCACGTCGAGCAGGGCGGTACGCACGAGCCCCAGCTGCTCCGCACGTGAGCGCACCGCGTCGAGCCCGATCTGGCGCAGCAGCACGTTCGTCGCCAGGTTGTCGCTTGTCGCCCCGACGAGCGCCGCGAGATCGGCGATGGGCATCGCCGGCGCCTGAAGGTGCTGCCAGATGCCGCTGTCGGCGGCCGCGTCCTCGGGCGAGCGGTCGATGATCGCGAAATCCGATAGGCGCCTCTCGGTCAGACGCGCGCTCACCTCGACGAGCAACAAGATCTTTCCGACGGATGCTGTCGGCAAGACGATGCGCTCATCAACGGCAAAGATGGGCCGGCCCGTCTCGAGCTCGAGTACCGCTACCGACACCCGCGCGCCCTCGTAGGCGAGCGCACCCAGGGCGCGGAAAGACGGTCGGAAGGAGGGGTCTCGGTCGACCGCCGCATGGCGCGCCGACGTGGGGACCGCGCGTCGCGCATCCCGTCGTCGTGTCAGCGGCGCGTCATCTACCAAATGGTGACCCGCTCCTCGGGGGCGAGCCACAGCTCGTCATCGGGGGACACCGCGAAGGCGTCGTAGAACGCGTCGATGTTGCGCACGATCTGGTTGCAGCGGAACTCGTTCGGCGAGTGCGGGTCGATCGAGAGTAGCCGCAACGCCTCTTCGGGGCGGATCGCGATCTGCCACGCCTGCGCCCACGACAGGAAGAAGCGCTGCGCGCCCGTCAAGCCGTCGATCACCGGAGGCTCGGCGCCGTTCAGCGACAGGAGGTACGCCTTCCAGGCGATGCCGAGCCCGCCGAGGTCGCCGATGTTCTCGCCGATCGTGAGCGCACCGTTCACGTGGTGGCCCGGCGCTTCCGTCGGCTCGAGCGCGTCGTACTGTGCGATCAGCGAGCCGGTGCGCTCCTCGAAGGCTGTGCGGTCCTCGGCCGTCCACCAGTCGCGCAGGGCGCCGTCGCCGTCGTAGCGCGAGCCCTGGTCGTCGAAGCCGTGCCCGATCTCGTGGCCGATGACCGCGCCGATCGCACCGTAGTTGGCCGCCGCATCCCGATTCGGATCGAAGAACGGGAACTGCAGGATCGCCGCCGGGAACACGATCTCGTTGAAGCCGGGGTTGTAGTACGCGTTGACCGTCTGCGGGGTCATGAACCACTCGTCGCGGTCGATTGGCGCGCCGATCTTCGACAGCTCGCGCTGGAACTCGAACTCGCCGGCCGCACGCACGTTCGCGAGCAGATCGGCCGGATCGACGGCAAGCGCCGAGTAGTCGCGCCATTTCGCCGGGAACCCGATCTTCGGGGTGAACGTCGAGAGCTTGTCGAGGGCGCGCTCGCGGGTCTCGGGCGTCATCCACTCGAGCGTCTCGATCGACTGGCGGTAGGCGGCGACGAGCATCGCGATCAGCTCGTCCATCTGCTCCTTCGCCTCCGGCGGGTAGTGCCGCTCGACGTACACCTTGCCGACAGCCTCACCCATCGCGGCCTCGACGAACGAGACGCCGCGCTTCCAGCGGGCGCGCAGTTCGGGGGCACCGGTGAGGGTGCGGCCGTAGAAGTCGAAGTTCTGTCGCACGAAGGCGCCCGACAGGTAGGGGGCCATCGAGCGGACGGTGTGCCAGCGCAACCAGTCGCGCCAGTCGTCGAGCGGGGTGTCGTGCAGGACCGCGACGAAACCCTCGGTGAAGTCCGGCTGACGCAGCACCACCTCGGCGAGCGCCGACTCGGGAATGCCGTAGCCGTCGCGCCACAGCGTCAGGTCGACATCGCCGGCGACAGCTCGCCAGTCCTCCCACGAACGCAGGTTGTAGGTGGCCTGTGCGTCGCGATTCTTCACGGCCGACCAGTGGTGGGCCGCGAGCGCGGACTCGAGCGCGATGACCCGCTCGGCGCGATCCCCCGCGTCGTCGAGGCCGGCGAGCGCCAGCATCGCCTCGACGTGCGCGCGATACGCCGTGCGGGTATCGGCGTGCGCGTCCTCCCGGTAGTACGACTCGTCCGGCATGCCGAGTCCGCCCTGCTCGACGAAGACGAGGTAGCGCTCGGGGTTTCCGGGGTCGTTGTCGACGAACAGCTGCAGCGGGCCGCTGACGCCTTGGCGCTGCAGCGTCCCGATCGTGGTGATCAGTGCATCCCGATCGGCGATCGCATCAATCTGCGCGAGCAGCGGAGCGAGGGGTTCGGCTCCAAGATCCTCGATGCGCTCCTCGTCCATGAACGACGCGTAGAGGTCGCCGACTTTGCGTTCCTCGGTGCCCGGCTCGGCGGTCTGCGCCTCCTCGATGATGGTGCGCACCGCCTTCTCGGCCTCTTCGGCGAGCACCATGAACGATCCGTAGCGCGCCTTGTCGGCGGGGATTTCCGTACGTGCCACCCAGCGACCATTCACGTGCCGATAGAGGTCGTCTTGCGGGCGGATGCTCGGGTCGAGTTCGTCACGGAGGATGCCGCTTGCGAGATCTGCAGTCACGAACACCGAGCCTAACTTCTGGCGCACGGCCTGACCTAGGAATCCCCGTAGTTTTGGGGGGTGCGCGCCCGCTTCCGACTCTCGCCGCTCGACCGCGACATCATGCGCCTGGCGGTGCCGTCGCTGGGAGCACTCATCGCCGAACCGGTGTTCGTGCTCACGGACACCGCGATGGTCGGGCACCTCGGTGCGGCGCCGCTCGCGGGCCTCGCCGTGGCGAGCACGGTACTGCAGACGGTGGTCGGGCTGCTGATCTTCCTGGCGTACGCGACGACGCCGATCGTCGCCCGGCGCCTCGGCGCCGGTAATCGCCTTGGCGCGCTGACGGCGGGCGTCGACGGCCTGTGGCTCGCCCTCGGAATCGGTGTCGTCCTGCTCGGCGTCATGCTGCCGAGCTCGCGATTCATCGTCGACCTCTTCGGCGTCGAACCGGTCGTCGCGGCCGCCGCACTCGACTACCTGACGATCTCGTGGTGGGGAATCCCCGGCATGCTGCTCGTGCTCGCCGCGACGGGGGTACTGCGCGGTCTGCAGGATGCACGCACCCCGCTCATCGTCGCGGCCGCCGGCTTCACCGCCAACATCGCTCTGAACGCCGTGTTCATCTACGGACTCGGTCTTGGCGTCGCGGGCTCGGCCATCGGCACGGTCATCGCCCAGTGGGGCATGGCGGCCGTCCTCGTCGCGATCGTGGTGCGCGGCGCGCGAGCATCGGGCGCTCGGCTACGGCCCGGCGTCACCGGACTTCGCGCCGCCGCGCAGGCCGGCTCGTGGCTGTTCGTCCGCACCCTCAGCCTGCGCGTGGCCCTCGTCGCGACGGTGGCGGTCGCCGCCACGCTCGGCACAGAGGAACTCGCCGCGACCCAGATCTGGTTCGCGCTGTACAGCCTCTTGGCCCTCGCGCTCGACGCCCTGGCCATCGCCGGACAGGCACTCATCGGCCACGGTCTCGGCGCGAGCGACGTGCCCCGCGTCCACGCGATCACCCGCCGGCTGGTCGGCTGGGGTGTCGCCGTGGGGGCGGCGCTCATGGTGCCGCTGCTGGCCGCCACTCCCCTGCTCGCGATTGCGATGACGGGGGATCCGGCCGTGCGCGCGCTGATCCCGCTCGCCGTCGTCACGCTCGCGGTCGGCCTCCCGCTCGCCGGGCTCGTGTTCGTGCTCGACGGCGTGCTGATCGGGGCCGGCGACGGGCGCTATCTG
Organism: Microcella alkaliphila; assembly: GCF_002355395.1. Lineage (NCBI taxonomy): Bacteria > Bacillati > Actinomycetota > Actinomycetes > Micrococcales > Microbacteriaceae > Microcella > Microcella alkaliphila. The sequence goes on along the minus strand of NZ_AP017315.1, from coordinate 267,477 downwards.
GCGGCCACGGGCATCCTGAATCTGCTCGCGTACCTGGTTGTGCTCGCGATCGCCATCGGGATGCTCGGTGCCGGCCTCGCGGGCCTCTTCCTGTCGTTCATGGTCGGCTACCTCGCGGCGCGGGCGGCCACCCTGGGCTGGCGCGCCCGCGGCACACGGTGGATCGTGGCGGGGGCGAGCTAGCGAACCGGTGCCGGCCCCGTCGTGTCTCCGACGCGCAGGATGCTCGTGAATACCTGATCACGCAGGTCACTGTCGTCCGCGAGCGCGCCCAGCGCGAGGCGGGCGGCAGCTCGGCCTTTCTCGGCGATGGGCTGCACGACCGTCGTGAGCGTGCGGGTCGTGAGGCCGTCGACGCGGGCGCCGTCGAAGCCCACGACGCTCACGTCGCCCGGCACCGTCATCCCCCGCTCCTCCGCCGCCTGGATGGCGCCGATCGCGAGGAGGTCGCTCTGCGCCATGATCGCGGTGATGTCGGGGTGCTGGTCGAGAAGACGTCGCGCCGCGAGCATCCCCTCGTCGATGAGCGAACCGGAGGCGACCATTGCGGGCGCGTCAGGAAAAACGGCGCGTGCCCCCGCGAGCCGTTCGAGGCCCGTGTACGCATCGGAAGCGGTGAGCCGGTCGGCGGTCAGCGGGCCGCGGGTTCGAGCGCGATCGAGCGGGAGGGTGATGATGCCCACCCGGGTGTGGCCGAGCTCGCTGAGCAGTCGCGCGCTCTCGGCGACGGTGTCGCGGTCGTCGCTGTTCACGAGCCGCATGCCATCGCGGGGCGTTGTTTCGACGCCGACGAGAGGCACGTGGCGCTGACCGAGTACGGCGACAGCGGGGTCGAGATCGGTTGAGCAGCCGAAGAGGATGGCCGCGTCCATGGGAGCGTCGCGCAGACCCCCGGCCTCGCGGTCGGGACTGTCGGTGAGCAGCAGCATGCTGTAGCCCGCCGCGCCGATCTCGTCGGCGATGCCGTCGAGCATGGCGATAGCCATCGGGTCGGTGAATCCGTCGCGGATGCGCTCCTCCATGACCACCGCGATGATGCCGCTGCGTCCTGTCCGCAGGCTGCGGGCGCGCGGGTCGGGCCCGCCGTAGTCAAGCTCGCGAGCAGCGGCGAGCACCCGCTCCCGCGTCTCATCCGAGACGGGGCCAGAGCCGGAGAACGCGAGGGATGCGGTCGACGCGCTCACGCCCGCGCGCTTGGCAACCTGCGCGAGGGTCGGTCGACCGGTTGGGGTCGCCGAGGGTGTCGCGTCGTCGTTTGCCGGGCGTGTCATGGGATTGGTAGCGTAGCCGAATGAGCACATCGAATCGATTCGATACGCGGCCCAGCCTGGCCGCGTGGCGTCTCGCCGTCTTCGCCGTCTTTGCGATCAACGGCGCGACCATGGCGACGTGGGTTGCGCGCACGCCCGCGATTCGCGATGCGCTCGATGTGAACCTCGAGCAGTTCGGCATGCTCATCTTCGGCCTCGCCGCCGGCTCGATCATTGGCCTGCTCGGTTCCAGCCACCTCATCGCCCGCTTCGGCACGCGGACCTCGATTCTCGGCGGCATCATCACGACGCTCGTCATGATCGCGGTCGTCGGCGTCGGCTCGGCGCAGTTCGGCTCCTACGTCACGGTGCTCATCGCAATGGCGCTGTACGGCGCGGGAATGGGCATCACCGACGTCGCGATGAACGTCGAGGGCGCGGGTGTCGAACAGGCGCAGGGCACGGCGATCATGCCGTGGTTCCACGCCGCCTGGAGCGGCGGCTCGATCGTCGGCGCGGCCGTCGCCGCGGGCGTCGCGGTGCTGGGCGTCGGCCTCGACGTACACACGATCGGCGTCGCCCTCGTCCTCGGAGTGGGCATCCTCATCACCGTTCGCGGCCTGCCCAAGCACCGCATCTTGCCCGGCCTCGACGACGACGGCCCGGGCCCTGAGCGCTCGACCTTCGGCGAGCGCATGGCCATCTGGAAAGAGCCCCGCACGCTCATCATCGGCCTCGTCGTGCTCGGCATGGCCTTCGCCGAGGGCACCGCGAACGACTGGCTCGCGCTCGCCATGGTCGACGACCGCGGCGTCGACGAGGCGGCCGGCGCCTTCTACTTCGGCGTCTTCGCCGTCGCCATGACGACGGGGCGCATCGTGGGCGTTCCGCTGCTCAACCGCTTCGGCCGCGTGCCGGTGCTGCTGGGCTCGGCGATCTTCGCGATCATCGGCCTCAGCGTGCTGATTCTCGTCGATCAGCCGGTCATCGCCGGCATCGCGATCTTCGTGTGGGGCCTCGGCGCATCCCTCGGTTTCCCCGTCGGAATGTCGGCCGCCGCCGACGACCCCGACAAGGCGGCCGCACGCGTCGCCGCCGTCGCCACGGTCGGCTACTTCGCCTTCCTCGTCGGCCCCCCGCTCATCGGGTTCCTCGGAGAACGCATCGGCCTCATCAACGCGCTCTGGGTGGTGCTTGCCCTCGTCACACTGACGGCGGTGTCGTCGCCGGCGACGCGCGAGCGTGGCGTCAACACGCGCACCCCGCAGGAGGCACCCGCGGCGTAGGCTCTGCCACCGCCCACCTAGGCTGGTTAGGTGCGTCTCGTCATTGCCCGCTGCTCCGTTGACTATGCCGGCCGCCTGCAAGCGCACCTTCCGATGGCGACGCGGTTGCTCATCCACAAGAATGACGGGTCTTTGCTTGTGCACTCCGACGGCGGCAGCTACAAGCCCCTGAACTGGATGAGCCCGCCGTGCACGCTGACCGTGCACGAGCCCGACGACGACCAGCGGGATGCGGGGGTCGCCGAAATCTGGCGCGTCACGCACGCGAAGACCGCCGACATGCTCGTCGTGTCGATCTACGAAACGCTGCACGAGACGGCACACGAGTTGGGCGTTGACCCTGGCCTGCAGAAGGACGGTGTCGAGGCCCACCTGCAGAAGCTCCTGGCCGAGCAGATCGAGCTCGCCGGCGACGGCTACACGCTCGTGAGGCGGGAATACATGACCGCGATCGGCCCGGTCGACATATTGGCCCGGGATGCGGCGGGCCACTCGGTGGCCATCGAGATCAAGCGCCGCGGCGGCATCGACGGGGTCGAGCAGCTGACTCGCTACCTCGAGCTGATGAACCGCGACCCGCTGCTCGCCCCCGTCGCCGGGGTATTCGCGGCGCAAGAGATCACCCCGCAGGCGCGAACCCTCGCCGAAGACCGCGGAATCCGCTGCCTGCTGCTCGACTACGACGCCATGCGCGGCATCGACGACGGGGTGCCCCGCCTGTTCTGAGTGTTCGCGCCTAGGCTCGAGTCGTGAGCCTGCCCTACACGACGATCCTGCTCGACCTCGACGGAACCGTCGTCGACTCGGCGCCCGGCATCATCGACACCCTGAAGCGCACCTTCGTCGCACTGGAACTGCCCGTTCCTGACGACGCCGAACTGTTGCGCTACGTCGGTCCGCCGATCCTCGACTCGTTCCGCGATCGTGCGGGCATGACCCTGGAGCAGCGCGAGCGTGCGCTCGAGGTGTACCGCGCTCAGTACCTCGACCAGGGCGCCTACGACTCCCGGCTCTTTCCCGGTATGGGTCTCTTCGTCGCCGACATCGACGCGTCAGGGCTGCCCCTGAGCCTTGCCACCTCAAAGCCCGAGACCCCGGCGACGCTCATGCTCGAGCACTTCACGATCGCCCACCACTTCGACATCATCACGGGGGCCTCCGACGACGAGGTGCGCAGCGCGAAGGCCGACGTGATCGCCGAGGCTCTGGTGCGCCTGAAGGCGTTCGGCGCCGACCTGAGCCGTCCGATCATGATCGGCGACCGCATCCATGACGTCGAGGGCGCCCGCGTGCACGGCATTCCGACCATCGGGGTGAGCTGGGGCTATGCCGAGGAGGGCGAGTTCGAGCACGCGATCGCCGTGGTCGACACGGTCGACGAGCTGCGCAGCCTCATCGGACTGCCCGCTGAGGGTGACCCTCGCGAGTAGGCTAACAGTCACCGTTCATCGCTGAACCCTGGGCCGTGTGGCCCTCGAGGAGACCCGTTGTCTGACCCCGCACTAGACGACGATCTCGCCGCTCTGCGCGCGGGCGCGGCCCGCTGGGTGGCGCTGCCACTCGGCGAAAAGCGGGGGCTGCTGCGGCAGGTCCGGGCCGCAACTCTGGCGATTGCCGCCGACTGGGTTGCCGCCGCGTGCGCGGTCAAAGACGTCGACCCGCGCTCCCCCGCCGCCGGCGAGGAGTGGTCAAGCGGACCGTACGCACTCATCACGATGACGAGCGCGCTCGAGAAGACGCTCAAGCTCATCGAGAAGGGTCGCTCGCCCCTCGACGAGGTCAACATCACTGGCGCTCCGGGAGGGCGCCTCGCCGTCGCCGCCTTCCCGTATCTGCCGAAGGATGTAGTGCTGAGCGGTTACGAGGCCCATGTGTGGTTGCGACCCGGCCTCGACCTCGACGTCATTCGCGACGGTGTCGCAAGAGCGCTTCGCGACCCACATCGCGAGCCCCGAGTGACCGTTGTTCTGGGCGCAGGCAACGTCAGCGGCATCCCCGCACTCGATGTTCTCAACGCCCTCTACGGCGAGGCGAGCGCGGCGATCGTGAAGCTCAATCCCGTGAACGCCCGCCTCGCCCAGGCACTTGAGGCAGCGTTCGCCCCGCTCATCGACCTCGACCTGGTGCGCATCACGATCGGCGGCGCCGATGTCGGCCAGGCGCTCGTGCAGCACACGCTCGTCGACGCCGTCCACATCACCGGGAGTCGCGTGACACACGACGCGATCCTGTTCGGCACGGACGACGATGCGGAACGACGGCGCGCCGCCGGCGAGCGCCTCCTCACGAAGCCCATGACGAGCGAGCTGGGCGGGGTGGGCCCGGCAATCGTCGTGCCCGACGATGCGTGGACCGACGACGAACTCGATGCCGCCGCCCGCCACCTCGCCACGCAGCGCCTCCACAACTCCGGCTTCAACTGCGTCGCGACACAGATCGTCGTGATTCCCGCCCACTGGGCGCGCGCTGATGAGTTCGTCGAGGCCATACGCGACTACGTGCGCGATGCTCCCCCGCGGCGGGCATACTATCCGGGCGCCTCGCAGCGCCAGCTCGCCGCCTTCTCCGCGCATCCCGACGCCAGCGTCTTGGGTGGCGACCCGGAGGCTCCGCGCACGCTTATCGACCACCTCGACCCCGAGAACTCCGACGAACTCATGTTCACGACCGAAATCTTCGGCCCCGTTCTCGGCGTCGTCCGGCTGTCGACTGACGCCGGCCCCGCCAGCTTCCTGGATGCTGCGGTCACCTTCTGCAACGATCGGCTGGCGGGCACGCTCGGCGCCGGTATCGTCGCCCACCCCCGCACGATGGGCCAGCTCGGCAACCGGTTCGAGTGGGCCGTGGCGAACCTGCACTACGGCACCATCGGCATCAACAGTTGGGTCGGGCCGCTGTTCGGAATGCCCGCGGCGACGTGGGGCGCCTACCCCGGTCACACCCCGGAGGACGTGGGCAGCGGCATCGGCGTCGTGCACAACGCGCTCTTGCTCGACCCCGAGCACGTCGAGCGCACGGTGGGTCGCGGGCCCTGGCAGGCCTGGCCGACGCCGCTCTGGTTTGTCGACAACCGCACGGCACACGTGACCGCGCGGCGACTCACGCGCTTCGCGGGCATCGACTCGTGGGCGATCGCGGCGCCGCTCGGCGCCGCCGCGGTCGACAGCTACCGGAAGGGGTAAGGCGGTGAGCAGGCCGGAGCGGCACTACGACGTCATCGTCATCGGCTCGGGCTTCGGCGGTTCGGTCGCCGCGCTCCGCCTCGTCGAAAAGGGGTACTCGGTCGCCGTGCTCGAGGCGGGCCGACGCTTCGCCGACGACGAGTTCGCGCGCACCAGCTGGGATGTGCGGAAGTTTCTGTGGGCGCCCGCGGTCGGCTGCCTCGGTATCCAGCGCATCCACGTTCTCGGCGATGTGATCATCCTCGCCGGCGCGGGCGTCGGGGGCGGATCCCTCGTCTACGCGAACACTCTGTACCGACCGCGGTCCGACGCGTTCTTCCGCGACCGCCAGTGGGCACACATCACCGACTGGAAAGCCGAGCTCGACCCGTACTACGACCAGGCGAGCCGCATGCTGGGGGTCGTCGAGAACCCCACCATCACCCCCGCCGACGAGGTCATGCAGAAGGTCGCCGCCGACATGGGCGTGGTTGACAGTTTCCGCCGCACTCCCGTCGGCGTGTTCTTCGGCGAGGGCGCCGGCGTCGACAGCCCCGACCCCTACTTCGGCGGCGCGGGGCCCGCGCGCACCGGCTGCCGCGAGTGCGGCGAGTGCATGACCGGCTGCCGCCACAATGCCAAGAACACCCTCGTGAAGAACTACCTGCACTTAGCCGAGAGCGCCGGGGCAGACGTCGTCGAGCGCACGACGGTGACCCGGGTGCGCCCGCTGCCGGATGGCGGCTATGAGCTGCTCACCCGAACGACCGGGCCCGGCCCGGGCGGCGAGCGCCGGTGGAGCGCCGGGCAGGTGGTGGTCGCCGCCGGCGCCTGGGGCACGCAGCAGCTGTTGCACGCCGCGAAGGTACACGGCGACCTGCCTCACCTCTCCGACGGACTCGGCGAATTGACCCGCACCAACTCAGAAGCACTCGGCGGAGCCACGACCCGCTGGCGTCACCGCACAGAGGTCGACTTCACCCGCGGCGTCGCCATCACCTCGTCCATTCACGTCGACGAGCAGACCCACATCGAACCCTGCCGCTACGGCGACGGTTCGAACCTCATGGCATTGCTCGCGACCGTGATGGTCGACGGCGGCGGGCGCGTGCCCCGATGGCTCCGCTGGCTCGGTCAGGTGGTGCGCCACCCCGGCCGGGTCGGGTCGATTCTGTTCGGTATCGGTTCCTGGTCAAACCGCTCGATCGTCGCCCTTGTCATGCAGACGCGCGACAACTCGCTCACGGTGATGGCCACGCCGAAGCGCCGCGGCCGGGTGAAACTCCGCAGTAGGCAAGGCCATGGTGAGCCGAACCCAACCTGGATTCCCCTGGCCAACGCCGCGTACCGGCGCATGGCCGAGCACATGCGGGGCTTCCCCGAGTCGGGAATCGGGGAGGTCGTCGAAGTACCCATGACCGCCCACTTCCTGGGCGGCGCACCGATCGGCGACTCGCCCGAGAGCGGCGTGGTCGACGCCTACCACCGCGCGTTCGGGCACGACGGCCTCCACATCGTCGACGGTTCGACGATCTCGGCGAACCTCGGCGTGAACCCATCCCTCACGATCACCGCGCAGGCCGAGCGGGCGTTCGCGCTCTGGCCGAACACGGGCGAGGCGGATGCTCGTCCCGCTCTCGGCGCCGCGTACGTTCCCGTCGCGCCCGTGGCGCCTCGCTCCCCGGTCGTGCCGTCGGACGCCCCAGCGGCGCTGCGGCTACCCAACGGCCCCGTCGTTCTCGGGATGCCCGCCGTGCGCCCCGGCGCCTAACGCGGCTCGGGCGCGAAGCTGCGCAGTCGCAGCGAATTGCCGAGCACGAACAGGCTTGACACCGCCATCGCGAGAGCGGCAAGCACCGGGCTGAGCAGACCCATCATCGCCACGGGAATCGCGGCGGTGTTGTAGCCGAAGGCCCAGAACAGGTTGCCGATGATCGTGCGCAGGGTGCGCCGAGCGAGGCGGACGGCGTCGGGCACGAGCGAGAGGTCGCCCGAGACGATGGTCAGGTCGCTGGCGGCCATCGCCGCGTCGGTTCCCGACCCCATCGCGATGCCGAGGTCGGCGGCCGCGAGCGCCGCAGCATCGTTGACGCCGTCGCCGAGCATCGCGACGACGTGCCCGTCGGCCTGCAGCCCGCGGATCGCCTCCAGCTTGCCGACCGGCGTCACCCCCGAGCGCACATCGTCGATGCCGAGCTGCTCCGCCACGCGTGCCGCTGCTCCGGCATTGTCGCCCGTCAACAGCACGGGGGTGAGCCCGAGCGCGCGAAGCCGGGCAATCGTGGCTCCGGCCTCGGGCCGCACCGCGTCGGAGATGGCGATGAGGCCCGCGTACGCACCGTCGATCGCGACCGCGACCACGGTCATCCCGTCGTTTTCGCGGTGCGCGATGTCGGCGCGCACGTCGTCGCCCACCTCGACCGACCACGCACTCGTGAGCCAGTCGGCGCGACCGACGGCGACAGCCCTGTCGTCGACGACGGCCGAGACGCCGGCGCCGTCGTGGGCCTGGAAGCCCTCGACCGCGCCCGTCGCGGCGCCGGCTTCGCGGGCCGCCTCGACGATGGCGGCGGCGACGGGATGCACGCTGCCGCTTTCGGCGCCGGCGGCGGCCGCCAGCACCCGCTCCTCCGCGATGCCGGCGGCGGGCAGCACCGCGGTGACGCGCATCCGGCCGGTGGTGAGCGTTCCCGTCTTGTCGAGCACGATGGTGTCGACCCGGCGGGTCTGCTCAAGCACCTCGGGGCCACGAATCAGAATGCCGAGCTGCGAGCCGCGGCCCGTTCCGACCAGCAAGGCGGTCGGGGTAGCAAGGCCGAGCGCGCAGGGGCAGGCGATGATCAAGGTGGTAACGGCCGCGGTGAAGGCTTGCTCGATTGTTCCGCCGAACAGGAGCCAGCCGAGCAGAGCCAGCAGCGAGAGCACCATGACCACCGGGACGAAGATTGCGGACACGCGGTCGGCGATGCGCTGCACCCGCGCCTTGCCGGTTTGCGCCTCCTCCACGAGGCGCCCCAGCCGCGCCAGCTCAGTGTCGGCACCGATGCGCGTCGCCTCGACGGTGATGACGCCGGGGCCGACGTTGACGGTGCCCCCGACGACGCGCGCGTCGACAGCCACCTCGACGGGCTTGCTTTCGCCGGTCATCACGGATGTGTCGACAGCGGTCGCCCCGTCGCGCACGAGTCCGTCGGTGGCAATCGTGTCGCCGGGCCTCGCGATGAACCGGTCACCGACGACCAGCTGGTCGACGGCGACACGCGTCTCGACGCCATCTCGCAGCACGGTCGCGTCGGTCGCCGACAGCTCGAGCAGGGCGCGCAAAGCCTCACCGCTCGCGCGCTTCGCCTTCGCTTCGAGATAGCGGCCCGCGAGCATGAACGCCGTCACCGCCGCCGCGACCTCGAGGTAAATCTCGTGCGAGCCGGTATCGGGGCTGCCGAAGAGCTGAAGGCTCATGACCATGCCGGTCATGCCGGCCTCACCGAAGAACAGCGTGTAGAGGCTCCACCCGAACGCCGCCCCGACGCCGACGGAAATCAGAGTGTCCATCGTGGCGGTGCCGTGGCGAGCGTTCATGAACGCCGCACGGTGGAACGGCCACGCACCCCACACCGCAACGGGGGACGACAACGCCAACACGAGCCACTGCCAGTTCGGGAATTGCAGCGGCGGCACCATCGACAGCACGAGCACGGGCACCGTCAGAGCGACCACAATCGCCAGCCGACGTCGCGCATCGGCGAGGGGATCGGGGGCGTCGCCCTGCGCAGTGGATGCGCGTGCCTCGCTCGGCGGCGCCACCGGCGTCGCGCTGTAGCCCGCCTTCTCGATGGCGGCGACAAGCTCGTCGATCGTCGGGAGAGCGTCAGCGTCATCGGCAAGCGTGACGGTTGCCTTCTCGGTGGCGTAGTTGACGCTCGCCGTCACGCCGCCCAGCCGTGACAGGCTGCGCTCAACGCGACCTGCACACGCCGCGCACGTCATGCCGCCGATCTCGAGCTGAAGGGGTGCCGTGGTCATGGCCCCATTGTGACATACCCCGGTGGGGTACTCCAGTGAGCTCTGGCTACCAGTCGAGGGTGACCATGAGCGTGAGCGTCTCGCCCCCGTCGTTGCTCACGAACACGCCGTCTGCCGTCGCGACATAGATGACCTCGCCGCTCTTGCCGAGCGCGAGGTCTGCAGGCACCGCGGCCAGAGCGCCGAACTGCTGCCAGCGGTCGCCGTCGGTCGAACTCCACAGAGCCCCCGCCGAGTCGACGCCCACGATGCGCCACTCTTTCGTGCCGACCGGCGGCGTGGCGACGAGTTGCAGAGCGGGCGCAGCCTCGGGCTCGAGAAAGGTGCGGCCCCGGTCCGTGCTGACCTTGAGACCCACCGGAGTAACCGCGACGAGAGTCGATCCGTCGCTGGTGAACGCCAGCGATGTCGCACCGATCACTGCTCCCTTCTGCCACGATTCTCCGCCGTCGGGGCTGTAGAAGAGCGTGTTACTGACCGTGTCGGCGGCGGCGATGATGGCGTCGGCTGCCGTCGGTCCGGCCGCGGTGATCGCGTGGAAGTCGACTTCGCCGGTCAGGGCGAAGGGCGCCCACTCGCCCGACTCGGTGTCGCCCACCCAGAGACCCAGCCGCTCGTCGGCGCTGACCTCCGGATCGTTCGGGTGACCACTGATGAGAACGCGGGCTCCCAGTCGCTGGTAGCTCTTGACGTCGTCGATGCGGTCGCCCAGCAACGTGGTGGACCGAGCGACCGTATCGGTGTCGGTGTCGGGCAGGGTCGCCACGTAGATGCCGCGATCGGTGGCGACGCGAATCACTCCCGCGGTCTCGTCGATGTCGAGGGCGGCGATCCGCGTCGGAAGAACGTCGGCCTGCTCCGGCGCGGACGCCTGCTCGGGGGCCGCGGCCACATCGGCCTGCACGGGCGCGTCGGCACCCTCGCTGATCGCCGTCGCGCACCCCGACAGCAGCAACGCTGCTGCGCCGAGGAGGGCGGCGGCGCGCGTGCGCGCGCGCAAAAGATGGGGTGTCATAACCGATTCAGAGTAATCGACCGAACCGGATTCGCAGAATCAGTTGGCGAGGAAACCCCAGGTCAGCGGCCAACGATCTCGTAGCCGGCATCCGCGATCGCGGTGCGCAGAGCATCCGCCTCGATGGGATGCGTGGCCTGAACGGTGACCCGGGACGCACCCTGAGCGTTCAGGTCAACGGCCACGTTCACGACGCCGTCGAGAGCGCTCACCTCCTCGGTGACGCTTGCAACGCAGTGACCGCAGGTCATGCCGCTCACGAGGAACGAGGCTTCGACCCCCGTGGCCGAGGCGGCGCCCGTCGTCGCCTCCGTATCGGCGGCCCCGTGGCCGCACCCACAGCTTCCGCCACCACAGCAGCCGCCACCCCCCTGTCCGAGCAGGTTGAGGCCGGGCTGCGCCGAAAAGTTGTCGTTCATGCTTCCAGTGTCGCATACCCCAGAGGGGTACACGAATCGCAGCACTCAGGAAACGCGCGGCGCCCATGAGGCGAGGGGTATCGACTACTACCGCGACGCGCAGGCCCGCATCGCCGCATCACCGGTCGTCCAGCTGCACCTGGGGGTGACCGTTGTGGGAGTCGAGGCCGTGCCCGGCGCCGACCACCCGCGTGAAGCTCGACTCCGCGTGCACACCACAGCGGGTGTGATCGCCGCACTTCTCGCCCTTACGACGCCGCCGCTCGTGTTCTTCATCGTCCACTTCTGTCTGCTGCACTCGGCGCGCCACCTTCGCGAAGGCTTCCGGGATGAACGCGGCACGCTCCCGAGGCGGACCACCATCGCGATCGTGGTCGCCGCGACGGCCGGCCCCCTGCTCGTCGCCCTGGGTGTGCTGGCCGCGACGACCGGGCCGGGCGCCCTCGACGAGCGGCTCCTGCAGCTCGTCTTCATGGGCCTCGCGGCGCTGACCGTGCCGCACATGATCGTGGTCGCCCTCGGCGACCGAGCGCTGGCCAGAAACGACGAAACCGCCCCGATCCGTGAAAGATCGAGACGGTTATCTCGTGCGCGAGGGGGGACTTGAACCCCCACGCCCTTGCGGGCACTGGCACCTGAAGCCAGCGCGTCTGCCAATTCCGCCACTCGCGCGAGACGGCGCATACGCGCCATCAACCTGGCGAGATTATCACAGCGGGCGGCACCCGATCGCACCGCCCGGTAGCGGCGGATCCGCCCAGAAAGCGCCGGTGAGCATCCCCGATTCGGCCAGCGGTCACGCGCGCCGACTAGCATCGGTACGTCCGCAGGCTGAGGGAGGACGCACGTGGGGCTTCTCGATAGCTTCGAGCGCGGCTTAGAGCGCGTCGTCGGTGGCGCCTTCGCAAAGACCTTCAAGTCGGGCGTACAGCCGGTCGAGATCGCCGCCGCTCTGCGCCGCGAACTCGACACGAAGGCCGCCGTCGTCGCCCGTGACCGCATTCTCGTGCCCAATCGCTTGACCGTGCGGCTGGCTCCCGCCGACCACGATCGGATGACCGCGCTCGGCGAGGCGCTCAACGATGAGCTCACGCAACTCGTGCAGCGGCACGCCACAGCGCAGCGGTACACCTTCCCCGGCGGAATCCGCATCGCCCTCGAGCGCGACGGTTCGCTCAGTGAGGGCGTCCTGCGCGTCAGTTCCGAGTCGGTGAAGGGGCGCGTGACGTGGGTCGCCGTGCTCGACATCGACGGGCAGCGACACCGACTGACGAAGGGGCGCACGGTCATCGGCCGCGGCTCCGAAGCCGACATCACCGTCGACGACCCGGGCACCTCGCGCAAACACGTCGAGATTGCGTGGGACGGCGCCAACGGGCAGGTCACCGACCTCGGTTCGACAAACGGCTCGCGCCTGAACGGTGAGCCCGTCGCACGCGCCGTGCTGCAACCGGATAGCGTGATCGAGATCGGGCGCACGCGCATCCTGTACCGGGTGCTGGCGCAGTCCGACGATGCCGCTGATCGCACCACCCGAGGAGGCGCTCTGTGAGCGAGTTGACGCTGCTGCTCTTGCGCGTCGGGTTCCTCATCCTGATGTGGGCGCTCGTGTTCGCCATCGTGTACGCGCTGCGCTCCGACCTGTTCGGGCAGAAGGTGCGCCGCATGCCGGCGGCGGCCCAACCCTCGCCGGCCGTCGCCCCCACCCCCACACCGGTGGCCGCAGCCGCGCCGACCCGCGACCTGTCGCCCGCACCGCGCAGCGGGCTCGGCGGCGTGGCGGGCGGTAACGACAGCGACGACGGCGAACCGGCCCGCCGTCTCGTGATCACGAGCGGCTCGAAGGAGGGAATCGAGCTCGAGCTCGACGGCGACCAGCTCACGATCGGCCGCTCGAGCGACTCGGGGCTCGTGATCCGCGACGACTACACCTCCACCCATCACGCCCGCCTCATGCTCTGGGACGGCAAGTGGATGGTGCAGGACCTCGACTCGACCAACGGCACGTTCCTCGGCGGCAAGCGGGTGAGCATCCCAACGCACGTGCCCCTCAACACCCCGGTCAGCATCGGCACGACGACGTTTGAGTTGCGACGGTAGGCGCCGATGACCGAGCGCACCGCGGCCGCCAGCCACGTCGGGCGGGTCCGATCCAACAACCAGGACTCGGGCTACGCCGGCACCCACCTCTTCGTTGTCGCCGACGGGATGGGCGGGCACGCGGGCGGTGACGTCGCGAGCGCGCTCGCGATCCAGGCGATCGCCCAGACGGATGCGCGGTTCGACACCGCAGAGGAGGCGCGCGACGCGCTCGAGCAGGCGCTGCTCACGGCAAACGGTGAGCTCGCAGAGACGGTGTTCGAGCATCCCGAACTGACCGGGATGGGAACCACCGTGAGTGGCCTCGTGCGGGTTGGCGAGCGGATGGCTCTCGCGCACATCGGAGACTCGCGCATTTACCTGTTGCGTGACGGCGAGTTCACGCAGGTCACGAAAGACCACACCTTCGTGCAGCGCCTCGTCGACTCCGGCCGCATCACTCCCGAAGAAGCCGCCGAGCACCCGCGGCGCTCCGTGCTCATGAGGGTGCTCGGAGACGTCGACATCTCGCCCGAGATCGACACCGATGTGCTTGAGACGATGCCCGGCGATCGCTGGTTGCTGTGCTCGGACGGGCTGAGCGGCTACGTCGACGACGAGCGCATCGCCGAGATCCTCACGGAGAACGCCGACGCCGAGGCCGCCGTCGATGCGCTCATTCAGGCGAGTCTCGACAACGGCGCACCCGACAACGTGACGGTACTGGTCGTCGGAGTGGACGACGACGAGTCCAGCGGCGTCTCCTCGCCAATCATGGTCGGATCGGCCGCGAAGCCGCTGAGCTTCCGCCCGGTCGAGGAGAAGCGCGCCTCGAAGAGCCTGCCGCAGCTGCTGCTGCACCCGCTCAAGCCGACGCCCGACCCCGAAGACGAGCACTTCGAACCCGAGAGCGAAGAGTTCCTCCGCGAACTCATCGCGGAGGACCGCCGGCGCAAGATTCGTCGGCGCGTCACATGGAGCGTCGGCCTCGTCCTCATCATCAGCCTCATCGCGGCGGCCCTCACCGCGGGTTATCAGTGGACGCAGACGCGCTTCTTCGTGGGCGAAGTCGACGGCCGGGTCGCCATCTTCCAGGGCGTGCAGCAGAACGCCGGCCCGATCCCGCTGTCGAGCGTGTACCAGGAGACAAGCATCGACTTGATGGCGCTCACGCCCTTTAGCCGCAATGCCGTCGAGCAAACCATCAGCGCCGACGACCTGATCGATGCGCTCGCGATCATCGAAAGGCTGCGTCGTGAAGCCGAACGATGACACCGCGCCCGTCGGGCAGGCGGCCCCGACCGGCGCGATCGACGCTCCCCGTGCATCCGCGCCATTCACCGAGGCGATTCGCATCAGGCTAAAAACGCCATCGAAGCTGCGCAATCTCGAACTCGCGCTGCTCGTGCTCGCTCTCGCCGTCAGCGGCGGAGCGATTGCGCTCGTGCAGCTGGGGGCGATCGGCGAGCTCGATCAGACCGTCATCACCTACGGCGCGGGTCTCGCCGTGATCGTGATCATCATGCACCTCGCCCTGCGCGTGGTCGCACCCGATGCCGACCCGTTCATCCTGCCGATCATCACCACGCTCAACGGGCTCGGCATCGCCATGATCTACCGCCTCGACATCGCCAAGGGCTTCGAGGGCTGGTCGAGCGCCGGCGTTCGGCAGATGGCCTGGACAGCCCTGGCAATGGTGATCGCGCTGGTCGTCGTGGTCGTCGTGCGCAACCACCGCGTCCTCGCCCGCTACCGCTACCTTGCGCTCTTCATCGGCATCGGCCTGCTGCTGCTGCCGCTTGCGCCCGGCATCGGCCAAACCATCAACGGCGCGCGCGTGTGGATCGCCGTCGGCCCGTTCTCGTTCCAGCCGGGCGAGCTCGGCAAGATCGCGCTCGCGATCTTCTTCGCCGGCTACCTGATGACGGCGCGCGACTCGCTCTCGATCGTAGGCAGCAAGGTGCTCGGGATGCGCCTTCCGCGCGCTCGCGACCTCGGCCCACTGCTCGTCGCGTGGGCCGCGGCGATGGGCGTCTTGGTCTTCCAGCGCGACCTCGGAACCGCGCTGCTGTACTTCGGCCTGTTCCTCGTGATGTTGTACGTCGCAACCGGTCGGCTCAGCTGGATTCTGTTGGGCCTCGGGCTCTTCGTCGGCGGCGCTCTCATCGCCCGCGACGCGCTGGGGTACGTGCGCGGCCGGTTCGATGCGTGGCTCGACTCGTTCAACCCGGAAATCTATGACGCTGTCGGTGGCAGCTACCAGTTGGTGCAGGGTCTGTTCGGGCTTGCCGACGGCGGCCTCATCGGAACCGGACTCGGCCGCGGCCGTCCCGACATCGTTCCGCTGGCCGAAAGCGACTACATCGTCGCGAGCCTCGGTGAGGAACTCGGGCTCGTGGGCCTGTTCGCGATCCTCGCCCTCTACCTCTTGCTGGTCGCCCGGGCCTACCGCATCGGCTTCAACGGAACCGACGACTTCGGGCGCCTGCTGGCCGTGGGGCTCGGCTTCCTTGTCGCACTGCAGGTCTTCGTCGTGATCGGCGGCGTAACCCGCGTGATTCCGCTCACGGGACTGACGACGCCGTTCCTTGCGGCCGGCGGATCGTCGCTCATGGCGAACTGGATCATCGCCGCGCTACTGCTGCGCCTCAGCGACTCGGTGCGACACCAGCCACGATTGGTGGTGGACGACGATGCATAAGCAATTGCGTCACATCAGCGTCGCGACGCTCGCCATGTTCCTCGCGCTGTTCGTCTCGCTCAGCGTCATCCAGGTGTTCGCCGTCGACGAGTTGCGCGCCGACGGGCGCAACGTGCGCACCCTGTTCGCGAGCTACTCCGCCGAGCGCGGCCCGATTCTCGTGGCGGGCGAGCCCATTGCGCAGTCGCGCCCCGTCGACAACGAGTTCCGCTTCCTCCGTGAGTATCTCGAGCCCGAGCTGTATTCGGCGGTCACCGGCTACTTTTCGCTCAATCAGGGAACGACCGGCATCGAGTCGGCCTACAACGACTTCCTCACGGGAACCGCGAACGAGCAGTTCCTCGATCAGCTGAGCGCGCTCGTGACAGGCCAAAGCCCTCGCGGTGCGGCCGTGGAGCTCACGATCGACCCGGCCGTCCAGCAGGCCGCGTTCGACGCGATGGGAGACCTGCGCGGGTCCGTCGTCGCGATCGAGCCGTCCACCGGGCGGATCCTCGCCATGGTCTCCACTCCCGGCTTCGACCCGAACCGGCTGTCGGCGCACCGCACGTCGAGCGTTATCGATGCGTACAACGAACTCATCACCGATCCGCTCCGGCCGCTCAACAATCGCGCGATCGGCGGCGACCTGTACTTCCCGGGCTCGGTGTTCAAGGTGCTCGTCACTGCGGCCGCGATCGATTCCGGCGAGTTCAACCCCGACAGCGAGTTCCCGAACCCGCCGCGGCTACAGTTGCCGCTGTCGACGAACGTGATCAGCAACGCGGAGGGCGGAAACTGCGGTGGGCAGGAAACGGTCACCCTCGCGACGTCGCTGCGGCTGAGCTGCAATATCCCCTTCGCCGAACTCGCGCTGGAGCTCGGGCAAGACGAGCTGGCCGAGTACGCCGAGCGCTTCGGCTTCGGGCAGACGATCGCCGTTCCGATGAACGCGACGCCGAGCCAGTACCCCGAGAACCTCGACGATGCCCAGCTGATGCTGACGGGCTTCGGCCAGTACGACGTGCGCGTCACCCCCCTCCAGATCGCGATGATCAGTGCGGCCATCGCCAACGGCGGCGAGCTCATGCAGCCGACGCTGCTCGATCGCATCATCGCTCCCGACCTGTCGACCGTTCAAGAGTCAGAGCCTGAGGTCTTTGCCCAGCCGATCAGCCGCGGAACCGCGACGACGCTCACCCGGATGCTCGTCGACGGCGTCTCGGACGGCGTTGCGTTCAACGCGGCGATCCCCGGCGTGGAGGTTGCGGGCAAGACGGGCACCGCGGAGAACGGTGCGGGGCAACCCTTCACACTGTGGTTCACCGGTTTCGCGCCGGCGGACAATCCGCAGGTGGCGGTGGCGGTCGTCGTGGAGGACGGCGGCGGGCAGGGCCAGAATGCTTTTGGTAATCAAGTCGCGGCTCCCATTGCGCGACAGGTCATGGAGGCGGTGCTGAACAGATGAGACCCACCAGCGGGCTCACATTCGGAGGGCGTTACCAGTTGCTCTCTCGCGTGGCGATCGGCGGCATGGGCGAGGTGTGGCAGGCGACCGACCAGGTCATCGGCCGAACCGTCGCCATCAAGATCCTGAAGGACGAGTACCTGGGTGACCCGGGGTTCCTCGAGCGTTTCCGCGCGGAGGCGCGTCACGCGGCCCTCGTCAACCACGAGGGCATCGCCAACGTCTACGACTACGGCGAGGAGGAGGGCAGCGCCTTCCTCGTCATGGAACTTGTTCCCGGCGAAGCGCTCTCGACGATCCTGGAGCGCGAACGCACCCTCTCGAGCGATCAGGTGCTCGACATCGTCGCGCAGACGGCATCCGCGTTGCACGCCGCCCACCAGGCTGGGCTCGTTCACCGCGACATCAAGCCCGGCAACCTGCTGATCACGCCCGACGGCCGTGTCAAGATCACCGACTTCGGCATCGCCCGCATCGCCGACCAGGTGCCCTTGACCGCGACGGGTCAGGTAATGGGCACCGTGCAGTACCTGTCGCCCGAGCAGGCGAGCGGTCAGTCCGCCAGCCCGTCGACCGACGTGTACTCGCTCGGCATTGTGGCGTACGAGGCCCTTGCTGGCCGTCGTCCGTTCACCGGTGAATCGCAGGTCGCCATCGCGATGGCGCAGATCAACGATGCGCCGCCCGAGCTTCCCGTCTCGGTCCCCGAGCCGGTGCGCAACCTCGTCATGTCGGCGATCGCGAAGAAGCCGGCCGAGCGTCCCGCGAGTGCTCAGCACTTCGCGCGGGCCGCACAGGCCCTGCGTCGCGGGGACGTCGGCGGCGCGGCCGCGATCGTTCCCGCCGTCGCCGGACTTGCCGCCACCGAGGTGCTCGATGCGACCCGGGTCATGCCGAGTGCTGCGGGCAACGATGAAACCACGCGCGTGCTGCCGAGCATGGGCGCCGGGGCCGCCGCCGGCGCCGCCGCTGCCGGCGCTGCCGCGGCGAAGAAGAAGCGCAGCCCCTGGACCTGGCCGCTCATCGCGCTCATCGGACTGCTCGTCGTGCTGATCATCGGCGCCATCATCGCCGTGCTCGCGCAGCCGAGCGACGAACCGATCGAGCCGCCAGCGTCTCCCACTCCGACGGTGACGGACGCGAGTCCCGAGCCCAGTGACGAGCCGGAGGAGATCCGCATCACGGAGGAGGAATTCCTCGGACTCAGCCGCGACGAAGTGCAGCGCCGCTTCGACGAGCTGGGGTTGATCCTCGACGCACAGGACGGAAACCCCGCACCCAGCCAAGACCAGGTCGGCCTGTCGTACCGCATCAACCAAACGGGCCTGGTCACGGAAGGCCAGACGATCCGCGTGACGTTCTACACGGCGGTACCTACGCCTCCGCAACCGGCGAATCTCGCGATCAACCCCGGGAGCGGCCCCTACATCGGTGGGTCGACCGTCACGCTGTCGTGGCCCTCGTACACGAGTTGTCCCGCCGGCTTCACACTGTCGGGCTACAACGTCACCCTGGTCGGCGGTACACCCCAGCAAAGCAACCCGATTCCCGCCGGGACGAACAGCCTGCAGGTTCGGCTCGACAACGGCGGCCAGTTGAGAGTGACGTACATCGCCCTGTGCGGTGATCTGCAGTCCGAGAGGTCGAACGAGCTCGCGGTTCCGATTCAAGAGCCAGCGCCGAGTCCGAGCCCGACGCCGAGTCCGAGCCCGACGCCGAGTCCGAGCCCCGACGCCGAGTCCGAGCCCCGACCCTGACGACGAGGAATAGCGGCGGGCGTTACCGAGCCGATACCGCTCCGGGAGGACCCGGAGCGGTGGTGAGCCGCGCATCCGCCTACACTCACTAACGACGATTTCCCCCGCAACGAAACGGACCCCGATGGACAGCACCACCCCCGGCACCCGCCTGATCGCGGGCCGCTACGAGCTCGGTGCGCTCATCGGCCGCGGGGGCATGTCCGACGTGCACATCGCGACGGATGCCCGGCTCGGCCGCCGTGTCGCCGTCAAGCTCTTGAAATCGTCGCTCGCCTCCGACCCGGTGTTCCGCACCCGATTCCGCCAGGAGGCTCAGGCCGCCGCACGTATGGCGCATCCCACGATCGTCCGCGTGTTCGATGCCGGCGAAGAGGTGCGGCGCGAGGCCGACGGGAGCGAAACGGTCATCCCGTTCATCGTCATGGAGCACGTCGACGGGCGCCTTTTGAAAGACATGGTGCTCGACGGTCCGCTGCCCGCGGCCGAGGCGTCGCAGATCATCGAGCAGGTGCTGACCGCGCTCGAGTATTCGCACCGGGCGGGTGTCGTGCACCGCGACGTGAAGCCCGGCAACATCATGGTGACCGCCACCGGCCAGGTGAAGGTCATGGACTTCGGTATCGCCCGCGCGATCTCCGACTCGTCCGCGACGGTCGCGCAGACCTCCACGATCCTCGGCACGGCGCAGTACTTCTCGCCCGAGCAGGCCCGCGGCGAAACCGTGGATGCTCGCACCGACCTCTACTCGACGGGCGTCGTGTTGTTCGAGCTGCTCACGGGGCGCCCGCCCTTCCGAGGTGACTCGCCCGTCGCCGTCGCCTACCAGCACGTGAGTGAGGTTCCGCCGACGCCGAGCAGCCTGAACCCTGCCGTCTCGCCGGCCCTCGACGCCGTTGTCATGCACGCCCTCGCAAAAGACCGATTCCAGCGCTTCCAAACGGCAGCGGAGTTTCGGGCCGACCTCTCGGCTGCCGCGGCCGGACAAGTCCCGCCGCGCCGCACCGACTCAGACAACGACCCGACGATGTCGCTGTTCGGCGTCAACCCGCAGGCGACCGCCGGAACGGAGGCCGCCATGCGGCAGCTGACCATCGACGATGACGACCGCCGTACACGCACGCAGAGCCGACCCCCCGTCGCCTGGATCTGGTCGGGCATCGTCGTCGTCGCCGTGCTGATCGCCGCCGTACTCTTCTGGGCGTTCACCCTCGACCGCGACGGAGGGCTCGTCGGAACCGTTGCCGTCGAGGTGCCCGACGTGGTGGGTCTCGCTTTCGAAGACGGTGAGGCGATTCTTATCGACGAGAACCTGCGGGTGTCCGCCATCCAGGAGACGGGAACGGCCGAGGATGAAGGCCTGATTCTGCGCACCGAGCCGAGTCCCGGCATCTCGGTGTCGCCGGGTCAGGAGATCCGCGTCTTCGTGTCCTCGGGCGCCGCACGCGTGCAAATGCCCGACGTACGCAACCTCGACATCGCCGCCGCGACGGCGCAAATTGAGTCGCGCGGTCTCGTGGTCGGCACGGTCACGAGCGAGAACTCGGGCACGATTCGTGCGAACGTCGTCATTCGCACCGACCCCGACACCGGTGTTCAGCTGCGCGAGGGCGACATCGTGAACCTCACGATCTCTAACGGCCTCGTGTCGGTTCCCGACCTGCGCAACCTCCCCATCGGGGACGCGACGGCGCAGGCCCGCAACCTTGGGCTTCAAGTGACGGTGCAGGCCGACGGCGGCTGCCAGGGCGCCATCGTCGTCGGGCAGTCTCTCCCGCCGGGCGACCAACCACAGTCGTCGCCGATCACCCTCGTGTACTGCAGCGGAGCGGCCGGGGGCGGCAGCGACGGCTGACGCTCGAGAAGTCGCTACGCGCCCGCAGCCGCGTCGCTCGACATGAGCGGGCTCAGGCCGCGGGCGGTCTCAGCCGCCTCGGGAAGTCCCGCCTCAGCGAGCCAGTTGCCGAGCATCCGGTAGCCGCCTTCGGTGAGCACCGACTCGGGGTGGAACTGCACGCCGTGAACGGGCGCGGAACGATGCCGCACTCCCATGATGACGCCGCCCTCCGTGCGCGCCGTGACGACCAGGTCGTCGGGCACCGTTCCGTCGACGACCGCGAGCGAGTGATAGCGCGTGGCGCGGAAGCTCTCGGGCACACCGTCGAACAGCGCATCCCCGTCGTGCACGACCTGCGACGTCTTGCCGTGCATGAGCTCTTCGGCGTGCGTGACGACGCCTCCGAGCGCCTCCGCGATCGCCTGATGGCCCAGGCACACCCCCAGAAGGGGCTTGGCGGCGGCGATGGCGGCGTGTACAGCGGCGATTGAGATACCCGCCTCGGCGGGGTTACCGGGGCCGGGCGAGACGAGCACCGCGTCGTAGTCGGCGATGAGCTCGGCCACAGCGTCAGTGGAGACGGCGTCATTGCGCAACACCGTTGTTTCGGCGCCGAGCTGCTGCAGGTACCCGTCGAGCGTGTACACGAAGCTGTCGTAGTTGTCGATGACGAGAACGCGCACGGTCACTGCTCCACGGTGGATTCTTGGGGAAGGAAGGTGTCGGCCGCCCAGGGGAACACCCATTGAACGAGAGCGGCGAGCACTGCGGTGGCGAGCACGAGAAGGATGATCACCCGCACCCAGGGGGGTCCGGGCAGGATACGCCAGAGGGCTGCGTACATGTGCGGCGCCTAACCGATCGTCGGCGCTGCGGCCGCCTGCGTCAGGCCCGAGATCTCAGCCGGGGGGCCATCCTCGCGCGGGTACCAGGTCTCGAACACGGCGTAGGCGATGATGCGTTCGGCCGCCGAGAATCGCGGGTTGCAGCTGGTGAGCGTCAGGTAGCGCTCGTTCGCCTCGACCTGCGGCGCTTGCGGTACAGGCTCAAGCACCTGTACAGCCGTCGGCCACACGTATTCGAGGTTCCGGAAAACGTACTCGTACCAGCCGTCTCGGGTCTCGACGTAGATCCGGTCACCCACGCGGAGTTCAGCGATATCGGCGAAGGGAGCCCCGTAGGTGGTGCGGTGAGCGGCGAGGGCCACGTTGCCGAGCTCCCCCGGCATCTGCGTCTCCATGTAATGCCCAACACCGAGACGCGGGTTGTTCAGGACCGTCTGAAGGTCGACACCCGAGGCGATCGTGCGCACGTAGCTGTCGCCGAAGCGCGGAACGATGAGCGTGCCAAAGGCCTCCCCCTCGGGAGGGGCGGCGGTGACGGCGGGCTCGCCCGGTTCGCGCGGTTCGCTCGGCTCGTCAGGTGACTCGGCCCTGTCGCGTTCGAACTCCGCGCGCAACTGCTCTTGCACCTCGGAGGCGGCGTTTTGCTGTTGGGCGCCGGCGATGATGTCGTTCAGCCACACGTACCAGCCGAGAAAGAGCATGACGACGACACCGGCGGTGATGAGTAGCTCCCCGAACACTCCCACGACACTGAGTCGGCGTCGCGAACGCCCAGGACGCATCCGGCGCCCGTCGCGTGGACGGTACGCCGCATCGTTCGGGATGCTGTCGGTCACCGCTTCATTGTAGGCGCGCGACCTTTACGCGGCCCGGCCCCGAGCATCCACGAAATTGGCGGGCTGTGCCGGGTAGACTGCGGGGCATGGCACGGACGACTGCGCGCGACGCTGAGAACCCCAACAACGCCCGCAGCGGCGCCGACGCCCCCAACCCGGTGTGGTTCAAGCCGGTGATGTTCGGCTTCATGCTGCTTGGCCTCATCTGGATCATCACCTACTACGTGAGCGCGTCGGCGTTACCGATTGCGGCGATCGGCCCGTGGAACATCATGGTCGGCTTCGGCATCATGTTCATCGGCTTCTTGATGACCACTCGCTGGCGCTAGCCGCGCTTCTCCACGGCTGCGCAATCACCCCCGAAAAGGGGGTGGAATGACACGGCTGTGATTCTTATCCCCACTGTGGATGGGGCTGTGGATAACCGTTCGCCTACCCGAGGCCGGAAAACCGCAGCACCGTACTGGCCACGAGCAGGGCGCCGAACACGGCGATGAGCACGCCCTGCAGCACCTGCTGGTCGCGCCTGCGGGTGCGCACCATGATGAGGGCGACGACCGCGCCACCGAGCAGGCCACCGACGTGCGCCTGCCACGAGATGCCGGGAACCACGAATCCCAGTGCCAGGTTGATGCCGAGAATCACCATGAGCTGCACGGTGTTGCCGCCCAGCCGTCGCTGGATGACGAAGAAGGCACCGAAGAGACCGAAGATCGCGCCGGATGCGCCCACCACGAACGTGAGCGGCGCCAGCCACAAGACGGCGACCGAGCCGGCGAAGGTGCTCACCACGTACACGACGAGGAACCGCGCTCGCCCGACGAGCTGTTCCAGCAGAGGGCCCAGCACGAACAGGGCGTACATGTTGAACAGGATGTGGAAGAACGAACTTGGGCTGTGCACCAGGGCCACCGTCAGCATGCGCCACGGCTCGATGGGGGTGAGTGGTGGGGCGTATCCGAGCGCCCGCGTGACGGCGCCTCCCGTCACCAATTGCAGAACAAAGACGCCGAGGGTGATAGCGAGGATCGTGTAGGTGACGACGGGCGTCGCTCCACCGCGGCGGAATGCGCGAACGTACGCCGGCTTCTGTCTCGGCAGTGTGGAGCGCGCCTGCGCCACGCACTCGGGGCACTGCACGCCGACGGCGGCCGGCGTTTGGCACTCACCACAGACGGTGCGGCCGCACCGTTGGCACAGCACGAACGAGCGCCGGCCGGGGTGCCGGTAACAGACGTTCGGGTCGACGGCCTCCCCGGCGCCGGGCGCGGGTTCGGTCACGCGACCTCGGCGACCTCGATGCTGGTGATGACGACATCCTGCAGCGGCTTGTCGCGGCCATCGGTCGGCACGGCCTCGATGGCGTCGACGACCTTCTTCGACTCGTCGTCGGCGACGGCGCCGAAGATCGTGTGATTGCCGTTCAGCCAGGTGGTCGGCACCGTGGTGATGAAGAACTGCGAGCCATTGGTTCCTCGGCCACCACGCTTACCGGCGTTCGCCATGGCGAGCAGGTATGGCTCAGTGAACTGCAGCTCGGGGTGGATCTCGTCGTCGAATTCGTAGCCTGGTCCGCCGATTCCCTGACCGAGTGGGTCGCCCCCCTGCAGCATGAAGTCTTTGATGATGCGGTGGAAGATCACGCCGTTGTAGAGCGGGTCGGTGGTCTTCTGACCGGTCGCCGGGTGCGTCCATTCGATCTGGCCGGTGGCGAGCCCCACGAAGTTTGTGACGGTCTTCGGGGCGTGGTTGCCGTACAGGTTGACACGAATGTCGCCCTCGGTCGTGTGGATGGTTGCGACAGCGGTGTGAATCGACATGCCGCAATTCTGTCACGGTGCGGGATGCGCGCTTCCTGAGCATTCCGTCGGCGTCCGTTGGGGAAACTCCGAGTCAGTGAAAGGATGGAGCCGACATTTCGCCCGCCACCCACAAGGAGGACCGATCATGGGACTGTCTCGAAAGAGCCGCCGCAATCTGAAGAAGCTGCGCGGGGAGGCCGGTGACCTGTGGAGTGAACAGCGCGAGGTGCTCGACCACGCTGCCTCTGTGCTGAAGGAGGCGAGTCGCCAGGCGGGAGCGGTCGCCAAGCGCGACGTCGCACCCCGCGTGAAGACGACCTACGAGAAACGACTGCAGCCCGGGGTGGAGGCGGGTGTGGGCGCTGTCCGTTCTGCAGCCGACCACTCGCGGCAGACCTGGAACCGCGCGATCCTGCCGGCCGTGACCGGGGCGATCGGAGCCACGCTCGCCGTCATCGACGTTGCGCGCGATAACGGCCGCGTTGCGATCCGTGAGGCGTCACGCACCAGCCGCGAACTCGGCACGCGCGCCGGTCAGCGACTGGGCCTCGTCGAGGTGAAGCCGACCCCCGGCCCGGGTCGCTACATCGCGGTCGCCCTGGGCGTGATTGCCGTGGGTGCCGTCGCATACGCGGCCTACCAGACGCTGCGCGCCGACGACGACCTGTGGGTGGAGGACGAGCCCGTCGAGGCCCCCGTCGCCTAGACCCCTCATCGAACAAAGCCCCTCGGTTCACACCGGGGGGCTTTTTTCTTAGTCCGAGCGTGCGAGAGCGAAGGGCCGCGACCGCGCTCGTGGCCCGGAGCGCGCCGCGCCGCAGGAGCGGCGGCGCGGCCAGAAATCAACGCTGTGGAGCCTAGGGGAATCGAACCCCCGTGAACCGAATCAGGTTCACGCGTGTACGTGGAGCCTAGGGGAATCGAACCCCTGACCTCCTGCTTGCAAAGCAGGCGCTCTACCAATTGAGCTAAGGCCCCGGAGGGTTTCCAGTCTAGCCGTGGCCGCGGAGCGAGACGACCGCGCTCGTCTCGCGGGAGCGGGGTCGCGCCGCAGGAGCGGCGGCGAGACAGAAAATTGCAGTGGGGCTACCAGGACTTGAACCTGGGACCTCTTCGTTATCAGCGAAGCGCTCTAACCGCCTGAGCTATAGCCCCTCAGACCGGGGATGACTCTACACGACCCGGTCGCCTTCCCCCAATTCGGCGGGGCCGTCCGGGCCCGCCGCGTGGGGGTCGAGATTAGTTGTTGGTGAAGCCGACGAGCAGGCCGCCGGTGACCTTGACGCTGAGGTTGTACAGCAGCGCCGAGATCGCCCCGATGGCGGTCATCGCCACGAGGTTGATGATGCCGAGGATGATCGCGAACAGCATCACCTGGCCGAGTGAAAAGAGTTCGAGGATCCTCGGCGCATCGTCGCCGAGGATGTCGCCGAACAGTCCATCGATCTGTTCCAGGACACCCAGGCTTGAGACCACGACCCAGATGAAGAAGGCGGCGACGACGAGCACGATTGCGCCACACAGCGCGATGAGGAACGACAGCTTTACGGCCGACCAGAAGTCGATGTAAACGAGCTTCAGCCGGACCTGCTTGGCGCCCACGGTGCGCTGCGATTTACGCTGCAGCTTCTCGGCGACAGTACTCACGAGGCGGTGTCCTTCCCAGCGTCCGCAGCCGGGTCGGTTGCGGGTTCGGTGCCGTCGGTTGTGTCTACCGTATCGGCGTCGGTGCTCGCCAGATTTCGCTCACTGTTGCGCGCGATGGCGATGATGCGGTCGTCGTCGTCCGCGCGGGCGAAGACGACACCCATGGTGTCGCGGCCTTTTGCGGGCACTTCGGCCACCGAGGAGCGTACCACCTTGCCTCCGGCCATAACCACAAGAACCTCATCATTGTCGCCCACGATGAGGGCGCCGGCGAGGCCCCCGCGATCGTCGCTCAGTTTCGCCACCTTGATACCGAGGCCGCCGCGACCCTGAACGCGGTACTGGTCAACGGCGGTGCGCTTGGCATAGCCGCCCTCGGTGACGACGAAGACATAGCCGTCGTCGGTCACGACGTCGGCGGCGAGCAGTTCGTCATCGCCGCGGAATTTCATGCCCGTGACCCCCGCCGTCGACCGACCCATTGGGCGCAGGGCCTGGTCGTTCGCGGTGAAGCGCACCGACATTCCGGCGCGCGAGACGAGCAGGATGTCGCTGGTGTCGTCGGTGAGCATGGCCGACACGAGCTCGTCGCCCTCGCGCAGGTTGATGGCGATGATGCCGCCCGTGCGGTTGGTGTCGTACTCGACGAGCGCCGTCTTCTTGATTCGACCGCCGCGGGTTGCCAACACCAGGTAGGGCGCCGCCTGATAGTCGGGGATGTCGAGAATCTGGGCGATCTCTTCGTCGGGTTGCAGGGCGAGCAGGTTGGCGACGTGCTGGCCCTTCGCGTCGCGTCCGGCCTCCTGAATCTCGTAGGCCTTCAGGCGATAGACACGGCCCGTGGTTGTGAAGAACAACAGCCAGTGATGTGTTGTCGTGACGAAGAAGTGTTCGACGACGTCATCAGCGCGCAGCTGCGCGCCGCGCACGCCCTTCCCGCCTCGGTGCTGCGAGCGGTAATTGTCGCTGCGGGTGCGCTTGATGTAGCCACCTCGGGTGACGGTCACCACCATCTCTTCGACCGGGATCAGGTCTTCAACGCTCATGTCGCCGTCGAATCCGAACATGATCTCGGTGCGACGGTCGTCGCCATAGCGCGACACGATCTCGGTGAGCTCGTCGCTGATGATCTCGCGCTGGCGCTCGGGGCTCGCGAGGATCTCCTTGTAGTCGGCGATCAGACGCTCGAGCTCGTCGGCCTGCTCCTGAATCTTCTGCCGTTCGAGGGCCGCCAAGCGTCGCAGCTGCAGGTTCAGAATCGCGGTGGCCTGCAGTTCGTCGACGTCAAGCAAAGCCATCAGGCCGTCGCGCGCCTCTTCCGTGGTCTGCGAGCGGCGGATGAGCGCGATGACCTCGTCGAGAGCATCCAGTGCCTTCAGGTACCCGCGCAAAATGTGCGCGTCCGCCTCCGCCTTCTTCAGGCGGTACTCGGTGCGCCGGACAATGACCTCGACCTGGTGCTCCACCCAGTACGAGATGAACTGATCGAGCGTGAGCGTGCGGGGCACGCCGTCGACGATCGCGAGCATGTTCGCGCCGAAGTTGTCTTGCAGCTGCGTCTGCTTGTACAGGTTGTTCAACACGACACGAGCGACGGCATCCCGCTTCAAGACGATGACGAGACGCTGACCGGTGCGACCCGACGACTCGTCGCGGATGTCGGCGATGCCGGCAAGCTTGCCGTCCTTCACCAGGTCGGCGATCTTGATCGCCAGGTTGTCGGGGTTCACCTGGTACGGCAGCTCGGTGATGACGAGGCACGTGCGGTTCTGGATCTCTTCGACCGTGACGACCGCGCGCATGGTGATCGAGCCGCGGCCGGTGCGGTACGCGTCCTGGATACCCTTGACGCCGAGAATCTGCGCGCCCGTCGGGAAGTCGGGGCCCTTGACGCGCTGCAGGCACGCATCCAGCAGCTCCTCGCGCGATGCGTCAGGATTCGCCAGGTGCCAGAGGGCAGCGTCGGCCACCTCACGCAGGTTGTGCGGCGGAATGTTCGTCGCCATACCCACCGCGATGCCGACCGACCCGTTGACAAGCAGGTTCGGGAAGCGGGAGGGAAGAATGGACGGCTCCTGCGTGCGACCGTCGTAGTTGTCGTGGAAGTCGACGGTCTCCTCGTCGATGTCGCGCACCATCTCCATGGCGAGCGGGGCCATCTTCGTCTCGGTGTACCGAGGGGCGGCAGCGCCGTCGTTGCCGGGTGAGCCGAAGTTTCCCTGACCCGCGGCGAGTGGGTAGCGCATCGACCACGGCTGCACGAGGCGAACGAGCGCGTCGTAGATCGCCGAGTCGCCGTGGGGGTGGAACTGCCCCATGACGTCGCCGACGACGCGCGAACACTTCGAGAACGCCTTGTCGGGGCGGTAGCCGCCGTCGTACATCGCGTATAGCACGCGGCGGTGCACGGGCTTCAGGCCATCGCGCACGTCAGGCAACGCTCGCCCGACGATGACGCTCATCGCGTAGTCGAGGTACGACCGCTGCATCTCGAGCTGCAGGTCGACCTGCGTGATGCGGCCGCCGGCGCCGAAGTCCTCGTCGGTAGCGGTGGGCTCGTCAGCCATCGGATTCCTTTGCGTGGTGATGTTGGGGATGCTCGGTGCGCGTCACGCGCGATGCATCAGATATCGAGGAAGCGGACGTCTTTGGCGTTCTGCTGAATGAAGGTGCGTCGTGCATCCACGTCTTCGCCCATGAGGGTGGCGAACACGCTGTCGGCGATCGCGGCGTCTTCCAGCGTGACCTGCATGAGCGTGCGCGTCTCGGGGTTCATGGTCGTGTCCCAGAGCTCTTGGTGGTTCATCTCGCCGAGACCCTTGTAACGCTGAACGCCGTTGTCTTTCGGGATGCGCTTGCCGGCGGCAAGCCCCGCCTCGAGCAGCGCGTCGCGCTCGCGATCGCTGAACACGTACTCGTGCTCGGCGTTCGACCATTTCAGGCGGTACAGCGGCGGCTGCGCGAGGTAGACGTAGCCCCGATCGATGAGCGGTCGCATGTAGCGGAACAGCAGCGTCAGCAGCAGTGTCGTGATGTGCTGGCCATCGACGTCGGCATCGGCCATCAAGACGATCTTGTGGTACCGCACCTTGTCGGGGTCGAAGTCTTCGCCGATGTTGGCACCGAAAGCGGTGATCATCGCCTGCACTTCGGCGTTGCCGAGCGCGCGATCGAGGCGCGCCTTCTCGACGTTCAGAATCTTGCCGCGCAGCGGCAGAATCGCCTGCGTCTCGGGGTTGCGCCCCTGCACGGCGGAACCACCGGCCGAGTCTCCCTCGACGATGAAGATCTCGCTGATCGAGGGGTCTTTCGACTGGCAGTCTTTGAGCTTGCCGGGCATGCCGCCCGACTCGAGCAGGCCCTTGCGCCTGGTCTGTTCACGCGCCTTCCGCGCCGCAATGCGTGCGGCGGCCGCCTGCTGGGCCTTGCGAATGACGTCGCGCGCCTGGCTCGGGTTGCGCTCGAACCAGTCGCCCAAGAACTCGCCCGTGACCTTCTGCACGAACGACTTCGCCTCGGTGTTGCCGAGTTTCGTCTTCGTCTGGCCCTCGAACTGCGGCTCGCCGAGCTTGATGGAGATCACGGCGGTCAGACCCTCGCGCACGTCGTCGCCGGAGAGGTTCTCTTCCTTCTCCTTGATGAGGTTCTTCTCGCGGGCGTAACGGTTCACGAGGGTGGTGAGTGCCGCGCGGAACCCCTCCTCGTGCGTGCCGCCCTCGTGGGTGTTGATCGTGTTGGCATAGGTGTGGACGCTCTCGCTGTAGGCGGTCGTCCACTGCATCGCAACCTCGAGGGCGATCGTCCGCTCGGTGTCTTCGGACTCGAACGCGATGATCTCGGGGTGCACGACGTCGGTCTTCTTCGACGCGTTCAGGTGCTCGACATAGTCGACGAGCCCCTTCTCGTAGAGGAATTCGTCGTGCCGGGGCTCGCTGGCCGGCTGGTCATCCGTTTCGGGGTGGGCACGCTCGTCGGTGATGGTGATGCGCAGACCCTTGTTGAGGAACGCCATCTGCTGGAAGCGCGTGCGGAGCGTCTCGTAGTCGAAGTCGACGGTTTCGAAGATGTCGGTGCTCGGCCAGAAGGTGATCGTGGTGCCGGTGCCGTCGACGGCACGCCCCTTCTTGAGCGGCGCGTCCGGCACACCGACGGTGTAGCTCTGCGTGTACTCGTGGCCCTGGCGCTTGACGGCAACCTCGAGGCGCTGCGACAGGGCGTTGACGACGGAGGAACCCACACCGTGGAGTCCGCCCGAGACGGCGTACCCGCCTCCGCCGAACTTTCCGCCGGCGTGCAGCACGGTCAGAACGACCTCGACGGTCGATCGCTTCTCGACCGGATGTTCATCGACGGGAATACCGCGGCCATTGTCGACGACGCGCACGGCACCGTCGGGAAGGATCGTCACGTGGATCGTGTCGCAGTGGCCGGCGAGGGCCTCATCGACCGAGTTGTCGACGATCTCGTACACGAGGTGATGGAGGCCCCGGGGACCGGTCGACCCGATGTACATGCCGGGGCGCTTACGCACCGCCTCGAGCCCTTCCAGAACCTGAATGTTGGCCGCGCCGTAATTGTCTGGATGAGGGGTGGTGGTCACGGGGTCCATCCTATCAATGGAAGGCCCTTCAGAGGCGCGTGAAGGCCCCTCTGGGGAGATTTCTCGCTCCCTGTGGACTGATTCGTCGTCTTAGCCGTAGGTATCGCGTGGACCGCGCCCCGGGATTGATCGAGGCCCCCGCTTCCAACTGGGGGCACTCGGGCCGATAAATCGGATGCTCGTGATCTGAGCATCCGGGAATCGCTTCGTGATCGACGTGACCATGTCGCCGCGCATCATCCGCAGCTGGGTCGCCCACGCCGTCGAGTCGCACTGCACCGACAACACTCCATCGTCGATCCCGACCGGCTCCGTGTGCGATGCCACTTCCGGTCCCACGAGATCAGACCACGACGCCAGCAAGTCGCCTCGCGCCAGCGGCGATGTCCACCCCATGGTTCGGCTCACACCCTCGAGCACATCCCCGAGACCCGCGGGGTCGCGTCCCGAGCCGTAGGGAGTCGACGACCCGGCCGTTTTCTGCGAGCGGCGCCGAGCATCCCGCGATCGAAGCGCCGGGTCGCCGAACACGCGCTGCAGCCGGCGATATACCGCGCTGGCCTCGCTCTCGGGCGCGGTCGCGTCATCGGCGGTCATACGTCACCACTCGCAGTATCGTCGCCGGGCTGGTTCAAGGCCTGAATGGTGCCCGCCACAATCGGGATGCGCGTGGCAGCCAAGCGCTCGGGCACATCGTTCTCGACCGCGGCCGTGATCAGCACCTGCTCGAAATCGGCGACGGCATCGGCGAGACGTTCGCGACGCCCCTCGTCGAGTTCGGCAAAGACGTCGTCGAGAATCACGATCGGGTCCCCCGCGACCGCGTCCGCCCGCAGTACCCGCGCCGCCGCAAGCTTGAGCGCGAGAGCGTACGACCAGCTCTCACCGTGACTCGCGTGCGTGCGCGCGGGGAGACCATTCAACGTCAGCACGAGATCGTCGCGATGCGGGCCCACCAGAGTGACCGCACGCTCGAGCTCCGCGCGACGCCGTTCTGCGAGGGAAAAACGAAACTGCGCAGCGGCACGCTCCGCATCGAGTTCGTCGCTGTCATCAAGCGGCGCATCCCCGGACGGGTCCACGGCCGAGTGACGAAGTCCGAGGGTTGCGGCGTGGTCGTCACCGGCGACCGCGGCGTATCCCGCCGTGAGATGAGGCCGAAGCTCTGCCACGAGCGCGACGCGCGCCGCCATGATCTCGACACCGAGCGTGACCAGGCGCTCATCCCAGACATCGAGTGTGGTCAACGCGTCGGGCGACAGGCGGGATGCTCGGGCCGACTTCAAAAGAGAGTTCCGTTGCCGAAGTACCCGGTCGTAGTCGCCGAGGGTGCCGGCCATGCGCGGAGAACGCTGAACGACGAGCGCATCAAGGAAACTGCGTCGCCCGGATGGTTCACCTCGCACGAGCGCGAGGTCTTCGGGCGCGAAGAGCACGGTGTGCACGTAGCGAGGAAGTTCGCGCATCCGTACGACAGAGCCGTTGACCTGGGCGCGGTTCGTTCCCGACTTGTTGAGCTGCAATTCCACGACGATGGCGCGGTCGTCGTGGGCAACGCGCATGCGCACGATCGCGGCCTCCTCGCCGGCGCGCACGAGCGCGGCATCGCCGGCGACGCGGTGTGAGCCGCCGAGAGACGGATAACTGATCGCCTCAACGAGGTTGGTTTTTCCCTGGCCGTTCCGCCCGACGAGCAGTGTGGGGCCCGCGGTCAGGGCGAGTTCCGCGCGAGCGTAGTTGCGAAAGTCGGCGAGGCTCAGGTGAGTGACGTGCACAGCGCTGCGGATGCGCCGCGCACTAGCGCAGCAGCAGGTTGGGCTGCAGCAAGTACCGGTAGCTGTCGGAGCCGGCCTGGTCCTTCGAGGTCTGGCTGGTGATCAGCACCGGGCCGGGCTTGCCGGGGTTGTCGGTCTTCGTGAACGAGATGCGCACGAACTCCGAGTGCACGGCCGACAGCCCGTCGATGAGGAATTGCGGCTTGAGTGACACGACCGTGCTTTCCCCCGAGAGGTGCGCGTCGATCGTCTCCTGCGCCTGCGCGTTCTCACTGCCGATCGCTTCGAGGGTGAGGCCGTCTTCGCTGAAGCTGTACCGAAGCGCGGCATCACGCTCGAGCACGAGGGCGACACGACGGGTCGCCTCGATCAACTCCGCCGTGTTCATTACGGCATAGTTCTCGGGCGACTCGGGGAATAGGCGCTTGACGGGCGGGAAGTTTCCCTTGATCAGCAGGGATGTCACGGTCTTGTTGTCGGCAGAAAAGGCGATGAGCTCACGGTCGCCACCGCTCACGATGGTCACGGTGATCTGCGTTGAATGGGCGAAGATCTTTGCGGTCTCGGACAGCGTGCGCGCGGGGACGAGCGCTGTCGTGCCGTCACTCGTGCCGGTGGATTCCCAGTCGATGCCGCGCACGGCAACGCGGTAGCGATCAGTGGCGACAAGCGACAGCGACGTGCCCGAGGTTTCCAGCTGCACGCCTGTGATGACCGGCGTCACATCATCGCGCGAGGCGGCAACGGCGACCTGCGAGACGGCGTCACTGAACGCCTCGCCAGGAAGGAGCCCGCTGTCACCGTCGATCACGGGAAGGCTCGGATACTCCTCGACCGGCATGAGCGACAGCGCGAAACGTGCAGAGCCGCAGCGAACGGCGACCTTGTTGTCGTCGAGCGAAAACTCGACGGGGGCGTTCGGTAGCCGCGACGCAATGTCGGCGAGCAAACGCCCGGATACAAGAACGGTGCCATCGCTCTCGACATCGGCCGTGATGCTCGTCTGCGCCGAGACTTCGTAGTCGAACGACGACAGAGTGACCGTGCCGTTCTCTGCCCGGAGGAGAACGCCCGACAGGATCGGCAGTGTGGTGCGTTGGGGAAGCAGGCGAACGGCGAACGACACGGCGTCGCTGAAGACATCGCGATTGACCTGGAACTTCACGTCGAATCCCTCTTCCGTCGGGCGGTCCGGGAGTGCCGGGATTCCCATACTGGCACAGTGCCTCCCCGAAGAGTTTGTCGTTCGCTCCCCGGACAAGGGTTATCCCCGAATCACATCAGAGAAGAACAAGAAATAAGAGCGTTAACCGCTGTGCACAGTGTGGACAACGGCGCCAGATGCCCGGAATCTCGGGAAACCACATGTGTGTAACTTGTGGAATCACCTCTCGACACGGCGGAAAGTTAAGGGGATGACGTAACGCTGTCCCGAGCATCCGCTCACAGCCGTGCGCGACGTTTCCGCAATCCATCCCCAAGCGCCCTCGGCGTTTTCCACAGGCTGTCCCCAGTGTGGGAAAAGACGCCTGAACCTGAGGTTATTCTGTGACGGCACGACAAAAGGCCCGGAATCCCGGGGTTTTTCTTGCTGGATGCTCGCTGTGAGCGCTCGCGGAATCGCTAGACGATATGGGTCTTCGGTCTGGTTCTTGAGGCTGGGACCTCGATTCGCGTATTCGTGGGTTGCCAGCTGTCGAGGGCTGGCCTATCCACCAGGCGAATGGAGGCCCCAGTTGAGAATCCAGCGTATGAGCGTCGGTCTGGACGTGCACGCCCGTAGCGTCGTGGGATGCGCAATCGATGAGGACACCGGGGAAGTGATCCGTCATCGTTTCGGCTACGACCCCGCGGCAGTTGTGGAGTGGGTGCGGTCGCTGCCCCAGCCGGCGGCGGTGACCTATGAAGCTGGGCCGACCGGGTTCGCTTTGGCCCGGTTGTTCACCGCCGCAGGCATCGAGTGCTTCGTGGCGGCGCCGTCGAAGTTGCAGCGCCCGGTCGGGGATCGAGTCAAGACCGACGCCAGGGACGCGATGCATTTGGCAAGACTGCTGCGACTGGGTGAGATCGTCGCGGTTGCCGTGCCCACGATCGAGCAGGAAACCGCCCGCGACTTGGTGCGAGCCCGGGAGGACAATCGGGGTGAGCTGATGGCTGCACGGCATCGGCTCTCGAAGCTGCTGTTGCGCCACGGGATCATTTATGACGGCAAGCAGGCGTGGACCGGCGCGCATGATGCCTGGCTGCGTCGGCAGAGGTTCGACCATCCCGGACTGCAGGCTGCGTTCGATGCCGACTACGAAGCAGTGCAGCAGGTGCGCGCCCGCAAAGACCGACTCGACGCGATCATCGAGCAGATGGCCGCGGCCAGCACCTACGCGCCCGTGGTGCGACGCCTGGGGTGCTTGCGTGGGATCTCGACCTTGACCGGGTTCGGCCTCGCGGTCGAGATCGGCAACTGGGAGCGCTTCACCGGATCCAGCATCGGAGCGTTCGTCGGGCTGGTGCCCTCAGAGCACTCCTCCGGACAGTCCCGCTCGCAAGGCTCGATCACCAAGACCGGCAACACTCACGCCCGCCGCCTGCTGGTGGAAGCGGCCTGGCATCACCGCAAGCCCTATCGTCCCGGAGCGGTGATGCAGGCCCGGTGGGCTGCCGCGCCCAGCCTTGCAGCGTCCCGCGGCGACGACGGCAACCGGCGCCTGCATCAGAAATGGCAGCACTTCACCGCACGCAAGAAGCGGCCCACGATCGCGAACGTCGCCATCGCCCGCGAGCTCGCCGGCTGGTGCTGGTCCTTGGCCGTGATGCCCGACTGACCTGGGCCCCCTGACCGGTCGGTTCAGACGGCAGGTGACGGCAGCGCGAGGAGCGACCCGCGGAACAGCTATGAGCAGCCCGCCCGAAGGGCAGGCGACGCTCGATCCTAGACAAGCGGAACCGCTCCAGCCGAACAGCACGTCCTGCGGTAACCAACCCGCGCATATCAGTCTGACCGCGCGTCGCCCACGACACGCACGACACCCACACCGCCCGCGCCGACCACACGAAAGAGCGCCCGGAGCATGATCACTCCGGGCGCTCTTACCCCTGCCACTTGACAGGAATCAGCCACATATCAGCTGTAGCGGTGGTTCTGCTTAATTCGGCTGGTCAGCTCGGTGACTTGGTTGTAGATCGAGCGCCGCTCCTTCATGAGCTCACTGATCTTCTTGTTGGCGTACATCACCGTGGTGTGGTCGCGGTTGCCGAACAGCTGGCCGATCTTCGGGAGAGACAGGTTGGTCAGCTCGCGGCACAGGTACATCGCGATCTGCCGGGCCGTGGCGACCGCCTGCGAGCGCGAAGAGCCGTACAGATCGTCGACGGTGAGCTTGAAGTACGCAGCGGTGTGATTGATGATGTCGACCGGCGCGATCACGTTGTCTTCATCGAGGGTGATCAGGTCTTTGAGAACGGTCTGCACGAGCTGCAGGTCGACCGGCGTCCGGTTCAGGTTTGCGAACGCGGTGACGCGGATGAGCGTCCCTTCGAGTTCGCGGATGTTGCTGGAGACCTTCGAGGCCATGTACTCGAGCACGTCGTCGCGCACCTGCAGTCGATCGTTTTGCGCCTTCTTGCGGAGGATCGCGATGCGGGTTTCGAGATCGGGCGCCTGCACGTCGGTGATGAGACCCCACTCGAAGCGGCTGCGCATCCGGTCTTCGAAGCCAGTGAGGTGTTTGGGGGGCAGATCGGAGGTGATGACCACCTGCTTGTTGTGATCGTGCAGCGTATTGAACGTGTGGAAGAAGGCTTCTTGAGTCGAGTCCTTCCCCTGCAAGAACTGGATGTCGTCGATCAGCAGGATGTCGATCTCGCGGTAGCGCGATTGGAACAGGCTTGCGCGATTGTTGGCGATCGAGTTGATGAAGTCGTTCGTGAACTCTTCTGAACTGACGTAGCGCACACGGATGCCCGGGTACAGGTTTTCGGCGTAGTGGCCGATGGCGTGCAACAGGTGCGTCTTGCCGAGCCCCGACTCTCCATAGACGAAGAGAGGGTTGTAGGCCTTCGCCGGCGCTTCGGCAACGGCGACCGCTGCGGCGTGCGCGAAGCGGTTCGAGCCGCCGATGACGAAGTTGTCGAAGCTGTACTTGTCGTTCAACCGGCTGTCGCCGCGACGGGATGCCACATCGATCGGTGCCGGCGGCGCCGGCTGCTCGATGTAGCCGGATGCTGTGGGCTGGTCGCTGATATCCGGTGCGCTGTCGAAGGCCTCCGCTTGCATCTCGGGGTTCACCACAATGGCGAAGTTGGAGGCGTCATCACCGGCGACCGTGGTGATGGCGGCGAGCAGGGGCAAGCGGATGCGCTGCTCCAGCATCCCCCGGGTCAGTTCGTTCGGTACCTCGAGATACAGCGTGCCAGCCATGATGCCGCGCGGAACGACGAGATTGATGAAGCCGATGAGCTGCGGGGTGATGCGGTCGTCCGCGACAAGGTGCGCCTTCACCGAATCCCACATTGCGCCTATGGGTTCGGTGTCGTCGGTCATGGCGCAGTGTCCCTCTCGTTGATGCAGGTCGGTGTGACGGTGCGGGGACGACGTCGAGCATCCCTCTGGCAGGCCGTTTGCCTACTGTAGTTCTCTCGCCGTGTCG
This sequence comes from Microcella alkaliphila, assembly GCF_002355395.1. Lineage (NCBI taxonomy): Bacteria > Bacillati > Actinomycetota > Actinomycetes > Micrococcales > Microbacteriaceae > Microcella > Microcella alkaliphila. The sequence continues at coordinate 230,354 of NZ_AP017315.1, read as the reverse complement.
TTACCACTGGTGTGGCTGATGCTCGCGATAATGCGTGGCTCGCCCCATCCCGTTTGACCGGGGGTGTCGCGAAGCCTATTGTTAACCGGTTGACTTCTGCCGTGCGGCGCGCGCCCACGAGCCAGCAGACCCCACATCGTCGCTCCCTCGAGGGGCCGAGGAGACCATCATGAGCAAGCGTACGTTCCAGCCCAACAACCGCCGCCGCGCCAAGGTGCACGGCTTCCGCCTTCGCATGCGCACCCGCGCCGGCCGCGCGATCCTCGCGAACCGCCGTCGCAAGGGCCGCACCGAACTCTCGGCCTAGGCGCCGTCGCGTCGTGCTCGCCCGCGCCCACCGGGTGAGGTCGGGTTCCGACTTCCGCGAGACGATGCGCCGCGGGCGCAAGACTGCAAACCCCACGGCCGTCGTCTACGCCCGCAGCGGCGAAGAAACCGCCCCCGTCCGCTTCGGCATCATCGTGTCGAAAGCTGTCGGGGGCGCTGTTGTGCGCAATCGGATCAAGCGGCGGGTGCGCGCGATCTGCGCGAACGTCGCCCCGAGCATCCCGGCTGGTACTGCAGTGGTCATCCGCATGCTCCCAGCGGCAGCCGAGGTCAGCTGGGATACCCTGCGGGAGCAGCTGACCACAACCATCCGGCGGGCGGTGAACGCGTGACAGACCAGCCCCTGGTGCGTGCCTTCCGACTCGTGGCGCTCGTCCCGCGCAACATCGTCGTGGCGCTCCTCCACGTGTACCGCGCGGTCATCTCCCCGCTCTACGGGGATGTGTGTCGGTACTACCCCAGCTGTTCGGCGTACGGGTTGACGTCGGTCCAGCAGCACGGCGTTGTTCGCGGAGGCTGGTTGACTGTGCGACGACTTGCGCGGTGCCACCCGTGGGCCGCTGGTGGGGTCGATGACCCCCCGGTGCGCGAACACTCCCCGTATCGCCTCACCCGCTTTGGCTTCATCGTCCTCGACAGAAAGGCATAACCCCGTCATGGAACTGGGTTTCTTCGGAACACTTCTGTGGCCCATTAAGTGGGTCATTGAGGCAATCCTCGTTGGCTTCCATTCGTTGCTCACTCTGGCCGGACTGGAGTCGGCCGCTGGCGTGACGTGGGTTCTGTCGATCGTCGGTCTCGTCATCGTCATCCGCGCGCTGTTGATCCCGGTGTTTGTGCGGCAGATCAAGTCGCAGCGCAAGATGCTCGAGATCTCGCCCGAGCTCAAAAAGATTCAGGACAAGTACCGCGGCAAGAAGGATCAGTTCTCGCGTGAGGCCATGTCGCGCGAGACGATGAACCTGTACAAGAAGCACGGCACGAATCCGCTGTCGTCCTGCCTCCCCCTGCTGTTGCAGATGCCGATCTTCTTCGGACTGTTCTCGGTTCTGAACGACGCCTACGCCGGGCGCGACAGTGTGGGGCTCCTCACGTCGGAGCTGTCAGCGGAGTTCGGAAGCGCGAGCCTCTTTGGCGTCGCTCCCCTCGGTCTCACCATGGCGACGAGCGACGGAAACGTCGCGGTCATCATCATCGCGATCGTGCTCGTGATTCTCATGACCGGCTCGCAGTTCTTGACCCAGCTGCAGATCATGGCGAAGAACCAGTCGCCCGAGATGAAGAACTCCCCCATGTACCGCCAGCAGAAGATCCTGCTGTACTTGCTGCCGCTGGTGTTCGTTTTCTCGGGAGCCTTCTTCCCCCTCGGCGTCATGTTCTATTGGTTCGTCTCGAACATCTGGACCATGGTTCAGCAGTTCATCGTCATCCGAAACATGCCGACGCCCGGGAGCGAGGCTGCGCTCGCCCGTGAGGCTCGACTCGCAAAGAAGCGCCAGAAGAAGGGGCTGCCCGACCCCGCCGACGAGGCCAGCGGCTCCGTCGCCGTCGAGGAACCCATCAAGACTCAGCGCCAACAGCCGGTATCGAAGTCGCGCGCGAAGAAGCAGAACAAGAAGGGTGGTCGCTAGGCCATGACGGAAACCACGAGCACCGCCCCTACCTCGACCGCTGACGAAGGCGACATCGCCGCCGATTACCTCGAAGAGCTTCTCGACATCGCCGATCTCGACGGCGACATCGAGATCGACGAGCGGGGCGGTCGCGTCTATATCTCGATCGATGCGGACGAGCGGGATGCGCTTCGTCTGTTGTCGAAGCCCGATACCGTGAGCGCTCTGCAGGAGCTGACGCGCCTCGCGGTGCACGTGAAGACCGGCGAGTTCTCGCGGTTGATTCTCGACATCGCGGGATCCCGCGATGCTCGCGCAACCGAGCTCGCGCGTCTGGTCGACCGCGCAGTTGAGCGGATTGATGCTGGCGCCTCGTCCGCAGCGCTCCCCCCGATGTCGAGTTACGAGCGCAAGCTCGTGCACGACATCGCCGCCGAGCGGGGCTTCACGTCTGAGTCGGAAGGCGAGGGCGCCGAGCGCCACACCGTCATTCGCCGCGCCTAGGACGTTTCACGTGAAACATTCCGACGTAGAGCCGGAGCCGGCGGTCGCGTCTGGCCTGTTCGGCGCGCGCATCGACGTCGCTCGTTCGTTTGCACACCGCCTGGCAGAGGTCGGGGAAGAGCTCGGCCTCATCGGGCCCGTCGAACGCGAGCGGCTGTGGTCACGCCACATTCTGAACTGTGCACTCGTCGCCCCCTTCCTGCGCGAGGGCGCGCGCGTCGCTGATGTGGGCAGTGGTGCGGGCCTCCCCGGGCTCGTGCTCGCGATCGCGCGACCGGATGTCGAGCTCATTCTCATCGAGCCGATGGAGCGTCGCACGGAGTGGTTGCGCGACGAAGCTCAGCGCCTCGGGCTCCGGAACGTCACCGTGCTTCGCGCTCGCGCGGAGGAGGCCGTCGACGCCGGACCATTTGATCAGGTGACGGCCCGCGCCGTGAAGGCTCTCCGTCAACTGGTTCCCATGACGCGCCCTCTCCTGTCAGCCGGCGGGGAGATGCTTTTCCTCAAGGGCGCGCGTGTCGAGAGCGAGATCGCGGAGAGCGTGAAGCAGCGTCGCGCCGCTCGCCTCAGCGACCCCGAGGTCCTCATTCTCGGGGAGGGCGTCGTGCCCGAACCGACCCGCCTCTTTCGGGCTACAGTGGTCGAGGCCTCCTGACCAGGTGGCCGCCAGTGGTCGAACAACCACCACTGTTTCACGTGAAACATCCACCGGAAGGTAGTCGTGACGACTGACTCTCCCTACGACGGGTCCACTCCCCTCGCTCGAGAGGTCGCCGACATCACGCGCCGCCGACGCGCGGTGGAGACGCAGAACTTCCCCCTACCCGAAACCCCCCGAGTTATCACGGTCGCGAACCAAAAGGGTGGTGTGGGCAAGACCACCACGACCGTTAACTTGGCGGCGGCCCTGGCGCGACAGGGTGCGCACGTTCTGGTAATTGACCTGGATCCCCAGGGGAACGCGTCGACCGCCCTCGGCGTGGAGCACCGTGCCGAGACGCCGAGCGTCTACGACGTGATCGTGGGCGAGGCGACGATCGACGAGGTCGTACAGAAGAGCCCCGAGTTCGAGCGGCTGTTCTGCGTCCCCGCCACCATTCACCTCGCCGGCGCCGAGATCGAGCTCGTGTCCCTCGTCGCGCGCGAGCAGCGGCTCCGCACGGCGGTCGAGCTGTACCTCGCGGAGTCTGACGACCCCGTGCACTACGTCTTCATCGACTGTCCGCCGTCACTCGGACTCCTGACGATCAATGCGTTTGTCGCGGCGCGCGAGGTGCTTATTCCCATCCAGTGCGAGTACTACGCACTGGAGGGCCTCAGCCAGCTGCTGAACAGCATCCAGCTCATCGAACGACACCTGAATCCTGACCTTCGCGTCAGCACGATTCTCTTGACGATGTATGACGCACGCACGAACCTCGCCAATCAGGTGGTTGCCGACGTTCGCGAGCACTTCCCCCAGCAGGTGCTCGACACGCTGATCCCGCGCTCGGTCCGCATCAGTGAGGCCCCGAGCTACGGTCAAACCGTAATCAGCTACGACCAGAACTCCCCCGGCTCGCTCTCGTACCTCGAGGCAGCCGCGGAGATCGCAACGAGAGGGGCGGTGGCCTGATGGCGGCACCCAAGCGCACAGGACTCGGCCGCGGCATCGGCGCCCTCATCCCGACGGGATCGGGAGACCGCCCGGTCGATGTGTTCTTCCCGCAGGCCCAAGCTCCGGACGAGTCACTGACCGAGGTACCGGGCGCGCGGCTCGTCGCTGTCGCCCCCGGTGACGTCGTTCCGAACCCTCAGCAGCCGCGCACAGAGTTCCGCGAAGAAGAGCTCGCCGAACTGGTGCACTCGGTGCGAGAGTTCGGCGTGCTGCAGCCCATCGTCGTGCGCGACCGGGTCGGAGCGGGGCCGGGCGAGGCGCGCTACGAGCTCATCATGGGCGAGCGGCGCCTGCGCGCATCGACCATTGCGGGGCTCGAGAGCATTCCCGCGGTCGTGCGCAATACGAGCGACGAGAACATGCTGCGGGATGCTCTGCTCGAGAACCTGCATCGCGCCCAGCTGAACCCCCTGGAAGAGGCGAGCGCGTACCAGCAGCTTCTCGACGACTTCGGGATCACGCAGGAGCAGCTTGCCGAGCGCCTCGGCCGGTCGCGGCCGCAGATCACCAACACGCTGCGCCTGTTGAAGCTGCCGACGCCCGTGCAGAGCCGTGTCGCTGCCGGCGTGTTGAGTGCCGGACACGCGCGCGCGATTCTGTCGACCGCAGATGCCGTACTCATGGAACGCCTCGCGGACAAGATCGTCAACGAGGAGCTGTCGGTGCGCCAGGCGGAAGCGGCAGCGCAACAAATGGCCGGTCAGGGCAAGAAAACTCCGGCCCGTAAGCCGGCGCCGGGTGGGCGTCAGGCACAGCTCGACGAGATCGCCGAGCGCCTGGGCGATCGACTGCACACCCGCGTCAAGGTCTCGCTCGGGCGGAGCAAGGGCACCGTCACGATCGACTTTGCGACGGTGGGCGACCTGAACCGTATTCTCGGCGAGCTCGGCGAGCCGGGATTCCAGTAGGCCGCTAGACGGTCCGTGCCGCGTCGCGCAGAGCGGCGTGGGCGAGCTCCGCATACACCCACCCGACGTCGTGCCCGGCTGCCTCGAGGGCCAGCGCGAGAGTGGACGTTTCGGTGAGCCCCGGCATGACGCTCGCCTCCAAGAACCAGGGGGTGCCTGCGCCATCGATCATGAGGTCGATGCGGCTCAGGTGCCGAAGGCCCAGCGCTCGGTGGGCGTCGAGGGCAACCGCGGTGGCGCGGTCGACCGTCGCGGCGTCGACGCGAGCCGGCGCGTAGAACGTCGTCTCCCCCGCGTTGTAACGGGCCTCGAACCCGTAGACGCCCGACTTGGGTTCGATTTCGACGGCGGGCAGCGCAACAGGCCCGTCGCCGGTGTCGATAATGCCGATGCAGATCTCAGTGCCGATGATGCGCTGTTCCACGAGCGCGACATCGCAGTAGGTGTAGGCGAGCACCATGGCACGGCGCAGCTCCTCATCGCTGCTGACGAGGCTCACGCCCTGTGCCGAGCCGCCCTGTGCTGGCTTGACGGCGAGCGGTGGGGGCAACTCCTGGCCCATCACGGCAAGCACGCTCTCGGCGCCGAGCTCGCGGAACGCATCACGCGTCAGGGTGATGGAGTGGGGGGTCGGAACCCCCGCACGTTCGACCAGCGACTTCGCCGTGGGCTTGTCCCACGCCAGGCGTGTCGCGTGCGCGGGCGATCCCACATAGGGCCGGCCGAGAAATTCGAGCAGGCCCCGGAGGGCGCCGTCTTCTCCGCTCGCGCCGTGCAGTGCCGGCCACACGACGTCCGGCGGATCCGCCATGAGGCTGGGTAGCAGCGACGCGTCGGGGTCGCGCAGTTCGACGGCGATGCCGTGCGCGGTGAGAGCATCGGCGACCTGTCGGCCCGACTTCAGCGAAATGTCGCGCTCGTGCGAGATGCCGCCGGCGAGAACGACGACGCGGGAGGCGGTCAAGGATGGTGACGACATGGCGATCTACGAGAGGTTAGGGGGCGGGGAGATGACGTGGCTACCGAGGCGCACGTCGGCGGGAACCTCGTCGATCGGCCCGGTGGGAGCGAACGTCTCGAGCAATTCCTGCTCTTGGCGCACGACCGTCGAAAGCCGTCGAACCCCCTCGCGAATGTCGCTGGGCGTGGGGTAACAAAACGCGAGCCGGAGGTGCTGGCGGCCGGCGCCGTCGGCGAAGAAGGCGGTACCGGGCGTGTAGGCGACCAGTTCCTTGACGGCGCGGGGGAGCATCCCCTTCGCGTCGAGCCCGGGAGAGAGCGTGAGCCAGACGTAGAACCCGCCGCCCGGCATCGTCCAGCTGAGGTCGGGCAGGTAGTGGTTCAGCGCATCGATCATGGCGTCGCGGCGCTCTTTGTACAGCCCGCGGAACACATCGATCTGGCCGCGCCAGTCGGCGCTCGTCAGGTAATCGGTGATCACCATCTGGTTGAGCACGCTCGGCGAGAGAATCGACGCCTCGGCCGCGAGCACGAGCTTCTCGCGGATGCCGTGCGGGGCCAGTGCCCAGCCGACGCGGAAGCCGGGAGCGAGGGTCTTCGAGAACGAGCCGAGGTACACGATGCCGTCGGTTTCGACGCTGCGCATGGCCTGCGGCGGGGCCTGATCGAACCACAGCAACCCGTAGGGGTTGTCTTCGAGGATCAGAATGCCGTGGCTGCGGGCGATGTCGATGATCTCGAGCCGGCGGGCCGAGCTCAGTGTCACTCCCCCGGGGTTCTGGAAGTTCGGGATCAGATACAGCAGCTTGATTGGGCGACCCGCTGCGCGGAGCGACTGGATGCGCTCGGTCAGCGCCGCGGGAATGATGCCCTCCGCGTCCACGGCGATGTGCGAGACCTCGGCCTGATACGAGCGGAAGATGCCGATGGCGCCAACGTAGGAGGGCGACTCGGCCAGCACCACGTCTCCCGGGTCGAGAAACAGCTTCGCGACCAGGTCGAGGGCCTGCTGAGAGCCGGTGGTCACGACGACGTCGTCGACGCCGGCGTGAATTCCCTCGAGCGCCATGACCTCGAGGATGCGTTCGCGCAGCTCGGGGGTGCCCTGCCCCGCCCCGTACTGCAGCGCGGTCGCTCCGCGATCCGTCATGACGCGTTCCATCGCCGAGCCGATCGACTCAAGCGGCAGTGCCGAGACGAACGGCATACCCCCCGCGAGCGACACGACCTCGGGGCGCGACGCCACGGCGAACAGGGAGCGAACTTCCGAGCCAGACAGCCCGGCCGTACGCGTCGCGTACTGCTCGTACCAGGGGTCGAGCGATGTTCCCTCGCGCGGAATGCTCATGCGGTCTCCGTGGTGGCGGGCCGTGCCCGGATGCACGACTCCCCCGACGCTACCAGCGCCGGGGGAGTCGATAACGCGCGATGACGCGCAAACAACGGGGTGTTTAGGCGAGGAATTCGGCGAGGTCCGCCTCGAGGGCCGGCTTCGGCTTCGCGCCGATGACGCTCTTGACGACCTCTCCGCCCTGGAACACCTTCATCGCCGGGATCGACGTGATCTGGTACTTCATGGCGGTCTCGGGGTTGTCGTCGACGTTGATCTTGACGATGTCGATCTTGTCGGCGTTCTCGCTCGCGATCTGGTCGAGGATCGGCGACACGGCGCGACACGGGCCGCACCAGGGCGCCCAGAAGTCGACCATGATCGTCTTCTCGCTCTTCAGAACTTCGGCCTCGAACGTGGCGTCGGTGACGTCGCGGGTGGACATAACTGCTCTCCTTCTTTCGAAAAGGTCGGATGCTCGAAGGCGACCGGGCTAGGCGCTGACGGTTTCTGCGTTCGCGCCCTGGCGAACATCGTCGCTGAGGCCTTCGAGGTAGTGCTGGGCGTCCAGGGCGGCGGCGCAGCCGCTGCCGGCGGCTGTGATGGCCTGCTTGTAGGTGGGGTCAACCACGTCACCGGCTGCGAATACGCCCGGGAGCGAGGTGCGGGAGCTGCGGCCCTCGACAGCGATCGTTCCCTGCTCGGTGAGGTCGAGCATCCCGTGCACGAGGTGCGTGCGGGGGTCGGCGCCGATCGCGATGAACAGGCCGCTCACATCCAGCGTGCGCTCGTTGCCGGTGACCGTGTCGACGAGACCCACGCCCGTGACGAGCTCGCCGCCGTAGATGTGCGCGACCGACGCGTTGGTAACAAATTCGATCTTCGGGTCGGCCTTCGCACGGTCGAGCATCGCGGGGGATGCCCGGAAGGTCTCGCTGCGGTGGATCAGGTACACCTTGTCGGCGAAGCGCGTGAGGAACGTCGCTTCTTCCATCGCGGAGTCACCGCCGCCGACGACCGCGACGGTCTTCTGGCGGAAGAACGCGCCATCGCAGGTGGCGCACCACGAGACGCCGTAGCCCGAGAGGCGGTCTTCGTCGGGCAGCCCGAGCTTGCGGTACGCCGAGCCGGTCGCGTAGATGACCGCGAGCGCCTCGTGACGGTCGCCGTTACCGAGCGTGACCGCCTTGACCGGGCCGTCGAGCTCGAGGGAGGTGACATCGTCGTAGACGATTTCGGCGCCGAAGCGCTCGGCCTGCTGCTGCATCTTCGTCATCAGGTCGGGCCCCATGACGCCCTCGGGGAAGCCGGGGAAGTTCTCGACGTCCGTGGTTTTCATGAGCTCGCCGCCGAACTCGACCGAGCTGGCGATGACGAGCGGCGAGAGGTTGGCACGGGCAGCGTAGATGGCGGCCGTGTAGCCGGCGGGGCCGGAGCCGATGATGATGACCTGTCGCATGGAGCCTCCGTTCGTTGGCGAATGGGCGCGGTATTCGCGCCTATGGAAGGGCAAACCCAGTCTAGGTCGCGGGTATTCCGGCTCGGGCTGCTGTTCAGGGGATGGTCATTCCCGTCACCGACTGTTCACCGCCGGCGCAGGCGCTTGGCGACGGGGTCGACGAGCGCGGTGAACTCGGGAACGCGCAGCACGGAGAGCGCACCCGCGTAGGTGACCGTCATGGCTCCGCCGATCGCGATCATGGTGACGATCGCGGCGCCCACGTTCTCACGGGCCGCTCCCCCGTCGAATGCGCCCATCGTGACGGCCAGGGCGAGCCCGACGGCGCTGGCCGGAATGGCGGCCAGCGCGAAGAGGCCGGTGCGCTGGGCGGTCAGGCGCATCCCGATACCGCCGAGGCGCCTGCGCAATATTGCCAACGAGATCAGGGTCTGGGCGGTACCCGCGATGGTGGTGACGAGCGCGATCCCGGGCGCGATCCACGGGCTCGGCATCGTCGCGACGACAAGAGCGAGCGCCACAAAGATGCCGGACTGCGCCAGTTGGATGAAGAACGGCGTGCGCGTGTCATCGAGCGCGTAGAACACGCGCTGGGTGATGAACAGGGTCGAGAACGGGATGAGCCCGATGACGAACGCGACGAGGACGCGCGCCATGCCCTCCACGAGCACCGGGTCACTGCTGAAAATGCGTGAGAAGGGCCCGGAGACGACCGCGAGACCGATCGTGGCCAGCATCATGATCATCGTGATCGTGCGCAGGCTGGCCCCGATGTCGTCGCGCAGCAGGTCGCGGCGTCCGTCACGGGCGTGGCCGCTCATCCGGGTGAAGTAGGCAGTGCCGAGTGAGACCGTCACGATCGAGTGCGGCAGGATGAAGATCAGCCAGGCGAAACGCAACACGGCCAGCGACGGTTCCCCGTCGTCGGCCGCGAGCGAGGCGACACGGTTGTGGATGATGCCGGCGAGCTGCGTGACGAGGATCATGCCGAACACCCAGCCGGCCGCCTTGCCCGTCTGTGCGAGCCCCACGCCCCGCCACTGGAAGTCGGGGCGGTAGCGGAGCCCGGCCCGACGCCAGAACAGGAACAGGACGAACGCCTGCGCCGCGATGCCGAGAGTCGATGCGCCACCGAGCAGGGCCACCATGTCGGGCGTCCATACGCTCGCGTCGCTGACATCGCCCGAGAAGATCCACGCGAAGGTCAGCAGGCCGGCGATCATGACGATGTTGTTGACCACGGGAGCCCACGTGTAGGGGCCGAACACCTTCCGCGCGTTCAGCACCTCCCCGAGCAGGCTGTACAGGGCGAAGAACAGCACCTGCGGCAAGCACCAGTACGCGAGCGCGGTGGCGAGAGCCATGATCTCGGGCGAGAAGCCGCGCGAGCCGTCGCCGGCCTGCTCGGCGTACAGTGCCACCAGCAGTGGCGCGCTGACGGTGGCGACGACGGCGACGGCGAGGAAGACGACGAAGCCGAGCGTGATGATCTTGTTGACGTAGCGCGTGCCCCCGTCGGGGTCGGTGCTGGCCTTGACGATCTGCGGCACCAAGACGGCCGTCAGGATGCCGCCGGCGATGATCGCGTAGATGTTGTTCGGCAGCGTCGTGGCGAGCGCGAAGGCGTCGCCGGCGCCGGACGTGCCGACCACCTGGGCGAGGATGATCGCGGAGACGAATCCGAGGATGCGCGACACGATCGTCCCCGACGCGAGGAACAAGCTCGCGCGGCCGATCGAGTCGCGTCGACCGTCGCCCTCGGGGGCCGGGGTCGCGGCGGGGCCAGAACTCAACGCGTGCTCGTCTCGGTCGTGTCAGGGGGGCCGGTCAGCTCCGGTGCGGAGGCGTCGTCGGTGTCTGGTGCCGCTCCGCGGTCGGCGCGCGTCTGCCGACGGCGCCGGATGTCGCGCACGAGGCCGACGGCAAAGAGCAGGGCGATGATGCCCCCGATCGCGATGGTACCGGCGGTCTCCCACCCCGCCTGCAGGTTGAGCCCCACACCGATCGGGTTGCCGATCACCGCGCCGTCCTCGGCGCGCAACGATACGCGGATGTCGACGTCTCCGTTGACAAGGGATTGCACGGGAACGAGCGCGCGCACCTGCGAATTCGCCTCCACGATCGTCTCGACGCGCTGATCCTCGACGCGTAGCTGACCGGTTGCGGCTTCGACCCGCACGAAGACGCGCACGGCCACGGGAAGGCTGTTCTGCACGGTGACGGGCAGCGACGTGCGGTCGGCGAATAGCGTGATGGTGTTGCTCTCAACGACCTGCACGGCCGAGCGCAGCCGATCCGACTGGCCGCGGTAGCGGCCCTCCCCGGCCGCGGCGCTCTCGCCCCCAAGCGCGAGGGCGTCGAGCAGATCGAGTCGACGGTCGGCGAGCAGTGGCCCTGCGTCAAGAGCGATGCGGGCAAACTCGGCGTCGCCGCGCTCGAGTTCGAGCAGGGCGTCAAGCGCGGGCGTCGACGGGGTGGTGCTGTCGGCCGCCAGCGACGTGGGCTGCCCGTTCGCTCCCGCACCCGTGACGGGTGCGAGAGAGGCCGACCGCGCCCACGGCAGTGCCGTGAGCTCGTCGAGCAAGAGACCGACTTGCGCGCTCGGCGCAGCGGTGCGGTCGGCAATGCCGACGAGCGGCGTCGCGGAGGCGGACGCGCTCGCGAGCAACGCGCTCAGTTCGGCGACGGCGGCGCGACGCACCTGAGTGCTCGTCGATGCGGCGACCGCCCGCACCGCGTCGGTCGTGAGGTCGTCGGCCACCACGGTGCGTAGCGACTCGGTGATCGGCCTGGCGACGCCTGCCCCGCCGTCCACGTCGGTTGCGCGGGCGAGCACGACGCGCGCGCCCTCTGTCTCGAGCGGATCGATGGCGTCGGCCCCGAGGCTCCCGTCGGCGGGCCAGACCCACCCGGTCAGGGCGTGTGGCCAGTTCGTCAGCTCGTCGAGGGTCGCGGTTGGCTCACCGTCGTCACCCAGCACGACGGAGCCGGCGCCGAGCGTCGGCGGGCTTGCCACCTCCAACGTTCCGACGGCGGCCAGCGGGTCGGCATCCGACCAGCGCAGAGCGAAGGTTTCGAGTCCCGAATCGGCAAGCCTGGCGAGCCAGGCCGTGGCGCTCGCCGGAGCTGCCTCGCCGAGCACACGGATCGAGGCGAGGATGCGCGGGTCGACACCCAGCGCGACCCCCCCGCCGAGCGCCGTGTCCAGCGTGCGCGTCAGCCGTCCGTTAGGGGCGGTGAGGGCGGTCAGCTGGTCGGCGTCGAGGAAGCGACCTCGTTCATCCGGTGCGGTGAGCGGCGCGATGACGGCGATGCCGGAGCCCGCCGCGGTGGTGCCTGCCGGCTGCCCGACGATGGCGGTGCGGTCGTGGGCGAGCGCCGCGCCCTCTGCTGAACTCACCGACACGCCGGCAGCCCGCACGCCAAAGCGCTCGTCGAGGTCGATGTCGTCGGCGGGCACCGTCAGCGAGGCGACGACGGTCGCACCGGGCGCGATCGTGACGAGCGGGGTGGTGGCGACAATCGGTCCGGTCGGGGGGTCGTCGTCGCGCAGCCATCCGCGCACGGCGGACTGGTCGATGAGTGGTTCGAGCGTCAGGTGCAGTCGCGCCGTCGCGCCCGCAATGGGCTCGGCAGTGCCGTTCGTCACTGTGACGCGAACCTCCAGGTCGGCGTCGTCGCGCAGCACCCCCGCGTCGGCAGGCGCCGCGACGACCGTGATCGTGCTGGTCGCGACGTCGGCGGTGGTCGTGGTGGACGGTGCGACGAGTGGGCCCACCGCGAGCGAGAGGGCGACGGCGGCCCCGGCGACCCGGCGGCCGCTCAGCCTGGGCACGCCAGAACCTTCGACGCCCGCAGCCCGACCATGACGGGAAGTCTAGACTCTGGGGACTATGGAGAGCGTGGCCCAGGCCGTCAGCCGACTGCGCGAGCTCGCCGCCGCCGAACCCCTGGCCACCCTTGCCCAGCGCTTCGCTGCGGCCGGTCACGAGCTTGCACTGGTCGGCGGTCCCGTGCGCGACGCCTTCCTCGGTCGTGGCGTGCACGACCTCGACTTGGCGACGTCGGCGCGACCCGACGACATCATTCGCATCATTCGACCCGTCGTCGATGCCCACTGGGACATCGGCCGCGACTTCGGCACGATCGGCGCACGCATCGGCGATGACACGGTGGAGATCACCACCTACCGCGCGGACGAATACGACCCCTCGAGCCGCAAGCCCGAGGTGGCTTTCGGCGACACGCTCGAGGGCGACCTGCTGCGTCGCGACTTCACCATCAATGCGCTCGCCCTGCGCCTTCCGCAGCTCGAGCTGGTTGACCCCACCGGTGGCTTCGACCACCTCGTCGCGGGGCTGCTCGTCACCCCCACCACTCCAGAACGCTCCTTCGGCGACGACCCCCTGCGCATGCTGCGCGGCGTGCGCTTCGCCGCGCAGCTGGGTGTGACGATCGACGAGGCGGCGCTCCAGGCGATGACGGCGATGCGGGGCCGGCTCGAGATCATCTCGGCCGAGCGCATCCGCGACGAGCTCGTGAAGCTTCTCGCGACGGCGTCACCGCGCCGCGGACTCGAGCTGCTCGTCGCAACGGGCCTTGCCGACTACGTGCTACCGGAACTGCCTGCGCTGCGGCTCGAGATCGACGAGCACGCGCACCACAAAGACGTCTACGAGCACTCTCTGACGGTGCTCGAACAGGCCATCGATCTCGAACAGGCGCGGGGTGAGAAGGATGCGCCGGCCGACACGATTCTTCGGCTTGCGGCGCTGCTCCACGACATCGGCAAGCCGGCAACGCGCAAGATCGAGCCGAACGGCGCCGTCACCTTCCATCATCACGACGTCGTCGGCGCGAAGATGGCGAAAAAACGCCTGACCGCGTTGCGCTTCGACAAGGACACGATCACCGCGGTCGCGCGTCTCATCGAGTTGCACCTGCGCTTCTTCGGCTACGCCGACGCGCCCTGGACCGACTCAGGAGTGCGGCGTTACGTCCGTGACGCCGGGCCCGTGATCGAGCGCCTTCACATCCTCACGCGCGCCGACGTGACCACGCGCAACAAGCGCAAAGCCGCCCGGCTGAAGAATGCCTACGACGAGCTCGAGCAGCGCATCGTCGAGCTCGCCGAACAGGAGGAGCTCGCGGCCATTCGGCCCGACCTCGACGGCGAGCAGATCATGCGGATCCTGGGGCTTCGTCCGGGGCCCGAGGTGGGGGCGGCGTACCGCTACCTGCTCGAGGTGCGGCTCGACGAAGGCCCGCTCGCGGCCGACGTGGCCGAGCAGCGGTTGCGCGACTGGTGGAGCGCGCGCGGTGACGATTCCCGCTGAGTGGCGGCGAGCATCCCTGATCGACTACGCTGTCACGGTTGTCTGCGTGCACTCGCGCGCCGGCACGTGATGCCATAACCCTCCTGCTGCAGACCGTCTGCAGCCGTTCGAGTCCGAAGGAGGTGGGTGAGTCATGCATCAGTACGAATTGATGGTCATTCTCGACCCCGAGATCGACGAGCGCACCGTCGCTCCGAGCCTCGACAAGTTCCTCGGTGTTGTTCGCAACGCCGGTGGTTCCATCGAGAACGTCGACATCTGGGGCAAGCGCCGTCTTGCCTACGAGATCAACAAGAAGAGCGAGGGCATCTACGCCGTCGTCAACTTCACCGCCACGTCAGAAGCCACCGTTGAGCTCGACCGCCAGCTGAAGCTCAGCGAGGCGGTCATGCGCACGAAGGTGCTGCGTGCCGAGGAAGCGATCGCGAACCTCGCGGCCGCGAAGGCAGAAGCCGACGCCAAGGCCGAGCGCGCCGCCGCAAAGGCCGCGGAGTAAGCCCGTGGCCGGCGAAACCGTCATCACCGTGGTCGGCAACCTGACCGCCGACCCGGAGCTGCGGTACACCCAGAACGGCCTCGCGGTGGCGAACTTCACCATCGCCTCGACGCCGCGCACCTACGACCGTCAGTCGAACGAGTGGAAGGACGGCGAAGCGCTGTTCCTCCGCGCGAGCGTGTGGCGCGACTTCGCCGAGCACGTCGCCTCGTCGCTGACGAAGGGGATGCGCGTGGTCGCGCAGGGACGCCTCAGGCAGCGTTCCTACGAGACCAAGGAAGGCGAGAAGCGCACGACGATCGAGCTCGACATCGACGAGATCGGCCCGAGCTTGCGCTACGCGACCGCCCAGGTCACCCGTTCGTCGGGTGGCGGCGGAGGCGCGGGCCAGATGGGCGGCGGAAACCGTGGCGCTGCCGCGATGACCGACGAGCCCTGGGGCGCGCAGTCGTCGCAGAACTCGGGCGGCGCTGGCGGAGGCGCGGCCTCCGGTGGCGACGTCTGGAACACGCCGGGCTCGTACTCGGACGACACTCCGTTCTGATCCGGCACGCCCGGATCCACATCACTCAGATCTACAGGTAAAGGACAACCACAATGGCTGGCAAGAGCAGCGGCGACCGCCGCAAGCCTCGCGGCGGCAAGGGCGCGAAGAACGCCGCCCCCGCAAAGGCGATCAAGGTTGGCGTCATCGACTACAAGGACGTCGCCACTCTCCGTAAGTTCATCTCCGAGCGCGGCAAGATCCGCGCCCGCCGCATCACCGGTGTCTCGGTGCAGGAGCAGCGACTGATCGCGAAGGCCGTGAAGAACGCCCGCGAAATGGCCCTGCTTCCGTACGCGGGCGCTGGACGCTAAGGGGTCACGATGTCGAAGCTCATTCTCACGCAGGAAGTGTCGGGCCTTGGCTCGGCCGGTGACGTCGTCGAGGTCAAGAACGGGTACGCCCGCAACTACCTCATCCCCCAGGGCTTCGCCGTGGCGTGGAGCCGCGGCGGCGAGAAGCAGGTTGAGTCGATCAAGGCCGCTCGCGCCGCGCGCGAGCACGCCACGATCGAGGAGGCTCAAGATCTCAAGCTGCGCCTCGAGGCGAACCCTGTCACCCTCACGGTGACGGCGGGCGCCGAAGGTCGCCTGTTCGGCTCGGTGAAGACCGGCGACGTGGCCGCCGCCGTCGAGAAGGCCGGAATCGGCTCGATCGACAAGCGCCTCGTCGAGCTCGTGGCTCCCATCAAGACGGTGGGCACGCACGAGGCGATCCTGAAGCTGCGCGACGGGATCGTGGCGACCATCACGCTGAACGTGGTGGCCGACAAGAAGAAGAAGTAGGGCTTTTCCGCCCCGAGCGGTACCCGCGGCCTGTGCCGCGGGTACCGTTTTTTTGTGCCTCCTGTCAAGAGTTTTCGCGCACATTCCTCCACAGCAATCGCGCACGTCTGCCAAGCTTCAGGTGGCGGTTGAAGCCTGTTTTTCCACACACGGTGTGGACAAGAAAACGCCTGGTCAAGTGGATTTGAGGTGGGTTATCCCCGCTGTCATCCACAGGCCATTCCACATTTTCCCCACACGACGCGCGGGCGTTGTCCGCAGGTTTCCCCAGGTTTATCCACAGGGGGTATTTGAGGGGCGGAGCGACGCGTCCCTAGGGTGAACCGTCGTCGACCCCGAGACCTCGCCGTGTGTGCTCACGCGTGTGTCGGTGCTCGCGCGTATACAGGTTGCACCCCGCCAACAGGAAGGCTCCTCCGTGTCGATTGCCCACATCTCGTCCGCCATCGATCCGCGCGCGGGTGATGGTCGAGAGGGTGAGCGTCGCGCCGAGCGCACTCCCCCGCACGACCTCCTTGCCGAGCAGAGCGCCCTCGGCGGCATGTTGCTCAGTAAAGACGCCGTCGCCGACGTGATCGAGGTTGTTCGCGGCATCGACTTCTACGTGCCGAAGCACGAGATCATCTTCGACGCCGTCATGTCGCTGTACTCACACGGCGAGCCCACCGACGTCATCGCGGTCGCCGACGAACTCACGAAGACCGGCAACCTGACCCGCGCCGGCGGCGCCGACTACCTGCACACCCTGACCGGGCTCGTGCCGACCGCGGCCAACGCTGGCTTCTACGCCTCCCTGGTGGCCGAGAAGGCCGTGTTGCGTCGACTCGTCGAGGCCGGCACCCGCATCGTGCAGATGGGCTATGCCTCCGAGGGCGAGGTCACCGACCTCGTGAACAACGCACAGGCCGAGATCTACGGCGTGGCCGGGGGCACGCAGTCCGAAGACTACGTGCCGCTCACGCAGGCGGTCGGCGAAGCCATCGACGAGATCGAGGCAGCGAAGGGCCTCGACGGCAAGATGACGGGGGTGCCCACGGGGTTCGCCGACCTCGATCAGCTGACGAATGGCCTGCACGGCGGACAGCTCATCCTGATCGCGGCGCGACCCGCACTCGGTAAGTCGACGCTCGCGCTCGACCTGGCCCGCGCATCCGCCATCAAGCATCAGCAGCCGACGATCGTGTTCTCGCTCGAGATGGGGCGCAGCGAGATCGCGATGCGCCTGCTGTCCGCCGAGGCGTCGATTCCCCTGCACGCGATGCGCAAGGGAACGCTCGAGGGTCGCGACTGGACGGCGATCGCCGCCACGCGCGGCCGCATCGCTGACGCTCCGCTCTACATCGATGACAGCCCCAACATGACGCTCGTCGAGATTCGCGCCAAGTGTCGGCGCCTGAAGCAGACCGTTGGGCTGAAAATGGTCGTGATCGACTACCTGCAGCTCATGACCAGCGGCAAGCGCGTCGAGTCGCGTCAGCAGGAGGTCAGCGAGTTCTCGCGGGCCCTGAAGCTGATGGCGAAAGAACTGCAGGTTCCGGTCGTCGCCCTCTCGCAGCTGAACCGCGGGCCCGAGCAGCGCGCCGACAAGAAGCCCGCGATCAGCGACCTGCGCGAGTCGGGGTCGCTCGAGCAAGACGCCGACATGGTGATCCTCCTGCACCGCGACAGTGCCTACGACAAAGAGAGCGCCCGCCCCGGCGAGGCCGACCTCATCGTCGCGAAGCACCGCAACGGCCCGACCGACACCATCACGGTCGCCTTTCAGGGCCACCTCTCGCGCTTCGCCGACATGCCGCGGGTGTAGCGGCTGGCCGTGTAGGTTCCACGCGAAGATGGCATTTTCCACGGGTAGTTGGCATGCATTTGGCATTTGTGCCAAGTGCCGTGGACACCGTCGACCGTGTCCGTGTCTTTGATCTGGAGTGAGTGATGTCGGACGCGGTGTCGAGTAGGGATGGCCTTGGTCTGGTGCCGTTGGTGCCGGAGCATGTGGCCGAGCAGCACCAGATGTACAGCGACGAGCTTGTCTCGTTGCTCGAGGATGACCCACGTCGTGCGCGCGTGTGGAACATTGCTCTGACCGGTGGTTATGGGAGCGGGAAGAGCAGCGTTCTGGCGGGAGTACGTGATCGGCTGCCGGCGAGGGTTGTGGAGATCTCGCTGTCGTCGCTGAGCGATGTCGGCGTGCAGCCGTTCGACAAGCAGAGCAACGAGCTTACGAACTACATCCAGAAGGAGATTGTCAAGCAGCTTCTGTACCGTGAGCGCCCGAGCAGGGTGCCCGGGTCTCGCTTCCGGCGCATCAGTCGACTGCCGAAACGGCGCGCGGCGCTGACATCCGTTCTGATGGGAGTGCTGGTTGTCGCGGTGTTTTGGGTCACGGGCTGGGGTGCACCGCTGCAGCTGGGCCCGGACGAGGAGTGGCGTCGTCCCGTGATCCTGGCTGTGATCGGTCTGATCTCGGCCGCCGCTGCCTTCACTGCGCAGGTGTTGCTCTCGAACAGGGTGAGGATCGACAAACTCGGCACCGCGGCGACGTCCGTGAGTTTGACCGGTGACGCTGAGGGCAGCTACTTCGACGAGTACCTCGATGAGATCGTCTACTTCTTCGAGATGACCGGGCGCGATGTCGTGGTCATCGAGGACCTGGACCGCTTCGAAGACCCGAGCATCTATGCGTCGCTGCGTGAGCTGAATACGCTGCTCAACTCCTCCGGCCAGCTACGCAACAGGCCGGTCCACTTCATCTATGCGGTGCGGGACAGCATCTTCGAGGACCTGGAGGAAGCGCGCCGCAAGCGCGCGGGTGAGGAAGCTCCCGGCGCCACGGACGTGGACCCGGGTGTATGGCAGGCGGATCGTGTGCTGTCGGAGCCGGCGACGCAGAGGACGAAGTTCTTCGAGCTTGTCATCCCGATCGTCCCGTTCATCACGCACCGCTCTTCAGCGGACCTGCTGTCCGAGATGATGCGGAGGATCGACCCTGAGGTGTCCTTCGATGTGATCCGCGTTGTCGCAAAGCACGTCACCGACATGCGACTTCTGCACAACATCGCCAACGAGTATCGGGTGTTCCGCGCGCGCATCATCGCCCCCGGCGCCCTGCGCGGCCTCACCCCGAGCGGCCTGTTCGCTGTCGTCGCCTACAAGAACACCCACCTGCAGGACTTCGAGCAGATTCGCGTGGGCGCGAGCGTCTTGGACACGATCTACCGACGGTCGCGGCGCATCATCACCGCGGGACTGGCGACCCTCGCAGACTCACTCGCAGAGCTTGAGGCCTCGCAGGTGCCTCATGTCGCGACGACGGATCGTGCCGAGCAACTCGGCGCGGCCTTGCAGCGCATCGTGGAACGCTGGCTTCTACGGATGGGCCGCCGTTCACACGATGTGACGTACTGGATTGCCGGACGGCAGTGGACGATCAACGAGGTCATGACGGTTGAGTTCTGGCAGGCAGCGATAGATTCCGGTCGGCCGGTCGAGATCCGCGACCCCTCGGATGCCGCGTTCACCCTCAGCGCATCGGATCTGCGCGATGACCTCGGCTCGTTGGTCCCCACCAGCTGGATAGCACGCGCGTCCGGGGATTCGCATCGGGCGATCGAGAAGATCCGCCAGGATCAGCAATGGCTTCGCACAGCCGACTTCGTCGACTTAGCCGAACCGCGGATTCCGCTGGAACTGGACGGGGAGGACGTCGACTTCGCCGCCTGGGTGAAGGCGACCGTCGTCCGTGACCCGCTTCTCACCGATCTGGTCTGTGACGGCCGGCTTGATCGGAATTACCCGCTCTACGCGTCGCAGTTCTATGGTGTCGTCGCGTCCGCAAGAGCGATGACCTATGTCGTCCAGCACCTGCAGACCGAGAGCCCGGACACCAACTTTCCACTCTCCGCGGACGAAGTCATCACGGTGCTGTCGATGGGTGGCGAGCATGTCTTCGAGTCCATCGGCATCTTCAACGTTGCCATTTACGATCATCTCCTTGCCGATGACGACGCGCGACTTGACACGAACGTGCGGCTGCTCGCCACGGGGAACACCGAGGGCGTCGCGTTCCTGAAGGCCTACCTGCGGCAGGGCGCCGACCCAACGAACCTCGTCCGAAGGCTCGCTCCTCACTGGACCGCGATCTTCGACTTCCTCGAGGCGGACCTTGCTGACCTGCTCGAGGTGAAGGACTCCCTCGTAACGGCTGCCTTCTGCGGGGTGGACCCGGAGCTGGATTACCACCTGTCGGACCCGGTGAAAGGAACGATCGCCGCGACGCGCCTGGACGTGCCCGAGCTGGTCGATCCCGCTCGTTCACCACAGCGGGCTGTGGCAGCGCTGCAACGCCTCGGCGTCCGCCTCCCCGCTCTGGACGGACTGTCTCGCTCGGCGCAGGAGGCGGTGATCGCAGCACGCCAGTATGACGTGACCACAGCCAACCTCGAGGTGGCCGTCGGCGAGGGCGAGAACATCTCGCTGGACACGATCCTGAACTTGGATGATCCGACCTTCGACCACGTCATGCATTTCTTCGACGATTACCTGGCCGTGCTCGATGAGACCCAACGGCCGAGCGTCTCCGCCGCGGAGATGATCGTCGAGGTGATGTCCGCGGTCGAGCGCGCCGCGCCTGGACGATCCATCGACGTGGAGAAGCGGATGCCCCGAGAGCTCCGGGTCGATGACATCCATGATGTGCCCGAGGATGTGCTCGCGACGCTGGCCGCGGGGGGCCGGTTCCCGCTCACCTTCGCGAACGTGACCAGCTACATCAGCGACCGGGCACCCGATGACCAACTGGTTTCCTACCTTCAAGCCTCTCCAGACCTTGAGGTCCCGACGGATGCGGACGTGGGCCAACGGCACTCGTTGGCCGCGGCGATCGTGAACGAGCGTGAGCTGACCGTGGATGTACGGGTCCGCCTCGTGGGGCAGCTGGTCGACATCGTGCAGGTGACCCGGGAGACGTCCCGGGAACCAGAGCTGATCGCCGCGCTGATGCGCGCAAGCCTGCTCGACGACAACGCCAACACCTTCAACACGCTTGCCCGCTCGGTCGCGGCGCAGGAGGCGTTCGTCGCCACGTCCCCCACCGTGACCGAGTACTTCCTGTCGCTGACCCTCAGCGAGCCACTCCTGGCGCGCCTGGTCGGCAACCCGCACGTTCCCGACGAGATCAAGGTCGCGATCGCCGAGAATCTTCCGGGCAATCCTGCATGGCAAGGCGTGGACGTTGCAGAAGCGCTGGGCGAGTGGGCGCAGGTCAGACCCTTCGTGTTCCCCGCCGACACCGTCCAGGTCATCCACAATCAGGCGGCTGCGACCCGCGCAAAGGTCGCGGTGCTCAGTAGTAGCGCGGCAAGCCTGGGATTCGAAGCGGTTGTCGCTCACGTCCGTGCTCTACCTGAGCCCTACTCGCGCCTCGTGGAGCGCAACCGCGGGTACGTCGATATCCCAGCCTCGCCCGATTTTGCGCCGACACTGGATGTGCTTGAGGCGGACGGGGCAGGGCCGGTTTCGTCGTGGACAGCAGACCCGCACAACACTCGCGTGTGGATGAGGCACCCGCTAGACGAGGGCAGTGCGGACCCCGGTTGAGCCGTCGGACCTGCGTCTCCTGGTTCAGCTTGCTTGCGCCCGGTCGGTGGCTTCGCGATCCCGTGTGTACTGGCTCGCGGCCTCCCACCATGGGTTCTCTCGAACGCGGTAAAGGATGGTCCGTTCCCCCGGGACGCGTTCGACGAACTCGATGAACTTCGCGCGTAGCAGCTTCTGGATGAGGGGGTGCACGATGCCGGGAGACAGGCGTGTGGCGTCGGCGATGAGCTTGGATGAGAATGTCTCGCCATGAAGCGAAGCGATCTCGACCATGACTGTGACCATGTGGCTGTTTCCGAAGACCAGCCGGGAGTCCTCCGGCGCGATCGGCTCAACCATCGTCATGTCCTTGAGTGTCGCACACCCGGTCCCGTGAAGCCTCAATCTGAGCCGAGAATCCGCGGGTCGACGACCCCTATATTTGTTGGGCTGAGGGTGTGTTATCTATGTGACATACACTACAGTGAACGTCACATTCACTACTACCTAATTCGGGAATCGGGTATACCGAAGAAGGCCCGAAGTCAACTGTGTATTCCTGAATCGTAGAAGCCGATTTCATGTGAGTGGCGTGCATTCCGTTGCCGGTTGTGCAGCGACCACGATGGCGACATGTTCACCGCCGGCCACCGAACCCCGAAGGGGCCTCTGAGTCAGTTCGGGTTGATGGGGCCGCAGGGGACGGCGAAGGTCGTAGTGCGGTGACCGGGCCGGCGTCGATGGTCCGGATCCGCAGGTCGGAGGATCTCGTCGACGTCTTCTCATTGGGGGACGTGCGGCTGCGCATGTTCGACACGGCGGTTCCGTGGCGGGTGTTCCGCTGGTACAGGAAGCAACGCCACTTCTCCGGCAGCTACTGGTCGGCGACGATGGACGCCCCGGTCGGGTACGAGTCACGACTCGAGTACGCGAATCTCCTATTGACTGACTTCGACCCCCGAGTGGAGTGGATCCTCTCGCAGCCCTTCCTCATTGAAGGCCTCGACCGGGGGACGCCCCGCAAGCACATCCCCGACTACCTCATCACGCACACGGATGGCTCGGTGTGCGTGGTGGATGTGAAGCCTGCCGAGAAGCTGCAGTTGCCGAAGGTGCGGGACTCGTTGTCGTGGTCGCGGCGCGTGTTCGAAGCGCACGGGTGGGAGTACCGGGTGCAGTCGGAACCGGACCGGGTGCTGCTGGCCAATGTGCAGTTCCTCGCCGGATACCGGCGCCGGTTCCAGTTCGTCGACGCGGAGATCGCCGCGGTCATTGACGAACTGCGAACTCCGATGACGTTCGGGGAAGCGGCACGCGCCGCCGCCCCGATCGCGGGTGACCCGCGGGCCGCTCGTTCCCTCGTGCTGCATCTGCTGTGGACAAGGCAGCTGCGCACGGACCTCACCCACCTGTTGAACACGACAACCCTCTTGGAGCCGACATGAGCAGCCACGAACTCTTGCGCCGCGGGAGCACCTTCACCCACCGAGGCGAACCTTTCACGGTGGTCCGTGTTCTGGGCGGAACCGTGGTCGTCCGAGATCGCGGCGGACACATCCGCCGCCTCTGGACCGAGCAGGTCCTCGAGGACATCGCGACGCGGAAGGCTCCCGCAGCGTCGGCGGTGGAGTCGTGCTCGGACGCGACCCTTCAGGCGTGCGCGGCGCTTGGCCTGACACCCCCGAGGCGCCGCACTGCGCCAACTGATCGGGAGAGAGCGGTCGCGTACCTGCACGATGTCGACGAGTATGCCCACGAAGTTTTCGGCGAGCGAGTCGATCGTCGCAGTGTTCCGGCGCGGCCGGTCGTTCACCTGTTCACTGCACCCGAGACCACCCCGCCGCAGGCGGCGTGACACCAAATAGGAGAGCGATTATGAGCACGACATGGACGCTGCAGGCCGGATCGGATCTCGTCTACGACGGTGAGCCGTGCACCATCGTGGAGATCTGCGATGGTGCCATCATCACCCGCGACCGGGCCGGCCGGTCGCGCCGCCTGCGAATGGTGGATGTGCTGCGACCGCCGAACGAGGGCGGTCGAGCCCACATTCCCGGCCGCACCCGGGAGGAGGAACAGGGGACACCGTTGGCGGTGATCTGGTCGGATGCGACCGACTCCGTCAAGGCGAGGTCCGCGGAACGGTCCGATCACATCCGTGAAGTGCTTACCGGGTACAAGTCCGGCACGAACGACATCGCCCGCGAGGGCGAACCACGCCTCGAATTCCATCCCTCACGCAGCCTGAGCGAACGGGTCGCCGCGAAAGCCGTCGAACTCGGGAAGGGAAGACGGACCATCGCACGGTGGGTCGCTCAGTACAAGGACGCTGGTGAAGTGGGGATGGTGGACTGCCGCAGCGCCCAGCCGGGGATGTCGTTGGTGAACTTCGATGACCGGTGGGTGACGGCGGCGCGAGAGGTGATCGACGAGCAGACAGCGGAGTCGAAGGTCGCAAAGAGTGTCATCATCGGCCGCGTCCACGCGCGCGTCGAGCGTACCCACGGGCCGGGTGTGGTGTCGGAGCCATCTCGCAGCGCCGCCTACAAGATCCTCGACGAGCTCAGCCGCGGTCTGGCCACCTTCACGGGCAGTACGAAACGCAAGCGATCCAACGCGAATCGTCCACCGGCACCCTACGGGCGACTGTCTGCGACGAGGCCGGGCGAGTACGTGCTGATGGACACCACCCCGCTGAACGTATTCGCGGTCGCCCCGGTGACGGGGAAGTGGGTGTGCGCGGACCTGACCGTGGCGATGGACCTTTACTCGAGGTGTGTCCTCGGCGTGCGCCTCACCCCCGGTTCGACCAAGTCGATCGACGTCGCAGGGGTGCTGATGGAGACGTGCCAGCCGTTCGACACCCCGCCGGACTGGGGCACTTCCGCACGATGGCCCTATCACGGCCTCCCGGGTACCGTGCTGGTCGATCCGACCAGGACGAGGGTTCCGCGGTTCGTGCGCGCCGGGATTCTGCCTGAGACGATCATCGTCGACCACGGCGCCCCCTACCTGTCCGAGCATGTCACCAGTGCGTGCGCCCGTCTGGGGATCTCGATCCAGCCGGCGAGGATCTACCAGCCGACCGACAAGAGCCCGGTGGAGCGGTTGTTCAAGACTCTCGACACGTTCCTGCAGGAGCTCCCGGGATACAAGGGCGCCGACGTGTCTGGCCGGGGGGAGGACGTCGAAGGCGAAGCCGTCTACACGGTCCCGCAGCTGGAGCAGATCATCCGCGAATGGATCGCCACCGTCTACCACGTCCGACCGCACGACTCTCTTGAGGACTCCAGCCTGCCGGGTGTGAAGCTGAGCCCCGCCGAACGCTACGACCAGGGCGTCGCCGTGGCCGGCCGGCTGCGGCTGCCGACTGACCGCAACGTCCTCCTCGAGCTGCTCCCCGTGGTAAAGCGGCAGTTCAACCACTATGGCGTGGAGATCCACAAGCTCCGCTACACCGGCGAGTCGGTCGCGAAGTACCGCAACCGTGCCCGGTCCATCCGCCGCGATAAGGGCACGGAGTGGCCGTTCGTGGTGAACCCGGACGATCTGACGAAGATCTACTTCCACGACCCTGAAGATCACACTTGGCACACGCTCGAGTGGGAGCACAAGGGCGCGTTCGATGTGCCGTTCAGCCTGGACGCGCTGGAGTATGCGAAGAAGATCGCGATCCGGCAGGGCCGCCCCTCCCAGGTCGACGACGTCGCCGCGCAGCTGCTCGAGGACTGGGGCGCCGGCCGTGGGTTGACCCCGTCGGAGCGGCGGATGAGCTCCCGGATGGCAGCCCGGCTGGATGAGCAGAACCCAGACCCCGAGGGCGTGTGGTCGCTGCGCACCGTGCAGCGGATGCTCGACGCGGAGCTCACCGCAGGATCTGACCTCGCGTCCGAGCTGACCGGTTCTGTCCGCGATCCCCGCAGGCGGGTCGACCTACCCGAGACCGGGGACGACGATGATGCGGACGACATCGACGATCCCATGATCCGGTCGGACTATCACTTCGACCCTATGGAGATGCTCCGATGACCACTCCGACCATTGAGCCGCAGTTCTCGGTGCGGCAGCGGAGTCTGTCCACGTATGAGGGGTGGAAGGACTTCGCCGAACGTCTACCCCGGCCGCGCCCAGAACAGCTCACGCGTGAGCAACTCGCTGCGCTACCCGCTCACGAGCGGGCCGGATATGACTTGGAGCGACGGGTGTGGCACGCGAACATCCTGCTGCGCACCCGACAGGTCGAGGACATCGAGCTCCAGCTCGCGGACATCCTCGACTCCAACCTGCAGGACTCCGACCGGGTCAAGTCCGCCGCGGCGATCGACGCACCGCCTGCATTGGGGAAGTCGACGGTGGTGAACAACTTTGGTCGTGTCTTCCATCAGCAGCGGGTCGCGGAGGCCGGGGACTGGCTGGACACGGACAGGGATGTGCGGCACCTGCCGGTGTGCCATGTGACGCTGACGGGGAGGCTGACGATCAAGGGTCTGCACATGATGATCCTCGGCTTCTACGCCCACCCCGCCACCGCCGGCATCCTCCACCGGTCGATGGCGGGCAGAGATCTGGCGCGGGCGGCAGCGGAGTGCATCGAACGCCACGACACCCGCCTGGTGATCGTCGACGACCTGCACTTCCTGAACATGCGCACCCGCGACGGGGTCGAGGTCGCGAACCAGCTGAAGTGGCTCGCTAACGAGTACAACGCAACCTTCTTGTTCGCCGGTGTCGCTCTTCGCGCCCGCGGCCTGGTCGGTGAAGGGGAGACCGGTAAGGAGGCGGCGATGGCGCAGACCTTCCGCCGGTGGACCGTGCTCGGGTTGAGCCCGTTCACCCTCACCCACAAACGAGCAAGGGAGGAGTGGGACCGGCTGCTGTTCGGCATCGAACAAGCCCTCGTCCTCACCGACGCCCGCCCCGGCATGCTGGTCGACCTGTCCCGATACCTGTTCGCCCGGACCACCGGCAACATCGGATCCTTGATGGACTTGATTCGTCGCGGCGCATCCCGGGCGATCCGCACCGGGCGAGAGGCCATCGACCGGGAACTGCTCGACGACATCCGCATCGATGAAGGCGCCGAGACGGAACGCCGCGAGCTCGAGGCGAAGCTGGAACAGCAACTTCGAAACCAGAGAGCACGCCGCCGCAAGAACCATGACGGCGGGGCGGCCGCCGCATGAGCAAGACGACCGCAACGCGTTCTGACGAGGTGCGAGTACTGCCGTTTCGGGTGCGGCCGCTGCCGGATGAGCCGTTCGACTCGTGGCTGGAAGTGATGGCGGCCACCTATGGCGCGACGATGAATGAGATGGCATGCGCGCTTGGTCTGATCGAGCAGAGGAAGGGTTCGGCTGTTTCGACGACCGCGTGGATGGCGGACGGGTGGGCCACGGCGCTGACCGATGAGCAGGCCGCCCGGCTCGAGGCGTCGACCGGGATCCCGGCGGGTCAGTTCCAGGAGATGACGAGGATGCGGTTCGCGCATCACGCGATCCGGTACACCCGGCAGGGACGGATCAGCGCGCGGTGCCCCGCGGGAGGGACCGCGGGGCGTTACTGCCCGGAGTGCCTCACCGACTCAGGTGGGCGGTGGCGGATGTCGTGGCAGTTTCCGTTCGGGTTCGCCTGTCCTCGCCACCGTCGCCTGCTGGTCGATCGGTGCCCCGCCTGTGATCTGCCCGCCCGCCATCGTGCGCACCCGCTTGCGCTCGTCCCAGCTCCGGGCAGGTGCCACAACCCCGTCGTGGGTCCGCGGAGGGGTCCGCAGGCGAGCCGGTGTCGCGCAGACCTCACCGTGGACACGACCCGCACCCCTGTGCCGCAGGCGGTGCTGGATGCGCAGCGGGCGATGATGCGGATCGTCTCCACCGGTCAGGCGCGGTTCGGGATCTATGCGGACGCACCGCAGCCAGCCGTGCCGGTGCTGGAAGATGTTCGGCTCCTGGCCCGTACCGCCCGGGACGCGATCGTCGACGGCGACAGCATCGACACCGGCCCACTCGGGCAGGAACTTGTGGGGCTGTTCAAGACGAGCGAGGACTGGACGACGGCGATCCGGGCGCGACCGGACTCCGCCGTGGGCGCCGCTGTCGGTACCACGCTCGGCCACGGTGCGTTGACTGATCCGGACGCGGTCCGCACCCTGCTGCAGGGGCGGCTGGCACAGAGCACGTCGTACACCGCGCACACTCCGCAGTTGCAGACCCTGATCGCGGCGGCGCTGGGTCGTCGCCGCCGACCCACCGTGTTCCTGCAGTCCGCACCGGCGTCCGGGGTCGGCCCGGCGGAGCGAGCGCGGAAAGTGCCCGCGCAGTTGTGGGTCGACTGGATCAGCCGTTATGCCCCGCTGCGGGTCGAGAACGAGATCGCGGCGTCCGCGTTGGCAGCTGCGGTCGTTTTCACCGGCACCCGCCTGACCCACTCCGCAGCTCTTGCGCTGCTCGATCCGCATGCCCCCTCACGGCGGGTGACTCATGTGATGCGCGAGCTTGGCCGCAGTTTGCACGACGCCGACACGTTGCATGCAATGCTGCGGCTGGCTGCGTTCCTGGACACCCACGACGTGCCGATCGACTACACCCGACGTCGACATCTCGACTACACCGAACTATTGCCCGAATCCGAGTGGGGGCGGCTGTGCCGGGAGGCGGGGGTGTCACCCGGGAGTGGACGTCGATGGCGCCTGGCACGTGCGTTCCTGTACCAGAAACTCTCCGGGAATCCGCTGCGCGCGATGCCATCGGGGTGGGACGCAGCAAGGGTGAGCCCGCCCGCCGTCGCACGATTCGCCGAGGAGCTTCCCGCAGCGGTGCGGGCGCAACTCGACCAGATCTCCGCCGAGTTCCTCGTCGCCAACGGCATCCAGGAGCCAGTCGCCTGGACGCCCGAACCCGTCGATCAGCTCCCGGAAGACGGTCCTCAGATCCGGCCGGCATCGTGGCCGCCCAGCCGCCCGGCGCGGGCCACGGCCGCAGACGCCATGACCCCAGATCAGCTGGCGCAGGCGTACGCGGCGGGAGCCACGACGTACGAGATCGCCGCGGAAACGAGAGTGTCCCGGCAGACCGTTGGCCGCATCCTCGCCGACGCGGGTACGCGGACGCGACGAGGACGGCCCCGCACCTTCAACTTCGATCTCCACTGGCTGCGCGATCTCTATGAGACACAGCACCTCACCATCGCGCAGATCGCGCAGCGCGCCGGATGCAGCGAGATGACCATCAACCGGCACCTGCACGCCGCCGGCATCGCAGTCCGACCGCGTGGGGGCGCGCGCACCGACCGATCCTCATGCTCGCCCCGCAGGCGCCCCGCCCCGCCGTGGACTCGGTCGCCGTATCTCAGCCGAGTGATCGACGAGTACCCGAACGCCGGACAGACGAAGGACGCATCATGACTGAGAAGAAGCGAACCTCTCGCCGGCTGCAGCACGCAGCCCGGGAACGCATGAAGGCGACAGGAGAGAAGTACACCACGGCGCTGAAGGCGGTGATGGATGCGGAACCGTCGACGAGCCCCGCCCCGCTGCGAGATCAGAGCGACGAGCTTGCCCCTCCCGCCGACGCGCAGCACACATCCAACGACGCCCGCCACCGGTCCTGAGTCCGGCGGTTTCGGGCTGATGGTCGAGGGAACGGAGGGCGTGCTGTGTGGAACGACGCCGGGTGGAAGGACAAGCCGTGGTCGGCGCCGCACCTGGCCCCGCTGTTCACGGAGCTCACCGCTGACGATACGGCGCCCGTTTGGGCGCGTCGCGCGGTGAAGTTCATCCACCGCTACACGAGGGAGCACGGTCGGGCACCGACCTTCCGGGAAGTGTTCACCGAGCTCGCTACGCAGGACCGGGATGCTCAGGCGCACCAGGATGCGTGGATGTCGCCCTCGGTGCGATACCTGACGATGGTCCACTGGCGCCGCCGCGGATGGATCCGCTTTCGACGCGAGCCCCGGACCCTCCGATCCGGCCCCGCGGCAGGTGAACTGTTCATGCCAAAGCCACCCGAGACGCGCCGAAGCTGCAGTCCTAGCCCTGGGTCAGGTTCGGGGGCGGGTTGGGGTGAGAAGACTCGAGCGCGCTGAGGAGTTCCTCGAGTGCGGTCCGCAGCTCGTTGTAGCCCATCAGGTAGAACATCGTGTCGGAGTTCGAGGTTTCGGTGGCGTCGAGGTCCGCGATGACCTCACGGGCTTCACGGATCGCCACCTCGAGCCACGGCTCGACGTCGCGCAGTGTGCGGATCCACGCGTCGATGACGGTGAACGGGAGGGGGGCGTAGCCGTGGGCGTCGACGCCGACGTGGAACTCGTGTCCGTTCGGGCCGTGGTCGCGGGCGTGGGTGTGGCCGTGCAGCAGCGGGATCCCATCGTCCCAGCGGGGCCGGTGGGTGGTGTGTCGGTCCGACTCCTGAGAGTCGCCCTTGTAGGGGTAGTGGGAGGCGAGGATCCGGTACCCGCCGCGGGTGCCTTCGATGACCTCCGGGAGGATGGTCCACCCCGCCGCCTCGTAGAGCGGCGCGAAGCGTTCGATCGCGTTCTTGGATTGGGTGGCCGGCGATACCCGGTCGTGGTTGCCGGGCACCAGGTAGCGGCGGCCGTTCAGGTGCGCGGTCAGACCGATCGACTCCTCGATCGGGCCGAGCGCCACGTCACCGAGGTGCAGCACCACATCGGACGGGCCGACCGTTTCGTTCCACCGGCGGATCAGCTCGGCGTTCATCTCCTCAATGCTCGTGAACGGGCGTTCCGCGAGCTCGCTGATCCGGGCATGGCTGAAGTGGGAGTCAGCGGTGACGAAGTCGACCTGATCAAAGTCGAACCACGAGTACTCACTCACGGCGGTTCCCCCTCGCAGGTCACGGATGTGTTGCAGAATCTAGCGATGTCTAGCGTTTCAGTAGACCCCGATAGATGTCGCTAGAGTTCGTCGAGATCGATCCCGAACCTCCGGGCGAGGTCGGCAAGCGGGACCTCCTCGCCGTCGGCGGGACGTTCCCGGACGATCCGCGCGATATCCTCCTCCTCGGCCGCGTCCTCGGCATCGGCGATCGCCGTCAGCTCCTCGAGCAGAACCTCGACTGGCGTGCCCTCGGCTGCCGCGCGACGTCGGATCTCGGCGGCGGCGTGGGCGAGGGTGTACATCCGCTCCCACGGGTGATCACCGTGCCGGGCGATCGCGACCGTGTCGCGGGTGTAGCTGCGCTCCTCCCCAGGGACGAGCCACCTCTCGGTGCCGTCCGAGGCGAGGAAGAAATCCACGTAGCAGTTCCCGCACGGCATCCGGTAGACCCCAGGTTCGGTGGGCGCGGACTCGGTGCTGCGCGCGATCATGTCGCGGATGATCCGCTCCCAGTCGACGTTGCTGTCACCGTGCGACACGGGTGCCCCCTTTCAGGCAGAACAGAGCAGTCTGTCACGCAGGTGACGCCGTGTCTACACGGCGAGTCGCTACAGATCGGCGGCAACGTCCTGCAGCGCTGGTCAGCGCGACGCGCTGGGCCGAATCCCGGCATCCTCGCCATCTTGGGCGGAAACCTACACATCTGTAAGTTTCACGCGAACTTACAGTTGCCGCAGGCAGTTGGCAGGCATAGGGCAGCGCTGACCACTTGTCGTGGACGATTGCGTTCCCGCTCGTGGTCCGTGTGAGCGAAGCAAGGGGGCCTCCGAGCAGCGCACACGGGAGATCGCCTCTCGCGAGCCCCGGGCGGTACACCTTCGTCGTACCAGCGTTAGGTCGGCAGGGGCCACTGGCTGTTCGCAAAGTGATGGTCACTCTGCCAGAGGAGCTTTCGAGATCGTGGGAACGCGCCCGCGCAGTCGAGCATCGCACCCGCTCGGAAGTGATCCAGGAGGCGCTGCGGACCTATTTCGGTGAGGCTGTCTACGTGCCCAGCGATGAGGAGCGGCGTCTGTTCACCGCTGCGTTCGACGAGGCGGCGCAGACTCCCGAGCGGATCCGCGATTGGGACCAGGTCCGCGCGGCGTTGCGCGTCGAGCAGTGACGGTCCGGCTCTCCCGACTGGCGGTCGGCGATCTGGCTGAGACCCGCGACCACCACCGCGCGATCGGCGAGAACCTGGAGCACAGGTTCCTCGACCAGCTCGACCTCGTCATCGACCGGCTGCTCAGCTTCCCGAACGGCGCGGCCCCCGATCGACAACTGTCGCGCCTTCGTGCACGCGCGGTCGTCAGATCGCTGATCATGGTCGTCGTGGCGTCTAAACCGCCTCCCACCAGGGCGTGATCACGGCGCGTGCGAGGGTGTGTCCGGAGAGATTGAATCCGAGGAACGCAGGAGTGGCGGAGGGGTCGATTCCAAGGGTCTCGACGTCGAGGGCATGGATCGCGATGTAGTACTTGTGCTTGCCGCTGCCTTTGGGAGGTGCTGCGCCGAGGTACTGCTTGAGTCCGGCGTCGTTCGCGAGTTGCCATGCGCCTTCGGGTAGGCCTGACCCTTCCGCGTCTCCTGCGCCTGCGGGAAGCTCGGTGACGTGGGCTGGGATGTCGGCGACCGCCCAGTGCCAGAAGCCGCTGCCGGTGGGGGCCGTGGGGTCGTACACGGTGACGACGAAGCTCTTGGTCTCGGGCGGGAAGGCGCTCCAGCTCAGCTGGGGTGAGACATCCTCTCCGCCGGCGCCGAAGATGCCGCTGACCTGCGGGGAACGCAGTCGCGCGCCGTCGGCCGGGATGTCCGTGCTGGTCACGGTGAAGGCCGGTACTTCGGCGATTGCATCGTAGGGAGTGGTCATGAGGGTTCTTCCATTCTTTGTTACAGCTCGTGCTTGGCGAGCTTGTCGGCGATGTAGTCGGCCTGCCGGATGGCAAGGGCGACGATGGTAAGTGTGGGGTTGGCGGCGGCGCCGGTCGTGAACACCGAGCCGTCGCTGATGAACAGATTGGGCACGTCATGGGCTCGGCCCCACTTGTCGACGACGCCCTCGGTGGGCTTCGTGCTCATCCGTGAGGTGCCGAGATTGTGAGTCGAAGGGTAGGGAGGAGTGCGGTGTGTGCGGGTGGCGCCGACTGCCTCGTAGAGCTCAGCGGAGCGGGTGTACGCGTGTTCGCGCATGGTCACGTCGTTGCGATGGTCGTCGAAGTGGACGTTCGCGACAGGCAGGCCGTTCTTGTCCTTCACGGCTGCGTCGAGGGTTACCCGGTTGGTCTCCTGTGGCAGGTCCTCCCCGACGAGCCACATCCCGGCGGTTCGGGCGTAGGCATCCATGAACGATGTGAAGTCTCGCCCCCATGCGCCGGGAGTGAGGAACTTCGCCAGGAACGCGGGACCGAGTGCGATCGTCTCCATGTAGTAGCCACCGGAGAATCCGCGGCTGGTGTCGTGCACGGACTCGTCTGCGATGAGGCCTGCCATCGTTTCGCCGCGGTAGAAGCGGACCGGGTCGTCGAACTGCGCGTAGGTCGAGCCCGTCATGTGCCGCATGTAGTTCCGCCCGACCTGTCCGGAGGAATTGGCGAGACCGTCGGGGAACAGCGGTGACTCGGACAGCAGGAGCAATCTGGGGGTTTCGATGGAGTTGCCAGCAACGGCGACCAGGCGTGCTCGTTGACGGTGCAGCGCCCCGCTGGCGTCCAGATAGAGGACTCCGTCGGCGCGGCCCTTGGCGTCGTGTGTGATGCGGATCGCTTGCGAGTCCGGCCGCAGGTCGAGAAGGCCCGTGGCCTCAGCGCGAGGGATCTCCCGGACGAGGATGCTCCACTTCGACCTGTTCTTGTCGCCCTGGAAGTTGAAGCCGTCCTGGATTGACGCGGGACGCCCGTCGTACTCTTCCGCGTTCGTCGCGTACGGCCCCGTCGCGTAGTGCTTGTAGCCGACGCGCTTGGCCCCCTCGGCGAACACCTTGTAGTTGTTGTTCGCGGGGAGAGGCTTGCGACCGTGGCGATGCGTTGAGCCCATCGCGATCTCGGCGCGATCATAGTAGGGGGCGAGGTCGTCGAGGTCGATCGGCCAGTCCAGCAGGCTCGAGCCGTCGATGTGCCCGTATGCCGTGCGGGCTTTGAACTCGTGAGCCTTGAACCGCGGGGTTGCGCCCGACCAGTGCGTCGTGGAGCCGCCGACCGCTTTCACGATCCAGGCGGGAAGGTTCGGGAAGTCCTGCGCGATCCGCCAGGATCCGGAGGTCGTGCGCGGGTCGGTCCAGGCCAGCTGGCTGAACGACTCCCACTCGTCGTTGACGTACTCCTCGTTGCGAATGTAGGGACCGGCCTCAAGAAGTACGACGGGGATGCCCTTGGCTGTGAGTTCGTATGCGAGTGTGCCCCCGCCGGCACCGGAGCCGATGATGACGACGGCTTCGTCGTCGTATGCGATGGTGCTCATTTCGCGGCCGCCTTCTTGATCTCGTTGAATGCCACGTCAATGCCGGGCACCGGTGGGGAGTACTCCAAGAGAGGCTCGCCGTCGTACTCGGTGATCCTCGGTTCCGGTAGCCAGTCGAGGTCGGCGAAGCCCCGGTTGAGGTAGCCGCCCTTGTCGAATGACGGACCCTCATAGCCGAGGAGCTCCCACGTGTCGGCGTCGCTGTAGAGGGTGACGACACTGCTCGTCAGCAGGGTCCGGAAGAACTCTGTGTGCTGGAGGCGCTGCAGGATGTCGCTCAGCGCATCGACGCCGACCTTGCCCAGTTCACCGCCGGCGAGGGACTGGAGGCTGCGCAGCCCTTCCTCGACGACCCCCTGCTGATGCGGCGAACTCGTGACGGCGACGAGGATGGCCTGTGCGGAGCGGAGGTAGGGTCCGTCCGCCAGGTTGTCGTGCGGAAAGATCGCCCGGATGACTCGGGCGAGATCTCCGGCGGATGGCGCGGGCGCTGTCGCTTCCGCTGTTGTTGTTCCCACGTGGATCTCCTTCGATTCGGGTGGATGGGTGGGCGGGATGAGCGCTCTGGGTGGTTCAGGGAACGAGGATGCCGCGCCCGACGAGCCGACCGGCGTCAAGGTCGGCAATCGCATCCAACGCCGCCTCGAGCGGGTAGACCTTGGTGTGCAAGGCGACCTTGCCCTGCGCGGCGAGGGTCATCAGCTCGACGAGGTCGTTGTAGGTGCCCACGAGGTTCCCGATTACGTTGATCTCCCGCGAGATGATGTCGATTGTCGGTATGCGCACCTCACCGCCGTAGCCGATCACGTACTGCGAGCCTCGGTTGCGCAGCAGCCTCGGCGCGAGCAGCTCTGTGCCGTGCTCGCCGACGTAGTCGAACAGGACGTGCGCGCCGCCGCCGGTGATGTCGAGCACCTCGGCTGCGACGGCCTCGTCGTCGGTCGCCAGGACGGTGTGATTCGCGCCGAGAGACCGAGCGAGCTCGAGCGCCTCTTCGGATCGGTCTACGACGGTTACTTCGGCGCCGGTGATCGTGGTCAGCGCTTGGATGCCGATGTGTCCGAGACCGCCGGCGCCGACGACGACGGCATGCGTGCCAGGGAAGAGCGCGTCGGCTGCCTTCCTTACGGCGTGATAGGCCGTCAGACCGGCGTCTGCGAGGGCCGCGATGTCGCGGGGCTGTAGCGAGGAGTCCAGTTTGACCACGGCGCGCGCGTTCGTGAGCAGCTGATCCGCCATCCCGCCGTCGACGTTGACGCCGGGAAATGTGGCGTTCGCGCAATGGGAGTCCTGCCCGACCCGGCATGCGGGACACAGCCCGCAACTGGTCAGCGGGTGCATGACGACCGTGTCGCCGATGCTCACATTTGTCACAGCAGATCCGACTTCCCGAACCCATCCGGCGTTCTCGTGTCCGAGCGTGTACGGCAGCTGCGGGTGCTGAATCGGCTCCCACTGCCCCTCGATGATGTGCAGGTCGGTGCGGCACAGGCCCGCAGCGCCCACATCGACGATCACGTCCCACGGGCCTTGGATGCGCGGCTCTGCGATCTCATCAATCGTCGGGGGCACCTCGTACTGGTGCAGGCGTACTGCTCTCATGTTCTCTCCTCGTCGAGACAAGACGGTTGCGGGCGCGGACATCGGCGCTTGGGTCCGCAGACGGGCGCTGCGCATCAGCATCGGCGGCTCGGACATCGACCGGAAGCGTCGTTCTCGAACTGTGAGAACGCGCAAGATCGTGCGTCGCAGATCCCCTTCTCACCAACCGGAATGCGGCTTCCCTGGCTGAAGGCGCGGTCAATAGCGTTCCGGCCAGCCGCGCAGAGACCGGCACTCAACCACTCAAAGGAGAGTCGACCATGGACACACTTACAGGGGTATTCGTCTCCGAGATCGTCGGAACCGCCATTCTCCTCCTGCTCGGATGCGGCGTCGTCGCGAACGTCGCCTTGGCCAAGACCAAGGGCAACGGCGGGGGTTTCCTGCTCATCAACATAGGTTGGGGAATCGCGGTGTTCGCAGCCGTGATCGTCGCCTATCGCTCCGGGGCGCATCTCAACCCCGCCGTCACGCTCGGCATCGTCGCGACGGGAGCCAGCGAGTTCGTGCCGGGTGTCGCCGTGAACGGTCTCTCGATCGGCACCTACATCGTCGGCCAGATGATCGGTGCCATGGTCGGTGCATTCCTGGCGTGGCTCGCGTACCGGCAGCACTTCGACGCCGAACCGGCCGCCGCGAGCAAGCTCGCGGTCTTCTCGACGGGACCCGCCATCCGCAGCTATGGGTGGAACCTGGTCACTGAGATCCTCGGAACCTTCGTGCTCGTGTTCGTCGTCCTGGCATTCGGAAGGCACGGTGACGCAGCCGGGCTCGCTGCGCTCGGGGCGTTGCCAGTTGCGCTGCTGATCATCGGCATCGGCGCCTCGCTCGGCGGGCCGACCGGGTATGCCATCAACCCTGCCCGTGACCTCGGTCCGCGCATCATCCACGCGCTCGTGCCGATCAAGGGAAAGGGCTCCAGTGACTGGAGCTACGCATGGGTGCCGATCGTCGGGCCGATCACCGGTGGAGTGCTCGCCGGATTGGCCTCCACTGTGCTGCTTCCGGTGCTTGCCTGAGCACATGCCCGATTCTCACCATTCAAGTACGCCATTGGCACACCCCCGACCTCCTCGTAGCGTGACCTCATGTCGCGTGCAACGGCGCGCCCGCGCCATCACCTCGATCAAAGGAGATTGACCGATGTCCGATTCCCTCGCAGTCAAGACGATCATCAGCCCCGGTCGTTACGTCCAAGGGCGGGGCGCTATCCGCAGGCTAGGAGAGTTCCTCAAGCCACTCGGGGAGACACCGCTGCTCGTCGCTGACGACGTCGTCTGGGGCTTCGTCGGCCACGACGTCGAGTCCTCGCTCACGGCGGCCGGTCTCCCGGTTATCCGTGAGCGATTCGGCGGCATCCCCTCGGCCGCAGAAGTGGACCGTCTGGTCGCGGTCATCCGCGAGCACAACGCCGATGTCATCGTCGCCGTCGGCGGCGGCAGCACGATCGACGCTGTGAAGGCATCCGGGTACCTCGCCGGAATCCGCTGGGTCACAGTGCCCACCGTCGCCTCCACCGACGCACCGACCTCGGCCCTGTCCGTGATCTACACCGAGAACGGCGAGTTCGAGGAGTACAGGTTCTTCCCCAAGAACCCCGATCTCGTTCTCGTCGACACCCAAGTGGTGGCGAACGCTCCCGCCGCGTTCCTAGCCGCCGGCGTGGGAGATGCCCTGGCGACCTGGCTGGAAGCGCGCGCGACCGCGAACGCCCACGCGAACACGATGGCCGGCGGCCTGCCGACACTCACCGGCACGGCGCTCGCACAG
The DNA here is from genome assembly GCF_002355395.1 of Microcella alkaliphila. Taxonomy (NCBI): domain Bacteria; kingdom Bacillati; phylum Actinomycetota; class Actinomycetes; order Micrococcales; family Microbacteriaceae; genus Microcella; species Microcella alkaliphila. Next base: position 193,158 of record NZ_AP017315.1, on the reverse strand, counting down.
CTGTCCTGGGAGGTCCTCTGGGACAACGCGCTGCCCGCCCTGGACGCAGTCCGCGACAATCTGGTCACTCCGGCCGTGGAGAAGGTCGTGGAGGCGAACACCCTGCTCTCGGGCATCGGATTCGAATCCGGTGGGCTCGCCGCCGCGCATGCGATCCACAACGGTCTGACCGCCGTGCCCCAAACGCATGGTCTTGCGCACGGGGAGAAGGTCAACATCGGCTCTGTCACCCAGCTGGTGCTCGAGGGCGCGCCGACTGACGAGATCCGCGCGTTCATCGAGTTCACCACTCGCGTCGGCCTCCCGAACACGCTCACCGAGGTCGGGCTGTCACCGGAGGACGACGCCGAACTGCAGATCATCGCGGTCGCCGCGACGGCTCCCGGAGAGACCATCCACAGTATGCCGTTCGAGATCAGCCCCGCGGAGCTCGTCTCGGCGCTGAAGTCCATCGAGCGCTTCGCTCGGACCGTGCGTTCCGAAGCCGGTCTCGCCTCTCCTGTTCCGCGAGCCCACCACTGACGATCTCCGCGGTCAACCAGCTGACGTGAGGTCGGCCGGTTGACCGCGGAGATATTCTCGGATGTTGAGAAGACATGGTGCTTTTCCGGTCGCTCGGACGCAGAATGTAAGAATGAACACTGGTGTTCTACCCGTTCCCGTCGTCCCAGAGTTGATGCGTGATCGCGATCGACTTGACGGGGTGGCCACGGTGCAGAAAGCACTTCAGCTGCTGGAGGCGATCGCCGATCGTGGAAGCAGCACCGCGCGGGAGCTCTCCGCCAGCCTGGGCATTCCGCTCCCCACGGTGTATCGCCTCGCGCAGGAGTTGGTGAAGCGTGGCTATCTCGTGCATCTGAAAGCCGAGTACAAGTTCGAGCTGGGCTATAAACTGTACGGCCTTGGTGTCTCCCTTCACCGACAGATCGCAGCGTCCTCGGAGGTCCGCGCAGCGATTGATGAGTTGCACAACACAGTGGAGATGGCCGCCTACTTCGCGATTTATCGCGGTGCCGATGTGGTCGTCACCTATGTGTCCGACTGCGCGGAGCACCGTCGCCTCTCCCCGCTGAAGTTCGGGTTCCACGAGGCGGCTCATGCGACCGCATTCGGTAAGATCATGCTCGCCGGTATGAGCATCGAGCAACGCGACGAATACCTCCAAGTGCATGGCACACCCCAACTCGCCGATGCAACCATCGCCGATCGGGCCACCCTCGAAGACGTTCTCGCGAAGGTCGCCCTGCGCGGAGTGGCGTGGGAGAGAGAAGAGTTCATGCCGGGCAAGAGCTGCGCGGCGGTAGGAGTCCGCGGCGCGTCCGGACTCATCACCGGTGCCGTCGCGATCAGCATGGACGCCGACGCAATCGATGGCAGTGAGGAGCGACAGGTCGAAGTCCGGCTCCGCGAGTACGCCGGACTAATCAGCCGCTACTACCGGGCAGAGTCGAACTCGCTCGCGCTCTCCTGATACTGCCGACAGTCCTGAAGCAGCGGCAGATCCCCCTCCTCCGAGTCTGGGTCAACGGGCCGTTGCGGTCGTGTTATGCACGGAGATGATCTCGGCGAGCAGAGCGCGCTGTGCCGGGTCCGCGAACGCCCCGCCAACACCGACGACGGACGCGCCTGCCGAAACGAACTCCCCGGCGTTGCGGCCGTTCATCCCGCCTGTGGCAACGAGCCTCACCTCTGGAAACGGGCCTCTCATCGCTTCGAACCACCCGACGCCGAGCCCAGATGCGGGGAACGCCTTGATCCACGTGAACCCAAGTGCTACGGCGCGCAGGACCTCAGACGCCGTCGCCACCCCAGGGAGGAAGGGGATGGATGCCCGATCGGCCTCCACGATGAGGGTGGGGTCCAGCCCCGGGGAGACCGCGTACGCCGCGCCCTCCGCAATGGCGAGACGGAGCTGCTCGGCAGTCACGATGGTTCCAGCCCCCACCCGCCGTCCTCGCTCGCGTCCCGCGTCGACGGCCGCGCGCAGCGACGGGATGGCCGCCGGGGACTCGATGGGCACCTCGACGTGGGCGACACCTATGTCCCACGCAGTGGCGGCCAGCCGGACCGTGTCCGTGGGCGAGAAGCCCCGGAACACTCCCATCACGGGGCTGCTCGCCAATCCCTCCGTGAACCACGACGGCTGCTGTCTTCCGGAGGGGAGCGGATGTGTCGTGCTCACTGGGGTGTGCTCCCTATCGGATCGTGTGTACTGGGGAAGGGTCGGAAGTCGGCGAGAGTGCCCAGTGTCCATGCCGCGAGTTCGTGCCCGGCGGACAGACGCTCGTGCGACGGATGTCCGCGGAGGTACCCGGCGAGGAATCCTGCCGCGAAGGCGTCGCCGGCGCCGACCGCTTCGACGACCTCGACGCTCTTCGCGGGGACGCGGGTCACATCCCTGATGCCTGATGCCTGGGTGATCTCCACGGCCTCGACCGCACCGTCCTTCACCACGACGTGCGGAACAGTGTCGAAGAGGTTCGCGACGTCCTCGGCGGCGGAGACTCCCCAGAGCAGCTGGGCCTCGTCGAGCCCGACGAAGAGGACGGAGCAGCTGCGCCCCAGCTGCAGGCAGCGCTGCGCCGCATCGGCCTCGCTCCACAGCGCCGGCCGGTAGTTGACGTCGAATGAGACGCAGTAGCCGAGTCCGGAGGCATCGGAGATCACCTGTTCCACGAGTTCGGAGCATGAGGGGGAGATCGCGGCGGTGATGCCGGAGGTGTGAACCCAGGTGGCCGAGCCCATGGGCCATCGACGGAGGTCGTCCACAGACATGCGTGACGCCGCCGAGCCGTCTCGGTAGTAGGAGACGGTCGCATGCCGGCCGGGCAGAGGGTCTTTGAAGTAGACGCCGGTGCGGGCTGAGGGGTCTCGTATGACCCGGCTGAGGTCCACTCCGCGCTCGGCCAGGGCCGTCAGTATCCGGTCGCCCAGTGCGTCGTCTCCCAGGCGGCTGAGCCAGATCGACTCCAGCCCCAGCCCGGCCAGATGCGACGCCACGTTCGACTCGGCTCCGCCTGCGGACACGGTGAATTGATCGCTCGTGGCAAGCGGCCCCGGCGACGATGGGGTTACCATCGCCATCGCCTCGCCGATGCAGAGGACGCGGTGCGTTGCGCCGTTCATCCGATAGACCTTCTCTGCCGCTGCATCCGTCCTGCCTACTTGACTGCGCCAGCGGTGAGACCTCGGACGAAGAATCGTCCGAGAATGAGGTAGAGCACCACTGTGGGTGCCGCGACGAGCACTGCGCCGGCCATCAGTTCGGAGTAGTCGACCGTCGTGGTGCCGATCAGGTTGTTGAGGGTGACCGGCGCCGGCCAGGATGCGGGCGAGGCGAGGATGAATCCGAAGAGGAAGTCGTTCCAGATGTTGGTGCACTGGAAGATGATCGCGACGACGATTCCCGGACCCGACAGCGGGAGCATGATACGCGTGTAGGTTCGCCAGATCCCAGCGCCGTCGATCGCCGCGGCCTCGACGAGCGCGTCCGGGATGCCGGCGTAGTAGTTGCGGAAGATGAGCGTAGTGATCGGTATCCCGTAGATGATGTGCACGACGATCAGCCCGAGGATCGTGCCTTGGAGGTTCAGCATGTTGAGGAACTGGAACAGCGGGATAATGACTGCCTGGAAGGGGATGAACATGCCGACCAGGAGGATGGTGAACAGCACGGTGGATCCTTTGAAGGGGTACTTCGACAGGATGTAACCGTTGAGCGACCCGATCGCCGTGGAGATGATGGCCGCAGGGATCGTGATCTGCAGCGAGTTCGCGAGTGAGCCGTGCAGCTTCTCCCACGCGGATGCGAACGCCTGCAGGCTTGGGGCGTCCGGGAAGGCGAGGAAGAAGCCTGGTGCACCGGTCGTGCCGGACAGCGCAGTCGCGATGATGACGTACACCGGGACCAGCATCAGCGCAGTGCCGAGAACGCAGAGAGCGAGTACCACCCAGCCGCCGACGGTGTGCGGGAGCACGCGCGCGCTTGCCTTGCGTGCCCGGCGGTTGCCGGTCAGCACGGCCCTGGTGGTGGGTTCGACGGTGGTGGTCATGCCGGTCAGGCCTTTCGTTCGTGCCGGTATCCGCGCACGAGGTAGGGGACGATGACGGCGAGGGTCATCACGAGGAGCACGATCGACATCGCGGAGGCCTTGTCGTATCGGCTCGTCAGATAGTTGTAGATGTAGATTCCGGGGACGTCGGTGACAAAGCCAGGACCTGAGCCCGACATGGCGACGACGAGGTCGAAGATCTTGAGGGCCACATGCAGCAGGAGGACGAGGCAGGTCACAGTGGCTGGCCAGAGCTGCGGCAGCACGATGTGGCGGATACGCTGCCAGGCGTTCGCCCCGTCGACGCTCGCGGCCTCCAGGTGCTCTTCGGGGATCGAGCCGAGACCGGCCAGGTACATCGCCATCGCGAAGCCGAGGAGCTGCCAAGCGGCCGCGACGATGATGGGGATCAGCGCGACAGGAACGCCGAGCTGCACCTTCAAGAAGTCCGTCCCGCTCGGGTCGTTCAGCGCCCCGATGATCGTGGTGTCGGTGGTCCACCCCGGGGGGTCTGCTATTCCTATGGCGCGGAGGATCTCGTTGATGCCGGTCGCAGGCGCGAAGATCCATCGCCAGACGACACCGGTGACGATGAAGGACAGGGCGTAGGGGAGGAGGAAGACAGTGCGAAAGAACCCCCGTCCGATGGCGACGTGGTGGATCAGGAGGGCCGCGACGAGTCCCGCGAGGATGGCGATCGCCAGGAAGAGCACCGTGAACACGATGATGTTCCGCAGAGACGATTGAGCGCGAAACTCCTGGAGCATCTCCACATACGTCGCTCCCAGTGGCTCGCGCAGCGAAAGGTCGGCATTGGTGCCGATCTTCCAGTTCGAGAACGAGATGTAGATCGTCACGCCGATGAAGGCGTACACGAAGATGGCGCTGACCAGCATGCTCGGCGCGAAGATCCATGCGGCGCGGCGGTGTGTAGCCGCCAGGTGTGGTCTCACCCGTCTGCGCGTCTTGGGGGTGGTGGCAAGCGTACGGGTGTCGGCCGGCGTCGAGGTCGTCATGAGGAGTCCTCCGTAAGGCGAGAGTGCGGCCCGGCCCGGCCCTGCGGCCGGACCGCATTCCCGCGATGGCGATCTAGCCGAGCGTGGACTGGGCGCCGAGCATCGACGCGATGAATGCGTCGGCGTTACCGTTGCCGTTGAACGTCGTCACTGCGTCGGCGAAGATCTGCGCGACCTCGCCGGTGGATGCCTGCGCGTGTGCGATCGATGACACGATGGCCGCGGTCGCGAAGCTCGCTGCTGCCCCTTGCTGGTATCCGGAGAGCGACGAGACGTCCGCGGTCGTCATCGCCGGGATCGAGCCCTTCTTGGCGGCGAAGGCAGTCTGGACCTCGGGGTCCATCAGGGTCTCGAGCCACAGCTGCGCGGCCTCGGGGTTCGGCACGTTCGTGGCTGCGATGGAGAAGCCGTCGCCGACGTAGTCGAAGATGTCCGTCTCGCCGGGGAACGTCACCCACCCGAAGTCGACCTCCGGCTCGAAGCCCGCGTTGATCAGCTCTCCGTATGCCCAGTCGCCCATGAGGTTCACGGCGCACTCACCGGCGGCCAGCTTCTTCGAGGCCTCATCCCAGGTGAGCGCGGAATGGTCCGGGTTCGACAGGGCCAGCAGCGTCGCGTAATCATCGAGCGCCTGCACGACCTCGGGGGAGTCGAACGAGTACTCGTTGGTCCAGAGGGCGTTCCAGTTGTCAGCTCCCAGCCGAGAGATGAGGGCTGCCTCGAGCAACTGCGCCGAGGCGAAGACGTCCTTGTCGCCGAGGCAGACCGGGGTGACTCCGCTGTCCTGAATCGTCTGCAGGTCGGCGAGCAGCTCGTCGAGTGTGCCTCCGGCTTCGAGCGTCACTCCGGCCTGTTCGAGAACAGCGGGGTTCGTCCAGAGCACGTTGCCGCGGTGGACGCCGATCGGGACGGTGTAGTACCGGCCGTCCACTTGCTGCACGGCAGCGACGTCAGCGGGGACCAGGGCCTCCCAGCCGTTGGACTCCCAGAGCTCGGTCACGTCGCCCAGCTGGCCGCCGGCGACGTAGCTCTCCATCTGGCCGGCGGGGTGAAGCTGCCAGGCGTCGGGCGGATTGCCAGCTTGGAGGCGGGCGGCGAGAGCCTGTTGGGCGTTGGCGCCGCCACCCCCTGAGACGGCCGCGTTCTCGACGTTGAGCGTCGGATCCTTCGCCTTCACCGCGTCGATGAGCACGTTGAGCGCGTCGGCTTCGGACCCAGAGGTCCACCAGGAGGTGATCTCGAGCGTATTGTCACCGCCGCCCGTGTCGTCGGGGTTGTTGGCCGCGCAGCCGGTGAGGGCGGCGACCAGCAGCGCGGCGGATCCGAGGGCGACTGCTGCGGTTGCCTTCCGGTTGATGTGCATGAGTTTCTCTCCTTTGAGTGCAGGTGACACTGAGGCGACTGAGGACTCTCGCACCTGGTGATTTAGTAGATCGATCACGCATATTGGTCCGAATGTACTGCCCCGCGTATCGGTTCTGTCTGCTAGATTGTCATCGAAACGGCGGAAACGCAACAGTTTTCGCCAATCTAGCCGTTGGTGTTTCGATCTACTAGATTACACTCCAACTATCGATCTCGTTCAAACCAAGGACGGTGGAACCGTGAGCAGAACGACGCTGACCGACGTGAGTGAACGCGCTGGAGTGTCTCGATCTACTGCGTCACTCGTGCTGCGGGGAAGCTCACGGATCTCGGAGGCCACGCGACTTCGAGTCGAGCAGGCGATGTCCGAATTGGGGTATGTGTACAACCGGCAGGCAGCGAACATGCGGCAGAGCCGGTCGATGACGCTCGGCCTGATCGCCACGGACATCCGCAATCCATATTTCGCCGAGCTCACCATGGCAGTCGAGGAGGCTGTGCACGATGCCGGCTACACCCTCTTCGTCGGATACAACCGTGACAGCGTCGATCGTCAGCGCGAGCAGATCGAGGCCATGATCCAGCGACAGGTCGACGGTATCCTGCTGCTTCCCTCGATCGGGTCCACTCGCGACAGCGTGGGCAGGCTCGTCTGGACGACGAAGGTGCCGATCGTCCAGTTCTCGCGCTACTTCACGGATGATCTCGACTACGTCGGCCCCGACAACCGAGCCGCCGGTGAGAACCTCGCCGCGCACATCGCATCGTTGGGCAGCGGTTCCGCGGTCCTCATCGGGGGCCCGACCGAATCGTCGGCACGCCGGGAGCGCCTGCAAGGGCTGGTGAGCGGACTCGCAGGGACACAGGTTCGATTCGACCCCGCCGACTCGGTGTCGACGCTGAACATCCCAGACGACGGCGCCCGAGGTCTCGGGGAGTTCCTCGACCGGGGCACCCTTCCGGACAGTGTGATCTGCTACAGCGACGCGGTCGCACAGGGTGTATACGGCGAGCTGAGGCGGCGGAACCTCGAGCCGGGGTCCGCGGTGTCGGTCGCCAGCTTCGACGACGCACCACTGGCCGCGCTCCAGTACCCACCGCTGACATCCGTTGCCACGCACGCGGCAAGCATCGGCAGAAAGGCCTCAGAGTTGCTGCTCGCCCGTTTGCAGGATGGGGACGAACCACCGCGCCGTGTCCTCATCGAACCGACGTTGAAGGTCCGCGCATCGACCGCACTGTGGCGCCCGCGCGGAATCGCGGTGGCGCGATGAGCCGCGGCCTGCGTTGGGGTCTTATCGGCACCAGCGACATCGCACAGACGCGAGTGATCGGAGCCATCCGCGCCTGCGGCGGCGCGGTCGAGATCGTCCATAGCTCGTCGGCCGATCGTGCGGCGACCTATGCTCACGCGAACGGGATCCCGGCGGGAACGTCGGATCTCCCTGCGCTGCTCGCGGCCGAGATCGACGCCGTGTACATCTCCACGACCAACGACCTTCACCACCCGCAATCGATGGCGGCGCTTGCCGCAGGCAAACACGTGCTCTGCGAGAAGCCGTTGGCGATCACCATCCGCGATGCACGCGAGATGATCGAGACCGCCGCGGAGCGCGGACTCGTGCTCGCGGCCAACCATCATCTGCCGGGCAGCCCACTGCATGCGGCAGCCCGGGATCTGGTGCGATCGGGCCGGATCGGCACGGTGCTGTCTGCGCGGGTGCATCACGCCGTCCTGCTTCCTGAACGTCTTCGCGGCTGGCGCGTCGAGTCGGCGGCGCCCGGCAGCGGCGTGATTGCGGACATCACCTGCCACGACGCCTCCGTCCTCAACCCCCTCCTCGGCCGGCCACGACGCGTCGCCGCGCTCAGCGCGCACCAAGGACAGTGGAACGCCGGTGCGGAAGACGCCGTGATGACGGTCATCGAATACGAAGGATCCGCAGGAGAGCGCATCCTGGCCCAGACGCACGACGCGTTCACCGTCGAGTTCGACCGCACTTCACTCACGATCCACGGCACGCTCGGCTCGATCCACATCAGCGACGCCATGACGCAAGACACCCACGGCACGGTCACGCTGACGACCGCAACGGGAGTGGAGCTTATCCCCGTCGACACGTCTCGAGATCTGTACGAGATCATCATCGACGCGTTCACCGCCGCGATCGCGGGACATGGCCAGCCGACCGCCTCCGGTGAGGACGGGTTGGCGGCCTTGCGCGTCGCGCTCGCCGCCCAGGAGTCGGCACGCACCGGCCGCATGGTCGGAATGGACTAGGAGACCCACATGCAGAAAGCCACGATCCTCACCGCACGGGACGCCGCCGATCTCATCCGCGACGGCGATGTCATCACCGTCAGTTCCTCCAGCGGGCTGGGCTGCCCCGACGCTGTGCTAGCCGGCATCGGTCAACGGTTCGCCGAGACCGAAGCACCCCGCAGGCTGACTGCCGTGCACCCGATCGCCGCCGGCGACATGTACGGAGTCAAGGGCATAGACCATCTCTCCATGCCCGGGCTTCTCGCGAAAGTCATCGCAGGCTCGTATCCGTCCGGGCCGTCGTCCTTCGAGCCGCCCAAGATCTGGCAGATGATCGAGAACAATCAGGTTCACGCCTACAACTTCCCCTCCGGCGTGCTGTTCCAGATGCACCGTGCAGCGGCCGCCCACCAGCCTGGCGTGTTCACTCAGGTGGGCAGCGACACCTTTATCGACCCACGACAGCAGGGCGGCAGGATGAACGCCTCCACACCTGCCGAGCACGTTCGAACGGTCGAACTGGACGGTGCCGAGTGGCTCTTCTTCCCCGCCGTCGTCCCGAACGTCGCGATCATCAGGGCGACGACGGCCGACGAGTTCGGCAATCTCACCTTCGAAGAGGAAGGCTCACCCCTCGGCGCATTGGATCAGGCCTACGCGGCGCACAACAACGGCGGCATTGTCATCGCCCAGGTGAAACGGATCGCGCAGGCGTACAGTCAGGCGCCCCAAGATGTCCGCGTTCCCGGCATCCTCGTGGATGCCATCGTGATCGACCCGGATCAGCTTCAAACCACCAACACTCTGTATGACCCGGCGATCTCTGGACAGCTGCGCCAGCCCCTCACGCAACTGCCGCCTGTCCCCTTCTCGCTCGAGAAGGTTATCGCCCGCCGTGCTGCGCAGGAGCTCCAGACGGGAGAGATCGTCAACCTCGGTTTCGGCGTCTCCGCACTGGTGCCGCACATCCTCGTGGAGGAGGGCCTCGCCCAGGAGGTCAGCTGGGTCATCGAGCAGGGCGCCGTCGGAGGCGTCCCACTCCTCGATTTCGCGTTCGGATGTGCGCAGAACCCGGACGCGATCATGCCGAGCATCGACCAGTTCACGCTGCTGCAGGGCGGCGGATTCCATCGATCGATGCTCTCCTTCCTCGAGATCGACGAGCGAGGAAGCGTGAACGTGCACTATCTACCGAAGAAGCGCCACGTCACGGCCGGTGTCGGCGGCTTCGCGGACATCACCTCCTCGGCCCCCGCGATCGCCTTCATCGGTTCGTTCACCGCCGGCCGGCGTGACATCGAATTCGATGAGGGAAGGCTCGACATCCGCAGCGACGGCCCACACACCAAGCTCGTGAAGAACGTCGCCGCCGTCACCTTCTCCGGTCCGAAGGCGCTCGAGCGGGGGCAGCGAGTCACATACATCACGGAGCGCTGCGTCCTCGAGCTGACCAAGCACGGACTCGTGGTCACCGAGGTCGCTCCTGGCGTGGACGTACAGAGAGACATCCTCGATCGCTCCGACTTCACCCTGCACATCGCGGACGATCTGCGCACCATGGACCACGCCTTGTTCCTCGACCGGCCGCTCCAGCTCACCCTCCCGCTTCTGCCGCCTCCGAGCCGGATCATTGCGCTGGACACGCCTCGGGCCGCCTGAGCGGCACTCGAACACCCACAGACTCAAGGACGATCAGATGACCAGCAACACCTACGACTACATCGTGGTCGGCGCCGGCGCAGCCGGCTGCGCCGTCGCACACCGCCTCACCGAGGACCCCGATGTCTCCGTTCTACTTCTGGAAGCGGGTGGCCGCGACTCCTCCTTCCTGGTGCACATCCCGGTCGGCTTCACGAAGCTGACCGGGCCGAAGGTGAACTGGGGGTATGAGACCGTCCCGCAGGCGCAGCTGAACAACCGGGAGATGTGGTACCCGCAGGGACGGCTCCTCGGCGGCAGCACCTCGATCAACGCCATGATCTACATCCGCGGCAACCGGCACGACTACGATCGGTGGGCAGAGCTCGGCAACCACGAGTGGGGATTCGAACAGGTCCTCCCGTTCTTCCGACGCGCGGAGCACAACGAGCGCCTCAACGACGAGTATCACAGCTCGAACGGCGCGATGAACGTCACCGAGCAGGTCTCGCACAACGAGCTGAGCAAGGCATTCGTCCGTGCCGCTCAAGAGCTGGGACTGCCGTTCACCCCCGACTTCAACGGCGCGGTCCAGGACGGCGTCGGCTACTACGACGTCACGCAGAAGCGAGCGCGCCGCGAGAGCGCCGCCACCGCGTACCTGCGTTCGGCCCGCGACCGTCGCAACCTCACCATCCACACCCACGCACTGGCCACCAAGGTCATCGTCGAGAACGGGCGAGCCACCGGGATCGAGTACACGCACGACGGCGAGCCGGCCACAGCCCGGGCGAACAGGGAGGTCGTCCTCTCGGGGGGCGCGGTCAACACCCCGCGGCTGCTGCTGCTGTCCGGGATCGGCCCTGGTGACGAGCTGCGCGCGCTCGGCGTCCCCGTCGTGCACGATCTCCCGGGGGTGGGCAAGAACTTCCAGGACCACATGGACGTGTACCTCACCGCCGAGACGACCGATGTCAGCTACAACCGTTCGGATCGCCCGGTGCCCGCGGCGCTCTCGATGATCCAGTACCTGCTATACCGCACCGGCCCCATCACCGCATCGGTGTGCGAGGCGGGGATGTTCGTACGCAGCAGTGAGGCTGTCGAAGCCCCGGACATCCAGATGCACTGCCTTCCCGCGTACGTGATCGACCACGGTCGGCTCCGCGTCAAGGGGCATGGGATGACCATCAACACCTGCAACCTGCGACCGAAGAGCATCGGATCCGTCACGTTGCGCTCATCCGACCCGTCGGTGCCGCCGGCGATCGACCCGGCGTTCCTCACGGATCCGTACGACTGGAAGATCTCGCTGGAGGGCTTCAAGTGGGGCCGAGAGATGCTCGCGACGAAGGCGTACGCGCCTTACATCAAGAAGGAGCACATGCCCGGCAAGGACGTCCGCACCGACAAGGAGATTCGCGAGTACGTCAAGCAATGGTCCAAGACGGATTACCACCCGGTCGGATCGTGCAAGATGGGCGAGGACGAGATGGCTGTCGTCGACCAGCAGCTGCGCGTACGCGGCGTCGAAGGGCTGAGGGTCGTCGACGCGTCGATCATGCCGACGCTGATCAGCGGGAACACCCAGGCCACGTCCATCATGATCGGTGAGAAGGGCGCACATCACATCCGGCATGGGGCCTCATCCGCCATTCCCGCAGCCGAGTACGTGTGATGTCGGCCACGATGAACGATGCCTCCGGGAGGGTGAGCGTCGCCGTCTCGCGCGGCGGGGCCGTGGCGACCATCCTGATAGATCGGGCGGATAAGCTCAACGCGCTCACCCTTGACATGCTGCGGCAGCTGGAGTGGGTGTGCGAAGAGATCGACCGATCCCCCGCGCGGGTCGTGCTCGTGCGGACGGCTGGCACGCGAGTGTTCTGTGTCGGGGCGGACATCACCCACTTTGCGGGGATCAGCGCTGTCCAGATGTGGCGGGAATGGGTCGCCACCGGTCACCGGGCGTTCGCTCGGCTGGCATCGCTGCGGCAGCCCACCATCGCGGTCGTGGACGGCCTCGCGGTGGGCGGAGGCTTCGAGCTCGCCCTGGCGTGCGACCTTCGCATCGTCGCTCAGCACGCGAAGGTCGCGCTGCCCGAGGGGGGCCTGGGCACGGTCCCGGGGTGGGGTGGCACGGAGCGGCTCACCGAGCTGGCGGGGCGTGCCCGCGCGAAAGAGCTCGTGTTCACCCGCCGCCAGCTCACTGCTGACGAGGCTCAACAGTGGGGCGTTGCGAACCTTGTCGTTGATGCGGCCGAGATCGACGACGAGACCTCCCGCCTGGTGTCCGAGATTCTGCTGTCCGCACCGGTGGCGATCCAGCTCGCCAAGCAGATCATCGACGCTGCCGCGGACGGGGCCGCGAGCTCGGTACTCGAAGCGCTCGCCTCCGGGGTCGCGGCCGGAACGGACGACCTCATCGAAGGAACCAACGCGTTCCGGGAGAAGCGCGCCGCTCGGTTCACCGATTCGTGAGCCGACGCGACCAGAGCGACATGCAGAAGGAGAGATCATGAACCAGGCCAAGAACTACACGCTGTCGGAGATCGAGGCGACCACACTCGAGATGGTCATCGACGGCGAGAGCGTTCCCGCTGCGAGCGGTGAGACGTTCACGCGCTCGAGCCCCGCCCACGACATCGAGGTGTCCACCCTTCCCCGGGGAGACCGCGAGGATGTCGATCGCGCCGTGACGTCGGCGCGCCGGGCGTTGGAGGCCGGATGGCGCACCGTCTCGGGGGCACAGCGGTCCGCGCTCCTGCAACGGGTGTCGGAGCTGATCGTCCGGGACCTGGAGAAGCTTGCCCTCGCCGAGACGCTCGAGTCCGGAAAGCCGATCACCCAATCGCGCAACGAGGTGCGGTCGACCGCGGAGCTGTGGGCGTACTCCGCGAGTCTGGCCCGGCACAACTACGGCGATGCGCACAACGGCCTGGGCGCCGAGACCTTCGCACTGGTCGTCCATGAGCCGATCGGCGTCATCGGCATGATCACGCCGTGGAACTTCCCGCTGCTCATCGTCAGCCAGAAGCTCCCGTTCGCGTTGGCTGCAGGCAATACGGCGGTGATCAAGCCGAGTGAGAGCACCTCCTCGACAACGGTCATGCTCGCCGAGCTCGTCCGCGAAGCCGGATTCCCGCCCGGTGTGGTGAACGTGGTCACCGGGAACCGCCGCGTGGGACAGGCGATCGTCGACCACCCCGGCATCGACATGCTCAGCTTCACTGGATCGACAGCGGTCGGACGCAGCCTCGCCGCGAGCGCCGGACAGAGCCTGAAGAAGGTGGAGCTGGAGCTCGGCGGCAAGAACCCGCAGATCATCTCGGCGGACTGCGACTGGCCCGCCGCCGTGGATGCCGCCGTTTTCGGTGGATACTTCAACGTCGGCCAGTGCTGCAACTCGGGAAGCCGCCTCATCGTCCACCGCTCGATCGCAGACGAGTTCGCCGCCGCGGTCGCGGAGCGCGCGGCCCACGTGCCACTGGGCGACCCGCTGGACAGCGCGACGCAGATCGGTGCGATCGTGAGCGAGGAGCAGTTCGGCGTCATCCAGCGCTACGTCTCGGAAGGCGTCGCCGCCGGAGCCCGCCTGGTCACTGGCGGCGCACCCGCGCGCAGCGACGCGGGGCGGTTCTACCAGCCGACCGTCTTCGCGGACGTCACACCCGACATGTCCATCGCCCGGGAGGAGATCTTCGGACCCGTTCTGTCGGTGCTGCCCTTCGATGAGCTCTCCGACGCCATCCGCATCGCCAACAGCACGTCGTTCGGCCTGTCCGCGGGAATCTGGAGCAACGACATCAACGAGGCGCTCATCGCGGCCCGCGATCTGCGCGCTGGAACCGTCTGGGTCAACCGCTGGATGGACGGCTACCCCGAGATCCCGTTCGGCGGGTACGGCGAGAGCGGGATCGGCCGCGAGCTCGGACGCCAGGCGCTCGCCGAGTTCAGCGAGCTCAAGACCATCCAGCTCCAGGTCGGGCCACGTGACACCCGATGGGTGTCAGCGCCGGACGCGGAGCGAAAGGGAGCACGATGAGCAGTCCCCTCGTCCTTCCCACCGTCCTTCCGCTGGTCCTCCCGAACGACTACCGGCTCCCCGAGTCCTTCGACTCGGTTGCCACTCGCGTGTGGGCGACCGCTACTGCGAAGGTGAACAAGCTCATCTCACAGCATCCTGATCATTTCCCGCTCTACACCGAGGGCGGACGATGGGTCATCGACGGCGAGGCGTGGACCAACTGGTGCGAAGGGTTCCTCGGCGGAGAACTCTGGCTCCTGTCCAGACGGGCACCGGCAGGTCGGGACAGCTTTCACACCGCGGCCGAGCACTACTCCGAACTCATCGAGCATCGGAAGACTGACGACACCGTGCACGATCTCGGGTTCCTGTTCTGGTCGACGTATCGACGCTGGTTCGAGGCGTCCGGTGACCCCGCGAAGCGAGATGTGCTGATCGAGGCAGGCCGGACGACCGCGAGTAGACACCGCACGGTTGGCGGCTACATGCCGAGCTTCCGGCAGCCGGACAGTCTCTTCATCGACATCATGATGAACATCCACATGGCGCTGTACGCCGCGCAGCAGACGGGCGACACGGACCTTGCCGCGGTTGCGATCGAGCATTGCCTGACGACGCGCCGCTATCTGATCCGAGGCGACGGATCGGCGTCGCATGAGGGGATGTTCGACCTCGAGACGGGTGCGTTCCTCCGCCAGACCACGCAGCAGGGCTTCTCCGACGACGGCTCATGGGCTCGCGGTCAGGCATGGGCGCTCTACGGTTTCGGAACCGTCTACCGGTTCACCGGCGATCGAAGGTTTCTGGCCACGGCGATCGCGACGGCTGACTTCTACATCGACAACACTCGTGGCGAGCTCATCCCCCCCAACGACTGGGAAGAGCCAAGTCCCGTCCACTCCTACGAGTCATCCGCAGCCGCGGCCGCTGCAGGTGGCCTGTGGCAGCTCGCCGGATTGGTTGGCGACCCGTTGCGTGCGAGGGTCTATGCCGATCATGCGGTGCGCACGGTGGAACGCCTCGCGAGCCCGCACTTCCTCGCCCGACCGGAAGAGGACTGGGAGGGCATCGTCAAGCACGGGACCTACCACGAGGGCAAAGGGCTCGGGGTTGACGAGTCGGTCATGTGGGGAGACTACTGGTTCCTCGACACCATCGACCAGATGCAGCAGTTCCAGGAGACCGGCTCATGACCGCATCTGCGATCGACACACCTCGGGTCGTGAGCACCGACATTCTGATCATCGGCTCCGGCATGGGCGGCTCGACACTCGCCTGGGGGCTGCGAGAGGGCTCCGAACGCGTGCTCGTGGTCGAGCGCGGCGACCATCTCCCGCGCGAGGCCGAGAACTCCGACCCTGTCGAGGTGCACGTGCGCGGCCGCTACAAGAACGCAGAGGACTGGATCGACGACAGCACTGGCCGCCGCTTCCGGCCCGGTGTGTACTACTGGGTCGGCGGCAACACGAAAGTGTACGGCGCGTGCCTTCCCCGTTTCCGCAGGAGCGACTTCGAGTCCACGCCCCACCACGACGGGGTGTCGCCCGCGTGGCCGTTCTCCTATGACGAGATCGAGCCGCACTACTCGGCCGCGGAGACCCTGTATCACGCCCATGGGCAGTACGGTGAGGACCCCACTGAGCCGCCGCACTCACGCGACTACACCTACCCGCCACTCGAGCACGAGCCGACCATCGAGCGGCTCGCTGCGGACTTCCGGCGGCAAGGCCTTCACCCCTTCCACATGGCGACGGCGCTGGACGTGGACACCGCGGAGGAAAGGGCCGCGTGTACCGGGTGCGACGGGGCACCGTGCGAGACGGGCGCGAAGTCTGACGCCGAGAACCGTGCGCTGCAACCCGCGCTGGACACCGGAAACGTCGAACTGCTCACCCGCACGGTCGTGACCAGGCTGGAGGTCTCCGACGACGGCCGGACGGTGATCGCAGCCCTCGCCGAACGCGACGGCGAACCGTTGAGAATCACGGCCAGGAAGTTCGTCGTCTCTGCCGGCGCCGTCAACTCGGCCGCATTGCTGCTGCGTTCCACCTCACCACATCACCCGCACGGACTGGGCAACGCGACAGGGCTGGTCGGTCGGAACTACATGGTGCACAACAGCACATTCTTCATGGCGATCGACCCACGCCGGACGAACTCCACACAATGGCAGAAGACGCTCGGACTGAACGACTGGTACGAGGGTGGAAAGAGCGCCCGAGGCAACCGGTTCCCTCTCGGCAACGTGCAGATGCTCGGGAAGCTGCGCGCCCCGATGCTCAAGAGCGCCCGGCGTTGGGTGCCGAACTTTGTGCTGCGCTGGATCGCGGACCACAGCGTCGACTTCTACCTCACCACCGAGGATCTCCCTAGACCCGAGAACCGCATCGTCACCACGGACGGGGATGTTCGCGTGCGCTGGCAGACGACGAACATGAAGCCGCACCGCGAACTCGTGCGGCGGATGAGGCAAGCCGTCCGCCGAGCCGGCTATCCGATCGTTCTGACACAGCGCATGGGGATCGAGACCAACTCACATCAGTGCGGCACCATCGTCGCCGGGGTCGAGCCCTCAACGAGCGTGCTAGACCCCAACTGCAGACTCCACGAGGTCGAGAACACCTGGGTCGTCGACAGCTCCTTCTTCCCATCCTCGGCTGCCCTCAATCCGGCGCTCACCATCGCGGCGAATGCGCTCCGAGTCGCGGAGAGGATCGGATCCACATGAGATCGACCCAGCAAACGAGTCGTGGAAATGACAGCCTCGCGAGCGTCCTCGTGGCTTCGGCAGTGACCGCTGCACTGCTTGTCGCCAGCCTCGCTCCACCGACCAACCTTCGTGAAGCGAGCGGCCAAACCTCGATCAGCACGACGTCCATCTTTCGGGTGTTGGTGCCCATCCCATACTGTGCGCCCTCAGTCGGCTGCGCATCCCCCAGCGAAGACCTGCACGTCCCATAGCGGGGATGCTCCCGGTGCTCATCCCCGGCAAGTCACCCGTCAACGAGACTCAGGCGCACGACGTTAGCGGTAGGCCTCATCGGTGCTCGCGCTGGTCGTCAGGTGCTCCTGCCATGGTGTTCCTGATCGCCGCCGCCCAGGTCGGCGCCGTGCGCGACGCTCTGCAGGTCCTCCCGGTCGTCGTGCTCGCCGCGGTGGTGTTCTTGGTCCTCGCCGCTGCTCTCGCCAAGCTCACGGCCGTCACCCTGCGGCTGCCTGCCGTGCAGGGCTGCACTCTCGCGTTCAGTTTCGGGACTCGGAACTCGTTCGTGGTGCTCCCGCTTGCGCTCTCGCTGCCCGCGGGATGGGAGATCGCGGCGATCGTGATCGTCATCCAATCCCTCGTCGAGTTGCTTGGCATGGTCGCCTACTTTGTGGCTCGTGCCCCGGTGGCTGTTCCGCGATCAGAATGCCCGGGTGCTGCCTGGATCAACGCTGGGCGATATAAGCGGACCCACTGCGTGAGGTCAGCGTCGCCAGCAGATGGCGGTGTTCGGTGCGATCCCGACCATCCCCGCCAGAACGGGCATAGCCGCGGCGAGCTGGAACAGCTGTAGGGGTCTTTCGGAGGAATCCGCCATTTCGCGTGGAATCTCCGGCTCGAAATCGCTGCCAAGTGCCGTGGATTCCCGGCCTCCTCCGCCATCTCGAGCGGGAACCTACAGGCCGAGCTTTCCCTCACCCGGTCGATGCAGGAGGCTCACGGTTCCCGGCCCTACGCTTGTGAGCTATGGTGACCGCCCCATCCACCGAGAGTGACGCCGACACCGGCTCACGAGCATCCGCTTCACCGTGGCTCGCACCCATCGCGCGTGCCATTCCGGCCCTCATTGTCGGCCTGGTGATCACGTTCACGCCCGACCATTCGGCCAGTATGGGCCTCGTTTCGCTTGGCATCTTCGGTGCCGTGAGTGCCGTCGTGCTCGTCCTGACGACGCTGCGCCTCGGCGCCGGTGAACCGCTGCGGTCACTGCACCGTGGGCTGTCGGTCATCGCGGCCGTCGCCGCCGCCGCCGCGTTCGCCCTCGTGGCAGGTCTCGAGGGAAACCTCCTGCCCTTCCTGCTGCTTACGCTCGGCGCGTACGGCGTGTTCGCGGGCGCCTATGAGGTCGTGTGGGGTCTGCGCCACCGCGGCATCTCGCCGCTCGCCCGTGACGGCATCACCGTCGGCGCGGGCACGGTCATCCTTGCGTTGATCCTCGTCGCCGTGGGCGACTCGGTCAGCGCCGTCGGCTTCTTCGGCGCCTACGCTGTCATCGTCGGCGTCTACCTCGTCATCGCCGGCTTCAGCGCGAAGTGGGCCGACACCCCCAAGGAGCACCCCGCCTCATGACCGACAAGACGCCCCGCCGCGAACGACTGCGCCCCGGCGAGCTCGTCGGCCTCGCCGCCGTCGTCGCCGCCTTCATCGGCCTCATCATCTTCATGGTGACCCGTGACTGGCTGCTCGCCGTCATCTTCTTCGGTGCGACCTTCGTCATTGACCTGCTCGTGCTCGCCATGCTGATGCTCGCGGTCACACCCAATAGGCCGGCCGATGGTGAGCGCTGGGCGGCCGAGCAGCAGGGCGGCGAGCAGCAGTAGCGCTCGCCGCCGTTAGCGCTCGACGTAGCCGGTCAGCTCGTCGGCGAGCCCCGCATACGTGGCCGGGGTCAGGGCACGGAGGCGCGCCTTCGCGTCGTCCGAGACGTCCAGCCCGTCGACGAACGCCCGCAACTCGTCGCCCGATACGCGGTGGCCGCGCGTGAGCTCCTTCAGCAGTGCGTACGGGTCACTGATCGTGGAGCGGCCCGCCGTCACCTCGGCGCGAATCACCGTCTGAATAGCCTCGCCGAGCACCTCCCAGTTGCCCTCGAGATCGCGGGCGAGCGCATCCTCGTCGAGAGCGATTTCGCCGAGCCCCTTCACGATGTTGTCGAGTGCGAGCAACGCGTGGCCGAGGGCAACGCCGATGTTGCGCTGTGCCGACGAGTCGGTCAGGTCGCGCTGCAGGCGCGAGGTGACGAGTGTTGACGCGAGCGAGTCGAGCAGCGCTGCCGACAACTCGAGGTTCGCCTCCGCATTCTCGAAACGGATGGGGTTGATCTTGTGCGGCATCGTCGACGAGCCCGTGGCGCCCTCCTGCGGGATCTGCCGGAAGTAGCCCATCGAGATGTAGGTCCAGACGTCGGTGCAGAGGTTGTGCAGCACTCGGCCGACGTGCGCGATGCGCTGGTAAAGCTGCGCCTGCCAGTCGTGAGACTCGATCTGCGTGGTGAGCGGGTTCCACGTGAGGCCGAGGTGCTCGACGAACTCCTTCGATGACGTTGGCCAGTCGTGCGTCGGGTCGGCGGCGACGTGGGCGGCGAACGTGCCGGTCGCGCCCGAGAACTTGCCGAGGTATTCGACCTCGTCGACGCTCGTGAGCAGCCGCTCGAGGCGGTGCACGAACACGGCAAGCTCCTTGCCCATGGTGGTGGGCGTGGCCGGCTGGCCGTGGGTGCGCGAGAGCATCGGCACGGCGCGCCACGTGAGCGCGCGCTCGCGCAGCGCCTCGACGACCGACCGGGCTCGGGGCATCCACTCACCGGCGACCGCGTCGCGGATCGTGATGGCGTACGCGAGGTTGTTGATGTCTTCGCTCGTGCAGGCGACGTGGGTGAGCTCGGCGAGGTCACCGAGTCCGATCGCGGCCAGGTGGTCGCGCACGTGATATTCGACGGCCTTCACGTCGTGCCGCGTGACCGCCTCGCGCGCAGCCAGGGCGGCCACGTCGTCATCGCCGAAGCCCTCGACGAGTGAGCGCAGAGCGACCTTCTCATCGTCGGTCAGGCGACGCGCGCCGAGCAGTTTGCGGTCGGTGAGGTGGATGAGCCATTCGACCTCGACGTGCACCCGCGCGCGGTTGAGCCCGGCTTCCGACAGGTGGCTGCCCAGGTCGCCGACCTGGCTGCGGTAGCGGCCGTCGAGCGGGCTGAGCGGTTGCGGGCTGAGGGTGGTCATCGGGCTCCCTGTCGTAGTGCGGGTTCGAGCTGCTGAAGAAGGGCGCGGCACGATCGTTCGATCACGCTGAGCACCTGGGCGAAAAGGTCGGCGTCGGAGTAGTACGGGTCGGGCACGTCGACTCCCGCGCCTTCCGGGTCGACGTCGGTGATGATCTGCACGCTCGCGCGGGCGTCCTCGCTCGGTGCCCAACTGCGAAGAATGCGCTCGTGCCCCCGGTCGAAGCCGATCACCAGGTCGTGGGTGACGAACCAGGCCGGGTCGAACTGTCGGGCGCGGTGGTCGTCGGCCTCATACCCGCGACGGGCGAGCGCGTCCACGGTGCGCGGGTCGGCGGGCTCACCCACGTGCCATTCGCCCGTGCCGGCCGATTCAACCGTGACGAGCTTCTCGTAGCCGCGTTCGCGGATCAGCTGCCGCATGACCGCCTCGGCCATCGGTGAGCGACAGATGTTGCCGGTGCAGACGAAGCAGATGCGGAAGACCGGCGCGAGGGGGCGACCGTCCGCCTCCGCGTCCTCGTCCGATTGGCTGCTCACCCGCCCATTCTGCCGGGAATGCCGAAGGCCCGACACTCCTCCCCATCCTCGATGTGCTCGAATACGACCCCACGCGGCAGGCACGGGATGCTCGCCGTCGCGCCGGCAAGGCACCCTCCGGGCATGAATTCTCCCGATCCGTTCCTGGCGGCTGACCTACGCAGGCGTGAGCGCCAACTCGCCCACGCGGCCGACATCGTGCGTACGGCGCCGACACAGCTTCCCGGTCCCGAGTCGCGAGCGGGCTTTGCTGGGCCGATACGTGTCGTCTACGACGCCGAAGCGCGACGTATCGAGGCGCTGCTCGCCGAAGCGGATGGGGCGCTCACGAACGCCTGGCGACACTTCACCGCTCTCGCGAGTGCGGCCGAGTCGGGCAGTGGCCGATGACGCTGACGGTCACGGCGCCCGGCACCACCGTGGTCTCGGACACCGTGCTCGAGTCCATGTGCATCCAGGTGCGCGCGCAGGCCGACCGCTGCGCGTTCGCCGAGCGACTGGCTCGCGGCGCGTACGGCCCGGGTGTCGACAGCTATGCGCTCGCGCAGCTTGATCACGCGGTTGTCGCGACGCGAGACGCGACCCATCGCTTGGAGGCGCTGGCGACGGCGCTGACATCGGTCGCTGATCTGATGGTCGGCGCCGACCACGCCGCGCAGCGCGCTGTTGAGGCAGCCGCGAGTCAGGCGGCCGCGCTTCTCGGCTTCGTCGGCGCTCGTGTGGCCCTCGCCGGTGGGGTGATGCTTCTGCCCGCAGCGTTGCAGGCTGCTCGCTTCGCGTACCTGCTTCCCGAACCCCTGCGCGACGCCGTGGCGACGACACTGGGGTCGGCCGCCGGGCGCGGACTCGATCTCGCGGGTCAGCGGCTCGCCACCCCTGATGGCGTTGCGCTGACGCGCTGGCTCGTGACCCTGCTGGACGACGCCGCGCTCGGGGCGGTCGGCGTTCCGCCCGCGCTCGTGCCGATCGTCGGCGAACCCGGGCTCGGACTCACGGGCGTCACTAGTTCGGCGGCTGTTCTCACCGGGCTCGCCGCCATCATCGGTATCCGCGGCACGGCCCCTGTCCGCGTCGAACGCGTCAGCGTCGTCGGCGGCATTCCGACTCCGGCGCCCTCCACCCTCGAGAGACGAACCCCGCCACCGCAGTCGGTGGGTGACCGTGTGTCGAGGCTTCCCGACAGCAGCGGCCCGCCGGTGCGGGTAGAGAGCTACGACGGGCCACGCGGCCCGCACTTCGAGGTGTACATCGCGGGCACGAACGCCACCGCCGAGGCCGGAGGCACGAACCCCTTCGACATGGCGAGCAACGGCGCGCTCGTCGCCGGCCTGCCCGACGCCTCCTCAGCCCGCGCCGTCGAGCTCGCGCTGCGAGACGCCGGCGCCACCGCGGATAGCCCCGTCGTGTTCACGGGCCACTCGCAGGGTGCTGCGGTGGCCGTGGTTCACGCCGAGAGCGGCGCGTGGAACACGGCCGGCCTCATCACGATCGGCGGCCCACTCGGCAACTTTCCCGTGACCGGCGATTATCCGGCGATCGTGATCGAACACGACGATGACATCATCAGCGCGGCGTCGGGCGTGCGACGCGAGACCAACGCGACCGTCGTGACCACGCGCGCCTTCCCCGACGGCGCGGGCGAGCTGTTTCTGCCCCACGCCGCCGCCACGTATCAGGGCACGGCGACCCTGGTCGACGAGAGCAGCGATCCCGCCCTCGTCGCAGCGCGTGATCGGTTTCCGACCGTTTCCGGGGTCGGAGCCGTGCGGCACTACGAGGCGACGCGCATCCTGGATGCGCAATAGCCGTGCTCAGCCGATGGCGTTAGCGGGTCTTTCCCACCAGTGGCTTCAGCACGATGCCGATCAGCCAGCTGATGAGGCCGAGCACGATTGCGCCCAACACGCCCCACCAGAAGCCATCGACCTCGAGACCGAAGCCGATGAGGCTCGAGATCCACGCGACAAGAAGAAGCAGCAGTCCGTTCACGATGAGCGCGATGAGCCCGAGGGTCAGGATGTACAGCGGGAAGGCGACGATGCGAATCAGGTTGCCGATCACCCCGTTGACCACCCCGAAGATCAGCGCCACCAGCAGGTAGGTGAGCACGACGGCGGTCGTGTCGCCATCGCCGAACGGCACCACGCTCACCCCGGCAACGATGAGGGTGGTCAGCCAGAGGGCCACGGCATTGATGATCAGGCGCACGATAAATCGGGACATGCCCCCATTCTGGTCGGCGGGACTCGGGCGCGTCCACTGAATTCCCGGTGACCGTCCAGCGACGAGTTTCCCTGGCGGATGCCCGCCACGCGCCCGCGTACGCTGGTCGCGTGAGCGCCCCCGAGCATCCGAACCCCGCCGGGCCGCCCGTGCGGCTCCGCGACGAGATCGTCGCCCTGCCTGCGTACCGCCAGGGACGCCAGGCGTCGGCCGACGCCTTCAAGCTGTCCAGCAACGAGAACCCCTTCCCCGCGCACCCGGCGGTCATGGCGGCCATCGCCGACTCGTCGCCCAACCGCTACCCCGACGCGACGGCGCTCGCCGTGCGCGAGCGCCTCGCTGAGCGCCACGGCGTCGACCCCGACGAGGTCATTGTCGGCGCGGGCTCGGTGTCGATCCTGCTGCAGCTGATTCAGGCCTCGTGTGCCCCCGGCGACGAGGCCGTGTACGCCTGGCGCAGCTTCGAGGCCTACCCGCTGCTCACGACCATTGCCGGCGCCACGGCGGTTCCCGTTCCGCTGACGCCCGACTTCCGGCACGATCTGGCCGCGATGGCGGCGGCGATCTCCGAGCGCACCCGCATCGTGCTGGTCTGCTCGCCGAATAATCCGACCGGCACGACCGTGGCTGCCGACGAGTTCGAGGCGTTCATGCGCGTCGTGCCGAAGAACTTGCTCGTGGTGCTCGATGAGGCGTACGCCGAGTTCGTCCGCGACCGCACGGCGGTCAACGGATCCGAGTTGATCGGGCGCTACCCGAACCTGGTCGTGCTGCGCACGTTCTCGAAGGCGTACGGTCTCGCGGGCCTGCGGGCGGGCTACGCCGTCGGGCACCGTGCCCTCATCGACGCCGCGCGCAGCACCCAGATCCCGCTGTCGGTGACCGAGGTCGCTCAGCGCGCCATGCTCGCCGCGCTCGACCACGAAGACGAGCTCCTCGCCCAGGTCGATGAACTCGTGGTGCTGCGTGACCGCGTCGAGACGGCCCTTCGCGAACAGGGGTGGGCGATTCCGCCGAGCGAGGGCAATTTCGTCTGGCTTCCCACCGGCGACCGCACAACCGAGGTTGCGGAGCGGTTCGAGAAGGCCGGAATCATCGGACGTGCGTTCCCCGGGGACGGCATCCGTATATCCGTCGCCGAGCATGCGTCTGTGCCGACCCTCCTGCGGGTAGCGGGCGAGGTTGTCCGCGACCTCTGAACCGTGACCCCGCCCCCCGCCTAGAGTGGAACCCATGTCGTACACGGCCGAGACCCTGCAGTTACTCGCGCCCGACGGAACCCTCCGCTACACCGACGAGACGGAGCGCTTCCGCGACCGGGTCGACGCGCTCGACGAGACCACGCTGCGTGAGTTCTACCGCCACATGGCCGTCACCCGGCGCTTCGACATGGAGGCGGGCAACCTCCAGCGCCAGGGCCAGCTCGCGCTCTGGATTCCCAGCATCGGCCAGGAGGCCGCCCAGGTCGGGTCGGGATTCGCCGCCCGCGCACAGGACCACATCTTCCCCGCCTACCGCGAACACGCGGTCGGCCGGCTGCGCGGCCTCGACCTCACGCGCATCATCGCGATGCTGCGCGGCCTCACCCACGGAGGCTGGAACCCGGCTGACACCGGCAACTTCCACCTCTACACGCTCGTCATCGGTTCGCAGGCCCTGCACGCCACCGGCTACGCGATGGGCGTGCGCTTCGACGGGCTCGTCGGAACCGGCGACCCCGAAAGTGACACCGCCGTGCTCGTCTACTTCGGCGACGGAGCGACCAGCCAGGGCGACGTCAACGAGGCCTATGTCTTCGCGCAGAGCTATCAGACACCGCAGGTGTTCTTCCTGCAGAACAACCACTGGGCCATCTCGGTGCCCGTCAGTGTGCAGTCACGCACGCCGCTCTACCGCCGCCCCGCCGGATTCGGCATTCCGAGCGTGCAGATCGACGGCAACGACGTGCTCGTCAGCTACGCGGCGACCGCCGAATCGCTGGATGCTGCGCGCAGCGGTGAGGGACCGCGCTTCATCGAGGCGCTCACCTACCGGATGGGAGCGCACACGACGAGCGACGATCCCACCAAGTACCGCACGAACGACGAGGTCGCGTACTGGCAGGAGCGCGACCCGATCAGCCGCTACGAAACGTTCCTGAAGGCGCGCGGCGTGGACGCCGCGTTCTTCGAGGAGGTTCGCCAGGAGGGCGAGGATCTCGCCGCCGACGCACGGCGCCAGACGCTCGCTATGGAGCCGCCGCCCGCGGACAGCATGTTCCGTCACGTGTACAGCGACGAGCATCCCCTCATGGCCGAGCAGGCCGAGTGGCTCGCGCGCTACGAGGCATCGTTCGAGGAGCAGGCATGACCGAGACGATGACGATGGCGAAGGCCCTCAACGCCGGCCTCGCCGCCGCGATGGAGGCCGACCAGCGCGTCCTGCTCATGGGCGAAGACATCGGGCTGCTCGGTGGGGTGTTCCGCGTGACCGAGGGGCTACAGCAACGCTTCGGTGAAGGTCGCGTGCTCGACACGCCGCTCGCCGAGTCGGGCATTGTCGGCAGCGCGATTGGGCTCGCAATGCGGGGCTACCGGCCGGTCGTCGAGATTCAGTTCGACGGGTTCATCTTCCCCGCCTTCGACCAGATCACGACCCAGTTGGCGAAGCTCACGGCTCGTCACGAGGGCGGCCTGCAGCTGCCGGTCGTTATTCGGGTGCCGTACGGCGGACACATCGGGGCCGTCGAGCACCATCAGGAGAGCCCCGAGGCATACTTCGCCCACACCGCCGGGCTGCGGCTCGTGAGCCCCGCGACTCCGCACGACGCCTACTGGATGATCCAGCAGGCGATCGCAAGCGCCGACCCCGTGCTGTTCTTCGAGCCGAAGAGTCGCTACTGGCCAAAGGGTGAGGTCGACCTCGACGAGGCCGGCATCGGCATGCATGCGAGCCGGGTCGTGCGCACCGGCACCGACGTCACCGTGGTCGGCCACGGCGCCATGGTGAGCATGCTGTTGGACGCCGCTGCCCTCGCCGATGAGGAGGGCACGAGCATCGAGGTCGTCGACCTTCGCTCGCTCTCCCCCATCGACTATGGGCCGTTGCTCGAGTCGGTACGTCGCACGGGTCGTCTGGTGGTCGCGCAAGAGGCGCCCGGCAACGTCAGCATCGGCTCGGAGATCGCCGCGACCGTGTCTGAGCGTGCGTTCTACTCGCTGGAGGCTCCCGTGGTGCGCGTGTCGGGTTTCGACACCCCCTTCCCGCCCGCCAAGCTCGAGGGCGCCTACCTTCCCGACGTCGACCGCATCCTCGACGCCGTCGACCGCTCGCTCGCCTACTGAGCCGCCTGGAGGACACCGTGACCGCATCCGAGTTCCCGCTCCCCGACGTCGGCGAGGGTCTGACCGAGGCCGAAATCGTTGAGTGGAAGGTGGCACCCGGCGACCCTGTCGCGGTCAACCAGGTGATCGTCGAGATCGAGACGGCCAAGTCGCTCGTCGAGTTGCCGAGCCCCTTCGAGGGCACGGTCGATGAGCTGCTCGTCGCCGCCGGAGACACCGTCGAGGTCGGCACCCCCATCATCCGCGTGCGGGGGGCCTCGGATGCTGCGGCTCCCGCTCCGACCGCCGCCGAATCCGAAACGGCGGATGCTGTCGCCGACACGAAGGGAACGGTCGCCTCCGAAGAGTCCCGCGCGGGCGCCGACTCCGGCTCCGGCGCCGTGCTTGTGGGCTACGGATCGAAGGGCGGTCATGTGGTCTCGCGCCGCCGCCGCTCGGCCGGTGTCGGCGTGACCGACCACGCGCCGCAAGAGGAGGCCGCGGCTGCCTCACCGAGGCCGCGATCCCTTCCCGTCGCCGAGGCGGCGCCCGTGCTGGCGAAGCCGCCGATCCGCAAGCTCGCCAAAGACCTCGACGTGAACCTCGCCCAGGTCGCGGGCACCGGCATCGGGGGCGAGGTGACGCGCGACGACGTCATTCGCCACGCACAGCAGGCGAGCGTGTTCCGCAACATCACGACGCCCGAGCAGCCGACGGCGCGTGAGGACCGCATCCCCGTCAAGGGCGTTCGGAAGGCGATCGCGGCCGGCATGGTGAAGAGCGCGTTCACCGCCCCGCACGTGAGCGTCTTCGTCGATGTCGACGCGACCCGCACTATGGAGTTCGTCAAGCGACTGAAGGCGAGCCCCGACTTCGCGGGCGTCAAGGTGTCGCCGATGCTCGTCATGGCGAAGGCAATGATCTGGGCCGTACGCCGCAACCCCACGGTCAACTCGACCTGGACCGACACCGAGATCATCGTTCACCACTTCGTGAACTTTGGCTTCGCCGCCGCCACCCCGCGCGGGCTCGTCGTGCCGAACGTCAAGAACGCCCAAGAACTCAGCCTGCGCGAACTCGCCCAGGCGATCGAGCAACTGACGATCACCGCGCGCGACGGCAAGCTGCAGCCGGCTGACATGGCCGAGGGCACCATCACGGTCACCAACATTGGCGTCTTCGGAATGGACACCGGCACGCCGATCCTGAACCCGGGTGAGGTCGCGATCGTCGCGCTCGGCACGATCAAGCAGAAGCCGTGGGTCGTTGACGGGGAGGTGCGCCCGCGCTTCGTCACGACGCTCGGCGCGAGCTTCGACCACCGCGTCGTCGACGGGGATGTCGCGAGCCGCTTCCTGGCGGACGTCGCGTCGATCATCGAAGAGCCGGCGCTCCTGCTCGACTGAACGCGCGCATCCGGTTCTTAATGAGAACCGTTTTGACAATCGTTATCAGTAAGACGTACGCTCGGGGAGTCCCATCGCCCCCTCCTTAGAGAGTCCGTCATGACGTCGTTTTCGACCTCGCGCCGCACCCGTCGCGCGCTTCCCGCCCTGCTCGCCTCGAGTGTGCTCGCCCTCGGCCTCGCCGGCTGCGCGACGGCCGAGCCGGCCGCCGACGCTGACACCCCCGCCGCCGTCGAGCCCGCCCTGACGATCGTTGCGAGCACCACGCACACGGCCGAGTTCGCCGAGCGCGTGGCGGGCGAGCTCGCCGAGGTGACCGCGCTCATCCAGCCGAACCAGAGCGCGCACAGCTTCGACCCGACCGCCGCCGACCTGCAGGCGCTCGCCGCCGCCGACGTGCTCGTCATCAACGGTGCTGGCCTCGAAGAGTGGCTCGACGACGCGATCGCGTCATCGGGCTTCGCGGGTGAGACCGTCGACGCGAGCGAGCAGGTCGGCCTCATCGAATTCGCCTCAGAGGATGCGCACGGCCACGAGGGTGACGACCACGCTCACGAGGAAGACGTCGCGGCCGCGTCGACGGAGGAAGAGCCCCACACCGAGGGTGACGACCACGACCACGCGCACGACGGGGGCGACCCGCACATCTGGACGAGCGCATCCAACGCCGCCGCGATGGTCGAGGCCATCGCCGAGGGCCTCGCGGCCGCCGACGCCGACAACGCCGAGGTCTACGAGGCCAACGCTGCCGCGTACATCGCCCAGCTCGAACAGCTCGACGCGTGGATCATCGAGAGCATCAGCGCGGTCGACCCCAGCGACCGGCTGCTCGTCACCAACCACGAGGCCTTCGGCTACTTCGTCGACGCCTACGACGTGACGTACGTCGGTGCCATCATTCCGAGCTTCGACGACAACGCCGAGGTCAGCGCCGCCGACATCGACCGGCTCGTCGCGAGCATCCGCGAATCCGGAGCCACGACCGTGTTCAGCGAAACGACGCTGTCTCCCGCGGCGGCCGAGACCATCGCCAGCGAAGCCGGCATCCAGGTGCTGAGCGGCGACGAGGGTCTGTACGGCGACTCGCTCGGACCGGCCGGCTCGCCCGGCGAGACCTACATCGGCTCGATGATCCACAACGTCACGGTTCTCGTGACGGCGTGGGGCGCCGAACCCGCCCCCGTTCCCGCCGCATTGGCAGAATGAGGGGCGTGACCTCAGACGCTCCAGCGACGGCCGGCTCCCCCACCCGGGAGCCGGCCGTCGCCGTGCGTCCGGCGCTCAGCGCGCGCGGCGTCGCGCTGCGGTACGGGTCGAACCCGCCCGCCCTCAGCGACGTCACGCTCGACGTGGCGCCCGGCGAGGCGCTCGCCGTGATCGGGCCGAACGGTGCCGGAAAGTCCACGTTCATCCTGGGGCTGCTGGGCCTCACCCAGCTCGCCGACGGCGAGCTGCGGGTGCTTGACCGAACGCCGGCTGCCGCCCGGGTGAGCGTCGGCTATGTGCCGCAGACCGCGGGCCTCGACCCCGAGTTTCCGGTGACGCTCGATCAGGTCGTCATGATGGGGCGATACCGAAAGCTCGGCTGGCGCTGGCCCGGTCGCCGCGACCGCGCGGCCGTGCACGCGGCCCTCGAGCGGGTTGGCCTCTCCGAGCAGCACCGCACGCGATTCGGCCGACTGTCGGGCGGTCAGCAGCAACGCGGACTTCTCGCACGCGCGCTCGTCTCGTCGCCGCGGCTACTCGTGCTGGACGAGCCGTTCAACGGCCTCGACCAGACGAGCCGCGACACCCTGCTCGACATCGTGCGCGAGCTCAAGGCCGAGGGGGTCGCCTTCGTCATCTCGACCCATGACCTCGACCTCGCCCGCGCGGTCTGCGACAGCGTGCTACTCGTGAACGGAGTGCAGGTCGCTGCCGGCCCCCGCGACGACGTGCTCACCCTCGACAACCTCGAGCGGGTCTTCGCCGGACATCAGGTCGAGGTCGACGAACACACCGTCGTCGTGCCCCCGCACGACGGGCACGCCTGAGACCATGACCGCGATCGACTGGCTGTTTTCCCCGTTCGCGCTGCCGTTCATGCAGCGGCCGCTGCTGGTCATGCTCGTGTTGGCCGTCGCCCTCGGGCTGGCGAGCGTCATGGTCACCCTGCGGTCGCTCCAGTTCGTCGGCGACGGACTCGTGCACGCCGTCTTTCCGGGCATCGTGATCGGCTTCGCCGTGGGCGGCCGTGAGGGCTTGGTGCCGGGCGGACTGGTTGCCGCAGCAATTGCGGCCGTTGCCTTCACCCTGCTCACCCGGCGGGCTCTCGCGAGCGACTCCGCGATCGCTGTGGTGCTCACCGTCATGTTCGGCATCGGCGTCATCATCGTCTCGCGCCAGTCCGACTACGTCGGCCAGCTGCAAGAACTGCTGTTCGGGCGACTGCTCACCGTGACCGACGCCGATGTGACGCTGACCGTCGTCGTCGCGGCCGCTGCCACGATCGCGATCGCCGTCGTCTGGCGCACCCAGCTGTTTCGCGCGCACGACCCGCTCGCCGCGCGCGCTGCCGGCCACCGCGTGCTGGCCACCGACCTCGTGCTCACCGTCGCCGTGGCCGTGCTGATCGTTGCCGCCACCGCCGCCGTCGGAAACCTCCTCGCCCTCGGGTTGCTCGTGGTGCCCGGCGCGGCCGCCCGCCTGCTCACCCACCGCATCGGCTGGATGGTCGCGATCTCCATCGCGACGGGGGCGCTCGCCGGCTTCGGCGGTCTGCTGATCGGGTTCCGCGCATCCGTTGATTGGGGCATCCCGCTCGCCGGCGGCGCGTCGGTCATCACGATGCTCGTCGTCATCTACGGTGTCGTTTTGGCCGCCAGCATGCTGCACCGCCACGGTCCGCGCACCGCACACACGGCAGCGGATGCTCGCGGCGCGTCGACCGCGCCTGCGCCGGTTCCCGAGGCGGCGCGCTGATGGGCTTCTTCGAACGCGCGCTGCTCGAGGCGGTGCTGGCCGGCGGCGTCGCCGGACTCGTCGGAACATTCGTGGTGCTGCGCCGCCGCGCCTTCTTCACGACGGCCCTCACCCACGCGACGTTTCCCGGCGCTGTCGTCGCCGCGGTTCTCGGAGTGAGTGTGGTGCTGGGGGCAGCCGTCTTCAGCGTGCTGTTGGTGGCGCTGATGACCCTGATCTCTCGCGTCCGCGACCAGGGCGCGCAGGTCGCCGCCGGCGTCGTTTTGACGTTCGGCTTCGCCCTCGGAGCGCTGTTGCAGTCGGCGAACCCGTCGCTGCCGATCTCGGTCGAGAGCTTCCTCGTCGGCTCGATCCTCACGGTCGGCTGGGGCGACATCACCCTCACGGCCATCATGTTCGCCATCGCGGCGGTCGTGATCCTGCTGCGCGGCCGACACCTCGTCTTCTCCACCGTCGACGAGCTCGGCTACCGCGCCGCCGGCTACCGGCCGTGGGTTGCCGAGGCGACGATCGTCGCTCTCATCGCGGGCACCGTCGTCGTGATCATGCCCGCCATCGGCGCCATCCTCGCCATCGCCCTCATCGTCGGCCCGGCCGTCGCCGCCCGCCAGCTGGTGTCGTCGACGAACGCCGTGCTTCTGCTCGCTCCGGTGATCGGGGCCGCATCCGCCGTGGCGGGCGTCTTCCTGTCGCGCGCGTTCTCCATCGCGGCGGGTGGCGCGATCACAGTCGTCATCGCGCTCGTCGTTGGCGCTTGCGTGCTCGTCGGTCGGATGCTGCGCACCGGCTCCGGGCGGCGCCCGGCTCCCCAGCCCTCCCGCACTCCGCGTACCCTGGTGGGGTCATGAAGCGGAATACCTGGCAGCGCGAGGCCGTGCGCTCGGCCCTCGGCGAATCCGACGGGTTCATCAGCGCACAGGCCCTCCACGGCGCCCTGCGCGACTCGGGCACGACGATCGGCCTCGCCACCGTGTACCGGGCGCTGACCGACCTCACCGACGAGGGCGAGGCCGACACGCTCACGCAGGACGGCGAGGCCCTCTACCGGGCGTGCACTCCCGACTCGCACCACCACCACCTGATCTGCCGCCGCTGCGGGGCGACGGAAGAGATCGCGGCCGACCCGGTCGAGCAGTGGGCTCGCCAGGTCGCGGCCGAGCACGGCTACACGAAGGCGGAGCACGTCGTCGACATCTTCGGCCTGTGCCCCGCGTGCTCGCGTTTGTCGGAAACGCCCGATAGCCCGTAAGCTAGAGGATTGTGTCAGGCCCCGGCCTGGCTTCTTGTGCGCATCTCGCCCCGCTCAACCAGCTACTGGAGCGGATACGGCGGGTCTCGCGTGCCGACAAGTGACCTTGGGTACGGCCGTCGCCGTACGGTAGCCGAATAGTTGGAGGACCCATGGCAGCCGTCTGCCAGGTGACCGGAGCCACCCCTGGTTTCGGGCACAACATCTCGCACTCGCACCGCCGCACGAAGCGTCGGTTCGATCCGAACATCCAGAAGAAGACCTACTACGTGCCCTCGCTTCGCCGTAACGTCACCCTGACGCTGTCGGCCAAGGGCATCAAGGTGATCGACGCGCGCGGTATCGAGTCGGTCGTCAAGGACCTCATCGCTCGCGGGGAGAAGATCTAATGGCCAAGCAGCAGGACGTCCGTCCCATCATCAAGCTTCGGTCGACCGCCGGTACCGGGTACACCTACGTGACCCGCAAGAACCGTCGTAACGACCCCGACCGCCTCGTGCTGAAGAAGTACGACCCGGTTGTCCGCAAGCACGTCGAATTCCGCGAGGAGCGCTAACCATGGCGAAGAAGAGCAAGATCGCGCGCAACGAGCAGCGCAAGGTGATCGTCGAGCGGTACGCCGCGAAGCGACTCGAGTTGAAGAAGGCCCTCGTCGACCCGAACGGCACCGACGAGTCGCGTGAGGCGGCCCGCAAGGCGCTGCAGAAGCTTCCGCGCGACGCGTCGCCGGTTCGTCTGCGCTCGCGCGACGCCATCGACGGCCGTCCCCGCGGTGTTCTCAGCAAGTACGGCATTTCCCGTGTTCGCTTCCGCGACATGGCGCACCGTGGCGAATTGCCCGGCATCACGAAGTCAAGCTGGTAGTTTCAGGGGCGATTCCCGCGAGTTCTCGCGAATTCGCGGGATCTATCTGAACAATCCTGAGGTCCGAGGAGGACACAATGAACCGTTCCGAGCTCGTCGCCGCTGTGGCTGCTGAGTCGGGCCTGAGCCAGGCTGACGTCAACCGCGTCCTCGATGGTCTGTTCTCGACCGTCTCCGGCGCTGTCGCCAGTGGCACCAAGGTCTCCATCCCCGGCTGGCTGTCGTTCGAGCGCACGTCGCGTGCCGCTCGTACCGGCCGCAACCCGCAGACCGGTGAGACCATCCAGATCGCCGCGTCGAACGGCGTCAAGGTCAGCGCCGGCAGCAAGCTGAAGGCTGCCGTCAAGTAACTCTCGAGGCCTTCGGGCTTCTCGGCACCGCGCATCACGCACGGCGCCGCCCACACGAGGCGCTCCCGCTCACGGGCGGGGGCGCCTCGTTGCGTTCCCGGCTGGTGCGAAGCACCGCTCCAGTACGCTGAACACGCCGGTTTCACACAGCGCGAAGGGGGGATGCGGTGACCGCGTCAGCGACGCACACCACCGTGCCAGACACGGGCACCCCGCACGATTCGTCGCCGTGGCTGCGCCGCGCCCCCTGGTCGGCACTCGGTGTCGCCGCGCTGCTCGTGGGCGGCACGATCGCCCTCGTCGCCGGGCTCGCGTACGGTGGCGGCGCCGACGCTCCGCTGTTCAGCGACCCGGGCGCGGTCGTGCGCTGGGGTCTTCCCGCCGGCAAGCTGCTGGTGAATCTCGGGGCGGCGGGCGCGATCGGCGCGATCCTGCTCGCCCTGATCGCCCTGAGCATCCAGAGCGACGCCTATGGCCGCGCCCTCGATATCGCCGCCGGGTCCGCGGCGGTCTGGACGCTCGCGAGTGCGGTCACCGGGTTCTTCACCTTCCTGACCGTTTTCACCCAGCCGATCAGCCTCGAGCCCGAGTTCGGGCGCGTGCTCGGCGTCTTCTTCGGCGAGGTCGACCTCGGTCGCGCGTGGCTCGCCACGACGCTCATGGCGGCCGTCGTGACGGTGCTCTGCTTCGTGTTGCGGCACCCGAGCCTGGTGGCGGTCGTGGGTCTGCTCGCCGTCGCCGCTCTCTGGCCGGTCGCGCAGACCGGGCACGCGGGCGGAACCGCTGATCACGACGCCGCCGTCACCGCCGTCTTTCTGCACAGCGTGTTCGCCGCCGTGTGGGTAGGAGGGCTGCTCGCGCTGATCCTGTTGCGGCGGCCCCTGGGCGACGACATGCCCACGGTACTGCGCCGCTACTCGACCCTCGCGCTGATCGCGTTCATCGTGGTCGCCGCCTCCGGCCTCGTCAGCGCCCAGCTGCGCATCGGCGACCTCGCGGGGCTCGGCACCGAATACGGGATGCTCGTCATCGCCAAATCCGCCGCACTCGTCGCGCTCGGCATCGTCGGCGCCAGCTACCGCCGCGCGGTCATCGCCCGGGTCGAGGCGTCACCCCGGCCGGGGCTCGGCTTCTGGACGATCGTCGTCGCCGAGCTCACGGTGATGGGTGTCGCGATGGGCCTGGCGTCTGCTCTCGGGCGCACGGCGACGCCCGCGCCCCAGGTGCCCGTGACCGAGTTGCCCGATCCGACGCCCGCCGAGCTGCTCACCGGGTCGCCGTTGCCGCCCGAGTTCGTGTGGTGGCGCCTCGCTACCGAGTGGGACCTCAACCTGCTGTGGACGCTCCTTGCGGCCTTCGGCCTGTTCTTCTACCTCGCGGGCGCCGTGCGTCTTGCTCGCCGCCGCGACCGGTGGCCGATTCACCGCACGATCCTGTGGACGCTCGGCATGATCACCCTGTTCTTGGTGACCAATTCGGGGCTGGCGGTATACGAGAAGTATCTGTTCAGCATCCACATGCTGGGCCACATGGTGCTGTCGATGGCGATTCCGGTGATGCTGGTGCTGGCGGCGCCGGTGACGCTCGCGGCCCGCGCGATCCGCGCCCGTAAAGACGGCTCGCGCGGCCCCCGCGAGTGGATCCTCGCGATCGTGCACTCGAAGTGGGCGGGTTTCGTCGGGCACCCGATCGTCGCCTCGATCGTGTTCGCCGTGTCGCTTCTGGTCTTCTACTACTCGCCGCTGTTCCGGTGGGCCGTGACCGATCACCTCGGCCACCAGTGGATGATCGTGCACTTCCTCCTGTCTGGCTACCTGTTCGTCAACTCGCTGATCGGCGAAGACCCGGCGCCCTACCGGCCGCCGTACCCCATCCGGTTGCTGATCCTCATGGCGACGATGGCGTTCCACGCGTTCTTCGGGTTGTTCCTGCTGTCGGGCACGGGCCTCCTGCTGCCTGAGTGGTACGGCGCGATGGGCCGGGAGTGGGGCATCACCCCACTCGCCGACCAGCAGCGCGGCGGCGGCATCGCCTGGAGCGTCGGCGAGATTCCCACCCTGACGCTCGCGATGCTGGTGGTCTGGATGTGGTCACGCGCCGACAAGAAGGAGACGAAGCGTCGCGACCGTCAGGCCGACCGCGACGGCGACGCCGAGCTCGTGGCGTGGAACGCGATGCTCGCCCAGCGCGCGGGCCGCGACGGCCGGGCCGACGGATAGGTCGACCGCGCGCTGCTCCTGGCTACGGGTAGACCGTAACGACGGGCCCGTCCGGCCCGAGCGCGACGACGCCGAGCATCTCGGCCGGAACGTCGTCGACGAGGCGTGTAATGCTGCCGTCGAACAGCGACTGCACCTCCGCCGTGATCTGCATGGTGGCCGACGCCTCGAGGCTGAACCGCCCCGCGTTCGCTGTTCGGCTGAGCACGACGCGCGGCTCGTCGACACGTTCCCACCGCGGCCGGTCGAGCACGCGGTCGTCGTCGATGACGCGACCGAACGGGCATCCCGCCGGTTGCAGGACGGTCTGCTCGGCGCACTGATCGAGCAGCTCGGTCACCTGCCGCTGCACCTCGCGCACCAGCCGGTCGGAGGGCTGTGCTTGCAGGATGACCGGGGCCGGGTCAACCGACCGCGGCCGGATCACCCGCGATGGCGCGTCGAGGAACGGCTCGGCGTTCGTCACCGACACGCGGGCGGGGATGAACGCGGCGACCTCGCTGGTCGCCCCCGGCCCCGAGGTGGTCACCGTCCGCCCAGGGACGCGCACACGATCGTGGTTGTCACTACCGACCGGGATGCGCGCGACGGGAGGCGCGACGAACCGCCACTGCGGGATCACCCCGAGCAGGCGCGCGTCGGGCTCGAGCAGGAAGATGACGGTCGCGGGGTCCGACTCGCCCCCGTACACGGCGGTCACGGCGACGCGATTCTCGGCGCGGTCTTGCGCGGTGACGACGCGGACCGTCGTGGGTGTCCCCTCGTCGCCGAGGGGCAGGGGCGCACCCGTTTCCAGTCCGGCGAACTGAGCTGCGGCGAGCAGGTCGTCGTCGGCCAGCGCCGCCAGGTAGCGTTCGACGTGCGCCTCCGGAGTCTCGGCGACGATCACGAGGGCGGCGAGCGCGGCGGCGGTGAGCCCCGACACGAGGGCAAGGACTCCTCCCCCGATCAGCATTCCGCGCGACATGCGCCCAGCCTAGGCGGGGGCCCGCACCGGGGCGCGGCCCCGGCTACGCTGAAACCCCTATCCCGGAGGTGTCGTGACTGCTTCGTCTGCGTTCGTGGGCGCACCCACCCTCGCCGATGAGCAGCGCGCCGTCATCGAGCTGATCGAGTCGACGCGCGACCACGTCTTCGTGACGGGCCGCGCCGGCACGGGCAAGTCGACGCTTCTGGAAGCCTTCCTCGCCCAGACCGATCGCACGGTCGTCGTGTGCGCGCCAACCGGAGTGGCGGCGCTAAACGTCGGCGGCCAGACGATTCACTCGCTGTTTCGCCTCCCGATCGGGCTGATCGCCGACGCCGACCTCGACGACGCCCCGCACCTGCGGCGCCTCCTGGGCGGCGTCGACACGGTCGTCATCGACGAGGTGTCGATGGTGAGCGCCGACCTGATGGATGCGATCGATCGGCGCCTCCGCAGCGCCCGCGCACGCCCCCGCGAAGCCTTCGGTGGCGCCCAGGTCGTGTTATTCGGCGACCCGTATCAGCTGGCGCCGGTGCCGGGGCGCGACGAGGGGGAGCGCGCCTACTACGCCGACCACTACCGCTCGATCTGGTTCTTCGACGCGCGCGTCTGGCGGGAGACCGAGCTGCGCATCGTCGAGCTGCAGACAATTCATCGCCAACGCGACGAGGCGTTTCGCCACATGCTGACCGCCGTGCGGCACGGTGAGGTCACACCCGAGATCGGGCGCGCGCTCAACGAGGCGGGGGCCCGACCGGCACCCAACGAGGGGGTGCTGACCCTCGCCAGCACGAACGCCACGGTGACGCGCATCAACGGTCGCGAGCTCGCGCGCCTCCCCGGCGACGTGAAGACGGCGCGCGCCGACGTCGTCGGCGAGTTCGGCGGCCGCGGCGGCTACCCGGCCGACGAGGCGCTGCAGCTGAAGGTGGGCGCCCAGGTGATGTTCTTGCGCAACGACACCGCCGGCGACGGTGCCCCCCGTTGGGTCAACGGCAGCCTCGGAACCGTCGAGCGCATCGGCCGCACCGTCTTCATCGAGGTCGACGGCGAGAGCCACGAGGTGCACCCCGCCACGTGGGAGAAGTTCCGCTACACCTACTCGTCGGCCCAGAAGCGGGTCACGAAGGATGTCATCGGCGAGTTCACGCAGTTCCCGTTGCGGCTCGCGTGGGCGGTCACGATTCACAAGTCGCAGGGCCAGACCTACGACCGCGCGATCATCGACCTGGGGCCGCGTGCCTTCGCGCCCGGCCAGACGTATGTGGCGCTGTCACGCATCCGCTCGCTGGAGGGCCTGCACCTCGTACGACCGCTGCGACCGAGCGACATCATCGTCGACCACGACGTGCGCCGGTTCATGGCGGACGCCGAGCCGGTGATCGACCGCGGGTCAGTGGTTCGAGTGGTCGACCCCGAATAGCGGAGCGGCAGGCTCATCGGCGGGCGCGGCGAAACGGCTCGCGAGCGCAACCCCCGTGGCGCCTGCGAGTCCGACGGTGCTCGCCACACCCAATGGCAGCAGTGTGGATGCACCGAGGCCCCCCAGCCCCGGATCCTTCAGTGCCGCGCTCGCGAGCAGGAGTAACCCCCAGAGGAGAGCCGGCGTCGTCAGCAGCAGCACGGCAGACATCGCTGCCGGCGACGCGATGGTCGTGCCGAGCCCCCGCTCGGCACGATGCGGCGGTGCGAGCCCCCGCTCGCCGCCGGACGCGTGGTAATTGACATTGCGCCCTCCTCTCGCACCGTGTTCGGTGCGGGAGGCGCGGCGGTTTGCTGTGAGATGGCTGAATGGAGGGGATGACGGGAATCGAACCCGCGCTATCAGCTTGGGAAGCTGAAGTTCTGCCATTGAACTACATCCCCGCGCGGTGGAGCTATGAGCGACGACCATTTCTGGTCGTCGCCGCGACCCCAGCGCCGACGCCCGTCCCGGGCGTCGGTTGCACGCACACCAAGTCTACTCATCCCTCGCTAGGCTGACCTTCATGCTGCTGAGCGACCGCGACATTCGGGCCGAACTCGACTCGGGCCGCATCGGCCTTGACCCGCTCGACACGTCGATGGTGCAGCCGTCGAGTGTCGACGTTCGGCTCGACCGCTTCTTCCGGCTGTTCGACAACCACAAGTACCCGTTCATCGATCCCGCGGTCGAGCAGCCCGAACTGACCCGCCTGGTGGAGGCCAAGCCCGACGAGCCGTTCATTCTGCACCCTGGCGAGTTCGTGTTGGGCTCGACGTACGAGACGGTCACCCTGCCTGACGACGTCGCCGCGCGGCTGGAGGGCAAGAGTTCTCTCGGGCGCTTGGGCCTGCTGACCCACTCAACGGCCGGGTTCGTTGACCCCGGTTTCAGCGGTCACGTCACCCTCGAGCTGAGTAACGTCGCGACACTGCCGATTACGCTGTGGCCCGGCATGAAGATCGGCCAGCTCTGCTTCTTCCGGCTCACCTCGCCCGCCGAGAATCCGTACGGCACGGGCGCATACCTCAACCGGTACCAGGGCCAGCGGGGC
This sequence comes from Microcella alkaliphila, assembly GCF_002355395.1. Classification (NCBI taxonomy): domain Bacteria; kingdom Bacillati; phylum Actinomycetota; class Actinomycetes; order Micrococcales; family Microbacteriaceae; genus Microcella; species Microcella alkaliphila. The sequence continues at coordinate 154,222 of NZ_AP017315.1, read as the reverse complement.
CCGACAGCCTCGCGGTCGTGGCAGAACTTTCATCGCACCGACATCGAGCGGTAGTCGGCGGGCCCTCGCACGGCGCTACCCGGCTGGAACCAGCAGGGCGGTGATGCGTTCGATCAGGTCACGCGAGCTGAACGGCTTCACGATGTAGTCGTCCGCGCCCGCCTCCATCGCGCGGTCGACGTCGCTCTGCTGCGAACGAGCGGTCAACATCAGGACTTTCGTGCGATGGTCGGGGTCGGAGGCACGAATCTCTTCGCACACGTCGATGCCGTCGCGACGCGGCATCATCCAGTCCAGCACAACGAGGTCGGGCTTCTCGGTGGCGAACAGCGTGAGACCCTCTTCACCATTTGTAGCGCTGACCACGTCGTGCCCTGCCCCCTTGACTCGATTCTCGAGCAAGAGGAGCACGTCGGGCTCGTCTTCGACGATCAGAATGCGCGCCATTGTTCTCTCTTTCCCCCTTCACACCTTAGTCTCAGAAACGCACGGTTCGGGGTGGGACCCGCCCGTACGGGGGAGGATGGTTCGTGGCATTCACGACGGCGGTCGGGTTCGGGCGGCCGGCCGCGAGGCGCACGGTCGTCGCGACCCTCATCGTGCTCGCGGGGATCATCAGCTATTTCTCGGTCGAATTGCGTCCCGCAGGCGCTGCCATCGCCGCGTGGTGGCCTGCAGCTGGGCTGGGCGCGGCGGCGTTGCTCGTCTCTCGGGGAACACGCCTTCTGGCGGCGACGGGCATCCTGTTCGCCGCGATGGCGGCAAACACCCTGGCGGGCCGTGAATGGGGCCTCACCGTTGGTTACGGCATCGGCAACGCTGTCGAGGCGTGGGTCGTCGCGTGGATTCTCACCCGGGGCCGGGCTGCGGCCCGACTCGACGGCGTTTCCGACATCGCCCGCTTCCTGGTCGCCTGCATCGTGGGGTCCGGCGTATTCTCCGCGATCGGCGGCGTGACGGCCTTCATCGTCGCCGACCGGCCCCTCGAGGTCGCCTTCTTCTCCCTTCTCGCCTCGCACTTCTCGGCGCTCGTCGTGGTGCTGCCGCTGTTCGTGCTCTCTCCGCGAACTCACGGACGCGTGCATCCCGTAGAGGTGGTGGCGCAGGTCGCCGTCCTCGCGCTGATCACCTGGTTCGTGTTCTCTCCGACGAGCGACTTGCCGATCGCGTACCTGCCGCTCATCGCGCTGCTGTGGGCGGCGTTCCGGCTGCCCGCCGTCGTTGTGGCGGCGGAAATCCTCGTGCTGGCCACCGCCGCCACGATCCTCACGGTGCTCGGAGGAGGTCCCTTTGCGCCGTTCATCGCAACGGGAGAGCGCACCACGGTGCTCCTGTTGCAGGGGTTCCTCATCGTGCACGCCCTCGCCGCTCTCTTCGTCTCGGGCGCCCGCAACGACTGGGGGCGCGCCCTCGTGCGCGTGGAGGCGCAGGAGGAGCTGCTGCGCGGCGGCATCGTCAATGCCGAGTCGGGCATTGTGATCGCCGAGCACACGGATGACTCTCGACTCGTCATTCGCGGCATCAACCGCGCCGCGCTCGCCGCACTGGGCTTGGAATCCGCGCCTCCTGAGTGGTTCGAGGCGGGAATCCCCCTTGTTCCGGGTCAGCCGGTGCTGGGCAATCGTGGCCTTGACGCGTTGCTGCGCAGCGGGGAAGCCGGCGAGGCAGAACTCACGCGTGACGATCGCCGCTTCGACGCGCAGGTCTCGACGCGCCCGTTGTCGCGAGGCACCGCGATCGTGACGATCGTCATGTCTGACGTCACGCGCCGCCAGGAACGTGAAGACGCCGTCGTGCAATCGCTCGTTCGCCTGCGCGACCTCAACCAGCAGAAGGACGACTTCATCGCCTCCGTCAGCCACGAGCTGCGCACCCCGGTGACGGCGATCATGGGATTCTCGGAGCAGCTGGCCGACGAGGCGCTCGGCGCTCAGGCCCAGCAGGCCGCGGACGTGATCGACCGCAACGCGCGCCGCCTCGCCGACGTCATCGAGGACGTGCTCGAGCTGAGCAGACTGACGGGCTCCGCGACGATCCGGCGCGCGGCGTCCGAATTTGACCTGCGCGATCTCATCGAGCTGGCGGCCGAGGACGCGCGGGGCCTGTACCCGGCGCGTCAGATCGTCATCGAAACCTCCCTTCCCGATGAGCCCGTCCCGGTTGTGCTCGTGCGCCAGGACGTTCAGCGCGTCATTGCGAATCTGCTGTCGAACGCGGTGAAGTTCAGCCCCGTTGGGGGAACAGTGACCGTGGGTCTCGGCCCGGCTGGCGATGGCGTCGAGATCACGATCGGTGATCGCGGTCCGGGAATCCCGGCCGAGCACCTTCCGCACGTGTGGGAGCGCTTCTATCGCATTCAGGACGAGTCGCACCGGGATGCTCCGGGCACGGGCCTCGGGCTTCCCATCGTGAAGGCGCTCGTCGACGAGCGATTGCGAGGACGCATCACGCTGGAGCCGCAGCCGACGGGGACCGGAACGCTTGCGCGCGTTCTGCTACCCCGGGAGACCTTCCCCGCCCCGCCCACGGCGAGCGTTCCCGTGATGCCTCAGGCCTCCGGGGAGTAGTCACCCGGCCAGACGGCCAGCTGCCAGCCGATCCAGGGCGAGTAGGCGAAGGGGGTGGCGGCGACCGCGCTCCGCAGGGCGTCCGGTTCGACCCAGGCCCACTCCGCGACCTCATCGGCGGCCGGCTGCGGGTCACTGGATGCTCGTGCCGTGTACACGGGGCAGATTTCGTTCTCGGCGACCCCAGACGCGTCGACCGCGCGATAACGGAAGTCGGGGAGCGCGACCCGGACGTCGCTCACGGCCAGCCCGAGCTCGCGCTCGGCCCGCCGCGCGATGGCCTCGCTTAGGTCTTCCCCCGGCGCGGGGTGGCCGCAAAAGCTGTTCGTCCACACCCCCGGCCAGGTTTTCTTCGACAGGGCGCGGCGCGTCACCAGCACCCGGCCGGCGTCATCGAAAACGTGGCACGAGAACGCCTGATGAAGGGGAGTGTCCGCCGTGTGAACGGTCGCCTTCTCGGCGGTGCCGATGGGGGTTCCGTCGTCAGCGAGAAGGACGACGAGTTCGGGGGTTTCGCTCATGGGGCCGCGCTAGTCTGCTGGGGTGAAACGACACGACGCTGTGGCCATCGCTGATGAGCGAGCGGCACTCGTCGACGCTGTTTTGGAGCGCTTCTTCACCCTATCCAAGAAGCGTGCCGAGCCCCTGGGCGACCACTATCTCCACCTGTGGGGCCTGCTCGAGCGCAACACCCAGGGCGGCAAGCGGTTCCGCCCTCGGATGGTCATGGCCGCCTACTGCGGGTTCGGTGGACGCGATCTCGACGCTGCCGCCTACGTCGGTGCAGCCTTCGAGCTGCTGCACACGGCTCTGATCGTGCACGATGACGTGATCGACCGAGATTTCGTGCGCCGTGGCATCCCGAATATTTCCGGCGCCTACCGCGACCATGCCGTCGACCGGGGCGCCTCGGAAGACATCGCCGAACACCGGGGGGTGTCCGCCGCGGTCATCGCGGGCGACCTGGCGCTGTTCAACTCGTACCGCCTGCTCGACCGTTCGGGCGCGGACGCCGAGACCCGCGACCGCCTCGCTGACGTGCTCGATGAGGCCATGTTCGCCTCCGCCGCCGGCGAACTCATCGACGTCGATTTCTCGATCGACCCTGGCATGCCGCTCGTCGACGACATCCTGACGATGGAGCGGCTGAAGACGGCCGTCTACTCGTTCGAGACGCCGCTGCAGGCCGGCGCGATACTGGCCGGCGCATCCCGCGACGCGATCGACACGCTGGGCGCGTTCGGGCGCGAGATCGGCATCGCTTACCAGGTCATCGACGACGTGCTCGGGGTCTTCGGCGAGCCGGGCGCGACCGGCAAGACGACCATCGGCGACCTCCGCGAGGGCAAGCGCACCGTCCTGGTGGCCTTCGCCTGCTCGACTCCGGCGTGGGCGCGGCTCTGCGACCTCATCGGCAAGCACGATCTCACCGAACAGGAGGCCGAGGAGGCCCGCGAGTTGCTCGCCGTGTGCGGCGCGCGGGCCTTCGCCGAGAACCTCGCGCGCGACTACGCGCAGCGCGCGCTGGCGCGCCTCGCCGAGCCGTACATTCCCGCCGCCCTGCGCGACGAGTTGCACCCGGTTGCCGCCGAGGTGCTCGATCGAGTGAAGTGACCCCATGACCGAGATGCGCCTCTCTCTGTACGACCGCGTCGCCGACGAGATCGCGGGCCGGGTGATTCGCCGCTACTCCACGTCGTTCGGGCTCGCCTCGCGCCTGCTCGAGCCCGGCGTGCGCCAGCACGTCGAAAACATCTACGCGCTCGTGCGCGTCGCCGATGAGATCGTCGACGGCGGCGTGGCGGAAGCGGGGCTCGACACCGCCGCGGCCGGCCGGTACCTCGACGAGTTCGAGGCCGACACCGAGCAGGCGATCCGTACCGGGTATTCGACGAATCTCGTCGTGCACGCCTTCGCCCGCACGGCCCGCGAGACGGGGTTCGGCACCGAGTTGACGAAGCCCTTCTTCCACTCGATGCGCATGGATCTCACCGACACCGAGCACGACCAGGAGAGCTTCGACACCTACGTCTACGGCTCGGCCGAGGTCGTCGGCCTCATGTGTCTGCGGGCATTCCTTCAGGATCACCCCGTCACCGACGACCAGAATGAGCGCATGGTGCGCGGAGCCCGCGCCCTCGGCGCCGCCTTCCAGAAGGCCAACTTTCTGCGTGACCTCGCGGCCGACGTCGAGACGCTCGGGCGCAGCTACTTCCCGGGAATCCGCGTCGACCAGTTCACCGAACAGGAGAAGCACCGCTTGCTCGACGACATCGACGATGACCTGCGCGTCTCGGCCGCCGTGATCCCCGAGCTTCCGGCCGGCAGCCGGCGCGCCGTGGCGCTCGCGCAGAGCCTCTTCCAGGAACTGGGGGAGCGCATCCGCAGAACCCCCGCCGAGACCTTGATTCGCGCCCGCATCAGCGTGCCGACGGCGGTCAAGGCTCGTCTGTTGGCGCAGGCCGCCGCGGGTCGCACCCCGCGCCCGCCGAAACCGGCGCCGGCGTCGGCGATCGGAGCATCCGCGTGAGCCGCGTCGTCGTGATCGGCGGCGGCATCGCTGGCCTGTCGTCGGCCGCGCTGCTCGCCCGCGACGGCCATCGCGTGACCCTCGTCGAGAAGCGGGACCAGTTCGGCGGCCGCGCCGGCTCGTGGTCGGTCGACGGCTTCCGCTTCGACACTGGGCCCAGCTGGTACCTCATGCCCGAGGTGTTCGACCACTTCTTCAAGCTCTGCGGCACCTCGACCGCCGAGCAGCTCGAGCTGATTCAGCTGGACCCTGGTTACCGCGTCATCACCGAGGGCTTCGACCGGCCGACCGACATCGCCGCGAACCGCGCCGACAACGTGGCGCTGTTCGAGTCGATCGAGAAGGGCGCGGGCGCGAAGCTCGAGCGCTACCTCGACTCGGCCGAAGACACCTACGTCATGGCGAAGAAGCGCTTCCTGTACACGAGCTTCGAGTCGATTGGTCCGCTCCTGCGGGGCGACGTGCTGAAGCGTTCGGGCAAGCTCATGACGATGCTCGTGCAGAGCCTCGACAGTTTCGTCGGGCGACGCTTCCGCGACCTGCGCCTGCGCCAGATCCTGGGCTACCCGGCCGTGTTCCTCGGTTCGTCACCGTTCCTGACCCCGGCGATGTATCACCTCATGTCGCACCTCGACCTGACCGACGGCGTGCTGTACCCGATGGGCGGCTTCGCGAAGCTCATCGAGCGCGTCGCCGCGGTCGCGGAAGACCAGGGCGCCGAGCTGCGCCTGAACGCGCCGGTTGCTCGCATCATGGTCGACGAGGCAACGGGGGATGCACGGGGCGTGCAACTCGAGGACGGCGAGATCATTGAGGCCGACCTCGTCGTCGCGGCAGCCGACCTGCACCACACCGAGACGGCCCTGCTGCCGAAGGAGCGGCAGACCTACCCCGAGCAGTACTGGCAGAAGGCGACGGCTGGCCCGAGCGCACTGCTCATGTATCTCGGCGTCGAGGGTGACCTGCCGCAGCTTGAGCACCACACGCTGCTGTTCGCCGCCGACTGGCGCGAGAATTTCGAGAAGATCTTCGGCGAGAGCCCGTCGTGGCCCGACCCCGCATCGCTGTACATCTGCAAGCCGTCGGGCGTTGACCCCTCGGTGGCGCCCGAGGGCCACGAGAACGTGTTCGTGCTCGTGCCGGCTCCCGCCGATCTGTCGTTCGGTCGCGGTGACGTCGATGGCGATGGCGACACCCCGCTCGAGACCTACGCCGACCGCATCATCGCGCAGATCAGCGAGTGGGCCGGAATCCCCGACCTCGCCGACCGCATCGTCGTGCGCCGCACGTACGGACCCGGAAACTTTGCCGAAGACGTGAACGCCTGGCGGGGAACAGCGCTCGGCCCCGCGCACGTGCTGAAGCAGTCGGCGTTCTTCCGCGCGGGCAACGTCTCCAAGAAGGTGCGCGGCCTGTACTACGCCGGCTACTCGACGATCCCCGGCATCGGTCTGCCGATGTGTCTCATCAGTGCGGAGGTGCTGGTGAAGCGCCTACGCGGCGACACCTCGACCGAACCGCTGCCCGAGCCGCTCGAGCCAACGGTCACCACCGTCTAGCGTCATGATCGGCTTCAGCTACCTGATCGCGCTGTCGATCGCGATCACCGGCATGGTGATGCTCGATCGACGGTTCGGGCTGTTCTTCTGGCGCGACTGGCGGAAAGCCGCTGTCGTCTTGCCCCTCGGCGTCGCGTTCTTCCTCGTGTGGGATGTCTTCGGCATCGCCCTCGGCATCTTCTTCCGCGGCTCGACGAACTTCTTGACGGGTGTCTTGATCGGCCCCGAGCTGCCGATCGAGGAGGTCTTCTTCCTCATCCTGCTCTGCTACAACACGATGAACGCCTACCTCGCCGCCGTCGACTGGCTGGGCGGACGCTGGCGCCGCGCGTCACGAAGCGCCGGGGTTGTGACGTCGTGACCTACACCCTGTTGAACATCGTCTTCCTCGCCGTCGTCGCCGTCGTGGGGGTCGCCGCGGTGCTGGCGCGGCGCTCACCGAACTGGCGCGCGGTGGGGCTTGCGAGCATCCTGCTCATCGCGCTCACGGCCATCTTCGACAACGTGATCATCGGAACCGGCATCGTCGACTACGACGACGCTCTCATCTCAGGGATCCGTATCGGCGTCGCCCCGATCGAAGACTTCGCCTACACGGTCGCCGCGCTCGTGCTCCTGCCGGCGGTCTGGCATCTGCTGCCCACCCGCACCCGCGAGGCGGGCGCCGAGGCCGGCGACGCGCGGCAGAATAAGGACTCGTGAACACGCTCGCGCAGCTGACCCTCAGCTCGCGGCCGCTCAGCTGGATCAACACGGCCTTCCCCTTCGCGGCCGCCTACCTCCTGACGACGCGCGAGATCGACCTCGTGGTGATCATCGGCACCGTGTACTTCCTCATTCCGTACAACCTCGCGATGTACGGCATCAACGACGTGTTCGACTACGAGTCCGACCTGCGCAACCCCCGCAAGGGCGGGGTCGAGGGGGCGCTGCTCGACACCTCGCTGCACCGCACGACCCTGATTGCGGCGCTCGTCACCAACGTGCCGTTCCTCGTCTACCTCGTGAGCGTCGGCGATCCGCTCAGCTGGCTCGTGCTCGCCATCAGCGTCTTCGCCGTCATCGCCTACTCGATGAAGGGGCTGCGGTTCAAGGAGAAGCCCTTCCTCGACTCGGTGACCTCGAGCACCCACTTCGTGAGCCCCGCCGTCTACGGCCTGGTGCTCGCCGGCGCTGAATTCACGCCAGCCCTGTGGCTGATTCTGGGGGCGTTCTTCCTCTGGGGCATCGCGAGCCACGCCTTCGGGGCGGTACAGGATGTGATCGCCGACCGCGAGGGCGGGCTCGCGTCGATCGCCACCGTCATCGGCGCTCGCGCCACGACGAGGCTCGCCGTCGTCGCCTACGTGCTCGCCGGACTCCTGCTGCTCGGCACCGACTGGCCGGGACCGCTCGCGGCCATCGCGGCGCTGCCCTACGCCGTGTCGACGGCGCAGTGGTGGAACGTCACCGACGCGACGGCGGAAGACGCCAACCGCGGCTGGCGGCGCTTCTTGCTGCTGAACTTCCTCGCGGGTGCCGTCGTCACAATGCTGATGATCTACTGGGTGATCGGAGCGTGACCTGCGGGGCGACCCCCTAGCCTGGTGCCACCACCACCCGCGAGGAGCCCCGAATGCACACCTGGCCCGGCACCCCCTACCCGCTCGGAGCCACGTTCGACGGCAATGGCACGAACTTTGCCCTCTTCAGCGAGGCCGCCGAGCGCGTCGAGCTCTGCCTGATCGACGAGGCTGACGACGGAACTCGCGTCGAGACGCGCGTCGAGCTGATCGAGGTTGACGCGTTCGTCTGGCACGCCTACCTGCCGAGCGTGCAGCCCGGGCAGTTGTACGGCTATCGCGTGCACGGCGCCTACGATCCCGAGTCGGGGCAGCGCTGCAACCCGAACAAGCTGCTGCTCGACCCGTACGCGAAAGCGGTGCACGGCGAGATCGACTGGGACGAATCGCTCTTCCCCTACCGCTTCGGCGACCCGGATGCGCGCAACGACGATGACTCGCTCCCGCACGCCATGCTCGGGGTCGTCATCAACCCCTTCTACGACTGGGCCGGAGACCGCCACCCGCGCATCCCCTATGCCGAGAGCGTCATCTACGAGGCGCACGTGAAGGGCCTCACGCAGACGCATCCCGACATCCCCGAAGAGATTCGCGGCACGTACGCGGCCATCGCGCATCCCGCGATCATCGACCATCTGAAGAAGCTGGGCGTCACGGCGATCGAACTCATGCCCGTGCACCAGTTCGTGCACGACAAGCACCTCGTCGACGCCGGTAAGCGCAACTACTGGGGCTACAACACGATCGGGTTCCTCGCCCCGCACAATGACTACTCGTCGGTGGGCGACCGCGGCCAGCAGGTGCAGGAATTCAAGTCGATGGTGAAGGCGCTGCACGCCGCCGGCATCGAGGTCATCCTCGACGTCGTCTACAACCACACGGCCGAAGGCAACCACCTCGGGCCGATGCTCAGCCTCAAGGGGATCGACAACGCGGCCTACTACCGGCTCGTCGAGGGCGATGAGCAGCACTACATGGACTACACGGGCACCGGCAACAGCCTGAACGTTCGCCACCCGCACTCGCTGCAGCTCATCATGGATTCGCTGCGCTACTGGGTGACCGAGATGCGCGTGGATGGCTTCCGCTTCGATCTCGCCGCCACGCTCGCCCGCGAGTTCTACGACGTCGACCGGCTGAGCGCCTTCTTCGACCTCGTGCAGCAGGACCCGATCGTGTCGCAGGTGAAGCTCATCGCCGAGCCGTGGGACATCGGCCCCGGCGGCTACCAGGTCGGCAACTTCCCGCCGCAGTGGACGGAGTGGAACGGTAAGTACCGCGACACCGTGCGTGACTTCTGGCGCGGCGAGACGGGCACGCTCGGCGAGTTCGCGAGCCGCATCACCGGCTCGGCCGACCTGTACGAGCACTCGGGCCGCCGCCCCGTCGCGAGCATCAACTTCGTCACCGCGCACGACGGCTTCACCCTGCGCGACCTCGTCTCGTACAACGAGAAGCACAACGAGGCCAACGGCGAGAACAATCAAGACGGCGAGAGCCACAACCGCTCGTACAACCTAGGCGAGGAGGGGCCGAGCGCGAACCCCATCATCAACGCTCTGCGCGCGCGGCAGGTGCGCAACTTCCTCGCCACCCTGCTGCTCAGCCAGGGGGTGCCGATGATCGCCCACGGCGACGAGCTCGGCCGCACCCAGCGTGGCAACAACAACGTGTACGCGCACGACTCGGCCCTGTCGTGGATCGACTGGGCGAAGGCGGATGCGGCGCTCATCGAATTCGTGGGCTCCCTGACACGGCTGCGCCGCGAGCATCCCACCTTCCGTCGCACCCGGTTCTTCGACGGCCGCCCCGTTCGTCGCGGCGCCGGTGAGCCCATGCCCGACGTCGCGTGGTTGCGCCCCGACGGCAGCGCCATGGACCCGGAGGACTGGGAGTCCGGCTTCGGCCGATCGATCGGCGTGTACCTGAACGGTCGCGGCATCAGCGGACGGGATGCGCGGGGCGAGCGCATCGTGGACCGCTCGTTCCTCGTCTACTTCTCGGCCCACACCGAGCAGGTCTCGGTCACGTTGCCGCCGAGCGACTACGGCACCCGCTGGGAGCGCCTCATCGACACGAGCGGAATCGACGGCGAGCCACTGCTCGGCGCCGGCGACACCATGCCGCTCGACGGCATCAGCCTCGTCGTCCTGCGCGAGTGGATCGAGCCCGAGATCGTGGTCGACGACGCGGTCGCCGCGTCGCTGTCAACCGTGCCGATCGACGCCATCTCGACCCCGTCGGCGAGCTCTGCGAGCACATCGTGACCGCGGAGACGCGACGCGGACCACGCCTTCCCGTCTCCACCTACCGGCTGCAGGTGACGGCCGACTTCGACCTCGACGCGGTCGCGGCGCTCGCCGACTACGTGCGTTCGCTCGGCGCCGACTGGCTGTACCTGTCGCCGCTGCTGCAGGCGACGCGGGGGTCGAGCCACGGTTACGACGTGGTTGACCACGGATCGGTTGACGGTGAGCGCGGGGGAGCGGCCGGCTTCGAGCGCGCGGTGCGCGCCGCCCGTGCCGAGCAGCTCGGCGTGCTCGTCGACACTGTGCCGAACCACGTCGGAGTCGCCGACCCGGCGCAGAACCGCATGTGGTGGATCCTGCTTCGCGATGGAGCCGTTGGCGAGGCGGCCGCCTGGTTCGACGTCGACTGGGCGTTCGGCGCGGGCCGCGTGCGCCTTCCGGTGCTGGGCGACGAGCTGCCGCAGGTCATCGCCGACGGGCACGTGACGCTGCTGCCCGACGGGGTCCCGAGCGACGAGGGGGGCGATGCGCTCGCGCAGCCCGAGCCGGGGCCGGCGGTGCGCGTGTACGAGACGGTGTATCCGCTGCGCGAGGGCAGCATCCCGCCAACCGACAGTGACCCGACGGCGCCGTCCGTGATCCAGGCGGTGCTCGACGCGCAGCATTACGAACTCATGCACTGGCGCCGCGCCGACGCCGAACTCAACTACCGGCGGTTCTTCGCCGTCAACACGCTCGCGGCGATCCGGGTCGAAAACGACGCGGTATTCGACGAGAGTCACCGCGAGATCGTGCGCTGGGTGCGCGAGGGACTCGCCGACGGCATCCGGGTCGACCACCCCGACGGACTGCTCGACCCGGGCGGCTACCTCGACCGTCTCGCCGAGGTCACCGACCACGCGCCGGTGTGGGTCGAGAAGATCCTCGAGGGCGACGAGCAGCTGCCCGTCGCCTGGCAGGCCGCCGGCACGACCGGCTACGACGCGCTCGCGTCGATCGACCGCGTGCTCGTCGACCCGGCGGGCCGGGCAGCGCTGGGCGCGCTCGACGCGACCCTGCGCGGGGACGACACCCCACTCGACTGGCACGCGCTGATTCGTCGCACGAAGCGGAAGGTCGCCGACACGATCCTGCGCAGCGAGGTGCTGCGGCTGGAACGGGAGCTTCCGGCGGCAGCGTCGGGTGAGCATCCGATTGACGGCGCGGCGGACGCGCTCGCCGAACTGCTCGCGTGCTTCCCCGTCTACCGCTCGTACCTGCCGGTCGGCGCCGAGCACCTCGCCGAGGCGGTCGCGGCCGCTCGGCGCTCGCGCCCCGACCTCGACGCCGCGATCACCGCGCTCGAGCCGCTGCTCGCCGACCCCGACCAGCCGGTCGCGCGTCGCTTCCAGCAGACGAGCGGCATGGTTATGGCGAAGGGCGTCGAAGACACCGCCTTCTACCGGGTCAGCCGGCTCGCCTCGCTCACCGAGGTGGGCGCCGACCCGGCCGAGTTCTCGGTCGACGTCGACGAGTTCCACCGACGGCAAGCCATGCGGCAGGCCGCCTACCCGGCCTCGCTGACGACGCTCAGCACGCACGACACGAAGCGCGGCGAAGACACCCGTGCGCGCATCCACGTGCTGGCCGAGGTGCCCGACGCCTGGGAAACCCTGCTCGTGGCGCTCCGCGAGGGCGCTCCCCTCGGCGACGGTCCCTTCGAGAACCTCCTGTGGGAGAGCCTCGTCGGCGCGTGGCCCGTGGAGGCCGACCGCGCGCACGCCTACGCCGAGAAGGCAGCCCGCGAGGCCGGCACCTCGACCACCTGGACGGAGCCCAACGCCGACTTCGAAGACCGGATGCACGCCGCCATCGACACCGTGCTCGGCGGCGGCGAGCTCACCGACCTCGTCACCGACTTCGTGGCCGCGATCGCCTCCGCTGGCTGGTCGAATGGCCTCGCCGCGAAGCTGCTGCAGCTCACCGGCCCCGGCGTGCCCGATGTCTACCAGGGCAGCGAGCTGTGGGAGACGAGCCTCGTTGACCCCGACAACCGCCGACCCGTCGACTACGACGAGCGCCGTGCGCTGCTCGCCCGCCTCGACGAGGGCTGGCTGCCCGATGTCGACGCGAGCGGCGCCGCGAAGCTGCTCGTCACGAGCCGCGCGCTGCGGGCCCGCCGCGACCGCGCCGAACTCTTCACCCGCTACGCGCCCCTGCCCGTCATCGGCGAGGCGGCCCGGCACGCGGTCGCTCTCGACCGTGGCGGGGCCGTCGCGATCGCGACGCGGCTCCCCGTCGGCCTGGATGCGCGGGGCGGCTTCGGCGACACCGTGATCGTCCTGCCCCATCGCCCCGTCATCGACGTGTTCACCGGCCGCCACTACGACGGCGGCGAGCTGCGCCTCGACGACGTGCTGCGCCCCTACCCGGTCGCGCTGCTGCTGGAGGCGGAGCGGTGAGCGCGGCCGTGACGTCCGCACGGCACGGGGTGCTCGACGGGGCGGGGGCGCGCGATCGCGCGGTGCGCGTGTGGGCGCCCCGTGCATCCGTTGTTCGCCTGCATCGCGAGCGAGACGGCGTGACCGAGCGCATCGACATGGATGCGCAGCCCGGCGGCTGGTTCGCCCTCGAGCAGGCGTTGCGCGTCGGCGACCGCTACGGGTTCCTGCTCGACGACGACGAGCATCCCCTGCCGGACCCGGCGTCGCGGCGCCAGCCGGACGGCGTCCACGCGCTGAGCGCCGTCGATGACCCGGCCTCCCACGAGTGGCGCGACCAGCACTGGACGGGCCGGCAGCTGGCCGGCAGCGTCATCTACGAGCTGCACCTCGGCACCTTCACCCCCGACGGCACGCTCGACGCCGCCATCGGCCGTCTCGATCACCTCGTCGAGCTCGGCATCGACCTCGTCGAGCTGCTGCCCGTGAACGGGTTCAACGGCACGCACAATTGGGGCTACGACGGGGTGTTGTGGCACACGGTGCACGAGGGCTACGGCGGGCCGGCCGCCTACCGCCGCTTCGTCGACGCCTGCCACGCCCGCGGGCTCGGCGTCGTGCAGGACGTCGTCTACAACCACCTCGGGCCCTCGGGCAACTACCTGCCGCGCTTCGGCCCCTACCTGCGCGACGGCTCGGCGAACACGTGGGGCGACTCGGTCGCGGTCGACACCCCCGAGGTGCGCCGGTTCATCCTCGACAACCTCGCGATGTGGTTCGACGACTTCCACGTCGACGGCCTGCGGCTCGACGCCGTGCACGCACTCGTGGACGACCCGGACGACCACATTCTCGAGGCGATGGCCGTCGAGACGGATGCGCGCAGCGCCCACCTCGGACGCCCGCTGACGCTGATCGCCGAAAGCGACATGAACGACCCGCGGCTGATCCTGCCGCGGGAGGCCGGCGGCTACGGGCTCACCGCGCAGTGGAGCGACGACCACCACCACGCGATGCACGTTGTCGTGTCGGGCGAGACGGCCGGCTACTACGCCGACTTCGCTGACCCGGGTGCGCTTGTGAAGACCTCGACGCGGGGCTTCTTCCACGACGGCACCTACTCGAGCTTCCGCGAGCGAGACCACGGCGCGCCGATCCCGCTCGACGTGCCGTTCTGGCGGCTCGTCACCTGCGCGCAGAACCACGACCAGATCGGCAACCGCGCCGCCGGCGACCGGCTCTCTCAGACCCTGAGCGACGAGCAGCTCGCCGTGCTCGCGGTGCTGAACCTGACGAGCGCCTCGACGCCGATGCTGTTCATGGGCGAGGAGTGGGGCGCGCAGACCCCGTGGCAGTTCTTCACCTCGCACCCCGAGCCCGAGCTCGGGAAGGCCACAGCCGAGGGGAGGCTCGCCGAGTTCGTGAAGATGGGTTGGGACGAGTCGGTCGTGCCGAACCCGCAAGACCCAGACACGTTCACACGCTCGCGCCTCGACTGGGCAGAGATCGACCCCGACCACGAGGGCACCGCCCGGCATCGCCGCCTGCTCACCCTGCACCGTGACCTCATCGCGCTGCGAAAGGCCGTGCCCGAGCTGACCGACCCCCGCTTCGTGCACGCGGCGAGCGCGTCGGGGCCGGCGACCGCGGCCGCCGACTACCCCCTTGCGTGGTTCCGCCTCGATCGCGGAGCCGGACTGACCGCCGCGGCGGGTGGCCTCGTCAGCGTCTGCGTCGCATTCGCCGAGCCGGCGACGATTGCCCTGCCGGGTAGCCCCGGCGACGAGCCGCCGCGCCTGCTGTTCTCGACAACGTCGGATGCCCGCCTCGCGCCGCCGGCGGAGGGAGCCCCCGCGACGGACACCTCCGCGTCGATCACCCTCGCACCGTGGAGCGCCGCGGTCGTGCGCCTGCGCTGACTGAGCCTGCCGCGGCTACACCCCGCCGCCGATGCCGATCGCGAAGAGCAGCAGGGTCGGCGCGAGGCCGAGCAGCAGCGCGGCGACGAGGGCGACGGTGGCGACGCCGCGCCCGCCGAGCTGCGGCGCGCGCTTCAGCGCCCGCAGTGCGAACACGACCGTGACGATGGCGGCCGCCGCGGCGATCGCCAGTGCGACGAGGATCACGCTGATCTGCTCGACGCCGGGCCCCGTAAGAAACCCGCCGGCGACGACCTGCTGCAGGGCGAAGCCGGCGACCGTCGCGACGAGCCCCCAGCGGGCGATGCGCGCATCCCGGTTCGGGCCGGGGCGCAGCGAGCGGGTGACGGCGGGGCTGAACGCCGAGAATGGGTCGGGTTCCTTCTTCGGCGGCCCGATCAGGTGCGCGCCGTCGTACCACCGCTCGTAGCCGGGCCGCTCGGGGTCGGGCTGCCAGCCCGGAGCGTTCGGGTCATCCAACTCGTCGAGCTCATCGCGTTCGTCGTGCGCCACGCCGCCATTCTGCCGCCCGGCGCTGAGCGCCTCCCGCTAGAGCTTGTAGCGGTACGACAGTTCGGCCGGGTAGTCGCCGTGCGCCGTCAGCTGAGCCGCCGCGTCGGCCAAGTGGCTGAGGGTCAGCCCGAGGATCTGCGGCCCGAACGAGATGCGCCCCACGCCCAGCTCGGCGAGGCGGCTGATCGGCAGGTATCCGGGATGCGCGAACACCGCAATCGGTGCGCGCACCTTCTCGACGGCGTCGGCCACCATCTGCTCGTCCCGAAGGCCGAGCATGAAGATGCTGGTGGCACCGGCGTCGACGTACGCGTTAGCCCGGTCGATCGCCTCGCTCCAGTTGTCGGGGCTGCCCGCGAGCGTGTCGGTGCGCGCGTTGATCGCGAGCGGAACTCCCGCGGTGTCGGCTGCGGCCCGCGCCGCGGCGACCCGAGACGCCGCCTCGTCGAGCGGCCGACGCTCGCTCGTCGCCCCGGCCAGTGAGTCTTCGATGTTCATGCCGGCGGCACCCGCCTCGATGAGGCGCGCGACGTTCTCGCCGACGCCCCGAGCATCCGGTGCGTAGCCGCGTTCGAAGTCGACGCTGACGGGCAGCTCGGTCGACGCCGTGATCCGTCGCGCCGCGTCCAAGGCCATGTCGACGCTCATGCCCTCTCCGTCCTCCACCCCCAGCGCGTAGGCGATCGAGTGGCTGGCGGTCGCGAGCGCCCGCACGCCGGGAGTGCGCGCGACGATGCGCGCCGTCATGGCATCCCACACGTTGACGACGACGAGCGGATCGCCGGGCACGTGCAGCGCAGCGAGGGCGGCGGCCTTGTCGGCGGTGGTGGGCGGCGTCAGGTCAGCGGCATCACTCATGCCCTCACCCTGTCACGGCGGGCGGGCCGGCGACAGGGCCGATTCAGTACAGCTGGAACCCCATGAGCGCGTACGCGAGCAGGAACGACAGCGGCGTCGCCCCCAACACGACCGCGACGGTGAGTGCGGCGACGGCCGACGCGCGTCCACCCAGAGGGTCGGCGCGCTTCATGCCGCGGTAGCCGTAGAAGGCGGTGATGACGGCGGCGAGGGAGGCCGCGACGATCGACGCGATGATCACGGGCGGGTCGACGAAGCCGAGGCCCACCACCTCGGCGGTGGTGATCCATGCCTGCACGAAGAAGGTGGCGAGGGTGGCGACCAGTCCGTAGCGGGCGATGCGGGCATCCCGATTCGGGCCGGGCCAGAAGGCCCGCTTCCAGTTGGGGTCGAACGCGGCGCCGGGCCGGGGCGACCTGTGCACCCACTGGGTGAACTGCTGGCCGTCCCACCAGCGCTCCCACCCGTCGCGCTCGGGGTCGGGCTGCCAGCCGGGGCGGTTCGGGTCGTCCTCGTCGAGGTTGTCGAGGTGCGGGTGCGGGTACGTCGTCACGACGACATTGTGCGCCCAGAATCCTGGATGCTCGGTGCCGGTTCTCTGCAGATCGTCGCGCGGGGCAGGCCCCTAGTCGATCACTTCCTGCCTCGGCTTCACGGGAAGCATGAGTAGAAGGCCCGCGAGCAATACGAGTACGATGCCGATGACGCCGAAGCGCGTGTTCTCGGTCACTCCCACGATGATGGTGAACAGGCCTGGCGCGAGGAAGCTGACGGCGCGACCGGTGGTGGCGTAGAGGCCGAAGATTTCGCCCTCGCGGCCGGGGGGCGTGATGCGGGCGAGGAACGAGCGGCTCGCCGCCTGCACGGGGCCGACGAACAGGGTGAGGAACAGGCCGGCGATCCAGAAACCGATCTTTGCGTCGCCGATGAACAGGATGGCGCTGCCAGCGGCAACGAGGCCGATGAGCGAGCCGATGATGACGCGCTTGGCGCCGAACCGGTCGTCGAGCCATCCGCCGAGGAAGGTGCCGATGCCCGCGCCGACGTTCGCTGCGACGGCGAAGTACAGCACTTCGGAGGAGCTGAAGCCGAACACGACGGCGGCGATGATGGCGCCGAACGTGAAGACGGCGGCGAGCCCGTCGCGGAAGATCGCGCTGGCGAAGAGGAACAGCAGCACGTTGGGGTTCTTTGCAGCGAGCCGCTTTACGGTGTTCCAGAGTTGGGCGTAGCTGCCGAAGAATCTGACCCGGTTCTCGCGTTCGCGCGCGGGAATCTCCGGCACCTTCCGCAGAACGGGAATGGCGAAGATCGCGAACCAGATGGCGGAGGCGAGGATCGCGAAGCGCACGTCGAGGGCCCCGCCGTCGCGACCGAAGGGGACGTTGAGCAGGCCGTTGCCGGTGTCGCTGCCAAAGTTTTGGATGAACAGCACGAGGAGCACGACGAGCAACACGATGCCGCCGACGTAACCCATTCCCCAGCCGAAGCCCGAGACGCGGCCTACGGTCGACGGGGTTGAGACTTGCACAAGCATGGCGTTGTAGTTGACGCTCGCGAACTCGAAGAAGATGTTGCCAACCGCGAGGAGGGCCGCGCCGAGATAGATGTAGGCCGGGATCGGGGCGACAAAGACCATCGCCGCCATGGCTGCGACTACCAGGAACGTATTGATCGCGAGCCAGAGTTTGCGCTTGCCGGATCCGTCGGAGCGCTGGCCGAGGACGGGTGCGAGGACCGCGATCACCACGCCCGCGATGGTGAGTGCGCCCGAGATGACGGTGGAGTTTGCGGCGAGAGCCGCCTGGAGCCCCGGCTCGGTGATGTCACCGCCGGCGGCCTCCACGATCGCGGGGTCGACGAATAGCTGGCTGGCGAGATACGTGCTGAACACGAAGGTGGTGACCACAGCATTAAAGGCGGCCGAGCCCCAGTCCCAGAGCGCCCAGGCGCGCACCATTGATTTGGGTACCGGAGTTTCGGCGAGGGATCCCTGCCCGACGGTGCCGATGGCCCGCGTGTGGCCGATTCGGGGAACGCTCGGCGTGCGGGCACTGACGGTTGCTGCGTTCTCGACGTCGTCGTCGAGCGGCTTCTCGCTCATGCGCTCACGCTACTGCCGCGCGGTAAACACGAGGTAGCGCGACGCGAACTTCCTGAGAGTTGAGTCTGCGTGACGCAAGTTTGCGCCACTCGACTTGACAGCGGGCATCCCTAATCTCAAACTTGATATCGCGCGACTCAACCTTTTCCTCTGGAGTCGCGCCCACCATCTTCCCGATCAATCCGAACTACCAGAAGGAGCACCACCATGGCTCGTGCCGTCGGCATCGACCTCGGAACCACCAACTCCGTCGTCTCCGTCCTCGAAGGTGGCGAACCCACCGTCATCGCCAATGCGGAAGGCTTCCGCACGACCCCGTCGGTCGTGGCCTTCACCAAGGATGGCGAGGTGCTCGTCGGCGAGACCGCCAAGCGCCAGGCTGTCACCAACGTCGACCGCACCATCGCGAGCGTCAAGCGCCACATGGGCACCGACTGGAAGAAGGAGATCGACGACAAGAAGTACACGCCGCAGGAACTGTCGGCGCGCATCCTCGCGAAGCTGAAGCGTGACGCCGAGCAGTACCTGGGCGAGCCCGTCACCGACGCCGTCATCACCGTTCCTGCCTACTTCAACGACGCCGAGCGCCAGGCCACGAAGGACGCCGGCGAGATCGCCGGCCTCAACGTGCTGCGCATCATCAACGAGCCCACCGCGGCCGCCCTCGCCTACGGTCTCGACAAGGGCAAGGAGGACGAGCTGATCCTCGTCTTCGACCTCGGTGGCGGAACGTTCGACGTGTCACTGCTCGAGGTGGGCAAGGACGACGACTTCTCGACCATCCAGGTGCGCTCGACCGCCGGTGACAACCGCCTCGGCGGTGACGACTGGGACGAGCGCGTCGTCGACTACCTCGCCAAGCGCTTCAAGGACTCGACCGGTGTCGACGTCTCGGGCGACAAGATCGCCAAGCAGCGCCTCAAGGAGGCCGCGGAGCAGGCGAAGAAGGAGCTGTCGAGCTCGACGTCGACCAGCATCCAGCTGCCCTACCTCTCGCTCACCGAAAACGGCCCCGCGAACCTCGACGAGACGCTCAGCCGCGCCAAGTTCGAAGAGCTCACGAGCGACCTGCTCGAGCGCACGAAGAAGCCGTTCGAAGACGTGATTCGCGAAGCGGGCGTCAAGGTCAGCGACATCGCCCACGTCGTGCTCGTCGGCGGCTCGACCCGCATGCCCGCCGTCGCCGAGATGGTGAAGAAGCTCACCGGCGGTCAGGAGCCCAACAAGGGCGTGAACCCCGACGAGGTCGTCGCCGTGGGTGCCGCCCTGCAGGCCGGCGTGCTGAAGGGTGAGCGCAAGGACGTGCTGCTCATCGACGTCACCCCCCTGAGCCTCGGCATCGAGACGAAGGGCGGCATCATGACGAAGCTCATCGAGCGCAACACGGCGATTCCGACGAAGCGTTCGGAGACCTTCACGACCGCCGACGACAACCAGCCGTCGGTCGCGATCCAGGTGTTCCAGGGCGAGCGTGAGTTCACTCGCGACAACAAGAACCTCGGCACCTTCGAGCTGACCGGCATCGCGCCGGCGCCGCGCGGAATCCCGCAGATCGAGGTCACCTTCGACATCGACGCGAACGGCATCGTGCACGTCAGCGCGAAGGACAAGGGCACCGGCAAGGAGCAGTCGATGACCATCACCGGCGGCTCGTCGCTGCCGAAGGAGGACATCGAGCGCATGGTCCGCGAGGCGGAAGAGCACGCGGAAGAAGACAAGAAGCGCCGCGAGGCCGCCGAGGTGCGCAACAACTCCGAGCAGCTCGCGTACTCGATCGACAAGCTCATCAAGGAGAACGAGGACAAGCTGCCCGACGACGTGAAGACCGAGGTTCAGGCCGACGTCGACGCGCTGAAGGCGGCCCTCGCCGGTGACGACGACGAGGCGGTCAAGACCGCGTTCGACAAGCTCAACGAGTCGCAGACGAAGCTCGGCGAGGCGATCTACGCCGCGTCGCAGGCGGATGCCGCCGGTGACGCGTCCCCCGAGGGCGCCGAGCCGCAGGCGGAGGACGACGACGTCGTCGACGCGGAGATCGTCGACGACGAGGACGACAAGGACAAGAAGTAGTCCGATGTCGGCCAAGAAGCGCAAGAAGGACCGGGACGAGACTCCCGACGAGAGTGCCGACGGCGCGGCGACGAGTGAGGGTGGCGTCCCGGAGGACGCCGCCCCCCTCGCCGAAGATGGCGCGCCGACCGACGCGGAGGAAGTCGACGAGCTGATCGCGGCCGAAGACGCCGACGTCGAGGTGTCGGAGTCGGGCAACAGCCTCGACGCCGACATCGACCACATCCTCTCCGAGGCCGGGCAGGCCGAGATCGCCGAGTACCGCGACCGCGCCGCGCGCGCGGAGGCGGAGCTCGCGAACTTCCGCACTCGCGTCGAGCGCGATCGCGCGGCAAACCGCGAGGCCGTGATCGCCGAGGTGATCCGCACGTTGCTACCCGCGATCGACGACCTCGACCGCGCTGCGCAGCACGGCGACCTCGAGGGCAGTCCGCTCGACCTGGTCGCGCAGAAGCTGCGCACCGGTTTCGAGAAGTACGGGCTGCGCAAGGTCGGCGAGGTCGGCGAGGTGTTCGACCCGAATTTCCATGAGGCGATCGTGCAATTGCCGAAGCCCGATGTGACCGCCAACGAAGTGGGCGACGTGATTGAGGTCGGCTACGCGTTGAACGACCGGCTGATCCGGCCCGCGAAGGTGGCGGTCTTCACCCCCGAGAGCTAGGAGGCGTTCGTGGCCAGTAACGACTGGTTCGAGAAGGACTTCTACGCGACCCTCGGGGTGCAGAAGGACGTCAGTGACGCTGAGCTGAAGAAGGTCTACCGCAAGCTCGCGCGGCAGTACCACCCCGACTCCAATCCGGGAGACGCGGCCGCCGAAGCGCGCTTCAAGTCGATCAGCGAGGCCTACGCGGTGCTGAGCGACCCTCAGCAGCGCGCCGAGTACGACCAGCTGCGCGCGATGGGCTCGGGTGCCCGTTTCACGGCGGGCGGCTCCCCGGGCGGCTTCGAGGACGTCTTTGGCGGGATGTTCGGGGGGCCCTCCCGAGGACGGCCCCCCGCGGGCGGCTTCGACGACATCTTCGGCGGCCTCTTCGGGGGCGGTCAGGGCTTCCCCGGCGGTGCCGGCGCGGGCTTCCGCGGCGGGCCGCAGAAGGGACGAGACCAGACAGCCGAGGTGAGCCTCGACTTCACGACTGCGGTGTCGGGTGACACGGTGCAGCTCGAACGTCAGAGCGGCCGACCCCTGAAGGTAAAGATTCCCGCGGGCGTCGCCGACGGCCAGAAGATTCGCCTGAAGGGCAAGGGCGAGCCGAGCCTTACGGGAGGCGAGCCGGGAGACCTGGTGCTGACCGTGAAGGTGCGCCCGCATCCCGTGTTCACGCGCGACGGTCTGAACCTGCGAGTCGACGTGCCGGTGACGTTCGTCGAGGCCGCGCTCGGCGCGACCATCGAGGTGCCGACGCTTGGCGGCGAGCCGGTGCGGCTCAAGGTCGCGCCGGGCACCCCCAGCGGCCGGGTGCTACGGGTGAAGGGTCGCGGCGTTACGAGCGCGAAGGGTACGGGCGACCTGCTCGCCACCGTGCAGGTCGCGGTGCCGTCGCACCTGAGCGCCGAAGCAAAGAAGAAGCTCGAGGCGTTTGCGAAGACTCTGCCCGACGAGAACCCCCGTGACGACCTGCTGCTGAAGGCGCGCGGCTAGATCTAGCGCCAACGACTCGCGAGGAGGCGAGAATGAGCACCGTGGACGAGAACACCCCGATGTTCGCGATCGCCGTTGCGGCCGAGCTCGCCGGCATGCATCCGCAGACGCTCAGGCAATACGACCGGCTCGGCCTTGTCTCGCCCACCCGCACGGCGGGGCAGAGCCGCCGCTACTCGATGCGCGACGTCGTGCAGCTGCGCGAGATCGCGCAGCTCAGCTCGGAGGGCCTGAACCTCGAGGGAATCCGTCGCATCCTCGAGCTCGAAAACGAGGTCCAGGCGTTGCGCGGTCGCGTCCGTGAGCTCGAGAAGGCGCTCGCCGATGAACTGCTGAAGAGCCCGGGTCGGCGCGTTTTTGCCGCCGGCGCGGAGGGCGAGGTCGTGTCGATCAAGGCGGGCACGCGCATCCAGAAAGCGAACCAGCTGGTCATCTGGCGACCGTTCCGGCGCGGCTAGGTCTCGTGCCCGCCCGGTCTGCCCAGCCGGCTCAGCAGCGGCATCGTGGGTTAGCCCGTTATCGGAAGGTGCTCGGCTCCCTTGCGACCCGCACGGCGGGTTCTGCCGCATCGTGCTTCGCCGTCAGCGGGAGTTCGACCGTGAAGCGCGTTCCGCCGAGCGGGGAATCGTCGATCGTCACCTGCCCGCCGGCGGACTCGACGAGCGCCTTGACGATGGGCAGGCCGAGGCCCGTGCCGGGCATCGCCAGCTTCGACTCGTCGGATGCACGGAAGAATCGATCGAAGACACGATCGCGGTCGGCCTCTTCGATTCCCACGCCAGAATCATCGACCGTGACGACCCCCCGGTGACCCGCCACTCGTGTCTCGACCCGCACGGTGCCTCCCGCGGGAGTGAACTTGATCGCGTTGGACAGGAGGTTGGTCAGCACTCGTCCGAGGCTGAGCCGTTCCATGCCGACCAGGCGGTCGCCCAGGCCCGTGCTCACCTGGATGGCGATGCCCGATCGCTCTGCCGTGCGCCGCTGTTCGTCGATCGTGTCGATCACGACGGGGTCGAGTTCGCTCACGTCAACGCTGCGGTGCGTTTCCGGGTCGGCCAGCCGGCCCAATTCGAGCAGCTGTTCGACCATCTCCGCCAAGCGGTGCGAGTTGCGCAGAATGATCTGCGCGGCCTGCTTGGTCTCGGCAGGTCCCGTGTCGTCGATCTCTTCCGCGAAGCCCAGGATGCTGGTGATCGGGGTTCGCAGTTCGTGGCTGACGGCGGAGACGAAGACGTCTTTTTGGCGGGCGAGCTCGCGCAACTCGACCGTCACGGCGCGTTCGCGTTCGAGCGTGCGCGCCAGCGCATCGCGGGCCGCAATCGTGTCGGTGATCTCCACCAGTTGAACGCCGACGGCCATGTCACCGTCGTCGGCGGCCGACGTGGCCCCGGCGAGGCTGGCGAACACCTGGAAGCTGCGCCCGTTCTCGAGGGTGACCTCCTGCGTCAGGTCGTTTTCGGGGTGCTTCAGCCACCGCTCGAGGAGATCCTCGAGCCAGTTGTCGGTGCTCATGCGGTACCCGACGTCGTTTGCCTCGACGATCGTGAGCCGTCCGTTGGCCGAGCGGCGCAGGACGAGGAAACCCACCTGTGCGCCGATGAAGCCTCCGCGGAGGAGCGCCGTCCGCCGCTCCCGATCGTCAATCAGGGCCTCGCGTTCACTGCGTCCGACGGCGAGGAAGATCGTGGTGATGGCCGCGCAGATCATGAAGAGCTGCACAAGCTCGCCCGCGTTGTCGATGCCGTTCATGTCACGGTACGGCCCGCCCAGCGCGATGTTGAGGGTGGGAATGAGCAGCGCGATGGCGGCGAGTTGGGCGACCACGTACAGCGGCCGGAATCGCGCCGCCGCCCACGCGAGCAGGGGGAACAGGGTGAAGAGCACGGGCACGGGCAGTGCCGGGGAGAAGATCACCCCGGCGAGGGCGAGTGTCACCGTGAACTGAACGATCCCCTCCGCGATACGTGCGGGTTTGACCATGAGTGGCCGTCGAGAGAACGGCACGAGAGCGATGGGCGCCATCAGCAGCAGTGCCGACAGGTGCGAGAGGAACAGGGCCAGCCCCGTTCCCACCGGCTCGTCTCCACCGAGCGCGAAGTGGATGAGCCCGCCCAGCAGCGCCACGCTGAGTGCGCCGGCGATCCGCCGCGAGGAAGAACTGTCCGAGGCCTCGGACGTTGTCGAGGCGTGCGTGCTCGCCGTGCCGACCGACGATCAGCACGACGATGAGCGCCTCCAGCACGAGCAGTATCGGTGTTGCGATGCTGAACTCGACGGCTCGCCCGACCACGAGGTTGGCGAGCAGACCGGTCGCCGCGATGACGGCGAACGGTATCCAAATGGGTCCGCGAAACAGCAGGATGAGCAACACACCGGTACCGGCCGCGGGCCACCAGATTGCCGCGGTGTCCCCCGGCGGGGTGTAGATCAGTGCGACGACACCGAGTCCGAGGGTGAGCAGGCTGAGGCCGATGGCGACGCCGAGGTGCACGCTCCGGCGCGCGGTGCGAATGCGCTGCGCCGGGTGCGGCGCCGAGTATTGCGGGCCCGCCTCACGGTCGGGGCTCGCCGACCGATCGTGCCTCATGGCGAGAATGTACCCCGAAGCCGGCTCATTTCCCTAGCGCGACGCCGCCCCCCGTTCGATGGTCGATCCTCCCGACTAGCGTTAACGCGTGGGGGTTTCTGTGGGCGATTCCGTGGCGGCGCGGCTCGACGCGACACTGACCGCTCTGCGGCCGCACGCCGATGCGCGCGCGGCGGGGCTCCGCGCGTGGGATGCCGCCGACCGCTACCTGCTCGACACGCTCGCCGGCGCGCACCCCGAGCTGTTGGCCGAGCTCGCGGGCGTCGCGGATCCCCGCGTTGCGGTGATCGACGACGCGCACGGGGCCCTCGTGGCCGGCCTGTCCGTTCTTGGCGTGCAGCGTGCATCCATTCATCACGATTCGGTCGTCGCAGCGCGCGCGACCGCCGACAACGCTCGGGATGCCCGTCTCCCGATCACCCTCGACGCGCACCCACTCGAGACGGTCGCCCGGGATGCCCGCCTCATCCTGCTGCGCCTGCCGCGGTCGCTCGCCAGGCTGGACGCGATCGCCCGCGCGATCGCGCCGGTCGCCCACCCCGACGTCGTGCTTCTCGCCGGCAACATGGTCAAGCACATGACGCCGCGCCAGAACGAGGTGCTTGGTGCCGCGTTTGGGCGCGTCGATGTGTCGCTCGCGCGCGGCAAGGCGCGGCTGCTGACGGCACGCGAGCCGATCGCCAGCGTCGCCGCGGCCGAGCCCGAGCGCTTTCGGGACGGGGAGTCGGGGCTGGAGGTCGTGGCCGTACCGGGCACGTTCGCGGGCGCGAGTGTCGACATCGGCACGCGCGCGCTGCTGCACGCGCTCGACGACCTACCGGACGCTGCCGTCGCGCTCGACCTTGCGTGCGGCTCGGGCGTGCTCGCGGTAACGCTCGCTCGACGACTGCCGGCGGCGCACGTGGTCGCGACTGACGTGTCGGCCGCCGCCGTCGAGAGCGCCCGGCTGACCGCCGAGGCGAACGGGGTCGCGGTCGAGGTGCGGCACGACGACGGCGCCTCGAGCCTCGCCGACCGGAGCGTCGAGCTTGTGCTGCTCAACCCGCCGTTTCACGTGGGCGGCGCCGTGCACACGGGCATCGCCCATCGTTTGATTGCCGAGGCGGCGCGGGTGCTTCGACCGGGCGGCGAGCTGCGCTGCGTCTGGAATTCGTCGCTGCAGTACCGACCGGTGCTCGAGCGTCTCGTCGGCCCGACGCGGCAGATCTCCCGCACCCGCAAGTTCACCGTGACGGCGTCGACCCGGCGCTGAGCGGGCACGCCTACATGTCGCGGTAGCGCTTCGCCTCCGCGAGCTTCGCCCGCAGTTCGTCCGCGGTGAAGCGCGGCCCGTAGCCGGGGGTGTCACGCTGGATGCGCCAGCTGTCGGCGAGGGTTCCGCCGTCGACGGCGTCGAAGCCGATCGAGTCGATCAGCTGCGCGACGCGCTGCTTCGCCGCCTCATCGTCGGCGTGCACGGTGAGGGCGCGGCGACCGTCGGTGCCGGCCGGTTGCGCGTGGTCGGTGATCTCGCGCGCCGGGATGTGGGTGAAGGCTTTCACGAAGGTACCGCCCGGAAACTGTTCCGCGACCCACTCGACGGTGGTTGTCGTCTCGTCGTCGAGTGGCGGTATCTGTCCGTCGCGCTGCGGGTAGTAGTTGCCGGTATCGATGACGGTGCGCCCGGCGAACAGGTCGCGCGGCAGGCTCGGCACCTTCCCGAGTGGAATGGTGAGCACGACGAGGTCGCCGGCCGCGGCCGCCTCGGCGACGGTGGCCGCGGTGAGCGTGCCGACGCGCGGGCTGTCGGCGATCTCGGCAACGAGGCCCGCGAGCGATGCGGGGCCGCGCGAGTTCGCGATCACCACGTCGTGCCCCAGCGCGGTGAACGCGCGGGCGAGCTGCGAGCCGATGTTTCCCGATCCGATGATGCCGATAGTCGTCATGGGAGGAGTCAACAGCGTCAGTCTGTGCGCATTCCCTAGGCTGACCGGATGCACTCCGACCCGGTCTGCCTCATCATCACGAGCCGCCTGCGCCCCGGCCTCGACGGCGGATACACGGTCGCGACGATGCGGCGCGCCCAGCTGCTCGCCGAAGCGGGCCACCCGGTCGTGCTCGCGACGGTCGATCTGCACCCCGACTACACGCCGTTCGCCGACGAATTTCGCCGCCTCGGCCTCGCCGACTCCCAGACGGTCATGCGCAACCTGCTCGAGGAGCTCCGCAGCCGCCCCGCGATCCTCCGCGACGCCGCCGACCCCGAGCTCGCCCCGACGATCGACGAGTCGGCCGGGACGCACCGCGAGGCCTTCGAGCTCGACGCGGCCGGCGTGCCGTGGCGCCAGGTGGTGCGCGACGCCGCAGGCGCCGTCGTCTTCACCGACTTTTTCGACGCGGACGGCATGCCGCTGTTTCGACTGCCGTTCGTCGCGGCGCCCGACTGGTGGCGCACCGAGGCGGTGATCGACGTGCTCACCGCCGGACGCACCCCGAGCGGCGGTGCTGGCGTGGTGCCCAGCCGCGTGGGCGGTCTCGCCGGCTTCGGCGCGCTCTACCGCGCCTGGTGGCGGGCCCTCATCGACGACGAGCGAGCGCTCTACCCGGATGCTCAGCTTGTCGCGATCGCGGAGGCCCGGCAGGTCGGCGAGCACTGGAACGGAACGGGTGGGGTGCCCCTTATTCACACAGTGCACAACGCGCACACGACGGCGCCGCACGCCTGGGACAGCCCGATGGACGTCACGTGGAGCGGGTGGCTGGACACTCTGCCTCAGTACGACGCTGTCGTGTGGTTGACCGAACGCCAGCGCGTGGAGGTCGCCCGACGACGCGAGGCCGACGCCACCAGCACCACGCCTGCGGCGGACGACGCCCCCGGCTACGTCATCCCGCACCCGGCCGAGCCGCCCGCCGACGTCGTCGCCGACCCCTCCACGGTCGCCGGCGCCGCTCACCGTGATCTCGACCGCGCCGTCATGGTCGCGAGGCTCGCCCCGCAGAAGCGCCTCGACCACGCGATCCGCGCGTGGCGCCTGGTCATCGACGCCCGCCCGACCACACGACTCGACATCTACGGCGACGGTCCGCTCCGCGCCGACCTCCAGGCCCTGATCGCCGAGCTCGACCTCGGCGACGCGGTGACCCTGCACGGTTACACCCCCGACGCCCCCGAACAGTCCCGCACGGCGGCGCTCTTGCTGCTGACGAGCGTCTACGAGGGCCAGTCGCTCGCCATCACGGAGGCGATGGCGCGCGGATGCCCCGCCGTCTCCTACGACATCGCCTACGGCCCCGGAGAGCTCATCACCGACGGCGAGACGGGCCGCCTGGTCCCCGCCGGCGACATCGCGGCGCTCGCCGACGCGGTTCTCGGGATGCTCGGAAACGCGACCGAGATTGACCGCCTGTCACGCGCATCCCTCGACTGGGCGCTCGCGAACGGGCCAGAGAGGGCCCTGGCGCGCTGGAAGCAGCTGTTCGCCGATCTCGCAGGGCGAACACCGCGCGCGCTTTCCTCCTAGCGCGCTCACAGCCGCACGCGTAAACTTGAGTCAGCGCGACTCAAGATTTGCGCGTTATGGGTACCTCCGGTCACGAAAGGCCAGTCGCACATGGCGAACATGCAGGGTGCGCCGTCAACGAACGGCGACCAAAAGTCGGCACTCGAGCAGTACGGCGTCAACCTCACCGCGATCGCGAGCGCTGGAAAGCTCGATCCCGTCATCGGCCGCGATGCCGAGATTCGTCGCGTCAGCCAGGTGCTGAGCCGCCGAACGAAGAACAACCCCGTGCTCATCGGCGAGCCCGGCGTCGGCAAGACCGCCGTGGTCGAAGGCCTCGCCCAGCGCATCGTTGCGGGCGACGTGCCCGACTCGCTGAAAGACAAGCAACTCGTCTCGCTCGACCTGGCCGCGCTGGTTGCCGGCGCGAAGTACCGCGGCGAATTCGAAGAGCGGTTGAAGGCCGTGCTGAAAGAGATCGACGAGTCCGACGGCCGCGTCATCACCTTCATCGACGAGCTGCACACGCTCATGGGCGCGGGCGGCGGCGAGGGTTCCGTCGCGGCGGCGAACATGCTGAAGCCGATGCTCGCCCGCGGCGAGCTGCGGCTCATTGGCGCCACGACGCTCAACGAGTACCGCGAATACATCGAGAAGGACGCCGCGCTCGAGCGCCGCTTCCAGCAGGTGTTCGTCGGAGAGCCGAGCGTCGAAGACACGGTGGCGATCCTGCGCGGCCTCAAGGAACGCTACGAAGCGCACCACAAGGTGGCGATCGCCGACAGCGCCCTCGTGGCCGCTGCCAGCCTGTCGAACCGTTACATCACGAGCCGGCAGCTGCCCGACAAGGCGATCGACCTCGTCGACGAGGCCGCCAGCCGGCTGAAGATGGAGATCGAGTCGAGCCCCGTCGAGCTCGACGAGCTGAAGCGCGCTGTGACGCGCCTCGAGATCGAAGAGCTCGCCCTGAAAAAGGAGAAGGACGAGGCGTCGAAGGCGCGACTCGAGGCGCTGCGCGCCGAACTCGCCGACAAGAGCGCCCAGCGCGACGAGCTGGAACGCGCGTGGGCGGCCGAGAAGCTCGCCCTGAACGCGGTCGGTGATCTGAAGGAGCGCCTCAACAACGCCCGCATCCAGCTCGATCTCGCCATCCGTGACGGCCGCTACGAGGAGGCCTCGCGCCTCGAGCACGAGACGATCAAGAAGATCGAGAAGCAGCTGGCTGACGCCGAGCACATCGAGCAGCGCCCGCGCATGGTCAACGACCAGGTGACCGACGAGGACATCGCGAGCGTCGTTGCCGCGTGGACGGGCATCCCCGTCGACAAGCTGACGCAGGGCGAGACCGAGAAGCTGCTGAACCTTGAGGCCGAGCTCGGCAAGCGCATCATCGGGCAGAAGGATGCGGTCGTCGCCGTCAGCGAGGCGGTGCGGCGCACGCGCGCCGGCATCTCCGATCCCGACCGGCCGATCGGCTCCTTCCTGTTCCTCGGGCCCACCGGCGTCGGCAAGACGGAGCTCGCGAAGGCGCTCGCCGACTACCTGTTCGACGATGAGAAGTCGATGGTGCGCATCGACATGAGCGAGTACGGCGAGAAGTTCGCCGTGTCGCGGCTCATCGGCGCCCCTCCCGGCTACGTCGGTTACGAGCAGGGCGGGCAGCTGACCGAAGCTGTGCGCCGCCGTCCTTACTCGGTGATCCTGCTCGACGAGGTCGAGAAGGCTCACCCCGAGGTGTTCGACCTGCTGCTGCAGGTGCTCGACGACGGGCGACTCACCGATGGGCAGGGGCGCACCGTCGACTTCCGCAACACAATTCTGATCCTCACCTCGAACCTGGGATC
The DNA here is from genome assembly GCF_002355395.1 of Microcella alkaliphila. Lineage (NCBI taxonomy): Bacteria > Bacillati > Actinomycetota > Actinomycetes > Micrococcales > Microbacteriaceae > Microcella > Microcella alkaliphila. The sequence continues at coordinate 124,316 of NZ_AP017315.1, read as the reverse complement.
GCAAGCGCTCATCGACCCGTCGCTCGACTGGGATACGAAGGTGGCGGCCGTGAACGACATGGTGCGCCAGGCGTTCAAGCCCGAGTTCGTGAACCGCCTCGACGACATCGTCGTCTTTTCGACGCTGTCGACCGACGACCTCGGCCAGATCGTGTCGCTGCAGGTCGACCGCCTCGAGCGCCGGCTCGCGGACCGTCGCCTGCAGCTCGCCGTCACGCCGGAAGCGCGGGCCTGGCTCGCCGAGCGCGGCTACGACCCGATCTACGGCGCGCGTCCGCTGCGCCGGCTCATGCAGCACGAGATCGACGACCGGCTCGCGCGGGCGATCCTGTCCAACGAGATCACCGACGGCGACGTCGTGCGCGTGCACGTCGACGCCGACAGCGACGCGCTGACCGTCGACCGCATGGAGGACCTGCCGACGCTGTAGGGGTGAACGTCTGCGCCCGATGCGAAGATGCATGCGTTCTTGCATGTAAACTTGCTATCATATGCGCATGGTTGCTCTGCAAATCAGGCACGTTTCTGAGGCGACGCGCGATGCTCTCGCGCGCGAGGCGCGGCGGCGCAATACCTCGCTCCAGGACTTCCTGCTGGGTGTCGTGGAGCGTGAAGCGGCTGAGGCGCGTCGACGCGAGTGGCTCGACGAGCGCCGCACTGACCCGAACCGTCCGCGGCCAACGATCGGGCTCGACGTGATCGTCGACGTCATTCAGCAGGGCCGAGAGGCCCGCGGCGCGTGATCGTACTCGACGCTTCCGTGCTCGTCTCCGTCTTGGTGGACGACGACGCGGGCTCTACCGATGTGGCACTTCAGCGCATGCGCGATGACCTGCACTGGGTCGTGCCCGAGCACGCGATCATCGAGACCGTACATGCTCTCCGCGGGTTGATGTTGGCGGGAAAGATCACCCGGCACGAGCTCGACGATCACACTCAGACGCTGGTCGATTGGGGGCTGGAGGCGTGGCCGACCGTCCCGCTCCTTCCGCGCGTGCTGCAGCTTGCCGATAATGCGTTCGCGTATGACGCGGCGTACGTGGCTCTCGCTGAGGAGCTGTCGGCGCCCCTCGTCACGGGCGATAGGCGAATGGCGCAGATCCCGAACGTGCGCTGCCCCGTCGTGACGATCGCCGTGTCCGATTCCCGCTAGACGCAGGTCAGGATGCGCGATGGAATGGTGCGCGTGACCCCGACAAGCACCACCACGTCGCGCACGCTGCGCCGCCCGCGCGCGGACGCGACGGGCGCGCAGTGGCGCCCCGGGCATCCCGGATTCGCGGAGCGCTACCGGGCGATCGCCTCGCGCGACGCCCGCTTCGACGGGCAGTTCGTGACCGCCGTCGCCTCGACCGGCATCTATTGCCGGCCGTCGTGCCCCGCGCGCACGCCGCGCGAAACGGCGGTCGCGTTCTATGCCACCTCGGCCGCCGCCCACGAGGCCGGCTATCGAGCGTGCAAGCGGTGCCTGCCGGAGGCGACCCCGGGCAGCCCCGAGTGGGACTGGCGTGGCGATGTCGCCGGCCGCGCGATGCGACTCATCGGCGACGGCGTCATCGACCGCGAGGGCGTCGCGGGGCTCGCCGCCCGCCTCGGCTATAGCCCGCGCCACCTGACGCGCCTGCTCACGGCCGAGCTCGGAGCAGGCCCGCTCGCTCTGGCCAGGGCCCGCCGCGCGCAACTCGCCCGCGCCCTCATCGTGGGAACGCCGCTGCCTCTCGCCGACGTGGCCTTCGCCGCCGGGTTCGGCTCGGTGCGGCAGTTCACCGACACGGTGCGCGAGGTGTTCGCGGTCACGCCGAGTGAGTTGCGCGCACGCGCGCAGCGGCCCTCGCACGCGCTCCCCGGCGATAGCGACCCGGCGCCAGAGACCCCGCTCGTCGGCGTGAGCCTCGCCCTGCCCGCGCGCCAGCCCTACGACGCGCCGGGCATGTTCGGCTACCTCGCGGCCCCGGCCTCGCGCCGCTCGTGGCCAGCACGCCGGGCATCCGCGTGCCGGGCACCGCGGATCCTGCCGAGCTGCTCGTGCGCACCATCGTCGGCCAGCAGATCTCGGTCGCCGCGGCGCGCACCCACCTGGGGCGCCTCGCCGCGGCGGCCGGCGAGCCCGTCGCCACGGGGGTGCCGGGGCTCGAGCGGCTCTTCCCGACGGCAGGCGCGATCGCCGCCACGCTCGCCGACCAGGATTCCGCGAACCCCGCCCGGCCGCTGCGGCTCCCGGCTCGCCAGGTCGACACGGTGGCGCGGGTCGCGCGGCTCATCGCCGACGGCGAGCTCACCCTCGACGTGGGCGACGACACGCACGAGCTGGCCGCGCGCCTCGCCGCACTTCCCGGCCTCGGACCCTGGACGGCCACCTACGTCGCGATGCGCGTCACCGGCACCCCCGACGCCTGGATCCCCGGCGACGTCGCCCTGCTTGCCGGTGCCCGCGCGGCCGACGTCGTCCCCGCTGACCTCCCGCGCCCCGCCGCGTTCCGCCAGCTCGCCGCCGCGTCCGACGCGTGGGCACCGTGGCGGTCGTACGCCGCTGCGCACCTGTGGCGGGCCGCCCTCGAGGGCGTGCCCGCGCATCCCGAACCACCCCGAAAGGACACCCCATGACCGCCAGCCACACCGCCGGCCGCACTGCCAGCGCCCGCACCGTCGAGACCCCCGACGGCCCGTTCACGATCATCGCCGACGCGGATGCGGTGCTCGCCTCCGGCTGGACGGCCGACGTCGCCGCGGTCATCCCGCTCATCCACCGCACCATGCGGCCGACGGCCGACGCGCTGACGGGGTCCACGCCCGCGCTCGAGTCCGCGCTCGTCGCGGTCGAGCGGTTCTACGCCGGCGACAGCACGGCGCCCGACGCGGTGCCCGTTCGCCAGCGCTCCGGCGAGTTCCTGGAAGCGACGTGGCGCGTCATGCGCGGCATCCGCCCGGGTCGGCCCGTCACCTACGCCGAACTGGCGGCGCTCGCCGGACGCCCCGCCGCAGCCCGGCCAGCAGCCGCCGCCTGCGCCATGAACGCGGCCGCGCTGTTCGTGCCTTGCCATCGGGTGCTGCGCACGGGGGGCGGGCTGGGCGGATTCCGCTACGGACTCACCATCAAGCAGAGCCTGCTCGACCGCGAGGCGGGCGCGTGATGGCGCGCATCCAGTAAGCGTTCACTCCGCGTCGATACCGTTCCCACCATGCTTGCCACGGTCATCCACGCCGCCCGCGACATTCGCCTTGAGGAGGCGCCCGATCCGCGGCTTAGCGGCACGGGTCGCGACGCCGTCGTGCGCGTCGTCGCCGCCTGCATCTGCGGCAGCGACCTGTGGCCGTACCGCGGCGTGGTTGACACCGACGAGCCGCACCGCATCGGCCACGAGTTCGTCGGCGTCGTCGAACAGGTCGGCCACGACGTCACGCGCGTGCGCCACGGAGATTTCGTCATCGCGCCGTTCTACGACTGCGACATGACGTGCGTCCACTGCGTCAACGGCGTGAGCCCCTCGTGCCAGAACGGCAACTGGTGGGGCCGCGACGACCGTGACGGCCACTTCGCCGACGGCGCCCAGGGTGAATTCGTGCGCGTTCCGACCGCCGACGGCAGTCTCACGGTCGTGCCCGGCCCGATCGACGACGCGATGGTTCCGCACCTGCTCACGCTCAGCGACGTGATGGGAACGGGCTGGCACGCCGCCGTGTCGGCCGGGGTCGCGCCCGGCTCGACGGTCGTGGTCGTCGGCGACGGAGCGGTCGGCCTCTGCGGCGTCATCGCCGCGCAGCAGCTCGGAGCCGCGCGCATCATCGCCATGTCGCGCCACGCCGACCGGCAGGCCCTCGCCCGCGAGTTCGGCGCCACCGACGTGGTCGCCGAGCGCGGCGACGACGGCATCGCGGCGATCATGGCGCTCACCGGCGGGGTCGGCGCCGACCGTGTGCTCGAGTGCGTCGGCACGGCCGAGTCGATGGATCAGGCGATCCGCGCCGCCCGCCCCGGCGGCCGCGTCGGCTACGTGGGCGTTCCGCACGGCGGCGCCGAGCTGCCGATCCGCTCCCTCTTCTCGCGCAACGTGGGCGTCGCCGGCGGCATCGCCCCCGTGCGCAATTACGTGGATGCTCTGCTTCCGCTCGTTCTCAACGGCACGATCCAGCCCGGTCGCGTCTTCGACCGTGAGGTGCCGCTCGCAGGCGTCGCCGAGGGCTACCGACTGATGGACGAGCGCGAGGCAATCAAGGTGCTGCTGCGTCCGTAGCCGCATGGTCGGGTCTCACCAGGCCGCTGTCAACCCCGTGGCGGCCCGCGGCGGACACGTCTACGGTGGTGAGCCGTTTTCCCTCACGCGAGGGAGATCGCCGTCCGTAACCGCGTGAGGAGACCCATGCCCCGCCAGCACCGCCCATCCGTCATCGCCGCCCCCGTCGCCCTCGCCGCCTCGGCCGTTCTGCTGGCTGGCTGTACGGGCGAGCTTCAGGGGCCGGGGGCCGACGGCTCGTGGTACGCAGCGGACCAGCCCTACGCCGGTCAACTCCAGATCGAGGGCTTCGCCGTGGCCGACCCGATCAACCAGGCTCGGCACGATCGGGCCGTCGAGGCGCTGGGAACGGCCGTCGAGGTCAGCGTTTTCGCGGCGGCGGTGGACGCGCGCAGCTTCGCGTCGGCCGCTGAGGCGGGCGACGCGCCCGACCTCATCTACGCGGACCGCGCCGACATCGGGTACCTCGCAGCGCGCGGCGCGATCATGCCGCTCGACCGCTGCATCCAGGAGGCGCCGATCAACCTCGGTCAGTACAGCCCCGCGGCGCTCGCTCAGGTCACCCTCGAGGAGCGCATCTTCGCCCTCCCCGACACATCGACCGTGCCGCTGCTCGTCACGACGAGCGCGACCACGGGCACGGAGCGCGGCGGTGCCCTCGTCGAATCGATCGGGGCTGAGCCGCGTGAGTGGCGCGTCATCCAGCTGTGGGCCGCGGCCGAGGGCACGCCCCTCGTGACGCCGGATGGCCGCACCGCCACCTTCGACGACCCGCGCATCGTGGCGGCGCTCGACGGCTGGGCTGAGCCGTCAGCGGAGACGACCCTCGTCGAGTCGGCCGCGCTGTCGGCGGGCGTTACCGGCGGCGGTGACGAGCCCGACGTCGAGCCGCAGTTCGGCCCCGTGGTCGATGGTGCGGGCGAGCCGATCGCGGTATTGAACGGGTACGGGTGGGCGATCCCCGTCGCCGGGGCGAACCCCGCGACCGCGTGCGGCTATGTGCGCGCCGTGACCGAATCGGAGACGTGGATCGACGCCGTCACCTCCCGCGCCGCCTCGCCGGATCCCGCCGACGCGGCGACCGACTCCGAGACCGACGCCGGCACCGAGCAGGACGCAAGTGCCCCGGGTGGCGGTGACGTCGCTCCGCTCGAAGTCGCAGGACTGCTGACGGCCAATACGACGGCCGACGCCGAACTGCGCGGGTGGGTGACCGACACCGACGACGCGAGTGCGGCAACGCTGCGCGCCGCTGTCGACGAGGCGTACGAGGCGGCCGTACTCCCCACCGTCACGCCCGCCGACGTCTCACTCATGCGCATCTGGAGCGACGCCGTCGACGCCGTGCGCTCGGGTGAGCTCTCGGCGGCGGAGGCGCTCGCCGAGGCGCAGCTCGACGCGCAGAGCGCCCTCGACCGCGGATGGGCGAACCTGGCGCAGGCGCTGGATTCGCGAACGCCCTAGTACTACAGTCGCGTTTATGGCGTGTGTCCGCGGCGTAGATAATGGTGTCGTCGGGCGGTGTGTTGGTGTTTTCGGCGCCAGCGTGACCGGTGGAGCACTCGCGCGGGGTCGGCGGGTGCATTCAGCACGAGCGCGGCGATGAGGTGTCGGATCTCGGGCAGGCTCAGCTCGACGAGGTCTCCGTCGTCGTCTCCTCGAGCCCCCTTTTTGACCGGGTGACGGTGAGGAAGGCGTGGGCGAGCATGGAGAGCGTGATGTGCCGGTACCAGCCGGTGTACTGCCGGACTTGGTAGTGGTCCAGCCCGGTCTGCCCTTTCGCCGTTTGGAAGGTCTCCTCGATCGCCCATCTCGCGCCGGCGACGCGGACCAGCTCGCCCAAGGCGACGCGCTTGGGGCCGTGGCAGAGGTAGTACGCGAGCTCTGACGGGTCGGTGAGGCTGCGGCGGGCGAGGAGCCAGTACTCGGCATCCGGGTCGCGTTCCCCGTTGATCCGGGCGCGTGCCCACGCGTATCGGCGGTCGCCTTTCGAGCCCGCGCCGGCGGACCTGGTCCGCCACGCCGTGGCTGGGAGCTCGCCGATGAGCGCGTCGGCGCGGTACTCCTTCCCGAGGATCGACACGGTGGTCTTCGCGATCACCCGCTGGCTGGACGGCACGGCGAGCACGTACGACATCCCGCGATCCTCGAGCGCCTTGCGGAGCCGGTAGTACTGGCCGTAGACGGCGTCGCCAGTCACCCATGATGCGGGGACGTCGGCATCGATCGCGCGGGCCAGCAAGCCCATCGCGAGCTCCGGCTTCGTCTGAAACCCGCGCTCCTTCGGGACACCGGCGCGGGCGCAGCGGGCACGGTCCTCGGTCCACGTCTTCGGCAGATACAGCTCCCGGTCCAGGAACGTCCGGCCCGTGGGTGTCGAGTACGTCAGGAAGACGCCGACCTGCGCGTTCTCGATCCGTCCCGCCGTGCCCGTGTACTGCCTGGCGACGCCCGCGGACCGGTCGCCCTTCTTCAAGAACCCGGTCTCATCGACGATCAGGATCCCGGCACGGTCGCCGAGGTGCTCGACCACGTAGGAGCGGAGATCGTCACGGACCAGGTCGGGATCCCAGTCCGTGGTCGACAACAGCCGCTGCATCGGATCCGGCGTCACCTGACCGGCGTGCTCCGACAGCGTCCACGAGTTCTTCCGCTCCTGCTCCGACAGCAGCCCTCGCACATACGCGACAGCGTTCCGGCGCGGCTCCGAACGAGCGAACCGCGGCCCGATCAGACCAGCGACCTCATCCAGCTCCGCCGCCCACTCCCGCACATCCGCCACAGCAATATCGTCACCCACCGCCAAGGGTTAACACGATCATCACCTACAACGACGCTAACGCGCCGCACCACGCGAAATAAACGCGACTGTAGTACTATGGGTTCGCCGACATGGGTCCCTACGGCGGTGGCCAAGCGGAACTGCTCCGTGTGCCTTTCGGCGACCACAACGCGCTGCGCTTGGGCGAGGATGCGGAGGAGAAGGAGAACGACTACGTCATGCTCTCCGACATCTTCCCCACCGGCTACCACGCCACCGAGATGGCCGGCGTGATCCCCGGTGACAGCGTCGTGATCGCCGGGGCGGGTCCGGTCGGGCTGATGGCCGCCCTGTCCGCGATGATCAAGGGCGCCGCGAAGGTGATGGTGGTCGATCGTCACCCTGACCGGCTGGCGTTGGCCGAGCAGATCGGCGCGATCGCCATCGACGACTCCAAGGTCGATCCCGTGCAGGCTGTGCTGGACGAGACGATGGGGCTCGGAGCTGACCGCCGGGTCTACCTGGTCGTGTTCATCGACGCGCTGGTGGTGGAGGTCCGCGACGGGCAGGTGCGCAACAAGCCGTTCTATCTCGCAGTCGGCGTCACAGTGAACGGGGAACGCGACATCCTCGGAATCTGGGCCGGCGACGGCGGCGACGGGGCGAAGTTCTGGCTCGGGGTGCTCACCGAGATCAAGAACCGCGGCGCCGAGGACGTGTGCATCGTCGTCTGCGACGGACTGAAGGGTCTGCCCGATGCAGGGCGGGGAAGTAGACGTTCACACAGTCGGCGGCGATCTTTCGCGGGCCAGGTCGGTTCGACTGCCCATGTGAGCGGAGGCGTTCGCTCCGACTGAGTGAGTGTCGCGGCCCACCGCTCGCCCTACGCGCGCGTGGAGCGTTTGGCCCGGGGCGATGCCGGACGGTGACCATTTTTCGACCCACTTGCGTCCGTGTTCTGTATACGGCATACTGAACTCATGAGTGCCGCGTTAGTTCCTTTGGGAAGCCGGAAGCTGAGTACTCAGATGTACGACGAACTCGAGCGGGTAATCGTCGACTGCACGCTGCCCCCAGGCGCCGTACTCAACGACTCGGATCTCGCGGCCCAGTTCGGTGTAAGCCGAACCCCGGTGCGCGACACACTGCACCTGCTCGAGTCGTCTGGGCTAGTCGAGCGAGGTCGCTCGACCGGCTGGGTGGTCACTCCGATTCGGATGCGGGACATCGACGAGCTCGCCGAACTGCGTGCCCTGCTCGAGCCGGCCGGGCTTCCCAGAATCGTGCAATGGGACAATGAGCGCCTCGAGCGCCTGGGCTCGCTGTTCGACAACTTCCCGGGGTCCATGCTCCGAGCTGACACGGAGCAGTACCTGGCCCGTGATGACGAGTTTCACCGCACGCTGATCGCCGCGACTGAGAACAGTCGCCTTGAGCGTATGTATCACGTCGCAGACCGACAGCTCGCCAGATGCAAGCGCTACGTCACCTTCCAAGACGATGCGCGCCGCGCCGCGAGCCTCGAGGAGCACCGCGCCGTGTGCCGTTGCCTCATGAACCGGGATCCGGACGGCGCTCGGTCGGCGCTGCTCGAGCATCTCGAACGGGCGCACGACGCCCTGGCGGCTGCCATCAAAGCCTCGTTGACCTAGCATCCGCTGGGCTGGTCACACGCAACACCCATCAGCGCATCACTTCAAAGGAGAAACGATGAAACTGGCTCGTACATTTACTGCAATCGCTATCGCGGGAATCACCGCCGCGGCAGCCACCGGCTGCGCCAGCGGAGGCGGTGGTGCAGGCGGAGGCGAGAACGAGGGAGCCGTCGAGGCCACGACCAGCCGGCTCGCCGTCGGCGACCCGGCTGGCTCCGCGGTCGCGAACGCCGCGGAGCACTTCGCCGAACAAGCCTCGGAGCTCAGCGACGGAGCCATCGACGTTGAGATTTTCACCGACGGGACGCTTTTCAACGGCGATCAGAACGCGGCCGTGAACCTGCTTGGCAACGGCACCCTTGATGCGACCATCATCTCGACGTCGGTGTACGCATCCTTCGAACCCAACATGAACGCCATCAGTCTGCCGTTCCTGTTCGACGACATGGATCAGTTCAGCGAGTACCTCGCCGGTGAGCCCGGCCAGGCGCTGCTCGAGTCCCTGGAATCTCTGGGCATTTCAGGGCTGTCGATGCTCACCCGCACTCCGCGCGTGACCACCAATTCGGTGCGCCCGATCGAGTCGCCGGACGACTTCGACGGGCTCAGGATACGCGTCCCGCAGAATGAGCTGTGGGTCCGCTTCTTCGGCGAGCTCGGCGCAAACCCCACGCCGATGAACTTCACCGAGGTTTACACCGCCCTGCAACTTGGCACCATCGACGGCCAAGAGAATCCGCTCGAGGTGCCGGTCGCGAACAAGTTCTTCGAGGTTCAGGACTACCTGTCGCTGACGAACCACATCTCCGATGGATACGTGCTTGGCTTCAACCAGGGCAAGTTCGATGGGTACAGCGCGGAGGTTCAGGACATCCTCCGGGAAGCCGCCGCCAGCACGGCCGAGTGGAAGCGTGAATCGGACGACTCTGAAGCGCAGCAGCTCCTCGCCGATCTGGAGGAACAGGGCGTGCAGATCAACGAACTGACCGAAGATGCGCGGCAGCGATTCCAGGCGCTCGCGCAGGACCTGTACCCCGAGTTTGAGGAGCTCGTGGGTGCGGAGTTCATGCAGGAGTCGCTGGACTTCCTGGGGCGCTGAACGAGCCGACTGGATCACGGACACGAGGGAACGCTCATGTCTAAGGAAAGCAGGGGAGCCGCAGGCGCTTCCGCTGAGGAGCCGCTGATCGCGGCACTCCCCGACGCCGACCAATTAAAGGAGAGCGGGCCGCTGTGGCGGGTGATCGAGGTGCTGCTCGGCATCGGTGTGCTCGGGATGCTGGTGCTCCTGTCGGTCCAGGTCGTCGGACGGCTGATCGGCTCCTCGCCGGCGTGGACAGAGGAGGCGGCACGCTTCCTGTTCATGGGTGGGGTGTTCCTCGGGTTCGCCGCAGGTTTCCGGGCGGCGGTCCACCCCCGCGTCTCCTACTTTGTGACGCGGGGGCCGGGCTGGCTAGCGAAGGTGAGCCTTCACGCGACGGTGGTCTGCGCGCTCGTCTTCTTCGGCATCCTTGCCTGGAAGTCGACCGAACTCGTCGCGCAGCAGTTCCGCAACAACGAGACGAGCCCCGCCCTGTCGATGAGCATGTGGATCGTCACGGTCCCGCTCGCGGTCGCGTCGGTCCTCGCGCTCGTCGGTGTGATCCAGTCCGTGTACTTCGACAGGAACCTCCGGCAGCGGATGTTGAAAAGCGAGGTCATCGCATGATGAGTTTGACGGTCATCGCGATCTTCTTCCTCTTGCTGGTCCTCGGCGTGCCGCTGGCGCTGGCGCTCGGAACGGGAGTGGTTGTCGCCCTGCTCGTCTTCGGGCTGCCGCTCGAGATGATGGCGCAGTCGACGTTCAGTTCGATGAACAGCTTCCTGCTCATCGCGGTGCCGCTGTTCGTTCTGGCGGGGAACGTGATGGCTGGAGGCGGTATCTCCGAGCGCATCTTCAACGGCGCATCCGTGATGTTCGGACGATTCCGCGGGGGGCTTGGGCAGGTCAACATCGCTGCGAGCGCCATCTTCGGCGGCATCTCCGGCTCGTCGGTGGCCGACGTCGTCAGCCTCGGCAAGATCGAGATCAAGGCGATGACGGACCACGGGTACCCGAAGCCCTACGGAGCGGCACTGACCATGGCGACCTCCGCCTTGTCGTCGGTCATCCCGCCCAGCATTCTTATGATCATCGCCGCGTCCGCGTCGGGGGTCTCCGTAGGAGCCGCGCTCGCGGGAGGCTTCGGGGCGGCCGTGATCTTCATCCTCGTGCTCATGGTGATGAACTACTTCATCTCGGTGTGGAAGAAGTACGGGGAGATTTCCCGGGAGTCGCTGAGGGAGAGCATCAAGACGGTCGTCGTCGGCATCCCCGCGCTCGGTGGCCCTGTCGTCCTCCTCTACGGCCTCTTCGGTGGGCTCTTCACCCCCACGGAGGCCGCGGCCGTCGCTGTCGTTTACAGCGTCGTCGTCGCCATGTTCGTCTACCGTGATATGAAGCCGCGCCAGCTGCCGGCCATGCTGATCGAGAGCGGTGTCACCACTGGGACCATCCTCTTCATCGCGATGGTCGCGAGCGCTGCGTCGTACATCTTCACGATCGACGGGCTGCCCGCTCGCGTGAGCGCCGGGCTGACGACGCTGACCACCGATCCGTTGCTGATGATGCTCCTCATCGGCGTGATCCTGCTGATCATCGGGGCCATCATGGATATCACCGCCGCGATTCTACTGACGATCCCGATCCTCATGCCGACGGCGATCGCCACGGGTATCGATCCGGTGCATTTCGTGGTGTTCCTTGTTGCGGCGCTCTCCATCGGACTGGTCACCCCGCCGGTCGGCGTGGCGCTGTTCGCGACTGTGTTCGTCGCGAAGCTCCCCATGGAGACAATCGTCAAGTCCGCACTTCCCTACTATGCGGTCCTCGGGGGCGCGGTCATTCTCCTGGCCGTCTTCCCCGACCTGGTGCTGTTGCCCGCGGAGTGGCTCACCGGCTACCAACCCGTCGGGCGCTGAACCGATCACACCGTCTCGAGACGAAAGAACATATCGTGACCTCCACACTGCTGTCCACCCGTTCCAGCTACGTTGCGGGACGCTGGCTCGATAACCCGGATGCGAAGACCGTCGAGACGCGCGATCCCGGGCGCCCGGACGAGGTCGTCGGCCGCTACGCCCTCGCCACCGAGCGGGAGACCCAGGAGGCGATCGCGTCGGCGGCCGCCGCTGCGCCGGCGTTCGCGCAGACCAACGCCGCTGAGCGCAGCGACCTCGTTTACGATTTCCTCCGATTGTGGGCGGACAGACAGGACGACCTCGCCGACATCGCCACGCGCGAGATGGGCAAGACGCGCGCCGAGTCGTATGGCGAGACCAGCCGTGTGTTCTTCGAGGCGAGGTTCTGGGCGGGCGAGGCGTTGCGTGGTGGCGGGCAGACGTTCCCGAGCACGCGGCCGAACACCGACATCCGCACCATCCGCCAGCCTATCGGCCCGGTCGCCGCGATCACGCCATGGAACTTCCCGATCCTGACCCCGGTGCGCAAGGTCATCCCCGCCCTGGTCAACGGGTGCCCCGTCCTGCTGAAGCCCGCCATGCAGGCACCGGGCACGACCGTCATCGTCGCCGAGATCCTACACGAGCTGGGGCTCCCGGCGGGCGTCTTCAGCCTGCTGCTGGGTTCCGGCCGCGAGACGGGCTTACTGCTCGTCGAATCACCCGAGATCGCGGGGATCACTTTCACAGGGTCCACCGAGGTTGGACTCGGGATCGCGACGCGTGCCGCCGCACGCAACGCCCGGACCCAGCTGGAGATGGGGGGCAAGAACGCCGCGGTGGTGTCCCAGGTCGAGGACGTCGACCGAGTCGCCAGCGAAATTGCGGGTGCAGCCTTCACCGCCTCCGGTCAGCGGTGCACCTCAATCAGCCGCGTCATCGTCGTGCCGGAGATCCGCGAGGCGCTTGAGCAGGCACTCGCCCGTGCGGCGCAGAAGTACGTGGTCGGGCACGGGCTAGAGGAGGGCACCACCATGGGGCCGGTCGTCGATCGGGCATCGTTCGAGCGGACCCAGCGCTACATCGCCGAAGCGCAGAGCAACGGCGCGCGCGTGCTGGTGGGCGGAGAGGTACTGGACCCAAGCGGCGAGAGCGGCTACTTCGTACCGCCGACCATCCTCACCGACGTCGCGCCGGGTAGCCCGCTCGCCGTCGACGAGGTCTTCGCGCCGGTGCTCGCGGTCATCCCGGTCGCAGACATCGACCAGGCCATCGCAGTCACCAACGAGACGCAGTATGGGCTGACTGCCTCCGTGTTCGCCGACAACGGAAGCGTCGCTCGCCGCGTCGCGATGGCATCCCGGTCCGGCATGGTGCACGTCAACCACGGCACGGTGAGCGAGGGTCACATTCCCTTCGGCGGGGTGGCGCAGTCTGGGCAGGGCGCGTTCGGGATCGGCGCGACGTCGACCGAGTTCTTCACCAGCCTGAAGGTTATCTACGACCAGCAGCCCTAACTTTCCGACCGATATGACGCATGACAGCGAGAGAATCACATGAAATACCATCGCCAATTCACCTTCGAGCTTCCTACTCGCATCACCTTCGGCGTCGGTGCTCTGGCCGGGCTCCCGACTGAGGTGGCAGCGCTCGGCGGTTCGTCGGTGCTACTCGTCTCCGACCCGGGCCTCGTCGCTGCCGGCGTCGTGGACCGCGTCGTCGATCTGCTCAGCGACAGCGGTCTCGAGCCGGCCGTCTTCACCGACGTCGAGCCCGAGCCCGATGCCAAGGGGGTCATGGCCGCCGCCGAGCTGGCGCGGACCTCTGGCGCGGACATAGTCGTAGGCGTCGGCGGAGGGAGCGCCCTCGACACGGCGAAGTCAGCGGCGCTGATGGCACGAAACCCCGGGCACATCCGCGACTTCGTCGGTCTGAACATTCCGAGCGCGCCGGGTCTGCCGGTCATCGCCATTCCCACCACCGCCGGAACAGGCAGCGAGTGCGCCATCTGGGCGGTCATCTCCGAGAAGGAGAAGTCGGACAAGTACGGCATCGGCGGCCGGAATATGACCGCGACTGTTGCGCTTTGCGACCCCGCGCTGACCCTAACTTTGCCCGCCCGGCAGACCGTAGGCACCGGTGCTGACGCACTCGCCCACGCGCTTGAGTCCTACGTCAACAAGGCCACGCAGCCGATTTCGGAAGCGCTCGCCGAAAAAGCCGTCGAGCTCATCGCCGGTTCCCTCCGGCAGGCGACCTTCAACGGCGCTGACCTCGACGCGCGATCCAACATGATGATCGCCGCGACGATGGCCGCCTGTGCGTTCGCACCGACACGTCTTGGCCTCGCCCACGCGATGGCGATGCCGCTCGGAGCGTTCGCGAAGATCCCGCACGGCGACGTGATCGCGATCCTTCTGCCCGAGGTGATGCGCTATAACGTGGTCGCCGCGCAGTCGAAGTTCGCCGAAATTGCCCGGCTCTTCGGCATCGACACCCGTGGAATGACGCTGCGGCAAGCTGCCGACGCCGGTGTCACGGCAGCCTCGGACCTGCTCGTCGACATTGGGGCGCCATCGAAGCTCTCCGCCTACGGGGTCACTGAAGCCGACCTTCCGAAACTCGCCGAGGAGAGCATGTCGTCGGGCAACGTCGTGGTCAATCCGCGCCCGGCGCGCGCGGCGGATCTCGTGGAAATTATGCGGAAGTGTCTGTGAACGCCCCGGAATCGTATCCCGTCCCGGCGGCGGTGTTGCGCGAGTACTGCGCCAGCATCTTCGTCGACGCCGGCGTCCCCGCCGCCGACGCCGAACTCGTCGCCGATTCCCTGGTCGAAGCGAACCTCCGCGGCATCGACTCTCACGGGATCAGCCGCGTGCCCATCTACATCGAGCGCATCCGACGGGGCCTGACAAATCCCGATCCCGACGTGCGCGTCGTCTCCGAGCGCGGCGGCGCCCTGCTCATTGACGGCGACAACGGCATGGGACAGGTCGTTACGCAGCGCGCGGTCGATGTGGCGTTCGACCGGCTATCTGAGCAGCGGGTCGTTTCGGTCGGGATACGAAATTCGAATCACTACGGGGCCGGCGCCTACTTCGGCCGCCGCGCGGCGGAACGTGGGGCCGCCGTGTTCCTATACGGCAATGCGCCGTCCACGATGGTTGCTTGGGGCGGCCGCGAGCGGTTCCTGGGCACCAACCCCTACACCTTCGCCGTTCCGGCAGGGGACCGGGCGCCCGTGGTGCTCGACATGGCCACCAGCGTCGTCGCGAGGGGCAAGATCATCCTCTCTTCACAGCTCGGCCAGGACATCCCGGAGGGGTGGGCGGTGGATGTGGCCGGCCAGCCGACGACGGATGCCGCCGCCGCTCTGGAGGGTAGTGTCCTGCCTTTCGGAGGTCCGAAGGGCTACGGGATTGCGCTGATGATCGAGATCATGGCGGCGGTGCTGTCGGGCGCGAATTGCGGACCCGAGGTCGGAGACCTCTACGACGAGCTCGAGCGACCGCAGGGCGTGGGCGCTTTCCTCAACCTGACCGACATCACCGCCTTCCAACCGCTCTCCGGGTTCGGCGACCGTATAACCGGGCTGATCGATGCCATGAAGCTCACCGCCGCAGAGGGGAGCGAGGTGCTGATCCCCGGCGAGCTTGAGCAGCGGGCCGCGGACGCCCGGTCGCGAGACGGGGTCCCGGTGCCGCCAGCCGTTGCAGCCGCCCTCGAGAAGGTCGCGGCGAAGCCATTTCCTACCGACAATGCCAGCCAGACCGCGAAGGAGACCCATGAACATCGTCCGCGTCCATGACCGTGCCGAGCCCATCGATCCGGAGATCATCCAGCGATTCGCGGAGCTACCGACGCCCGCCGTCTCCGACAGCACTCAGCGGAGCACGGGAGCGACCGCGCTGCGTCCGATCGGTGCGTCCCTGTCGTCCCTCGCCGGCAAGTCGATGGTCGGAACGGCGCTGACCGTGCGCACGCGGCCCGGCGACAATCTCGCCGTCCACATCGCCCTCGACATGGGGCGGCCAGGCGACATTCTGGTCGTCGATGCCCGAGGCGAGACAACCAACGCCATTCTCGGCGAGTTGATGACGAGCTATGCCGAGACGAAGGGCTTCCACGGGATCGTCGTCGACGGTGCTGTTCGCGACCACGATCTCATCTCGAGCGCCGGCTTCCCCGTGTTCGCCCGTGGCATCTCGCACATGGGCCCGTACAAGAGCGGGCCCGGCGAAATCCACGGAACCGCGACGATCGGGGGTGTCCCGATCGAGGACGGCGATCTTATCATCGGCGACGCGGACGGAATCGTCGTCGTCCCCGCCCGGCGCGTGCACGAGGTCCTCGAGCTGGCGGAAGCCGTCGTCGAAAAGGAGGAGGGTCAGCGCGCCGACATCGCCGCCGGGCGGTGGGATCGGTCCTGGATCGCGCCGAGCGTCGAGCTGGTGCGCGTGCACGAGCGGGCTGACGGTTGAGCAAGCGCATCGTCCTCACCCGCTTGCTGACCGAGGCGGCTATGTCGGCCGCCCGCGATCTGCCCGGCGAACTCGTCGTCCTGGGCGAGGGCGCACCGGAGCGATCGGCGCTCCTCTCCGCCGTATCGGGCGCGTCCGCCATCATGTCGCTCGTGACGGAACGGATCGACGATGAGGTACTAGCCGCGGCGGGTCCCGGCCTGCGGATCGTCGCGAACGTGGCGGCGGGCGTTGACAACATCGACCTGGCAGCTGCGGCCCGGCGCGGTGTGGCCGTGTCGAACACGCCGGGCGTCCTCGATGACGCGACAGCCGATTTGACTCTGGCACTGATCCTCGCCACGACGCGGCGCGTGGTCGAAGCCGATCGGTTTCTCCGCGCCGGAAATTCGTGGATCTGGGGGCCCAAGGAGTGGATCGGTCTCCAGCTAAGCGCAGGCGCGACGCTCGGCATCGTCGGTCTTGGGCGCATCGGCATGGCAGTAGCGCGACGCGCGCGGGCGTTCGGCGTTCGCGTCGTCGCGACGGGCTCCCGGGCGAGCGGGGACGAAGCAGCGGCTCTCGACGTCGAGGCGGTGGATCTCGACGACCTTTTCGCACTGTCGGACATCGTGACGCTGCACTGCCCCTTGACCCCGGACACCCGGGGCCTGGTCGATGCACCGCGGCTGGCGACGATGCGCCGGGGCAGCTATCTCATCAACACCGGGCGCGGTCCGCTCGTCGATGAGAACGCGCTAGCGGACGCCCTCGAATCCGGCCGTATCGCGGGCGCCGGACTAGATGTCCACGAGCACGAACCGCTGGTGAACGAGCGGTTGCGCGCGTCCGAGCGGGTGGTGCTGCTCCCTCACATCGGCAGTGCGGGCGCGGCCACCCGCGACGCCATGGGGAGACTGGCCGTGCAGAACGTCGCCGAGGTGCTCGCCGGCCGCAGCCCACTGACCCCTGTGCGCTAGGTGTACTGACCCGGATCGTTGTGATCGTGGGATGAGGTGAGCGGAGACCTCCGGCACGATGTGGGTTACCACACTCACATCACTGAACCGGAGGTCTCCGTGACTCACGCTAATGCTCCGTTGGCTCCTGAGGGTCGTCGTCGTCTTGTCCTGTTGATAACTGAAGAAGGCTGGTCTGTGCGGCGTGCTGCCGAGCGTTGCCGGGTGTCGCCCGCGACCGCGTCCCGGTGGGCGCGACGGTATCGGGAAGGGCTGCCGTTGACTGACCGCAGTTCACGGCCGCACCGGTCTCCGTCCCGGTTGCCGCAGCGCACTGAGCGGCGGATCGTCGGGGTCTGGTGAAGGTTCGGTTGAGTCCTTGACCGCGTGATCCTGGGGAGGGTTGCGCTGGAAGGATGGCAGTCATGCCGATCAAGTACACGGACGAGTTCAAGCGGGATGCTGTCGCGCTAGTGGAGTCCGGCATCGCGCAGAAGGTGGTGTGCAAGGACCTCGGGATCTCGAAGACCGCGCTGCAGACCTGGGTGCGTGATGCGAAGTTCCAGTCCCATGGGATGACCCCGTCGACCGATCCGCAGGAGCGGCGTGAGATGGCGGCCGCGCTCAAGCGGATCCGGGAGCTCGAGATGGAGAACGAGGTGCTGCGGCGGGCCGCGGCGTATCTGTCGCAGGTGCATATCACGCCCCCGAAATGATCTACCCGCTCGTCCGTGAGATGGCCGCGGCCGGTGCCCCCGTCAGGGTGCCGGTCGCGGTGGCGTGCAGGGTGCTCGGGTTCTCCGAGCAGGCGTACTACCAGTGGCTGCGCAACCCGGTCTCGGCCCGGGAAGCGGAGGAGCAGCACCTCATCGAGGTGCTGCGGCAGCTTCACGAGGAGGACCCCGAAGGCGGGTATTGGGTGCTCGCTGACGATCTCGCCGATCTCGGTGACCGGGTCTCGGAACGGCGCGTGTGGCGGCTGTGTCGCCTCGCGGGGATCCGGTCGGTGATCACGACCCGCAAGCGCCGCTACCGGAAGGCGGGCCCGCCGGTGCACGACGATCTCGTGCAGCGCGACTTCACCGCCGACGGCCCGAACCAGCTGTGGCTGACTGACATCACCGAGCACTGGACCGCGGAGGGCAAGCTGTACCTGTGCGCGATCAAAGACGTGTGGGCGAACAAGATCGTCGGCTAGGTGCATGGTGGTCGGACGGCCGTCAGGAGCCGAGGCGCGCGGCACGGTGCGTGCGCCAGGTCTCCCACCGGGTCTCCACGAGATTCCGGCGTTCGTAGCGCGGTGCGACGACCAACTCAGCTGAGTCGGCGGGTATGTGGATCCCCTCCGCGGCCGCCGCGTGCCGCGCGGCGCCGAGGGCCGACAGGTGCGATTCGGATACTACGCGAAGCTCCCGCCCGAAAGCGTCGGCAACCAGCTGGACGATATCGGCGCCCCCGGACAAGTCGGCGGAGACCCGGATGGGCCCGGTGAAGTGGCCTTCCACTTGACCCAGCACGAGCCGGTCTGCGAAGAGCACCCCCTCAATGACGGCCCATGCGGCCATCCGGGTTTCGACCGCGGCGCCGTCCCTCACGCCGACGAGGCCGGTGGCCGGCTCGGACATCCACAACGGGCCTCGCTCCGGGATAACGTGCGGAAGCCAGTACGGCGCCATCGCGATCTCCGCCGGAGGAAGCGCGGCGGCGGCGGCGATCACATCGGCCACCGCGCCCTCGGCCTGTCCACCCATCTTCCGCACGCCGACGGAGAGCGCCAGCCCGCCGTTCGTCGCCCCATGTGCCAGCCACGCTCCGTCTACGAGGTGTGCGCGCTGCAGTAGACGGCGGTTCCGGGCGTCCGGCGCGGTGCGCAGCCGGGTGACCACGTGCGTCGTGCCGAGAGTCAGCAAGGTCGCGGCATCCGAACCGAGCCCGACCGCGACGGCCGCGCTCGGGGTGTCGCCGCCCGGCACGCAGACACGGATCCCGGGAGTGAGGCCGAGGATCTCAGCCGCGTCCGGGAGGAGCGGGCCGAGCAGCGATCCGGACGGACGGACCGGCGGAAGCCGCTCGAGGGAGACGCCAAGCGCCGCCGCCGCCGGAGCCAGCCACTGCGCTCCGCCGACCACGTCGAAGCAGCCGTAATACGAAGCCTGGCTCGGATCGATCGCGACCTCGCCGGTCATGCGGTGACCGAGCACCGATCCGACGGAGCCGAACCAGCGCAACGCTCCCACGCGATCACCGTGTTCCCGTTCGAAGAGGCGGGACGCGACGACGATCGCCGTAGCCGGCGTGTACGGGTTGCCAATGCGCGCGAGTGCATCGGAACCGATCGCCGTCGCGGCGGCTGAGACAAGCCCGGGCAGGCCTGGGGCATCGAACCGGTACCCATCCGAGAGCGGTCGCCCATCCTCGCCCATAGGGACGAGGACCGGCGCATGCACCGAGATCCCGACAGTCACCGCGCGGGCGCGGGCGCCGCCGAGCTGCACGACCGCGTCCACGACGCTCGCCCACCAGCATGCCGGATCGACTCGCCCCGCAGAGAGGGAGGCGTCGTGAGCGGCTCGGCCGCGCGCGACGACCTGCCCATCGACGTCCACCAGAATCGCCTTCGTGGCGGTCGTGCCTACGTCCACACCGACGTACAGCTCGCCGCTCACGTCAGGCCGTCGTGGCGATCAGGTGCGAGCGAGCAGCTTCGGATGCCGAGACACCCTCGTGCACGATCGCACGGAGTGCCTTCACCATGCCTGCCGGGTCGGCCGCGCCCCAGACGTTGCGGCCGATAGTGAGGCCCGCGGCTCCAGCGTCGACGACCGACTCCGCGAACTGCAGCACCTCGAGGTCGGTGTCGAGCTTCGCCCCGCCGGCCACCATGACGAGGCCGGGCGTGCCGTCCACGACCTCGCGGAAGCTCTCGGCGGAACCGGTGTACCAGGTCTTGATGATGTCGACACCGCACTCCGCGGCCGCGCGCGCTGCGTAGAGGACGGACTCCACCGAGCCCTTACGGTCGCCCCATAGCTCACCGCTGGGGTAGGCATGGCAGACCGTGGGCAGTCCCAGTTCCGCGGCCCGCTCGGTGACCCGGGAGAGCATCTCGAGCATCTGCGCCTGCACCGAAGAGCCGGCGCTGATGCCGACAGCGACCGCGTCGGCTCCGAGGCGGACGGCCTCGTCCACTGACGCCACCGTCGCGTCGTAGGTGAGGTGGAATTCCACCGAGAACGTACTCGCCTTGAGAATCCACGGGCGGGAGCGTCCTCTTCCGCCGAAGAGGGTGGCGGCGATGCCCTTCGAGACAGTCACTGCGTCCGGCTCTCCCGCGTCGATCTGGGCCCAGGTGTCCCGGATAGCCGCGAGCCGGGGGGCCACTCCGCGCGGCACGGCTTGGTCAAGCGCGACGACAACCGCCTTGCCGTCCTCGCCGAAGAGGCGGCGGAGGCGGATCGAGCGGCCGAGGGCGCTCCCGGCTCCAAGCTGAGGGATGTAGCTGTCGGTGGTCATGTGGTCTCTCCTTCGGTGGCGCCCGTCGCCGGTGCGGTGGTCGCGTCGATGCTGATGCGCAGGTCGACGCCTTGTCTGGCGCGCTCGAGTCCCTGCTCGAGCTGGTCGATGGGAAGGTGCGCGGTGACGAGTCCCTCGCCGGGGATCGTTCCGGTGCGGATCATCTCGGCGACCTTCTGGAAGTCGCTCAGCTGGCACGAGGAGCTGCCCACGATGAGCGTCTCGTTGTAGTGCACCGAGTTCGCCGGGATAGTCACCTGATCGGTGCCGGTCGGGAACCCGGCGAAGATATTCACCCGTCCGCCTGGGGCGAGCATCTGTAGATACGGTTCCATGGCATCGGCTCGCCCAACGGCGACGACCATGGTGTCGAACCCGACTCCGTCGGTAAGCTCGGCGACGACCTCGGCAGTCACCTCGGACGGGTCCAGGGCGCTGGACGCTCCGGACACGACGGCGATCTCACGCCGATGGGGAGCGGGATCGACCGCGACGACGGTCGCTACGCCGAGCGCCCGAGCGAGCCGCACGTGCAACTGTCCGAGCGGACCGGCACCCACGACGAGCATCGAGCGAGCGGATGCGGCGTTGATGAGCCGTTGACCGTTGTAGGCGCACGCCAGGGGTTCGATCACGGCGGCGATGTCCGCAGGTGTGTCGCCGACCGGGACCAGGTTTCCAGCCTGCACGGCCACCGCCGGCACTCGCACGTACTCGGCGAATGCGCCGTCGATTTGGTATCCGAAGGCCTGGCGGTTGCGGCAAATGTTGCCGAGCCCCCGGACGCAACTCGCGCAGTGGCCGCATTGGACGAGCGGGTAGACGGCGACCCGGTCCCCCAGCTCCAGCTCGTCGGGGAGCCGGCCCTCGCAGGCGACGATCTCGCCCGCGAACTCGTGACCGAGTACCGAGGGGTAGACGACATTCTTGGTCTTGGTGCCATCGACGATTCTGAGGTCGGTGCCGCAGATGAGTGCTGCCTGGACACGCAGCAGCACGTCGCCCGGCTCGAGCGCCGGCACCGGGACCGTTTCGATCCGCAGGTCGCGCGGTGCGTTCAGCACGGCGCGCTTCATGGTTGTGGTGGTCACGCGATTCCTTCGCTGGTTGATCGGCTGATTGCTGCGCGGCCCGACGATGCGTCGGCCTCCGCGAGAAGGATGTTCCACGCGCCAGACTCGACGAGCGGGGTGATCATCTCCTCGGTGGCGCCGCTGTCGGTGAGCAGCTCCACTCCAGGCGGCGGCATGAACCAGTGCGTCGACCAGTTCGCGCCGAGCTTGGACGAATCCGCGACGATGATCGGCCGCCGCGCCTGAAGGATCATGAGCGACTTCATGGCGTTCTGCTCGGATGTCCGTGAGGACAAGCCGCGCGAGCTGTCGACGCAGTCCGATCCGATGAAGGCGATGTCGGCGTAGATAGACCGGACGACGTTTTCGGCGAACGGACCAAGGAGCGCTTGATTGACCTTCCGGAGGGTGCCGCCGGCGCTGATGACCGTAGCGTCGGTGTCCGACTCAGCGAGCACGGCGAGCACGTTCACACCGGTGGTGACGATGGTCAGTCCGGTGATCCCCGCGAGCTCCGCAGCGAGCCGGCTGGTGGTCGTCCCCGCGTCGAGCAATACCGTCGCGCCGGGTGGCACCAGGCGCGCGCCGGCGACGGCGATCTCAGCCTTCGCGAGCGCGTTGGTGTCCTGGCGCTCGAGGATGGAGCGTTCTGGCCTCAGTGAATTGATCAGCGCGCCACCGTGCGTGCGGATGACGAGACCGGCCTGTTCGAGGGCCTCGAGGTCCCGCCGGACAGTCACCAGGGACACCCCTAACTCCGAACGGAGATCGTCAGCGCTCACCGGCCCCTCTCGGGTCGAGAGGAGGTCGACGACCCGACGTCTACGCGACGCCGGCGAGACCGACCCGTTCACGCCGTCATCCGATTGATCATATCGATCACCATAAGTGATCTAAAAGATCAATGCAACCGGGGCACTCACGCTGTAGCTAACGCCCCGAGGAGCCGACGGTATGGTGCCCCTTAGGCCTTCACCAGGGAGGCTGCGCTGGCGGGCTTACGACAGGTGTAGGCGGAGTCGGCGGCGCGAACGCGAAGATCGCGCACGCCGAGCGTTCTCTAGACATCACGGTGGCGAGCGACCACGACACCGCCCTGGCCGGGCGAACTGTCGCTTGGGTGGCGGCAGACCCGGGTTTTCGACGGCGGTCCTCGCGACCGTGGGTCGCGGCGATCTCGTCGGCGACGCTTCGACCTGGCCGAGCATCCGGGGCCGTGGGTGCCGGACGGCGACGGAAAGCTGAGCCGATCGGTCGCGCCGGCGGCGGTGCCCGCGCCGGCGGTAGCTCACAATGCAGCTTGCGAGGGTGAGGACCGACCCGAGGCCGAGACCGGCGAAAGACACTTGCGCGCGAGGTGACCATTCGGGATGCGCGTGGGTCCGGGAGACTTACACTGCCGCGAGGTGACGACGAATCACAACTCCGCCGGACGTCGAACGGAACGTCCGGTGAACACCGGTATCGCCGGTCTCGACTGCGCTCCACGTCCCATAATCAGGTCTCACCGCGGCGTGGCTCGAGATCCCAGATCCCAGATCCCACTCCCGGCGATACTGAACGCGCCGAACCGCGGGGGCGGCATCAGAGGTTGCGCGCGAGCGCGGCGCCGGCGGCGCGCAGCCAGCGCGCGGGTTCGGCGAGGCTCGACGCTGCCGAACCCGCAAGCTGTGTGAGCGAGACGGACGCCGCGAACGCCGACGTGTCCGCGTCGCGGGCGATTCGCCCCGCTACGAGCGCGACGGGAACGCCAGCCGCGTCGGCGAGGCCGGCGACGAGCGTCGGCACCTTCCCCGCCGCGGACTGCCCGTCGAATGATCCCTCTCCCGTGACGACGAGGTCTGCCCTGGCGATCGCGGCGCGCAGCCCGACGAGGTCGGCGACCTCGGCCGCTCCCGGCCGGAGCGCGGCACCCCAGGCGAGGAGCGCGAAGCCCGTGCCGCCGGCGGCCCCCGCCCCGGGAATCTCGGTGTGCAGGCCGAGCGGCACGGTGTTCGCTCGCCGCGCGCCCGCCGAGACCGGCACCCCGCTCCGCGCCGCGATGACGAGATCCGCGAAGCGAGCGAGGGCAGCATTGGCTGCCTCGACGTCCGCGGCGTCGAGGCCCTTCTGCGGGCCGAAGACGGCGGCCGCGCCGTGGGGCCCGATGAGCGGGCTCGTGACATCGCTGAGCACCACAACGCCGCCGGACGGCAGTGGACGGATGCCGGAGAGATCGACCGACGTGGCGTCGCGAAGACCTCGTGCGCCGGGACCGATCGGCTCTCCGCTCCCGTTGAGGATGCGCGCGCCGATGGCCGAGAGCATCCCGGCACCGCCGTCCGTCGACGCGCTCGAGCCGATGCCGAGCACGAGTCGCTGGACGTCGGCGTCGAGGGCCGCAGCGATAGCCTGCCCGAAACCGATCGTCCCGGCATCCCATGGCCGGCGGTCATCGCCCAGGAGCTCGATACCGCTCGTCGAGGCGAGCTCGACGACACCGGTGCCGTCGGGCAGGCGCAACCAAGACGCGTCGACCGAGCGTCCGTGAGGGCCCGTGACCGCGACCGGAATGCGCGTGGCCCCCGCGACCGCCTCGGCGAATGCCGCGAGCGTGCCCTCACCGCCGTCGGCCATGGGTCGCAGGTCGGTCCCGACGAGGGGGTCGACGCTCCGCCACCCCGACGCAATCTCGGCTACGGCGTCGGCGGCCGCGATCGACCCCTTCAGGCTGTCCAAAGCGAGGACGATCCGTCTCATGCGGCGGGCTCCCGACGTGTCGTGTTGTCGCGCAGGCGGACATTGAAGCGTAGGGCGTCGGGATCCTGCTCCGACGCGGGGTCGACCAAGGCCTGGAGCGTCTGGTAGCCGACTTCCTGCAGCGGCCCGCAAACGGTCACGGGCGGCGAGACGTCACGGCTCGTCCGGATGTCTTCGGAGCCCGTGGCGGCGATGTCGGCGTCCACCGCGCGGCCGGCGGCGCGGATCGCAGTCATGGCTCCGATCGTGACGACGTCGCTCACGCCTAACACGACGGTCTCGGCCGGCACGGCGTCCGCGAGCGCCGCCCTCATCGGTCTGTGCCGGCTTCCCGCCTGAAACCGTCGCGGTGCATGCGATGGTCGGCCAGGCTGAACTCGGTGAAGTCCGCCATGACTTCGGCAAGCCGGGCGTCGCTCGTCACGACGCCCTCCGCCGCGGCGAGCACGATGGCAGGTGGCGCTGGAAGGCGAAGAGGAAGTCCTTGCTCCACGAGCTTCGCCACCTCTCCGGCGATCTGCGTCCGCAGACTGGCATCCCGGATTCGCGCGATGAGGTCGTCGACGTGAGCCACGGTCTCCACGATACCGGCGCGGACGAGGGCAGTTCGAGTCCGATTTGTGCGCCGTGAGGTCGGGAGGGCGTGAGGGAAAGAGAGCGGTGAGCTCGGATTGGACGATGAAGGCGCCTAGTACTACAGTCGCGTTTATTTCGCGTGGTGCGGCGCGTTAGCGTCGTTGTAGGTGATGATCGTGTTAACCCTTGGCGGTGGGTGACGATATTGCTGTGGCGGATGTGCGGGAGTGGGCGGCGGAGCTGGATGAGGTCGCTGGTCTGATCGGGCCGCGGTTCGCTCGTTCGGAGCCGCGCCGGAACGCTGTCGCGTATGTGCGAGGGCTGCTGTCGGAGCAGGAGCGGAAGAACTCGTGGACGCTGTCGGAGCACGCCGGTCAGGTGACGCCGGATCCGATGCAGCGGCTGTTGTCGACCACGGACTGGGATCCCGACCTGGTCCGTGACGATCTCCGCTCCTACGTGGTCGAGCACCTCGGCGACCGTGCCGGGATCCTGATCGTCGATGAGACCGGGTTCTTGAAGAAGGGCGACCGGTCCGCGGGCGTCGCCAGGCAGTACACGGGCACGGCGGGACGGATCGAGAACGCGCAGGTCGGCGTCTTCCTGACGTACTCGACACCCACGGGCCGGACGTTCCTGGACCGGGAGCTGTATCTGCCGAAGACGTGGACCGAGGACCGTGCCCGCTGCGCCCGCGCCGGTGTCCCGAAGGAGCGCGGGTTTCAGACGAAGCCGGAGCTCGCGATGGGCTTGCTGGCCCGCGCGATCGATGCCGACGTCCCCGCATCATGGGTGACTGGCGACGCCGTCTACGGCCAGTACTACCGGCTCCGCAAGGCGCTCGAGGATCGCGGGATGTCGTACGTGCTCGCCGTGCCGTCCAGCCAGCGGGTGATCGCGAAGACCACCGTGTCGATCCTCGGGAAGGAGTACCGCGCCGACGCGCTCATCGGCGAGCTCCCAGCCACGGCGTGGCGGACCAGGTCCGCCGGCGCGGGCTCGAAAGGCGACCGCCGATACGCGTGGGCACGCGCCCGGATCAACGGGGAACGCGACCCGGATGCCGAGTACTGGCTCCTCGCCCGCCGCAGCCTCACCGACCCGTCAGAGCTCGCGTACTACCTCTGCCACGGCCCCAAGCGCGTCGCCTTGGGCGAGCTGGTCCGCGTCGCCGGCGCGAGATGGGCGATCGAGGAGACCTTCCAAACGGCGAAAGGGCAGACCGGGCTGGACCACTACCAAGTCCGGCAGTACACCGGCTGGTACCGGCACATCACGCTCTCCATGCTCGCCCACGCCTTCCTCACCGTCACCCGGTCAAAAAGGGGGCTCGAGGAGACGACGACGGAGACCTCGTCGAGCTGAGCCTGCCCGAGATCCGACACCTCATCGCCGCGCTCGTGCTGAATGCACCCGCCGACCCCGCGCGAGTGCTCCACCGGTCACGCTGGCGCCGAAAACACCAACACACCGCCCGACGACACCATTATCTACGCCGCGGACACACGCCATAAACGCGACTGTAGTACTAGGCGGGTTCGCTAGTCGCGTGCGGCGCGGAACGGGCGTTGCGCGCGCGCCGCACGCCGCGCATCCCGTCGTCGGGCCGCCGCTGCGGCGGCCGCCTTCGCGGCACGAACGGCGTGGTCGTTGAGCTTCTTCGCGTTCTCGCTCTCGGTGCCGAGAATTGCGAGGCCCCCCAGGGCAATGAGGGTGCCCGGGCCGGGAAGCGGCATGAGTACGATGCCGAGGCCGACGGTGGTGCCGCCGACGACTTTCACGCCGGTGCGGTAGACCCTGTCGAGCCCGGGGCGCCGCCGGATCGCCTCGCGGGCCGCCGCAGCCCGCCCGCGCACCGGGCCGGTGCGGCGTGCCTCGTCGGCGCGCTCATACCCGGGGTCGCCGGGCTGCAGAACGCGCTGCTGGCCGGGTGAATCCGTGCTCACCCGGCCAGTGTGCGTCGCAACGCTTGGGAAGCGCTGACGCTCTAATTCGTGTCTGCAGAGCGATATAGCTCTGCTCAGCAGCAGAGTCCGCCGCCGCAGCCGTCGAGTTCCTCCGTCGCGTTTCTCTTCACATAGACGCACATCGATAGAGGGGCACCTCATGCGGCTATTCATCGATGAAGATCAACGAATGCGCGGTCGTGGTGATGAGCGCCGTGGTCCCGGTCGGCCGGGAACGTGGGCTGCCTGGCTGGAAGCGGCCCGACCAGGCTCCGCAAAATCAGAAGGAGGATGCGGGTTTAGTGAGGATGCGGGTTCAGTGTGGCGCGGCGATTCCGAGCTGTTTATCAACGAGAGACCGCCGCACAATCGGCACACGGGACTGTCGCGTCAACCCGGTGGGCTGGTAGACAAGCCGGTCAGCTACCCCCACACGCCGGTCTTGTCGATGATGACCGGGGCGATGCGACACCTGCCCGGGCGCACTCCTGCCCGGGCGCACTCCTGCCCCGGCCCACTCCGGTCGCGGGCGGCAGCGACTGACCCGCTAGCGCGTCAGCTCGTGGTGCACGACGCGCAGGAAGGCGTCGATGTCGTCGGCGCTCGTGTCGAAGGCGCACATCCAGCGCACCTCGCCGCGGGCGCGATCCCAGTCGTAGAAGCGGAATTTCTCCCGAATGCGGTCGGCGACCGCGTTGTCGAGCAGCGCGAACACGGCGTTCGCCTGCGTGTCCTGACTGAAGCCGAGCGAGCCGGCTGGCACCTCGCCGCTCGCGACCATCCGCTCGAGCCCCTGGCGCAGGCGCGCGGCCATGGCGTTCGCGTGCCGAGCCGAGCGCAGCCCGAGCTCGTCGTCGAAGAGCGTCAGCAGCTGCGCCGAGATGAAACGCATCTTGCTCGCCAGCTGCATGTTCATCTTGCGCAGGTAGGTGAGGCCGGGCGCGCGCTCGGGGTCGATCACGACGATCGCTTCCGCTCCGAGCAGGCCGTTCTTCGTGCCGCCGAGCGAGAGCACGTCGACCCCCGCCTCCGACGTGAACGCCGACAGTGACGTTCCGAGCGACGCGGCGGCGTTCCACACGCGGGCGCCGTCGAGGTGCAGAGCCATGCCGTTCGCGTGGGCGTGGTCGGCGATGGCGCGCACCTCGTCGGGTGTGTAGACGGTGCCCACCTCGGTTGAGTTCGTGATGCTCACGGCGAGCGGCTGCGCCCGGTGCTCGTCTCCCCAGCCCCAGGCTTCTGTGTCGATCAGTTCGGGGGTGAGCTTGCCGTCGTCGGTCGGCACGGTGAACAGCTTCAGGCCGCTGACCCGCTCGGGCGCCCCGCCCTCGTCGGTGTGGATGTGCGCGACCCCGCTCGCGATGACCGCACCCCAGCGCGGCATCAGCGCGGTGAGCGCGAGCACGTTCGCCCCGGTGCCGTTGAACACCGGGTACACCTCGGCCTGCTCGCCGAACTCGGCGCGCACCACCTCGAGCAGCCGAGCCGTGTAGTCGTCTTCGCCGTAGGCGATCTGGTGGCCCTCGTTCGCGTCGGCGAGCGCGGCGAGCACCTCGGGGTGCACCCCCGCGTAGTTGTCGCTGGCGAATCCTCGGCGGGCGGTGTCATGCAGTCGGCTCACGCGCTCATTCTCGCACCCGGATGCGCGGGGCGCGCCGTCCGTGGCGGCCACGCCCCGCGCATCCCGATTCGCGTGCTTTACCCCTTCAGCGCCTCACCGAGCTTCACCCGCGAACCCGTGCGCAGCAGCGAGTTGCGGTAGATGCGCGCACCGAGGGCGACGATGATCACCGTTGACACGGCGAGCACCACGAGCGACAGGATCGGCTCCCACCAGGCGGCCTGGTCGAGGAAGATCCGCATGGGCATTCCGACCGGAGCCGAGAACGGCACGTACGACATGATCGTCAGCACGAGGGCGTTGTCGAACAGGAAGATTACGAGGAAGTACGGAATCATCACGAGGTACGTCACCGGCGTGAGCACCGAGCCGACGTCTTCCATGCGCGACACGAGCGAGGCGCTCGCCGCGTACATGGCCGCGAGCAGCACGAAGCCGATCGCGAAGAACCCGAGGAACCAGCCGACCGCGGGCCCGAGGTCGGTCACGAGCACGTCTTGGCCGGTGAGCACGAGGCCGAGCGCCGCGAGCGCCGCGATAGCGATGATCTGCCCGAAGGCGAGTATCGAGTTGCCGACCACTTTCCCCGCGAGTAGCGCCCTGGCCGAAATCGACGACAGCAGAATCTCGACGATGCGGGTCTGCTTCTCCTCCACCACGCTCTGCGCGATCGTGCCGCCGAAGGTGACGGCCGAGAGGAAGAAGACGATGCCGAAGCCGAACGCGACGAGGTAGAGCAGGCCGAAGGGCAGCCCCGGCTCTTCCAGCAGGCGCACCTCCGGCGTGATGGACAGCGCCGTGACGAGACCGCCGGGAGCCTCGTCGAAGCCGATCACCTCGAAGGGAACAGCCGAGTCGCCGTCGAGCGGTACGACGGCCGCGTCGACCTCCTCATCGCGAACGAGTTGCTCGGCCTCGGCGATCGTCGCGGCCTCGACGACCTCGACGCCCGGCAGCGTCTCGAGTTCGGCGATGGCGGCGCCGACTCCGGCGATGGGCGCCGTCGAGTCGGCGTTCGCGCGCGAGATGAACCCGCTGATGAGGATCGACCCGAGCACGATCGCGAACAGGATGAGCGTCGAGATCACGAACGACTTCGACCGCAGGCGCTGCGTAATCTCGCGCCCGGCGACGAGGAAGACGGATTCGCGGAAACTGGTGGCGTTCATCACTGCACGACCTCTCGGAAGATTTCGGTCAGGGTGGGGCGGCGGCGTCCGAAGCGGTGCACGGCGTCGCTCGCGGTGGCGCGTTGCAGCACGGCCTGGGCGGCCGCCGGGTCGGCGTCGAAGACGACGTGGTCGCCGTCGAACTCGATGACCTCCACGCCGGTCGCGGTGCGCACCCAGTCGAGGTCGCCGTCGACGGTGAGCTCCCAGCGCGAGCCGGCGTTCCGCTCGCGCAACTCCTCTCGACTGCCGGCGGCGAGGATGCGCCCGTCACCGATCACGACGATGTCGTCGCAGAGCCGCTCGACGACATCCAATTGGTGGCTCGAGAAGAGAACCGGTGCTCCGTCCGCGGCGAACTCGCTGAGCACGCCGAGGACCGTTTCGACGGCCATGGGGTCGAGCCCCGAGAACGGCTCGTCGAGCACGAGGAAGCTGGGCGCGTGGACGAGCGCCGCGGCGATTTGCGCGCGCTGCTGGTTGCCGAGCGACAGCTTCTCGATCGGGTCGTTGCGCCGCTCGGTGAGTTCGAGCCGGTCGATCAACTCGTCGGCGCGCTCGGCCGCCTCCCCGGCGCGCATGCCGCGCAGTCGTGCGAGGTAGACGAGCTGCTCGTGCACCCGCATCTTCGGGTAGAGCCCGCGCTCTTCCGGCATGTAGCCGAAGCGTCGCCGTCCGTCGGCGCCGAGCGGCGACCCGTCGAGTCGCACCTCGCCGGCATCAGCCCCGAGGACCCCCAGGATGATGCGCATCGTCGTCGTCTTGCCCGCGCCGTTGCCACCGACGAAGCCGGTCAACCGGCCACCGCCGACGGTGAAGCTGACGTCGTCAACCGCCGTGCGGTCGCCGTAGCGCTTGGTCACACCCTCGATCTCAAGCATGCTGCCCCTTTCGTTGGTTCCCACGCTACGAATGGCCGGGATGCTCGCGCATCCGCCCGAAGGATGGTTGCCACCGCGCGCCCTCCCCCCGACGGGTGAACGGGGGCGCCTACTCGGTCGGGCTTTCGCCCGGAACGGCGCAGCCGTTCTCGTACGCGAACACGACCGCGTGCACCCGGTCGCGCAGCCCCAGCTTCTGCAGGATCTTCGACACGTGCGTCTTGACGGTCGCCTCGCCGAGCCACAGCTCGCGCGCGATCTCGGCGTTGGCGAGACCGCGGGCGAGCAGGGTGAGCACCTCGCGCTCGCGCTCCGTGAGCTCGGCGAGGCGAGCATCCGGTCCGGGGATTTCGCCGTTCGCGCCGCCGACGCCCCGCGCGCCCGTCCCCGTCGCGCGAGCGATGACTCGGCGGGTGACGTCGGGGGCAAGCAGGGCATCGCCGCTCGCGACGACCCGCACGGCCTCGACGAGCTTCTCCGGGCTGGCGTTTTTCAACAGGAACCCGGCGGCACCGGCCTCGAGGGCGGCGAACAGGTAGTCGTCGCGGTCGAACGTCGTGAGCACGAGAACGCCAGTGCCCCCGGCGGCGTCGGACGTGATCTGCCGCGTCGCCTCGAGCCCGTCCATGCCGGGCATCTGCACGTCCATACAGATGATGTCGGGGGTGAGCGCCGCGGCCTGAGCGACGGCCTCCTCGCCGTTCGCGGCCTCGCCCACCACGGCGATGTCGGGCTCGCTCTCGAGGATCGCGCGGAACCCTGAGCGCACGAGCGCGTGGTCGTCGACGAGCAGCACGCGGATGCTCGTGGCCACGTCGCTCACGCGCCCTCCTCCACAATCAGCGGTACCCGGGCACGCACCAGGTAGCCGCCGCGCGGCTGGACGGCCGCGGCGCGCGCGCCCACACCCGTGTCGGCGACGTCAAGCTCGACCGCGTCGGGCGTGAAGCGCAGGCGCAGGTCGACGCGGGCGCTCGCGCCCGCGTGCTTGAGGGCGTTCGTGACGGCTTCCTGCGCGACCCGGTACAGCGTCGTGTCGACGACGGGGCTGAGCGGTGTGGGCTCGCCGATGGTGTGCAGGGCGGCAGCGCGGCCCGCGGCTTCGAGCTCGCGCACGAGGTCGCCCAGCTGGGCGGTGCCGCGGGTGCTGGGGCCGTCGCCGGCGCTGCCGGCGGAGCCCCGAGCATCCCGTGTGGCGCCGGTCGCGCCGTCGCCGTCAGCCGCGCCGGCGGTCAGCGCCTCGGTGTCGCGCAGTGTCGTGACCAGCCGGTGCAGCTCGTCGACGGCCTGCCGCGCCGACTGCTCGATCGAGCCGAGCGCACGGGTCGCCGTGTCGGCCCCGTCGGCGCCGCGGGTTTCGAGCGCGCGGCGGGCGGCGCCGGCCTGGATGCCCATGACCGACACGTGGTGGGCGACGACGTCGTGCAGTTCGCGGCCGATGCGCACGCGGTCGAGCGCGACAGCCTGCGCGGCGGTACGTTCGCGCTCGGCCGCGAGTTCGCGGGTGCGGGCTTCGAGCTCGGCGCGTTCGCGTGCGGCGTTCCAGGCGCGGTCGCCGAACGCCCAGGCTCCGGCGAAGTAGAGGATGTTCGTGATTACCGCGATGAGGCCCGCCGCGACGCCGGGCGCGATGAGGCCGATGCCGGAGTCGTCGGGGGCGAGGCTCGTGTCGAACGCCGCGCTCGCGAGCCCGTAGAAGAGCCAGCCGAACATGGCGACGACGATCAGCGTGCGCGAGATGAGGGCGGCGCGACGCGAGGTGCTCCACGCGCCGATCGAGTACATCGCGGCGAACAGTGCGATGTTGCTGAACAGCACCTCCGGCACCTTGTTGGTGACGCCGATGATGTAGACCGCCGAGACGACGATGGTGACGGTGATAGGCGCCGACGGGCGCTGGCGGCGAGTAGCGCGTCGGGGCGCAGCTCGCTGAGGGCGGGCGGGGGGCGCCGCCAATGCCCGTCGGCGTCGGTCGCCGGCGCCGTCCCGTTCACGCTTTTCACCCGACGACGCTAACCCGCCGCATGGATGCGCGTCATCCGTCGCGCGACGGATTCTGCGCGCAGACGGCTCGCTACTCCGCGTCGTCGAGGCGCGCGACGACGCCGTTGAGCTCGTCGGCGGGGAGGTCCCACAGGGCGACGACGGATTGCGCGAGGGCGTCGATGACTCCCTCGTCGTCGAGCGCGCGGACCACGAATGTCACGGCGGCGGCCGGCTTCGTCGTCACCCGCCAGCCGTTCGCGATCGCCTGCACCCAGGTCTCGGCCGCCGCCTTCACGGCGACGTAGTTGGCCATGCCCCAGCGCGGGGCAGCCACCGATGCCGAGCTGACGATCGCGAGCCGCCCGGCGTCTGACGCGCCGAGGTCATCGCGTAGCTCGCGCGACGTGACCCGCAGCGTGGTCAGCACGCGGTGCTCGAGCCACTGCCAGTCGTCGTCGGAAACGCCCGGCCGCCAGCCGCCCACCAGGTGGATGAAGCCGTCGATACCGCCGCGGCGCTCGCGAAGGTCGGTGGCGAACGACGCGACGGCGGATGCGTCGCCCAGGTCGAGCGCGTGCGTCTCGGCCGCCACGATCTCCTCGAGCGCGTCGGCCCGCGAGGTGACGGCGACGACGTGGGCGCCGGCCGCCGTCAGGGCCGCGCACACCTCGCGGCCCGCGGTGCCGCCCGCCCCGCCGACGACGATGGTGCGCCCGGCAACGCCCGCTGTGTCAGCCACTAGACCTCGGAGGTGCCGGTGATGCCGGCGGTCGACTCGATCACGCCGGCCATCTTCTTCTGCAGCGCCTCGTAGAACATCGACAGCGGGAACTCGTCGTCCATGACGAGGTCGGTCCAGCCCTTGAGCGGACCCTCGAGCACCTCCTGCGGCAGCCCCTTCGCCCACTGCGAGGCGGGGTGCGGGGTCAGGGTGGAGGACACGAGCTCGTAGGCGGCGAGCCAGTGGGCGCTCTTCGGCCGGTCGATCGAGCGCCAGTAGAGGTCGTTGACGGCGTCCGACAGGGCGACGACGACGTCGGGCACGTGCTCCCAGTCGATGGCGAGCTGGGTGTCGGTCCAGTGCAGCACGCCCTTTTGGTGCATCCAGGCGAACAGCAGCTGTCCGCCGACGGCGTCGTAATTGCGGATGCGCGTGCCCGTGATCGCGAATCGGAAGATGCGGTCGAAGATCACCGCATACTGCACGAGCTGCGCGTGCTGGCGGGTGACCTCGTCGGTCGCCTCGTCGCGGACGAGCGCCACGGACTCGCGGAAGGCCGTGAGGTCGCAGCGCAGCTCTTCCAGCGAGTAGAGGAAGAACGGCATGCGCTGCTTGATCATGAACGGGTCGAACGGCAGGTCGCCGCGCATGTGCGAGCGGTCGTGAATCATGTCCCACATTACGAAGGTGCGCTCGGTCAACCCCTGGTCGTCGAGCATGGCGGCGGCGTCGGCGGGGAGGTCGAGCTTCGTGATCTCGGCGGCGGCGCGCACCACGCGTCGGTAGCGGGCGGCTTCGCGGTCGGCGAAGATCGCGCCCCACGTGAACGTCGGCAGTTGGGCGGCCGTGCCCTCGGGCGCCCCGGCGGGAACGCGCGGGGTGACCGCGACCGACTCAGGGAACAGCGTGGCCGAGTTCGTGTCGTAGCCCGGCGTGAAGTCGGCGAAGCGGATGCCGAGGTACAGCGGGTTGCCGTACTTCGTGGCCTCCAGCTCGGCGACGAAGTCGGGCCAGATGACGTCGAACACGACGGCTTCGACGAGCCGGTCGCTTGAGCCGTTCTGCGTGTACATGGGGAAGACGACGAGGTGCGCGACGCCGTCGCGACGCTCGGCGGCCGGGGTGAACGCGTCGAGCGCGTCGTAGAAGTCGGGCACGCCGAAGCCGCCGTCGCGCCAACGCTCGAAGTCGGTGGCCGCGGTGACCAGGTACTCGCGGTCGTAGGGGATCAGCGGCGCGAAGTGACGCAGCGCATCGACGATGACCGCGACGTTGTCTGCCGCCTCGCCGTGTGCATCCGCCTCGGGGATCGAGCCGTCCTTGATCTGGTGCGGGCGAATCGCGATCGCGGCGGCCTTGAGGGCTGCCCACTTCGGGTCGGCGACGATCTCGGCGGCCGACGGACCCTCGACGCGGGCGTCTTCCACGACCTCGGGCTCTCCGATTACGGTGGCGCCGGCGGCGCGGCTGGTGGCGCGCTGAGCGGTGTCGGTCATGGTGTCCCTCCCGTCGAGATCGTGGTGTCGGCGCGCGTGGTTGCGCCCTCCTTCGAGGG
Source organism: Microcella alkaliphila (assembly GCF_002355395.1). Lineage (NCBI taxonomy): Bacteria > Bacillati > Actinomycetota > Actinomycetes > Micrococcales > Microbacteriaceae > Microcella > Microcella alkaliphila. Next base: position 89,490 of record NZ_AP017315.1, on the reverse strand, counting down.
TAGGCGTAAAGCCGCCCACTTTGATTGCCCACTACACAATAAAAGCGCTCTGGATGCACGCTGAGCGCATCAAGATTGCACCAGGCTCGTCAGCGTGCAGATTTTGCGCGCGAACGGGAGCCGCTCCGACCCGGTGGTAACTAGCCCTGCGACTCCTTCTCGGCGATGATGTACTGCACCGTCACGGTCGAGGTGCCGTCCTCCGACGGGCTGGCGCTCACCGAGACGGTGTAGACATCGTTTTCGTAGACGCGGCTCGCGAGCCCGCCGAAGTCGGCTTCGGAGATCAGCGTGTAGCCCGCGCCCTCCAGGTCGCCGTAGATCGCGTCGACGACGCCGGCGCCCGCGACGATGATGGTCGCGGCCCAGTTACCGGGCGTGCCGAGCGAGAAGATGACGTCGCCGTCGGGCGTCGGAACGTCGCTCGGCCAGCTCGAGGGCAGCGTCGAGGGCGGTGCGCGGGGTGCGACGCATGGGAACTCCTGGGGTGGTGTGGGTGGACGGGCCGCTGCACCTCCAGTGTTCTCCGCTCCGCGTCGCGTCGCCATAGGTAGTCGCTACCCATGCCCGAATCGTGACCACCTCCCGCGTGCGCGAGACGCGACAGAACGTGCGCGAGACTGGTTCCGTGCTCGGAGTGCTCACGGGATTCGCCATCATCGGCGCGGTCGTGGCGACGGGCTACCTGGTGGCACGCATCCGCCTGCTGCCCGACACCGCGCAGCCGGTGCTCGGTCGCCTCGCCTTCTTCGTGTTGTCGCCGGCACTGCTGTTCACGGTGCTCGCTGAGGCCGACACGTCAGAACTGTTCTCGGCGCTCTTGCCCGTGTCGATCGCGGCCGCCGTCGCGTGCTTCGTGCTGTACGCGGTCGTCGCGCGCGTGCTCTGGCGCCGCGCGGTCCCCGAGACGACGGTCGGGGCGCTCGCATCGGGGTACACGAATGTGAACAACATCGGGTTGCCGGTGGCCGCCTACGTGCTGGGCGATCCGGCGCTCGTTGCCCCGGTCATCCTCTTTCAGCTGGTCGTTGCGGGGCCGCTCGCGCTTACGGTGCTCGACGTGTCGACGAGCGGCCGGGTGTCGCTCGGCCGCATCCTCAGCCAGCCGGTGCGCAACCCGATCATCATCGGGTCGGTGCTCGGCGTCGTCGTGTCGGTGACGGGGCTCGAGCTGCCCGACCCGGTGCTCGAGCCGTTCCGGCTGATCGGGGCTGCTGCCGTGCCGGTCGTGCTGCTGCTGTTCGGCCTGTCGTTGCATGGCCGCCGCGTCCTCGCCGCCGGCACCGGTCGGCGGGATGTTCTGCTCGCGCTGGTACTCAAGGTGGCCGTCATGCCCGTTGTCGCCTGGGTGGTCGGCGCGCTCGTGATCGGGCTCGAGGGGGCGGCGCTGTTCACCGTCGTCACGCTCGCGGCGCTGCCGACGGCGCAGAACGTCTTCGTGTACGCGTCACGCTTCGAGCGGGGAACGACGATCGCGCGGGATGCCGTGCTGCTGTCGTCGGCGCTGTCGGTGCCGGCGCTGATCGTGATCGCGGCGTTTCTCGCGCCCTAGTTTTCGCCGCGTGCCTGGCGCTCACGACGGTGTCGCCGAATGGCGAGCCCGATGAGCACGATGCCCACACCGATGAGAACGACCAGCAGTACATCGCCGTACTGCGAGGCGACCTCCTCTACGACGCGCCAGTTCTCGCCGAGGATGAAACCGAGCACGACGAAGATCGTGTTCCAGATGCCGCTACCGAGCGTCGTCAGCCCCAGGAACAGCCACACGTTCATGCGCGCGACGCCCGCCGGAATCGAGATCAGGCTGCGAACGAGAGGCACGAAGCGTCCGACGAACACTGCAACGGCGCCGCGCCGCATCTCGAACCAGTGAACCGAGGTTCGAACGTCGTCACCATGCATGAGGGGGATGCGGTCGGCGATGCGCGCAAGCCGCTCAGTGCCGAGAACGCGGCCAAGCCAGTAGAGCACGAGGGCACCCGCAACCGAACCGATCGTCGTGGCGATGATCACCGCGGTGACGCTGAAGGTTCCGCGGCTCGCAGTGAACCCAGCGAGCGGCAGGATCACCTCGCTCGGGATCGGTGGGAAGAGGTTCTCGAGCGCCACCAGCAGGCCGGCACCGAACACGCCGAGGGTCTCCATGACGGAGACGATGATGTCGTCGAACTGCACGGCCGAAGCCTAGGGCCGATGCCTATGCGGTGACCCGGTGGGCAGGCCTCGCCTCGCCGGGCTGGGCACGTCCTAGAAGATCATCGGCCGGTCGTCGTCGTCCTCGTCGTCATCCGCGAGGTCGACGACCACGGGCACGTGGTCGCTCGGCGAATCACCCTTGCGCTCGTCGCGCGCAATGTGGGCGCTGTCGACGCGGTCGGCGAAGCCGCGAGACGCGAGGATGAAGTCGATGCGCATCCCCTCGTTGCGGGGGAAGCGCAGCTGCTTGTAGTCCCAGAACGTGTAGCCCTCGGGCTGGTGCGGCCGCACCACGTCGGTCAGCCCCGCCTCTTCGAGGGCGGCGAACGCCTCGCGCTCGGCGGGTGAGATGTGCGTCGACACGCCGGGCACGAAGCTGGGGTCGCCCATGTCGTCGTCGAGCGGGGCGACGTTGAAGTCGCCCATCAGGGCGAGGGGATGCGCGGGGTCGGCCTTCAGGGTGCGCGCGGCGTCGTCGGCGAGCGCGCGCAGGAAGCGCAGCTTGTACTGCATGTGCGGGTCGTCGAGGGCGCGGCCGTTGGGCACGTAGAGGCTCCAGAGCCGCAGGCCGGCGACGGTGACGCCGAGGGCGCGCGCCTCGAGCGGGGCGTCGTCGCCGTCGTGGCCCTTCAGGAACCCGGGCTGCCCCGCGAACGAGGTTTCGACGTCGGTCATGGGCAGGCGGCTGGCGATGGCGACGCCGTTCCACTGGTTGAGGCCGTGCGCGATGACCTCGTAGCCCGCGGCCTCGAAGCCGTCGAGCGGAAACTGTTCGGGCTTGCACTTGATCTCTTGCATGGCGAGCACGTCGACGTCGGCGTTCACCAGGTAGTCGACGACGCGGCCGTGCCGGGTGCGGATCGAGTTTACGTTCCAGGTCGCGATGCGCATGGAATCACCCTAGTTAGAGTTGTATCCGTGACCGATGTGCGCCAGCAGCTGATCGACTTCATCCGCGAGGAGGCCGTGTTCCACGGCGACTTCACCCTGACGAGCGGCAAGAAGGCCAGCTACTACATCGACCTGCGCAAGGTCAGCCTTGACCACCGCGTTGCCCCGCTGATCGGCCAGGTCATGGTGCCGCTGGTCGACGAGTTCGACGACATCGCCGCCGTGGGCGGGCTCACGATGGGCGCCGACCCGATCGCGGCCGCCGTGCTGCACCAGGGCGCCGCGCTCGGCCGCACGTACGACGCCTTCGTCGTGCGCAAGGAGCCCAAGGATCACGGACGCGGCAAGCAGGTTGAGGGCCCGGACCTCGCCGGCAAGCGCGTCGTCGTGCTGGAAGACACGTCGACGACGGGCGGGTCGCCGCTGGCGGCGGCGCGCGCGCTCGAGAAGGTGGGCGCCGAGGTGGTCGCCGTCGCCGTCGTGGTCGACCGTGCCACCGGAGCCCGCGAGGTCATCGAAGAGGCCGGCTACGCGTACCGCGCCGCCATTGGCCTGGAGGATCTCGGCCTGGCATGAGCGAGAGCACGGGTCGCCCGCCGGGCGCAGACGACGACGAGGATGCTCGGGGCGAGCCCCCGGCGGAAGGCGCGTCGCGCTCGCCGCTCGCCCCGTGGCACCCGAGCGACGCGCGCGCTGAACCACCGGTTGCGCCGCCCGCTGCGCCTCCGGTTGCGCCGCTCGCGGCGCCGCCGACTGAGCCACCCACGTTCACCGAACTGATCTCGCAGGCGGCCGACCCGGCCGAGCCCGCCCCGCCCTCGCCGCTGATCGAGCCGGTGCTGCCTCCGCCGGCGATTCAGCCGCCGCCCGCGCTCCTCCACCCGCAGTCGCCGCCGATCGTTCCCCCCGCCGGGCCTCCGGTGCCCCGCGTCGAAGACATTCCCACCGAGGCGATGCCGGTCATGCGCGAGCCGGCGCCGACGGAGGCGATGCCCGCCGCCGAGGTGCCGAGCGACGCGGCGACCGAGCTGCTGCGCGCGCCATCACCACCCGGCGTGGGCGACGCCCCTATTGACGGGGATGTCGATGGCGACGCGCTCGACGCCGTGTTCGGCGAGCAGAACTTCCGCGAGTACGAGCCAGAGTCGCTGCTCGTGTCGCCGACCCCTCCGCCGGCGCTGGGCGTGACGGCAGACGCGCCCCGAGCATCCCGCCTGGATCGCACGCAGCGCACGCTGCTGTGGGTGGCGGGGTCGCTGGCGGCCATTTTGGCGCTGATTGGGCTGTTCCTTCTGGGCACCCGCATCCCGGAGTGGACGGCCGCCGAGCCGGAGCCCGAGCCGACGGTCGAACCTCTGCCCGAGCCGGAGCCCGAACCCGAGCCCGACCCGCTGGAGGGTGTGCCCGACGGGGTGCCGCTGCCGCCCGGCGAGTGGGAGTGGTCGCTGCTGCGCGGCGGCGAGTGCCTCGAGCCGTGGGTGTCGCCGTGGGAGGAGCAGTTCACTGTCGTCGACTGCGCCGAGCCGCACGCCGCGCAGCTGATCCTGCGGCAGGAGTTTCCGGAGGCGCCGGCCGAGTATCCGGGGCCGGAGGCGCTCGCGGCCCCGCTGTCGCTGATCTGCTCGTCGCCCGACGTGCTCGACTTCGCGGCGGCCGCCGCCTATGACGACATTCAGATTCAGACCGCCTACCCGGTCACGGCCGAGGAGTGGGACGGGGGCTACCGCGACTTCTTCTGCTTCATTTCGCGGGCCGGGGGCGAACCGCTCGAGGGCAACCTGTCGCTGGTCGCGCCCACGGCGGACGCCGGCGAGTAGAGCTTGCTCGCGCAGCGGGGCTGAGCAGTCGCGTCAGCCGGGCAGCCCTGCCCCGTCCTGCTCCTCGGTTTCGACAGGCTCGGGGCTGACGAGTTCGTGCACGCCGGCGAGCACCTCGCTCGGGCGGAACGGGTAGCGCTCAATCTCGGCCGTGTCGCTGATGCCGGTCATGACGAGCACGGTGTGCAGCCCGGCTTCGATGCCGGCGACGATGTCGGTGTCCATGCGGTCGCCGATCATGCCGGTGTTTTCGCTGTGCGCGCCGATGCGGTTCATCGCCGAGCGGAACATCATCGGATTCGGCTTGCCCACCACGTAGGGCTCCTTGCCGGTCGCCTTCGTGATGAGGGCGCTGATGGCGCCCGTCGCGGGCAGCACCCCGTCGGCGCTGGGGCCGGTCGCATCCGGGTTGGTGGCGATGAACCGGGCGCCGTTGTTGATGAGGCGGATCGCCTTCGTGATGGCGTCGAACGAGTAGTTGCGGGTCTCGCCGACGACGACGTAGTCGGGGTTCGTCTCGGTCATGATGAAGCCGGCCTCGTGCAGGGCGGTTGTGATGCCGGCCTCGCCGATGACGAAGGCGCTGCCGCCCGGCATCTGGCTGGCGCAGAAGTCGGCGGTGGCGAGCGCGGAGGTCCACAGCGCTTCCTCCGGCACGTCGATGCCGGAGGCACGCAGGCGCGCCGCGAGGTCGCGCGGGGTGAAGATCGAGTTGTTGGTGAGCACGAGGAACGGGGTTCCGGTGTCGCGCCACTGCTGGATCAGCTCGGCGGCTCCGGGCAGGGCGTGGTTCTCGTGGACGAGCACCCCGTCCATGTCGGTCAGCCAGCATTCAACGTCGCGGCGATCGCTCATGAGGTCAAGGTTAGTCGGCGCGGGTTTCGCGTTCGATGCCAAGGCGTTTCTCAATGGTGACCAGAGCATCCGGGTTCTCATCGATGCTGAGGCTTCGCCGCCCGAGCGCGCGGGCGACGGCGGCGGTCGTGCCGGATCCGGCGAAGGGGTCGAGCACGAGGTCGCCCTCGCGACTGGAGGCGGTGACGATGCGCCGCAGGATGCCTTCGGGTTTCTGCGTCGGGTAGCCGGTCTTTTCGCGGCCGGAGGTGGTGACGATGGTGTGCCACCAGACGTCGGTGGGCAGCTTGCCGCGGGCCGCCTTCTCGGGGGTGACGAGCCCGGGGGCCATGTACGGCTCGCGGTCGACGGCGTCGGAGTCGAAGTGGTATCGCTTCGGGTCTTTCACGTAGACGAGGATCGTGTCGTGCTTCGTCGGCCAGCGCCGGCGGCTCTTCGCCCCGTAGTCGTAGGCCCAGATGAGTTCGTTGAGGAAGCAGTCGCGGCCGAACAGCCGGTCGAGGGCGACCTTCGCGTAGTGCGCCTCGCGGTAGTCGAGGTGCAGGTAGAGCGTGCCGGTGGGGGCGAGCAGCCGGTGCACTTCGGCGAGCCGCGGGGCGAGGAAGGCCTCGTAGTTGTCGAAGCGGTCGGCGTACTGCGCCTCGCGGTCGACGTGCATCGTGTAGCTGGTGCCGGCGTATCCGGTGCGCGCGCCGTCGGGGTCGCGCTCGTGGCGGGTGACGCGGCGCAGCTGCGTGCGGCCCGTGTTGAACGGAGGGTCGAGGTACGCGAGGTCGACGCTCTCGTCGGGGAGGACCCGCAAGAGGGGCAGGTTGTCGCCGGCGAACAGGCGGTGCGGATGCTCGGGGCCTGGCAGCAGGGACGGGTCGCGGTGCGGGTCGGGTGCCGGCGTCTCCGTGGTGCCGCGCCTGGTGCCGCGCTCCGTCATGCGGTGAACGGGTGGTATTCGCGCCGACCCTCGATGATGTCGCGGTTGAGGGCGGTGAGCCGGGCGACGAGCTCGGTCGGGTCGTGGGCGACAGACGCTGGCCAGCCGTAGGCAGCGGCAACGGCCGCGTCGAGGTTTCTGTGCAGGGCGGCGAGGTCGGTGAAGCCGCCTTCGTCCATCAGGTTGTAGAGCGCGGTCAGACCCATGTTGTGCTCACGGCACAGCTCGCTGCGACGGACATACAGGGCGGATGCTGCGCTCGCCACCGCCTGCCGCTGGTCGTCGCTGACCGGGTCGGGCCACGGGAAGGTCGCGAACACGGTGGTCGGCGTGTAGCGGAGGTCGCCCTTTAGGGTCGATGACTGAGCCCACGCCCACGCGTCGTGAGCCTTCGACAGCAGAATGCCCATGCTGTAGTCGTCGTCGAACGCGAACGCGTTCGTCGCGTCACTCGCGATTGCTGTTGTTTCAACACTCGCGATGGCCACTCGCTTGCCGTGGCGTCCCACCGCCAAATAGCGACTCAACTCGGCGATCGCATCACGCAGTTCGCCACGCGGCCGTCCGAACTGCCACCATTTCTGTCGGAATCCTGGATCGGCATTCTCATCGCGCAGAGGCTTCACCCGCTCCCGCACGATCGCTAGCGCCCTCGGAAACCCTGTCGTCTGTTCAAGCGCCATTTGTCCAAAGTCGATGATCCACCGACTGGGTGACTGGTCTGGACGGGAGGCGATGTCGTCACTCGTCAGGAACGGCCGAACGACCCGCGAATAGTCTGCCGTAGCGTCGTCGAGCATCGCCCGCGCCTCTTCCGCCGAGACGATGAACCCTTTTCCGACAGGGATCGGCCCCTGGAAGCACTTGTTGCGGTTCGCGGCCAGTTGCTGCGGCTTCCAGTCGTCGGCGTGCCCCTCGCGCAATGAACTCGTGATGCCCGAGACCTCTTCGCCGTCGAGAACGAACCGGTCCACTGGCTCAGTCGGCTGCTTCACCCAATTCACGAGGCTGACGTGCACCTTCGCGTCTCCGGGCCAGCGCTGCGACGACACTGCGTCGGTGATGACCCCACCGTTGTCGACGATGTACTCAAGCGATGCCGCGCGCGCTGTGTTTTGCGAGACAGAGTTGGTGCCGACGAGTCCGGCGCGCTGGCCGGGCTTGAGGTGGTCATGTGCCTTACGGAACCAGTACACGCAGAGGTCCTTGATGCCGACCCCGAAGGTCGAACCAAGCCATCGCAGGTAGCTGTCGCCGAGGCTGGCGCGCAGTAGCTGTGAACCGAGGAACGGCGGGTTGCCGATGATCGCGTCGACCTCAGGCCAGTCGGCCTGGAGGGCGTCGATCGCTCTCACGCCGGAGAGGTTTGTCAGGGGCAACACCGGCTCTGCCGGGCCGTACCGGTCGACCATCTGTCGGTGACCCATCCAGAGGGTGACGCGTGCCACCATGACGGCGACCTGCTCAATGTCGAGACCGTAGATGTTCGTCAGCGGGTAGTAGGGAAGGTCGGCGTCGGCCGGTACTCCCTGTTCGGCGCAGAGGCGTGCATACCGCTGCTTGAGGTCGAATTCGAGCCCGCGCAGCTCGCGGTAGGCGACGTACAGGAAGTTGCCGCAGCCGCAGGACGGGTCAAGCACACGGAAGGTGATGAGCTCGTCGAGTAGCGCACGCACCTCGGCGGGGGACGAGGCGACGTCGATGCGTTCACGCCAGGGCCGCACGATGGTCGGCACGACGATCTTCATGATGTCGGCCTCGTGCGTGTAGTGCGCGCCGAGTCGTTCGCGCCGCTCGTCGCCGAGGATCCCTTCCATCAGCGAGCCGAAGATGGTGGGGTCAACGGCGCGCCAGTCGAACTCGGCGGCCTGCTTGAGGTGCTCGAGCTCGGGCTTCGTCATGAGCACTTTGGCCGGACGCGCAAACAGTTCACCATTGACGTAGCGCGTGCCGGCATATCGCCCCTGCCGGTTGTGATTTCCCTTCTGGTTGAGCAGTTCAAAGAGGTAACCGATGTCGCGAGCACTGTCGGGTTGCGATGAGGCGAGCAATTCGAGAATCGTGGCCTGCAGGGGGTAGCCATCGAGCATCCCGAGGTCTTCAGCAAACAGGCACCACACCAGCTGCATCGTGAAGCGCTGGATCTCGTCAATCGGCGCCGCCGCCCGATCGGCAAGCGACGTGTACAGGTCGGCGATGTGGCGGGCCGCGTCTTTGGTCAGCTCGCGCCGGTGCTCAGCGAAGACCGGCTCGATGGTCTCGCTCTGCAAGAAGAGGAACGCGTCATAGCGGTCGGGTAGCTCTTCGAGCGTGAACCGGGCGCGGGCCTCGCCGGGGAAGCGCCCCGGTTCCCAGATCTCGAACTCGCGGAAGTTGCACGCGACGACCCACCGTGCAGCGGGGACGCCGTCGGCGGCGTTCGACGACTCGTGCCAGTACCGCTCGCGCTGGTCACGCGCCTTTTCGAGTTCGACGGAGGGCGCCTTCATTTCGACGATGAGCACGCCGGGCCAATGCAGGTCCATGAAGCCGGCCGAAGTGGCGAAGTCTTCGAACAACGCACCGACCTCGGAGCGGTCGCTGCCGTAGCAGGCGAAGAGCTCGTTGAGGAAGGTTTGCGCTTCAGCCTTTTCGGTGCCGGCGAAGCCGGACCACTTGGCGACGAAGGTGGCGAGGGCTGCTTGGATTTCGAGACCGCTGCGCACGGTCAGATGAGACGAAGCGTGTCGCCGGCGTAGTACGTGTCGTGCATGAAGCGCTTGTGGTTGCGTTCGAGGTCGGCAATCAGCTCGGTGAGCGCGAGTTCAATGTTGTGGTCACCACCCGACTTACGCACCCGCTGCAGTGCCTTCTTGGCACGCGCGAGGGTGTGTTCGAGGTTGAGCAGTACGTCGCTGATTTCACCAAGTGCACGTTCGCGGGCGACTTCGGCCGGGCTGCGGTCCTGTGGGGCCGGATTCGTCATGGGAGCTCCTTCGATGTCGCTGTCGGCCAGTCTAGATATCCCGGGTCAGCCGGGACGAAGATTCTCGGGAGAGTGGCGAAGTCATAGGTGGATGGCACAGTTGCGGAGGGATCGGTCATCTGTTTGCGGGGAGACCTCGTGGCAGTAACACGCACCTCATCACCCCGACGGCAGCGCGTGGGCCGGTTCGGTGCGGTAGGTGCGGCCCGAGGGCGCCGTCCAGAGCAGGGTGCCCCCGCCGTCGTGCTGCACCCGCCAGCGGGTGTGATGTTTGAGCCGGTGGTGGCTCGGGCAGAGGTGGGCGAGGTTGTCGGCGGAGGTTGTTCCGCCGTGCTGCCAGTCGCGCGTGTGGTCGACGTCGCTGTGGGATGCTGCGCGCCCGCACCCGGGGAACCGGCAGTACTCGTCGCGCACCCGCAACCACATGCGCAGGTCGCGCGGAACGACGTAGCGGTCGCGCCCGACCGACAGGGTCGCACCGGTCTCGGGATGGGTCAGCACGCGGATGAAGCTCGGCGCCGTCGCCGCGAGGCGCCGTGCTTCCGCGTCGGAGATCGGGCCGTGGCCCTCAATGCTCGCCACCTCGGCGGTGTCGTGCCCGAGCAGCGTCATGACCGGGACCGTCACGAGAACCGTCGGGCGGATGCCCGTGCCGGTTCCGTGCGCCGGCATGACGCCGTCGAACAGGAGGTCTCGGAAGACGTCGGCCCGACGCTGGGGAAGGGTGCGGTCGTCGGGCACGTCGCCTGAAGCGTCGACGCTGTCGGACCGCCGGTCGGTGCGGCCGAGCTGGTTCGCGATTTCGCTGATGCGGTTGTACGCGGCCCACGCGTCGGCGGCGGGGAGGTAGGCGGTGAGGTAGGCCATGCCGTCGCGGGCGGGCTCGACCCAGACTCCGCGCTCGGCGACACGTTCGGCGCTGCGCCGCTCGCGGGTCATCGGCTCGAGTCGTTCGCGCAGTCGTCGCGCCCGCTGCCGGAACCGCCCCGGACTGGTCGTTTCGGCGTGCCGCAGCGCCTGCCGCTCGAACTCGGCGACTACCTCTGCCGCGCTCGGCAGTTCGCCCGCGTCATCGGGGCCAGCGTCGACAGCCTCCGCGAGCATCCGGCCACGCTCGTCGACGACGGTCGACATGGTTGCCGCCTCGTCGACCATGGCGGCCGCGTGCCCCAGCGCGATGCGGCCGGCAGCCAGCGCCTCGCGGGTCGCGGGGAGGCGTGTGGCGAGCGCGCGGCTCTGCTCGATGAGGTCGGTGGCCTGACGCTCGCTGATGCGCATGGCGCAGGCGAGCTCGCTCGCGGCGACGCGGCGCGCGCGGGTCTCGGCGTTCCACCCGTCGGCAGAGCCCGGCGCTGGCAACGGGCGACCCGCGGCCGCATCGGTGAGCCGCTCACTGTGCAGCACATTCTCGAAGAGCTGGTTGATCGCGGTGGCGCGCATCGCGTGCACGCTTGCGACGACCCGGTCGGTCGCGAGGATCGCGTCGAGCAGTTGGTCGGTCGCCCCGTCGGCGAGGTTCGTCAGCGCGAGCGGGTCGGGGGTGGTCATGAGAGAAGTGAACCAGTGACCACCGACATTGCGACGGGCGTGCATCCACACCCCCGATGGTCTGTGAAAAGCGGGATGACCGGGCAATTTGTGAAGGAGGCGCCGCCTCCCCACGGCCTCATCCACACTCGCCGTCGACCCCCGAGACGGCGGCGCACCTACGCTTTACCCATGCCCGCCGACCCGCCCGCCGACGCACCGCAGAACCCCGCACAGAACCCCACGCGAACCCCCGCACAAGACCCCGAACCCACCCCCACCCCCGAGCACACCACCCACGGCGTCGGCCCGCACCCCCTGCCTCACCCTGCCGACCCGCACTTCGACCCCGAGCTGCTCACCCACGGCGACACCCGCAACGTCATCGACCGCTACCGCTACTGGCGCATGGAGGCCATCGTCTCCGACCTCGACACGCGCCGTCACCCGTTCCACGTGGCGATCGAGAACTGGCAGCACGACCTCAACATCGGCTCGATCGTGCGCAGCGCGAACGCGTTCCTCGCAGCCGAGGTGCACATCGTCGGCCGTCGTCGCTGGAACCGCCGCGGCGCCATGGTCACCGACCGCTACCAGCACGTGCGCCACCACGAGACGATCGCCGACCTCGTTGACTTCGCCCGCCAGAACGGGCTGCCGATCGTCGCGGTCGACAACGTCGACGGATCCCGCCCGGTGGACGCGGCCCCCCTCCCCGAGGCGTGCATCCTGCTGTTCGGGCAGGAGGGCCCCGGCCTCAGCCCCGAAGCACTCGCCGCGGCCGACGAGGTGATCGAGATCACGCAGTACGGCTCGACGCGCTCGATCAACGCGTCCGCCGCCGCCGCGATCGTCATGCACGAGTGGGTAAGAGCGCACAAGTCTTGACGCGCCCCGCCCGCTCCGGTGGACTAGCCGCATGACCGTGATCACCGATGATCTGCCCGCCCAACTGATCCGCGCCGAGCATGACGGGTGGGATGCGGTCTGCCGCGGTGACGGCGGAACCTTCTACAACCAGGCGATGACGTCAGACGGAGTGATCATCGTCGAGGACGGCATCATCGAGCGTGACGCGGCCCTCGCCGCCCTCGAGGGTCAGTCCTGGGAATCGTACGAGATGAGCGAGCACCGCGTCGTGCGGCTCGGCGACCGAGCGGCGACCCTCGTCTACCGGGTGCGGGCGCAGCGCGGCGAGCAGGTCTTCGAGCGACGCCTCGCCACCACGTACCTCTATATCGAGGGACGCTGGCGCGTCGCCGTGCATCAGCAGACGCGCATCCGCTAGCCCCGTCAGCGCACCTTCCGCACCCGGATCGGCCCCTTCGCCGTCGACGGGTCGACCACCCGGCCGCCCTGGGTGATCTCCATCTCGCCCGTGGCCACCAGTCTCCGCGCCGCGCGTCGGGCGGGTTCCATCAGCTCGCGCCACGGCTCGTCGCCGGGCAGTCCGCGGGCGGCCGCGACGGCGCGCGCCGCCTCCGACGGGCAGATCGTTGCGTACGCGGCACGAGCATCCAGCAATGATCGGATGCTCGCCTCCAGTTCGCGATCGACCTCGCGCACGCCGCGGGCCCGGCACGCGTCGCTGCAGTACCTCACGGATCCCCAGTCGCGCGCCCACGTGGCGCGCCACTCGATGCGCCGCCCGCAGGAGGCGCAGGTCTTGTCGGCGCGGTCCTCGGGCGCGGGAGCCGCGGAGTCGGCGCGATCGCGCGCGTCGCGCCCTGGCCGCTGTCGTCCCATGGGTACAGGGTGCGGCACGCACCTGCGACGCAGCTCAGCGACTCCGCCGCACCCGCATCCGCGCGAGCAGCAAACCCACCCCGGCGACCACCGCGACCACCACGGCCGTGCCGCCGAACAGCAGCGCCTGCCCGCCGGCCTGGTACGCCACCCCCGAGACGGCGGCCGCGACGGTCGCCGCCGCGAGCCCGATGCCGCGCAGTAGCCCTTGCGCCGTTCCGGCTCGCGCGGGGTCGACCGCGTGCGCCATGGCCGCGGCGGCTCCGACGAAGGCGAGCGCCTGTCCGGTCGACTCGATGAGCCCCATGCCGGTCGCGACGAACGGGTTGCCCACCACCGCGTACAGGGCGATCATCGGCAGCAGAATGACGAGCCCGCGCCAGAACGCCGACACCCCTCCGCGCCGGTCGGCGAGCCTCCCCGCCCAGCCGGCGAGCAGCACGTACGGCACGGCGAAGATCGCGTAGCTCGCGGCGATCAGCACGGGCCCCGCACCGATGTCGGCCATGTAGCGCGGCCAGATGCCGTCGTATGCCCCCGTCGGAATCATCACCGCCGCGTACAGCAGCACGATGCCGACGATGCGCGGCGAGTGCAGCAGGTCGAGCCCCGTGCGGGGTGCCGCCGAGCCGAACCGCTGCGTGCGGTCGGCGTCGGTCACGTCGAATCCGAGCACGCCGGCGGCGATGCCCCCGGTCTCGGGATGCGCGTGGTCGCCCTCGAAACCGGTGCGGCTTCGCGACGGTTTGGCGTCCGTCGCCGCCGCCTCTCGGAACCCGAGCAGCACCGGCACGAGCGCGAGCATGACGACACCCGCCGACACGGCGAGGATCACACTCGGCCTGGCCACCGCCAGCGCCAACCCCGACGCCAGCGGCCCGAGCGCGATGCCGGCGAGCTCGCCGGCGCCGAGGCGCCCGAGCAGTTCGCCGCTGCGCTTGTGGTCGTGCCGCACGAGCAGGGCGCTCGCCGCGATCACGAAGATGCCGAAGCCGAAACCGCCGACGGCGCGCCCGGCGATCAACTGAAGTCCGCTCGTCGCGAGGGCGCTGAGCGCGAGCGACCCGGCGACCATCACGACGCCGATGATCGCCATGAGGCGCGCGTGCCCGCGGTCGGCGGCGGGCGCCACGATGAGTTCGGCGATGAGGGCCGCACCGAAGCCCGCGGCGGCGAGGTAGCCGATCTGCGCGGTCGAGACCCCGAGGTCGTCCTGTAGCGACGGGATCAGCGGGAAGATCACGAACGACGCCGCCGACAGCGTCACCATGGCGCCGACCACGCTCGGGACGAGCAGGCGGGCACGCCGCGCCTCTCGCTGCTGCGCGTTCACGATCAGACACCTTTCGTTCGTTATTGTCCAGTTGGACAACACACTAGCATCCCGTTATCCACCCGGACAAGACCGCGCACAACCGCCTATGCTCGACGCATGGCCGAGCGCAAGACGTCGGATGAGCGGCGCGAGCAGATTCTGCGGGCGACCCTCGTCGTCGTCGCCCAGAAGGGCTTCGCCGGCGTCACCCTGCGCGACGTCGGGGCCGAGGCGGGCATCGCCCACGGGCTCATTCGCCACTACTTCGCGGGGCGTGACGAGCTCGTCGCCGCCGCCTTCGACTACGCCGTGACCGCCGAGCTCGCGAGCGACCACGCGCTGCTCGACGGCCTCGAGCCGGTCGCCGCCCTCGCCGGCTGGCTGTCGGCCACCCCCGAGAACCACTACCTGGTGTGGATCGACGCGTGGAGTGAGGCCCCACGAACTCCCGCGCTGGCCGCTGCGCTCGACCGGCACCACCGCGACTGTGAGCGCATCCTCGCTGATCAGATCGCGCGCGCGGTCGCCGCCGGCGCCGCGACGAGCGACAACCCCGACGAGGATGCTCGGATGCTCACCGCCATCGCGGACGGCGTCGCCGTGCAGCACCACGCCATGGGCATCGTCGACGTCGACGAGGCCAACGCGATCGTGTTCGCCGCCGCCGAGCAGCGCCTCGGCCTCGAGCCCGGCAGCCTCGCGCGCGCCAACCCGGCGCCCGCCCGCGGGCAGTGGGTCGAGGGCTGATCGGCGCGAGCGACCGCCCTCCGCCTGAATCGCCCCGAGCATCCCCGATAGACTCAGGAGTCATCCCCGTCTATTGAAAGGGACCAGCCATGCCTGCCGCTGTCATCATCGGCGCCCAGTGGGGCGATGAAGGAAAGGGCAAGGCCACCGACCTGCTCGCCGGGCGCATCGACTACGTCGTCAAGTTCAACGGCGGCAACAACGCCGGCCACACCGTCGTCGTCGGCGACGAGAAGTACGCGCTGCACCTGCTGCCGAGCGGCATCCTCACCGACGGGGTCACCCCGGTCATCGCGAACGGCGTCGTCATCGACATCGAGGTGCTCTTCGGCGAGCTCGAGGCGCTCAGCGCCCGCGGCGTCGACGTCTCGAAGCTGCTCATCAGCGCGAACGCGCACGTCATCACGCACTACCACCGCACCCTCGACAAGGTGACCGAGCGCTTCCTCGGCAAGCGCCAGATCGGCACGACGGGGCGGGGCATCGGGCCGACGTACGCCGACAAGATCAACCGGGTGGGCATCCGCATTCAGGATCTGTTCGACGAGAACATCCTTCGTCAGAAGGTCGAGGCGGCCCTCGACCAGAAGAACCACCTGCTCGTGAAGGTGTTCAACCGCCGCGCGATTACCGTCGACGAGATCGTCGACGACCTGCTGTCGTACGCCGAACGCCTGCGCCCCATGGTCGCCGACACGGCGCTCGTGCTGCACGAGGCGCTCGAGCGCGGTGAGACGGTGCTGTTCGAGGGCGGTCAGGCCACCATGCTGGATGTTGACCACGGCACGTATCCGTTCGTCACTTCCTCGAACGCGACCGCCGGCGGCGCCGCCACCGGCGCCGGCATCGGCCCGAACCGCATCGATCGCGTCATCGGCATCGTCAAGGCATATACGACCCGCGTCGGCGCCGGGCCCTTCCCGACCGAGCTCTTCGACGAGTCGGGCGAGTTCCTGCGGAAGACCGGCTTCGAGTTCGGCACGACGACCGGCCGCCCGCGCCGCTGCGGCTGGTACGACGCCCCCATCGCCCGCTACACGGCGCGCATCAACGGCGTCACCGACTTCGTCATGACGAAGCTCGACGTGCTGACCGGGCTCGAGCGCATCCCCGTGTGCGTGGCCTACGAGGTCGACGGCGAGCGGTTCGACGAAGTGCCCGTGTCGCAGAGCGACTTCCACCACGCGACGCCGATCTACGAAGAGTTCCCCGGCTGGTCGGAAGACATCACCGGTGCGCGGACGTTTGAGGACCTGCCCGAGAACGCGCAGAAGTATGTGCTCGCCATCGAGGCGATGAGCGGCGCGCGCATCTCCGCCATCGGCGTCGGCCCGGGCCGCGACGCGATCGTCGTGCGGCACGACCTGCTCGACTAGCGCGAGGGTTCGGCGGTTCGCGCGCGGTAGTGCACTCGGGCCCGACGCATCCACCGGTTGAGCGGCAACTCCTGCGGGTAGTGCTTCGCCAACGAGTAGACGCCGCGCCACACGCGGTAGGCCATCGAACGCTTGGAATCCATCGGGCGAGCCGAGACCGCGATCGTGAGCCGCGCATCCCGAACCACAACCGCCTGCGGCGGGAGATGGATGCTCAGATCCATGTCGTCGTGGACCGTCGCGTCGTGGCGGCACACCTCGCCGCTGATGCGCTCCCACGCCCAGCGTCGGATCGCCATCGCCGAACCGAACACCGGCTCGTGGGCGAGGGCGAGGCGCACGAGTGCGAAGTAGGGGTCGAGGTAGGCGCGGCTCGCGTGCGGGCGCTGCTCACCGTCCTCCGTCTCGAGCACGCCAGAGCCCGTGACCGCAACCGCCTCGGGATGCTCGGCGAACACCCCGACGACGTTCTCGATCCAGCGCTCGTGCGGCACGCTGTCGGCGTCGAGCCGTGCAATGAAGCGGCCCGAGGCGGCGTCGTAGCCGGTCGCGCTCGAGATCGGGATGCCCACCTCGGTCTGCGTGATCACGCGCGCGCCCGCCTGCTGGGCGACCACGGCGGTCGAATCGGAGCTGTCGTTATCGACCACGATCACCTCGCGCGGGCCGACCGTCTGCGCGGCGAGCGCGTCCAGACAGCGGGAGAGGAACTCGGCGTCGTCGCGCACCGGAATCACGATCGACAGGTCGGCGATCGGGCGGTCGGAGCCGCCGCGCGCCACCTCGGTCGGACCCGTGTCGGCCGCAGACGGCAGAGCGGAATCGGAATACATGGTCACCGAGCAGAGTGCACCCGAGGGGGTCGTGTCAACCCCCCCCTCGTTCGGCCCGTGCCGGGGCGTAGGGTCGCCCCCAGCACGACCAGGGCGAGCCGGCCACGCCCGACACCCACGACGACGCCGGCCTGAGCGCCGCGGAAACACCCGTCAGTGCTGTCGCCACGCGGCAGCCCATGCGCCTCCCCCTGCCGCGCGGCCCCGTCAGCGCCGCCCTCTTCGCTGTTATCGGCTCGCCCGTCGGCGCCCCGCCGATCGTCTCCGACCTTCCCGAGCAAATCGACCGCGCCGTCGGCGCCAGCGGCGACATCCTCGTCGACGGCGACCTGCAGTTGAGCCTCTTCGTGCTCTACGAGCTGCACTACGGCGGTATCGCCGGCGTCGACGAGCGGTGGGAGTGGGATCCCGCGCTGCTCGCCTGCCGGGCTAGCATCGAGGCCGGCTTCGAGGCGGCGTTGCGCGAGCGCGTCGAGACAATCGCCCAGACGTTGTTCGCCCTCACCGCCGAAGGCGACGAACCGGGGCTCAGCCACTACGTGCGCACGGAGGCAACCCACGACCAGGTGCGCGAACTGTTCATCGCCCGCTCCATCTACACGCTGAAGGAGGCCGACCCGCACAGCTGGGCGATCCCGCGGTTGAGCGGACGCGCCAAGTCGGCGCTCGTTGAAGTGCAGTCCGACGAGTACGGCGCGGGCCGCGTCGACCGCATGCACGCCGTGCTGTACGCGCGGGCCATGCGGGGTGCCGGGCTGGAGACGCAGTACGGGCACTACCTCGACCAGGTGGATGCGCGCATCCTCACCTCCGTCAACACGATGAGCCTGTTCGGCCTGCACCGGCGCCTGCGCGGTGCCATCGCCGGCCACCTCGCCGCGTTCGAGATGACCTCGTCACTGCCGAACCAGCGCATCGCCGCCGGGCTGCGACGCCTCGGCTACGGCGACGACGTCGTCGACTACTTCGACGAGCACGTCGAAGCCGACGCAGTGCACGAGCAGATCGCCGGCCGCGACCTCGCCGGCGGCCTCGTCGAGGCCGAGCCCGAGCTCGCGGCCGACGTGCTGTTCGGCGCCGCAGCCTGCCTGGCCGTCGACGGCTGGGCATCCGAGCACATGCTCGCGGCGTGGCAGGACGGGCGCAGCGGTCTGCGGCCGGCGCCGCGCATCCACCGCGCGACGATCAGCGTGCCGAAGCGGCGCATCCCGTCGACGCGGCGGAAGACGAGCCGCGGTGCCTGAGCCGCGGCGAAGCCGGGACGCGCAGTGCCCGCCCCACTTTCGTCGCTCGCGGCGATACGCAGGCACGGGCGCGGAGCTCGCCGCATGAGCGACGAGGCCGTTGAGGTCTTCGCCTGCCCCAACGGTCCCTTCCTCGTGCGGGGCGACATCACCCTCGACGTCGACGACGCGGACAACCCCGGCGGGGGTGCGCAGCGTGACCAGCGACGCGTCGTGGCGCTGTGTCGGTGTGGGGCGTCGAGCATCCGGCCGTACTGCGATGGGACGCACAAGGTGATCGGCTTCCGGACAGTGCCGCCCGCCCGGTAGAGACGATTAGGCTCGGTGTATGGACGACGCCGCCCGCACAGAGCTCGCCTCGCTGCGCAAAAGCATCGACAACATCGACGCTGCCCTCGTGCACCTGCTCGCCGAGCGGTTCAAGTGCACGCAGGCCGTCGGCCGCCTCAAGGCGGCGACCGGCATGGCTCCGAGCGACCCCGAGCGTGAGCGCGTGCAGATCGCGCGGCTGCGGGCGCTCGCCGAAGCGGCAGAGCTCGACCCGGCCTTCGCCGAAAAGTTTCTGACGTTCATCGTCGCCGAGGTGATTCACCACCACGAGCAGATCGCCGGGCAGACGCCGCACGCTGAGTAGGCCGCGTACCCGTTCTCGGGAACGGTGGGCCGTCGGCCGCTGAGTCGAGAGCGGTGTCGGCGCGCGCTGCGGGGGCGCGCGTGACGTTTCTCAGGAGTAGAGGGTGCGACGCGGCCCGGTTGCCGCGAATTCTGGGGGCCGCGGGGCCTGAACTCCTGAGAAACGTCACGGCCCCCGTCACGGGCGCCGGTCACGGCTTCGGGCGCCGCCCCCGTCACAGCCCCGGTCACCGCCGGAACACGGCCCCGGTGCGGGCCGCGACCGCGGGCGCGGGTTTCGGACGTCGCGGCCGCGTGCGCACCCGAGCGGTGCGGGGAGGGCGGCCGGCGGCAGTAGTGTCGGCTCGTGAGCGACGAACGTGCGGCCGGCGGAGGCGACGGCGACGAGGCCGAGCGGCTTCCGGCACCGGCGACGGCGGCGGGCGCGCTCGGACCGGCCGAGCCCGCATTGCCTGCGCAGCCGACGGGCGGTGGGCGAGCATCCGGTGACCTGCGCATCGCGCTGCAGTTCACGGCCGCGGGCGTCGTGTGGGGCGCCAGCTTCCTGTTCATCGCGGTCGGGCTCGAGGGGCTGAGCCCCGCCCAGATCGCGACCGGACGCACCGTGTTCGGCGCCCTCACCCTGGGGATCATCGTGCTCGTCACGCGCGAGAAACTTCCCCGCGAGTGGCGCATCTGGGCCCACATGACGGTGGTGGCACTGACGCTGTGCGTCTTCCCGTACCTCTTGTTCGGCTGGGCGCAGCAGTCGGTGTCGAGCGGACTCGCGAGCGTGTACAACGCGACGACTCCGCTGATGACGGCGCTTATGGCCGGGCTCGTCATCCGGGTGGAGCGGCTCACGCGCGAGCAGATCCTCGGGCTGGTGGTGGGCCTCGCCGGGGTGCTCGTCATCATCGCGCCGTGGGCGGGCGTCGACCTGCGCGGCGGGGTCGTGCCGCAGCTGGCGCTGCTCGGCGCGACCGCCTGCTACGGCTTCAGCCTCGCCTACCTGCGTCGGTTCTTGCAGGGCACGGGGCTGAGCGGCGTCATGCTCGCACTGCTCAACGTCGGCATTGCCGCTGTCATCATGCTCGCGCTTACTCCGATCATCGGCACCGACCCGATCACACTCGACATCTGGATCGTCGGCAGCATCGTGCTGCTCGGCGTCTTCGGCACCGGCCTCGCCTACGCGTGGAACCAGAACGTCGTGCGCGCCTGGGGCGCCACCCGTGCGGCGACCGTCACTTATATCTCGCCGGTCGTCGGCGTCGCGCTCGGCATTCTCGTGCTCGGCGAGGTGCTCGTGTGGAACGAGCCGGTCGGCGCCGCGCTGATCTTCCTCGGCATTCTGCTGGCGCAGCGCCGCCTGCGGCTGCCGCGCCGGCCACGCTGAATTCGGGATGCGCGGGGCGCGTCGCGCAGGACGGCGACGCGGGCACTCAGCGCGCCTCGGGGCGCCGGCGCTCGGGCAGGTGCAGGCGGGCGAGGATGCGGTCGACGTCGGCGGGAGGGGCTCCGCCGCCGAAGCGCGAGACGAGCACGGTGACGAGCACGGCGAGGGGGATCGTCCACGCCGCCGGGGTGGCCAGCGCCGACTGCAGCCACGGCGCCCAGTCCGCGGCGAGCGGGGCGGCCTCCGCCAGCGCACCGCCGGTGCCCGCGTCACCCGAGCCGCGGGCCCCCGGTACGCGCAGCACCCCGAGCCCCACCGCCAGTGCGCATGAGACGGCTCCGGTCAGCATGCCGGCGAGCGCGCCGCGCGCGGTGAGCCCCCGCCACCACACCCCGAGCACGAGCAGCGGGCTCAGCGTCGAGGCGGTGAAGGCGAAGACGAGCCCCACGCTGCCGGCGAGCCCGGCCGGCTCGATGAGCAGTACGACGAGGAGCGGCACGAGCGTCGAGGCGAGCGCCGCCACGCGGAACCCGCGCACCGTGCCGCCCGCGACCTCCTGACTGATGACCCCGGCGAGTGACACGACGAGCCCGGAGGAGGTCGACAGGAACGCGCCAAACGCGCCGGCGACGATGAGCGCGCCCAGCAACTCGCCGGCGAGCCCGTCGACGAGGCGCCCGGGCAACACGAGCGCGACCGAGTCGGCGGAGCCCGCCGTCGCGAGGTCGGGGGCGAAGGCGCGCCCGAGCATCCCGATGGTGGTGGGGAAGACGTAGAACGCGACCAGCAGGATGACCGTGATGAGGGTGGTGCGGCGCGCGGCGGCGCCGTCGGGGTTCGTCGTGAAGCGCACGAGCACGTGGGGCAGGCCGAGGGTGCCGAGCAGGAGGGCGAGCGCGAGCGACGCGGTCGCGTACGGGTCGACGGCGGCGGGGCCGAGCGCCGCCGGGAAGGCCGTCGCGGCCGCCGCCCCCAGGTCGCGGCCGCCGACCACGACGAGCATCACGACAGCCGGTACGGCCACCGCCGTCAGCTTCAGCCAGAACTGGAACGCCTGCACAAAGGTGATCGACCGCATGCCCCCGGCGGCGACGATTACGCCGACGATGACGGCGACCGCGACCGACCCCGCCCACGGCGGCAGGCCCGTCGCGATCGACACGGTGAGCGCGGCGCCCTGCAGTTGGGGCACGATGTAGAACCAGCCGATCACGATGACGAGCACGCTCGTCGCCCGGCGCACCGAGCGCGATCGCAGCCGCGCGCCCGTGAAGTCGGGCACCGTGTACGCGCCCGAGCGGCGCAGCGGGGCGGCGACGAACAGCAGCAACATGAGGTACCCCGCCGCGTATCCGATCGGGAACCACAGCCCCGCCGCGCCCTGCAGCAGGATCAGCCCGGCCACTCCCAAGACACTCGCCGCCGAGAGGTATTCGCCGCCGATCGCCGACGCGTTGAGCCACGGCGGCACCGTGCGCGAGGCGACGTAGAAGTCGCTCGTCGTGCGCGACAGCCGCACCGCGAGCGCGCCGACGAGCACGGTCAGCAGGGTCACGATGACGATCGCCGAGTAGCCGAACGCGGCGGGGGTCGCGCCGCTCGCGGGCGCGGCGACGACGCTCACCGCTCCGAGGATGATCGCGGTCGCGCCGGTCACGGATCCTCCCCGTCGCGCTCGGCCAGCGCCCGATACTGGTCTTCGGCGCGGTTCGCCGCGGTCACGGCGAGGGCGGCGATCGCCACGAGCGGTGGGTAGGCGCCGAACGCCAGGACGAGCCAGCCGACGGGGACGCCCGCGACCGTCGGGGCGTCGGCCGCGCTCAGCGCGGGCAGTGCCGCAACGGCGGCGACCGCGGCCAGCGCACCGGCGAATCCGAGGGCGCACAGGATCGCCAGCCGCAGCTGGCTGCGGATCAGCGTCGACACGAGCACCCGTTCGGCGCTGTCCGGGGCCGGTCCCACCTCGTCGGCAGCCACCGCGTGCAGCGGTTCGCCGGGCCTCGGGGCGGTGACGCGCACGCGCGCTGGGCGGGCGTTCACGAGCGCCGCACCGTCAGCTCGTCGAGCCGCTCGCGCAGCCCCGGCAGCAGTCGCCGACTCACCGGCAGCGCGGTCGCCCCCACCGTCACGGTCGGCCCCGAGCCGGCGAGCTGCAGCCGCGTCACGTGCGCAAGCGCGACGAGGTACGAGCGGTGCACGCGCACGAAGCCGGCGCCCGCCCAGCGCTGCTCCAGATCGCCGAGTGGAACCCGCACGAGGAAGCCTCCGTCGGCCGTGTGCAGCCGCACGTAGTCGCCCTGCGCCTCCGCGTACTGAATCGCGTCGCGCCGCACCATTCGCGTCGTCGACCCGAGCGTCACCGCGATCAGGTCGTCGGCGGGATGCTCGGGGCCGGCCCCGAGAACGGCCGTCGGCGCCGTCAGGGGCGCTCCCCGAGCATCCGCGACGGCGTCGACGAGGCGGCCGACCGCGCGGGCGAGGCGCTCCGCGCGCACCGGCTTCAGCACGTAGTCGACCGCCTCGAGGTCGAAGGCGTCGACGGCGCTCTCGTCGTCGGCGGTCACGAACACGACGGGCGGTCGGCGCTCGAAGCGGGTGAGGGCGCGGGCCAGGTCGAGGCCCGACAGCCCCGGCATGTGGATGTCGAGCAGCGCCGCGTCGATCGCCGGGTCGTCGCTGAGGATGCGCAGGGCCTCCGACCCGGTGGAGGCGGGAACGAGCTCGCCGACGCGGGGGTCGGCGCCGAGCAGCGCGAGCAGCTCGTCGAGGGCGGGTCGCTCGTCGTCGGCGACGAGCAGGCGCAGGGGTTCCGTCATCGCCGCACCGCCTGCGGGTCGTTCTCGGGCTGCGAGCGCGGCACCCGCATCAGCACCTCGGTGCCGGCGCCGACCTGCGTCTCGACGACGAGCCCGCAGTCGTCGCCGTACACCTGGCGCAGGCGCGCGTCGACGTTGCGGAGGCCCACGTGGTCGACCGTGGGCCGGCCTGCGAGCGCGGCCCGCAGCGCCTCCGGGTCGGTGCCCGCCCCGTCGTCGTCGATGCGAATCTCGGTGAAGGCGCCCGCCGCGTCGGCCGTGATCGTGATGGTGCCGCCGCGCTCGAGCGGCTCGAGCCCGTGCCGCACGGCGTTCTCGACGAGCGGCTGCAGGCTCAAAAATGGGATCACCGTCGGCAACACCTCCGGCGCGATGCGCAGCGTGACCGCCAGGCGCTCGCCGAAGCGCGCCCGCTCGAGCTGCAGGTACGAGTCGATCGACCGCAGCTCGTCGGCGAGCGTCGTGAAGTCGCCGGCGCGGCGGAACGAGTACCGGGTGAAGTCGGCGAACTCGAGCACCAGCTCGCGGGCACGCGCCGGGTCGGTCGAGATCGTCGACGCGATCGCCGTCAGCGCGTTGTAGATGAAGTGCGGGCTGATCTGCGCGCGCAACGCCTTCACCTCAGCCTCGGCGAGGGCGGCGCGGCTGGCGTCCAACTCGGCGAGCTCGAGCTGTGCGGCCACCCAGCCGGCGGCCTCCTCGGCCGCCCGCACGAGCGTCGGACGCACCGGCGGGGCGGCGAACGCCACGAGCGACCCGGCGACCGGGCCGGCCGCCTCGCGACCGGGCAGGCGGATGGGGGCGGCCACGGCATCCCGCCCCTCGGAGAGCGCCGCGGCCGACAGCACCTGGGTATCGCCCGCCTCGGCGGCGGCGCGGGCCAGCCGTTCGGCCGTCGCGGTCAGCGCGGCCGGCCCGTCGAGCGCGACCACGCCGTGCGGATCGGCCAGCGCGAGCGCGTCGGCGTCGAGCAGCTGCCGCAGCGCCTTCGCCGCCCGCGCCGCATCGGCGCCGGCCAGCCCCGAGCGCAGATGCCCGGCCGCGCGCGACGCCAGGTTCAGCGTCTCGTAGGTGGCCCGCTCGGCCGGCGTCGCGAGCGCCCGCCCCCCGCGCACCGCCCGCCAGCCGACCGCGAGCAGCACGATCCCGAGCGCCCCGAGCAGCACGCCGCCGACGAAGGCGATCAGCACTGACGGGCTCATGCAACATGACGATAGGCGACGACGAGCGGTCATGGGCGCCGCTCGTCGCACCGTTTCTACCGCTCGTCGATTCGGGATGCGCGCCCTCTTCACCGGCGCCGCATCCGCCCCGCAGAGTGTCCGACTACCAGACGGTGACAACGAGGTTGCCGTCGCAGCAGTAGGGAGCCACGAGTGTCCATCCAGGCCCCGGTCGATGAGACCGCCCACGATGTCGGCCACGCCGACGTCGAACCCGACATGGAGGCCCTGCGCGCCGTACAGCGCTCGCCTCGCTTTCGCGCGCTGAAGCGCCGCCACCGGCTGTTCGTGCTGCCCGCCACGGGCCTGTGCCTCGCGTGGTACCTCGCCTACGTGCTCACCGCGGGCTACGCGCCCGAGGTGTTCGCCATTGCCGTCAGCGGTTCGCTGAACCTCGGCATGGTCTGGGGCCTCGCTCAGGTCGCCACCACCTTCGCCGTCACCATGCTCTACGTCTGGTACGCGAACAAGCACCTCGACCCCGCCGCTGCCGAGATCCGCGCCGAGCTTGAACCGGCGCTGGCCGCGGGCGGCGCCGCGGAGGTGGCCCGATGAGCGCCGCGATCCTCGTTAAGGCGAGCGCCGCATCCGTCTCGCCCGGAGACCCGCTGCTGAACATCGCCATCTTCGGCGCATTCGTCGCCGTCACGATGGTGATCGTCTTCCGGGCGAGCAAGAACAACGCCACCGCCAGCGACTACTACGCCGCCGGCCGCTCCTTCACGGGTGGGCAGAACGGCTCGGCGATCGCCGGCGACTACCTGTCGGCCGCATCCTTCCTCGGCATCGTCGGCGCGATCGCGATCACCGGCTACGACGGGTTCCTCTACTCGATCGGGTTCCTCGTGGCGTGGGTCGTCGCCCTGCTCGTCGTCGCCGAGCTGCTGCGCAACACCGGCAAGTTCACGATGGGCGACGTGCTCGCCTTCCGCCTGCGGCAGCGCCCCGTGCGCATCGCCGCCGCCATCTCGACCCTCGTCGTCAGCTTCTTCTACCTGCTGGCCCAGATGGCCGGGGCCGGCGGGCTCGTCTCGCTGCTGCTCGGCATCGAAGAGCGGGTCGGGCAGTCGGTCGTCATCGCCGTCGTCGGCGCGCTCATGATCCTCTACGTGCTCGTCGGCGGCATGAAGGGCACCACCTGGGTGCAGATCATCAAGGCCGTCATGCTGATCGCCGGTGCAGGCCTGATGACCGTGTGGGTGCTCGCGCTCCACGGCTTCAGCTTTACCGGGCTGCTCGACGCGGCCGTCGCGGCCACCAACAACCCGGCGATCCTCGAGCCGGGGCTGAAGTACGGGCTCAACGACGTCACCCGCCTCGACTTCCTGTCGCTCGGGCTGGCTCTCGTGCTCGGAACCGCCGCGCTGCCGCACGTGCTCATGCGCTTCTACACGGTGCCGACTGCGAAAGAAGCGCGCAAGAGCGTCGTGTGGGCGATCTGGCTGATCGGCATCTTCTACGTCTTCACGCTGGTGCTCGGCTACGGAGCCGCCGCCCTCATCGGGCCCGAGCGGATCCTCGCCGCACCCGGTGGCGTCAACTCGGCCGCACCGCTCTTGGCGTTCGAGCTCGGCGGGCCGATCCTGCTCGGCGTGATCGCGGCGGTCGCGTTCGCCACGATCCTCGCCGTCGTCGCCGGTCTCACGATCACCGCCGCCGCGTCGTTCTCGCACGACGTGTACGCCTCCGTCATTAAGAAGGGGAAGGCGTCGCCGCGCCAGGAGGTGAAGGTGGCCCGCATCACCGTCGTCGTCATCGGCCTCGTCGCCATCATCGGCGGCATCGGAGCCAACGGGCAGAACGTGGCGTTCCTCGTCGCACTCGCCTTCGCGGTGGCCGCCTCTGCCAACCTGCCGACGATCGTCTACTCGCTGTTCTGGAAGGGCTTCACCACCCGCGGCGCCCTGTGGAGCATGTACGGCGGCCTCACCAGCGCGCTCGTACTCATCGTGTTCTCGCCCGTCGTGTCCGGCAGCGAGACGTCGATGATCCCCGGCGCCGACTTCGCGATCTTCCCGCTGTCGAACCCGGGTGTGGTCTCGATTCCGCTGGCGTTCCTGCTCGGCTGGCTCGCGAGCATCCTGGAGCGTCGGGTCGAGAGCGCCGACAAGCAGACCGAAATGGAGGTGCGCTCGCTGACCGGCGTGGGCGCCGAGAAGGCGACGGCGCACTAGGCGCCTCTGCCGGCAAAGCTTCCGGGGTGGGCGGGCATGCCTGGGCCTGCCCTCCCCGGAAAACGGTTCGGGCCCCGCGCGGTGGTCGCGGGGCCCGTTTCCTGTGTGCGGCCCGCACTGCGCCTGGCCACCGGCTGCGGCCCGCGCTCTATGTCGGCACACCGTACGTATTGCAGGAGTTCAGACGGCCGGTGCCCGGATTTCAGCGCCACAGACGCGCGGGCTCAGCCCCTACTCCTGCAAAACGTAACGAGCGCATGCGATGGCGGCCGGGATGCCCGGGGTGCGCTGGCAGGGATGCGCGGCGCGGCACGCGGGTACGCCCACGGCCGCGCGCCCTACGACGGCACGCGGCGGTGGAAGATCTCGATCACGAGGTTGCCGACCAGCGACGCACCGATCGAGACGGCGGCGAGGCGCGCATCCGGCATCTCGAACTGCAGGAATTCGACGAACCAGGGCACGAAGAGAACGACGGCGAGGCCGGCGTACGAGCCCGCGATGATGAGCGACGTGAGCCACGTGAAGGGGCGGGCGAGCGTCACGAGCACCCACAGCGCGGTGAGCGTGAGCGTGATGGTCGCCGCCGTCTGAATCTGCGCCAGCGAGTAGTCGCCCGCGAACCGCGCCCAGGCGACGACCGAGATCAGCACGACGCCGACGGTGAGGCCCTTCGGCACGCAAAACCTCGCCGCCCTGGTGAGGAATCCCGGCCGGTACACGCGGGTGTTGGTCAGCAAGGCGAACACGATCGCGGGCAGGCCGATCGTCAGCCCGTCGGTGATCGAGAACTGGCGGGGCAAGAGCGGGAACTCCCACAGCAGCACGCCGAACACGACCGCGAACATGACCGCGTACGTCGTCTTCGACAGGAACAGCTTCGCCAGCCGCTCGACGTTCGCGATCACCTGGCGGCCCTCGGCGAGAATGCGCGGCAGGCGCGAGAACTGCCCGTCGAGCAGCACGAGGCGGGCGACGGCGCGGGTCGCCGCGGCCCCCGACCCCATCGCGATGCCCATGTCGGCGTACTTGAGCGCGAGGGCGTCGTTGACGCCGTCCCCCGTCATGGCGACGGTGCGGCCGAGACGCTGCAACGACAGCACCATCTGCTTCTTCTGCTCGGGAACCACGCGGCCGAACACGCGAGTGTCGGCCATGATGGCGTCGAGGGCGGCGGGGTCGCTGGGGAGTTTGCGCGCATCCATTGCTTCGCCGTCGAAGGCGACGCCCGCCTCGCGCGCGACGGCGGCGACGGTGCGCGGGTCGTCGCCCGAGATGACGCACAGCTCGACGCCCTGCTCGGCGAAGAAGCGCAGGGTCTCGGGGGCGTCGTCGCGCACCTTCTCGCGGAACGACACGATCGCGACCGGTGCGAGCCCCGCGGGCAGGGGCGGCTGCTCGCCGTCGACGACGGGGGCGAGGGGATGCTCGGTGCGCGCCAGAACGAGCACCCGCCGCCCCGCTTCGGCGAGCGCCGTCGTGCGCCCGAGGGTCTCGGCGCTGAGCGGCTCGCGCACCGAGTCGGCGAGCACGATGTCGGGGGCTCCGACCACCCAGGTGCCGGCGGCGCGCGGGTCGTCGAGCTGCAGGGCGCTCCACTTGCGGTGGGAGGAGAAGTCGATCGTCGCGACCGGCGCGGGGGCGTCGGCGGCCGGGTACGGCTCGCGCAGGGCGGCTGCCGTGGCGTTGGCCTGCGGGTCGGCGCCGACGGCGGCGAGCACGGCCCGCCAGTCGTGACCCGAGCTCGCGAGTGCCGGGTCGTCGGCGGCGAGCGCGCGGCCCACCGGTTCGACCGCGTCGAGCACGAGCTGGCCCTCGGTGAGGGTACCGGTCTTGTCGAGGCAGAGGATGTCGACGCGGGCGAGCCCCTCGACCGCGGCGAGCTCTTGGACGAGCACCTGCTTCTGCGACAGTTTCACCGCACCGACGGCGAGCGAGACGCTCGTCATGAACACGAGGCCCTGCGGAATCATGGCGATGAGCCCGGCGATCGCGCCGACGCTGGCCTCGCGCCACGTGCCGTTCGCGATCGCGGTCTCCCACCCGCCGAGCGCTTGCATCTGCCCGTTGATGGCGATCAGGCCGACGGGAATGAGCAGCCAGCTGATCCACGTGATGACGCGGGCGAGCGCCTGCCGCAGCTCAGAGTTCACGAGGCTGAACTGCTTCGCCTCGGCCGTGATTTTCGCGGCGTACGACTCGGCCCCGACGCGCACGACGCGGGCGAGCCCGCGGCCGCCGACGATGGTCGAGCCGCTGAGCAGCTCGCGGTCGATGGGGGCGTTGATCGCGTCTGCCTCGCCGGTGAGCAGCGACTCGTCGACCTCAAGCCCCTGCGCCTCGATCACGACGGCGTCGGCGGCGACCTGGTCGCCGGCGCCGAGCACGAGTACGTCATCCATGACGATGCGGGCAAGCGGGATGCTCGTGGGCACCCCATCGCGCAGCACCGTCGCGTTCGGCGCGTTCAGCACCGCGAGCCGGCTCAGCGTGAGCTTCGCGCGAAACTCCTGCCCGACGCCGATCAAGACGTTGGCGATCACGAAGACGCCGAACAGCGCATCCTGCCAGTAGCCGAGCACGAGCAGCAGGATGAAGCAGCCCCCGACCACCCCGTTGAACAGGGTGAAGAGGTTCGCTTGCATGATGCGCCAGAAAGACCGCCCGGTGCTCGACGGCATGGCGTTGCCGAGCCCGCGCGCGAACCGGTCGCGCGCTTCAGCCTCAGTGAGGCCGCGCTCGCCTGTCGGGGCGTCGGCTGGCGCGCTGAGTGTCGCACCGGCTGCGGGCGTCGTGGCGTTGTCGCTCGTCACGTCGAGAGCCTACCGGCCAAGGTAGCGGCGCGGGTGGGCGTGCGGTCGGCGCTGATCTTGCCGGGGCAGAGTGCGACGAGGCGCGGAGTCGATCCACGAGCTCCTGGCTCAGCGCCCTTCCCGACAGAGTCACGTCGTGAGTGCGCGTAGCCGTGTGAAGGCCACGCACTCAGCTGTCGTCGAGCCTGACGAGGCACAGGAGTGCCGCCTCGACACCCTGCACGATTTTCGTACAACCATATGTGCAGCACACACATTTCGCGTGTTGGCCCCGAAGTTACCTTTTCCCCCACACGCAAAGGAGCGCACATGAACACACATCGAGTGTCGATGGACATCGGCGGAACATTTACTGACGTGGTGGCGTACAACACCGCGACCGGCGAGATACAGGCGACCAAGGCGTCGACGACACCGGGTGAGCTGAGCGTCGGTGTCTTGAAAGGTCTCGAGGCGCTTGTGCCGCAGCTCGATGACATTGAGTTCCTCGTGCACGGTACGACGCAAGGACTCAATGCGTTTCTTGAGCGGCGCGGTGTGCGCGTTCTCCTGCTCGCGACTGCGGGCGCCGAAGACACCTACTTGATCGCTCGCGGGCCGCGCCTCGATCTGTACGACGCTCAATATCGAAAGCCCAAGCCCCTTCTGGAGCGAAAAGACATTATCGGCATCAATGGCAGGCTCGGCAGTCAGGGCGAGGAGGTGCGACCACTCGATGAGGTCGCGATTCGCCACGCCGCTCGCCGAGCAGAGGCCGAAGGATACGGGGCCGTTGCGGTTGCATTCCTGTTCTCCTACAAGAATCCGGATCACGAGTTGCGCGCCGCCGAAATCTTGCGGGAAGAGCTCGGTGACGATTTCACGATCTCGCTCTCGCACCAGTCGGCGAAAGAATGGCGCGAGTACGAGCGAACCTCTTCCGCAGTGGTCGAGGCCTACACAGGTCCCGTTGTGCGTAACTACCTGCTTGCCCTCGAGGAGCAGTTGGCACAGCGAGGGGTGCAGGCGCCGCTGCACATCATGCAGTCGTCGGGAGGAGTGCTGACCGCTCGCTCGGCTCGTGAGCGGCCCTTGCAGACCCTCCTCTCCGGACCGGTCGGCGGGGCGATGGGTGACGTCGAACTCGCACGGGTCTCTGATCGCAAGAGTCTCATCGGCGTTGACATGGGCGGAACCTCGTTCGACGTCTCGCTTGTGGTCGACGGTCAACCCGATGTGTCAACCGAAGCAGAGCTCGAAGGTCTGCCCATGCTCATGAGCGTCGTCAACATTCACACCGTTGGCGCCGGCGGCGGCTCCGTGGCGTGGCTGGAGGCAGGCGGGCTTCGGGTCGGGCCTCGATCGGCAGGCGCGAAGCCGGGACCCGCATGCTACGGGCGAGGCGGAACCGAACCGACAGTAACTGACGCCAACCTCGTGCTCGGCCGAGTCGACGCCGCGTGGTTTGCCGGTGGCGCCATGACGCTTGACCGCGAGGCCGCCGTGACGGCACTCAGGACAGTCGGAGAACCACTGGGTCTCGATGAGATCGCTATCGCGGAAGGTATTTGCAACGTCGCCAACGCCCAAATGGCGCAAGCTATTCGTACGATCACGATTTCACGAGGTATTGAGCCTCGCGACTTCAGCCTCGTCGCTTTCGGAGGCGCGGGCCCGATGCACGCGGTATTCCTGGCGCAGGAGCTGGGGATTCCCGAGACAGTGGTTCCGCGGTTCCCCGGGGCGTTCTCGGCGTGGGGAATGCTCCAGACGGACATTCGACGTGATTTCGCCGAGCCATATTTCTCTGCTGACGCTGATCTTGACCTCGACGATCTCTTTAGCGTCCTGACACACATGCGCACGGTGGCGCTTGACTCACTCTCATCGGAGGGGATTCCGGAAGATCGCCGATCAGCAAACTCGTCGATCGATGTCCGGTATCAAGGTCAAGAGTTTTCCTTGCATGTACCACTCGAGTCGGTTGACGAGGTTCAGCAACCCGACTTCCTCGAGAGTTTCGCGCGTCGCTTCGCCGACATGTACCAAGACCGGTACGGACACTCGACTTTCGGAGCGCCGATTGAGATCACAACACTTCGCACGCGCGCCGTAGGCAGCCTGGGGCAGCTCAAGAACCATCAACTCGCTGAGGCGACAAGCACCGAGTTCGAGCATGAAGTGCAGCCAGTGGTCTTCGAAGGAGAACCGCGACCGACAGTTGTTGTTCGTCGATCTAACCTCGCGCGCGGCCATCAGTTCGACGGGCCAGCTGTCATCGTCGAAGAGACGGCCACAACGGTCGTCCCCCCGGGGTACCGCGTCACTATCGATGAGCTCGGCTCACTCATCATTCGCCAGCACGAGAAGGAGCAATGATCATGGCCACTTCCACCATGGAAGCACTCGATCCGGTCACGGTCGAGATCATTAGGAACGCACTGACGAGCGCGGCGGATGATATGAACGCGACGCTCATTCGTTCGGCGTACTCGCCGATCATCTACGAAGGCGGCGACTGTGTCGTGGCCATTCTCGACACCCAGCATCGCGTGCTTGGGCAGTCAGCAGGGTTGCCCCTCTTCCTCGGCAACTTGGAGTACTGCTCCATCGCAGTCGAGCAACAGTTCGGCGTCGAGGTGTGGAAAGAGGGTGATATCTG
This sequence comes from Microcella alkaliphila, assembly GCF_002355395.1. Lineage (NCBI taxonomy): Bacteria > Bacillati > Actinomycetota > Actinomycetes > Micrococcales > Microbacteriaceae > Microcella > Microcella alkaliphila. Next base: position 57,369 of record NZ_AP017315.1, on the reverse strand, counting down.
GATCCTGAACGACTCCTACCTAGGCGGAACTCACCTCAATGACGTGACGATCTTCGCGCCCATCTTCACTGACGGCATGCTCGTCGGGTTCGCGGCGACTCGTGCTCACTGGATGGACATGGGCTCGAAAGACGTCGGAGGGTCGATGGACTCCGTCGATATCTTCCAAGAGGGCTTCAGGATGGGCCCGGTCAAGCTCATCGAGGGAGGCGCAGAAACCTCGGTCATTGATCTCATCAAGACGAACGTTCGTTTCCCCTATCAGACGATCGGCGACATGAATGCAATGATCGCCGCGCTCCGAATGGGCATGAACCGGATGACCGAGCTCGTCGGACGTTACGGGATCGACGTCCTCCAGGCCGCGAGCGAGGAGATCTTCCGTCAGACGGAGGTGCTTGAGCGCGAGGCTGTCGCGGCGATCCCCGACGGGATCTACGAGGCCGAGGGTGTTCTCGACAACGATGGAATCGACTTGGATCGCCCGGTACCGATCAAGCTGCGCATCACTGTGGTCGGCGACAGCATCGACTTCGACGTCACCGAGTCAGCAGATCAGACACGCGGGCCGGTGAACTGTGGCGTCGCCCAGGCCATCTCGGGGCTCCGCGTCGGCTACAAACTGTTGATTAGCCCTCACGCGAATTCCAATGGCGGCTCCTTCCGCCCCATGACCACGCAAGTACGCAGCGGTTCCGTCCTGGGAGCTGTCGCGCCCGCGGCCTGTCAATGGTATTTCTCCCACCTGGGCTTGCTTATCGACCTCGTCTCTCGGGCGTTGGCGCCCGCGCTGCCCGACAGGGTGGCAGCGGCGAGTCACGGTGACTCGATGATCATCACTGTCGCGGGCCTTGATCCCCGCGTCGGGCGTAACTTCGTGTCGATCGAGGCGACGCTCGGCGGCTGGGGTGCCTGGGAGGGATCGGATGGCGAATCCGCCCTCATCAACAACGTCAACGGTTCACTGCGGGACCTGCCGATCGAGATGATGGAGACGCGGTTCCCGCTCAGGATCACTGAGTACTCGATTCGGCCTAATTCGGGCGGTCCTGGTCGGTGGCGTGGGGGCAACGGCGTCGTGCGGGAGTACGAATTCCTTTCAGACTGCGTCGTCGGTTTGTGGTTCGAGCGATCAATCACCCCTGCCTGGGGCCTTTTCGGAGGGTGTGACTCCGCCGGCCCTGAGGTCGTCATTAATCCAGGACGCGCTGATGAAGTACGCACGCTGAAAGCCAACGCTCGGCCGATGAAAGCGGGCGATGTCGTACGCCTTGCTGTCGGTGGGGGTGGCGGCTACGGCGACCCTCAGCAGCGAGACGCTCAGGCAGTGGCCGATGACATCGCCAACGGCTACATCACTCCTGAGTTCGCTGAGTTGCACTATCCGTCCACCCCCATCACGCAAGAGAAGGACTAGATCATGAAGACACGATTTGCATCATTAGTAGCCGGGGCGCTCGGCGCCGCACTGTTCCTCTCCGGATGTTCCGGAGCTGCAGAGGCGCCGGCCCCAGCACCAGCGGCCCCAGAGTCGCCGAGTTCCGAGCAGGAGACGCTCTCGGTCGGATTCTTCGGATTTGCCGCCATCAACGGGTTCGCACAGGGCACGTTCGTTGGCGTCGAGCAGGCCGCCGCAGAGAACAATGCGACGGCTACCTTCGTCGACGGAGCTTTCGACGGCCAGGCGCAGGTTCAGCAGGTTCGTGACGCGATCACCTCGCGCCAGTTCGACGTGATTGTCATCCAGGCCAATGACAATGTGGCGCTTCAGGCCCCGCTTCAAGAAGCCGTCGACGCCGGAATTACGGTTGTTGTTGAGTTTTCGGTGGTCGGTCCCGACTTAACGACGATCGAGCCGCAGGTCGACGGCGCCATCAGCACCGTAGAGCTGCCAACTGACAATGGCGTTGCACTGGCAGAGCTGGGTATCGAAGCGTGCGCGACGGTCGAGGCGAAGCCGTGCCAGGTCGCCTACCTCGAGGGCTTCCGCGCGCTTCCGCTCGACAACGCTCGCACCGAGGCGGTAAAGGCAACGCTCGCTACCGACGACACGATTGAGCTTGTCGCCAGTGTGGAAGGCGGATACGCGGCCGACAGTGGTCGCGCTGCCTTCCAGAACGTCCTGCAGGCGAACCCTGATGTCGACGTCGTTATCGGCGCTTCGCCCGCGATCGTCGGCGCGGCCGACGTGGCAGGCGACTCGGATGTGCTGTTCATCGGTAACGGTGCCTCACAGACGAACGTCGAGTCGGTTCGCAACGGAGACTGGTTCGCGGTGTTCGTGCAGGATGTCGTTGCCAACGGCAGGAAAGCGACCGAGCTCGGACTCGCTCTCGCTCGCGGAGAAACGGTTGAGATGTCTCTCGACCAGACGACGCTTGCCCCGAACAGGGGCAGAGGAACCAAGGCCGCCCTCGACGCGGTTGACTTCACTGCCGGGTACACCGACTAGGTACGCTCAGGGAGCCGCCCACACGGGCGGCTCCCTCCCGTCGAGGAGTTCTCCATGTCTCATGCAGAGCACGACGCTGACGTCGCATCGACGTCAGTAGCGCGAATCGAGGTGCGCGGAGCCTCGAAGGCTTACGGATCGACCACCGTGCTCGACAATGTCGATCTCACCATCGGTGCGGGCGAGATCCATGCGATCTTGGGGGAAAACGGCGCGGGTAAAAGTACTCTGCTGAAAATACTGGGCGGCGCGATCGCGGCGACCTCCGGTTCGCTCCTTCTCGACGGTGAGCCCGTCGCCCTGGGCTCCCCGCGTGACGCGATTCATCACGGCATCACCCTCATCAGTCAAGAGCTCGCGGTCATTCCTCAGCGCTCGGTGCTGGAGAACGTCATGCTTGGGCGCTGGTCGCATCGGGCTGGCTTTGCACATCTCGCCGCTGATCGAGTTCGTTTTGAGGAGCTGCTCGAACAGACTGGGTTCACACTCGATCCAGATGCCATCGTTGGCGATCTCCCTCTCGGGCTTCAGCAGCAGGTAGAAATTCTCAAGGCGCTGGCGCGCGGTGCCCGGGTGCTGTGCATGGACGAGCCGACTGCCGCGCTGAACGAGGTCGAGAAAGCGCAGTTGTTGCGGGTTGTCAGAGAAATTGCCGACCGGGGCACAACAATCATCATCGTCTCCCACTTCCTCGAAGAAGTGCTCGGTCTCGCCGACCGGGTGACAGTCCTTCGCGACGGCAAGCTCATCGAGACAGGCGCGTCTTCTGCGTACACACCCACCTCGATTGTCTCGCTCATGATCGGACGCGAGGTCGACCCCATCGATCACCCTCCCGCCGAGGTGTCGTCGCTCGCGGAGATCGTCGTCGAGGTCCAGGGGCTCGAAACACGGCATGTCCACGACATCTCGTTCACACTGCGCCAAGGTGAGATCCTCGGTCTCGCCGGCCTTGTGGGCAGCGGCCGAAGCGATGTGCTGCTCGGCCTCCTCGGTGCCGAGCCGCGTCGTGCCGGCACCATCCTCATTCGGGGTGATGCGGTGAAAGAAAATTCCGTGTCATCAGCAATCGCGAGCGGAATGGCTCTGGTACCCGAGTCGCGCAAGGATCAGGGTTTACTGCTCGGTCGCTCCGTAACCGAGAACGTTGCTCTCGGCACATTGGCGAAGAGATCTTTTGGCGGCTGGGTGCGACGGCGGGAGGAGAAAGTCGCCGTCGACACCGTGTCTGTTGACGTTGACCTTCGTGGCGTTGGCCCCGACACTCTGACTGTTGACTTGTCCGGCGGGAATCAGCAAAAAGCGCTGTTTGCCCGGTGGCTACTCCATCCACCCGCGCTCCTGATGGTGGACGAGCCGACGAGGGGCGTCGACGTTGCCGCCAAAGCGCGTATCCACAGTCTCATTCGAGACCTCGCCGAACGCGGCACTGCGGTTCTCGTGGTCAGCTCTGAGCTCGATGAGGTGATCCGCCTCTCGCATCGTGTGCTTGTAATGCGGCATGGCCGCATCGTCGACGAGTTCGATCGTTCGGCACAGCCCTCTGACATCCTCACCTCCGCATTCACGAAATGAGTCTCGGATGACCGCTCTGCTCCCACCCACGTCCGAACGCTCGGACAAGCCCTGGGGCGTGAAACGCCTCCAGTCCAAACTCCGCGACTTCGGCATCGCTTTCGGCTTGCTCGCGATTGTGCTGGCGCTCTCGGTGAGTACCACCACCTTCCTCACCCCGGGAAACCTCATCAACCTCATTGATCAGGCGACCGTGGTCGGCCTCCTCGCCGTCGGCGCCACATTGTGCATCATCAGCGGGGTATTCGACTTGTCCGCGACGGCGACCCTGGCCGTCTCCGCGATCACCGGAATCTGGATCTCGCAGACATTCGGTTTCGCTGCCGGATTTATCGGTGCCATCGTGGCCGGAACTCTCTTGGGCGCCATTACAGGGCTCATCATCGTCTCCACGAAGGTCAACTCGTTCATTGGCACTTTGGCGATTAGCATCATTTATCGCGGGCTCGCCATCGTGCTCACGGCGGGCGCCATTGTGTCGCCCCCGGCCGAGATCGCCGGATCGTTCCGCATTTTTGCTGAGCGGGGGCCATTCGGTCTGACCTGGGCGTCCATCTTGTTCGGCGTCACTGTTGTCGTGTTCGGCCTCATGCTCGCAAAAACCACGTATGGGCGCCGAATCTATGCGGTGGGCGGCAACGCCGAGGCGGCGAGACTGAGCGGGATCCGTACCGGTGCCGTCAGGATCGGAGTATTCGCGATCAGCGGGGCGTGTTCGGCGCTCGCCGGACTCGTGATGATCTCGCGGGCTGGCTCGGCACAACCCGGGATGGCCACGGGCCTAGAACTGACGGCGATCGCCGCGGTCGTGATCGGTGGCACGAGCATCATGGGCGGTCAGGGTGCGGTGTGGCGGGCCTTTGTCGGAGTAATGATCCTGACGGTGATCGCCAACGGGTTCAATCTGCTCCAGTGGGACACGACCTATCAGCAGGTTGTCACAGGGGCTCTGATTCTCATCGCTATCGCGGCCGATAGCCTGTTCTTCAAGAAGCGAAACTCTTGAGCTAGGTGCTCTTACTATGCCGCGATCACCGTTGACCTTGCAGGCCGTGGTTTGACGTGCGCGCGGGAATCCGACTCGAGAAAGACCGGTGCTCGGTTGTCGCCGTCGACGGCGACGGAGAAGTTGCCGGGGAGTATTCGCATTCCATCAGTCAAGAAGATCCATTCCCCGAGTTGCTCGACTGGATCGCGCACCGGTCGGCCGCCGAGATCCGCTCGGTCACCGTCGATCTCGGAGGCCTCCTCGCGATGGAGCGGGAGCGGCAGGTCGTCGCCGTCAGGATCAGTCCTCGTCCGGCCGCCGATCCGCTACATGAGCTGCCGGTGCCTCACGATCTGCGCGGTAGTCGACTCACGGTCATCGATGTGGCGGGCGGACACGATATGCGTGGCCGGCCCCTTATGGACCTCGATGTGGGGGCACTAGCCGCAGCGCTCAGCGGCTATCCATCGGAGACCGAGCTCGTCGCGTCCGTGACGGCAGTTGGGTCGGTGGCGAATCCGGAGCATGAGCAGCAGGCCGCTGACGCGCTCTTGTCTGCATTTCCCTTCGCTCGGGTGACGCTTTCGAACGAATTCTTCTCGAACTCCTTTCGCGATCGTGACTACACCGCGGCCGTGAATGCGTGTCTCGTCTCCTCAGGAGATCAACTTGCAGCACAAATAGAACAGGCCGCGCGGGCGCACCTTCCGGGAGCGCTCGTCTATTTCGCCGTGAGCGACGGGGGGCGCGTTCCTATTCGTCGATTGGGGGCAACGCCAGTTCAGGCCCTACACGCCAGCCCAGCACTCGGTTTGATGGGTGCTCGACATCTGGCCGGCGTCAATGAGGGCGAAGTGGTCATCGTGGATGACGCGGGTGTTCGGGCCGGTCGTGTCCATGAAGGCGTCCCGGCTACACACACAGTCATTCGACGTGGTCGCGAGCCCGCTCTCGCGTGCAATGCTGCGCGCATCGACCCGTATTCGCCGTCGCTCCTCGGTGAACCGGAGAGGCCAGCGGCGGTTATCGATTCTCGATCGAGCGACAAGGTGTTGCTGCGCAGCGATCTCGAGTCGACGGTGCGCACACGTGTCGACCTGACCGCGCTCGGAGCCGCTATCGCACCGCTCAGCGCATGGTCCGACTTCCTGGGTCATGCGTCCGCCACAGATGAACTTGACGGCTGGCTGCGAGCGACACAGGAAGATCTTCGGTCGCAGATTGTGCACTGGGGAGCAGCCCCCGAGTCGACACGAGTGGTTGAGTCAACCGCGTACACCTTGGCGTACGGCAGTCGCCATGTCGTTCGCATTCGCGCTCGGGTCATCGGGGATTGGGTGGAAACCACTGCTCGAGCGGGAGCGACAACATGAAGGCGTTGTCACCGGAAGATGTCGACCGCGTTGCGCTGGGCGCTCAATTTCTCGCGTGCTCGATCGATCCGACGACAATGTTGATGTACGCGGACATGACCCGGAATGCGATGACTTCTCGCTCTCTGATGCTCGCTTCTCTAGACGATCTTGCACCAGATGACCTTGTCGTCGCCGTCGGACTCGTCTCTCAGGGATTGCTGATGGCCGAAATGCCGCCGTGTGGCGACGAAATGCTGGGTTGTCTCGCGGCGGTCGAACGCGCGATCGGACGTCGAGCCGCTGCGATCTTTCCTCTGGCCGCCGCGAACTTGAACGCGATCGTCCCCATGTTGACGGCCTTGCAGGCCGGCATTCCGGTTGTGGATGCGGATCCCATGGGACGGGTGTTTCCGTTGATCAGCCAGACGACCCTGAACGCTGCCGGCGTAAACATCGGGCCGGTTGCGTTGATGGGAGCCAACGGAGAGCGGATCCTCATAGAGGTGGGCAATGCGCGCCGCGCGGAAGCCCTCGTGCGGGCGGCAACGGAGGAACTGGGCGGATGGGCGGCTTCAGCAATGTATCCCTGCACGGCCTCTCAACTGCGCGAGCACGGCGTCATTGGGTCGGCCTCTCGCATGATCACCCTGGGCCAGATCCTCGACAGTGGCGAACCGCTTGCCGCGAAGTATCGAAAGCTCTCGGATGAGGTCGGGACATCACGTGTCGCGCGCGCACAAGTTGCATATGTGGAAAGTTCGTTCGGGCCTTCTGATGTTGCCCTTCCTGCCCAACCCTCAAGCGTCACGCTCACGGACGACGGAAACGGTCGCATCGTTCGCATCGAGATCCAAAACGAGATACTCATGGTGCTCGTCGACGGTGCTGTCGCTGCCGCCGTGCCCGACATCATTACCCTCATCGACCCAGAGAAAGCGTCGGTCGTCAGCCTCGACGACGTGCGCGTAGGCGATGTCTTGGATGTCTTGAAGACGCCTGCTGACCCGAAATGGTACGAATCGGATGGCCTAGCGCTCGTCGGCCCCGCTGCTTTCGGGCTCAATTTCACGGAGACGAAACAGTGACAGCGCCGCACTCTCCGCGAAAACTTGACGTTGCCGCGGCCATTGAGCGGGGAGCACTCTCGCGAACCGTCACCATCCACCGTGCGGCAGAGAATCCGACGATTGATTCCATTGCCCTGATCTCGAGGCCGGATCAAGCGCGCAGAGTGTCTCCGCGAACGGCCGTGATCGTGGCGTCGGGTGCAGAGACAAGTGGCTGGTTGGTCTCGGCTGTCTTGCGTCTTGCATGGGAGCGGCGAGCAAGTCTTGTCGTTGCTGCCGGGCAGCACTCGGAGTCGGTCGTGCTTCTCGCGCGACGCCTCGATATCACGCTCTTGAGCACAGCGGACGACCCTACCAACGTGGCTCTCGCGCTTTCAGCGGATATCGGTGCGGCAAACGCTGCGATCGAGTCGCAGCTCATCGCTTTGCTGCGAACCGTAGGTGAGCAAACGACCGTAGATGAGATTCTGCGTGTTGCAGCCGCCGAGTTGCGCTTATGTCTAGAACTGCGGCTTGGAGAGATCACTATCGCGACTGTGGGTGAGCGCGAAAGCCAGGGTCTCACCATGGTCGGGCCGCTCACCATCAGCGATTCGGCATCCGGATCGGTCACCCTTTGGGCTACCGCTGGCAAGAACGAAGACTTCGTCACGACTGCACTGACACTCATTCTGCCGCTGATTCGGGCAGCGTGGTTCGAGTCAGGAGCCTTGGACCTCGCCGATGTGCTCTCGGCCGTTGCTGCCATCGACGAAGCAGCAATGCCCGACAACCTTGCTCTGCAGACGGTGATGCCCCGTCTCGGATGGCGGGATGGTGATGCGCACGCCGTTGTCTTCCTCGCCGCACCGGGGAAGCGCCCGACACGCACGATGTCGAACGTCGTCCGCCTGCTGTGGCGTAGGGCTGCGATAAACAGGTCATTAGTGGACACTGCCGACGGCTGGATCTCTGTTGTGTCTCTCGGCGAGGATGACGACACGTCGCGTGTCTCCCGCGAACTCGGAGCGGCACTTGCGACCAGTCTGGGCGAGCTGGGAATCGGTATCGGCCTATCACGGGCGTATGATTCGCCGGGCAATCTGCAGGAGCAAGTTGCCGAGGCTCGAATAGCCTCCCGGACTGCGTGGGCAGCGGGGGCGGAAGGTGTCGGCTCGTTCGAAGAGCTCACCCTGCAAGCAATCGACTACCTGTTCGACCCAAGCGATGCGATCACGGTCGCTCAGCTAGTTGTGCCTGAGTTCTGTCGTGCGAATGATCGGGATCGTCTGGTCATGAGCGTGCGCGCTTTCTTGGACGAGGGTTCGGTTGTTGCCGCAGCCGCCCGCCTCTCACTGCATCGCAACACAATGACAGCGCGACTGGACCGGGCGCGCGCGCTCGGGCTTCCCGTTGGTGACCCTCGGCAGTCCTTCTCTGTCGAGGCCATCATTCGCGCCTTTCTCCCCCGTGACCACGAGGGTCCCGGCATCGAACCTCTGACGCGCACGACGTCGAAAGGATTGTCATGACATCTCTCACTCTGGCCGAAGCGCACCAGCGCGCGACGGTGAACCCGGGCGTGATCCTCTTTACCGGCTCTGTCATCGCGGACGGCGCCTCCAGCATGGCGCGGATCTATTCCAGTGATGAGGCGGTGTATCCCGTGGGTGGCCGCAAGCTAATCGACGGCCAAGTGTCGCCCATGTGGTTCGAACGCGTTGTGCAAGGCGGGCTGCCCTTCTTCGGGCCTGACCGCGCGTCGGTCCGCGAATTCTTCTTCGACTCGACTGTCATCGAGTCGTTGGGATGCGGTGCCATCATCAATGTGCCGGTGAGAGATGAGGGAATCACCATCGGGTCTCTCAATTTTCTTGACCGTGAGGGGGCATACACCGACGAATCGGTCGCCGCCGCTGTGGCCATCGCTGCCCAACTCGTACCCGCATTTCGGGATGCCAAGCTGAATTTGTGAGTCGTTGATTGGGCGCACCGCACACCGGTGCTCGCGTCCGTGCTGGCACCGTGGTGTCATGCAATCACCGACGAATGCACCTAGCCCTCCGAATACCCCCGACGGCGACTCACTCGCGCTTACGCAGGTCCTCACGTCGCAGATCATCATCCTCGGATACGACTGAGTGATGTCGACAACGAAAGATGCGCCCTCTCTGAGGACGACAGGGTCGTCACCGCCTCGGGAGCCGTGGACGGTCCGTGACTATCGGCCTGACCACCTTGAGGGAGTGGTTCGAGTTTGGCGTGAATGGACGTCCGATCAGCGGAACCCTGTGTACACGTTGGCTGAGACCGTTTCAGCCTGTGACGACGGGGTCGGAGTCGTTGTAACGGATGGTGGCAGGGTCATCGGAGCGGCAGTCGCGCGAGTCGACGGGGAGAGAGCCTGGATCCTCTTGTTCGCGCAGGATCCCGCCGTGCGCGATCAAGGTCTCGGGAGCGCCCTACTGACCGGGCTCGAAGCGCGTCTTGCAACGCGCAACGTGTTTCGCCTGTCGGCCTTGCTGCCCCAGTCGGAGAACAGGCTCAAGGCATTTCGCAACAGCGACTACACGGGCGAGATACCCCTGTGGTACTTCGACCGTCAGGTACCGGTGCATCGTTCCAGTCTCGAGTCACTTACGTCCCTTGGTGGGTCACTTCTCCCACGGGATCTGTGGATGCGGCTCGCAGGAATGGCTGACGAGAAGGCGCTCATCGAAAGCCGGCTCATCGACCCGCTTGCACACGCTGATCTGGCTGAGGAGTGCGGCGTGCACCCGCCGCGAGCAGTTGTCCTGTTTGGCCCCCCCGGTACGGGGAAGACGTCATTTGCGCGAGCGATCGCCAGTCGACTGGGGTGGCCCTTCGTCGAACTCCACCCCTCACGGTTGGCGAGCGACGTCGCCGGACTCGCCGGGGCACTGCGCGCCCGATTTCTCGAGATCGCGGAGCTTGAGCACGCCGTTGTGTTCATCGATGAAGTGGACGAGGTCGCCGCACGACGCGATGCGGCACGCCCGACGCAGTCGCACAGCGTGACGAATGAGTTGCTCAAGTCGATCCCAGCATTTCGCGAACGCGAGGGACGTCTGTTGATCTGTGCCACCAACTTCATACGTCATCTTGACGACGCGCTGCTACGGCACGGTCGCTTTGACTACGTCATTCCTATCGGGCTTCCGGATATGGAGGCTCGAAAAGCCATGTGGCGCCGTTACCTGCCGAAGGGTGCCGCTCACATCGACGTCGATGTGCTGGCGCAGAGTAGCGAGCGATTCTCGCCCGCAGACATCGAGTTCGCTGCTCGAAAGGCCGCGCAACGAGCGTTCGACGCTGCCATGCAGTGCGACGGCTCGACAGGGCAACGGGTAGCGCCGCAGACAGCTGCCTATGTGGACGCGATCCGGCACACTCGACCGACAGTGTCGGAGACGACGCTCGCTGAATTTCAGGCGGACATTCGCTCGTACGCCCGAACCTGACATCACTACATCTCCGAAACGACGCAGACAGGGGCCAGAATGAACGACGATCAGATCGCAGGCGAACCCATTCCGGTGACGAGCCGCAATCGTTCCACCACCCCAACGTCAGATTCGTTTCGCAGCTACATCAGGCAGGGCTGGGCAGAGGTGTCGGTCGAACGCGGGCTGCTGCGCGATGCCGCTGTATTTGCGCAGAGTCGTCGCGCCCGGCTGTCTGCAGCCTTCGAGGGCAAAACCGTGATCATACCGGCGGGGTTGCAAGCGGTCCGCGCGAATGACCAGTACTACACGTACCGCCCACATTCCGGTTTCGCGCATCTCACTGCGTGGGGGTCAGACACCGTCGCTGGGTCGATTCTCGTGCTGGAACCAATCGTCCATGGCCATCGCGCCATCCTGTTCTTTCGGCCATCTTCCGGGCACGACTCCGACGAGTTTTACGCCAACAATGAGGTCGGCGAACTCTGGACTGGTCGTCGACCCACTCTTCAGCAGGTCGCCGATGAGCTGGGAATTGACACTCAATCTCTTGATGAATTCGAGCAAGCACTCGAGATGTGGGATGGCGAAATGGTTGTGCTGAGGGACGCCGACCTACCGGTGACCTCTCTCGTCGACCGCCGACGGCGGAGCGTTAGCACCCGGCGCGACGGGGAGCTCGGCATGATCCCGACGGACGATGATGAGCACCTCGCTCAAGTACTGAGCGAAATGCGCCTCGTGAAGGACGCTTTCGAGATTGCCGAGTTGCGCCGTGCTGTCGCTGCCACGCAGCGAGGTTTCGACGATGTCATCAGCCAACTGCGCGACTGCGTCGGCCACGACCGGGGAGAGCGACTCGTGGAAGGTGTGTTCTACCGGCGGGCACGAGTGGAAGGCCACGGTGTTGGGTACGAGACGATTGTCGCAGCGGGGCCTCACGCGTGCACCCTGCATTGGACTCGCAATGATGGACCTATTCGTCAGGGAGACCTCCTCCTCCTCGATGCGGGAGTTGAGGTTGACAGCCTGTACACCGCCGACATCACACGCACTGTGCCGATCTCGGGCACCTTCACCGACATCCAGCGAGAGGTATACGATGCCGTGCTCGAGGCAGCAGATGCCGCACGCGAGGCGGCAAAGCCGGGAGCCCGCTTCCGAGACATGCACGACGCCGCGATGCGGGTGATCGCGCACCATGTGAGCGAGTGGGGGCTGATTCCGGTGAGTGCCGAAGACGCTCTCCATGGGGAGGCTCAGCACCATCGCCGATTCATGATTCACGGCACGGGCCATCACCTCGGGCTCGACGTACACGACTGCTCACGTGCTCGCCAGCAGGTCTACCTAGACGGCTTCCTCGAGCCGGGAATGGTCTTCACTATCGAGCCCGGACTCTACTTTCACGAAGACGACTTAAGCGTGCCAGAACGGTTTCGCGGAATCGGAGTGCGCATCGAGGACGACGTGCTCCTCACCGAACACGGCTGTGAACTGCTGTCTGCCGATTTTCCGCGCACCGCACGCGAGATCGAAAGGTGGATGGAGAGGGCTTAACCCCCGACGACCGCGCCGAAGCGCTCGGGCAGCGTGTGCCGGTGGGCGGCGCCGAGCTCGGCGTGCGACAGCGTGAAGCGGTCTTGCACATCCAACCCGTCGATCTCGCCGTCGGTGACGCCGATGCGGGTGACGGGGACCAGCCGGCCCTCGCAGAGGCCACGGAACTTGACGTCGTCTTCCCTCGCGACGGAGACGAGCATCCGGGCGCCTGATTCGGCGAAGAGCGCAGCGGTCGCGTCGACACGATCGCGCTCCATCAGCTCGGTCAGCCACACGCGGGCGCCGACGCCGAAGCGCAGCACTCCCTCGGCGAGCGTCGCGATGAGTCCACCGTCGCTGAGGTCGTGGGCGCTCGTGACGAGTCCCTCCTCGGCAGCGGCCGCCATCAGCCCGGCGAGGTTCTTCTCGGCCGCGAGGTCGACGAGCGGGGGCACGCCGCCCAGGTGCTCGTGCACGACGCCCGCCCAGGCCGAGCCGTCGAGCTCGTCGCGGGTGACGCCCAGCAGGTAGAGGTTCTCGCCCTCATCCTGCCAGCCCGAGGGCAGGCGGCGGTCGACGTGGTCGATGACGCCCATGACGGCGACGACGGGGGTGGGGTGAATCGGCACGTCGCCGGTCTGGTTGTAGAACGACACGTTGCCGCCCGTCACCGGGATGCCGAGCTCGAGGCAGCCGTCGGCGAGGCCCTCGACGGCGCGGGCGAACTGCCACATCACCTCGGGGTTCTCGGGGCTGCCGAAGTTCAGGCAGTCGCTCACGGCGCGGGGGCTCGCGCCGGTCGCGGCGACGTTGCGGTACGCCTCGGCGAGCGCGAGCTGCGCGCCCGCGTACGGGTCGAGCTGGCAGTAGCGGCCATTCGCGTCGGTGGCGAGCGCGACGCCGAGCCCGCTCTCTTCGTCGATGCGGATCATCCCGGCGTCATCCGGCATCGCGAGCGCCGTGTTGCCCATGACGTAGTAGTCGTACTGATTGGTGATGAGGCTCGCGTCGGCCTGGTTCGGGCCGCCGAGAACCTGCAGCGCCTGGGCGCGCAGTTCAGAATCGTCGGATGCGCGGGGCAGGGCGCGCGCGGAATTCGCGTTGAGCGCATCCAGCCATTCGGGGCGCTGCATCGGCCGGTTGTAGACGGGCCCGTCGACCGCGACGGTGCGCGGGTCAACGTCAACGATCTTCTCACCGCGCCAGTGGATGACAAGGCGGCCCGTGTCGGTGACCTCGCCGAGCACGCTGGTCTCGACGTCCCACTTGGCGGTGACGGCGAGGAAGGCGTCGAGCTTGTCGGGCTCGACGATCGCCATCATTCGCTCCTGGCTTTCCGACATCAGGATCTCTTCGGCCGTGAGCGACGGGTCGCGCAAGAGCACCTGGTCGAGGTCGACGACCATGCCGCCGTCGCCGTTCGAGGCGAGCTCGCTCGTCGCGCACGAGATGCCGGCGGCGCCGAGGTCTTGGATGCCCTCGACGAGACCCTCACGGTAGAGCTCAAGGCAGCACTCGATGAGCACCTTCTCGGCGAACGGGTCGCCGACCTGCACGGCGGGGCGCTTCGTGGGGCCGCCCTCGCTAAACGTGTCGGAGGCGAGAATCGAGGCACCGCCGATGCCGTCGCCGCCGGTGCGGGCGCCGAACAGCACGACCTTGTTGCCGACGCCGCGGGCGTTCGCGAGGTGCAGGTCTTCGTGGCGCAGGGCCCCGACGGCGAGCGCGTTGACGAGCGGGTTCGCCTGGTAGACCGGGTCGAACCAGGTCTCGCCGCCGATGTTCGGAAGCCCCAGGCAGTTGCCGTAGAAGCTGATGCCGGAGACGACGCCGGGCAGCACGCGGGCCGTGTCGGGGTGGTCGATGGCGCCGAAGCGCAGAGCATCCATGACGGCGACGGGGCGGGCACCCATCGAGATGATGTCGCGCACGATGCCGCCGACGCCGGTGGCCGCGCCCTGGAAGGGCTCGATGTAGCTGGGGTGGTTGTGGCTCTCGATCTTGAAGGTGACCGCCCAGCCCTCGCCGATGTCGACGACTCCGGCGTTCTCGCCCATGCCGACCATGAGGTGGGTCTTCATCTCGTCCGACACCTTCTGGCCGAACTGGCGCAGGTGCACCTTCGACGACTTGTACGAGCAGTGCTCGCTCCACATCACCGAGTACATGGCGAGCTCGCCGCTCGTCGGCCGGCGGCCCAAGATCTCGCGGATCTGCTGGTACTCGTCGGGCTTCAGCCCGAGCGCGTCGTACGGCTGGTGCTTGTCGGGCGTCGCGATCGCGTTGTCGACGGTGTCGGGCTGGGGGATGGCGGGCGCGACGTTCTCGCTCACGGGCAGGGCGCTCCTAGCAGGCGGCGGGCGGATGCTCCGATCCTATCGGCGGCGGGGTCCTCGACTGACCGGCGTCATCGCGCCGTAACGCGCCGCGCGTACGCTGGCGGCATGAAGGCGTCGCCCCTGTGGATCTTTGCGATCATCGCCGTGCTGGTCTTTGCCGGCGCGTTCCTGCTGGGCGGCGCGATCAATCGGTAGCCGCGGTCAGCGGCTCGTCGCCGGCTGCGGCTGCGCCTCGGGCGTCGGCGCCGGGCGGAACTGCCCCGTCGCGGCGAGCACGATGATGAGCACGAGCGGCACGAGCCAGCCGCTCCAGCCGAGAATTGTCGCCTGCGTCGTGTCGATCACCGAGCCGGCCGCGACGAACACGATCGAGAAACCGGCCGCCGCGTTGAACGCGCCGTGCGCGAGCGCCGGTGCCCGCACGCTACCCGAACGGATGCGCAGCCAACTGAACACGGCGCCCACCACGACACACATGCCGCACATCATCACGAGACCGAGCCAGCCCGGCGCTGTCGGGTAGTTGTAGCCGAGCAGCACGAGCGGGGCGTGCCACAGCCCCCACATGAGGCCTGACAGCAGGATCGCGGGGGCAACCCCGAGCGGTAGAAGCTTCGGCAGCAGCCAGCCACGCCACCCGAGCTCTTCCCCAAGCGCGGGAATCAGATTGATGAACGCGCCGATCAGCACGTTCACGAACTGCAGGGCGACGAGCACGCCGATCGGGATGGGCAGCGCGGGCGCTCCCGTGGCGGCCAATTGCGCATCGGTGATCTCCTGGAAGCCACTGAAGTTCACGAAGTCGGCCGGGTAGACGCCGAAGAGTGCGCCGATGGGCAGCGCGGCCAGGATCAGCACCACCGGCACGACGAGCGCCAGCGCCAGGTAGCCGATGAAACGGCCCGGGCGTCCGATCGGCCAGAGGCCCAGAGCGGCGGCCTTCCGTGCGGGTTTGTCGACGAGGAACACGACGATCAGTGCGGCGATCGCCGGCGTCGCCATCATCGCGAGCGCCACTAGCCCGAAGAAGGGGCTGGAGAGCCCGTCGCCGAACCACAGTGGCAGGGCGATGAGCCAACTCAGTCCGAACGCGATGGCAAGAAAGATGAGGATCGAGCGCATCCGTCCACCCTGCCAGGGTCGCCGTGATCAGGGCATCCGTCGCGCGGCGGATTGTGGATGAGGCGTCAGTCGGCCTTCGGAATCGGCGGTCCGATCATCAGCAGCACAACGTACAGCACCACGACGCCGATCACGATCAGCGTCCCGAGCAGGTATGGGTGCCGCAGCCTCAATCGCCCCAGCCGGCCGCCAGGTTCGATGATCTTCTTCCGGGTTCGGTGCGCTGGGTCTAAGGTTCTCTCGCATCGATCGTGACCTGCACAATGGTGATCATCGGCGGCATCTAGGTCGTCTGCTGTGCGATTCGGAGCCCAGCTCCCAGAGTCTCTGCCTTCATTCGGCAATCAGTATCGTCACTTCTGTTCAGTGAGTACACTGATGCAACAGTGACGCAAGTGACGCAGAACTGATCAGTCAGTGATGTGGAGAGGCCCAACGAGTGGACGTTCAAGAACTCGACGAGACGGTTGCCCGGTTACGTCGTCACGGCCGTGACACTGATGCGGTGGAAGTGAAGGCGGCCGTGGGCAAGCTGCCGAAGAGCCTTGCTTCAACCATTAGCGCGTTCAGCAACACGCGCGGCGGCGTTCTCATCTTGGGGTTGGAGGAGGAGACAGGATTTCACCCTGCCCCAGGCTTTAACGCAATCGCTATTGCAGATGGACTCAAAGAACTCGTGCGCCCTCGTAAAGCGGGTGAGTTGCAGCCCTCACTGAGCCCCGACCCGATAGTAGAAGTGTCGATTCTCGAGTTTGAGGGCGCTGAAGTTGTAGTCGCGACAGTGGAGGAACTTCCGCCCGAGATGAAACCTTGCTTCGTCGTGGAGCGAGGCAAGGAACAAGGAAGCTTCGAAAGGCTCCTTGATGGCGACCATCGAATGAGCACCTATGCGATCTTCCTGCTCAGCTCAAATCGCTCCCAGCCAATTCGCGATGTCGATGTAGTGCCGGGGGTGTCATTGACCGACCTCGATGAAGCACTCCTTCAAGGGCTAGTGACTCGAGTTCGGTCAACACGAGCGCGCCTCGCAGCAGTCTCGGCGAACGATGAAGACCTCCTCAAGAAACTGCGCGTGCTGGATCCTGAAACAGGCGGGGTTACTTTGGCTGGTTACTTGAGTTTGGGGCGATATCCCCAAGAGCGGTTTCCGCAATTTATGATCAGCTACGCGCACTTCCCGGCATCGTCTCTCGACGGTGCACGCGGCGAGATCCGAATGCTCGACCGAGGGACCTATGACGGACCGATACCGTGGATGATTAGCGATGCACTTCGCAAGATCGAGGCGACTCTGCCGAAGCGGCGCGTAAGCCTTGGTCGGTCGTCGACTGACGTACCCGAGATACCGATCGACGTCGTCCGGGAAGCAATCGTCAACTCGCTCGCACATCGCGACTATTCAGCATTCGCCGAATCTGAACAGGTGAAGATAGAGCTTTATCCGGATCGACTGGACATCTCTAACCCGGGCGGAATTTGGGGCGGAAGGCGTGAGTCCGAGCTACTAGATGGGACTTCACGATCACGAAATTCCTGGCTCACGCGACTACTCCCCGATGTTCCCCTTCCTGACAATTCAACTGTCTCGGAGAACCAGGGCACAGGCATTCGATTCATGGTTGGCTCCATGAAGTCGCAAGGGCTCCCGCTCCCGACATTCACGGCAACGAATGTTCGATTCACTACCTCGTTGGCACGCCACGGTCTGATGGACCCCGACGTTGTCGAGCATCTCGCCCTCGTTGGTGCGGCCAACCTCGACGAGCGGTCTCTGGCTGCCCTTGCGCTCGCGCTGCAAAAAGGTCGCCTCGATGACCAAGTGGTCCGGTATCAGTTGGATATGGACAGTTACGACGCTTGGCGTCTGTTGCTGAGTCTCAATCGCGGTGGGTGGCTTGAACAAGACCGAAGAGGAGACTTCATTCCCAGTTCGAAGCTCTCGGCAACTCCATTACCGTTCCTGGAGCTTCAGGTCACCGACTCGGAGCAGGTGATACTTGGAGTCCTTGAGAGCCGCAAGCAGCTAGGCATCCGAGATCTGGCGGCAGCCACCAACTTGTCGATTGGTGTCTTGCGGCGAGACCTCAGGCGCCTAATTGAGGCGAACAAGGTTGTCGCGACTGCGCCCCCCACTAGCCGACTACGCGAGTATCGATTGAGTGCCTAGTCGGCCTTCGGAATCGGCGGCCCGATCATCAGCAGCACGACGTACAGCACCACGACACCGACCACGATCAGCGTGCCGAGCAGGTACGGGTGGCGCAGCATCCACCGCACGAGGCGGTCGAACCACACGCGGTCGCGCGGGTCGTCCGACTCTTCGCGCCGCCAGTCGCCCTCGAGACGGCCCGTGCGGTGCGCCCAGACGTCGAAGGGGATCGTCGCGTACGGGACGATCGCGGTGACGACCGCGAGCATCCCGATTCTCACGCCCCAGCGCTGGTTGACCGCGGTCAAGACGGCGGTCGCCGCGTAGGCGAGGAACACGAAACCGTGGATGCTGCCGCCGATCGTCACAAAGATCGCGCCATCCTCGCGGCCGACGACCGCGCGAATGATGAGGCCGCCGATGAGCAACGTCCAGGTGATCGCCTCGGCGATCGCAAGCACGCGATACAGCCTCTTCGGTGTCACACGGGATGCACGGGGCGAGCCAGCGGGGGAGGACGGCGCGGCAGGCGCCGGGGAGGCGTCGGTGGTCACGACCCCTAGTTCAGCACGCTCTGCTTGAGCACCGATGTGAAGAACGTCAGCCCGTCGGTGCCGGAGCGCATCGCACTCGTCGTGTCGGGGCCGAAGCCCGCCTCGACCGCGTGTTCGGGGTGCGGCATGAGGCCCACCACGTTGCCGCGCTCGTTGCGCAGGCCCGCGATGTCGCGGAGCGACCCGTTCGGGTTCACGTCGAGGTAGCGGAACGCGACGAGCCCCTCGCCCTCGAGCCGGTCAAGCGTTGCCTCGTCGGCGATGTACCCGCCCTCGCCGTTCTTCAGCGGGATCACGATCTCTTGGCCCTCGGTGAAGCCGTTGGTCCACGCGGACGCGGTCGACTCCACGCGCAGGCGCTGGTCGCGGCGGATGAAGTCGCCGTGGTCGTTGCGAATCAGGCCGCCGGGCAGCAGGTGTGCCTCGACGAGGATCTGGAAGCCGTTGCAGATGCCGAGCACGGGCATCCCGCCGTTCGCCGCGTCGATGACCTCGGCCATGATCGGCGAGCGGGCCGCGATCGCGCCGGCGCGCAGGTAATCGCCGTAACTGAAGCCGCCGGGCAAGACGATCGCGTCGACGCCCTTCAGGTCGTGCTCGCCGTGCCACAGAGCGACAGGCTCGGCCCCGGCGAGGCGCACGGCGCGCATCGCGTCGCGGTCGTCGAGCGACCCGGGGAAGGTGACGACTCCGACGCGCATGGTCACGCGCCCGCGCCTGCGGCGGCCTGCTCGGCCACGTGCACGCTGACGACGTCTTCGATGACACCGTTCGAGAGCAGGTCGGCGGCGAGCTGCCGGGCCGTGTCGAGGAGGGCGTCGTCAACCTCGCCATCCACGTGCAGTTCGAAGCGCTTGCCGAGGCGAACGTCGGTGATGCGACTCTCGCCCAGGCGGTGAATCGCCCCGGCGACGGCCTTGCCGGCCGGGTCGAGCAGTTCGGCCTTCGGCATGACCTCGACGACGATGGTGGGCACGGCGGCTCCTCGGATGCGCGGCAGCGGGTGGGGTCAGCATTCACTCTACCGGCGCGGTTACGGTGGGCTGACCGACCGACGACCACCGATCAGGAAACCGGAACGGGAGGCTTCGTGCCCGACATCGACACCTTCACCTGGCAGAGCTGGCCGGGCCTTGCGATCGCCGTCGCGATCGCGCTCGGCATCGTCATCGTCGTGACGGGGATGCTCGCGCTCGTCGCGCGCATCGCCTCGCGGAAGTGGGCGGGCACCTACGCGACGTTCGGTCCGCCGAGGAGGAGGCTGCGCATCCTGCTCGGCCTCATCGGGGTCTGGATTGCTGTCGCGCTGACGCTGCCCGAGCCTGACTGGCGGCCGGCGATCAACCAGACGTTCCGCATTCTCGTGATTCTCGCGGCGGCGTGGTTCATCACCGCGGTCGTGCAGCTCTTCTTCGACCGCGTGCTGCGGCGCTACGACATCACGGTCGACGACAACCGCGTCGCGCGGCGCATGCAGACGCAGCTGCGACTCATCAGTCGGGTCGTCGTTGTGATCATCGGTCTGCTCGCGATCGCCGCGGCGCTACTGACCTTCCCCGGCGCGCAGGCCGCCGGCGCCAGTCTGCTCGCCTCGGCGGGTCTTGCGTCAGTGATCGCGGGTCTCGCTGCCCAGTCGACCCTCGCCAATGTGTTCGCCGGCATGCAGTTGGCCTTCAGTGACGCCATTCGGCTCGATGACGTTGTCGTCGTTGAGGGCGAGTTCGGCCGGGTCGAAGACATCACGCTCACGTACGTTGTCGTGCGCATCTGGGACCAGCGGCGCCTCGTTCTGCCGTCGACCTACTTCACGACGACGCCGTTCGCGAACTGGACCCGCAGCGCATCCGAGCTCATGGGCACCGTCGAGCTCGATGTCGACTGGCGCATCGACGTCGACGCGATGCGCGCCGAGCTGACCCGCATCGTCGAGGCATCGCCCCTCTGGGATGAGCGCGTCGCGAGCATCGCGGTCACGAGCGCGATCGGCGGCCACGTGCGCGTCCGCCCGCTCGTCAGCGCCCGCAACTCAAGCGACCTCTGGGACCTGCAGATTCTGGTGCGCGAGAAACTCGTCGACTGGGTGCGTCGCGAGGCGCCCGAGGCCCTGCCGACGCAGCGCGTCGAGCTGGGCGAGGCTGCGCCCGTCAACACCGAGGATGCGCGGGGCCGCGCCCGTCGCGGAGGCCCGGTCGCCGGCGAGGCGCCCGCCGACGGGGATGAGTCGGCCTCGTAGTTCGCGGCCGAACGCTGACCAGTCGGGGCGCCCGGTCGCGCTGAGCGGCGGGAATGCCCTGTGCGCTGCCTACGCCTCGCGCAGCAGTGCGCCGACCGGCGACTCGAGGGCGTCGGCGACGGCGAACTGCGCCCAGTCGCGGTAGCCGAGCGCGCTCGGGTGAAAGTCGTCGACCGCGAAGAAGCCCTCGGCGTACGGCGGGGGCGGCGGCGACATGTGCGCCCGCGGGTGCGCGTCGATCAGCTCACGCGCCTCGTGCTCCAGCGCTTGCGAGTGGCGGTACAGGGTCGAGCGCAGCGGCTCGGGCAGCCCGCGGAACCGGAAGAACGCCGGCAGCGACGACATGAGCAGCACCGCGTCGGGGTGGGCCGCGAACACCTTGTCGACGATGTGGCCGACGTCGCGGCGAAAACCGCGCGCGCTGCGCACGGCGAGAGCGTCGTTCGCGCCGACGGTGAGAAAGACGACCGTCGTCTTCTCGCGCAGCGCCGGCCGCAGGTGCCGCGCGATCAGGTCACGCGCCGTCGCGCCCGATCGGCCGGATGCGCGCCACAAGACCCGTCGCGCGGTCGCCTCGCTGAGTGCCTCGGCCAATTGCCCGCCGAGCCCGAGCCGCGCGTGGTCGACGCCGACCCCCGCCGCCGTCGAATCACCGAGCACGAGCAGGCGCACGGGGGTGTCGTCGCCACGCGGGCCGGCCGAGCCGCGCCACGGAGCCGGCGCCTCGGGGAGGACGGGGATGCTCTCGCGCAGCTCGCGAGACTGCGGCACGATCACGGGTGCGAGGGCCAGTGCGACGGCGCGGCTGACGGCGCGCCCGTCGCGGGTATACGTGGGCTGGTCGTGCGGATTGCTCACGGCGCCCGAGTCTAGGGGGTTGCGGTGACGCGCAAGCGGTTCCCCCAGGGGTCATCAAGGCTGACCGTCTGCCCGTCGTTCGCGACGTCGATGTGGTGGTCGCGCATCCGCTCGGTGAGGGCGCCGACGGCGTCAGCCGACGGCAGCACGATGTCGACGAGACCGAGCCCGAGGGTGGGTTGACGTCGCCCGGCTCCACGGCTGCGCCACACATTCATCGCCATGTGGTGGTGGTAGCCGCCCGCACTCATGAAGACGGCCTGGCCCCCCAGTTCGGCCGTGATGTCGAAGCCGAGTGCGCCCGAATAGAAGGAGCGGGCCGTGTCGACGTCGCCCACGGAGAGGTGCACGTGGCCGACCGCGCCGGGCGTCGGGTGGTCGAGCTCGTCCTCGGTCAGGTGCTCGCGCAGGAACGCGTTCGGGTCGAGCGGCAGGCTCGCCATCGACACGCGGTCGCCCGACCACTGCCAGGTGTCGCGGGGGCGATCCCAGTACAGCTCGACGCCGTTGCCCTCCGGGTCGTCGAAGTAGAAGGCCTCGCTCACGAGATGGTCGGCCGAGCCTGTGAACCGATCGGGATGCGCCGTCGCTGTGCGGTACACCGCGGAGGCGAGAGCGGCGCGCGTCTCGAACAGGATCGCCGTGTGGAACAGTCCCGCCTCACGGGGGCCCGCATGCCGCATCGCCGGGCTGTGACGCAGCAGGACCGCAGGCTTCGCGGGGGTGACCACGGTGCCCGCGCCGGTGTTGGCGACGTTCGCGGGGCGCCCGAGGGTGACCGTACCCGTCGCCTCGGCGAGCACCTCGAGGCCGACGGCGTCTCGGTAGTACGCGGTCATCACGTCGAGGTTCGCCACGTCGAGAGTGACGGCGCCCATCGTGAGGTCGGCGGGCAGGGTGCGCTGATCGGACATGCCGGGGTAACGCTGTACACCCCCGGGGTATTCCGCGCCGTTACGCGGTCAGGCGGTCGATCAGCTCGCGGTAGCGGGCCGCAGTCTGCTCGACGATCTCGACGGGCAGGCGCGGCGGAACCCCGGAGCCGTCCCAGTTGGCGGCCAGCCAGTCGCGCACGATCTGCTTGTCGAAGCTCGCCAGGCGGTCGGGGCCGCCCGCGGCGTACAGCGTCGCGTCCCAGTACCGCGACGAGTCGCTCGTCAGGACCTCGTCGGCGAGGGTCAGCTCGCCGGTGTCGGGGTCGTCGCCAAACTCGAACTTCGTGTCGGCGAGGATCACGTCGCGTGACTCGGCGACCGCCGAGGCCCGCGTGAAGATCGCGAGCGATGCATCCCGCAGTGCCTCGGCGACGGACCGGCCCACCAGCTCGACCGAGCGCTCGAACGTGATGTTCTCGTCGTGTTCGCCGTAGGGCGCTTTCCACGCCGGAGTGTAGATCGGTTCGGGCAGCCGGTCGCCGTTCGCCAGACCGGTGGGCAGCTCGATGCCGCACACGGTGCCGTGCTCGCGATACTCGGCCCAGCCGCTGCCGACGAGGTAGCCGCGCACGACGCATTCCACGGGGTGCATGCGAAGCCGCCGCACGACGACGCCGCGGTCGGCCACGGCGTCGGGCACGACGCCCTGCGGGTCGAGGTGGTTGGCGATCGGCAGCTGCGCGAACCACCATCGGCTCAGCTGCGTCAGCAGCGCGCCCTTGCCGGGGATGCCCGGCTCGAGAACGTGATCGAAGGCGCTCACCCGGTCGCTCGCCACCATCAAGACGCGGTCGGCTTCGGCGAGGCTGGATGCACCGTCCGGCATATAGAGGTCGCGCACCTTGCCGCTGTACGCGTGCACCCACCCCGGGAGGTCGAGGGTTTCTGTGACGTGGCCGGCGGTCACGACGCGGCCGGGTCCACGCGGGCGGCGATGTCGCGACGAACCTGGCCGCCCTCCAACCCGATGAGGTCGATGGCGCGGTAGGCGCGCTCGCGGGCAACGGTGAAGTCGGGGCCGGTGGCGACGACGCTGAGCACGCGGCCGCCGGTGGCGACGAATCCGCCCTCGCTGTGCGCGGTCGCGGCATGGCAGAGGTGCACGCCCTCCACCGCGGCGGCCTCGGCGAGGCCCGTCAGCGGCCGCCCCGTGTGCGGGGTGTCGGGGTAGCCCTCGCTCGCCAGCACGACGGTTACGGCGACGTCGCTCGAGAACTGCGGGGCAGGTGCGCTCGCGAGGGTTCCCGTGGCTGCGGCGAACAGCAGTGTCGACAGCGGGGTCGTGAGCCTCGGCAGCACCACCTGCGTCTCGGGGTCGCCGAAGCGCGCGTTGAACTCGATCACGCGCAGGCCTGTAGGGGTGAGAATTAGGCCGCAGTACAGCAGCCCGATGAACGGGGTGCCCTCGGCGGCGAGCTGACGAATCGTGGGCTGCGCGACGCTCGCGATGACCTCGTCGACCAGACCTTCCGACGCCCACGGCAGCGGCGAGTACGCGCCCATGCCGCCCGTGTTCGGGCCGGTGTCGCCCTCGCCGATGCGCTTGTAGTCCTGCGCGGGGCTGAGCGGCACGACCGTCGAGCCGTCGCTGAGCAGGAACAGGCTGATCTCCTGTCCCGACAGAAACTCTTCGACGAGCACCCCGCCCTGCTGTAGGTAGTGCTCGGCGTGCGCAACCGCGGCGGCGCGGTCCTCGGTCACAATGACGCCCTTGCCGGCCGCGAGCCCGTCGGCCTTCACGACATAGGGGGCGCCGTAGGAGTCGAGCGCGCCGTTGACGTCGGCGATGGTCGCCGCCCGCAACGCCCGACCGGTCGGAACGCCGGCGGCCTCCATGATGCGCTTCGCGAACGCCTTCGACCCCTCGAGCTGGGCGGCCTTCGCGCTCGGGCCGAACACGGCGATGCCGCGCGTGCGCAGCGCGTCGGCGACCCCCGCCACGAGCGGAGCCTCCGGACCGACCACCACCAACTCGATGCCGTTCTCGAGCGCATAGTCGGCGACGACGGCACCCTTCGTCGGGTCGAGCGCAACGGTCTCGACCGCTTCGGCGATGCCCGCGTTGCCGGGGGCGGCCACGATCTCGTGGTCGGCCTCCTCGCTCAGCAGTGCGGTGATGATGGCGTGCTCGCGGGCACCCGAGCCGAGAACGAGAATCTTCACACGGTCAGCCTACCGAGGCCGCACCGCGCGAGCGCGGCCAGTAGCGGGCCGTTAGCCTCGTCGCATGCCCCGCCCGCGCATCCCGCAGCCTGACGGCGAAGCCGCCATCCAGGCGGCGCTCGCCGACCTCGACGCCGCCGACCGCACGACGCTGGCGACGGCCAGCCGCTACGTGCTCCAGGTGCTCGGCGACGAGCATCCCGGTCGCAGCGTCGAGGTGCGCGTCCCCCCGTTCGGAGCCGTCCAGCTCATCGAGGGCCCGCGGCACACCCGCGGCACCCCGCCGAACGTCGTCGAAATGGATGCGCGCACCCTGATCGCGCTCGCGGCAGGCCAGGCGGCGTGGGCAGATGCCGTTCGGGATGCGCGCATCCAGGCTTCGGGATCGCGCAGTGACCTTGCGCACCTGTTCCCGATCGCCCAGGTGAATCGGCCACAATAGGCGCGTGAGCGACCAGACCCCCGCGCCGGAGCCCGGCGAGCGTCAGCAGTTGAGCGTGCGGCGCGCACCCAAGCTCGGTGCCTTCATGGTGGTCGGCGGGTTCCTCGGGTTTCTGGCGACCCTGATCGCGACCGTGTCGGTGCCGAGTGACCCCACGTCGCAGGTCGGGCTCGGCACGCTCGTCGCCTACTTCTCGCTGTACGGCATCACCGCGGGGGTCGTCGTCGGGGCGATCATCGGCATCGTTCTCGATCGGGTGTCACGCACGCGTGCCCGCACGATGGAGGCTGTGCACGAGGTGGTCGATCCGGCGCCCATCGAGGGTGAGCTGGAGGACGAGACCGGCGCCGAGCATCCCGCTGCCGGAGACGTCGACAGCGCGGACGCGAGCGGCGAGTCGACCGACGCCCGTTAACTGTTCTGGTTCGCCTCGACCCACTCGAGATACTCGGGGCTGACGGTTCCCGTGACGTAGTCGCCCGTGAAGCAGCTCATCTCGAGCTCGGTGATGTCGGTGCCCTCGACGATCGCCGCCTGCATGTCGGCGACCTCCTGGTAGATGAGGTGGTCGGCGCCAAGCTCACGCGCGATGTCGGGAATCTTGCGGCCGTGTGCGACGAGTTCGCGTGAGGTGGGCATGTTGATGCCGTACACGTGGGGGTACCGAACAGGCGGCGCGGCTGACGTGAAGGTGACCTCGTTCGCCCCGGCCGCGCGCGCCATCTCGACGATCTCCTGAGAGGTGGTGCCGCGCACGATCGAGTCGTCGACGATCAGGATGTTCTTGCCGTGGAACTCACTCGACATCGCGTTCAGCTTCTGCTTGACGCTCCTCTTGCGCTCCGCCTGGCCGGGCATGATGAAGGTGCGGCCGACGTAGCGGTTCTTGTAGAAGCCCTCGCGGTATTCGATGCCGAGCTTCTGGGCCACCTGCATGGCGGCGGGCCTGGATGAGTCGGGAATCGGCATGACGACGTCGATGTTGCCGGTCGGTGCGTACTGCGCGATCGTGTTCGCGAGCCGGTCGCCGAGGCGCAGCCGCGCCTCGTAGACCGAGATGCCGTTCATGACCGAGTCGGGGCGGGCGAGATACACGTACTCGAACGAGCAGGGGATCAGGCGGGGGTTCGCGGCGCACTGGCGCGACTCCATCTGACCGTCGGGGGTGATGAAGACCGCCTCGCCGGGGGCGAGATCACGCACGACCTCGTAGTCGCCGGCCTCGAGGACGAGTGATTCGCTCGCCACGACCCACTCATCACCGGCAAGACCCGAGGTGCGACGGCCGAGAACGAGCGGCCGGATGCCGAACGGGTCGCGGAAGGCCAAGAGCCCCTGACCGGCGATGAGGGCGATCGCGGCGTACGACCCTTCGACGCGCTCGTGCACCCGCGAGATCGCGGCGAACACCTGCTCGGGAAACAGCTCGTTGCCGAGCACCTGCTGCTGCAGCTCGTGGGCGAGCACGTTGACGAGCAGCTCGGTGTCGGAGTTCGTGTTGAGGTGTCGACGGTCGACGTCGTTCAGTTCGCGGGTGAGCTCACGCGTGTTCGTCAGGTTGCCGTTGTGCACGAGGATGATGCCGTACGGCGCGTTCACGTAGAACGGCTGCGCTTCCTCTTCGCTGGAGGCCGTGCCGCGCGTGGCGTAGCGCACGTGACCGAGCCCCATCGTGCCGAGCAGGCTCCGCATGTCGCGCGTGCGGTACGCCTCGCGCACCTGGCCCTTCGCCTTCGTCATGTGCAGCACGCGCCCCTCGGCGGTCGCGATGCCGGTGGAGTCTTGGCCGCGGTGCTGAAGCAACGCCAGGGCGTCGTAGACCTGCTGATTCACGGGGCCCGACGAGACGAGGCCGACGATGCCGCACATGGAGTTTCGCGCGCTCCTGGAAAGACCGGGGAATCGACCCGAGCGGGTCGGCTCCAGTCTCGCACACGCGCTCATCCGCGCACGCCGCCGCCGATACGCTTGACGGGTGACCGAGAGCGCATCGAGTAGCTACGCCGCCGCCGGAGTCGACACCGCTGCGGGCGACCTCGCGGTCGAACTCATGAAGTCGGCCGTCGCCGCCACCCACGGCCCGAACGTGCTCGGCGGAGTCGGGGGGTTCGCCGGCCTCTGGGACGCCTCGGCGCTCACCGCGTATCGCAAGCCGCTGCTTGCCACGAGCACGGATGGCGTCGGCACGAAGGTGGCGATCGCGCAGGCGCTCGACATTCACGACACCATCGGGCAGGACCTCGTCGCCATGGTCGTGGACGACATCGTCGTCGTCGGCGCGACACCGCTGTTCATGACCGACTACATCGCCTGCGGCAAGGTGCACCCCGAGCGCATCGCCGACATCGTGCGCGGCATTGCTGAGGCGTGTGCTGCGACGGGCACCGCGCTCGTCGGCGGCGAGACGGCCGAGCACCCGGGCCTCCTCGGCCCCGACGACTACGACGTCGCCGGCGCCGCGGTCGGCGTGGTCGAGGCCGACGAGGTGCTCGGCCCCGAGCGGGTCACCGACGGCGACGTCGTGCTCGCCATGGCGAGCTCGGGCCTGCACTCGAACGGCTTCTCGCTCGTGCGGCACATCCTCGCGCAGCGCTCCATCGCGTTCCACGACGAGCTCCCCGAGTTGGGGGGCGTCGTAGGCCGCGCGCTGCTCGAGCCGACACGGCTGTATACGGGGCCGATCCTCGAGGCGCTGCGCGAGCATCCCGCAACCATTCACGCGCTCAGCCACGTCACCGGCGGCGGCATCGCCGCGAACCTCGCCCGCGTCCTGCCGCAGGGCGCGTGGGTCGAGGTCGACCGGTCGACGTGGAGTCCGCCCGCCGTGTTCCGCGTGCTCGCCGACCTCGCCGGCGACAGCCTCGAATCGACCGAGGGAACGTGGAACCTCGGGCTCGGGATGCTCGCGGTCGTTCCCGCCGAGCACGCGTCCGCGATCTCCACGGCACTGACGACCCGGGGCCTGCCCACCTGGCAGGTCGGAGTCGTGTCGACGGCCTCACGCGAGCTGAATGGATTCGAGCAGGGCGCCAAGGGTGTCGACGGCGGCGCCGTGCGCCTCGTCGGCAGCTACGCGAACTGACGACGGGCGCGGGGCCGCGACCGAACGCAAAAGACCCGCCGAAGCGGGCCCTGAGCGTGACGAATACAGCCTGCTACGCGGTGCGCGGCGTCTCGTCGAGGTCGTCTTCGTCGTCGTCGACCAGGTCGGCCCACTTGTCGACGTACGGGTCGTCTTCTTTCGCAGCGAGCTCACGCTCAAGCTGAGTCAGGTCGGTGTTCGGGCTGAAGTACTTCAACTCTCGCGCCACCTTGGTGTGCTTTGCCTTCTGGCGACCGCGCCCCATACGTGACCCCCCTCACAGGTTGGTCGGCGGGCGGAAATTCCGCGGAACAGCGCCGACGTGGGACTGGATAAAGACTAGCGAGCACTCTACCACGGAGCGCTCCTCAGCCTTGGCGCCGAGTGAGCGGCGACAACGGGCGAACGACTACCGTAGAGCGGGTGACGGACGCCGACCTCAGCACCTCGTGCATCGTCATCGGGGCGGGCCAGGCCGGGCTCAGCGTCGCCTACTACCTACGCCGCCTCGGCCTCGAACCGGGCGAAGAGTTCGTGCTTCTCGACCGCGGCCCCTCGACGGGAGGCGCCTGGCAGCACCGCTGGGAGGCGCTCAAGCTCGGCTCAGCCCATAAGGTCAACGACCTGCCCGGCATGGACGAGCTCGGCCTCAGCTTCTCGACCGCCGACCACAGCGTGCCGGCGCGCGACGTCGTCGAAGAGTATTACGCCGCGTATGAGGAGCACTACGGGCTGCAAGTGGTGCGCCCCGCCGACGTGACGAGCGTCACCGACCTCGGAAAGGACCTGCTCGTCACCTTCGACACGGAGGCCGGCGAGCTCGAGCTGCGCGGCGCGACCATCGTGAACGCCACGGGCACCTGGGGCGCCCCCTTCGTGCCGCACTACCCCGGTCTGCGCGACTTCACCGGCCGCCACGTGCACACGAGCGCGTATACGGATGCGCGTGACTTCGAGGGGCAGGACGTTGTGGTCGTCGGAGGGGGCACCTCCGCGATCGGCTTCATCCTCGAACTCGAGGGCGTGGCGAACTCGATCACGTGGGCGACCCGGCGCCCGCCCGAGTTCCTCGACGGCGCCGAGCTCGACGTCGAGGGCGCCGAGAAGGCGGTTGGCATGCAAGACGAGGCGGCGCGCGCTGGCCGCGCCCTGCCGAGCATCGTCAGCGGCACGGGGGTGCCGCGCACCCGCAAGATCCAGGCGGCGATCGATCGGGGCATCCTGGAAACCCGCGGGATGTTCGCGCGCATCGAGGCGGACGGCGTGCGCTTTCCCGACGACAGCTTTCAGCGCGCCGACGCGATCATCTGGGCAACCGGGTTCCGGCCTGAGCTGCGCCACCTCGCGCCGCTCAAGCTGCGCGAGAAGGAGGGCGGCGTGACGGTCGACAGCTACCGCGTCGCCCGCGACCCGCGCCTGTTCTTCGCCGGGTACGGGCCGGCCGCCTCCACGATCGGGGCCAACCGCGCCGGCCGCAACATCGCCCGTCAGGTCGTCGCCCAGCTGAGCCGCATCGGCCGCTAACAAGCCTCTCCCGGCAGCGCGCCGAGTATCCCGCCGAGGATGGTGCCGAGCGCGACGGCGAGGGTTCCCGCGACGAGGTTGACGAGCATCCCACCGGCGGCGCGTTTCGCGCGGCCGTCCATGACCAGCTGCACCGTCTCGACACTCAGGGTGCTGAACGTCGTAAGGCCGCCGCAGAAACCCGTCACGACAACGAGCAACACGACCGGATCCTCGATTGCGCCGATCGCGACACCCGAGACCAGCGACCCGACGACATTGACGATCACGACCGGGCCGGGGGGCTGCTCGCGACCGGCGAGCACGACCGTGGTCAGGAAGCGCAGCACTGCTCCGAGCGCGCCCCCCGCCGCAACGGCGAGCACCAGCCCGGGGTTCACTCGTCGCTCCCGTCGGTGAGAGGCGTCGAGCCGTCGGGGCGCAGGCGACGGCCAAGCGCGATGCCCGCGACAGCTGCGCCGAGACCGAGGGTCAGAGACAGGACAACGGTCAGCACCGAGCCGCAGAGCGGTGCCGACGAATCCACCCACCAGCACAGCCAGCACCGTTGCGGGCGACAGCGGGTGGGCCGTCGTCGGGCGCGGAGGGCCAGCATCCATGATGCTGCCGAGCCTAGCCACGCGCGGCAGCCCACCTCGTAGACTGGCGATATGCGCTCGGACCGCCCGCCTCGCCGCCGACCCGTGCGGTGGGGGTGGCTCATCACCGGCGTCGTCGCGCTTGCCCTGGGCGGCCTCGTGGCGTCGGTCGCGCTGCCGATCCTTTTCCACGAGCCGCAGGGGTCGAGCGGTCAGGCCCGAGTCGACGGATTCCCCACCACGGTGACGGCCACCGGCGACGACGGGCTGACGCGCACGCTCAGCGCGGCGAGCGAATCAGGCGGCGCCGTCGATCTCGCCGCGATCGCCGAAGGCGACCGCATTGTCGTGACCGGTGAGGGCTATGTGCCGAACCGGGGCATCTACGTCGCCATTTGCGCGATCCCGGCCCAACTCGACGGGCGCCCCGGCCCCTGCCTCGGCGGCGTGCCCGACCAGACCGAAGACGAACTCGAAGAGGGCAGCGTGCAGTGGGCGCCCTCCAACTGGATCAACAACGAGTTCGCCTGGCGCATCTTCGGCGCGCGCGCCTTCGATGACCGCGACTCCGGCTCGTTCACCGCCTACCTGCTCGTCGGGCCCCCCGCCGACGACGCCGTCGACTGCGCAGTCGTCGAATGCGGCATCTACACGCGCAACGACCACACCGCCACCGCCGACCGGGTGCAAGACCTCTACCTGCCCGTCGAGTGGGCCGCGGGCGACTAAGCGCGCCGGCGGCTAGGGCAGCTGAGCTCCGAGGTCGGCGCGCAGCGACGTGAGCCCCGCCGCGAGCGCGTCGACGGCGGCCGCGTCTAGCGGGCGTCCGGCCGCGATCGCGCGACGCAGGTCAGCCCGCACCTCCTGACGGAAGTCGGCGAGCAGCGCCTCAGCCCGGGCCAGCTGCGCCCGCGACTCGGAGCGCACCTCCGTCGTGCCGCTCGGCGGCGGTGTCGTGGATGCGCGGGGCGCGTCGGGCGCGTCCGCCGCGCGCCGCGCATCCCGCGCCTGGTCGTTCGCCGCCGACGCTGCGCCGCGCGCGTCGTCGCGGGCGTCGCGCGCCGCTGCGGCGAGTTCGGCGCGCAGGCTTGCCATCGCGTCAGACACGGATGCCCGCACCTCGTCGGCGAGGCGACGCACACTGTCGCCCACCCCCTCCTCGATCGAGTCGAGCTCAGCCCGGCGCGCGTCGAGTTCGGCGCGACCCGCGCCCGTCAGGGAGTAGACGGTGCGACGTCCGTCGGCGTCGGCCTTCGTGACGAGGCCCTCCGCCTCGAGCTTCGCGAGCCGCGGATAGATCGTGCCGGCCGACGGCACGTAGGTGCCACCGAACCGGTCGCTGATGGCCTGGATGATCTCGTAGCCGTGCATGTCGCGCTCCTCGAGCACCGACAGCAGGTAGAGGCGCAGGTGGCCGTGGCCGAAGACGGGCGGGGTCACGACGCGACCCGCTCCGCGTGCACGACCGACACGTCGCCCGACACGGTGCTCGCCACCACCTCGGTGAAGCGCCCGTGCAGCTCGCCGAAGCGGCCCTCGTACTGCCCCCGCACGCCGGTGACGCGCGCATCGTCGAGTTGTAGCGCGCCCGACAGCGTGGTGATGCGGTACTGCGTGGGCACGCCCGCATCGAGGCGCACGGTGAGGTCGCCGCTGACGCTCTTCTGCGAGACCATGTCGGGTAGCCCGTGCAGGTCGACGACGGTGTCGCCCGAGACGGTGTTGCCCCGGAACCGGAACACCTCGCCGCTGACCGTCAGGTCACCCGACACGGTCTTCGCCGACACGTCGCCGTGGTGGCCGCGCACCGACACTTCGCCGCTGACGGCGTTGACGCTGAGGTCGCCGGCGACGCCGTCGACGACGACGTCGCCGCTGACCGTGCTGACCGCCACGTCGGAGTGCAAGCCGCTGATCAGCGCGGTCGCCGTCACGACGCCGAACGTGAGGGCGGCACTGCGTGGAACGAGAATGCTGACCTCGGCCTTTGACGACCCGCGGTAGCTGCGGAACATGTCGAGAAACTCGGTCCAGCGCTTGTCGAGGTGGTCGACGACCAGCCGGTCGCCGTCGAGTGCGATCTTCAGGTCGCGGCCGGTGACGCCGTGCACCTCGATGCGCGCGCCGGGCTCGTCGTGGGCGACGATGTCCACCTGCCCTCCGATGAGGCCCACCTTGACACTGCGCACGAGCTCGAGGTCGATCGTGGTCGGATCGCTGACGATCCAGGTTTCTTGCGCCATGCGCGGCTCCTTTCGGCGGTCCCACTCGGGATGCTCATCTCGCGATATATCGCGTCCGTGCAAGACACGATATATCGCGTTTTGATCCCGCGCAAGGGTCGCGCGAAAAGACCGGCGGGGGTGAGGCCTGGAACCCTCACCCCCGCCGGGTGCGACCCGCCTGAACCGGGTCGCCCGCCGCGCGGAGCACCCCGCGGCGGAGACTGGATGCTAGCCGGTGCGCGCGGGGATGCGCCCGTAGCCGTCCCGACCAACCAACTCGATCGTCGCGACGATCGCCCACGTGCTGAGGGCCGCGAGTGCAATGAGGACCGTCATGCGCCCCCTCCCGTCCCGCCGGGCACGGGGTGACTCGCGTCCGTGCTGCGCACGCTTCCGCGCTGTCGGCGGGGCGCCTCCGGCAGGCGCAGGCGCGCGAGCGTGACGCCGACCATGGGGCCGATGAGCAGGGCGAAGGCGACCGTTCCGAGCCCAACCGTGCCCCCGAGCATCCAGCCGGTGGCCAGCACGGTGACCTCGACGCCCGTGCGGACCGCCCAGACGGGCCAGCCGAACCGCGCGTGCGCGCCGGTCATGAGGCCGTCGCGGGGCCCTGGGCCGAAACCGGCGCCGAAGTACAGCCCGGTCGCGAGGGCCAGCAGCGCCAGCCCGCCGAGGAACACCACCCAGCGCGCGATGAGCGCATCGGGGGTGTCGACCACGAGCAGTGTCAGGTCGATGACGGGGCCGATCACGATGACGTTCAGCACCGTGCCGATACCGGGGCGCTGCTTTAGCGGGATCCAGAGCAGCAGCACGCCAATGCCAATCAGTACCGTCATGATGCCAATCGGAATACCGACGGTGCGTGACCACCCCTGCGCGAAGACCGTCCACGGGTCGAGGCCCACGTTGCCGCTGATCATGAGCCCGATCGCGACGCCGTAGAGCACCAAGCCGACGAGCAACTGCGACCAGCGGCGCACCGGATGCACGGGGCGCGCGGGGGTCGTCGCTGCGGTCGTCGAGGTCATGCGCCCAGTCCACAGCAGTATTGGCCTGTTCACAAGAGGCCAATCGCGCTATCGTGGCCACATGGCGACCGTGACGACCACTCTCACCGCCCGCGCGCTCAGCGCCCAACTCGGCGACTGGCGAGCGCACAGCGGCACGCTCGCGCACGCTCTGTCCGACCGGGTCCGCCTGCTGATCCTCGACGGTCGCATCGCACTCGGCGCGCGCCTCCCGGCCGAGCGGCAGCTCGCCGACCATGAAGGCGTCAGCCGAACCACGGTGGCGGCGGCCTACGCCCGCCTCCGCGAGCTGGGATACCTCGTCAGCCGACGCGGCTCCGGCAGTGTGGCGTCCCTTCCCGCCGGGGATGTGCCCGCCTTCGACATCGTCGACCGCCCCGACCTCCTCGACTTCTCCAAGGCGACGCTGCCCGCCCTGCCCGCTGTCGTCGACGCGGCAGCCGCCGCGGTACAGCGGCTGCCTCACCACCTCGGCCTCGCCGGCTTCGACCTATTCGGCCTCGACGAGCT
Source organism: Microcella alkaliphila (assembly GCF_002355395.1). NCBI lineage: Bacteria > Bacillati > Actinomycetota > Actinomycetes > Micrococcales > Microbacteriaceae > Microcella > Microcella alkaliphila. Next base: position 23,202 of record NZ_AP017315.1, on the reverse strand, counting down.
GCGCGCGGCGCTCGCCGACCGTTACACCGCCCGCGGGCTTCCGACATCGCCCGATCAGATGTTGATCACCCTCGGCGCGCAGCACGCCATCGCGCTGATCGCGACCGCACTCATCGGCCGCGGCGACCGTGCCCTCGTGGAGAACCCGAGCTACCCGCACGCGCTCGAAGCGTTGACCGCGGCCGGAGCGCGACTGGTCGGGGTGCCCGTCAGCGCCGATGCCGGGTGGGATGACGATGCCCTCGCCCAGCTCTTTCCCCGCTCGGCGCCGAGCCTCGCCTACCTCATGCCCGACGTGCACAACCCGACGGGCCGCATCATGCCCGACGAGCAGCGTGCTCGGGTTTCGGCGCTCGCCGACCGCCACGGTACGCGGCTGATCGTCGACGAGACGATGGCCGACCTTGCCGTCGACGGCGTGAGCCGTCAGCCCATGGCCGTGCACAGCCCCCGCATCATCACGGTCGGCTCGGTCGGAAAGAGCGTCTGGGGCGGCATTCGCCTCGGCTGGATCCGCGCTGACCGCGACACCATCGCCGAACTTGCTCGCGCCCGCCCGCCCGGCGACCTGGGCTCGCCGACCCTGGAGCAGCTTCTCCTGCTCGAACTCTTGCCGCGCTACGACGAGTTGGTCGGCGAGCGGCGTGCGCAGCTGCGCAGCGGGGAGGCGCTTTTGCGCGAGTTGCTCGCCGCCCAGCTGCCCGACTGGCGGCTGCCGCAGATCGAGGGCGGGCTCGTGCTCTGGACGAACCTCGGCCGCCCTGTCGCGAGCGAACTCGCCCTCGTCGCGCGGGCAGAAGGCGTCCAAATCGGCGCCGGCCCCCGCTTCAGCGTCGACGGCGCCTTCGAACGCTATGTGCGCCTGCCGTTCTGCTACCCCGAGCCGCTGATTCGCCGCGCGGTTGACGGGCTCGAGCGCGCCTGGCAGCGACTCGACAGCGGTTCGCACCGCCCGGCGACGAGCGACGCCCTCGTCGATGCGGTCGTGTAGGCGGCACGCCGGGCGCAAGGACCACTGACCGATCGGTCGAATTCGCGGCGCGCACTCACGCGCCGCTTTGGCAATGTCCAGTAACTGCTGGGATGCTGACGAGCATTGCATGCGGCTCTTCGCATGACGCAATCCCTGCCACCACCCCTTTTCGCCTCACCCGGAGTCGCCCGTGTTTCAGCTGTCGGCCTTCAGCCTGCGCAACCGGGCGCTCATCGCGCTCGTCACGATCGTGGTCGGCGTCTTCGGCGGACTCGCGCTGACGAGCCTCAAGCAGGAACTGATTCCCTCGATCGCCTTCCCGCAGGTGCTGATCATCAGCCAGTACCCGGGGGCGGCCCCCGATGCGGTCGAACAAGACGTGTCGACGCCGATCGAGAACGCGATTCAAGCGGTCGACGGCCTCGAGGCATCCGATGCGACGTCATCGACCGGGTTCTCGATCGTGACCGCGCAGTTCACCTTCGGCACCGACATTGCGCGCGCCGAGCAGCGCGTGCAGCTCGCCGTCAATCGCCTCGACCTGCCGTCGAGCGCCGACGTGCAGGTCATCACGGGGTCGATCGATGACCTCCCGGTCGTGCAAGTGGGTGTCACGAGCGGCCTCAGTGAAGGAGAGCTCGCCGCCGCGCTCGACGTTCAGGCGGTGCCCGAGCTCACCGACATTGAGGGCGTTCGCGAAGTCAGCGTATTCGGCGCGGTCGGCGACCGCGTCGAGGTGACGGTCGACGACGACGCCCTCGCCGAGCGCGGGCTCACCCGGTCCGACATCGTCGACGCCCTCGACGCCTACGGTGTGCTGCTGCCGGCCGGCACCATCACCGAGAACGACCGCACCCTCGCCGTCTTGACGGGCGTGCGCATCGAGAGCGTGGACGCGCTCGCCGCCGTGCCCCTGCTCGCCGACGAGCCTGAGGTGACGGCCGAGGGCACTCTCGTCGTCACGACGATCGACGACGTCGCCGACGTGGCCATCGTCAGCAACCCGGTCGACAACCTGTCGCGTATCAACGGCGAACCCGCGCTCACCCTCGGCATCACGAAGACGCCCGATGGCAACACCGTCGACGTCTCCCGCGCCGTGCAGAACGCGTTGCCGGCGATCGCCGCCGCCATCGGCTCGGGCACCGAGTTCACCGTCGTCTTCGACCAGGCGCCGTTCATCGAGAGTTCGATCGAGGCGCTCGCGATCGAGGGCTCACTCGGCCTCGTGTTCGCCGTCATCGTGATTCTGGTGTTCCTGCTGTCGGTGCGCTCGACGCTCGTGACGGCCGTCGCGATTCCGACATCCATCCTGTTGACCTTCATCGGAATGCAGGTGGCCGAGTACTCCATCAATATCCTCACGCTCGGCGCCATCACCATCTCGATCGGCCGCGTCGTCGACGACTCCATCGTCGTCGTCGAGAACATCAAGCGGCACATGGGTCTCGGCGAAGAGCGCATGGAGGCGATTCAGAACGGGGTGCGCGAGGTCGCCACCGCCATCACGTCGTCGACCCTCATCACGATCGCGGTGTTCCTGCCGCTCGCGCTCGTGGGCGACATCACGGGTGAACTGTTCCGCCCCTTCGCGTTGACCACGGCGATCGCCCTCGGCGCCTCGTTGTTCACGGCGCTCACGATCGTGCCCGTGCTCGCGTATTGGTTCCTGCGCGGCCCGAAGGCGGGCTCACACGCGCCGGCGACGACCTTCGAGGAGGAGTCGGCGAACCCGACGCCCCTCCAGCGCGGCTACCTGCCCGCCCTGCGGTTCAGCGTGCGCCGTCCCGTCGCGACGCTGCTGCTCGCCCTGCTCGTGCTCGGCGGCACCGGCGCACTCGCCACCCAGTTGCAGACCAACTTCATCGGCGACAGCGGTCAGAACACCCTGACGGTCAGCCAGGTGGTCGACACCTCGGCGAGCCTCGAGCGTCTCGATGAGGCCGCCACCGTCGTCGAGGACGAGCTTTTCGAAATCGAGGGCATCGAGACGGTACAGGCGTCGATCGGTCAGGGCGGCGGCATCTTCGGCTTCCTTGGCCGTGGCAGCGACATCACCTACTCCATCACGACCGACGAGAGTGCCGACCAGGTGGCCTTGCAGCAGGAGGTGCGCGACCGGCTGTTCGCCCTCGAGGGTGTCGGCGACATCACGGTGCGCTCCGCCGACCAGGGCTTCGCGTCGTCGACCATCGACGTCGAGATCTTCGCGCCGAACCAGGAGGCGTTGCGCGAGGCCGCCCAAGACGTGCTCGACGCCGTGCGCGATCTCGAGGTGACGGCCGAGGCTTCCAGCAACCTGTCCGAGACGCAGCCGTACATCGCCATCGAGGTCGATCGCGTGGCCGCCGCCGAGGTGGGCTTGACCGAGGCGGCGATTGGCGGTCTCGTGGCGCAGGCGATGTTCCCCGCGCCCGTCGGCGACGTCGTCATCAGTGACACGACCCTCGAAATCTTCCTGCCGAACGACGATGCCCCCGTCACGATCGCCGAGTTGCGCGACTTCACGCTACCTACCGCGACCGGGCCGCTCGCGCTCAGCGAGGTCGCGATCGTCGAGGAGGCCCTCGGGCCCGAATCGATCACCACGATTCGGGGAATTCGCAGTGCAACCGTCAGCATCACCCCGTCGACGCAGGACATCGGAAGCGCCTCCGCCATGGTGGCCACGGCCCTCGACGACATCGAGCTGCCCGACGGCGCCCGCGCCGAGCTGGGCGGTGTCGCCGCCCAGCAGGCCGACGCCTTCCAGCAGCTCGGCCTGGCGCTGCTCGTCGCCCTCCTCATCACCTACGTGATCTTGGTCGCGACGTTCAAGAGCCTCCGCCAGCCGTTGCTCCTGCTCGTTTCGGTGCCGTTCGCCGCGACGGGCGCGATCCTCCTGCAGGTCATCGCCGACATTCCGCTCGGCGTGCCGTCGCTCGTCGGCGTGCTCATGCTGATCGGCATCGTCGTCACCAACGCGATCGTGCTCATCGACCTCGTCAACCAGTATCGCGAGGGCGGCATGACGGTGCGCCAGGCCGTCATCGAGGGCTCGGTGCGTCGACTCCGCCCCGTGCTGATGACCGCGGCGGCCACGATCTTCGCGCTCGTGCCGCTCGGCCTCGGCATCACCGGCACGGCCGGCTTCATCTCGCAGCCGCTCGCCGTCGTCGTGATCGGCGGACTCGTGTCGTCGACGCTGCTGACCCTCGTTGTGCTGCCGGCGCTGTACTGGCTCGTCGAGGGTGCGCGCGAACGTCGCGATGAGAAGCGTGCCGCCCGCGAGGCGGCGGCGCTCGCCGCGGAACGCGCGACGACCTCCGACTAGCAGCCGTCGAGCTCGAGCGCCATACAGTGGCTGAAATCGTCGCCGACGTACGGGCCGAAGTTCTCGATCCGCACGTACCCGCGCCGCTCGTACAGGCTGATCGCCGCGAGCTGCTGGGGGCCGGTCTCCAGCAGGATGCGCGCGGCGCCGAGCGTGCGCGCGTGCCGTTCCAGCGCATCCATCAGCATCGTGGCGGCGCCGAGGCCGCGGGCCTCGTCGCGCACGAAGAGTCGCTTGATCTCGGCCGTGCCGTCGCGGCCGTCGACGAGCGCGACCATGCCGAGCGCGGCCCCGCCGTCACTGCGGGCGACCCAGACGGTCACGCCGTCGGCCGCGAGCTCGGACGCGTTCAGCAGATAGCACGAGTCGGGCGGGTACAGGCTCAGCGCGTAGCGGGTGCCCTCGTCGAGCATGCCCTGCACGTCCGGCTGCTCGGCGGGCTCGATGGCGACGGTCGTCACGGGGCCAGCGTAATGGGCGTGGGATAGGCTCGGGCGGCTATGGCCCGTCCCTCATCATCCTCTCGCGACCCGCGCAAGCGCCGCGGCGCCGCGGCGTCGTCCGGTCGAACCGGCACGGGCAAGAAGACGCACCGCCCCGACTGGCGGCCCTTCGAGCCCGAGCAGAAGCGCGGCAAAAAGGGCGGACCGGGGCGCCCCGCGAAGCCCGGCAGCGAGAAGCGTCAGGAGCGCAGCGAGGATGCTCGGGGCCGCGACCGCGCGCACGCCGAGCCCCGCGCATCCCGGCCAGCGACCCGCGATGCGGCCCCGCGCACGCCGCGCGTGCCGCAGCCGGATGTCGTGCTGAAGAAACTGAAGGCGACCCTCGTCGACCCGGCGTCGGTGGCGGGGCTCAGCTTCTCTGACCTCGGGCTCGGGCAGAACATCGTGCGGGCGCTCGCCGAGCAGGGCGCGACCTCGCCGTTCCCGATCCAGGCGGCGACGATCCCCGACGTGCTGGCTGGCCGGCACGTGCTGGGCCGCGGCCGCACCGGGTCGGGCAAGACCATCGCGTTCGGTGCGCCGCTCGTCGAACGGCTCCTGCAAAACAGGGGCGCCAAGAAGCTGCTGCCGGGTCGCAAGCCCCGCGCGCTGATTCTCGCGCCGACCCGCGAGCTCGCCCTGCAGATCGACGACACCGTGCAGCCGATCGCCCGCAGCGTCGGGTTGTTCACGACGCAGATCTACGGCGGTGTGCCGCAGGGTCGTCAGACGGGCGCGCTCAAGCGCGGCGTCGACATCATCATCGGTACCCCTGGCCGTATCGAAGACCTCATTGAGCAGGGCAAGCTCGACCTGTCGGAGGTGCTCGTCACCGTCGTCGACGAGGCCGACCACCTGTGCGAGTTGGGGTTCCTCGAGCCGGTGCAGCGCATCCTGCGCCGCACCCGTAGCGAGTCGCAGATGCTGCTGTTCTCGGCGACGCTCGACACCCGGGTCGGTGCGCTCGTCGCCGAGTTCCTGCGCGACCCGGCCGTCTACGAGATCGCGGGCGAGACGCAGAAGACGTCGACCACCGAGCACCGTGTGCTCGTCGTCGACCCGCGACACAAGCGCGCCGTTGTTGAAGAACTCGTCTCGGGCGACGGCAAGGCGCTCGTGTTCACCCGCACGAAGACCTTCGCCGACGAGCTCGCTGACCATCTCGACGACGCTGGCATCGCGGCCCTGGCCCTGCACGGCGACCTCTCTCAGGAGCGCCGCCAGCGCAACCTCGACAAGTTGACGAGCGGACGCGTCACGGCCCTCGTCGCTACCGACGTCGCCGCCCGCGGCATCCACGTCGACGACATCGCGATCGTCGTGCAGGCGGACGCGCCCGACGAGTACAAGGCCTACCTGCACCGCGCCGGTCGCACCGGCCGCGCCGGCGCCCGCGGGCTCGTCGTCACCCTGGTGTCGCAGCGCCGTCGCCCGGCGCTGGAAGAACTGCTCGGCCGCGCCGACATCACGGCCCGCTTCGACGCGGTTCGGCCGGGCGACCGCCTCATTCGGCAGCTCGCGCAGCGCGCCTAGCGATCGGATGCTCGGGGCCCGTTCCCGAAAAATTCACCCGGATTGCCTGGCCTGCGAGCGCGGCCAACGCCAGTGTGAACTCTGCGTGACTACTCATCTGCGCGCTTGGTTCACAGACATTTCTGTGTTTACGCTCTTGTCGGCCCCCATTCGGGGGTCAATCCGTGAAGCGTCATAAACGCTATCCAAGGAGAGCACCGAACCGATGAGACAACTCACACCCTCTGGCGGGCGCACGGCGCCAGCCCGGGCGGCCGCCTTCGGCACCGCCCTCGCGGTGGGCCTCAGCCTCAGCGTGGTCGCTGTTGCGCCCGCCGCTGCTGACACCCACCTCACCCCGATTGCCAACGTGCAGGGCACGGGCGACGTGTCGCCGCTCGTCGGCCAGACCGTCACCGTGCGTGGCGTCGTCACCGCCGACTACCGCGGAGTCAGCGGCTACAACGGCATCGTCGTGCAGACGCAGGGGTCTGGCGGCCTCGACGACGCGACGCCCGGTGCCTCCGACGGCATCTTCATCTTCCTGTCGAACAACAACCCCGCCGTGGCGATCGGCGACCTCGTCGACGTGACGGGGGCAGTGAGCGAGCGCTTCGGTCAGACTCAGATCACGGCGAGCGCCGCCGGGTCGGTCGCGCTGGTCGAGGCCGATGTTGACCTTCCCGAGCCGACTCCGCTGCCGACCGACATCATCGGTGCTGACCGCGAGCAGTTCGAGAACATGCTCGTCACCCCCACCGGTGACTACCTCGTGGCCTCCACCCGCCAGCTCTTCAACTTTGGCACCCTGTGGCTCGCCCCCGGCGAGGAGCTCGTGAAGAGCACCGAGCAGGTGCGCCCCGGCCCCGAGGCGAACGCGATCGCCGCCGAGAACCGTGCCGCGCGCATCCTGCTCGATGACGGCTACAACATCCAGGTGCTGAACAGCAACTACCCCGGCACGCAGCCGTACTTCACGGCCGACGAGATCGTGCGCAACGGAGACGCCGTGGTGTTCCCCGAGGCCGGCATGGTGCTGCAGTACGGCTTCGACGACTGGCGTCTGCAGCCGCAGGTGCCGATCTCGAGCGAGGGCCCCGACGGCTTCGGCGTCGAATTCGAGACCCGCAACCCGCGCCCCGAGTCGGCCCCCGTGGTCGGCGGAGACGTGACCGTCGCCGCTTTCAACGTGCTCAACTACTTCACGACGCTGACGAGCGAGAACTCGAACGCTCGCGGTGCCCGCACCGCCGCCGAGTTCCAGCGCCAGGAGGCGAAGATCGTTGCGGCGATCAACGCGCTCGACGCCGACGTCGTGGGTCTGCAGGAGATCGAGAACTCGGTCAAGCTCGGCAAGCCTCTCGACCAGGCCGTCGGCCAGCTGGTTGACGCGCTGAACGCCGCGGCCGGCGCCGGTACGTGGGACTACGTCCCCACGGCCGAGGTGCTGAACGACGCCGACCTCACCGACTTCATCACCAACGCGATCATCTTCAAGCCGGGGTCGGTCGACCTCGTCGGTGACATGATCACCCAGGTCGACGAGAGCGTGTGGTTCAACGCGCGCGAGCCGCTGGCCGCCACCTTCGACGCTGACGGCTACCGCTTCACGGTTGTCGCGAACCACTTCAAGTCGAAGAGCGGATCGGGTGTCGAGCCCGCCGACGGCCAAGGCTTCTTCAATGGTGACCGCGTCAACCAGGCCGAGGCGCTGAAGACGTTCGCAGAGGAAATCGCCGCCGACGACGAGCGCGGCGAGAACATCCTCCTGCTCGGCGACTTCAACGCCTACAGCCAGGAAGACCCGATCGCGGTCTTCGCCGACGCGGGCTGGACCAGCCTCGTCGACGAGCGCACCGAGGGGCAGTACACCTACACCTTCAATGGCGAGCTCGGTTCGCTCGACCACATCATCGCGAGCCCGGCGATCGCCGCCAACGTGACCGGTGTGGGCGTGTGGGACATCAACGCCGCCGAGTGGGGCGACCGCGAGTACCGTTTCGGTGCGACGGACGGCACCTCGGTGTACCGCTCGAGCGACCACGACCCGATCGTCGTCGGCCTGTCGACCGAGGTCGCACCGGTCGAGATCGACATCGTGACCATCAACGACCTGCACGGCCGTATCGAGGCGGGAACGAATGTCGGTGGTGCCGCGGTGCTCGGCGGTCTCGTCAACGATGTGCGCGCCCAGAACCCGAACTCCTTGTTCGTGTCGGCCGGCGACAACATCGGAGCGTCGACCTTCACCTCATTCATCCAGCAGGACCAGCCGACGATCGACGTGCTCAACGCGATCGGCTTGGACGTGACGGTGATCGGCAACCACGAGTTCGACCTGGGGCGCAGCGACCTCGACGACCGCGTGATTCCGGCATCCGACTTCCCGTACATCGCGGCCAACATCTACGAGCGCGAGACGGGCGAGCCCGCCTACGACGAGTACTGGGTGACCGAGCTCGATGGCGTGCGCGTCGGCTTCGTCGGCGCACTCACCGAGGCGATGCCGACGCTCGTGACCCCCGCGGGCATCGCGTCACTCGAATTCGGTGACATGACCGAGGCGGTCAACCGCGTCGCCACGCAGCTGCGTGACGGCGACGAGTCGAACGGCGAGGCCGACGTCATCGTCGTGCTCGTGCACGAGGGTGCCGCCACCGCCGACATCGCGTCGGTGACCGACGACTCCGAGTTCGGGTCGTTCGTGACCGGCATTGCCGGCAACGTCGACGCCGTCGTCTCGGGGCACACGCACCGCGTGTACAACCACGAGGTTCCGGTCGACGGCCGTGAGCTGCCTCTGGTCGTGACGCAGGGCGGCGAGTACGGCTCGCACTACGGGCGCCTCACGCTCTCGGTCGACCGCGAGTCGGGCCAGCTGGTCGACATCGCGTCGACGGTCGCCCCGCTGCCCGGAGCGGCGCAGCCCGATCCGGCGGTCGCATCGATCGTCGCGGACGCCGTTGCCTTCGCGGAGGTCGCCGGAGCGGTGAGCCTCGGTGAGATCACGAGCGACATCCGTCGTGCCGTGCAGGGCAATGGCGGCGAGAACCGCGGTGGCTCCTCCACCCTCGGCAACCTGGTCGCCGACGCTCAGCTCTGGGCGACGCGCGACCTGAACACCGAGGTGGCGATCATGAACCCGGGTGGCCTGCGCGCCGACCTGCTCTTCGCGAGCAGTGGGGCGGGCGACCCCGACGGCAACGTCACGTTCCGGGAGGCCGCCAACGTGCAGCCCTTCGCGAACAGCCTCTTCACGATGGAGCTGACCGGCGCCCAGCTGCGCTCGGTGCTCGAAGAGCAGTGGCAGCCCGACGGCGCAACCCGTCCGTTCCTGAAGCTCGGCCTGTCTGCAGGGCTCGAGTACACGTACGACCCGACCGCTCCGCGCGGTGAGCGCATCAGCACCATCACGCTGAACGGGTCGACCGTGACCGACGCGCAGACGATCCGCATCGTCACCAACTCGTTCCTCGCGAGCGGTGGCGACGGCTTCGCGACCCTGGCGCAAGGCACGAACCGCGCCGACTCGGGCCGTATCGACCTGCAGGCGTTCGTCGACTACTTCGCGGAGTTCTCGCCGATCGCCCCCGACGTCGCCCAGCGCTCGATCGGGGTCAGCCCCGACATTTCGGGTACGACGCTGACGCCGGGCGACACCGTCGAGCTGCAGCTCAGCTCGCTGCTGTTCACGAACGCCGGCGACCGGGATGCTGTCGTCACGGTCAGCATCGATGGTCAGGTTCTCGCCGAGGCCGCCATCGACCCGACGATCGTCGACAACACCGACGAGCAGGGTCGTGCGACGGTCGCGTTCACCGTACCGGGCGGCGTGGAAGGCGTCGCCGAGGTCGTGATCACGGTCGCCGACAACGGCACCGAGGTGAGCATCCCGGTGCTCATCGAGGCCGGCGAGCCGCTTCCCGAGATCGAGGTCGTGAAGAAGCCGAAGCTGGTCGGGGCCGCTGTGGTGGGCAAGACGCTGACGGTTGACGTCGGGCGCTACAGCGTGCGGTCGGTCGACGTGAGCTACCAGTGGCTGCGCAACGGTCAGCCGATCGCGGGCGCGACGGGGTCTACCTACACGGTGCAGTCGGGTGACCGCCTGGCGAACCTGTCGGTTGAGCTGACCGTGGTCGCCGACGGGTACGAGACTCTCACCGTGCAGACGGATGAGCGGCGCGTGCCCCCGGCGATCCCGGGAGCGCCGAAGTGGGTGAACGCTCTGGTGACGCTGATCACCGCGCTCATCTTCTGGTAGCCCACACGAGCATCCGCTCATGAGACGGGGGCGGCGGGGAATACCCGCCGCCCCCGTTCCGTTTGTGTCGGGGGGTTTCGGCGCCCGGCCAACCCGGCGACGCGACCTCTACGCTTGCATCACCAATCCACTACGAATTCGAGGAGCATCATGGCCCGCGTCTACGACGACATCACTCAGGTCTTCGGCAACACCCCGCTCGTGAGGCTCAACGCCGTGACCGATGGCGCGGGGGCGACCGTGCTCGCGAAGCTCGAGTTCTACAACCCGTCAGCGAGCGTGAAGGACCGCTTGGGCGTCGCGATCATCGACGCCGCCGAGAAGAGCGGTGAGCTGAAGCCGGGCGGCACGATCGTCGAGGGCACGAGCGGCAACACGGGAATCGCACTCGCCATGATCGGCGCCGCGCGCGGCTACAACGTCGTGCTGACGATGCCCGAAACCATGAGCGAGGAGCGCAAGATGCTGCTCAAGGCCTACGGCGCTGAGCTTGTCCTCACGCCGGGCAGCGAGGGCATGAAGGGCGCCGTCGGCAAGGCCCAGGAGATCGTCGCGAACACGCCCGGCGCCGTGCTCGCCCGCCAGTTTGAGAACGAGGCAAACGCCCAGATCCACCGTGAGACCACCGGCCCGGAGGTGTGGAACGACACCGACGGTGCCGTCGACATCTTCGTCTCGGGTATCGGCACCGGGGGCACGCTGACCGGTACCGGCCAGTTCCTCAAGGGCAAGAAAGACGACGTTCAGATCGTCGGCGTGGAGCCGGAAGAGAGCCCGATCTTGAACGGCGGCAACCCCGGCCCGCACAAGATCGCCGGAATCGGCGCCAACTTCGTGCCGGCCGTGCTCGACCGCGAGATCTACGACGAGATCATCGACGTCAACATCACCCAGGCCGTGTCGATGGCGCGCCGCCTGGCCGCTGAGGAGGGCATCCTCGCGGGCATCTCCTCGGGCGCGACCGTGCACGCCGCGGTCGAGCTGGCGAAGCGCCCCGAGAACGCCGGCAAGACGATCGTCGTGATCGTCGCGAGCTACGGCGAGCGCTACCTCTCGAGCGTGCTGTACGAAGACCTGCGGGCGTAGATGCCACTGCGGGAAGACATCGCGAACGCGCGGCGGCGAGACCCCGCCGCGCGTTCCGCGCTCGAGGTGTTCCTCACCTCGAGCGGCCTGCACGCCATCTGGTGGCATCGCCTCGCGAACCGGCTCTGGCGCGCCCGCCTGCGCCTGCTCGCGCGGCTCATTTCGCAGTTCTCACGCTGGCTCACCGGCATTGAGATTCACCCCGGCGCGACCATCGGGCGCCGCTTCTTCATCGACCACGGCATGGGTGTCGTGATCGGCGAGACGGCCGAGATCGGCGACGATGTCATGCTGTACCACGGCGTCACCCTTGGCGGCCGAACCCTCGAGAAGGGCAAGCGTCACCCGACGATCGGCAACAACGTGCTGATCGGCGCGAACGCCACCGTGCTGGGCCCGGTCACGATCGGCGATGACTCGCAGGTGGGGGCGCTCGCGCTCGTCGCGCGCGACGTTCCGCCGAATCACGTGGCAACGGGAATCCCTGCCGTGTCAAAGCCGCGCGGCGCGGCCGCAACGGCCGGCGCCGACGGGTTCTGGATCGACCCGGCCATCCACATCTGAGAGTCCCCGTCCACAGCACCGCGCCCCGCGCATCCGGTCACAGCTCCGTGGACCCCGGGGTCTGCGTCGGCCGTGGCCGTTAGCCTGGGTCGGTGACGTCGACCGCCGAAGCCCTCCCCCAGCAGGTTCTCGAGCGGGTCTTCGGGTATCCGGCGTTCCGAGGCGAGCAGCAGCAGATCATCGACCACGTCGTGGCGGGCGGCGACGCGCTCGTCCTCATGCCGACGGGCGGCGGCAAGAGCCTCTGCTACCAGATTCCGGCCCTTGTGCGCCGCGGCGTCGGCGTCGTCATCTCGCCGCTCATCGCCCTGATGAAAGACCAGGTGGACGCTTTGGGCGCGGTCGGCGTGCGCGCCGCGTTCCTGAACTCCACGCAGAGCCCCGACGAGCGGCGTGCGGTCGAGCAGGCGCTCGCCGCGGGCGAGGTCGATCTGCTGTACCTGGCGCCCGAGCGTGTCACGGTGCCCGCGACCGCCGAGCTGCTGTCGCGGATCGACATCGCGCTGTTCGCGATCGACGAGGCGCACTGTGTGTCGCAGTGGGGGCACGACTTCCGGCCCGACTACCTCGCGCTGTCGATGCTGCACGAGCGGTGGCCCGACGTTCCGCGCATCGCGCTGACCGCCACGGCGACGGCCGCGACGGCCCGGGAAATCGCGACCCGACTCGACCTGGGCGGCGCCCGGCACTTCGTGGCGAGCTTCGACCGGCCGAACATCCAGTACCGCATCGAGCCGAAGAACCAACCCCTGCAGCAGTTGCTGCGACTGATTCGCACCGAGCACCCGGGTGACGCGGGCATCGTGTATTGCCTGTCGCGCGCGAGCGTCGAGAAGACGGCGCAGCAGCTGGCCGACCACGGCATCGCCGCGCTGCCGTACCACGCAGGGCTAGACGCGTCGGTGCGCGCGAACCACCAGTCGCGGTTCCTCCGCGAGGAGGGCATCGTCATGGTCGCGACGATCGCCTTCGGCATGGGCATCGACAAGCCCGACGTACGATTCGTCGCCCACCTCGATCTTCCGAAGAGCGTCGAGGGTTACTACCAAGAGACGGGCCGTGCGGGCCGCGATGGCCTGCCGTCGACGGCGTGGCTGGCCTACGGCCTTCAGGACGTGGTGCAGCAGCGGCAGTTGATCGACCGCGGCGACGGCGACCCGGCGCACAAGCGCCGCCAGTCGCAGCTATTGGACGCGATGCTCGCCCTCTGCGAGACGGTTGAGTGCCGTCGAGCGCAGTTGCTTGACTACTTCGGTCAGCAGTTGCCCGGCGGCCGCTGCGGCAACTGCGACACGTGTCTCGCGCCGCCGGAGGCGATCGACGGCACCGTGCCCGCCCAGAAGCTGTTGTCGACGATCGTGCGACTGGAGCGCGAGCGTGGCCAGAGCTACGGCGCGGGGCACCTCGTCGACATCCTCGTGGGCACGCAGACACCGCGAGTGCAGCAGCAGAGGCACGACGAACTGTCGACCTTTGGCCTCGGCACCGAGTTCGGCGAGCAGGAGTGGCGAGGAGTGGTGCGCCAGCTGCTCGCCCAGGGCCTCATCGCGGTGCGAGGCGAGTACGGGGTGCTGGGCATCACCGAGGCGAGCGGGGCCGTGCTGCGCGGCGAGCGTGAGGTGCGCCTGCGGAAGGAGGTGCCGCGTGCGGCCGGAGGTGCCGGCGGTTCGCGGTCGAAGCGGTCAGCCGCCGCCTCCGATCTGTCGGCCGAGGCCGGGGGGCTGTTCGAGCGGTTGCGCGCGTGGCGCGCCTCGACCGCTCGCGAGGCGGGGGTGCCCGCCTACATCGTGTTCGGCGATGCCACGTTGCGGGGCATCGCGCTCACGACCCCGTCGAGTCTCGACGAACTGGCACAGATCAGCGGGGTCGGCCAGAAGAAGCTCGAGCAGTTCGGCGAGGCCGTCCTCGCGGTTGTGCGAGGAGACGAGCCGCCGGCTGTTGAGGTGTCAACCCCGAGCGACTCCGCCGCACTATCGGCGCGGGCACGGCCGTCGCGAACGGGTCGGCCGGTTGCGGCTGCCGAACCGCCGCCGTTCTTCGATGAACCGCCGCCGGATGACGAGCCGCCCCCGCCGGACGACTGGTGAGCTGAGTTAGCGCAGCTCCTCGGGCGTCTCGACGTCACCCTGCTGGGCCTGAGCCTCCGCGACCTGCTTGCGCACATCATCCATGTCGAGGCCCTTCACCGCGGTGATGACCTGCTCCAACGCGGGTGCCGGCAGCGCCCCGGGCTGGGCAAACACGAGGATGCCATCGCGGAAGGCCATGAGCGTCGGGATCGAGCGGATGTTCGCAGCCGCTGCGATCGCCTGCTGGTCCTCCGTGTCGACCTTGCCGAACGTCACGTCGGGGTGCTGTTCGCTTGCCTGCTCGTACACCGGGGCGAACGCCTTGCACGGCCCGCACCAGTCGGCCCAGAAGTCGACGAGCGTGATGCCGTCCTTTGTGACGGTCTGTTCAAAGTCAGCAGTGGTCAGGTCAATGGTCGCCATGCGTCCATCCTTCCACTAAGCGATCGCCCACTAAGGGAGTCCCCAGGTATGTGAGATTCCCCACAATCGCGACCGCGTGCATCCCGTGCCGATGGTGGCCCAGTCACCACGAACGAGCGCGACGATTCCCCGAGATCTACCGTGGGCATTACCACGCGCCGGCGCGACCTGCTGCCGGCCCATCACGTGCGAACGGAACACACACCATGACGCAGCTCACCGACAGCAGCACCCGCCCCGCCGCGCCCACCGAGGACGCGGCGGCCGCAGACGCCGCCGGCATTGCCCCGGTCACGGGAGAGGTCGACTTGCCCCTGACGATCGACGTCGCCGCGCTCGGCGAACAGCTGCTCGGGCAGTGGTCCTACGCCCGCAAGCACGCGCGCGAACTCATGACGCGCCCCGAATTCCACCGCGACCCCGAGCTCGGCAAAGACGCCCACCGCGAGCGTGTGCTCGGCCAACTCCACAAGCTCATCGAGGCGGGCTCGGTGCACCGCGCCTTCCCGAAGTCGGTCGGCGGCGACGAAGACAACGGCGGTAACATCGCGAGCTTCGAAGAGCTCGTGCTCGGCGACCCCAGCATGCAGATCAAGTCGGGCGTGCAGTGGGGCCTTTTCGCCGCCGCCATTCAGCACCTCGGCACCGAAAAGCACCACGAGACGCTGCTCCCCCCGACCCTGACCCTCGAGGTTCCCGGTGCCTTCGCCATGACCGAGACGGGACACGGCTCCGACGTGTCGGCCGTCGGCACCACGGCCACGTATGACCCGGCCACCGACGAGTGGGTCATCACCACGCCGTTCCGCGCCGCCTGGAAGGACTACCTCGGCAACGCCGCCCTGCACGCGAAGGCCGCCGTCGTGTTCGCGCAGCTCATCACGCGCGGCGTCAATCACGGCGTGCACGCGATCTACGTGCCGATCCGCGACGACAACGGCGACTTCTTGCCCGGCGTTGGCGGCGAAGACGACGGGCTCAAGGGCGGCCTCAACGGCATCGACAACGGACGCCTGCACTTCACCGATGTGCGTGTGCCTCGTGAAAACCTGCTCAACCGCTACGGCGACGTCGACGAGAACGGCGTCTACACCTCGCCCATCGAGAGCCCCGGCCGTCGCTTCTTCACGATGCTCGGCACGCTCGTGCAGGGCCGCGTATCGCTCGATGGTGCCTGCACGGTCGCCAGCAAGCTCGCCCTGACGATTGCGATTCGCTACGGCACCGAGCGGCGGCAGTTCGCCGGTGGCGACAGCGACGAGGTCGTCCTGATGGACTATCAGCGCCACCAGCGCCGCCTGCTGCCGCGCCTCGCTCAGACCTACGCGATGTCGTTCGCCCACGAGGTGTTCCTCGAGAAGTTCGACGCCGTGTTCTCGGGGAAGGACGACACCGACGAGTCGCGCCAAGACCTCGAGACGCTCGCCGCGGCACTGAAGCCGCTGAGCACCTGGGCCGCGCTCGACATCATCCAGGAGGCCCGAGAGGCGTGCGGCGGCCAGGGCTTCCTCGCCGAGAACCGCCTCGTGCAGCTGCGCGCCGACCTCGACGTGTACGTCACGTTCGAGGGCGACAACAACGTGTTGCTGCAGCTGGTGGCCAAGCGCCTGCTCACCGACTACTCGAAGAAGTTCGCCAAGGCCGACGCCGGGGCGCTCGCCGGCTACGTCGTTGAGCAGGTCGGCGACCGCGCCTTCCACAAGTCGGGCCTGCGCCGTCTCGCCCAGTCGGTCGCCGACTTCGGCTCGACCGCCCGCTCGGTCGGCTACGTGCGCGACACCGCGTCGCAACGCCAACTGCTCACCGACCGCGTCGAGACGATGGTCGCCGAGCTCGCCGGTCGCCTCCGCGGGGCGTCGAAGCTCAGCAAGAAGGACGCGGCCGAGTTGTTCAACCGCCACCAGAACGAGTTGATCGAGACCGCCCGCGCGCACGGCGAGCTGCTGCAGTGGGAGGCCTTCACCGAGGCGCTCGACCACGTCGAGCACGCCGGCACGAAGACCGTGCTCACCTGGTTGCGCGACCTATTCGGCTTCACGCTCATCGAGAAGAACCTCGCCTGGTATCTCATGCACGGGCGCCTCTCGTCGCACCGCGCTCAGGCGATTACCGACTACATCGACGGTCGCCTGCTGCCGCGCCTTCGACCGCACGCGCGAGCGCTGACCGACGCCTTCCTGTTGGAGGATGCACACATCCGCGCCGAGATCGCGACCGGGGTCGAGGCGGAACGTCAGGAGGAGGCGCGTGCCCACTACGCCGACCTTCGCGCCCGCGGCCTCGCGCCCATCGACGAGAAGGACCTGATCGCCGGCAAGAAGTCGCGCGGGTAACTCTGACCCCCCAAGGCACCCCCGCCGTGACTCGCTCGCGGCGGGGGCGTACTCTTCCCGCATGACGCGCGTATCCGTGCATCCTGCCCTCGCGTGGGGTCTTGTCGGTGCGCAGTTCGCGCTGCTGATCGCACTCGCCGTCGCGCCGCGCGGCGACCTGTGGGCGCGGACGCCCGTCGTCGTCGGCATCGCCCTCGCCCTCGTCGGCGCGGGCGTCGTCGTCGGGGTGGCGGCCGGCATCACTCTGGGGCGGGCGCTCACGCCGTCACCGATTCCGCGCGAGGGCTCGCAGCTGGTCACGGCCGGCGTCTACCGTCTCGTGCGGCACCCCCTTTACTCAGGGCTGGTGCTGCTCGGCGCGGGGCTCTTCATCATCGGAGCATCCTGGTGGCACGCGGCGTTCTTTGTCGCGCTGTTCGTGCTGCTCAGCATCAAGGCGCGCCTCGAAGAACGGATGCTCGCGGCCCGGTTCCCGGAATACGCCGACTACGCGTCGCGCACCGGCCGCATCGTGCCCGGGGTCGGCCGGGTGCGCGGGTAGTACCGACCGCGCCGAGCCGCGAGGCTGGTGAGGTGGCAGTTGTGGTCGCCTCCTGCCCGGTGTGGCAACCACAACTGCCACCTCGAGTGGGTGGACGCGAGGGCACTCACGGTGGCGTGAGTTGCGTGTTGTGGTTGCCTCCCGGCGATCGAGTCGACCACAACACGCAACTCGCGGCCCGTGCTGCGCTCGGTGGGTGCCCGCCCCGGCCGTGACTACTGCGGCGGCTGCAGCGCCGCGCCGACCGTCGCGCCGCCGTCGATGACGAACTCGGTGCCCGTCGTATAGGTGGCATCGGCGGCGATAAACAGTGCCATCGCGGCGACCTCTTCGGGCAGGCCGAAGCGCGGAATCGCCTGCTGCGCCGTCATCTCGTCGCCGAAGCCGTCGGTCATGGGCGTGCGGATCGGCCCGGGGTGAATCGACACGACGCGGATGCCGTGCTGCCCCAGGTCGAGCGCGGCCGACTTGGTCAGCCCGCGCACTCCCCACTTACTGGCGACGTAGGCCGAGAGGTTCGAGTACCCCTGCAGGCCCGCCGTGGACGAGATGTTGATGATGACGCCGCCGCCGGCGGACGTCATGGACTCGACGACGGCGCGCATCCCGAAGAAGGTGCCGGTGAGGTTGATGCCGATGACGCGGTTCCACTCCTCGGTCGCGGCGGTCGCGATCGGGCTGAAGCCGACGATGCCGGCGTTGTTGATGAGGATGCCGATCGGGCCGACGTTGTCGTGCACGTCTGTCACGACGCGCGCCCACGCATCCTCGTCGGTGACGTCGAGGTGGTGGTAAATGCCGCCAACCTCCGCCGCGAGGGCGTTGCCGTCGTCGTCGAGCACGTCGGTGATGACGACTGTGGCTCCCTCTGACGACATGAGTCGGGCGTGTGCGGCGCCCATTCCGCGCGAGCCGCCCGTGATGAGGGCAATTTTTCCGTCGAGCTTTCCCATGATTCCTCCTTGAATCGGTGGTCGGGTTCTCGACGGTATCGAGGCGCGCGAGGGACCCGCCAGGGCCGAAGGGCCTTACTCAGCGGGTGCTGGGGTGCGGTTAACCGTGCGCTCGGCTAGGAGGCGCTGAGCGCCTCGAGCTTCGCCTTCAGGTCGGCGTCGCTCGGCTCAACTAGGTGGCTACCGTCGGGGAAGTGCACCACCGGAATGTTCATGCGGCCACTGATCGCCTGCGCCGTCTGCGCGGCGTCGGCGCTCTGCTCCACGTCGACCTTCACCCAGTCGACGCCGAGCTCGTTGAGCAGGGCCTCGCTGCGCCGGCAGTCGCGGCACCAGTCGGCGCCGTACATGGTCACGCGGTCGGGGGTCTCGACAGTGTTCGACATGGTGAATGCAACAACGGGATGCTCGTCAGTGTTCCCGACGGATCGCGCGATCCGCGCATCCCGGCAACGCACCGTCCTACGATGGCGCCATGACTGCAGTCGACTCGACCACCGTTGTGGGCAGCGCGCTCGGCGGATTCGCCGAGCCAGCCGCGGCCGCCGAGCACTTCGCACGGCGCCTCACTCACGAGACCGACCCCTCTGATGTCGCTGCGGCGCTCGAGGCGGGCGAGCGGTTCCACTTCATCGACGTGCGGTCGCGCGAGGCGTGGGATCAGGGGCACGCGGCGGCCGCCACGCACGTGCCGCGCGGCGAGCTGGCGGGGCGTCTTGCGGAGCTGGATGCGAGCATCCCGATCGTTGTGTACTGCTGGGGGCCCGCCTGCAATGGCGGCACGAAGGCGGCGCACCTGCTGGCGAGCCTCGGCCGGCCGGTGAAGGAGATGCTTGGCGGGTTCGAATACTGGGCGCGGGAGGGGCTGCCCGTCGAGGGGGCGGGCGGGCCGATCCACAGGGCCGCCGATCCGCTGACGGCGCCGGTGGTCGGCGGCGCGGCGATCAGCTGCGACTGCTGAACGCTGGCCGCCTCTGCGACGTGGCGGTCAGGCCGTACCGAGGAGTCGGCCAACCACGACGGTGAGGATCGGCGCGACGACGAGCGCGGGCAGCAGGTCGCCCACGGCGATCGCGCGGATGTTCATGATGCGGATGCCGACGCCGAGCAGCAGAGCGCCTCCGGTCGCGGTGAGGGCGGCGATGGCCGCGTTCGACAGTACGGCGCCGAGGGTGGCCGCGAGCAGGGTGAGCAGGCCCTGCCAGATGCCGACGGGCAGGGCCGAGAGGGCGACGCCCCAGCCGAGGGTCGCGGCGAACGCGACCGACGCGAAGCCGTCGAGCACCGACTTGAGGGCGAGCTGGTCGATGCCCTGACCAGTGCCGTCGCTGAAGGCACCGAGGATTGCGAGCGGGCCGACGCAGAACACGAGCGAGGCATTGACGAAGCCGGTGATGAACAGGGCGCGCTTGTCGGCGTGGGCGACCGCGTCGGCGCGGGTGAACCGTGCCTGCAACCACCCGCCGAACTGCTCGAGCCGGTCTTCGATGCGCAGGGCCGAGCCGGTGATGCCGCCGATGAGGAGGGCGCCCAGCACGACGAGCAGCGTGCCGCCCGGGGTGACGGTGGCGACGTAGTCGGGGTCGGCAAGCGAGGCGAGGTTGAGCCCGCCGAGCACGAGCACGACGAGGCCGAGCACGTCGGTGACGAGGCGGTTGGTACGCTCGGGCAGGCGATGGCCGATGAGGCGGCCGGTCGCGGCACCCAGCACGATCGCGACAACGTTGATGAGTGTTCCGAGCCCGATCACAGCCGCAATCTTCGCACGCTCGCGCCGACGAAAATGTCATCTCGTTTTCGACGAATCTTGCATTTCATATCCGACGAAAGCCACATTTCGTCTCCAGCATCCCTTAGGGTGTCGCCATGCGGACGTATCGAACGCGCGTGGTTGACACCGAACTAGCGGAGCGAATGCGGGTAAACGGCGCCATCCTGATCGATGGTCCGAAGGCGGTCGGCAAGACAGTTACCGCCAGCCAGGTTGCGAAGACCGTGTTCCGCATGGATGTCGACGGCAGCGCGCAGGCTGCGCTCGATGCCGACCCGAGCATCCTGTTCGGCTCTCCCGGGCCCATCTTGTTCGATGAGTGGCAGGAAACGCCTGAGCTGTGGAACCTCGTGCGACGCGCGGTCGATGACCGCGACGGCGTCGGACACTTCCTGCTCACGGGCTCGGCACGCCCTCGGGATGACGCTCGTCTGCACTCAGGAGCTGGCCGCATCGGTCGGTTGCGTATGCGGCCTATGTCTCTTTGTGAATCCGGACATTCGACCGGTGAGGTGAGCCTTGCCACGATCTTCGATGACCCGCTTGATCATGGTGTGCAGGGTTCCGGGCTCGCGGTCACCGATGTGTTCGAACGTATCGTCGTGGGCGGGTGGCCCGAGCTTGTCAATGCGGGCGAGCGTGAGGCGAGGGTGTGGCTCGCCGACTACCTGCGAACGGTCGCCGAGGTTGATGTACCCGCCATGGGCCCGCGCCGCAACCCCACCAACATCGGCCGGTTGTTCGCCGCCCTCGCCCGTGTGGTGGGAGGGCCGATCAATCGCTCAGCGACAGCCGCCGACGTTGGCGGGGCACGCGGGCCGATCGATGAACGCACCCTCGGCCACTACCTCGAGGTCATCGAGCGGCTCATGCTCATTGAGCCCCTTGAGGCGTGGGCTCCACATATGCGATCGCGCACGCGTCTGAGAACGAGCGCGGTCCACCACTTTGTTGACCCGTCATTAGGTGTCGCTGCGCTCGGGGTCGGTGTGGCTGATCTCACTCGAGACCTCGAGGCCGCCGGTTTCCACTTCGAGTCGCTCGTTATTCGCGACCTTCGGGTGTACAGCCAGCAGCTGGGGGCGCGGCTGTCGTCGTGGCGTGACACCCAACTCAACCGCGAGGTCGATGCAGTCATTGAGCTGCCAGACGGCCGCTGGGCTGCGGTCGAGGTGAAACTCGGTGAGGGCCGTGTCGACGAGGCCGCGGCTACTTTGCTCTCGATGGCGCGAAAGGTCGATCACGACCGTCACGGCGAACCGAGCGCGCTTCTCGTCATCACGGGTGGCCGCTACGGTTATCGGCGACCCGACGGTGTCACGGTCGTGCCCATCACCGCGCTCGGCCCATAGTGTGGAGCGCACCTCGCGTGCCGGTCGCACAGGGCGACCTCCTGAATCAGCGCGCGATGCCGAGAAACACCAGCAGACGGCGCTCGATCTCAACGAGCTGCTGGCTCGACACTGCCCCGATCGCCGCCCCCACGTTGCTGCGTCGAACCGTCGTGACTTTGTCGACCATCGCAAAGCTGTCGGCGTCGAGACCGGATTCTGCCGTTGAGGCTATCGGGACGCGGAGTAACGGTGCGTCAACAGCCGTGGTCGTCAGCGGGCACACCGTGACCGAATCCAGAGCGTCGAAGACGTCGTCCTGAAGAACGATGGCTGGCTGCGGCTTGTGTGCGTACACGCCGCCGGCGACAAGCCGAACGTCGCCGCGCTTCACTCGTCCCACGACGAGCTGATCGCTTCGACGAACTGCATGTCGTCGCTGTGCGCCGCTGCGTCGGCGATCCGGGCTGCTTGAGTACGCGCCTGCGCAGCGAACGAGTCGGATCGCACGTCGGGCACCCACACCTGCACGGGCCGCAACCCTGCGGCGCGCATGCGGGCGCGGTACGCGGAGACGCGACCGGCTGAGGACATACCCCGATGTTACATGTAACAGCTATGGAGCCGCGAGTCGTTGTTCACATCTCCCTCTGGCGCGCCGGGCCCGCCGGTGGCAGACTGAGCGCGCTCCGTAGCGAGCGCCCCACAACCGAACGGCCCTGTCGCGACGCTGGTCGCGCATCCGCGTTGCTTTCTGTCGACGCGACGGCCGGTGGCCGCTCGCATGATTCGGGATGCGCGTGGCGCGTCTCTCAGAGGAGGTGCGCCATGGGCGACGCCCAGCGCTTCGATGATCTGTCCGACGAGCTGGCGCGGGCGGTGCGCGAGCATCCCGAGCTGGTGGGCCTCGCCCTCATGGGCTCGGTGAGTGAGGCCGGCCGGCACCGGCGCGACGAGTGGAGCGATCACGACTTCTTCGCCATCGCCGCCGACGGGGCGGGGCCGCGGGTGCGGGCCGACCTGTCGTGGCTGCCGCGGCAGGAGCACATCGTGCTCGCCCTGCCGGAGGGCGGCGCGGGCGTGGTGGCGCTCTACGACGACGGACACCTGCTCGAGTTCGCGGCGGCCCATACGGCCGAGTTGGAGGGTGCGCTCGCCGGGCTCACGACCGTCACCGTTGACGACGAGGCCGGCACCGTTGCGACACTGATCGCCGAGTCGCAGGCGCGCGCCGCGGCGACGACCGCGATCGACCCCACGCTCGAGGCAGGGTTCGCGCTCATCAAGCTGCGCATTGGGGTCGGTCGCGCGCGGCGCGGGGAGGTAGTCAGCGGCGGACTGTTCGTGCGCACGTGGGCGCTGCAGCACCTCGTGCGGGCGTTACGCGGGCAGCTACTCGACCCCGACGAGCCCCAGCGCGACCTGCTCGAGCCGACCAGGCGACTTGAGCAGGTGCTGCCGCGGCAGGCGGCGGCGCTCGCCGCGGCACTCGAGCAGCCGGTCGAGCCGGCGGCGCGGGCGCTCTACGCATTGATGCGCGACGAGCTCGAACCGCGCTGGCCGGAGTTTCCGAGCCGCGCGGCCGACGTT